>OY969816.1:0-3842500 GCA_963703385.1 uncultured Pseudomonadota bacterium
CGGCCTCCGATCAGGTTGTATCGTATCCGCAGGCCGCGAAATAGTTTGTGCATTCGGTGGGTTTGAAGATGTCGGCGCAGGCTTCGAGGGCGCGGATTAGGCCCGCGACAGTTCGCTCGGCGATTTTTCGCAAGTAGGCTTTGAGCTTGGAGAAGGCCTTCTCGATCGGGTTCATGTCGGGGCTGTAGGGCGGCAGATAGCGCAGTTCGGTGTCGAAGGCTCTCATGAGTTCTTCGACCCGCGGCCCTTTATGGGCGGGCAAGTTGTCCATAACGACAATGTTGCCTTTCGAGAGTGTCGGGACGAGACATCGCTCCACCCATTCCTCGAAGAGAGCGGCGTTGATGGGCCGGTCGAAGACCTTCTGCGCCGCAAGCCCGTTCAGACGCAAGCCGGCGACGAGCGTGACCGTCTTATAATGGCCGTGCGGGATGGCGGCGCGCAACCTTCGTCCCCGCCGGCAACGTCCGCGTTTGCGCGCCAGATTGGTGGAGGCGCCGGTCTCATCAATGAAAACGAGCTTTCTGGGATCGAGATCGGGCTGGCCCGCAAACCATGCGAGGCGGCGCTTTAACACGTCCGGGCGCTGTTGCTCGGCGGCGTGCGCGCTCTTTTTTTAAGTGTGACGCCGTGACGAGCAAGAAGCCACAGCACGGAAGTCGAAGAAACGCTCGCCGAAATTCTTGATCAGCCGCTCCTCGATTTCGAGCAGAGTGATGTCGGGCGTGCGGCGGATCAGGCCCATGAGGTAGGCGTGATGAGCTTCAATGCGCCCCGAGCGACGGTCGCCGCCGCACAGGCCTGGGCGAAACCTCTCCCGTCGTCTCGAACTGCTTGACCCAGCCAACGGCGCTGGCGACGCCGACCTTGAAAAGTTTCGCGGCCGCGTTGCGCGACAAGCCCGTCGATAAAACTGACTCAACAACTCGTGTGCGAAGATCGTCGGAAAGCGCCATCCCCGCCGCTCCTTCCGCGGCGAGAAGCATGAATTAGATTTCAGCCGATTTGGGAATCTCAAAGCGATTCAAATCGTTCGGAGCCCGCTCTAGTGCGACTTGCTGAAAGCATTGTTGAGCACGGGCTCAGTCCCATCGAAAAATTCATGGTGATGGAAGTCAGTCCGAAGCCTCAGCGGTATGTCGCCCTCGAAGGCAACCGGCGCGTCACCGTTCTAAAATTGCTAGCAAACCCTGCGGTCATGACCGGGCTTGACATGCCGGAGGGCATACGGCGCTCGTTAGAGCGGTTGGCTTCGATTTTCGACCGTAGCAAGGTCGAGCCCATTGACGCCTTTGAGGTCAGCTCACGCGAAGAGGGGCGATACTGGATTGAGCTTCGCCATAATGGAGAAGACGAAGGCCGTGGCGTTGTCGCTTGGAAGCCAATTGTCGCCGCTCGCTACCGCGAAAAAGAGCCCGCCATTCAAGCGTTCGACATGGTCATAGAACACGGAGGGTTCGAAGAGGCGGAAGCGGAAGACATTCGAACCGGATTTTCCCTCACCACTCTTCGCCGATTGCTGGACTAAAAGATGTGAGAGCCGAACTAGGCCTGTCCGTGGAGAACGGCCAATTAAAAACCATCCTCCCCGGACACGAGCTAATCAAACCTCTGCGCAGAATTGTGCGCGATATCGCCGCCAAAACCGTAGACTCTCGAAAATTCAATAAGACCGAGCGAATGCTTGAATACGTTCGGAGTTTCCCGAAAGCGGACTCACCAGATTTCAGCAACAAGGTTGCGACTCGTCCCGTCGAGGCGATCCAGAAAACAGAATTTGCCAAAGCGCGGACAAAATCGGCGGCAAGCAAGAGAGTGGCGTCGGCCGAGCGACGTCACGCAGTCCCTAGAAATTGTCAGCTCAACGTAACGAACAACCGAATTGCCGAAATCTACCGCGAGCTGCGGATATTGAAGCTTGATGAGGCTCCCAACGCGATCGCCGTGCTGCTTCGTGTTTTCCTTGAACTGTCCGTCGACCACTTTCTAACGCAGAACGGACGGTCGCTTAGCTTCCCCGCGCCGGGTGGTCGGGACGTGCTCAAGCCGCTCGACAAAAAGCTGGCCGAGACGGTGGAGATCATGGTAGGGATTGGCGTGCCGAAAAAGGATTTCGATCCCATTACTCGCAGCCTCAGCGTCGCCAAGAGCCCGATGAACGTCGAACTTCTGCATATGTACGTCCACAATCGTTTTGCAACGCCAATTCGGTCGGAACTGAGCGCGGCTTGGGATCATGCGCAGCCGCTTCTTGAGAAAATCTGGCCATGAAAAAATCCGGCCCCGCGCCGCGGCGCCTGGTGCATTTCACCCCCCTTCGCTATCCCGGCGGGAAGGGGAAGCTCGCGGCCTATTTGAAGGAAATCATTGCGGCCAATAAGCTATTCGACGGCGACTATGTCGAGCCCTACGCCGGCGGCGCTGCGATCGGGCTAGAGCTTCTGCTTCAAGAATACGTCGCTACGATCCACATTAACGACCTGAGCCAGCCGATCTATTCATTCTGGAAAGCGGTTCTGAACGACACGGAAGAGATTTGCCGCCTGATCAAGGATACCGAGCTTTCCGTCGAATTGTGGGACCGCCAAAAGCTCATTTTCGCAAATCCCAATGATCACAGCTACGTCCAGCTGGGGTTCGCGACGTTCTTCCTCAACCGCACCAATAGGTCCGGGATTTTGAATGGCGGCGTCATCGGCGGACGAGCGCAGATAGGTCCTTGGAAAATCGACGCGCGCTACAATGCCGACGAACTGGTTTTTCGCATTGAATTGATCGCCAACCTGAAACGGCGCATCAAACTCACTCGGAGCGACGCATTGGCCCTTCTTCGGCATGGGCTTCCCCGATGGCCCGAAAAGACGCTCATTTATCTTGACCCTCCTTATTATGAGCGCGGCCGCGATTTATATTATGATTTTTACCGGGAGGGGGACCACGCGGAGTTGGCGAATTTTATTCGCGCTGAAATGAATTCGCGATCCTGGATCGTTTCATATGACAACGTTTCGGAGATTAAGGACCTCTATGCAGGCTTCCGTCGCGTCGTCTATAATGTTGGGTATAGCGCGAGGGGAAGCCGACAAGGCGCCGAGGTAATGTTCTTCTCCCCTCAGATGATCGGTAAGCGTACACCCGGCGCCATTCTGGCGGCGCAGGGCGCGTGTTTGGTAATGGTTAGACATGGATAGCAACATCTATGTCTAGGCCTATGCGCAGAACCAACACGAACCAGTTCATAGAGGTCCGAGCCGAACGGCTCGATGGAGCGCCGGTTGGCGAACGCCGGCGCTGGTCCGACGACTTCAAGGATCGAGCGATCGCCGCGTCGCTGGAGCCGGGCACGAACATTTCGGCGCTGGCGCGTTCGCTGGATATCACGCCGTCGCAACTTTTCGCTTGGCGTCGCGCTGCTGGTCTCCGGGCGGAGAAGATCGAGCGCCAGGCGCCGGCGGAGCCGCGTGCGGCCAAGATGCGGCGCGTGGAGATCGAGATCGGCGGCGCAGTGGTGCGGGTAAGCGCGGATATTCCGGAAGCCGACCTTCGCCGTCTGCTGCGCGCGGTGCGCGAGGCATGATCCCGCAAGGCGTACGGGTGCTGTTGCGGGCGGCTGCGGTTGATTTTCGCAAAGGCCCAGAAGGACTTGTTTCTCTGGTTCGGGACGCCGGGGCCGATCCATTCGACGGCTCTCTTTATGTTTTCCGGGCGAAACGAGCCGATAGAATAAAAATTGTCTGGTGGGACGGGTCGGGTCTTTGTCTTTTCGCGAAGCGTCTCGAACGCTCGCATTTCTGCTGGCCGTCGGCGGGAAGCCACGAGATTCGTCTGAGTTACGCGCAAGTCATGACGCTGGTCGAAGGGCTGGATTGGAAGCGGGTTCGCGCGGTGGACGTGCGGGCGCCGCAGAGCGCCGGCTGATATGAAAAAGTTGCGCTAGAATCCATTGAACGCCTAGAAAACATTGGGATTTTTGCGGAAAAAACAGTATCATACAAACCATGATCGAGCGCTTCGGCAAACTTCCTGACGATGTTGATCAACTGAAGGCGCTGGCGCTTGGCGCAATGGCTCGCGCCGATCGTTCAGAGGCTCAAGCAAGCGCCAACGAGAAGGACGCGGAGGTTTTCCGCTCCCAAACGTTGAGCCTGACGGCGAAGGTCGAGGACCTCACGCAAACGAACGCGGCGGCGAAAGCCGAGATCGATCGGCTGACTTCGATCATCAAGACGCTTCGCCGCGATCGCTTCGGCAAACGGTCCGAAAAACTCGGCGCCGACGAAGCCGAGCAACAGAGCTTCGTGTTCGAGGAAATCGAAACCGGACTCGCGGCGATCGCCACGCGGCTGGCCGCGAAGGCGGAGCCCAAGCCGCGCAAGGCGTCTACCGACAAGCCGCGGTTTCCCTCGCATCTGGAGCGGGTCGAGGTGATCCTGGAGCCTGAGGTTCCGCCGGAGTTCGAGGGCAAGGAGCGGGTCAGGATCGGCCAGGAGGAAAGCGTCAGGCTCGACGTCGTGCGGGCGCGCTTCCGGCTGATCGTGACGATCCGGCCAAAATACGCCTACAAGGAGCCCGCCGCGATCTTGCAAGCCCCGGCGCCCGAACATATCGTCGAAGCCGGCCTGCCGACGGAAGCGCTGCTCGCGCAAGTCGCGGTGTCCAAATACGCCGACGGCCTGCCGCTTTACCGCCAGGAGGCGATCTACGGGCGCGACGGCGTCGAACTCAGTCGTTCGCTGATGGCGCAATGGATGGGCTCGGTCGGTTTCCATTTCGAGCCGCTGGCGGCCCACGTGCTCGTGCGTATCCGCGAGGGCGAGCGAATTTTCGCCGACGAAACGACGCTGCCGACGTTGAACCCGGGCGCCGGAAAGACCAAGACGGCGTGGTTGTGGGCCTATGCGCGGGATGATCGGCCGTTCGGCGGCGCGGGGCCGCCGATGGTGGCCTATCGTTATGAAGACAGTCGATCCGGCGACTGCGCGGTGCGTCACCTGGGCGATTATCGCGGCATCCTGCAATGCGACGGTTACGCGGGATATCGAAAGCTTGCGGGCGCTCCGCATGCCAACGGCCTGCGTTTGGCCGGATGTTGGGCACACCTGCGCCGCCGGTTCTTCGACCTGCATGCCAACGGCGAATCCATTGTCGCGACGGCGACCGTCGAACAGATGAAGCAATTGTGGGCGGTCGAGGACGAGGTGCGCGGTCAGCCTCCGCACGCGCGCCTGGCGGCGCGGAGGGCGACGTCGGCCGATATCGTGCAGGTGTTGTTCGATCTCTGGGAGCGCGAACTGCCGCGCATCTCCGGCAAATCGAAATTGGCGGAAGCGATCCGCTATGCCCGATCTCAGCGAACGGTCCTCGGGCGTTTCCTTGAGGATGGCCGCGTCGAAATCGACTCCAACATAGTCGAGCGGGCCATCAGGCCCCAGGCAATTACGAGAAAAAACTCACTTTTCGCCGGTTCCGCCGGCGGAGGGCGGACATGGGCGTCCGTCGCCACCATGCTTCAGACCTGCAAGATGAACGGCGTCGACCCTAACGCCTGGGCGAAACAGACCCTGGAGCGGATCGCCAACCGATGGCCCAACAAGGACATCGAGGCACTGATGCCGTGGAATTTCAAGCCCGACGAGTGAACGGCGCCGGATGGACGCTTACCTCTGACGGTTGGCTGCATCGCCGTGGAATTGCGCACGCATGCCCTGAATGTCCGGAGCCGTCGCGTCATTGAAGGCCCAGGGGCGAAACTCGACGGAACCCGCGCGACCATCGTTACCCGCAACCGAACGACCACGGCGACGGCGGCTTACGGCATTGTCGCCCACGAATCGCCGGAACTTCTGCGGTTTCGGCTGGAAAAGCCGAGGTCGCATTGTTTGTGTTCGACGGCGGCCAGCGGAACGAAACGTTCAAATAATGAAATCGGGCCGAGCGATTTGAGAGCCGCTCGGCCCGACATCATTTCGCGCGGCGTCAGGAGCCGGATTCGCACTTTTTCATGAAGCTGGCTTTCGCCGCGCCCGCCAACGGCTTTCCGTCTTTGCCCATCGCCTTGGTGGCGCAGGCGTCCGTCTTGCACTTCTTGACGAAGCTGGCTTTCGCCGCACCCGCCAATGGCTTTCCGTCTTTGCCCACCGCCTGGGCTTCGCAGGTGGTTTGCGCGAAGGCGCTTCCCGCCGCGAACAAAAGCACCGTTGTTGCAATGATGATTCGCTTCATATGCCCGCCCTCCCTCGAGTCGCCATGCCGATCATGGCGCCCTGCCGAAAAGTTTCAATTTACCTCGCGCGCCGGCCAAGGTGGCTGGAGCGCGGATTTTTTTGACCCCAATTGTTACGGCACCGGCATGAAGGGCCCCGCGCCGGGCCAGGAGTTCCCGCCGCCGAAAGGCACGAATCTGTTCACCGCGCCCATGGCGGGGCCGACGCTGGCGTCGAGATTGCGCGCCGAATGCTGGATCAGGGCGACGGCTGTGGACATTTGCCGGGTGGTCATGTCCATCGCCGCCATATGGCCGTTCATGTCCTGGATATTCGCCCGCATGGCGGCCATATCGCCGCGCATGGCGCCGGTATCGGTTTGCATGGCGCCCATGGTGACGTTGATGATCCGCATCTGCGCCGTCATGATTTCCATTTGAGCGGTCATGCGCTCGGTTTGCTCCGCCATGGTGCGCGCGTCGCTGGTCAACAGATAGATCAGGAAAAAGCCGTAGGCCGCCACCACAGTGAAGCCTGCCACGCCGGCGTAAACCAGCAACCGCAGCGAGCGCAGCGCCATCGCCGCCTTTTCGAGATAGACGAGATATTCCGGCGGGCGCTCCGGCGGGTGCGGGAAGACCTGTTTGGGATAATCCTTGACGAATTCGACCGCGTTCGGGTCATGTGTCGAAGGCATGGCGTTCTCCCCTGTCTGGATCGAGGCTCAGAGGTGAGCCGCGACCGAGGCGGCGAGGCGTTCGAATTCCTCCGCCGCCTTGTTTTGACCCTTCATCTCGAAAACGCCAAGCCCTTCACTGAGGCTGCGACAATAGGCGACGCGGCGGCGAAGGACCGAGGGCAGCACGGAGGCGTTTTCGCACATGCCGGCCATCGCCTTGAGAGCGGCCAAGGTCTCGCGGGTTTCGCGGGATGTTTCGACGGATTCGGCGCGATTGACGAAAAAAATGATGCGGGCTCCGGGCTTGCGGCGCGTGAGCACCAGAATGAGATAGCGCTGGGTCGCCCAGACGTCCGCCTGGCTCGGCAGAACCGGCACGAGGATGAGATCGGCGCGCGGAATGACCTGCGCCATCCGCGCAAAATCGGAGGCGCCGAAATCGACCATAATGCGGCGTCCGTCAGCGGAGGGGGGCAGGGCGTCGACTGGCGACGCGACTTGCGGCGTCGCCTCGAGATCCTCACGCACCGTGACCAGATCGCTCAATGTCTTTTGCGGATCGAGATCGACCAAGAGGGGCGCATCCCCCGCGACGGCCAGCCAGACCGCCAGATTGAACGCGATCGTGCTCTTGCCGCAGCCGCCTTTGAGATTGCCGACGACCACCACCTTGCCAGCGGGGTCGAATTTGTCCTTGGGCTTGGCGCTGCCGCGCGCTTTCGATTTGCTGGCGATCGCCACGGAACCTCCCGTCCGCCGGATAAGGGCGCTTAGCTTTTCTTGTTTGACGCTGCGGCGACGCGACGCTCAAGATCGTCAGCCATCGCCGGGTCGCCCTCACGCACCGCGCCGACCAGGGCTTTTGCGCCCGCGATATTGCCGGCGTCGAGACTTTTCGTCGCGCATTGGAAATACAACTGCGCGGCGTCCCGTTTGCGGCCGGCCGCAAAATAGACATCCCCCAGTTCGCCGCGCGCGCCGATCGCATCCGGGTTTTGCGCAAGATAGGCGCGATAGGCGTCGATCGCCGCGTTGATGTCCTTGCGCGCATAGGCTTGGCGGGCGCGATTAAGAAGATCCGCGGCGCTGTTGGCGTCGGGCGCCGGCGGTGTCGAAGCCTGCGGCGCCGCCGGAGCGGGAGCTTGGGACGCATCCGCGGACTGAGCCGCGGGGGCGGTCGCCGCCGGGGATTGGGGCGCGGCGGCGGCCTGAGTCTGGTTCGTGTCGCCCAGTGGCGGGGCGGCCGATGCGGTCGAAGACTGACCCGAACTGGCGTTTGTGAAGTCCGGCGTCTTTATCAAGGTCTCGGAGGTCCAGTCGCGCATTTTGTCGAAGCTCAGAGAGCCGACATGCGATGCGCGGTGCATCCACGACCGGAAACGGGGCGATTCCGAAACAGTCCACGCGCCGAGCACGAAGAAGACAACGGCGTAGAAGATTCGGGTTGCGATCCAGGACAACATGGTCAAGCCTCAAAAAAAAACGAGAAAGTCGCTACTGGCAGTTTGAGCGCCGACGACGAGGCCGCCGTCGGCCTTGCCGTCATTAACGCCAGGGACTTCCGCCCCAGGGACTTCCGCCCATGGGGCTTCCCATCGGGGAGCCGCCCCAGGGATTGCCGCCCATCGGGCTTCCCATCGGGGAGCCTCCCCAGGGACCGCCCCAGGGGCCGCCGCTATAAGGCGTGGTCATCGGGCTTCCGCCCCAGGGTCCGCCGCCATAAGGGCCGCCGTAGGGGCTTCCGCCCCACGGTCCGCCGCGATAGGGGCCGCCATAGGGGCCTCCGGCATAGGGGCCTCCGCCATTGGGGCCGCCATAGGGACCTCCGCCCCACGGGCCTCCCCAGGGGCCTCCGGCCCCGGGTCCGCCCAAACCGTTGTTCCAGCCGTTGCCCCAGCTGCTCAGATTGGAGCCGCCGTAGGGACCGCCGTAGCCGCGGCCGTAGCCGCCATTGTACATGTTATTGTAGGCATATGGATAACCCCACGGGCCGCCGCCATTGGGACCGCCGGTGTATGGCGTTCCGGCCCACCATTGGGCGTCGGCGGTTGTCGATCCAGCAAGCGCGGCGGCGGCCGCCGCCGCCGCGAGCCACATTCTGACTCTTCGCATTCTACACCTCCCGGCGGGAAACCGCCCGAGAAAAAGAAAAATGGATGGCCGCCGGTTTTGGCCGCCGGCCATCTTTTATTGTTTCAGGCTTTGGGCCTGGGTTGGCTTCACCACCAGCCTGGGCCCCAGCCGCGGCCGCCGCGGTTGTAGCCGTTCCAGTCGTCGTCGCTTCGGCCGTTGACGTCGAAGTCGGCGCCGCCGCCGAAGCTGAAGTTGCCGTTCATGTGGCCGCGGCCGGCGCCCCGGCCATGGCCATAGCCGCGGCCATAGGTGCTGTCGCCGTCATAATAGCCATAGCGCGGGCCATAATAGCCGCCATAGGGCGGCGGCGGCGGAGCCCAGCCCTGCGGGGCGGCGGGCTGGCCCGACGCGGTCTTGGCGTTGGCCGCCGGCTGCTGCGGGGCAGGATAGCCGTAGCCATAGGGTGGCGGGGGCGGCGGCGGGGGCGGGCCCCAGTTCGGGTTGTTGGCCTGGGCCTGCGGAGCATTGGCGGGGCCGGCGTCGGCGGGCCGCTGCTGCGAGGCGGCATAGGGGCCGGACGGCGGCGGCGGGATGTCCTCGGCCAAGGCCGCGCCGGCAAGGCCGGCGGCGCCGAGGAAGATTGCTATTGCCATTCCTTTTTTCATTTTACTCTCCCCTACTCGATGGCGGGTCGCGGTGGCTAGCTTACCAGTATGGCGGCTGAACGCCCGTGCGTTCGCGCCACCAGCTCCATGTTTGCGCGTTGGACCAGGCCGACAGCGGCGTGCTCCAGGGCACAAACATGTAAGGCGTGCTCAGACCCGCGCTGTTGAACGGGTCCGTCGTCGAATTGACCTGGCCGAAGGTCCAGGTCTGGAGCCGCGCGTTCGGCAGGCCGCCGGCGGGGCCATAGGGCAGATAGGCCTGGGGCGGCGTCCAGCCGCCGGGCGGAACCTGGGCGGCGGCGGGCGCGTCGAGCGGGCGCGGAATGGCCCCCCGAGGCCCGCCGAACATGTCCGGGGTCACCACCGGCTCGGCCGGCGGCTCCTCCCGCGCGCCGGCGAGGTCGCCGAAGGTCGCGGCTTCAGCCGTCGCCGCCAGCGCTGCCAGCGCGGCCAGCGCCACGAGCCCTGTCGCTTGGATTCTGTCGCGTTTCATCCCTGATCTCCCGGATCGTAGGATATGTCCTTGAGGCGGATGCCGCGCAAGCTGCGCTCGCGCTTCGATGACGGCTGACGCTGCCCCTTGTCCGCCTCGGGCTCGGGCGCCGGCTGGGGCCGCGGCTCGGGCGCCGGTTCGGGCTCCGGCGCAGGCGCCGGTTCGGGCTCCGGCGCCGGCGCTGGTTCAGGCTCCGGCGCCGGCGCTGGTTCAGGCTCCGGCTCCGGCGCCGGCGCAGGCTCGGGTTCGGGTTCTTGGGCGACGGGCGGCTCGTCGGCTTTTTTCACCAGGCGCGGCGGGCGTCCGGAGGCCGCTGGAGAAGGCGCGGCCGGCGGCGGCGCGGCGGGCTCGGGTTCGGTTTCTTGGGCGACGGGCGGCTCGTCGGCTTTTTTCACCAGGCGCGCCGGGCGCCCGGAGGCTGGCGGAGCCGGCGCGGGCGAAGGCGGTTCAGGCTCGGGCGGCGCGGCGTCGCCATCGCCGCGCCGGACCAGGCGGACCGGGCGGCCAGAGGCGCCCGACGGCGCGGGGGCAGGAGCCGGACCAGGACCCGGGCCAGGACCCGGACCGGGGCCTGGGCCGTGACCGGAGCCGTTGGGCGCGCCGCCATCGCCATCGCCGCCGTCGTCTTCGACCTCGCGGGTCTTAAAATATTTGCGCGCCGAGATGCAGCCGAGCGGAATGACGATCAGGGTCAAAAAAGTCGCCACCAGAGAGCCAAACAGCAGCGACACCGCCATGCCCTGGAAGATCGGGTCGCTGAGCAGCACCATCGAGCCGATCACCAGCGCCAGGGCGGTGATCATGATCGGGCGCAGGCGGACGCGCCCGGCGGTGAGCACCGCCTCGCGCACGTCCCAGCCCTCGTGGACTTTTTCGCGCGCGAACTCCACCAACAGGATCGAGTTGCGCACGATGATGCCGGCGAGCGCGATGAAGCCGATCATCGAGGTCGCGGTAAAATCCGCCCCCAGCAGCCAATGGCCGGGCACGATGCCGATCAGCGTCAGCGGGATCGGCGTCATCACCACCGCCGGCAGCATGAAACTGCGGAACTCCGCCACCACCAGCATGTAGATCAGCACCAACGCCGCGCCAAAAGCCAGGCCCATGTCGCGGAAGGTCACATAGGTGACCTGCCATTCGCCGTCCCATTTGAAGGCGCTGCGGCCGACGGTCTCCGGCCGGCTGAAGAAGTTGCCGGAAAGACGCACCCCGTCGGGCGTCACATATTTCTTGAGGGCGGATTCGACGTTCAGCATGCCGTAAAGCGGCGCGCCGAGCTTGCCGATCACGTCGGCGGTCACATATTCCACCGCCCGCAGATCCTTGTGATAGATCACCGGATCGACCGGGCGCTTGACGAAGCGGCCGACTTCGCCCAGCGGCACCATCGCCCCGGCGCGGCTGCGCAACGGCATCGCCAGAAGATTGCCGATATTGCCGCGCGTCGCCATCGGCGTCTGAATCACGATCACCGCCTGTTCGAGATTGCGGATGCGCTGGAACGGCCCGGCCTCAAAACCGCCGGTCGCCATCACCACCTCGCGGTTGATGTCCTCCACCGACACCCCGAACATCGCCGCGCGCAGCCGGTCCACCTCGAACTCGATATTGTCGTGCGGCGCCTCCATGAAGGTGTTGATGTCGGCCAGATGCGGCGTCTTGTGCAGGATGCCGATCAGGTCGCGCGCCACCTGGCGGCGGATCTCGGGCGTCGGGCCGTAAAGCTCGATCACCACCGGCGCCAGCACCGGCGGCCCGGGCGGCGCCTCGGCCACCGTCAGCCGCGCGCCGGACGCCGCCGCGATCGGCCCCAGAACCCGGCGCACGTAAAGCGCGATGTCGTGGCTGGAGCGGCTGCGCTTCTCCTTGTCGAGCAATTGCACCGCTATGTCGCCCTGCCACGGTTCGCCGCGCAGGAAGTAATGGCGCACCAGACCGTTGAAGTTGAACGGCGAGGACGTCCCGACATAGGTCTGGAACGCCGTGACCTCGGGGATCCGGCGCAGCTCCGCGCCCAGCTGATGGGCGAGATTGGCGGTCACGAACAGGTCCGTCCCCTCCGGCATGTCGATCACGACCTGCATCTCGGACTTGTTGTCATAGGGCAGCATCTTGAACGCCACCGCCTTGAACATGAACATCGACACCGCGCCGAGCATCGCGGCGATGATGGCGAACAGGACAAGATAGCCCACCAGCTTGTTGTTGGCGATCGGCTCGATGATCGAGCCGTACCAGCGGCCGATGGCGGCGGCCTGACGGTGCTCGGCCTCGGCGGCGCGCCTCAGCGCCGACATGCTCGGTTTCACCCGCGCCGCCAGCCAGGGCACGAAGACGAAGGCGGCGAACAGCGAGAAGATCATCGCCGCCGAGGACAAGACCGGGATGGGCAGCATGTAGGGGCCCATCATGTCGCTGACGAAGCCCATCGGCAGCAGCGCCGCCACCACGGTGAAGGTCGCCAGAATGGTCGGATTGCCGACCTCGTCCACCGCCTCGACCGTGATCCGGTCGGAGGTGCGTCCCAACTCCAGCCAGCGCCGGTAGATGTTCTCCACCACCACGATGGCGTCGTCCACCAGAATGCCGATGGCGAACACCAGAGCGAACATCGACACGCGGTTGATGGTGAACTTCAGCACATAGGCCACCGCGATCGACATCAGCAGAGTCGCCGGAATGGTGATCATCACGATCATCGCCGGGCGCGGCCCCATCGTCAGCAGCGCCAGAATCGTCACCAGCGCCGAGACGATGAACAGTTTCATGATCAGATGGGTGACCTTGTCCTGCGCCGTCTCGCCATAGTCGCGCGTCACCGTCACCGTCACCGAATCCGGAATCAGCCGGCCCTTCATCGCGTCGAGTTCGCGGATCAGCTCATTGGCCACCACAATGCCGTTGGAGCCATGCTTCTTGGCCACCGCCACCGTCACCGCGGGCGCCGTCGCAAAGCCCCCGTCCGCGTCGCGCACGCTGTTGTCCACGACGCTCTTGGTCTCCGACTCGCCATGGCTCACATTGGCGATGTCGCGCAGGAACACCGGCCGGTCCTTGTCCACCGCGATGACCAGATTCTCCACGTCGGCGACCGTGGCCAGAAAGTCGCCGGTATAGATGTTGAACCACTTGCCGCCGTCCACGATGTCGCCGCCGGGAACGCGCTGGTTGGCCGCCCCCACCGCCTGCGCGATCTGGCTCAGCGTCACCTTGTGCGAGGACATGCGCGGCGGGTCGACGTCGATGCGCACCTGCTCCCGGCTGCCGCCCGCCACAAAGCTCTGGCCGGTGTCGGCCAGCGCCTTGAAGCGCTGAAGCGCGTCGAGCCCCAGCTTGCGCAGCTGAACCAGATCCAGCTTCGACGAACTGAGCGTCACCGTGACCACCGGCACGTCGTCGATGCTCTTGGGCTTGACCAAAGGCTGCATCACGCCCTTGGGGATCAGGTCCATGTTCGAATAGAGCTTGTTGTACAGCTTGACCAGCGAAGGCTCCATCTGCTCGCCGACCTCGAAGCGCACCGTGACCATCGACAGGCCGTCGCGCGACATCGAATAGACATGCTTGACGCCCGGAAGCTCGGACATCAGCCGCTCCAGCGGCTCCGACACCAGATTGGCCACCTCGCTCGCCGCCGCCCCCGGATAGGCGACGAAAATGTCCACCATCGGCACCGAGATCTGCGGGTCTTCCTCGCGCGGCGTGATCGCCATGCCGAGCAGGCCGATCAGGAAAAACGCCATCAGCAGCA
The DNA here is from genome assembly GCA_963703385.1 of uncultured Pseudomonadota bacterium. GTDB lineage: Bacteria > Pseudomonadota > Alphaproteobacteria > Rhizobiales > Beijerinckiaceae > Rhodoblastus. Next base: position 13,868 of record OY969816.1, read on the forward strand.
GCGGCGTCAGCGGCGATTCGATAAAGGCCCGGGCCACCCGCCCGGCGAAGCCCAGCTTGGCGCGATGCGGGCGACGCTCCCCATTCGGATGGGCGGCTTCGTGCGCGGCGGTTTCGGTCATTGGCTCAAGCCTTTTCCGCCTCAGCGCCGCATCGTGAGGGGATCGCCGGACTTCAGGTCGGGAGCCGGATGCGCGACCACCTGCTCGCCGATCCTCAGGCCGGACAGCACCGCAACCCGGTCGCCCGCCGTATCGCCCAGCCGAAGGATGCGCATCTCCGCCGTCCCGTCGGGGTTGACGACGAAGGCCGCGGGCAGAGACCCGCGATAGACGATGGCCGAGCGCGGAATGCTCGGCGCCGTGGCCTGCTCCCCGCCGCCGCCGGGCTCGGCGATCCACGCCTGCCCATACATGCCCGGAGCCGCCGCCACCCCCGGCGGCAAAGCCGCCTTGATCGTCACCGTGTGCTGGGCCTGGTTGGCGCCAGGGAAGATCTGCGACACCACCGCCCAGACATTGCCGCGGTCAAGGCTCACCGGGAGCTTGTCGCCGATCTTCAGGTTCAGCGCCAGATCGGCCGGAGCCTCGACCCGCAGGTCAAGCTGGTCGGGATCGGCCAGATCGACCAGCGGCTGGCCAGGCTGAACCACGTCGCCTACCCGCACATGACGCGCCATGATCACCGCCGCATAGGGCGCCACCGAGCGCCGGTCGCGCAGGCGCTGGTCGAGCGCGTCAAGCCGCGACTGCGCCGCCACCAGCCCCGCCTGCTGGCGCTCGTAGTCGGCCCGCGCGTTGTTGACCGCCGAAGGCGAAGTCCCCGCCTGATCCTGGGTCATCATCGGCGGCGAACCCATCGCCGGCGCGTTGGAGCCCATGAAGTTCTGGAACATGTTGTAGAACGGCGTGAACGCGCGCTCATAGGCGTCATAGCCCGGCCCGCCCATCGTCGGCTGACGGAAGCCGTAAAGCTTCTGGTAAAGCTGGGTCTGCGCGTTCTGCTGCGCCGCCATCTCCCCGCCCAGCGACGCCCAGGCCGAACGATATTCCGGCTTCAGCGCGTCGTCGTCGAGCGCAACCACGATCGTCCCGGCGCCAACCCGGTCGCCCTCCCGCCCGGCAATGAAGGCCACCCGCCCCGGCTGCTGCGCCGTCAGACGCACAACCTCGCGCGCCTCCACAACCCCGCCGAGCTTGTAGCGCGACGCCGTCTCCATCGCCGTCGCCTCAACCAGCGGCGCGCTCACCACCGGCATCGGCGGATAGCCCGGCAAACCCTCGTCGGGCGGCGCGCGCCCGCTCACCACCCATGACGCAACCAGGCCGCCGAGAACGGCGGCAAACAATATCGGCAGGGTTCTGACCAGCAGGGAAAGCATAACCGCGCTTGTCCTTCACTCAACGAGCGCCAAAACGGCCGCGGCTGTTCCGCAGCCGATCGGGATTCAACCGCGCGGAACCTTTCCCATCACTTCGAAACTCTTGATGAAAGGCCCGGCCATCGCGGGGTTCTTGACCATCGCGCCATAGTCGCCAACCTTGAACTTGATCTTGCCCGACGTATAGGCCAGTCCAAGACCCATCATCCCGATCCCGCTCGAACACCACTTCTCCCAGTTCGCCGGGTTCGCCCGCAAGTCCCAGTTCAAAGCCTGGCCCTTGAACGCCCCAGCCTCCACAACATAGCCGTTCTCGACCTTGATCATCCCGCGCGGCTGATCCTCGTTGTCAAACCCGTACGCGATCACCGAATTGAACCCGATCTTCGCCAACGCGTCCCCCAGACCAGGCTCGTCGTTCCACGCATTGCCGAAATCAACCATCCAGTCGTCAGAAAACAACGCCGCCATCACAGCCTCCCCAGGTTTGTCATTGTCGCCCACATCCCCCCGCCCACGACCGCAAGCGGCGCGAAACGGGCCCTCAACCCGTTCGATGCCGCTGAAGCGTCAGCGCGGACGTGATCTCAGTTCAATAAAGTGAATGGGCGACCCCGCCTCGGAACCTCTCCGAGACATCGCCATGCCGAGGCTGGACTAAGCCAATGACAATGCTTGATCCGCCGATTTTTCTCTCGGTCACGATCGACTCCCCCCTCTCGCCACTCCGTCGAATGGCGATAACCAACGCTGTTTAGACTAATTCACATTCATATTTTACGTTCTTATGATGCTATTTGACGCGGCGCCGCGCTGTCAAGCTGAAATGCCTGAGGAATTCGGAGAGTGGACCTGCTCGATCCGCGCGCGGGGAAAGATTGGTAAAATATAGTAAAAGTCTCCGGCCGGGGTGGGAAACTCGTTCTTTTTCCGAGATATTGATATTCGCCCAAGATGGGCGGGGAACGCGTCGGTCTGTGCGGCGCAACATATTTGCCTGACTGCGGCTTCGGCGGTTGAGAAATAGTCGCCGTTCACCATTGGCGGAGATTGCGCGGGAAAATGCGCGCGAGGCCCAGCCTTTCGGCAAGATCGTCGACACCTTCGATTTGACGCACAAAGGCGAGCCGATCCGCTCCGTCGTGATCTTCTGATGGCCTGCGTCAGGTCGTGAGGGCGACGCCGTCGGCTCTGCCCGCGGCGTTTTGTTTTGACGGCGAACCGCCGCCGTTCGATGATCCGCAGGAGATTCGCGCTTGGGGGAGGGCGTGATCGACAGGGCAAACATTTACGATCTCTTTGTGATCGGCGGCGGCGTCAACGGTTGCGGCGTGGCCCGCGACGCGGCCGGGCGCGGTTTTTCGGTCGGTCTCGCCGAAAAGGACGATCTCGCCGGCGGGACCTCGTCGAAATCGACCAAGCTCGTCCATGGCGGGCTGCGCTATCTCGAAAGGCTCGAGTTTCGCATGGTGCGCGAAGCCCTCGAGGAGCGCGAGACGCTGCTCAGGATCGCGCCTCACCTCGTGCAGCCGCTGCGTTTCATCCTGCCCGTCGCGCCTGGGGGCCGGCCGGCCTGGATGCTGCGCCTCGGCCTGTTCCTTTACGATCGCCTTGGCGCACGAAAGAAGCTGCCGGGAACGGCTGTCGTCGATCTGCGCGCGGCGCCGGAAGGCGCGGCGCTCCGTCCCGGCCTGCGCACGGCCTTTTCCTATTGGGATTGCCGCGTGGACGACGCGCGTCTGGTCATTCTGAACGCCCGCGACGCCGCCGACCGGGGCGCCGATATTTTTTCGCGCACCGAGGTTTTGCGAGCGAAAGTCAACGCGGGCGCATGGCGTCTCGCCCTTCGCGACCGAAGCTCGGGCGCGGAACGGGAAATCGCCGCGCGTCTGGTGGTCAACGCCGCCGGCCCTTGGGCGGAAAGGGTTTTGCGCGGCGTGATCGGGCAAAAAAACCCGCCGCGGCTGCGGCTGGTGCGCGGCAGCCATGTCGTGACGAAAAAACTGTTCGACGGCGACGCGGCCTTCTTGTTTCAGGCTCGCGACGGGCGCGTCGTCTTCGCCATTCCGTTTCAGGACGATTTCACGCTCATCGGCACGACCGATGTCGATCAGGCGGAAGCGCCCGAAAAGGCCGCGATCTCGGCTGACGAAACCGATTATCTTTGCCGCGCGGCGAGCGCTTTTCTGGCGCGCGACGTGACGCCTCCGGATGTCGTCTGGTCCTTTTCCGGCGTCAGGCCGCTCAACGACGAGGGGGCCGAAAGGGCGGCCAGCGCAAGCCGCGATTACGTGCTCGACGAGACGGAGTGCGACGGTGCGCCTGTGATCAATATTCTCGGCGGCAAGCTGACGGCTTATCGGCGGGTTGGCGAGCAGGTCGTGGACCGCGCCGCGGCCCGCCTCGGCCCGCGCGGCGGCGCCTGGACGGCGCGTGAAAAACTTCCCGGCGGCGATTTTGCCGGCGGCGATCTCTCAGCTTTCCAACGCGAACTGGTTGCGTCTTATCCTTTTCTCGCCGGCGCCGAGGCGCGGCGCCTGGCGCGCGCTTACGGAACGCTCGCCGGAAAATTTTTGGGCGCGGCGCGGCGGCGCGAGGATCTCGGTCGCGATTTCGGCATGGGCCTGAGCGAGGCCGAGGTCGAACATCTGACAAAGCGGGAATGGGCGCGCACGGCGGAGGATGTCTTGTGGCGGCGCAGCAAGCTCGGCCTTCGCGCCGACGCCGCACAGATCGTCGCGCTTGAAAACTTTCTGGCGGGGGAGGGGAAATGACCGGATTTGTCGGCGCGATCGACCAGGGCACGACCAGCACGCGCTTCATCGTCTTCGACCGCGCCGGCGCCCTCATCGCCAGCGCCCAGAGAGAGCATCGGCAGATTTTTCCCCAGCCCGGCTGGGTCGAGCACGACCCGGAGGAAATTTTCCGCGCGACCTGCGAGGTGATCGCGGAGGCGCTGAACGGAGCGGATTTGCGCCCGTCCGATCTCGCGGCTGTCGGGATCGCCAATCAGCGTGAGACGGCCGTGATCTGGGAGCGCGATACGGGGCGCCCGCTGCACAATGCGATCGTGTGGATGGATGCGCGCACCGAAGGCCTCGTTTCGGAAATGGCGCGCGAGGGCGGGGCGGACCGATTCCGCGCCAAAACCGGCCTGCCGCTTGCAACCTATTTTTCCGCGCTGAAGTGGCGCTGGCTGCTCGACCACCTGCCCGAGGCGCGCCGCCGCGCCGAAAAAGGCGATCTCCTGTTCGGCACGATCGACAGCTGGCTCGCCTGGCGACTGACCGGACGCCATGTCACCGATGTCACCAACGCCTCGCGCACCCAGTTGATGAATCTGGCGACTTTGGACTGGGACGACAGCCTGCTTGCCGCTTTCGATCTTCCGCGTGCAGCTCTGCCGGAAATTCGATCTTCGAGCGAAATCTTTGGCGCGGCCGGCGGACCTCTGGCCGGCGTTGCCCTCGCCGGCCTGCTCGGCGACCAGCACGCGGCGCTTCTCGGCCAGGCCTGCCTGCGGTCGGGCCAGGCCAAGAACACCTATGGCACCGGCTGTTTCCTGCTGATGAATTCCGGTGAGACGCCGTTGCCTTCGCAAGCCGGCCTGCTGACGACGCTTGGCTACAAGCTGGGCGACGCGAACGCGGTTTATGCGTTGGAAGGTTCAGTGGCGATCGCCGGCGCTTTGGTGCAATGGTTGCGCGACAATCTCGGACTGATCAAATCGGCGGGCGAGATCGAGGCTCTCGCGGCGAGCGCGCACGACAATGGCGATGTCTATTTCGTGCCGGCCTTTTCCGGTCTTTATGCGCCCTATTGGCGGGCGGGGGCGCGCGGGATCGTCGCCGGCCTCACCCGCTTCGCCGACAGGCGCCATATCGCCCGCGCCGCGCTCGAAGCGACCGCCTACCAGACCCGCGACGTGCTTGACGTGATGGTGAAAGAATCCGGCGTGGCGATGAAGGAGTTGCGCGTGGATGGCGGCATGGTGGTCAACGAGCTGCTGATGCAGTTCCAGAGCGATATTCTGGGCGCGGCGGTGGTGAGGCCGAAGATCATCGAGACCACGGCCCTTGGCGCGGCCTACGCCGCCGGCCTCGCGGTCGGTTTCTGGGGCTCGACCGCCGAAATCGAGGAAAACTGGGCCGCCGACCGAAGCTGGTCGCCGAAGATGGACGAAGGCTTGCGGGAAAAGTTTTATGCGTCCTGGGGCAAGGCGGTGCGGCGATCGTTCGATTGGGCGGAATAGGCGCCGGGTCTTGCGCGTTCAGGCGTTCAACCATCAGCGCTTGGCGCGGAGCGGAATTCATGCGCGCCGTGGTTGCCGGCGGCATGCCGAAGATCGGACGGCGTCGCCTGGCGCGCCGCGGCGACCATGAATGGCGACATCAATTTTTTAGCGGCAATCTTTTCGCAATCACCCGTCGTCAATATAATAACCATCGCGATTCGTTTTGCCCGCCAAACATAGGAGATGTTCATGAAAATACTCAAGGCCGCGCTGCTCGGCGTCGTTGTATCCGCCACGGCGCTCACGTCGGTTTCGCCTGCATTTGCATTGGGCGGCTGTGGTCCCAATGGCCACCGGAACCCGTGGGGCCGCTGCGTGTGGGGCGGCCAGAATCAAGGCTGGTGCATAAGGCACACGGGTCATCCCGCCGTTCGCATGCCCAACGGGACGATGGTGTGCCCGAGGTAAGGCGTCGCCTTCTGGCCGTGCATTGAACAACCGACGCGCTAAGCTCTTCTGATTCAGGGGAAGGCGCGCCGCCCGAGGGTTTCGATCGGACCCGTTCGTTTCCATCCCGAACCGGACATTCGGCCTTTGAGCCAAGACAACTCATCAGGGCCGGTTCAGCTTGATTTCCACGGTTTCGCCTCGTCGATGACGGTTTGCCGGCCGAGGCCGTCACGTTCCTGCCGTTCGGCGAAGGCGCGCTTTCGACTTAATCTGCGCCCTTCAGCCCTGGGGCCAAGCGTCGGATTTCCCGCCGCCCGCGCTTCCCGCCCGCGCGGCGCCTTGAGGAATGCCGGGCTTTCGCTTATTTCCAGGCCACGTTCATCGCGCCCCTCTCGGAGACTCCATGTCGAACGAAATGTCGCCCCTTCACGCCAAAGTCATTGTCCTCGGTTCGGGCCCGGCCGGCTATACCGCCGCCATCTATGCCGCTCGCGCCATGCTCAAGCCCATGCTGATTTCGGGTTTCGACGCCGGCGGGCAATTGATGATCACCACCGATGTCGAGAATTATCCCGGTTTCGCCGAGACCATTCAGGGCCCCTGGCTGATTGAGCAGATGCGCCTGCAGGCCGAACATGTCGGGGCGCAGCTCGTCAGCGACCATATTGCCAAGGTCGAGCTTGGCCAGCGGCCTTTCCGGCTGACCGGCGATTCGGAGCAGGTCTACACCGCCGACGCGCTCATCATCGCCACCGGGGCCAAGGCGCAATGGCTCGGCGAACCGAGCGAGGAAAAGTTCATGGGTTTCGGGGTCTCGGCCTGTGCGACCTGCGACGGTTTTTTCTTCCGCGGCAAGAAGGTCGCGGTGGTCGGCGGCGGCAATACGGCGGTCGAGGAGGCGCTCTATCTCTCCCATATCGCCTCGCACGTAACGCTGATCCATCGCCGCGATTCGCTGCGCTCGGAGCGCATCCTCCAGGAGCGCCTGTTCGCGCGGCACAATGTCGAAGTTCGCTGGGACAGCGTGGTCGATGAGATCACCGGAAGCGAGAACCCGCGTTCCGTCGAGGGCGTGCGGGTCAAGAACGTAAAGACCGGCGCGCTGGACACCCTTCCGGTGGACGGCGTCTTCATCGCCATCGGCCACAAGCCCCAGACGGAAATTTTCGCCGGCCAGATCGAGCTGAAAAGCAACGGCTACATGAAAACCGCGCCCAATTCGACCGCGACCAATATCGAGGGCGTGTTCGCGGCCGGCGATGTCGCTGACGACAAATATCGTCAGGCGGTGACGGCCGCGGGGCTCGGCTGCATGGCTGCGCTGGAGGCCGAGCGCTGGCTGGCGGGGCAAAAAGGCGTCTGACGCGCCGGAAGGATCGGAATTTCTTAGCTGTTTGTTGAGGGGCCGGGGGCATAATCCCGGTCCGAAGGTCGCGCGCCCTGTCTGTCGAGTTCGGGCGCGAACCCAGGGCGCGGGGGATTTTGGATGAAACGGGGACTGGTCGTCGACAAATCGGCCGTGATCCGCATGGTCGCGGGCCGCATTCTCGGGATGCTGCGCTTCCAGAGCGAGGAAGTCGTTGGTCACGCCAAGGCTCTGGATATCTGCGAGCGTCTGATGCCCAATGTGATTCTGGTCGATGGGGCGAGACCAGGAGCCGAAACCCTGGATTTCCTGCGCACGGTTCGCAATATGCCCGGCGGCAAGGAGACCAAGATCATCTATTGTGCGATGGAAAACGATGAGATGGCGATCGGTCGCGCGCTCCGCGCCGGCGCCGACGACGTGTTGTTCAAACCGTTCGACCGTCGCTCCATGCAGGAAAAATTCGAGGACGTCGGCCTGCTGGGCTGACCGCGCGGCGCCAGAGTGTCCGTTCGTAAATCCTTGAGTCGAACGAGCTCCGTTATCTCATTGTTTTACCGCATATTCTGATCCGAAAAGTCTATCAACTTTTCGGGAATATGCTCTGAATTCCCAACGTCCGGCCTTTCTGCAAACGGCTGCATTCTGCTGCGCGCGGGCCTCCTGCGCCTGTGCCCCGACAAAAAACCCCGCCTCGCCGGCGGGGTTTTGGGTCGGGTCGCCCTTGGGTTCTCCCTTGGGGGGTCGCCGTTGCGCGATCAGGCGGTGATTCGCTCGTCCGCGTCCGACGGCTCGCGCAGGACATAGCCGCGGCCCCAGACGGTTTCGATGTAATTGCGGCCTTCGCTGGCGTTGGCGAGTTTCTTGCGCAGCTTGCAGATGAAGACGTCGATGATCTTCAGCTCTGGCTCGTCCATGCCGCCATAGAGGTGGTTGAGGAACATTTCCTTGGTGAGCGTGGTGCCCTTGCGCAGCGAGAGCAGTTCCAGCATCTGATATTCCTTGCCGGTCAGATGCACGCGGACGCCGCCGACCTCGACGGTCTTCTGGTCGAGATTGACGACCAGGTCGCCGGTGGCGATCACCGATTGGGCGTGGCCCTTGGAGCGGCGGACGATGGCGTGAATGCGGGCGACCAGCTCGTCCTTGTGGAAAGGCTTGGTGAGATAGTCGTCGGCGCCGAAGCCGAGGCCCTTCACCTTGTCCTCGATGCCAGCCAGACCCGACAGAATCAGGATCGGCGTCTTGACCTTGGCGACGCGCAAGGTGCGCAGGACCTCATAGCCCGACATGTCGGGCAGGTTCAGGTCGAGCAGAATGATGTCGTAGTCATAGAGCTTGCCGAGATCGATGCCTTCTTCCCCGAGATCGGTCGTATAGACGTTGAAATTCTCGGACTTGAGCATCAATTCGATGCTTTGCGCGGTGGCGCTGTCGTCTTCGATCAATAATACGCGCATGTGAAGTCCTCACCCGCCCCAAGGAATTGCGACGCGGATCGCAAGCGCAGCCGGGCTGGCGGCCGGGCAACGATCCAAGACGAGCGCCCACGCAAATCATTTCCAAAAACGCTTAACGCCGAATGGTTAACAAAGTCTGATTCCCTCTGGCAAGGGGCTTCGGCGGCATTTTCGTCAATTTGCGAAAGCTCCTCGATCGCAAGAAAAAAATCCGGTGGATAAGCGCTCCGAGGGTCCCAACGGGGGCGGCGCGCCTCTCCGCCCCTTCGCGCCTGGAGGACGCGGCAAGGAGCATGAAAAGGAGTGTTAATCATGCCGGTTAACGAAGCTTTATCACGATCGGCGCAATTGGCCCGGATCGCAAGAATTTTGGCTAAATCGAGTCCATCGGGCGCGCGGGTAACGAAAAGGCAACCTCCTTGGGTCAATCTCACTCCCGTCTCGCGGAAAACCTGTCTGATGGTTGAAGGACTCTTTCAGCCTGCGTTCGTGGAGTTGGTCGTGATGAAGTCGCGGGATACGCTTGTCCGTCTCAAACGGTTCCAGGTGGAGGAGAAGCGCCGCCGCCTGTCGCAGATCGAAATGATGATCTCCGAATTCAATCGCATGGCCGCCGAGCTCGATCGTGAGATCGCCTCGGAGGAACAGAAATCGGGGATCAAGGACGTCGCCCATTACGCCTATTCGACCTATGCCCGGGCCGCCCGCGCGCGGCGGGACAACCTTCTCCATTCGGCGGAAGAGTTGAAGGGCCAGCTCGAAGAGGCCAAGGCGCTCTATGATCAGGCCTGCGAGGAACTGAACAAGGCTCAAGCGCTCGAAGGACGCGACAAGACGCCTTCGCCGGGCGAACTGGCGCGCGAGGTCTCCGGTTTCGGCGTCCTGCGCGGGGCGCGGGCCTGAGAAAGGCGCTTCGCCTTCGCCAATCCGGGCTTGCGCTGGACCGCCGCCTGTTGCAAAGGAAAGCGCAGGCGGTCGCCTGAACGGGGCGTCGGCGTTCGAGCGTCGCAGGGCCCGAATGGATTTCATCAAACGCAATCTCGACTATTTCTGGCCTGCCCTCGGCTTTGTCGCCGTTCTCGTGTCGTTCTGGCTGCTGTTCCGTGAATTTCGCGGACAGTCGCTGGGCCCCGGTCTGATCGCCGCCTTCGCGGCGATCCCGCCCCATCGCTATTTTCTGGCTTTCGGCGCGACGGTCGTGGCCTATGTCGCCTTGGCCTATTATGACTGGATCGCCTTGCTGCACCTCGGCGTGCGCCATATTTCCTGGCGCTTCATCGCCGCCTGTTCCTTCACCACTTACGCTTTATCCCACAATATCGGCGCTTCGGTGGTGTCGGGCGCGATGGTGCGCTATCGCGGCTATGCGACCAAGGGACTGAGCGCCGCGCAGGTCGCCGTGCTCGTCGCCATATGTTCGCTCACCTTCGTCCTGGGAGAATTGCTGGTTGGCGGCTTCGCGCTGCTGGCGCGACCGCACGCGCTCTCCCAGCTCGACGGCTTTTTGCCCGCCATCCTCACCCACGCCTCGACCGGGCGAATCCTTGGCCTCGGCAGTCTCGGCGCCGTCGCGGCCTATGTTGGAGGCGCCCTGTTCAAACTGCCGACGCTCTCTTTCTTCGGGGTGCAGATCTCCTATCCCAGAATGGGAATCGTCGCTCGGCAGCTTGTCGCGGCTCCAGCGGAAATTCTCGGGGCCGCCGGCATCATCTTCTACGCCTTGCCGGAGACCGGCAATCCCGGCTTCCTGGTCGTCGTCGCGGTGTTCATCATTTCCTTTTCCGCCGCTCTGGCCTCCAATGCGCCGGGCGGACTGGGCGTGTTCGAACTCGTCTTTCTCAAGAGCATGCCGGGCGCGCCGCACGACGGGGTCCTCGCGGCGCTGTTGCTGTTTCGCTTGCTTTATCTGCTCATTCCGTTGGGGATCGCGATTTTCATCGTTCTGGGCTTCGAGCGGCGACGGCTCGCGGAGGCCATCGAACACCACCACAAGGCCGGGGACAAAGGCGAGGTCACGACGCGCGGGAAGCTGAAATAGCAACGCCAACCCCGGAGGGCGCTCAAGAGAGCGCTCAAGGGAGCCGGCGTCGTCGCGAAAGGAGCAGCGCGCGCTTACATGCGATATTGCTGAAGCCGGGTCGTGCGCAGGCCGGCGAGGCCATGCTGATCGATCGACATCTGCCAGGACAGGAATTCGTCCACCGTCAGGGTATAGCGGCTACAGGCTTCCTCCAGCGAAAGCAGGCCGCCGCGCACGGCGGCGACGACTTCCGCCTTGCGTCGGATGACCCACCTTTTGGTCGAGGGCGGGGGAAGGTCCGCGACGGTCAACGGACTGCCATCGGGCCCGATAACATATTTGACCCTCGGACGGTGGGGCTCGGTCATGCTGAACACTCACTTACGCGAAGAACCCTGACTGGAGCGCCGCCGACCCGGTTGAGGCGTCCGAAGCCGGCCGCGGGACGTTTCGCTCTACGGAACGACCTTAGCGCGACGGATTTAAGAAACGCCTAAGCTAATCGTTAGTAAATAGTTGTTTGGACGTAAGTTTCTTGCCAAATTCTTAGCGCCGGGACTAAAATGTCCTGCTTCGGAACAGGCGCGAAGGCGGCGTTAACCATTTTGGCGCCGCGGACGCGCCAGCTTTCGCCACGATTGTTTCTTCGCACGGCCCGAGCGGCGGGCGATTCTCCGGCGGGGACGATCTTTTCCGGACACCGGATTCCGCTTGGCCGCCAAATTCATTGAAAAGCCGCAAGCGAGGGCCTATTGAAGAACGCCCGGCGCGCAAGGCCGAGACGGCCCCTCGCGGGCAGCGCATTTTCGGCGCCGGGCGTCGCGTCGTAGGAGTTTTGCGGGATTCCGCTGTGATGAACGTTGGTTCGGAGCCTCTCAACAGCCTCGACCTGCCGGGAGCGCCGGAAAGCGGTCGCGTGGTCGTCGCCATGTCGGGCGGCGTCGATTCTTCGGTGGTCGCGGCCCTGCTCAAGGAGCAGGGCTATGACGTGGTCGGCGTCACCATGCAGCTCTATGACCATGGCGCGGCCGGGCACCGGCCGGGCTCGTGCTGCGCGGGCCAGGATATTTACGACGCCCGCCAGGCCGCCGCCCTGATCGGCGTTCCGCATTATGTGCTCGATTACGAAACCAGGTTCCGCGACAAGGTGATCGACGCTTTCGCGCAGTCCTATGCCGACGGCGAGACGCCGATCCCCTGCGTGACCTGCAACCAGGAACTGAAGTTCACCGATCTGTTCGATGTCGCGCGTGATCTCGGCGCCGAGGCGCTCGCCACCGGTCATTATATTTCTTCGCGCAAGGACGGCGCGGGCCGCGCGCTTTTTCGCGCCCGCGATCCCGCCCGCGATCAGAGCTATTTCCTGTTCGCCACGACCCGCGAACAATTGCAGATGCTGCGCTTTCCGCTCGGCGAAATGACCAAGCCCGAGGTGCGCGAGCACGCCCGTCGCTTCGGCCTGCCCAACGCCGACAAGCCGGACAGCCAGGACATCTGCTTCGTGCCGACCGGGCGCTATTCCGACATTGTCGAAAAGCTGGCGCCGCAGGCCGCCCAGCCCGGCGAGATCGTCCATGTCGACGGCCGCGTGCTGGGGCGCCATTCCGGGGTGATGCATTTCACCATCGGCCAGAGGCGGGGACTCGGCCTCGGCGCGGCGGCGGCGAGCGCGGGCGAGCCGCTTTATGTGGTCAGGATCGACGCGGGAAAAGCGCGGGTCACGGTGGGGCCGCGCTCGGCGCTCGCCACCCGGCGCGTGGTGCTGCGCGACGTCAACTGGATCGGTCCCGGCGAACTGGAGGAGGCGGCGCGTTCGGGACGCGAGATCGCGGTGCGGGTGCGCTCGACCCGTCCGCCGGCGCCGGCGCTGCTGGAATGGCGCGACGGCCAGATCTGGGTCGAATTCGTCGATGACGAGAGCGGCGTCGCTCCCGGCCAGGCTTGTGTTTTCTATGACAGCGCCGAGCCGCGCGCCCGCGTTCTCGGCGGCGGCTTCATTCGCGGCGCCGAGGCGGCGACGTCCCCTGCGCCCGCTCCACGCGCCGCCGCCGGATGAGCGAAATTCGCCGCGAAATCGCGCAACTGGAAAATGCGCATATCGAGCAGGCCTATGCCCGCTGGGCGCCGGTCTACGATCTTGTTTTCGCAGCGATCATGGCGCCGGGGCGGCGCGCGGCGGTCGCCGCCGCGCAAAGGCGGGGCGGACTGATCCTCGACGTCGGCGTCGGCACCGGGCTTGAACTGCCGATGTTCGATCGAAAAGTGTCGGTTGTCGGCGTCGACCTTTCCGAGCCGATGCTGCGGCGGGCTCAAGGACGCGCCGCGCGCGAAAACTTGCGCCAGGTGGCCGGGCTTTGCGTGATGGACGCGACCCGGCTCGCCTTCCCGACCGGCCATTTCGATTCGGCGGTCGCGCCCTATGTGCTGACGGTCGTGCCGAACCCTGCGGCGACGCTCGACGAGCTGGCGCGGGTGGTGAAGCCGGGGGGCGAGATCGTCCTGGTCAATCATGTCGGGGCGGAGAAAGGTCCGATCGCCTGGGTCGAATCCTGGCTCGGCAAAAAATCCGCCTCGCTCGGCTGGCGCCCGGAATTCCCCTGGGCGATCCTCGGCGACTGGATCGCCGCCCGCCCGGGCGTGCGCCTCGTCGAGCGCCGCCGGATCGCGCCGCTCGGGCTTTTCACCCTGGCGCGGATCGAGCGGATGAGCTAGGCGCGCTTCCTTGACAATCGGCTCGGGGGCGGACTATAGACCGCCCACTTGAAGCGCGGCGCGTCCGCGCATGAAGCACTTCGGGCGCGGCTTTGCCGCGCTTCGGGGGCGGAGTAGCTCAGCCGGCTAGAGCAGAGGAATCATAATCCTTGTGTCGGGGGTTCGAGTCCCTCCTCCGCTACCACTTAAAAATTTATCCGACCCGGACAGATCGTGGTGAAAGCCAGAAGGATCTGAACGTGCGTGTCGGCGGCCAGATTGATCTTTGCGTCGGCTGCCATCGGACCTATGGCGTCGCCCCCGTCCGATAGCCCGATTTCGCCCAAGACTCGTGGTCGACGCCGACGTGCTGGGAGAGCCAGCCTATTGGCGGCTACGGCGCTGTATGCGGCGTTTTTCTATTTGAGACGATCCACGACGTGGCGCTGATGATCGGCCGCGAGCGGATTGGCCGCCAGGCGAGCCCATCCGTCGGCGCCGAGACCGATCTCAGCCGGAACGGCAGCAACTGCCCTGCCGCTCGGGGATCAGTGGCGCAACCGGTTGGACGAGGGGCGAGCGTCGCTCGCGGTATACATCCATCGACAAATGGTGAAATGGCAATTGAAATAGCTATTCAGGCCTACATGTATCGATTGCGACAGGCATCAACTCACGCAGTAATGTGTTAGTTAGATATTTATACCAACATGATACGATATAACACTTGATATATGTTTCACAACCGCTGGTGTTTATTATATAACTTGGCGATTATTCGAATAATGTCTTGGCGTTGTGACATCCTGTTTATTTGACCTACATCAATTAATCCCCAGCCAAAAGCTGTTATTTGGCGCGTAATTTCCCTTTGAAGAGAGGTGGTTGCGTGAACATGCATGGCCGTTTCGCGTCGACGCGCGCCCTCCTGTCTGAGGTCATGGGACCAGACTTCGCCGACCTTGTTGGAAAGAACCATTTGGCGCGAGCTTATCGTCGGGGTGAGATTATCTTCCAACAGGGTGATTTCGTCGAAGACTGCTTTTTTGTTATTGATGGCAGCGTAAAAATCTACCGCGAGCGGACAGATGGCGAGCATGTGGTTGTCTCCGTCTTTTCTGAAGGCGAAATCTATTTCGATCCGGCGATGTTCCTCGGCGATAGTTCTCATGTCAGCGCAGAGGCGGTTTCTCCCTCGCGCATTATACGGATAAGTGCCAAGTTCTTGCGCCGCGTCCTGGAGCAGCGCCCACTTCTAACCTTTGAAATTCTGGCCGCCATATCGGATCAATACATTCAGCTTATCGAGCAAATTGAACAACTCAAGGCTCAGTCTGTCACGCAACGGATCGCTGACTTTCTTTTAAAAATGCTGAAGACTTCGAGCGGGTTCGCGCAGTTGGTTCTTCCTTACGAAAAAGCCTTGATAGCGAACTACCTAGGCGCCAGGCCGGAAAGCTTTTCCCGCGCGCTGGTCAGGATGAGAGAAATTGGCGTACACGTTAGGCAAAACAACGTGCAGATCAAGGATATAGGCAGGCTTATCGAACACGCCTGCTGGTCTGAACCGCAACATGGCGCGCGAAATGACGAAAGACGACTGGTGGAGCAACCGGAAGCGTTGCGACGCGTTTCCGCGTCAGTCAGCAGTAATAGGCGCCCCGCGCATCAATCCCCATCCGGCGCGGGCAACGAGCGTTTCAATCGGTTGAGCACGACGGAAACGAATGCTTTGGCGGGCCTTGCGAAAGGCCAAACGAACGAAATCCTTGCATTGGAACTTGGCGCCAGCAAACGAAGAATCGAGACGATTCGCGCAAGCATCTTGTCCAAAACTGGAGCGGAAAGCCGTTCGGAAATTGTTCGCGCATATTCATCCGACGACGGCGTTCGGCTTGCTGGCGCGACCGGCGAGGCTGGGCAACGAAGCTTCAATGCGGCCTTGGTCGCAGAATGGCGCAAAGCGATCCATTCCGGGTCGCCAATTTCATTGCTGTTGGTCAAGATCGGCCAGATTGAGCATTTCAATGCCCGCCAGCCCGCGCGCCAAGACGACGTCCTAACCGCGGTAAGCGGCGCTATGTCCGAGGTTGAGGAGGGCAGACGCAAATTGATCGCGCGCTATGGCGAGGACTCGTTCGCAGTCGCTTTGCCCGAGACCGGCCAAGACGCCGCGAGAAAACTCGCCAAGAAGATCCGGCGCTCGATCGAAACGAGCGCCATCATTCATGCGCCGAACAGCGATAGCCAAAGGCTCGCGCCGAGTGTGGGCATGGCCACCATCACCCCGACCAGGGCGGACCGGGTGGAGAAGATCGTCTGCTTCGCCGACATCGCTCTTCATCGGGCGAGAACGTCAAGCGGCAGCCGTGTTCACGCTTTCCACGATGGCCCATCCTGTTCGAAGGCGAAAAGAAGTCCATCGGGCGGCATAACGATTCCAATCATTGAATCGTCACATTGCGCGGAATGTCGCCGCGACGCGCCGCGCGCATAGCGGCAAGGCGGCGTGACCCGGCGATATTGCTCGCTTCGCGGCGATCGGGGAAAAATCTCCCTCTTCCGCCACCACTTGAAAATCAACAGCTTACGCCAGAAAGAGACCGCCCCAAGGCGGTTTTATGTTGCATTCCGTCGCAGCGATTTCCAAACCGGCGCGGCGATGCCGCGCGACATGGATCGTTTCTGGTCCTTCGGCGCAGAATCCATCGCCGTGCGATCGATCGCGCTTTGACCAGTTTTTCGAACGTGCTGGCATGACTCCGACCTGACGGCGGCCCGCCTCATTTCCAGGCCAGCGTGATCAGCAGGAGCACGACAAGCAACGCCGTGAGCGCCTGCCAGAAAATCAGCGGATTTTTTTCATAGAGCGATTTCTTGGCGCGTTCGGCGGGGCCGCCGCGTTGCGCGCCATTCTCGATTTCGAAGGCGAATTCCAGCACGTCGCCATAGCGCTGCATCGGGTCCACGGCGATGGCCCTGGCGATCGCGGCGTCGAGCCAGGCGGGAAGGTCGGGCCGCCGCGCCGCGAGCGAGGCCGGACGCCCGAACCGCGGGTGGGAAAAAGGCTCGATCTCGCCATAGGGATAGCTCCGCGCGAACATCCGGTAGACCGTGACGCCGAGCGCGAAAAGGTCGGTCATTTCATCCCCCGCCGCGCCCGAAAACAGCTCCGGCGCCATATAGGACGGCGTGCCGGGAATGTCCTCGGCGGGAAAGTCCTCGCGTTGAGGCAGGCGCGCGACGCCGAGGTCGATCAGTTTGAGGCCGCCATCCTTGAGCAGCAGGACATTGTCCGGCTTGATGTCGCGATGGATGATGCGAGCGCGGTGGAGCACGGCGACGGCGCGGGCGATGCGTGTCGCGATCTGGGCGCCCTCGGCATAGGAAATGCGCGGGTCGCGGTTCAGCCGCCGCTCAAGGGTCTCGCCGTCGTAAAAGGGCATGACCGAATAGAGCCGGGTCTGGCGTTCGGGGAGCTGTTCGATCGTTTCGACGATCCAGGGGCTGCGCACGCGACCGGCGACGAAGGCCTCGTGGACGAAGGCGCGGCGAAAAGTTCGTTCTTTGGCGACGCGCGGCTGCGGGAATTTGATCACCACCTGAGCGCCGCCGCGCAGGTCCTGTGCGCACATCAGCCGGCTGTAGCGGCCCTCGGACAGTTTTTCGCCGATCAGATAATCGTCGAGGATCGATCCGGTCTCGGGCGGCGGAAAGATCGGCAGATCGCCGAAGAAATCGCGCAATTCGTCGGCTTCCGGCGGCGGCGTGTCGAGAATGTCGACGATGAGCGCGGTGCAATTGTCGCCGCTGCCCGCATCGAGCGCGGCGGCGACGAGATCCTCCGCCGTCCGCTGCGGCGCGGCGCGCAGGCTGAGAATGTCGCGCAGCCGCTCGTCGCCGATCGCGCCATGCACGCCGTCGCTGCACAAAAGATAGCGCTCCAGCGGACGAAGGGTAAAGGACGCATGGTCCATCCGAACCGGGTCTTCCAGGCCCACGGCGCGGCGCAGCACGTGCCGCAGATCGCCGGGCCCCAAGACATGGTCCTCGGTCAGCTGCTCCAGCGCTTCCTCGTGGAAACGATAAAGCCGGCTGTCGCCGACATGGACGCAATGTCCGGAACGCCCCGAAAGGATCAAAGCGGTGAAAGTGGTCGCCATGCCGGCGCGTCGGGGATCGACGCGGCCCTGGGCGACGATCCACGAATTGATGGCGTCGAGCGAACGGGCGGCGGCCTGTTGCGCGCCCAGTGAACCGGGCAGGGAAAAATAGCCGTCGAGGAAGCCGCGGACCGCGAGTTCGGCCGCTTCGCGCCCGCCCGCATGGCCGCCAACCCCGTCGGCGACGACCGCGACCACATCGGGGCGCGAGTCCACACGAGACCTGCCGAAGCGCGCTGCGCCAAAGTCCTGATTGTCGGACCGCCGGCCGCACTCGGTGGCGAAGCCGATTTCGCAACGCAGTTCGTGGTCGAGACGGGTCATGGCGGAACATGGGTAGCAGGATGGGCGGGGCGCGCAAGGCGCCCGCCGTTCACCTCAGATCCGCGCGCCGGAGACCGCGCCCCAGGTGGTGCGCCAGCGGCTCTTGACGAAAGTCAGGCCGGCGACTCCGAGCAGCGCCAGGACGGCGAAGAACAGAAAGCCCGCCATGAATCCGCCGGTCATGCCCTTGGAGGTCGCGAGCGCCTTGGCCAGGAAGAAGCCGCCGAGGCCGCCGGCAAAGCCGACGAGACCGGTCATCACGCCGACCTCGTTGCGGAAGCGTTGCGGCAGGAGCTGGAACACCGCGCCATTGCCCATCCCTAGGCAAAGCGCGCCGGTCGAGAACAGCAGGACCGCGAGCCAGGCGATCGGCGGCAAAGTCAGCAGCGACCAGCCGCCCGACGCCGGCGCCGGGCCGACCGGCAGCAGCGCGACGGCGAAATAGCAGGCGGCGACGACCATGAACATCGCCGACAAGGACTTCACGCCGCCGATTCTGTCGGCGATCGCGCCGCCGACCGGGCGGAAGGTCGAGCCGAAGAAGACGATCATCGACACCATCAGGCCCGCCGCGACCGGAGTGGCGTGGAACTGGCTGACGAAATAGAGCGGCAAGGCCGAGGCGAGGCCGACGAAGCCGCCGAAGGTGATGAAATAGAAGAACATGAACCAGCGGCTGTCGGGATCGAGCAGCAGCTCGCCGTAGGTTGACAACGGAACGCGCTTGATCGAGCCGGGCGCGTCCTTGGCGGCGAAAATATAGAAGGCCAGGATCGCGAGCATGGGAACGAGCAGCGCGGCATAGACGCCGCGCCAGCCGAAATGTTCGGCGATCGAGGGCGCGAACAAAGTATCGAGCACCACGCCCATATTTCCGGCGCCGGCAATGCCCATGACCACGCCCTGAAGCCGGGGCGGGTACCAGCGGCCCGCCTGAGGCAGAGCGACCGCAAAAGAGGCGCCGCCCAGTCCGAGAAGCGCGCCGAACACGGCGACCTCGGTCGGATTGCGCAGGCCGAACAGCCAGACCACGGCGCAAGCGGCGGCGACGACCGACTGGCCGAGCGCGCCGGTAAGCTTGGACCCGATGGTGTCGGCGAGAATGCCAAGGGGGATGCGCAGAATGGCGCCCGAAAGCACCGGTATGGCGACCAGCGTCAGCTTCTGCTCGATCGGAATATTCATTTCCCTGGCGATATAGGCCATCAGCGGCCCGAGCGAGACCCAGGCCATGAAGCTGATGTCGAAATAGAGGAAGGCGGCGAGCAGGGTCGGCCAATGGCCGGATTTTTTCAATTGGGAGAGTCTCATGCGTTCAGCCTCGCGTTGACGATCAGGAATGCGCTCCGGCCAGGCGCTTCTGGCCGAGCAGGCGTTCGATTTCCGGCTTGCAGGAGCCGCAGCCGGAACCGGCGCCGGTGGCGGCCGAGACCGCGTCGGCGCTGGACAGGCTTTTCTCGGTTATGGCGTCGAGAATGGTATTGGCCCCGACATTCAGGCAGACGCAGACTTTTCTCCCCGGATCGCGGCAGGCGCGCGGCGGGCGGCCGGCGAGCAGACCAAGCGGCCTGGCGTCCTCGCGCGCGAATTGCTCGCAGGCCCAGGCGCGGGCGACGGCGACAGGAGAGGGCGCGACAAACAGCGCGCCCTCGACCGCGCCGTCCCGCGTGGCGACGCCGCGAAAGCTCTTTTCGCGGGCGTCGCGCATCGCCGAAAATTCGCCGGACTCGGCGTCCAGGCCGAACAGGCGGCGCGCGAAAACCTCCCAGTCTTCCACCTCGTTCGCGCCGGCGAGTTCGACCCGCCAGCCCCCTGAAATCCGCGCCATGGCCCAATAGACGGCGTCGCGCAGTTGCGGCTTTTTTCGCGTCAGGGCGAAACCATGCCAGGCGACGTCGAAGGGCTCGACGCGAACCGCGCTTCCCTTCGATTCCGGCTGGCCCGAGACGGGATCGAGCGCCGGCGCGACCAAGGCGTCGACGCGCGCATTGGACGCGAATTGGTCGGTCCAATGGATCGGCGCGAAGACGCTGCCGCGGCGCTGGCGGTCGGTGATCTGGGCGCGCAGCAGGACGGCGCCGCGGGCGTTGAACAGTTTGACCAGCCCGGCGGTTTCGACACCAAGCTCAACCGCGTCGAGCGGGTTCAGTTCGGCGAAGGGCTCGGCGATATGTTGCGACAGGCGCTCGGCGCGCCCGGTGCGGGTCATGGTGTGCCATTGGTCGCGCACCCGGCCGGTGTTGAGGATGAATTCGCCCGGCCCCGCCTTTTGCGCGAGGCCACGGAACGGCGTGGCGACGAGGCGCCCGCGGCGGTCCGGGGTGAAGAAACGGCCGTCGCCAAAGAAGCGCTTTTCGGCCATCGAACGCGCTTCGCCCTTGCGCCACGGCCATTGAAAGGGCGCCATATCGTCATAGGCCGCGTCGGAAAATTCGGCGCAGGCGGAAATGTCGAAATCGCGCGCGCCCTGGTTGGCGAGGCCCGACAGCGCGGCATGTTCGCGAAAGATCGCGGCGGCGTTTTGATAAGCGAAAGCCTCGCCGAAACCCATGCGGCGGGCGACGTCGCAGATGATCTCCCAGTCGGCGCGCGCCTCGCCGGGCGCCTCAATCAGCCTGCGCTGGCGCGAAACGCGGCGCTCGGAATTGGTCACCGTTCCGTCCTTCTCGCCCCAGGCGGCGGCAGGCAGCACGACATGGGCGAGCGCGGCGGTGTCGGTTTTTTCAACGACGTCCGAGAGGACGACGAAGGGGCATTTTTTGAGCGCCGCGCGGACAAAATCGGCGTCGGGAAGACTATCCACCGGATTGGTGGCGATGATCCACAGCGCCTTGACCTTTCCCGCGTCGATCGCCTGGAAAAGGTCAACCGCCTTGAGGCCGGGCTTATTTGCGATCGTCGGCGAAGCCCAGAAATTTTTCACCAGCGCGCGGTGGGCGGGATCGTTCAGCTCCATATGGGCGGCGAGCATATTGGCGAGGCCGCCGACCTCGCGCCCACCCATGGCGTTGGGCTGGCCGGTGACCGAAAACGGCCCGCGGCCGGGCCTGCCGATCCGCCCGGTCAGCAGATGGGTGTTGAGGATGGCGTTGACCTTGTCGGTCCCGGCGGCGGATTGGTTGACGCCCTGCGAATAGACGGTGACGGTTTTTTCCGTGTCGATGACGAGATCGTAAAAGCGACGCAGGTCGCGGAGCGTCAGGCCGGTCTCGGCCGCGACTTTTTCCGGGGTCCAGATTTTGGCCGCGGCGAGAGCTTCTTCCGCGCCCCTTGTATGGTTGCCGACGAAATCTCTTGCTGTTTTTCCGGCGCGGTTCAGTTCGCGCAACAGGCCGAGGAAAAGCGCGACATCCGAGCCCGGCGCGAGCGCGAGATGCAGGTCGGCGATCTCGCTGGTCGCCGTGCGGCGCGGGTCGATATTCACCACCAGCGGCAATCCGTCGCGTCGGGAGCGCGCCGCCGCGAGGCGCTGAAACAGGATCGGATGGCACCAGGCGAGATTGGAGCCGACCAGGACCACGAGATCGGCCTGTTCGAGATCCTCATAACAGCCGGGGACCGTATCGGAGCCGAAGGCGCGCCTGTGGCCGGCGACCGAGGACGACATGCACAGGCGCGAATTGCTGTCGATATTGGCCGAGCCGATAAAGCCTTTCATCAGCTTGTTGGCGACGTAATAATCCTCGGTGAGAAGCTGGCCCGAAACATAGAAGGCGACCGAATCCGGCCCATGCGCCGCAATGGTTTGCGTGAAGACCCGCGCGACCGTTTCCAGCGCGTCGTTCCCGCTCGCCCGCGCGCCGCCGATCCGGGGATGGAGCAGACGCTCCTCCAAGGTAAGCGCCTGCGCCAGCGACGAGCCCTTGACGCAAAGCCGCCCGAAATTGGCGGGGTGCGTCTCGTCGCCGGCGATGTGGACGCCATCCGTCGCGACTTCGGCGCGCACGCCGCAGCCGACGCCGCAATAGGGACAGGTGGTGGAAATTGTCCGGGTCATCTGCTTCCTTCCGAAGAACCCCTCATCCGGCCCCTTCGGGGCCACCTTCTCCCGCAAGGGGAGAAGGATTCCCCCGGCGCCGTATGAGTCCTTCTCCCCTTGCGGGAGAAGGTGGCGCGTTAGCGCCGGATGAGGGGGAGGGGGGTCACGCCGGCGCGGCGACGCCCATGTCGAGATAGATGCGGCCGCGTTCGATCTTCACCGGGAATTTTCGCGCGCAGCCCTGGTCCGCGCCGGTCGCGGCGCCGCTTTCAAGGTCGATGATCCAGTTGTGCAGCGGGCAGGCGACCTTGCGGCCGTGGACGATGCCGTCGGCGAGGGGACCGCCCTTGTGCGGACATTTGTTTTCGAGCGCGAAAAATTCGTCGCTGGCGGTGCGGAACACGGCGATCTCGCGGCGCGGCGTGCGCACCGTGCGCGCGCCGCGCCGCGGAATGGCGTTGACCGGCCCGCAATCGAACCAGAAGGCGTTGTTCTCTTCCATGGCGATGTCCTTAAAAAAAAGCTCATTCGGCGGCGACGCGCGCGACCGGCGAGATCACGGCGAGCGGCGTGAATTCATGGAGATGCTTGCCCGCGGCGCGCTCCGCCCAAGGGTCGCGGCGCGCGCAACGCTGCGCGACGAGGAAACGTTCGTAGAGCGCCTCGCGGGCTTGTTTGTCCTCGAAAATGGCAGCGCGCAGCCGTTCCAGCCCGATCTTGTCGACCCATTTGTAGAGCCGTTCGAGATAGGCGGCCTCTTCGCGATACATTTGCAGGATGGCGGCGCAATATTGGAGCGTCTCCTCCTCGGTCTTGACATGGCCGAGCAGGTCGGTGGCGCGCACATGCAGGCCGGCGGCGCCGGCGACATGGATGTCGAAGCCCGACTCGACGCAAATCACGCCGATGTCCTTGACCGTGACCTCGGAGCAATTGCGCGGGCATCCGGAAACCGCGAGCTTCATTTTCGCCGGGGTCCATGAGCCGCACAGAAGCTTTTCGAGCTTGATCCCGAGCCCCGTCGAATCCTGCGTTCCGAAGCGGCAGAATTGCGAGCCGACACAGGTTTTCACCGTGCGCACGGCCTTGGCGTAGGCAAAGCCCGAGACCAGCCCGGCCGCATTGAGCTGAGCCCAGACGGCGGGCAGATCCTGTTTTTTGATGCCCAGCAGGTCGATCCGCTGACCGCCGGTGACCTTGACCATCGGAACCTTGAAGCGATCGGCGATATCGGCGATGGCGCGCAATTCGTCGGGCGTGGTCACGCCGCCCCACATGCGCGGCACCACCGAGAACGTGCCGTCCTTCTGGATATTGGCGTGGACGCGCTCGTTGACGAAACGCGCCTGATAATCGTCGACATATTCGCCCGGCCAGGCGCAGACCAGATAATAATTCAGCGCCGGCTGGCAGGACGGGCAGCCGCCGGAGCTTTTCCAGCCCAGCTCCTGCATCACGGCGGGAAGCGACTTGAGATTCTTGGCCCTGATGAATCCGCGCACATCCTCGTGGGTGAGATCGGTGCATTTGCACATCGGCCGGCGGTCGGACTTATTGTAGGCGCCACCGAGCGTCGACGACAGCAGCTGCTCGACCTTGCCCGCGCATTGGCCGCAGGAGGCCGAGGCCTTGGTTTTCGCGCGCACGTCTTCGAGCGTCGTCAGTCCGCCTTGCTTGATCGCGGAGACGATCGCGCCCTTGCATATGCCGTTGCAGCCGCAGATTTCCGCATCATCCGGCAAGGCTGCAACGGCCGCCGTAGGGTCGAGCGGCGACCCTCCCTGATAGGCCTGACCGAAGATCAAGGTGTCGCGCATCGCACCGACATCCTCGCCTTTTTTCAGAAGGTCGAAATACCAGGCGCCGTCCCCGGTGTCGCCATAGAGCACGGCGCCGACGATTTTATTGTCGCGCAGGATGACGCGCTTGTAGATTCCGCGCGCCGGGTCGCGCAACACCACTTCGTTGTTTTCGTCGTCGTCGGAAAAATCGCCGACCGAGAACAGATCGATGCCGGTGACCTTCAGCTTGGTCGAGGTCGCGGCCGGAACGAAGCCTTGCGGATTCTCGCCGGCCAGCTCGCTCGCCAGCACCTTGGCCATGTCATAGAGCGGCGCGACCAGGCCATAGCTTTGACCGCGATGCTCGACACATTCGCCGACCGCGAAAATATCCGGGTCGCTGGTGCGCATCAGATCGTCCACGACGATCCCGCGATTGCAGTCGAGGCCGGCGGCTTTGGCGAGCGTCGCGTTGGGGCGGATGCCGACCGCCATGACCACGAGATCGGCGGGCAAAACCCTCCCGTCCTTCAGTTTGACGCCTTCCACGCGATCCGCGCCAAGAATCGCAGCGGTGTCGGCCCTGGTGTAAACGTCGATCCCCCGCGCGGAAATCGCCTTTTCCAGCAGATAGCCGGCGCTCGCGTCGAGCTGGCGCTCCATCAGGGTCGGCATGAGATGGACGACCGAAACTTTCATGCCCTTGAGCGCCAGGCCGGCCGCCGCTTCGAGGCCGAGCAGGCCGCCGCCGATCACCACCGCATTGCCGCCGTTTTGGGCGGTTGCGTGCATTTTCTCGACATCGTCGAGATCGCGGAAAGTGACGACGCCTTCGAGATTGGCGCCTGGAACCGGAATGACAAAAGGCAGCGAGCCGGTGGCGATGACCAGCCGGTCATAGGCGAATTTCTCGCCGCTCGCCGTCTCGACCCTTTTCGCCGCGCGATCGATCGCGACGATGGATTGGCCGCGGCGCAGGGCGACGCCGTTGCGGTCGTACCAGTCTTCGTCGTGGATGACGATGTCGTCGAAGGTCTTCTCGCCGGCGAGCACGGGCGACAGCATGATCCGGTTGTAATTTACGCGCGGCTCGGCGCCGAAGACCGCCACCTTGATCGGCGTGCGCGCCGGCTGCGCGTTGGTTTTGGCGAAAAGCTCTTCCAGAGCGCGACCGGCGGCCATGCCATTGCCGATCACCACCAGCCGTGACGTTCCGGGGAATTTTTCGATCTGTCCCATCGCGGACCCTTCAGCTTGGACGATTCCGAAGCACGGGTTCGCTGGCGAGACTGACGAAGAGAGTGTGCGACGACGCCCACGCTTCCGGCGCCGCATGAAAAGCGCGCCGGTCAGCCTCGCGCAAAAACCGCCTTTGGCTTTCGCGAACCGATGATCGGGGTCGTCGTTGACCTGACTCTGCTAAAGCAAGTGCGGCGCCAGTTAGGGTCCTGCATTATAACATATTGTTATATCTATAATTCATTCGAAATTTGGCTGCTGCGTAAAAAATAGGCGCGGCTGATTTCGCAAGCATGATTCGCAGCAAAATTAGGCGATCCGCCCAAATGGCGGCCTTGGCTCACCGCCGTGGCGTCGAGAGCGCGGCGACAATGTCGCGCCAGTTTTTTTCCTCGAAACGCCCGTCGAAAAATGCGGGCGCCGACGGCGCGGCTGGCGCGCCGTCATGGGGCCAGAATGCGTCGCGCGCCCGCGCGGAAAACTCGTCGGAAACGGCCGCCTGCCCATGGGCGGCGATCAGCACATAGAGCCACAGCGCCTGCATCCCGTCGAGCGCGGTCGAGGCCGAGTTCGAGCCGCAGCCAGGGCGTGGACTGGCCCTGGTTTCCGAGCGCGGCGGCGATCATGGCCGGGGTGACGCCTGCGCCGAGTCCCGCCGCGATCAGGCCGCAGAATTCCTGGGTATTTTCCTTGTCCTCGCCCCAAAGAGCGGCACGGCGAATGGCGCGTGCGGCGGCGTGCGGCGTTTCCCTGTCCTCGCGCGCGGAATTGGCGCGAAAGGCCAGAACCTTTTCCGGGCAATCGGACATCAAATCGCGGCAAGGATGGAGGATTTCGGCGTCGCCCGCGTCCCGCGCCAGCGAATTCCATGGCTCGCCGACGCAAAAGCCGCTGACATAGCCGCCGCGCAGGCTCTCGCCCATCAAGGGCGGCGGCGTCACCGTCAGGCGCAAGCCTTCGGGATCGACGGCGCCCAGGCGCATCCATGAACGCAGTTGATAATGATGGGTCGAAAACGGAAAGACGTGCGCGAAGCGCAAGGCCGGCAAGCCTTTTCCGCGCCGTTCGGCGACAATCTCGGCGAGCGCGCGGGCGGTCGCCGCCGGATCGGACGCGTCGCCGGCTAACTTGTCGCGGATCATCGATGCAAGCTTCGGCGCGACTGAAATGGCGTTGCCATCGAGGCCCAGGGCGACAGCGCCGATCATCGGCGTCAAGAAGCCATCGAGGCCCAGGATCGAAGCAACCACCGCGGGCGCCAGCATATGCGCGGCGTCATAGACGCCGACCGCCAGTTTGTCGCGCAGATTGGCCCAGGAGGTTTCGGCGACAAGGTCGAAGGCCAGACCCTCTTCGCGGTCGAAACCTTTGGCCGCCGCGACGAAAAGCAGGCCGGCGTCGGTGAGAGGCATATAGCCGATGCGCAGGGGTCTGGTCATTTCAGCAATTCCGCGGCGGTGATGATCGATCGCGCAATCTCTGCAATTTTCTTGCCCTCGTTCATCGCGACCTTGCGCATCATCGCATAGGCCTGGTCCTCGGAAATATTTTTTGCCTTCATGACCAGCGCCTTGGCCTGGTCAATCGCCTTGCGATCGGCGAGCTGGCTCTGGGCCTGGGCCAGCTCCTCGCGCAACCGGGCGAAGGCGTTGAAGCGCGAAATGCTGACATCCACGATGTTTTTGACGCGCTCCTTCTTCAGTCCGTCCACCACGTAGGCCGACACGCCGGCGTCAATCGCGGCGTTGATCATGGCGGCGTCCGACTTGTCCGCGAACATCGCGACCGGGCGCGCCTGGGCGCCGCTGACGCGGATCATCTGTTCGAGCACGTCGCGATTCGGATTTTCCAGATCGATCAGCACAATGTCCGCGTCGATTTCGGCAAGGCGGCGTTCGAGATCGAGGAAGGAATCGAGGAGGTAAATCTGCGCATAGCCGGCCTCGGCCAGTCCGTCGCGCAAAATGGCGGCGCGCAGCGGATTGGGGTCGGCGATGACGATGCGAAGTTCTTTTTCAGGCACGGCGCGTTCCGCGGGTGATTATAACCATCGCCGTCGCCGCCTCAAGGCGCTGCTTGTTGTTTTGCGGCCTGTTCCTCGCGCTGGGCGGGCGTGGCTGGCGCATTGGCGCGATCCGTCGCCAAGGACCGGCGGGGGAAACACGATCTTCGCGCCGGAACCGCGCGCGGTTTAACATATGTCAAGGCCCCTGCCTGCGCCTCGTTTTACCGTCCGCGCCGAGCCGAACCTGGGCAAGCTGAAAGGGAGAGTGCGGCCATGCCTATCAAGTTGAAGTCTTTCGCGGGGGCCATGTCGGCCGTCGCCCTCGTTCTCGGCGCCCAGCTCGCCGCGCCAGCCTGGGCGGAGGACGCCCCGGCCATGGACCACGGCAAAGGCCAGTTATACACGCCCGAATTGAACGACATGAAAAACGCCAAGGTCGTGGAAACCGGCGCGCCGGCCGGCTTGCCGACCATGACGCCGGAGGAGTTCGACCAGGCCAAGGGCATATTCTTCGACAAATGCGCCGGCTGCCACGGCGTTCTGCGCACCGGCGCGACGGGGCCGAACATCACGCCCAAGGTCACGCGCCAACTCGGCTATGATGCGGTCAAATCCTTCATCACCTTTGGCACGCCCGCCGGCATGCCCAACTGGGGCACGTCGGGCGAGCTGACCGAGCAACAGGTCGATCTGATGGCGCGCTATGTCCTGCAGGATGTTCCGCAGCCGCCGGAATTCGGCCTTCCGGACATGATGAAGACCTGGAAGGTCTTTGTTCCGGTCGATCAGCGTCCGAAGAAGAAGGAAAACGATCTCGACATCGCCAATCTGTTCTCCGTCACCTTGCGCGACGCCGGCGAGATCGCCTTGATCGACGGCGGCTCCAAGCAAATCGTCAATATCATCTCCACCGGCCACGCCGTCCACATTTCCCGCATGTCCGACTCGGGCCGCTATCTCTATGTGATCGGGCGCGACGCCAAGATCGATCTGATCGACCTGTGGATGAAGGTTCCGGACAAGGTGGCCGAGGTCAAGATCGGCATGGAGGCGCGTTCGGTCGAAAGCTCGAAATACAAGGGCTGGGAAGACAAACTCGCCATTGCCGGAACCTATTGGCCGCCGGCTTACACCATCATGGACGGCGCCACGCTGAAGCCGCTCAAGATCGTCGCCACCGGCGGCATGACGGTGGACACGCAGGACTATCTGCGCGAGGCGCGCGTCGCCTCGATCGTCGCCTCGCACTTCCACCCGGAATTCGTGGTCAATGTGAAGGAGACGGGCAAGATCGTCCTGGTCAATTATTCCGACCTCGACAATCTCAAGACCACCACCATCGACGCCGCGCGCTTCCTGCATGACGGCGGCTTCGACAGCACCGGCCGCTATTTCCTGGTCGCCGCCAACGCCTCGAACAAGGTCGCGATCATCGACACCAAGGACGACAAGCTGGTCAAGATCGTTGAGGTCGGCGAAAAGCCCCATCCGGGCCGCGGCGCCAATTTCGTCGACCCGCAATACGGCCCGGTCTGGGCCACCAGCGACCTCGGCGACGAGAAAATATGGCTGATCGGGACCGATCCGGTCCATCATCCGAAAGACGCCTGGAAAGTGGTGCGCACGCTCACCGGTCTCGGTGGCGGCGCCCTGTTCATCAAGACCAATCCGCGTTCGCAAAACCTCTGGGTCGACGCCACGCTGAACCCGGATGACTCGACCCACCATTCGGTCGCGGTCTTCGACATCCGTCATTTCGACAAGGGCTTCGAGAAGATCGACATCGCGGCCATGGCCGGCCTTGACGGCGAGCAGGCGGCGCGCGTGGTCCAGCCGGAGTACAACAAGGACGGCACGGAAGTCTGGTTCTCGGTGTGGAACCGCAAGAACAAGCCGTCGGCGATCGTCGTCGTCGACGACAAGACCCGGAAGGTCAAGGCGGTCATCAAGGACCCCAAGGTGATCACGCCGACCGGAAAATTCAATGTGAACAACACCCAGCATGACATATACTGACGACAACGGCGGCGGCTTCGGCCGCCGCCCGCCGACGACAGGGGCTTGATGATCCGACCCGGTTTCGCCGCCGCAGTCTTTGCCCTGCTTTGCGTTCCGGCTTTCGCACGGGCGCAGACGCCTCACGCGAAACTGGTCGCGCTGGTGCGGCAGGATTGCGGATCGTGCCACGGGCTGACGCTCAAGGGCGGGCTGGGCCCCGCCCTCCTGCCGCAAGATCTCGCCGGCAACAGCGTCGAGGCGCTGGCGGCGATCATACTCGACGGCGTCCCCGGCACGCCCATGCCGCCGTGGCGCGGCGAGTTGAGCCCCGAGGACGCGCGCTGGATCGCGCAAAAGCTCAAGGAGGGATTTCCGCAGTGAAACGCAGGGCCTTTCTGAGCTCCGGTCTGGCGGCCGGCGCCCTGTTCGCGTCCAGCGCGAGCGGGCGCGCGGATGAGCCGGCGCCGCGCGCGACCGGTTGTCTCGGCCTGATCGTCGAGCGCGCCTCGGGTTCGGTCGTTGTCATCGACAATGTCCGGCGCGCCGCGCTCGGCCGCATCGAAGGCCTCGGCGACCTCTCGCACGCGACCGCGGTGTTCTCGCCCTGCGAGCGCTATGCTTTCGTCTTCGGCCGCGACGGCGGCCTGTCAAAACTCGACCTGCTCGAAACCCGCATCGAAAAGCGCGTCATGCAGTCGGGCAATTCCATCGGCGGCGCCATATCCGACGACGGCCAACTGATCGCGGTCGCCAATTACACGCCAGGCGGCGTAAAAATTTTCGACGCCGACACCCTGGCGGAAGTCGCTTCCATTCCCGCGCTCGGCGCCGACGGCAAAGCGTCGAAAACCGTCGGCATCGTCGCGCTGCCCGGCCGGCGCTTCATTTTCTCGCTCTATGACGCGGGCGAAATCTGGATCGCCGATTTCGGCGATGGCGCGACGCCAAAACTGACCAAATTCGCCAATGTCGGCCGCCTGCCCTATGACGGCAATGTGACGTCAAACGCGCGGCATTATCTCGCCGGCCTGTTCGGCGAGGACGGTTTTGCTCACATCGATCTGTGGGCGCCGGAACTCAAATGCGAGCGCGTGGCGCAAGGCTATTTTGGCGGCCAGCAAAGGCTGCCTGTGTATAAAATGCCGCATCTCGAAGGCTGGGGCCAGTCGGCCGACCAATTGCTGTTGCCCGCCTGCGGCGCTCATGAGGTTCTGGCGATCGATCTTCCCACCATGGGTTTGAAAAAGCGCATCCCGACGCACGGCCAGCCGGTCTTCTGTGTCGCGCGGCCGGACGGACGCGAGGTCTGGGTCAATTTCGCCCATCCGCTCAACGACACGGTGCAGATCATCGATGTTCCCACGCTGGAAGTCGTCCATTCCTTCGCGCCCGGTCCCGGCGTGATGCATCTCGAATTCACGCCGCGCGGCAATGAGATCTGGATTTCGGCGCGCGACGCCGACCGCGTCGTGGTGATGGACGTGCGGCGGCGAGAAAAGATCGCGGAAATTCCGGCGCAAAAGCCCTCCGGCATTCTTTTCGCGTCCCGCGCGCACCGGCTGGGGGGCTGACATGCTGACCGAGGGAGATCGCCGTCTGATCGACGGATTCCAGCGCGATTTTCCGCTGGAGCCCGAGCCGTTCCGCGTCGTCGCGGACAGGCTTGGCCTCGACGAATCCGACGTGCTGGCGAGCCTGGTTCGCCTGAGCGACACCGGCGTCATTTCGCGCCTCGGCGCGGTGCTGCGCCCGAACTGCGCCGGCGCGTCGACGCTTGCGGCCATGGCCGCGCCCGCCCACAGGCTGGAGGCGATCGCTGAAAGCATCAACGCCGAGCCGGGCGTCAATCACAATTACGAGCGCGAACATGCGCTCAATCTCTGGTTCGTCGTCACCGGGGCGAGCCGGGAGGCGATCGCGGCCAGCCTCGCGCGCATCCAAGCCCGTGTCGGGCTTGACCTGCTCGATTTGCCGTTGCTGCGCTCGTTCCATATCGATCTGGGCTTTCCGATCTTTGCAACCGGCGCGGGAGCGAAAAAAGTCGCGTGCAGCGCCAGTCCGCCGCCGCCGCAGCCTGACGATCTCCGGCTGCTGACAGCGATCGAGGACGGATTGCCCTTGTGCTTGCGTCCCTATCAGCGCGTCGCGGCCCGTCTGGGCTGGGGCGAGCAGGAGGTCGTCGGCCGCTTGCGGCGACTGCTCGCGGAGGGCGCCATCGCGCGCTTCGGTCTGGTGGTGAGGCATCACGTTCTGGGCTATCGCGCCAACGCCATGGTGGTGTGGGACATCGACGACGGCGCCTTGCCCGAAATCGGCGCCCGTCTCGCGGCGGCGCCCGGCGTCACGCTGTGCTACGAGCGGCCGAGGCGGCCCCCGGTCTGGCGCTACAATCTCTATTCCATGGTCCACGGCCGCGATCGCGAACAGGTCCGCGCCGATATCGCCGCGCTCGCCGAAAGCGTCGGCGGCGCCAGTCGCGGGCACGAAATCCTGTTCTCGCGCCGCTGCTTCCGCCAGCGCGGGGCGAAGCTTTCCGCCGCTTGAGGCGCACATGATCGACGACATCGACCGAAACATCATCAATCGATGGCAGGGCGGCTTTCCCCTCGTCGCTCGGCCGTTCGCCGCCGTCGCCAAGGATGTTGGCATTGCAGAAGACGAGGCGATCATCCGCATCCGCCGCTTGCGCGACGAAGGATTGCTGACGCGGTTCGGACCGCTTTTCAACGCCGACGCGCTCGGCGGCGCCTTCTGCCTTTGCGCCATGGCCGTGCCGGCGGAACAATGGGAGGCGACGGTCGCGGCGGTCAATGCGCGCCTCGAAGTCGCGCATAATTACCAGCGCGACCATCGCCTCAACATGTGGTTCGTGCTGGCGACCGAACGGCCCGACGCCATCGCCGAAGTCTGCGCGGAGATCGAACAGGCGACCGGCCAGCGCGTCTTCGCCTTCCCGAAGCTGCGCGAATTTTTCGTCGATTTCCGGGTGACCGCATGAAGCCGATCGACGACATCGACCGCGCCCTGATCCGCGCGACGCAGGCCGGACTGCCCTTCGACCCGCAGCCCTATGCGCGCGTCGGCGAAGCCGTCGGCTTGAGCGAAGAAGCCGTGATCGGGCGTTTTTCGCGCATGATCGACAAGGGAATCATCCGCCGCATCGGCGCCGTGCCCAATCATTTCCGGCTTGGATTCAACGCCAACGGCATGACGGTCTGGGATGTCGCCGACGAGGAGGCGGAGGAGCTCGGCGCCTGGATCGGCGCGCTCGATTTCGTCAGCCATTGCTATCTGCGCCCGCGCGCTCTGCCCGACTGGCCTCACAATCTTTTCGCCATGGCCCATGGCGCCACGCGCGAGGAAGTGCGCGAAAAGGCCCGGCGCATCGCCGATCTGCTCGGCCCCGCCTGTCGGGCGTCCGATATCCTTTTTTCCACGCGCATCCTCAAGAAAACCGGCCTGCGCCTCACGGAGTGAACATGTTTCGCCTCACCCAGATGCTGCGTGAAATCAAGGCGCCGACGCCGGTGCGCCCACGTCGCGATCCGCCCGGCCCGGTGGTGATCTGGAACCTCATCCGCCGCTGCAACCTCAAATGCAAACATTGCTATTCGGTCTCGGCCGATGTCGATTTTCCCGGCGAACTGACGACGCGGGAAATTTTCGATGTCATCGACGACCTCAAGGCCTTTCGCGTCCCGGCCTTGATTCTTTCGGGCGGCGAGCCCTTGCTGCGGCCCGGTATTTTCGACATTTCTTGCCGCGCCAAGGCGATGGGCTTTTATACCGCGCTGTCCAGCAACGGGGCTTTGATCGACGCGGACATGGCCGAACGCATCGCCGAAGTCGGCTATGATTATGTCGGAATCAGCCTCGATGGGATCGGCGCGACCAACGACAGATTTCGCGGCCTCTCCGGCGCCTATGACGCGGCCCTTTCCGGCGTGCGCGCCTGCGTCGCGCGCGAAGCGAAGGTCGGATTGCGCTTCACCATGACTCTCGACAATTGGCGCGAGCTGCCGCGCCTGATCGAGCTCGCCAGAGCGGAGGGCGTGAAGAAATTCTATCTTTCGCATCTCGTCTATGCCGGGCGCGGCAACAAGAATCGCGGCGACGACGCCAACTGGCGGGTCACCCGCGACATGATGGATTTCTTGATCGACGCCGCCTGGGCGGCGCTGGAACAGGGCGAGGAGCTCGACTTCGTCACCGGCAACAATGACGCCGACGCGGTCTGGCTCTATTTCTGGACCCTGCGCCATTTCCCCGACCAAGCTGAACATTTGCGTGGAAAGCTGGCGCAATGGGGCGGCAATTCGTCCGGCGTCAATGTCGCCAATATCGACAATCTCGGCGACGTCCATCCCGACACGATGTGGCAGGATTATCCGCTCGGCAATGTCCGCGCGCGGCCGTTTTCGCAAATCTGGACCGACGTCTCCGACCCGATCATGGCCGGGCTGAAACGACGCCCGCGTGAAATTTCGGGCCGCTGCGCATCTTGCGCCTTTTTCGACATCTGCGGCGGCAATACGCGGGTGCGGGCGCTGCGGTTGAGCGGCGACGCCTTCGCCGAGGATCCGGCCTGCTATCTCACCGACGCCGAAATCGGCGCGCCACAGGCGGAGCGCCTCGTCTTGCGGCCTTTCCGGGGAATGAAACATGAAGTTTTACGCCGCTAGCCTCGCTTTGTCGCTGGGGGTCTCGGCCGCCCAAGCCGCTCCGGACGCCGCCGCGCTCTATCTGGCTCATTGCGCCTCCTGTCATGGCGGCGACCGTTTCGGCGCCATCGGCCCCGCGCTGCTGCCCGACAATCTCGGCCGGCTCGGCAGGGCGGGCGCGCAAGCCGTCATCCGCGACGGCCGCGCCGGCACGAAAATGCCGGGCTTCAAGGCCGATCTCGACGATCAATCGATCAAGGCGCTGGCGGCTTACGTCGATTCGCCGCCGCCGGCGGCGCCGGTGTGGGGCAGGGCGCAGATCGAGGCTTCGCGCGTGCTGACGCCCGATCTTACCGTCGCCAGACCGGTCTTTGCCGCCGATCCGCTCAATCTCTTCGTCGTGGTCGAGGGCGGCGACCATCATGTCTCCATCGTCGATGGCGACACCTTCACGCCGATCGATCGTTTCGCCAGCCGCTTCGCTTTGCATGGCGGGCCGAAATTCACCTCCGATGGCCGCTATGTCTTTTTCTCCTCGCGCGACGGCTGGGTGACGAAATTCGACCTCTGGACCCTGAAAATCGCCGCGGAAGTCCGCGCCGGGCTCAACAGCCGCAATATCGCGCTCTCCAGGGACGGACGCCATGTCGCGGTCGCCAATTACCTGCCCGATACGTTGGTGATCCTGTCGGCGGCCGATCTGAGTATCGAAAAAATCTTCGATGTCGCCGACCGCAACGCCAAAACCTCGCGCGTCTCGGCGGTCTATCAGGCGCCGCCGCGCAATTCCTTCGTGGTCGCCCTGAAGGACGCGCCGGAAATCTGGGAGATTTCGACCGCGGCGCAAGCCGATCCGTTCCCCCTGCGGCGCATCGCGCTGACGACGCCGCTCGACGATTTCTTCTTCGATCCTTCCTATCGCCATGTTCTTGGCGCGCACCAGGCCGGCGACAAGGCGATTGTCGTCGATCTCGATTCGGGGCGGGAAGTCGCGACCCTGCCGCTGCCGGGCATGCCGCATCTGGGCTCGGGCATTTCCTGGATGCGCGACGGTCATGTGGTGATGGCGACGCCGCACCTGAAAGACGGCAAGATCAGCGTGATCGATACGACGGACTGGAAGGTCATTGCGGAAATTCCCACGCCGGGACCGGGCTATTTCCTGCGCAGCCACGACAACACGCCTTACGCCTGGGCCGATTCCTCGCTCTCGCCGCAACCCAGGGACGAGATTTCAATCATCGACAAGCAGAGCCTGAAGGTGGTGCGGACGCTGAAACCCGCGCCCGGAAAAATGACCGCCCATGTCGAATTCGATCGGTCCGGCCGGCATGCGCTGGTCAGCGTGATGGAAAAGGACGGCGCATTGATCGTCTATGACGCCACGACCTTCCAGGAGATCAAGCGCCTGCCGATGTCGAAGCCGATCGGCAAATACAACGTCTACAACAAGATCACATTTTCCGAGGGCACGAGCCATTAACCCGCATTTCTCACACGGGGTCGTCCTGCGCCAGCTCAAGACGCCGACAGGGCAGGAAAATGGCGCGGGCCGATGCGCCACATCGGCCAAGCCGTTCGACGCACACTGTCGGCGTCTCATAGCCCGTCGCTTGCGACGGGCGTCCTTGCGGGCGCCCTGTTGAGCCGGCCCTCCGGGTTGCATTTCGACGGCCGCCCGCCGCGTCGGGCGGCTCAACCGTATGACGCCATACGCTTTTCGCCGCCCTCCTTGCGTTCGAACTCGTCGAAATCGCAACGCAGGTCGGCCCCGTGTGAGAAATGCGGGTTAAGCCGGGGTTAATCGTCGCCGGTCGGGCGGGCTGCGAACTCCGCCAGTTTCTCGATATTCCCGATGTGGACATTGTCGCGCGCGACGGTGACGCCGACATCACGCAGACGCGCGAGCGCACGCGAAAAACTTTCCGGTTGCATGCCAAGACGATTGGCGATCAGGGACTTTTCGTATGGCAGTGCGATATCGACAGGGCCGGACGCAGCCGAAATCTGATCCAGCAGGAAATCGGCGATCCGCTGTGGCGCCGATTGCGCCTTGAGCTGCTCGATCTGCTCGACAAGCTGTTTCAGATGGATGGAGGCGGCGGCCAGCATGTCGAAGGCCAGCTGGGGCTGCTTGAGGATGGCCTGGCGCAAAATGGCCCCTTCGACGCGCAGGATGCGCGCCGGCGAGATGGTTTCGGCCGAGGCCGGATAACGTCCGCCGAGAAACATGGCGGCTTCGGCGAAGGTCTGGCCGGCGGTAAAGATCGCGACGACAATTTCGCCGCCGTCTTCGCGCTCCCGAAACAGCTTCACCCAGCCTTCGAAAATGAAATAGAAGGCGTCCGCCGGATCGTCCTGCTGAAAGATGCGTTCGCCGCGTTCGTATCGGCGAGCGGCGCGGCTCCCGATCAAGGAGCGAAGAATATCAGGCCCCATCGCCCGGAACAGAGGCGCGCGGCTCAGGATTGTCCAATCGTCGGTCGTCATCATCATGTTTCATCTTAGGCAATGCGCCGGGCGACGCCAACCTTCGACAAAAATGACGCCGAGCCGCGTAGAAATCCTTGTCCGACCGCACGGTTCCGCACGCTTTATCGTTTCCGGGGATTTATCCGACGATATTGCGATAGATGGCCGGCAAAGCGGCGGCCAGCTTCTCCGGCTTTGAAACGATGGCGAAGCCGGCCGGGCCGAACAGATGCGGCAGGTAGAATCGCGCCTGTGCGTCGATGGCGACACAGAACACCGCCTGGCCGCGCCGGCGCGCCTCCATCGCCGCGCGGCGGGTGTCCTCGATCCCGAAACGGCCTTCGTAATGATCGAGATCGTTGGGCTTGCCGTCGGTGATGACCAGCAGGAGTTTTCGTGTGTTCGGCCGCTCGCCGAGCCGGAACGAGACGTGACGCAAAGCCGCGCCGAGCCGGGTGTAAAATCCCGGCTTCAGCGCCGCGATGCGCGAATCCACTTGTCTGCCGAACGGCTCTTCAAAACTCTTGCAGACGTCGACGAAGACGCGCTCCTTGCGTAGCGACGAGAAGGCGTAGAGCCCGACATCGTCGCCGCACGCCTGTAACCCATGCGCCAAGGCGATCAGCGCCTCGCGCGCCACGGCGATGACCGGGCGGCCTTCGACCGCGCTTTCGGTCGAGC
Source organism: uncultured Pseudomonadota bacterium (assembly GCA_963703385.1). Taxonomy (GTDB): domain Bacteria; phylum Pseudomonadota; class Alphaproteobacteria; order Rhizobiales; family Beijerinckiaceae; genus Rhodoblastus. The sequence continues at coordinate 50,772 of OY969816.1, forward strand.
GCGAACAATCGAACAGAACCGCGACCGCGAGGTCGCGCTTCTCGTTGCGCGCGTCGCGATAGAGCCGCTCGCTCGCCTCGCCGCCGGCGCGGCGGTCGGAGACGGCGCGCACGCAGGCGTCGAGATCGATCTCGACGCCGTCCATCTGCCGCGACAGCCATTTGCGGCGCGGCCGCAAAGCCTCGAATCGCCGCCGCACCGTCTCGATGCGCCGGCGCGCCGCGGCGTCAAGCTTCAAGCCGTCCGCCAATTCGGGGGCGACATGCTCCAGCACCCGCGCCTGATCCGGGATCAAGGCCGCCCGCTTCCAGTCCCATTCGGGATAGACGAACTTGCCGGAGAGTTTTTCGCGGTCGCCGTCCTCCGGCGCGAGGTCGAGGTCGAATTTGAGGCGGGTCTTCGGCTTTTTATGATGTTGCGCGAGGTCGATCCGATCCGCGTCGGCGGCGGCCTTGCGGGCGTTTTCCTCGTCGTCGTCATCGACGTCCCGGTTGAGGTTGAGGAAATCGCCGAAGGACAGGATCGCCTCGAAACGATGGAGAATGAGCGAATCCTTGCGTTCGGCCTGGTCGCTCTTCTGGCGCTGGGCCTTCATCGTCTGTTCCGCGCCGTCGCTGGCGCCTTCGCCCGGCTCCGGCGTCTCGTCGCCGCGCCGCCGGCCGCCGCCTGGCGAGGGAACCCGCTCGCCCCAAAGCAGCACCGGGCGAAAAGCCTTGTAGCCGGCAGGCGCCGCGAGCAGGGCGAGCGATTCGGTTTCTCCGGCGAGGGCGCGCTGCAAGGGCGTGTCGATGCGCAATGGCGCCCGCGCGAGGCGGGCGCGAATCCAGTCCTCGATTTCCTTTTCAATCGGCGGCCCGTCGAAGGCTGGCCGCGCGGAAAACGTCGCCGCATAAAGCGCGTCGCGGATCGGCGCGAGGCCAGGGAAATGGACGATGGCGCGCTCGCTGTCGGCATGGGCGCGGCGCAGGCGGACCACGTCGCGGCGCAATGGATCGCTGGACGCTTGTTCCGCCGGCCTGGCCGCGACAGCCAGTGCGGCGAGCCAGAGAAAAAGTTTGCGGTTGAGACCGGCGTCGGTGAAATGATCGATTTTTTGCGGCAGGAACAAGGTCGAGCCGTCAAAGCGCGCCGCTTTCACCCGTTCGGCGTCGCGCGCGAGGCGGCGGCGCCATGAGCGGCGGTGCATGGAGGTCTCATCGCTCGCCGCCTTGATCTCGACGCCCGGATCGCCGCCGAGGCCGCGGAACAACACGCCCAAGGCGCCCTTGACCGCCGCCAGTTCGACCGCCGCTTCGGGAAAGGCCGGCTCGGCGTCGAGCTTTTCGACCAGGCGGTCCCACAAGCCGCCGACCGCCTCTTCCGGCTCCCAGAATTTGGTGGCGATGAGCGCGCGCCAGAGCGACATGGCTCAGCCGAGCGTCACTTGCACGAGATCGAGCAGGCCCTTTTTCACGTCCAGATCATCGGTAAGCGGCTCGATCAAAGCGGATTCGATCGCCTCGCTGCGCTTCATGCCGTCGGCGATGAGATTGGCGCAGGCGACCAGCAGGCGGGTCGAGGCGCCTTCCTCCAGGTCCTGGCCTTTCAGGGCGCGCAACCTTCCGGCAAGACGGACCAGGGTTTTGCATGCCTCGGCGTCGAGCCCGCTTTCGCGCGCGACGATGGCCGCTTCCGCCTCGGGCTGCGGATAGTCGAAGGACAGAGCGACGAAACGCTGCCGTGTCGAGGGTTTTAGGGTTTTCAGCACCGACTGGTAGCCGGGGTTGTAGGAGATCACCAGCATGAAATCGTCGGGCGCGTGCAGCGTCTCGCCGGTGCGGTCGAGCGGCAGGATGCGGCGGTCGTCGGTGAGCGGATGCAGCACCACCGTCACGTCCTTGCGCGCCTCCACCACCTCGTCGAGATAGCAGATGCCGCCGCGCCGCACCGCGCGGGTGAGGGGGCCGTCGGTCCAGACCGTCTCGTTGTTCTTGATGAGATAGCGGCCGGTGAGATCGGCGGCGGTGAGATCGTCGTGACAGGCGATCGTGTCCAGATCAAGCCCGAGCCGCGCCGCCATATGGGCGACGAAGCGCGTCTTGCCGCAGCCGGTCGGTCCTTTCAGCAGGATGGGGAGGCGGCGTCGGAACGCCGCCTCGAAGATTGCGCATTCATTGCCCTGCGGCTGGTAAAAGGGGATCTGCTCCCCTTCGTCCCCGGAAGCGATGGCCACAAGGCTCATGGCTTTTCCTTTCTTGTCGGGCGTCGTCGGCGTGAAGGCCTGATCACTCCGCCGGAGCGCCAGCGGCGTGAGCCGGTTCGATCGCTTCATGTTCGAGCGGCACGAGGAGCGAGAAGATGAACAGGAAGGCGCCGATGACCGTCACCACCCCCGCGCCGAGGCGCATGTCGAAGAACAGACCGAGCTGGTCGGCGGCGTCCATGAAGCTTATTCCCATCACGCGCGTCAGTTGGGTCTGCAGCACGCCGGCGAAGGTCAGCACCACGGCCATGAACACCACGCCCGCCGACAGAACCCAGAAGCTGAGCATGTTCAGCACCTGGTTATAGGGGGCGCGATTGAGCAATTGCGGGAAGGCGTAGGTCATCATCGCCAGATTGATGCAGACATAGGCGCCGTAGAAGGCCAGATGGCCGTGCGCCGCCGTCACCTGCGTGCCATGGGTGTAAAAATTTATGCCATGCAGGGTGTGCAGGAAGCCCCACACGCCGGCGCCGAAAAAGGCCAGCACCGAACAGCCGAGCGACCACAATATCGCCGCCTTGTTCGGATGATCGCGACGGCCCTTCCACACCATCGCGAAAGCGAAATAGACCATGGCGAAGAATGGAACGACTTCGAGCGACGAGAAGACCGAACCGATCCACTGCCAATAGCCCGGCGCGCCGATCCAGTAATAATGGTGGCCGGTGCCGAGAATGCCGGTGAACAAGGAGGTCGCGACGATGACATAGAGCCATTTCTCGATCACTTCGCGATCGACGCCGGTGAGCTTCAGCAACAGGAAGGCCAGGATCGAGGCCATCACCAGCTCCCACACTCCCTCCACCCACAGGTGGACGACATACCACCAGAACATCTTGTCTTCCGACAGATTGCCCGGGTTGTAGAGCGAGAACAGGAAGAAGATGGCGATGCCCCACAGGCCGAACAGCAGAACATTGCTGATCGCCGTCTTGCGCCCCTGCAACACCGTCATGCTGATGTTGAACAGGAAGATCAGCGCGGCCACGACAATGCCGAGCTTCACCCACAGGGGTTGTTCGAGATAGGAGCGCGCTTCGGCGGCATAATGATGGAACAGATAGCCGACCACCGCCGCCAGCGCGCCAAGGAAGAAGATGGCGAACTGGACATAGGCGAGGACCGGCGAATAGATCTCGCGCTCCGCCTCTTCGGGAATGAGGTAATAGGCGGCGCCGAAAAATCCGAGCAGCAGCCAGACGACGAGAGCGTTGGTGTGGATCATGCGCACTTCGTTGAAGGGCATGATATCGACCGGGATGAGATTCGGCGCGACATAGATGAGGCCGCCGATCAGTCCGAAGATCATCTGGACGGCGAAGATGAGCATGGCGCCAAGCCAATAGGTCTTGGCGATGCTTTGGCTATGATATTGCATTAAATCCTCCGCATCGTTGGATCAGTTGGTCTTGGACGGCCGCGGCGGCCAACCTTGCAGGTTGCTGCGGCTGGACCAGGCGAGAAAATCGACGAGATCGTCGAGCTGCGCGTCGCTCAGATTGAACTGCGGCATCTGGCGGCGGCCCGGAATGCCGGTGGGCTGCGCCTTCATCCAGTTCTTGATGGTCTCGCGCGCGCCAGCCGGGTCCTTGTCGCCCCCCCAGCGCGTGAAGACGTCGCCAAGCTCGGGTGCGAATTGGGCGCCTTCGCCATAGATGGTGTGGCAGTCGAAACAGGCATGGCTTTCCCAGATCCGCTTGCCGCGCACGACGGAATCGGTGAGATGGGCCTGGTCGGTTCCCTTGGTCAGGATGTAATGACGGCTTTGCGCCGTCAGCCCGATGAAGATGATAAAGAAGAACAGCGATCCGCCGTAGAATATGTTTCGGGCCGTGGATTTTGTGAGTACTTCGCTCATGCGGTCGTTCCCCGGAATATGGACGGGCCAAGGCTAGAATGAGGCGCGGCCGGACCCCTTAACAAAAGTCAATTGGCGGATTTCGAATTTTTTTGTCATTGCGGAGTCGCAAACAACAGGAAGGAAGCGGCGACGAGCGTCAGCGTGAGCGCCGCTGCGGCAGCGAAGCCGAACAGGGCGCCCGGCGCGACGCGGAGCCCAAGATAGGTCCGCAGAACCAGATGCGCCTTCAGGGCCGCGGCGGCCGCGACGACGCCGATCATCGCCGCGCCGAGCCGCGAGGCGTGGGCGACATCGGCGGCAAAGGCCAAAGTCAGCGAAAGGGCCATCAGCAAGGCCCAGACGATCACGATTTCACGCGCCTTAGCCACCCGTCACCTCAGGAGATAAAAGCTGGGAAAGACCAGAATCCAGACCAGATCGACCATGTGCCAGAACGCGGTTCCGGTCTCGACATTCTCGGGCGAATCGAAGAACGCGACGAGCGCGAGGATCACGAGGCCCAGCACGACATGGAGGGCGTGGAAGCCGGTGACGAGGAAATAGAGGGTGAAGAAGGGGCTCGAATCGAGATCGTGTCCGGCGTCGAGCTCGACGCCATATTCGCGCGCCTTGACAACGAGAAAAACAACGCCAAGCACCCCGGCGAGGCCGATCCACAAACGCGCCATCTCGCGCCGGCCTTCATGCGCCGCGACATTGGCGAGCGCCGCGAACAGGCCGCTGGTCAGCAACACGGCGGTATTGATCAGGCCGGCGAGGCGGCTCAACTGGTCCTGATCGGCGGCGAAGCCGGCGGGATCGCGGGCGCGCGCGCCGGCATAGCCGATCAGCGCCGCGCCGAAGACGGCAAGCTCGGAGCCGATCAGCACCCACATCAGCGGATTACCGGGCAAAGCCGAGAGCGGCCCCCAATCGTCCTTACGTCTCGCGCCGGCTTGCGCCTGTGTCATCGGCCTTCTCCGTGGCCCTGTCGATGCGGCGCCGCGGCGAAAGAAACGTTGTCGCGCGGCAAAGACGGCGCGCGTCTCTCGTCAGGACGACGGATCGTCGATCAGCGGGTCGGGTTTGGCGAGTTGCTCCAGCGCGGCGGGGTCGCCGATCTCGACCCGGGGACCTTTGACCCTGACGCCGAAACGCGCCAGCGTGGCGAAATTGCGCGAGAGATTTTCGGGCGCCATGCCAAGTTGGGCCGCCAGCACTTTCTTGTCGAACGGAATGATGATTCGATGGGTCGCGCCGGTTTCGCGGTCGCGTCGCGCCAGCCAATTGGCGAGCCGTTCGAGACCGGTCCGCAGTTTCTGGTTTTTCAGATCCCTGGTGACGGCGCGATAGGCGGTCGCCAGTTCGACGGCGATGCGCGCGGCGAAGGCGGCGTCCTCGGGCAGCGCCCTGCGCACCGAAGCGGCCGGCAGCATGAGGATGCGCGCCGCTTCGATGACGCGCGCCGATTTGAGATGGGGACGGTCGAGCACGACGGCCGCCGCGATGAAACTGTTGGGCGGGCCGATGACTTCGATCGTGGTTTCGCGATCGCGATAACGGGCGTAGAGTTCAATGGCGCCGCTGACGACGACATGAAGGAAATCCGGGCGGTCGCCCTCCTTCGCGAGGTCGATCCGCTCGGGGAATTTTTGCAGGAAGGCGCCCTCCAGAAGCAGCGCGACCGTTTCGGACCGGCAGCCCGAAAAAATCTGCAAACGCGAGGCCTCGTCATATTGCTCCCGAGACAGCATCAAAGCTTCTCCCGCGGACCTGGGTGGTAAAGGGCAGCGCCGATTTGACATCCGCGCCCTTCTTACCAGCAGGCGCCAATTCGTAGGTTGACTTTTATCAAATAAATCCTTGTTTTTTTGCGTGTCGTCGATTTCCTTGACCATTGTCAAAGAGCCCCCGAGGCGTTTTGGGTCAATTCCTGCGCCGGAAGCCGCAGTAAAAAGGATGGCGCCAATCATGACCGCCGTTTCGATCGATCACGGCGCGCAGCAGCGCGCGCTCTGGCTGTCGACCATTGCTTTCACCGCATGTTTCGCGGTGTGGATGATTTTCGCCATCATCGGCATTCAGATCAAAGCTGACCTCGGCCTCAGCGAAACGCAGTTCGGCCTGCTGGCGGGAACGCCGGTCCTGACTGGATCGCTGACCCGCCTCGTCCTCGGGGTCTGGACCGACCAATATGGCGGGCGGCGCGTTTTCGCTCTCGTCATGCTGGCGGCGGCGCTGGCGACCTTCCTGCTCACTTTCGCGCATACCTATCCGCAATTCCTGCTCGCGGCGCTGGGCGTCGGCATTTCCGGCGGCTCGTTTGCCGCCGGCGTCGGCTATGTCTCACGCTGGCATGACGCCCCCGCCCAAGGCCGGGCGCTCGATATTTTCGGCGCCGGCAATGTCGGCGCGGCGGCGACCGCCTTTCTCGCGCCCTTCGTTCTCGTCGTCGACGGCTGGCGGGCGGTCGCGCAATTGTGGGCCGTGGCGCTTGTCGTGGCGGCGATCGTGTTCTGGATCGCGACCAAGGACGATCCGGCGACCGCCGAGCGCCGGCGCGCCGGAAAGAAGGCTCCGAGCGCCCGGCTCAATCTCGAACCGCTCAAGAACGTGCAGATCTGGCGCTTCTCGCTCTATTATTTCTTCGTGTTCGGCGCCTTCGTCGCCTTGGCGCTATGGCTGCCGCAATATTTCATGGCGGTCTATGGCCTCGACATTCGCGTGGCCGGAATGCTCGCGGCTTTGTTCATGATCGCGGCGAGCGTCTTCCGTGTTTATGGCGGCCATCTTTGCGAAACCTATGGCGCGCGGCGGCTGATGTATTGGTCGCTTCTGGTCGGCGTGGCGGCGACTTTCGTCCTGGCCTATCCGCCGGCCGATTATGTCGTGCATGGAGCCAATGGCGCCTTTGCCTTCCGCATGGCGATGGGCCTCGTTCCGTTCACGCTCGTCGTCGCCGTGCTCGGCTTCTTCATGGCCTTGGGCAGTGCGGCCGTATTCCGGGACATTCCGACTTACTATCCCGACCATGTCGGATCGGTCGGCGGCCTCGTCGGCATGATCGGCGGGCTCGGAGGCTTCGCTCTGCCCGTCCTTTTCGGCGTGCTGTTCGACCTGACCGGCTTGTGGACGAGTTGTTTCATGGCCTTGTTTCTGCTCGCCGCCGGCTCGCTGCTCTGGATGCATTTTTCCGTCCGCCAGATGGAGCGCGAAGCCGTGGGGCCGGCGCTCGAGCGGCTGCCCGCCGTGCCGGAACTCCTCGGCATGCCACAGCCCGAGGCGGCGCATGTCGGTCACGCGGTGCTGGTGGACTGGCGCCCCGAGGACAAGACGTTCTGGGAGACAAAGGGCCGCGCGATCGCGCGCCGCAATCTGTGGCTGTCGATTCCGGCGCTGCTCCTGTCCTTCGCGGTCTGGCAGGTCTGGTCGGTCGTGGTCGCCAAACTGCCTTTGGTCGGATTCAAATATTCCACCGACCAGTTGTTCTGGCTGGCGGCGCTGCCCGGCCTTTCCGGCGCGACGCTACGCATCTTCTACAGCTTCATGATCCCGATCTTTGGCGGGCGGCTGTGGACGACGCTCACCACCTGGTCGCTGATCATCCCGGCGATCGGCATCGGCTATGCCGTGCAGAATCCCCATACGCCCTATATCGTTTTGCTGATCCTGGCTCTGCTGTGCGGTTTCGGCGGCGGCAATTTCGCCTCCTCCATGGCGAACATTTCCTTCTTCTATCCGAAGGCGGAAAAGGGGCACGCCCTGGCGCTCAACGCGGGCTTGGGCAATGTCGGCGTCAGCGTCACCCAGTTCGTCGTGCCGCTGGTGATCGCCTCCGGCGTGTTCGGCGGGCTCGGCGGCGCTCCCGAGGCGGCCGGCGTCGCCGACAAGGCGACCCAGATCTGGTTGCAGAACGCCGGCTTCATCTGGGTTCCCTTCATCGTTTTGGCGGCTTTCGGCGCCTGGTTCGGCATGAACGACATCGCCTCGGCCAAGGCGTCCTTCGCCGAACAATCGGTGATCTTCACCCGCCGGCACAATTGGATCATGTGCATCCTCTACACTGGCACTTTCGGCTCCTTCATCGGCTATTCCGCCGGCTTCCCGCTGCTCGGCAAAATCCTCTTCCCGCACGCCAACGTGCTTGCCTATGCCTTCCTCGGCCCACTGGTCGGCGCCTTGGCGCGCTCCGGCACGGGCTGGATCGCCGATCGCTGGGGCGGCGGCCGCGTCACGCTGGCGGTTTTCGTCGCCATGATCGTCGGCGTCGCCGGCGTGCTCTATTTCATCGCCGCCAAAGACCAGGCCGGGGCCTTCTGGGGCTTTTTCGCCTGCTTCCTGTTCCTCTTCGCCATGACCGGAATCGGCAACGCCTCGACCTTCCAAATGATCCCGATCATCATGCGCAAGGAGCTCGAACGGCTCGAGCCACAGCTCGACCCGGCGGCGCGCCTGCGCCAGGCGGAAAAGGAATCGGCGGCGATCACCGGCTTCACCTCGGCGATCGCCGCCTACGGGGCCTTCTTCATCCCCAAATCCTACGGCTCGTCGATCGCGCTCACCGGCGGCGTCTCGGCCGCCTTGTGGAGCTTCCTGGTCTTCTATGCGGTCTGCGCCGCGATCACCTTCGTGGTTTACACGCGCAAAGGCGCACTGCTGCATGATGTGGAGCGGACGCGGCGCGATCACCCGGAGCAGCCCGTTTCCGCTGTTGTTCGATAGCCAACAGGAATCGTCGATGGCTTATGACACTTGCGTATCCCTGGTCGGCGCCGCGGCGCCGGTCAAACCCTTCCACTCCCGGGTCGCGCTGAAAATTCTTCGCGACCAATAAGCCGAGGAGACATGAGGATGGCGCAAAACGATAGCGGCGCAAGGACGAAAGGGAATGTTCCGGCGGCCGAAAGCCCTCACAGGTTGCTGGGAACGCCCTTTAGCGGCCTCGTGATGGGCACATGGGGATTTTTCATTGGTTTCGCGGCCGTGTCGCTTTACGGCCCGGCGGCCAAATATTTTCAACAACAGATGCATCTGAACGCCCTGTTGGTGGGCCTGCTGGTCGCGGCGCCGCAATTGACGGGCTCCTTGCTGCGCATCCCGTTCGGCGCCTGGGTCGACCGCGTCGGCGGCCGGACGCCGATGATCACCCTGTTCGCCATGTCGCTGGTCGGCATGTGGGGCCTGGTGTTCATCCTGCTGACCGTCAAGACCCTCACCGTCTCCGCCTATCCGATCATCCTCTTTTTCGGATTTTTGAGCGGATGCGGGGTGGCCTCATTTTCCGTAGGCATCCCGCAGGTCTCTTATTGGTATCAGCAATCGCGCCAGGGCACGGCGCTCGGCGCCTATGGCGGGATAGGCAATCTGGCGCCCGGCATTTTCACATTGCTTCTGCCTTACGCCATCGCCCAGTGGGGCCTCGCCGGATCCTATTTCGCCTGGTTCACCTTTCTGCTGGTCGGCGCCGCCATTTACGCATGGCTGGCCAAGGACGCCTATTTCTTCCAATTGCGCCAGGAGGGATTCGATTCCGCCGCGAGCCGTGAACTCGCTCGTCAGCAAGGGCAAGAGCTCTTTCCCAACGAAAACGTGTGGCAGGCGGTGATCACAGCCGCGGAAGACCCCCGCACCTGGGGACTGGTGGCGCTCTATTTCGTCTCCTTCGGCGGTTTCCTGGCGCTCACCGCCTGGTTCCCGACCTATTGGATCAACCTCCATCACCTGAGCGTGAGATCCGCGGCGGCCCTGGGCGGCATAGGTTTCTCGCTGCTCGCCGCCGTCATCCGCGTGGTCGGCGGCGTTATCTCCGAACGCATCGGGGGCGAGCGGACGGCGATTGTGGCGTTTCTCGTCGTTCTGATCGGCGCCCTGATCCTGACGCTCCTCCAGGACTTCAATTCGGATGTCGCCGGCGAATTGCTGATCGCGCTGGGCATGGGCGTAGGCAATGCGGCGGTGTTCAAGATGGTTCCGAAATATGTGCCGGAGGCGGTCGGCGGGGCGGCGGGCATCGTCGGCGGCCTGGGGGCGCTCGGCGGCTTCGTCATTCCGCCGTTCCTCGGCGCCGTCGTCGACGCGCTCGGCGCCAGCGGCTACGCCGGAGGCTTCTTCGCCTACATCGTGCTCGCGACCATGGCCATCGGAGTCTCCATCTATTTCTGGCGCCTGGATCGTCGCGCCATGGCCAAGGCGCGTTGATCGGCAATTCCTGGAAAGCCAAAGAGGTCGCATATCATGAGCCATTTCCTCGATCGTCTGACCTTCTTCCGCAGGGCGCGGGAGCCTTTCGCGAATGGTCATGGCGTCATGACCAATGAGGATCGCAGCTGGGAGGACGGCTATCGCAAACGCTGGCAGCACGACAAGATCGTGCGCTCGACCCACGGCGCCAACTGCACCGGCTCCTGCTCCTGGAAGATTTATGTCAAGGGCGGGATCGTCACCTGGGAGACGCAGCAGACCGACTATCCGCGCACGCGGCCCGACCTGCCCAATCATGAGCCGCGCGGCTGCCCGCGCGGGGCGAGCTACAGCTGGTATCTCTATTCCGCCAACCGCACGAAATATCCGTTGGTGCGTTCGGCTCTGGTGAAGCTCTATCGCGAAACGCGGAAAACCATGAAGCCGGTCGCGGCCTGGGCCTCGATCGTCGAGAATCCGGCCAAGCGCGAATCTTATACGACGAAACGAGGCCACGGCGGCTTCATTCGGGCAAGCTGGGACGAGGTCAACGAGATCATCGCCGCCGCCAACGCCTATACGATCAAGGCGCACGGCCCCGATCGCGTGGCCGGATTCTCGCCCATACCGGCGATGTCCATGATCTCGTTTGCCGCCGGCACGCGCTATCTGTCGCTCCTCGGCGGCGTGTGTCTTTCCTTCTACGACTGGTATTGCGACCTGCCGCCCTCCTCGCCGCAAACCTGGGGCGAGCAGACCGACGTTCCGGAATCGGCCGACTGGTACAACGCCGGCTTCCTGATCCTGTGGGGCTCAAACGTTCCGCAGACGCGCACGCCGGACGCGCATTTCTATACCGAGGCCCGCTATCGCGGCGCCAAGAGCGCGGTGATCAGCCCGGACTATTCCGAGGCCTCGAAATTCGGCGACATCTGGCTGTCGGTGAAACAGGGCACGGATTCGGCGCTCGCCATGGCGATGGGCCATGTCATCCTGAAACAATTCCATGTCGACCGGCAGGTCGATTATTTCGTGGATTACATCAGGCGCTACACCGACATGCCGATGCTGGTGAAGCTGGTCGCGCAGGATGGAAAGCTCGTCCCCGACCGTTTTCTGCGCGCCAGCGATCTCGACGGCGCCCTTGGAGAGACCAACAATCCGGAATGGAAGACCCTGGCTTTCAATGCAACCAGCGGCGAACTGGTCGCGCCGCGCGGCACGGTCGGCTTCCGCTGGGGCGAGAAGGGCAAGTGGAATCTCGAAGCGAAAAAATCGGACGGCTCGCCGGTCGATCTGCTGCTGTCGCTCAAGGACCGCGACCATGAGCTGGTCGATGTCGCCTTCCCCTATTTCGGCAATATCGCGCACGACCATTTCACCCATTCCGACCACGCCAGCGTCCTGAACCGCCGGCTTCCGGCGGCGAAGCTGCAGACCAGGGACGGCGAGATCCTGGTCGCCTCGGTCTATGACCTGTTCCTCGCCAATTATGGCGTCGATCGCGGCTTCGGCGGCGAAAATGTCGCCAAGAATTTTGACGAGGACGTTCCCTACACCCCCGCCTGGGCGGAGAGGATCACGGGAGTCGCGCGCGAAAAAATCGTCCAGGTCGCGCACGAATTCGCCCTCAACGCCGAAAAGACCAACGGCCGCTCGATGGTCATCATCGGCGCGGGCATGAACCATTGGTACAACAGCGATATGAATTATCGCGGCGTGATCAACATGCTGGTGATGTGCGGCTGCGTCGGCCAGTCCGGCGGCGGTTGGGCGCATTATGTCGGGCAGGAAAAGCTGCGCCCGCAAGCCGGCTGGGCGCCGGTCGCCTTCGCGCTCGACTGGGGCCGCCCGCCGCGCCACCAGAACGGCACGTCGTTCTTCTACGCCCACACCGATCAATGGCGCTACGAAAGTCTCGAGCCGAAGGAGATTCTCTCGCCGACCGCGCCCCCCGGTCCGTGGGACGGAGCGCTGATCGACTACAACGTCCGCGCCGAGCGCATGGGCTGGCTACCCTCCGCGCCGCAACTCGAGCAGAACCCGCTGACGATTGCGGGATTAGCCGCCGAAAAGGGCCTCGAGCCGAAGGATTACGTCGCGCAGGCGCTGGTTTCGGGCGAGTTGAAAATGTCCTGCGAGGATCCGGACAATCCGAAGAACTGGCCGCGCAATCTCTTTGTCTGGCGCTCCAATCTGCTCGGCTCGTCGGGCAAGGGGCACGAATATTTCCTCAAGCACCTGCTCGGAACGTCGCATGGCGTTCTGGGCAAGAATCTCGGCGATCAGGGGATGGCCAAGCCGAAGGACGTCGCCTGGCGCGACGACGCGCCGGAAGGAAAGCTCGACCTGCTGGTCACGCTCGATTTCCGCATGTCCACCACCTGCGTCTATTCCGATATCGTGCTGCCCGCGGCCACCTGGTACGAGAAGGATGACCTCAACACCTCCGACATGCATCCCTTCATCCATCCGCTCGGCGCGGCGGTCGATCCCAACTGGGAGTCCCGCTCCGACTGGGAAATCTACAAGGGAATCGCCAAGGCCTTTTCGCTGGTCGCGCCGGAAGTGCTGGGCGTCGAGACGGATGTCGTCCTGACGCCGATCCTGCACGATTCGCCGGGGGAGATCGCGCAGGCCCTCGACGTGAAGGAATGGAAGAAAGGCGAGATCGAGGCGGTTCCGGGCAGGACCATGCCGGCGGTGGCCGTGGTCGAGCGCGATTATCCGCATGTTTATCAGCGCTTCACCTCACTGGGGCCGCTGATGGACAAGATCGGCAATGGCGTCAAGGGGATCGCCTGGGAGACCCACGAGGAGGTGGAGAATCTCAAGAAGCTCAATGGCGTGGTGACCGACGAGGGACCGACCAAGGGTCTCGCCCGGATGACCACCGCGGTCGAAGCGGCGGAAGCCGTGCTGATGATGGCGCCGGAAACCAATGGAGAAGTCGCCGTTCGCAGCTGGGAGGCGCTCGGCAAGACCACGGGCCTCGAACACGCCCATCTCGCCCTGCCGAAGGAAGACGAAAAAATCCGCTTCCGCGACATTGTCGCGCAGCCGCGCAAGATCATTTCCGCGCCGACCTGGTCGGGGCTGGAAAGCGAGCATGTCTGCTACAACGCCGGCTACACCAATGTCCACGAACTGATCCCCTGGCGCACGCTGACCGGACGCCAGCAGCTCTACCAGGACCACCTCTGGATGCGGGCTTTCGGCGAGGGCCTGTGCGTCTATCGCCCGCCGATCGACACGCGAACCGTGAAGCCGGTGATCGACAAGCACCCCAACGGCGAAAAGCAGGTGGTGCTGAATTTCATCACGCCGCACCAGAAATGGGGCATTCACTCGACCTATACCGACAATCTGCTGATGCTGACGCTGTCGCGCGGCGGGCCGATCGTCTGGATCAGCGAGCCGGACGCTTTAGCCGCGGGGATCGTCGATAACGACTGGATCGAAGCCTATAACTCCAATGGCGCCTTGACCGCCCGCGCGGTCGTGTCGCAGCGCGTGAAACAGGGTATGTGCATGATGTATCACGCACAGGAGAAGATCGTGAACACGCCCGGCGCCGAGACGACCGGGCGGCGCGGCGGCATCCATAATTCGGTGACGCGCGTGGTGCCGAAACCGACGCATATGATCGGCGGCTATGCGCAGCTGGCCTATGGCCTCAATTATTACGGCACGATCGGCACCAACCGCGACGAATTCGTGATCGTGAGAAAGATGAAGAAGGTCGACTGGCTTGAACGGCCCTACGACCACGGCAAGCAAAAAACTCGCGGCCCCCTCACCCCCGCGGCGGAATAGGAGCGAGAGACATGAAAATCCGCGCGCAAATCGCGATGGTGCTTAACCTCGACAAATGCATCGGCTGCCACACCTGTTCGATCACCTGCAAGAACGTGTGGACCAGCCGCGAGGGCGTCGAATACGCCTGGTTCAACAATGTCGAGACCAAGCCGGGCATAGGCTATCCCCGCGACTGGGAAAACCAGAAGCGCTGGAACGGCGGCTGGAGGCGCAGGGCCGACGGCGGCATCGAACCGAAGATCGGCGGCAAATGGCGGATATTGGCGAAGATTTTCGCCAACCCCGACCTGCCGGAAATCGACGATTACTACGAGCCTTTCACCTTCGATTACGAGCATCTGCAAAAGGCGCCCGAACTCGAAGCCTTCCCCACCGCCCGGCCGCGCTCGCTGATCACCGGCGAGCGGATGGAGAAGATCGAAAGCGGCCCGAACTGGGAAGAAATTCTCGGCGGCGAATTCTCCAAGCGCTCGGCGGATTACAATTTCGAGGGCGTGCAGAAGGAGATGTACGGCCAGTTCGAAAACACCTTCATGATGTATCTGCCGCGCCTGTGCGAGCACTGCCTCAATCCGGCCTGTTCGGCGTCCTGTCCCTCAGGCGCGATCTACAAGCGCGAGGAGGACGGCGTGGTCCTGATCGACCAGGACAAGTGCCGCGGCTGGCGCATGTGCGTTTCCGCCTGCCCCTACAAGAAAATCTATTACAACTGGTCCACCGGCAAATCGGAAAAGTGCATCCTGTGCTATCCGCGCCTCGAAGCCGGCATGCCCACCGTCTGTTCGGAAACCTGCGTCGGCCGCATCCGCTATCTCGGCGTCGTGCTCTATGACGCCGACCGCATCGAGGCCGCCGCCAGCGTGAAGGACGAGAAAAAGCTCTATAGCTCGCAGCTCGAAATCTTCCTCGATCCGAACGACCCGAAGGTGATCGAACAGGCGCGCGCCGACGGCGTGCCGGAGGCCTGGCTTGAGGCGGCCAGAAAATCGCCGGTGTGGAAAATGGCGATGGAATGGAAGGTCGCCTTCCCGCTCCATCCCGAATATCGCACCCTGCCAATGGTCTGGTACATTCCGCCGCTCTCGCCGATCCAGGCGGCGGCGGAAGCGGGCAAGATGGGCATGGACGGCGCCATGCCGGATGTCAGGTCGCTACGCATCCCCCTGCGTTATCTCGCCAATCTGCTGACGGCGGGAGACGAAACGCCGGTGGCTCTGGGCCTCGAGCGCATGCTCGCCATGCGCGGCTATATGCGGGCCAAGAACGTCGACGGCGTGATCGACGAGGCCATTGCCGCGAAAGTCGGCCTGACGGGCTTGCAGATCGAGGAAATGTACCAGACCATGGCGATCGCCAATTACGAGGATCGTTTCGTCATTCCGACCACCCATCGCGAATGGGCCGAGGACACCTATGACCTGCGCGGCTCCTGCGGCTTCTCCTTCGGCAACGGCTGTTCCGAAGGCGAGACGCCGAGCCTGTTCGGGGGCAACAAGACGCCGGCGATTCGCAAGCCGGAGGAGGTGGGCTGATGCGTGTTTTCCGCGCCTTTTCCGCGCTTCTGTCCTATCCGACGGAGGATTTTGTCGCGGCGCTCGACGAAATCGGCGAGGCCATCGCCAACGAGCGCCTCGTTCCGGCGCGCGAGCGCGCGGCCCTGCTCGATCTCGTTCACGATCTGCGCGGCCACGATCTCTATGATCTGCAGGAGCGCTATGTCCTGCTGTTCGATCGCACACGCTCGCTGTCGCTGCATCTGTTCGAACATGTCCACGGCGAGAGCCGCGACCGCGGCCAGGCCATGGTCGATCTGCGCGCGCTTTACGAGGCCAAGGGCCTGGTCGGCGCCGAGAACGAACTCCCCGATTTCACGCCGCTGTTCCTGGAGTTCCTCTCGACGCTCGACCCTGCCGAAGCTTTGCCCCTGCTGGGCGAACCGGCCCATGTCTTCATGGCTTTGGCCGAGCGCCTGCACAAGCGCAAATCGCCCTATGAAGCGGTGTTCCGCGCGCTGACGGCGATCGCCAAGGTTCAGCCCGATGAATCGCTTCTGGCGATTCTGCGCGCGGAGCCCGATCCCGCGCCCGACGATTTCGAGGCGCTGGATCAAGCCTATGAAGACGCGCGGGTGGATTTCGGCGCGCCCGCCGACGCCTGCGGGCGCGACGGTCTCGCCGCCAAGCTGCGTCAGGCGCGCCGCCCGGCGCCGGGCGTCGTCCAGAGCGTCAAGCCGCCCACCGCCTTCACTTATTCCCCATCCTCTCAAGCCGCGGAGGCCGATCGCCATGGCTGACTTCGCCAATCACATGCTGTTCGGCTGGTATCCCTATCTTTGCCTGACGGTGTTCCTGCTCGGCAGCGCCATCCGCTTCGACCGCGAGCAATTCAGCTGGCGCTCGGGCTCGTCCCAGCTGCTGCGCCGCAAACAATTGCTGTGGGGATCCAACCTGTTCCATGTCGGCATTCTCGTCATCTTCCTTGGTCATCTGGTTGGCCTGCTGACGCCGGTCGTGGTCTTCGAGACCCTCGGAATTCCGCATTACGCCAAGCAATTGCTGGCGATGGTGGTCGGCGGGCTCGCGGGCCTGATGTGTCTCGCCGGGCTGGTGTTGCTTCTGCATCGGCGGCTCACCGATCCGCGCATCCGCAACACGTCTTCGTTCAGCGACCTTGCGATCCTCTACATCCTGCTGGCGCAATTGCTGCTCGGCCTCTCGACCATCTTCGTGTCGGCCCAGCATCTCGACGGCGGCGAGATGGTGAAGTTCATGACCTGGGCGCAGGGGGTTTTCACCTTGCGCGAGGGCAATTGGCGCATCATTGAGGACGTCAGCCCGATCTTCAAAATGCATCTCGCGCTCGGGATGACGATCTTCCTGATCTTCCCCTTCACCCGCCTGGTGCACATCTGGTCGGCGCCGGTCTGGTATCTCGGGCGGCAGGGCTATCAGGTCGTGCGCACCCGCAAGTCGATCGCGCCGGCGGAGTGAGCTGATGAGCGCCTGCTCGGTCAAATCGCCGGACGCCTTTCCGGCGCGCACGGAAATCAGCGTCAATGGCGAGGTTCTGCCTTACGCGGTGATCGCCGCCGAGGCGCAGAACCATGCCGCCGCTTCTCCGGCCGAGGCTTTCGCCGCAGCCGCGCGGGCTTTGGTGGTTCGCCAATTGCTGCTGCGGGAGGCGAAAAACCGCGGCCTGGCGCCGGCGCCGGAAGAGGATTCCGCGGGCCGTCGCGAGACGGAGGAGGACGCCCTGATCCGCGCCCTCGTCGCCCACGAGATTCCGCAGGACGAACCCGACGACGAAAGCTGCCGGCGCTATTTCGACAATAACCGGCGGCGCTTCCGCTCCGCCGACATTTACCAGGCCGCGCATATCCTGATCGCCGCGACGCCCGAAACCGAGGCGGCGGCGTTTGACGCGGCGCGTGAGATCATCGCACGGCTCAGGCAGGACCCTTCCGGCTTCGCCGACGCGGCGCGCGCCTGTTCCGCCTGTCCCTCGCGAGAAAACGGCGGCAATCTCGGCCAGATCACGCGCGGCCAGATGATCCCGGAATTCGAAAGCGCGCTCTTCGCCATGGCGCCGGGCGAGATTTCCGACCAGCCCTTGCGCACCCGCTACGGCTTTCATATCGTGCGGCTCGATCGCAAGATCGAGGGACGCGAGCCGCCCTTCGAAATGGCGCGGGCGCGCATTGCGTCCTTTCTTTCGCAGACGCGGGAACGGCAGGCGATCGCGGGTTTTATCGCCCATCTGGCGCAGCAGGCGGATATTCGCGGGATCTCATTGTCGCCTTCGGGCAAGGGAGCGTGACCTTGGCGCCAGCCATCGAAACATCGGCGAGGCGACAGCCGCCAGATTTCGTGGATTTCGATCCGCTCGCCCATTCTCTGACGGCGCTGGTCTATGACGAAAGCTTCGCCATCGGCCCCATCCTTCGGGCGATCGCCGACAGCGCCCGCGACGCCGGCCTGCGGCCGGGCGGCGTCATCGAAAAGGCAGGCCCGCCCCCGGCGCCGGGCCGCAAATGCGACATGCTGCTCGAAGACCTCGCCGGCGGCGAAATCGTCAAGATTTCCGAAAACCGGGGCGCCTACGCGCGCGGCTGCCGTCTTGATCTCGACGGCCTGGCTCGCGCCTGCGCTCTGGTTCTGTCGCAGCTGGAAAATTGCGACCTCATCCTGCTCAACAAATTCGGCAAGACCGAAGCCGAAGGCGGCGGCTTCCGCTGCATCGTTTCCGACGCCCTCGCCCTGGAAATTCCGCTTGTCATCGGCGTGCCGCGCCGCAATCTCGCCGCCTGGCGCGAATTCGCCGGCGAACTGTCTTTCGAGCGCGACTTCGCCGGCGCCTGAGTTTTATTCTCCATCGCGGTTCGCGCGATGGCGCCGCTGATCGTCTTGGCGCCCGAGGGAAACTCTTGGCGCCCGAGGGAAACATGGCCGACCATGCCGTCATGACCATCGACGAGATCGATTTCGCTCAACTTTATCGCGACCACATGGCGGCGGCGGGCGGCCGGCGCAAACCGCCGGAAGAATGGGACCGCCGCGCCGCTTATTACGAGGACAAATTCGGCGCGGGGCCAAACGCCTATGTCGCGAAATTCATCGAGCTGACGCCACATGACGATTGCGAGACGCTGCTCGATGTGGGGTGCGGGCCGGGCGCGATCGCATTGGCCCTGGCGCCGGGCATGGCGCAAGTTTTCGGGCTGGATTACAGCCCGGCCATGCTGGCGCGGATGGAGGCCAAGGCGGCCGCGGCGGGCTTGAAGAATGTCTCGGGGATTTTGCGTTCCTGGGAAGACGACTGGTCCGATATTCCCGCCTGCGACCTCGTCGTCGCCTCGCGTTCGACGGCGGTGATGGATCTCGACGCCGCCCTGAAAAAGCTCGACGCCAAGGCCCGCCGGCGGGTCTGCCTGACCAGCCCGGTCGGCGGCCGCTTCATTCCGCCGGAAATTTTCGAGGTTTTGGGGCGGGTTGCGCCGCCGCCTCGGCCCGCGCCGCCCGATTATATTTACGTCCTCAACCTGCTGCACCGCATGGGGCGCCGGCCGACCGTTCATTTCATCGCCAATGCCAGCCCGCTCGCCGAGCCGCTCGATTTCGACGCACTGGTCCGCGCCCTGTCGTTTTCGCTTGGCGAATTGAGCGGGGAGGCGAAGCGCCGGCTGATGGCCTGGCGCGAGACCTTGCCCGAAGACCAATGGCGGTTTCGCGGCGGTCCAAGCCACTGGGCCTTCATTGCATGGGAGACCTGAACGGCGCGCGGGCGGCCAGGGATGGACGAAAGTCTTGCCGGTCTCACCCCCTGGATCGGCGGCGATCTTTTCCGCAGTTTTCAAATCGTTTCGGCGTCGGCCAGGACTTGCCGCGACGCTTGGTCGACGGTCGCCTGGCGAGTCTCCGGTTTGGTCCGCCAACAGCAAAAACCCGGCTTGCGCGCAAGCCGGGTCCTGGTTCGCGATCCTTCGTCCATCAAGACGGCGGCGCGGCCCTCCCGGCCATGCCGTGGCCCGTCGCCGTTCAGAACTTGTAGGTCAGCGCCATATTGGCCTGCAGCGCGCGCGCGCCCTGCGGGCCGTTGAGGTCCTGGTAAACCGGCAGACCGACTTCCAAAGCCAGATTGGCCTTGGGAACGTTGAAATATTTGCCCGCGAGATTCACGCCGCCGAAGATCGAAACCCATTGGCCACCGTAGAACAGCGGGTTGGCCCCCTGGGCATAACCAACGATGCTGGGGTCGAAGCCATGGATGCTGCCCTGGACCATGCCGTCGAGCCGCAGGGTGGTTTGCAGGCCGGGGAGCCAGCTGTAGCCGCCCCAGCCGGTGAAGTCGCTCATATCGCCATAGCGCCAGCCCTGGGGGTTGTCGTCGAGCGGATAGCGGCCGCGATAGGCGAGGCCCCACGACCATCTGTCCAGCACGCCCGAGTAAGAGACGCCGGGCATGGCGTCGAGCGTTCCCGTTCCCGGCTGCATGCCATAGAAGGCGCGGGCGAAGCTGTACACATCCTTCGGAACCAGCAAGGTCTGGTTGAGCGTCGTGCTGCCGGTCGGCAGGGAGAAGCCCATGTTGACGTTGATCTGGTTCATACTGTCGTGATAGACGCGCCAGACGCCGGCGAGCAACGTATCGCCGAGGCCTTCGGTATGGCCGGTGCTCGTCCCGAGCAGCGCGCTGGGGCCCGTGCCGGGGTGGAAGGTGTCCATGTTGACGTATCTTTCCCAGAACGTCGTCGCCACGATCAGGGTGACGTCCTTGGTCACGCCATAGGCCGCGCTGGCGCTCTGGCCGAAGAATTCGAAATTGTTCGGAACCATGCGCAGCAGGCCGTATTTTCCCGGCGCCGGCGGCAAATGGCTCGAATGCACGTTCTGGATGATATATTCAGGACTGACGAGGTTCGTGCCGATCTGGTTGCCGGCGAGCCGCGTCCACGACGGGGCGTAGGAAACCGCCCACTGGCCCTGATCGAGCAGGCCGACGCCGAAAACGCCGAGCGGCGCCGGAGCCTGCGGCGCGAGCGAAACCTCGGGCGCGGCGGGCGTGGCGTTCGGGTTCGGCAGGTCGCCGGCCCGCGCCGCGGAAAGATTGGCCGCAAAGGCAAAGGCGGTTGCGGCGAGCAAAGCAGCCTTCCTGGCGGAGGCCACTCGAGTGGTTTTCTTATCCTTCAACATTCCTGGTGCTCCGACAATTTGCCCCGCGGCGTGGCGGGCTCCCTCTGGACAGAGGCGAATCCACGGAATTCGAGCTTATTGGGCCACGCGTCACGCGCCAATACGTAAGGTATCGGGGGCCCTGTTCCTTAACGAAAATCAACCGGCATGTGTCAGTTATGTGACAGTACGCCGAAAAATGACAACGAGCGTCGATGCAAAGGCATGAATGAAGGCAGGTCTCGTCGCCCCGCGCTGGCGACGGGCGCCGTCGTGGACGCCCTTTTGGACTGGCCCATCGTCCTTGCGCCGGATTCCCAGGTCGGACATGATAGGCTCCTGCTTGCCTTCTCCCCCTTGGGCTGAACCACGCCCCGTGGCCGCGATATGGTCCGGGGGCAAACAGGCGGCGTCGAATGAGGGATATGGCATGGCGCGGCTCGACCGCTCACTGATCGCCGGCGTGCCGGCCTTCGCGAACCTGGGCGCCGAGGCTCTGGACGATATTCTGTCGCGCGCGCAAATCCTGCGCCTGCTCAAGGGCGAGGCGGCGTTTCGCCAGGGCGAGCCGGCCGAAAAATTCTTCCTGCTGCTGCACGGCCGGCTGCGCGTGACCCGGATCAATGCGGAAGGCGCGCAGATCCTGGTCCGCTTCATCGCGCCCAACGACATGTTCGGCGTGGCCATGGCGATCGGCGCGGCGGCCTATCCCGGCACGGCGACCGCCGCGGTCGAAATCTTTGGCCCTGTCCTGGCCCAACGCCGCCTGGGCCGAACTGATCGCCGCCTATCCCAGCCTGGCGGTCAAGGCCATGCAATCGCTGGGCGCGCGGCTGATGGACACCCAGGACCGCGTGCTCGACCTCGCCACCCAGCATGTCGAGCAGCGCATCGCCGGAGCGGTGCTGAAACTCGTGCGCGAGGCCGGCCGCCAGACCGAGGACGGGCTGTTGATCGATTTTCCGCTGTCGCGGCAGGACCTCGCCGAAATGACCGGCGCGACGCTGCACACCGTCAGCCGGACCCTGAGCGCATGGCAGGCGAAAGGCCTCGTCGATTGCGGCCGCCAGCGCGTCACCGTGGTCGACGCGCAGGGCCTGGCCGCCATCGCGGCGGGGGGAGAATAGGCGCTGCGGAGTCAATTTTTCGCAGGTTCGAGGATTTTCAGGCGTTTGATCGTATAGGTCCCGCCGGTCACGTCGAATTCGACCGCGTCCCCCTCTTTCACCTTGCCGATCAGCGACGGGGGATCGACGGCGAACGCCATTTCCATCGCCGGCATCAGCCCCGCGATCGGCTTGTGGCGGATGGTGAGCGATCCCGCCGCGGCGTCAACGCCGGTGACGACGCCCGCGCCATGAAACAGCCGCTCCTCTTCCGCGCGCGCCATCCCCGCCACAATAAGGACGAGACCGGATATCGCGGCGCCGGCCAGATCGCGGCGGCGCATTTGTAAGGTTTGCCTCTTCATTCCAGAATCCTTCGCCTTGCGACAGATCGTCAAATCCCCAAGACCGGCGTCGAAAGGCCGGCGGACGGCGCGGAAAAACCTGGAACGTCGAGCTCTTCGTCCGGCGCGGCGGGTGACGGCTGCGGCGCCGCGAGGCGACCAAGCAACTCCAGGTCGCGGATTTCAATGTCAGGGCCCCGAACCCGAATTTCGTGCCTCGCGAGCGTCGCAAGACCGCGCGAAAAAACCTCTGGCGCCATGCCCAACCGGGCCGCCAGGCCGCGCTTTTCAAAGGGCACGCGAACCACACGGCTTCCGCCGGTCGCGGCGTCGCGTTCGATAAGCCATTTCGCGATCCGCTCGACGCTCGTCAGCAGCGTCTGACATTTCAACTCGCGCGTGACCGCGCGATAGCTGTGAGCCAGTTCGATCGCGGCGTTCCGGGCGAACATCTCGTCCGAATCGAAAGCCTGTCGCACCGCCGCGGCGGGGATCATCAGGAGTTCGGAGGGTTCGAACACGCGCGCCGAAGTCAGCAGAAGTCCGTTGGTGACAACGGCGGCGATCACGAAGGAATGCGGCGCTTCGATCACCGCGAATTCCGTTTCCTGGCGCCGGTAGCGCGAAAACAGCTCGACCGCCCCCGACAGAACGAGATGCAGCCACTGCGCGGTCGTTCCCTCCTCGTCGACGATCTCGCGCGGAGCAAACGTCCGCCGGATGCCGTTCTGGAGGAGGGAATCGATGGTTTCCGCCCGACATGTCGCCCAAAGCGGATGCCGCCGCAAATCATCGTGAACGGCTCCGGGCGCCACATCCTGTTCTTCGGCGCGCCAGCTCATCCTGTTCGCCCTCGTCATGGGTCCCGACGGGGCGCGACGCGCCGCCTTTCGGTAGGGTTCGGTTGGAAGCTGAACAATCATCCGAAAAAGCTATAGAGGGCATTGATTTTGGTTAGCCAGGGACGGCGCGGCCCGTCACCAGCGGCTAAATCGCCGAAACAGGAGATTGTTCTCGGTGTGAATATGTTCCTTGAGGTCGTCCGCAAGCTTCCGCAGGCCGGCGTAAAGCGCGCGCCACGACGTGCAGGCGTCTGGCGGAGGCTCCATCCTGTCCGTCATCGCCTCAAGTTGCTCAAGCGCCGCGAAATGGTCGTCGTGTTCCGCCTCCATCACCGCGATCGGAGCCGAAACCATGGGATGGCCGGCGCGGATCATGGGGAAGAGCATGGCCTCCTCCTTCTGCATGTGCGAGCCGAGTTCGGCCGCCAGCGCGTTCAGGAACTCCGTCAGGCCCTTTGGAACATCGGGATGACCCGCGTGACGTTCCTCCACGCGCCGCGCCAGTTGGATGAGTTCGGGCAGCTCGCGACGGTGCGTTTCGTGGAAGCGCGACAGGATGAATTCGATGATTTCTTCCGGTTCGTCGGGCGCCGTCACCGGCTGCTGCTCGAGGGCGGCGAGGCTGCGTTCGATTTCGGCAAAACTCAAGCCCCGCTTTTCAACCGCGCGGGCCAAGCTTTCCCGGCCGCCGCAACAATAATCGAGCTTGAACGAGCGGAACACCGCCGTCGCGCCGGGCAAGTGGGCGGCGATCTCCCCGACGGGCGTTTCGGCCAAGGGCAAGGTGGACTGGTGGGGATGCGTCATCGTCGTCTCGCGTGAAGGGAGAGCAGGTCCGGGTATTTTTCCGCAATCGGTGGCGCGAATCCTTGCGGACGGGCAAATTGCGGCATTGTCTTTCGCCGTAACCAAAGCCCGGAGGCTCGAATGACGAATTTCGCGCAAGGCCTGGAGCTTTCCGGACGCGCGTCCACGGCGGCGCGCGCCCTTCAGGCTCATGGCGCAAGAGCTGGCCGTCCCGTCGCAGCGCTGACGCGGTCGTCCGAAATTCTCGCGGTCCTCGCCTATGCCGCCGCCGCGCTTCCCGCGCCGTTTTTCCCGATCGATCCCTCCCTGCCCGATGCGATCCGGCGCCGTCTGCTGGAGCAGGCGGGGGACGCTCTGGTTCTGGGCGGCGACGGCGTCGAATTCGAAGCCTTGTTTTCCGCCGAACCGGGCGCGCCGCTGGCCTACACGCCGCCTGCGGGGCCGGCCCTGCTGATCGCGACGAGCGGCTCGTCGGGGGCGCCAAAGGCCGTCGTGCTGACGGGCGACAATCTCCGCGCTTCCGCCGCCGCTTCGGCAGCTGTCACGCCGTTCGGGCCGGGCGACCGCTGGCTGGCGAGCCTCCCGCTCTTTCATATTGGCGGATTCTCGATTCTCGCCCGCTGCGCCCTCGCAGGCGCCGATCTCGTTCTCGGCGAAGGCTTCGAACCCGAACGCATCCGTTCGCGCCTCGCCGCCGAGCGCATCACCCATGTCTCCCTCACGCCGACCATGCTCGCGCAACTGGCGGCGCTGGGTTCGCCTCCGCCGGACCTTCGCCATGCCCTGGTCGGCGGCGCCTCCCTTTCGCCGCGCCTGGCGCGGGAAGCCGCCGAACGCGGCTGGCCGGTTCAGCCGACTTACGGGATGACGGAAACCTGCTCGCAGCTTGCGACTCTCTCCCGTCTGCCGGCCGGCTGGCGGAGGGGCCGAATGGGCCCGCCGCTTCCCGGCGTCGAAATCGGCCTGACGACGGGCGGACGGCTGCAGGCGCGGGGTCCGATCGTCATGCACGGCTACGCCAATCCGACGCTGGCGCCCGGCGACGGGCTGCGCGACGGCTGGTTCGTCACCAACGATCTTGCGGAAATTTCCGCGACCGAGGAATTGAATATCCTAGGCCGCGCCGACGATGTCATCGTGACCGGCGGAAAAAAGGTTCTGCCTTCGGTCGTCGAAGATCTGCTGGCCGATTGTCCCGGCATTGGCCGCTACGCGGTGGTGGGCCAGCCCGATCCCTTGTGGGGCGAAATCGTCGCCGTCCTTTATGACGGCCCGATAAAGCCAGATGAGTTGCTCGCTTGGCGCCGAGACGATGTCGCGGGCGCTTACCGCCCGCGCGCCGCCCATCGGATCGCGCCTTTTCCGGTGCTCGCCAATGGCAAGATCGATCGTATCGCCTTACGCAAACGGGCGTTCGGGGACGAGACCCAGGCCGGAGCCGGGGGGAAGCAGGATTTCGCCGCCGACGATTTCTAAAGGCTTCGCGACGTCCTCGCGAAGCCAGGAGCCGGTGGCGAGGCCATGAACGGCCTCGCCGCCGAGCGCGGCGGCGAGTTGCGCCGTGGCGGCGACACCGATCGCGGATTCGACGACCGAGGTCGCAACCGCCTCCATGCCGGCTCTCCCGGCGCGCTCCGCCAGTCGCAGGACCGCGCTGAAACCGCCGATCCGCGCGGGCTTCATCACCAGCCGACGCACCGCTCGCGTCTCGAAAATCCGGTCCGGCCCCAGATCGAACAGGGATTCGTCGATCGCCAGGGCGAAGGGAACCCTTTTCTGCAGCGCCGCCATTTTTTGAAGCGACGGCTCGGCCAGCGGCTCCTCGACGCCGTCGATCGGAAGCTTGGCGATGGCGTCGAAAAAGCGGCTCGCCTCATCGTCGCGCCAGGCGCGATTGGCGTCGAGCCGCAAGAGCAACCGGCTGTCGACCCGCGCGGAGAGTTCGGCCAGGCGCTTCGCCTCCGCTTCCACCCCCTGGAGGCCGACCTTGATCTTTGCGATCGTAAAACCCTGTTCCAGAGCCTCCGCCGCGCGATCCGCGCAAGAAGCGTCGAGCGGGCCGAGCGCCGCATTGACCTTCACCGCATCGGGCGCCCCGCCGCGCAAGGCGCGGCGCAGCGGCAGCCCGCGCAGACGCATGGCGAGGTCGAGCAGCGCCGTTTCCAGCGCCCAGCGGGCCTCCGAACTGGCGACTTCCGGCAAAGCGGCGAAGGCCTCCTCCGCGCTCAGGCCTCGTAGTCGTGCGGCGCCGCGGCGCAGCGCCGCGAAAACGCGCTCATGGCCTTTTTCGCCGGAACTGGGCAGCGGGGCGCAATCTCCCCAGCCGGCGACGCCCTGGCAGCCGACGGCGACCAGCATTCCCAATCGCATTTCGAGCGTCGCGGAGGCCGCGCGCCACATTCGCTTCAGTGGCAGGCGATAGGGCCGCAGATGGAGGGATTCGACGCGCAATCAGGGACGCCTCTTGAATCGCCGGAAATCCGGTGCGCGCTTCTCGACAAAGGCGTTGCGCCCTTCCTGGCCTTCCTCGGTCATGTAGAACAGCGCCGTGGCGTTGCCCGCCAGTTCCTGAACGCCGGCCAGTCCATCCGTGTCGGCGTTGAAGCCCGCTTTGAGCACGCGCAGCGCGGTCGGCGAATGGCGCAGCATCTCCCGGCACCAGGCCATCGTCTCCGCCTCCAGCCGCTCCAGCGGAACGACGGCGTTGACAAGGCCCATCTCCAAAGCCTGGGCGGCGTCATATTGCCGGCACAGGAACCAGATCTCCTTGGCTTTTTTCGTGCCCACCGCGCGCGCCATCAGCCCGGCGCCGTAGCCAGCGTCGAAACTGCCGACTTTGGGCCCGGTCTGACCGAAACGCGCGTTTTCGGCGGCGATCGTCAGATCGCAGACCAGATGGAGCACATGGCCGCCGCCGATGGCGTAGCCCGCGACCATGGCGACGACCGGTTTCGGCAGCGTCCGGATCATCCGTTGCAGATCGAGCGCATTGAGATGGTTCACGCCGCTTTCGTCGCGATAGCCGCCGTCGTCGCCGCGTATCTTCTGGTCTCCGCCGGAGCAGAAAGCTTGCGTTCCGGCGCCGGTGAGGATGACGACGCCGATCTCCGGATCGAGCCGCGCGGCGTGAAGCGCCGTCATCATTTCCTCGACTGTTTCCGGGCGGAAGGCGTTGCGGCGATGCGGACGGTTGATGGTGATCTTGCCGACGCCCTCCGCCTTCTCGAACAGAATGTCGCGAAAGGCCGCGGGCGAGGCCGGGCGCCAATCGAGTGCGTTTGAAGTCACCTATGCGTTCTCCTGGCTGGTCGCGAAAAAACTGCGGCAAAGCGAAAGGCTGAGGCGCGGATCGATGACGGCGTGAACGAGCGTCGCGCCCGGCCTGTCCAGGCTGTCGCCGACGGCGGCGACGCCTTCCGCCACATGCTCGATGCGGCGATAGTCCAATCCGAACGCCCGCGCCAAAGCGCCGGCCTCGAAATTCTGGGGCGTTCGCCAGCCGCGCTCGAATTCGGGCAGGGCATTCTGCGGCAGATGGTCGAAAATGCCGCCGCCGCCATTGTCCATGACGAGAATCGTCAGCGGAAGGTCGCGGGCGAGCAGCAGCGCGTTGACGTCGTGCAGCAAGGCGAGGTCGCCCAGCACGGCGACGACCCGCCCGCGCGCGGCGGCGAGGCCGCAGGCGGTCGAGAGATTGCCGTCGATGCCGCTCAAGCCGCGATTGCCGAAACAGGCGCGCTTTTGGCCGCCGGCGCCGCAAAACCACTCCGCCGAGCGGATGACCAGCGAATTGGCCAAGAAAACTGCAGCGCCGTCGGGCAGCGAGGCGAACAGGGCGCGCAGCAGCGCGCCCTCGAAGAGCGGACCGGCGGCGCAGATGGTTTCAGCGTTTCGACGGGCGGCGCGGTCTTGCGTCCGCAGGCCGTCGAGCCAATCGTCCGGGGCGGGCGCCGGCGCCAGGGCGCGGCACAGGCCGGCGGGGTCGGCGGCCAGGAAATGCGAGGCGATCCGATCGGGGTCGCCAAAGCGCCCATCCGCCGCCACGACGATCTGAACCGCTCCGGCATTGGCGCGCAGCCAGGCGTTGACCGCCTTGCCGACCGGCGCGGGACCGAAGCGCAGCGCCCAGTCGAAGCGCGGCGCGGCGCGCGCGATCCAGTCGGGAAAGCCGAGAATATGCGGATCGTCCCGGCCGTCGAAACGAAGGCCCGAAAGCAGGTCCGCGACGATCGGAATTTTCAGGCGCCGCGCGAGAAGGACGACCTGATCGCGAAATTTTTCGCCCAGGTCTTCGGGGCCGCAAAAGATGACCCCGCGCCCGTGCAGCAAATTCGCCAGAACTTGGAGCTGGCTCGCGTCGAGTTCCCTGCGCCCGTCCAGAAACTCCGGCCGCCGCCGCGCGGCCGGAAACGGCGTCGGCTCTCGCGGCGTCAGCGGCTCCCGCTGCGGCGCGTTGACATGGACCGGCCCCGCGACGGGGAAGAGACTTTCGTTTGCGACGCGGGCGGCGAAATCCGCGAGCCAGGAGGCGTCGCCCTCCGGCGGCGGCAGGGCGTGGAAGGCGCGGACATGGCGGCCGAACAGGCCGATCTGGTCCATGGTCTGGTTGGCGCCGCAATCCTGCAATTCCGGCGGCCGGTCCGCGGAAAGCAGGATGAGAGGAATCCTGGCCATATCCGCTTCGACCACGGCGGGCGCCCAGTTGGCGATCGCCGAGCCGGAGGTCGCGATCAGCACGACGGGCCGTTTTTCCGCTATGGCGAGACCGAGGCCGAAAAAACCGGCCGAGCGCTCGTCGATCACGACATGGGTCCGAAGACCGGGATGCCGTAGGGCGGCCAGGGTCAGGGGCGTGGAGCGGGAGCCGGGCGAGGCGACGATGCTTCGCACGCCGGATCGCGCCAGACCGTCAAGCAGCGCGGCGGCCCAGCGGAAGCCGAGTTCCCCATCGCCCGCCGTCATGCGCTTTCCTCGATCAGGCCCAGCAAATTCTCCATCTTGAGCCGGGTTTCGCTCCATTCGTCTTCAGCGCGCAATTCCGCCATGATCCCCGCGCCGGCCCAAAGCCGCGCCTCGCGCCCGCGCAAGAAAGCCGAGCGCAGCACCACCGCCGCCTCGCCGTCGCCGTCGAGATCGGCCCAGCCGGCAAGGCCGGTATAGAGGCCGTCGCGCGGCTGTTCGATCCGCTCCAGCCAGGCGCGCGCCGCCTCGCGCGGAAAGCCGAGCACCGCCGGAGTCGGATGGAGCCGCTCGATCATGTCGAACAGATCGAATTCTGGAAGCAGACGGCCCAGAACCGGCGTCCACAAATGCTGCAGGCCACGCAGGCGCATGATCATCGGCGCCGGCGCGCGGCTCACGTCATGGCAGATTTCGCCCAGGCGACCGGCGATGAAACGGGCGACGATTTCGTGCTCGCGCCGCTCCTTCTTCGACGCGAGCATGGACGCGGCGGCGCGCCGGTCCTCGGCCGGATCGTCATGGCGCCGCGCCGTTCCGGCGAGCGCGTGGCTGACGACCAGATTGCCGCGCTTTTCGGCCAGAAGCTCCGGACTGTCGGCGACGACCGCGCCATCCTGAAAGGGAATCTTGAACCGGCGGCCCGTGGGTGCCGTTTCGGCCATCCGCCGCAACAGCCGATCCGCGTCGAAGGGCGCGCGCGCCGTCACGACCAGTTGGCGCGCCAGAACGATCTTGGAAAAACGGCCGGCCGCGATGTCCTCGACGGCGTTTTCGACCCGCGTGCGCCAGGACGCGAAATCCGGGCGCAGCGCGCGGCAGCGGCCGCCGGGCGGGGGTGAAACGGGCGGGCGCGAAGGCTCCAGAAGGCCCATCCATTCCGCCGCCATTGTCTCGACCTTCGACGAGTCCCGGCGGCCGTTGAGGTAGAGCCATTTTTCGCCGCGGTGCGATCGCAAAAGCACTTTCGGCAGGTAAAGCCGGACGGCGCCGCCGAAGGGCGGCGCGATCAGCCGCGCCGACGGCGGCGGACCGCCATCGCCCAGAACCGCCCATTCGCGCCGCAGCGACCGCCAGCAGGCGACGTCCATTTCCGCGCCGACCAGCCCGCGCCCGCAAAAACGCGCTGATTTTTCCGGCCCGCGCCAAATCCAGTCGCCGTCGTCCTCATCGAACATTGGCGAAAGAAAATCCGGAATCCGCAGGACCAAGCTGAAGACGCGGCCAGGAGGCAAATGCGCCGCCTCGCGCAATGCCCGCGCGATTTCGCTTTCCGTCCAGGCCCGCCACGGCGGACTGGCGAATGAGCGCGCCGCAAGGGAAAGATTGTCGAATTGCCGCAAAGGACTCCGCCGCCAAAAAAAATCTTGCCGAAAAAACAGCTTGCCTCAAATTCCCGTCGGCAAACTTGACACTCGTCAAAGACGGAAGCCGCATTCCCGCAAAACTGTCGGCGGATGATTTCGGGAGGTTTGAATGGATCGCCGCGCAGTTTTGCTGGGAGCATGCTCCTTCACGCTGGCCTTGACCGTCGCGTCGGCGGCCGAGGCCGAACTCTCTTACGGCGGGACTTTCATTCTCGTCGATCAGCAGGGGCGCACCGTCACCGACGAGATCTTTCGCGGCAAATATATGCTGATCGCTTTCGGCTACACCCATTGTCCGGACATTTGTCCGACCCTGCTGGCGGACATGGCCAACGCCTTGACCCGTCTCGGCCCCCAAAGCGAGGAGATCACGCCGATCTTCGTCACCCTGGACCCCTCGCGCGACACGCCGAAGGTCATGGCCGATTACGTGTCCTCATTCTCGCCGCGCATGGTCGGACTGACCGGCCCGGAGGATTATATCGCCAGCGCGGCGAAGAAATATCACATCAAATACGAGCAACATCCCGAGAAGAACGGGAATTATTCGATCGACCACACCGCCGCGATCTTCCTGATGGGCCGCGACGGAAAGTTCCTCGAACGTTTCAACAGCGGCGTGAAGATCGACGAAATGGTCGAGCAAATCCGGGCACGCCTGCAGGCCGAAAAGCCGTGAACGCCTCGACCGACCGGACCTTCGGCTATGACAACGTCGCGCCCGAAGAGCGCCGCGCGCGCATCCGGCGGGTCTTCGCCAATGTCGCCGGACGCTACGACCTGATGAACGACCTGATGTCTTTCGGCGTTCACCGGTTGTGGAAGCGCGCGCTGATCGGCGAGGCGGCGCCGAAGCCGGGCGAGATTCTGGTCGATCTGGCGGGCGGCACCGGCGACGTCGCGGCGCGACTGGCCGGCCCGGATCGACGGACCATTGTCTGCGACCCCAGCCCCGAAATGATGGAGTCGGGCAGGCGGCGCGGCCTGCCGCGGGTGGAATGGATCGCGGGCGAGGCCGAGGCCCTGCCGTTCGCCGACGCAACCATCGATTGCCTGACCATATCCTTCGGCATTCGCAACGTCACCGGCCTGTGCGACGCCCTGCGCGAAATTCATCGCGTCCTCAAGCCCGGCGGCCGTTTCCTGTGTCTCGAATTCTCGCGCCCGCAGGCCTGGCTCGCGCCCGCCTATGACCTGTTTTCCTTTCAGGTCATTCCGCGTCTCGGCGCCCTGATCGCGCGCCAGCCGGAAGCCTATGAATATCTCGTCGAATCGATCCGGCGCTTTCCCGATCAGCGCGAACTTGCCGATTTCTTCGTTGACGCCGGCTTCGCCTCGGTGCGCTGGCGCAACCTCTCCTTCGGGATCGCCTGTATCCACAGCGGCGTGAAAAGCTGAACTATTTTTCGCCCAGCAGCCGATCGAACAAGGCCGTGATGCGGCTGCTCTCCCAGTTGATCGGCCCCTCGACGCGCGCCGCGATCCGGCCATGGCGATCAAGGATCAGCGCGCTCGGAATGCCCACGAAGCCCAACCGTTTCGCCGCATCGCGCGACGGATCGGCATATTTCGCGAGATGGCGGATGTTCTGGTCGGCGTAAAAGCCTGAGACCGCTGCCAGCCCCCGGGCGTCGATCGACACCGGAACGACCGCGAAGCCGCGACTTTCCAGCTTGTCCTGCAAACGGTCGAAGATGGGCATTTCCCTTTGGCAAGGCAGGCACCAGCTCGCCCAGAAGTCGAGCAGCACGACTTTTCCCGCGAAGGCCCCGATCGTGGTCGCGCGGCCTTGCGCGTCCCGGAACTCGATTGGCGACGGCGCGTCGCGCGCTTGGGACAATTCTTGCGATGACTTTTGGGATTGCTTTTGGGACGACGCAGGCGGATTGAAAAGCCAGAACGCGGCGCCAAGCGCCAGAACCAACAGTCCGGCGAGAAGGGCGCGCGTCATGTCAGGGCGCCGACGCCCAGAAGGAAAGCATAGAGCGCCTGGGTCAAGGCGGCGCCCGCGAGCACGCGGTTGAGGCCGGGCCCCGGCGCCTCGGCGACCAGCGCTTTCGTCTGCGCCCAGGCGAAAGGCGCGGCGCCAAAGGCCAGCCACAGCGCGCGGCCGGGCGCGGCGGCGACCATCAGAAGGAGCAGGGCGAAAGGCGCGGCCATTGTCAGGGCGAAGAGCGCGCGCGCGGCGCGCGGCCCCGCGACGATCGCGAGCGTTCGCCGTCCGACCAAGGAATCGGCGGCGGCGTCGCGATAATTATTGATCATGAGGACGCCCGCTGCGAACAGGCCGAGCGCGAGCCCCGCCAACAGAGGCTCAGGCGTAAGCGCGCCGGCGCAGAGCCAGAAAGTTCCGCCGACCGCGCCAAGGCCGAAAAAGGCGATCACAAAAACTTCCCCGAAGGGCGAATAGGAGATCGGCGCCGGACCGCCGGCATAGGCCCAGCCGGACAGAAGCGACAGAACGCCAAGCAGCAGGATCGGCCAGCCGCCGACCGCGACGAGATAGAGTCCCCCGCAAGCGGCGAGCGCAAAAAAGCCCAAAGCCGCGCGTTTGATCTCAATCGGCGCGAGCAAGCCGCTGGCGGCGGCGCGCTTTGGCCCGAGGCGATCCGGCCCGTCGCCGCCGCGCTCGAAATCTCCCGCGTCATTGTAAAGATTGGTCGCAATCTGAATGAAGATCGCTGAAAGCGCCGCGACGACGACCGCCGGCGCGTTGATGCCGCCGGCAAATCCTTCAGCGAAACAGGCGCCGACAAAAACCGGCGACAAGGCCATCGGCAGGGTGCGCGGACGCATCGCCAGAAGCCAGACGTCAAGACGCGAGGCGGGCGCCAGGCCTTGCGCGACGATCGCGGCCACGGCTTTCGCTTTCATGACTCCCCTCCCGATGCGCCGCGCCCCCGAAGCGGCTCCGGTCTCAAATGAGATCGCTCGACTTGAACCGCCAGAACCCGGCCGCGGCGGCGAGCAGGCCGATCAGCGCGGGATAAAGGCAGGCCCAGGCGATATAGGCGTCGGGGCCGACCCGGTCGAGAATGGTGAAGGCGGCAGGCCCCAGGAGAACCAGTTGGGGATCGAACAGCGCCATCGCCGCGGTGCGAAAGACCTGCAATGGATTGATCAGGCTGATCCCGATGATGGCTTCCGGCGCCATCCGCTCCTGGAGCATGAGGCCGAGCAGAAGCAGGTCGAGAAAGAGCACGAGCACGAGCCAGAGCATGAAGGCCGCGCTTTGTGCCACATCGGCGGAGCGCGCCAGCGTCGAAATCAGGAACCCCAGTCCGAGGAAACAGATCGACAGCGAGAGCAGCAGCGCCGAATAGATGAAAAAATGCTTCCAGGGGATTGGAAGCCCGCCGAGGGCGCCCCAGACGACCGCGCCGGCCATGGCGAGAAAGACCGGCGCGAAGATCGTGACGAAACGGCCGGCGAAGCGTCCCCAATACCATGCGCCGACGGAGACCGGCAGCGACAGCATATATTCGAAAACGCCCGCCTCGCGGTCGCTGGCGACCGAGCGCACGGTCGAGATCAGGATGAAGATCGGCAGGATCGCCATGCTCAGCTGGATATAAGTCATGAGCAGCCGCGTCAGGCCGGTGAAACCCATGACCTGGCTTTCGGTGAGGCCGAAGATCATCAGCAGCGCGACGAGCCCGCCAAAAACGACCGTGTAGAGCAGGAACCAGCGCGCCCGCAGCAATTCAGCCACGTCAAGCCGCGCGGTCAGCAGGAGATTCTTCATTTCGCTTCCCCTTTTCGCTCGCAATCGCCCTGTTTCAACGCCTGTTTCCGCATCGTCATGAAATCCACGGCGCCTTGTCGCGGCGCGGCGACGGCCGCGAAATTATAGTTCATCGGGCTCCGACCTTTGCGATAGAAGGCGCGGCGGGCGTCCAGCCATGTCTTGCCGTTATCGTTGTCCATCACCCAGATTTCCTTCGCGCCCAGGAGCCCCACGCCTTGAAGCTCCAGCCAGTTCACGGCGCAGCCGATGTCGTCGAACTTGTGGGTCTTGTTGTCGGAAACAACTCGAACTTCCGCCGCAAAGCGGGGCTCCGAGATGATCATCCCGCACATTTCGCATGTATCCCGGCCATATATGATCTCGACCGGCCCCTTGTCCTTTTGGCACGCCGTCAGCGCAAGCATGAGAAAAACCGCCGGAGCGAGGCGGCTAAACATTGACAGTCGCGGTCGCATGCGGGGTCTCCACGGGCACGGCCTCATCCAAAGAGGTGGAAAAGATCGAGCCGGAATAATGGGACAGGAGGCAGAGAAAACGCAGACGGTCCGGGCCCGCCACCTCGCCGGACCAGACGCGTCCGCCGCCGTCGCCGCAAAAGCCCCATTGCGCGAGCGCCGAAGCGAAGGCAGGCTCCGAAACCGACATTTCCACGCGGACCCGCATCGTCGCGCTGTTCAGGCGGTCCTCGGCGAGACGCTGGTCTAAGGAAATCACGCCGCGGTCCATTTCGATGACCCGCGTGACCAATGCGGCGACTTCGTCCACCCTGTGGCTCGACATGATCATGGTGTCGTTGGGCCGCTCGGCGAGGAGCCTGAAGAACTTCTGGCGCGCCACGGGATCGAGATTGGCCGCCGGCTCGTCGAGGATGAGCAGGCTGGTGTCCCGCCCGAGCGCAATCGCGATCAGCAGCTTCTGCTTCTGTCCCCCCGACAGCTTCACGAAGGGCCTTCCCGATATTTCGCAGAGATCGAGCCCGAGCTCCCGCGCCACCGCCCCCACGCGCCCGGACTCCGCCGCGCTGACGCCGCAGGCGAAACCGACGAGGTCGGAGACGGTCATTTTCAGCGGCGGCGGCAATTGCGGAACGAAACCGATCCGGCGGAGCACATCCGAGCGATAGACGCGCGGATCGAGTCCGAAGACGCGAACCTCGCCCTCGGCGACATATTCGCCGAGCAGGCAGCGGATCAGAGTGGTCTTGCCCGCGCCATTGGCGCCGATGAGCGCGACGCGTTCGCCCGCGCCAACCTTCAGCGAAAGCTGGTCGATGACCTTGGACTTGCGAAAGGCCTTGGACAGTCCGTCGATCTCGATCACGCCGCGCCCTCTCGATCGTTTTTCGCAGGCTAGAAAATTTCTGTCGTTGGATCGATGCTTTGGCGCAAACAAATTCGCCTTTCAAGCGTTCACAAAAGCTTGTTCAGGCCCTTGATGTCGAAAGTCAGCGCCTTGCTCGGACAGACCTCCACGCACATGCCGCAGCGGGTGCAATCGGCGCCGATGTTGATCCGCACGTCGTCAGCAAAGCCGATTTTCGTCATTTCCAGCACATGCGGCACCATGCAGACATCGCGGCATCTGCCCTCGTGCAGGCAGTTGGCGAGATCGTAGGTCACCGTCACCGGCGCGGTCGCGCCGACGAAGCCATAGGTCATGCCGATCGGGCAGATATAACGGCACCAGAACCGGCGCGAATAAAAAACCTCGATCAGCAGCAGAACGCCGACCCAGATCAGGGCGAGCGACGCGCCATAGGTGAAGGCGCGCGACAGGATGCCGACCGGCGAAATCACCTCGAAGACCGTATAGCCGGTGACCACGGCGAGCGCCGCGAAAACCACATAGAGCACGGTGCGCAGGCCGCGATGGAACTGATGGTCCTTCACCAGCCCGCGCCCGGCGAGCCACAGGTGCAGCATTTCCGCCCATTCCGCCAGCAGGTGATAGGGGCAGGCCCAGGCGCAGAAGCTCCGCCCGCCCACCAGCCACCAGATGAACACCACGGTCGATGTGCCGATCACCAGATTGATCACGACATGTTTGTAGGCCAGCATGACCTGAAGCGCGGAATTGACGTCGGCCATGTGGAAGCCGACGAAGCGCGAGGCGGTCAGGGCGCCTTCGACGAGCTGGATGTCGGCGCGATAGGACAGCACGAACAGCAGATTGATGACGACGATCGAAATCCAGCGCCAGTTGCGCCAGAAATGGCTGTGATAATTCTCCTGACGCTCCTCGGCGATGCGGCGCTTGCGGTCGGCCTTGCCCTCCTTGCTGTTCTGCCGGGCGAATTCGGCCTGCGCCGCGGGCGTCAGGACATTGGGCTTGCGCGGCGCGCGTCCGAGCATCACCGCGAGATTGTCCAGCAGCCTGCGCATCTTACGCTCCCTGTTGCGCCGGCCACACGGCGCGCGCGTCGACCACGATGGCGGCAGGCTCCGCCGGACACATCGTCTCGCAGAACCCGCAGCCGACGCAGGCTTGATGAACGACGGGAGTTCTGCGCCTGTCGCCGGGCTCGTCGGTCAGCTTTTCCATGGTGATCGCGCCAATGATCGGGCACTCGCGCACGCAGAGATCGCAGAGTTCGAGATCGTAGGGGTGCTCGGCCAGTTCGATCGGCTTCCAGCGGTTGACCGACATGTAGCGGTGCAGGATGTTCGAATGTTCGCCGCGCGCCACGCCCTTGAAGCCGCGGCCCTGGCGCGCCAGACAACGATCCGGCCCCGCAAGCCGCGCGACGCCCATCCGCACCTGTTCCTTGGTCTTAGTGTCGTGTGACAGCGCGCCGGTCGGACAAGCAAGCACGCATTGCGGGGCGTCGCAGGCGAAGTCGCAGCCCTGTTTGCGCGCGTCGAGGAAAGGCGTGCCGATGCCATAACCCTCGTCGATGTCGGCGAGATGGATGGCATGGACCGGGCAGACCTGGACGCATTGTCCGCATTTGATGCAGGCGGCGAGGAATTCATGTTCGACGATCGCGCCCGGCGGCCGCAGGCGTTCGCGCCAGCGCCTGACGATGGGAATGAAGCCCAGCATCGACAGCCCGGTAAAAACGCCCGCCGCGACGGTCGAGCGCAGCAATCGGCGGCGATCCTCGCTCTTGAGCTTTTTCCCGTCGCGCTCGAACAATCGGTCGAAAAACGACATTTCTAGCCTCCCGCCGCCGCGCTTGCCTGGCTGAAAGGACGCGTCGCCGGCTTATTGTCGCGCAGGACGAGAACTGGCTTGGAGAGGGGCGCGAGCCGCGAAAGAAAGTCGATGCTTTCGAGCGCGGGCGAGCCTCGGTAGAAGCTGGCCATCGGCGTATCCGCCCAGAGCCTGTCGGCATAGGAGTAGATTTCGAAAGGCGTCTCGCCGACGCCGGTGTGCTTGCGGTCGAAGCCCTGGTAGTCGTCCCAGTAATTGCCGTCCCATTGGCTGGCCATCGCGCCGCCGCCCTGCGCCGAGACATCGGTGAAATTGCCGATGAAATCGTTGCCGGTGAAGACATTGCCCTTCTGGTTGAGATGAAACTGCACGCCGATGCCGTTGAAGGCGAAACGATTGCCGCGAAGAATATTTGGCCGGTCGGGATCGGAGGGCGAATCGTCGTTGTAAAGGCCGATGGCGCAATCGATGATGAGATTGTTCTCGAGGGTTACGTTATCCGCCTCCTTGAGGCCGATGCCCTTGCCGACGGCGCCATTGCTGCGGGCGATGCGATTGCCGACAAGCCTCAGGTCGCTGGAGAACATCGAGAATATGCCGACGCTGTCCTCGATATAGGTGTTGCCCTCGGCGACATTGCCGCCGGCGTACATGAAGTGTGTGCCGTAGCGGCCGTTTTCGATCCGGTTGCCCTTGAGCAGATTGCGGGTCGAATATTCGAAGATCACGTCGCGGTGGGCGATGACGTGATTGCCTTCGATGCGGTTGTCGTTCGACCACCAGACGCGAATGCCGTCGCCGCGCAAGTCTTCCGTGCCCTCCCCGCCAATGATGCGGTTGTCGCGCAGGATATTGTTGTTCGAGCGCTGCACATCCAGGCCGATCAAGCAATCCTGCAGGACATTGTCCTTGACGATGCTGAAGCTGGCGTTCTGCATCAGCAGACAAGCGTCGCCATTTTCATGGCGCTGGCCGCTGTGCTCGATCTTCAATCCGGCGATCGTGATCTGGGAGCCGGTCAAGGTCAGCACCGTTCCCACGTCATTGCCGGTCAGGACGACGGCGCCGGCGCCGTCGATCGTCAAAGGCTTATTGATCACGACGGGTCCGGAATAGCGTCCTGGCGGCGGGTGCAGCACGCCGCCTGAAGGCGTGGCGTCCACCAGCTGCTGAAGCGGCGGCGCCTCTTCGCCCCGCGCCGCACCGGCGGCGGCGACCAAGGCGAAGACCGCCAAAGCGAGCGGTTTCATTTTCCGTCCTGCCCGCCTTGCAATTGCTTGCGCCGCAGCAGGACGGCGAGGATAAGGGCGAGCGAGGCGGCGAGCAGCAGGCCGAAACCATAGGTCGGATAGGAATAGGTGGAGAATTGCGCCACCATCCCTTCGCCGAACACCGTCGGCATGAAAGGCTTCACGGTAAATGCGCCCCATGAGCTGAGAGTATGGCCAAAATACCACAACCAACCCGAATAATCAATGACAAAGCCCACGGGCACAATAATCGCGGGCAGCGCCAGCAGCCACCAATAGGGCCCGCCATAGAACATGAAGGCGATCAGCATCAGCCCCATAGCGGCGAACAGGTAGGGCGCGAGCATGATCTCGTAGTGGGCGCCGGACGCTATCGGCTTCATCCCGATATAATGGTTGATCGTGTTCATCTCAGTCACGCAATCCAGCTCCTCGCTGTTCTCCACTTCGACCTCCGACCTGGGGCGCGTATGGCAGCCGTTCATGACGCCGTTGAAGTGAAACTCGATGCGGATGCCGTCGGGAAAGGCGTCTGGCGGGTATTGCGGCGCCGTGAGGGCGACCCACCAGATCGGCGAGAAATAAGCGACCGCGAGCAGAGCCATCGCGGCGAGAGTCAGCAGGCGGAACGGCGCCGCGCCTGGTTTTCGGGAGGTAGTCATTGAGCGCTCCGCATGAATTAGGGATTGAGGCGGAACTACGTCCAGCCTCGTTCCTGAGCCTGTCGCCAATCTGGCGCATTTAGCCGGCAACGACTATGCGATTGAGCAAACAGCGGTATGATGACCGGCTTTTTAAGGGCCGAAATAAGAAACCGGGGCGCGTCGATCGCACGCCAATAATGACATGCGACGAAAGCGCCCCGCCCGCCGGATGTTTCACGTCATCACAGGCGATCCGCGGCCTTTGCCCGACATCTCATTGGAAATCAGGGTTTTTCCAGCCCTTCGGGCCGAGCTTGTCCTTCGGCGGCGACAGCTGTGAGACATAGCTCAGCACGTCCACCATGTCCTTGTCGGAGAAATTCTTGATTTGCGCGATCATATCGGGATTGGCGTTGCGCCGCTTGCCTTGCTGGACCCACTGGAACTCGCGCAAAAGATATTCGTAATGCTGGCCCTGGATGCGCGGGTAGTATTTCTCTTCGTTGCCCTCGCCGTTGTCGCCGTGGCAGCGCACGCAATTGTCGGCATAGAGCTTGGCGCCATGGGCGAGGTCCGCCGTGGCCGGGCCTTTGCCATTGTCCGGATCCATCGGCAGGGCGGCGATATAGGCGGTCACGTCCGAAACCGATTGGTCGCCGCCGATCTCGGAGGTCAGCGCGAAGGGATACATGGTCGGATTGTCGCGGTTGCCTTCGCGGATGTCGGTCAATTGCTTGATCAGCACGGTGCGATGCTGCCCCGCGAGTTCGGGGAAGGTGCCGTCCACGCGGCCCCAGCCTTCCGGCATGTGGCAGGCCGAGCAAACCTCGAACACTTCCCTGCCATGCTTGAGGTCGGGCTTCAGCTCCAGCGCCTTTTCGCGCTCGCCGCCCTTGACCATCCATTCATGTTTCTTGCCCTCGGTGTCCACCGTCACCTTGGAGGCGTCGGCTTTCGGCGCAGGTTCAGCCGCTCGAACAGCGGTTGACAACGCAAGAACCGAAACCAGCGCAAAAGCGATCTTCGTCTTCATGTCCTTCTCCATTGGAATCGGCCCGCCTCGACCACGGCGTGAATCCGCCTAGCGATACACGCCGCGCAGCCGTCGATCAAGCGCCTGTTATCATGACAGATTATTTATTGCGCCCAGGTCCGCTCGGGATTTTGCCGGCGCGCAAACTGCATTACTTTCCCGCCGCGCGATTGACCTGCGACAGATATTCCGCGAGCGCGTCGATGTCGGCGCCGCTCAGGCGCGCGACCATCGTCCGCATCACCCTGGAGCGGCCGTTGGCGCGCACCCCGTCGCGGATTTCCTTGATCTGCAGGGCGAGATAATTCGCTTTCTGTCCGCCGATCACCGGATAGCCGGCGATGGGCTTGATTCCCGCGGGACCATGGCATCCGACGCAACCTGACTTGCCATAGAGCTCCGCCCCCTGTGCGGCCTTGGCGGCGTCGCCCGGTTTGATCGGCGGCGGCGGCAGAGTCGAGAGCCAGGCGGCGATGGTCTTCAATTCCTGGTCGCTGACGATGCTCATCACGTCCTTCATCGCCTGCGTGCGCGGGTAGCCGCGCGCATCGGGGCCGGA
The DNA here is from genome assembly GCA_963703385.1 of uncultured Pseudomonadota bacterium. Lineage (GTDB taxonomy): Bacteria > Pseudomonadota > Alphaproteobacteria > Rhizobiales > Beijerinckiaceae > Rhodoblastus. Next base: position 91,336 of record OY969816.1, read on the forward strand.
GACGCGCTTGCCTGCCGCTATGTCCTTCATCTGTTCATAGAGATAGGCCTGGCTTTGTCCGGCGAGATTGGGGTACATCAAGATCGCCTTGGCGCCGTCCTTGCCGTGACACGCGAAGCAGGTGCGGGTCATGAAGAGCTGCTTGCCCGTCGCCGCGTCTTCCGCATGGGCGGGAACGTTCAGCGCCGCCAGGATCGTGGCGAGCGACAAAGCGGCGAGCTTCGATTTTGTCCGAAAATTCATGGCTGATCGCGCCGTTGTTTGATCTGAAAAAAAGGGGGCGGAAGATCCGCCCCCCAGAGTTTTCCGCAAGGCTTACTGAACCTTTTTCGCGCCATTCTGTTCGAGATAGGTCTTGGCGCGCAGGCCGATGTCGGCGGCTTTCACCTGATATTGCCACCATTGGTTCGCCCACAGCATGGCGTTCTGCCAGTCCTTCTTCTTGGAGAAGTCGTCGGCCTTGGCGCGCGCGTCCTTGGCGAAATTGAGCTGATCGGTCGCATCCGTCACCAGCCCCACCACCGTCGGGAAATCCTTGTAATTGACGGAGGTGATATAGGCGACGACGCCGTCGATCACCTTTTGGGTGTCGAGGTCCTGCTTGTACTGCTTGTCGAAATCGGCCTCGGTATAGGTCTGGCCGGTGCTATAAGTGGCAGGCAATACCGTCGCGGCGCCCTTGGGCCCGACCATCAGATAGCCTTCCATCTCCAGATGCAGCGCCGAGCAGAATTCGGTGCAGTAATAGGAATAGACGCCCGGTTTGACGTTCGTGATCGTCGCCGAGGCGGTCTTGCCCGGCTCCAGCGACAGGTTGATGTCATGCTGGGCGACCGCGAAGCCGTGGGTCTCGTCTTCCGCGCGCTCGGCGTTGGTCCAGTGGAAGATCACCGAATCGCCTTCCTGCGCCTGAACGATCTCCGGATTGTAATGCGAACGGATGACCGTGCCGAAGACCTCGACCTTGCCCGGCGAACGATCGACATGCTCCGATCCCGGTCGAACTTCGAAGGCCGATTTCTCCTCGGTGCGGCTGTTGGTGCCATATTTATAGCGGATCAACGGTTTCAGCTTCTTGATGTCGATCGCCACGGCGTAATGCGGCTCGCCGAGCGGCAGCGGCATGTCATAGAGCAGCTTCATCTTCGGGCCGCTGATGTCGATCAGCTCCTCGTTTTGCGGATGGAGGGGGCCGACGGGGTCGAAGCGGTCGATGGCGAGCTTGTTGAGCGCGACAAGATAACGGCCGGACGGGTGCTCTGTGTCGCCTCCCGGAACCATCAGATGGCCGATGTTGTAATAGACGGGGATCTTGTCGAGCACCTTGCCCTGGCAATAGTCCCACTTCACCACCTCGCTGTCGACATAGAGCGAAGTATAGACTTGGCACGGCACGCTGCTGAACTGGCTGTGGAGCGGACCGAGGCCCAGCGCCACCTGGGCATGCAGCGACTTTTGCATATCGAGGATCGGGATCCCATAGGGATCCTTGCCGGCGAAATCCTTGGCCTCGATCAACTTCTGCATCTTGTCGAAGTCAAACACCGAGCCGTGCGTGTCGAGCTTGCCGTCAACGACGACATATTTGCCGTCGGGAGAGACATCGACGCCATGTGGGCTCTTCGGTTCGGGCACGAGATAGACCAGTCCCTCGTCGATCGCGGTCTTGAGGGAAATGACGGGCATCCCTTTGATTTTTGTGTATTTGCCAGCTTTGAAGACCGCTTCCGCCTTCTTCCAGTTGATCATGTGCATGAAGTCGGTGTCATGGGCTGAGCAGCCCGCCTCGAACGGCGGACGGCCGGACTCGATGCCGCCGATATAGCGTTCGGTGCACAGCGAATTGGTGAACGACCAGTCGTTCGACGGACCCTTGCCGGTCGAGCTCAGGTCCTGGGTATAGGGCGGAAGCTCGATGGAGAAGGAATTCTCGGGGTCGATCAGGCCCTTTTCCCGGTTGAATTTCCAATAGGTGATGAGGCCGCGGAATTTGTCGTTGAACTCGCTGAGCGGCGCGTAGCCGCGGCCGAGCGGCGCGGGATATTGCGTCGCCTCGACGACATATTCGCTGTTGTTGGTGACAAAGGCTCCGCCGTGGTCGGTATTCATCAGCGGATTAACGACGATCTGATGCGTCTCGAAATCCTTGAGGCCGAGGACGGCGATGCGGGCGGACGATTTGTCGTTGATGAACAGATATTGGCCGTCGTAATCGCCATTGGTCTTCGACAAACTCGGGTGATGCGTGTCGCCCCAGGTGAGCGGCCCGCCCTCGGGCGTCTTGGACCCGGCGAGGACCGCCTTCGATTCGTCGTCATAGCCATAGCCCTGCCAGGAGTCGGGCTGAAACACCGCGACATATTTGATGATCTTCATCGACGGAATGCCGAAGACGATAATGCCGCCCTGCTGGCCGCCCGATGCAAAGGCGACATATTCGTCTCGCCCGCCGCTCGGCAAATACGTCTTGGCGGCGGCGAGCAGATTCTCGTCCGTCAGGTTGCGGCGCTTCATCACATCCTGAAGCGATTCATCCCCGAAGGCGGAGCCGACGAAAGCGGCCGTCATTCCCAGCACGCCTGCGAGCATCGTGGTTTTCATCAGTATGGATTTCATTTTTGCCCCCTTCGGCAAAAGCACCCGCTCATGCGGCGGAACGCCCGCGCCGCTCGCCTCGACCCGCGAAGCTGCGTCAACGCGGCGAAAATAGACGCTTGGTGTTGAGGCGCCTTGATTTAGGTTAAATCCGGCGATGCGAATTATTGGAAAGGCTTCAAAATCAATATAAAGCAACATTGTTGCGCTGAAGCAAACAGACGCCGCGGAGCCCGTTGACATGGGTTTCGGCGCCGCCTACGCCCCTCGCGAGGGCGGGAACCTGTCGTGGCGGACGCGCCCAGGGCCACACGGTCTTACAAAGAGATTCTTGCGATGGGTTATCGACTTGCTGCGGCCGCGCTCGTCCTGTGGATTGTGACTGTCGCCGGCGCGGGCTTCATGTTTGTGCACGGACGGACGGCGCCTGCGGCCGATGGTCGCACCATCGTGCTGCTCGCCCCCGCCGATCGGGACTTTGTCCTCGCGGAGATGCGCAATCTGCTGGACGTGACGCAGAACATCACGGCCGCGCTCGCCGAGGGCGACCGCGCCAAAATCGCGACGGCGGCGCGCTCGGGCGGGCTGGGAACGGTCAAAGGCGTTCCGGTCGCCTTGATGGCGCGCCTGCCGATGGACTTCAAACAGGCCGGCATGGCGATGCATCGCGGCTTTGACGAGATCGCCGAGGCGGCGGATCGTGGCGAGAGCGCGAAGAAACTGAACGCGCGTCTCGGCGACCAACTGGATCTTTGCGTCGGCTGCCACCAGACGTACCGGATCGACGCTGTCCACTGAGATCGCCGGGCGTTGGCGAGGCCGATCAATGAAGTGAGAGCCGCCGATTTCCGACGCGCCGGCGCACGGCTTGGGAAATGCTCATTTTCCGTTGGACGGCTCATTCGAAAATGGTTCGCCTTCGATGCAATGGCTTCCCGACGAACCGGCCTTGCAGAGGCCGCCCGTCGGCCACAGCGCTCCCTCGATCCGGGCGCCGTCGAGACGAACCTTGCGAAGATCGACCATCTGGAGCCGCGCGCCGCGCAGGTCCGCGCCCGACAGGTCGGCGCCTTCGAGCGAGGAGAAACTGAAATCGGCCGCGCGCAGGTCGGCGCCGCGCAAGTTGGCCCCTTCCAGATGGGCCTGACGAAGGGTCGCGGCATTCAGCGTCGCGCCCGCAAGATCGGCTTGTTTCAGATTGGCGGCGTAAAGATTGGTCCGCAGGAAATTGACGGATGAAAGTTTCGCGCCCTGAAACTCCGAGGCGGAGAGATTCGCGTCGTGAAAATCCGCGCCGGAAAAATCCCGCCCGACGCCGTCAAAACCCCTTAAATCCGCTCCCGCGCAAGCGGCGGACGGCTTGGGTTGGCAAGCGCCCGCGCCCAGGGCCGGCAGGGCGCCGAGAACAACCGAAATCAGAAAGGATGCCGTGATCGCCCGCATGTTCGAACCTCGTCCTTTGCGTGAACCGGCAATCTTGCCCAATGATCACGCCGCACGCCAAACCCGCTTGTGACGGCCTCACGCCAGGCGCGGCCGGCGATGCGGCTGCCTCGGCTTGGGGCCCCGATGACTTCTCCAACAGAGTGCACAGGCCTGTCCTTGACCATTGTCAAGGCAAATATCCCAGGCGGCTTTCCTCGGGATCACGCCGCCCCCTGCCTGGATCCAGATCAGCGGCGCGCGCGACTGTTCGCGCTCCTCGAAGAACGCCCGTCGACCAGAACGCGTTGCGAAGGGAGCCCTTTATCCGGCGGACTGAAAACCGGCGTCGAGTGCGCCCGCTGCGCATTTGGCGCGCTGGCGCTCATAGGCGGCGAGGATTTTTGCCGTTTCACGCGACGCCGCCCGCGCGCCCTCGATCGCGCCCACGCATTGGCGGATGACCGGATCCTCCGCCATGCGCCTGCGGCGCTCGTCGGCAGACAGCCCCTTCAGCAAAGGACAAAGCTCGGGGTCGAAGAATCTTCCTTGCGAAGGCTGGTCACACATGTTCGGCAGGCGCCATCGGTTTTTGGGTTGGCGCGCGGACTATTGCGCGTCGTTCCGCGCTTGAAATTGATCCTGGTCAAAATCCCGCCGCCGGCGCGATCAGGAAGAAGCGACCGGCGCCCGGAACGCATTGAAATCGTCTTCCGTCAAATGTCCGAGCATGAATTCCACCGACAGGCGATCGATGCTGGCCACATGCGAATCGATCAATTGCGGCAGGATCATTGTCATCAAGAGCCGGAGGTCGGATGGCTTCGCCAATGGCGCCGCTTGCTGCATTCTCTTGATTTCGTTGAGGATCATCGCATGCTGCGCCCGGTGGCACTCAAGCACGGGCACGTGTTCGTTTTCCATCAGACGCTCTTCGTGCTCGAAATGGTCCGCCACGGTTTCCGCGATTCGACCGAGGAGAAGAGGCAGTTCGGTGTCGGTCGACGCCGTCGCGCGTTCGAGCAGCGCGTCGATCGCCAGATGTTCCCGGTCGATCGCCGGCACGCCGAGTTGGATTGACGGTTTCTTCATGACTCCACCCTCCCGCTCGATGGGCTGAAATAAAAATTATAGCACCTGAGCAAATTGTCCTCCTGAACCTTGATCAAGTGCTCTGCACGGGAGCGCAGGCTCTTCGCCGCCCCCTGCCGCCGGCAAAATCGGCGATGGATCGGCGTGGGGCCGCTGGAACTCCGACAGCGAGGGCAATCGACGGGCGCGAAAAGTCGGAGCCTCGCGGATCAGAGGCCTGTTCCGCGCCGCACGCCCGTCGGGCGATCACGGCCGTCCGATGCTGGAATAGGAAAAGCCGAGCTTTCGCGCGTCCGCGGGGCGGTAAATATTGCGCAGGTCGATGAGATTGGGGGCGGCCATCAGCGATTTGATCCGCGCGAGGTCGAGCGCGCGGAATTCGTCCCATTCGGTGACGATGGCGAGCGCTTCGGCTCCCGTGACGCAGTCGTAAGGGTCGTCGCACAACGTCACGTCGGGCATGATCCCCCGCGCCTGATCCATGGCTTTCGGGTCATAGGCGCGCACATTCGCGCCGGCGTCCTCGAGCGCCGTCACGATGGAGATCGAGGGCGCGTCGCGCATGTCGTCGGTATTGAGCTTGAAGGCGAGGCCGAGCAGCGCGATGGTCTTGCCGCGCACCGAACCGCCGCACGCGGCGACGATCCGTTTCGCCATGGCGCGCTTGCGCCGATCGTTCGCCGCCACCACGGCTTCGACGATGTGCAGGGGCGCGTCGTGATCGTGCGCGGTCTTGACCAGGGCCAAAGTGTCCTTGGGGAAGCAGGAGCCGCCGAAGCCAGGACCCGCATGGAGAAATTTGGAGCCGATGCGCTTGTCCATGCCGATGCCGCGCGCGACATCCTGCACATTGGCGCCGACCTTTTCGCACAGGTCCGCGATTTCGTTGATGAAGGTGACCTTGGTCGCCAGGAACGAGTTGGCGACGTATTTGATCAGCTCCGCGGTGCGGCGGTCGACGAAATAGAGCGGCGGCTGGTTGAGGTTGAGCGGACGATAGACCTCGCTCATCATTTCGCGGGCGCGGGGGTCGCTGGTTCCGACGACGATGCGGTCGGGCCGCTTGAAATCGTCGATCGCCGCGCCTTCGCGCAGGAATTCCGGATTCGAGCAGACGGCGAATTCGGCGTCCGGGCGCGTCTCCGAGATAATTCGCTCGACCTCGTCGCCGGTTCCCACCGGCACGGTCGATTTGGTGACGACGACGGTGAAGCCCTTGATCGCCTTGGCGATGTCGCGCGCGGCGGCATAGATATAGGAGAGATCGGCAAAGCCGTCGCCGCGCCGCGAAGGCGTGCCGACCGCGATAAAAACGACGTCCGCCTCGGCGACTGCAGAGTCGACGTCGGTGGTGAAGGACAGGCGCCGGCTGCGCACATTGGCCGCTAGCAGTGCGTCCAGACCGGGCTCGAAGATCGGGATTTCGCCACGCGAAAGGGCGTCGATGCGGCCTGCGTCCTTGTCCACGCAGACGACCTGATGGCCGAAATCGGCGAAACAGACGCCCGAGACCAAACCGACATAGCCCGAGCCGATCATGGCGATTTTCATGCGCGAAATTCTTTTCCCGGTGAGAGGGCAGGGACGCGGCGCAGCCGGAACGCCGCCCGTGGCGCCATCCGACATGGCGGTGCGGAATTTGCCGCTCCGGACTGGCCGGCGCGCCTCGACAGGAAAAGGCTGTAATTGCGCGCCATGAAGCTTTTGCGACCGAGCGGCGCCAATGCGCCGCGCCAGGCGGGAAATTTCGCAATGTCGAAAAGCTGTTGTAACCATGGGCCGGGCGCGATGCGCAGGACAACAGGGGCGGCAAAAGGCAGGGATGACAAAAGGCGCTGAAATTCGGGGACATTCGGGGGCTTTCAGCCCCTGGCGCTTTTCGGTCGCCCCGATGATGGAATGGACCGATCGGCATTATCGGGTTCTGGCGCGGCTTCATTCGCGCAAAACGCGGCTTTACACGGAAATGGTCACCTCCGCCGCCATCGTGCATGGCGACCGCGAGCGACTGCTCGGCCATGACCCGAGCGAACATCCGCTCGCCCTGCAGTTCGGCGGCTCCGACCCCGATGAACTGGCGCGGGCGGCGAAAATTTGCGCCGAATTCGCTTATGACGAGATCGATCTCAATGTCGGCTGCCCGTCGGACCGCGTGCAGAACGGGGCCTTCGGGGCCTGCCTGATGTACGATCCGGAGCTTGTCGCGCGCTGTGTCGCGGCGATGAAGGAGGCGTCCGGTCTGCCGGTCACGGTCAAATGCCGCATTGGCGTCGATGACCAGGAGCCGCGCGCGGCTTTGTTCGCCATGGCCCGCGCCGTGGTCGCGGCCGGCGCCGACGCCCTGATCGTCCATGCCCGGAAAGCCTGGCTCAAGGGCCTGTCGCCCAAGGAAAACCGCGAGATTCCGCCCCTGGATTACCCCCTGGTCTGCGAGCTGAAACAGGCCATGCCGGAGTTCCCGATCGCGATCAACGGCGGCGTCACCACAATCGAGGCGGCCGCGTCCCAGCTTGAACATGTCGATGGCGTGATGGTTGGCCGCGCCGCCTATCACGATCTGTCGATGCTCCAGCAGGTCGATCCGCTGCTGTTCGGCGTTCCGTCGCCCTTCGGGAGCAGCCGCGCGGCGGTCGAGGCCTTTTTGCCCTATATCGAGCGCAAGCTCGGCGAGGGCGCGCGCCTTGCCGAACTCACCCGCCACATGCTCGGGCTTTTCGCGGGAAGGCCGGGGGCGCGCGCCTTCCGCCGCCATCTCGCAACTCATGCCGCGCGTCGGGGCGCCGATGCGCGGGTGGTCGAGGACGCGCTCGGCCTGGTCGACCCTTCCAGTCCCGCCCGGAGGGCGGAACGACTTCAGCGCCTGATCCGGCTTCGCGCAGGTCGGACGTTACGATCGAGGCCTCATGTCAATACTCTGGCGCAGAACCAGCCTGGCGGCGGCGCTCGCCGCGGGCTTAAGCTTTTCGCAGGCGCCGGAATTCGCCCAGCAATATCGTCAGCGCCTCGGCGGCGCGATCGACGAATTGCAGGCGTCCGTCTCGGCTTTCGATTCCGACAGCCGGGCTTCGGGCCTGAGCCACGACCAAGGCGTGGCGCGCCTCCAAAACTCGGCCGACGCCTTCGTGCGCCAGCGCGGCGGCCGCATAGCCCAGGAAACCGCGCGGCTGGCGCGGCTCAAGCGTCAGGCCGCCGACCTTCATGGCGCACTGCCTTTGTCGAAGGTTCTCGCTTTGGCCCTGGAGGCCGACCCGCAAGTCGCGCGCGGCGCTTTCGAAGCTTTCGAACCGGCGCTGCCGCTCACCGCCGACGGCGCGGCCAGCGCGGCCATCGGCTTCGCCGGAGCCCTGCTGGCCTTGCGGCTCCTGCCTCTGCCGCTTCGTTTCAGGAAAAAGCGGGCGGCGGAGGCGCGGAAGGGCGAAAAGATTCAGGCTGTCGCCGAATAGACAAGAAGGACCGCGATTTCCGCGATCTGCTGCGCGGCGGCGGTCATCGACAGCACGCGTCCTTCGCCGCTGGAGCGAAGGAGGCGACCGCCTCGGCGCGCAGTCCTTTCATGATCGGTCCAAATCGCTTCCAAAGGCGCCCGCGGGAGATTATTGTCGGGTTGTTTGCGCAATGTTCCGCAACCGCTGGGGAAAAAGCCTAAAGAGACGATATGCGCCCGCAGAAAATCGAAAACCCGATCCCTGCCGCCGAAGCTCCCGCATCGGCGCCGCTGATCAATTCCTACGCCCGGCGCGTCGACTATATCCGGCTCTCCGTCACCGACCGCTGCAATTTCCGCTGCGTCTATTGCATGTCGGAGAACATGAATTTCCTGCCCAAGGCGGATCTGCTCACGCTGGAGGAGCTCGAGCGCCTGGCGGCGGCCTTTGTCGCGCGCGGCGTGCGCAAGATCAGGCTCACCGGCGGCGAGCCCTTGGTGAGGCGCAATGTCATGAGTTTGTTCGGGGGCCTGTCGCGCCTGTTCGACCGGGGCCTGAATGAGCTGACCCTGACCACCAATGGCGCGATGCTCGCGCGTTACGCTCAAGGATTGGCGGATTGCGGCGTTCGCAGGGTCAATGTCTCGCTCGACACGCGAGACGCACAGAAATTCCGCGCCATCACCCGTTGGGGCGATCTGGCCCAGGTTCTGGCGGGCGTCGAGGCGGCGCGCGCGGCAGGCCTCAGGGTCAAGATCAATTGCGTGGCGCTGAAGGGCGTCAACCAGGATGAATTCCTTTCCCTCGTCGAATGGGCGCACGGGCTCGGCATGGACGTGTCCTTCATCGAGGTCATGCCGCTTGGCGAGGACGCGGCCGACAATATCCAAAATTTCCTGGCGCTCGACGCCGTCGCCGCCGCTTTGGCCGAGCGGCTGACGCTCGCGCCTTCGGCCCATGCGAGCGGCGGGCCGGCGCATTATTTCGATGTCGCCGAGACCGGCGGCCGGGTCGGCTTCATCACCCCGCTCAGCCAGCATTTCTGCGACAGCTGCAACCGCGTCCGCGTGACCTGCACCGGCGAACTTTACACCTGCCTCGGCCAGGAGGACCGCGCCGACCTGCGCGGCCCGCTGCGCTCGTCGCCGGACGATTCCGCGCTTCACGCGGCGCTCGACGAGGCGATGCGCCGCAAGCCGCGCGGCCATGACTTCCTCGCCCAGTGGTCCGGCGCGCGCGCGCCGTCGCGCCGGCCGATGAGCCTGACCGGCGGCTGAATTTTTTTTGCGCATTGGTGAAACTTTTCCCTCGTCGCGCCGTATCCCCTTGCGCAGGCCAAAAAAGCTTGCGCGACGCGCCCGCGTCCGGGCGCGATCTCAGGGAGTATGACAATGCAGATCAAGGTCGTTTCCGGCGCGAGCCTCGCCGCCGCCGCCATTGCGCTCGCCGTTTCCGGCGCCGCCCTCACCACCACCACCCAGGCGCAGGCCAAGAAGGCCATGGTTCATTGCATGGGCGTCAACGCCTGCAAAGGCAAGGGCGCCTGCAAATCCGCCAAGAACTCCTGCAAGGGCCAGAACTCCTGCAAGGGCATGGGCTGGCTTCCGGAAAAATCCTCCTCGGCCTGCACCAAGCTTGGCGGCACGGTCGGCTGATCGCGCGAGGTTTTCTCCCCGCGCGATTTTTTTTCGCGCGGGGAGCTTGGCGCCGGCGGGAGAAAAGCGATGATGGCGAAAGATCCCCAGGGTTTCGGGCTTGGCCTGCGGCCGGTCTATTATCCCGAAATTCTCGAATCCCCGCTGCCGGTGGACTGGTTCGAGATCATTTCGGAAAATTACATGGTTCCCGGCGGGCGGCCCATGGCCATGCTCGACCGCATCCGCGCCGATTATCCGATGCGCATGCATGGCGTCTCATTGTCGCTGGCCTCGACCGATCCGCTGGACCTCGACTATTTGCGCGCGCTGAAAAGACTGATCGCGCGGGTCGAGCCGGAGCTGGTGTCGGACCATCTTGCCTGGACTGGCGTCCACGGCCTCAACATGCACGACCTTCTGCCGGCGCCGCTGACGCGCGAATCGCTCGATCATTGCGTGGAGCGGGCGTCAAAAGTTCAGGATTTTCTCGGCCGCCGGATCGCGCTCGAAAATCCCTCGACCTATGTCGCCTTCGCCGGCGACGAAATGAGCGAGGCGGATTTCATCGCCGAACTCGCGCGGCGCGCCGATTGCCTGCTGCTGCTCGACGTCAACAATGTCTATGTTTCGGCCTTCAACCACGGTTTCGACGCCCGCGCCTATCTCGACCTCCTGCCGAAGGAGCGGGTCGCCCAGATCCATATCGCCGGCCATACCCATGCGGGCACGCATATCATCGACACCCACGACCACCCCGTCTGCGACGACGTCTGGGCGCTGTTTTCCCATGTCTGGCGGACATTCGGGCCGATCCCGGCGATGATCGAGCGTGACGACCGGTTCCCGCCCTTCTCCGAACTCCTCGACGAACTGCGCCACATGAGGGCGCTCGCCCAAGCCGAGGAAAAGGCGCTGGCATGAAACTTTCCGACGTCCAGAGCCTGTTTCAGGAGAGCGTGCTGGCGGAGGAGCCGTCGCCGCGCCTGCTCGCGCTGTTGCGGCCGCCCGTCCGCGCGGAAAACATCGCCGCGACTTTCGCCGTGTATCACGACGGTTTCCGGCTCAGAATGGCCGAATATCTCAGCAACGATTATGCGGCTCTGCGCGAGGCGCTGGGCGACGAGGTTTTTGGGGCGCTGGTCGAAGCTTACGCCAAAGCCAGCCCCTCGACCTTCCGCAACGCCCGCTGGGTCGGCGCCGGTCTGCCCGCCTTTCTGCGCGCGACGCCTCCTTTCGCCGAGGATCGCTTCACTTGTGGGCTGGCGGCGCTGGAGGCGGCGCTGGCCAGGAGTTTTGATGCGGCCGACGCGGTCGAACTGCCGATCGAGAACTCTTGGGCGCATCCAGGAGGAGGATTGGCCGCGGCTGTGTTTCGCCTTCCACCCGAGCGTCGTCACGGTCGAGGCGACGGAGGACGCGCTCGCCGCCTATGAGGCGGTTCAGGCCGGCGAGCCGGTTGCCGCGGCGCGGGACGGCGGCGATGTGACGCTGGCGGTGTGGCGGCGGGAGCTCGATGTGAATTATCGCGTTCTCGACGGGCTGGAAAAGATCGCCCTGGCCGGCGCCATGGCCGGCGCGACCTTTGGTGACATCTGTGCGTCGCTGGCCTTCGCCAATCCGCAACGGGACGAGGGAGAACTGGCGCAGGTCGCAGGCGGCTTGCTCGTCCGCTGGTTCTCGGACGGCATGATCGTGGACGCGACGCCGGTGTTCGAATGACCAGGCCGTTTGTCAGCGGCAGGGCGGCTTCCCCGGTTGGCCGCAGCCATCGGGGCTGTCATGCGCGCGGGCTTGGTCGTTGAACCGATCGTAATAATCCTGCGCCCCAGGCGCCTGCGCCTCGACCACGGCGGGCGCATGGAGCGCGCCCATATGCGTCGCGGTCGTGGCTCCGGCCGATGGCGCGACGGCGCGCGGCAGGGGCAACAGGCCGGCCTGGGGGGGCGGCGGCGGCGCGTCGTTGACGATGACAACCGGCGGCGGCAGGAAACCGGCCGGCGGCGGAGGCGGCGGCGGCCAATCGGGATCGTCGAACATGACAAAAGGCCGCTGGAACAGGTCGGGATCGGAAGGCGGCGGCGGGGGAGCGCCCAAATCCACCTCGGTCAAACCAGCCGGGGCCTCATAGGGCGCGCCGAGGTCGGCGAGGCGGCGGCGGGCGTCATGGACGTGCGGCCCGCGCGGATAGAAATGGAGATAGGTCCAAAACGCGTCTGGCGTGTCGCGCAGAGAGGCGCGCCGCCACATCGTCGCCTCGCGGCGCACCGCCAGGATGGCGCGCACGCGCGGCGCATAGGGCGAATTCGGATAGATCGCGAGGAAGTCGAGATAGCCCTGGATCGTGTCGCGATCGAGCGCGGCGATGAAGGCTTCGTCCATCGAATAATCACGGATCGGCCGCGCGCGCAGCCGCGTCGCGCTCGTCGCGCGGGCGACCCGTGGGGCGCTCGTCGCGCGGGCGAACAGGGCGGGGGGCGCGGTCAGTTTCGATACGTCCCATGGAATCGACGCGCCCCTGGTCTCTTGCGCGACCCTCATCCGGGCCTGGTCGAAGGCCTGATCGATCGGCAGGCCTGGCTCGCGCAAGGCTTGCGCCAAAGCCAGGGCGTAAACGCCATAGGGGCCGCGCTCAACCGGCCCCACCGCGCCCGGCGCGGCGTTGAAGGCGAAAAGTTCGCCCGGGGGCGGATCGACCATGGCGAGGCCTCCGGAGAATTGGTCGTCGCTTCGGGCGAAGGCGTTGCTCCGACCCGCGTCGAGCACAACGATTTTCGCCTTCATCGGCATATGCGCCAGCGGCTGGAGATAATCGCTCAAGCGCACGGCTTGGAGCGGGACGTCCTCCGCGCGCGGAAAATTGGCCTCGATCGGCGCGATGTAATTGTCGCCGGCATATTGCAGCCCGCGCCCGGAAATATAGATGAAGGCGATGGCGTTGGGGCCGGCGTCGGCGGACTTGCCCGCGAATTCCCGCAGCGCCTTGCGCAAGCTGTCCCGGTCGAGATCGGCGGCGCCCGTCACGTCGAAGCCGGCGCGCCGCAAAGTATCGGCGATCAGGCCGGCGTCATTGGCCGCCGTGGGCAGGACGCCGGTCGTGTATCGGGATTCGCCGATGACCAGGGCGATGCGGGGCGCGGCCCAGACGGCGCTTGGCGCCGACTGCGCCGCGCCCGGCGCCGCCGCGCCAAAAAGCGCCCCGGCGAACAGCGCGACGGCGGCAATCCCGCGACCAAAATTTTCGCCAACGATCCTCATCAACTCCTTTCCGCCGCCATAAATCGTGGCGGCAAAAGCTCACGCAAACGGATGCATCGCACGCCACGCGGCCTGAACGCCGGCTAGCGCATATTCCCGAAAAGCTGCTCGACTTTTCGGACAAGAATATGCGTCAAAACAAAGAAATAACCGAGCGCCCTTCACGCCTTGGGCTTAGCCAATTCGGGATGCGGCGTGTACCAGTTCAGCTTGTCGCGCAGGGTCACGACCTCGCCGACGATGATGATCGTCGGGCCGCGCAGACCGGCGGCGGCGGCCTTGGCGGCGATGTCGCCGACGGTTCCGGTCAGGGTGATCTGGTTGGGCCTGGTGCCGTTCTCGACGATCGCGACCGGCAGGGCGGGGTCTGCGCCATGGCGCAGGAATTCCTGGGTCAGATAGTCGAGATGGGCAAGACCCATATAGACGGCGACGGTTTGCCGCGGCCGTAGAATGGACGCCCAGTCGAGCTGGATCGGGCCGTCGCGGCCATGACCGGTGACGAAGACGCAGGACTGCGCATAGTCGCGGTGGGTGAGCGGAATGCCGGCGTAGGACGAGCAGCCCGCCGCCGCGGTCACGCCGGGGCAGACCTGGAAGGGAATGCGGTGCGCGGCGAGCTTTTCGATCTCCTCGCCGCCGCGCCCGAAAATGAAGGGGTCGCCGCCCTTGAGCCGCAGGACCCGCTTGCCCTCCCTGGCGAGCTTGACCATCAGCTCGCCGATTTCCTCCTGCGGCACGGCGTGGTTGGCGCGCTTCTTGCCGACATAAATGCGCTCGGCGTCGCGGCGCACCCGGTCCATGATCGCAGGCTCGACCAGCTGGTCGTAGAGCACGACATCGGCCTGCTGCATCAGGCGGAAGGCGCGGAAGGTCAGGAGGTCGGGGTCGCCGGGGCCGGCGCCGACCAGATAGACCTCGCCGGTCGGCGCCTCGCCGGAGGCCGAGCCGTCCGGGCGGCAGGAGTCGATCTCGCGGTCGAGCATGGTTTTGGCGGTGGCCTCGTCGCCGGCCAGCATCATTTCCGCGATCGGACCGTCATAGACGCGCTCCCAGAAGCGCATCCGCGCCTGCTGATTTGAAACCTTTCTGGCCAGGGCGGCGCGCGCCGCGCCGCCGAGCGCGGCGAGCCGGCCGTAATTGGCCGGGATCAGGGTTTCGAGCCGCGCCTTCAGCATGCGGCCGAGCAGGGGCGCGTCGCCGCCAGTGGCGATGGCGATCACCAGCGGGCTGCGGTCGAGCACGGAGGGCGTGATGAAATCGCTCAAAGTCGGGAAGTCGGCGACATTGACCAATGTCCCGGTTTTTCGCACACGAGCGATCAAAGCCTCGTCAGGCTTTTCGCCGGGCTCATAGGCGAAATAGGCGATGCCGAAACCTTTGAGCGCGTCGGGCGCGGCGAGGTCGCCGCGACGGAATTTGCCTTCAAGCGGCGCGAATTCGTCGCTCGGATTTTCTGCGAACAGCCAGACTTCCGCGCCAGCGCGCGAAAGAGTGTCCACGCGGCGCGCGGCGAGCGAGCCTTGGCCGACGACCGCGACAGGGCGGTCGTGGAGGTTGAGGAAAATGGGCAGGCGGTTCATGCGCGCGTCCGGCTCAGGCGGCGAGCAGGCGGCCGGCGTCGCGGCGACGCCACAGCGCCTCCGCCTGGATCTGGGCGTCCTCCATATCGGACGCGTGTTTCATGGCGCGCAGGATCATGGCGAGGGTGCCGGTAATCGCCGCCTCGGCATAGGCGTCATGCGCCTCGCCGCGCCATACGCTGAGCAGGCGCGAAACCTCCATCGTCTCGTCCGGGAGCTGGCGCGGCTCTTCCATCATCGGGGGCCAGCGCTCCTCGAAGGCGACGCCGTCGCGCACGCCCAAGGTCTCGCAAGGTTTTCCGGGTCGGCGTTCGATTTCGCCGCCTTCGCCCCGGAACACGATCATGTTGTTCTCGCCAAGAAGAAGCGCGGCGTTGCGGTGGGTGGTCATGTAATTGGGATGGAAAATGCCCTGCGGCAGGACCGGCGCGCCGAAGGGGTTGATCATTCGCGCCAGGGTATGGATCGGCGAGCGCAGGCCGAGGATCGGCTTGAAGCCCATCATGCGGGCGAGCGGCGGGCTGATGGCGGAGAGATCCATATAAGCGAAGCGGTGTTGCCGTAGCGCCCGGGTCGCCGAGGGAAAATCCGCTGCGACCGGCAGGCCGAGCGCGGTCAGCACCTCGCCGGTGTAGAGCCGGCCCGGGGTGTGGCCGTCGAATCCGTGCATGAACACGGAATGGCCGGCCTGGACGAGGCAGAGCGCGGCGAGCAGGAACCAAGGTAGCTGGCGCTTCTTGCCGGCGTAGGACGACCAGTCCACGGCGACGAGGCCGGGTTCGGGGGCGGGAAGGGACTTGCGCGCCGCCTTGGCGAAGCCGGCGATTTCCTCCGCGCTCTCCTCCTTCATGCGCAGCAGCATGAGAAAGGCGCCAAGCTGTTCGGGCAGGACGTCGCCGGCGAGGATCATCGACATCGCCTCTTCCGCCTCCTCGACGGTCAGCGAGCGCGTGAGATTCCTGCCGCGCCCGAGAATGGCGATGAAGCGGGCGAAGGGATGGGGCGTTTGCAGCATGGCGTTTTTCCCTGATGGTTCGTTTTATATTAGCAAAGGCAGCGCGGGCGTCACGCCTTCATCAGCGCCAAGGCGCCGCGAGCGATGACATATAACCCGACGCCGGCCACGGCGGCGGAGAAAATTTGCGACAGGAGCCGGCGGCGGACGGCGAGAAGCCCCGCAAGCCACGCGCCGAACAGCCCTCCGAAAAGGCCGCCGACGAGAAGCAGGGTGGCGATGCGCCAATCCACCAGACCGGACCAGGCGTAACTGGCGGCTGTCGCCGCTCCGAACGCGGTGACGGAGACCAGAGACGAGGCGATGGCGTTGATCATCGGCATGCCGGTGGCGGCGAGAATGCCGGGAACCACCAGAAACCCTCCGCCGATGCCGAAAAAGCCGGACAGGACGCCGACAATCGTTCCAATGCCCAGCAGGGCCGGAAGCGCCCTGGCGGCGGTCTTCGCGGTCCGCCGAATCTCTCCTTCCACCGGCGCCGCGCGCTTGAAGGCCATCTGCGCCGCGACCACGAGCATCAGCACGCCGAACAGGAGAAGCAGCTTCTGGCCATCGACGATCTTGCCGAGAGCCGAGCCGATAAACGCGCCAGTCGTGCCGGCCACGGCGAAAACAAGCGCGGATTTCCATCGTACGCGACCCGCCCGCGCGTGACTCAGGAGATTGGTCAGGGCGTTGACCGACACCGCCGCGGCGCCGGTGCCGATGGCGATATGCGGATCGGCGACGCCGACGAAATAATAGAGCAGCGGCGTGGCGAAGATCGACCCGCCGCCCCCAATCAGGCCAAGGACGAAGCCGACGATCGCGCCCGAGAGGAGGGCGGCGCCGTCCGCGAAAGAAAAGGCCAAAAGTTCCGCTCCGTTTCGCCCCGTTAATATATTAGGAATATCGAATATATGTAGTCAAACGACGTGGTCAAGTCATGCGGGCGCCGGGTTTTGCAGTGCGGAATTGAGGCGAACGCCTCTCAGATCGCGAGGTTTTCCGTTCGCCGATGGCGTTTCCTGGGCGGCAATCGCGCGAATATAAGGCAGTGTTGCAAAAACGCGACATCCGTCGACGTATTCAAATGTTATCGTCTAACATCTTCGCGTCACAAGGATTCGGCCGAAGCGCCGCACGCGATCCGGAATATCATCTGAACATCGACCTGGGGGGAAAAATGCAAAAGTGGCGTCATCTGCTCGGCGTAAGCCTGACTGCGCTGTCTCTGGCTGTTTCGGCGGGCGCCGCACACGCCACCGACGGCTATTTCGTGGAAGGCGCGAGCGCGCGCGACCAGTCGCTCGCCGGCGGCGGCTCCGCCAACCCCACGGAAGCCCTCACCAACGCCAACAACCCCGCCGGCCTCGTCGATGTCGGCAACCAGTTCAATGGCGACATTTCCCTGTTCATGCCCTGGCGCGGCTATAGCGCGACACCGAGCGCCTTCATTGTCGCGCCGGGAAGCGTGAACAGCGAGCGCAACCTTTTCGTGCTTCCCGCGGTGGGCTATTCGCATCAGATCGACGCCGATCAGGCCTGGGGCGTGTCCATGGTCGGCAACGGCGGCATGAACACCACTTATCCCGCCGCGACTCCCAATTTCAAATGCCCGCCGCCACCGTTTTCCGCAGGCTCCGGCGTGTTCTGCGGCGGCCGCGCCGGCGTCGATCTCAACCAGGCCCTGATTTCCGTCGGTTATGCCCATCGTTTCGGCAATTTGGAAGTCGGCGTCGCGCCGATTCTGGCCCTGCAAGCGTTCTCGGCCTATGGCCTTGGCTTGTTTAGCAGCTTGTCGGCCTCCCCGGCCTTCGTGAGCGACCATTCGCCGACCTATTCGGTCGGCGGGGGCGTCCGCGCCGGCGCAATCTACCACTACAGCGACGCACTCGCTTTCTCGGTGCAGGGCTCGACGCCGATCTGGGCCTCCAATTTCACCAATTACCAGGGCCTCTTCGCCCAGGGCGGCAGCTTCGATATACCCGCGACCATCGGCGTCGGCGTCTCCTATAAGGTCATGCCAACCTTGGCCGTGATGTTCGATTACAAGCACATCTTCTATTCGGGCGTTCCGTCGATCGCCAATCCGATGGTGCCGACCACGCCCGCCGCGCTGGGCATGTCGGGCGGCCCGGGGTTCGGCTGGCAGGACGTCGACATCTTCGGCCTCAGCTTCGAATGGGCCTACAATGACCGCCTGACCCTGCGGGCTGGCTATTCCTACAGCACCCAGCCGATCACCTCGGCCAATGTGATGTTCAACATCCTGGCGCCGGGCACGGTCACCAGCCATATCGGCGCCGGCTTCTCCTATCGCGTGACCCAGAATTCGTCCTTCGACTTCTCGATGCTCTATGCGCCGCGAGTCGACGTCTCGGGTCCGGCCTATGCGTTTGCCGGCGCCGCGTCGGGGTATATTCCGGGCTCGAACATCAACATCTGGCTCTCGGAACTCGAAATCACCCTCGGCTATACCTACCACTGGGATCAGCCCAAGGCCGTCGTCGCCAAATATTGATCTGCGCCGCACAAGCGCTTTTCGTCAGGGCCGGCTCACGCCGGCCCTGTTTTTTTGGCGCCCCGGGTTCAGGAATGGACATTGGCCAAAGGCGCCATCCCGTGATTTAATCCAGGTCAAGGCGCGGATCCTGACGCTCGACAATATACTGTCTCAACTGGACATTCGGGGGCGAAGGTCGATGACGCATCCTGTCCTGGTGCTGGGAATCGGCAATGTGCTGATGTCGGACGATGGCGCGGGCGTTCATGCGGCGCGCGGCTTCGGTCCGCTCGAGGATGAAGATCTGAGAGTGCTCGATGGCGGCACGCTCGGTCTGTCCTTGCTGGCGGAGGTCGAGACCTGCGGCGCTTTGATCGTCTTCGACGCCGCGAGCTTCGGGGCCGAGCCCGGCTCGGTGCGGACCTTCACGGGCGAGGACATGGACGCCCAGCTTTCCGGCAAGAAAAAAACCGCGCATGAGGTCGCCTTGTTCGATCTTCTCGCCACGGCGGATCTGCTTGGCCGCAAGCCGGAGCGCCGGGCGCTGATCGGCGTCGAGCCGGACCGCATAGAATGGGGGCTGGAGCCGACGCCCGCCGTCGCCTCGGCTCTTCCCGAAATGCGGCGCGCGGCGCGCGCGCTGATCGAGAGCTGGGCGTCATGACTTCTTCTTGCGCCGCGACCGAACGAATGGAGCCGGACGCCGGCTTCGCCGCCGCCCTGATCTGGGAAACGCTCGCCAAGCTCACCGAATTCTCGAAAACCGGGGAAACGGCGACGATCGATCTCGGCGGCCTGCCGATGTCGAACGGCGACCGCGCGGCGCTCGACGATTTTCTCGGCCGCGGCGAGGTCAGCGCGACCATCGAGGTCATCGGCCGCACCGAGGTCTGGGAAACGCAATTTTCAGGCGTGTGGCGCGTGCGCCATTTCGGCGCGGACGCGATCGCGACCGATCTGATCGAAATTTCCGCCTGCCCCAAAATCCTGCTCGCCGACCGGCGCGACGCCGAAAGCGCGGCGCGCAACATGGCGAAAGCGCTCGAACTCAAACACGGGATCGTGGAGACGCCGCATGAAACATGACGACACCCTTGCCGGCGAAATGCAAAGACGCGGCGTGTCGCGGCGCGCCTTTCTGAAATACGGCTCCTATATCGCGTCGCTCATGGCGCTTCCGCCGTCGGCGGCGGAAGCCCTCGCGGAAGGCCTCGGGGCGGCGCGGCGCCAATCGGTGATCTGGCTGTCTTTCCAGGAATGCACCGGCTGCACCGAGTCGCTCACCCGTTCCTATGCGCCGACGCTGGAGAACCTGATTTTCGATTTCATCTCGCTCGATTACCACGAGACCTTGATGGCCGTGTCGGGCGAGGCGGCGGAAGAGGCCCGCAAGGCCGCGATGGCCGCCAACAAGGGCAAATATATCGTGGTGGTGGACGGCTCCGTGCCGATGAAGGACGGCGGCGTCTATGCGACCATCGGCGGCAGGACCAACCACCAGATTCTCGAGGACACGGTGAGGGATGCCTTTGCGGTGGTGGCGGTCGGGACCTGCGCCGCCTTCGGCGGCCTCCCCAAGGCCAATCCCAATCCCACCGGCGCGGTTCCGATTTCCACGCTGGTTGGCGACAAGCCGCTGATCAATATTTCCGGCTGCCCGCCGATCCCGGAGGCCATGACCGGCGCCCTCGCCTATGTCCTCTCCTTCGGGAAAATCCCCGAACTCGATCACCTCGGCCGGCCCAAGGCCTTTTTCGGCGAGACGATCCATGACCGCTGCTACCGCCGTCCGTTCTATGAACGCGGCGAGTTCGCCGACGGCTTCGACGACGTCGGCGCGCGGCAGGGCTTTTGCCTCTTCAAGGTCGGTTGCAAGGGGCCGGTGACCTATAATTCCTGCGCCACGGTGAAATGGAACGGCGGCGTGTCCTTCCCGATCCAGTCCGGGCACGGCTGTCTCGGCTGTTCCGAGCCGGATTTCTGGGATCAGGGCGGCTTCTACCGGCCGCTGTCGACGCCGCTCGGCGCGATGGGGCCAGCGCTCGCCGGCGCGGCGCTCGCCGGCGCGGCTCTCGGCGTCGGCGCCGCATTGTCCGCCCGCGCCCATCAAAAATCTTATCTCGCCTCGCTGGATAAAGAGAAGGAGTGAGCCATGGAACTGCTCGCATTCGCCCGCGGCCCGGCGCTGACCTTCTCCATGGCGATATTCGTCATGGGCGTGGTATGGCGCCTCGTCGGCGTGCTCGCCTTGCCGCCCTGGCATGATTATTCGCCTCCGCGCGAGGGCTCAGCCCCCAACTGGCTCTCCGCAATCCGGGCGGTCTTCCGCAAGATGATCCCGCACAAGACCTTCCTGAAAGACGGGATGTTCACGACCGTCAACGGCTATGTCTTCCACATCGGCTTGGTCGTCGTCGTCTTCCTGTTCGTGCCGCATATTCTCTTGCTGAAGAGCCTGTTCGGCCTGTCATGGCCGGGCCTTCCCAACGGCGTGGTCACCGGCGTTGGCGCGATGACGGCGGCCTCGTTGATCGCGGCGCTCGGCTATCGCCTGACCAGCCCGGTGCTGAAGCTGATCTCGCGGCCGAACGACTATATCAGCTGGCTTCTCACCTTCCTGCCGGTCATCACCGGCCTCGCCGCCACCGCCCATTTCGGCGCGCGCTACGAAACCTTGCTGGCGCTCCATATCCTGAGCGTCTGCGCCTTCCTGATCTGGTTCCCCTTCGGCAAGCTGATGCACGCCTTCCTGTTCGTTCTGTCGCGCGGCGCGACGGGCATTCGCTTCGGACATAGAGGAGCGCAATTATGACCGCCAAGACGACAGCCTCGGGCGCGGCCTACGACGTGCAGGGCGATCGCGCCGACTCGGAGCGCCGCGACGCCGCAATGCAGGCCTTCGTGCGCGACTTCGCACGCACCGCCGCGATCCACATGGAATCCTGTCTGCGCTGCGGCATGTGCGCCAACGCCTGCCATTTCTATGTCACGACCGGCGACCCGAAATACACGCCGATCAACAAGCTGAAGCCGTTCGAGCAGGCCTATCACCGCCATGTCGGGCCCTTCGCGCCGATCTTTCGGCTGTTCGGCCTGAAATCCAACGTCTCGGGCGAGATGCTGGCGGAATGGGAGGCGCTGATCTATGACGCCTGCACCCTGTGCGGGCGCTGCACGCTCGCCTGCCCGATGGGCATCGACATTTCCGAGCTGATCAAGGAGGCGCGGCACGGCATGTACAAGGCCGGGCTGGTGCCGGATCGCCTGGAGCTGATGGACCGCACGACCAAGGCCTGGGGCAGCCCGGCCTCGCCTTCGGAAGATTTCGCCGACATCATCCGCGAAACTGGCGAGGAAAACGGCGTGCCGATGAATGTCGACCTGCCCAAGGCCGACTATGTCGTCACCGTCGCGCCGGCGGAGCTGACCGAGCACACCAAGGCCTTGTCCGACGTCGCCAAGATCCTCAACAAGATCGGCGTGAACTGGACCTATTCGACCGAGGGATTCGAGGCCTCCAACATCGGCTATATCAACGGCGACCTCCCGCTTCAGGAGAAGATGACCCGCAAGATCATCGACAACGCCATAGCTGTCGGGGCGCATACCCTGATCCTGCCCGAATGCGGCCACGCTTATGGCGCGGCGCGCTGGGAGGCGGCGCGCTGGTATGGCAAGAAGCTCCCGCTGCGCATCATTCACATGACCGAATTCCTCGCCGAGGTCGTCGCCAGCGGCAAGATCAAGCTGAAAAAGATGGGCGAGACCACCTGCTTCCACGATCCATGCCAGCTGGCGCGGCGTGGCGGCGTCACGGAGGCGCCCCGCGCGGTTCTGAAGGGGCTCGGCCTCGATCTCACGGAATTCGAGGACCATGGCGAGCTGGCGTGGTGCTGCGGCGGCGGCGGCGGCGTCGTCTCCAACGTCCGCGCCGATCCCCTGCGCTTCAAGGCTTTCGAGATCAAGCGCAAGCAGGTCGAAAAGGCCGGGACGCAGCACTTCGTCACCGCCTGCGGCCAGTGCCGGATCACTCTGACGCTCGGCGCCAAGCACGACAAATGGGACCAGAAGGTCGAAAGCCTGCTGGAGCTTGTGGCCGACCATCTCGAAGACTGAAATCTGACGGAACACCCGCACCGAGGAAAATGCGATGAGCAACCGCATCGTCGTGGACCCGATCACCCGGATCGAAGGCCACCTGCGAATCGAAGCCGAACTGGGCGAAGGCAATTCCATCCGCCAGGCCTATTCCTCCGGCACCATGGTGCGCGGGATCGAACTGATCCTGAAAGGGCGCGATCCGCGCGAGGCCTGGGCCTTCGCCCAGCGCATCTGCGGCGTCTGCACCCTGGTGCATGGCATAGCCTCGGTGCGCGCGGTGGAAAATGCGCTGGGCTATGACATTCCACCCAACGCCCAGCTCATCCGCAATCTGATGATCGCCGCGCAATATGTGCATGACCATGTCATGCACTTTTATCACCTCCACGCCCTGGACTGGGTGGACGTGGTCTCGGCGCTCAAGGCCGATCCCAAGGCGACCTCGGCGCTGGCGCAAAGCATTTCCTCCTACGCCAAGTCGAGCCCCGGCTATTTTGCCGACGTGCAGAAACGCCTCCAGAATTTCGTCAACAGCGGCCAGCTCGGCATTTTCGCCAACGGTTTTTGGGGCAATCCGGGCTACAAGCTGCCGCCCGAGGCCAATCTGATGGCCGTGGCCCATTATCTCGAAGCGCTCGCCTGGCAGCGCACGGTGGTCCAGATTCATACGATCTTCGGCGGCAAGAACCCGCATCCCAATTTCCTGGTCGGCGGCGCGCCGTCGCCGATCAGCGCCGGGCCGGGCGAAGTGGGCAGTGGCAGCGCCTCGACCGCGGTGAATATCGTCACGCTCAATCAGGTGCGCGCCATCATCCAGTCGATGCGCGATTTCGTCGATCAGGTCTATCTGCCGGACACGCTCGCCATCGCCGGCTTCTACAAGGATTGGTTCGCCCGCGGCGAGGGCCTGGGCAATTTCATGACCTATGGCGACTTCCCCGCAGACGGCCGCGCCAACAGCCATTCCCTGCTCATCCCGGCGGGCGTGATCGTCGGCCGCGATCTCTCCCATATCGAGCCGGTCGACCTGAGCGATCCGAAGCAGGTGCAGGAATTCGCCGCCCATAGCTGGTACGATTATTCCGCCGGCAAAACGGCGGGCCTCCATCCCTATGACGGCGAGACCAATCTGGCCTATTCCGGCCCGCAGCCGCCTTTCGAGCAGCTCGATGTGGAAAAATCCTATTCCTGGCTCAAGTCGCCGCGCTGGCGCGGCAAGGCGGTCGAGGTCGGCCCGCTGGCGCGCGTGCTGATGCTCTATGCGAAGGGCCACGAACAGACCCGCGAGCTGGCCGGCATGGCGCTGAAAAAGCTCGACCTGCCGCTGACCGCGCTGTTCTCGACGCTCGGCCGCACCGCCGCGCGCACGCTGGAATCCAAGATCATCGCCGATCAGATGGAGGGTTGGCTCGACGCGCTCATGGCCAATATCCGCAACGGCGAGGTGGCGGTCCACAACGAGGCGCTGTGGGACCCGTCGACCTGGCCGGCGGAGGCGCGCGGTTTTGGGGCCATGGAGGCCCCGCGCGGGGCGCTCGGGCACTGGATCGTGATCAAGAACGGAAAGATCGACAATTACCAGGCGGTGGTGCCCAGCACTTGGAACGCCGGCCCGCGCGACGCGACGGGGCAGGCCGGCGCCTATGAGGCGGCGCTCCAGGACCGCCATAGCCTGGCCGTTCCGACCCAGCCGCTCGAAATCCAGCGCACCATCCATTCCTTCGACCCCTGCATCGCCTGCGCGGTCCATGTGGTCGATCGGCAAGGCGAGGAAATGTCCTCGATCCGGGTGGTTTAGCGCGGCGCCCGATCGCAAGAGATCGGCGTTTGCAGTTCCCTCCCCCTTGTGGGGAGGGTAAGGGCGGGGGGCTAAACAACCTCATGAAACATGGGGCTTCTCACCCCCTCCCAACCTCCCCCATCGAGGGGGAGGAGAGCCCGCGCCCAAGCCGCCTGTTTCAAAACGGCTTTCTCAGCCAACGCGGCGTGCGCGCCGCGAAGGCGGTCCATTCGTCGCCGAAGCGCAAGGCGAGATGGGCCTCCTCGCGCCGGACCGCCAGCCGGTCCACGAGAAAGGCGGCGGCAAAAGCCATGGGCGCAAACCACAAAGCGCTGAACGCGAGGCCGATCCCGATCAGCAGCAAAGTATTGCCGAGATAGATCGGATTGCGGCTATAAGCGAATGGCCCAGAGGTGACGAGCCGCCCGGCGCCGCGATTGGGCAATATATTGGTGCGCGCGAGCAGCATCACGCCCATGGCCCAGAAATCGAAGGCGAGCCCGAAGGCGATGAACACGTCGCCGCACAGCCTGGCCCAATCGGGCAAAAAATTTCCGGTCGGGACGACAGTTTGCAGCAGATAAGCGACGCCGCCCGCCACGGCGTAGAGAATCGGCGGCCAGGGAATCCAGTTGGGACGGGCGGCGAAATCGATGGCCAAGGTTTTGCTCGGGCTTTTGCTGGGCGGCGGCGATTGCGGAATCATGCGCGTTCGCCGGCGATTGTCCAGCCCAGGCATCTTTCAGGCGTCGTCCGAGGAAAAGTCGAAATCGAGCTGACGCGTCGCCGGACCTTCCGCGAAGGCGGAGACGGTGACGCCGAGCAGGCGCACGCCTTTCGGGGGCGGAAACAGCGGGGCGAGCAGTAAAAAGCTGCGGCGCAGCAGGTCGGCGGCGGACGACACCGCGTCGGGCTCGGTATGGGCGCGGGTGACCTGCTGGAAATCCGCATATTTGACTTTGATCGTCACGGTGCGGCCGCTCATCTGCGCGCGTTCGCAGGCCGCCCAGACCTTTTGGACGACGGGCGCGATTTTCTCCCGCGCCGCGTCGAAGGTGAAGACATCTTCCAGAAAAGTGTTTTCCGCGCCGATCGATTTTCGCGCGCGGTCGGGCCGCACCGGGCGGTCGTCAATCCCGCGCGCGATGGCGTAAAAAAAGCTCCCGGCCTTGCCGAAATGTTTTTGCAAGAACTCGGGCGAGCAGGCTTTCAGATCCGCGCCGGTCTCGATGCCAAGGCTGCGCATTTTCTCGGCGGTGGCGGGTCCGACGCCGTGAAATTTCTTGACCGCCAGCGCTTCGACGAAACCGGGCCCCATCTTCGGCGTGATGACGAACAAGCCATTGGGCTTGCGCTGGCCCGACGCCATTTTGGCCAGAAATTTATTGTAGGACACGCCGGCCGAGGCGGTGAGGCCGGTCTCATTCAGGATCGCCGCCCTTATGTCCTCGGCCGCCGAGGCGGCGGTTTCGCCCTGGCTGAGAAAATCGGTCACATCGAGATAAGCTTCGTCGAGCGCCAGCGGCTCGATCAGCGGGGTGCGGCGGGCGAAAATTTGCCTGATCTGCACGGACACCGCGCGATAGACCTCGAAGCGCGGGGGCACGAAAACCAGCTCGGGACACTTGCGCTGCGCCGTCACCGAGGGCATGGCGGAATGGACGCCAAAGGCGCGGGCCTCATAGCTCGCCGCCGCCACCACGCCGCGCGCCCGCCCATGGCCGACCGCCACGGGCCGGCCGCGCAAAGCGGGATTGTCGCGCTGCTCGACCGACGCGTAAAAGGCGTCCATGTCGACATGAATGATTTTTTTGACGCGCGACGCGTCGGTTCCGGATTTTTCGCTCGCGTCGCCGGCGTTCACGCCACGGCGCCGTGGCTCGTCACCCAGCGCACGATCGTATTGGCGTCGCTTGCGCCGGACTGCCGCGCGATTTCCCTGCCATTGGCGATGATCACCAGGGTCGGAATGCCGCGGATGTTGAAACGGCCGGCCAGGCGGGCGAACCGATCGGTGTCCACCTTGAGGAAACGGGCCGAAACCTCCATTTTCCTGGCGGCCGCCGCGAAATGCGGGGCCATGACCTTGCAGGGGCCGCACCAGTCGGCCCAGAAATCGACGACGATCGGCAGATTGGTGCGCTCGACATGGCGCTCGAAATCGCCCTCGCCATGAATCTCGATCGCGCCGGGAAAGAGGGGCGAGCCGCAGGCGCCGCAATCGGGCCGCAGGCCGCCCTGGAGCTTTTCGCCGCTGGCGCGATTGACCTTGCCGCAATGCGGGCAAACCACATGAACCTCGTCCACCTCTGGCCTCCATCGCCTGTCGCCCGAGCCAAAAAACCGGCTCCGCTCACGATATATATTCGCGCGCGGCGATATGTTCCATAGACGCGAGGCGGCAGACGTCAGGAATGGAGATTTTCGGGCGCTTCGCTGGCCAGGCCGTGCGTGATTTCGCGCCAGGCGCGCCTGGCGTGACTGGCGTCGAGCGAGGCGCGGACCACATCGGCGAGCGGCGCGCCAATGTGCTTCAGCCATTCGAGCCGGGCCATGTGATTGCCCACATTTTCCGCGCATTTCGTGGCCCGGTGGCGCAAATGGTCGCGTCTTCTGGACTGGAAGTCGATAATCTCGCTCATGGGTGTCAGCTTCTCCGAGTCTCTCATTTCTATGGTGCACGGAAGCAATTTCGGCGCCAGACTGGCGGAGGCGCGAAGAAGCATCACATTGAAATGGCGTGCGTATCCAGGCAACTTTGGGAGGACGACATGACAGAAAGGCCTTTTCTCCTTCGCCATGACGACGAGGGCGTCGTCACCCTGGTGCTGAACCGCCCCGGTTCGCGCAACGGCCTGTCGCTCGGCATGCTGGGCGCCTTGCGCGACGCCATGGCCGCCATCGCGGCGGATTTTTCCGCGCGCGTCGTGATTTTGGCCGGCGCCGGGCCGGCCTTTTGCGCCGGCCATGATCTCAAGGAAATGCGCGCGCGCGACTACGATCCCGCCTATGTCGAAAAACTTTTCGCGCTTTGCGCCGAGGTCATGCAGGCGATCGTGGCTCTCCCCAAGCCTGTCATCGCGCGCGTCCATGGCGTCGCCACGGCGGCGGGGGCGCAACTCGTCGCCAGCGCCGATCTGGCGCTCGCCGCCGAGGACGCGCGCTTCGCCACGCCGGGCGTCCAGATCGGGCTGTTCTGCTCGACGCCCATGGTCGCGCTGTCGCGCGCTATCGCGCGCAAGCACGCCATGCAGATGCTGCTGACCGGCGATCTGATCGACGCGGGAACGGCTTTGCGCTTCGGCCTCGTCAACGACGTCGTTCCCGCTGCCGAACTGGAGGCGCGCACCCTCGCTTTGGCCAGAAAAATCGCGTCGAAATCGTCGCTGACCGTGGCGATCGGCAAAAGGGCTTTCTATCGTCAGGCCGAGCTGCCGCTGGCCGAGGCCTATGCCTATGCCAGCGAGGTGATGGCGGAAAATCTGAAGGCGCGCGACTCGCGCGAAGGAATCGGCGCCTTTCTCGACAAGCGGCCGCCCTGCTGGACCGGAGAATGAAATGTCGGCCAAAAATTCAGACGAGATCATCGCCCGGATCTTGCGCGAGACCAGAACAATCGCGCTGATCGGCGCGAGCAAGAATCCGATGCGCCCCAGCCATTCGGTGATGAGCTATCTGCAAGGCCGGGGCTATCGCGTCATTCCGGTCAATCCCGGCCTCGCCGGCCAGATTTTGCTCGGCGAGCCAGTGCGCGCCAGCCTGTCCGAAATCGACGAGCCGGTGGACATGGTCGATATTTTCCGCCGTTCCGACGCCGTGCCACCGGTGGTGGACGAAGCCATCGCCAAGGGCGCGAAAACCGTCTGGATGCAGCTCGGCGTGCGCCACGACGCGGCGGCGGCCAAGGCCGAGGCCGCAGGCCTGACGGTGATCATGGAGCGCTGCCCGGCGATCGAAATCCCCCGGCTGGGGTTGTAGTTGGCGCTGCCGTCGTGAAACCTTACGCCTTTTTCAAAAAACAGGCTTTGAGGACCAGACCCTTCACCTTGTCCGTGCGGCCCTCGATTTCCTCGGGGTCATCGGTGAGATGGATGCCGCGGATGACCGTGCCGCGCTTGAGCACGGTGGACGATCCCTTGACCTTGAGATCCTTGATGACGGTGACATTATCGCCTTCGTTCAGAAGGGTTCCGTTGGAATCGCGCGTTTCGGACATGCAAATCTCCCCGCTCGCGCCCGATTAGGCTGGCGCGAGCGGAAAGTCCAGCGCGAGGGCGTGACAATCACGCCGCCAAAGTGGAATGGCGTCCCGGTGATCCTTGAGCTGGTTATGCGGCGTCGCCTTCCTCTTCCGGCGCGGCGGGGCCATCGTTCCCGATTTCCGCCACCGCTTTGCTCAAGGCGGGATAATCGATCTTGCCCGAGCCCAGCAGCGGCAAGGCGTCCATCACCAGGATTTTGGCCGGGAACATAAGTTCCGAGGCGCCGTGCGATTTGGCGGAGGCCATGAAATCGGCGCGGATTGCGCCGGCGTGGTCGGTGCAGAGAATGATTCTTTCGCCCTTGCGCGGGTCAGACTGGGCCACGGCCGCGACCCTGGCGTCCGGCCAGCACAGGGCGGCGAGATTTTCCACCGCCGCCAGCGAGATCATCTCGCCGCCGACCTTGGCGAAGCGCTTGGCGCGGCCCTTGATGGCGATAAAACCGTCGCGGTCGATGGAAATGATGTCGCCGGTGTCGTGCCAGCCGCCGGGCGGCGGCTCCAGCACGCCGGGATTTTCCGCCCGCAAGTAGCCAAGCATCACATTGGGACCGCGCACAAAAAGCCGCGCGCCGTCCTTGATCCCCTCGATCCTGTCGAGCCGCGCCTCGATGCCGGGACAGAGCATGCCCACCGTGCCGAAACGGTTGAACATCGGCGTGTTGAGCGCGAGCACCGGCGAAGTTTCGGTGACGCCATAGCCTTCGAGCAGGCGCAGGCCGAATTTTTCCTCGTAAAGCCGGCGTGTCGCTTCCCTGACCGCCTCGGCCCCGGCGATGACATAGCGCAGCGAGCGCAGATCGTAGGGATGGGCCGAACGCGCATAGCCGTTGAGCAGAGTGTCGGCGCCGAACAGGATCGTGGCGTTGCTGGCGTAGATCAGCTCCGGGATCACGCGGTAATGCAGCGGCGAGGGATAGAGATAGGTCGGCACGCCGGAAACCAGCGGCAGGACGAGGCCGCCCGTCAGGCCGAACGAGTGGAAGATCGGCAGCACATTGAACAGCCGGTCGCCGCGGCCGAAATCGATGCGGGCGGCGACCTGCGCGACATTGGCGAGAAGGTTGCGATGGGAAAGCGCGACGCCCTTGGGCGCGCCCTCCGAACCCGAGGTGAACAGGATCACGGCGCGGTCGTCCGGCTTCGCCTTGGCGAGCGGCGCGCGGCAATTGAGCAAGGCGCGGAGCTTGTCGAAGCTTGAGATCGTGTCGCGAAAATCCTCAAGATAGACGAAGGCGACGCTTTCCCCGACGAGGTCGACGATTGTCTGCAGCCGCGCCTTTTCGACGAAGGCGCGCGAGGTGACGATGGTCTCGACATTGGCCGCCGTGCAGGCCGCGACGATATTGGCCGGGCCGGCGGTGAAATTGATCATCGCCGGCGGGCGGTTGGCCGAGATCAGCCCGAGAAAGGCGGCGCCGGCGCCATTGGCGTTGGGCAGCATCAACCCGACCGGCTCGCCGGCCGGCGCGAGGCGGGAAAATTTTATGCCCAACAGGCGGGCGCCGATCAGCAGCTTGCGATAGGAAAGCGCCGGCGAGGTCGGGTCTTCCAGCGCGATGCGGCCCATGCCGTGTTTGCCCGCGGCCTCGGCGACCGCGGCGAAAATGGTTTTTTCGACATCGGTGGTGCGGAACAGCAGATCGGACATGATCTGGTAGAGCGCCGCCCCCGCCGCCTGCCGCCGCGCTTTTCCACGCAAGCTGTCGTCGATCTTGAGTTCGACCGGCTCGAGAATCGTCACCGTCACCTTGTTGAGGAAACGGCGCGGCGC
Organism: uncultured Pseudomonadota bacterium; assembly: GCA_963703385.1. GTDB lineage: Bacteria > Pseudomonadota > Alphaproteobacteria > Rhizobiales > Beijerinckiaceae > Rhodoblastus. The sequence goes on from OY969816.1 coordinate 121,761, forward strand.
CTGATCGCGCGAGAGGCGGGAAAAGGCCGAGGCTTCCAGCCCGTCGATGCGGGTGGGAACGATTCTGCGGCCCGACTTGTCCGCGATCATGCCGGCGCCGTCATAGACTTTCATCAGCGAGCCGGTGACGGTGAGGCGGCCTTCGGGGAAGATCACCAACGTCTCGCCGTTGCGCACCGCATGGATCAGGCCGCGCGTCGCCATCGGCTTGGTCGGATCGAGCGGATAGACGCGGACCAGGCGCAGGAAAGGCTTGACCCACCAGCGCTGGGCGATGCCGGTGTCGATGGCGAAGATCGGATCGTGGTCGAGCAGCGACAGCGCCAGCGCCGCGTCGAGAAAGGACACATGGTTGAGGGCGATAATCGCATTCGGCCCGGCCTTGGCGATATTGTCGCCGCCCTTCACCTCCAGGCGATAGAAGGCGCGAAACAGGATGGAGATGAAATCGCGGGTCGGGCTGGTCGGCAGGCGCAAGAACATCCAGACCGCGCTGATCAAGGCGACGCCGGCCATCAGGGCGAAGGCGCCGTCGATGCCGAGCCCCACCTTCTGAAGCGCGGCGGTCGCCAGCGCGCCCACGGTCATGAAGGCGGCGTTGAGCACATTGATCGCGGCGACGATGCGGGCCCGCCGTTCGGTGGGTGCCCAGGCCTGGGCGGCGGCGAAACTCGGCACCGCCAGCACGCCGCCGGCGACCGCCATGCCGGCGAGATCGAAACCGACGCGCCAGGCGGCCGGCTGTCTGAAAAAGGCGTCTACCGCGAGCGGCGCCGCCTCGGCCGGCATGGAATGAAGCGCGAAGGCGAGCTCCGCGGAAAAGAATCCCAGGACAAGCGTCGCGACCGGCGCGGGCAGCAGCACGATGCGTCCGGCGCAGAAAAAGGCGCCGAGGCCGGAGCCGATCGCGACCGAAATGGCGAAGACGCTGAGATAGACGCTCACCACCATTTCCTCGCCGCCCATCCGCAACTTGATCATCGGCGGCAGGAGGGAAAGCGCGATGGCGCCGAACATCCAGAACAGGCTGACCATGACGCCGGTGATCCACAGCCTCTTGTCGGACCACAGGTCGAGCAGCAGCGCTTGGGTCGAGCGGAAAATATTGGCGTCGATCCGCAAGTCCGGCGCCTCGCCGCCGGTGGCGGGGATGAAACGGCTGGCGATATAGCAGGCCAGCGCCACCGCCAGCATGAAGCCCGAGATTTTCGAGGGATCGCCGCCATCCTTCGAGGCGAGGCCGCCGACGATGGTGCCGAGCAGGATGGCGATAAATGTTGCGCCCTCGATCAAAGCGTTGCCGGCGGGCAGTTCCGACTTTTGCAGATGGTCGGGCAGGATGCCGTATTTGATCGGCCCGAACAGGGTCGAAATGATTCCGAACAAGGCGAGCGCGACCAACAATACCGGCACGGAGGCGTAAGCGAAGCCGGCGACCGCGACCAGCACGGCGAGCATTTCAGTCAGCTTCAGGCGCCGCGCGATCATCGCCTTGTCGTAGCGGTCGGCCAGCTGGCCGCCGAGGCCGGACAGGAGGAAAAAGGGCAGGATGAAGATGGCGCCGGCCAAAGTGATCAGGGACTCCGCATTCGGCCCCGACAATTTGTACATGATGAGAAAAACCAGCGCGTTTTTCAGGAAATTGTCGTTGAAGGCGGAAAGAAACTGCGTCCAGAACAAAGGCGCGAAACGTTTCTGGGCCAGAAGCGCAAACATGAGGCTCTCCAGGGAATCGCGCGATTAAAGCATATTCCCGAAAAGTTGATAGACTTTTCGGATCAGAATATGCGTCAAAACAATGAGATAACGGAGCGCGTTCGACTCATTGATTTACGAACGCGCTCCAGGCCCCGGCGCGATTAAGAGACAATTTTGGCGATCAGAAACGAAGATTTGGCGTCCGGACGTCGGCATTCCTTCCAAACGTGTCGAGACGGTGGCCGCGCGAAAAAATTCGCGCGGCTTTTTCGCAAGAGCTGGAGATGAATCAGGGACGCTGCTCTTCACCCGGGCGGCCGCGCTCCGCCGGCGCTGGACGACCGCGCTCCGCCGGCCCCGGACGACTGCGCTCTGCCGGCCCCGGATGGGGCGCCGCCGCCGGGGCGTGCGGCGCCGCGGCCTGGGGATGCGCCATGGCCGGCCCGGGATGGGGCGCCGCCGCCGCAGGCGGACGCCCAGCCATTCCCGGCTTGGGCGCTTCAGCCTGCCCCGGCGCGCGCTGCATCGGCGCGAGCGGTCGGCCTTGGGTCTGCGGCCGTTGGGGCGTGACCGCAGGTCCGGCGTTAGGCGCTCTCTGCGCCGGCTGGCCGGGCGCGGCGCCCGCGCCTGCGCCTGCGCCATTGAACTCCCCCGGGCGCGCCGTCGCCGCGATCGCAGGATGGCCGTTGTTATGCGTCAACTGCAGCGCCGGGTTCTTGGCCGCCATTTGAACATGAGTCACCTGCGCTTGCGTCGGCGGGATGCGCGGTTCGCGCGCGGCGGCGGCCTCCTGCTGTGTGGGCGTCGCCATGATCCCGCCGGGGCCGCCAGTGTAACTGACCCGAGGCCCTTGATTGACGATGACCGGCTTCTCGTAGACGTTGGCGATGGAAGCGTTGTTGATGTTGTTGACCGTGCGGTTGTAGAAGAAATTGTTGTTTCGCCAGTATCCGCCCTGGTAGCCGGCACCGCCGTAGCCGAAGCCATAGTTCACGCCACCATAAAATCCGACGGTAGCCCCCCAATAGCCTGCATGAAACGCAAAGGCGCCGTCGCTCCAGCCCCAATAGCCTGGCGTCCACAACAGGCCGGGGCGCGGTGGCTGCGCCCAGGTGCCGGGCACCCAGTAATAGCCGGAATCGTCAGAAACAGACCAATAACCCGGCGCCCAGAGGTAGCCCGGGCCCGGAATGGGCGGTTGTTGATATTCGGGCAGCGGCGGCGGCGCGGCGTCGACGACTTCCCGGCAGACCATGCGCGCCTGCGCGACCGGAATTGCGGCCGCGAGTCCGATGAAACTGATCGACGCCAATGCAATGGTTCGAATGAGACGCATTCGTCAAGCTCCATTTGAGATTGAAATCATTGACAGGTTCGGCGAGTCGAGCTGAACCCGGGGTGAACGGCCGCCAAGACATTCCGGCCGATTCCGCCCATGTTTAATCTGATTCGAGCGAGATCTTGTCTCAAAAAATGGCGACCGCCTTGCGGAAATTTCGCACAACGCCGGCCTTGGGCGCCGGCAGCATGAGCTGTTGCGCCCATACCGCGCCTGTTGCGACAAACGCCGCCCCAACGCTTAGCGCGTTCGGAAATCATGGAGTCGAACGCGCTCGGCTATTTCATTGTTTTGCCGCATATTCTGATCCGAAAAGTCTAGCAACTTTTCGGGAATATGCTCTGGTTCCGTTCGAAGAAGCGGCGCTCGCGGCCGTGCTTCCGTCTTGCAAAGACGCCCCGATCCGGCCACTCTTGCGCGCGAACCGCGGGGAGGCGTCATGGAGAAGAGAATCGTCGTCGTCACGGGCGCTTTCGGCGTTCTTGGCCGGGCGGTGGTCAGGCGCGCGCTCGAACTGGGGGCTTTTGTCGCGCAGGTGGACAGGGGCGACGCGGCCCCCGGCGCGGACGACGCGGCGCGGAATCTTGTGCTCCCGGGCGTCGACCTTGCCGACCCCGACGCGGCGCGCGCGGCCTTTGCGCGCATCGGCGCGCATTTCGGCGGAATCGACGCGCTGCTCAATGTCGCCGGCGGCTTCGTCTGGCGGCAAGTCGCGGGGGGCGACCTCGCCGCCTGGGACCGCATGTATGCGCTGAACCTGCGCACCGCGGTTGCCGCCTGCATGTCGGCGCTGCCTTTCCTCGAAAGGAGCGGCTCGGGCGCCATCGTCAATGTCGGCGCTTTCGGCGCGGTGAAAGCCGGCGCCGGCATGGGCGCCTATGCCGCCTCCAAGGCGGGGATCGCCAAACTGACCGAAAGCCTCGCCGAGGAGCTGAAAGGCAAGGTGACGGTCAACGCCGTCCTGCCCTCGATCATCGACACGCCGGCCAATCGCGCCGATATGCCGGACGCCGATTTCGGCAAATGGGTGCGCCCGGAGGATCTGGCCGAGGCCATGTTGTTCCTGGCCTCGAAAAAATCGCGCGCCATCACCGGCGCGCTCCTGCCGGTGACCGGAGGCGTGTAAGGAGATCTTTCGCGTGCTTGGCCGCCAGCCTCGCACAAGAATGCCGCCTTAGCCTCGACGCGGAGAATCGCAGTCGAGGACGCGATGCACACGCCACACATCAAGCCGCAGAACTTCAATTATCCGATCGGGCTCCAATCGCGTGCGGCGAAGACCAAAAAGGCCGATCCCGACCTCGTCCTTCCGGCCTCCGAATGGGAATGCAACGGAAAAAGGCGGGATCGCCGTTTCGAATCGAGCCGGCCGGACGACGCGCCGGAAAACGCCGATGAAGCTTTTGGGCCTTCGTCCGTGGCGAGCGGGGGTTCCGACGTTGCTCGGCGAAAGGCGCCGGCCCTTGCGGCGAAGGGCGTCGGGGATCCTGAACTTCAGAAGCTTCTCGACGCCATATCGGTGGACCGCCCGGTTGCGCCGTTGCCAGAGGCGTTCGGAAAAGCCGGCGGGGACGAACCCTCCCTGGCGGATTTGCTTGAAAGCGCCGCTCAGACGCGCGGCCCGGCCCGGTGAACTGCGCCTTATCCCTCGCGCCGCATGGACCGGCGGCCTCCCCGCTCCAGGTCCGCATGCGCGAAGGCAGGGACGACGAGGCCATTTTTCATCTGGTCAATGAAGACAGCTTCCAGCGTTTCGCCACCAACAAGAAACCCTTTTGCTCGATCGAGGTCTTTCGCAACTGGATGGCGGGCCTGGGCGAAAATCGTTTCGAGATCGTCGTCGAATGGGACGCCGCCGTCGCCGGCTTCGGCGGCCTTTACCTGCTGCCGGACCGCCAAAGCCACGTCGGATGGCTCTTTCTCGGCGTCAAAGCCGAATTCCAGGGCCGCGGCGCCGGCGACATGCTGATGCGGACGCTGGTCGCCGCGGCCGATATTCTCTTCGGTCTCGGACGCCTCCAGTTGACGGTCTACGCCGACAATGAAATCGCCATGAGCCTTTACCGCAAATACGGGTTCCGGATCGAGGGACGGCATCGGAATTTCGTGCGGCGCGAAGATGGCTTTGTCGACGCTTTTTCAATGGCGCGGCTTCGCGCGGAGGCGGGACCGCCGAAATCGGACGGCGACCTGCGCGGGCGCCTCGGCCGGTTCGCGCGGCAGAGCGCGTCGGGGCGGAAGCCGGCGACGGCCCCCGAACGGGATCCGCTCGCATAGCGAAGGCTTGTCGAACCGAATGGGGCAGACCCGGAGAATCCCTGGATGGGCGTCGAGCAGCGGCCAGACTCATTTTTCGACCAGGCGGTGGCGCTCGCGCGGCGCGGCGACAACGAGGCCGCCAAGGCGGCCTATCTGGGGGCCTTGCGTCTCGACCCAACTCATTTCGACGCGCTGAACGATCTCGCCTGCCTGCTTCACGCCGAAGGCCGGTTCTCGGCCGCGCGGCTCGCTTACGCCCAGGCCGCCGCGCTGCATCCGAACAATCCGGCGGGACGCGTCAATTTCGGCAATTTCCTGCTCGAAGCCGACGATCACGCCGGCGCGGAAATCCACTACCGCGCCGCATTGGCGGCGGCCCCGGACCTGCCGCGGGCGCATCAGGGGCTGGCGCGCGTCCTCGCCGCGCGCGGCGAAGAGGCCGCGGAGCATTGGCGGAAGGGCTTTGGCGGGCGCAACGCCGTCGTTCGCCGCCGTTATCGCGGCTGTGGCGAGGAAGTTCCGGTTCTTCTTCTGGTGTCCGCCAGGCTCGGCAATGTCGCGACAAGGCGCTGGCTCGACGACCGCGATTTCGCGGTGACCGAAATTTTCGCCGAATTTTTCGATTTTCGCGAAAAGCTTCCCGAACATCGCCTGCTGATCAACGCCATCGGCGACGCCGATCTCTGCGCGGACGACCTGGAAAAAGCCCGCGCCGTGCGGGCGCGCTCCACGGCGCCGGCGATCAACGCCCCACGCCTTGTGCAAGCCACGCGCCGCGAGGACAACGATCGCCGGCTCTCGCTTATTCCCGGCGTCCGGACCGCGCGGGCGCGGCGATTTTCGAAACAATCGCTGCTGGCCGAAGCAAACCTGGACTTTCCGCTGCTGCTACGCGCGCCGGGCTTCCACACCGGGCGCCATTTCCTGAAATTGGACGCGCGCGACCTATTGCCCGAGGCGCTGGCGCGCCTGCCCGAAGGCGATGTCCTCGTTCTGCAACATCTCGACGCGCGCGGAGCGGACGGTTTTTTCCGCAAATTCCGCGTCATGTTCGTGGACGGCAAAATCTATCCCCTGCATCTGGCGGTCTCCCGCCATTGGCTGGTCCATTATTTCTCGTCCGACATGGCGGAAAACGCCGAATTTCGCGCCGAGGAGCAACGTTTCCTGCAGGCCATGCCGGAGTTTCTCGGTCCGAAAGCTTTTGCCGCGCTTCAGGCGGTCGAACGCGAGCTGGGCCTCGACTTTGGCGGCGTGGATTTCGGCCACGCGCCGGACGGCGCGCTGCTGTTGTTCGAGGCCAATGCGACCATGAATGTGTTTCCGCCCGACGGCGATCCCAAATGGGATTATCGGCGCCCGGCGGTGGAGACGATTTTGCGCGCGGCGCGGGATATGACGAAATCGCGCGCGGGCGCGCCGCAAGGCTGACCGGCTCACGAAGCCGCAAACCGGCGGCGAAAAATGCGCGGGCGGCGGCTGGCGCCATCATCACCATCACCACGGCGACGAATAATCGAGGCGATTTCCGGCACCATAGGATGCTGACGGCGAAAGCGGACGCTCCCGGGAGCGTCCGCTTTCGTCTTTTCAACGAATGACGCCCGTCGCCATTCAAGATCAAATTTCGACAAGGCCGCGAAGGCGTCGCCAGCAATCCCCGGCGGCGATCTCGTCGGGCGTCCATTGGGTATAGGCGAGATTCGCCAGCCATTGGCAACGGTCGCCCCGCCAGGGCTTTTCAAGGCCGTCCAGCGAATGGGACGAAACCTCCCCGGCGAAATTGTGCGGGCTGAGGCAAATGACCGGAACGCCGGCGATGGCGGCGTCGATCGCCGATCCGCTGGTGAGGGCGATCCAGGTTTCCGCCCGCGCCAGATCGTGTTTCAGCGGCTGGCGCGAGATTTCGACGCCTAACGAGGATGCGGCCTGGCCCCAATCCGTGTGCAAATCGAGAGGATGCGGCCGAATGACGATCCGCCGCCTGGAAAAACGCTCGACATGGCTGGCGACATCGATCGCCCATTCTGTAACGTCGACGCCGTCGAGCGAAAAGTCGCCGGGCAATTGTCCTGCGATGACGATGGCGCCGCTGCGGTCCTCCTTCCAGGGAGCCAAGGCCAGCCCCATGGCTTTGGCGCGATCGTCCGGCATGTTTTCGGCGTAAAACCTGCCGCCGCGATGGACATGATCGAAGCCGACGCGGTGATGCCGCCGCCTGAGCCCGCGGATGAGCGGCGTTTCGACGATCAGCAGGTTCCTGCCATGGAGATTCCTGATGGCGCGCGCCGCGCGCGCCCGCTCCGGCCAGCCGTTCCGCGGCGACCACATGATCGCCGCGACATCGCATGCGACATATTTGGCGAGTGAAATCTCGACCGCATCGCCGAGAACCGATAGACCCGGCGCCAATTTTTCGTGGATGAAATCGATTTCACTGCGATTCTGGACGGTGCGCTCGAAGACGACGATTTTCATTGTCCTTGTTTTCCGTCGGAGAGCCGCCAACCAGTCCCGTCGCGAAATTTCGTCGGATTCGGGGCCGATATCTCGAATGTCCGCAAGACTGTCCGGGCCAAACTGAACCGCGGGTGAACAACCGCTGGTTGCGTGTGTTCGGCCCGCTTTGGCGCGCCCACGTCCCGCGGCTCCGGGCCGGTCCTTCCCCGGCGCCGCCTTCCGCCCCGGCGCGCATCAGGCGCTGGAACTCGCGAAATTGCGCTGGCGCAAGGTTTTGTGGCCAATGTCCGATTATATCCGGCTTACAATTCGCAAAGCCTCCGCGAGGACGATATGAAACTTCCGCGATTGCCCCTCGGCGTTCGGGTGATGGACGAGGACCATTACGTTCTGGAGCAGATGTTCGCGCAGGCGGCGCAGATCGAGGAGTCCGGCCTTGCGGCGCATCTCGACGCGATTCTCGCCGAAATCGCCGCCCATTTCGCGCGCGAGGAGGCGGAAATGGAGCGGGCCGCCGTGCCCATTCTTCCCTGTCATCGCGTCCAGCACGCGGCGCTGCTCATTGAGGCGGAAAAGCTCAGGGCGGTTTTCCCCAACGCCGAGCCACAGGCCCGGCGTCGTGTCATCGCTTTCAGTCTGGCGCAGCTCGTCGCCGATCATGTCGCGGGCCCGGACCGGGTTTCGTCCGACTTTTTTGCCGAGAAAATCGACACTTCCGCCCCGGATCGCCGCAGCGCGTGATTTCCGGCGGCCAGCGCCGCGAATGCGCCGGTCCAGCTTGGTTTTTTCGCGCAATCGCAATAGCCTAGCGTGGGATCGCTGCCGGAGCAAAAGCCGGCAGGCGGTCGGCGCGGGCTGGAACGGAGCGCGATGCGACGGAAATTGACCCGAATTTATCCGGATTACGCGGCCGAGGCTCTTTTCTCCCTGGTGAACGATAGCGAATCCTATCCCTCCTTCGCGCCATTCTGCCTTCGCGCGCAGGTTCTGGCGCGAGCGGGGGACTGGCGGCGGGTGGAGAATATTTTCGGCTTTGGCCGCTGGCGCTTCGCCTTTATCAGCGAAGCCCGCGCCACGCCGCCGCGCGAGCTCGTCATCGAGTTCCTTCGACCGCCCCTTTCGCGCTTTTCGCCTGCGCTGGCTGTTCGAGCCCCAGGGCGAGGGCTGCCGGCTGACCTGCGACTGGCGGATGGAATTCTACTCGCCTTTGCTCAATATCGCGGCGGCGCTGGCGGCGGACGAAGCGCAGGAGCGCGCCCTGGCGGCCTTCGAGCGCCGCGCGGCGCTCGCATTCGGAAAAGGGGAGACGACATGACCCTGAGCCAAAGCCGTGCGAGCGCGGCGCGTCTCGCCGTCTGGATCGCCGCGGCGCGGCCGCGCACCCTGTCGATGGCTGTGGCGCCAGTCTTCGTCGGCGCCTGTCTGGCCAGGAATTTCGTGGAGCGGATCGATTTTCTGGCCGTGTTTGTCGCGGCCCTGTCAGCGGTCTGCATTCAAATCGCCACCAACCTTTTCAACGACGCCCGCGACTTCGAGCGTGGCGGGGACGGGCCGGGCCGTCTGGGGCCGAAACGCGTCGCCGCCAGCGGATTGCTCGCGCCAGGCGAGATCAAGAACGCGGCCTTCGGCCTTTTCGCTTTGGCGGCGATCGGCGGGCTTTATCTCGTCGCCGTCGGCGGCTGGCCGATTCTCCTCCTCGGCCTGCTCTCGATCCTTTCCGGCTACGCCTATAGCGGCGGTCCGGCGCCGATTTCCCATTCGCCCTTCGGCGAGCTTGTCGTCATCGCCTTTTTCGGCCTCGGCGCGGTCGGCGGAACCTTTTGGCTCGCGGCGCATGCCTTTGGCGCGGCGCCCCTTGATTTTGGCGCGGCGCCACTTCTGGCCGGGCTGGCGCTTGGTCTGTTCGCGGCGGGCGTGCTGATGGTCAATAATTATCGCGACGCCGCCGCCGACGCCCGGATCGGGCGCCGGACTCTGGCCATTGTCGCCGGGCCCCGCGCCTCGCGGTTGTTGTTCGCGGCGATGATGGGCGCGCCCTTTCTCATCCTGGGTTTTCTGGTCGCGCTGGCGCCTCATCGCGCGCTGTGGTTCGCATTTGGCGCGCTGCCGATGGCGCTCATCCAGGTTCGCCGGATTTACGCCGAGCCGCCGGGGCCGGGGCTCAATGCCTTGCTGGCGCGCACGGCCCAAGTTCAGGCGCTTTACGCGCTTCTGCTGGGGATCGGCGCGCTGGCGTGACCGGGCCTCGCTTTTCAAAGCCGACGCGGCGGTCCATAGTGCGGCGCCGTTTTCCGGAGACGCCGATGCCTGCTCGCGATGCGCCATTCCCGCCGGCCCGCACACGCGCGGCCCGGTCCGCATGGGCCTTGGCGTTCTGGCTCGCGGGTTTTGGCGCCGCCTCGGCGCAGGCGGGCGATCTCTCCTATTTTTCCGGCAGTTTCCGTGGCCCCGGCTACGTTGTTGCAGACGATGGCGCGCGCAAGAATCTGGAGTGCCGCGCGAGCGGCGAAACGGCGAAAGACGGCGGCGTCCTGTCGCAGAACATCGCCTGCGAGTCGGGGGCCTACAAATTCGACCTGCGCGCCCAATATGTCGCCGACGGCGTGGAGGCGCGCGGTTTTTGGCGCGAGGCGACGCGCGGCGCTTCCGGCGCCGCTTCGGGAAAGATCGTCGGGCAGGGGTTTTCGGGCTCCAGTGAAGCCAAGGGGTTCTCGGGACGGTTCAAGCTCCACGCCGGCCCCCGCAAGCTGATCTTCACCTTCTGGCCCGAGGACGGCAAGCCGGCGCGCGTTCATGGCGCGCTCGCCCGCAAGAGCATGACCGGCGGGGCGGCGCCCGCCGCGGGCGCGGAGCCCCGCGGTTCGCAGCAAAGCCAGGGAACCGCGGGCCTGAAGCTGCTGAACTAGCGCATAGTCCCGAAAAGTCGATCGGCTTTTCGGATCAGAATATGCGCCAAAACAATGAGATAAGACAGCGCGTTCGACTCAACGATTTCCGAACGCGCTTGTCTTATGATTTTCTGCGCCGCTGAGGCAAAAAGGGACCGCTGGGAGAGGGTGGTAGCCCTTTTCGAGCGGCGAGGGTCGGATCGGGAACGCGCTGACCGTTTGATGGGTCGAGTTAGAGTTTGATCGCCCTCGTCTTTTCCTTTGGCCTGGACGGCTGCCCGAGGGCGCTCTTGCAGACGCCAATGATCTCCGACAGATCGAGGCTCTCGCGCGCACAGGCTGGAATGGAGCCGAGCGCGGCGCGCCCCGAGCGCCGCCGTCGGGAAGGAATCGTTTCCTGGTGTTATGATGGCTTTCGCTGTTGTCGGCCGATTCGAGGGCGGGTGATGAGACGAATTCATGTGGTCATTCTTGCGGCCTGCCTTTTCGGCGCCCAGAATGTTCGCGCGGAGAATCTCGGCGCGAATTGCGCTTTGGTCGGCGACGACGACCGCACGGCGCCGACCCCGGCGGAACTTGCGCCCAAGGCGGCGGCCTTGTTCGGCTTTCCTGCCGCCTCGGTCGGAGTGGTCGAGAAAAGCACGGTATACCGCTGCATGGGCGGCGCCGTCTGGCTGTGCAATTTCGGGGCGAATCTGACCTGCGCCAAGGCCGACGTCAGCCGCGCGTCGAAAGGCGCCGAGGCCTTTTGCCGCCAGAATCCAGGGGCGCGCGTCGTGCCCATGGCCGCGACCGGCCATGACACGATTTTCACCTGGGAATGCGTGGGCGAAAATCCCCGGATCACCAGCGCCGAACAGCTGGACGGGCGCGGCTTCATCGCCAATCAGTGGAAGCGGCTGGATCGCTGAGGCCGCATGGACAAGCCGCCGCCTCCTGCTCACGACCCGCCGCCGATTCCGCTGGTGGTCGTGGCGGCTCTCGCGCGCAATGGGGCCATCGGCCGGAACAATGCGCTGCCCTGGCGCGCGCCGAGCGATCTCAGGCGCTTCCGCGACCTCACCTGGGGGCGCCCCCTCATCATGGGCCGGAAGACCTATCAATCCATCGGCGGGCCTTTGCCCGGACGCGAGACGATCGTGCTGACCCGCGACCCAACCTTTCTCGCCGAGGGGAGGCCAGAGCATGTTCATCTGGCCAAGGATTTCGACGCGGCGCTGGCGCTGGCGGCCGATCTTGCGCGCGCCATGGGCGCAAGCGAGGCCATACTCGCCGGCGGCGCGCAGCTCTTTGATCTCGGCCTGCCGCGTGCGAAATTCCTGCGCCTCACCCTGGTCGATTGCGCGCCCGAGGCCGATTCGTTCTTTCCCGAGATCGACTGGCGGCAGTGGCGGGAAGTGCGGCGCGAGCGCCCGCCGCGCGGCGCCGGAGACGAATTCGCTCTCGAATTCGTCGATTACCAACACCTTTGATCGCGGATTGTGCGCCCTCGGAGCGCACTCTATATAGGTTCGGTCGGCGCGGATGATGAAGCGGCCGAAAAATTCGAGGATCTGATGCCCTGGAGCAAACCGGGTGGCGAAGAGCCGCCGAAGCCGGAAGAGAACAATCCTTCCGATGGCAAGCGCGACAACGGGCGCGGTCCGTGGGGCCCCGCGGGGCAGGGCGGCTCGAACAACGGCAATCCCTGGGGCGCGCCAGGCGGCGGTCATAACCCTGGAGGCAATCCCTTCGGCGGCGGCTCCGGCCGTCCCGATCTCGAAGCCCTGGTGCGCAAGGCGCAGCAAAAGCTCCGCGACCTCACCTCGGGCGATTTTTCCCCGCGCGTCGTGCTGCTGATCGCGGCGGCGGTCTGCGCGCTGTGGCTCGCCAGCGGCTTCTACACCATCGATCCCAACCAGATCGGCCTCAATCTCGTGTTCGGGCGCTATGTCGGCAAGACCCTGCCGGGGCTGAACTACAACTGGCCGGAGCCGGTCGGCGAGGTGCTCAAGCTCAATGTCACCGACCGCAATTCGATCGACATCGGTTCGCTCGGCCGCGCCGACCAGCCTGGCGCGGTCGAAGTGCCGGAAGAAAGCCTGATGCTCACCGGCGACGAGAACATTGCCGATCTGAAATTCCGGGTGATCTGGCAGATCGACCCGGCCCATCCCGAATATTTCGCCTTCAACATCAAGAACCAGGGCGAGACCATCAAGGCGGTCGCCGAGAGCGTGATGCGCGACATCGTCGGCCGCACCCAGATCCAGCCGCTGCTGACCGTGGCGCGCAAGGTGATCGAGCCGGAGGCGCAACAGGCGATGCAGAAAGTGCTCGATTCCTATGGCGCCGGCGTCGAAATCCTCCAGGTGCAGCTGCTTTCGGTCGATCCGCCGCCCACCGTCATCGCCGCCTTCCGCGACGTGACCGCGGCCCAGCAGGATCGCAGCCGCTTCGTCAACGAGGCGCAGGGCGAGGCCAATTCCATCGTGCCGAACGCGCGCGGCGAGGCCGCCCGCATCCTCAACGCCGCCGAGGCCTATCGCGCCCAGACGGTGGCCGAGGCGCGCGGCCAGGCGGCGCGCTACTCAAAAGTGTTCGGCGAATATCAGAAGGCGCCGGATGTGACGCGCGAGCGGCTCTATCTCGAAACCATGGAGCGTGTGCTCGGCTCCGGCGACAAGATCATCCTCGACCGCAATTCGCCGACCACGCCGCTGCTGCCGCTGGCGCCGTTCGCGACCGAGAGCAAACCCGCGCCGGGAGGCAATCCATGAACACTCCCAGGCTGATCGCGATACTCGCCGGCGCCGTCTTGCTGCTGCTGCTGGCGCTGTCCTCCACCTTCGAAGTCAACCAGATCGAGCAGGCGTTGCTGTTGCGCTTCGGCGCGCCGGCGCCGGGGCGTGGCCTCATCACCGAGCCGGGGCTGCATTTCAAATGGCCGCTGATCGAAACCGTCGTCTACATCGACAAGCGCATCCTCGATCTCGAATCGCCCAAGCAGGAGATTCTCGCTTCCGACAACCAGCGCCTCGAAGTGGACGCTTTCGTGCGCTATCGCATCGCCGACGCGCTGAAATTCTATCAGACGGTGGGCAGCGTGTCGCGCGCCGACAACCAGCTCGCCTCGGTGCTCAATTCCGCTTTGCGCCGCGTTCTCGGCGACGCCACCCAGACCCAGATCGTGCGCGAGGAACGCAACGCGCTGACCGCGAAAATCCGCGACGCGGTCAACACCCAGGCCGAACGTTTCGGAATCGCCATCGTGGACGCGCGCATCCGCCGGGTCGATCTGCCGCTGCAGATTTCCGAGAAAGTGTTCGACCGCATGAGCACCGAGCGCGCGCGCGAGGCCAAGGAATATCGCGCGCTCGGCCAGCAGGAGGCGCAGCAGATTCGCGCCGCCGCCCGGCGCGACGCGACCGTGATCGTCGCCGACGCCCAGCAGAAGGGCGACACCATGCGCGGCGAGGGCGAGGCGGAGCGCGCCCGCGTCTTCGCCGAGGTTTTTGGCAAGGACCAGGATTTCTTCGCCTTCTACCGTTCGATGCAGGCTTATGACGCGGCGCTGGAAGACAAGGGTGCGCGCTTCGTGATCTCGCCGCGTTCGGATTTCTTCCGCTTTTTCGACAATCCCTCGGGCAAGGCGGCCAAGCCGTGACGCGCCCACAGCGAGATCGAAGATGATCGTTCAGAAGGTGATCGTTCAGAAGATGATCATTCACTTCGCGAAAATTCCCGCTGCGCGCCGGCTGCTGGCGGGCCTTGCTTTCACTGGCGCGCTGGCCTTCGCGGCGCCGGCCTGCGCGGGTCGCGCGCCGGACTCCTTCGCGGACCTCGCCGCGGCCGTCACGCCGGCGGTGGTCAATATTTCCGCGACTCAGGTCGATGAGGAAAAGGACGCCGACGCGCGAAAGCTGCCGCCCGGCGCGTCGCCCGACCAGATGTTCGACGAATTCATGAAACGCCATCGCGCTCGCCGCGGCGAGCGGGAAGGGCGCGGCTCCAGCTCGCTCGGTTCGGGCTTCGTGATCGATCCTTCCGGCGTCATCGTCACCAACAATCACGTCATCGACGGCGACAATGACATCGAGGTGATCTTTACCGACGGGACGAAGCTGAAAGCGAAGGTCGTCGGCGTGGACGCCAAGGTCGATATCGCCGTGCTGCGGGTGCATCCGTCCAGACCGCTGGCCGCGGTGAATTTCGGCGACAGCGACAAGGTCCGCGTCGGCGACTGGGTGCTCGCGGTGGGCAATCCCTTCGCTCTCGGCGGCTCGGTGACCGCCGGCATCATTTCGGCGAAGGGCCGCAACATCGACAGCGGCCCCTATGACAATTTCCTGCAGACCGACGCCGCCATCAACAAGGGCAATTCGGGCGGGCCTTTGTTCGACATGGCGGGCGAGGTCATCGGCGTCAACACCGCGATCCTGTCGCCCTCCGGCGGATCGATCGGCATCGGCTTCGCCACGCCCTCGAACACCGCCAGGCCGGTGATCGACCAGCTGATCAAATATGGCGAGACCCGCCGCGGCTGGCTCGGGGTGCGCATACAGAACGTGGACGACGCCATCGCCGAGAGCCTGGGGCTCGGAAAGGCGCGCGGCGCGCTGATCGACGGCGTCGACGAAGACGGCCCCTCGGCGCATGTTGGCTTCAGGCCCGGCGACGTCATCGTCTCGTTCGACGGCAAAACAATCGGCGACGCCCGCGAATTGCCCAAGATCGCCGCCTTGACGCCGGTCGGCAAGGACGTCGAGATCGTGGTGATCCGCGACGGCAAGGAGCTGACCAGGAAGGTCACCCTGGGCCGGCTCGAGGAACGCGACGCCCACGCCGCGAAAGCCGCGAAGGAACCGACGGAAAAGCGCGCGCCGAAAGGGGAAAAGGCCCATGTGCTGGGCATGGACGTCATGTCCTTGTCCGACGCTGTGCGCGGAAAATTCCAGATCAGGGACAGCGTCAGGACGGGCGTCGCCGTGGTCGGCGTCGACGCCGATTCGCCCGCCGCGGATCAGCATGTTGCGCCCGGCGACGTCATCCTCGAAATCAACCGCCGGCCAATCGACGCCCCGAAGGATGTCGCCGCCGAAACGGCCGCCGCCAAGGCGCAGGGACGCAAGACCGCGCTGCTTCTGATCGCCAACGCCCAAGGTCAGGCGCGGTTCCTGGCGCTGGCGTTGAATTGACGGCGCTTGTTCGAGGCGACAATTCGAGCTTTTCCTTATCCGCAAAGCAAAACGGACGGTAGGTTCGCGCCGCGGTGGCGATGATCGGACATAACGCCCGAGGCCTGCTCGGGGTCTACGTCGGCCGATCCGAATGACGCGGGTTCATGGACCAGACGTCCGACTGGCGCCGCCGGGAACTCAGAACCCCTGGTGCGCGAGTTCGCCCCACAAGGCGAAAGTCTCTTGCAGATCGTCGGCGAGCGGCCGGAAAGCCTCGCTGAAATTCCGGCCCTCGGCCAGCCGTTCGGCCACGTCATTGACCAATGGCGCGCTCAAGCCCAGGCGTAGGGCCTTGCGGGCGCCGATCAATACCGGAGCGCCGAGGCGAACCGGGCGGCGGCGCGCGGCGCGGGGCGCCGCCCGCTCCGCCGGGTCGGCGAGGGCGCGGCGCAGCTTTTCCGCCTTGATCGCGCGTCCGCGCTCGTCGAAGGTCAGGATCGGCAGCAGGACCGGCGCGCCATCCCCCGCAAATCGGAAATCCGCCGTCTTGAGCAAGGGCGAGGCCGCGAGATGGCGATGGACCTCGCGCGAGAAGGCGGCGGCGATGGACGCGCGCAGGCCGGGTTCGATGGCGAAAAAGCTTTCGAGTTCGGCGAGCGCGGCTTCCCAGCGCAAGCCAAGCCGAAGGTCGGCGAGCAGCGCGAAATCGCCGCGCCACCGTTCGCGCAACAGCGGCGGCCAGTCCATCGCGGCGGAAAAAGCGGCGAGCGCGCCGGGCAGGTCGAAAGCGCCGATCCTTGCGACAAGCGCTCGCGGCAGGAGCAAGGCCGCGGCGCCTTTCGGCCCGCCGGCGAAAGTCGCGCCCGACAGCAGGACGGCGCGGCCGGACGCAAGATCGGCGGCGATTGTCTCGCGTTCGCCGCGCATCTGCCGGGCGTCGATCAGGACCGTCAGGCGTCCGGGAAAATCCTGCTCCAGCCGCGCGACGCAGGCGCGCGACGGCCCCAAAAGTCCGGTTTCGGAACAATCGGCCACATGAAGTGCGACATGAGCGCCCGACGCGACCGCCTCGCCGACGTGGCGCGCCGATTCGGCGTCGATCTCTGCAATCGGCAGGGCGAGGCCATAGCGGTCGCGCAGCGGAAAAGCCCGCGCCGGCGGGCCGCCGCCTTCCGGCCGTTCGGGCGGCGCGGCGGCGACATGGGCGACCGGGCGCGGCGTCGCGGCGCGGGTCAGCGCGTCGAACAGCAATTCCGCTTCGGCGACCGAGGCGGCGAGCACGGTTTCGCAGCCGGGCGCATCGAACAGGGCGGCAAGGCGGCGGCGCAGTTCGTCGAACCAACGGGGCAGGGCGCGCGCGGTTTGCGCGCCGATCGAGTGGGCGTAAGCGTCGCCGGCGGCTCGCGCGGCGCGCGCGGAAAGCCCGACCGCCTCGCAGGACGACAGCCAGATATCCTGCGCCGCATGACGGGGACCCGCGCCGGCCTCGGCCGATCTTTCGTCGGGGCTGAACAGGAGCAGGTCGAGAACGGCGCCGCCGCGGGCGCGATCCGGGCTCGCCGGCGCGACCGCGCGCGCGGGTCCGGGCGCCGAGGGTCCGGGCGCCGAGGGTTCGGGCGCAGAGGGGAAGGTCGGGATGGGTCTGTTCACGGAAATTTCCCGCGCGCCGGCTCGCGGCCCTGATTTCCTCCTACGCGCGAGGCGCTGAAAAATGGTTAATTTTTTCTGGCTCCACCGCTTCGGTGGGGGTGAAATTTACTCACCAGCGCCAACGGTCCCGGTTGGCTTGAGCAGGTTTCGTTCAAGGGGACGGTTTCGATGCGCGTTGTTCCCGCCGCGATCATTGCCTGTGCGTTGAGCGCGCCGGTCGCCCGGGCCAATGAAGCCGATTCTTTCGGCAAATCGCAACATGCGGCGCGCGGCTTTGTGTCGAAGGCCGGCCAATCCGGCGGCTTTTCCCTCCTTTCGTCGGATTCTTTTCATTGAAAGCACGCAAAATGGCTTATCCTGTTCCGTGATTTGCACTCCGGGAGAGTACGGATGCGGGTGAAATTTCCTGTCTTTTCGATGTCGCCATGGTCGTATGGGCTGCTCGGCCTCGCACTTTTCGCGCTGGCGCCGGCTTTCTCTTCGTCGGTCCGCGCGCAAAGCGCCCAGTCCGAACCGGCGGCAAGCCCATCTTCCGCCCCGGTTCTTACCGGCTTCTGGACGGCCTATAACGACGACGGCAAGCCGGGCGGCGTCTTTTATTTCTACCAGAACGACGGTCTCTACGAGGGCCGGCTGGTCAAGGAAATCACTTATCCGGAAGACCCGCCTGAAAACCCGCTTTGCACCCATTGTCCCGGCGAAAAGAAGGACAAGCCGATGCTGGGGCTCGTCATCGTCTGGGGCATGAAGAAGCACGGCGAGGCCAAATACGAGGATGGCCACATTCTCGACCCGCGCAGCGGATCGGTGTGGAGCGCGCAGCTCGAAGTGACGCCGGATAATCAGAAGCTCAACTTGCGCGGCTATCTCGCCACGCCTTTACTGGGCCAGACCCGGGTGTGGACGCGCCTGCCCGACGACACCATGGCGCTGGCCGATATTCCCGGCGACCCCCTCCCGGGGCTCGCCGCGCCGCCGGCCAAGCCAACGGCCAAGAAACACGCCCCCCATGACGCCGCGCATCCCGCCGCCGCGCACCCCGCCGCCGCGCCTCACTTGCCATAGGGCCGCAGCTTTCAGGCCTGGAAACCGGGGCCTTCGGCAAGCAGCGACATACGGATCAGTTCGGACAGGCTTTGCGCCTGTGTCTTGTTCATCACATTGGCGCGGTGAGACTCCACCGTGCGCACGCTGACGCCAAGCTCATGGGCGATGGTCTTGTTGAGCTTGCCTTTCAGCAGGCCGTTCAGGACGTTCCTTTCACGGGTGGTGAGCTTTTCCAGTTTTTCCCGCGCCGCGACCGCATTGCCCCCGCCGTTTTTGGCGAGCGCCGCGCGCACCGACGACACCAGCAATTCGTCGTCGAAGGGCTTTTCGATGAAATCCACGGCGCCGAGCTTCATGGCCTTGACCGCTTGCGGCACGTCGGCGAATGCGGTCATCAGCAGGATCGGCTGCCGCATGCGCCGCTTTTTCATGACGTCGAGCAGTTCGAACCCGGACATGCCCGGCATGCGCACGTCGCTGACGACGCAACCGGCGGGCGGCGTGTCGGAGTCGAGAAAATCCGCCGCCGAGCCATAGAGTCTGGTCTCGAAGCCGGCGCTCTGAAGCAGCAAGGAAAGCGAGTCGCCCACGCCGGCGTCGTCCTCGATGATGTGAACCATCTGTCCAGTGGTCATGACGCGAACTCCTTTCCACCGGCTCTGGTTTTGCTCGTTCGCCCTCTGGTCCGGGCCGAGGCCGCGTGGATCCCACGGTTCCGTCGAGAATGCGTCCAAAACCGATCCGGTGACTTGATCTAAGACAAGGCGCGGCGCCTGGGGCGTTGGTGCGGCGGTCGAAACAGGTTAAAAAGGCCGAGTGAAAGGTTCGCCGAGCTTTTTTGCGCGGCATTCCCAACGGGCCCGTTGGGAATGCCGCACAATTCGAGGCGGCGGGACGATTTTTGCGATGTTGCGGCGTCGCCAAAGGTCCAAGGACGCGGGGGCAAAAAGTGAGCAAGCGCGTCGAAGGCGAGAAGGCGGCGCCGCACGCGGTTTCGGCGTTCGAAGAGCGCGCGCTGGGCTTCTTCGACTCTCTTGCCGCGACCCCCATGGCCGGGAGGGCGTTCATCTCCGTTCTGGCCGTCCTCGCCGCGCTCGCCCTCGTCGCAATCCTTCCCGCCTCGGTCAATTATTACTCCTGGCGCGATATCTTCTATTCGGCTGTCCTCGTGTCAGCCTTGTTGTGCGGCGTCGCCGGCGGCGTCGCGGCGGCTGTCGTCTTTCTGCTTTTCGGTCATTTCGGCATCGCCGCTGCGCTTCTGTCGCGGCCGGTTCATCCGGTTGTTCACCCGTCGGCCTATTTCGACTTCCTGTTCGATTCGGCGGCCTATATCGCGCTTGCCCGCCTGCCGTTCGTTCTCGCGCGCGCGCGCCGCGCCAGCGAAACATTGGTGCGCGCCGAGGCGGAGCAGCTTCGCCATTTCGTCGAGCAAGCCCCGGCGGCCATGGCGATGTTCGATCGCGACTTTCGCTATCGCGCGACCAGCGCCCGTTGGCGCGACATTTTCGAACTCGATCACGACATCGTCGGGAAATCCCATTTCGACGTCGCGCCCGGCGCTCCGGACGAATGGCGAGAGATGTACCGTCGCGCGCTCGCCGGCGAGAACGTGCGCGCCGAGCAGGATCGGTTCGTGCGGGTGGACGGCCGCTGCCGTTGGCTCAGGTGGGAGGCCCAACCCTGGCGCCAGGGCAATCGCGGGATCGGCGGCGTCGTCATCTTCGTCGAAGACGACACGGAACGCGTCCGCATCCAGCACGATCTGAAGCAAAACGACAGGCGGTTGAACGCCGTTTTCGCGACCGCGATGGACGCCATCGTGACTTTCGGCCGGGACGGGGCGATCCGATCGGCCAATTCTGCGGCGGGGGAAATTTTTGGCTATGGCGGCGATGAATTGATCGGACACGGCGTCGAGGCGCTGACGCCTGAATTGGTCGCCCCCCGCCATGATTCTCGCGCCACGGAACGCGGCGGCGACGGATTGACCAGGATCGTCGGCCAGCGCCGGGTGGTCAAGGGCCGGCGCAAGGATGGCGAAACCTTCCCGTTGGAGCTGGCGGTGAGCGAGGCGGGTCTCGACGACGATCTGCTTTTCGTCTGTATCATGCGCGACCTGAGCCCGATCGAGGCTGAGCGGCGGCGCGTGAACCTGCTGCGCGCTGAGTTGGCCCATGTCAGCCGTCTCAACGATATGGGCGAAATGGTCGCCGGTCTCGCCCATGAGGTCGCCCAGCCTCTCGCCGCGATCCGCAATTTCGCCGCCGCCTGGCGCCGCGCGCTGGCGACCGCCGGCAAGGCGCCCGACACGAATCTGATCGGCAAGATCGAGGAACAGGCGCGGCGCGCCAGCGAAATCCTGGCGAGGCTGCGCGATTTCATCGAGAAGAGGCCGCCGGAACGGCGCGTGGTCGAACTGGCGGCTTTGATCGACGACGCATTGAAACTGGTGATTTTGCGCTCCCACGCGAAGATCGTCCGCGCGCCGGTCCCCGTCGAACTCGCCGCCGCCTGCGTCCGCGCCGACCCGATCGAGATCGAACAGGTTCTGGTCAATCTGCTGCGCAACGCCGACGATGCGGTGATCGACCGCGAGGCGGCGGAAATTGTCGTCGAGATCGGCGACGCGGGTCCGGAGCGGGTCCGTATCGCCATAGCCGACAATGGCCTCGGCGTGCCGGCCGACGCGGCGCAAAGATTGTTTTCGCCTTTTTTCTCCACCAAGCGCGAAGGCATGGGCGTCGGCCTGTCCATCAGCAAGGGCGTCATCGAAAGCCATGGCGGGACGATCGCCTACCGGCCGAACGCGCCGCGCGGGTCGATTTTCCAAATCGAACTGCCGCTGCAATTCGGCGAGGGCTGCGCGGAAAAAGCGGTTACGGAGGAAGCCTTCCCGGCGGTCTAGAGCGTTTTCAAGCGAAGTGGAACCCGGTTCGCGTTAAGAAAACGCGTTAAAACAAGAATCTAGACCATTTTCATGTTTCCATGAAAATGGTCTAGTTTTGCGCCGGCTTAGGCAGCAGGGGCGCCGCCGCGTCCGAGCGCTGGATCAAGCCGAGCGCGTCGGGCGCGAGAACGGCGTCGTCCCACCCGCCCGACAGGGTGAGGCCGATTTGCAGCGGCTTGGCGTCGGGCGCGGAAGGCGGCGCCAGCCGGGTGGCGACCGCGTGCAGGTCCAGGGTGCGGTCGGCGAGCTGGGCGCGGCCGGAAAAAGCGAGGGCGACGCCGTCGCCGCGCGCCGCGCCCTCCTCGATTTCCGCCTGTCCCTGGACCACGTTGAATTTCGTCGCCAGTTGGTCGAAAGCGGTGCGGCCGGAGCGCAATTCTACGCCCGCCGTCAGCGGGTGGCGCTCCATGCGGCGGAAGGCGAGGCCGAGATCGAGTCCGTAAACTTCGCCGTTCGCGACGCTGAAATCGCCACGCGCGTCGAGATGATTGGCGAGATCGTAAAAGGACTGGCCATTGGTCTCGAAACTGACCGAGGCGTTGGCGGTTCCCGAAAGCGTCTGGCGGCGGAACATGTCCCAAAGAAAGGTGGCGGCGTCGATCTTGTCGGCGGAGGCGGACCCGCGCACGTCCAGGCTCCCGCCGTTTTCGGCAATGATCGCCCGCGCGTGAATCTGGCCGGAATAGGCCGAAGCCCCGGCGATCGACAGATCGAGGCGACCGTTCCTGAGGATCGCCGAAACCGCGGCGTTGTCGGCCTGGAACTCGCCGAGGCGCGCGCGGGTCGCGGAAAGCCGCAGGTCGAGGTCGGCGGCGGCGAGATCGGAAGGCGCGAAAGCGTCGCGGCTCCACTGGCCATTGAAAGAAGGGGCCGGCGCGTCTTCGAACATCGGATTGAGATCGACGTCGGCGCCGGCGAGCGTGGCGGAAATCTGCGGACGAGGCGTGTCGAGACGCACGGAGGCCGCGCCTTCGAGCGCGTTTCCATCGATCGAGATCGAGAGTTGGGAAAAGGACAGCGCGCCGGGGTCGATCGAGGCTTCCCCTTTCACCATCGCGTCGCGGTAACGCCCGGGCAGGGGCATGGCGAGGCCGAACCAGCCCGCGGCCTGACGCAGCGAAGGCGCGAGACCCGCGACCTGGCCATGGAAATGGGGCTGGGGCCGCAGCGCGAAGGCGCCGTTAAGCTTGAGCTGGAAATCCTCGCCGCGGAGGCGCAGGTTGAGCTGGCTTTCGCCGCCGTTGCGCAGGTCGCCGAACCTGGCGACCCACAGGGCGAAATTGGTCGCGGAATCGCTGTCGTTGAGCGCGGGCAGGACGCAATGTCCGATCAAGGAAAGCGGCGCGCTGTTGCGCCCCATGTCGAGCCGCGCGTCGCATTTTTCGGCGAAAGGTCTGGTCTCGCCGCCGGGAAGTTTCAGCAGGGCCTTGGCGTTGGTCGCCTCGACCTCGTCAGGCGACACGTCCCCCTGGGTCGTTGCGGCGCCGGCCGCGCCGGCCATCCGCGCGCGCGCGGGATCGATGGCGATCACCGCGTCGGCGAGGGTCACGCGCGCAAGACTGAGGCGGCCGGTGAAAAGCCCGGAAAAGCCGAGATCGACCTTCAGGCTGGACGCCGTGACGGTGGCGGCGCCGCCGCGATAGTCGAGATCGACGTCATAGATGCGGATGTGCGGGCGGGGCAGAACGGCGAAGACCAAGCGGCCATGCGCGGTCAGGCGCAAATTCAGGACGGAGCGGACGCCCTTCTCGATGGCGTCGATCTGGGCTTGTTGCGACAAGGTCCACGGCGCCGCGGCGAGCGCGACCAGCACGCCGGCGCCCGTGGCGAGGACCCATTTGAGCTTGAGTTTCATGTCCGGAGAATAACCGCCTGCATCGTCAGGGCAAACAGCAAATCTTTCAGGCGGATTTTAGTCGGCATGCGGCGGCCCGCGCCATTTCTTCGTCGACGATGGTCTTGAAACGGGTGCGGAAAGCCTCGCGCGAGAAACGCTCCGCATTGGCGCGGCAGGCCTGCGGCGTGAAGCGCGTCGCTTCCGAATCGAAAAGCCGGACCGCCGCGACGATCGCCTCCTCGCTCTGGCGGTCGAAGAACAGGCCGGTCGGCCGGTCGCTTTCGGGGCCGACGACCGTCTCCAGGGCGCCGCCGCGCCCGAAGGCGATCACCGGGGCTCCGCAGGCCTGCGCCTCGACCGGCATGATGCCGAAATCCTCCTCGGCCGCGAAAACGAAGGCTTTCGCGCGGCGCATGCAATCGCGTAAACGCGCGTCGTCCTGATAGCCGCGCACCTCGATATTGGAGGCCGAGGCGGCAATTCGGCGCACCAGCGGGAGTTCCGGGCCGTCGCCGATGACGACGAGCTTCCTGTCGGGCATGCGGGCGAAGGCGCCGGCGATCAGCGCCATGCGCTTGTAGGGCGTCATGCGCGAGGCGGCGAGAAAGAAGTCCTCGCGCTCGACGGAAAAAGGCATGGCGGCGATGTCCACCGGCGGGAACACCACGTCCGCCTCACGCCGATAGACCTTGGCGATGCGCCGCGCGATATAGGCCGAATTGGCCACCATGCGGTCCGGCCCATTGGCGGTGCGCATGTCCCAGATGCGAAGGTAATGCAGCAGGATCCGCGCCAGCGCCGAGCGCAGGCCGCGGGTGAGCCCGGATTCCGCGAGATAGGTGTGCTGCAGGTCCCAGGCGTAGCGCATCGGCGAATGAACGTAGGAAAGATGAACCTGGTTCGGTCCGGTAATCACCCCCTTGGCGACCGCATGGGACGAGGAAATGACCAGGTCATAGCCCGAGACGTCGAATTGTTCGACCGCGATCGGCATCAACGGCATGAAAGCGCGGTGTTTCGTTTTCGCGCCCCAGATATTTTGCAGGAAGGAAGTCGTGACCTTGCGGCCGCGGACCATCCCGTCCTGGCCGGGCGGGAGGGCGCAGATCAGGGTGAAGAGATCGGCGTCCGGATAAAGGCCGAGGATTTCTTCGACAACCTTTTCCGATCCCGCGCGCGTCACCAGCCATTCGTGAACGATAGCGACTTTCATTCCCGTCCCGCGCCAAATTCGCCCAGCAGGATAGGGGCTTGGCGTTAATTAAGGGTAGCGCCGGAACAGGTCGGCAAGGCCGGCGGCGCAGGCGATCAGCCAGCCGAGGATCATGGCGCTTCCCCCGGTCGGGGCGGCAAAAGGGAACAGGCGGGCGCCGCGCAGGGTCAGCAGCGCGACATCGGCGGAAAACAACGCCGCGCCCAGCGCGATGGCCAGCGCGGAGGCAAGCCAGAGCCGCGCGCCGGCCGCGTTTTTCGCCGCGCGGGCCGTCAGGCCCAGTAAAGCGCCGGCGTGGACCAGCAGGATCAGCGCGACGGAGCGCAGGTTCTCAGCCCCGGGGAGATGGACGGCGGCGGCCGCGGCGGCGACGCCGCAGGCCCCGAGAAGCCCGGCCCAGGCGTTGAGGGCGTCGAGGATTTTTCTCATGTCCCGTCAGTCTTCCGAAAGATTTTTCGCGCCACACTCGCGCCGTCAATTTCCTGGGTTGAGGCGCATTCATGAGCGCAAAAGGGTCGGGCATCAATATTGTCATCGCGATCGATCATGCCTCGATCACCGGCGGGCAGGCCAAGGTGGCGCTGGAAAGCGCGCTCGGGCTCAAACAGGCCGGCTACAATCCGATCGTTTTCGCCGCCGCCGCGCCGGTCGATCCGCGCCTTGCCGAGGCCGGGGTGGAAATCATCTGCCTCGATCAGGCTGACCTGCTCGGCAATGCCTCCAAGGCCGCCGCCGCCGTGCAGGGAACCTGGAATTTTCAGGCCGAGGCGGAAATGCGCAAGCTGCTCGCGCGCCTGCCGCGCGAGAAAACCATCGTCCATGTCCATGGCTGGGCCAAGGCGCTTTCGGCCTCGATCGCCCGGCCGATCCAGCAATCGGGCCTGCCGGCCGTCTATACGATGCACGAATATTTCATGTTCTGCCCCAATGGCGGCTTCTACAACTACCAGAAAAACCACGTCTGCAAGCTGGCGCCCTTGTCGGCGGCCTGCTGGGCGACCCATTGCGATTCCCGCAACTATCCGCGAAAAGTCTGGCGCTGCCTGCGCCAGACGGTGATGGAGCGCGTCGCCCGCCTGCCGCAAACCTTTGACGACTTCATCCTGATTTCGCGCTTCCAGGCCGGCGTGGTCGAACATCGCCTGCCCGTGGGCGCACGGGTCCATGCGGTCTCCAATCCGATCGATTGCCACGACCTCGGCCGCAAGCCCGAGCCCGCGCGCGGGGACTTTGTGTTCGTCGGCCGGGTTTCGACCGAAAAGGGGCCGCTGCTTTTCGCCGAGGCCGCGCGCAGGGCGGGGGTGATTCCGGTCTTCGCCGGCGACGGGCCCGCGCTCGAAGCCTTGCGCGAAAATTATCCCGAGGCGCGGCAGCTCGGCTGGAAATCGCCGGACGAGGTCAAGGCCCTGATGCGGCGCGCCCGCATCCTGGTCTTTCCCTCGCTGTGGTTCGAGGGCCAGCCGCTCACGGTGCTGGAGGCCAAGGCCATGGGCACGCCGATCGTCGTCTCGGACGGCTGCGCCGGGCGCGAGGAAGTGGACAACGGCGTCAGCGGCCTGTGGTTCGAGAGCGCCAATGCGGATTCGCTCGCTCAGGCGCTGGTCAAGGCCAAGGACGACGCTTTGGTCGCCTCGATGTCGAACGCCTGCTACGACCAGTTCTGGAGCGATCCGCCGACGCTGGCGCGCCATGTCGAGCGGCTTGGCGCGGTTTATGCGGAAATGCTGGCGCGCCGCGGCGCGGCGATGGAAAGCGCCGCGCCTAACCCGCATTTCTCGCCCGGGGTCGTCCTGCGCCAGCTCAAGACGCCGACAGGGCAGGAGAATGGCGCAGGCCGATGCGCCACATCGGCCAAGCCGTTCGACGCACACTGTCGGCGTCCATAGCCCGTCGTTTGCGACGGGCGTCCTTGCGGACGCCCTGTTGAGCCGGCCCTTCGGGTTGCATTTCGACGGCCGCCCGCTACGTCGGGCGGCTCAACCGTATGACGCCATACGCTTTTCGCCGCCCTCCTTGCGTTCGACTCGTCGAAATCGCAACGCAGGTCGGCCCCGGGCGAGAAATGCGGGTTAATTGCGGGCCTGGTCCAGCTTCCATTCCTGTCGCGGCTCGGGCCTGAGCGCATCGCGGCGATCCTGGAGGCGCCGGCGTAGACTCTTGCCCATCGCGATCGCCGGCTTTTCGACGAGACGATAGGTCGTCGCCGCGATCGCCACGGTGAAGACCATCGCAAGCGCCACGGTCAGGAGGGCCGGCGCGCCTTCGGGAAGGAAGACATGCGCCTTCATCGCCAGTTCCTGGCCGAGCGGCCCGAAAAGATAGACCGAATAGCTGATCCGGCCGAGGAACAGGGCGGACGGGGCGTAGATTTTGATCCTGGTCGTGAACAGAATGAAAAGGGTCAGGGCCAGAAGATAGGAATTGGCGTAACGCCACCAGGTTTCGTGGAAGCCGTGGTCGGCGGAATAGGCCATGACCGCGATCGGCGCGATGGCGAGGAAGATCAGCGGGGTCAGCCTGGCGACCCATGCGCGGGCGTCGGGCGCGCAATCGACCGTGGCGCGACGCCACAGGAATCCCCAGAACATGATCGCGAGCGCCAGCGGCAGGGCGACCGGCAGTTTTGTGTCGAGAAAGCCCCGCGCGGCGGCGAGCGCCAGGGCGCAGGCGAGAGACAGGATCGAGGCCCAGGCGATGTGGCGCGGGGTTTTCAACAGGCCTGCGGCGAAGAGAGCCGCGCAAAGGAAATAGAACACCAGTTCGATCTGCAAGGTCCAGAACAGTTCGATGACGTTTTTCACCCCGGCGAATTGCTGGAGCATGGTGAGATTGACGAGAATTTCCCGCGTGGGCGTGCTCGCTCCGAGAGAAAAATACGAAAAAGCGACCCAGACGAATATGCTGAGCCAGTAAACCGGATAAAGCCGGAAAAACCGCGTCACCGCGAAGCTTTGCAGCGGCGCCTTCGTTTCCTTGAACAGGGAAAAAGGAATGACAAAGCCGGAAATGGCGAAAAAAAGGATGACGGCGACCTTGCCGGCGTCGAAATAGACCAGGGTGAATTTCGCGATTTCATTCTCGATGGGATAATGCAGGCCGCCGTTCGACATGAATTGGGCGGTGGTATGCGCAAAAATGACGGCGAGCGCGGCGATGCCCCTCATGGCGTCCAGATATCCGAGGCGTTTTTCCATTGTCTCGCTCAGCTGAAAGTCACCCGGCGTCAGGCCCCGAATTTAGGCGCCTCGAATAAAGCGAACGGGCGCAAATTGTATAAAACTTTAATGAAACGCGGCGGTTTGCAGTTGAGGCGAAAGCAGGCCGCTGCGCCGATGCGGAACCAGCTTTCATTCTATTCTTTTGTCTTGCGCCCGTAAGCGGGACGTGTTGCGCAGGGTTAATGATCCAGCCTGCATTTCTTGCCGGGGACCTAGCCCGCATTTCTTTCATTTCGTGTGACCGGGATGTGCGGCGAGCGCGCCGACCGGCTCGGCGCCGGGCTGGCGGGCGACGCCGTCGCGCCGGATATGGACGACGAGCCGGGCGACCCACAGGAACAGGGCAAGGGCGGCGAAAGCGAAGAAGCGGTCGAAATATTCGGGAAAAACCGCAACATGAAGGACCACATAGGCCAGCGGTGCCAAGGCGAAGACCGCGGTGAAGCGACCGCGCGTCAGGTCGCGCAGATAAGGGTTGGCGAGAGCGGCGATGGTCAGCCCATAGACGACGATGTGGCGGCTTTCGAATGTCTGTTTCGCCGCGCGCAGGTAAGCGAAAAGGTAATCGCGCGGATCGGCCGAAAAAGTCATGCTCTGCGGATAAGGCGCAAAACCCATGAAGGAGAAATTGAACAAAGTGGCGAAGGAATAGGCGCCGAGGAAATGGTTTTGCGCGAGATAGATCGCGCCGGCGCCGGCGAGGCTGAGCGCGCCCGCGACGAGTTTTCCGCGCGAAATGTCCCGGAGACGGGGGAAGCCCGGCGCCTGATTTTCATCGACGCGGGTGAGAAGAATCGCGGCGACCAGCGCCGCCGAAAGGATGATGAAATCGGGACGCGCCAGCGGCGCGAGCGCGGCGGCGGCAAGACCCATTCGGTCCTTGCGCGCGGCGAGCCAAAGACAGACGAGCGCGAAAAAACCGGCAAGCGCGTCGGGGGTCGATTGAGAGGCTAGCGATCCAAAGGCCACATTGTTGAACGCGCAGATGTTCGCGGCGGTGATCCCCACCGGCAGCAGCAAGAGCGGCAGCCGCAGGCCCATCAGCAACAGCCCGAAAACCATCACCATCGCGGCCGCAGAGGCGGCGCTGACCGCATAAGTGGCTTTCACATAAGGCAGACCGAGGCGATGGGCGCCCTTCACCAGGGCCATGTAAATTATTTTGACGCGATAAAAGGGCAATTGCTGTTCGAGCGCGCGCGGATCGCGCGCCACGGCGGCGCGATATTCGGCGATCTGCTGGCCGGTGGCGATCGGGTCCTGGCCGACGAGTTGCGCATATTCGTGATCGTTCACGTCGGCGCGGACCTGCGCATAGACTTCGTCGCGCCAGGCTTCGCCGCGCAGTCCCTCGTCGTGAAGCGCGCTGGCGACATAGGCGATCATGTCCCAGTCATGTGTCGGCTTCTTGTAGCCGATTCCGGCGACCAGAGCGGCGCAGACGATCACGAAAGCCCAACCGCGCAATTTGGCAAACCAGCCGCTCCAGGCCCGCGCGAGCGCGGGCCTGGATGAAAGGGGTGAAGGTGAAATGCTTGCCGCGGACGAAGTCATGGCGCAATCCGTCGAAAGTAATCCGTAACTATTATCGCGATTGCGATTTAATTCGCGAGCTTTAACAGGAAATGGCGTTAAGAAACATCCTTACGCACGTTGGGGTGCGGCAGTTTCGGGTCACCAATGCCTCCGGGAATTGTTTTTGGCGTCGAGACGCTAAAAGGCGTCATTCACGCCAATTGTGACAACCGGATATGGCTTGTCGACATCGAGCCCGTTTTTCGATGCGCCATAGTCCCGACCGTCGTCCTCGGTCCTTGTTCCATCATTCGCAGACCCCGAGGGGCTCAAGGCCATGATGGCCCCGCGCGTCCAGCCGGTGATCATATTGCCCTGAATGAGGGTGAATCCGCGCGCCGGGTCCGAGCCTTTCCAGAATCCGACGCCCCATCGCGCGCCTTTGACGATATTGCCGGTGACATTGGCGGCGGTCTTGATCGTGCTGTTCTGGATCGCCGCGGGCGCGACATAAATCCCGCAACCCTCGCAGTCTTCGATCATGTTTCCGACGATATCGACATCCGCTTCCGCGTAGATCCCGTCGCCGCAGGTCGCGTAGCGCGGCCAGTTCGGATCGCTGGTGCGGAAAGTCCGGCGCGCGACCGCTCTGACCTGATTGCCGTTGATCGCAACCCGCCGGCCGCCATACCAGGAATTGGTGACCGACACGCCTTCCGCGGCGCCGGACACGATATTGCCGGCGATGACGCCGCCCTCGTAGCCCAGGCCGTTCGGGGTCTTGCCGTCGGTCTGCGGACATTCGACCATGATCGCGGTTTCTCCCGATCGATCGATGGCGTTGTTGGTGATCTGGAGGTCGAAACAGCCGTTCATGCGCACGCCGGAAAAGGCGGAATCCGAAATCCGGTTGCCTTCGACCCTCATGTGATGGGCATACAGGCCGAAAACGCCATTGCCATAGGGCCCGCTGCCGCCGACGATCCCGCGCGACGGGTCGGCGCCGAAGCTCGCCGCCGTTTTTGCGATCCTGTTGTTGCGCAGGATGGTGTAATCGGGCCCCGGCGGCCATTGCTCGACGAGGATGCCGAAATTGACATTGTCGTGGATGTCGTTGTCGGCGAAGAGATTGTTCTCGCCCTGCGCGGAATAGATCGAAATATTGTTGTTGAGAAATTCGTTGCGCGTCACCGAGGCGTTGCGGCATCGCCACAGCGCCAGGCCGCCGGCCTCCGAGCCGCCGACGGAGCAATCCTCGACGATCAAATTCCTGACGCGGAAGGCGGTGATCAGCGCGTTGAAGCGGGGGATGGCCGCGTCGAGGAACGGATCGACCGGCCGTTCCCCCGGATTCACGCCGGTCGGGAAATTGGCTGCCTTGCCGCGAAAACCGATCCCCCTGATCGACACGCCCTCCAGCAAGCTCGAGTCCGCAGCGGGCCTGATGTCGATATTGAAACATTGGCCTCCCGCCGGCTCGATGACGACCGTTCCGGGGGCCCCGAAAATCTCCAGCGGCCCGGCGATCGAAAAGCCGGAGGTGCGATAGGCGCCCGGCAGGAGATTGAGGGGCTTTCCGGCCCTTGCGGCGGCGGCGACCGCGCCGGCGAGCGACAAGCTTTGCGTCCGCGCGGCCGAAGACAGGCGCGAGGGACTTATGAGCACGGCGGCATCGCCGATGGCGACAAAATAGGCCGGGTCCGCCGCGCGGGCCGGCGCGGCGGAGAGCAAGCCCGTGGCCGCGACGGGAAAAGTCTGGATGAACCGGCGCCTGTCCATGTTTTCTCCGAGAATCCGCCGCGAGAATCCGCCGCCGCGGAAAACGCTCTATGATTCTTCCTCCCCCGCCAGCCAGCGCCGCCGCGCCGCCTCGATCCCCCAGAGTGCGCCGAGCGAAACGAAGAACATGCGCCAGTGGCCGATGTCGATCTGCAAGGCCTGAAGGAGGAAGACAAAGGTCGCGGCGAACAGGACCTGCGACTGACGCATCCAGGGATGGCGGGTCAGGCTTTGCCGGAAGCCGACGAAAATCGTCGAAACGGTAAGGGAAAGAAAGCAGAAGCCGCCGAGCCAGCCCTCGGAGGCGAAGGCGTCGATGTAGGAATTATGCGGCTCCAGCCCGAAGGTGAGCCGGAAGCGCAAAGGCCCAAAACCGTTGGGCCGGTCGAGCAGCATGGGGATCGAGCGTTGCTGGTTGCCGAAGCGCCCGTTCGGCCCGCTGTCGTAATCCTGTTCGGCGTGGGCGCGCTGGAAGAAGAAGTCGCTGACGTCGGGCTGGCTCAAAGCGCCCATGATTGCGACGAAGACCGTCAAAAAGACGCCCGCCGCGCCCGCGACGATCCGCAGGCGCATGCGGCGCGAATCCGCGGTCTTGATGAGGAAGGCGACGACCATCGCCGTCGAGATCACCGCCGCGCCCCAGGAGCCGCGCGAGAAGGACAGGAACAGGGCGGCGAGAATCAGCGCGAGGCTCGGCAGGACCGCCCACCAGTAACGGGTGCGGCCGAGCAGCAGGCGCTGGACCAGATAAAGCACGCCGGGAACCAGATAGGAGCCGAGCACGTTCGGGTCCTTGAAGGGCGCCATGGCGCGCCCGTCCTTGATCCAGTCTCCGCTCCCGTCGAAAGCCGCGAACCAGGTCGTCACCGCGATCGCCGAGGCGAGGACGCAGGAGACGGCATAGGCCGAGAGCAGGAGTTCGGCCCGGCGCGAGGTCTGGTTGGTCAGGAACAGCGCATAGAACACGCCGGTGGTGATGATGAACGCCGTATGGAACATGTAGTCGACGGGGTCGGGTTCGTTCCAATAGGGGATGAGGGCGATAAAACCGCCCAGCGTCCAGAGCAGCAGGAGGAAAGCATAGGGCAGGACCGCGCGATGGATGGTGAAGCCGCCGAAGCCCCAGAGCGCGAGGGTGACCAGGATCAGAAGGTCATAGGGCGCGGGCTCGATGAACACCACCGAGCCGCTGGCGACCGTCAGCCAGAACAAGGCGTTGACCAGCTTGCGGTAATCGAAGGTCCAGCGCGGGGCTGCGAGCGGCGACGGATCGCCCGGAGCGAGCCCGATCTCGGTCATCGACCGGCCCCAGATGCGCTTCCTTGGGCGCAGCCCTTGCGCGCCAGGCCCGCGAGATAGGCGGCGACAACGGAATCCGTCATGGCCTCGACACTGAAATGGGTAGCGACATGGCGGGACAATTCGGCGCGTTCCGCAGCGGCTTCTTTCGCGTCGCGGCGCAGGGCGGCGGCCATCGCTTGCGCCAGCGCTTGCCTGTCGTCGCGCGCAATCAGGCGGTCGCTCAAGGGGCCGAAAATCTCAGGCATGCCGCCGACATCGGTGGCGATCACGGCCTTGTCGGCGGCGATCGCCTCCAAGACGAGGTAGGGCAGGGATTCGGCGCGGCTCGGCGCGACCACGATCCGGCCGAGTTGGAAGGCCTCGCGGGCGGGCAGGGCGCCGAAAAAGGCGACCGCGCGGTTCAGGTCGAGATGTTCGACCAGGCCGACGAGGCGTTCGAGTTCGCAGCCCGCGCCGACAATGGCGAGACGCGCCTCGTCATGCCCCGTGCGATGGAGCGCGGCCAGGGCCTCGATCAGCGTGTCCACCCCCTTGTAGGCCGAGAGTTCGCCGATATAGAGGAACTCCGCCGCACCCGGATTTGCGGCGACGGGCGTGAATTCCGCGGGGCGCAACCCGTTCTTGGCGACCCGCTTCAGCGCGCGCGTCGTCCCGACGCCCGTGGAATATTCGCCGGCGATGAAATCGCTCTCGAACAGCAGGACGTCGGTCTGGCCGGCGACGAGACGCTCGACCGCCATATAGAGCCGATAGCCCGGCTGTTGATGAAAACTGCCGCCATGCGGCGTGTAGACGCGCAGGGGATCGCCGAGGCCGGGAACGAAGCCCGAGGCCCTGGCGTAAAAGCCGCCCTTCGAGCCATGGCCGTGGACGACGTCGGGTTTGAGCCGGGCGATTTCGCTGCACACGCGGGCAAGGGCGGGGAGGTCGCTTGGATGGGGCTTGCGGCGCATGGGAAGGCGCGCGACCCCAAGCCGCAGCAGCGGCGCGATTTGCGCGATCTCGCGGGTTGCGGCGTCGCCGCCGGTGAGCGAATCCGCGATCATCCCAACGGCGTGGCCGCGCGCCGATTGCTCACGCGCAAGGTCCAGGACATGGCGAAACAGGCCGCCGACAGGCGACCTGAGCACATGGAGGATGCGCAGGCTCGGTTCGCTCGAACGCATTTGGACGTCATTCCGCAACTGCGCTGTTTTAAATGACGAGTGTTAAAAAAAGGAGGGCGGCCGCGTCTGCCGGGGTTAATAGGCGTTGCGACCGCTCGCGAGCGCGAATGGCGTCAGGGCGAGGATGCGCAGGTCGAGCCAGATCGACCAGTTTTCGATATAGTCGAGATCGTAATCGACCCGGCGCTGGATTTTCTCCAGCGTGTCGGTTTCGCCGCGCCAGCCGTTGATCTGGGCCCAGCCGGTCAGGCCAGGTTTGACCTTGTGGCGGGCGAAATAGCCGTCGACAATCTCTTCATAGGCCTCGCCCGCCACCGTGGCGTTGACCACATGGGGGCGCGGCCCGACGAGAGAAAGTTCGCCTTTCAGCACGTTGAACAATTGCGGCAATTCGTCGAGCGAGGTCCGCCGGATGAAGCGGCCGAACGCGGTGACGCGCGGATCGTCGCGCGTCACCTGACGGCAGACGTCCCAGTCACACTTGTCGACATAGAGCGAGCGGAACTTGTAGATACTGATCTTCTCGTTGTTGAAGCCGAACCTTTCCTGGCGGAACAGCGCCGGCCCGGGCGACGACAGTTTCACGCCCGCCGCCACCGCCAGCATCACCGGCGCGAGCAGCGCGGTCACGGCCAGGCCGACCACGCGGTCGAACACGGCTTTGACGACGATCGCCGTTTCCGACATCGGCTTGTCGATCAGGTCGAACAGGGGCACGTCGCCGAGGAAGGAATAGGCGCGCGGGCGGAAGCGCAGGCGATTGGCGTGGGCCGCGAGCCGAATGTCGATCGGCAGGACCCAGAGCCGGCGCAGGATTTCGAGAATGCGCGCCTCGGCGTGGACCGGCAGGGCGAACAGGATCTGATCGACGCGGACATTGCGGGCGAAGTCGATCAGGTCGTCGATCGTTCCCAGCTTGGGAATGCCTGCGACGATGTCGGGAACGCGGTCGTCGCCGCGATCGTCGAACAGGCCGAGAATGCGCACATCGGCGAGGGACTCATTGGTGAGTTCGCCAAGAAGATCCTCCGCCAGCGGGCCGGCGCCGACGATCACGACATAGCGGTCGAGTTTTCCCAGCCGCGCCAGCAGGGAGGCGGCGAAAGCGGCCAGAAAGCGGAGCCCCAACAGGCACGGCAGGCCCGCCGCCAGCCAAAAACCCAGCCAGCCGCGCGGCGAAAGGCCTGGGGCGGCGAAGACGAAGCCCAGGGCCAGGGCGGCGAGCGCGGCGCCGGTCCAGGCCCCGGCGGCGCGCAAAAAACCCTGGAAGGGCGCGCGCAGGATCGCGAGCCCATAGGCGCCGTTGGCGCGCGCGAGAAGCGCAAAGGCGGCCGCGACGACAGGCGCGACGAAAATCGGCGCGGCCGGTTCGCCAGCCGCGAGACCATGGCGCAGGGCGAGGCCGAGGAGCAGCAGGGCGGCGAATTCCCCCACGCGCGCCGCAGCGGTCATAGCAAAGCCGTAAAAGGCCGCCTTGGGTGTGCGCCGTGAGAAGGCGGCGCTTTTCCAGTGGGTGCAAATCCCACCCGGCGACCGCTCCAGCCGGAAGCAACCGGAGCAGGCATGGAGGCGACGAAATGTCTGAAGCCTTCGGATAGCTGGTCACGTTTTCGGTGACAGCGCGAGTGTGCGGGCAGCAACGTGAGTGAACGCTGAGCAAACCTCGAAAAGGACGATGTGCAGGCCGACCCGGCAACCCTTCCGGGGAAGGCTGACATAGATGGGTGAGTAAGAGCGACGAGTACGCCCATCTGCTGCACCGGGGTAGTGGCGGCAGCACGCACACAAGGAAAGCGCACGCAACACGGGAAGCCTCATAGCGTGGTCAGGGATGATCAACCGGACGCCCGCGAGGGACAGGTCGGGCGCTAAGAGGTGGCGGAGGGGTTCGTAGTACCGATGAAGCCGGGTAATTCCGGTGGAGGGAAGGGACCTCAGTTCAAGACAGACGCAGCAAGCGATGAGGGACGTGGAGATTGGGCAACCTATCAACTCCGAAAACTGTTCAGAAATTGCAGATAGCGTTGCACGCGAAAGCGAAGGCAGAAGCCGGCTATCGCTTTTACGCCCTGTACGACAAGATCAGCCGCGAGGATATTCTGGCGCACGCCTATGCCCAGTGCCGCTCCAACAAGGGCGCGCCGGGCGTTGACGGTCAGGACTTCGCCGATGTCGAGGCTTATGGGGTCGAGCGGTGGCTGGGCGAACTGGCGCTTGCGCTCAGACAGGAGACCTACCAACCGGACCCGATCAGAAGAGTGTTCATACCGAAGGCCAACGGCAAACTCAGGCCGCTGGGCATCTCGACCTTGCGGGATCGGGTCTGCATGACAGCAGCGATGCTGGTGCTGGAGCCGATCTTTGAAGCCGATCTTCCACCGGAATTATACGCCTACCGTCCCGGGCGAAACGCCCAGCAGGCGGTGGTCGAGGTGGAGGAGCAGCTGTTTCGCGGCCACCCGGAAGTCGTAGACGCCGACCTCGCGGACTACTTCGGGAGCATTCCACACACCGACCTCCTCAAATCGGTGGCGCGCCGGATCGTTGATCGGCGCGTGCTGCATCTCATCAAGATGTGGCTGGACTGCCCCGTTGAAGAAACCGACAGGCGCGGCCGGAAAACACGCACGACCGAAGCCCGCGACCAGCGGCGCGGCATCCCGCAGGGCTCACCCATCTCACCGCTGCTGGCGAATTTATACATGCGCCGGTTCGTGCTGGGATGGAAGAAGCTCGGGCTGGAGCGAAGCCTCGGCACTCGGCTCGTGACCTACGCCGACGACCTCGTGATTCTGTGCAGAAAGGGCAAAGCCGCAGAGGCGTTGCAGCGACTGCGCGAAATCATGGGCAAACTGAAGCTGACGGTCAGCGAGGAAAAGACACGCATCTGCAAGGTGCCGGAAGGCGAGTTTGACTTCCTGGGTTACACGTTCGGGCGGGTGTACTCTCCAACGACCGGAAAGGCCCGTCTGGCCCTTCGTCCGTCGAAGAAGAGCATCAAGCGGATGGTCGAAAAGGTCCATGTGCTGACAGACCGAGCTCGAACATGGCAGGAGACCACAAAGCTGGTGGATGAGTTGAACCGCGCGCTTCGCGGGTGGGCGAACTACTTCAACGTAGGGTCCGTCAGCAAGGCGTATCGCGCGCTCGACAGCTACGCCGCTGTGCGGTTGCGCCGGTGGTTGCGCTCCAAGCACAAAGTCAGGCGACGCAGGGGCGGGACTTATCCACTCTCGCACCTCTACGGGTACTTCGGGCTCGTACGGCTGACTTACCGGGGGCGCGACGTGCCGTGGACGAAGGCGTGAGGTTTTGTCCGAGAGCCGGGTGCGGGAAATCTGCATGCCCGGTTCGATGAGCGGGGTGTGGAAACGGGAGCAACGGCCGAGCTATTGAGGCACCGCCAGACGAAAGAGGCGGCAACAGATAGGCTCCACCTAACGCTAACCGCGCCACACTCCGACTCTACCGATGAGCACTGACGGCTTCCGCCGGTGGTCCGTGTCGCATGTCGATCACCGCCTTCGCCGGCGGGTCATCGCCGCGCCGGTCCGATGCAGGATCATAAACCGTGAAGGAAATATGAATAAATGCGGAAACGCGCAGTCGCGCGACTTTCCGATATTTACCTTTATTTAAGAATTGGCTTGCGTTTCAGAAGTAGCGCTCGGGAATATAAATCGTGTCCCCGGGGCGGACCGGCGTGGTCACCGGCACGTCGGCGGTCAGGGTGCGGCCGCCTTCGGTGCGGGTGAGCTGGGCGTCGTCCTTGCGGCCGCGCGGCGTATAGCCGCCGGCGATCGCCACAGCGGTTTCGACGCTCATGCCGTTGACAAAGGGATACTGGCCGGCGGTGGTGACCTCGCCGAGGATGAAGAAGGGGCGATAGGCCTCGACTTCGACCAAGACGCGCGGTTCGCGGATATAGCCGGCGCGCAGCCGCGCCTCGATCTCGCCCGCGAGTTGGACCGGGGTTCGTCCGGCGGCGTGGACCGAGCCGATCAGCGGCATGGCGATGTTGCCGGAGCTTTCGACCGCATAGGAATTGCTGAGCGAATCCTGCCCGAACACGATCACCCGGACCCGGTCGCCCGCGCCCAGCGTATAAGGCGTGTCGGCATAGGCCTGGAATTCCCCGGGAATCTGCCGTTCGGCGCAGCCCTGGAGGGCGAGCGGAAGGACGAGACAGGCGAGCAACAGGATTCGGCGCATGACAAGAGACCCGACGAGCGCGCGCCGCGGCGCGGCGCTGAGGGCGAAACTAGGCGCTTATGGTTAACAAAGCTTTGCCCTTAACCATCGCCGCCCGGGCGGGATGTCCGCGCGCGGCCTGAAACGACCGGTCGATGGGGGAGGCGCCCGGCGTGAATGGAGAATCGGCAAGGACGAGAGATTAACGGCCGGCGGCGCGGGATTAACATTGCTTCAACCATGAATGGCCTAAAGTCCCGGCGTTGCGGGAGCAGGGAATGAACGCGCGGCACAGCGACTTCGAGTTGGATGACGGCCGGGACGAGATCGACCTCGGCGGCGTCGCGGCCGCGCTGGGGCGCAGGAAGCGCCTCATCCTGAGCGTCATGCTGGGCGCGCTGGCGGCGGCGGTCCTGTTCGTGACTTTGGTCAAACCGCGCTATGTCGCCGAATCCCGCATCCTGATCGAGAATCAGGAGAGCTATTTCACCAGCGCCGGGCCGGAGGGGTCGCGCGCGGAAACGGGCGACGCGCTCGACGAATCGGCGATCAACAGCCAGATCCAGATTCTCACCTCGCGCGATCTCGCGCGCAAGGCGGTCCAGGCTCTCCATCTTCAGGGCGACCCCGAATTCGATCCGGCGGCCGGAGGCCTGAGCCTTTTGACGCGGCCGCTGGTCCTGCTCGGGCTGATGCGCGGCCCGGCCGACCAGCCGGTCGGCGATCGGCTGCTGACCAATTTCATCGACCATCTCACGGTGATGTCGCCGTCCAAGACGCGGGTGCTGCAGGTCGAGTTTTCGTCCCACGACCCGGAACTCGCCGCGCGCGGCGCCAATGCGGTGGCCGACCTCTATATCGACATGAAGTCGCAGGCCAAGCGCGAGGAAGCGCATCAGGCGGCCGAGGCGCTCAAACCCTTGATCGCCTCGCTGGAGACCAAGGTGGCCGACGCCGATGCGAAGGTCGAGGCCGTCCGCGCCCAGACCGGGCTTTACGAGAGCGCCGGACAGATCACCGTGCCGACCCAGCAGCTCGGCGAGATCGCGACCCGGCTGGCGGAGGCGCGCGCCGCGCAATCGGACGCGCAGGCCAGGGCGAATACGCTGCGCGATCTGCTGAAAATGGGCCGCCTGTCGGATGCCGGCGACATCGCCAAGAGCGACCTGGTGCGCAGAATCTCGGACCAGCGCGTGGCGGTGCGCGCGCAGCTCGCAGCGGAATCGCGCACGCTTCTGCCCGGCCATCCGCGCATCAAGGAGCTCGAAGGTCAGCTGGGCGACCTCGACGCGCAGTTGCGCCTGGCGGTGGACAAGGCCGCGCGCGGCTACGAGGACGACGCTCATGTGGCTGCGGCCCGTGTCGTCAATCTGGAGGCCTTGCTCGAATTGCAGAAGACCGCGGTCGGCGCCTCCAACGCCGACGCCGCCAAATTGCTCGAACTGCAGCGCGAGTCCAAAACCCTGATGGACCAGCTGGCCAGCCTCTCGTCGAAATATCAGGCCGCGCTCGCTCGCGATTCCGCCGATTCCGCGCCCCCCGACGCCCGCGTCATTTCGCGCGCCCTGGCGCCAAGCCAGCCGGCGTTTCCCAAAAAGCTGCCGATCATCGTTTTCGCGACTCTGGCGGGCCTGTTCTTCCCGGTCGCTTTTGTGATCGCCGG
The DNA here is from genome assembly GCA_963703385.1 of uncultured Pseudomonadota bacterium. GTDB lineage: Bacteria > Pseudomonadota > Alphaproteobacteria > Rhizobiales > Beijerinckiaceae > Rhodoblastus. Next base: position 161,092 of record OY969816.1, read on the forward strand.
CGAAATATCGGGCGGGCGGCGCCGCAGGCCCGAAAAGTTCGCGCCGGCCGCGCGGCATAAACATGCCTCGATCGGCGACCTCAAGCGCGCCGTCGCCGAATTCGGCCAGGGCGGCGTGGCGGCCCAGCCGAAGCCACGCTTTTTCGAGCGGGTCCGGCAGGCGGCGGCGGAATTTTCCGCGCCCGCCGTCTCGCTGGATGACGAGGCGAGGGAAGCCGCGCCGGCGCTGGCGCCGGAAAATGACGAAACAGCCGACGCCCTCGCCGTCTTCGCGCCGGAGACGGAGGACGCGCCCAAGGCGGACGACCCGTTCGCGATGGCCGACGCCCGGGGTTCGCCGCTCCAGGTCCGGACCGGCGCCGCGCGCGCGCTCGTCCAGCGCCTTGCCGAGGCCGGCGCTCATGGCGGCGCCAAGATCCTGGGCGCCAAGATCCTGGTGGTGAGTGATCCGGAGTCGGCCTCCGCTTGCGCCGCGCTGGCGCTCGCCCGGGCGCTGGCCCGCCAAGGCCGCGCGATCCTGGTGCAGATCGACGATTCCGATCCGGTTTTGGCGGCGGAGCTCGAATCGGCCCAAGAAAGCGATCTTGACATTGATCTTTTCGACGACGTCCAGCCGGGGCTGGCGCACCTCCTGTCCGGCGAGGCGTCTTTCGCCGAAACCATCTACCGTGACGGCGCCTCGCGGCTGCATATCATCCAGTCGGGCGGGCCGGTCGAGGCCGCGCCGGCCGATCTCGATCTCGTGCTCGACGCGCTCCACGCGACCTATGATTTCGCCCTTTTCGCCGCGGGCGCCGGTACGCAAGCCGCGCGGATCGCGCGGGAGGCCGATCTCACCTTGATCTATGCCGAAGACGCGGGGGCGCGCAGCTTTTTGTCCGACGATTTCGCCGCCGCCGGGGCGCGCATCATTCTGCTCGCCGGCCGCGATTCGCTTGGCGAAATCGCCGAAATGGCGGCATAATCATTTGTTGCGCGGAGATGACGCCTTGACCGAGTTCTCAAAAATCGAGGTCCGAACCATCGATGGTTCGGTGCAAAAGATGGCTGATTTTGGCGGCAAGGTTGTGCTGATCGTCAATGTCGCCAGCAAATGCGGCTTCACCCCGCAATATTCGGGGCTGGAGGCGCTGCACGAAACTTATTCCGCGCGCGGATTCGATGTTCTGGGCTTTCCCTGCGACCAGTTCGGCCATCAGGAGCCGGGCGACGAAGCCGAGATCAAAAATTTCTGCGCCCTCAATTACGGCGTGACCTTTCCGATGTTCGCCAAGATCGAGGTCAACGGCGACAACGCCCATCCGCTCTATCGCGCCCTGAAAAAAGCGGCGCCCGGTTTTTTGGGAACCGAGGCGATCAAATGGAATTTCACCAAATTTCTGCTGGGCCGCGACGGCAAGGTTTTGAAGCGCTATGCGCCGAACGACAAGCCGGAGGACCTTGCCGGCGATATTGAAAAGGCGCTCGGCTAGCGGTCAAAATCGCAACTCCGGCGCGCCCCGGGCGATGACGGGTTTCGGCTTGAAGCGACCTACGCTGGCGAGCGCGAATGACGGCTGGGCGCCGTCGAATTAATGGGGGCGCGCCGCCCGCGCTTCAGCGATCTGCGCCTTCAGGGCCGGAAGGCCCACGGCGCCCACAAGCAAATGCTTGCCGACGACATAGGTGGGCGTGCCGGTCACGCCGAGAGCCGCGCCGAGCTTGACCGTTTCGTCAATTGTCGCGACGACCTCCGCGCTCGCCATGTCGCGGGCGAGCCGGTCCATGTCGAACCCGGTTTCGCGCGCGACGTCGAGCGCCCTGGCTTCGCTCACCGGGCCGGGCGTTCGCAACAAAGCCTGATGAAAGGTCAGATATTTCGAGGGATCCTGCATCCGCGCGGCGATCGCGACCCGCGCGGCGGCGGCCGAACCCGGGCCTAGCACCGGGTATTCCTTCAGCACGATCTTCAAGCGAGGATCATCCTTGAGCAGCTCAAGCGTATCGCCCAGCGCGCGCCGGCAATAGCCGCAATTGTAATCGAAGAACTCGACCAGCGTTATGTCGCCGCGGGGGTCGCCGAGGGTGACCTGATGCGGCGAGTTCGAACAGGGCGGCCGACTGGCCGGCGATGACCGCGGAGCGGTCGATGGCCGTCCCGCCCGCGGCCTTGCCCGCTGCGCCGGGGTGGCGTTTCAGGATTGCGGCGAGAATTTGCCCGAACGCTTCCGGATGTTTGATGAAATAGCCCTTGACGATCTCGCCGAGTTCTTCGGGGTGGCTGGCGAGATAATCCTTGACGATGGCTTCGACTTGCCCGCGCTGGTCCTGCGCCTGGGCGCCCGGCGAGGCCACGGCGATGAGGATGGCGGCGCCTGCCTTGGCCCAGACTTTCATATCGCTTCTCCACTCGGATGGCTCATTGCAAGGATCCGCGGCCCGGCGAGCCAAGCCCGGGGCCAGGGCCCCAACCCGGCCTGAATCCGCCGCCAGGATAAAAGTTCGGACGCGGTCCCATGTAGCCCGGTCCCGGCAAAGGCGCGCAAACGCCGAAACGATTGCGGAAAAAGCCCGGCGGACAGCGCGGCGGGCGGATCGGCCGGCAAAAGCCGAGCGGGCCGCGCACAAAACCCGGACCGCAGGCCGGAAGGGACGGAAGCACGCAATGGCGGTGACGGTCGAGGACCCTCCCCTTCGGGCAGGCGAGCGCCGCTGGCGGGGCGCAGCGGCCAGAACCCAGCCTGCGCATCCCGGGAGGGCACGCCGCGCGCCGGCGCGGCGCCGCGACGCATCTGCCGCGGATGAGCGCAGTTCCTTCCGGGCAGGCTCGCGGCGCGCCCAAGCAACGTTTGCCGTCGGCGCTCAGATGGCGCAGCAGGCAGCAGGAGCCGTTCGAAACCGGGGCATAGCCCGCCGCGCAGGACGGAACGGGCGGCGGCGTCAGGATCAGCTTCTTCTTCGGCGCCGGACAGGCGCTGCGGTTGGCGGCATCGACCGGCGTCGGGCAGCATTCGCCGTTGCTTGTCACATTGGCCGGCGCACAGCAGGGGCCGTCCGGGGTGGGGATCAGCCCCGCCCCGCAGCAGGACGGTCCTGGTTTGAACGGAACCAGGACCAGGCATTGGCTGTTGTTAGGGCCGCTCGGCGCCTGGCCCGCCGGGCAGCACTGGCCCGTCGAAGTCGCCTGGCTCGCGAGACAGCAAACGCCGCTGGCGTCGACATAACCCGGAGCACAGCCCGGCGGGCAATTCGCGCCGCCGGCGGAGGACGAACAGCCGGGCGGCGTCTGAGCGCATTGGCCGTTGACCAGCGCGGTCGGGCAGCAGGCCTGGGCGCCGTTCGCGCCGGAATAGATGTGGCCGTTGTCGCAGCAATAATTGCTGGCGCCGATCGCCGTTTGCCCGGCGGGACAAGACGAATTCGAACAGGCGGCGTTGGCGGCCAGAGCCGCCGGCGGACAGCAGACGCCGCCGATCTGGACGTCTGGCCGTTGGCAGGCCGGCTCGCAGCTCGATTTTCCGTCGCCGCGACGGCGAACCTGGTTCGGCGGGCAACCCCAAATCGGCGGAGGCGGCGGCGGCGGCTTGACCTTGCGCGGCGGCGGCGGGCCAGGCGGTCGCGCGCCCTCGGACGGAAGAGCGGGTGGCGGAGCGGCCGACGCCGGCGCATAGACGGGCGCGAACGCCTTCTCCGCGCACGCGAGGCGGATGGCCAGCGCGCCCAGCCGGCCATGGCTGGGAACCTCCCAGGGGCCGTCGCCGTAGCCGACGTAGTAACTTTGCCAGGGCGGAACATTACGCGGCCGGTCGAGCCAGAGGCCTTCGCCTTGAAGCCCATCGACATGGAGCGGGCCGCCCGCGGCCAGCCGCCTGGCGGTCTCGGGATCGGGGGAGTCGCGGAGATCCTCGCCGGTTCCCCACAGGAAGCCTCCACAGGACCCGGCATAGATGGCGCCGAACCGGTCGTAATTCGGTCCTTCGGCCACGCCTCCATCGGCGTTGCGCAGGGCGCCCGGGAAGCCGATCGCATATTCGTCGGGAACTTCTTGCCAGACGCGCCGCGGGCCCGGGGCTTGCCCGACGATCGCGAACCGCAGCACACGGCCGACCCCGGGCGCGGCCAGCGGCTCGAACGTCATCGATCCCGTCGGCGCCGCGCGTTCGGCAAGCAGCATGCGGCCCTGATGGTCGAAGGCGATCGAGGCGATTTCCGTCGGTCCGGCGGCGGGCGGCGCCTGCAATTCGATGACCGCATCGCCGCCAAAGCCGCCGTCCTCGCGCAGAGAGACGGACCAGACCCGCAGGCTGTCGGCGACGGAGTAATAAAGCCGTCCCTCGTGGACGGCGAGCGCGAAGACCCGCCGCGCCGGCGCCGCGTATCCCCAGGCGTCGGGGTCGCCGCTGTCGAAGGTCGCGGCGGTGGGATCGAGCGGCGTCTGCGGGTTCCAGGCGACAGGGGGAAGCCCTTGTGCGCCGAGGCCGGCGGCGCCGTGATCGTAAACGCCGAGATCCGAGCCGCTGAGGGAAAAGCGGTGGATGAGGCCGCTCTCGCGATCCGACGCATAAAGCGACTTCGAATGCGCATCATAGGCCAACGCCCCCAAAGCCGCGCCGGAATTGGGTCGCCCTTCAGTCGTCACATCGGCGAACACAGAGACTTTGGCGCTGATCCCGTCGATCCGGTAAATCGTTCCCGGCCCGCCTTGAGGCCCCCACAGGCCCGGCATGAAGCGCGCGCCGGGCGCGCCGGCCCGCACGTGGACCCAGGCGCCGGTCGAGCCCGGCGCGACGATGGGCAAGCCATAGGCCGAGGTCGCGGCGAGGTAAATATTGGGCGGGACCTGATCGTCAAGGACCACTCCGAACACCTGTCCGACGTCCCGGGCGGCGAAAGTGAACGGCTTGGGGATGTCGACGAATTGCCCGACTGGCGGGCCGGCGATACGCCGCAAATCGAGAACGCGGGCGCTTGGGCCTGCGAGGTCGATCATCGTCTTTGCTCCGGGATCCTCACCGGGCGCAATGCTGACCGGCGGCGGCGCGCCGGAAAAACCGGTGACGACGGCCTCGCCCGGGGCGACGACCGAAAAGGGCGGCGGCTGCTGCGCCTCCGCGGCTCCGGTCGTAACAAAAACGGCGGCGGCCAAGGCGATAAAACCGTGAACGATCCGGCGCATGCTGACAGCGGCGGCGGGCCGACGGCCTCGATTCCTCATGCGCGCTATTTCGCCCCACTCGGCCATGGTCCGCCTATTGAGTTGTCGTGTTGGGCCCGCAGGTTCCACTGCTCAGGTTCGGCGTGGAGCCGGCGGGACAGCAGGTTCCGCACGAAGTCACTTGCGTCGGATCGCAACAGGTTCCGTCCGGCGTTCTCACCGCATTGCTGGCGCAGGGCGGCACGCAATTGTTGCGATAATTGACCTGGCCCGGCGGGCAGGCCTTGCCGGTGAGCGAAGGCGGACAGATCGACCCTTCGGGATTATACTGGCCGGGAACCGGCGGCACGGCGGCCCGGCCGGTCTGATCGCAAATGCAGACTTGCGACAACGGACCCGACGGCGCCGCCGGATGGGTGTTTTTCGAGGGGTCGGAACTCGTCGGGCACTGGCAGGAATAGGTCCAGGTGCAATCGTAGAACTCGTTGTTCTGGCAGGGCCAGCCGACGCTGGCGTCCTGCGGCGTCGGCTGCTCGCCCAGCTGCATCGGGCTCGGGCAGAGGCAATATTGCGGTTGGCAGGCGTCAACCAGATTGGTGACCAGGGCGCCGTTCGGGGTTTGATCGACGCGCGAGGGCGGCGGGTTGCTGTTCTCGCCATAGATCGAGCCGCAATCGACCTCTTGAGGCGGGGACGGCGTGCAGCTGCAGCCCTGGCCGAACAGCGCCTGCTGCAGACCGCACAACGCCTGCTGGAAGCAGCCGCCAAGCGAACCGACAATCTGACCAACGCCTTGTTCGAGATCGCAGGCGCATTGCGCGATGCTGATCGGGTCGCCCAGGCCGGTGATCGACTGGATCACGCTGGGATCGACGCCCAACGGGCTCAACCAGCTCTGCAAGGCGTTGACGTCCTGGACCGCCGTGTTGAGCTGGGAGCAGAGATTATCGACCGACCCTTGCCCTTGGGCCGCGGCGACGCCGCCAAGCGACGCCGCCAGGCCCGCCGACAGCGCGCAGGCGCCGCCATCCGCGCATGCGGCCCCGCACGCGCCCGACGACAGCGATCCCACAGTGTTCTCAAATCCGTTCAGGAAGTCGCCGAAATTGCAGCCATCGCCGCGCGCCTGCCGCGGCGCGGCCACCAAGGCCGTCAGCGCCAGGGCCGCGGCGAAGATCGGGAACAGCCGAAACGATCGAGCAGGGTGGAGTTTGGGTAACAGCCGACAGATCGTCCGCATGGACGCCGTCAAAACCGAAAAAGAAACGTCTCCATCCGGCATCGCCGCGCCGTTTCGATAGCGGAACGGTTCGAGCTTGTGCGCGTCTTTGCGATAAGTCAAGCCAGGACAAGCCAAGACAAGCCGTATCCGGGTGACCGCTTTCCGTTGCTTGGCGCCATCCACCGGTCGGCGCCAAGCGTCGGATTTCGACCACGTTCGGCGTGCGAAAAAGGGCAACCCGGTCGGTCGCGCATCAATGCTGCGAAAATGTTTCCATTCAGAGCCGCTTGCGATCCAGCCAACTTTCCATCGGCTCTGGCTCGCCGGCGCCTCCAGTTGTAGATTCCGCTCACACGGCTGCTTGGAGGACGCAACCCATGGCCACCCATTCCCTTGCTTCGGCCCCTGAAGAACAGGATTTGCCTGCCGCGGCCGCAACCGGCCGCGTCAGGGGATTGCTGCGCGCCGAGGGCGCTCTCGTCCTGGCCCTGGCGATCCTGGCCTATCGCCATCTGGGCGGAAGCTGGACGTTTTTCGCCGTGCTTTTTCTCGCGCCCGATCTCGCCATGGCCGGCTATCTCTTCGGCCCGCGCCGCGGCGCTCTGATTTACAATCTCGGCCACACCTATCTGGCGCCGGCGCTGCTGGGCGCCGCCGGTTCTGCGCTCGCCATGCCCGGGCTTTACGGGCCGGCCCTGATCTGGGCCGCGCATATCGGCGCCGACCGGCTTTTGGGTTTTGGGCTGAAATATCCGGCCGGATTCGGCGCCACCCATCTGGGATGGCGCCTTGGCGATCATTCCGCCTTCTTGGCCGTCAGCTCGCGATAATAGCCGGAAATCGCCTCGAACCAGATATGGCGGGACTGGAGATGATTCGCGCCTTCGACCCGCGACGGCAGCATCAGGTCGCCGAGCAGGGTCTCGATCTCGCGCCGGGCGGAAATCTGTGACGGCGTCAGGGTGTGATTCGCCTCTTCCAGCGCGTCGAGCGCGGTCAGGCCGAGCGGGAAAAGCTCACGGAAGATGACGCGGTCATGCAGCCCCTCGGCGACGCGGAACTGCAATTCCACCGCGAGTTTGCGCAGGGCCTGATCAACCTGCCGGGCGTTGTTGCTCTGCAGGCTGGCGATGCGGTTGCGCACCAGCACCCAGTCGATCAGGCCGTTGTCCACCAGCCGGCGCTTGCGCCGCGCCTCGATCACGATCTCGGCGTATTGCGACACCATGCCGCGTCGCGCGCGGTCGTGATGGACTCGCGACAGCACGTCCATGTCGATGAAACTGTCGTTCATCGGCGAAATCAGGGTGTCGGCGAGCGAATGGGCCAGCCGCATCAGATAGGAATCGCTCGCCGGCGTGTCGATCACCACAAATTCGTATTCATGCTCGACCTCGCCGATCGCCTCGGCGAAAACCGCGAATTCGGCCGATTCGTTCTGATGGACATCGGCGCCTTCGGCGCGGTCCGGCGCGAAATGGCGCGGCAGCTCCACCCGCCACGGCGCGGTGTTGGCGAAGGAGGCGCGATTCTCGAAAAAGCGGGTCAGGCTGCGCTGGCGGATGTCGAGGTCGATCGTGGCGACGCGATAGCCGGCCTTCAGCAGCGCCACGGCGAGATGGATCGACAGGGTGGACTTGCCCGAGCCGCCCTTTTCATTGGCGACGACGATCACATGCGCGGTTCGCAGTTCTGGCGCGTCGCTGGCTTCAAAGATCATCGTGCAGGCGGTCCCCATGCGTTGCGCGGAAATGGTTGAAGCGAATTTGCCCCGACCCGCAAGGCGCGATTAAGGCGCCTCGAAAAAATTATCATACGAAATTCGAATCAGTCATTCGGAAGTGGTCTTTTGCTGGCGTTTCCGCGGACTGCGGAGCCATCGTGGGGAAACATGATTATTGCGCGTAGATCCAGTCCTGCCGCCCCCGCAGCATGCCCTGGGTCGAGAACCGCAGCGCGAGGTCGCGGGCGAAGGCCTTGGCGCCGGAAAGATGGTAGATCTGGCCCTGGGCGCGCGCGCCCTCCTGCACCTTGCGCGAGCGCAGGACGCGGGCGGCGGAATATTCCGTCAAGGCGGCGGCGTGATCGTCCTGATTCGCCGCGACGGCCACGGCGAGCGCGGCGGCGTCCTCGATCGCCTGCGCCGCGCCCTGCGCGAGATAGGGCAGCATGGGATGGGCGGCGTCGCCGAGCAGGGCGACCCGGCCCAGGGCGAAGGAGTCGAGCGGCGGCCGGTCGAACAGGGGCCAGCGCAGCCAGGTCTCGCCGGCGCCGATCAGCTCGCGAGCCTCGCCGCGCCAGCTCTTGAAACGGTTGAGCAGGAAATTCCGGTCGCCCTCATTGTCCCAGAACTCGGGATCGCCCTCGGCCTCGCCGCGCCATGTGTCCTCGACCAGGGCCACGACATTGACCATCGATCCGCCGCGCAGCGGATAATGGACGAGATGGGCGCGCTCGCCGAACCAGAGATTGGCGACGGGGCGCCGGAACGCTTCGGGCAGGCCGGCGGCGGGAAGGATCGTGCGCCAGGCGGTATGACCGGTATAGGCCGGCTTGTCGGCGCTGCTCGGGATCAGCCGGCTGCGCGTCATCGAACGGACGCCGTCGGCGCCGATCAGCGCAGCGCCGGAGGCGCGGCGGAACTCGCCGTCGAAACGATAGGTGACGGCGACGCCCCTTTCGTCCTGGATGAAGCCGGTCAGGGACGAATCATTGCTGATCCGGATGAGATTTTCCGCGCGGGCGCGCTCGACCAGGGCGGCGAGCAGGTCGGCGCGATGGACGGCGATATAGGGCGCGCCCCAGCGCTTTTCGGCGTCGTCGAGCGGCACGCGCGCAAGGTCGGCGCCGTCCGAGCCGCGCCTCAGCCGCACATATTGCGGCTGAACCGCCAGCTCCATCAAGGCGTCGAGCACGCCGAGGCGGCGCAGGACCCGGCTGGCGTTGGGGGAAAGCTGGAGTCCGGCGCCGACTTCGCGGAAGGCCGAGGCGCGCTCGAGCAAAAAGCTGGGGACGCCGATTTGCGCCAGCGCCAGCGCGGCGGTCAGGCCGCCGACGCCGCCCCCGGCGATCACGAAAGGCTCTTGCGTCGTCACGTTCTCAACTCCCACGGCGCGATGACCAATTCCGCGCCGGCGTCAGGCGGCTTGCGCAGGGACCTCGCAGGCGGCGGGGTCGGCATGGCCATGCAGGGAGGCGTCAAAGACGTAATGGGTCGAGCAATAGGGGCAGATCGCCTCGTCGTCCGCGCCCATGTCGATGTAAATATGGGGGTGATCGAAGGGCGGCAGCGCCCCGATGCACATGAATTTCCGGGCACCGATGCGAATTTTCGGCAGTCCGGGCTGGTTATGGAAATGCGGAATGGCGTGGTCCGACATGAGGGCTTGTTCCCAAAGGGGCGGCGATCTGCGCGACGCGGCGCACCATAATCAATGCCGCCCGGTTTGGGTAGGGGCTTAAGTCCGCGTTCGTCCCAAGACTTTTACGATCAGGGCGTCGAGCGAAATTTTCCCCGGACCGTGAACCAGGATGGCCAGCGCGGTCGCCGCCCAGATCAGGTGGAAACTGGCCCAACCCTCCGGTTCGGTGAGCTGGATGATCGCGGTCATGCCCAGCAGGCCGAGGGCCGCGAGCCGCGTCCCGAGGCCGAAAACCAGCAGGATCGGCAGCAGGATCTCCATGATTCCCGAGGCGAAAGCCATCAGATGCGGGGCGGGGAAGGAATATTGCCCGCCCAGGATGTGCAGCTTGAACTCGTCGGTGAATAGAGCGTCGGCGCTGTCGCTCAAATTGAGAAAGCCGTCCCATTTGGTCAAGCCTGACCGGTAGAAGGGAATGGCGAGCGCGAGGCGCAGCGCCAGCTGCGCGATCGTTGCGAGATAAGGCTTGGCGGTGCGCCAGTAGGGAAGTTCGGTTGGCAGGATCGCGGTCGAAACGGTCATGGGGCTCTCCCTTTTCAGCTGTTTTCGAGGATGACGCCGGCAAAGGCGCCGGCCTCGGTCAGGGCGACCAGGGTCTGGCCGAAATCGAAGCCGGGCTCGGCGGATTCGCCGGCCTCGGCGGCTTCGCCGAGCGTCGCGCCCGCGTCGCAGGCCGACAGAAAGGCCGCCGCGCCGGGCGCCAGCGCGATCAGGCGCGCTGCGGCGCTCGCCCGCAGCACCAGGATCGTCTCGCCGCGCCAGTCGGCGACCGCGCTCCCCTGCGGGTCGCGCAAGGCGAGCAGCGGCCAGTCCGAGGCGATGAGCGCGAGCGCGGGATGAAGTTTTACCCGCGCCACGACGATGGCCGCGGGGTCGAGCGCCGCCAGTCGCGCCAGCGGGCAGGGCTCGGCTTCCTGCGCGCGCAGGGCTTGCAGCACGGCCCAGTCGAGCCGGGCGACATCGGGCAGGTAAGGAATTTCCGCCACGCCTTGCTGTTCAAGAAAGCCGGCAAGAAAGGCCGGGAATTTTTCGCCATATTCGGCCAGAACCGGCGAAAGCGGCGGATCGTCTTGCGCGAAAACCCGCGCGGCGCCGCCAAAAGCCTCGTCGCCGACGAGTTGCAGCACGGTCGGGAATTGCGCCTTCAGCGCTTCGATCGCGGCGACGACGGAATTGTTGCGATAGACGGCGAAACGCGCCGCCGCGTCGCAAGGGGCGAACAGGTCGGGGACGGGCGCGGCGGGATTTTGCAGGGCCGAAGCGATGGCGGACTGCCATCGGGCGTCGCTTTGTGCGGCGTCGGGCCTTTCGCCCGGAAATCCGTCGCGAGACACGCGTTGCTCGACGGGCCGATGGGCAACGGGCAGGGAAGCGCGATCAAGGCGAAGAATCTTCCGCGCCTTCGCGGTCTCCGCCCAAAGCTCGGCCCAATCCGGAACATTGTTGTCCCATTCGATCAGGGTCGGGCGCGGGCCGGCGGCGGCGACCACATGGCGGTACAGCGCCCAGACGTCCGCGCTGACCGGGCCGCCGTGATCGTCGATCAGGAAAGCGCCGTTCTGGTCACGGGCCTGCGCGTGGCCGGCGAGGTGGATTTCGCCGACCGGCTCGAAGGGAAAGGCGTCGAAATAGGCGCGGGCGTCAAAACCGTGGTTGACCGCGCTGACATAAACATTGTTGACGTCGAGCAGCAGGCCACATCCGGTCCGCGCGCAAAGCTCGGCCAGGAATTGCGGTTCAGCCAAAGAATCGCCGGCGAAGCGCAGATAAGTCGCGGGATTCTCGATCAGGATCGGGCGGCCGAGAGCGTCCTGAACCATGTCGATTTTGCTGGCGACGCGGGCAAGCGCCGCATCGTCATAAGGAAGGGGCAGGAGATCGGGAAAGGCGCGGCCGGAAAAATCACACCAGGCGAGATGTTCCGACACCAGCGCCGGGACGGCGAAATCGACCACCTCTTTTAGCCGCGCCAGATGGTCAGAATCGAGTTTTCCGGTCGAGCCGAGCGACAGGCCGACGCCATGAACGGAAATCGGGAAAGCTTCAGCGAGCGCGGCGAGCAGGCGGCGGTTGGGACCGCCGGCGTTCATGTAATTCTCGGCGTGAATTTCGAAAAATTCGATGTCGGGCCGCGCCGCGAGAATTTCCTCGCCATGAGCCGGCTTGAACCCGGCGCCCACGGCGTCCAGCGCGATGTCACAGGTTTGGACCCGAATAGTCATGGCGACGCGGCTCCGTCTGGAAATCAGGACTTCGGGCGGTCGCGGTCGAGCGCGCTGAGCGATCCGGTCCGTCCGCCGGACAGCTTGATCGACGTGCAGGTTCCCTTTGGCACGAATTTCCATTCATTGCCCTGATAATCGATGGCGGAGGTTCCGGCGCAGGTCGTGCCGGCGCCGGCCGCGCAATCGTTGGTTCCCTTCAGCGCGACGCCGAAACATTTTTCGTGCTTGCCCGCCGCATAAGCGGGGACGGCGGCCATAGCCGACGCCAGCGAGGCGGCGAGGGCGAGATTCCGGGAAAAACTGGACTTGCTCATGATCAATGCTCCGGTTGGGGCGGGCGCACCCGCCTCCTCTGCCTTACGAGGGCGGCGGCGCTGCGTTACGCGGAGAGCCGAAAAAAAATGAGGTGTCGAAAAATCAGCGCGGGACGGTGCAATTCCCGCCTTTCCAATGTAACAATCCGCCGCCCTCGGGCGAAAAAGGACATGGAATGCCGGATTTGCTGGCGCGGGATGGGGATTGGAGCGCGGCCATGCGGGCCGCCCTTGCGGGCGACGGCGCGGCCTATCGGCGCCTACTCGCCGACCTTGTTCCGTTCCTGCGCAGGATTTGCCTGAATTCCTGCGCGCGCGCGGGCCTTGCGGCGAGCGATGCGGAGGACGCCGTGCAGGAAACCCTGCTTGCTATCCATCTGAAGCGGCACACCTGGGACCAGGACCAGCCGCTGAAGCCATGGCTTGCCGCCATCGCGCGCAACAAGATGATCGATGCGGCGCGCCGGCGCGGGCGCCGCGCCGAGACCGACATCGCCGATTTCGAGGATGTCCTCGCCGCGCCCGCCGAGGCCCAAAATTTCGAGCGGGAGCTGGACCGTCAGGGCGCCTTGCGCCTGCTCGACCAGCTGAGCGCCCGGCAGCGCGAGGCGATCGAGGCGGTGTCGATCAGGGGCGAAAGCCTGCGCGAGGCGGCGAAAAATCTCGGCGTCAGCGAGGGCGCCCTCCGGGTGTCGGTGCATCGCGGCCTGAAGGCGCTGGCGGAACTTTATCGGAAACTGAACGCGTGACGATATGAAGACCGAGGACCTCATCGCCGCCCTGGCGGCGGACAACGACACGAAGCAGGCGCCACTCTCGCGGGCCTTCGCCCTCGACCTTGGCCTGGGCTTCTGCGTCTCGGCTCTGTTCTTCTTCACCTTCCTTGGCCTGCGCCCGACCTTTTTCACCTCGCTCGACGAGCCGCGTTTCCTGTTCAAATTCCTGTTCAGCGCGACCGTGGCCGCGACGGGTCTGGTTCTGGCGTGGCGGCTGTCGCGGCCGGTCGCCGACCCCGGCCTCGCCCGCCGCGCGGTTTTTCTCGCGCCCTTCTTCGTCCTCGTCGCCAGTCTGATCGAGATGGCGGTGATTCCGTCCGATCAATGGGCGGCGCGGATGATCGGCCATAACGCCGTTCATTGCCTGACGCTCATTCCCTTCATGTCGCTGGCGCCGCTCGCCGGCCTGTTTCTCGCGCTGCGCCACGGGGCGCCGAGCGATCCGCATCGCGCCGGCGCGGCCGCGGCTTTCGCCGCCGCCGGCCTTGCGGCTCTGCTTTACGCCGCCAATTGTCCCGACGATTCGCCCTTCTTTGTCGCGGTCTGGTATATGATCGCGACTTCGATCGTCGTCGCCCTCGGCTGGTTCGCCGGCGGCCGCCTGCTGCGCTGGTAAAGGCGGGATCGCTTCGGATAAATCCATGCAGGAATTTTTCTCCGACGGGGTGCGCCTCGCCTTTCTCGATTTCGCGCCGGCCGCGGCGGATCGGGGCGAGCCGATTCTGCTCATCCATGGCTTCGCCTCGAACCACGGCGTCAACTGGGTGTTTCCGCAATGGGTCAAGACCCTGACGAGCGCCGGGCGGCGAACCATCGTCTTCGACAATCGCGGCCACGGGCGCAGTGAAAAGCTTTACGAACCGTCGCGTTACACGCCCTGGATCATGGCGCGCGACGCCGTCAACCTGCTCGACCATTTGGCAATCGCCCGCGCCGATGTGATGGGCTATTCGCTGGGCGCGCGCATCGCCGCCCATATGGCTCTGGCGAGCCCGGACAAGGTTCGGGGCCTTGTGCTGGCGGGATTGGGTTTCCATCTGGTGGATGGAGAAGGGCTGCCGGCGGGCCTGGCGGAGGCGATGGAGGCGCGGTCGACGGAGGTTCTGATGGACCCGACGCAGCGCATGTTCCGCGCTTTCGCCGAGGCGACCAAGAGCGATCTGCGGGCGCTGGCGGCGTGCATGCGCGGCTCGCGCCATGCGATGAGGGAGGCCGAGGTCGCGGCGATTTCGGCGCCGACGCTGATCTGCGTCGGCTCGCAGGATCATATCGCCGGGTCGCCCGAAAGGCTCGCCCGGCTCATGCCGAACGCCCGCGTCCTGGTCATTCCCGGACGCGACCACAACAAGGCGGTCGGCGACAAGGTTTTTAAGGACGGCGCGCTGGCCTTCCTTGACGAGCTTTCGGTTTAGGCCAGACGGCGGGCGCGTGTTAAGATGGTTCAACCGCGCAGGCGGCAGGAGTTTTGGATGACGACCACCGGCAATGTGTTAGTGCTGCGCAAGAGCGAAGCCGACCCGATTTTTGAGCAGATTCGGCGCGAAGCCGAGGAAGCCCTGCGTCGCGAGCCGGAACTCGGCTGCTTTTTCACCTCGTCCATCCTCAATCACGCCACTCTGGAGCAGGCGGTTGGCCATCGCCTCGCCGCGCGCCTCGCCCATCCGGATTTCTCGGGCGAACTGATCCGCCAGAACTTCCTTGATCTCGTCGCCCGCGACCCCTCGGTCGGCGAGGCGATGCGCGCCGACATTCTGGCCTTCGCCGACCGCGACCCCGCCTGCCAGCGGCTGATCGAGCCGGTGCTCTATTTCAAGGGCTTTCACGCGCTGCAGACGCACAGGTTGGCCCATGCCTTGTGGAACGCGGGACGCAAGGATTTCGCGCTCTATCTGCAAAGCCGGTCCTCCGCGGCTTTCCAGACCGACATCAATCCGGCGGCGCGGATCGGCAAGGGCATATTCCTCGACCACGCCACCGGGCTCGTCGTGGGCGCCACGGCGGTGATCGACGACGATGTGTCGATGCTGCACGGCGTGACCTTGGGCGGCACCGGCCACGAGCGCGGCGACCGCCACCCGAAAATCCGCCATGGCGTGCTGATCGGCGCCGGGGCCAAGATCATCGGCAATATCGAGATCGGACATTGCTCGCGCATCGCGGCGGGCTCGGTGGTGCTGAAGCCGGTTCCGGCCAATGTCACGGTGGCCGGCGTGCCGGCGAAAGTCGTCGGCGCCTCCGGCTGCGCCGAGCCGGCGCGCGAAATGGATCAGGTGCTCGCCGCCAAGGCGGACGAGGATTGACTGGTTGCTTCCGTTTCGTTGAGCTTCGGCGCGCCCCTTGCGCGCCGCGCGTCTTTTTGGCAAGCCTCCTATCGTGGATGGGTGCGGAGTTGAATCTTGAACAAGATCGAATTGCGGAAGTTGCAGGAATTCCTGGGTCAATCCTTCGGCGCGCCGGGAATCAAGGTCGGGCTCGATCCCAGGAATACCGAAGAGGCCATCGTCAGCTTCGGCGAACGGGTTTTGGGCCGGATCAGCGTGGACGACGAGGACGGCGACCGCTCCTTTTCCTTCGCCATGAAACTCCCGGTCGAGCGCCCGGTGTTGCAGGATTATCTGCGCCGTTTGTTCGAGAATGACGAACTCAGGATCGTCGCCCGCACCAAGAAGACCGATTTGGTCGAACTCAACCGGGGCGAGGATTTTCTGGGCGTCATTTCCGCCGACGATCCCAAGGGCAAGTCCCACACCCTTCAGATGGCGATCCTCGACTTCGACCTCGACGAGTTCTGAGGCTCACGGGCTCATCGCGTCCCTGACCAGGAGCTGGGCGTTGGCGCGCAATCGCCGCCAGTCGCCGAGCCAGACAGGGTCGAAGCGCGCCTCGATCGACAGATCCTCGATCCTGAATTCGCTCGTGCAGGTGTTCGGCAGTCCGTCGGACGGGATTTTCGGGCGTTCGCACCGGGCGGAAAATTCCTCGCCGTCGGGCGGGGAGAGATAAAGGTCCTCGCCGGCGAAGGGCGAATGGTCCTCGAACCGCCGCCGCAGCAGCCCCCCCTGCGTCACCTGCGCTTCCGCCGCGAGAAAAGGCCCATAGCGTTCCGCCGGCGAGACGGTCGACGCGCGCCCGTCGTCTTTCGGCGCCGGCTCGATCGAAAGGAAAATCTGGTTTCGGCCTTTGGCGTCGGTCTCGCCGGCGGCCGGAAGGCCGCGCGGATCGGCCGCGCCGGGGGTGAAGTCCGGCGCCAGAGCGACGAGATCGATCCGGTCGGGATCGGGCGACTCGGCGATTCGCACATAATTGGCGCGGAAATGCAGGCGCCGCCCGGCGAGAACGAAGGTCAGCGTCTCTGTGGGCGGCGGCGATGGCCACAGGCGCCACAGGGCGAAGCCCGGGGCCAGCAGCAGCGGCGCGAGGCCGAGAAGGATGAGAATCTTGCGCAAGCGGTTCGAACGAAAGGCGGACGAAAAAGCGCGGGCATTTTTCCAGCGGCGCATTATCTTGGAGCCGATTACGCCGGCCTTGGCAAGGGAATCGTGAGAATGAGTCTCTATTCGCTCGACGGCGTCGCGCCGGAACTGCCGCGCGAAGGCCGCTTTTTCGTCGCGCCCGACGCCAATCTGATCGGCCGGGTGCGGCTGCGCGAGGACGCAAATATCTGGTTTGGCGCGACCTTGCGCGGCGACAATGAATGGATCGATGTCGGGGAGCGCTCCAATGTGCAGGACCATTCGGTGCTGCACACCGACATGGGCTGCCCTCTGACCATCGGCGCCGACGTCACGATCGGGCATTCGGTGATCCTTCATGGCTGCGTCATCGGCGACGGCAGCCTGATCGGCATGGGCGCGACGATCATGAACAACGCGAGGATCGGGAGGTTCTGCATCGTCGGGGCCAACGCCCTGATCTCCGAAGGCAAGGAATTTCCCGATTATTCGCTGATCCTCGGCGCGCCGGCCAGGATTTCGCGCGCGCTTGAGCCGTCAGTGGCCGAAGGCCTGCTGAAAAGCGCACGCCATTATGTCGAGAATGGCCGCCGCTACGCCGCAGGCTTGAAGAAAATCGGGTAAGCCAGATCTCGAAAGGCGGAAGCTGGTTTTGCGACCAGGCCAGGCGCGCCCGGCGCCCGCTCAAAGCACGACGTTTTCGTCGAACTGGTCGAACGACAGCGGCAAGGCGAACTCCACCGCCATGCCGTAATCGAACACGCGCACGACCCTGGCGCGGCGCCGGCCGATATGGATCAGGCTGCCCAGCGGCGGGCTTTTGGCGCAGGCGACCGCCGCGCCGGAGACGGAAATATCGACGATCTTGGCGGGGACCGCGCTTGTGTCGGGCAGCCGAATGGTGGTGTTGAGTTCCTTGGGAATGATGCGCTCATGGCGACGGTCTTCGGGCAGACTGAGCGACTTGCGGTTGGCCAGCCATGTCAGCTGATTGACGAGCTTTTCCTGCTTGGCCTGGGTCAGGATGGCGGTCATCGCGAATCCTTGCTCGAGATGACGCACGATGACGCCCTCGATCCGGCCAAGGGCGTCGAAATAGGCGACGACCCGCTCGCCGATTTCGCCTTTGACCGGCGCGGTCAAAGCCAGGCCGCCGACCGACACATCGATGGTCTGGCAGGGAAACTCACGTCGATTCGCCAGCATGTAGCGTCCGATGAGCGAGAGCTTGACACGCTGGTGGCGCCGCCGCTCATGGGGATCGGTTATGATTTTCGCCTGAAGTTGCATTGCGATCGCCAAACGGTCCGCCTCCATCGCCGGTAATATAGCCGCTCGCCTGTTAATTCATTGTTACGGACGGGTTTACCGCCCACCGCCGCAGTCTTGCTCTAATATTGGGCAGATCAAATCTGGCGTCCGCCACGAATGACGAAGAAGGACCGGCGCCGTGTCTTGACGCGATTCGCGAGATCCGAGGGTCGCAGGGCCCGCTCGCTGTCGGATGCGGCAAGCGGGTCGGAATCGGCGTCCCGATTCTCGTCGATGAACCGCATGGCGACCATCCGAAGGTGGTCGGCGCGGCGCAGGCTGAACCAGGAGGGAACGCCGGTCGGCGTCAGCATCCCGAGGACGCGCGAGTGGGTCTGGCCGTTATGGCGCAGCGGAAGCAGCAGCAACTCCAGATGCGCCGGCGGCTCATCGGCCTGTTCGGCGACCAGTCCGGCCACGACGGGCCGCGCGCCGTCCACCACGGCGGAGGCCATTTCACTTGCGGCGGCCCTGTCCTCCGGGGCGAATAGTCCGACGAAGGAATGGCCCTTGAGTTCATCGAGGAACAGGGCGTTCAGCCGCGAGCCGGAAACGCGGACAGGGAACTGGCGCTCTTGGTCCACCTCAAGGATCATGGTGTCGGCCAGAATGTGACGGATTTCGCTCGGATCGATGTCCTCGCGAGCCGGCGAGAGGCGCGCGCCCCTCAATCTGTTCCAATAGCTGTAAAGCTCCTGGGTCGCCGCCTGTCTCATCCTCCCGTCCTTTTCTTTTTTCGGGCCAGCGGCGTTTCATTTTGGATCAGCGCGCCGGGCTGGGCGGTTTACGCGAAATTAACCTGCGAAATTCGGGCCAGGGCGCGGCGCGCGCAAGCCGCGCCCCACGCGGAAATTAATCTTAACAGGAGGTTGACATTGCAAAGGCGTTACGACTTTGGCAATGTTTCTTCGTCGAGGCGGCGCGGATACGGCGACACGGATCGGGCGACGCAACGGAAGGATGAATTCGGAAAGCTGATTTTGAACGTTTTTTGGTCTGCCGCGTTCTTGCTCGGGATTGTCGGCGGTTGATAAGCTCCAGCATCGGTCGGAACGATCACGACCGAAGCGCGGGAGCCGGACGGTTAAACGTCATTGCGAAAAGGGGGAGAGCCAGCTCCAGCTCTCCCCCTTTTTTCTGCGGTCGAAAGGGGAGGGCGCCGGCGATGCGCGAACGCGGACGCGAGCCGATCTTCAACCTGCCGCCGGTGATCGTCTTCCTTCTGGCGGTCCTGACCATGATCCAGGTCGCGCGCGGCCAGATCCCGCCCGAACTGGACGGCGCGATTATCGCCACGTTCGGCTTCACGCCCGCGCGATTCGCTTTTGTTTTCGATCAGAAGGCTGTGCTCGACCATCTGAACGAGATCGCCCGCCAATCCGACATTCAGGCCCAGATCGGCGCCTTTTTCCTGACCCATGCGCCGCCGTCCTGGCTCTGGTTCACGCCTTTGTCCTACGCCTTCCTGCATGGCGGCGCGACGCATCTGATCTTCAACGGAATCTGGCTCGCCGCTTTCGGCTCCCCGGTGGCGCGGCGCTTCGGAACGGCCCGCTTTCTGCTGCTCGGCGGCTTGGGGGCGGTCGCCGGCGCGGCGGCCTATCTGGCGGTCCATCCGCTCGAACTGGCGCCGATGATCGGCGCCTCGGCGGCGATTTCCGCTTTCATGGGGGCGGCGGCGCGTTTCGTTTTTCCCATCCGCGGGCTTTATCGCGCGGATGCGATCATCGAACAGCCGATGCAGAGCCTTCGGGAAATGATCGCCAACGTCCAGACCATGGCCTTTGTCGCGTTCTGGTTCGTCTCCAACCTGCTCATAGGGCTCGGAGGCCAGACTTTCGGCTTTTCGGAGGCCCCGATCGCCTGGGAGGCGCATATCGGCGGCTTCGTCGCCGGTCTGTTTTTCGCGCCGATATTCAACCAAAGACGCAAAAGATGAGGGCGAAGCCCTCGCTTGCGCTCTTTTGCGAACGGGGGCATCCTTTATCCAATCAAGGGTAAAAAAACACAAAATCCCAAGGGGAGGAATTCCATGAGCGTGGCGTTCATTCTTGCAGCCAAAGGTCACGACGTCGCCACAACCCAGCCGCATCGCACGATGCAGGAAGCGGCGACCCTTCTCGCCGACAAGGGGATCGGCGCGCTGATCGTCACCGGCGGCGGCGGCGAGGTGCTGGGCGTCCTGTCGGAGCGCGACATCATGCGCGCGATCGGCCACCACGGCGCCGGCGCCCTTCAGGATCCGGTGTCGAAACATATGACCGTCAAGGTCGCCACGGCCAGCATGGACGAATCGATCGAAAGCGTGATGGAGCGGATGACCAACGGGCGCTTCCGCCACCTTCCCGTTCTCGAAAACGGCCGGCTCGCCGGCGTGATCTCGATCGGCGACGTGGTCAAGAACCGGCTCGACGGGCTGGAATCCGAACATCGCGCCATGCGCGAC
This sequence comes from uncultured Pseudomonadota bacterium, assembly GCA_963703385.1. GTDB lineage: Bacteria > Pseudomonadota > Alphaproteobacteria > Rhizobiales > Beijerinckiaceae > Rhodoblastus. The sequence continues at coordinate 181,394 of OY969816.1, forward strand.
TATATCGCCACCGCCTGATGCGAATTCCGAATGAAGCATTCGGAATTCGCAATCCGCTGGCGTTTTCGCGGAGTGCGGCGCAATCCGGCGCAAACCCTATGAGGCGGCGGGGCGCTCAGCCTTTCGCGCTCCCGCCGTCGAAGCGGCGCTCCAGCGCCGCGATTTCGGCGATGTCATTGAGCGCGCGGCGCGCCGCCTCGCGGCCGAGCGCGATCAGTTCGTCGGCGCGGTGGAAATCGAAAAGGCCGATCCTGGACAGCCGGGCGGCGATCAGCACGTCGGGCGGGTCGCCCGCGAGCCGCGAGCGCGCGATGCGGTCCTGGGTGATGTTGAAAGCGTCGAGCATGGCCGCCGCAATGCCCGGCGCGCCATTGGCCGCGCGCCCGAACTGCCGGCGCAACTGGCGCGCGTCGGTCGCGCGCCAGCTCGATTCTTCCGCCGCCGTGGCCGGATGCTGCGGCGCCGTCGCCATTGCGGCGGCGTCGGCGATCAGGGTTCCGCGATAGGCGGCGTCGCCAACCAGATTGACCGCGATCACCAGCTCGGCGCCCATGGCGCGGCACAAGGTGACGGGCACCGGATTGACCAGCGCGCCGTCGAACAGCCAGCGGCCGTCGATCTGCAAGGGCTCGAAAACGCCCGGCAGGGCGTAGGAGGCGCGGATGGCGTGGACGAGATCGCCCTTGCGCAGCCAGACCTCGTGCCCGGCCCCGATTTCCGTCGCCACCGCGCCGAAGGCGATCGGCAGGTCCTCGATGCGCCGGTCTTCGAGCTCCCGCGACAACTCGTCCCGCAATTTGCCGCCTGACAACATGCCGGCGCCGGAAAGCGCCAGGTCCATCAGCGAAAAGACGCGGCGCCGCGTCAGCGAACGGGCGAATGTTTCCAGCTCCGCGAGCTTTCCGGCGGCAAAGCAGCCGCCGACCACCGCGCCGACCGAACTGCCGGCGACGACGTCGATCGGCACCTGACGCGCCGCAAGTTCCTGCAGCACGCCGATATGGCACCAGCCGCGCGCGGCGCCGGAGCCGAGCGCAAGGCCGATGCGCGGCGGACGCGCGCGCTCGCCGCCGTCGCGCGCCGCCGAGAAGGACTCGCCGGCTCTTTCGAAAGTCTTCCAATTAAAACCGAACATGGCCCGGTCCTCATTTGAGACTGCCGCCTGAATTCGCTCCCCGAAGCAAATAATCTGCCATCGCCCGCGCTTGCGCCGGGCCATTCGCATTTTTTGTTAATGTCGAGGCTGCGCGCGAATTCTTGCGGAACGTTTAAAAGTGTTCTCATTGGATATGGGCGCCTCAGGCGGCTGACGCTAGTCCCACCGACGAGCTTTAGCGCCAAACTGTTGCGCCGCTTTGACCGCGGCGGCGAATTGGGCTAGCCCCTCGGCGCAAGGAAAACCGGGGTCAGCCATGAACATCTTTGCCGAATTCCACGCCCGCATCGCCGCGCTTTTGCAGAAGATGGGCGCGGAGGGGCGTCTGCCGACGTCGCTCGACATGGCGCGTTTCGTGGTCGAGCCGCCGCGCGACGCGAGCCTCGGCGATCTCGCCTGCAACGCCGCCATGGTTTATGCGAAAGAGGTCAACGCCTCATTTCCCAATCCGCGCCAGCTGGCAACCGAACTCGCGGCGGAGTTGAGCGAAATGCCGGAGGTCGAGCAGGCCGAGGTCGCGGGGCCGGGCTTCCTCAATATCCGCCTCAAGACCACGGTCTACGCCGACATTTTGCGCACGATCCTGCGCGAGGGGAAAAATTTTGGCCGCGGCGCCTCTGGCAGGGTCCAGGCGAAAAAAGTCAATGTCGAATATGTCTCGGCCAATCCGACCGGGCCGATGCATGTCGGCCACGGCCGCGGCGCGGTTTTTGGCGACGCCCTTGCCAATCTGCTGGAGTTTTCCGGCTCGCAGGTCACCCGCGAATATTACATCAACGACGCCGGCGCCCAGGTCGACGTGCTCGCCCGCTCGGCTCATCTGCGCTATCTCGAAGCGTTGGGCGAGACCGTGACCGTTCCGGAAGGTTTTTATCCCGGCGATTATCTCAAGCCCGTCGGCGCGGCGCTCGCGGCAAAATATGGGGAAAGCCTGCGCGGCAAGGCGGAGGGCGAATGGCTGGCGCCGGTGCGCGCCTTCGCCATCGACGCGATGATGGACATGATCCGCGACGATCTCGCGGCGCTGAACATCACCCACGAGGTTTTCTTTTCCGAGCGCAGCCTGCATGACAATGCGAATGGTCCTTCGGACGTCGCGACCGCCATTGAGGATTTGCGCGAAAAAGGGCTGATCTACCAGGGCCGCCTGCCGCCGCCCAAGGGCCAATTGCCGGACGATTGGGAGGATCGCGAGCAGACCTTGTTCCGTTCGACCGGCTTCGGCGACGACGTCGATCGCCCGTTGAAGAAATCCGACGGCGCCTTCACCTATTTCGCCTCCGACATCGCCTATCACCGCAAGAAGATCGTGGCCGGCTATGACGTGCTGGTCGACGTCTGGGGCGCGGATCATGGCGGCTATGTCAAGCGCATGAGCGCGGCGGTGGCGGCCCTTTCGGACGGAAGAGTCGCGCTCGATGTGAAATTGTGCCAGCTGGTGAAGCTGATGCGCGATGGCGAGCCGGTGAAAATGTCGAAACGCTCCGGCGATTTCGTCACCTTGCGCGAAGTCGTGGACGAGGTCGGCGTGGACGCCGCGCGCTTCATGATGCTCTATCGCAAGAACGACGCGCCGCTCGAATTCGATCTCGCCAAGGTGATCGAGCAATCGAAGGACAATCCGGTCTTCTATGTGCAATACGCCCACGCCCGCGCCCGTTCCGTGCTGCGCCAGGCCGTGGCGGCTTTTCCCGATCTCGATGTCTCGCCGGCGCGCCTCGCCGGATCCGACCTTGCGTTGCTGGACGACGAGAACGAATGGGCGCTGATCAGGTTGCTGGCGCAATATCCGCGCGTTGTCGAAAGCGCCGCGAGCGCGCACGAACCGCATCGATTGGCCTTTTACCTGCACGATGTCGCGAGTTTTTTCCATTCGCATTGGAATCGGGGCAAAGATCAGCCACAATTACGCTTTGTTAATCAAGATCGTAGAGATTTGACCTGCGCCAGGCTCGCCCTCGTGACAGGGTTAATGAATGTCCTGGCGTCTGGATTGTTCGTCTTAGGTGTTAAAGCGCCGGAAGAGATGCGCTAGTCTTCGCGCATGGGTCCTTCCTGGAGGAGGGGCGCTCCCCCGCGGCGCTTTGCGTCGACAGTGAGGGTTGGTCATGGGTGAGTTTGCCGCCAAGTTTCGTCCGGAGGTCGATCTGGACGAGTTCGAACGTCGCCTGCGCGCCGCAGCGCCCATGCATCAGCCGCACCCGGAGGAGGCCGCCGATCCGCTCGCGGAACTCGCCCGTCTCGTCAACAGCGAGGCGATGGCGGGGCGCAGGGATCCTTTCGAGGCCTTGTTCCGGGCCCAGTCCGCAGTGGCCGAGGAACGCGACGCGGCGCAGGCCCGTCCCGCCGATGAACCGCCGGCGGTCGCGCCTTTCGGCCTGCGCGAGCCTTATTTCGGCCAGTTGCGGGGCAGCGACGGCCAATTCGCCGCCGAGGCGGCGCAACACGAATACGCCCATCCCGACGAGACCTATGGCTATGCGGACGAGGCCTATGCCGCGGACCCGCTGCCCTATCAGGAATCGGCGCCGGCCTGGGCCGAAGCGCCCCGCCAAGAGGCGCGCGACGAGCAGGCGCGCGACGAGCAGGCCTGGCCGGCGGCCTTCGGCGAAGCCGCGCCGGCCGAGCCCGCGCCCCGCATCCGCCGCAAGGTGATGTATGGCATGGCCGTGATCATGGCGGTCGGCGTCGTCGGCGTCGCCGGTCTCCTGACCCTGCGGCATCGATCGGCAAATCATGAGGTCGCGACCATTCAGCCGGACACCGCGCCGGCGCGCGTCGCGCCCGCGCAGGTCGAGGGCGCCTCGGCGCCGGAAGGCCAGACCCTGTTCGACCACAAGGGCGGCGCCGGCGTCGCGAAGGTCGTCGCCGGCGCCGAACAGCCGGCGGACCTGAAAGCCGCCGTGAACAATGCCCAGACCGCGGGCGGAGCGGCAAGCGTCGCCACGCCCGCCCCGCCGACGCCGTCGGACCAGGCGGCCCAGGGGCCCCAGACCGATTCCCTGTTCCCGCCGGCCAGAAAAGTCAGAACCGTCGCGGTGCGCGCCGATGGCAGCGTCATCGCCGGCGCCGCCGCGCCTTCGCCCCTGACCAGCGCCTTGCCGACCATGGCCGCCTCCGCCCCGCCGCCCGATGTGACGCCTGCGTCGACGAGCGCGCCGGCCGCCAAGTCCACCCAGCGCGCCCATGCGCTGACCGCGTCCGCGCCGACCGCCGCGGCTCACGCCAAGGCCCCCAAAGCGTCCAGCACGCCCAAGGCGGCAGCCGCCCAGGTGGCGGCCGGCGCAAGCGGAGCCTATGCCGTCCAGCTTTCCGGCGAGCCCCGCGAGGCCGACGCCCGCGCCGCGGCGAAGCGCCTGTCGGCCAAGTATTCCAGCGCGCTGGAGGGCCGTCACGCGGTTCCCGTCAAGGCCAGCATCGGCAGCCGCACGGTCTGGCGCGTGCGCGTCGGTCATCTCTCCGAGGAAAAGGCCAAGAGCATGTGCGCGGCGGTCAAATCCGCAGGCGGCTCGTGCTTCATCGCCAGGGATTGAACCGGCAGGGATTGAGCGGGCTTGAATTTTCGCGCCTTCATCGCCGGCTGCGCCGGCCCCGTCCTCAGCCCCGACGAACGCGCTTTCCTCAAGGAGACGCGGCCGTGGGGGCTGATCCTTTTTCGCCGCAATGTCGAAACGCCGGATCAGGTCCGCGCGCTGACCGAATCCTTCCGCGACCTTGTGGGGGCGGACGCCGCCGTGCTGGTCGATCAGGAGGGCGGCAGGGTGCAGCGGCTCGGTCCGCCGCACTGGCCGGTCTATCCGCCGGCCGCCGTATTCGGGCGGATGGGCGCGCAGGGCGCGCGTCTGGCCGAACTTTCCGCGCGCCTGATGGCTCATGACCTGTGCGCGGTTGGGATCGACGTCGATTGCCTGCCGGTGCTGGATTCGCCGGCGCCCGGCGCCCATCAGGTGATCGGCGACCGCGCCTATGCCGACAATCCGGGCGACGTCGCCCGTCTAGGCCGCGCCGCCGCGCGCGGCCTGATGGCCGGCGGGATCATGCCGGTGATGAAACATATTCCCGGCCATGGCCGCGCCCTCGCCGACAGTCATCTCGAACTCCCGCGTGTAAAAGCCGGGCGCGAAAAACTGGAGACGGATTTCGCGCCCTTCCGCGCCAATGCCGATCTTCCCGCGGCGATGACCGCCCATGTGGTCTATGAGGCGCTCGATCCTGTTTTTCCGGCGACTCTTTCGCGCGCCGTTGTCGAAAATGTCGTGCGCGGAGAGATCGGCTTCGACGGCCTCCTGATGACCGACGATCTTTCGATGAAAGCGCTCGAGGGGCGTTTCGTCGAACGCGCGGCGCGGGCTTTTGGCGCCGGGGTGGACCTTGCCTTGCATTGCAACGGCGACCTGACCGAGGCGGAAGGGGTGGCGCAGGCCGCGCCGGTCCTCGCCGGGCCTTCGCTGGAGCGCGTGGAGCGGGCCAGGGCGACGGTCAAGGCGGCGGCGGAAAAGGCGGCGAAACCCTTCGATCCTGTGGAAGCGCGGGCGGAATTGTTCGCGGCGCTTGCGGCCTTGGCGTGATTCCCGCAGGCTGTGAGCCTGATTCGTTTAGAGTTGCAGCAATGGAGCGGGATCTCGACGCTCCGCAGGAAGACGCGACGCCGGTCCTGGAGCCGGCCGAGGCGGCTTTCGAGGCGGAGGGCGCCAGAAACGACGAAGAGGCGGATTTCCGGGTCGATATCGATGGCTATGAAGGGCCGCTCGACCTGCTGCTGGAGCTTGCCCGCCGCCAGAAGGTTGACCTGAGCCGTATTTCGGTCCTCGCGCTGGCCGAGCAATATCTGGAGTTCATCGAGGCCGCGCGCCGCGTCCGGCTGGAGCTGGCCGCCGATTACCTCGTCATGGCGGCCTGGCTCGCCTATCTGAAGTCGCGCCTGCTGCTGCCCGCGCCGCCCAAGGCCCAGGAGCCGGATCCGAAGGATCTCGCCGCCAATCTCGCCCGGCGGCTGAGCCGCCTCCAGGCGATCCGCGTCGCGGCGGAACGGCTGATGAACCGTCCGCGCCTCGACCGCGACCTGTTCATGCGCGGCGCGCCGGAAGGGCTCGACATCATTCAGGCGCCGATTTTCCGCGCGAGCCTGTTCGATCTCCTCTCGGCTTACGCCCGCCAGCGCCAGAAGCAGGCCTTGTCCCATGTCTCGTTCAAGATCCGGCAGGTCTGGTCGCTCGCCGAGGCGCGCGAGGCCCTTGAGCGCATCGTCGGCATGGCGGTCGAATGGACCGCGCTCGACGATTATCTGATAGACTGGGTCGCAACCCCGGCCCAGGCCCGCACCGCCCGCGCCTCGACCTTTTCCGCCTCGCTGGAAATGGTCAAGGAGGGGCTGATCGACCTGCGCCAGGACCGCGCCTTCGCGCCGCTGATGCTGCGCCAGCGCCAGGCGCTGGCGGCGGAGTGACATCGGTTCTCGTTCACGAGAACCGATGAGGAGCGAACGACATAGGGCGTCGGAAGACGCCCGTCTGGCGACGGGCTGTGGCCGAGCTTATGCGAGGGGTCGTTGATCGCGACGCGTCGCGATCAACAAGAAAGGAAATAAAGTTTCTTGCCGGATCAAGAACCCTTGTTCGATCTCAAGGCGGCGGACGCCGCCGCGCTGCTCGCCCGCGAAAAACCGGACGAGGCGCAGCGCGAGGTGATGCGGCTGTGCGAGGCGATGATTTTCGCCGCGACCGAGCCCCTGAGCGAGGAGGAAATGCTCAGGCGCCTGCCGGGGGGCGCCGATCTGGCCGCGGCGCTCGCCTACCTCAAGGCGGAATATTTCGCGCGAGGCGTCAACCTTGTCAGGGTCGGCAAGAAATGGCTGTTCCGCACCGCGCCGGACCTCGCCTTCGTGCTGCAACGCGAGCAGCAGGCGCAGAAAAAACTGTCGCGCGCCGCGATGGAGACCCTGGCGATCGTCGCCTACCACCAGCCGGCGACCCGCGCCGAGATCGAGGACATTCGCGGCGTGGCGCTGTCCAAGGGCACGATGGACGTGCTGCTGGAGACCGGCTGGGTGCGCCTGCGCGGCCGCCGCCGCGCGCCGGGCCGCCCGGTGACCTACGGCACCACCGAAGCCTTTCTCCTCCATTTCGGCCTGGAGCAGATTTCCGACCTTCCCGGCCTCGACGAGCTGAAAGGCGCGGGCCTGTTCGACGGCCGCCTGCCCAAGGGTTTTGGCGTGCCCCAGCCGCGCGACGATTCCGCTCTGATGGAAGACGAGGAGCCTTTGGGCGACGAGCCGCTCAACGAGGCTTTCGCTTCTGACCTGCCGGAGGATTAGCCGCGGCGTCGGGTTTGTGCGGCTTGGGGCCGCCTTTGCCTGGCCTGGGGCCGCTGTTGTCGTCCGGGGCGCCGACCCGTTCGATGCGGATCGCGTCGCCGCCCGGCCGACGCATGTTCTGCAAAAAGGCCTCGGCGGCCGAGGCGGCGATCTCGACCCTGCTGTCTTTTGGGAAAATGCGGATCGCGCCGATGTCGGCGCGGGTCACGCCGCCCTTGCGGCACAGCATGGGCAGCATCCATTTGGGATCGGCGTTGCGCTCGCGGCCGATGTCGAGCCGGAACCACACCCCGCCGGCCATGGGCTCTCGCGCGCCGCGCTTTTGCTTGCCGGCCCCGGAAAAGTCCGGTCCGACGCCGGGATCGGAGACTTCTTCCGCCTCGGGCAGCCGGGCGCGCAAAAGCCGGGCCAACGCCTGGGCGCATTTTTCCGGCCCCAGTTCGGCGAGCAAAGCGGCGGCGATCTCGTTGTCCTCTTCGCCCGGCTCTCCGCCAAAAATCTCGTCGCGCGTCATGCGCTCGCGGTCGAGCCTGCGGATGTCCTCGGCGCTTGGCGGCGCCTGCCAGTGCGGCGCGACCTTGGCCTCGGCGAAGAGATTTTCCGCGCGGCGGCGCGACTTGGGCGGCGCGAGCAGGACGCTGACGCCCTTGCGCCCGGCGCGGCCGGTTCTCCCTGAGCGATGCTGCAAGGCTTCAGCGTCGTGCGGCATGTCGGCGTGGATCACCAGCCCGACGGTGGGTAGGTCGAGGCCGCGCGCCGCGACATCGGTGGCGACGCAGACTCTTGCGCGGCCGTCGCGCAAGGCCTGGATCGAGAGGTTGCGCTCGTGCTGGCCGAGTTCGCCGGACAGCAGGGCGGCGGAAAAGCCGCGCTCCTGCAACATGGCCTGCAAATGGCGCGAGGCCTCGCGGGTGTTGCAGAAGACGATCGCGGTCGGCGAATCGAAAAAGCGCAGCAGGTTGATGACGACCTTTTCCGTCTCGCGCGAATCGACCCGCACCGCGCGATAATCGATGTCGGCATGGCCGGTTTCCGCGCCTTTCGCCTCGATGCGCAGGGCGTTGCGCTGATATTTTTTCGCCAGCGCGACGATTGCTTTCGGCATGGTCGCGGAGAAGAGCAGGGTGCGACGGTTTTCCGGGGTCGCGTCGAGGATGAATTCGAGGTCCTCGCGAAAGCCCATGTCGAGCATTTCGTCGGCCTCGTCGAGCGCGACCGCCGCAAGGCGCGACAGGTCGAGCGCGCGGCGTTCGAGATGGTCGCGCAGCCGGCCCGGCGTGCCGACCACGATCTCCGCGCCGGCTGCAAGCGCGCGGCGCTCGACATGGGGACTCATGCCGCCGACGCAAGCGACGATCCGCGCCCCGGCCTGGGCGTAAAGCCAGCGCAGCTCTTGCGCGACCTGGAGCGCCAGTTCGCGGGTCGGCGCGATGACGAGGCCGAGCGGGACGCCGCTGTTCGAGACCTTTTCGCCGGCGCCCAAGATTTTTTCGCCGGCGCCAATGATGTCGGAAGCCATGGCGAGGCCGAAGGCGACGGTCTTGCCGGAGCCGGTCTGGGCCGAAACCAGAATGTCGCGGCCTTCCGCCTCCGGCCGCATCACCGCGGCCTGGACGGGGGTCGGCGCGAGATAATCATGCTCGGCGAGGGCGCGGGCCAGCGGCGGGCTGGCGTTTTCGAAGGTCAATGCGTTTCCGATCGATGGTTTGGTTAAGCGCCAGGGCGCTCTCCCTCTCCCCGTTCACCGGGAGAGGGAGTTGATCACTGCCCCCGTCTCGCCGAGGAGGCGAAGCGTAAAGCTTCCTCGGCGGCGCGGAACAAGGCGCGGGACTTGTTCACGCATTCGCGCTGCTCGCTCGCCGGGTCGGAAGTCGTAGACGATCCCGGCCCCGGCCTGGACATGCATTTTGCCGTCCTTCACCACCGAGGTGCGCAGCACGATGCAGGTATCCATTTCGCCGGAGGCGCCGAAATAGCCGATGCAGCCGCCGTAGATGCCGCGCTTGTCCACTTCGAGCTCGTCGACGATCTCCATGGCGCGGACTTTTGGCGCGCCCGAAACCGTTCCTGCCGGGAAACCCGCGGAGAGAGCGTCGATCAGGTCGTGGTTGGGATCGAGCTTGCCTTCGACATTGGAGACGATGTGCATGACATGGCTGTAGCGCTCGACGACGAACTGCTCGGTCACGCTGACCGTGCCGACCTCGGCGACGCGGCCGACGTCGTTGCGGCCGAGATCGAGCAGCATCAGATGTTCGGCGCGCTCCTTTTCGTCGGCCAGCAGCTCGCGCTCCAGCGCCTCGTCCTCCTCGCGGGTCGCGCCGCGCCAGCGGGTGCCGGCAATGGGGCGGATGGTGACCTTGCCGTCGCGGACGCGGACAAGAATTTCCGGGCTGGAGCAGACGATCTGGAAATCGGCGAAATCGAGATAGCACAGGAAAGGCGCCGGATTGACGCGGCGCAGCGCGCGATAGAGCGAAAAGGCCGGCAGCTGGAAGGGCGAGGTGAAGCGCTGCGACAGCACGACCTGGAAAATGTCGCCGGCGCGGATATAGGACTTGGCCGCCTCGACCATACGCTTGTAGCGCGCCTCGCCGGTGTTGGAGACCGGCTCGTGCGTCTGGAGCAGCAGCGCGTCGTCATATTGGCCCTCATGGCGCATCGGGCCTTCGAGCGCCGCCACGGCGCCGTCCAGCCGGGCGAGCGCCGCCTCATAGGCGGCCCGCGCGGCGATATGGGCCTGCGGGCGCACGGGCGTCACCAGCCAGATCTCGTCGCGCACCGAGTCGAACACCGCCATCAGGGTCGGGCGCACCAGCAGGGCGTCCGGCGTGCCGATCGGATCGGGCTTGGGCGACGCGAGACGCTCCATCTCGCGCACCATGTCATAGCCGAGATAGCCGAACACGCCCGCCGCCATCGGCGGCATGCCGGAAACGCCCGAAGCTGCGGCGGGGATGGCCGATTCATCGAGCAAAACCCGCAGGGCGTCGAGCGGCTTGCCCTCGCAGGGCGCAAAATTCTCGCGGTCGTGGCGCGCGGCGCGATTGATCTCGGCCTTGCCGTCGCGCACGCGAAAAATCACGTCGGGATCGAGGCCGATCATCGAATAGCGGCCGCGCGTCGCGCCGCCTTCGACCGATTCGAGCAGGAAAATATCGCCGTTCCGGCCGTGCGACAGTTTGAGAAAGGCCGAAACCGGGGTTTCGAGGTCGGCGACCAGGGTCAGGCTGACCAGCGACGGCTCGCCGGCCTCGTAACGCGCGGCGAAGGCGTCGAATTCAGGCGTGAACATCCCGATTCCCCTATTGCTGTCCGATGATCGCGGCATAGGCGGTCTGGTTCACATGCAGGCCCAGTTGCGACTGCAATCCCGAAACATATTGGGTGAAGAGATCGTCGCCGAGGGCTGAATCGAGCTGCGGCGCGATGGCCGCGACGCCGGGGTTCTTCATGTCAAGCGGCGGGGTCGTGGCGTCGGTGACCTTGAACACGACGCGGCCGCCGGCGCCGGACAGGGCGACGCCGGCGCCGCCGACCGGCGTGCCGAAAATCTGCTCGACGGCGGCGGGCGACAGGCCCGGCGCGCCGGAACGCCTGATCGGCGGGCTGTGGGCCAGGACCGCGCCATTGGCGGCGGCGATCTTGTCCGGGCTCTGCCCGGCGTCGATCTGGCGCGCGAGCTGATTGGCCTTGGCCGCAACCTGCTTTTGGGCCTCGTTGTCGCGCATGGCCTTGAGAATCTGGGCGCGGACCTCGGCGACAGGCAGCTGGCGCGAGGGCTGGACGGAATTGATCTCGAACCAGTCGTAGCCGCCGTCCCGGCGCGAGACCGAGTCATTGTCCACGCCGACGTCAGAGGCGAAAATCGCCTTGAGCAGGTCGGGATCGCCGGCGAGCGCGGGGATCGGCGCGCCGGGCTGGCCGGCCTCGCCCTTTCCGGCGCCGGAGGCGTCGGCGACATAAACCTGCGGCGTCAGCCCGGCGGCTTTCGCCGCGTCGGTCAGGTCCTTGCCGGCGGCGCGCTGGTCCTCGATCTTGTCGTGCAGCTTCTGGATCGCGTCCCGCGCCTGGGCGCGGGCCAGCTGGGCCTTGATCCGATCCTTGACCTCGTCGAAGGATTTTGTCGCGCCGGGCTCGATGCGCGAGACTTTTGCGAGCACGGTCCCGAACTTTCCGGCGACGGGCGGGGTGACGCCGGGCTGTTTCAGGGCGAAAGCGGCGCTCGCGATCGCCGGATCGAACATCGCGCCCTCAGTGGTTTCGCCGATGTCAGCGAGCACCCCCCGGCCGACTTGTCGGCGGCGACCTTGTCGAAACTCTCGCCGGCGTCGATCCGCGCGCGCGCCTTGGCGGCGTCGGCGGCGTTGGCGAAGGTGAGCAGCGTGAGGTCGCGCTTTTCCGGCTTCGAATAAAGGCGCGCGGCGTCCCGGTCATAGATCTTGCGAGCTTCGTCGTCGCCGATCGCAATGGTTTTGGCGACGGCGTCCGGGGTCACGACCAGGGCGTTGACGGTGCGATATTCCGGGCTGCGGTACATGTCCTTGTGCAGGTCGTACCACGCTGTCACCGCGTCGTCGGAGGGCGGCGGCGCCCTGGAGAGATCGGGCGCCGGCAGGACGAAATAATCGGTCGTCCGGGTCTGGTTGGCGTAAGTATTGACGGCGGCGAGCAGGACCTCGGGGGACTTGAGGCCGCCGGTCAGCGCCGCGCCGATCTGCTTGCGCAAGGCGAACTGGCGCTGCTCGCGGATGAAGCTGGTTTCGGTATAGCCGTTCTGGCGCAACATCTGGTCCATCCGGGCCTGGTCGAAGCCGGCGGGGCCGGAAAAGGCCTTGTCGGCGCGGACCATCCCGGCGATATCGGCGTCGGAAAGCGCGAGGCCGAGGCGCCGCGCGTCCTGGTCGAGCGCGGAGCCGGTCACCAGCTCCGCCAGAACCTGGCGGTCGAGGCCGATCTGGCGCGCCTCCTGGCTGGTGATGGCGCGCCGCGCCTGCTGCTGAAGCCGCTGCAGGTCGTTCTGGTAGGCGTTGCGATAGTCCTGGACGGTGATTTCCCGGTCGCCGATGGTCGCGAGCTGATTGGCGCGGAAATTGGTGAACATGTCGCGGATGCCCCAGAGGCCGAAGCCGACCACGATCACGGCGGCGAAAGCCGCGAGAATGAGCCGGCCGAAGATATTCTTCGACATGACCCGCAGACCATCGAGCATCTGTTCTTTCCTGTTCTGGCGCCGGATTGGGATGAGTGTGGCGCGCGGGACTATAGAAACGGCGAAGCCCCCACGCAACGGCCCTTCCCGCCAGCGCCTTTGAACTCAGTCCGGCTCCGAAAACAAGCCATTTGTCCCCTCGCGCGCGCTGCCGCTTCATTTCACCCCATTTCCAACTGGCTCGGGCTCTGCTATTCGGGCGGAAAACCTTGGGGGAAACGAACATGACGACGAAACTCCGCCCGCTTGCCGCCGGCAACTGGAAAATGAACGGCCTCAACGCCTCCATGGCTGAAATCTCGGCGATCGCCGCGCAAGCGACGCAGATCGGCGGCGCGGATGTGCTGATCTGCCCCCCGGCGACCCTGATCTCCGCCGCTTGCGCGGCCGCCTCGGGGCGAATCGCCATCGGCGGCCAGGATTGCCACGCCAAGCCTTCAGGAGCCCATACCGGCGATATTTCCGCCGAGCAGATCAAGGACGCCGGCGCGACTTTCGTCATCGTCGGCCATTCCGAGCGCCGCGCCGACCATGGCGAAAGCGACGAGGTGGTGCGCGCCAAGGCGGAAGGGGCGCTGCGCGCCGGGTTGACGGTCATCGTCTGCGTCGGCGAAACCCATCTTCAACGCGACGCCGGCCAGACCCTGGCGGTGGTCGGCTCTCAGCTTTCCGGCTCCCTGCCGCATGGCGCGACCGCGAAGAATCTGGTGATCGCCTATGAGCCGGTCTGGGCCATCGGCACCGGCCTCACCCCGACCCCGGCCGATGTCGCCGAGGTCCATGGCTTCATCCGCCACGAACTGGTCGATCTCATGCCGGGCGAGGGCGCGTCCGTGCGCATCCTTTACGGCGGCTCGGTCAAGCCCTCCAACGCCGCCGAACTGATGGCGGTCGAGCATGTCAATGGCGCGCTGGTCGGCGGCGCGAGCCTGACCGCCAAGGATTTTCTCGGCATCGCCTCTGTTTACAAGTAAGCGCCGCGCCGGGGTTCCCATCCGGCTCTTTTTGCGCTAAGACGCGCCGACCAGCCGTCGCGGCCCTGTCGCGGCGGCTTTTGCGGTTTTATGCGCAACCCGCATGATTCATGCGGAAACCGTATGGCAAGGCTTCTCAACGCCTTGGCCGGGAAGGCTTTTTTCCGGCAAGGCTCGAAGGACGACACATGCAGACGATTCTCATCGTCATTCACCTCCTGATCGTGGTGGCGCTGATCACCGTGGTTCTCCTGCAACGCTCGGAAGGCGGCGCCTTAGGGATGGGCGGCGGCGCGGGCGGCTTCTTCACCGGGCGCGGGCAGGCCAATGCGCTGACCCGGACGACGGCGATTCTGGCGACCCTGTTCTTCATGACCAGCCTGGGCCTGACCATCCTGTCGACCCTGACGCACCCGAAGAAATCCGTCTTCGAAACGTCCGCGCCCGCGCCGGCTTCGCAGCAGAACGCCCCCGCGCCGTCCAAGGGCTCGGTGCTCGACCAGCTGAAGCAGATGGAACAGAACAAGGCGTCGTCCGCGCCGCAGGCTCCCGAGCCCGCCCCGGCGCCGCCGCGTTCGCAGTAACAAGCCCGCGCGTCTTTTTGGCTTTTCGGGGCCGGTCCGCCGGGCCCCCGTCGAGAAAAAACTTGGCGTCCCGACCGACGCCCGGCGCTTTGGCGCCTGTCGAGAGCAAACGCGAGGCGGCCCGAGATGGCGCGGTATATTTTCATTACTGGCGGCGTGGTTTCTTCGCTTGGCAAGGGGCTGGCCTCGGCGGCGCTCGGCGCGCTGCTCCAGGCGCGCGGCTATACGGTGCGGCTGCGCAAGCTCGACCCCTATCTCAACGTCGATCCCGGCACCATGTCGCCCTACCAGCACGGCGAGTGCTTCGTGACCGACGACGGCGCCGAGACCGATCTCGACCTCGGCCATTACGAGCGCTTCACCGGCCGCTCCGCCAACAAGCAGGACAATGTCACGACGGGCAAGATCTATCAGGACATCATCGCCCGCGAGCGGCGCGGCGATTACCTCGGCGGCACGGTGCAGGTGATCCCCCATGTCACCAACGCCATCAAGGAATTCATTCTCGACGGCAATGCGGGCTATGATTTCGTTCTGGTCGAGATCGGCGGCACGGTCGGCGACATCGAGGCCATGCCCTTCCTGGAGGCGATCCGCCAGCTCGGCAACGACCTGCCGCACCACCATTGCGTCTATATCCATCTGACGCTGCTGCCCTTCATTCCCGCCGCCGGCGAGCTGAAGACCAAGCCGACCCAGCATTCGGTCAAGGAACTGCGCTCGATCGGCATCCAGCCCGACATTCTGCTGTGCCGCGCCGACCGCGCCATTCCGGTGGACGAGCGGCGCAAGCTCAGCCTGTTCTGCAATGTCCGCGAAAGCGCGGTGATCGAGGCGCTCGACGTCGCCTCGATCTACGACGTGCCGCGCGCCTATCATCAGGCCGGCCTCGATCACGAGGTGCTGGCGGCCTTCGGCATCGAGCCGGCGCCGCGCCCCGACATGGCGCGCTGGAACGCGGTGACCGATGCGGTCCACAATCCCGAGGGCGAGGTCACCATCGCCATTGTCGGAAAATATACCGGGCTCAAGGACGCCTATAAATCGCTGATCGAGGCGCTGGCCCATGGCGGCATCGCCAATCGGGTGAAAGTCAATCTCGACTGGATCGAGGCGGAAATTTTTGAGCATCAGGACCCGACGCCTTTTCTCGAACATGTCCACGGCATTCTGGTGCCGGGCGGTTTTGGCGCGCGCGGCACGGAAGGCAAGATTGCGGCGGCGCGCTTCGCCCGCGAGCGCAAGGCCCCCTATTTCGGCATCTGCTTCGGCATGCAGATGGCGGTGATCGAGGCGGCGCGCGCGCTCGCCGGGGTCGCCAACGCGGGTTCGACCGAATTCGGCCCGACGCCGGAGCCCGTCATCGGCCTGATGACCGAATGGATGCGCGGCGACGAACTGGAAAAGCGCAGCCACAGCGGCGATCTCGGCGGCACGATGCGCCTCGGCGCCTATCCGGCTGTGCTGAAGGAAGGCTCGAAAATCGCGGAAATCTATCGCACGACCCATATTTCCGAGCGCCACCGCCATCGCTACGAGGTCAATATGGCCTATCGCGACAGGCTGGAGGCCCAAGGCATGATTTTTGCGGGAACCTCGCCCGACGGCCTGCTGCCCGAGACGGTGGAACTGGCCGACCACCCCTGGTTCATCGGCGTGCAATATCATCCCGAGCTAAAATCGCGGCCCTTCGAGCCGCATCCTTTGTTCGCGAGCTTCATCGCGGCGGCCAAGGCGCAGAGCCGGCTGGTGTGAGGGTCGATCCTCGATCGGCGTTCCGGGTCAGGCGACGCGCGGCGCTCACGGCGAATATCGCCAATTTTGGTTCTGTCCGTCATTGCACGACCACAGGATCAGCCGGACGCCGTTGGCCGTTGATCCGCCCGGGACGTCCAGGCACAAACCTGATGCGACGTTCTGCAGCGCATGAACGCCAGCAACGTCATGGAATGACCAGAGCTGATCCGCCGATGGCCAACATGTGGATTGCGCGACCGGAACGCCGTTGGCGGCGGCCTGGGCGGGTCCGAGGCATTTTTGGCTCAATCGGCTGACGAGGTGGAATTGCCCGCCCGCGTCGCCTTCGAGCGACCATTTCTGGTTTCCGCCGCCGTGACAGTCATATTGGATGATCGCCGCCCCTTCGGCTTTCGATCCGCGGGCAAGATCGAGGCATTTGCCCGAAGCCTGAGATTGGACGGCGCCGCGCGGCGCGGGCGGCGGGCCGGCGGGAATGGCCGCCTTCGCGCCGTCGAAGCTGATGCTGAAAGCGACCTGTTCGTCCACGATATGGGAGATTTGCCGCACGACCATCGGGCCGTCCTCGAAAGTCTCGCCATCCTTGAGGACTTTCACCAGCCGGGTCAGTCCGCCGCGCGCGCGGCCATTCTGGAAAATATGGATATTCACCCCATCGGTGAATGGCGCTGGAAGCGGATTGGCGGCGCTCGCCGCCCGGTAGGAGAAATAATAGGTGTTCGAACTGGATGACGGGCGCGCGATGGCGATCTTGGCGAGGGTCGTCCTCGTCGGGTGGGCTTCGAGCAACTCCAGGGTCACGGTCGCTTCCGCGCTGATTTCCGTGATCTTGTCGGGGAAATCGTCGAGCCAGCCCATCTGCGCGACATGAGGCGCGTTCAGGCTCGCTTCGCCGGAGCCCATGAAATCAGAAGCGTCGGCGGCGAAACCTTGCCAGCTGATGGCGTGATCCATGCCGAGATTATGGCCGAGCTCATGCTCCAACGCTTTCGCGGTGGTCGCCTTGACCCAGACGCGCTCGCCGCCGATGCCGCCAAGTCCCACCCAATTGCATGGGAAATCGGCCGGAACGACGAAAATGCGATGGGTAGCGGCGTCATACCGCGCGCCCTGCCGCCTCGCCGCATATTCCGCCGCGCCGGCGAGCCGGCCGAGACCGCTGTTGCACAGGTCCGGAGGCTCGGGCACGGTGACCGGATCGACGATATCGGCCTCCGATCCGGAAAAATTCAGCTTGCCGTATGAAATCGTGCGGTAGCGCGACGCCACCAAATCCCGGTCGCCGAAGAGCGCCTGCGCGATTTGCTCGCGATCCGGCGCGACTGGGGCGCGTCCCGGAATATTGACCGGAATCACCAGCACACGGCGCGTCCCGGCGATCGAGGGCGAATCGCGCCGCGCGTCCTGCGCCGCCGCATGCGGGATGGCCAAGGAAATCGCCGCTGCCGCCAGCGCGCCGACAAAAGTCCCGGCGGACCTCTCGACAAGAGCTAACATCGACCTTCGCCCAGGCGCTGGAAATCAAATGGCGCGCCGCCTTGTCATTGTCCCTCCCAAAGGTAAACCGGCGGCTAAGCGCGGGTTCGGGCGCCAACGACTGTGCGCGACGGTTTGCGTTGCTCGAAAGACTGTCGGGTTCGGCGCGCAGCACTCTCCGACGCCCGAGCGACCGAAGGCTTGCTTGAGAAAGCCGATTGGTCGATAAGGTTCCGCTCCTATCCGAGGATTGCCAAAGAATTTCCCATGTCGCGCAAGCTTGTCCGCATATCTTTGACCGCCGCCAGCCGGCAGGACCTTGTCGGGGCCTGGACGCGGCTCGGCTTTGCGCTCGACCCGGACGGCGCCGGCGTCACGCTCGCCGACGGCGTGGCTCTGGTTTTTGCCGCCAGCGACGATCCAACTCGACGGGTTTCGGTCGGCCTGAGCGCCGGTCCGGGCGACGCGCCGGCTATGCCCGCGGGCGAGGCGGCGGATTGTTTTCATCTGGTCCGGGAAGCGCCGGTTTTGGGTGCGCCGGATCATCCCAATGGGGCCTTGTGCCTGCGCGAAGTCGTGGCGATCGCGGACGAGCCGGCCGATCACGCCGAATTTCTTTCGGCGCTCACCGGCCAGAGGGAAATGCTGGCGACTTCGGCGGGGCTGGACATCCGGCTTGCCGGCGGGGCGAGCCTGGAAATCCTGAGCCCGCGGGCTTTCGCCTTCCGTTTCGGGATCAATCCGCGCGGGGAAAAATTTCACATCGCCGGGCTGGTGTTCGGCGTCAAGAATCTGAACGAAACCGAGGCGGCTTTGGCGGCCAACGGGCTGGTGACGATCTTTCAGGTCGGCCGGCTGGCGGCGGGAGAGGCCGAGGGCGTGGCGGTCGCTTTTGAGCGGGCATGATGGGAGAACGAATGGCGGAAGCGCGGAAAAATGCGATTGTGACGGTCGGCGAGGGCCCGCGCGCCGCGCGTTTCGGCAATCATCTGCCCTTCGCTCTGATCGCCGGCCCCTGCGCGCTGGAAAGTCGCGACCATGCCCTGTTCATGGCCGAGAAAATGGCGGCGCTGACCGAAAAACTTGGGCTTGATTATGTCTTCAAATCCTCGTTCGACAAGGCCAACCGCACCTCGGCGCAGGGCAGGCGCGGCATCGGGCTCGACGCGGCCTTGAAAATTTTCCAGGAGATCAAGCAGAGCTTCGGCCTGCCGGTCGTCACCGATGTGCACGAAAAAGAGCAATGCTCAGCCGTGGCGGAAGTGGTGGACCTGTTGCAGATCCCTGCCTTTCTCTGCCGCCAGACCGATCTTCTGCTGGCGGCGGCGGCGACCGGCAAGCCGGTCAATGTCAAGAAGGGCCAGTTCCTGGCGCCCTGGGACATGAAGAATGTCGCCGCGAAAATTTTTGACGCGGGCAATCCCAATGTCCTGGTGACCGAGCGCGGCGCGTCATTCGGCTACAATACTCTGGTCACCGATTTTCGCGGCCTGCCGATCATGGCGCAAGAAATCGGCGCGCCGGTGATTTTCGACGCCACGCATAGCGTCCAGCAGCCGGGCGGGCAGGGGACGTCGTCCGGCGGACAGCGCGAATTCGTCGCCGTCCTGGCGCGGGCGGCGGTCGCGGTCGGCGTCGCCGGCCTGTTCATCGAGACCCATGACGCGCCGGAAAAAGCCTTTTCCGACGGGCCGAACATGGTTCCGCTCGCCGAAATGCCGGCACTGCTTGAACGGCTGATCGCCTTCGACCGGCTGGCCAAAAAGGCTTGAAGGCGGGCGGCGTTTTTTACCGCCGCCCGCCGATTCCCATCAATGATAATAATGATGATGGTAGTGATGATGGTGGTGGTGGTAGCCGCAATGGTGATGCCATCCGCAGGCGGAGGCCGGAGCGGCGGCGATAAACAGCGCCGAGACGAGAACGGCCGCGGCCATGATCGACTTGAGCATGGAAAACTCCCTGAAAAACTGGCTGCGGTGATCGCCGCCAGTTCCGCGACTTTGACACGGGCCGCCTGAATGGCGGCTGAACCGTCGCTGTTTCGACCAATGGTCACTGCCGCGCCGGGTCTCAGCGTCCGAAGGTGCGCCAGAAAATATAGGCGGTCATGCCGGCGTTGAGGAAGGAAATGACGAGGCGCGCCCGCGCCGGATCGATCTTGCGGGCGTAAAAGGCCCCGAAATAGCCGCCGACCATCGCGCCGACGAACAGGACAAAAGTCTGGCGCCACCAGACCAGTCCGCCGGCAACGAAAACAAGGGTCGCGGTGGCGTTCATCGCTCCGTTGAGCAGGTTGCGCGCCGGCTGCATGGCGGCGATCGAGGCGGAAGTCATCAGGCTCCAGGCCGCCAGCATCATGACGCCCACGGCGCCGCCGAAATAGCCGCCATAGATTCCGAGAACGAACTGGCTGACCAACAGCATGCGCGGGGTAATATGAATCCGTTGCCGCAGAAAAGTCCCGGCCTGCCGGCCGAAGGCGAAAGCCAAAGTCCCGAACAGCAGCAGGAAGGGCACGAGGACGTTGAAAAGGCTCTGCGGCGTAACTTCGAGCAGGAGCGCGCCCGAGGCGCCCCCGACCACGCTCAGCATGGCCATGTCGCGGAAGCGGACGCCCTCGAAATCCTGGAAATCGTGGCGATAGGCGTAAGCGCTGGCGAGCGCGCTCGGCACGAGGGCGACGGTGGAGGAGGCGTTGGCGTTGAGCGCCGGCACGCCCGCCGCGATGAGAGCCGGCAGGGTCACGAAGGAGCCGCCGCCGGCGATGGCGTTCATCATCCCGCCGATCAGCCCGGCGGCGGCGATGAGCGCAATGTCGTTCACGCGTCCTTGCCGAACACGCGAGCGAAAATCGTATCGACGTGCTTGAGGTGATAGGAGAGGTCGAATTTTTCTTCGAGCTCCGCGTCCGTCAGCAGCCGCTTCACCTCCGGGTCTTTTTTCAGCAGATCCAGAAAATCGCCCTCGCCGCGCCAGACCGGCATGGCGTTGCGCTGGACGAATTTATAGGCGTCCTCGCGCGAGGCGCCCTTTTGCGTCAGGGCCAGCAGCACGCGCTGGGAATGGACGAGGCCGCCGAGCAGGTCGAGATTCTTCTTCATGTTTTCGGGATAGACCAGCAGTTTTTCCACCACGCCGGTGAGGCGATGAAGCGCGAAATCGAGCGTCACCGTGGCGTCGGGGCCGATCATGCGCTCGACCGAAGAATGCGAAATGTCGCGCTCGTGCCACAGCGCCACATTTTCCAGCGCCGGCGTCACCATGCCGCGCACCAAGCGCGCGAGGCCGGTCAGGTTTTCGGTCAGCACCGGATTGCGCTTGTGCGGCATGGCCGACGAGCCTTTTTGGCCTTCGGAGAAATATTCCTCGGCCTCCAGCACTTCGGTGCGCTGCAGATGGCGGATTTCTATCGCCAGCCGCTCGATCGAGGAGGCGACCACGCCCAGCGTGGCGAAGAACATGGCGTGGCGGTCGCGCGGGATGACTTGGGTGGAAACCGGCTCCGGCTTCAGGCCCATCTTTTGCGCGACATGCTGTTCGACGCGCGGATCGATATTGGCGAAAGTGCCGACCGCGCCGGAAATGGCGCAAGTGGCGATTTCCTCGCGCGCATCCACCAGCCTTTTACGCGCACGCGAAAACTCGGCAAAAGCTTCGGCCATTTTCAGGCCAAAAGTCACCGGCTCGGCGTGGATGCCATGCGAGCGGCCGATGGTCGGTGTCATCCTGTGCTCGAAAGCCCGGCGTTTCAGCGCGGCGAGCAGGGCGTCGACATCCTTGATCAGGATGTCGGCGGCGCGGGACATCTGCACCGCGAGACAGGTGTCGAGCACGTCGGACGAGGTCATGCCCTGATGGACGAAGCGCGAGTCCGGCCCGATGAATTCGGCGAGATGGGTCAGAAAGGCGATCACGTCGTGCTTGGTGACGCGCTCGATCTCGTCGATGCGATCGACGTCGAAAGTGACATTGCCCGCCTTGTCCCAGATGTTTTTCGCGCTTTCCTTCGGAATCACGCCAAGCTCGGCCAGAGCGTCGCAGGCATGCGCCTCGATCTCGAACCAGATCTTGAACCTGGTCTGCGGCTCCCAGAGCGCGACCATTTCGGGGCGGGAATAACGGGGGATCATGGACAACTCGATTTTGAAAGGGAGATTTCAACTAAAGCCAGGCCGCCGCATGCGCAAGGGACCTGGGGAATTTGCGCGAAATTAGCACGATGCCGCAGACGATGCGTTATTCCATGGTTGGTCCAACGTCGCTATTTTGCCGTGTCGATGCCACAGGGCGCCTTGCACCCCAATAGTTTCCTGATTTCCTGAAACATCGAGGCGCGCGCAGCCGGTCTTTGCAAATCACCGAGCACGATTTAGGCGGCCAAAGTGATCCCCAACGAAGCGGCAAGCAAATCTGCAAGGAAGTCGCTTGGCGGCGACGAGGTCAGGCGCGCTGCGATTTCATGGAGGCCCGCTGCGCGAGGATCGTTATCGTTTACCGGTTCGTTTAGCCAACCCTGAATTTCAATTTGTGCCCCTCCGTCCCCCATCGAAGCGCGCGCTATCGACAAAACAATCGCGTCTGGGCCGGATGCGCGTTCCCGTAAGTCAGACATGCCTTCCAACGATCCTTCCCTCGCAGCGGCAAGAAACGCTGTCGGCAAGCTGTTGTCGGCGATTGTCGCCTCGATTACGCCTGAAGCGGCAGCGACATAGCGCCCATAGGCGAAATTTTCATCTTCCGAAAAGACACGCCGGATTTCTTCCAAGGCCTCGGCATCGCCTTGCTTCGAGAGGAAAAGCGCGCGCCGCGCGCGCGCCGTCGCTGCAATGTCGGGAGGGACCAGGTCTGTCGCGGCGTCGCTTTGGCGAATTGCGCGCCGGTTGCGCGCCGGCCCAAAAGGCCGTCCCGATTCGAGTTGTTGCAGCATTCTTATTGAAATCGAATTCTTTGGATCGATTGCGAGCGCGTCGCGCAGAATCTGGCGCGCTTCGAACTCCCGCTCCTTTTCCCGTCCTAGAATATTGGCCAATTGTGTGCGGCAGAAGATATCCGTCGGAAAGAGCGTCAAGGTTTCGCGCAGCAATGCTTCCGCGTTTCGATCGTCGCCCTTTTCCTTCGACAGGAATAACGCCAATTGATTACGCTTTTGGGGGTCTTCCGGGAATCGTCTGACCGCCTCCCACGCGACCAGTTCGGCGGCTTCCAACTGTCCAAGCGCCACGAGAGCGTCGTGCCACAGGCTCCAGGCGAAAACATCGAATGTCTCAAACCGCAACGTCAAACGCGCGAGATCGCGCGCTTTTTCGGCGCGTCTTTCTGGTTCGTCGCCATTGGTTTCCAATAAGCTCTTGCCGATATTGCAAGCCGTCCGCACCAGATAATAGGTGTCTCCCGTGCGCGACGCATAGCGTTGGTGTTGGGCGATCAATGTTTCAATCGGGGATTTCACAGTCTGGAAAGGACGAGATTTTTCGATAGCGCTGAGGATAGCTTTAACCAACTCAAGGTCTGGCAGCGATACGGCGCCGGCAAATTCGCGAGTCTTGATCTCCCCAAGGTCGATTTCTTCGCGCCACCATTGCGCCGCCGGAAAGGTGATTCCCGTCCGTTTCGTCTGGTGAAACAGCTCGTTTTCCATTTCGGCGATGACTTTCGTCGCCAAGGGCGTCCAAAAGGATGGGTCGCGGGGGAAAGCCCCCTCCAAAACGCGCCATTCCCGCAAAAACTGCTTTTTGGTGGGGTGTTGGGCGACAGCCCAGCGCGCCAAACCAAACAGCGAGGCTTCCTCGTTGGCGCTGCTGTCTTCATCCAGGGGCAGGCGCCTAAGGCCGAGCAAACCGACCACGAGGTATAAATCGTCGTAGCGCCCGCGCGGGCCGGATTCCCCGCAAATATTCAGCCAGAACGGCAATAGCCGGCGCGGTTCGAGTCCATCTTCGGCGGCTATGTTCTGGCTGAGCGCCAAACAGCGCCAATATTCTCGCCGTAGATCAAGACCACGATCGACGACGATATTTTCGACCCAATTGTTCCAATAGGAGAAGCGCTTGTGCAGATCGAGCACGCTGTTCTTGGGCGACAAACGCTGGATGACGCGCATCAAATCTAACGCCGCCAGCGCATTTCGGTCCCACTCGCCCCCCCGCAAGCGCACGGATTGTTGTCGATAGAATTCCAAGGCGCCAAGCACGCCCTTGTCAAATGCGACAGCCGCTGGATCGTCGGGCGCCAATCCGAAAAATAGAGTCGCCGCCGCATCGCTCGGTTCGGCTCGCCCGAAAGGATGAATGACAGCATCGCCTTCAACCAGGGCGCGCACTTCCTGCACCGGCGAGGCGATGAGCCGCTCCAGCCAAGGATGCCGAGAAAGAAGGGTCTGCGCCATTTTACTCGTCCACCTCGCCGGCCATATGCGTTCCGAAATCCGCTCGCCCGGATTGGCGCCGCAATTTGTCCAGATGCGCATCGCGCGCGGCGCTCAGCTTGAGTTCGGGCAAAGGACCAACCAATTGGCCGACGCGGACCAAATGTTCCAGTCGATAGTTTAATCGAATATGAAGAAGTTCGCAAATCGACGCCCTGCTTCGATCCGTCTCACTTAAATCGATGGTAAAACCGCCCGCGCTGCCGGTGGGAGCGGGGAAATAATGAGGGCTTCCTGGAGCTTCTAGAACTGTTGGAAATGCGAAGGGCCGCTCGGCTCCTCGGGACTTCAGCGCCTCCCAGTCGTCCAGCACATCCTTGACCTTATATTCCATGAGCGCAAAGGATTGTTTCTCGCCCGGCGCCGGGGCGAAATGTCCGAGGCCGAGGCGCTCGCGCAGACGAATGAGCCAGTCGCTCTTCGTCAAATCGTCTTGAAGTTCCGATTTAAAGGCGACGAATGATGGGCGCGCGCCGGGAAAAATCTTCCATTGATCGACAATCGTCGAGATCAAGGCGTCGTCGCGGGAGCGAGGAGACAGCGCCGTTTGCAGCGCCGCGTAATCCTGTCCAGCGCCCATCAAAATATCGTCTATCCGTTCCAATCGGACCAATTTCTGATTGGGTTCGATATCAGGCCGATAAAGTGCTAAAGCATTGCCTGTCTGAAATGTCGTTGGAACGTGGCTGCGGCGGGCCCCTTGAACCGCCAATCTGAAGTGCCTGCTCTGAAGCGTGGACAGTTTCGTCGCCGTCGGGTCAAAGTCTTCGAAATATTTTTCCCGAATGTCCGAAACACGTTCTTCGAATAAGAAATTATCTCCAACGGCGCGCTCCGGGGCCAATCGGGATAGACGCATTGCGTTGAGGTCGTTCTGCAATTCTTTGTGATCAAATTTCATCGGGTTCCTCAGAAGCCGAATAAGCCGATTGCGCAATTGCACTGATTTTTTTGGATAAGGCATTGACAGGAGGCCAAGCAAAGCACTCTCGGACAGTCGCCCACTTTTCACTTTCAATCAACAGGCGCTCGACAGTTTAAGAGCCAGAAGGAAAAAAGGGCTGTTTTGTTCTCTTTCGTCGCGATCAAATTGTCATCGACTTGGAAAGTGGCCGAGCGTATGGGTCTGACTCACACCATCTCCCCGCGCGCCATATGGGCGGCGAGGCGGATGGCGTCGATGTTCTTTTTGTAATGGTCCGGGCCGCCCTTGAACACGGCGGAGCCGGCGACCAGCCAGTTGGCGCCGGCGCCGACAATGTCCATGGCGTTTTCGGCGGTCACGCCGCCGTCCACTTCGAGGTCGATCGTGCGGGCGCCGATCATCGCCTTGAGGCGGCGCAGCTTTTCCAGCGTGGCGGGGATGAATTTCTGGCCGCCGAAACCGGGATTGACCGACATCACCAGGATCAGGTCGAGTTCGTCGAGCACATATTCGACCACGTCTTCCGGCGTCGCCGGATTGAGCGAGACCCCGGCCTTCTTGCCGAGCGCCCGGATGGCTTGCAACGAGCGGTGGAGATGCGGGCCGGCTTCGGCGTGAACCACAATATAATCCGAGCCCGCTCTCGCAAAAGCCTCGAGATAGGGGTCGCAGGGCGAAATCATCAGATGGACGTCGAAAATCCTGTCGGTATGCGGCCGCAGGCTTTTCACCACCTCGGGGCCGATGGTGATATTGGGCACGAAATGGCCGTCCATCACATCGACATGGACGATGTCGGCGCCGGCGGCGATGACGGCGCGGACTTCCTCGCCGAGTTTCGAGAAATCGGCGGAAAGGATCGAGGGGGCGATTTTCAGCGGGCGCATCATCGCTGTCCTGAAGGTCGGGTCTTTGCTGGCTTTTGCCGAAAACCGCTCCTACATGAACTGAGGGTCGGCGTCCACCGGGCGCCTCGATGGGCCGAAAGCAGCTGCTGCCAGGGGAATGCGGAATGCGCCGGACGGATGTGCTTGTGCTGGGCGCCGGAATCGTCGGTGTGGCGACGGCCTTGCAGATCCAGGCGCGGGGGCGCGGGGTCGTTATGGTGGACCGGCGCGGCGCCGGCGAGGAGACGTCTTTCGGCAACGCCGGTCTGATCGAGCGCGCCTCGATCTTTCCCTATCTTTTCCCGCGCGACTGGCGGGCGCTGGCGGTCTATGCGGTCAATGGCGCCAATGAGGCGCGCTACCGCTTGCGCGACCTTCCCTTTTTCGCGCCGTGGCTCGCGCGCTACTGGTGGGAGAGCGCGCCGGAACGCGCCTTGCGCCACGCTTTTGCCGCGCGGTCGCTGATCGAACATTCGCTCAGCGAGCACGAAAATCTGATGGCGGAAGCTGGAGCGCTTGCGCTGATGCGCAGGACCGGCTGGCTGAAACTGTTTCGCGGCGAAAAAACCTTCGCCGCCGGCCGGGCGGCGGCGGAAAAGATCTTGCCTTTCGGCCTGAAAATCACGCTTTACGACGCCGAGGCCTTGCGCGCGATCGAGCCGGCGCTCAGCGGCGTTTTTGGCGCGGTCCATTACCTTGACCCTGCCTCGATCAACGATCCGCTCGCCCTGACCCAAAGCTATCTCGCCCTGTTCCAGCGGCGCGGCGGCTTTTTTCTGCGCGGCGACGCCAGAACGTTCCGGCCCGCCAGCGCGGGCTACGGCGTCGAGACGGAACAGGGCCCAGTTCTGGCGGGCGAGGCGGTGGTTTGCCTCGGGCCGTGGGCCGATGTCGTGCTCGCGCCATTGGGCTATTCCGTCCCGCTTGCGGTCAAGCGCGGCTACCACATGCATTATGCGCCGGGCGCGGCGCTCAACCATCCCGTGCTCGACGCCGACAATGGTTTTTTGCTCGCGCCCATGGCGCGCGAAATTCGCCTCACCACCGGCGCCGAATTCGCGCGGCGCGACGCCCCGCCGGATTATACGCAGATCGAGACCAGCGAAATGTTCGCGCGCCGGTTATTCCCGTTGGGCAAGCGGCTGGACGCCAAGCCCTGGATGGGCTGCCGGCCCTGTCTGCCCGACATGCTGCCGGTCATCGGCCCCGCCCCGCGTCACAAGGGTCTGTGGTTCAACTTCGGCCACCAGCATCACGGCCTGACGCTGGCGGCGAGCACGGGCCGCCTGCTGGCGGAAATGATGACCGGCGAAGAACCCTTCGCCGATCCCAAGCCCTTTTCGATCGGACGGTTCTGAACCGAGCCCTCACCAATAGCGGCGATGCCAATGACGGCGATAATAGGGATGGTAATAGGGCCGGTAGTAGCGGTTGGGAACGCAACGGCCCCAGGGATTGACATGCCAACCGGGTCCGCCGCAGCGCCAGCCGACCGTCTCGATCGGCGCCGCCGCCGTTTGGGCTCCGACGGCGGGCGCGATGGGCATGGCGTTCGCCGTGTCGATTCCAACCAGTCCCGCGCCGAACAAAGCGCTGGCGACGACGATGGCTTTCGCGAGATTTTTCATTTCACCCCTCCTTGGTCAGGACGGCTCGAGCTTAATCGAAATAAATGAACCTGTCCTGAACCGGGGCGTGGTCCGAACCCGAGGCGGTCGCGGCTGCGCGAATTTTTGCTAAACTCATCCGGGGAGTTCGGAAAACGCGAGACAGAAGGGCAAGAGAATTGGCCATCCGATCAAGCCGACGACGGCCGGCGCTTCCTGCCCTTGCCATCGCCGCGATATTGTCATGGGCGTCCCATGCGTTTGCCGGCGACGCCGCATCCGATTCGGAAAGTTTCGAGGACAAGCATCTGTTCGGCTTCACCGAGGGCTCCGACGTCGGCGAGCCGGGAAGCAACGAGGCCGAATTCACCACCAGCGGCGCCTTCGGCAAGCGGGGCGGCGGAATCTATCAGGGCGTCGTGCAGGAGGCGGCTTACGAGACCGCGGTGACCGATCGATTCGGTTACGAGGCGATCGGCTCCGGCGTCTGGCAGACGATCGCGGGCGCGCCCGGCCTCGCCGATCGCCGCGACGTGAATTTCGAGGGCGTCGCCTTCGAGCCGAAATATGTTTTCCTGCGGCGTGGGATCGACGCGCCTGTCGGCCTTTCCCTGTCCCTGCAGCCGGAATGGGACCGCGTCGACGACATCACCGGCGTCGCCGCCCGAAATTTCTCGGTCGAGACGAAGCTTTATCTCGATACGGAATTCATCCGGCGCAAATTGCTCGGCGCGATCAATCTGATCTATCTGCCGGAATTCGAGAACGAAGCCGGAGCCGGCCCAGGCCATTATGCCTTGTTCGGCGCGACTGGCGGCCTGTCCTATCTTTTCACGCCGGACCTCTATTTCGGTGGCGAGGTGGAATATTATCAGGCCTATCAATCTTTGGGCTTCGCCAATTCGTCCGGCTCGGCGGTCTATGTCGGCCCAACCCTGCATTTGCAGATGGGGCCCGGCGCCTTTCTGGCGCTTGCCTGGTCGGAGGCGGCGACGGAATCGCCGCGCCATCTCTCGCCCGCGGGGCTGGCGGCGTGGAACCAGTCCGATCTCGCCCGCCAAAGGGCGCATATGGTCTTTGGCGTCGAGTTTTGACCGCCGCCGCGCGACGCATTGCGCCTTATTTCCACAGATCGACCGGCGATGGCGCACTTTTCACGACGCCTTGTCCGCGCCGGCGTGCGGCCTTGGCGAATTTCATCGCCTCCTCGCGGCTGACGAAAAGGCCGCCTTCGCGGCCGTCGGCGCCGCGCGCGGTCCAGAACCCTTCAGCGTCGCGACCGATCCAGAATTCGATCGCCGTTTCGGGGAGCGTTTGGCGTTGGGCAGACAGCATCTTTGTTGTTCCACGGGATCCGGGGTCGTTCCGCCCAGGCTTATGCTTGAAAATCGTGGCCTTTCCATAGCGGGAAACGCTCTAAAATCCGCCTTACATTTCGGTCATGCGCGCGCGCCAGTCTTCCGGGCCGCGCGCGGTTTCGAGCTGTTGCAGCAAGGTCCAGGCCGCCTCCAGCCGCGCCGCGCCCGCCACGCTCAATCCTGCGCCGAGATCGAACGCCTCGCCACGAACGCACAGCAGGAAAGCGGGCGGCGCCTTGCGCCCGAGGGTCTGTTCAAAAATGGAAAGCACGCTTTCGGGCGCCAGCGCGTGACTGAGATGGGTCAGGCCGTGGCGCGGAAAAATCTCGTTGAAGGCGAAAGGCGCCAGCGTATCCCGGCCGGCGTCGAGAAAGAGCGCGAGATCGGCGTCTTCCAGATCGAGCGCATGTTCGATCTGGAGCTGGTAATCCTCTATCAGAACACTGTCAGGCCATTGTGCACCGGCGACGCGCGCCAGCAGCAGCGGCCCCAACGCATCGTCGCCGCGCGAAGAATTGCCCCAGCCGAAAACGACGAGCTTCATGCGCCGCCGAAATTTTTCCGCCGCCGGTCGACCAGCGCGCCGTCCGCGTCCACCAGGTCGACTTCCAGCGGCATCTGGCCGATGGCGTGGGTCGCGCACGACAGGCAGGGGTCATAGGCGCGGATCGCGACCTCGATATGATTGAGCAGGCCTTCGGTAAGCACCCTTCCGTCGACATATTCCGCGGCCACGGCGCGGATCGCCTCGTTCATCGCCTGGTTGTTGTTGGTGGTCGAGACGATCAGCCGGCAGAATTTGACCAGATCGTCCTCGCCGACGCGATAATGATGGAACAGGGTTCCGCGCGGCGCTTCGATCACGCCCACCGCTTCCGCCTGCCTCTCGCCACGCTCGGCCATCAGATCGGTCCCGACGATGTCGCAATCGTCGAGCAGGTCGCGGATGACTTCCGCCGCGTGCAGGGCCTCGATCATCCGCGCCCAGTGATAGAGCAGGGCGCCATGCACGGGCTTGCCGTCGCCGAGGGCGAGAAAATTCCTGCGCTCGATTTCCGCCAGTTCGGACGGAACGTAGGCGCAGATCTGGATGCGGGCGAGCGGTCCGACCCGGTACCATCCCTTGTCCGGGCCGAGCGCCCTGATGTGCGGGAATTTCATGTAGGTCCAGGGCTTGATCTCTTCGGTCAGCACATTTTCGTATGTCGTGTAATCGACATGGTCGAAAATCGGCGCGCCGTCGGCGTCCCGGGCGCGGAGCGCCCCATGGTAGAGATCGAGCGCGCCGTGGCGGTCGACGAGCCCCATCATATTGGCGCGAAAGGCGCCGAAGCTGTTGTAGAAGGCCGGATGGACCTCGTGCAGTTTGGCGATCATCCGCACGGCGTCGCGGGCCCAGACGATCATCTGGTCGATTCCGGCGCGCAATTCATCGCGTTCGAGGACTGACAGCGCCTTGTTGACGCCGCCGGGAATGGCGCCGACGCCATGGATGCGCTTGCCGGCGGTGTGGCGGATCACCTCCTGGCCGAATTTGCGCAGCAGCACGCCCTGCTTCGCGATGTCGGGAAAATTGGCGGCGACGCCGACGATATTGCGCCGCGTCGGCTCGCTGTCGAAGCCGAGCAGCAGGTCGGGCGAGGCGAGATGGAAGAAATGCACGGCGTGCGATTGCAGAATCTGGCCGTAATGCATCAGCCGGCGCAGCTTTTCGGCGGTCGGCGTCAGATGGCGGTAGCCCGCGATGGCGTCCATCGCCTTGCTCGCCGCGAGATGATGGCTGACCGGGCAGATGCCGCACAGCCTCTGCACCGTCACCGGAACCTCCCAGAACGGCCGGCCCTCGATGAAGGCTTCGAAGCCCCGGAACTCGACGATATGCAGGCGGACCTGATGGATTTTGTTTTCCGCGTCGAGCAGCAGGGTGACCTTGCCGTGGCCTTCGACGCGGGTCAGCGGGTCGATGGCGATGCGGCGGAGTTTTTTCGGGCTGGCGGCGGTTTCGAGAGAAGCCATGGCGGCGCCTTCAGTCGAAGTGAAACTGGGAATAGTCGAGGCGCGGGGTGCGCCCGCCGATCAGGTCGGTCAGGAATTTCCATAAGGCGTCGCCGGAAGGCGGACAGCCGGGAATGAAATAATCGACCCGCACCACGTCATGGATCGGATAGACCTTGTCGAGCAGCAACGGCAGCTCCGGGTCGTTGGGGACGCGCGATCGTCCGTCCGCCGCATCGCCGTAAACCTTGGTGAGGATGTCGCCGACATCGAAACGGTTACGCTGCGCCGGCAGGCCGCCGTTGATGGCGCAGGCGCCGACCGCGACCAGGAATTTGCAACTGGCGCGAAATTCCCGCAGCACGTGGACATTCTCGGCGTTGCACAACGCGCCTTCGATCAGCCCGATGTCGATTTTCGGGCCGCAATGCTTGATGTCGGTGAGCGGCGAGCGGTCGAATTCGGCGATCTGGATCAACTCCAGCAGGCGCTCGTCGATGTCGAGCAGCGACATGTGGCAGCCGAAACAGCCGCCGAGAGTCGCCGTGGCGATCTTGATCTTTTTTGGCGGCGGCGAAGAATTCATTTCGCGGCTCCCGCGCTTTCTGGAAGGTCGACCTCGCTGATCGACGCGCGGTCATAAAGCCTTTCGCCGATCGGCGTGACGAAGCCGATCTCCTTGCGCAATATGGCGCCCACCGGGCAGACCTGCGCCGCCTTGTCGGTCGTGGCGAAATTGGTGTCGCCGAGCTTTCCGCTCGGCGAATTCACGACGATGTGCGAATCGCGCCCGCGCCCGGCGAGGGCGAAAATATTCTTGCCGTCCACGTCGCGGCTGGCGCTCACGCACAATTCGCACATGATGCAGCGATTGAAATCGAGAAAGAAGTCCGGATGCGAGGCGTCGACTTCGCGATGGGGAAAGAATTGCACGAAATGCGGCGAGAGCATTGCGAGTTCATAGGCGAGCGCCTGCAATTTGCATTGGCCGCTCTTTTCGCACCCCGGGCAGAAATGATTGCCCTCGACGAACAGCATTTGCAGCAGCACGCGGCGGATTTCATGAAGCTCCCGCGTGTCGCTGCGCACCTCATGGCCCGGCGCGGCTGGAATCGTGCAGGCCGAGCCGGCGCGGCCGTTGACCGTCACCGTGCATAGCTTGCACGAGCCGTGCGGGGGGAAATCGGGATGGGCGCAGAGATGCGGAATATAGACGCCCGCCGCGGCCGCCGCCGTCAGGATGGTCTGGCCGGGTTCAAAGGCGATGGTCTGGCCGTCGAGCGTGAAGCTGTTGTCGCCCTCGCTCATATGTCTTCTCCCAGATGCGCCGCGGTGTCGTCGCGCCCGGCGAGTTCGCGGGCGCGGGCCAAAGCGGCGTCGAGATCGAAATCGGGTTCGAAATCCTTGGTGATCAGACGCCTTTCGAAAGCGGGCTTGAACTTCCGCATCATGTCGTAAAGGCCGAGCATGGCCGACTGGCCAAGGCCGCAATGGCTGGACGCGCGCAGAATGTCGTGCAGGCGCTTCAAGTCCATGGACTCATAGCGCGCGCCGTGGCCGGCGGCGATCTTGTCGATCATCCCGGCGACCAGCGATGTTCCGACGCGACAGGGCGTGCAGAAGCCGCAGGATTCATGGGCGAAGAAATGGGCGAAATTGCGCGCCGCCTCGATCGGGTCGCGCTGGTTGGCGAAGACCATGAGCGCGCCGGCGGTGGGCTGGTCCTCGAAGGCGATGCGGCGGCCGAATTCCTCCGGAATCAGGCAGTTTCCCGCCGCGCCGCCGATCTGGACCGCGCCGACATCCGGCGCGCCGCACTCTTCGAGCACCTGTGCGATGGTCACGCCCAACGGATATTCGTAAATCCCGGGGCGTTCGCAATCGCCGGAGACGGAAAGGATTTTCGTGCCGGTGGATTCTTTCGTTCCCCGGCTGGAATAGGTGGCGGCGCCGATGGCCGCGATTGCCGCGGCGTTGCACAAAGTCTCCACATTGTTCACCACGGTGGGAAAGCCGAGATAGCCGTGGGTGGCCGGGAAAGGCGGGCGGATGCGCGGTCGCCCCGGCTTGCCTTCGAGCGATTCGATCAGCGCGGTTTCCTCGCCGCAGACATAGGCGCCGGCGCCCATATGGATTTCGATGTCGAAATCGAAATTTTTGGCGCCGCCGATGCTCTCGCCGAGCCAATTCTCGCGGCGCATCTCGCCCAAATGCGCCTCCAGCGGCGCCCGCAGATAGGAATATTCGCCGCGCAGATAAAGGAAGCCCTTTTGCGCGCCGGTGACCAAAGCAGCCAGCGCCATGCCCTCGAACAGGTTTTCGGCAAAACTTTGCAGCAGCACGCGGTCCTTGAACGTGCCGGGCTCGCCCTCGTCGGCGTTGCAGACGACAAAACGCCTCTCGCCCGGCGCATCGCGGCAGGATTGCCATTTGACGGCGGTCGGGAAGCCGGCGCCGCCGCGTCCGCGCAAGTGGGATTTTTTCAGCTCGTCCAGAAAGCCCTGCGCGCCGAGGGCGAGGGCGGCGCGGATCGCGTCGCCGCGCTTTTTGGGCGCGCCGAGCAGCAGATCGGCGCGGCGGATATGGTCCTCGACCTTGAAAAATTCGGCCGGCCATTGATCGAGCGGCGTGCGAGCGCGGATCAGGCCCCAGATTTCGTCGATCCGCCGCGCCGTCAGGCGGGTCACCGGCAGATTGTTGACCAGTAAAGCCGGGCCCTGGTCGCACATGCCGGTGCAGGAAGTGAAGTCGACGCTGACGAGGCCGTCGCCGGAGAGTTTTCCCCGCTGCAGCTCCAGTTTTTTCAGCATGCGCTCCATCAAAGCGACGGAGCCGGCCATGCGGTCGGTGATATTGTCCGAAAACAGAATGCGGTATTTTCCGCGCGGGGCGTCATGGAGATGGGCGTAGAACTGCGTCAGGCTGTCGATTCGGGTGGGCGCAATGTCCAGCGCCGAGGCGACGGCGGCGCGAATTTCGGGGGAAATCCAGCCAAAAAGGTCCTGCGCGTCGCGCAAGATCTGCAGCAAAGCGGTCGGATCGTGGCGGTAACGCCCGAGAATGGGCGCGAGGGTGGAATCGATCGCGGTCATTCATCCTGTCCCTGCCATCCTGTCCCTGCATGGCGCGTAAGGCAAGCTTCGCCCGGATCGGGCCGCCGATCAAGCTTCGCGGAAAGCCGCCTTGCGCAAAAATGGGGCGAGGATTGGCGCTTCGCCTTGAAAAGGGCGGAAAACGGGGGCGCGCGGCCGGCTTGCGCCGGTACGCGCCAGATTCCGGCGATTTGGCTCTTGCAGTCGCCAGCAAAGCCTTCTATTGAGCGCGGTCGTTGGATTCTACTCGCCTGACATTCGGAACGAGGGCCATGGCCAAGGAAAAATTTTCGCGCACGAAGCCGCACTGCAACATCGGAACGATTGGTCACGTCGACCATGGCAAGACGTCGCTGACGGCGGCGATCACCAAGGTTCTGGCGGAGACGGGCGGGGCGACGTACACCGCTTACGACCAGATCGACAAGGCGCCGGAAGAGAAGGCGCGCGGGATCACGATTTCGACGGCGCATGTCGAATATGAGACGGCGAAGCGGCATTATGCGCATGTCGACTGCCCCGGGCACGCCGACTATGTGAAGAACATGATCACCGGCGCGGCGCAGATGGACGGCGCGATCCTGGTGGTTTCGGCGGCCGACGGCCCGATGCCGCAGACCCGCGAGCACATCCTGCTGGCGCGTCAGGTCGGCGTTCCGGCGCTGGTGGTGTTTCTGAACAAGGTCGACCTTGTCGACGATCCGGAGCTTCTGGAGCTGGTCGAGCTTGAAGTGCGCGAGCTGCTGTCGAAATACGAATTCCCCGGCGACGACATTCCGATCACCAAGGGTTCGGCCAAGGTTGCGCTGGACAACGGCGATCCGGAACTGGGCCGCAACGCCATTCTGGCGCTGATGAAGACGGTTGACGACTATATTCCGCAGCCTGACCGCCCGATCGACCAGCCCTTCCTGATGCCGGTCGAGGACGTGTTCTCGATTTCGGGCCGCGGCACGGTGGTGACGGGGCGGGTCGAGCGCGGGATCGTCAAGGTCGGCGAGGAAGTGGAGATCGTGGGCCTGCGCCCGACGATCAAGACCACGGTGACCGGCGTCGAGATGTTCCGCAAGCTTCTGGACCAGGGCCAGGCGGGCGACAACGTCGGCTGCCTGCTGCGCGGCACCAAGCGCGAGGACGTGGAGCGCGGCCAGGTGCTGTGCAAGCCGGGCTCGGTGAAGCCCCACACCAAGTTCAAGGCCGAGGCCTATATTCTGACCAAGGAAGAAGGCGGCCGCCACACGCCGTTCTTCACCAATTACCGTCCGCAGTTCTACTTCCGCACCACGGACGTGACCGGCATCGTGAGCTTGCCGGAAGGCACGGAAATGGTGATGCCGGGCGACAATGTCACCATGACGGTGGCGCTGATCGTTCCGATCGCCATGGAAGAAAAGCTGCGCTTCGCCATCCGCGAAGGCGGCCGCACGGTTGGAGCCGGAGTGGTTGCGTCGATCATCGAGTAATCGTGCGAAACAAGCCCGAACCTTGCGAAGGGAGCCCTCGCGGGCTCCCTTTTTGTTGTCATCACGCGGCTGTGATTGGGCGAAACCTGACCGCGATGTTACGCTTGCCAAGCTTCGCAGCGCGCGGTGATTGCGCCGGGGGCAGGATGCCGCGGACCCCGCCAAATCCCCTTCCCGCAATTGCTTTTGGCTTCGCCCGGCGCGCGTCGAACCATTGCAGGCTGGAAGGAACGCCATGAACAACGTCGAGTTCGTCAAGTCGGTCTACGCCGCTTTCCTCAGCGGCGGCATCGAAAAAATCCTCGCCGCCGCGGACCCGCAGATCGAGTTGAAGACCAACACCGATCCGGCGCTTCTGCCCTGGGGCGGCGCGCGCAAGGGCCTGAACCAGATCACGGGCTATTTTGTGGAGCTGGCGCGCAACGTCGAGCTCGAAAGCTTCGTCCCGCGCGAATTTCTGCCCGGCTCCGGCTTCGTCCTGGTGATGGGCCATATGGCTGGCCGGATGCGGCGCTCCGGCGTCCGTTTCGAGGACGAGTGGTGCCACGTCTTCAAGATCCTGGGCGGCAAGGTGATCGCGTTCCATGAATTCGTCGACACCCATGGATTGGTGCAGGCCTTCATCGGCGGCGACGTCCACGCCGTCGGCCTGCCTTCGTCGGCGGCAGGGGCCCGGGCGACGCGTTCGCACTGAGTTCGCGGCGGCCCCGGGCAGGGGCTTTTTACGGTGGTTTTTTGTTGACCGGACTTGCGCGGAGGCGGGTGTTGCGGCTAAGAACGCATCGCTGGCCACGTCGCGAGACACGCCTGAAGGAGTGTAGCTCAGTTGGTAGAGCACCGGTCTCCAAAACCGGGTGTCGCAGGTTCGAGCCCTGCCACTCCTGCCATTTTTCCACAATAAATCAATCCGATAGAGCGTGGCGAATTTCTCCCCCTGGCGCCCTTGTTTTTCGGGGTAATCAACAGGGTAACAAAATCGGGCGGGTAGCGGCTTCGAGCGCTTCCCATTTCTGCGTCTCCATGGTTCCCCATTGTCGCCTTTTTGCCATTCTGCTTCGGTCCGATGAAGTATGATCGATGGCGGAAGAGAGACGAAATGAGCGGCATCGACACAATCCGCGTCAACCGCGCGCCTGTCCTCACCCTTTGGGCTTCGATCGTCGCCGAGTGGCTTGGCTATCCATCCACCACGGCGCTGACGCTCGGACGCGCGGTCGCTGGCTACAGCGCTCAAGCCATGGCGAGGCGCTTGGCGCTTGTCGGAGAGCACGAGGAGCCGCAAGGGAGACAAAAGTCCAGCGTTCCAAGAGAGACCGTCCTGCTGCTCGGGAGGCGCGTTCCGATCATGGCGACGGAGGACGGGGAAATCCGCGCCGGGGATCACGGGAAGCCGGCCCCCGAGCGCACGACGCTCTCCTATAACTTCACGCTGGAGCAGCACGCTGACGTTTTCGAGACAATTCTGACATATTTCTCATTTGTTACATCGTCAATTGAGTGTCGCCAAAATGTGACCTATCTTTGATACCGGCATCTGTGATGCAACAGGAGAGGCCAGCATGAGCTTCGCGCACCCGCTTGCCAGGAAGGCCAAGGTCTGGCCGATGACGTCACAGGACGGGTCAGTACGCCATGTTCTTGTCATCGAGACTACTTTGGCGCTCGATCCCAAGGATGACAAATTCAAGAAAAAATTGGTTGATCGGCTTTCCAATGAGGCCATGGCCTATTTGGCCGATCGTTTCGATGTGAATGACTTTATCCTGATCAACCGCCCCAAAGACTGGGACTGACAAGCCCCGCAATTATCAGCGGAGGACTTGCCGAGTCTCCTGATCTAATTGAGCTCGGTCGTGGCGAGGCGAAGCCGCGTCATTAAATCGACAAGCCGTTCTTCGATGACAGGAAGTGCAAGTTCCGGCGCCATCGAGCCAATATCGTGGACATCCCAGTATTCCATCCGAGCGACGTCATTTATCGTGAGCCGAGAATGGAAACGGTTCTTCATAAGAGAAAAATGTTCAGTATAGCTTAGCGCTACGATGTGCTCTGCATGGTTTAGATCGCACAGCTTAAGCTGCAGCGGCATGCGCACGAACTGACGATCCAGTTTCACGCCTCGTTGTTGCAGGGCGCTTAGCGTCTGCGCTGCAATCGGACCCAGATTGTTGCTTCTGAGGTCCACGGCAATTCCCCGGGACACCGCGACCCATCCTGGACATTTCACGGGGGCTAGATAGTTGAACATCTCTTCTGCAAACCGGCCTCTGTAGTAGTTCCCAGTGCAAAGGAAGAGAACGACTTTCATAATTGACCTTCGACGTCATTTTGGCGAATGCATCAACGATGACATGCCAATTTGTGTTTTTCGCGACGCGTTTATGGTTGGCGCTTTGGTGAACAAAGCCGTCGCAAAAAGTTTGCCAATATTTTGTTGAGGCGCGAATTGGGCTTCACGCCATCGTCATCTCGTCGCGCTTAATTCGTCCAGGAAAAGCCCGACATGAAAGTCACCGCGACAGCAAATGAGCCTTGGGCGCGCAATTTTGGAGCGTCAGGTTTTTGACGGCGCGCACGGCGCCATTAGTGTGAGGCTGCTCCGCTCGATCAAGACCGACTGGGCGAAGAGGCCGTCGACGTTTCGCGCCCATCCCCGCAGCGGGTCGAGAACAGCAGGCGCCGCAATTGGGCGCAGGCGACCAAAGGTGAGGCGAAGCATGAGCGCGACCAGAACCATTTCCAACAGGACTTGGGCGCAATTGCAGATCGGCGACACGGCGTCGCTGGAACGCGCCTGCACCGAGCGCGACCTGTTCCTGTTCGCCCACGTCTCCGGCAACACCAATCCGCTGATGCTGCCCGCCGAAGAAGACGCGCCGACGGCTGATGCGCCGATCGCGCCGTCGATGTGGATCGGCTCGCTGATTTCCGCTGTGCTTGGCAATATTCTGCCGGGGCCCGGCACGCTTTACCGTTCGCAGACATTCGAATTCGCGCGCCAAGTGCGGGTCGGCGACCAGCTGCGCATTACGGTGACGTGCAGCGAAAAGCGGCAAGAGCCAACCGCCGTTTTCCATACGATCATCGTCGATAGGGGCGGACAGCTGGTCTGCGAGGGCGTTGCGGTCATCGACGCGCCGCTGCGCAATGTCGAGACGCCGCTGCGCGAACTGCCAACCCTGATCATGGATGAAAAGGACCATTTGGCGCACCTGATCGCGCTGGCGGCGCGTTTGCCGCGGCTGAAAACCGCCGTCGTCTGCCCCGAGGATCATAATTCGCCCGGCGGCGCGCTGCTGTCGGCGGAAAAGGGTCTGATCGAGCCAATTCTCGTCGGCGATCCCGCGCGCATCGGCGAGGCCGCCGAAGAACTCGGCGCCGATGTTTCGGCGATAAGAATCGTGGCTGAAAAGGATCATCGCCTCGCCGCCGACCGCGCCGTCGCCATGGTTCTTGCCGGCGAGGCCGGGGCGGTGATGAAGGGCGATCTTCATTCCGACGATCTACTCGCGGCGGTGGTCAAGAAGGATGGCGGACTGCGGCTGCACCGCCGCATCAGTCATGTCTTCGTTCTCGACGTCCCGAGCCTCGACGAATTGCTGTTCATCTCCGATGCGGCGATCAATATCGCGCCCGATCTGCTGACCAAGATGGACATCGTGCAGAACGCCATCGAGCTCGCCCGCGCCTGCGGCCTCGAACAACCGAAAGTCGGCGTTTTGTCGGCGGTCGAGACGATCAATCCGAACATTCCCTCGACGCTCGACGCGGCCATCCTGTCGAAAATGGCCGATCGCGGCCAGATCCATGGCGCCATGGTCGACGGGCCGCTGGCGATGGACAACGCCATCGACATGCAGGCCGCCCGCACCAAGGGTATTGCGTCGCTGGTCGCGGGCCGCGCCAATGTGCTGATCGCGCCCAATCTCGAAGCCGGCAACATGCTGGCCAAGGAGCTGACTTTCGTCGCCCGTGCGGAAGCCGCCGGGCTGGTCGTCGGCGCAAGGGCGCCGATCATGCTGACCAGCCGCGCCGACAACGACCGCGCCCGCCTCGTCTCCTGCGCCCTGGCCGTGCTTTATGACTACTGCCGCGAGCACGGCCGCGCCTATGACGGCCAGGCGGAAAAGGCGCTGGCGGCGGAGTGAGGCTGATGACCGATATTATCCTCACCATCAATTCCGGCTCGTCCTCGATCAAATTCGCCGCTTTCGCCGCAGGCGCGGACCAGCTCGCGCTGCTCGCCAACGGCCATATCGACGGCATCGGCGCCGCGACGGCCTTCTCCGCGCATGCGATCGGCGACGGCAAGACCGAGTATGATTTCGACCACAGCCAAGGCCCGGTCGACCATCAAATCGCCCTCGGGGCGGTGCTCGACTGGTTGGAAAAGCAGGAGGCGGGCGCGCGCGTCATCGGCGTCGGCCATCGCGTCGTGCATGGTGGCCCCGACTATTCGCAGCCCTTGCGCGTCGACGCCGGCCGTTTAAAACGCCTGCGCAATTTCGAGCCGCTGGCGCCCTTGCACCAGCCGTTCAATCTGGCTGGGATCGAGGCGGCGCTGCACGCCTTCCCCGAAGCGGCGCAGGTCGCCTGCTTCGACACCGCCTTCCACCGCGCCCATCCGTTCGTCGCCGACACATTCGCCCTGCCGCGGCGTTTCTATGACCAAGGCGTGCGGCGCTATGGCTTCCACGGCCTGTCCTACGAATACATCTCGCGCCGCATGCGCGTGGTCGCGCCCGCGCTTGCCGCGGGACGGGCGATTGTCGCCCATCTCGGCAATGGCGCCTCGCTCTGCGCAATGCGCGACGGCCAATCTGTCGCCTCGACCATGGGTTTCACCGCGCTCGACGGGCTGCCGATGGGCACGCGCTGCGGCCAGCTCGATCCCGGCGTGGTGCTCTATCTGATGGCGGAAAAAAAGATGAGCGCGGGGGAGATTTCCGACCTGCTCTACAAGGAATCGGGCCTCAAGGGCATGTCGGGAATTTCCAGTGACATGCGCGCGCTCGAAGCGTCCGGCGAGCCAGCGGCCGCGGACGCGATCGAATATTTCGTTTCCCGCGTGAAGCGCGAGATCGGCGGCCTGGCCGCCATTCTCGGAGGGCTGGACGCCATCGTCTTCACCGGCGGCATTGGCGAGAACGCCTGGCGCGTCCGTCAATCCGTCGCCGGCGACATGAACTGGATCGGCGTCCACCTTGACGGACAAGCCAATCGCGAGGGCGCCCAGATCATCTCGACCCCCGAGTCGCCGGTCGCCGTTCTGGTGCTGCAAACCGACGAGGAAAGAATGATCGCCGAACATACGGCGGAACTCCTCGGGTTTTTTTGCGAAGCCAAAGCCTTGGCCGTGACGACCTTCTCACCCTCCCCATGATCGTGCAGCCTCTGGCGATGACGAAGAAAGACAGGAACCTCATGCCGTCGACATTCAGCCCCGAGAACGAGATCAGCCGAATCGCCGAAGACGGCGCCACGCTCGCCGAGCAGATGCAGGATCTCGGATCGATCTTCGCGACGCATGCGCAGAAGATCGCGCAGCAGCATGGTGAGCGCAGCCGCAAGGCCTGGCTCGACATGCAGCCCGTGCTGGACCATTTCCGACAAGCCGCCAGCGATGGACGCGTCCTGGACGAGGCGGCGGAATATGCCGTCGACGCGGCGCAGCGCGGTCTCCTGACGCTCGATGTTCTGCGCCAGCGCGGCAATAACGACATCACTCATGAAAAGGCGGGAACGCCGCCGGTGCTGGTCTACGATCACGAAGTGGCGATGGACGGGCGCGACCTGCCGCGTCCGGTCAATTACGTGTTGCTGAAGATCGTTCCTCCGGAAGGCGTCGAGACTTTCGTCTGGAAGCGGCCCTATATGATCATCGATCCGCGCGCCGGTCATGGCGCCGGCATCGGCGGTTACAAGCCCGACAGCCAGGTCGGCGTCGCCTTGCACGACGGCCATCCGGTTTATTTCGTGGTCTTCCGCGCGCACCCCGAGCCGGACCAGACTCTCGCCGACGTCATGCGCGCCGAAGCGGAATTCGTCGCTGAAATTCGCCGCCGCCATCCCGCGGCGCCCAAGCCGAGCATCGTCGGCAACTGCCAGGGCGGCTGGGCGACCTTGGTGCTCGCGGCGGCCAATCCCGACATTACCGGACCTTTGGTGATCAATGGCGCGCCGGTCGCCACCTGGTCGGGCCGCCGCGGCGAAAATCCGATGCGTTATAACGGCGGCCTGCTCGGCGGCGTCCTGCCGGCGCTGCTGCTGGCGGACATGGGCGGCGGCGTTTTCGACGGCGCCCATCTGGTGTCGAATTTCGAACAGCTCAATCCCGGGCGCAATTATTTTGGCAAATATTACGACCTCTTCGCCAATGTCGAAAAAACGCGCGAAAACTTTCTTGAATTCGAACGCTGGTGGGGCGGCTTCCACTTCATGAACGAAGCCGAGATCCGCTGGATCGTCGAGCAGGTTTTCGTCGGCAACCGTCTTTCGCGCGGCGAGGCGGTGATCGAACACGGGCGGCGCCTGGACCTGAAGTCGATCCGCTCGCCGATCATCGTTTTCGCCAGTTGGGGCGACAATATCACGCCGCCGCAACAGGCGCTGAACTGGATCGTCGACACTTACGCCGACGAGCACGAGATCAAAATTCGCGGCCAGCGGATCATTTACATGATCCACGACAAGGTCGGGCACCTCGGCATTTTCGTCTCTTCCTCGATCGCCAAGAAGGAACACAGCGAAGTCACCTCGACCATGAAGACGATCGAGGCGCTGGCGCCTGGTCTTTATGAAATGACCATCGACAACCAGACCGGCGAGGGAATCCACGCGCATTTCCAGGTCAGTTTCCATGAACGCAAGCTTGCCGACCTGGAGGCGATCGACGACAATCGCAAGGAAGAGCGACATTTCGGAGCCGTCTCGCGCCTGTCGGAACTGGGGGCCGAACTTTACGACCTCTGGCTGCGTCCGCTGGTTCAAGCGGCAGTCAACCGTCCAACGGCTGAAGCGCTGCGCCAATCGCACCCCTCCCGCGTTCAGCGGCTGATGTTTTCAGACCAGAATCCGCTGATGCGGCCGGTCGCCGGGGCGGCGCAACGGGCGGCGCGGGAGCGCAAGCAGGCGAGCCCGGATAATCCCTTCCTGGCGCTGGAGAAGCTTTGGGCGGCCAGCGTCGTCCAGAGCTTCGACCTGATGCGCGACCTGCGCGACGCCGCCTATGAATTGAGCTTTTTCGCCATCTATGGTTCGGCCGCGATGAACCGGATCGGCGCCAGCCACGCCTTCGAGCGCGCGCGCCTCAGCGCCAAGGAATTGCTTTTTTTGCCGGAGGTTCAGGAAATCCTTCTCGGCGTCGATCGCGGCGGCTTCGAGGAGGCGGTCATCCGCATGCTCATCCTGCTCGCCGAGTCCCGCCACGAGGTCCGCCGCGATCGGCTCGAAAGGTCGGCGCATGTGCTCACCAAGGACGAGCCTTTCGCGGCGCTCGGCGCCGAAAAGCGCGCCGCCCTGATCCGCGAACAGTCGATCATTGTCGAATTCGAGCGCGACAGGGCGATCGAAACGCTTCCAGAACTCTTAGTCGGCCGGGACGAGCGCCAGCGCGCGATCGAGGTGGTCGAATTTATCGCCGGCTCAGTCGAGGAAATGGAGCCAAACACCATCCAGGTCGTGCAACGCCTCCATGCGGTTCTGGGTCTTGCCGGCCTTGCCCTTCCCGAGGCGCGGCCCGATCCGCTGCTCAAGGCCGAGGACCAGCGCGAAATGGCTTGAGGCGGCCCAGCAGGATTTCCGAAAAGTGGACGCCGGTTTTCGGGCAAAAATCCTGAGGAAACAAAAGAATCTAAGCGGGGATTTGTTGGCAAGCCAACAAATCCCCGCTTAGTCACAGGCGCATAGGAGCAAAGCAATGGACGAGCAAGCGCGAAAAATCGATCCGCTGCCAAAAGTCTGGGATCCGGATCGATGTATCGGCGAAATGCTCGCCGGCAAACGCGGCCTGGTCGTCGGCGTCGCCAACGAACATTCCATCGCTTTCGGCTGCGCCGCCAAGCTGCGCGGTTTCGGGGCCGAGCTGGCCCTGACCTATCGCGACGAAAAGAGCCTGCGCTTCGTGGAGCCGCTCGCCGAGCAGATCGGGGCGAGCCTGGCGCTGCCGCTCGACGTCGAGGAAAACGGCGCGGTCGAGGCCGTGTTCAGGCGCATCGGCGAGGAATGGGGGAGACTCGATTTTCTCATTCACTCCATCGCCTTCGCGCCGCGCGCCGACCTGCACGGACGCGTCGTCGATTGTTCGCTCGAAGGGTTTGCTCAGGCGATGCGCGTCTCGTGCTATTCCTTCATCGAAATGGCGCGGCTGGCCGAGCCGCTGATGAGCCAGGGCGGCGCCCTGCTGACGATGAGCTATTACGGCGCCGACAAAGTCGTCAATCATTACAATGTCATGGGGCCCGTAAAAGCAGCGCTGCAAGCGACAACGCGCTATCTCGCCGCCGAGCTCGGCGACAAGGGGATCCGCGTCTATGCGGTTTCGCCCGGCCCCTTGAAGACGCGCGCGGCGAGCGGCATCGCCGATTTCGACGAACTGGTCGCGGCGGCGGTGGCGCGCAGCCCGGCGCATCGCCTGGTCGATATCGCCGAAGTCGGACGGGTCGTCGCCTTTCTGGTCGGCGGCGGCGCCTCGGGGATGACCGGCGATACGATCTATATTGACGCAGGCCTGCACAACGTCGCTTGAACGGCCTGGAAAAACACGCAGTCGGGCGCGACCGCCAGGTCCTTGCGCGGCTGAACCGCCTCAAGGCGCCTAAGGGATTAGTGGCGATTTTTTTGGCGGAGCACACCACGACAATCGACTTCCGGAGGATTGGCGTCATTGGCGCGGGCGTCATGGGCCATGGCGTCGCCCAGACTTTCGCGGTGGCGGGCTATGACGTATTTTTGCGCGATATCGCCAAACCCGCGCTCGATCACGGCATGGATGCGGTAAAAACCAGCCTGATCCGCCTGCTCGCGCGCGAAAAACTCGCCGCTGCCGATGCCGAAGCCGCGCTTTCACGTGTCACGCCGACGACTTCGCTGGAAGACCTGCACGATTGCGACCTCGTCGTCGAAGCCGTCGTCGAGAAATTCGAGGTCAACAAGGCGGTTTTCGGCAATCTCGACCGCATCTGCCGTCCGACGGCGATTCTGGCCAGCAACACCTCGTCAATCTCGCTCACCAAAATTGCGGCGACGTCGCAATCACCGGGTCGCGTGATCGGCATGCATTAAGCCTATTCCCCGTCCGCAGGTTCAAGACGCGAGGCGACCAGAAATTTTCGCAATTCGCGCGCCAGCCGCAACCCCTGCTGCTGATAAAGCGGCGCTTCAAGTCTCGATGGCAGTCTGGACATTGTGGCGCGCGCCAACGCGAGGTTGCATCCGGATATCCGGGCGATTGCGTTGGCGGCTTCGAAGGCGGCTTCCTGCGACGGCGAGGCGTCGATGCGAAGGCGCCATTTCGGCGCGGCGCGTTCACCGATTTCGACGCGACGAAGCCCCTCGACAGTGGCGAGGACGACCACGACGTCGCCGGCTTCCAGTCGAAGGTCGTCGGAAGGATTGAAGCGCGTTTCTCCGCCGCGCTTGTGGATGATCGGCGCGACGCCGTAGCCATAAGCGATTTCGGCCAGAATTCGGTCGATCAATGTGTCGCCCGGTTCGACGCAATATTCGGTGACCAGCGCCGACTGAT
This sequence comes from uncultured Pseudomonadota bacterium, assembly GCA_963703385.1. GTDB lineage: Bacteria > Pseudomonadota > Alphaproteobacteria > Rhizobiales > Beijerinckiaceae > Rhodoblastus. The sequence continues at coordinate 226,366 of OY969816.1, forward strand.
TGTCGAGATGAAAGGCGCCGATGATATTCTCGCCGAAAGCGGCGCCGCTGATCGCTTCCGCTGCGATGGCGTAATCGCTGAGCCCGGTCGAGGCGGAAACCAGCGAGGCGACGTTGCGCGCCAATTGCTGATCCGCCGTGCGAAAGATGATGGAGCCGGAAGGATTCAGCTGACGCGCGAGGAGACTGATTTCCAGATTGGTCACCTGGTCGTCGGTCACGATGATGAAACTTCGCGCGCCGGGCGCATTCGCCCGCACCAAAGCCTCGCGCAACGGGCCGACTTCCAGCGGCATGCCGGGCAGGACATCCGCTCCGACCGCCAGCTCGCTGACGCCAACCGTCGGCTGGCGCCAGTTTATCAGGATTTCCGCGATCCTCCGCCCGATCGCGCCCATGCCGACGACAATCGTGTGGCCAGCCTGCGGCGCCACAGGGCGGCGGGAGGCGATCTGCAGCCGGGCGCTGACAAGCCATTCCGTCAGGTTCGCGAAGACGATGCCGAGGAAGACCGAGCTCAGGATCTTCATCATGACAGAGTAGGCGTAGAGACCGCCAGAAATCGGAAATGGCAGCTTCTCCGCGCCGAAAATATTGTCGAAGCCTCCGACCGCCAGGACGATCGAAACGTTCAGGGCGTCAAACAGAGTGATATCCGGATTGGCGAAGTGAAAAAGCAGAAAGCCGAAAATGGCCAGACCGACCATGATGGCGGAAGACGCCAGGGCGATTCCCGGAATCCGCAGCGCGGCGCCAAGGCGACGCGTCCGCGCCGCCAAGGCGCTCCAGCGCGCCGACAGGAGGTTGTTCGCCTGCGGCTCCGGTTTTCCGCGGCGTTTTCGCCTTTCCGAAGCTGCGGGATCGCCGATTTCCGCGAAGGTCAGACTTTCGCCCTGCCGGATAGGCCTGCCCGTTTCGTCGGGAAAAAACAGCTCTTGAGTTGCCGCGCCCGCGCCCCGATGGATCAGGAGCCGGCGCTCCGCGCCGCTCAATTCGAAATCCGGGCGTCCCAGGCGCGGATCCCCGGCGTCGTCGATCCTTTCCCGAACCACCCGGACCCGCAGACCGTCGAAATCGAACAGAGCCAGGGTGGACTGGCCCAAAGCGGGAAGCGCGAAAGCCTTGGCGGAAAATTGCGACGGCTCGAAGGCCACCAGGTTTCCCAATTGCCGCAGCAGCAACGCATTGAGGTTTTCCTGCGCTGAACGAATGATGAGCCGGACGGTCGGGTTGAGCGAGCGCGCCAGAAACGCCGCCGCTATATTGGCGCGCTCGTCGTCGGTCAGCAGCAGCACGGCGCGACATTGTTCGACGCCGGCGCGTTTCAGCGTTTCGACATGGCAGCAATCGCCGACAATCATTTCGTCGAGAAGGGCGCGGCCTTCCGCGTCGCGCATGGACGGCGCCGAAACATCGAGCGGCTTGATGTCAACGCCGACGACGCGGGCGCCGAATTCCGTGAGGAGGAGGATGCATTGCCGCCCCAGACCGCCGACGCCGCAGACCAGAAAGGCGCCAATCGACGGGCCCTCCGGTTCGCCATGAACATTTTGCATGTCGGGCATTTGTCCTGCAATTTGACGGCCAGGAGGGCGGCGAAACATTCCCGCGACATAGGCCGTCTGGCCGGCGCCTTTCGATGTCGCCCGTCTGACGGCCCAAGACTTTTTCGCGGCGCCCGGGAACAGGATCTCCAGTTTGCCGACGTCCTCATGTTACGTAGCCTAGACGTGTTGCTCAAGCGTGACGCTGAATAATCGAATGCTCCGCCTGAGGTCCCGCCGCCGAACCGTGCGCCGGCATTGCCTGCGACGCGCAGGGAACGGCATGGTGGATCCGAAGGACCAAATGAGAGTATCGAGAAAGCCGTTCAAAAAGTCACCGTCGTGCGCAGCCCGATCACCGCCGCATTGGGAATGCGGGTCGCGGGATTTGCGGGATCGGGCGAGCCACCGCCGGGATGGACGATATATTGTGCGTCAGGCTGAATGATCCAGCCGGGAAGAATATTCGCCTGATAGGTCAGCTCGATCGCCAGTTCGTAATTTCGCACGCTCGAAAGTTCCCCCGAGAAAAAAACCGAGTCGCGATCGAATGCGGCCACGGAAGGCGATATGCGGGAAAAGGCCGCTGCGACGCCGAAGGAATCTTTTGGCCGTTGCGTCAGAACGCCGATGAGGTTCACTCCGGCGTCAGCGTAAAAATCCATCAGGTTGCGATCGGCCGGGCTTCCGGCGGCGCGCGCGAAAACGGCGACGCCCTGTTTGGGATCGTCTCCGGGCAGGCGCCATAACATCTGATCGACGACACCATAGACAGCGAAATCGCCGTTATAGGCGATCGGCACGCCAACGCCGGTCGGATCGGCGAGCGACTTGCCGTCATAGCCGAAATGATTGTCGTTGAAGGATCCGAAATGATACCAGCCGCCGACCTTGACGGTTCCAGCGAGCCCGGGCGAGTCCTTGTCCTGATTATAGGAATATTGCGCCTCGCCGAACCACAACGCCGGATCGTGGAGACGAAAATTGACGCCATTCGGGTCCGCGATCTGCTCCAGTCCGGTGAAGCCGGTTCCCGCCGGATCGCCGTTGAAAAGGCCCGCGAGCAACGTGAGGTGTTCATTTGGCGCCACCTTCGCGCGGACGCCGGGCGTGGCGAGCGGATAGCCGGGGCCGGAGCCGGGCAGGTTCGCCGCGAAAAGGGTCGCCCAGCCGAAAGTTCCATTGACGTATAGGGCGTCGAATTCGCTCGTGAAAAACTCGGCGTCAGCCGCCAGCTGGCCGATGCGGATCGAGGCGTGATCGTCAAAAATCTTCTGTTCGAGCCAAAGCTCGACCAGGCGCGTCGTGGGCCGGGCCTCGATGCTGCTGACCGTCGAATAATTGTAGATATTCGCGATCGACAGGCCGGTACCCTGAATTTGAAAGGCGTTGATGCGGAAGGTCGCGCCCGAAAGCCCTGCAAGCTTGCCGAGATCGGCGTCGGCAAGCATGTAAAGGGCGCTATTATAGGTGGCGCCCTGCTGAACCCCGCCCGTGACATTCCCGAACGTGTCCTGGAGATAGGACAGCTGGAAATTGACGCCCTGCGCCAACAGCGCCTGTTTGAGGTCGCCCAGCGCGGGCACGCTGGTGGAAATGGAAGGATCCGGGGTTTCCAGAGGCTGAGCCCCCGTCGGGGCAGAAACGAACATGGGCGGGAAAAACAGGTTCTGCGCGCAAGCAAAATCTTTGGCGGGGCTGACCACGGCAACCGCGACGAGGATCCCCGCAACGCAGTGGCGTCGCAATTCTGTGAGTTCCGGTCGTCGAATTGTCGCATAGAGCGCCCGCGCGTCCATCCGGCCAACCCTTCGCCTTGACCCTCCGGGCCATTCCTCAATTTGTCCGTCGTCAGAAGCTTGAGACAATTCGCGACGCTCAGGAACGGAGGCTCTGGCTCGCCCGGACTGGAGGTTATGCGACTTGAGCGCGATGCTGCAAGCGGCGGTTTTGCTTGGTCTGGCGTTTGATCTTTTCACCTTCGAGCAGGATTGCGTCGCCGCGCCCGAAGTCGACGTCGGGGGCGTCAGATTGTCGAGGCTCTCATGGTGGCGGCCATGATTAAAGTGGTGGACAAAGGCGGCGATCTGCTGCTCGAGATCGCCCGGCGCGTCTCTTCGGGAATGCGGTTCCAGACGCGGTCAGGGAACGGCGGCCGATCGACCAAAGCCTCGGGCCGCCCGCCAGCAACCGCTCGACCCGGCGGTCAAAGGTCGAACGGGGAACGCCTGCGGCAACCCGCGGTTCAGATCGAGCCTGTGCTCATGAACCAAAGGACAACGTCCAGCCGATCTTAATCGTCAGGCAGTTGCGACGGCCGGGGCGCTATCGAAGACAGGGCGCATACCGCCCCGCAGCTCACCACCGCGACCCTATAATGCCCATTTTCGTACGAACCACACTTTCACGAGGTGCGTGAGAACCGCATAAGCCAACAAGATCGCTGCGACGAGCGGCCAATATAACGACGGCAGCGGAACAAAGCCGAGCGCGGAGCCCGCCCACAGGTTGGGCAGCACGACGCCGACGGAACAGATAATGAGCGTCGTGGTCAAGGTCGTCGTGGTCTTTGTTCACCTCACCAGCGACGAGGAACAGCTGGCTTTGGTCACAACGGTCGCCGAGCGGTGGCCGCGCATCAAGATCATCGTCATGTCGTCCCGCCCGGAAGATATGACGCGGCTGCCTCCCGCCTTCCTCCTGTCCGAGCCGGCCAGCGCCACGATGATCATGGCGGTCCTCAAGCGGGTGGCGCTGGAAACGGGGACGCTGCGCGGCTTTCTCCATTGACGGATCGCAGGGCCCGACGAGGCGGCGCGCGTCCTCGATCGCAGTCCGCCGATCAGCTCGAGGCGGCAAGATCGGGCCGGACGCCATGCCTGTCGCGCTTGCCCGGTCGCGGAATGATGTCCGTAGAAACCGCATGGGCGACAGCCACAGATTCGGCGCGAATAAGGCCGCGGCTTTCACACCGTTTCGGATTGCCCCGGATCGGACATTTCCACAGGGCGCGAGAATAAGGCCATGCAGGAAATCGAGATTCAAGACTGTGCGCGCAGACTTTTTGACGCCCGCGGCGAAAAGGCCATAGTCGAAGCCGCGCAGAAGGCGCGCGCGCTCGAAGAGAAAGGCGAAGCCGAGGAGGCTTAGAGCTGGCGGCATATCGAGGCCGCGATCAAGCTGCTGCGCGCCCCGCACGCAAGCTGAGCCGCGCCGTCGGGCGCCCTTCGGCGCGCCGGCCTTTGATCCGCTTGGCGCGGTCCCGCGAGATCAATATGAAACGGGCGCAGCAAGCCGGGAGCGATTGACTTGCGTCGCCTGGCAAGGGAACATGGCTTGAAAGTCCCTTCGGGCGCGACCCCGTCACGATCGGCCGTCGCGGCGAAACCGACGCCGCCGCGACGTTCGGGCTCGTCGCGGGCGAACATGTCGTCATTTTCCCTCCCCCATCCCTTTGCGATGGCGATCGGATCGTAGCCGGAGATCGGGAACCGTGAGTGAGCCGACCCCAGCGACCGCAAGCAACATTCATACGTTTCTTCGGCCCGACGAGGTGGTGCGCGTCCTCGACGGCCGTCTCGGCCGGGTGCACGCGCGCCAGCGACTGGGGATCGAAGACGAGCACGAAACGCAGGCGTTCGGCCAGGGGCTCACTTTCGTTCACCTGGAGAATATCCCCTTGTCGCGGGCCATCCTCCATGTCCTGCTTCGAATTTCGGGAACTTATTGGCGTGGTCTGGAGAACGCCGGAAAAATCGAATTACGCCACAATGTGATTTCATCACCCAGGATCGATCCGGCTTTCGACGGCTATGCGATTCTCCATCTTTCCGATCTTCACGCCGACATGAGTGCGCGCGCCATGCGGCGCGTGGCCGAAATCGTTTCCGGCCTCTCATACGACTTGTGCGTCCTCACCGGCGATTATCGCGGAGAAACATTCGGTCCGTATGATTCCTGCCTGCGGGAGCTGGGGGAACTGCGCGGCGCCCTGAAAGGCGACATTTTCGCGGTGCTCGGCAATCACGACTCAATCCGCATGGTTCCCGACCTCGAGCGCATGGGCGTAAAATTCCTGCTGAACGAAAATGTTGCGATCGCCAGGGACGAGGCGCGAATCCATCTCGCGGGTGTCGACGACGCCCATTTCTACCGGGTCGACAATATCGAAAAGGCAGCGACGGGTATCCCTGACGGCAGCTTTTCCATCCTGCTTTCCCATACGCCGGAGATCTACCGCCAAGCCGCCCACGCCGGTTTCGACCTGATGCTGTCCGGCCATACCCATGGCGGCCAGATCTGTCTGCCTGGCGGGATTCCGGTGACGCTCGAATCGAACCTGCCAAGACGAATGGGACGGGGGCCATGGCGTTATGGTGAGATGACCGGCTATACGTCGGCGGGCGCCGGCGCATGTATCGTTCCCGTTCGTTTCAACTGCCCCCCCGAAGGGACATTGCATGTCCTCAGGACGTCAGCCTGACCCTGCCTTGTCAGTAAGGTTCGTTGCGCAATCCCAAGGCATAGGCGATGCGCGAAACGATCATCTGTCCGATACAGAAGATTGCGACGCAAACGACGATATCGCGCAGGCCGAGGGGTAAGCCGCAACTGGCGGCCAGGGCTCCGAACAAGGATTCCGGCAGTTGGTCGAGGACAGGCGCCATGCTGCTCGGCGCCAGCCGGAGACGTCGCTTGACGAAGCTCGAAAGGAGATCGCCGGCCATCGAGGCGGCGGCGGTGGCGGCGCCGATGCGCCAGGAAAGGCCGATCATCGGCGCTGCGCCAGCCGCGACGACGACGGCGACGACCAGACCCCGGAACGTTTTGGAGCGTCCGAACAGCGGTTGGCCATCGACGAAGGTCCAGCCGAAATCGATCGGCCAGGCGGCGGCCTCCGCGAGAAAATGCCTGGCGAGCACCGGCGCGCTGTTGGCGGCAGTGAGCAGGACCAGGACGATCGCGATGTTTCCCGCATCCATGTGAACCGGCGTGCAATTTTGGCTCTGACGCAATTTTGATGGTGATCGCTTCTATTGCAAGCCGATGACGCGCGCCTGGAGCAGGTCGATTTCCCCCCTGCCGTACATTTGACGTTTCACGAGCTTGAGTTTGGTGATCTGCCCTTCGGTCTGGCCGCTGGACCAGGGCGAAACGATCGCGGCGGCCACGGCCGCACGATCTTTGGTCACGCCATTGGCGAAAGAGGCGACGAGGCTTGATCGAGCCCGCTCCGGCCAGGGATCGAGATCAGCTGCGAATTCCAATTCAAGCCGGCCACCGATTCCGATTTGATGCCGGCCACCATTCCGAAATGAAGCCGGCCACCTGAGCCGGATTTTCGGCTCTCAAAGTTTGCTCCCCCGCAGGTCAGCAACTGCGGCATTCCTGCCTCGTCGATGATCGATGGGGGATGGGAATGCCGCCGAAGCGGGAACTGAGCATGCGACAATTGCGACATTTGTTACGGCTTCACCACGACGGGGTGAGCGCCCGCGAAATCGGTCGGCGTCTGGGCATGGCGCGCGGCACGATCCAGGACAATCTCAAGCGGGCGACGGCGGCGGGGCTGCAATGGCCACTGCCGGACGACGTCTGCGACGACGCGCTGGAGCGCCAGCTTTTCGGCCGCGCCGGGGTTGCGCCGGGCGTGAGGCGGCGGGTTGAGCTGCCCTATTGGGATGACCGCGCCGGCAAAATGGAAATCAACGATGGCCCCAACGGCCTGCAGCGACTGGATTTCCTGATCGCGGAGGCTGGCAGGCGTCATCTGCGCCTCATCCTCGCTTTCGTCGACTTCTGGGCGTACACAGGCGGGATCCAGCAGATGCGCGCTTGGTATGGCAGCCAGGACAAGAACAGGTTTTTTTTCGCCGATCCGCGTACGCGGGAGGACTACCGCCGGTTCGTTGATCACGTGCTTCTGCGCCGCAATACGATCACCGGCGTCGTCTACCGGGACGACCCGACCATTCTGGCCTGGGACCTCGCCAACGAGCCGAACATCGAACCTCCGGCGCTCATGCGTAGTTGGGAAGACGATATGGCCCGCTTCGTCAAATCGATCGACCCCAACCATCTCGTAACTTCGGGGCGCGCCAACATGCACGTGTCGAATACGGACTTCGACGTCCGCGCGCTCGATTTTCTAACCTGGCACGGATATCCCAGCTATCTCGGGATTCCCGCCGACCAATTCGATCAGGCGATCCTGGCTCATTGCGCCGCCGGCCGCGCCCACGGGAAGCCTGTCTTGCTCGAAGAATTTGGAAATTCGCGCGATGACGGAAACCGGGCGGCGATTTATGCAAAATGGCTGAACACGATCGAGACGGAGCCTGATTGCGCCGGGTGGGTCGTTTGGCGTGTCGTTTCTCGGCAGGACGACGGCGCTTATCCAGCCGACAATGTCGATGGCTTCGATATACACAACGATGGCGGCGCCACCTGGCTCGTGCTGCAAAAAGCGGCGCGTCGCTACGCGTGTCCACCTCTGCCATAGCCGCATGTTTTTCGTGCGCGCCTATCCGCAGGAAAGCCAGGAGATGGTGTTCGACGCCCACGACCGCGCCTTCGCCTTCTTCAAGGGCGCCTGCGCGCGCGGCATTTACGACAACATGAAGACGGCGGTGGACGCGATCTTTATCGGGAAGGAGCGCCGGTACAACCGCCGCTTCCTCCAAATGTGCGCGCATTATCTGGTCGAGCCCGTCGCCTGCACGCCGGCATCCGGCTGGGAGAAGGGCCAGGTCGAGAACCAGGTCGGCCTGGTGCGCGAGCGCTTCTTCACGCCGCGCCTACGGTCCAAAACCTATGACGAACTGAACGCCTATTTGCTCGGCAGATGCGTCGCCTACGCCAAGGCGCATCCCCATCCCGAGGTCGCCGACAAAACCGTCTGGGAGATTTTCGAGGCGGAGCGGGACAAGCTCGTTCCTTATGCCGGGCGGTTTGACGGATTCCATGCCATTCCGGCCTCGGTGTCCAAGACCTGCCTCGTGCGTTTCGACAGCAACAAATATTCGGTTCAGGCAAGCGCCGTCGGCCGGCCGGTCGAAGTCCAGGCCTATGCCGATCGCATCGTCATCCGCCAGGACGGCAAGATCGTCGGCGAACATCAGCGCGTCTTCGGGCGCGGCGAGACCAATTACAATCCCTGGCATTACGTGCCGGTTCTGGCGAGGAAGCCCGGCGCCCTGCGCAATGGCGCGCCCTTCAAGGACTGGGTGCTGCCGGCTTCAATCGAGCGGGTCCGCAAGAAGCTGTCGGGCTGTGCAGCGTCTTCCCGCCTCCGATCTGATGGACTTCATGTGAATTCAATGGTTTACGCTTAATTAACCACGCGGGGCGACGCTTGCGCGTGCTGCTGAGAGCCGGAAATATGAACATTGCCTACGCGATTGGGTATGAGGGAACGGACATCGACAAGTTCGTCGCCTCACTCAAGGCTGTAGGTGTCAACGTGTTGGCCGACATTCGCGCCATCGCGCTTTCGCGCAAAAAGGGTTTCTCGAAGACGGCGCTGCGAGCCCGTCTTGAAGCCGAGGGGATCGCCTACATCCATTTCGTCGAGCTGGGCGACCCCAAGGCCGGACGTGACGCCGCTCGGGCCGGGAAGTTTGATGAATTTCGCCGCATCTACTCCTCGCACCTTGCCAGCGCCAAAGCCACAGGCGCTCTCAGGGTCCTTGAGGACGCGGCCCTTGCCAATTCAGTTTGCCTTTTATGTTTTGAGCGCGATCCGAGAAATTGTCACCGGACCATTGTCGCCGACCGGCTAAAGACACGCGGGATCGAAATTATCCACATTTACGGCGACGATCCAGGTCGATATGTCCGTCACGCTTCAAAGCTCGCGCGTCGTGATCCTCGTCAAAGCGATGCCCAATCCCAGCCAGAAATACGGTGAGACTGTCTGTTGCGCGGGCGTCACCGCTGACGGCAAGTGGAAGCGACTTTATCCAATCCGGTTTCGCCAGCTGACGTCAAAATTCAACCGCTGGCAATGGGTGGACTTTAAGTATCGAAAGCCAGCCGGCGATCCTCGGGTTGAGAGCTGCCACGTCTTTGTCTTTGAGGACAAAATCAGCCTGGGCGACGAACTGAAAAGCGACGACGAGAAGGCGCGCTTTCTCAACCCGCTAATTTGCGCTTCCACCGACGAGGCCGCAGCGCGGGGCCAGTCTCTAACGTTGATCCGTCCTATCTGGGCGCGGTTCCACTACCGGAAGAAGCCTCTGGCGGTGATCGACGCGGAACGTGAGGGTTACAAGCGGGCGGCAAGGCAGACCTCGCTTCCGGATAAGGATTTGGACGCGCTGGACCCGGTGCCTTACGCTTTTGGCTTTCACTTCGAGGATGGCGGCGGACGCCACTCGCATCGTTGCGGCGACTGGGAGACAAGCGCCACGTTCTGGAAAATGACAAAAAGCAAGGGTGAAGCAGCCGCGCTAACTCACCTTTCCGAGACCTATAATGAGAAATACCAGTCCAAAGGCATGGTATTCGCCATGGGAACAGCCAAAGCGAGACCGAAACAGTGGCTGCTGCTTGGCGTTATTCGCCTAAACGAGCTGACAGACGCCCAGAAGAGCCAAACCAGCTTTGGCTTCTAACGCCCGGAGGTCGTCAAAGCAGCGCTCGCGCCGCCTCCCAAGCCTCCAGCACGTTAACGGGCCTTGTCGTCGAGCGCTATTTCTGCGGCTCGTCCGGCTTGATCTTGCGCAAGGTCGAAGGGTCGCGCATAGGCAGAATGAATCCGCCGCCAGATGCTTTGCGCACCCGGATGCCCCGAGCTTGCAATTCCTCGTCCGTATATGGAAAGCGCGTCTTCACGCTGCTCGGCGTCTGTACTTCCATCTGAGTCGGATTTTTCTGTTCCGATGAAGTCGGCATCGCCTCATCAGGCGGTGACGTGGGTTCCATGGCGTTTCGCGGCCTTCATAACCGACGGAACGGCTGATTTATCCATGTCAACGACATAGACATCGGCGCCATCGGCCCTCGGCGCAAGCGTGTGAAAGATCACGCCATCGTCGTCGAGGTTTCGATGAATCTCGTTTATGTCGCCGTGCGCTGCAAAATGCAATACGGCGTGCGGCCCGTCGACGCGCAGGCCGAACGAATTCCAAGTTTGGGTAGTGGGCCAGCCAATTGTGGCGACGACGATGGCGTCAATGCATTTTTTCACACGACCTTGCGCCCGCCTCACCTCCAAAACCGGGTGTCGCAGGTTCGAGCCCTGCCACTCCTGCCAAAAAAACAAAGACTTAGGCGAAGATCCCCACGCCGGGTCGCGACCGGGGCGATCAACAGGGCGACAAATTCGGGCGGGTGACGCGCCCGCGCGGTTCTGTTTTCTTGAAGCCACCATTCTCCATTGTCGTCTTATGTTCATTCCTCCGCTGTCGAATGAGCGATCGTCGAAGGCGCGAGACCGTCGAAATCACCGACGTCGACGTCATCCGCGCCAGTCGAGCCCCGGCGCTGACCCTTTGGGCGTCGGTCGTCGCCGAAGGCCCCGGCGATCCCGCCGCCACGGCGCTGGCGCTCGGGCGCGCGGCCGCTGGCTCTTAGCGCTCAGGCCAGGGCGCGGCGCCTCGGGCTGGTCGTGGAGCGCGACGAGGCCCGAGGAGCGCGACGAGGCCAAGGAGCGGGAACGGCTTGAAGCCCGGCGAGAGACTGTCCTGTTGCTTGGGCGGCGCGTTCGGATCATGGCGACGGAGATCCGGCAAATCCGCGCCGACGATCATGGCGAGCCGGCGTCAGGGCGCTCGACGCTCTCCTATATCCGTCAGGCCTTTGGCGACAATTTTGACACTGTGCGCGCGGCGCTGGCGGCGTCCTGTCCGCCGGAGGAACTCAATCGCGCCGGCTTCCACCTTGATCAGCGATTCCGGCCTCAAGCGCCCGATGACTTCAGCGGCGGGGCGCGAAGGGCGAGTTAAAAGGGGGGGCGTGTTCGGAACGCCGGCGTCTGAAAATCGATCAAATCGACGCTCGCGCGTCATACCCGCGCCATCAAATGAGAATACCTCTCCGAGATCGCTCCGCGCGGACCGAGCGTCGGTCAAAAACGACAGCCTATAATTATGACTGGGGCTTCCACAGGCGTCATGATGCGAAGTTGACGCAGCCCTCGCGTGGGAGTGTGGGAGAGAAGCGTCATGGTGCAACGTCAGCAGCGGACAAAGCCCGAATTAGAGGCGATTTGCCTGTTAGTCCTTCAAGGTCAATTTGGTCTTAATCACATCGATCATGTCGAGATCGGGCCATATTCCGGCCCGAAGGGCTGGACATGGCAAATGGTGCGAGCCGGCCCCGACGGTTTCAAACTTTATGCGAGGGAGGCGGCCGACGCGGTCCGGATATTCCAAGAGAATTTCGACTTGAAGACGACATCGGGCCGCGCCTGAACATGGTCCTGAAAAAATGAACGTCCGCCTGTTCATCCGTGGCGGGCGCTCCCGGGCGGCTTGAGCCTTCGCGGCTGAACTTGGATTCGTTGCGCCGCCATCAACGCACCACGAAGAAACGAAAAACCCCGCGTCGGTTTTCACCGTGCGGGGCCCCATCCTTGGCGGCTTTACATCCGAGCTCGCCTTGGAATTGAACGCATAATAGGCGGCGCTTGTGTCAAACTGATGTCGCCCCTGTGTCGGCAGAACGCAAAACGTAAACTCCTACGCGCAAATGAGATTCATGGCCGCTGCCGGCTTGTATCGCCCATCCTCGGGATTTACAACGATCGTCTCAAGTCGACCCAATTGACACAGTCGGCATGCGCTTCGTTTCCGCGACGCGTGACCGTGCCGACTTGCCTGTCACCTCATTGCAACCGCGCCCATCGGGCCGGGAAGCCAGGTTGACAATAGGCCAGGCGTGGGCCAGCTTTTGGAGCTGCCTCCCTGAGCAAGTCGCGTCCCAGGCCAGGTTGAAAGTCTCGATCCAGGAGGGAAACATGGTCCAAGAATCCTTCGACATCAACGCGCTCACCCGAGAAGGCGTCAAGGATCCCAACTTTCCCGATGCGCCGCTCACTTGGACGCCGCAGGCGGCGGAAGCGGCCGCCGCCGACGAAAAATTGACGCTCACGGTCGAACATTGGGAAGTGATCCGCGCGTTGCAGCATTTTTTCGCGCGCCATCCCGAAGGGGTCGTCAATCTGCGCGAACTGCATGACGCGCTCGACGAAAAATTCCACATCGTCGGCGGCCTGAAACAACTCTATCAGCTCTTCCCCGGCGGGCCTGTCGCCCAGGGGTGCAAATTGGCGGGGCTGAAGGCGCCGTTCGTGGCCTCGGACCCAGGCTTCGGCAGCGTGGCCTGACGGTTCGCTTGGCCGCGAAAAATTGCGGAATTTTCGCACAAGGACGAGCCAAATTCGTCATCCAGGTCTTGGATAAAGTCACTGGATGCGGCTGGGGTCTCCATCTCGCGAACACCTTCGTCCGGGCCTGACCGTGGCGTTGCGGACTTGGGTTTTGTCGAGCTGCGGGCGCCGTCGCGCGTCATCGCCAAGGTTCGGCGAGACGCCGTTTTAGACCGGATGGCTGGCTGAGGACGGACAATGGCAGTGGGCGCGTCCGTGTGCTGTCGAGCGGTTGGCGCAGCCGGCCCATGCAGCCAGCCCATTCGGATGAGCGGCGCTACCGCTTTCGGCTTAGCAACGCATCCGTTCAGTCAAGAGCTGAATGAAGCCTTGGTCTAATTACGCGGGTATGGAGCCGAGGGGCTGATTTGACTGGCGTCCGCGATGGGGCGACCCTTTCCAAGGTGGCCGGATGCGCCCGCGCAACGTTTCGCCGAGGGAAAATCATGGCTGGACACCTTCTATTCATCGGCGGCGAAGACCACCATCTGCGGCTGCCGTTTTTTTGCGCGCTCAAAGCGCGGGGTTATCGCGTCACCGCGGCGGCGAGCGGGCCATCGGAGCCATTCATCCGGGCGGGCATCGCATTCGAGCCTATTGCCTTCGGCCGCTTCTTCACGCCGGCAAGGGATCTCTCGAGCGTGCGGGAGCTCAAGAGCCTGTTCGAGCGCGTCGATGCGGACGTGGCTCATTGCTTCGACACCAAGCTGACGCTGCTCGTGGCGCTCGCTGCGGCGGCCCATCCCCGCACCCGGCTTGTCCGCACGATCAACGGACGAGGATGGATCTATTCTTCGCGTTCGCCGCTCGCTTTCGCCCTGCGGGCCCTGTATCCGCACCTGCAGCGGCTGGCCGCCAGGTCGACTGACACGCATGTTTTCGAGCATAACGGCGACTGTTCCTTTTTCACCCGCCATGTCCTGACCGGACAGAGCCGGGCGGTGGTCATTCCCGGCGCCGGCATCGATGTTGCGGGTTTCGAGGCGGCGCAAGCTCGTCGCGCCCCGGCCGAGGAATTGCGGCGAGAGCTTGGTCTGGGCGACGCCCCGGTTGTCGTGACCGTGACCCGGATCACGCGTCAGAAAGGCATACCGGCGTTGCTGAAGGCCGCCCAGATGGTTCATGAGGCGCTCCCCGCCGTCAAATTTCTGCTCGTCGGGCCCATCGAGGGCGAGGGGCCGTTCGCGGTGAGCGCGGCGGAAATTGAGCGTCACGCCGGCTATGTGATCGCGACCGGCGCGCGAACGGACGTTCCCGACCTGTTGGCGATGGCGGATCTTTTCGCCTTTCCCTCCGAATATGCCGAAGGCGTGCCGCGCGCGCTGATGGAGGCGGCGCTCAGCGGCTTGCCAATCGTCGCCACCGATATTGCCGGATGTCGCGAAGTCATCCGCGACGGCTGGAACGGGCGTCTGACGCCGTTGCGCGATCCTGGCGCGCTGGCGGGCGCGATCGAGGGTCTGATTCGCGACCGCGATCGCGCGAGGGAGATGGGCAGCCGGGGGCCCGACCTCATCCGGGGCGTCTTCAGTCTCGACAATGTTGTGGCGCGGCATGCCGAGCTCTATGAACAAATCTTGAATCGGGGACGCCGTGGCGCCGTCCTCGACCAAAAGCAATTCGATCAGCCAGAGGCGGCGTCCCTGCGGTCCAGGTGAGACGACGCCCCGATCTGCACACTTTTCGTGCGTCGCCGCAGCGGCGCGACAGAGAAAAGGAAAATGGCGTCTCCTCGCACATATGCCCGTCTGGATGTCCTGTTGGCCCTCGGTGTGCTGGCGTCCCTCGAGACGCAGTTGCGCTACGCGGTCGGCGGACTCGATCCGGGCGTCATGCTCTTGGCGGTCTGGATTGTCGCTTGCGGTTTTCTCGAATGGCGTCGTCCACGCAAGCTGCCGCCGAAATTCGCCTTCGAAATCGCCATTTTCTGGATGACGATCGCCTTCGGGTTGAGCCTCGGCCTGAGTTTCAGCATCCTCAGCGGAGAAATGCTGGATCTGGGTCTCGTCCTTCATGACGCCCTTGCTTATGCGCTTCTGGCGGGGATCACCTTCGTTCTCGCCCTCGACGTCGACGTCGCTCACAGGCTGAGGCGGGTTCAATGGATCATCGTTGTCGTCGGCTCCCTGCTCATGATCGTCCAGATCGCGGAATCCATGGGAATGTTCGACATTCCAAATATCGACCCCTGGTATTGGGACCGTTGGCGCGCATGGACCGACAATCCCAACCAACTCGCCTTGGTCTGCCTGCTTTTGGGATTCACCGCGCTGCATCTGGCGGACAGTAAATCCGGGGCGCTGAAACGAACGACGGCGATCTTCGCCATGGCGCTGTTCCTGGGCGCGGGGACCATGGCGAAAAGCAACGCTTACCTGTTGGCCGCCATGCTGGGGATTTGCGTTTTCCTCGCGGCGAAGTTCGTTCGGCTGATCTGGCGGCTGGAAAGGCGGCGCGTTCCAGCGGTCGCTGTCAGCGCGGCGGCGATGGCTTTGTCTGTCTATATCGGCGTTATCGGCATGGGACTGAGCGCTTCCAGCCACCTCGATCTCGCCAGCGCCGCAGGCGGGGTAGCGCGAAAGGATCGAAACGGCGACGAGGAAACGGCGCTCCGCTTCGTCCTTTGGGGCGAGGCGCTGGACCGCGCCGCGAACTCCTGGATGATTGGTCTCGGCCCCGGTCCTCATTTGCCGATCCCGCAGATCATCCTCAGCGGACGCCGCGGCGGCGCTCAACCGAAGAATACCCAAAACCCGACGCCCGGGCGCGCGCCGAATTTCGAAACGCATGACACGATCCTCGAATTTCTCGTCCAGGGCGGGATCATCGCGGTCGCCGCCGCCGGCTCGCTTTGCGGCCTTGCGCTGGCGCGGGCGTTCCGCGCCGGTCGGGACGGACTGGCCGCGGCGCTGATCGTCATTGGGCTTTTCGGCGCCTTCCATGTCGTCTTCCGGCATCCTTTCATCTGGTTGCTTCTCTGCAGCGCTCTGTGCGCGGGGGAGCGCCGCCGCGTCTCCTTGCAAAGGGTCGGGAACGCCCTGGCGCCCGCAAAATCGATTTTTCCGCCGCGCTCTCGGGCGGCCGGGGCGGTCTTGCCTCGCCGCCCGATTGCCGTCTCGCCCTCTCGATGGATCGATCCATGAACGGACAGATAAAATGGACGCTGACGCCGTTGCCGCGGCCTGCCGCGCCGTTCGCCGGCGAACCCCCGGTTTCCGGCGCGCAGGATCCGCAGTTACGCGACATCCTGCGCACCCTCGGCCATATCCGCGCGCGATTGCGGCTGGTCTTCGCCTGCGCCTTGATGGGGGCGATGTCGGCGGGCCTGCTGTCGCATTTCGTGATGCGGCATTACACGGCGCAGGCGATTTTGCTGGTCAATGAGAGCGACCCCAACGACCCGCGTCGGCTCGACGAAGGCGCCATGGATACGCATATCGCGAGTTTGACTTCTCAGGCGCATCTCACGCGGGTGCTGGCGGCCATGGAGAAGAATCCTGAATTGCGCGGCCGTTACGCCCGCGAAAGCGACATCAGCCGTCATCTCGTCGCGATGCAACTCTTGCACTCGCATCTGATCGCCATTGATTTCACCGCCAGATCGCCGAAAGTCGCCGCCGCCGTCGTCAATGAAATCGCCCAGCTTTATGTCGATGCCGGAGCCGATCCTGAGGACGTGGCGGCGCAGCAGGCCATCGCGCGGCAATCGCGCCGCGTGGCGGGCCTTGAGGACGAGGTTCGGAAAGCGCGGGCGAAGGGCGCCGACCCCGGCGCGACCGCTGCTTTGAACCACGAGCTGAACGAACAGGCCGCCGCGCTGTCGCTCGCCCGCGGTCAGGAGGAAAGCAATGGCCAGGCGCGGCTGCTGGCGCCGCCCGTCCGCATTTATGCGCTGGCGCAGACGCCCGACCGCCCCAGCTCCCTCCGCCCGATCCTGGTGGTCATTCCCGCATTGCTGGCGTCGACCTTGTTCGGCGTGGCCTTGGCGGCGCTGCTGGGGTGGTTGGATCGGCGCATCCACAATCTGGACGATGTCCGCCACGCCTTCTCGGTTCCGGTCGCCGGCGCGCTCCCGCGGAGAATGGCGCGAAGCCGGCTGCCCTGGGCGCGGCCCATGCGCTCGTCCGGCTATGACTCCGCCCTGGAGGAGCTGGTTGTCGATCTTTTCATCAACGCCGGGCGTTCCGCCAGAAATTTGGTCATGGTCACCGAAGCGGGGGCGTTCGGGCCCTCGGATTTCGCCCTCGATCTCGCGCGATCCGCCGCCAAGATGAAGGACGTCTTGCTCCTCGTCATTGGCGACGCCGCCGTTGCGCATCGCTATTCCGACACGATTCTGGGGTCGTCCGAGTTCGCGCGGGTCGATCTGATGTCCCTGGCCGGCGACCGCGCGCTTTTGCTGACTGAAGCCGCCTCCGGGGCGCTGGCGCGCAGGCTTGAGGAATTACGGGAAAATCACGAGTGGATCGTGCTTGCGATCCCGCCGGCCGCCAAATCGCCCGCCGCCCGGATTCTGGCGGGAATGGTGGATTCCATTATCCTTGATGTTGCCAAGGAATCAACAACTTATCAGGAAGTCGCCGCCGCGTTGGCGGAAGTGACGCGCATTGCCGAGCCCTGGACGACCGCCGCTCCGCACGGACAACCGGTCATCGTTCTCACGAACGGGAACTCGTCCGCAATGGGCTACTCCCCTTTACGCAAACGCGAAATCGCGGACAAGATTCGATTGAAGAAGGACTTGGGGAATGACTTGGGGAATGACTTGGGGAACGAATTGGGCTTGAAGCTGACCTCGCAAGCGAAAAGCGAGACGGCGAAGGAGTCGAAGAAAGCAGCCATAGAGAACGGCGCGCCAGGCTCCGCGGAGACAAATGTCGCCGTCGAAGGGAGAACTCCATGAATCGGCCCATCATCACGCCAGGCGGCGTCGGCATGGCGCCGGCGCCCTATGTTCGGCTGTTCGAAGCCTTTGCCCGCGACGGCGTCGCCTGGTGCGGCTGGAAAAGCCCCCGTCGCCTGCCTGACGCCTTTGCGGGGCGCGCCGATCTGGATTTGCTGATCGCCCGCGCCGACCGCCACAAGGCGGTAAGAATTCTGACTGATTGCGGCTTCAAGCTGGCGCCGGACGCGCCCGGCCGCGCCGACGCGGCGATCGCGAGCTTCCTGGGGTTCGACCCATTGACTGGCGCGCTCATGCATGTCCATGCGCATTTCCGGCTCATCCTCGGTCCGCCGTTGTTCAAGAATTACCGCCTGCCTTGCGAGGCGGGCTTTCTCGCGCGCAGTCGGGAATTGCCGGACAGCGGCTTTCATACGCTCTGCGACGGGGATGCGGCGCTATTGCTGTTCGTTCGCGCTCAAATCGAACGGAGTTTGCTCGACCCGGTTCACATGCGGCGGCGGGTCGCCATCAAGAAAAAATTCCGCCAGGACTTCGCTCGGCTTGCGCCCTTGGACGAGGAGGCGGTGCGCCGCTCCGCCGCCGAAATCTTCGACGACGACCTGGCGCAAGAAATAGCCCGCGCGATCGTCGAAGGCGACCCATTGGCGCCGTCCGCCGGCCTGCGCCGAAAGGTCGCGCGCGCCCTGTCGCCCTATCGGCTGTGCGGCGGTTTCGAAGCGCCCTTGCGTCGCGCCGGGCGCACGATGACGTTTCTGTTCGGCGCCTTCAACCGCCGTTATCTCCAGACGCCGCGCCTGTGGGGACGGCAGGCGCCCGGCGGCGGCGCGGTCATCGCCTTCGTGGGAGTCGACGGCTCCGGCAAAAGTACGGCGACGAACAATGTGCGCGATTGGCTCGGCGCAGAAATCGACGTCATCAAAATCTATTTCGGCACCGGCGACGGGGCGCCGTCGCTGCTGCTCGCGCCGATCAAGATTCTGGCCGAGGCCTTCGCACGCGTTGTCAAGACCAGGCCGAAAGGCGCATCGCACGGCCGCATATCCGATGAGCCGCCTGGCCTGGTCTATTCTGCTCTGTTCGCTTTATGGGCCGTCGCCGTGGCGCTTGACAAAAACCACAAGCTGACCGTGATCCAGCGTGCGCTGCGGCGTGGATTCGTCGTCGTCACCGACCGATATCCGCAGAACGAGATCGAAGGCTTCAACGAAGGACCTCTGCTGCATCGGTTGCCGCGCCCGCCCGGTTGGCTGCGGCGTTTCGAAGGCGCGATCTATGAACGCGCGCGGAAAAACCCGCCCGATCTCGTCCTCAAGCTGCACGTCGGCCCGGAGACCGTCGCGCGCCGCGAACCGGAAATGAGTCGGCCGCTCATCGAGCAACGCGTCGAAAACGTGAAGCGCCTGCGCTTTGCGGGCGCGAAAATCATCGATATCGACGCGACGACCCCACTGGCCGAAGTGACAGACACGATCAAACGCGCGGTCTGGCGGATTTTGTGAACGAAATTGGTTGCTCGTCGCCGAAAAGCACGTCGCGATGAATGATGATTCCGCGTCGTCAGCGCGGCTTTGAACTCTGCCAGGACCACCAAATCGAAACGCCGGGCGCCAAGGCCTGTCCGCGGCCGGTCCGGAGGATTGCGCCAAAGCCATCGGCGCCCGTTTCGGCGCTCGCAGCGGCGCCGAAACGGGCGCCGACGGCCAAGCTGTGACGAAGCCATTCATAGCCAATCATACCGCACTGCGAAAGTCATTCCCGTCAAGATAAAGCTTAGAGCATTCCCCGCATGTTCTGACTCGCATTTTTGACGAGGTGGGATTCCCTTATGCTCAGGAATGAGCAAATCTGCGCTTCTCTCTGATTTGGGGGCGCAAGATGTCGCGAGGCCATTCCTTCGATCTGCGTAAGCGTGTGATTGCGTTGGTTGAAGGAGGGGTGTCGCGGCGGGCTGCGGCGCGGCAATTGTTGGTTTCTAAATCGTCGGCGATAAAGTGGTTCAGGCGCTTTAAAGAGACGGGCAGCTTTGCTGAAAAGCCCGGCAAGAAAGCGAGGCCATCACCGCTGGACGCCCATGCGGAATGGTTGTTGGCTTTGGTCTCCCGCCAACCCGACCTCACGCTAGCCGAGATTAAGTCTCGTCTTCTGGAAGAGCTTCATTGCAAAACCACAGACAGCTCGATCGCGCGGTTTTTTCAGCGCCACAAACTCAGCTATAAAAAAAACGCTGCACGCCAGCGAGCAGCACCGGGAAGACGTGGCCAAGGCGCGCGAAGAATGGAAAGAGGCGCAACTGGCGCTTGATCCGGACAAACTGGTTTTCGTCGATGAAACCGGCACAAACACCCAGATGACGCGCACGCGTGGACGCTGCCAAAAGGGCAAGCGTCTGGTCGATTACGCGCCGCATGGGCACTGGAAAACAACGACCTTCGTGGCCGGGTTGCGCAATGACGCCATCACCGCACCCTTGGTTGTCGATCGGCCGATGAACGGCGTGATCTTCCAAGCCTGGCTTGAGCAGAACCTCGCGCCAACCCTGACCGAAGGCGACATTGTCGTCATGGACAACCTGCCGGCTCACAAGGTTGCAGGCGTGCGCACGATCATCGAAAGCACGGGCGCCAGGCTGCTGTATCTGCCGCCATATTCGCCTGATCTCAATCCCATCGAGATGATGTGTAAGCGTCCATCCGGCGCCGTTCACTCGTCGGGCTTGAAATTCCACGGCATCAGTGCCTCGATGTCCTTGTTGGGCCATCGGTTGGCGATCCGCTCCAGGGTCTGTTTCGCCCAGGCGTTAGGGTCGACGCCGTTCATCTTGCAGGTCTGAAGCATGGTGGCGACGGACGCCCATGTCCGCCCTCCGCCGGCGGAACCGGCGAAAAGTGAGTTTTTTCTCGTAATTGCCTGGGGCCTGATGGCCCGCTCGACTATGTTGGAGTCGATTTCGACGCGGCCATCCTCAAGGAAACGCCCGAGGACCGTTCGCTGAGATCGGGCATAGCGGATCGCTTCCGCCAATTTCGATTTGCCGGAGATGCGCGGCAGTTCGCGCTCCCAGAGATCGAACAACACCTGCACGATATCGGCCGACGTCGCCCTCCGCGCCGCCAGGCGCGCGTGCGGAGGCTGACCGCGCACCTCGTCCTCGACCGCCCACAATTGCTTCATCTGTTCGACGGTCGCCGTCGCGACAATGGATTCGCCGTTGGCATGCAGGTCGAAGAACCGGCGGCGCAGGTGTGCCCAACATCCGGCCAAACGCAGGCCGTTGGCATGCGGAGCGCCCGCAAGCTTTCGATATCCCGCGTAACCGTCGCATTGCAGGATGCCGCGATAATCGCCCAGGTGACGCACCGCGCAGTCGCCGGATCGACTGTCTTCATAACGATAGGCCACCATCGGCGGCCCCGCGCCGCCGAACGGCCGATCATCCCGCGCATAGGCCCACAACCACGCCGTCTTGGTCTTTCCGGCGCCCGGGTTCAACGTCGGCAGCGTCGTTTCGTCGGCGAAAATTCGCTCGCCCTCGCGGATACGCACGAGCACGTGGGCCGCCAGCGGCTCGAAATGGAAACCGACCGAGCCCATCCATTGCGCCATCAGCGAACGACTGAGTTCGACGCCGTCGCGCCCGTAGATCGCCTCCTGGCGGTAAAGCGGCAGGCCGTCGGCGTATTTGGACACCGCGACTTGCGCGAGCAGCGCTTCCGTCGGCAGGCCGGCTTCGACGATATGTTCGGGCGCCGGGGCTTGCAAGATCGCGGCGGGCTCCTTGTAGGCGTATTTTGGCCGGATCGTCACGATCAGCCGGAAGCGCGCCCGCACGACGTCGAGCCTGACGCTTTCCTCCTGGCCGATCCTGACCCGCTCCTTGCCCTCGAACTCCGGCGGAACCTCAGGCTCCAGGATCACCTCGACCCGCTCCAGATGCGAGGGAAACCGCGGCTTGTCGGTAGACGCCTTGCGCGGCTTGGGCTCCGCCTTCGCGGCCAGCCGCGTGGCGATCGCCGCGAGTCCGGTTTCGATTTCCTCGAACACGAAGCTCTGTTGCTCGGCTTCGTCGGCGCCGAGTTTTTCGGACCGTTTGCCGAAGCGATCGCGGCGAAGCGTCTTGATGATCGAAGTCAGCCGATCGATCTCGGCTTTCGCCGCCGCGTTCGTTTGCGTGAGGTCCTCGACCTTCGCCGTCAGGCTCAACGTTTGGGAGCGGAAAACCTCCGCGTCCTTCTCGTTGGCGCTTGCTTGAGCCTCTGAACGATCGGCGCGAGCCATTGCGCCAAGCGCCAGCGCCTTCAGTTGATCAACATCGTCAGGAAGTTTGCCGAAGCGCTCGATCATGGTTTGTATGATACTGTTTTTTCCGCAAAAATCCCAATGTTTTCTAGGCGTTCAATGGATTCTAGCGCAACTTTTTCATATCAGCCGGCGCTCTGCGGCGCCCGCACGTCCACCGCGCGAACCCGCTTCCAATCCAGCCCTTCGACCAGCGTCATGACTTGCGCGTAACTCAGACGAATCTCGTGGCTTCCCGCCGACGGCCAGCAGAAATGCGAGCGTTCGAGACGCTTCGCGAAAAGACAAAGACCCGACCCGTCCCACCAGACAATTTTTATTCTATCGGCTCGTTTCGCCCGGAAAACATAAAGAGAGCCGTCGAATGGATCGGCCCCGGCGTCCCGAACCAGAGAAACAAGTCCTTCTGGGCCTTTGCGAAAATCAACCGCAGCCGCCCGCAACAGCACCCGTACGCCTTGCGGGATCATGCCTCGCGCACCGCGCGCAGCAGACGGCGAAGGTCGGCTTCCGGAATATCCGCGCTTACCCGCACCACTGCGCCGCCGATCTCGATCTCCACGCGCCGCATCTTGGCCGCACGCGGCTCCGCCGGCGCCTGGCGCTCGATCTTCTCCGCCCGGAGACCAGCAGCGCGACGCCAAGCGAAAAGTTGCGACGGCGTGATATCCAGCGAACGCGCCAGCGCCGAAATGTTCGTGCCCGGCTCCAGCGACGCGGCGATCGCTCGATCCTTGAAGTCGTCGGACCAGCGCCGGCGTTCGCCAACCGGCGCTCCATCGAGCCGTTCGGCTCGGACCTCTATGAACTGGTTCGTGTTGGTTCTGCGCATAGGCCTAGACATAGATGTTGCTATCCATGTCTAACCATTACCAAACACGCGCCCTGCGCCGCCAGAATGGCGCCGGGTGTACGCTTACGATGATGTTCGCCAAGCTCAAGGCCCTGCTGCGAAAAGCCAAGGAAAGAACCGTCGATAAACTATGGGACCGCATCGGCGCCATCCTCGACGAGTTCAGCCCACCAGAATGCTCAAATTATTTCCGACATGATGGCTATGGATCATGTTAGCCGGGGAATGCTCTAGACAAGTCTGGTTGCGCTTTATCAACAGATCACTCGCAGTGGCGATGCTCATGAATCCCCTCATTTTTGCGTGACTCTAAAAAGCCCGAATTTGGGATTCTTCCGAGCGGCGTGACGGAGAATCTGCCGGTTGGGGAGAGCGATGCGCGCGCCGAAGGAGCGATTTGATTTTGTTCATGAATTTGTGAGCCGCGTCTTTGTTGACGACCTGCACGCCAAACGCATTCTGTCTTTGGCGAATGGGACGCTTGGAGTGATGACGGGGGCGGCTCTCGCGGTTAGCCTGATCGGACAGGCGTTGGCGACGGCGCGCGGACTGATCGCGAAGTCGGCGATCAAGCAGGTCGACCGGCTGCTGAGCAACGCGGGCGTGGCTCCTTGGGAGTTGTTCGGGTCGTGGGTTCCCGAAGTCGTTGGAGCGCGGCGCGACATCGTCGTGGCGATGGACTGGACGGATTTCGATCCCGACAATCAGTCCACGCTCGCGCTGCATCTCGTCACGCGCCACGGAAGAGCCACGCCGCTGCTTTGGCTGACCGTCGACAAGGACGAATTGAAGGACCAGCGCAACGATTTCGAGGATTTGTGCCTGTCCCGGCTGAAGGCGCTGCTGCCCGAGGGCGTGACGGCGACAATTCTGGCCGATCGCGGCTTTGGCGATATCAAACTATTCGAATTCCTGGGCAGCCTTGGCTTTCAATATGTCATCCGCTTTCGCGGCAACATCCACGTCAGCGCAGCCGATGGCGAAACCCGGTTGGCCGCCGATTGGGTCGGCAAGGGCGGGCGAGCGCGAAAACTGCGCGACGCCGAAGTGTCCGCCGCCCGCCAAAGGGTTGGGGCGGTCGTATGCGTGAAGGCCGCGGGCATGAAGGAGGCCTGGCATCTGGCCGCCAGCGGCGGCGCGCTCTCCGCGCCGCAGATCATCAAGCTTTATTCCAAACGCTGGACCATCGAGCCCAGCTTTCGAGACAGCAAGGATTTGCGCTTTGGAATGGGCATGAACGCGCTGAGGATCGACGATCCGCAACGCCGCGACCGCCTCTTGCTCCTCAACGCCTTCGCCATCCTGCTGCTGACGCTCTTGGGCGCCGCCGGCGAAAGCCTCGGAATGGACCGGCAACTGAGAACCAGCACCGTCAAGCGCCGCGTCCATTCCCTTTTCCGACAAGGCTGCCTGCTCTATGACCTGATCCCCAACATGCCGGAGAAGAGACTCCGGCCCCTCATCGAGCGATACCAGGATCTCCTACGCCAAAGCTCTGCTTTCTCCGACGCTTTCGGGGTCATTTAAAATGAGGGGATACGTGAGGTGGCGATGATCTTTTTTTGCGGTGATTTCAGACCATACAACCTTGAACGTGAGTGTACCTCTTTGTTTTTTTGGCCATTTGCCACATTTACGTCATACATCACGATAAGTTGATCACGGGGCGGCGAAAGATTTCGAGCAATTCGAGAGGGCAAATGGCTACGACACTCGGTCCAAACACGTCGTTGCATTACACGGCGAACGGCAATTTCGTGAACGGCGTCTATACGCCGGCCGCGGATGGGTTCAACCTGGCCGACGTCGGCTCCGCGGACATGCTCAATTATTTGCCGGCCGGCGTCAAAGGGCTTGTCTATGTCGGCATGACCGACGGCGTGACCGCCGCGTTCACGGCGCTGGTCGACGCCTGCAAGGGCAACCCCAATCTTTATGGTTTCTACCTCGCCGACGAACCGGACGCGAGCGCGACCACCGCGGCCAATCTGAAAGCCGAGGCCGATTACATCCACGCCAATCTGCCCGGCGCCAAAACCTTCATGGTCGAGCAGAATCTCAGCAGCAACACCACTCCGAGCTATTATTACACGCCGGCCAACACCGACATCGATCTGTTCGGCCTCGATCCCTATCCGGTGCAGACCAACGTCCCGAACAATCTCGATTACAACATCATCCCGCTGGCTGTCGCCGAGGCGGAAAAGGTCGGCATTCCGCTCGCCGACATCGTGCCCACCTATCAGGCCTTCGGCGGCGGCGGCTATTCGACCTATATCCTGCCGACGGCGGCGCAGGAGGAGCAAATTCTGGCGACCTGGGCGTCGGTCGTGCCAACGCCCGCTTTCGACTATACCTACAGCTGGGGTTCGCAGAACAGCGATACGGCGCTCAGCGAAGATCCCGCTTTGCAGGCGGTTTTCGCCGCGCATAATGCTGGCGGAACCACGGCCACGCCTCCGGCGGCGCCGACGATCACCAGCCCGGCCGCCAGCAGCACTGACACGACGACCGCGACGCCAAAAATTTCCGGCGGCGGGGTCACCGGGGACACGGTCACGGTGTCGATCGATGGAACGGTCGCCGGCACGGCGACGGTCGCCAACAGCGCCTGGACTTTTGCGCCGTCGTCGGCGCTGAGCAATGGCAGCCACGCGATCACCGCGACGCAGGCCGCGGCGGGCGGCCCGAGTTCGGCCGCCGCTTCCGACAGCTTTACCGTCAATATCGCCACGCCTCCGGCGGCGCCGACGATCACCAGCCCGGCCGCCAGCAGCACTGACACGACGACCGCGACGCCAAAAATCTCCGGCGGCGGGGTCACCGGCGACACGGTCACGGTGTCGATCGATGGAACGGTCGCCGGCACGGCGACGGTCGCCAACAGCGCCTGGACTTTTGCGCCGTCGTCGGCGCTGAGCAATGGCAGCCACGCGATCACCGCGACGCAGGCCGCGGCGGGCGGCCCGAGTTCGGCCGCCGCCTCCGACAGCTTTACCGTCAATATCGCCACGCCTCCGGCGGCGCCGACGATCACCAGCCCGGCCGCCAGCAGCACTGACACGACGACCGCGACGCCAAAAATTTCCGGCGGCGGGGTCACCGGGGACACGGTCACGGTGTCGATCGATGGAACGGTCGCCGGCACGGCGACGGTCGCCAACAGCGCCTGGACTTTTGCGCCGTCGTCGGCGCTGAGCAATGGCAGCCACGCGATCACCGCGACGCAGGCCGCGGCGGGCGGCCCGAGTTCGGCCGCCGCTTCCGACAGCTTTACCGTCAATATCGCCACGCCTCCGGCGGCGCCGACGATCACCAGCCCGGCCGCCAGCAGCACTGACACGACGACCGCGACGCCAAAAATCTCCGGCGGCGGGGTCACCGGCGACACGGTCACGGTGTCGATCGATGGAACGGTCGCCGGCACGGCGACGGTCGCCAACAGCGCCTGGACTTTTGCGCCGTCGTCGGCGCTGAGCAATGGCAGCCACGCGATCACCGCGACGCAGGCCGCGGCGGGCGGCCCGAGTTCGGCCGCCGCCTCCGACAGCTTTACCGTCAATATCGCCACGCCTCCGGCGGCGCCGACGATCACCAGCCCGGACGCCAGCAGCACTGACACGACGACCGCGACGCCAAAAATTTCCGGCGGCGGGGTCACCGGGGACACGGTCACGGTGTCGATCGATGGAACGGTCGCCGGCACGGCGACGGTCGCCAACAGCGCCTGGACTTTTGCGCCGTCGTCGGCGCTGAGCAATGGCAGCCACGCGATCACCGCGACGCAGGCCGCGGCGGGCGGCCCGAGTTCGGCCGCCGCTTCCGACAGCTTTACCGTCAATATCGCCACGCCTCCGGCGGCGCCGACGATCACCAGCCCGGCCGCCAGCAGCACTGACACGACGACCGCGACGCCAAAAATCTCCGGCGGCGGGGTCACCGGCGACACGGTCACGGTGTCGATCGATGGAACGGTCGCCGGCACGGCGACGGTCGCCAACAGCGCCTGGACTTTTGCGCCGTCGTCGGCGCTGAGCAATGGCAGCCACGCGATCACCGCGACGCAGGCCGCGGCGGGCGGCCCGAGTTCGGCCGCCGCCTCCGACAGCTTTACCGTCAATATCGCCACGCCTCCGGCGGCGCCGACGATCACCAGCCCGGACGCCAGCAGCACTGACACGACGACCGCGACGCCAAAAATTTCCGGCGGCGGGGTCACCGGGGACACGGTCACGGTGTCGATCGATGGAACGGTCGCCGGCACGGCGACGGTCGCCAACAGCGCCTGGACTTTTGCGCCGTCGTCGGCGCTGAGCAATGGCAGCCACGCGATCACCGCGACGCAGGCCGCGGCGGGCGGCCCGAGTTCGGCCGCCGCTTCCGACAGCTTTACCGTCAATATCGCCACGCCTCCGGCGGCGCCGACGCTGACGATTGCGGACACGTCGCTGAGCGTCGACGGCGGTGGTGGAACGGTCGATCTGGGGATCGGCGTCTCCGCGCCGTCCGCCGCGACCGACGTGACGGTCGCCATCACCGGACTTCGCAGATTTGAAACGATTTCCGACGGCCTCGGTGACACATTCCACGGTAAGTCGATCACGCTGACCGAAGCGCAGGTCGACAGCGGCTTGACGCTCACCTCGAATTACACCGGCAGTCGTGACCCGGTCACCACGCTGCAGATCATGGCCAGCAACTCGATCGACGGCGTGACGTCGAGTTCCGCGTCGCAAACCATCACGGTGACCGATCCGCCGGCTTCAACCTCTTCGGGGCAGGGAACGAACCGGCTGGCGTTGCTGAGCCAATATATGGCCGGCGACACGAGCGGCGGATCGAGCGGCGCGCTGCAGACCGCAAGCGCCCCGACAGAGTCGGATCGGTCGTCTTTCCTCCTGTCAGTCCTGCGTCACTAAAAACCTCCCTGTGGCGGCCTTGCCGCCACAGGCGCCTCGCCTCAGCCGCCAAGAGCTTTGGCGCGGTCGATCTGCGCGTGAGGGGATCGCCTTCTCGATGTGAAGCGTCAGCGGCGCGCGGGAAGTTGCGCGTGCGGAGGCGACCGGTCCCGCTCGACGGCGGCGGCAGGCCAAGAGAAGAACCCATCTGTCACCAGAAGCGAAAACGAGCGTATGGCCTCCGACGACGAAACGGCTCAATTTCCAAATTCCGGCGCTTTTGCGCTGGCCGTTTTCCTGCGCCTTCTCGGCGTGGCCAATACAAATCCCCGTCAAGCCGGAAATCTTTCCACCGCGCGCGGGTTGGGACTGAATGAGATTGTGCGGCGCGCCCGCAGAGTCTGGCGTAAGGGCGCGGGCCCGCACGATCGATTGGCCCCGGCTCGCGCGCGCTCCGCTGCCGGCGATCGCGGTTCTGCGGAATGGCGAATTTCTGGCGCTGGGCCGAATCGCCGAAGACGGCGTCGTCGTGGTGCGGCCCCGCGCCAGGGCGCCGAAGCCAGAATGGCTGACGCGCGACGATTTCGAGGCCGAATGGAGCGGCCGCGTGGTGCTGTCGGAACCGTCCGTCTCGGAGCGGTTCTCGTTCGGCCTTGCCGCGCTGGCGGGCTTGTGGCGCCATGTCGGCGCCGCCCTCAAGCGATTGCTCGGCGCCGCGCCGGAAACCGAGGCCGCGACGGCCGGAGCGGCGGAGCGCGAGGCGAACGCCGTCGACGCCGGGAGTGCGGCAGACCCGTCGGGCCTCGAATGCCTCACCCTGCTGCTCGGTTTCCATGGCGTCGGCGTCGACGCCGCCCAGTTGAGGCATCGCCTTGGCGTGGCGCAAGCAGATGTCGTCGACATGCTGCGCTGCGCGAAGGATCTGGGGCTGAAAGCCAGCGTCTGTGCGACGCGCTGGGACCGGCTGGCGCGCACGCCGCTGCCCGCCATCGCCGCCCTGCGCGACGGCGGGTTCCTCATCCTCGGCAAGGCCGGCGACGACAAGGCGCTCATCCAGCGGGCGGGCGCGGCCCAGCCGGAAATGATTTCGCGCGAAAGTTTTGAGGCCCTCTGGGACGGAAGGCTGGTTCTGATGACCCGCCGCTCCGCGCTGGCCGATCTGAGCCGTCGCTTTGATATCACCTGGTTTCTCGGCGCCATTCACAAATACCGGCGCCTGCTTGCCGAAGTCCTCCTCGCCTCGTTCTTCCTCCAGCTTTTTGCGCTGGTTTCGCCGCTGTTCTTCCAGGTCGTCATCGACAAGGTTCTGGCGCATCGCAGCATGAGCACGCTCAACGTGCTCGTCGGCGGCTTGGTCATCCTGACCCTGGCCGAGGGGCTTCTGGGCGGACTTCGAACCTATCTGTTCACCCACACGACCAATCGCATCGACGTCGAACTCGGCGCCCGCCTGTTCCGCCATTTGCTGGCCTTGCCGCTCGCCTATTTCCAGTCGCGGCGGGTCGGAGATTCGTTGGCGCGCGTGCGCGAACTCGAAAATATCCGCCAGTTCCTGACCAGTTCGGCTTTGACGCTGGTGGTGGACCTGTTCTTCACCTTCGCCTTTCTGGCGGTGATGTTCTGTTATTCGGCGACGCTGACCTTTCTGGTTCTGGCGTTCTTCCCTCTCTATGTCGCGCTTTCCGCCGGCGCCACGCCGCTGTTTCGCCGCCGCCTCGACGAAAAATTCCGGCGCGGCTCGGAAAACCACGCGTTTCTTGTCGAATGCGTCTCGGGCGTCGAGACGCTGAAAGCCATGGCGGTCGAGCCGCAGATGCAGCGGCGCTGGGAGGAGCAGCTCGCCGGCTATGTCGCGTCCAGCTTCCGCGTGCTCGATCTCAACAACAACGCCAGCCAGGCGGTGCAGACGATCAACAAGCTGGTCGTCGCGGCGACGCTCTATTTCGGCGCAAGGCTGGTGATTTCCGGCGATCTCACCGTCGGCGAACTGGTCGCCTTCAACATGCTGTCGGGCAGGGTCAGCGCGCCGGTGCTGCGCCTTGCGCAGATGTGGCAGGAGTTCCACCAGGCGCGGCTGTCGATCGATCGGCTGGGCGACATTCTCAACACCGCGCCGGAGCCCGTCTTCCAGTCAGGCCGCGTCGCGCTGCCGGCCATACGCGGCGAGGTCGCCTTTGAAAATGTCAGTTTCCGCTATCGCCTCGATGGCGCGAAAGCGCTCGACGACATCAGTTTGGTCGCGAGGCCCGGTGAAATCATCGGCATCGTCGGCTCTTCCGGGTCGGGCAAGAGCACTCTGGCGAAGCTGATCCAGCGGCTTTATGTTCCCGAAAACGGGCGCGTGCTGGTTGATGGCGTCGACCTCGCCATGGTCGACGCGGCGTGGCTGCGTCGACAGATCGGCGTAGTCCTCCAGGACAATATGCTGTTCAACCGCTCGATCCGCGACAATATCGCTCTCGCCGACCCCGCCATGGCGATGGAAAAAGTCATCGCCGCCGCAAGTTTCGCCGGCGCGCATGAGTTCATCCTGGAGTTGCCGGACGGGTACGACACCATCGTCGGCGAACGCGGCGGCTCGCTTTCTGGCGGCCAGCGCCAACGCATCGCCATCGCTCGGGCCCTGATCAGCGATCCGCGCATCCTCATTTTCGACGAGGCGACCTCCGCGCTGGATTATGAAAGCGAACGCGTCATCCAGCACAACATGAAAAGGATCGCGGCGGGGAGAACGGTTTTCGTCATCGCTCACCGCCTGTCCACGGTGCGTCAGGCGGATCGCATCGTCACTCTGGAGCGCGGCCGCATCGTCGAGGAAGGCGCGCACGAGCAATTGATCAGTCTCAACGGGCGCTACGCGCAACTCCACCACATGCAGGCGGGCCCTCATGCCGTTGGTTAGCCCGAAAATCATTGCCTTCCCGAAGCCTGCCGCCCGCCGGGCGGCCCATGAGATCGCCTTCCTGCCGGCGGCGCTCGAAATCACCGAAAGCCCGCCGTCGCCGATTGGCCGCGCGATCGGGGCGACAATCATCGCCGTGTTCTGTTTTGCCTTCGCCTGGGCGACCTTCGGCAAGGTCGATATCGTCGCGACCGCCTCTGGTCGGATCGTGCCGAGCGGCGGCGCCAAGGTGATCCAGCCGCTCGAAACCGGCGTCGTCAGCGGGATTCACGTTCGCGACGGCCAGAAGGTGAAGGCCGGCGATGTGCTGATCGAACTCGACCCGACCATGACTGTCGCCGAGCAGAAACATCTCAACGATGATCTCGTCGCCGCCGAACTCGAGGTCGCGCGCCTGCATGCGGCCCTGGCCTGGCGGGAGGGAGCAGGCGCCGATGCGCTGGAGGCTTTCCGCGCGCCGGCCGGCGCCAGCGCCGACCAGGTCGAGACCCAACGGCAGTTCCTGGCGAGCCAGATCGCCGGACAGACGGCCAAGCTCGCCGAAATCGATCGCCAGACGGCGCAGAAGGAAGCGGAACGCGCAACGGTGGCGGCGCAGATCGCGAAGCTGGAGGCGACGATCCCCCTGATGCAGCAGCGCGTCGATGCGCGAAAGACGCTTTACGACAAAGCGCTCGGCAGCAAGCTGGTCTATCTGCAGGAAGAGCAGGATCTCGTCGGCATGAAGCAGGACGTCCCCATGCAGCAAAGCCGCCTGCATGAATCCGACGCCGCCATCGCCTCGCTGCGCGAGGCGCGCAGTGAGGCCAAGGCCGAATTCCGCCGCACGGTTTACGTCGATCTCGTCAAAGCGCAGGCGCGCGCCGCCGGCCTGGCGCAGGATGTCGTGAAAGCGGCGCGGCGGACCGGGCTGCAAAAGCTCGTCGCGCCGGTCGACGGCGTCGTGCAGCAACTCGCGGCGCACACGATCGGCGGCGTCGTGACGCCGGCGCAGCCGCTCGCGGTGGTCGTGCCGCTGGCGAGTCCGATCGAGATCGAGGCCATGCTGGCCAATCGCGACATTGGATTCGTCCATGCCGGACAGGAAGTGGCGATCAAGGTCGAGACCTTCAATTTTACCCGTTATGGCCTGATCCATGGCTTGGTGACCAGCGTGTCCCGCGACGCCGTCGCGAACACCGGCCCCCAGCGCCGCGCGAACGACGAGGCGATGGCGACAGGCGTCGACGAGCCGAAAGACGAGGCGCCCAAATATGTCGCGCGCATCGCCCTCGATCAGACGCGCATGACCATCGACGGCCACGAGGAACAGCTCACGCCCGGCATGGCGGTGACGGTCGAGATCAAGACCGGCTCGCGCCGCATCATCAGCTACCTGCTGTCGCCGCTGGAGCGGCAGGGCCGGGAGGCGTTGCGCGAGCGCTGAGCCCGGCCTTTATCGAGGTCGCACGCCACGCGTGGAGGAATGTCCGCGGATCGCGCGGAAAAATCCGCGCGTCCAATGGTCCCGACGGCGGACGGGGCTTTTCTTTGTCGCCTGTTCACGGGAAATTATTTCGATCGATTATGCTCGCGAAAAACCGACTGCAAGGCGGGCGAACCGCCGAGCGCGTCATCGGAATGCTGCAGGCCCCAGGAATAGGCGAAATCGAAGACCGGCGCCGGCGTCAGTTCCGTCCATATCCGAAACATCCGCTTCAGTTCGTCGGGGCGCGGCATTCTGTAGCGGCCGCCGCTGTCCGTGCGCCAGTTCCCGCCGCCGAAGGTTTGATAGATCGGAACAATCGCCTTGTCAGGGATTCCGGCTCGGCGCGCCGCCGCGACAAAGCGCCCGATCATCGCGTCATCGCAATCCGGCCACTCGCTCCGGCACGGATAGGGCGCCACGCCGAACAGGTCGATATGCGTGCGTTCGGGGCGCAGGGATTGGTCAAAGGCGGGCGACTTGGCGTCGCCGATATTCATCAGCCCGACGAAAACCAGGGCGTCGGCGCGGCGGAGGTGAATCCAGTCCGCTTCGGCGCGCAAGGCGTCCGGCGAACAGGCCTCGCGCCAGCGACCGGAAGGATCGGGATCGTCCATCAGGTAGAAGCCGAATAGCTTGCGGCTGCCGAGGGCCGCCCCCGCGCGTTCGACAAATTTCGCGTCGACGCCATCGCAAAGGCCGACCCACATCAGCCCCTTGACCGCCGGGGGCAGCGTTTCCAGCTGCGCGGCGCTCGCGACATCGGCAATGTCGAAGCCTGCCGCGGCGGGCGCGAACCGCCCGGTTTCATCGAAATTGCCATTGGCTGCGAAATGATGTCGGATCGCCGCCGAGCCGCCCTCCGCCGCGCCCTCCGCCGCGCCAGCCGGCGGCGCGAGCGCGAGCGCGAGCGCGAGCGCCAATTCCCTCATGCGCTGGCGCACACAGCTCCGCATGGCTTTTCCGCCGTGTTATTGATGGGTCCACTCGCCGACTTGCCGATTTCGGCCATGACCAGATCCACGCCCGCCTCGCGGGCGGCGTCGTTACGCGAATTCAATGACAGCATCGGCCGGCCTGTTCCGCCCAGGAGGGCGCTGAGCCGCGCGGTCGCCACAAGCTGTTCGCGAGCGCCGCCTCTCCGATCCTCCAGGAAGTTGGCGATTGGCCCGAACTGGGCGCGACGCCGAACAAGACGCGCCTGAATTTCGTCGCTCGCCGTTTCGAGGAGCACGACGAGGTCGGATTTCGGGGCGAGTTGGACCAGCGCGGCCAGATCCGGATCGGTCAGATGAGGATTGGCCACGGCGATCGACACGATCGCCTGAAGATAAGCCTGATCGAAAAGCCAGATGTCATCGGATTGCGCCGCTTGCGACCAGCCCGCGCCAAGTCGGACGAGATATTGCCACATGCGCAATCGTTCAAGGATGCGGCCGCCGGCATGGGCCGAAGAGAGCGTGTCGGCGGCGATCCAGGTCTCGGATCTTCCTGTCGAGCCGAACGCTGTCAGCGCGAGCTCTTTCACCGGCCGCCCGAGGCGGCGCGCCGTCGCGACAAATCGCGCGGTCGCTCCCGCCGTCCCGGTTGCGCCGCCGTCCTCGCCGGGCCGCAAACTCAAGCGCGAATGGACGCGCGCGCCATGCTGGTCCAGGCGAGCAGCCAAGGCGAGCGCGAAGGTTGTTTTGCCGGAGCAGGGCGGTCCAAAGAGTTCGATGATCATATCCGTTGCTTTGATCTGTTCCGCCTTGGACCGCGTCCGGATGACCGAAGATGCGGGCCAAAGTTGTGGGCCAAACGAATTTCAGGGTCCAACCCATTCAAATCCGCGTCAATCGACCTGGCGGATGTGCCGCCTCTCTCCTGTGAACGCGTCGGCGCGGCGCGTTCAGCCCGATGGCCAACGCGCTACCGCTTAAGGCGTATCGATTTGAGCGGCGCGCGGAAATTCCGAAAGGTGATCGTCCTTTTTAAGTCTGCGATGGAAGGCGAGCAGAATGCGCGCCAATCCTAGTGTCGATCCCGCGGCGCCGGACACCGTCATCAGCCAGATCGTCGACAGCGCTTCAAACCGCAGCGCCGCGCCGCAGAAAATCGCCGCGAACACTATGGCGGCCGTCATGGCCTCGACGGTGAAACGCAACTTCTGGAAACGATAGGCCGAGGTGATCTCGCTGAACGGGATCGCCAGCGCCTGAATCGCGCCCAGTATCGAGAAAGCGAACACCACCTGACCGGTAAGAGCCCAGCGCTCCCCCAGAACGAGGCCGGCAAAATGCGGCGCGAGCAAGCCGACGAAAAGGATCGGTCCGGCGACGAAAATCGCGCTGGCGACCAGGATCTTTCGGCTCAGCGACCTGATCGCCCGAGTGCGCGCGCCGCCGCAGATCGTCGCGGTGAGCACATGGCCGAGCGACAGGGAGACGACTGCGGTCGGCGCGAAAACAAGACGATAGGCCATTCCGCAATAACCGGCGACGCCTGCGCCGTAAAGCGCGCCGAGCAAGACCGGTGGCGCATTGGCGACCAGTTGCGAGGCCACATTCGCCGGCATGACATAAAAGGGAAACAGCCGATGCCGTCTCGCGTCGCGCGCCAGGTTCGCAAGTCCTGGAAGGAATATTCGCCTGGCTTCGTCGGCGCGGAGAGTTCGAATCAGGATGAAGCTCGAATAAAGCGCATGGCTCGCCAGATGGGCAAGGATCAACACGATCGCCGACCATCCCAGCAGTCCGCCGGCCAATTGTATCGCGGTCATCGCGGCCGGCTGCAGAAAGCGCGCGGCGGCCAGGGTTGAAATCGCGCCGCAGCGAACGGCCCAGGCCGAAGTCGCCGACCAAAGGCCCGCCAGCAGGATCCCCGCCGGCGTGAGCATGACAAGGGTCGCCGGAGCGGCGGCCAGGGCACCCGGCAGATGTCCGCCAAGAAACGTCACCAGGGCCGCGACGCCAAGCGAAACGATGGTTGCGCTGAAGATCGCCAGGGCGAGGATCGGTCGCGCCTCTTCGCGCGATGGCGCGCTGTAGATCGCGGAATCGAATTTCAGCGCCGCAATCGGGCCGCCGATATTGGCGATCGAAAGATAGATGGTGAACAAGCCGAAATCAGCCGGGCTGAACAGGCGGGACAGCAGAGGCAGGGCCAGAACGAAGGTCATCTGGCCCAGGGCGGTCATGCCCGACAGGCCCAGCGCCTTGCGGGCCAGCGGACGAGGCCGGAACGCCACGGCGACGGCCGTCATCCTCAACGAAGTCAGACGCCCCACACTCATTTCGCCGAAAGCTCCGGTCGCGCCGCCGTCGCCGTCGTCGGCGGCTGCCGAACCACTGTCGCCAAGGTCGAGAATATGATCTTGATATCCGTCCACAATCCCATCTCGCGGAGGTATCGCTCGCAGAAATCATATTTTATCGGCATCAGCGTTTCGCGGTAATATTGCAGGGGGTCGTTCGCCGCCTTGAGCAATTCGCTTTCGTGGCGCAAGGCGATCGACGCATAATCCGTGACGCCAGGCCGGATCGACAGCATCACCGCGCGCTGCGCCGGCGTATAATGCACGATCAAATCCTCGGTTTCCGGACGCGGCCCGACCAGCGACATGTCGCCGGTCAGCACATTGATCAGTTGCGGCAGTTCGTCGATCTTGGTTGCGCGCAGGACCGCGCCCACCCGCGTGATCCGTTGATCGCCGGCGACCGTCAAATTCGCCATCGGCTGCGACGTCGTTTCGCTCATCGTGCGGAACTTCCAGATCCGGAAAACCCGGCCGTCCTTGCCGATTCGCCGCTGACGAAAGAAGATCGCGCCGGGGCCCTCGCATCGAATCGCCAGAGCGATCGCCGCGAAGGGCAAGGCGCAAAGCGCAAGGCCGAGGGCTGCCGCGCAGATGTCGAACAGACGCTTCGCCCGGTCGGCGCCTGGCGCCGCGCCGGAGACAAAGAAATCGTTTGCCGCCCTGGCCATGTCCGTCACCCGAGCATTTTGTGAATGACCGAGACGACTTCTTCAATTTCAGCCGCGCTCATGTCCGGGAACAAAGGCAAGGTCACAGCGCCGCTGAAATAGCGATCCGCGACGGGAAACGCGCTGTTCGGCGAGAGCCGCCCGCGCCAGTACGACATCTGATGGAGCGGGCGATAATGGACCGAGACGCCGACGCCCGCTTGCGCCAACGCTTCGATCAATTCGTCGCGACCACACCGCGCCTCCGGATGCACACGGATCGGAAACAAGTGCCAGGAATGCAGGCCATTGCCCGGCGCTCGTTGCGGAAGGTCGCAGGGCAATCCCGCAAGATCTCGCAGATAACGTTCCGCGACCGCCTGGCGGCGCTGCTGAAACTCATGGGCGCGCTGGAGCTGCACAATGCCGATCGCAGCCGCGAGATCGGTCAGATTATATTTGAATCCCGCGGCGACGATATCATAGGACCAGTTCGCTCCGACGCGCGTGAACCGGTCGAATGAATCGCGGTTGAATCCATGGGTGCGCATCACGCGGGCGCGATGCGCGATTTCGGGATTGCGCGTGACCAGCATGCCGCCTTCGCCGGTGGTGATTGTCTTGTTCGCATAGAAGCTGAAGACACAGGCGTCGGTGTCCCACGATCCAATCAGCCTGCCGTCGCGATGCGCGGGCAAGGCATGGGCGGCGTCTTCGATGATTTTCAAGTTATGTCGGCGCGCGAAGGCGATCATCGCCTCCATGTCACAGGGCCAGCCGCCGAAATGCACCGGCGCGATGGCTTTGCTGCGCGGAGTGATTTTGCGTTCGGCGTCGGCGAGGTCGATGGTCAGCGACGAAGGCTCGACATCGACGAGAACGGGCTCGGCCCCGACATATCGAAAAGCCTCGGCCGTCGCGGTGAAGGTCAGCGTAGGCGCCAGAACCTCGTCGCCCGGTCCCAGGCCGCAAGCTTCGGCGGCCAGATGCAGCCCGGCGGTCGCGGAATTGACGGCGACGGCTTCAACCCCTCCGCCGAGGAAGGCGGCGAAATCGCGTTCGAACTCCTGGCATTTGGGGCCGGTGGTCAGCCAACCGCTTCGAAGCACCGCGATGGCGGCTTCGATTTCGTTTTCGCCAATCGATGGACGAAAAAAAGGAACCGCCATGCCGCCTCCTTGGGGCTGCGCTATGATGCCCTGCAGTCCGTTTGGCGGCGCGGCGTTTGGTAAAGCGTTGGCTTCATCGCCGCGGCGCCCGCCAAGGATCCCTGGGTCACACTCAGGATGACAGCGTCCGAAATTTGCCTTCGCTATGAAAGCCCGCCTTCAAGCCAATGCGCATCGACTTTTTCTCCGGGTGTACGTCTTTCGGAGTGTCGGGCTGAGCCATAGGAGCATTAATGGTTGCACTTTATTTACCATTTGCGACGGCGACTTCAGTCTACGATTTTTTTCAGCTCGCAGTCGCCAATCGCGACTCGGGATTTCGTTTCTTCGCGTGGCCCGGCTGCGTCAATGCTTGCGGCGCTGTCCATGTCGTAGACCACGCGGAAAATGTCTTGCGATGCTTCGGGAGTTCGCTTCATGTCTCCGCAACAACCCCAATTTTTCCGGCCGGAAGGCGGATCCTCCGGCGGGTTCGGGCTCGGCGCCGTGCAGGGCAAGTCTTCCGAAACCAAGGCGTCGGGAACCGCTGGTCTTGCAGCTGTCTTCGGTCGGCGGGTGATGGTGACCGGCGCCGGTGGTTCGATCGGGTCTGTGCTGGTGGCGCAGATCGTTGCGCAGCGTCCGTCGCATCTCTCAATGGTGGACTCATGTGAATTCAATCTCTATCGCGTCGGTTATGCAGTTGAGCACTGCCACCCGGGATTTTCCTGGACCGCGCGCATTTGTGACGTCCGCGACGAAGCGGCGATGCGCCATCTGTTCCTGAAGGAAAAGCCCGAGATCGTGCTCCACGCCGCGGCCTTGAAAC
Source organism: uncultured Pseudomonadota bacterium (assembly GCA_963703385.1). GTDB lineage: Bacteria > Pseudomonadota > Alphaproteobacteria > Rhizobiales > Beijerinckiaceae > Rhodoblastus. The sequence continues at coordinate 264,519 of OY969816.1, forward strand.
ATGTGCCGTTGCTGGAGGACGACAATGTCGTCGAGGCTGTGCGCACCAATGTTCTCGGCACCAAGATCACGCTCGATCTGTCTTGCGCCTTTGGCGCCGACTTCCTGATGATTTCGACGGATAAAGCGGTTAACCCATCGTCATGTATGGGCGCGAGCAAGCGGGTTGCCGAAGTCTATGTCCATGACCGCTCCAAACGCTTCACCGATATTCGCGCGAGCGTGGTGCGTTTCGGCAATGTGCTCGGCTCGTCGGGCTCGGTCGTTCCTCTGTTCCAGAAGCAGATCGAAGAAGGCGGCCCGGTCACGGTCACCCATCCCGAAATGACGCGCTTCCTGATGACGATCGACGACGCTGCGCGGCTGACTCTCACCGCCGCCAGTTTGCCGCAAGACGGCTTCTCGGTCTATGTCCTCGACATGGGCGAGCCGGTCCGCATTTTCGATCTCGCCGTCCATATGATCAAGCAAAACGGTTTGCGGCCGTTCAAGGACATTGACATCAAGTTCGTTGGAATTCGGCCAGGCGAGAAACTCATGGAAGAGCTGAGTTACGATTGGGAGACGCTGGCTCCCACTGCGGCGGCGGGGGTGCGTTCCGCGAGCCCGAACTTCAATCCGCAATCGAAATTGCGGTCGATCGACGCTTTGCTCGCGGCGGCCGAGGCGCACCACGCCGGCGACGTCAAGGCCGCCATGTTCGACATTGTGCCGGAGTTCCTCGAGACGAAAAACCTCGCGGAACGACATGCGAAAAGCTGGACCGCCGCAAGGCGGAAGGCCGCTTCCGTGCGCCTCGTCGCCGAATGGCGGCAGCCGGCCGCCCCTGCGCTCACCGATAAAAGGATGGAGCCGATATGACAATCGCGGGCGCGATCTTGGATAAGACGGTTGGCGGCGGCGGGCGTATCGTGTTGGTGGCGGCGTTGTTGTGCCAAATTGTGGCGGTCGCCGCCGCCTCGACCGAAAGACCGTCCGCCCCCCAATTCCATGTCCACGCCGGCGACGTGATCGAGGTCGCTGTCGCGGGCCTGCCCGAACTGCGCATGCGCGGCAGCGTTCAACCGGATGGAATTGTCACGTTCCCTTTGTTCGGAGATCTGGAGGTCGCCGGACTGAGCACGGCGCAGTTGCGTGAGGCGGCGCAGAACCAGTTCGCCCACAAGATTTACCGCCTGCGAACGAATGATGGACGCGAAGTTCCAGTCGTCATCCAGGCAGAAGAAGTGAGCGCCTCCGTCGTGGAATATGGCCCGATCTATATCGACGGCGATGTGGCCAAGCCAGGCGCGGTGACCTTCCGGCCGGGGATAACGGCTCGGCAGGCCATCGCTTTGGCGGGCGGCGTCGAAATTGCGGCCTTGCGCTCAGGCAATCCGTTGGCGGAGACGTCGGCTGCGCGAAGCGAGTTGCAGTCGGTCAATGTCAAGCTGGCTGAAGCTGAAGCGCAAGCGGCGGAACTCGCGACCGAATTGCGCGGCGGCAACCACCTCGACGGGTTCTCTCCACAAGGTTTGGGCGTACCCGCAGCGCAATTGGACCAGATCGCCCAGGACGAAAGCAACGTCGTTCAGGCGCGCATGGCGGATTACACCCGGCAGCAGCAATTCCTGCAGGCGTCCGTCGCAACGATCACCAATCGCACGGCGGTGCTCCAGAAACAGCAGAAGGCGGAAGAAGAGGGCGCGCGCGCTGACGACGACGATTTGCAGAAGATGATTGAACTGCTCAAGCGCGGCAATGTTGCGAATCCGAGGGTTCTGGAAGCGAGAAGGGCGCTGCTCATGTCGCAGACCCGCTCGTTGCAGGTCGCCGACGGTTTGCTCCAGCTGACGATGCAGTCTGGGGATTTATCGCGTCAGCTGCAACATTTGCAGGATGACCACAGGGCGGAATTGCTGAAGGAGGCCCAGGAAACGCAGGCGACGCTGGCTGAATTGAAAGTCAAGCGCGACGCGGCTCGCGAGCGGCTCAATCTTTTTGCGATGTCGCGCGCGCGTCTCTCGGTGGACCGGCCGTCGAGCGTGGAGGTTGCTCTGGTGAGGGATCAGCGCAACGGGAAGTCGACGCGCGAAACGATCGATGGCGACTATCCACTCGAACCGGGCGACGTCATCGAAGTCGCGGTGATAGCGGTGGAGAACTAGAGCATTTTTTGTTCCTTACGCATCGGAAGAATGCTCTAGCTCATTGTTTCAACGCATATTCTTGTCCAAAAAGTCTGCAACTTTTTGGGAATATGCTCTAACCTCGCCAAGATCTGAAAGCCGGCGCCGAGAAGCCTAAGCCGGAATCGGCGCAGGCGCTGAAACGGGGGAACTGGCGCGACCCCTTATCGCGCCATGACAAGCGCGTCGGTAAACTGCAGAGTCGAACCCGCTGTGCACTTTCGTTGTTTTGACGGATATTCCGATCCGAAAAGTCGATCAACTTTTCGGGAATATGCTCCACGCGGGGCGGCCGCGGCGTCGATGTCGGCGGGGGGCGTTCATGAACCACCCTCATGTCGCCAGCGCGCGAATGTTGCTCGCCGCACGGAAACAAACAATTAAATCGAAGCCCGCGAGGCCCCGTTGGAGACTCGCAGGCCCCATCAATCGCCTGAAGCTATCGGTTCCCTGCCGGGATCAGCGGGGGGGTCAACGTGACCGCAAAGCGGGAACGGAAAAGTCCAGCTTTGAACCGGCCTTCTCGCCGCGCGGTGTTTCCTTGGCCAATTGAGCGCCCTTGACGGCGACCTCGGTGCGATTGCGCGCGTGCAGCTTTTTCATGATGTGGCGGACATGGACTTTCACTGTGCTCTCGCACATGTTCAACTCATAAGCGATGACCTTGTTCGGCTTGCCTTCACGGATCGCTTGGATCACCGAGAGCTCGCGGTTGGTCAGGCCGCCCTGCCCAACGCCGCCGCCGTTGTCGGGCGCAGGCGGCTGTTGCGCCGCTAAAAGGCATTGAGGCGGCACATAAATTCCACCTGCTCCGACGAATTTGATCGCCTCGATGAAAATATCAAAGGCCGCGCTCATCGAAATGAAGCCGTTGGCGCCCTGGGCCAAGGCCTTCAAGGCGTCTTCAGGATGGTCGGCTTTCGCCAGGACGATGCTGCGCAACGACGGCTGGAAAAACTCCAGCGTCGCGAATTCAGCGTCAACTTCCTCCCCGGATAGGGAAACGATCGATAACAACACGACGATCGAACCGGCATCGATGTCGAGCCGAAGCAAATCGGCCAAACTCGCACAGCCATGCACGGCGTGAAAGCCCGCGTTGACGATACTACGCTGCAGGCAGTCGCGAAAAAAGAGGTTGCGCTCGATAATGATGATCGCCTCGGGGGCGCGCGATTTTGCCCGATGGTCGTTCATGGTCCGCTCGTCGGCAGCTTTGCTCTCGGCGCCGCCAACAGAAGACGGTTGATCCGATCCGCTGTCGGATGTCGACAATTCCATGTAAAACATTGCCTCCTCCCCACAAGCGCCAAACAGCGAGCCCAGATGCGTTCTCAATTAATCACTATTAACTTGCACAACCACGGCATGGTTGCCGTCAACATACATAACATATTCAAATACGCCGATATGAAAACATGAATAAGCGCACCATTGGTTTAAATCAATGCTAACCATCGCCAAAAGCACTACAGCAACTCATAACTACGCCACGGAAAGGTGAAAAAATAAACAGACAACTCGGATAAGATAAGTACCTCCAAAGGAGTATACGGCAACCATGATTTTGTGCGAAAGTGGTACAATCCGTGCGCTGAATCTCGCCGTCGGGCGCTAAAAAAATCTCGGGCCACGGCCGTCAAACGACGAATTTGCGACACTGCCCTTGTTCAGTCAAGGATTTGTTTCAATTTTGACATATCTGGAAATCACAGAATCGGTGAAAATATGCCCGCTCGGCGCTTCGGGTCGGGCTAACTTTCTGGAAGCGCTGGAAATTCCCAATCGTACAAGCCGGCTGGACACGACTCGAATAGCAAACGCTATTGTGAGCGATCGCGCTATATGTTTCCTGACTGGGTATTTATACGTAGGGCCAGTGCAACTATCTGATTTTCCGACCGTTTTAATCTGAACGAGTCGGGTGTGGCGCGAAGGGGTAGTTTCGCGCCAGGATTGCAAAAAATGGTGAGTCGTCAGTATCGCTTGCTGCGTCAGATGCTTGGCCGTGCATCAATGTGAGGGAGCGGGACGCCATCCCGGTTGGTCCGCGCGTGGATTTTGGTCGTGAAGCCAACGCGCGAACGGCCAAGAGCGTTTCTCTCAATCGCCCTTATTCCTGCGGCCGGCCGGTGGCGCGCCCGGATGATGGCGGGATCGATCCAGTGCATCGTGTCGTCGCCCGCCTCGCTTTCGGCGAGGGGCGTCCGGCACCAGGTCCCAGAGGCCCACCTGGTTCAAACGTCGATATCGTCGAAAAACCGAATTCCCCGCGTCGCAGTCAGCCGGAAGATCGCGCCACGGGGCTCCGGGGCGCGCGATCCAGACGATCGCATCCGGCGCCATCCGATCGTCGCGCGGCGGACGGCCGTCATCCGGCTGGTTTTCCACGACAAAGGGCGCGAAGAACGCCTACTCCTCATCCGACAGGCGATCCCGAATCAAAGCTGGAAACCTGCGAAAACCACGCAACGACGGTTTTTGGAGGTTTCCAGCTGCTCCCTCCAAAGAGCGGCTATGAATGACGCCTCGCGAAAATTGGAAATCCAGTTTGTCGACGTACCCCAGGCAACCGAACGATAAATGCGCAATAATTTATATTAAACAAAAGCCTTTCAGTTGACTTAAATTGGCCTTAGTTTGTTAGCCTTTATTAAGGTTGAGCTATTTTAACGGGGCCGTTTGGTTATTTTTGTGTTATTCTTCTTTACCGTAATGCTTTCGGCAACTTCCGTACGGATGCATCGACCTCCATACGGATAAAGCCGTATGGCGGTTGGCTAAAGATGGGGCGCCGCGACATGAGGCGTTCGTGATAATTTTACGGAAGAAGCCAGCGACCGTCGCAACCCTCATCAAGCAACAGGAACATCGAGCCTGTGGATTTTCGCTACGGATCTGACGATCGAGAAAATGACGGAAGAACCATGTGCCTGGCGCTTGTGATCGAGGACGAACCTGAACTCGCCGGATTCGTCGTCGGCGCGTTTCGCCACCTCAGCTTTGAGGCCGTGGCCGTCGAGTCGGTCGAACGCGCCATCGAACTTATGGAGCGCACAGACAGGGTCGCCGTGGCCTTTGTTAACCTCTCCGCGCAAGGCCAACTGCAGGCTTTAGTGACAACAATCGCTTCGCGATGGCCGCGGGTCAAAATGATCGTCCTGTCGTCACAAGCCGAGGACATGAGGCGACTTCCACCGGCTTTTTTCATCACCAAGCCGACCAGCGGCGCCATCCTCATGGCGGTTCTGAAGCGGGTGGCTCTGGAAACCGGGAAGGCGCGCGGCTTCCTCCAATGAGCGCGGTGAAAAATGCGCCTTGGTGATCTAGGCGACGAACAATCTCTCCGATGAAAGAACCGAGCTGCTGATCGACGACCGCTTGTCCTTCATGCGTTTTCTGGGCTTGGGCCTTTCCGATCGGATTTCCGACGCGCACGATCTGGCGGTTTCGCACGAAACTCACCAGGGCGGGGGTCATCCAGGCTCTGTTTGATCGGCTCGACAGCGCGCTTCGGACGGCCGGCTCTGTCGCCATGTGGGGGCAGATGGTCGAGGCCGACCTGATCGCCGCGCCCAAACAGCGCAACACGCGCGAAGAAAATGAGATGATCAAAACAGGCCGCGTTGCTGACGGCTGGATGAAGAAACCCGCCAAATTGCGACACAAGCACCGCGACGCCCGCTGGGCGACCCGGCGCCGCCGGTGGCGGAAGGATTGCCGGCGATGCTGGCGCTCGAGCTATCGGCGTCCGTGAGATTCGAAGTGGCCGACCCGCCGTTGACGATGGCCATCGCATCGACGACCTCATCGAAACCTACGGCGCGGCGCCGCTGACCCCGGATGAGCGGGCCCCCTGACGATCGACGTCATTCGTCGCAATAGCGCCGCGGTCAAAGTCCGCCGGGCTCAATATATTGTGAGCGTGTTCACGGAAACGGGGGGCGACCTTCAACCCCTTGCACGCGGCTTGCGCGGCTTGGCGGAGCAAGGGCGTCTGGAGGGAGACGCGAGCGGCGTCTCCTGTTTGGATGGAGACGCGGCCCAGACCCGGGAGGAGGCTCAACCGCGACGACGGCGGTCAAGCCTTGAGGAGGCTCGCCGGTCCAAACCCGCCGCCGCGGCGTTCATTCGAGGCCGCGATCGCCGCACTATTGAATCGACGCCATGGCGACGCGTTCGAAATCATGGCCGGTGACCAACGGCTCGGTCTGCGCCACCATGAAGACGTCGCCTTGCGACGAATTCTGCCAGGCGATCAGCTGCGAGATGATTCCATTGGCGCGATTGAGCGAGGCGTCGTCCGAGACGCGCGGAAAATAGCCCTGCGCCGCGCTGCCGGTCGACATTTGCGCCACTTCCACGAAACCGGCGTTAGCGGATTTGGCTTGAGCCAGTTGATAGGCGTCGCCTTGGGGCGAATTCAGCCAGGCGATTCTCTCGGTGAGAACGCCAAGATTGGCGTTCAGGGTCGGATCGTTTGATACCGGCGGGCCGAAGCCAACGCCGTGTCCCGGCGTCGCCGAAAACTCGCCGGCCACGGCGGCGAGCGACAGACCGGACGCCGCGAGGATGAGAGCGATATGTCGTTTCAACATTTGACCCTCCTGACATCGCCCATGGGCGGCGCGGAAGCGGCTCCAAAGCCGCAGACGTTCGCTATTCTTAACGCCGAACGGAGAGTTTCGTTCCGCTTGCCCTTTTTCTGAACTCGGTGACTTTGCAAAGTCACGGTTTGGCCTGAGGGCAGACCCCCGGCGGGGATGTCGCCGCCGAAACAGGGCTGGACCAGCGCATGTGTGTCGCAATGGTTGCGGATCGCCATCACCTTGCCGCCGCGGATCCTGAACAGATGGCGCCATTCGCCCTCGAAGTGGACGCCGGTCGGCCTCATGCGGCCGATTGACAGTCTGGAGTCTGCCGTGAAATCCTCAATGCCGTATCGTGTTCAAGCCAGGGATGCGCAATGCCCGTCTCCTCTTCGCCGAACAGCGGCTTTGCCTCGTTTTCCGAGTTTTATCCGTCCTATCTCGGTCAACACGCCAACCGCGCTTGCCGCCGAATGCATTTCGTTGGCGCGACGCTCGCGTTATTCTGCCTCGTCGCCCTGGCGCTGAGCGGTGGAGTCCTGTGGTGGTTGCTGGCCGCGCTCGGCGTCGGCTACGGCTTCGCCTGGGCAGGAAATTTCTTTTTCGAGAACAACCGGCCGGCGACATTCAAATATCCTGTTTACAGTCTTATGGGCGACTGGGTGATGTGGTGGGACATCCTGCGCGGACGCATTGCGTTCTGAGCGCCAGCGCCGAGGTCGCGCATAACCGGAGACGCCTCAAGTTTCGGCGCTCACGGAACGCCTTCGCCGACGCCAGGATGACAGCTGCGCTCCTCGATCGCCTGACCCATCACTGCCCATCGCCGAAACCGGCAATGGCAGCTTCCGCTTCAAAGCGAGCGCCGCAGCATCAAGAGGACGAAAGGAGAACACCAAAAACTTGACCCCCGCCTGACCATCAAACCATAAATCCAGGTGGGTCGATTCTCAGTGAAAATGCCGGTTCGGTTCCTCGCGCAAAGCGACAGGCAGCGCCTTCTCGGCCATCCGGCGCGGCTGGAGAAAGCCCGAAAAAAGCTGCCGTGGCGCAATTTCGGGATGCGCAGTTCGACCGCGCCGGCTCGCCTCTCCCGGTCGCGCGCCCGATAGCCCTTGCGCCGGGCGAGGCGCTCCGGACTGTTCTCGCCATAGCCGGCGCCAGTCAGCCCAGCGACCGCGATCTCCACCAACCGCTCGGCGGCAAAACCGATCATCTCACCCAAGATCTCGGCGGCGGGGGCCTGTTCCACCAGCGCGCGCAGGTTCGTCATCTCAGCGGTGGTTTCCTTGATCGCGTTGATGTTCGCAACCCAACTCCGACCGCAGAAATCGTCGACGACCAAAGCAAGCCGCTCGTTCGCTACCGCGCTATCATGAGCGCGCTTCGCAAGCGGCTTGCTCCAACTCAGCCACCCCACCAGTGGAGACGCGACCAAGATGGATGCCCCGATCGGCGGCAAGCAGCCCTAGATCGAACGGCAAGTTCGGGCCCGACGCCGGCCACTGGCCAATACGGCGAGAACAGGTCGGTCGCCGGCGTCGCCCCTGTCCGGCAGAGATTATGTCCGAAGCCGTCATTTCGCCGTCGCGGCGGCAACCCCTGCGACCGGCGGCCAGGAATGCCGCCGTCGCGCCTTTTGAGACGTGCTTTTTCAATCACACATGGCCAAGGATGGTGGTGCTTCCCGCCCCTGAGGCGAGGGCGAAATCCGTCTTGGCGTAGTCGCCGACCAGGTGGACAATGTCGGTGGCCGCGCCGTTGCTGAGCGTCAGCGTCGACATCGTACCGCCGCTGTTCGGCGTCACGCTCAGCAAGGACCACGATCCCGCGAAGTCGATCGTGTCGGTCGTGGTAAAACCACTGATCGAGCCTGAGAAGCCGGTCGGATCGCTCAGGTCGAGCACGCCGTTCGCGCCCGCGAAGTCGATCGTCTGGCCCGATCCCACCGTCGAGTTCGAACTCCAGCGTCGCGCTCGCCGAGATCGTGTCCGTTCCCGTTCCCTTGACCGCTCCCGCGAAGTCCAGCGTCCCGGAACTGACTGACACCGCATTCCCGTTGACGAAATTCGGCGCGATCACGCTTGTTCCCGTGCCGGTTTTCTCGAACAGGCCGTAATTGGCGAACTGCGAGGCGGTCGACGACCCCTGGGCGATGCCGCTGCCGTCGGTGACGTCATAGATTCCCGTCGCGCCGTTGACCAAGGTCCCGGCATTGCCGCTCGCATCGCCGACCATCACCGTCCCGCCGCTCTGCGTCAGCGTGCTGTTATTCCGGAAAGTCGTCGTCCCGCCGATCGTCAGGCCGGAAACGGACGACGCCGCCGCGTCCACAAGCGTGTTCCCGCCCGTCACGGTCGCGCCGTTGAAGCTGTTGGCTCCGGACAGGACAAGGTTCCCGCCCGACAGGTTCAATGTCGCGCCGGCCCCGGCCGAGAACGCACGCGCAGTGACTAACGTGCCGACGACGAGGGACGTCCCGATGCCCGTCACGGAAAGATTCGCCACCGAAACCGCCGCAGTGGAGGTGATGCTCGTCGTTCCCCCGGTGATCGCCAGGCTTCCGGCCCCGACAACCCTGGAACTCAGCGTCGCCGCCCCCGACAGGCTCAGTGTCGCCCCGCTCCCAATCAGGAGCGTCGCGCCCAAATCGTCGGAGAAGCTTCCCGCATAGGACAGGTCGCCGGCGATCATCAGCGTCGTTGACGGCCCGGTCGCCGTCAGCGAGGCGACGTTGACCGTCGTCGCGGCCTTGATCGTCGACACGCCGCCGGTGAAGCTGACCGCGCCGGCGCCGTTGATCGTCCCCCAGAAAATGTTGGACGCCCCGGAAAAGGCGATCGTTCCCGTCGCCGCTGTCACAATTCCGCCGCTGGTGACGTTCGCCTGCACATTGCTCGTTCCCGTCCCGCCGGTCTTCTCGAACAGGCCGTAATTGGCGAACAGCGAGGCGGTCGACGACCCCTGGGCGATGCCGCTGCCGTCGGTGATGTCATAGATTCCCGTCGCGCCGTTGACCAAGGTCGCGGCGCCGCTCGCATCGCCGACCGTCACCGTCCCGCCGCTCTGCGTTAGCGTGCTATTATTCCGGAAGATCGTCGTCCCGCCGATCGTCAGGCCGGAAATGGACGACGCCGCCGTGTCCACAAGCGTGCGCCCGCCCGTCACGGTCGCGCCGTTGAGGCTGTTGGCTCCGGACAGGACAAGGTTCCCGCCCGACAGGTTCAATGTCGCGCCGGCGCCGGCCGAGAACACATGCGCAAAAGTGAACGCCTCGCCGATGGCGAGGGTCGTCGCCGCGCCCGTGACCGACAGATTGGCCACCGAAACCGCCGCGGAGGGAAGAATGCTCGTCGTTCCTCCGGTGATCGCCAGGCTTCCCGCCCCGGCGACCTTGGCGCTCAGCGTCGCCGCCCCCGAAAGGCTCAAGGTCGCCCCGCTCGAAATCGAGAGCAACGCGCCCGAAGCGTCGGAGAAGCTTCCCGCATAGGACAGGTCGCCGGCGATCACCAGCGTCGTCGACGCCCCGGTCGCCGTCAGCGAGGCGACGCTGACCGTCGTCCCGCTGTTGATCCTCGACCAGCCGCCGGTGAAGCTAACCGCGCCGGCGCCGCCGATCGTCCCCGAAAAAGTGTTGACCGCCCCGGAAAAGGCGATCGTTCCCGTCGCCGCCGTCACCGTTCCGGTGCTGATGACACTCGCCAGCACCGCGCTCGTTCCGGTCCCGCCGGTCTTCGCGAACAGGCCGTAATTGACGAACAAGGAGGCGGTCGACGTCCCCTGGGCGATGCCGCTGTCGTCGGCGATGTCATAGGTTCCCGGCGCGAAGTTGAACAGCGCCGCGGCGTCGCCGATCGAATCGCCGACCGTCACCGTCCCGCCGCTCTGCGTCAGTGTGCCGGAGTTTTCAAAGTTCGTCGTCCCCCCGATCGTCAGGCCGGAAACAGATGACGCCGCGGTGACCATAAGCGCGTGCGCGCCCGTCAGTGTCGCGCCGCTGAAGCTGTTCGCTCCGTTGAGGACGAAGTTCCCGTTCGGCAGGTCCACCGTCGCGCCCGCGCCAGCCGAGAACGCGCCCGTCGTGGTGAATGCGACGCCGTTGGATACCTGGAGCGTCGCGCCCGCGCCGACGCTAAGCGCGCCGGCATAGGTCGTGTTCTCGGAAACGGTCAGCGTCGTTCCCGAGCCCGACAGCGAGAACACCGGCGGGACAATCGACTGGCCGCCCGACAGCGTCCCCGTTCCCGAGGTCGCGGCCAGAATGGCGACATTCGTGTCCGCGTTGATGGCTGAAAGGTTTGCGATGATGGTGAGCACGCTGTCCGAAATCTGGAAGCCGCCGACGATCTTGTCGAGCGCCGACTTGTCGGCCAGATCGGTCGCGACCGAAACCACGACCGGCCCGCCGGAAACATTGATCGAGGCGAGATGAGCCGCGTCCAGCTCCAGGGTCGAAAGCGCGCCCGTGACATTCGACGCCGTATCGGTCACCGCGAGCTGGTAGGGGCTCGCGTTCTGGTCGGCGAGCTTGGAAATCGCGGTGGCGTCGCTGGTCAGTTGCGCGGCATTGATGCCGATCGCGCCATTGTCGGAAATGGTGATCGACTGGATATTGGCGTCGTTGAGCTGATCGAGCCCGCCTGCAATGTCGCTGGCCGTGTCGGAAATGGCGAAGCCGCCGACGATCTTGTCGAGCGCCGACTTGTCGGCCAGATAGGTCGCGACCGAAACCACGACCGGCCCGCCGGAAACATTGATCGAGGCGATCTGAGCCGCGTCCGAACTCCAGGGCCGAAAGTGCGACCGTGACATTTGACGCCGTATCGGTCACCGCGAGCTGGTAGGGCGTCGCGTTCTGGTTGGCGAGCTTGGAAATCGCCGTGGCGTCGCTGGTCAGCTGGGCGACATTGACGCCGACGGCGCCATTGTCCGAAACGGTGATCGAGGCGATATGCGAGCCGTTCAGCCCGTTGAGGCCCGCCGTGATGTCGGCGGCGGTGTCGGTCACCGCAAGCTGGTAGGGGCTCGCGTTCTGGTCGGCGAGCTTGGAAATCGCCGTGGCGTCGCTGGTCAGCTGGGCGACATTGACGCCGATCGCGCCATTGTCGGAAATGGTGATCGAGGCGATATGCGAGCCGTTCAGCCCGTTGAGGCCCGCCGTGATGTCGGCGGCGGTGTCGGTCACCGCAAGCTGGTAGGACGTCGCGTTCTGGTTGGCGAGCTTGGAAATCGCCGTGGCGTCGCTGGTCAGCTGGGCGATGGAGACGCCGACGGCGCCATTGTCGGAAATGGTGATCGACTGGATATCGGCGTCGCCCAGCTGATCGAGTTCCGCCTGCAATGTCGCTGGCCGTATCGGAAAGGGCGAAGCCGCCGGCGATCTTGTCGAGCGCCGACTTGTCGGCCAGATCGGTTGCGACCGAAACCACGACCGGCCCGCCGGAAACATTGATCGAGGCGATATGAGCCGCGTCCAACTCCAGGGTCGAAAGCGCGCCCGTGACATTCGACGCCGTGTCGGTCACCGCAAGCTGGTAGGGGCTCGCGTTCTGGTTGGCGAGCTTGGAAATCGCCGTGGCGTCGCTGGTCAGCTGGGCGATGGAGACGCCGACGGCGCCATTGTCCGAAACGGTGATCGAGGCGATATGCGAGCCGTTCAGCCCGTTGAGGCCCGCCGTGATGTCGGCGGCGGTGTCGGTCACCGCAAGCTGGTAGGGGCTCGCGTTCTGGTCGGCGAGCTTGGAAATCGCCGTGGCGTCGCTGGTCAGCTGGGCGACATTGACGCCGATCGCGCCATTGTCGGAAATGGTGATCGAGGCGATATGCGAGCCGTTCAGCCCGTTGAGGCCCGCCGTGATGTCGGCGGCGGTGTCGGTCACCGCAAGCTGGTAGGACGTCGCGTTCTGGTTGGCGAGCTTGGAAATCGCCGTGGCGTCGCTGGTCAGCTGGGCGATGGAGACGCCGACGGCGCCATTGTCGGAAATGATGATCGACAGGATATTGGCGTCGCCCAGCTGATCGAGTTCCGCCTGCAATGTCGCTGGCCGTATCGGAAAGGGCGAAGCCGCCGGCGATCTTGTCGAGCGCCGCCTTGTCGGCCAGATAGGTCGCGACCGAAACCACGACCGGCCCGCCGGAAACATTGATCGAGGCGATCTGAGCCGCGTCCGATTCCAGGGTCGAAAGCGCGCCCGTGACATTCGACGCCGTGTCGGTCACCGCAAGCTGGTATGGCGTCGCATTCTGGTTGGCGAGCTTGGAAATCGCCGTGGCGTCGCTGGTCAGCTGGGCGACATTGACGCCGACGGCGCCATTGTCGGAAATGGTGATCGACAGGATATTGGCGTCGCCCAGCTGATCGAGTCCGCCTGCAATGTCGCTGGCCGTATCGGAAAGGGCGAAGCCGCCGGCGATCTTGTCGAGCGCCGCCTTGTCGGCCAGATAGGTCGCGACCGAAACCACGACCGGCCCGCCGGAAACATTGATCGAGGCGATCTGAGCCGCGTCCGAATTCCAGGGTCGAAAGCGCGCCCGTGACATTCGACGCCGTGTCGGTCACCGCAAGCTGGTATGGCGTCGCATTCTGGTTGGCGAGCTTGGAAATCGCCGTCGCGTCGCTGGTCAGCTGGGCGATGGAGACGCCGACGGCGCCATTGTCGGAAATGGTGATCGACAGGATATTGGGGTCGTTGAGCTGATCGAGCCCGCCGGAAATATCGGCGGCCGTATCGGAAATGGAGAAGCCGCCGGCGGTCAGGTCGAGCGTCGATTTGTTCGCCTCATAATATGCGACCGAAACTGTGGTCTCGCTGATCGTAAAACCAACGGAATTGGAAGAGCCGCTCGTTCCAGCCGTGTCGGTTTCCGTCGCCACGACCGTATGCGAACCGCCCGTTAGATCGGTCGCCGGCGTATAGTTCCAGGAATCATCGGAAGCGACGGTCGCGGCGCCGACGACGGAGCCGTCGATCGATATGTTGATGGTGTCGCCGCTTTGCCCGGTCCCGGTGATGGTCGGATCGGCGTTGCTCGTCGAGGAGCCATCCGTCGGGCTGGTGATCGTCGGCGCCGGCGGAACGACGACGATCGAAGCATTGATCGTGTCCCACCATGCCGACAGGCCGGTCGGCGCTGTCACGCCGGTGGTGATATATTCGTTGGACAACCAGAACCCGTTGGGATTGTTCGGATCGCCAACCGCGGTCGAATAGGTTCCCCAGCGCTGGTTGATGAGGGAAGTGGAACCGGAATTGAAATAGGAATTGCTCGCTTCATAAAGGGTCGGAGAACTGAAGCTCGCGTCACCGGCGCCGAGGACTGTATAATAGTCGGACGGATACATGTCCGGCCCCGAGGCCGAGAAATTGATCAGGACGTCGCCGGCCGCGTTCACGGCAATCGAAGGATTGAAGACGGCGACGTCCGTGCCGATCGATGCGCCGGAAATGACATTCCCGATGACAAATTGCGGATTGGCGGGATCGGTGACGTCGAGCTTGAACCATTCGATTTCGGCGGCAGACCCTGCGGTCGGCATGACTTCGCTCACGCCATAGACGTAATCGTGTCCTCCGGAGGAGGCATAGGCAAGGCTCTGGATGCGCGAGTCGCCAATGTCCAGCACCTGGGTCGTGCCCATCTGTGCGGCGGTATAGTCGCTTCCGCCCCCTCCCACGTCGGCGTCGCCGAGGTATATCGTTTGCGTCGCGCTGAAGCCGTTCGTCGGGTCGTAGGTCTGGTAGGTGAGAACGGTCTGGCTTTCGTCCGAATAAGTGCTCAAATAATATGTTGTCCCGTTGTCGCCGGCGACATTGCGCATGATGCCGCCGGACGCCGATGCGATATTGCTGACGTCGGGAGTGATCGCGGCGTTTCCGGCGGCTATCACGGCGCTCTCGCCGACGACGAATTCGCCCGTGCTGTAGCCGCCTCCGGTGTCGAGATATTCGGGCGCGGTGATATAGATATTGCCGTTGCTGACCGACAGATAGGGCATGTCGGACTGGGTGGTGAAGCCGTTGGACGTGTCGATCGAGGCAAGATACCAGCCGTCGGCAGGATTGCTGTCCACCGAGACGGCGATGTCGATATTGGTGCCGAAATTTGTTTGTCCCGACAGGACCGGCTGAAAATTATCCGCGATGACCACATATTGGCCGGTCGAGCTGTCATAAGCGGCGCGCGCGTCGAGCAGGCTGTTGTCGAGCGTTGAGCCGAGCCCCGAGAAAAGGCTATAGAGAGATCCATTGACGATCGGATTGCCGCTGAGGTCGGTGATCTCGTAATGGGTGGTTTCCGCCATGAAAATGTAATCGGGGCCCACGGCGAAGGCGTTTTCCGGCGGCGTGTTGGTCGGGTCGGAAATGCCGGAAAATGGGTCGGTGATCGTGCTGGCCGCGGTCGCCGGCGTCGATGAATAGAAGTCGAGCGCCGGCGCGCCGGCGCTTACGCCGACCGGCGTCAGGCCGTAGAGGCTTTCGATCGTGGAGAGCAGAGAATAGGTATCGGCCTCCGAGCCGTTCGTGACCCCCGCCGGGACACCCGCGCCGACGACGATCGTCACGATCTGATCGGGGTAGGTCACCGCTGGATTGGTGTTGTTTTCGTCGAAAGTGATGATCAGCAGCGAGTTGTTGGCTGGGTTCTCCGCCCAGGCGGCGTAGGCGCCGAGATTGGCCTGGACCCAGGCGTCGCCCGCCGCAATTCCGCCCCCGGTGTCGCTGATCGGCGTCATGTTGTCGGCGTCGTTCGGGGTAACGAAAGAGACGGTGGGCAGGTTGGCGAAGCCGGCCGCGGTCTGAGGAAAGGCGCTGAAATTGGCAGCGTCGGCCGCTGAATTGGCGAAGTCGAGCCAGGGAGTGCGTTGGGGGTCGGCGCCGGTTTCGGCATAACCGCCGAAAGTGTAACCCTTATTGGCGAGCGCGCTGGCCAGCGTCGGGACGCTGGCCGGAAACTCGGAAGGAACAACGTTGCCGGTGACGCCCTGCGTCGAACCCGAAAACAAAGCCAGATAATTCGGCTGGCTTGGATGCGTCATGCCGAAATAGTTGGTGAACAGCATCCCCTCGGAGATGAGCTGGTTCAGGAACGGCGCTTCGGCGGTGTTGCCGACGATGTCGCTGTAATATTCGTTTTCCAGGGTGACAACGACGATGTGGCTGGGCGCGGTGGTCATGTTCTTCAATCCCGAATCGCGATCTGACGCGCTTAAGCTTTCACAAAAAAGCGTCTTCACGGGGCTGCCGGATCCCGGCAGCCGACCGCTTGCGTGAAAATTAGCATTGCAAATTCTGCCGAGGGGCGACGCACAGGGCGGAGGGCGCGCGATTTTAGGTTAAGCGAGGTAAGCCTCCTGTGTGGCGGCTACCTCTTTTGATGCGGGGATCGCGCGAACCCGACCTGCGCCAGAAAAATCTTCCTCGACCGCCGCCGTTATCGCCTCGAACAGGGCCTAAGATTCGCTCTGACGCCTTTGCTTTCGGGCGGCAATGAAGGATCTTGTTTCAGCGATCGTGGTTTGCCGAAGGGATGCAGACGGCTCGCCAGGCTGGATCCAGTCGCCTTTGTCAAACTTCCGCACAACTACGGAGAACGGATCAATGTCGACGCCGGGGCTTTCTCTGGTTGGCTATATGGATCGACCAAGGGCGATCGAGCATCTCAAGACGACCTGCGTGCCCGGTTCCGTTTCCGATCGGGCGCTCGCGGACGAATGGGCGAGGGCCAAGGCGAAACTTGGCAAATCCTTTGCGAACGCCGGCATGCCCGCTATTCTCCCGCCGCCTTCAGCTTCACAAGCGCATTTTCAATCGGCTCTGGCCGAAAGGGCTTTCCAGCCGGGGGGGGCCTTTCACGGCGCGTTTCCCGCCATTGTGGAGATCGCGCCCATCCTGGCGGTGCAATACACGATCGATCTCGATCGCATCAAACATCACTGCGGCGCGATCGAGTTTCCGACGCTGGAGCAGATGCTGGAGATATGCCTTCCCTCAAAGCCCCAGGCGGAGGCGTTTCACACGCTCATGACGCCGCAATCGCTGTTGCTAAAAACGAAGAGCATGAATGTTAAGCTCGGCGCCGGGGGCGTTTTTCATAACTCAATACTGGGGGTGGCGTTTGGGGCATCTTCCCCGCATGTGCGCGTCGTCCGCTATAACGGTCGCTGCTATATGCAGAACGGCTTTCATCGCGCCGTCGGTCTGGCCATGGCCGGGGCGACCCATTTGCCTTGTTTGCTAAGGGATATCGATGATCCCGCAGGCATTGGAATTTCGTCGGGCGCGACTTTTTCTCTTCCCCAACTCGAATCGGACAACCCGCCAACTCTGGGTCATTTCATCCACGGCCGCGCCCATGAGGTTGCATTGCGTTCGCTTTCGCGCATTTTGCACGTCAGTTGGTCCGAATATACGGCACCCGACGAATGAGCCATGTATTCCTTGGGATTTCGACGAAGTCGGCCACCCGTTCCGATCTGAAGACGGCGAGGCGTTCCGGCGCGATATCGGCCAACCAGGCGCACCTTTGCGTCGTGGGTTGCAGTTGCTGGTTGGCGTTCAGCGCGTCAAGCGACGATCTCTTTTCGCGTGGCTTTTCGCAAGCTTTCGCCGTCGGGCATGATGCGACAGGCGGTATGAGCGACGCGGTCGAGGATGGCGTCGGCATGGGCCGGGATGGACAACCTAATGAAAGCTCACAGCTAGTCACATGGCCGGACGCCGCCTGGAAATCGTTCAGGCCATGATCCGCGAAGTCGGCCGTTCTGTTCATGGACCAGCCGACTGTCGGCCGTGACCCCGTGGCGCGCTGAATTTGCCCGGAGGCAAGCGAAAATTCGGCTTGATGGTCGATCCGGCCGCGCTCCTGGGCGTCGCCTCCATTTTCGTCATCATTGCGGCGCCAATCCATCCGCGAGTGACGCAATCATCGCCTGCCTTTTCGCGCCGTTCCTTTGGCGTTGCACCTCAAGGACCTGGCGACGCTCCGGCGACGCAGAGGCCGAACATGTTCGAAACGCCGTCCGGACGATAGGTCTGCAACACGATCGAGCCGGACGAGCGGTCGATCCCGATCGTCATATCCGCCCCGGCACCATTGATCGACACGGTGCTGATTGTCACGTTTTCGAGCTTTTGGCTGCCCGCCCCTTCGTCGACGACGAGGGTTTTCGCCGCATCGTCGAAGACGATGGTCAATTTCCGCGTCGCGCCCTGCCCATCCGCCGTTTCGGACGCCAGGGAGCATCGCAGCCGTTGCGGTCCGGCCATGGCCCGACCATTGCCGAAAAACGCCAAGCCCAAGGCAAGCGCGACCGCTGACCGCGCCATTCCGAGAAGAAAACGGTTCGACAAGCGGCGGCGCATGGGCTGTGGTCCTTCATTCATAGCGCAAGGCTTCGATGGGATTGAGGCGCGACGCCTTTCGCGCCGGATAAAAGCCGAAAAAGACGCCGACCGCGACGCTGAAGGCGAATCCGCCGACCACCGCAAGCGCGGAAAGCTGGATCGGCCAATGCGCCAAAGCCGAAATCAGCAAGGAGGCGACAATTCCCGCCACGATGCCGCTGACCCCGCCGGTCACGCTCAGAAAGATCGCTTCGGTGAGAAATTGCAGCAGCACATGGCTGCGCCGCGCCCCGATCGCCATGCGCAGCCCGATTTCGCGGGTGCGCTCGGTGACCGAAACGAGAAGGATGTTCATGATGCCGATGCCGCCGACGACCAGCGAGATCGAGGCCACCACCGCCAGCAGCAAGGCCATGACTCGGGCGGAGCTTTCCGCCGCCTCGGCGACCTGGCTCAGGTTGCGGATGGAGAAATCGCTGGTCTGCCCAGGCTTGATGTGATGGCGCTGCATCAATGTCGCGTTGACCTGCTCCAGCGCCGTCGCCGCCTGCCTCTGACTGACCGCCTGAACATAGATGTAATTGACATAGCCGGTGAGGCGCAAACTCGTGCCATAGGGATTTGCGACCGGCGGAAAATAGGGATCGAAAGTCTGCTGCGCCTGGCTGGGCGCGGCGACGCCGAGAATCTTCCGCTCGGCCGTGGAAAAGGGAATCATCACCACATCGTCCTGATCCTGGCCATAAGTGCTTTGCCCTTTAGGGGCGAGCACGCCGACCACGTGAACCGGATTGCCCTTGACCAGGATCTTGGCGCCAATCGGATTTTCGAACTCGCCGAACAGCTCGCGGCGCACGGTCTGTCCGATCAGCGCCACCAAGGCGGCGTTGTTTTCGTCCTTGGCGACGAAGCCACGCCCAAGCGCGATATTCCAGTTGGCCGTGACGAAATAATCGCGGGACACGCCGGCGATGTTGGTCGTCCAGTTCTGGCTGCCATATTGGGTCTGGCCGAGCTGGCGGATCATGTAGCTCACGACGGCGACCGTGGGATCGTCGCGCCGGATCGCCTGGACGTCGGCGACGGTGAGGGTCGAGGCGCTGCCGAACCCCTGCCGGACCCCGGCCGCCGTCGTGGCGCCGGGCAGCACGACGAGAAGATTGGCGCCCATGCTCTCGATCTGGGCGCGCACGGCCTCGTTCGCGCCCTGGCCGACCGCGACCATGGCGATCAGGGCGGCGACGCCGATGAAGACGCCGAGCATGGTCAGCGCCGCCCGCATCTTGTTGCGGATCAAGGCCTGCATGGCCGCGCTGAAGACCATGGCGGCGAATCCCAGCGACGCGCCGGTTTTGGCGCGCGCTTCGCGTTCCTTGGCGGCCTGGGCTTCCGTCGGCCGCGCGACTCCCGCGCCCGGGCCGCCGGATGGAGAGGGATTCTTTTCGTCCGACACGATGCGTCCGTCGCGCATGGCGATGATGCGGTCGGCGTAAGCGGCTATATCGCGCTCATGGGTGACAACGATGATCGTCACGCCCTGTTCGCGGTTGAGCTTCTGCAGGATCTCCATGATCTCGTGCGAATTGCGCGTGTCGAGATTGCCGGTCGGCTCGTCGGCAAGCAGCAGGCTCGGCCGGTTGATCAGCGCGCGCGCGATGGCGACGCGCTGCTGCTGGCCGCCGGAAAGCTGGCCGGGGCTGTTTCCCTCACGGCCCGCCAGCCCCAGCTGCGCCAAAGTCTTTCTCGCCCGCAAAATGCGTTCCGCCTTGCCGATGGGGCAAGAGGCGTAGATCAGCGGCAGGCCGACGTTTTCCGCGGCGCTGGTGCGCGCCAGCAGGTTGAAGCTCTGGAAGACGAAGCCGATCCTCTCGCTGCGTAGCGCGGCGAGCGTCGGCTCGCTCACGGCGGCGACATCGAGGCCTTCCAGCCTGTAGGAGCCGCTGGAGGGCTGATCGAGGCAGCCGAGCATGTTCATCAGGGTCGACTTGCCCGATCCCGACGCGCCCATGATCGCGATCAGTTCGCCGCGCCGGACGACCAGGTCCACGCCGTCGAGCGCCCGGGTCTCGACGTCGCCGAGACTGTAGACGCGGGTTAGGCCGCGCACTTCGATCAGGGGTTCGGTCATGAGCTGGCCGCGTCCTTCACAGGCCAAAATGCGGCGCGGCGGCCTGGCTCGCGCGCTGCTCTCCGATGATGACTTCGTCGCCTTTCTTCAAGTCGCCGGAGATCAATTCGGAATTGGCGTCGTCATCAAGACCGAGTTTGACGTCAACCGCTTTCGGCCGTCCGTCGCGCAACACCCAGACCTGTCGCTGCTGCGACCCGCCGGCGCGCGCCGTCTCGCCGCCGGGCGCGAAGCGCAAGGCTCGGTCGGGAACGCGCAATACATTGTCGCGGCGCGCCGTCTCGATCAGGACCGTCGCGGTCATGCCGGGCTTCAGCAGCATATCCTCGTTGTGGCAGCCGACAATGACGTCATAGGTGACGACATTCTGCACGGTCTGCGGCGCCTGCCGTATCTGTATGACCTTGCCTTCGAATGGATGGTTGGAAAAGCTTTCGACGGTAAAGCTGGCGCGCTGATCCGCGGCGACCGCGCCGATGTCGCTTTCGGTGACATTGGTGTCCACTTCCATGTCGGCGAGATCGGTGGCGATCAGGAAAAGCGTCGGCGTCTGCAAGGTCGCGGCTTCGGTCTGGCCGATGGTGACGTTGCGCGACACGACGACTCCATCGACCGGCGAAATGATTTGCGTGTAATCAAGGTTGGTCTGGGCGCTGTCGACTAGGCCCTGGTCGAATTTCACCGTCCCTTCGAGCTGATGGACAGTCGCCTGCTGGTCCTCGAAAGTCTGTTTGGCCAGCGAGTTCTGGCCGACCAGGGTCCGGTAGCGTTCGAGATCGACGCGCGCGCCTTCGAGTTGCGCCCGGTCGCGCGCGAGCTGTCCTTGCGCCTGCTCCAGCGCGGCCTTGTAGGGGCGCTGGTCGATCAAGGCGCAAAGCTGGCCCTTGCGGACCATTGTGTTGAAATCGCAATAGAGATTCTGGACGACGCCCGAGACATAGACGCCGACGATGATGGTCAGATAGGGATTGACCGTGCCGCTGGCCGAAATGGCGCGAACGATGGATCCGCGCGTCACTGGCGCGGTCATATAGCGAGGAGCCTGCTCGCGCTGCGCCCAACGATAAACGGCAAACAAGCCGGCAAGCAGGAGCAACAGAGCCGCGCCGGCCGCCCAGCCCCGGAAACGGCGCCGTTTGGCGGCTGGGGCCGTCACTGCGCCGGCGTCGTTTTCCGCGCCGATCCGCTGATTTTTATGCGCCGCCGTTTGCGTCATCTTTCATCGCCACGTTTTTGCTCGCCTGTTGGCGCCGGTCTGCCCCGCTTCGGCACAGGCGTCAGCCGACCCATCGAATCTCGGGCGCCGCGCGCGGGACGGGCGCCGGAGGGCTTTTCGGATGGCCGAGGATGATGGGCGCTACGGCGACCCATTCCGCGGGCAGTCCGAGCACCATCTTTCCCTCCGGCGTGTTCAGATAGCTTTGCGCGAAGCCGATCCAGCAGGAGCCTAGTCCCGCCGCATAGGCGGCGAGCATCAGGTTTTCCGCGGCGAGGGCGCAATCCTCGACCACCCATTCGCCCCGGGAGACCGCCGAAATCACGATCAGGAGCGGCGCGTGATAGAAGACATGAAAATCGGGATTGCTCAGCCTGGAGCGGAAATGGTCGGCGCGCTCGTCGTCGCCAAGGGTCGCGAGCATATGCGCCTTGGCGCCCGCGGAAACGCGATCAAGCGCCTGCCGGTCGCGGACGACCGTGAACGCCCATGGCTGCTCGTTTACCGCGCTCGGCGCTTTGGTGGCGGATTCGATCAGAGCGCGGATCACGCCGGCGTCGACAGGCTCGCCCGTATATTCGCGCACCGAACGGCGGCCGGAAATGGCTGTGCCGACATCCATCGCGCTTTTCCTTCCTCGCGACGCCATTCGCTTCATAAGCCCCAACAGGACGCCCAGCATTGACAGACGTCAAGACAAGAGATTGCAAGCGTTTCGAGGCCGCTTTTTTCTTTGCCCCGGCCGTCGCGCGCGTCAGCCATTGACGGCGATCAAGGCTCGTCCGGGCGAAGCGAATAATATGATTGACCAAGATCGTTTTTCGCCGCATGCGTCGATCAAACAGGCGGAGGGAAACAAAATGACCGGCAAGGGGGAAGACTGCCTCACCGAACGCCATTTGTCGCTCTTTGGCGCCATCATCCGCTGGTTCGCTCGTTACGAACAGCTCATCCTGCGGCTGACGGCGGCGGTGGCCGGATCTGACGCCTCCGCCACGATGATTCTCACGCGCAAGCTCGACTTCAACGACAAAAAGTTGGCGCTGCTCGACCTCTTGCGGCATCGCGCGACACCGCTGGACCAATATGACCGGATTTCCAATTTCCTGACCATTCCGGGAACTTTCCTGCGATTGAGGCACGACATTGCGCATTCGCCATGGACTTCGGCGCCCACCCCTTATTCGGTCCAGCCTGTATGGATTTTCCATCGCCAACCGGGAGTGAAGCCGCTGCACGGCGATCCGGATAATATCAAGGCGCGCTATGTCGAAGGCAACGAGGATAAGCTCGATTATTCGCTCGACGAGCTCGAAGGAATCACGGAAACTTTAGCCGCCAATTATGCGAATTTTTCCGCTTATGTGGACGAAACCTTCCCATCCGCTGGAAAAAACTAACTCTTCGCGCCGCTGACGGGCGTCGAAAGCTCGCGCCGATACACAATTGCCTCGCGGCATAATGTCATAGCGGCGCGCGGAACTGCTCCCCGTCCTTTTTGTCGACGTTGATTGAGATCCGCGACAGCTTGAGAGGCCTTTGGCCGAGGACGAAGATCGCCTCTTTTCGATCGGCGTCGGATCGATCGTGCGATCCTTCGGTCTGGCCGGTCCGGGTGAAGGCGGCCGCGCCCGGAGACGCCGGCGTCGACTGTTCCCTAGAGCCGTCATTCGATGTCGTCCCCGCTCCTTGCTGTTTCAGCCTCAGTCCAAGGTCTTCCGGAACCGGAGAACGCTGAACGTCAACATCCCGACGCCCAGCAAAGTCAGGGCCGCAAGCTCCGGCCACAATACCGAGACGCCGACGCCCTTGAGGAAGACGGCGCGGATGACCACCAGAAAGTAGCGCAGCGGGTTGAGATAGGTCAGCCATTGCAGCATCGCCGGCATGGCGGCGATCGGGAAGGCGAAACCCGACAAAATGAAAATGGGGTTGATCAGGAAGAAATTGAGCGCAAAAGCCTGCTGCTGAGTGCGCGAAAAAGTCGAGAGCAGCAAGCCGAGCCCGAGCGCCGCCACGAGAAAGAGCGAGGCGCCCAGCAGCATCACGAGCGGATCGCCCACAAAGGGAACGCCGAACCACAGGACGCCGAGGGCGGTGATCAGCGCCACGTCCGCGAGCCCGATGAGAAAGAATGGCAATGTCTTGCCGAGGATGAATTCGACGGGCGTGATCGGGCTCACCATGATCTGTTCGAGCGTTCCCATTTCGCGCTCGCGCACCACTGCGAAGGAGGTGAGGTTCACCACCTGGACCAGGGTGAGGGTTCCTATGACCCCTGGAATAAAGAACCAGCGGTCGTCCAGGCCTTCATTGAACCAGGGCCGCTCCAGCGTGGAAACCGTGACGACAGGAGGGGCCGCGCCGGCGCGCGTCGGCCATGCCTGGCTCATTTGCCCGGCCTGGAACTGCGCCACGATCTGGCTGACGTAGCCCAGCGCGATCAAAGCCGTGTTGGAATTGGCGCCGTCGACCAGAATCTGAAGCGGAGCGCTCACGCCATTCCCCATATCCTGGGCAAAACCGGAATGAATCATGATGGCGAGCGTCGCCTTGCCGGTGTCGATGTCATGCGCGATTTCCGCCTCGCGGTCGGCGACGTCGACAATGTCGAATCGGCCGGTGGCAACGAAATGGGAGATGAGGCCGCGGCTGGCCTGGCTCTTGTCCAGGTCGAGGATCGCCGTCGACACATGGCTGACGGTGAACGTCGCCGCATAGCCATAGACGATCACCTGGATCAGAAGCGGCACGATCAGCCGGAACAGCGCCCAGCGATCGCGGCGGAGCTGCAGGAATTCCTTGATCAGCATGACATGCAGCCGTTCGAACATTTGCCGGCGCCTAATCCAGTCGTTTGCGAAAGCCGCGGGCGGCGATCCAGATGATCGCCGCCGCGAAAGCCGCAAGCGCGATGACCTGCGGCAAGAGATCCGAAAGCGGGCTGCCCTTGAGGAACAAGCCTCGCAAGATCGTGACGTAATACCGGGCATAGACGACGAGGGTGATGGCGCGGATCGGCGCCGGCATCTGGTCGATCGGAAAAGTGTAACCGGAGAGCATGGTGGTCGGCAGCATCGTCAGAAGCAGCGCGACCTGACTTCGCGCCAAGCTGGCTGCGAATCCGCACCGACAAGAGGTAGCCGATGCCAAGCACCACAACAGTGAAGAGACCGGTGGTGAAGGCCAGCGTCACGATGCTGCCGCGGAAAGGCACATCGAACCAGAAGATTGCCGCAAGAAGACAAAAGGCGGCGTCGAACGCTCCGATCAGGAAATAGGGAATGAGCTTGCCAAGCATCACCTCCAGAGCGGTCACCGGAGTCGAGATGAGCTGCTCCATCGTGCCGCGCTCCCACTCGCGCGAGATCGTCAGCGAGGTCAGCTGCGCGCCAACCAGCGCCAGAATGACCGCGACCACGCCGGGGATGATGAAATCGCGGCTGTCCAGCCCCTCGTTGTACCAGACGCGGGGTTCAAGATCGATCGCGCCGACGGTTGGCGGTTGCGCGCCGTGGGCCTTGGCCCAGCCCGCCTCGTAATCGGCGGTCGTCTTGGCGATGACGCCCTGGGCGTAGCCGATGGCGATGTTGGTGGTGTTGGTGTCCGTCGCGTCAAACACCGCCTGGACAGACGCATTGCCCGTCGTGGTCAGCACGCGGGTGAAATCGACCGGGATGGTCACGACCCCCGCGCATTCGTCGCGGTCGACCGCCTCCCGCGCTTGCCGGTCCGAGCCGACGAACTTGACCGCGGAGAACCATCCCGAAGCGACGAAGCGATCGACAAGACCGCGGCTGATCTGGCTGTTTTCCTCGTCATGGACGCAAAGCGGCACGTGCTTGATATCGAGGCTGACGCCATAGCCGAGCAGCACCATCTGCATCGCCGGCATGGCGAGCGCGACCGCGAGACTGCGCGGATCGCGCCAGATCTGCAGCAGCTCCTTGTACGCCATCGCGAAGAGCCGGCGAAGATTCATGCCCGCGCCTCCCCATGGCCTCGTCGCGAGACGAGCTGGACGAACACGTCCTCCAGGCTCGGCGCGATGCGACGGGGCCGCTCGCCCGTCAGATCATGTTCGGCCAGCACGCCCTCCAGCGTCGAGGCGACTCCGGCGTCGCGGACCAGGACATGCAGCTTGTCGCCGAAAATGGCGGCTTCGAGAACCCCCGGCGCCTTTTTCAACGCCTCCAGGGCGGCGCCAAGCGGCGCGCAGGCGAGTTCGTAAAGTTCTCCGCCGAGATTCCTTTGGCGCAATTCGCTCGGCGCGCCGATCGCCGCCAGCCGGCCGGCGTTGATCAATGCGATGCGGTTGCAATATTCCGCCTCGTCCATGTAATGGGTGGAGACAAGAATTGTGACGCCGTCGCCCGCGAGTTTGTGGATCAGATCCCAGAAGCGGCGCCGCGCCTCGGGCTCGACCCCCGAGGTGGGCTCGTCGAGAAACAGCACCGGCGGCCGGTGGAGGATCGCGCAGCCGAGCGCCAGTCTCTGCTTCCAGCCGCCGGCGAGCGTGCGCACCAGCGTGTCTTCCCGGCCTTCCAGACCCGCCATCGCGATCGCGAACCGCGTCCGCTCCTCGATTTCATGGCGCGGCACGCGGTAAATTCCGCCGAAAAAGCGCAAATTTTCGCGGCAGGTGAGATCGCCGTAGAGAGAGAATTTTTGCGACATATAGCCGATATGCGCGCGCACCGCCTCCGGCTCCCGGGCAACGTCGAAGCCGGCGACGATGGCGCGCCCCGCGGTCGGGCGCAGCAAGCCGCACAGCATGCGGATGGCCGTCGATTTACCCGCGCCGTTGGGGCCGATGAAGCCGACGACCTGGCTCCTGGCTATGCTGAGATCGAGTCCGTCCACGGCGGTGAACGCGCCGAAC
This sequence comes from uncultured Pseudomonadota bacterium, assembly GCA_963703385.1. Lineage (GTDB taxonomy): Bacteria > Pseudomonadota > Alphaproteobacteria > Rhizobiales > Beijerinckiaceae > Rhodoblastus. The sequence goes on from OY969816.1 coordinate 290,846, forward strand.
CGCTTGGTCAGCCTCTCCGCCACGATGACCGCCGCCGCTTCGCTCATGCCGCGTCCCCCGGTCCTAGGAGGGCGACGAAAACATCCTCAATCCCCGGCTCGATCCGGGCGATCTCGACATGGGCGATTCCCCGTTGCGCCAGAAGCGCGTCAAACTCAGGCATGCGCCGGTCGGGATCGTCCACACGGACGTGAACGCGATCGCCCATCAGGAGCAGGCCTTCGATTCCCGGCGCGCCGGCCAGCGCTTCGCGCGCCGCCCTGGGGTCGGTTGCGACGACCGAGACCAAGGCGCCGGGCATCGCCGCCTTGAGCCGCGCCGGCGTGTCGCATCGCCGGATCTCGCCCGCGTGTACCAAGGCGAGGCGCGAGCAGCGCTCCGCCTCGTCCATATAGGCGGTGGAGAAGATGATGGTGACGCCCCCTTCGCGCAGCCCATACAGGATCGCCCAGAAATCGCGGCGCGACACTGGGTCCACGCCGTTGGTGGGCTCGTCCAGCAGCAGCACGCGCGGCGTATGGATCAAGGCGCAGACGAGGCCAAGCTTTTGTTTCATGCCGCCGGAGAGCTGTCCCGCGAGGCGCCGCTGGAACGGCAGGAGCCCCGCCGCCTGAAGCAATTCGGCGCCGCGCGCCCGGCGCTGCTCGCGCGCCACCCCGAACAGCTCGCCATAGAAAAAAATGTTCTCCGCCACCGTCAAATCTTCGTAAAGGCCAAAGCGCTGCGGCATGTAACTGAGTTCGGATTTCGCGCGCTCCGGATCCGCGACCACATCGATCCCTTCGAGACGTATCACGCCGGCGTCCGGCGGCAGGACGCCAGCCAGCATGCGCATGATCGTCGTTTTGCCGGCGCCGTCCGGGCCGACCAGCCCAAAAATCTCGCCTTTCTCTATCGTCAGGCTGATGCCGCGCACGGCTTCGACAGGTCCGAAACGCCGAACGAGGCCCACCGCGTCGATTGCGATCCTGTTCGGCTCCGCGCTCATTTTCCGGGCGGCGACAAGGGGATGACGGCGTCGGCCGGCATGCCCGGCAGCAATTCGTGGGTCGGGTTTTCGATGTCGATGCGGATGCGATAGACGAGGGTCACCCGCTCCGCATGGGTTTCAACTGTCTTGGGCGTGAACTCCGCTTGCGGCGAGATGAAGGTGATCCGGCCGTGATAGACCTTGCCGGGATAGGAGTCGGTGCTCACGGTGACGGGCTCGTTGAGCCGGACCCTGCCGATATAAGGCTCGTTGACGTAGGCGCGCAGCCAAGGATGGTCGAGATCGTCCAGCGTGAAGATCGCCACCCCCGACCCGGCCAGTTCGCCAAGCTCCGCCTCCCGCACCGAGATCACGCCGGCGAAGGGCGCCCGCAGCTCTGTGTACGACAATGTCACTTCATCGAGCTTGATCTTCGCAGCAGCTGCCGTCTCATTCGCCTTGGCGAGTTCGATGTTTCTTTGTGTGACCCGAACCAGGGCCTGGTCGCGGGCCAAGGTCGCCTCGGACTGTTGCGCTGCGGTATAGGCCAGGTCGCGGGCTTGTTGCGTGCCGGCTTTCGTCTTCAACAATGTTTCCGCCCGAGTGTAGTCGAGCTGTTTCTCGGCGAGGTCGAATTGGTCGCTGGCGACCGTGTGCTGCGCCGCGACATGCGTGCTCTCGTTTGCGGTCAGTTGCGCCGAAGCGACGACCAGGGCGGCCTGGTCCATTTCCAGCTGCTGCCGGTAAAGACGATCGTCGACGCGCGCGAGCAGGGCGCCGCAGGCGACATTGGCGCCCTCGTCGAACGGCAGATAGACGATCGGCGCCTGCACCTGGGTGAAGCTCAGCACGCTCTCATGCGCTTCGATATTGCCCGAGACAATGACCTGATCCGCCGCAGTCGCCGGCCCAAACAGCGTCCGTCGCAGGGAGGGCGAGCGCCAGAGCGCATAGCCGCCGCCGGCTACGGCAAGAATCGCCAGGGCTAAAGCAATGGATGCGCGGCGCGGCGTCACAATTATGGGTCTTTCCTGGTTCCTGCGTCAAGTCGGCCGCGCTGAACGCCGCCGCCGAATTGCCGAACCTGCATCGCGCCGGCCGCCCCGCGAAGTCCCGTCGCCATGGGCGCAAGAACGCGCCGGACGCCGGCCAGATACGTGATATCGCCCGCACAGCATCCGCGCCAGCGCCTTTGGCGTTCCCATTGCGAGACCGGCCAACCAAACCACTTTGCCGCGCAATGTGAACGAGTGGCTCCGAACGGCGCAATGAGATGTCTCAAACGAAGTTAATCATCGCCGGCCGGCCGTTGAACCACCGCATCGCCAATCGCCGCCGCTCCTTGAGGTCGCTGACATCGCCTGAAAGTCAGGATGCAATCGGTTGATCGCGAGTCCCGGCGCGCGTTCGCGCGCAGGACGCCGATTGGGAAAGCACGCCGATTGGGAAAGCACGCCGATCAAGGGACGACGGCGACCGGAAGGAGCGCCAGACTGACAAGCTTCTGTGACACGCTGCCAAGCAGCAGCCCAGCGATGCGGCTTTTGCCGCGCTTCCCGACGACGATCAGATCAGCCTCCTTTTCCCGCGCCACGTCGAGGACCGTCTCAACCACGTCGCCCACGCGCAATTCCAGAATGACCGCGCCGGCGCCGGCGGCGCGGGCGCGCTTCTGCGCCTTGGTCAAAATCTCCGCCGACAGTTCGGTGAGCAATTCTTCGAGCCAGAGGTGCTGCGCCGCGTCCATGCGGCTCATGGCGTCGCCCGGGAGGCCGTCGCCGCCTTCGGCATTGACGATGAGAAGCGCCGCGCCAAAATTCCTGGCGAGATTTGCGGCGTAATCGATCGCCCGATCGGCGCCCTCCGATCCGTCCGTCGCCACAAGGATCAGCTTCATCCCACGCTCCTCCGCCATTGTCGCGCGCCGGCGCCGTTAGAGTATTCCCAAAAAGTTGCAGACTTTTTGGACAGGAATATGCGTTGACACAATGAGCTAGAGCATTCTTCCGATCCGCAAGGAACGGAAAACGCCCTAGCGCCGAAAAGGCGCATGATTGACCAGCGCGCTTTCGATTCGATCCAGATGGCGCGCCTGCCCCCTGGTTCGATGCTCAAGCAGCCGGTAGGTCCCGATCTTGACGAGGCTTCCGATTCCGAACAAGACCAAAGCATAGGCCCAGACCATCAGCGCCAGCTTCCAGCCGGTTGGGGGCATGAACCAGCCATAGACCACGGCGAGCGTTCCGACGATCTGCGTCGTCTCGCAGGGAACGACGAGCTTCCAGCTTGGCCACGGGCGCTCCCAGATAGCCCCCCGGTTGCGGGTCAGATAGATTGTCATATGGCCGGCGACCAGCAGCTTCAGGAAGATCAGGGCCTGGATCACCGGCTGCGGCAGACCAAGGTAATTGCGCAGGATCAGATAGGCGCCGAAACTTCCGAACACGCCATAGACGCCCAGCACCGAGGCGACGGTGAGCACCCGGGTCATGTCCCATCGCACCGGCCTTTCGGCGATCGGGGCGTTGTCATAGGCGATCATCATGATCGGCAGATCGTTGAGCAAAGCGAGCAAAACGACCATGATCGCGGTGACGGGATAGAAATTGAAGACCAGGATGCTGATCGTCATGAACAACAGGACGCGTGTCGTCTCGGCGATCCGATAGATCGCGTAGCCGGTCATGCGTTCGAAAATCTGGCGCGCTTCCTCGATGGCGCGGGTGATGACGGAAAGGCCGGGCGCGGTCAGGACGAGATCGGCGGCGGCGCGCGCCGCGTCGGTCGCGCCGCTGACCGCTATGCCCACGTCGGCCTGTTTGAGCGCCGGCGCGTCGTTCACCCCGTCGCCGGTCATGCCGACGATGCGCCCCGCGTCCTGCAAGGCTTTGACGATGGCGAATTTATGCTCCGGAAAAACGCGCGCGAAGCCGTCCGCCGCGAGGATTTCCGGCGCCAACGGGGACGACGCGCCTTGGCCGAAGACCTTTTCGGCGACGACGATGTTCTTCCCCAGCCCAAGCTGATCGGCGATCTGGCGGGCGATCGCCTCGTGATCGCCGGTCACCATTTTGACGTCGACGCCCATCGCTCGTGTCGCGGCGATCGTCGCCTTGCTGTCGTCGCGCGGCGGGTCGAACAGGGCGAGCAGGCCAAGGAAGCGCCAGTTTCCATCGGCGCTGGTCCGCGCTACCCCCAGGGTGCGAAAACCCTTGCCCGCATCCGACTCCACCTCGGCGACGATCTGGCGACGCTCCTCCTCGCTCGGCTGGCAGAGATCGACGATCACCTGGGGCGCGCCCTTGGCGACGCGGAATCTTTCTCCCTTGCCCTCGATTTCCGCTTCGGCGCGCTTGGCGACGGGGTCGAAGGGCTTGAAGGACAAGAGCCGATAGGGCGCGAAGGCGTTCTCGTCCTTGAGGCCGGCGAGAATCGCCGCATCTATGGCGTCGGGCGCATCGCGCCGCGACGCGAGGCCGGCGGCGAGCAGAAGATCCTCGGGCGCAACGCCGATGGCGGGACTGGGCGCGCCCAGCGTCAGCTCGTTCTTGGTCAAGGTGCCGGTCTTGTCCGAGCACAGCATGTCCATGCCGGCCATTTCCTCGATCGACACCAGGCGCGAGACGATCGCTTTCATCTCCGCCAGCTTTTCGGCGCCCACCGCCATGGTGACGGACAGAACGGCCGGCAGCGCCACCGGAATCGAGGCGACGGTGAGGATCAGCGCGAATTGCGCGGTTTCGATCAAGGGATCGTGACGGAAAATGGCGACGATCGCGATCGCGGCGACAAGACCGATGGTCACCATGATGAGAAAATTGCCGATTTTCAGCACGGCGCGCTGAAAATGCGAAACCGTCTTCGCCTGTTCGACGAGATGCGCCGTCTTGCCGATGTAGGTCGTCATGCCGGTCGCGGTGACCAGAGCGGTCATTTCGCCCTGTTTGGCGATGGAGCCGGAAAAAGCTTCCTCGCCCGACTTTTTATCCACGGGCAAGGATTCGCCGGTCAGGGCCGATTGATCGACGCTCAGGTAGGCGCCGTCGAGCAAAACGACGTCGGCGGGAACGATGCTGCCGAGCTTGATGTTGATGACGTCGCCGGGGACCAGCGCGCTGGCGGCGACATCCTTCCATAGGCCGTCGCGCAGCACGCGCGCCTTCAGCGCCAGGCGCTGCTTCAGCATTTGAATGGCGTTGTCGGCCTTGAATTCCTGCCAGAACCCTACCAGCGCATTGATGATCAGCATCGTCAGGATGATGAAAAAGTCTGGCCAATGGCGAACCGCGGCCGAGAGAACGGCGGCGACTTCGATCATCCAGGGAATCGGCCCCCAGAAAAAGCGAGCGAGCCGCGCGAGCGGGCTGACGCGACGCTCGACCAGGGCGTTGGGGCCATATTGAGCGAGGCGGCGCGACGCCTCGGCCTCGCTCAGGCCTTTCGTCGCGGCGTTTTGGTCGAGAAGAGCTTCCGTGTGCGCAAGACCGGCCGGACTGGATTTGTCTTCCGGCTTCATAATTTCCACCATATTTACGAGGATTTCATCGCGTTTTCGTCGTGGCGTTCGATCCAGCGCGCCAGTTCGAGTTGCAAACCGTCGTAATCGCGCTCAAGCTCCAGCGCCGTGGCTTCCAGCAACGCTCCTTTGGCTATCGCCTGCTCCAGTTTATGGTCCATTTGCGCGCATCTCTCCTCCGCCTCATGCAGAAACGCGGCGCGCACGTCGGAAAAGACGCCCTTGTCTCTTATCTCCTCGATGCGCGCCTGGATGCGTTTGCCGAGATCGTGCAGTTTCGCGATCATGGGATCCCGATTCGATTCCACCATGAACTGGCCCTTTTTGTTTGGCGCCGGGCGATCCGCCGCCGTTGTTTTCGCAAGAGCATTTCGTGCGGCGTCATCGCGCCGAAAAGGAGCGAAAATCATCGACGCCGCGGGGACCGTCGTCCAAAAACGGCTGACGCCATCTCGTTTGGCCTCAACCCGCTTGTAGCTTAGCCCTTTATCCGGCGCTTGCAACCGCGGCAGTGACCGCCATCAAAGCGCGCCCCCTTGCAGCGCAATTTCGGCGTCTTGTGAAAGGAGGCCAGTCGCTGCGCCCGTCGTCGCTCTATGCGGACTTCACCTCTTTTTCTTCTCCAAGCTCTTCGCTTCCGCCGCCTTTGACAAGGCCATGTCAATCAACGCTGTCCGTCGTCGAAACATTTGCGATATATTGCGACGCTCGGGAACGGAGGCTCTGGCTCGCTGGGCAGGTAATCGTTCTCCCGCAGGACGCGGCTCTTAAGGGTCTGTCGATCGCGTTCGATTTTCCCCCTGTCCGAGCGTGACGGGGCGCGCCGGAGCTATGTGGGAAAACAGGCGACGGCGCGGCCTACAGATTTGGGGGCGAGGCGCGGTTCAGACGACGAAATTGTTGCACAGCGCGCCAAGACGGGCGCAAATAGCGCTCAGCCGAAGATCGACCGACGGCGTGGCCGTGGATCAGTCAATTGAATGCCGCAGCCGACCTGTTGGCGCAACGACTTCGAGCGGGCGCCGGTGGGGCAGCGAGGACAAAATGAACAAGACATCGCCGGACAAGACATCGCCGCTTGTGCTGTGGTTCGAGACTTTGGGACGGGACGACGTGCCCCGCGTCGGCGGCAAGAACGCTTCGCTCGGCGAAATGGTCAGCCATCTCGCCGAAAAGGGGGTGCGGGCGCCGCCCGGCTTTGCGACGACCGCTGACGCCTATTGGCAATTCATCGCGGCGAATGATCTCAGGAAGACCATCGCCGCCCTGCTCGATGATCTTGCCGCCGGCAAAGCCCCGCTTTCGGAGGTTGGACCAGCCATTCACCGAGCCTTTTTGCGTGGCGAATGGCCGAAGGATCTGGAAACGGCGATCACCTCCGCTTATGCGGAATTATGCAGGCGCTCCGGCAGACAAAACCTGGATGTGGCGGTGCGTTCGAGCGCGACAGCCGAAGACCTTCCGGACGCCAGCTTCGCCGGACAGCAGGAGACGTTTCTCAATATTCGCGGCGATGCGGCGCTGCTCGACGCCTGCAAGCGCTGCTATGCGTCGCTGTTCACCGAACGCGCCATCGCCTACCGGCAGGTCAAAGGCTTCGATCACATGAAGGTCGCGCTGTCCATCGGCGTGCAGCGCATGGTGCGCTCCGACCGTGGCGGCGCGGGCGTCATGTTCTCGATCGACACCGAAACCGGCTTCGACAAGGTTGTGTTGATCAACGCGGCCTGGGGCCTGGGCGAGAACGTGGTGCAAGGCGCGGTGGATCCGGACGAGTACGAGGTTTTCAAGCCGTTCCTGTCGAACCCCGAACTCACGCCGATCATCGAGAAGAAGCTTGGCGAAAAGTCGCGCAAGATGATCTACACGAGCGATGTCGATCATCCGACCCGCAACGTGCCGACGTCGCTGGCCGAACGCAGGGCGTTCGTCTTGAGCGACCCGGAAATTCTCGCGCTTGCGCGCTCGGCATGCGTCATCGAGGCCCATTACGGGCGCCCCATGGACATGGAATGGGCGAAGAACGGCGAAACCGGCGAGCTGTTCATCGTCCAGGCGCGCCCTGAAACGGTCCAGTCGCGCCGGGAAGCCGCCGCGTTCAAATCCTACCGGATCAAATCCAAGGGCCGCAAGCTCGTTTCGGGGCTGAGCATCGGCGAGGCCGTCGTCGCCGGCCGCGTCTGCCTGATCGACAGCCCGCGCGATATCGACCGCTTTGTCGATGGGGCGATTCTGGTGACGCGGACGACCGACCCGGACTGGGTGCCGATCATGAAACGGGCGGCGGCCATTGTCACCGATCACGGCGGCCGCACCTCGCACGCCGCGATCGTCAGCCGCGAATTGGGCCTTCCGGCGGTCGTCGGCGCCGGCGATGCGACGGAAATCCTCCACGACGAACAGGAAGTGACGGTGTCCTGCGCCGAAGGGGATGAGGGTTTCGTCTATGAGGGGGTCGCGGACTTCGAGGTGGAGGAACTCAATCTCGGCCAGATCCCAGCGACCCGCACCCAGGTCATGCTCAACCTGGGCAATCCCGCGGCGGCGTTTCGCTGGTGGCGCCTTCCCGCCGACGGCGTCGGACTCGCGCGAATGGAATTCGTCGTCAGCAGTCACATCAAGGTCCATCCGATGGCGCTCGTCCATTTCGAACGCGTCGTGGACGAGGAGGCGCGGCGCGCCATCGCCGCGCTGACGGAAGGCTATGCGGACAAGGGCCAGTATTTTGTTGACCGCCTGGCGCGAGGCTTGGCGCGCATTGCGGCCGCGCATTATCCAAAGCCTGTGATTGTGCGCACGAGCGACTTCAAGACCAATGAATACGCCAACCTGATCGGCGGCGCGGGCTTCGAGCCGAAGGAAGAAAATCCGATGCTCGGATTTCGCGGCGCGTCGCGCTACTATTCGCCCCGCTATCGCGAAGGTTTCGCCCTTGAGTGCCGCGCCTTGCGCCAGCTGCGCGAAACCATGGGCTTCGGCAACGTGATCGTGATGATCCCGTTCTGCCGCTCGATCAAGGAGGCCGACCGCGTTCTTGCCGTCATGGCCGAGAATGGCCTCAAGCGCGGAACGAACGGCCTCCAGGTCTATGTGATGTGCGAAATTCCCTCGAACGTCATTCTGGCCAAGGCCTTCGCCGAGCGCTTTGACGGCTTCTCGATCGGCAGCAACGACTTGACCCAGCTGACGCTCGGCGTGGATCGCGATTCCGAGGAACTCGCCGAATTGTTCGACGAACAGGACCCCGCGGTCGAATGGATGATCAGCAATGTGATCACCGAGGCGCACAAATCCGGCGCCAAGGTCGGGCTGTGCGGGCAGGCGCCGAGCGATCATCCGGATTTCGCGGAATTCCTCGTCGCCTGCGGCATCGACTCGATATCCGTGAGCCCGGACAGCTTCGCCGCCGTGAAGCGCCGGGCAGCGGCGGCCGAGACAAGGCTCGACGCCGACAGCGAACCGGGCGCATCGAATTGAATCAAGACCGACGGTTTCCCGGCTCTTCTGGCATGGGGTCGCCCTCATCGTGATTTCGGCGACCGCGCAGCGCCCATGGACCGTCGGGGATTGCGCGTTGGCCGCCGAAAATCTCATGCTGACGGCTTAGAGCGCGTTCGGAAATCATAGAGTCGAACGCGCTCTGCTCTTTCATGGTTTTACCGCATATTCCGATCCGAAAAGTCTATCAACTTTTCGGGAATATGCGCTGGTCGGCTGGCATCAAATTCGGCGCGTCAGGGCGACGATAATTCCAATTTTCCTTCGACATTTTGGTGGACCGCTTCGCCGATCGCCGTCAACTCGTCTCCGGCCAGGGTTTCCTTTTCCAACAGGCGCTGCGCAGCCTCGCGATGTATGGATTCGCACAAGGTCAGTATCGTCTTGGCGCGTGAAAACGCGCTGTCGACGAGATGGCTCACCGCCTTGTCGATTGCGGCGCTGGTCTCCTCGCTCACCTCCGCACGATTGGCGCCGGTCCCGGGAAGTTCGAGATAGCGCGGGCGTTCCGCGATGAACGACGCCTGCCCGACCTCCGCGGTCATTCCATATCTGGAAACCATGGCGCGCGCGATTTCGGTCGCCCGTTGCAAATCGTCCGCCGCCCCGGTCGTCGGCTGATGGACGAATGCCACTTCCGCCGCCCTTCCTCCGAGAAGAACCGTTATCCGGTCGACCAGTTCCGAGCGGGTCATCAGATAACGATCGTCGGTCGGCATCTGCAACGTATAGCCAAGAGCGCCCATGCCCCTCGGAATGATCGAAATTTTCTTCACCGGATCGGCGCTCGGCAGCGCCATGGCGACGATGGCGTGACCCATTTCATGATAGGCGACAATGCTGCGTTCCTGAGGGTTGAGCAGGCGCTTGCGCTTTTCCGGTCCGGCGATGACCCGCTCCACGGCGGCGGTGAAATCGTCGAGCGAGACGGTTTTGGCGCCGCGCCGGGTCGCCAGCGTCGCGGCCTCGTTGACGAGATTGGCAAGGTCCGCGCCGGTAAATCCTGGCGTCAATGCGGCGATCCGCGCCGGATCGACCTCCGGATCCAACTTCACCTTCTTGAGATGGACGTTCAGGATTTCGACGCGGCCGCTCTTGTCCGGCCGGTCGACCGCAATCTGGCGGTCGAAGCGACCGGCGCGCAACAATGCCGGATCAAGCACTTCCGGCCGATTGGTCGCGGCCAGCAGCACCACGCCGACGCTCGGATCGAAACCATCAAGCTCGCTCAGCAATTGATTGAGGGTCTGCTCCTTTTCGTCATTGCCAAACGGCGTCAAGCCGCGCGCCCGCCCCAGCGCATCGAGTTCGTCGATGAAGATGATGCAGGGAGCGCTGTTGCGCGCCTGAATGAACAGGTCGCGCACCCGCGCCGCGCCGACGCCGACGAACATTTCGACAAATTCCGAGCCGTTGATCGAGAAAAACGGCACGCCGGCTTCTCCCGCCACCGCCCGCGCGAGCAGGGTCTTGCCGGTTCCGGGCGGACCGACCAGCAGAATGCCTTTGGGAATTCGCGCGCCGAGGCGGCCATAGGTTACGGGGTCTTTCAGGAAAGCGACGATCTCCTTGAGTTCCTCCTTGGCCTCGTCGACGCCCGCCACATCGGCGAAGCCGACCTTGATGTCCTTCTCGACAAATACCTTGGCCTTGCTCTGGCCGATGGACATGGCGGCTCCAAAACCCTGGCCCATCCTGCGGCTGAGAAAACTCCAGAAGACAAAGAAAATCGCGACGGGCACGATCCATGAAAGCAGGGTCGCGAGCCAGCTGTTGTCGGGCGCGCCGGAAAACTTGACCTTTGCAGCTTCCAATTCCTTGGCCATGGCCGGATCGACACGCAGGACGAAAAGGGTTTTCCGCCCATCGGGACGCGCCTCTTTCAGGGTCGCGGTCAGCGACCGATCGGCGACTTCGACGTCGTCGATCTTGCCCTGGCCCAGCAACTCCACGAACTCGCTATAAGGCGCGACTGCGATCTGCTGCGCTGCGCTCCACCATTGCTGAAACAGCATGACGGCGATCAACGCGAACAACAGATAGCTGACGTCGAAATGCCATTTCTTGTCCATGGACCACTTGCCTTCGCAGCGGGACGGGTCGGGCGCCGAGACCCAGGATGCGGTCGAACGGCGCCCAAAAGCAACCGCTGTCTCCGGCGCCGACCTCCGAACAGGGTCAAGCGCCCGAACCCCCCGGAAAATTCAGACCTCTCAGGAATTTTCACGGACGACATGCTCCATGGCGTCATCCCATGGTTCGACCGCAGGCGCCTTGCGGCGCGGGGCGCGCGGACTGGCCAGGGCGGCGGCTATGTCAGCCTGTCGCCGAGATAGCGCACAGCGCCGTCGAGCGTGACGAGTTTCGGATAATCGAGTTCGGGAATGTCGACGCCAAGGCGACGATGGACGGCTGTCACCAAATTGAGGAAATCCATTGAATCGATGTCGAGGGCTTCACGTAGATCCGCGGTGGAATCGAGCCGCCGCAAGTCCATTTCCGGGGCGATATTGCCCAGCTCCTCCAGAAACATCGCGCGAATCTCGTTCTCGTTCATAATTTTTCCGGCTCCTGAACAAGCTTGCCGATTTCGGCGAGAAACAAGGCGCCGGCGTGGCCGTCGCTGACGCGATGATCGCCCGCGAGGGTGATCGTGACGATGGGGCGCGGCTGAACGACGTCCCCGACCAGCCAGGGCCGCCGCGCGATCGTTCCAAATCCGACCAAGGCGACCTGTGGCGGATAAATGATCCCGAACAACGCCTCGACGCCCCGCTCGCCAAGGTTGGAGACCGTGATCGTCGCATCCGCCATCTCCGAGCCGCGGATCCGGCCGGCCCGCATCCTTTGCACGAGATCGCGAAGCCGGGTCATCAGTTCGTCCAACGAAAGCCGATCCACATCATGAAGCGCGGGGGCCGCAAGCCCGCCGCCGCGAATGGCGATCGCCGTTCCGACATGAACGGCGGAGGAGGGTTCGAACTTTCCTTCCCGCCAGAGCCCGTTGAATTGCGGAAAGCGCTTGGTCGCCAAGGCGACCGATTTCATCGCCAGGGCGACAAACAGCAGGCGCTCGGCGGGCGGGCGCGCGGCGTTGCTCCTGGCAAGCCATTCTTCGACTGGGGCGACGTCGATCTGGTGCTGGAGATAGTAATGCGGGATTTCCCGTTTCGATCGCGCCATGGCGGCGGAGATCGCCTCGCGCATGGCTCCGAGATCAAGCCCGACCGGTTTCCTGCCTTCTTTCGCTGTGCGGCTTCGCAAGACATCCTCGCGCAAGACATTTTCGCGCAAGACATCCTCGCGAATGACGGCGCCGCCGGGCCCGCTGCCGGCGATTTTCGCAAGATCGACGCCAAGCGAACGGGCCAGTTCGCGCGCGGCCGGCGATGCGGGGACGCGACCGCCCGGATGACCGGCGGCGACTGTCGGCGGAGGGAGGGGCGACACCTGCGGCGCGCGGGCGGGAGGCGGCGCGACGGCGACGGCAGGGCGCGCGCCCGGCGCCGGCGCTGCCGCCGGAACGAACGTGCGAATGCGCGCCAGCGGCGTTCCGACCGGAACCTTCTCCCCCGGCTGAACCAGGATCTCCGCAATCTCGCCGCTTTCGAAAACCTCGATCTCGATGGCGCCCTTTTGGGTTTCGACGATAGCGACAATGTCGCCGTGTTTGACCTTGTCGTTGGGCTTGACAAGCCATTCGACAAGCACGCCCGCCTCCATGTCGGCGCCGAGCGACGGCATCCTGTATTCGACGAGGCCGGCGGCCATCACGCTTTTCCGAACATGGTTTTGACCGCGGAGACGATCTTCGACGTCTGCGGGATCGCCGCCTCTTCAAGATGGCGGGCGTAGGGAATGGGAACCTCTTCGCTGCAGACGCGGCCGATCGGAGCATCCAGCTCGAAAAAGGCGCCTTCGACGATGCGGGCGCAAATCTCCGCCGAGAGACTGCCGGAGCGCCAGCCTTCGTCGACGACGAGCGCCCGGCGCGTCTTGCGAACCGACGTCAGAATCGTGTCGTTGTCGAGCGGCCGCAGGCTGCGCAGATCGACCACTTCCGCGCTTATGTTCGCGCTCTCCAGCGCCGTGGCGGCCGCCAGCGTCTTCCACAGCGAGCCGCCATAGGTGATGAGGGTGATATCTGCTCCCGCCCGCCGAACCGCGGCCCTGTCGATTGCGACGGCGCCCGCGTCGGCCGCGAGGCGGCCGGTCATGTTGTAGAGCATGACATTTTCGAAAATCAGCACCGGATCAGGGTCCTGCAAGGCCGTCCAGAGCATGCCCCGCGCGTCTTCGACCGTCGCCGGCGCCAGCACCTTGACGCCCGGGATATGCGCATACCAGCCTTCGAGGCTGTGCGAATGCTGGGCCGCGAGCTGGCGGCCCGCGCCGGTCGCCATGCGGATCACCAGCGGAACGCCAAACTGGTTGCCCGACATGTGGCGAATGGTCGCCGCCGAATTGAGGATCTGATCGAGGGCGAGCAGGCTGAAATTGACGGTCATCAATTCGACGATCGGACGCATGCCCGCCATTGCGGCGCCAATCCCGGCGCCGGTGAAGCCCAATTCCGAAAGCGGCGTGTCGCGAATCCGCTCGGGCCCGAATTCGGCCAGCAGCCCCTTGCTGACGGCGTAGCAGCCGCCATAGCGGCCGACGTCCTCTCCCATCAGGAAAACGCGATCGTCGCGGCGCAACGCCTCGCGGATCGCTTGCTTGACGGCCTCGCGATAGGTCGTCTCGACCGCGTCGGCGCTGTCCGATGCCGGCGTCGCGGCGTCGCGCGTTTCGTTCATGTCGGCGTCTCCGCATAGACGAAGCGTGTCAGCTCTTCGACCGGCTCCCACCTTCCCGCTTCGGCGAAGGCGACGGCTTGCTCGATTTCGGCGGCGGCCGCGCTCTCGATGCGCGCGATCTCTTCCGCGTGGACCATGTGATTGACTTGCAGCCATTCGCTGAAGCGCAGAATGGGCTCTCTGCGGCGCCAGAAACTCCACCTCGGCCTTGTCGCGGTAAAGCTGGGCGTCGAACATGGAATGCGCGCGCAGCCGGTAGGTGCGGCATTCAAGGAAATAGGGCTTGCCGGTTTCGCGCACGGCCCGCACGGCGCGGCGCGCGGCGGCTTCGACGGCCACGACGTCCATCCCGTCCACCGCTTCCGATTCGATGCGATAGCAGGCGGCCTTGCGCTCGATGTCCGTCTCCGATTCCGTCAGCGCCAAGGCTGAGCCCATCGCGTAGAGATTGTTCTCGCACACGAACAGAATGGGCAGGGACCACAGCGCGGCGAGATTGAGGCTCTCGTGAAATTCCCCTTCGGCGACCGCCCCGTCGCCGAAGAAACATGCCGTGACCTTGTCTTCCCGCCTCATGTGGTCGGCGAGGCCGAGGCCGACAGCGAGCGGAAGGCCGCCGCCGACGATCGCGTTGCCGCCATAGAAATTCCGTGAGCGGTCGAATAGATGCATCGACCCGCCGCGGCCGAGGCAACAGCCCTCTTGCTTTCCATACATTTCCGCGAGCACCGCGCTCATCGGCACGCCGCGGACCAGCGCGTGGCCATGCTCGCGGTAGGTCGCAACGATGCGGTCGCGCTCTTGCAGAACGGGAATGACCCCGACGGCAATGGCCTCCTCGCCATCATAAAGATGCAGGAATCCGCGGATTTTCTCCTGCGTGTAAAGCTCCGCGCATTTATCCTCGAATCGCCGGATTCGGATCATCTGCCCGAGGAGATCCAGCGCGTGTTCCCGCGTCAGGTGCGGCTTGTCCATCGTCGCGCTCATCGTTCCTCGCTTTCCAGCGTCGAAAGGTCGCCCTCGGGCAGGCCGAGTTCGCGCGCCTTGAGCAGGCGCCGCATGATCTTGCCGCTGCGGGTTTTCGGCAAATTCCGGCGGAAGGCGATGTCCTTGGGGGCGACCGCCGGCCCGAGGCGCTGGCGCGCATGGCCGAGCAGCTCCTTGCGCAAATGCTCGCTCGGCTCATAGCCGTCCTTCAGTGCGACGAAAGCTTTCACCACTTCGCCCACCGTCGGCTCCGGCACGCCGATGACCCCCGCCTCGGCGACCGCCGGATGCTCCATCAGCGCGCTTTCGACCTCGAAAGGACCGATGAGATGGCCGGCGCTCTTGATGACATCGTCCGCGCGCCCGACGAACCAGAAATAACCTTCGTCATCGCGCATGGCGAGATCGCCGGTGAGATACCAGCCGCCGACAAAGCACTTCCGATAGCGCCCTTCCTCGTGGAGATAGCCCCGCATCATCGCAGGCCAGCCGGGACGCAAGGCCAGTTCGCCCTTGGTCATCGGCGTTTCGATCTCCCGCACGGCGCCATCGGCGAGACGCTCGACGATTCCCGCGGCGACGCCGGGCAGCGGACGCCCCATGGAGCCCGGCTTGACGTCCATCGCACGAAAATTCGAGATCATGATGCCGCCGGTCTCGGTCTGCCACCAATTGTCGTGAATCGGCTTGCCGAAGGCCTCTACTCCCCAGGCGACCGCCTCGGGGTTCAGCGGCTCACCGACGCTGGCGATCAGCCGCAGGCGCGACAGGTCGAACCGCCGGGCGATATCGGCCCCCGCCTTCATCAGCATGCGGATCGCCGTCGGCGCCGTGTACCACACGGTCACTTTTTCCCGTTCGAGGGTCCTGTACCAGCGTTCGACCTCGAACTCGGCCTGATCGACGATCAATGCGCATTGGTTGCTGAGGGGAGAAATGACGCCATAGGATATGCCGGTCACCCAGCCGGGGTCCGCCGTGCACCAGAAGACGTCTCCAGGCTTCAGGTCGAGGGCGAGACGGCCGGTGACATGGTGTGAAAGCACCGCCTCGTGCACATGCACGGCGCCCTTCGGCCGGCCTGTGGTTCCGCTGGTGAAATGGAGCAGAGCCATGTCCTCCGGCGCCGTCCGGACGGTTTCGAACGTCGCCGGACATTCCACCATGGCGGCCGACAGATCGATCGTTCCCGCCGGCGGATCGCCCGGGCATTCGGTGAGGAAAACATGCTCCAGCGTCGCCAGCTCCTTGCGCCAGGGCTCGACCTTGCGGCGATAGAAGGCTTCCGACGTGACGAGGACCCTGGCCTCGCCGATCGTCATGCGGGACTTGATCGGCTCCGGTCCGAAAGCGGAGAACAAAGGCGAGAAAACGCCGCCGCACTTCAGCGTCCCGAGCGAAACGACGTAAAGCTCCGGGACGCGCCCGAGCAGCGAAAAGACGCGATCGCCCTTCGATACGCCTCGGCGGGCCAGCACATTGGCGAACTGGTTGATCGCGGCTCCGAGCGCGGCATAAGTCCAATCCTGAATTCGTTCGTCGCGACCGATCCAGCGCAGGGCGCGCCTTTCGCCATTGCCGGATGCGATATGCCTGTCGATGGCTTCATGGGCGATGTTCAACCCCCCGCCCGCAAGCCCGTCGAGTTGAGCGCGGGCCGCGTCCCAAGAAAATTCCCGAACCCCCTCCTCGTAATCGACAAGGTTGGCGTCACGGCATTCGCCCGGAGATTTGCGAATTCGCCGCCATTCTATCGAGGACCGCCCAGAAACCATTCGAAAATTCTCTGCGCAAGGCCGAGAAAAAGCAATGACCCGCATCAATCGGCGACCCGCCATGCCGGCCGAGCGTTCAATTTTTTGTAAGCGCCGTTTTTCACGCCGGCTCGGCGGCGCCCATCCCGCGATGACTTGTCATATCCGACGATTTCGCATCTATTCCATCAGCCGCGGGCCGGCCGGCCGGCCGCAAATCCCGAGCTGGCGCGAGCCGCCGAACGTCCGGGCCGCCGGGAAACTCACGGGCGCGCCATGAAGGAGCCGATCGATGATTCCCCTGGCGCGATCTCCCCTCGCCGCTCGCCGCGCTGCGGGAGTAGGCGCTCGATCTGCGCTGGACATGGAGTTCGGTCTCGGCGAGGCGCTGCCGCTCGACGGCGGGCGCATCCTGGTCGGGCTTTTGCCACGCGCGCCGTCACGCGCGTTCGCTTCGCTTGAACCCTATGGAATGCTCGTCCTGATCGGGGCCCTGCTGGTCGCGCCCCTGCTCGGCGCGCAAACCGGAATCGACCTCAACTTCGTTTGGCAGGGCGTCGCCCGGCTGAGCGACAGGATCATCGCCGCGATCACCTGGGCCACGGGCCCAGGCTGAGGCGGCGGCAAGCGGCTTGAACATGGAGAGCGTCGAGGTCGGAAACGCCGAATCGCAACGGCGCCATTCCGATGGAGGGTGAGGCGGCTCTGTAATTTTGTTTCTGGACCTTTCGCCGCTTTCGGCAATAATCCGCGCCGCGGAGGGCGTCCCGATGACGACAGGCGACCGGATGAACTGGATGTGGTCGGAGGCGATGGCCATTTTTGCGCGCGCCGAGCGGTTGCGCGACGCGCCGCCCGCGCGACGGATGGCGCGAAGCGCGACCTGGGAGCCCGCCGTCGACATCTTCGAAACCGATGCGGAAGTGCTGGTTTCGCTCGCGCTGCCCGGCGTTCGCGAAGAGGACGTCGAGGCCGCGATCGAAGACGACCAGCTTGTCGTGCGCGGCCGGCGCGGCTTTCCGCCGCATTTGCGTGCGACTTTCGTTCATCGCCTCGAACTCCCCCGCGGCGCCTTCGAACGGCGCATCCCCTTGCCCGCCGGCCGTTACGGCGCCGTTGTCCGCGTCATTCGCGATGGGTGTCTGATCGTCAGCCTGCGCAAGCCTGTCTGAGGAGGCTGAAAATGGCCACCGAATCCGAGCCGAACGAGGCCGCCGTCGAAGCCGAGCCAAAGTCCGGCCAACCGAGCGCGGCCGCGCCCGAGGAGCTGATCGTCCTGCCGGTGCGCGACGCCGTCCTGATGCCGGGCGCGATCATGCCGATCGTGATCGGGCGCGAGATTTCGATCGCCGCCGCGCAACAGGCGGTGCGCGAAGAACGCCAGATCGGCCTCCTGATGCAGCGCTTCCGGGCGACCGACTTCGTGAAGGCGCGCCCGGTCATCGTCGCGCGCGTCGAACGCTTCACCGACGGCGCGTGTGGTCCTCTGCCAGAGGAGAGCATTCCGCCAGGGCGCGACAGCGCCGAACCACAGCACAGGCAGGGAGATGGAAAATGAGGACAGGCAGCGCATTGCCAGGGCTGATCTTTGCCGTCATCGCCGGCCTTGGCGTAGGTTTCGCGTCGCTGGGCTATAATGGTGGAAATTATAACGAAACCCTGTCGAAGGCTTTCGTCGCTTTAATCCTCGCCATCGCGGCGGCGTCCTCGATCAAGATTGCGGATCAGTGGAACAGGGTCGTGGTGCTGCGGCTGGGGCGCTTCCGGTCGCTGGAAGGGCCGGGACTGTTTTTCATCATCCCGATCATCGAAACCGCGCCGTACTGGATTGACACGCGCGTGATCACCACCTCGTTCAAGGCCGAAAAGACGCTGACCAAGGACACGGTGCCGGTGGATGTCGACGCCGTATTGTTCTGGAAGGTCATTGACCCGAAAAAGGCGGCGCTCGACGTCGCCGATTATGGCGGCGCTATTAGCTGGGCCTCGCAAACGGCTCTGCGTGACGTGATCGGGAAGACGATGCTTTCGGACATGCTTGAAGGAAGAGAAAAAATCAGCGCCGAGCTTCAAAAAATTATCGACGTGCGCACTGAGCCATGGGGCGTCAATGTCATTTCGGTGGAAGTCAAAGACGTTCTCATACCGGCGGCCCTTGAGGACGCGATGTCAATGCAGGCGCAGGCCGAGCGGGAACGACAGGCCCGCGTCATTCTTGGCGATTCCGAGCGGCAGGTGGCGGAAAAATTTGCCGATGCCGCGCGGACCTATGTCAATGATCCCGTCGCCTTGCACCTCAGGGCGATGAACATGCTTTACGAGGGTTTGAAGCAGAATTCGACGATTGTCATCGTGCCCAGTACGGCTGTCGACTCGATGCAACTCGGTGGTCTGGCCGGACTTACGGCGCTCACCATGGGACTGGGCCAAGACGGCGTAAATCAAGACAGGCGCGCGACGCAGCCCGGTCCGCCGTCAGAACCGAAGCCGGTCTGAATCGGCCCTGTGCCGACGCCATGAGCCGAAGCATGACCTGTCGCTCGGAAACCCCGCCAGTTTGAATTGGAATTTTCCAATTATGGTCTAATGCGCGCGATCGGTGGGCTGGCTCTCAGGCCTTGGTCCGCTGTGACAGGAAATCGGGTCAGTCGGGGCGGTCGCCTCGACCTAGCGAAGGTCGGCTTCGGGGCGTTCATCGACGCGCCAAGCAAATTCAGTGAACGACGGCCTTGGGGTCAAAACCGGTAATTCGTTTTGGTCCTGACGATCCCGTCCCTTGGTCGAAAAGCGGCCGTCTGGGGCTTGGGCGTCGTGTCGAAGGAAATTCCAGTGCTCAAGCGTCCAGGACCTTGCGCAGCGATGCCTCGATCTGGCCGCCGCAATAAGCGTCGCCATAATCTTGCTGCGCCTTGGCGGCTAGCTTGGCCAGCGGCGGCAGATCGGCAATCCGGCGCGTCAGCGCCGCGGTCATGGGCGCGGTTTCTCCAAGGATCGCCTCGATCTTGCTGAAGCGGTCGATCATGGTCGACCAAAGGCTGGCTGTCACGATGTCGGCGATGCCGGGCGCCTTACCGCCGAGCATGAAACCGGAGTCCGCCTTCAGGCCGTGGCGGCGGCCGGTCTCTTCCCAGAACGACATCCACTTCTTCAGGCGGGGGATGAAATCCTGCCAGCGCTTTTTTGTCCACATCTCGCGGCCGCCGTCCAAAGTGATCTCGTCGATCACGTCATTGGCGTCGTTCACGATCTTCATCGTCATGGCGCGCAGGGCAGGGTTGGCCGGCATGAGATCCAGGGTCTCGCCCAGATAAAGAATGATGGCCGGCATCTGAGCGATGGCGAAGTCTGCCTTTTTGTCGATGAGCATGGGCGGGCCCATGAAAGGGACCGGCATGTGGTTCACCGGCCCGTTCATCAGCTTTGAGATTGCGGCGTCGCCGCCTTCGGTCCAGGCCTTTCCGGCATAGGCGAGGACTGCGCGCACGAACTGGCCGCGGAACGGCACGGACCAGTAGTAGAGGTCGTAGTCGGACATCTCGGGAGTTCCAGGTCAAAGGAATGAACTTGTTTGGCCGTCGTCTTAGTCCGCGCCGCGCATATCGAAAAGACTTTTGAGATGGCTCGGCCGCGACCGCAGATATTGATCGGGCGCTCTCACATGGGCGCCGAAATGTGCCGCCGCGCGCCAGGGCCAGCGCGGATCAAAGAGCATGGCGCGCGCCAGAGCGATCAAATCGGCGTCACCGTCTGCGAGGATGGCTTCGGCTTGGTCGAATTCGGTAATGAGGCCGACAGCGACGACAGGCATCGCGACCGCCGCCTTGATTTGCCGCGCCAACGGAACCTGATAATTGGGGCCGACCGGAATTTTCGCCGGCGCAAGGCCGCCGCTCGAGACGTGGATGGCGGCGCAGCCGCGTTTTTCGAGCGCCTGCGCGAAAGCGACCGTCTCCTCGATGGTCCAGCCGCCGTCGATCCAGTCCGTGCCGGAGACGCGCATCGTCACCGCCCGTCCGGCGGGAAAAGCCGCGCGGACCGCATCGAAGATTTCGAGAGGAAAGCGCAGGCGGTTTTCCAACGATCCGCCATAATTGTCGTCGCGCTGGTTGGACAGCGGCGACAGGAACTGATGGATCAGATAGCCGTGGGCGCCGTGCAGTTGCACCGCCTCGACGCCAAGGCGCGCCGCGCGCCGCGCCGCATCGACGAAAGCGTCGCGCACTCGGATCATATCCTCGCGCCTCAGCGCCACAGGGCTGTTCTCGCCGGGCGCCATGGCGATGGAGGACGGGGCGACGGTCTGCCAGCCCTTTGGCGAGGTCGGAGGAATCTGCGCCCCGCCTTTCCAGGGAAGATCGGTGGACGCCTTGCGCCCTGCATGGGCGAGTTGGACGGCGATCGGTATGGGCGACCAACGCCTGACGCTGTCCAGCACCCGGGCCATGGCGACTTCGCAATCATCCGAATAAAGGCCGACATCGCCATAGGTGATGCGCCCTTCCCGGAGCACGGCCGTCGCTTCGATAGTCAACAGGCCCGCGCCGGAAAGCGCGAGCTGTCCAAGGTGGATGAGATGCCAGTCGGTCATGCAGCCGTCCATAGCCGAATATTGGCACATGGGCGCGATGACGATGCGGTTTTCGAGCCTCAGGTCGCCGACCTGCAAGGGCGAAAAAAGTTTGGCTTCGGACATGCCGATCTTCCGAGGTGGTTGCGGGACATTGAGCATAATGCATGACGCGCCCAAGAGAACCGTCGGCGTTCCGGCCGGTAAAGAGAAATGAAGCCGGCTGCCGGTACCTCCACAGCGGCTCGTTGATCGGTTTCAGCCCTCCGTTTGCCTTTCACCGCTGGCGCCGGCCATTACTGCAGCAATAAGATGGCTGACGTAATCTGGATCGTTTCGAAGCGCTGCAAAGGGGCGGACATCGAAACCAAGGAAGGAGTCGTCTAGCGCGGGCGCCGTCACTACTGCGAGTTCAGGCCACATTCGGCCCCGGGGCATAAACCGCCTGCTCCGGAAGTCGTGCTGTGGCCGGCTCAGCAATCCGGACCAGCTTCGCCGGCCACCCCAACGGGGGCCGGCCAGGCGAACGCTGTCAGTCCTCAAATTTGAATGAAACCTTCAACTTTGCCCGATATGCCTCAAACTTTCCGTCCTTCAACACGATGTCGAGTTCGACGACTTCAGCAACGCGCAGATCGCGAAGCGATTTGCTCGCTCGGTCGACCGCTGCTTTAGCAGCATCTTCCCACGAATTGCTGCTCGTGCCTACCAGTTCGATCACTTTGTACACGCTATCAGCCATGTCTTCCTCCCATCGTGTTTCTTCGGTGAGCCTACGAATTTTTTCGACTTATTACGCAGCTCCCCCGGATGGTTGTGTTCGAACAACACATCCACATGGTAATCTTAGCTCATAGTCAATTTTTGAGCCAGAAGATTGCATTCACATTACGTGGAGATCGCGACGCCAATACCAGCGGCCGCTCATGCTGACTCAAGGGGGGGCCTTTTTTCGACGTGATCTGATTCCCCGGCGCGGGGAGGTTCAGGAAGCTTGATGGTGATCGGCATCGCTACAATTTTTTCCCACAAGACCGGTCCGGGAGATTGATACCCCAGGAACTTGGACGTGCCTTTTCGATTGCGATTAGCGCTTTCGATATCGGTAGGAGGCAAGAACGCCTGCAACCATCGATCCCGGCTCGACGGGAGACGACGTCAAGCGCCTGCAGCGTGTGCTGCAGGGCAATCGCTTCAGGTTAACGCGCGAAGCGCGGTTTGACGAAATGTGATTCATAGGAGACTTCGATGATTCGGAGCCTTTCATGCCGCTTGCCCCGCGATCCGCCTCTTGGCTTGGACATTTTTCAGCCCTGTCGGACCTGCATCAGCGTTGGCGGGTTCTTTATCCCTTGCCGGAGATATTGTTGCTGGTGCTTTGCGCCACGCTCTGCGGGATGGAGGACTTCGTCGAGATCCGGCTTTGGGGCGAGGAGCGGCTCGATTTTCTGCGGCGCTTCCTGCCCTACGAGCGCGGCCTTCCGGCCCACGACACGCTCTACGACGTGATCAACGGGCTCGACGCCGAACTGTTCAAGACCTGCTTCGCCAATTGGGTCGAGGCATTGTGCGACCGGGCGGCCGACATCATCGCCAGCGACGGCAAAACCTCCCGGCGAACCCATGCGCGCGGCAAGGGCCGTGAGCCGTTGCATCTGGTCTCCGCCTGGGCCGCCCGCCAGCGCCTCGTCCTCGGCCAGGAGGCCGTGGACGAGAAATCCAATGAGATCGTGGCTATTCCGCTGCTTTTGGAGCGGCTGGAGCTCGCCGGCAAAAAACGGGAACCGTTGAAAATAAAAGGAAATTGGTTGCAACAGATGCAACATGAAAAAGCCGCCCGGAGGCGGCGAAATTATCACTAAGTCATTGATTTAATTGGCGTCCCGGAAGGGATTCGAACCCCTGACCTACGGTTTAGGAAACCGTTGCTCTATCCTGCTGAGCTACCGGGACGCGGGAGCGCGCTTTGCCTAGCATAAATTTCAGTGCGGAAAAACCATGGCGCGCGCAAACATGCTAATCCTCGACAATCCTTCGCCGAGCGGTCGGAATGAATTTTCCTGGTTGCCTTTTCGCCTGTCTGATCGCGCTCGCCGCGCCCGCTTGCGCTTGGGCCGCCGGCTGCGGGAGCGACGCGGCGGCCGAAAAGGCGCGGCTGGGAAAAGTCGACGCGCGGCTCGACATCACCCTCGCGGACGGGCGCGTGGTCTTTTTCCCTTCCGTCGAGCCGCCCCGCGCGACGCCGGCCGAACCCGACCTGCCGCAAGAGGCCGCCCGGCAGCTCGCCTCCCTGCTGCAGGGAAAAACGCTGCTGGTGTCGCCGCTCGGCGGCGCCGACCGCTGGGGGCGCATTCCCGCGCGGCTTTTTCCGCAGGGCGCGTCAGAATCCGCCGACGAGACTCTGGTCGCCGCCGGCCTCGCGATGGTCGGCGCCGATCCGGACTTGTGCGCGGAAGGCGTCAAGGCCGCCGAGGCCGAAGCGCGGGCCGCAAAAGCGGGACTTTGGACGGATCCGGCATTCGCCGTTCTTTCCGGGGACGATGCGGCGGCCTTCGCCGGGCGCAACGGGACGCTGGCGATCGTCGAGGGGCGGATCGGCTCGATCGGCCATGGCTTCAGCCGCACTTATCTGAATTTCGCCGGCCGGCGCGGCGCCGCTTTGGTCATCGCCAGGCGCAACCGGCGCGCGTTCGAACGCGCCGGATTTGACGAAAAAAGCCTGAACGGCCGTCGCGTCCGCGCGCGCGGCGTGGTCGAGATCGCGGCCTCCCCGCTCATCGAATTATTCCATCCCGGCCAAATCGAGTTTATGGAAGAGGCGCCGCAGGCCGGCGCGTCGGCAAAAGCCGATTCGCCCTGAGCGGCACGAAGCGAGGTTGGGCGCCGACTTGGGCACGGGCTTGGGCGCGCGATTGGAACGGCGGAGCGATGGCGGAACGCAGGCGTAAAAGGTCGGGAGGGCTTTTCGCTCCGCGCGCGGCTTCCGCGCTGGCCCGGCTTGCGGTCCTGACGCTGCTTGCCGGCTGCGCGATCCTCGAACAGCAGGGCACGGCGCCGCCCTCGCCGGCGCCGCCTATCGCCGCGCCCAAGGCGATCCGCGACACGCCTCAGGAGGCCGAGCGCAAAAGGCTGATCGCGCTTTATGGCGGCGAATATCAATGGCCCAAGGCCCAGACCTATCTCAATCAGGTTCTGGTGCGGCTGGCCGGGGCGAGCGACACGCCGACCCAGCCCTATCGCGTGACCATCCTGAATTCGGGGGTGGTCAACGCCTTCGCGCTCCCCTCGGGCGATCTTTTCGTCACCCGGGGCCTGCTCGCTTTGGCCAATGACACCTCCGAGGTCGCCGCTGTCATGGCGCATGAAATCGGCCATGTCACCGCGCGCCACGCGTTCCTGCGGGCGGAGAAGGAAAAGACGGAGGCGGTGATCGCGCAGGCTTCCCAGATCATCGAAAGCCGCCAGAAGAGCGACGAGATCGAGGCCACCGCCGCGCGGACCATCGCCAGCTATTCCCGCCTGCAGGAGTTCGAAGCCGATCGCATCGGCATCAATGTCATCGCGCGCGCCGGCTACGACCCCTTCGCGGCCTCGCGCTTTCTCACCGCGCTCGGGCGGTCGAGCGAAATGCGCGCCGAACTCATCGGCCAGGGAGACAGCGGCAGGCCGGATATCCTGGCGACCCATCCCTCGACGCCGGAGCGCGTCGCGGCGGCGCTCCAGGTCGCGCGGCAGTTCGGGGCGCCCGGCGTCGGCGACAGGGCGCGCCAGCTTTATCTCGAGGCGATCGCCGGCATGATGTTCGGGGACGACCCGAGCGATGGCGCGATCCGGGGCCGCGCCTTCATTCATCCGCGCCTGGGCTTCGCCTTCGAGGCGCCGGAAGGCTATGTGCTCGAAAATTCGGCGCAGGCGGTTCTGGGCGTCGCGAGCGGCGGCGTGGAAGCCCTGCGTTTCGACAGCGTGCGCGCGCCCGCCGACAAAGGCCTGAGGGCTTATCTGACGTCAGGCTGGATCGACGGCCTGCTCGCCTCGTCAATTCGCGAGGACAAGGTCAACGGCTTGCCGGCGGTCTTTGCCGACGCCCGCGCCGGCGAGTGGAATTTCCGCGTCGCGGCGATCGCCTTCAATGGCGACATTTACCGGATGATTTTCGCGGTCAAGGCGATGACGCCCGAGACGAGCAAGAGATTCGACGCGTCCATCGCCTCCTTCCATCCCATTACGCCCGACGAGAAGAAACTCGCCCAGCCGCTCGATCTGCGCCTCGCCGTCGCCGGCCTCGGCGACAATGCGGCGACATTGGCGGCGAAAATGGCGTTGACCGATCGGCCGCTCGAACAATTCGAATTGCTCAACGGCCTGCCGGACGACCAGTTGAAGCCGGGCGAGAGCTACAAGATCGTCGCGTTCTGAATTTCACCAAAGAAAACGGCGGGGCTTTGCTCCCGCCGTCCGCTGTCTGAGCGATGGTCGGCTGGCTCGGTAATTATAGGCCCGTTCGCCATGCTCGGCGATGTCGAGGCCCTCGCGTTGGGAAAAGCCGGATCGGGGAGACGGTCAGGCCGAGCGGCGAGGGCTGACCTTGAGTGAGATAAAACGGGCGTCTTGAAGCAAAAACGGTAGAGATTTGCATGAAATCGATCAGAGCTGCGCGAAATTTGGCGAAGCCTCGCGTTTCAAACGGATCAGGCCTTCCTGCGCGACCGAGGCGATCAGGGCGCCGTCGCGCGAATAAAGCGCGCCGCGGCTGAATCCCAGGCCTCCCGAGGCGTTGGGGCTGTCCTGCACATAAAGCATCCATTCGTCGGCCCGGAACGGACGATGCAGCCACAAGGCGTGATCGAGGCTCGCCGCCTGGATGTCGGGATGGAACACCGACTTGCCATGGACGATCAGCGACGTGTCGAGCAAAGTCATGTCGGAGAGATAAGCCAGCGCCGCGCGATGGATCGCCGGGTCGTCGGGGAGGGCGCCCGAGGTGCGGACCCAGACCTTTTGCAGCGGATCGGATCGGGCGCCGCGGGCGATATAGCGGCCTGGTTCGACCGGACGCATCTCGATTGGCCGCTCGCGCTGAAAATAGCGGCGCACCGGTTCGGGCATGTGAGCCCCGAAACGCGCGAAAAATTCGCCTTCGTCGGGCAGATCCTCAGGGCTCGGCGCGTCGGGCGGCGGAAAGGCGTGATCGAGGTTTTGGGGCTCGGGATTATGGAAAGAGGCGACCAGGCTGAAAATGACCCGATCGTGCTGGATCGCCTGACAGCGCCGGGTCGCAAAGCTGCGGCCGTCGCGCAGGCGCTCGACCTGGTAGACGATCGGCGTCGACGGGTCGCCGCCGAGCAGGAAATAAGCGTGCAGCGAGTGGGCTGCGGCGTTTTCGACGGTGCGTTGCGCCGCGACCAGAGCCTGGGCGATGACCAGCCCGCCGAACACCCTCTGCCAGCCGACCTGCGGGCTGAGGCCCCGGAACAGATTGTCCTCGATCTTCTCCAGATCGAGAATGTCGAGAAGATCGGCGATCGCCTTGGACATGGGATGAACCGTGCAACCCGCAAGAAAGCAGCGCCGCGACGCCAAGCAGGATTTCCGAAAAGTGGTCACAGGTTTTCGGATAAAAATCCTGCTCAATCGCAAGATCCAAGGCGTTTCATTGGCGCGCCAATGAAACGCCTTGGGTCGCGGCGGAATGGTTCATGGTTGAAGGCTTTTCGTCAGGCCGTCAAGCCCGCGGGCTCATTGATGGAGCGCTTCGCCATGCAGCGCGAGGTCGAGGCCGAGGCGCTCGTCGTCGGACGAAACGCGCAGGCCAACCAGAAGATCGACGATCTTCAAGGCGACAGCCGTGCCGACGCCGCACCACAAGATGACGATGACGACGCCCTCCGCCTGCACCAGCAGCTGATGGGCGTTGCCTTCGAGCAGGCCGGAAATTCCGGCCTGACCGTTCGAGGCGCTGACCGAGGCCGAGGCGAAAACGCCCGCCATCAGCGTGCCGAGAACGCCGCCGACGCCATGGACGCCGAAAACGTCGAGCGAGTCGTCGTAGCCGAGCTTCGCCTTCAGCACGATCGAGGCCCAGTAGCAAATTCCGCCCGCCAGCACGCCGATGACGGCGCCCTGCCAGGGCAGGACATAGCCGGAGGCGGGGGTGATGGTTCCAAGGCCGGCGACGGCGCCGGAAATCAGGCCCAGAACCGAGGGTCGCCCGTTATGGAGCCATTCGATGCCCGACCACGCCAGGGCGCCGGCGCAGGCGGCCAGATGGGTGGCGACAATGGCGTAAACCGCGCGCGAGCCGATGCCGAGCGCCGAGCCGCCGTTGAAGCCGAACCAGCCGACCCACAGCAGGCCGAGGCCGACAAAGGCCATCGACAGGTCGAAGGGCGAGAGATTCTCCTTGCGGTAGCCGGTGCGGGCGCCGATCATCAAGGCCGCGACCAGACCGGCGACGCCGGCGTTGATGTGCACGACCGTGCCGCCCGCGAAATCGATCAGGCCCCATTGGGCGAGGAAGCCGCCGCCCCAGACCCAATGGGCGCTCGGGACATAGACGATGAACAGCCAGAACACGCAGAACAGCGCGAAGGCCGAAAATTTCATGCGGTCGGCCGTGGCGCCGCCGACCAGCGCGCAGGTGATCACCGCGAAGGTCATCTGATAGGCGGAGAACAGCATTTCCGGGATCGTCCTGGCCCAGGGGCTGACGGTCTCGAGCCCGATGCCGCGCAGAAAAACGGCCGAGGCGTCGCCGATCAGCGCGCCGTCGCCGCGGAAGGCGAGGCTGTAGGCGATAACGAACCACAGCAGGGAGACGATCGCCGTGGCCGCGAGGCTCTGGGCCATGGTCGCGAGAATGTTTTTCTTGCGCACCATGCCGGCATAGAACAAAGCCAGCCCCGGCAGGGTCATCAGCAGAACCAGGGCGGTCGAAAAGGTCATGAAAGCCGTGTCGGCGGGATCGATCGGGCTTTGCCTGGCGAAGGCGGGAACGGCGAAAAGGCAGGAGACGACGGCCGCAAGGCCGAGAGAGGCGGGCGAAATTCTCATGGCGGGTCC
The DNA here is from genome assembly GCA_963703385.1 of uncultured Pseudomonadota bacterium. Taxonomy (GTDB): domain Bacteria; phylum Pseudomonadota; class Alphaproteobacteria; order Rhizobiales; family Beijerinckiaceae; genus Rhodoblastus. The sequence continues at coordinate 318,999 of OY969816.1, forward strand.
GCAAAGTTCGGGAAAAAAATTTAGGCCGGCGCGCGCGCGTTCGTAAATCATTGAGTCGAACGCGCTCTGTTATCTCATTGTTTTGACGCATATTCTTATCCGAAAAGTCGATCAACTTTTCGGGAATATGCTCTAGAGGGCGTCGTTGTCGGTCTCGCCGGTGCGGATGCGCCAGGCGCGTTCGATGGGGCTGACGAAAATCTTGCCGTCGCCGATCTGGCCGGTGTTGGTCGCCGCGCGGATCGCCGCGATGGCGGCTTCGACCTGCTCGTCCTTGACGGCGATCTCGATCCGCAGCTTGGGCAGGAAGCTCACGACATATTCGGCGCCGCGATAAATTTCTGTATGCCCCTTCTGCCGGCCATAGCCTTTCACTTCGCTCACGGTCATGCCGTCGATATGAAGCTGCTGCAGATTTTCGCGCACGTCGTCGAGTTTGAATGGTTTTATGATGGCGGTGACGAATTTCATGGTTCCGGCCAGGTGAACAATTCGCGGCAAAAGCGCGAAACCTCCTGTGCCATTTTTGTGCATAATGCACAAGAGACCGTCATCAACGAAAGCCGAATTCCATTATTTAGGCGGCGCGCCTGATTCATGTGCAGATTGGCGTGGCCGCCCGCCTGATACGGTTTCCGCAAGATTGCTTCGCAATCCGCGGCAACGTCATGGCGCGAAAATCCTTCAATTCGCGAGGGGTTTTTCGCGCCAATGGAAAACGAATTCCGAATGATCCATTCGGAATTCGTATCACTCGTCGATGCGCCGCGCCTCCTCGGGCAGCATGATCGGAATGCCGTCGCGGATCGGATAAGCGAGACGGGCGGCGAGCGAAACCAGTTCCCTGCGCTCGCGGTCGTAACGCAAAGTGGTCTTGGTCAAAGGGCAGACCAGAATTTCGAGCAGGCGCGGATCGACTCCGGCGGCTTCTGCGGCCGACGGGTGAGCGGTCTCTTGCGGTTTGGACGGCGTGTCGGTCATCATCTCTGTCCCGTTCATTGCAGGGGTTTGGCGCCCTTGAGGGCGCGCGAAAGGGCCACTTCGCCGAGCGCGAGCAGCAGGTCGGCCCGCGCCAGCAGTCCGGGCGCCTCCAGCAGGGCCTGCTTTTCGGCGTGGTCGAACGGGCCGATCATGGCGAAGACCGAGATCATGTCGGCGTCGGGCATGGCTTCGACGTCGTTGCGCGCGATTTCGAGCCGCAACGCCTGGGCGAGGTAGAAGGCGACATTGTTGAGTTCGGTCCGCTGTTTGGTCGGCACCGCGGCGCTGGGAACGAAATCCTCCGGGAAGGGGCCGAAATCGACCCAGGCCTCCCGGTAAGGCTTGTCCGAATCGATTTCCGACAGGATGCGGAAACGGGCGACGCCGCTCAATATGACGAAATATCGCCCGTCGCCCGTCTCCGACAACTGGGTGACGCGCCCGGCCGATCCGATCGCGCGCAACGCCGGGCGCTCGCCCGCCGGCGTCTCCACGTCTTCCGCCGGCTGGATCATGCCGATGATCCGCTCGCCGCGCATGGCGTCGTCGAACATCGCGACATAGCGAGGCTCGAAAATGTTCAACGGCAACTGCCCTCCGGGCAGCAGCAGCGCGCCCGCCAGAGGAAAGATCGGGATCGTCGTCGGCAGGTCCGACGGACTCGAATAGGTCCTGTTCATCGGCATGGCGGATCCAGTCATGCAAACAAGAAGGCCGACAATTGCTTTCGGGCCTCGCGCGTCACCGGGTCGAGCGGACCCCAGCTTTCGAACAACTGGAGCAGCATTTTTCGCGCCGCATCGTCGTTCCACCCGCGCTCGCGCTTGACGATGTTGAGCAATTCCTGCGCCGCCGCCTCGCGGCGGCCGGCCGCGTTGAGCGCCACCGCCAGGTCATAGCGCGCCTGATGGTCGGTCGGGGCGTTTTCGACCCGCGCCAGCAGAAAGGCGAGATCGCCGACCGAACTCGCGTGCTCCTTCAGCGCCAAAGCGGCGCGCGCCGCCGCCACCGCCGGCGCATGGGCCTGTTTGGCCGGAACGGCGTCGAGCAAAGCCTTGGCCTCGTCGACCGCGCCGCGCTCGATCGCCACGCGCGCCAGGCCGGCGAGCGCCCCGGCGTGCTCGGGCGCCAGATTGATGATCCGGGCGAAGACAGCTTCCGCCGAATCGACATCGCCGGCGTCGAGCAGCGCCTGCGCTTCGACGAACAAAGCCTCGGGATCCTCGGCGGCGGGGCCGATGCAGCGGTCGATGAAGGCCTTGACCTCGCGCTCGGGCAGCGCGCCCATGAAGGCGTCCGCCATCTTGCCCTGATGGAAGGCCACCACCGCCGGGATCGACTGAATCCCCAATTGCTGGGCGATTTCAGGATTGGCGTCGATGTTCATTTTGGCGAGCCGGACCTCGCCGCGCCGCGACGCGACGACCTTTTCGATCACCGGCGTGAGCTGGCGGCAGGGGCCGCACCAGGGCGCCCAGAAATCGACCAGCACCAGACGCCGCGTCGATTCGTCGATGACCTCGGCGCGGAAGTTCTGGAGCGTCACGTCGATGACGTCCGCTCCGGCGGAGGAGGAGGATTGAAGGTTCTGGTCGACTGACTGCATCGCGGGTCCGTTCATTTCCAGGAGTTCGTTTCCAAGAGATCGTTCATTCACAAGAGTTCGTTCATTGACAGGAGTTGGTGAAACATGCGCGCCGCCTTTCCGCGAGACTTGCGAAACCCCATGGCGGTTTGAATGCTAAAATGGCCGCTTGGCGTCGCTTTCGCAACCATGGGCGCGGATTTGCCGCGGCAAAGCGCATATTTTTCGCCCGATGACGGAGGCGTGAAAAAGAACGTCGCTCCCTGTTGCAATGTCGGAGGCTTTACGGCATATAGCGCCCACGGCGCGGCTGCGCCGTCCCACGGATGCGGGTGTAGCTCAGGGGTAGAGCACAACCTTGCCAAGGTTGGGGTCGAGGGTTCGAATCCCTTCGCCCGCTCCAAAAAATCTCAAGAAAATCAAGCATTTAAAAACGGCCCTTCGGGGCCGTTTTTGCTGACAATGCTCGCAAGGCGGCGCTTTGTCAGCATATTGTAAGCACGAGAAAGAGCGCTTTTGGATGCCATGGCGCGCCTTTGGCGCGGATGACGCCAGCACACGCCATTCGTTACAAAATTTACGGCGATATCCGTTCCGCCCTGCCTGACTGTGATGTTGGGGGCTGGAACGAAGGGGCAGAGGTTGCGACCCGCCCGCTAAACGGGCTCCTCGGGAGCGGGCGGTGGCCCTTATGGACCTCGCGCTTCCGTCCATGCCGGTCAAGACGCGATTCGCATGAGGCTGGAAATATCCTCCTTGTCGATCGTCGATTATCACTCTACGCTTGGGATGACGAAGCCACGAGGATTCGATGGGCTATGCATCCAGGAGCGACCGTCCGCCGGGACTGCGTTGAAAGGAACGGGCTAAGCGTCACCGCCGCGGCGCGAATCCTTGGTGTTGATCGACAGACGCTCAGCAATTTGCTGAACGCCCGGTCGGGCATTTCGCCTGAGATGGCCGTTCGGCTGGAGAAGGCGTTCGGCACATCCGCGCGCGAGTGGCTGCTCCGGCAGCTCGACTATGAGTTGGCCGAGGTCATGCGGCGGGCCAACACAATCAAGGTCGAGCCTTTCCCTGCGCCGACCGCGGAAGGTGGGGAGAGCGAATGAACGCGGTCGAAATCGAAGAGGCCATTTCGGCGCTGGCTGAGCGCCCCTTCGATCCGCAAGAGTTTCCGTATGCTTTCCTCGAAGCCTTCGGGAACAAGGAGACGACGCTGAAGCGCCTGCGCAAGGGCGAATCGAACAAGTCCGATTTTGATGGCCCTTGGGGCGGCGTTCTTCAGACGAACAATATCCACATCGCTGTTTGCAAGCCTGGCGAAGTTACGCGGGCGCTCGCGGCGTTGAAGGCCAGCCCGGCCACAGCGCGGGCGAAGGCGCGCTTCGTGCTCGCCACGGATGGCGACCTGTTCGAGGCCGAAGACCTCACGACCGACGACGCGCCGATTTCCTGCGCCTATGCCGATTTCCCGAACCACTTCGGATTCTTCCTGCCGCTTGCCGGCATCACCACGGTCAAGCAGGTTCGCGAAAGCTCGTTCGACATTCGCGCGACCAGCCGGTTGAACCGGCTCTATGTCGAGTTGCTGAAGGACAATCCCGCATGGGGCACTGCGCAGCGCCGCCACGACATGAACCATTTCATGGCGCGGCTGATCTTCTGCTTCTTCGCCGAGGATACCGACATATTCAACGGAAGCAGCGCATTCACCTCTGCCATCGAGACGATGAGCGCGAGGGATTCGTCCAACACCCATGAGGTGATCGGCACGCTGTTTCGCGCCATGAACACCAAGACGACGGAAAGAGCCTCCGCCGGCATTCCGCGCTGGGCGGACAGCTTTCCCTATGTGAACGGCGGCCTCTTCTCCGGCATTACGGATGCGCCGCGCTTCAGCCGGATCGCGCGATCCTACCTGCTGCATATCGGCAGCCTCGATTGGAAGAAGATCAATCCCGACATTTTCGGCTCGATGATCCAGGCGGTGGCGGACGATGACGAGCGCGGCGCGCTCGGCATGCATTACACCAGCGTGCCGAACATCCTGAAGGTGCTGAACCCGCTCTTCCTCGACGACCTGCGGCAGCAGCTTGAGGAAGCCAACGACAATGCGCGCATGTTGCTCAACCTGCGCAAGCGCATGTCGAAAATCCGCGTGTTCGACCCAGCTTGCGGTTCGGGCAACTTCCTCGTCATCGCCTACAAGGAAATGCGGGCCATCGAGGCCGAGATCAATCGCCGCCGGGGCGAGACTGACCGGCGCACGGAAATCCCGCTTACAAACTTTCGCGGGATCGAACTGCGCGATTTCCCGGCCGAGATCGCGCGTCTGGCGCTGATCATCGCCGAATATCAGTGCGACGTGCTCTATCGCGGCCAGAAGGAGGCGTTGCGCGATTTTCTGCCACTCGATGCGCAGAATTGGATCACCTGTGAAAACGCTCTTCGGCTCGATTGGCTGAGCATCTGCCCGCCGACGGGCATGGGTGTGAAGCACCACGCCGACGATCTGTTTCATTCACTGCTCAATCAGGCGCAGATCGATTTCGAGAATGAAGGCGGCGAGACGTATATCTGCGGGAATCCGCCGTATTTGGGATTTACCTGGCAATCGGCCGAGCAGAAGTCTGATCTACAAGCCATCTTCGAGGCTCGGACTAAGAACTGGAAGTCGCTCGATTATGTGTCGGGCTGGTTCTTGAAGGCAGCGGATTACGGCAAGCACACGCCTTCCGTGGCCGCCTTCGTGTCAACCAACTCCATCTGCCAAGGCGAGCAAGTTCCTATGCTTTGGCCGCTGCTTTTTAAGACAGGGCAGGAGATTGTTTTCGCCCACACCTCATTTAAATGGACCAACCTCGCCAGTCACAACGCGGGCGTAACGGTCGCTGTCATCGGCATTTCAAACCATGCAGGAAAGGCGCGACGCCTGTTTTCTATTGGAGACGATGGAACGGTCATCGTGAAGGAGGTCGAGCATATCAATGCCTATCTGGTTCCCGGAGCGAATGTCGTCGTAGAGGCCCTATCACGTCCTTCTGCAAACAAAGCTTCTATGGTTTGGGGCAATAAGCCGACCGATGGCGGAAATCTCTCTCTTTTGACAACAGAGCGAAAGGAGCTTTTGAGCCAATGGCCAGAGGCAGAGAGATACATTCGCCCTTATTATGGAGCGGCGGAATTTATTCGCGGATTGGAGCGATTTTGCATTTGGGTTGATGATTCTGAAGCAGCCTCAGCAGAGGCGATACCAGCTTTGCGCGACCGCTTTGAAAAGGTCCGCGCGTTCCGTTCATCGAGCAAAGCGGCAGAGACACGTCCAGCCGCGAAATTTCCGCATAAGTTTCGGCAAATACAATCTGTCGCGTCGAAGCACACGCTTATTATGCCACAAGTCAGCTCGGAGCGTCGGGAATACCTCCCAATCGGACTTCTGCCGCAGCGGTCGATTGTCAGCAATCTCGCCTTCGCCCTCTATGACGCCCCCCTTTGGAACATGGCGCTGATCGTCTCGCGCCTACATCTGGTGTGGATCACGACGGTTTGCGGCAAGCTGAAGACCGATTTTCGCTATTCAAACACCCTCGGATGGAACACCTTCCCCGTTCCCACACTGACCGAAAAGAATAAGGCCGACCTAACCCGTTGTGCCGAAGTCATTCTTTTGGCGCGCGAGGCGCATTTTCCCGCGACCATCGCCGACCTCTATGACCCAGACGCCATGCCCGCCGATCTGCGCGAGGCCCATGAGCGCAACGATGAGGTTCTGGAACGCATCTATATCGGCCGTCGATTCAAGAACGACACCGAGCGGCTGGAAAAGCTGTTCGAGCTTTACACCAAGATGAGCGCCGGAGCAGGCACCGGAAAGAAGCGAAAGATGGGCGCGGCATGAACGCGGCGATCATCGGGCTTCTGGGTGTCATTGTTGGCAGCATCCTGACCAGCTTCAAGGATTGGGTGGCGCACTTCTTCAACCGGAGAGGCAACGGCCGATACGCGGCCGTTCGGCTTATCGCCGTCCTTGATGAGTATGCTCAGGGCTGCGTTTCTGTCGTCTCCGACGATGGGACGTGTGAAGGCCGCCCAGCCGGGAGAACAGATCAAGGCGAAGAATATTTTGACCCTCAAGTTATTCAGCCGGGACCGCCCACCTTCCCGGCCGACATAGATTGGCGAAGCATCAACTTCAGAATCATGTATCGCATCTTGTCTTTGCCAAACAATGCGCGAAAAACGGACCGATATATCGCCGCCTCTGCGGAAAATTCATTCCCGCCTGACTACGATGAATTGTTTTCTGCGCGGCAGGAGGGCTACGCGCACCTCGGCTTGGAGTTGGTGAATCTGATCAAAGACCTGCGGCGCGAATTTAGGTTTCCTGACACTCCCAAGAAGTTCTGGGACTGGGGTTGGGATATGGAAAATTTCTTCCAAGACAAATTAGAGCGGCCTCCGATCACACTGGATCATATCCGCAGGCTGCGAAATAATTTTTGCATTCTGTGGGCTTGAAGATTTCGGCGCAAGTTTCGAGTGCGCGCATCAATCCGCCGACGGTTCGCTCGGCGATTTTTCGCAGATGCGCCTTGAGCTTGGAAAAGGCTTTCTCGATCGGGTTCATGTCGGGGCTGTAGGGCGGCAGATAGCGCAACTCGGCGCCGGCGGCTTTGATCAACTCTTCGACCCGCGGTCCCTTGTGGGCGGGCAGATTGTCCATGACGACGATGTCGCCTTGCGAGAGCGTGGGGCCGAGGCAGTTTTCCACCCATTCTTCGAAGAGGGCGGCGTTGATCGGGCGATCGAAGACCTTCGGCGCCACGAGGCCGCGAAGGCTGACGCCGGCGACCAACGTGACTGTCTTGTAATGGCCGTGCGGCACGGCGGCGCGCAGCCGTCGCCCGCGCCGACAGCGTCCGCCTTTGCGCGCCAGATTTGTCGAGGCGCCGGTCTCGTCGATGAAAATGAGCTTCGAAGGGTCGAGATCAGGCTGTCCCTCGAACCATTCCAGCCGGCGTTTCATCACGTCCGGGCGTTGCTGCTCGGCGGCGTGCGCGCTCTTTTTTTAAATGTGACGCCGTGCCGAGCGAAGAAGCGCGACAACACTGAACTCGAAAAATGCTCGCCGCAATTCTTGACCAGCCGCTCCTGGATTTCGAGGAGAGTGATGTCCGGCGTGCGTCGGATCAGCCCCATGAGGTAGTCGTGATGGGCTTCGATGCGCCCCGAGCGGCGATCGCCGCCCACAGGCCTGGGCGAGACCTCTCCCGTCGTCTCGAATTGCTTGACCCAGCGCACGGCGCTGGCGATGCCGATCTTGAACAGTTTCGCCGCCGCATTGCGCGACAGCCCGTCGACAACCACTGCCTCAACCACGCGTTTGCGAAGATCGTCGGAAAGCGCCATTCTCGCCGCCTCCTTCCGCGGCGAGAATCATGAATCAGATTTCAGCCGATTTGGGAATCCCAAAGCGATTCAAATCGTTCGGAGCCCGCTCTAGCTGAATTTCAGAAACGTCGTCCGGTTAGCGGAAAAAATGGGGGACTTGAACTATGACAGGCGAAAAGAAAGGTAAGCGTACACCCGGCGCCATTCTGGCGGCGCAGGGCGCGTGTTTGGTAATGGTTAGACATGGATAGCAACATCTATGTCTAGGCCTATGCGCAGAACCAACACGAACCAGTTCATAGAGGTCCGAGCCGAACGGCTCGATGGAGCGCCGGTTGGCGAACGCCGGCGCTGGTCCGACGACTTCAAGGATCGAGCGATCGCCGCGTCGCTGGAGCCGGGCACGAACATTTCGGCGCTGGCGCGTTCGCTGGATATCACGCCGTCGCAACTTTTCGCTTGGCGTCGCGCTGCTGGTCTCCGGGCGGAGAAGATCGAGCGCCAGGCGCCGGCGGAGCCGCGTGCGGCCAAGATGCGGCGCGTGGAGATCGAGATCGGCGGCGCAGTGGTGCGGGTAAGCGCGGATATTCCGGAAGCCGACCTTCGCCGTCTGCTGCGCGCGGTGCGCGAGGCATGATCCCGCAAGGCGTACGGGTGCTGTTGCGGGCGGCTGCGGTTGATTTTCGCAAAGGCCCAGAAGGACTTGTTTCTCTGGTTCGGGACGCCGGGGCCGATCCATTCGACGGCTCTCTTTATGTTTTCCGGGCGAAACGAGCCGATAGAATAAAAATTGTCTGGTGGGACGGGTCGGGTCTTTGTCTTTTCGCGAAGCGTCTCGAACGCTCGCATTTCTGCTGGCCGTCGGCGGGAAGCCACGAGATTCGTCTGAGTTACGCGCAAGTCATGACGCTGGTCGAAGGGCTGGATTGGAAGCGGGTTCGCGCGGTGGACGTGCGGGCGCCGCAGAGCGCCGGCTGATATGAAAAAGTTGCGCTAGAATCCATTGAACGCCTAGAAAACATTGGGATTTTTGCGGAAAAAACAGTATCATACAAACCATGATCGAGCGCTTCGGCAAACTTCCTGACGATGTTGATCAACTGAAGGCGCTGGCGCTTGGCGCAATGGCTCGCGCCGATCGTTCAGAGGCTCAAGCAAGCGCCAACGAGAAGGACGCGGAGGTTTTCCGCTCCCAAACGTTGAGCCTGACGGCGAAGGTCGAGGACCTCACGCAAACGAACGCGGCGGCGAAAGCCGAGATCGATCGGCTGACTTCGATCATCAAGACGCTTCGCCGCGATCGCTTCGGCAAACGGTCCGAAAAACTCGGCGCCGACGAAGCCGAGCAACAGAGCTTCGTGTTCGAGGAAATCGAAACCGGACTCGCGGCGATCGCCACGCGGCTGGCCGCGAAGGCGGAGCCCAAGCCGCGCAAGGCGTCTACCGACAAGCCGCGGTTTCCCTCGCATCTGGAGCGGGTCGAGGTGATCCTGGAGCCTGAGGTTCCGCCGGAGTTCGAGGGCAAGGAGCGGGTCAGGATCGGCCAGGAGGAAAGCGTCAGGCTCGACGTCGTGCGGGCGCGCTTCCGGCTGATCGTGACGATCCGGCCAAAATACGCCTACAAGGAGCCCGCCGCGATCTTGCAAGCCCCGGCGCCCGAACATATCGTCGAAGCCGGCCTGCCGACGGAAGCGCTGCTCGCGCAAGTCGCGGTGTCCAAATACGCCGACGGCCTGCCGCTTTACCGCCAGGAGGCGATCTACGGGCGCGACGGCGTCGAACTCAGTCGTTCGCTGATGGCGCAATGGATGGGCTCGGTCGGTTTCCATTTCGAGCCGCTGGCGGCCCACGTGCTCGTGCGTATCCGCGAGGGCGAGCGAATTTTCGCCGACGAAACGACGCTGCCGACGTTGAACCCGGGCGCCGGAAAGACCAAGACGGCGTGGTTGTGGGCCTATGCGCGGGATGATCGGCCGTTCGGCGGCGCGGGGCCGCCGATGGTGGCCTATCGTTATGAAGACAGTCGATCCGGCGACTGCGCGGTGCGTCACCTGGGCGATTATCGCGGCATCCTGCAATGCGACGGTTACGCGGGATATCGAAAGCTTGCGGGCGCTCCGCATGCCAACGGCCTGCGTTTGGCCGGATGTTGGGCACACCTGCGCCGCCGGTTCTTCGACCTGCATGCCAACGGCGAATCCATTGTCGCGACGGCGACCGTCGAACAGATGAAGCAATTGTGGGCGGTCGAGGACGAGGTGCGCGGTCAGCCTCCGCACGCGCGCCTGGCGGCGCGGAGGGCGACGTCGGCCGATATCGTGCAGGTGTTGTTCGATCTCTGGGAGCGCGAACTGCCGCGCATCTCCGGCAAATCGAAATTGGCGGAAGCGATCCGCTATGCCCGATCTCAGCGAACGGTCCTCGGGCGTTTCCTTGAGGATGGCCGCGTCGAAATCGACTCCAACATAGTCGAGCGGGCCATCAGGCCCCAGGCAATTACGAGAAAAAACTCACTTTTCGCCGGTTCCGCCGGCGGAGGGCGGACATGGGCGTCCGTCGCCACCATGCTTCAGACCTGCAAGATGAACGGCGTCGACCCTAACGCCTGGGCGAAACAGACCCTGGAGCGGATCGCCAACCGATGGCCCAACAAGGACATCGAGGCACTGATGCCGTGGAATTTCAAGCCCGACGAGTGAACGGCGCCGGATGGACGCTTACAAAGAAAGTCCCCTCCGTCTCGGTTCGCTACGCCACCAACGGCAGCTCGACCAAGGCCAACGAGTTCGGTATGCGGCCGATGCAGGAGCGCGCTTTCGAGAAGCGCGGCGAGCAATATCTTCTGATCAAGTCGCCGCCGGCCTCTGGCAAGAGCCGCGCGCTGATGTTCATCGCGCTCGACAAGCTGACCAATCAGGGGATCAAACAGGCGATCATCGTCGTTCCGGAAAAATCGATCGGCGCCAGCTTCCATGACGAGCCGCTGACCAAGCACGGCTTCTGGGCCGACTGGCGCGTCGAGCCGAAGTGGAACCTCTGCGATGCGCCGGGCAATGACAATGGCGGCAAGGTCAATTCGCTCGGCGCCTTCCTCGAAAGCGACGACAAGGTGCTGGTCTGCACCCATGCGACGTTCCGCTTTGCCGTCGATAAATTCGGGGTCGCGGCTTTCGACGACCGGCTGATCGCGGTGGATGAGTTTCACCACGTCTCGGCCAATCCCGACAACAAACTCGGCATCCATTTGGGCGATTTCATCACGCGCGACCGCGTGCATATCGTCGCGATGACCGGGTCCTATTTCCGGGGCGACGCCGAGGCGGTGCTGGCGCCGCAGGACGAAGGCAAGTTCGAGAGCGTCACCTACACCTATTATGAGCAGCTCAACGGATATCAGTATCTGAAGCAGCTCGATATCGGCTATTTCTTCTATTCGGACTCCTATGCCGACGACATCCTGAAGGTGCTGAACCCGGCCGAGAAGACGATCATCCACATTCCCAACGTCAATTCGCGCGAGAGCACGAAGGACAAGATCAAGGAGGTGGAGCACATCATCGAGACGCTTGGTGGATGGAACGAGACAGATCCGGTTACAGGATTTTACCTCGTGCCCAAAGCGGACGGCGGCTTTCTTCGCATCGCCGATCTGGTTGACGACGACCCCGCCAAGCGCGACCGTGTGTCCGCCGCGCTGAAAGACCCTACGCAAAAGAACAATCGCGACCACGTCGACATCATCATCGCGCTGGGCATGGCGAAGGAAGGTTTCGACTGGATCTGGTGCGAGCACGCGCTGACGGTCGGCTACCGCTCAAGCCTCACCGAAATCGTGCAGATCATCGGCCGCGCGACGCGCGACGCGCCGGGCAAAACCCGCGCTCGCTTTTCGAACCTGATCGCCGAACCGGCCGCCGCCGATGACATCGTGACCGAGGCGGTTAACGACACGTTGAAGGCGATCGCCGCCAGCCTGCTGATGGAGCAGGTGCTGGCGCCCCGTTTCGAGTTCAAGCCGAAGAACCCGCAGAACCAGCCTACACCCGGTTTCGACTATGGCGAAGGCGGCTACGATCCGAACAAGTGCAACGTCGGCTTCAATGAAGAATCCGGCAAGTTCCAGATCGAGATTAAGGGCCTGGCCATCCCTAAGAGCGAGGAAGCGACCCGCATATGCCAGGAGGACCTGAACGAGGTGATCGCGGCCTTCGTGCAGGACAAGACGACGATCGAACGCGGCCTGTTCGACGAGGAACTGGTTCCCGAGGAACTGACCCAGGTGCGGATGGGCAAGATCATCAAGGACAAGTTCCCCCAGCTCGACGCCGAGGATCAGGAAGCCGTTCGCCAGCATGCCGTGGCGGCGCTGAATTTGACCCAGAAGGCGAAGGAAGCGGCGGCGGGCAGTTCGCTTGGCGAGGAGAGCGCCAATACGGCCTTTGTCGATGGCGTCCGCAAGTTCGCGATGGATGTGCGGGAGCTGGACATCGACCTGATTGACCGGGTCAATCCGTTCGGCGAAGCCTACGCCATTCTCGCCAAGACGATGAGCGAGGAAAGCCTGAAGCAGGTCGCCGCGGCGATTGCCGCCAAGCGCACCAGCCTGACGCCAGAGGAGGCCAAGGTGATCGCCAAGCGCGCGGTCGAGTTCAAGCGGGAGCGCGGGCGTCTGCCGTCGGTCAGTTCGGCCGACGCTTGGGAAAAGCACTTGGCTGAAGGCGCCGCCGCATTCGTCCGCTTCAAGGATGAGGGCCGCTATGAGTGACTTCGACCTTGATGCACTGCGCGACGAATTGGCGGATTTCGCGCAGCCCGAGAAAAAGGGCGGCCGTTCGCCCCGTGAGGAACGCATCATCGCGGGCTTCGAGGAGATTCAGCGGTTCGTCGAGAAAAGCGGCCACGCTCCGCGCCACGGCGAGGAAGGCGACATATTCGAACGGCTCTATGCTGTGCGGCTCGACCGCCTGCGCGCGCTGCAAGAATGTCGGTCGCTTCTCACGCCGTTCGACACCCAAGGATTGCTGACAGGCGCGCCCGTGGCGTCCTCCGCGCCGGCGGACTCGATGGACGAGGATGAACTGCTCGCCGAACTGGAAGGGGCAGCGGGTTCATCGGACATCACCAAGCTGCGCCATGTGCGCACCAGCGCGGAGAAGCGGGAAGCCGAGGAAATCGCGAGCCGCGAAAAATGCCTCGATTTCGAAAAATTCAAGCCCCTGTTCCAGCAGGCGCAGAGCGATCTCGAAAGCGGGCTCCGCACCACTCGGCGTTTCGTCAAGGATGCGGGCTTCCTTAAGGCCGATATACAGGCGGGCCAGTTCTTCATCCTTGGCGGCCAGACCGCCTATGTTGCCGAAGTCGGGGAACCGATCAAAGCGCCCAATGGCGAGACCGACGCTCGGCTCAGGGTCATCTATTCCAATGGCACCGAGAGTGACCTGCTGTTGCGGTCGCTTCAGCGCGCTCTCTACAAGGATGAGGCGGGTCGGCGGATCACCGAGCCGAGCGCCGGACCATTGTTCGAGGACCAGACAGGCGATGGCGACCAAGCCAGCGGAACGATCTACGTGTTACGTAGCAAATCCGAGCATCCGCTGGTGGTCGCCAACCGCGAAATCCTGCACAAAATCGGCGTTACTGGGGGAAGCGTGGAGCGCCGCATCGCCAATGCTCGCCTCGACCCCACCTTCCTCATGGCCGATGTCGAGATCGTCGCCACCTATGAACTCTACAACGTCAACCGGGCGAAGCTCGAAACCTTGATCCATAAGGTTTTTGGCGCCGCTCGCCTGGATGTGGAAATCAAAGATCGTTTCGGCCAGCCGATCGTGCCCAAGGAATGGTTCCTTGCGCCCTTGTTTGCCGTCGATGAGGCTGTCAGCCGGATCAGAGACGGCACGATCACCGGATACGTCTACGACCCGAAGACAGCAAAACTGACGCTCGCCTCGGCGCTTGATCGTTGAGGCCGTCAGTTTGACGATACAGGTGCGCCGCATTCAATATGTGATCGCTGCGGCAGACCATGGAAGCTTCCGGCCCGCGGCTGCGGCATTGGGTGTTCAGGAGTTGGCGGTCAGCCCCCGCATCCGTGAGCTGGAGGGACGGCACTGTTCGTCCGGTCCCACTGTGGCTCTCATCTCACAGCGCCAGATTCGTTGACAATTCAATTGGCGCCAGCGTTATCAACGATTCGGTCATATGTTGCCTGCATAATTTGAACTGACAAAGCTATTAGTGACGCGCGACGTCTCAATAATAGATATAATCATAATATTGATTTGAATGACGCAGGGGAATAAGAATTGAACAGCAAAAATATTGGGAGAAACGGCCATTCAATATTACGGTTTTTACATTATGCGTTTGCAGCAAGCGAGCATGGAAGCTTTCATCGTGGCGCGCTGGCGTTGGGTGTTGAAACATCCGCCTTGAGCCGCCGCATCCACGATATCGAGGTCACGCTCGGATTCGATATTTTTGAACGCCTTCACAACGGCGTCCGGTTGACGAGCCAGGGAAGCGACTGGCTCAACGGAGTTCGCCCGCATTATGAAGCGCTGCGGGACAAAACGGCGCTCGCCTCATCGGCCGCCAAAGATAATTCAATCCTCCATATCGGCGTCAGCGCCCCGCTTGGAAACGGCGATATCGTCGAGTTGCTGTACCGCGCCGGCGAAAATGGCGCTACGGCAAGCTCGGTGCTGGTCGATGGACCTTGTTCCCTTCACCGGCTGGGTGTCTTGCGGCGACAACTCGATGTCGCTTTCGTCTGGGATTGCTGTCCGGACAAAGGCTGCCGATCAGAGATTCTTTGGCGGGACCGCCTGTTTGTCTGCTTGCCGGCGACCCACCGGCTGCTCACGTGTGATGAACTTCGCTGGTCTGACCTTGAAGGCGAGCGTCTGCTCGTGCCGCAAGGCAAGAACGGTCCGCTGTTTGATCCCTGCCTCCTGGACCGAATCGGTGAAATCGAGCCTGGCCCGGAAATCGAGCATTGCGACGCCGCTCAGGTCACGGTGCTGACCAAGATCATGCTCGGGGCGGGCTTCAGCATCGCGGGCCATGCTCTCGCGCGGTCGGTTTTGCCGGGGATCGCCTGGCGGCCGTTGGCCGGCGAGAACAGCGCAATCGCGGTCAAGGCCATTTGGCTGGAATCCAACGCCAAGCCGCCGCTTCATCGTCTTCTCGTTCGGGCGCGGAACATGAGCGAAAATCGACGCGAGTCGTGATTTTTGGGGTGGGTGTTCACCGCCAGCCGTCATTCGCGCCGTTCTTTCCTCGCCTTGGCGAATCCGCGGTCGGCGCAACGAAGCGCTCCAGCATCGGGACGATCAGCTTGGTCGGGTCGACGATCTTTTGTCTCATCCATTGCCTCAAGACTTCGGCAAAGGCAACGAGCGTGGTTGTGGATGTTGTATTGTAATTTGCGCTACGAAGCGCTATTCCTCTGTTCAGGAGCCCCCATGGCAATCAAAGCTGAACGCAAGGAACACCCGATCTCAATGCGCCTCCCCGAGGCCGACATTGCAATGATCGACCGCGCCGCCGGTTTGCGGGGAAGATCGCGCACCGACTTCGTGCGCGAGGCGGCCGTGCGCGCAGCCGAAGAGGTTCTGATGGAAAACCGGCCGATCCGCATGAGCGTGGAAGGTTTTGCCGACTTCATGGCGGCTCTCGCAGCGCCGGCGGCTCCCGTCCCTGAAATGGTGGAACTCACGAAACGCCCCGCGCCTTGGGAGTCCGGCTATCGAGCGAAGCGTTGATTCGTGGCTCTTTCGGCTCCGGAACCGCTGACCGCGGCCCATGACGTTTCCGGGTTCAGTTGCGGCAAGCCTACCCTCGACCACTGGCTCAAGACCCGGGCGCTCTCCAACCAGGAAAAGGGTTTTACGGCCGTTCTCGTCGTTCACGAGCAAGGCCGTGTCGTCGGCTATTACGGCCTCGCGCCGACGGCGGTGGCGCCGAACATCCTTTCCCGATCCATTCGGACAGGCCAGCCGCCTGATCCCGTGCCGTGTCTGCTGCTCGGCCAACTCGCGACCGATCTCGGCGGGGCCGGACGCGGCATCGGAACTGGCCTGCTCAAGCACGCCTTGCAAAGGTGCGTGACGGCGGCGAGCCTTGTTGGCGGCCGAGCGCTGATGGTCAACGCCATCGATGCCGAAGCCGCAGAGTTCTGGCGGCGGCGTGGATTCATCCCTTCAAGGGACGACCCGCTGGTTCTGTTCCGCCCGATCGCCGTTATCGCGGCCTCCTTGATAGCGGCGCAGAGGTGAACACATGAAGAGCAGAACGGGGGCGGTTCGATCAAGGCGGGTCGTCGACTGCTGCTCTTGCGTCTTTGTTGCCTTCATGTCAGCGGACGGTCGGTAGTCGCCGAGGTTCCGGCAGAAGAGGAGCACTCGAATTTGTTCAACAGGCTTCAGCATTGCGGGTCATGCCCTGGTGGCATCCGTTTCGCCACCCGGGGTCGGCTGGCGCAAGGGCAAGGATGTGCCAGATCCGAACTTTCGCAGGCTGTCTGCACGCCGCCGTGCACACCCCCGTTTTTAATCGCTCTTACGCCCGTCGACGGCGAGAGCAAGCTGTGAACCAAATACGCCCGTGACTAGGTCTTGGCGCTAGGATAGGCTGTTAGCCAGACTCGCGCGAGAGGTCCCACAGTTTTGAACGGCGGCTACGATGATGGATACCAGGCCTGCCCGTGCTTTTGGGGAGATAAGCCGGGGTCGCTGGTCGCCGAACTGCTCGCCGGACGGGACGTCGCGGGATGGCACGTCCTCGATCTTGGATGCGGCGAAGGCAAGAACGCGGCGGCTCTCGCTCGGGCAGGCGCGCACGTCACGGCGATTGACTGCTCAGAGGTCGCCATCGCCCGTGGCCGGCAAAACTTCGGTAACTTGCCGATAAGATGGTTAGTCGACGATGCGGCCGGATTTCCCATACGACCGGCTGGCTACGATCTCGTGGTGATGTACGGATTGCTTCATTGTCTTCCGAGCGCCGGGCACATCTCCGACCTGATCGAGAAAGTTTGCGCGGCAACGCGCAGGTCGGGCCTTCATCTTCTGGTCGCCTTCAATGACCGGGATCAGGATCTCGAGCGAGCCCACCCCGGTTTCAGTCCGACGCTCGTCTCGCATAAATTTTACATGGACGCTTATGCCGGTCAGCGGATAGTGCATGCCACGGACACCATCTTGCGAGAGGCCCATCCCCATAACGAGATCGCCCACCATCACTCGATGACAAAACTCGTGGCGGAAATACAATGACAGACATCTGCCCAATCGATTTGAGGCGCTTATATCGCGACAATCGTGTCATCCCTTTCATCGGCGCTGGGGCCTCAATGGCGGTCACATGGTCGCGAAATGGGGAGACGCAGCGTGGCCCATCATGGGCCGAACTTGTCGATCATGCCTGCCACAGCTTGGGTATCGACGAGCCCGCACTGCTGCGCCTGCGAGGCACCGATCTACAGATCCTCGAGTATTTTCGGGCACTGAAAGGCGGCTTTGCCGAGCTGACTAATTGGCTGTCCACCGAGTTTGTCCATGCTGACGATAGCGATATACTCGCCTGCCCGATCCATCAAGCGTTGGTCCGGCTCGAACAGTGCCGGATTTTCTACACGACGAACTACGACAATTTCATCGAGCGAGCGCTGCGTGCACATGGCCGTGAGACGCAGGTCACGTCGTCAGAGTTGAACATCAATCATCGACGCACTTGTGACGAAATAGTGAAATTCCATGGCGACTTCAATGATCCGGACAATATGGTTCTTTCGGAATCACAATATTTGACCCGGATGAAGTTTGAAAACCCGATGGATTTCAAACTTCGGTCGGACATTCTCGGAAGAGCCGTTCTCTTCATCGGCTACAGTTTTCGCGATCCTAACGTTAACTACCTGTTTCATATCGTCAATCGATTATTCAACGCTTTACCAGACTCTTATTCGGGCCGACGGGCTTACATTGCTTTGCCGGAGCCCTCGGAGTTCGAGCGAAGGTTGTTCCACAAGCGGAACATCGAGGTAATCGCGCTTCCGTCGGTCGATCGGGCTGCATCGGTCGCACGACTGCTTGACGAGATGAGGAGTTGAGATGGTGGCTAAGCCGAAGCTCGTCTACTGCTCTTGGAGCAAATGGAAGATGGAGGAGTGGGGGGTAGCTCGTCATTTTGATTATGAGCCTGGTATAACGATAGATAGCCTAATAGAATTTGAATTTCGTGAAGTTAAGACGAAAGAACCGCTGCTTAGAAGTCTAGAAGAAATGGTTCGGGAGAAAGCCATTTCCGCCTATAAGGCTACACTGGTTCCATGTGTGGTTGAGCATGCCGGTTTGGTTCTCGATGGCTACGAAGAGGCGAGCTATCCTGGCGGGCTTACGCAGCCGATGTGGGACGCGCTCGGCGCTGAGAAGTTCGTCGCTAGTTGTTCAGTGTTGAGCCAACAGGCCGTCGCGCGAGCGGTCATCGGCTATTGCGACGGTGCCGAACTCCGGACATTTGTTGGAGAGACGCACGGTACTCTACGGGCTAGCCCGGCGGGAACTCGTGACTTCTACTGGGATCCCATCTTCTGTCCCGATGGCTTCGGCGGAAAGACGTATGCTGAGATAGCAGACCGAGATCTCGCCGAAAAGCTCAGTGTGTCCCAGTCGATCAAAGCGGTGCGGAAACTCGTGGATTATTGCAAGGACCGAAGCCCGGTTCTATTCCCGGGACTCTAGGACGATTTGGCTAGCAAGTTTTTCTAATAATCGCCGCAGAGCGTCCATGCCGAGAAAATTATAAATGTAAGTGTGAGCTGAACGGCCAAGCATTGTAAGATCCGCTTCCACGGGCGCGTCGTAGACTTTCAAGAAAGTCCGATAGGTAAACTCTAGTGCCCCGGGGCCTTCGCGAAGGCGGTACATCTCGTAAGCAATATCCGGGGGCGTGTGCACATACAAGAGTGCTGTCTGACCCCCGAGTTGAGCGCTGAGCGCATTATATGTCTCCGGTTGGCGGATGCCGTCGATCACCAAACGGTCACCTTGAACTTCACTGACGACCTTTGCGAGGTGCTGTGCGAGCCGCTCAGGCCCGGTAGGAGAACGAATGAATTGTTCCGCCCGGTGCTGAAATTCTTCGCGCCCGATCTCTTGAATTGAGGGCGCACCCATGAGACGTTGAAGTTCGACGCCCGAGCTAATAACGGCGGCGTTCAATCGCCGAGCCAAGAAGTGACTAATTTCCGACTTGCCGGAGCCAACTCTGCCCGCAACCACCAGAGTGCGCGCTCGCCGCGTCGTCCGCAGGTTGAGATGTTTGATGACAGGTTCGGAAACGACGTTGGATGAATAGAAACGTCGAAGACACAGCTGCGACCAGTACTCGTATTCTGTAATGTCGATACGGCTCTTTGTTAGGTCTATCCAATTCAACGTTTTTAATGAGGATTCGCCTTTTTCGATCGACTGGCCGATCTGCCAGTCGGTGATCCAGGCCCTATAAACGACCGCAAGATGACGGCGCCCAACCTCAGACGAGTTGTCGTTCAGGACGCCAAGGCACTCCAAAGGTGCACCACGGAATAACGAAGCGCTGGCGTAGGATAGACTTACTTTGCGCGCCTTTACCAGCCCGAACGCCAATTCCTCACTGAGTTCCCGGCGCGCGCAAGTCTCCAGTCCGCGATCAATGCTTGAGAAGATGTCATTGTCGGCGGCGCTCACGTGGCCGCCGAACCCGATGCACTTCGCGCCCCTGAGGAATTCTGCAGCGCGGCTGAGAAAAGATCTTCGAAAGGAAAGAAGTCGATGTCCGCATTGAACAAGGACATACGTTATGAATTGCTTTGCGTCATTTCTGTTTTCGGCTTGCGTGCGATCAACATATAGAGTGTGATTTAATAGCCGTGGCAGTACGGCCTCGAAATCACCGTCAATCCCTTGGAATGTCAGGATCTTCTCAAAAGCACGCTCTGGAGTACAGAGTACTTCCTCGGTAGGAAGTCTGAGCTTGCGTGACTCCGCGATGTATTCGGCGATCGGGTTAGGGCCTCCTTTGGACTGCTGGAGGACGTGATTCGCCGCGGCAATGTGATCTCGCAGAAGAAATCGCCCCCGCGCGACGCGCATGAAGCGGGATGATTCCCGCAGGTGCTTTATATCTAGGCTCAGCCGTGCCTGCATTGACTTCTCGGGCGTCCGGCCCAAGACGTGGTCGCCAAAGAGACCACGCTCGACTCCGCATTCAACGATCTCACGCGAGCTCAGCGGCGAGCGCGCTGCAGCAAGGACTGCCTCTGCCACGCGCAAATAGGTCTGGGTCGACTGCTTGCCGTCTTGAACGTCTTCGCCAATCAATGCCGGTTTCACCCTGCGCCAGCGAGGAACCTCGCAAGCGACATTAGCGCGCATTTGCTCGGGCTACATCCCCGATTTCGACAAACGAAGACGAGCCATGCAACGCTTCCACCGTTCCGACGCCGAGCTGTTTTTCAACTGCGTTGCGCGTTGCGGGCCCAACGTGTCGCCGGAACGGCGGGTTCGCACGATTTTGCGGTCGTTCGTGCGACGATGCCGAGCGACGGCGTGGGGTCGACTCCAGCAGCCAGGGCGAGCGACGCCCCCTGCCGCCATCAGCTGAGGACGCTCGGCGCCTTTCGCCTGCTCAAGCCGGCGCTGCGCTTGGGTCGCTAACGCTTCCCTATTGTCTGGCGGCGCGCCTCCAAGTCGCTACATTGATGTCCGCCAAAAGCTCCGCCTCGGAGGGATATGCACCGCCGGCGGTCATTCACGACGATTCTTTCCTCGCCCTGGCGAATCCCCGGTCAGTGGCGATGAAGCGCTCCAGCATGGGCACGATCAGCTTGATCGGATCGGCGGGCGGCTGTTTCGCTTCGCGGCCGAGAATTTCGGCATAGGCGACGAGGTCGCGATGGAGGGCGGCGGGCAGCTCGATCGCCACTTTGACGGGTTTGTTGTCGGCAATGGGCGGCAGTTTCAACTTCGCCATGTCAACCTCCGTAAGCTTCGAGCACGAGATCCCGCGTGGCAATCACGCGAACGGGGAAGCCCGGCCGGATCGTCAGCGTCGGCGCGATATTGAGCTGGCGGCTCACGATCTGCTCACCGGTCTGACTGATGCCGGTCGAGGCGCCAGACCGGATCGCCTGCACCAGATTGTTCTCGTTCTGGCTGGTTCCGGCTTCCGCTCCGACGCTGAGGATGGTGGAGAGAACGGCCGCCTTGAAGAGGTCGCCCCAATGATAGTCGACGCCATCCTCCAGCCCGGCATATCCTTCGGCGTCGGCTCCCGGCTGACGTTCCAGCACGATGGAGCGGCCGTTGGGGAATATCAGACGGTTCCAGACCAGGAGAATGCGCCGCTGGCCAAAGCCAACGCCATTGTCATACTGGCCGATGATCCGAGCGCCCTGGGGGATGAGCAAAATCTTTCCCGTCGGGCTGTCGTAGATATTTTCCGTCACCTGGGCCGTGATTTGCCCCGGCAGGTCGGAGCGGATGCCGGTGATCAGCGCCGCCGGGATGACAGCGCCAGCCTGAAGCACATTGGCCGACGCGGGCGCCGCGACGCGATCGGGCGAGACGGTGCGCTTGTCCGGCGTCTGATTGAGAAAGGCGAGCTGGCGGTCCTGCGCCGAGGGCGTCGAGGGCTGCGGCGCCAGACCGAGGCTGGCGAGATCGGTCTGTGGGATTGTGGTGGCGGTCGCAGGCGTCGGGTTGCTTGCTGGCCGCGTCTGCGTGGCCGAGAAGAGGCGCGCGGTTCGCGCGGACTCGGTTTCCTGAAGGCGGCGCTGCTCTTCCTGGCTGACGCCCGGATTGGGCATGGCCATGGGCGGCGTGGGCACGGCTTGGCCGGCATTTTGCGCATTGAGAATCGGGCGGCCGAGATCGCCGGGCAGAGGTGGGCCGAGCTTCGGCGCGCCGGAATAATCCTTCGGCAGATTGGCGAGGCCGTCCGGCGTCGTGCGGTTAACGGTGGAATAGAGTTCCTGGCCCTGATTGCCGCCATGGCTGGTCTGAAGCGCATAGATCAGCGCGCCGCCAAGACCCACGCTCGTCACCAGCGCGATCCCGGCGAGCGCGTTGCGCGACAGCCGGGTGACGCGCGGCGGCTCCGGGCGCAACCGCATGGCCGGGGCTGGCTCGCCGGTCAGCGGCCGGGCGTCATCCTCAGCTTCCGGCTGACGGGGAGGCTCTGGCTTTTTCCGCTCTTCCTTTTCGGGATCGAGTTCGCTGCTCACGACGCCTGCCTCCCATCGGTCCGGGAGATGCGCACGCGCTTCTGATCCTTCGCCGCGCCGAAGCGCAGTTCGGCGGCGGCGAACAGCCGATCGACAATCATGTAATTGCCGCGCACCCGATAGTTTACGAGTTCCGACGTGCCGCCTTCGGGGCCGACGACGAACAGCGGCGGCATTTCGCCCTGACCAATGCCGCGCGGGAACTCGATGAAGACCTGGCGCCCGTCGTCGAAGGCGCGCAGCGGTCGCCACGGCGCGCGGTCGCCCGTGACGTCATAGCGAAAGTTGACGCGGGCAAGGTCGATGCTTGAGGACACGGGCTGCGCGGCCTGCGCTTCGGCGTTCTGACGGCGCAGCGCGATCAGCTGGTCCTGCGGGTATTGCCACGAGACCGAAGCCATGTAGGTCTTTTCGGTCGAGCGCAGTTCCATGTGATAGGTGCGCCGGTCGGTATTGATGACGAGATTGGTCATCAGCTCGGGCCGCGTCGGCTTGACGAGGATATGGACCTGCTTGGCGGCGGGGACGCCGCTCTCGGTGTCGCCGATGATCCAGCGCACGGTGTCTCCGGCCGCGACGGGACCGGAGCCGACGAGCTGTTCGCCGGGCTGCAACGCGATGTCGGTGATTTCGCCGGGGGAGGAATAGACCTGATAGAGCGCGCCATCCACGAAGGGATAGACCTGCATCGAGTTGATGAAGCCATTGCGCACCGGCTGCACGCGCGCGGCGGCGTTGGCCTGAATGACGCGCGCGGTCGGGTCGGCCGGTTCCGGCTCGGGCTTGCCATTCTTGCCGACGCGTTTCAACTGGCCGGGAAGAGGAAGCGGCTTTGGCAGTTCCACGACCTTGATCGGCGCGGGCGGATCGGACGCCCGCCATGCAGGCGCCGCGTCGTCATAGGAGATTTCTGGGGGCTTCTCGAAAGTGGCGCAACCGGCGAGCGCCGAAGTGCAGAGAAGCAAGAGCGGCAAACCGGATTTACGGAAAACCTGAGAACCGCCGAAGCGGAAACCCGCAATGGCGTGCATGAGGAAAGCCGGGAATCCCACTCTCCGAGGGGCGGCTTTGCTTAAGCGCGGTGTCATTGTCCAAGCTCCTTCGACCAGTTGATGGCGTTGATGTAGATTCCGAGCGGGTTCTTCCTCAGCGTGTCGGCGTCGTGGGGCGGCTGCACGGCGACGGTGAGGATGGCGGTCCAGCGTTCGGTGGAGCTGAGCGAACCGTCCTGATAGCGGCGCTCGATCCAGGCGACGCGGAAGCTCGACGGCGAGGCGCGGATGACGCTGGAGATTTCGACGGCGATCTGGATCCTGCCGACATTGGCGAAAGGATCGTTCGAGCGGGCATAGTCGTTGAGCGCCAGCGCGCCGCCCTGCGTGGTGAAGTCATAGGCGCGCAGCCAGTTCTGCCGCACGATGATCGGATCGGCGGGAATGCCGCGCACCTCCTCGATGAAGCGCGCGAGGTAGAAGGCGATCTGCGGATCGCCCGGCTGATAGTCGGCGGTCGCAGGCGCCACGGCCTGCGCCGCGCCGAGCTTGTCGACCTGCACCACCCATGGGACAATCGAGCCGTTGGCGGATTGCCAGACCAGCGCGGCGGAAAGGCCCGCCGACAGGACAAGCGAGCCGAAGGCCATCAGCCGCCAGTTCTTGGCCTGCACGCGGGCGGAACCGATGCGCTCATCCCAGACCTGCGCCGCGCGCTGATAGGGCGTCTCTGGCTGCGGTGATTTGCCGTAATGGGTGGATGGTCGTTTGAACATGGTCAATCACTTTCAGAAAGGTTGACGGAAGAACCGCCGCCATGGCTGTCGCCGCTGCGCACGGCATGGGCGGCGGTCTGAACGCCGTGGGTCATCGCTTGAGAGCGCTTCATGCGCTGCGCCCAGGCGGGCGGTCCGTCAGTGGCGGGCGGGGAGGATTCCGCGGGCGCGGCGGCTCCGGCCTCGCCAACGGCGCCGCCAGCGACGGAACCACCCGTGCTCTCGAAAGCCGTGCGGCTGCCAGCCTGAAAGCTGGATTTGAGGCTGTCGGCGGCCCCGGATGCCGCGCGTTTCAGGGGCGAGATGGCGGCTTGCGCGCCGGCGTTGGCGACCCCGCCAAGGCCCGAGACGACGCCCGATGCGCCGGAATTACCGGCAGCGCCGAGGCTGTAGGCCGTGGAAGCCCCGCCCGCGAGCGCCGCCCCGCCACGGGCGGCTGCGGCTGCGCCACCCGCGAGCGCCGCGCCACCAGAGGCGACCGCCCCGACGGCAGCCGCGCCGGCAGCGACCATGCCGCCGGCGGCGAGCCCGGTTCCAATCGCCGCGCCGGCGCCAAGCTGCGGACCGCCGGAGACGAGGCCGTTGGCGATCCCGGGACCGAAGATGCCGAGGCCGAGCAGCGACAGTGCGGCAAGCACGATCGCCATGGCCTGATCGATGGTCGGCGTCGCGCCGCCGAAGCCTGCGGTGAACTGCGAGAACAGGGTCGAGCCGATGCCGATGATGACGGCGAGCACCAGCACCTTGATGCCGGAAGAGATGACATTGCCCAACACGCGCTCGGCCATGAAGGCGCTCTTGCCGAACAGGCCGAAGGGGATGAGCACGAAGCCGGCGAGCGTCGTCAGCTTGAACTCGATCAGGGTGACGAAGAGCTGGATGGCGAGGATGAAGAAGGCGAGCAGCACCAGCGCCCAGGCGAACAGCATGCAGGCGATCTGGATGAAGTTCTCGAAGAACGAGACATAGCCCATCAGGTTCGAGATCGCGTTGAGCAGCGGGCGGCTTGCGTCGAGCCCGGTCTGGGCGACCTTGCCGGGCTGTAACAATTGCGCCGTGGTGAAGCCCGTGCCCGACGCTTTCAGACCGAGCCCGGCAAAGCTGTCGAAGATGATCTTGGCGAGGTTGTTCCAGTTGGAGATGAGATAGGCGAAGACGCCGACGAACAGCGTTTTCTTGACGAGGCGCGCCATGATGTCCTCGTCGGCGCCCCAGCTCCAGAACAGCGCGGCGAGCGTAACATCGATGACGATGAGCGTGGTGGCGATGAAACCGACCTCGCCTCCCAGAAGTCCGAAGCCGCTGTCGATGTAACTGGTGAAGACGCCGAGGAATTGGTCGATGACGCCGGTGTTGCCCATTCTCAGCGCTCCTCACCCAGAAAGCGGCGGCGATTTTTGGCCCAGGCGGCCAAACAGTCGGGATCGCGCTCGCCCGCTTCGCCCAGCGCGCTGCACCGGCCGAGTTCACGACTCAAAGGATCCTCGCTGGCGGCGATCACCTGGGCGGCGGCGAAGGCTGCCGGCGCATCGGGCTTGCGCGCGCCGTCGATCACCGCTGCGGTGATGGCGATGGCGACGAACACCACGGCGCCGATGCGCGCCAGAGTTTTGGTTTCCACCGGCGCCGCCTCAGTTGCCAAAGTGGAACATCTGCGCATTGCCGGGCTGATAGCCGGCGCCGGGAGTCAGAAACGTCTGGCGCTGGGCCTGGCCTTGCGCGGCGGCGGCCGAGCGTTCGGCGTCGCGCAGCGCTTCGCCCCTGCCATTGGCGGCGACAACCGCGGTCAGATCGGCGATCTGCTGCGCGGCGAGCGCCACCAGCTGATTGCCGGCCTGCGTCGCCTGCAATGCGCCAGTCGCGTTCTGGCTGGCGTTGACCAGCACCGACATTTGCGCGGAATTCGTGCCGAGATTAGAGACGACGGTGGCCTGCGTCTTCATCGCGTCCTGGAGCCCTGCGAGTGTGTTCTGCCAGCGAGCCTGCGCATTGGCGACGAGCTGGGCGTTCGCGCCCGACATCGAGGCGGTCGAATATTGGCTCTGGAACGCCGTGTTGATCGCCTGAGTGTTGTAGGTGATGTTCTGGGCCTGGGCGAGCAGGGTCTGCGTGCGCTGGAGCGACTGCTCGATCTGGTTGAGCGAGGAAGTAGGCAGGCTCGCAAGGTTGCGGGCCTGATTGATCAGCATCTGCGTCTGGTTTTGCAGCGACGTGATCTGATTGGTGATCTGCTGGAGGCTGCGCGCGGCGGTCAGCACGTTCTGCGCATAGTTCGAGGGATCGAATACGACCCATTGGGCATGTGCGGGCGTCGCCAGCATCGGCGCGACCGCCATGGGCGCGGCGAGCAGCGCGAGAGCGAGACGCCGGGCGCGGATGCGGGAACGGATATGGATCATGACGTGATCTCCGGGTTGGGAGTGAACGGGGTGCGGGCTTGCGGAACCACGTTGGTGAGGCCGGCGATCATGTCGGCGGCCCAGGCGAGTTCGTTCTTGCGCAGCCATGCGGCGAGAAAGCCGTCGGCGCCGGAGCGGGCGTGAACCTCCGCGATAAGTTGCTGGTGCTGGCGCGAGGATGCGGCGCAGAGCGACAGCGCCACTTCCGAGAGGCCGAGTTCGAACAGCCGGCTGCCGCGCCGCGACTGGCAGTAATAGTCGCGCTTGGGCATGGCCCGCGCGATGATCTCGATCTGGCGGTCGTTGAGGCCGAAGCGGCGATAGATGGCGGTGATCTGCGGCTCGATCGCGCGCTCGTTCGGGAGCAGAAGCCGGGTCTGGCAGCTCTCGATGATGGCGGGCGCGATTGTCGAGCCGTCGATGTCGGAAAGCGATTGCGTGGCGAAGATGACGGAGGCGTTCTTCTTGCGCAGCGTCTTCAGCCATTCGCGAAGCTGGCCGGCAAAACCCTCGTCGTCGAGGGCAAGCCAGCCTTCGTCGACGATGATGAGCGTCGGCGATCCGTCGAGCCGATTTTCGATGCGGTGGAATAGGTAGGCGAGAACGGCGGGCGCGGCTTCCGTGCCGATCAGCCCTTCGGTCTCGAACGCCTGAACAGTGGCCGTGCCAAGATGCTCGCTTTCCGCGTCGAGCAGCCGTCCCCACGCGCCGCCGATGCAATATGGACGGAGCGCCTGCTTGAGGTCGTTCGACTGCAACAGCACGCAAAGGCCGGTGATGGTGCGTTCCTCGACCGGCGCGCTGCTGAGCGATGTCAGCGCCGTCCAGATGTGCTCCTTCACTTCCGGATTGATCGGCACGCGCTCGCGCGTGAGGATCGCGACGATCCAGTCGGCTGCCCAGGCGCGTTCGGCGGTATCGTCGACCCGGGCGAGCGGTTGCAGCGAGACGCTGGCGGCGCTGCCTTCGGTCAAGCCGCCGCCGAGATCGTGCCAGTCGCCGCGCATGGCGAGCGCCGCGGCGCGGATCGAGCCGCCGAAATCGAAGGCGAAGACTTGCGCGCCGGCGTAACGGCGAAACTGGAGCGCCATCAGCGCCAGCAGTACGGACTTGCCCGCGCCGGTCGGGCCGACGATCAGCGTATGGCCGACATCGCCGACGTGGAGGGAAAACCGGAACGGGGTCGAGCCTTCGGTCTTGCCGAAGAGCAGCGGAGGAGCTGCAAAATGCTCGTCCCGTTCCGACCCAGCCCACACCGCTGACAGGGGGATCAGGTGGGCGAGATTGAGCGTCGAGATCGGCGGCTGCCGGACGTTGGCGTAGACATGGCCCGGCAGGCTGCCGAGCCAGGCGTCCACAGCATTAATGGTCTCGGGCATCGCCGTGAAGTCGCGGCCCTGGATGACCTTCTCGACGAGGCGCAGCTTCTCGTCGGCGGCGCGCGGATCGGCGTCCCACACCGTCACGGTGGCGGTGACATAGGCGATGCCGGCATAGTCGGCGCCCAACTCCTGAAGCGCGAGATCGGCGTCGGCCGCCTTGTTCGAGGCGTCCGTGTCCACGAGCGCCGACGCCTCGTTGGTCATCACCTCCTTCAGGATCGCGGCGATCGACTTGCGCTTGGCGAACCATTGCCGCCTGATCTTCGTGAGCAGCTTCGTCGCATCGGTCTTGTCGAGCAGGATGGCGCGGGTGGACCAGCGATAGGGAAAGGCGAGCCGGTTCAGCTCGTCGAGCAGGCCGGGCGTCGTCGCGGTCGGAAATCCCGTGATGGTCAGCACGCGAATGTGCTGGTTGCCGAGCCGGGGTTCGAGGCCGCCGGTCAGCAGCTGATCGGCAAGCAGAGCGTCGAGATACATCGGCGTTTCAGGGACGCGGACGCGGTGCCGCTTGGCCGAGATACAGGCGTGCAGATAGGTCAGCGTCTCGCCGTCATCGAGCCAGACGCATTCCGGCATGAAGGCTTCGACAAGGCGCAGGATGCGGTCGGTGCGATCGGCAAAGCCGGTCAACGTCTCGTTCGGGTGTGCGCCGTGAGAAGGCGGCGCTTTTCCAGTGGGTGCAAATCCCACCCGGCGACCGCTCCAGCCGGAAGCAACCGGAGCAGGCATGGAGGCGACGAAATGTCTGAAGCCTTCGGATAGCTGGTCACGTTTTCGGTGACAGCGCGAGTGTGCGGGCAGCAACGTGAGTGAACGCTGAGCAAACCTCGAAAAGGACGATGTGCAGGCCGACCCGGCAACCCTTCCGGGGAAGGCTGACATAGATGGGTGAGTAAGAGCGACGAGTACGCCCATCTGCTGCACCGGGGTAGTGGCGGCAGCACGCACACAAGGAAAGCGCACGCAACACGGGAAGCCTCATAGCGTGGTCAGGGATGATCAACCGGACGCCCGCGAGGGACAGGTCGGGCGCTAAGAGGTGGCGGAGGGGTTCGTAGTACCGATGAAGCCGGGTAATTCCGGTGGAGGGAAGGGACCTCAGTTCAAGACAGACGCAGCAAGCGATGAGGGACGTGGAGATTGGGCAACCTATCAACTCCGAAAACTGTTCAGAAATTGCAGATAGCGTTGCACGCGAAAGCGAAGGCAGAAGCCGGCTATCGCTTTTACGCCCTGTACGACAAGATCAGCCGCGAGGATATTCTGGCGCACGCCTATGCCCAGTGCCGCTCCAACAAGGGCGCGCCGGGCGTTGACGGTCAGGACTTCGCCGATGTCGAGGCTTATGGGGTCGAGCGGTGGCTGGGCGAACTGGCGCTTGCGCTCAGACAGGAGACCTACCAACCGGACCCGATCAGAAGAGTGTTCATACCGAAGGCCAACGGCAAACTCAGGCCGCTGGGCATCTCGACCTTGCGGGATCGGGTCTGCATGACAGCAGCGATGCTGGTGCTGGAGCCGATCTTTGAAGCCGATCTTCCACCGGAATTATACGCCTACCGTCCCGGGCGAAACGCCCAGCAGGCGGTGGTCGAGGTGGAGGAGCAGCTGTTTCGCGGCCACCCGGAAGTCGTAGACGCCGACCTCGCGGACTACTTCGGGAGCATTCCACACACCGACCTCCTCAAATCGGTGGCGCGCCGGATCGTTGATCGGCGCGTGCTGCATCTCATCAAGATGTGGCTGGACTGCCCCGTTGAAGAAACCGACAGGCGCGGCCGGAAAACACGCACGACCGAAGCCCGCGACCAGCGGCGCGGCATCCCGCAGGGCTCACCCATCTCACCGCTGCTGGCGAATCTATACATGCGCCGGTTCGTGCTGGGATGGAAGAAGCTCGGGCTGGAGCGAAGCCTCGGCACTCGGCTCGTGACCTACGCCGACGACCTCGTGATTCTGTGCAGAAAGGGCAAAGCCGCAGAGGCGTTGCAGCGACTGCGCGAAATCATGGGCAAACTGAAGCTGACGGTCAGCGAGGAAAAGACACGCATCTGCAAGGTGCCGGAAGGCGAGTTTGACTTCCTGGGTTACACGTTCGGGCGGGTGTACTCTCCAACGACCGGAAAGGCCCGTCTGGCCCTTCGTCCGTCGAAGAAGAGCATCAAGCGGATGGTCGAAAAGGTCCATGTGCTGACAGACCGAGCTCGAACATGGCAGGAGACCACAAAGCTGGTGGATGAGTTGAACCGCGCGCTTCGCGGGTGGGCGAACTACTTCAACGTAGGGTCCGTCAGCAAGGCGTATCGCGCGCTCGACAGCTACGCCGCTGTGCGGTTGCGCCGGTGGTTGCGCTCCAAGCACAAAGTCAGGCGACGCAGGGGCGGGACTTATCCACTCTCGCACCTCTACGGGTACTTCGGGCTCGTACGGCTGACTTACCGGGGGCGCGACGTGCCGTGGACGAAGGCGTGAGGTTTTGTCCGAGAGCCGGGTGCGGGAAATCTGCATGCCCGGTTCGATGAGCGGGGTGTGGAAACGGGAGCAACGGCCGAGCTATTGAGGCACCGCCAGACGAAAGAGGCGGCAACAGATAGGCTCCACCTAACGCTAACCGCGCCACACTCCGACTCTACCAATGCCTGTCTTCTCGCGCCCTTCGTAGAGCCAGCTTTCCGCACGGGCGGCGTCCTCGGCCGGCGGCAGATAGGTGAAGGTCAGGAAATAGCTCGACTCGAAATGGCTGCCTGCCTCTTCGAAATCGGCCTTGCGTTCGGCATCGACCAGCGCCGAAGCCGCGTCCATGAACGTGCTTTCGGGATAACGGTTCGAGGCGTGACGCTGTGCCTCGACGAAGATCGCCCAGCCCGAGCCAAGGCGGCGAAAGGCGTTGTTGAGTCGACCGGCGACCGCGACCAACTCGGCGGGCACGGCGGAATCGAGGTCCGGTCCGCGAAAGCGCGCGGTGCGCTGAAAGCTCCCGTCCTTGTTGAGGACGATCCCTTCGCCGATCAACGCCACCCAGGGCAGGAAATCGGCGAGCCGGCTGTTCTTGTTGCGGTATTCGGCGAGGTTCATCATCGGTGCGCCCCCGCTCAAACCGTGAGATGCGCGGGGATGCGCAAATGGCGGCGCACCACGTCGACGAAGAGCGGGTCGCGCTTGGCGGCCCAGACGGACGCGAAATGCCCGGCCGCCCAGACGGCGAGGCCGATCAGCCAGAGGCGCAGGCCAAGGCCGATCGCGCCCGCGAGCGTGCCGTTGAGGATGGCGAGGGCGCGCGGGGCACCGCCGAGCAGGATTGGCTCGGTCAGCGCCCGGTGCACGGGCACGCAAAAGCCCGGCGCCGTGTTGCTCGGATCGGCCATGCCCGTCATCAGACCAGCGCCCCGCCGCTGAAGCTGAAGAAGGAGAGGAAGAAGGAGCTGGCGGCAAAGGAGATGGAGAGGCCGAAGACGATCTGGATCAGCCGGCGAAAGCCGCCCGAGGTGTCGCCAAAGGCGAGGCTGAGGCCGGTGACGGTGATGATGATGACCGAGATGATCTTGGCGACAGGTCCCTGCACGGATTGCAGGATCGAATTGAGCGGCGTTTCCCACGGCATTGATGAGCCCGAGGCATAGGCGGGCCCCACGAGCAGCAGGCCGAGGACGGCCGCGGTTAGCGCCGCGTCAACGCGGGGATTGGCGCGGCGGGCAAGCTTGATCATGCATGGTCTCCTTGGACGATGGATGCGGGGAGCGGGGAAATGGGCAGGTCAGCGGCATCGATGCCGGCTGGCGCGACGCGGTAATCGCCATCGGGGCCGAGGCCTTCGACGCGGGCGAGTTCGGCGAGGCGGCGTTTGCTTCCGCGTCCTGCGAGGACAGCGACGAGATCGATGGTCTCCGCGATCAGCGCGCGTGGGACGGTGACGACGGCCTCCTGAATGAGCTGCTCCAGGCGGCGCAGCGCGCCGATGGCCGAACCGGCGTGGATGGTGCCGACGCCGCCGGGATGGCCGGTGCCCCATGCCTTCAAGAGGTCCAACGCTTCCGCGCCGCGCACCTCGCCGACCGGAATACGATCGGGGCGAAGACGTAAGCTGGAGCGGACCAGATCGGAGAGCGAGGCGACGCCATCCTTGGTCCGCATGGCGACAAGATTGGGCGCGGCGCATTGCAGCTCGCGCGTATCTTCGATGATAACGACGCGATCGGAGGTCTTCGCCACCTCGGCGAGCAGCGCATTGGTCAGCGTCGTCTTGCCGGTCGAGGTGCCGCCAGCGACCAGGATATTGGCCCGGGAAGCGACAGCCTCCCGAAGCGCTTCGGCCTGGGCCGCCGTCATGATCCCGGCGGCGACATAATCGTCGAGGGTGAAGACGGCGACGGCGGGCTTGCGGATGGCGAAGGCCGGGGCCGCCACTACGGGCGGCAACAGCCCTTCGAAACGCTCCCCCGTCTCGGGCAGTTCCGCGGATACGCGCGGCGCGCCCGCATGAACCTCGGCGCCGACATGGTGCGCGACCAGGCGCACGATGCGCTCGCCGTCGGCGGGCGACAGCCGCTCGCCGGTGTCGGACAGTCCTTCGGAGAGCCGATCGATCCAGATACGCCCGTCCGGGTTCAGCATCACCTCGACGACGGTAGCGTCTTCAAGGAACCGGGCAATGGCCGGGCCGAGTGCGGTGCGCAGCATCCGCGCGCCCCGCGCCAAGCCTTCCGAATTGGGATGTGAAGCCTTCATGTCGCCCCGAGTTCAGCGGGGATCGACAGACCTTCCCCTTGCGGGGTCGATTAAAAGAGCCGGATTTAGGGCCAATTCAACAAGGATTTATCGGCGTAGTGCCGTAGCGTGCAAATACAGGAGATCGGCGGCGGCGGTGTCATCTCGAAGGAAGTGCCTCTGGCCATGTCTGGAGATGGCTCGACCAGCATGAGACGGAAACCGTCAGCATTGCGCCGATCACAGAGAGGTCGTACCTTCGCGCAACGAGAGCTGCATGGCGATTCCAAGGGATCGCCCGGACGTCTACGTCCGCTTTTGTCACATCGATTGCGCAGACTTGCATTTATGACCGCTAGTTCCTTCAGCATGGACCCGACTGTCACCCAATTGCCGCTGACCATCGGCGTTTCGACCCGCGCGTTATTCGACCTCGAAGAAGAACATGCGTTGTTCGAGGCCGAGGGGGTGATGGCCTATTCCGAATTGCAAAGGGCGCGAGAAAAAACTCCTTTGAAGCCTGGCGCGGCATTCGAAGTCGTTCGGCGCCTTCTCGCCCTGAACCCGGCCGATGGCGAACGGCTGGTCGAGGTCATCGTCCTGTCAAAGAATTCGCCCGACCTCTCATTGCGCGCCTTCAATTCCTTCAAAGATCATGGGCTATCGATAAAGCACGGCAGTTTCCTGTCCGGCCGATCCGTGGCGCCTTTCGTTGCGGCCTGGAGGATCGATCTGTTTCTGTCGAATGATAATGATGATGTGCGCGCTGTCGTCGCCGCCGGCGCGGCGGGGGCGCGGCTTGGCTCTGCGCCAAATATTGCCCATCAAGCCCCTTTCGATGAAGTGCGCCTCGCCTTCGATGGCGACGCGGTTGTGTTTAGCGCCGAGTCGGATCGGATCTACAAGGAACAGGGGCTCGAAAAATTCCTGGAGCATGAAGTCAGGAACGCTGAAATTCCCATGGCGCCGGGACCGTTCGGGAAGAGCTTCCTTCCCAAGCTGGCAGAATTGCGAAAGCGCTTTATGCGTCCCGACGGCACAAGTCGCATCAGGACCGCGATCGTCACCGCCAGAAACGCGCCGGCCCATGAGCGCGTAATCCAGACGTTGCGCTCCTGGGGGACGCCAGCCGACGAAGCCCATTTCGTCGGCGGGCACGAAAAGGCGCCGATCCTCGCCGCGACCGGCGCGCACATCTTCTTCGATGACCAGGAATGCCATGTCGACGGCGTGAGCAGCGTCGTCGCGGCAGGCCTCGTTCCGGGACCGCACGATCCCGACGCCCCTGTCGTGCCGGCCTCGAATTGACGGGGGGACGCGCCATGAGTGCAAATGAATCCCGCCCGTTCAGGTCGCGTCGCAGGTCCAGGCTTGCGGCCTGTTCCGCTGATGTTTTCGCCGCAATCTTTTAGCCACGAGGCCAACATGTCCCTTCGTCTTGTGTTTTCGTCGTTCGCCGATGCCGGCGCCTGGCCCGAACATCCCGGCGCTGGTGCGGCCGTCGTGGACGCCGCTGTCGTTGGCCCGATGCGGCTGCTCGACCACATCGAGACGATGCTCGGCCTCGGCGCCCCCGCCAGCGCGGGGGTCAAGCGCATCGCCATTTATCGGCGCAAGCTGGAAGCCTGCGGAGGCGAGCGGTTCTGGTCGGAATCCTTCAAGAAGGATTCGTGGTCGACCGCGCGCGAACTGCTGAACTGGCGCGACGAACTGGTCGAGGCCGGATGGCGGCCGGGAATGTCAATCTCCTCAAGGCGCCTCGCGGATCTGGCGGCGGCGGAAAGCGCCGGCCCTGATCTTCCTTCGGGCCTCTCTGACCGGCTTCAGGCGGCGATTGCTGCGCTTGGCGAGAAGCCGAAGCTCCCGCTGGCTTTAATCGAACTGATCGATGAGCGCGGCGATCTGCCCGCGGGATGGCGGCGTCTTCTCGATGCCCTTGAAGCCTGTGGCGTTTCGGTCACCGCCCGCGACGCGACGGATGCCGATCGAGGCTCGACCGATCTGGCGCGCCTGTTGACGCCCTTTGAAAGCAAGCGGTCCGCCCCTGATCTTGCCGGCGACGGCTCAGTCTGCCTTTTGACGGCCGACACCGAACTCGTCGCGGCCGAGGCGATCGCCGCATGGCTCGCCGCCGACAAAAATTCCAATGAAGGGCTCCTATTTGTCCTGGGCAAGGACAGCGCCTTGCTCGACCACGCTCTACATCGCGTCGGCCTTCCGCGGCTCGGCGCATCGACGCCATCGCCGCATCGCGCCCTGTTGCAGGTTTTGCCGCTCGCCTTCGCGCTGGCCTGGAATCCGCCGGATCCGAAAAGCCTGCTCGATTTTCTGCTCCTGCCCGTAAGCCCTTTGCCTCGCTGGGCGGCAAACAGGCTTGCTTCCAGGGTTGCTCAGACACCCGGCGTCGGCGGTCCGCTTTGGCAGGAGGTTTTCGAGGAAATCGCCAAACGCTTTGCCGAGAAGTCGCCCGATGACTCCGAGGCCAAGCGCGCCGCGGCCATTGCCGGTTGGCGCGCCTATGTCGAACCCGAGCGGCATGATCCGATTATTGGCATCCCGCGCGCCGCCGCGCGCGGGATCGCCGGCCGCGTCGGCGCCTGGGCGTCGGCGCGTTTCGGGGCCACTGACGACGCGCTGTTCCTGGCGCTGGCGACTACCGCCAGCGATCTTGGCGCGGCGATTGAGGCGACCGAGGCCGAAACATTCGACCGCCTGCTGATCGAGCGGATGATCGAGCAGGTGATCGGCGCCGGCGTGAGCGATCCGACCGCTTTGGCGGAGGCCGCTCCCTGGCGCGCAGTCGCCCATCCCGGCGCCATCTGGGGCCCGGCCGATACGGCCATCTGGTGGCACTTCGCCGACAATGGCGAAATCGCCCAGCGCGCCATTTGGGATTCCGATGAACGGGAGGCGCTCAAGCAGGCGGGAAGTCCGATCGACGATCCGTCGCTGGCGCTCCGCCGCATCGCGAGCGCCTGGGAGCAGCCGGTGCGGCATGCGCGCAAGAAGCTCATCTTGGTCCGCTCCTCGATGGCGGGGGGCGAGGAGGTCAAGTCTCACCCGCTATGGCATGCGCTCGTTGCCGGCCGTCCTGGTCTCGAAATGCGGATCGGCGCGCGCGCAGAGACGATCTTGTTCGAGCCCGCGCCACAATTTGCCGGGCGTATTCTGATCCACCGCGAGGTCGAACCCGGCTCTCTGCCGGAACGCCGCGGCGAATGGTCGGCGCCCGCTGACAGGATTGCGCCGCGCGAGTTCGAAGTCAGCAAGTTCTTTATCGTCGCTCTTGAGTTGCCCGTTGCAATGGACCCTGAACTATGTCAGCTCGCTCGAAAGCGGCGTCCGCCAGTCGCTGGCGGGTGGCGACGCCTTGTTCGGCACGCTCGCCCACAAGATCGCCGAAACCTTGTTCAAACCGGGCGCGCCGCCTGATCCTGGCGAAGCCGTCAAACTCGCCCGGGCGCTGCTTGAGGAGTTCCTGCCGCAGATGGCCGCGACCTTGCTCCTGCCCGGAGCGGCGCGCGACCTCGCCACGGCGCGGCAGGCCATCCCAGAGGCTCTGGCCGAACTGACGCGATTTCTCCGCGCCAACAAGCTGTCGATCGTCGCGATGGAAAAAGGCTTCGAGGATGCAGGAAGCTTCGGCGCCAAAACCGGCATTCGCGGCAGTATCGATCTGCTCGCCGAGGAGGAGGACGGCCGCCCTGTCGTGATCGACCTCAAATGGCAGCGCACCGACAAATACCGGCGCAAGGAGATCGCGGACGGCGTCGCCATCCAGCTGGCCGTTTATGCCAGACATGTCGGCGATGCGAAAACGGCCGTCCCGACTGGCTACTTCATGCTGCGCCAGAAGCGATTTGTCACCGGCGCGCAGGGTTTCAATGGCTCAGTCGTGGCCGTCGAGGGGGAAACCCCGCGCGAGACCTGGAAAAAGATCGAAACATCCTGGCGCGCGACGATGAAGGAAATGGCCGGCGGCGGAGTCCGCGCGGCCTTCGACCAGGACGGCGTCGAGCAGGCGAAATTCAACGATCCGATCCTGATGACGCCGCCCAAATGCCAATATTGCGATTTCGTCACCTTGTGCGGGAGGGAATCATGAGCGCGAAGAAAAGCCTGCACGGCGTCGATATCGTCACCGCCTCGGCCGGCACCGGCAAGACATACCGACTCACCGAAATGATCGAGGCGGAGACGGTCGAAGGGCGCAAGCCCGAGGCCATTCTCGCGACCACATTCACGGTCAAGGCGGCCGAGGAATTGCGCGAGCGCATCCGCGCCAGACTGCTTGAAAAGGGTCTCGCGGCGCAGGCCGTGCGGCTGCTCGGCGCACGGATCGGCACGGTAAACAGCGTCTGCGGCGGCCTGATCGGCGAATTCGCGCTCGGCCTCGGGCTTTCGCCCATCGCGGAAGTGATCAGCGACGACGCGCAAACCAAGGTCTTCCGGATGGCCGCCGACGAGGCCATTGCGCGACATGCCTCCGAACTTGACGATCTCGCCCGCCGATTGGGTCATTTCGAAGGACAGGAACATTACGACTGGCGCATGGACGTCAACAACATTGTCTCCAGCGCGCGCGCCAACGATATGGCGGCGGAGAAATTCGGGGAATTCGCCCGCCGTTCAGCGGAAGGGTTTGCGCGCATCGCGCCGAAGCCGCTTGCCGGCGAGGCCGAGGCCAGCCTGGACGCAGCGCTCGGCGCCGCGCTCGGCGCGCTCCTAGCGCGATACCCGAACAATGAAGGCCTTACTGCCGGCACGTCTCGCGCACTGGACAATTTGCGCGAAATAGCCCGCGCGCCAAAAACCGCCGATATCTCCTGGCCCGATTGGGCTCGGTTGGCCAAGCTCAAAGGGACTGCAGCCGACGATCCTCATTTCGAACCCCTGCGCAAGGCGGCCAGCGCTTTCGCTCGCCACCCGCGTCTCGTCGAAAATGTCGAACGCTACATCAAGACGATTTTCGCCTGCGCCGCCGAGTCCCTGGAGGCCTATGACGACCACAAGCGCAAATGGGGCCTGATCGATTTCGTCGACCAGGAGCGTTTGGCCCTGGGCCTGTTCACCCGCCCTGATCTCGCCCCTTCGCTGCGCGAACGGATCGAGAGCGTCTATGTCGATGAATTCCAGGACACGAGCCCGCTGCAATTGGCGCTGTTCGTCGCCCTGTCGCAGATCGCTCAGACCAGCGCCTGGGTCGGCGACCCCAAACAAGCCATCTATGGATTCCGAGGCGCCGACCCCGAATTGATCGCGCGCGTGGCCCCGAAAATCCAGGAAGCCATGAACGGCGAGGGGCAGACGCTCGGCAAGAATTACCGCAGCCGGCCCGGCCTCGTCGCTTTCGCCAACGATGCTTTCGGCGAGACGTTTCTGGCGATGGGCCTGCCAAAAAAATCCGTCCGCGTCGAAGAGATGGATCGAGCCGACCTCGCGGACCAGCGGACGCCGCTGAACGTCTGGCATCTTCAAGGCACGACCATTGCCGCTCGCGCGACGGCGCTCGCCAATGGCGTCAAGGAGCGTCTGGCCCGGGCCGAGGAATGGCGGGTAGCCGAGAACGGCAAATCCCGGCCGCTTGCGCCGGGCGACATCGCCATTCTCTGCGCAACCAATGATCGCTGCCTGAAGCTTTCCACTGCTCTGGCGAGTTTCGGCCTCAAGGTGGCCCTGGAGCGCGATGGACTGTTCGGCGCGCCCGAAGTGAAACTGGCGTTGGCCGCCTTGCGCTGGTGCGCCGATCAGCGCGACACTTTGGCCTTGGCGGAAATGGCCCATCTCCTTCATGCAGGCGACGGCCAGCCGGAATGGTTCGAAGCTTCGCTTGAAGATGGCGGCCACGAGGCCTTGGCGGCGCTTGTGCCGATGGACGAGGATTTGCGCGCCGTAGCCAAGGCAAGCGCGCATAAGAGCCCGGTGGAATTCGCCGACGCCGTGCTGATGGCGGGCAGCGTCGCCGACGCCGTGCGGCGTTGGGGCGACGGGCCGGACCGCATGCTCAATCTCGAAGCTTTGCGCGCGCTGGTGGCCGGCTATGAGGACGAGTGCAAACAGGATCGCGCGCCATCGACGGCGACCGGCCTTTGCGCCTGGCTTGCGGAACAGGAAGGCAAACAGCCGGCGAGCCGCGCGCGGGACGCCGTCACCATCCTGACCTATCATCGCGCCAAAGGCCTTGAATGGCCGATGGTCATCCTCACCGATCTCGAACGCGGTCCAAGAAACGATCCCTTCGGTCTCCATGTCATGAGCGACCGCGCCGCCAAGGACATCGATTGGCGCGATCCGCTCGCAGACCGCTGGCTGCGTCTCTGGCCATGGCCCTTCGGCGCACAGAAGAAGGACGTCGATCTCGACGTAAGGGCGCAGAACTCGCCCGAGGGGCAGGAGGTTGCACGAATCGAGCGCGACGAACGCGCGCGCGTCCTGTATGTCGGCGCGACCCGCGCACGTGACTATCTTGTCCTGGCCCTGCCACCGACCAATGGCGGCTTTGCCTGGCTTGACGAATTGAAGTCGGCCTCCGGCGGTTCCGCCGTTGCGGTTCCGAACACGCCCGCAACGAAAATGACCATCAACGGCGTCGAACACGGCGTTCGCGTCGAAACGCTCGCGCCCGCCGATCCGCCCGTCGTCGAAACGCTGTCACACGATTACGCCAGCTCCGTTGAAACGGCGCCCGTCTTTGAGCCCCTCGCCTTGCGGCCAAGCGATGCGGCGGAAGACAAAACTGCGCGCATCGTCGAGGAAATCGATCTCGGCGTGCGCCTGCCCTTTGCCGGGACGCCCGATATGGCGCAGGTCGGCGAGGCGCTTCACCGCTTCCTCGCCGCCGATGACCCAGCCTTCCCCTCTGACAAGCGGATCGCGCTGGCGACGCGATTGCTCGACGTCTGGGGCGTCACGGGCCTCGACGCCCGCGACGTCGTGACGATGAGCGACCAATTCCGCGCCTTTGTCGCCAATAAATGGCCCGATGGAGTTCTGCGGCGGGAAGCGCCGATCACGCATCGCATCGGCGGCCAAACCCTCTCAGGGCGCATCGACGCGGTGATCGAAACGCCGGACGAGATCGTCGTCATCGACCACAAGAGTTTTCCGGGTGGACGCGCGCAATGGCAGGCGCAGGCGGAGAAATATTCCGGGCAGATGCGGCTTTATGGCGAGGCGTTGCAGGCGGCGTCCGACATGCCAAAGCAGGCACGGTTGGCGTTGCATCTTCCGATTTCGGGGCACGTGCTGGTGCTCGGTAACACAGTCAACCGATCACGTGGCAAAGGGCAGGAAATGTGAGAAAGCGCTGCCCAAATCCGTAGTCCAGGTGAGGAGCTGATGGCTTACGGGCGGGCTTTCGCAACAGACAGTTAAGGCACACACCCACTAAATGTGGACCTAGTGGCGAGCCAGATCGGGACCGCCTGATCGGCCGGGTTCGGCTCAAAAGAGACCTTCCCGGTTGGGTCAGCGACCGTCTCAAATTGACCCTGAGCTGCCCGTCGCCAATATTGCGCGCTATAAGAGGAAATGACTGGAACCGGACTTTGAGGTCAGGACAATCGGTCCTTCGATCGCTGGATTTTGTATCAACGAACTAGATTCGGCGTTTCCCTGCTCTGGTAATGAAAATCCGCTTCAACCGCGGTCCGATCAGCGGGCAATTGGAAGCGTTGTTGGATCTCCTCAATTGTCTTCGGCCGCATCAATTTGCGATCACAATAGAGAATGAACCGATCTTGCGCCCGATCGAAGACGATGCGACCGCGCGGCCAATCCTCATATTCATGGGCGCGCACGACCGCACGCGCCGCCGCGTCCAGCTCACGCGACCTTCGCCAGCCTTGCCAAACCTCGTAATGGCCGAGACCGAAGGTCAGGCAGTCGCCGTAAGGTTCGGCTTCGTCCCATTTACACGACGCCGCGAGCAGCCGCGCGCCATCGGCTGCAGAAATTATCCAGAAAACACCAATAAGCGGAGAAGCGTCCTCAGTCATGCGTCCGATTCTGTCGTCTGTGGATGCGATAGTTGTTTCAGTGAATCAAACAATGCGGAGCAACTATGAAAAATGACAAAGCCGACCGAAATTTTCCGGCAATCCGCCTGGCGGATGGACCGCAGGTCGACAATTCGGCGGAAACCCACAAGCGGATGCTGTCGGAACTCGCCGAACGTCTGGACCAATATAATGTTTTTGCCAAGGGGCAGTTCGTGATGTGGAAGCCCGGGCTCAAGAACAGGAAATTCCCCGATTACGGCGAGCCGGCGATCGTCACTGCCGTTCTGCCGACCCCGCAGTTCGATCCCAGCGAAAACGCCGCCGCGAGCCCGTATTTTCAGGAACCTTTGACACTGGTCATCGGAATGTTTCGCGACGATGACTTGCTTGAATTCCGCGTCGATGGGCGGCGCTTTGAGCCGTTAGACGGCTAAGACGCCACATAATGCGCGTGCAGGGTCTCGACCTGCGCGCGCATCACCTCTTGCAGTTCTGGAGGGGCGACAATTGTCACCGCTGGCCCCCAGGTCATCAGGTGATGCGCGATCTGCAACAGGCCGCCGGCATGGAAGCGCACAGTGAGCGATCCGTCTGGATTATCTGTGAGGCTTTGCGTCGGATGGAACAGATAGGCGCGGGCGTCGTGCGCCGCCGAAGGCGCGAAGCGCAATTCCACATCCTCGGGCTCTTCCTGAAACACGCCGAAGGAACGCTCCGCATAGGCCTTGAGGTCGAAGTCCTCCGGCGGCGCGCCGGGCTCGTCCGTCACCTTGACGTCGTGGATCATGTCGAGGCGAAACAGCACTGCGCCCGGCCGAACTCTTGACGCTGGCGACGAGGTAATAGCGGGGCCCGAAAAGCAAGCCATAAGGAACGACCTTGCGCCATTTGGGCGGCTCGCCGTCGTCGCCGCCGTAATTGAAGCGGACGATTTTGCCGCGCAGGAGCGCTTCGCGCAGATCGGAAAGGACTGAAGGATCGGCCATCGGCCGCGGCCCGACCTGACACGCGAAGGTCTCAGCTCGCAGTTGATCCTCGACATTCATGTGCAGGCGCCGGCGGTCGCCATCGCGCAGGCTCGCGCCGATCTTGTCGCGCAGAGAATGAAGATGCGCGGCCCGCTCCGGCGCCTGCGCCGCTTCGAGCGCGCGCGCAGCGTTGTCGATTTCGGTCAGTTCCTCGACAGTCGGGGCGGTGAAAAACTCCTTCAGGCCGCGCGTCGTCAGCCGAAAGCGAATTTTTCGGCCGTCTTCGCTCGGGTCGAGCGGTCCGAACGCCAGCTCCACGGCGTCGCGCATCCGCTCAGCCGTTCGGCGGCTGACTTGGAATTTGGCCTGGATTTCGTCGATCGTCAGCCCGTCCGCGTCAGCGGACAGCGCCATGGCGAGCTTGATGATGTCGGCCGTCTTTTCCAGGCGCATGTGCGTCTCCCAAGTCAACACACGTCCAATATTGACGTATCAGTCACCTATTCCTTTGTCCTGTCAAGATGGAGCGGTCAATGCACGCTTATGAGCGCTGGGTGGTTCTCCAGTATTTTTGTGCGCTGTTGAAACTTAGGCCATTTGAAAAAGCGCCTCGATCAAATGAGGACATTATCGGGTGGATCAAATCGCACGGGCGAAGCCTCGGACTTCCGCCGCTTTCCCGGGTTGAAGAGTTGGCGAAAAAGGGGGCGGCCGACGGTAATCTGCGGATCAGGGCCGACGATTGGCGAGAATGGCGCACGGCGGTCTTCGGGCGGCAGCACGATCGTGCGCCGGCGCCCTCGCGTTTGCAGAAGCGTATTATATGGCTTGCAGAAAACTGCGGCCTGTCGGATTCCGAGCGCGATCTGCTCGGGCTTGTCGCACGGATCTCACACAACAGCGTGTGCGCTGATCTGGTCGCGGCCGGAAACGAAGAGTTTGAATACGCGGCGGTCGATAGGGCGTTCGATCTTGGTCAGTTGCGGCGTTTCCTGCCGCAGTTGACGCATTCGCGGGAGATCCGGGACGGCGGCCTGGCTGCGAAGTTCGGTCTTCTTCGTGTTGATCACGGTGGCGATTTTCGCCTTACTGATGTCGTCGAAGAACTTCTGTCGGCGCGACGGCTTTGCGGCAAAGAGGTCCGCGGCCTCCTCCTGGGTGATTCTCAGCCTGCATCGCTCGCTTGGGAGGATTTCGACCATATCGGAGAAGCGCGCGAGCTGGCGGTGCGCATCGTCGCCGCTGGCGACGGCATCGGCGGCGCCAACATCTTGCTTTACGGGCCGCCGGGGACGGGAAAAAGCGAGTTCGCCAAGACGCTTGGCGCCAGGCTCGGGCGCAGCGTGCACTTCGTCGGCGAAAAGGATAAGCTTGGAGCAGAGCCCGAGCGTTACGAGCGCGCCGCCGCACTAATTGTCGCCAACGAACTGGGCGCCGCCGCCGGCAAGATGGTCGTCGTCGTCGACGAGGCTGACGATCTATTCGCTGGCGTGGATGAGGACAACGCTTCGACCCGCCAGGGCTCCAAGGTGTTCATGAACCGGCTCGTCGAGAGGACTCGCGTCCCGACGATCTGGATCACCAACGATCTTTCCCGCCTGGGTCCGGCGGTGGTCCGCCGCATGAATCTGGTCATGCGCTTTCCCAAGCCCGGCAAGGCGGTGCGGCGAAAAATCGTGGAGCGGCTGGCGCGTCGGGAGAAATTCACACTCGACGTCAAGGCCGTGGGCAAGCTCGCCAGCCTTCCGGCCGCGCCGGCCCTGATCGAAAACGCCATCCGCTCCGCCGCGAAGATCGGCGGCTCGGGCGACGACGCCTTGCAAATCCTGGGCGGCGGCCTGAAGGCGATGGGTTTTTCGGAGATCGCGCCGCCGCCGGCGCCGATCGCTTTTGACGCCTCGCTGAGCCGCGCCGACGTCGATCTGAGCGCCCTGGCGGCGCGGATCAAGGCGGCGCCGTCCAAAGCCTTGTCGTTCTGCCTATCCGGGCCGCCCGGCACCGGCAAATCCGCCTATGCGCGTCATCTGGCGGCGGAGCTTGGCCTGGAGGTTCTGGACAAGCGCTATTCCGAATTGACGTCGAGCTTGCTCGGCGAGTCGGAAAAAGCCATAGCCGCCGCCTTCGAAGAGGCCGCCGATCTCGGCGCCTTCCTCATACTGGACGAGGCGGATTCCCTGCTGCGGGATCGTGGCGCGGCGCGCCACTCCTGGGAGATCACCCAGGTCAATGAAATGCTGACCTGGATGGAGCGGCATCCCTTCCCCTTCGCCTGCACGACCAATGCACCGGAACTGCTCGATCCGGCGACGGCGCGGCGCTTTCTGTTCAAGGTGCGCTTTCTACCGATGGATGCGGCGCAAATCGCCGCAGCGTTTTTTAGGGCTTTCGGAATCGAGGCGCCGAGGTCTATTCTCAAGCTGGAGTTGTTGACGCCCGGCGATTTCGCTGTCGTCGCGCGCAAGGCGGAGGTTTTGGGGGAGAGCGATCCGGCGCGGTTGGCGCAATGGCTGGAAGATGAGGTTGCGGCGAAGCCCGAAGGGAAGCGATCCAGGATAGGGTTTTGAAGTGCAAACAACCCGGTTTCTCGGGAAGGCGGAATCATTTCAGGCACGCTCGGACGAATGCCTATAAAAGACGTGATAAATTGATTTGGGGGATCTCATGCCAGAGGCATTTCTTTCGCTGATTGTTTCAATGCTTCCTGCTTTTCAGGAAATAGAGCAGCGGCTTGACGTTGAAACTGGGCGCCGGTTCAACGTTTTTGATAATCTATTCGAGACGAACGAAAACGCCACAAGTAGGATTTTTGCCTTCCTCCTCAATCCGAAAGAAGCGCATGGACAAAATAATGTTTTCCTGCGGGCGTTCATTCGGCAGTTCATCCCGGAATGGCAAGACACGTTTGACTTTTCAAAGGCCCGTAGAGAGTCGACGTGCGAACAAATCGATATATTAATTTCCGATGGTCAGCATTGGTTAGGAATTGAAAACAAGATTTTCGATGCTCCGGAACAAGAGCGGCAAGCGGGACGCTATCTTGATGCGTTACATAATGCTGCTCAGCAAAAAGCTTACCGCCTTATTTATATTAGTCGGAAAGGCAAGGGGCCTACCGAGTATAGCCTTCCCGCCAATGACAGAAGTGCGCACGGAGCTAACCTTGTCGTTGGTGCTTGGGTTCGGCCATTGGAGGTCGACGCCGAAACCCCGATGACAACTGCAAACATTCTGGACTGGCTTGCCGAGTGCCAAAAGCAATGTCGCGCCGAGAATGTGGCTTGGTTTCTCAGGCAATTCTCCACTTACGTGGATTCCAA
The DNA here is from genome assembly GCA_963703385.1 of uncultured Pseudomonadota bacterium. Taxonomy (GTDB): domain Bacteria; phylum Pseudomonadota; class Alphaproteobacteria; order Rhizobiales; family Beijerinckiaceae; genus Rhodoblastus. The sequence continues at coordinate 363,766 of OY969816.1, forward strand.
CATTACCGGACAGAAGGAGGCCGACATGGCGGACGCCGCAATCATTGGTTTGGCACTAAAAGATACGCAAAACCTGGAGGCGGCGTTGCGAATCGGCGAAAATTTAAGCGAAATCAAGAGCAAAGTGGTCAGCGCGTTTTTGCAATGTATTCATGACCGTTTGAAGGGATGGGCACAGGAAAAAGGCGAACATTGGGAGGTAATGATGTACGGGCTAGGGAGAAATTGGATCGAAAAGCCAAACGAGAGATATCTACCCGTGCTGCTTAGGAAGCGTTCTTGGCCTGCTATGGTTGGCGCAGGTATTTCGGCCGAGCAGAATGGTCCGCAGGAGGTCTTTATAGGAGTATGCGGAGCGACACAGGACACTTGGAAAAACGATAGAAACAGCGTGCCATTGTACGGGGAGAATGACAAATTTATTGGACAGGATAGCCGGCAACGAATCTCAAATGCGATCCAGTCGCTAGGGCAGCAGAGTAGCTGGTGGGTGTATTATGAGAAATCATTGATGGATTCGGATGGTCAAAACATTTCGGATTGGCGCGACCTAAAAACTGTTGAGCGGCTCTATTCGGAGAGAGATGCCCTGAGTAAACACATAGTAGGTAGGATTACCTCACTAGCAGCATCAATAGACAGTATCGTTATCGATGACACTTGAGAAACCCAACAAATGTCCCTTTTGGATTGCGGGAAGGGCGAAACCTACTTCCCAATTTCGTCGTGTGCCTATCTGACCAAGATCCGGACCCAGTACTGTTATTGACGTATTTAACATAAGCAATTATAGGAAAGCCATGACCTGACCTCTTCCCTCTGCTCCCGAATTGAAACGCGCCACGATTTCCGCTGCGCGGTTTCGTTCGCTTTGGGCTAGAGGAGGCAGTCTTGCCACAAATCACCATACGCCTGCATCAGGACCTTGCGGATCAAATTCTGGCCGCTGGGCCGGATGGCGCGCGATCGCTTTCGGCCCTGTGGCGTCAGGCTGATGGCGCGCTCTATGCAGGAAAATGATTTGGCCTTCGAACAAACGCTGAGGCGGCTATTCGCTTTCCGAAACGAACGGCTAGCGGTTCCCTCTTGCCTCAATTCGTGATTCAACCTCCTCGGAACTCGGCATTGAACTGGTGAAGATGGAATGGCCGCGACGTCAATGGATTTACGAAACAGGATCGTCGAGGCGGTGGAGCAGGATGGAATGTCCCGTCCGTTTCGCGGGTATGTGGCTAGCCAATCTCGCAAAGGTGCTCTTCGCAGTCAATCGAGCAAAAACATGGTGCGACCGATACTGACGTGCCAAGGGTGCATTGTGTATTTCTGACGCGAAGCGGCGGAGCGAGACTTACTCTCCCGCCGCAGCGTCGGCGCCGAAAGGCGACCGTGCGTGCGAAGGGAAATGTGTAATGGCGATTGGCAATGTGGTTCAGCGCGGAATTCAGATTTTTGTTTACGATGAACAAGGACGCCAAATCTGCACGATTCCAACGGGGCCTGGACCTCAGGATGGGGTGGTTGGTTATACGTCTTCGACCATCAATGTTCGCAGGAGCCAGGTCATTCTGACCTTCGACGAACATGGGCGGCAAATCGCCACCACTCCGGCACGGTAAGCCACAGGTTGCGGTCAAACGAGAATTCAATTATTGGGAAAACCATGACCTGACCTCCTCCCTCTGCTTCCGAATCGAAACGCGCTGCGATTTCCGCAACGCGAATTTCGTTCGCTTTGAGCTAGAGGAGGCAGTCTTGCCACAAATCACCATACGCCTGCATCAGGACCTCGCGGATCATATTCTGGCCGCTGGGCCAGATGGAGCGCGGTCGCTTTCGGCCCTGTGGCGTCAGGCTGGGAACGCCATAAAATCGCATGGACGGCATATCGCCTATGCGCCCGCCATCCTCCCCGACGGCCTGCATTGCGCCATGAGCGTCCATGTCGGCCTTCGCGGCATGGTCATCGAGGTGGACCGCCCCGGAACCTTGATCCCAGGACGAGATGTGGTGGTGGATCGCCAGGCGACGATGCGCCGCCCCACGCCGCAAAGGCGCTGACATCGACGGGCGGGGACATTCCCCGCCCAATCTCGCCGGCTTCTCCCGATCTTTCGTCGGCGCCTCAATGGCGCCGACAATCCGCATTTTCGGTGGTGCCCATGCCGCGTCGTAAAATCCAATGCGCTTTTCTGTCCTGGCTCGAAGCAAATCGCGCCCGTTTCGCCGTCGAGATCGAACTCGGGACGCGAACCGACGAGGTTCATGAGTTTTCCTTCGCCGGGATCAACCGCGCCATAAGAGGCGCGCTGACAACCTATGAGATCAATGTCTATGCGCTGCATGCGGACGACTGCTGGGATTTCCTGCTGAGTCTGGAAGCGGAGCCGAGGCGTATCATGGGCGGCGGCGTTGTCTGCGAGGCCTGCCTGCCCGAGGCGCGGCGCGTGTTCGCCGATCGACCGGCGCTCTGGGCAGATCATTTGTTTGAGCCCTTTCTGGAATGGGTCAACGACAACCTCGCCAAGGCCAAATGGCTGGCGCTGTATGGCGACCCAGACTACGCCACCTGGGCGCGGCTGTTGCCGAACGATGACATCTCGGAGCACCTGCGAGCAGGCGGCTATAGGCTCAATTTTTCCGCCCTGACGGACGAGAGCCAACCGGCCCCGCGTGATCGGCCGCCCATTCTTCTGCCCTGTCGCAATTCGCGAGATGCGGCCGATATTGACGTTATTGCTGAGTAGATTGCATCCAGATTTTGAAATGCGAGGAATCATGAGCGAAGAGCTGGACCATCAGGTTTTTCCGACCGAGGAGCTGCGCCGATCAAAATGCGACCGGGACGCTTTTGCAGCAAAACCGCGCTTTCCGATCATGGTCGTGCTCGACCAGGTGACGCAAGGCTATAATATCGGCGCGATTTTTAGGCTTTGCGACGCGATGCTGGTCGAACGCCTCGTGGTCACCGGCGCCGAAATCCACTTGCGCAAACGTCGCCTGTCCCAATCGGCGCGCGGAACGCAATATTGGACGCCCTGGTCGCAAGAAGGCTCGGCCGAGGAAGCGGTTATCCGCGCGAAGGCTGACGGATACCAGATCGTGGCTGTTGAACTGGCGGCGAACAGCGTTCGTCCCGAGGCATTCATCCCGAGCTTTCCAGTCTGCCTGGTCCTCGGCGGCGAATGCGACGGTGTTTCCCAGGAAGTAGCCAATCTGGCGGACGCCGTCATTGAGATCCCAATGCGCGGCATGGCCAATTCGATCAATGTCTCCACAGCGGCGGCGATTGTGCTCTATGCCCTGTCGTGCCGCGCCGAGGCCGAGGGTTCGCCCGTGGGCGCGCAGCAGATCAGCGTTCCGTTCCCGGACCCGCGGCCGGCTTCTTGAAAGCAATGGCGATCACGGCGGAGGCGCTCGCGCCACAATATGCGGTCACGAGGGAGGGGCGCGCGCGCGGCGCGCCAAGAAGCAAGGTGGAAAGTTCGTCGAATTTCAGAAGGTCGAACTGCTCGTCGTCGGCTTTGGAAATGGATTGAATGATGAAGGCGCCGCCATCGAATTCTGTTTCTGTGAAAGAGTGCAAGGCGTTTTCGAGATCGCGCTGCACTACGTCGCCTTGAATCCCTTCGACGACCGCTCCTCGCCCAAAATGCGGAACGAAAGCGCGCCCACCTGCGATGTCCAAGGCGTCGGCCAAATCCACGCCGATCATCACTGGTCCGCGGACCAACCGCGCAAAGGCCTCGGCGATGATGTCGAGATCGCGCGCGGGCGCGCTGATCGCCCATATAGCGCCGTCGGATGTGAAATTCTCGGGAGCGAGAGCATCATCGATGACCAGCATTCGCCAAGGCGCTTTGGCGCTTGTCGACGTTCCAGACGACAGCGCGGTCGCAAAATCGGAGGCGTCCTCGCGGACGATCAATATCTCAACGGTCGGCGTCCCTGTTAAGGGCGGAAATCCAGATGCCCATTCGGGACATTCTCCACCGATTGTTCTGATGGCCAAAACGCCGAAATCGTACGACGGCGCCTGTTTGGATTGGAGAGCTGAATTCATGCGGCTGCCTCCGATGGGCTGTTTCGAACCAGGTATGAAGTCATATGCGTCAAACCCGGACGGATGGCTTCAGGTTGTTGGCTCGATCGGATAGGACCGACGTCGAAACCGCCGGCCACTACGATAGCGCCGAGTTGATCTGGCGCCTGACATGACCGTTACCCCGCGAGCTCCCGGAGGGCGGCGTGCGCCTTCACCATGGCGATGGTGTCGCGTTCACAATAGGCGAGCAGCTGGCGTCGCAACCGCGCGATCTCGTCTGCGTTGACGACCGCGCCTCCGGCGATTTGCAGGAAGGCGCCGGCGGCGGCGAGTTCGTCGGCGACACCGTCGAGGTCGTCGTAGCCGAAATCTGGACACAGGGCCGGTCCGACCGTCTTGATCGAGAAGCTGAAATCGAAAGCCGGGAGATAGACCGCTCGGCGGACGACAGGAAGGAGATCGGTCAATCGGTCGATCACAGCTTCAAGGGAGGAGCGCAGATCGGGGAAAAACTCCGCAAGGTCGCGCAGTCGCGATTTTTCGTAGGACGAGTAGACAATGATCGGCGAATTGGATCGCCCCAACGCCGCGAGCAGGGTCTCTGCGAATTCTCGTCGAGGATCGCCTGCGCCATCGGCCAGGAATTCGAGATGATCGAGCCTGCCGGCGCCGTCGATTTCGTGCAACGACCACTGGAAGGGCAGCGTCTGATAGGGACGCGTTCCCTGATAGAGCGGAATAGGCGGGGCCATCGCTTCGAAATCGAGGTAACAGGCGGGCGGACCGAACGCCGTCAAAAGGCGAGGCAGGTCGTCCGACAAATATGGACGGCCGCTGACAATCGTTTCACGAATGACCGACTGCTTGCCTGTGAGCGGAAACTCTACCGGAATCGCCGAGACCGCCTCGATTCCCAGCGCTTTCAATTGTGCTGCGTTGGCTTCCGACAGACGCGGCAATCGCACCACCCAATCGGCAGGCTTGTCGGCCGTGCATTGATCCCAATAGTCGCAACCGTAGGGCGAACTGCACTGGCGTCCGGGTTCGATGGACGGAGCCTGACCATTGGCTAGACATTCGCGCATGGCCTGAATTCGGAAAGGGATTTCGGCGAGCCGCGCTTCGACGTCGGTTTCAACGTCGACGCGCGCGAAAAAGGCGCGCCAGTCAACGCCATCGTGGCCGCGAACGTAAGCGTTATTCACATGAACGAGTTCGATCGACGAAACCGTGACGCCGGCGCCGCGAAGGACATGAGCCTGAAGCGCGATGTCGTCGAGATGATGATCCTTGGGACGTGTGCTGATCTTGACCTCCCTCAGCGCCCAGCTTTCATCTGGCAGGCGCTCCAGGATATCGACGCGGACGCGGATGCCGTCGTGCTCGAACGCGGCTTCGAATATCGCCGGCGTGTTGGCCTCGGCCATCAAGGCGATTGTCCTTGCGACGGCCGCAGAGTGCGCCCATGGCGCCTCGTCGATCAGAACGCCGCCCGGAAAGAGCAAATGGGCCTTTAGTCCGATTTGTTGGCCGATGTCCAACGGCGAGCCCGGTTCGGGCGGCTCATAGGGCGGCGGCTCATTGACCAGAAGCCACAGCCGTCGAAGGCATTGCATGCCAGCGATATAGCGCGACTTGGTCAGATGTGGGACAGCCACTAGATCCTCGGCAAGAACTTCGACACGATCCCCATGTTCGTCCATCGCCAGCCTGGACGCAACAGGCTCATTCATGACTGGCGAACACATGTGACCGATTCTGTCGTAACTCTGGCGCTCAACGTTCGCCTCGATCCGGCGTCCCCACCTTGATGATCGGCTGCTCATGGACCCGTTCCTCGGGAACGAACGCGATCCGCATGCCCCAGCCATTGTGGACAAGGAGCATCCTGCCGAACTCGGCCCAGGAAAGCTCCTTGTCATCTATCCAGATCATTGGTTGACCTTCCTCGCTCTCGTCGATGATGCACCTCAGTACATCGCCGACAGGAGCCCATTGCTCGGAGCTGGGGGCATACTCGATCTGCGGTTTGCCTTCGGGGATTTCGACGACGGTCCGGTCCCACGCATCGACTCCCGCCTGCATGGCGGTGACAACCTCGTTGTACCGGTCCAGAATCTCCATATCGGACATCCGCTGGACTTCTGCACCGAGCCTCAGGTGCATCCCGCCGATCGCCTCGTCGACGAACGTGATCACGGCGTATTCGCCGTCGCGTTCGATCCGCACCTCGTCGAGCGATGCGTGTTGCGGCTTCTTGATCCGAGGCATGTTTCGTCCGCTCCAATTGGTCCAAGGCGCCAATGTCGGCGACCTGTCGGCTCTTAATGCCATGAGTGCGCTCATCAATCGACGGCGTGGTTTTGTGTGGGCGTCACCTACATTCGAGAAAAATGACTTTCAGCATCGCCCGCGCCATTCCGGTATAATCTATCGTCACCTTTGCCTTCGACTCCCATTGATTTCAGGGGCCTGGCTAAGCAGTATCGGTTAGAAGCTCAATGGAAGAATTCGCATGACGAGACCACCGAACCGATATCGACCGACCGACGCCTTTTCCGTAGCCGAAGCTGTGTTCAAACCAGCGACGCCACCAGCGGCCGAGCCCGTCCGCGCGCAAAAAAAAGGTGGCGTTCCAATCTCTAAAGAATTGGTGTCGATCAAGCTCGACAGCGATTTGATTGCACATTTTCAAGAGGATGGGCCGGGTTGGCAGGAGCGAATCAACGATGCGCTGCGGCGGGCAACGGGCTTGTAATCCGGCGAGCTCTCAAAGGTAGTTCACTCGCCGGTAGACTCGCGGAAATCCGACGGCGGCTTTCCGTCGACTTCGTAAGCTCGTCATCCTGTCCGGCAATGACCGGACCTGGCGCCAAGCCGCCTTTGCCGAAGGAACTCGCGGCCGTCCGCAATCCGCCGATCTCTACCATTGGATAGAGTGCGCGGTCCCCTCTATATGTAGTGGATGCCTGCGTTAACCGGATAGGCACGGTTCGACCATCGATCGAAACGATTTCCAGGATACGACCGCGCTGATAATGCTATTTCAAGTCAGTCGACCACCGGATAAAACGGCGTTCCCCAATCGTGGTCGGCATGATCCATCATGATGTCGATGAAGATCGGCAGCAACCACCCCAACACCGCTGCACCGTCGCGGACTTGGCCGCGGTTGACCGAGCTGTTCCAGGTTGCTCCGCCATGCACTAGCTGATTGCGCAAGACGTAGAGGCGATCGAAAACCACTGACAATATCGCCGACGTGTCATGGCGCGCCAAGGCGGAATTGATTTTCGCCTTGCTGCGCGCGAGGCGGTCCTGCCAGTCGTCGAAGCCGGCATAACCGTTCTGATGATTCCAGAACGGGGCAAAGACATATTTGTTGTCGAGCAGAACGCGGATTTCATGCGGAAACCGCTCCCAGATCGCATTGTAAATCCGATGGGTCCGGTCGAACCTCACAAGACTGTCGAAGAATTCGCTGAATAGGCCCCGCTCGGCGCCATTTTCGGCGCCAATTTCGCGCGCATAGGCGGAATTGAACCCGATCCAGAGGAGAATGAAGCGCAGATCGTCATCGTCCTTTTCGGCCTCGGCCCGCGTGAGCCAGCTTATCGCCCGGTGAACCCGAAGCGATAGCACGGAAGGGAAACCGCCTCGAAGCGACCGTTGCTTGCTCTTGAGGGACGCAGCGTCGAGCGCCTCGTCTTTATTGGGGAATATCGTCGGCATCGAATCGCTTTCGTCTAAAAATCTCATGTCGCTGATGCTGCAATTTTGTACGCGGCGACGCGGCGCGAAATCAACTGCCGTCAGATGAAACGAAATGCGCGTTCCGCAGTTCGCTTTCCCCCTCCCAGCGATAGGCGACCAGCGGACCGTTCCTCCCAGCGCTGTAATCGACGCAGGCGAATTTGCCGGCCATCACTTCGGGCGATCCTGTGCGCCAGTAATGGCCGAAGAACACCGGCGGCCCCTCGTAGGGCTTCAAACGGGGATCGGGGGGCAGCGGGATGTTGGGCATGCCAGCCAGCACGCTCTCAGGCGCGAGCGTTGAATTGCGGAGCGAGGAAAAATCCGGCGCCCACCATTTTATGCGGGCGGCTCGCCGTTGATGACCGTCCTTGTCGTGGAAGGAAAGGCCGTCAGGCAAAATGACCTCCAGGCCCTTGCACAGGGCCTCGACAGCTTCAAAAACCCAATGGCCGTCGCGGCTTGCCAGGACCATCAGGTCATCGGTCAATGTGTTGTTAGGGCCGAGGTGCGATTTGAGCCGCGACATATAGGCGTCGTTCCAGCAGGCGTGGACCACCCGGATCGCGCCAAGTTCCAGCCAAAGCGGCAAGGTCTTGAACCACGCGATCACCTCGTCATGCGTTGAGGTGTTCTCGACCTCGGCGAGGAACGCCTCATGTTGCGCGCGATTGCTCGCCCGCCTTCGGCTGCGCAGATGTTCGCCCGGCTCTTCGGGATGCGGCGTCGCCCAGGCTATGGCGTTGAATTCGTGGTTGCCGAGGACGCATTGGGCCGAGCCGGACTCGACCATCGGCCGCACGATATTGATTGTTTCCAGCTGGCGCGGCCCGCGATCGATCAGATCGCCGACGAAAATCGCCTTTCGCTCGGGATGCTCCCAAACCCCGTCGATCCGGCGATAGCCGAGAATTTCGAGGAGGCCGAGAAGCTTCCAGGCCTGCCCATGGACATCGCCGATGATATCGAACGCCTCGCCGCTCATTTTTCCCATCATCCGTGATCAGCCGCCAGAGATTAGCATAGGCGAGCGCCTCTGCGGCGCGAATGCCCAGCCGACATCAATGACATAACCATCGAAGTCCGACGCTTCACAATCGACGAAGACGGGCGGTAACGGCGTAGCCAAGTTGCGGCTTTCTGGAGTCAATCCGGCGGCTGTCCGGCAACCGCCGCGAGTTTCTGGACGATATTCGCAAAATCCACTCGCGACGGCAGGTTGCGAAGGTAATCTTCCTGCTCCGTGGTCTCGATGGCTCCGATCCGCGCAGCCCTCACCCGCCGGATCGCTTCTTCCACCATGACGCCACGCTCCATCAAAATTCTGGCGGCGACCGTTCCGGTCCGGCCAAGACCGCCCCGACAGTGCAGAACAATCAACCCGCCGCGGGACAATTCAGCATGGAGCATTTTGCCGGCGCTTAACCACAGGGTTTCGAACTTACCGTCCGGCGCGCCGCCGTCGATGATGGGCAGATGGTGCCACGCCATGCCGCGTCGCTCGGTCTCTGCCCCCAGATCCTGGACCTTCAATAAGCGAAATTCATGATTCTTCGAGCAACGTGACGAGGGCGCTCGCCTTTTGGTCGCGGATCAGATCGAGGTCGACATCCAGTTGCCGATCCCAACCTGGCCCGGGAAACAAAGGGTATGGATCGACTTTGCCCGGGCAGATGGTCATTCCGATTTCGCCCGCACAATCCGGTAGGCGAACGCGATCGATCCGCAATGGGTGGGTCACGCTGTTCCTCGATTCCACTGGATTTTCTCTCATGGCCCGCTTCCCTTTCCGGCGCCGGCGCCCACGCGGACCAGGTCCATGGCTCGCTGCTCGATATGGTCTCGCCACGCCAACACGTTGAGCCATCGCTCCGGAATGCCGCCGCGGCCATAAAGGGCGCCGGCAAGCTGGCCGGTGACCGCGCCGACCGTGTCGGAATCGTCGCCGAGATTCACCGCGAGAATCAGCGCGTCGGCGAAATTTTCCGTGCGCTCGACGCACCAAAGCGCGGCTTCGAGCGTATGCACGACATAACCGGAGGATGAAATCTCGTCGCGGCTCTTGCGTCGCCAGGTTCCGGCGGCGACCTCCTTGATATCCAGGTGCTCGGCCTCGCGGGGCCGCAGAACCACCTCCTTCGCCTTGCCGCCAATCGCCTCCACGAGCATTTGCGCGAAGAGACCGCAGGCTTCGGCCGGGAGGACGCTGGCGTGGGTGGTCAGGCTCTGACGCTCGGCGATCCCTTTGGCGGCGGCGGCGCTTGGCGCGGCGAAGATCGCCGCCGGCGACAGCCGCATCAGAGTGCCATTACCCGCCTGGTATATGTCGTGCGGGCCTTCGCCCGCGATCCCGCCGCTGCGCCGGTAGGCCTCAAGCGCCTGGCGCGTCGTCATCCCGATGTCGAAACAGCGGCCCTTGACGCTGTTCTCTCCTTTTTCCCACCAGCGCACGAAGCGTTCGAGCAGGTCGCGCTCGTCCAGCGTCTCTTTGGCGATCAGCGAGTCCGCGAGGCAAAGCGCCATGCTGGTGTCGTCGGTCCATTCGCCGGGCTTGAGGCGAAACGGACCTCCGCCGACAATGTCGATCACAGGCGAATGCGCGTCTCGCGCGGAAAACTCCAAGGTCGCGCCCAGCGCATCGCCAACGGCCAGGCCGAGCAACGCGCCGAGAGCGCGATCTTCAATGACGTCCTTCACATTACCGGGGTCGCAACATTCAGACACTTTTGATCTCTCAATCTGAAATGAAAGGCGGGATTCAGCGCGCAGTTGCGGTCGCGATCTGCCGCCCGTGCGCGTCATAGCTGTAAATGACCGAGCCTCGTCGCACGTTGACCGTGGACGACGTGTAACCCGTCAAACCGTCCTTGGGACCCGATCCCGCAGTAATCGTCGCGATTTGCCGGCCTTTCTCGTCATACACATAGACGACCTGACCTCGTTGAACCGCATTGCCAATGGCCATGATAAATCGCCTTTCCTCACCTGGGCGCGTCTCGGCGCTGCGAACGCAAACAACGGAATGTTGGCCCGTGCTCGGCGCAGGAAAGGATAATATGCGGTACGTCCGTCATTTTCGGACGTAGGTTGCGGTCCGACGTGACTTTTTCCCTCGACAACATGCACACTACGCGTTCTTGTCAGCGAGCAAGGCGCCAAAGGGCCGCGCGCCGCAGTCCGTCCGGGTTTGACCCATATGACGTCAAACTTGGCTCGACCGCCGCACCATCGGAGGCCGTCACATGAATTCAGCGTTCGATGCCAAACAGGCGCCGTCATATGATTTCGGCATTTTGGCCATCAGAACAATCGGCGGAAAATGTCCCGAATGGGCCGAACGGTTTCCGACCTTAACAGGGACTCCAACCATCGAGATATTGATTGTCCGCGAGGCGTCAGCCGATTTCAGCGTCGCGTCGTCGACGCGCGAGACGGCAGGCGCGATGGCGCCCCGGCGAATGCTGGTCGTCGTCGACGCTCTCGCTCCCGAGAGTTTCATTTGCGACGGCGCCATATGGGTGATCGGCGCGCCGACGCGCGATCTCGACGTCATCGCTGAAGCCTGCGCGCGGCTGGTATGCGGCCAATTGATGATCGGTGTAGATTTGGGCGACGCCATCAAGGTCGCCGGCGGAGGCGCCGCCGAGCCGCCCTTCGGACGAGGCGCGGCAATCCAGGGAATTTATGGCGACGACATGTGGCGCGGTCTGGAAGCGACAATATGCTCCTTCGCCGAAGCCGGATTCGACGGCGGAGCCTTCATCCTTCAATCCATTTCGCAGGCGGACGACAAAAAATTCGACCTCGCCAAATATGACGAACTTGCCGCTCAGGTCCTTGGTGGGCCGCGAGCACGCCGGACGATTATGACGGCTTATTCTGGCGCCTGCGCCTCCGCCGTAATCACCATTGCATTCAGGAAGCCGGCGCCCATGGCGGGGCCGGAAGTTTGATCTGCTGCACGCCCACGGACGAACCCTCGGCCTCGGCGCGGCACGACAGGGCATAGAGCACAATCGCCGCCGCCGTGGAGACGTTGATCGAATTGGCCATGCCGCGCATCGGAATCTCGATGACCGCGTCGGCGAGATCAACGACCTCCTGGGAGACGCCATCGAATTCGCCGCCGAGAACCAGGCATACTGGAAAGCGCGGGATGAACGCCTCCGGACGAACGCTATTCGACGCCAATTCGACAACAGCGATTTGGTATCCGTCGGCCTTCGCGCGAGTGACCGCCTCGACGGCGGATTTTTCCTGGGACCAAGGCGTCCAGAATTGTGTTCCACAAGCGGCCTGACCCAGGTTGCGCTTATGCAGGTCGACCTCCGCCCCGGTGATCACGAGTCGCTCGGCCAGCATTGCGTCACAAAGCCGAAAGATCGCGCCGATGTTATAGGCCTGCGTCACCCGGTCGAGCACCACCATGATCGGCAGGCGCGGTTTTGCGGCAAAAGCGTCCCGGTCGCACTTGGATCGACGCAATTCCGCTGTCGGAGAAACCAGATGTCGCGTCTCCTTCCTCATTTCACCTCACATTCCATTTGCGACCGGAAGGATGCAAGACGTCTACTCCAACTGCGAGCCCATGTCTTTTCGGGTGCCGAACATGGGCGGGGAATGTCCCCGCCCGTCGATGTCAGCGCCTTTGCGGCGTGGGGCAGCGCATCGTGGCCTGGCGATCCACCACCACATCCCGTCCCGGGATCAGCGTCCCCGGACGGTCGACTTCGATGACCATGCCGCGAAGGCCAAAATGGACGCTCATGGCGCAGCGCAACCCGTTGGGGAGGACGGCGGGCGCATAGGCGATATGCCGCCCATGCGATTGGATCGCGCGACCGGCCTGACGCCACAGGGCCGAAAGCGCCCGCGCTCCATCTGGCCCGGCGTCCAGAATTTGATCCGCGAGATCCTGATGCAGGCGTATGGTGATTTGCGGCAATATTGCCTCCTCTAGCTCAAAGCGAACAAAACCCGCGTAGCGGAAACCGCAGCGCGTTTCGGTTCGCGAACAGAGGGAGGAGGTCAGGTCATGGCTTTCCTATAATTGATCTTGCAGCAGGCCGCAAATGGCCACTCGGAGCATGGAGGCATCAGCCCTCGGGGGCTTTTTTTTGTGATCGAGACCTCAAACTGAAGTTCCGATGCGCCGGTTGCGCGGGCGTCAGAACCGACCAGAGTGCGTTAGCCTACGCGTCCGCTGGCTGCGTCACGTTCTCAAGAACGTGGCCGATGATCCCGAAAATTTCGCGTTCGAGCTTCGGCATATCATCTGCGACGAATGCAGACCATGCGGTTTGGGCGACGCTCCTCTTGTCGTCCAGATCAAGCGTAGCGCCGTAGCTTTCGGACAACAACTCTTTCGCAAAAATCGTGGCGTATTGCGCGCCCATCGGCTTTACGAGGCCGATGAATCCACGCTCCTTCGCAGCGTCATAAAGAGACGCCCTTGCCTTGTCGGGGCCAGGTCCGACAAGCAGCGCGAGCAATAGCCGGTTTCTCATTCCGTCCGTGTTAAAGGTTTTCAACTCGAAAAGGAGATGCCGGCCTGTTTTTGACCATTTGTCTTTTGGGCATTGGTTCAGTTGTGGGACTGTCGCCCATGCCTTGGGAACGAAACGCACGATATTTGCGCCATGGGCGTCCGCGACTACTTCCGGCGAGGTCTCAACCAATTGCTTCGCGATTTCAAATAAGCTGTCCTTTGGAATGTTCTTTATAACGAAGTCGAAAGCTGACTTGTGTCGGTTGTAAAGCTGAAGCGCTAGTTGATTTAGCTGTTGATCGGGCACGATGTGTCTCCGGAGCATTTCGACATAGTGACGCAAAGCGATTGCCGTTTCAGACGCGACGGCCTCCTTCAGCAACTCCTCGATGACCTCAGCGAGTTTGGAATAGCCGAAAGCAACGTAGCCATCGTCATCAGGATCGGCGCCATCCGGTGTCAGGAAGATCAAAAATTTGCGCCATTGAGGAAATGTCTTCTCGACATGCTCCCGGTATCTCCGCAGTTGACCAACTCCCGCCTTGGCGCCGATTTTGTTTTCAATCAGAACGACGAGTCTGAGTGATCCAATGCGAACTAGGAGATCAATATTGCTCTCCTCGCGTTCAACCTGCGCATCATCAAGATCGCCAACGATCAGCTCCAGAGAACGGACGGGACGGTCGGCGGGTTCGATCGTCGCAAGGACGGCTCGAAGGAGCCGCTCTAGAGGCTTAGAGCCGAGTCCGTGACTTTCCCTTGGGTCGAGAAGAAATCGAAGGAAGTTAGAATGACGCAGTTCCCCCCTGACCGCTCCGACCGCTTCAAACAAGTTAAATGTCGAGCGCCTGTGTACGATCTGCTGGAACTCCGGATCATCGACGAGCGACGCAAGCTGATCCTCAATTTCCACGCTGCCTTCTCCGACAACCAATGAGATTACATAACGCAGAATAACCAACGAACCGCCTTTTGAACAGCTGCCTTCGTGATTTGCAAACGAACTCAAGCATCCTTGTTATCTCAACTGCGACTGGAGTTCTGGCCTTGGTTCGCCGTCCTGCCGCGCCCCCTTGGCGACGATCGTCAACCCGCCGTCCGCCAGCGGGCGCTGTAGCGCCGTCGCCTCCGCCGCCGGCGCTCGCAGCCAGACGTCGAACTCTTCGTCGGTCTTGCGGATCATCGGGCTCCAAAAGACATGTCTGTCGGCGTCCTCTTGACAGAAGAATGGAATGCGCGAGAGATACGTCAATTTTGGACGCCTATATTTCCGGAGCAGCGCCATGAGGCTGGAAAAATCGGTCGCCGTTCTCAAGCTTGCTCGGGCTTTGGCTATCAATCGCGAGGGTCTGACTCTCGATGAAATGGCGGACTTTCTGGGGGTCGGGCGGCGCACCGCCGAACGCATGCGCGACGCCGTCGAACAGGCGTTCGGCCTGCTCGACCATGACGAGGACGGGCGCAAGAAGCAATTCAAGCTGGCGATCAGCGGGCTCGATCGCTTCACGACAATTCCGACGGTCGACGAAATGACCGAACTCGAAAATGCGGCGCGGAAACTCGAAGCGGCGCATGATACGAGCCGCGCGGAAAAACTCCGCACCCTGCGCGACAAGATCGAAACCAGCATGCGGGACAACGATCGCAGAACGCTTGGCGTCGATGTGGAGGCCGCCGTGCGGGCGGAAGCCTTCGCCTGTCAGGTCGGGCCGCGGCCGATGTCCGATCCATCAATTCTTTCGGGCCTGCGTGAGGCTCTGCTCGCCGGACGTGTCGTGCGCTTCGATTACGGCGGCGATGAACAAACTCCGCCACGCTGGCGCAAGGTCGTGCCCTACGGATTGCTCTTCGGGCCGCGCTATTACCTCGTCGCCGGCATGAAAAGCCGGCGCGGCGCCGCCCTTTATCGGCTCGACGGCATCCACAATCTGGTGGTGACGGACGAACCCGGCGCTCCGCCGTCGGACTTCGATCTCAAGGCCTATGCGGCGCGCTCCTTCGGCGTCTTCCAGGAAGATCCCGAAGACGTTGAGTTGCGTTTCGCGCCATCGGCGGCGCGCGACGCCCGCTCCTACCTATTCCATCCAACGCAGAGCTTCGCGGACGAACCCGACGGGTCGCTGACGGTGCGCTTCCATGCGGGCGGCCTGAGGCAGATCGCCCACCATTTGATGACGTGGGGGCCCGCGGTGACCATCGTCGCGCCGCCGGCGCTGCAAGTCGAGATGCGCGAGCAGGTCGAAACCCTGCACGCGCATTATGTAGCCTCTCAGCCCTCAATCGGCTCAAAGCGCCGCCCATCGACGCGGAATTCGAGCAGATCATCGTCGCGAAACATGCCGATGACCAGTGTCAAAGGCTCCTGAAAATACGGGCTTGCGGCGGCGTTTTCGCTGGGATCGAACTGCGGGGTCGGCAGAACGGCGGTGACGATGGCGGGCTCGCCGTAATCAGGAAACTTCCTGTTCTTGAGACCGGGCTTCCACATCACGAACTGGCCCTTGGCGAAAACATTATATTGGTCCAGACGTTCGGCGAGTTCCGACAGCATCCGTTTATGGGTTTCCGCCGGATTGTCGGCCTGCGGTCCATCCGCCAGCCGGATTGCCGGAAAATTTCGGTCGGCTTTGTCATTTTTCATAGTTGCTCCGCATTGTTTGATTCAATGAAACAACTATCGCATCCACAGACGACAGAATCGGACGCATGACAGAGGACGCTTCCCCGCTTATTGGTATTTTTTGGATGATTTCCGGCGGTGAGGGCGCGCGGCTGCTCGCGGCGTCGTGTAAATGGGACGAAGCCGAACCTTACGGCGACTGCCTGACCTTCGGTCTCGGCCATTACGAGGTTTGGCAAGGCTGGCGAAGGTCGCGTGAGCTGGACGCGGCGGCGCGTGCGGTCGTGCGCGCCCATGAATATGAGGATTGGCCGCGCGGTCGCATCGTCTTCGATCGGGCGCAAGATCGGTTCATTCTCTATTGTGATCGCAAATTGATGCGGCCGAAGACAATTGAGGAGATCCAACAACGCTTCCAATTGCCCGCTGATCGGACCGTGGTTGAAGCGGATTTTCATTACCAGAGCAGGGAAACGCCGAATCTGCTTCGTTGACTTTTCCCGATCGGTTTCTTCCCCTCGGAGGGCGAGGCGCCCTTTAATGCCGCCTAAGGCTATCCCTCTCACGCATGAGGATCATTGGCCGAAGAATCGCCTATGTCCTCCGCAATCTCCTGCCGCAGCTTCGGTCCTTTGGCAAGCCGCCGCCCGAGCGCCGTGACAAAGGCGTCATAGCGCTCGGCGGTCTTAGCGCGGGCCGCCTGCGCGGCGGGTTCGGGCAATGCCGGCGTGGTGGCGAGCCAGAAGCGCACGAAGACCGCGAACATCTCCACGGAAATCCCGACATCGCGTTCGAGCCGGGTCATGCGCCGATCGAACTGGTCGAGCCGTTTGGTGATGGCGGCTTCCTGACGCTCGGCCGCGTCGGGCGACAGGAAGGATTCGATGGCGGCCTCTGCGATCAGGGAGCGCGATTGATCCCGCCGCGCGGCATGATCCGCAAGGCGGTTCATCACGACGGGATCGAGATAGACGGACAGCCGCTGTTTGCGGGCGGGTTTGGTCATCGGCGCCTCATAGATCCATGCCGTCGCCGGGATCGAGCGAAGCCTGACGGGCGACGCCCCGCATGAGGCGGTTCATGCGGCTGTTGCGCGCGGCTTCATCCTCGTCGTCATCGATGAGGCCGATTTCGAACTCGTTCTCGATCGGCTCCTTCTTCTCGACCGGCTTCACGCGGCTGAGTTCGGGCTGCCGACGACGCTCGGATTCGGTCGGATCGTCGTCGCTCTCCGGCGCGGGCTTCGGCCGCGCAATCTGCGGACGCGGCGGCACGGGCAGCGCGGTCCAGTCATCGGGCCGGGCCTGCTTCGGCGGGGCGAGCGCCGGCGGCGGCAGGATGCGCTCCTGCAATCGCCGGTCCTCGAAGTAGCGCGCCTTCTTCGCCCGGATCGGGGCCAAGCCAGCGACCATGATGATCTCGTCGGTCGCGGGAAGCTGCATCACCTCGCCGGGGGTGAGCAGCGGCCGCGCGGTTTCCGAGCGCGACACCATCAGGTGCCCGAGCCAGGGCGAGAGGCGGCTACCGGCATAGTTCTTCATCGCCTTCATCTCGGTGGCGGTGCCGAGCGCGTCCGACACGCGCTTGGCGGTGCGCTCGTCATTGGTGGCGAAGCTGACGCGAACATGGCAGTTGTCGAGGATCGAATTGTTCGCGCCATAGGCTTTCTCGATCTGGTTCAGCGACTGCGCGATCAGGAAGGACTTCAGCCCATAGCCGGCCATGAAAGCGAGCGCCGACTCGAAGAAGTCGAGCCGCCCCAGCGCCGGGAACTCGTCCAGCATCAAGAGCAGCCGATGGCGCCCGGCCTTGGCAGACAAGTCTTCGGTCAGGCGGCGGCCGACCTGATTGAGGATCAGGCGGATCAGCGGCTTGGTGCGGTTGATGTCGGAGGGCGGCACGACGAGGTAGAGCGTCGTCGGTCGCTTCCCGCCCACGATGTCGGCAATGCGCCAATCGCAGCGGCGCGTCACCTCGGCGACGACGGGATCGCGGTAGAGGCCGAGGAAGGACATGGCGGTGGACAGCACGCCCGACCGCTCGTTGTCGGATTTGTTCAGCAGTTCGCGCGCGGCGCTGGCGATGACGGGATGCGGCCCGGCCTCGGCGAGATGCGCCGTCTTCATCATGGCGGCGAGCGTCGATTCAATCGGCCGCTTTGGGTCGGAGAGGAAGGCGGCGACGCCGGCGAGCGTCTTGTCCTCCTCGGCATAGAGGACGTGGAGGATGGCGCCGACCAGCAGGGCATGGCTGGTCTTTTCCCAGTGGCTCCGCTTTTCCAGTGAGCCTTCGGGATCGACCAGGATGTCGGCGATGTTCTGGACGTCGCGCACCTCCCATTCGCCGCGCCGCACTTCGAGCAGCGGATTATAGGCCGAGGATTTCGCATTGGTCGGATCGAACAGCAGCACGCGGCCATGCTTGGCGCGGAAACCGGCGGTCAGCTGCCAGTTCTCGCCCTTGATGTCGTGAACGATGGCCGAACCCGGCCAGGTGAGCAGCGAGGGGATGACGAGACCGACGCCCTTGCCGGAACGGGTCGGCGCGAAGCAAAGCACATGCTCCGGCCCGTCATGGCGGAGGTAGTCGTGGGCATACCGGCCGAGCACCACGCCATCGGGGCCAAGCAGTCCGGCGGCTTTCACCTCTTCGGTGTCGGCCCAGCGCGCAGAGCCATAGGTCTCGATCCTCGATGCTTCGCGCGCCCGCCAGACCGACATGCCGATCGCCACGGCGGCGGCGATCAGGCCGCCTGAAGCCGCGATGTAGGCGCCCTCGACGAAGATCGACGGCGCATAGGCGTCATAGCCATACCACCACCAGAAAAAGGCGGGCGGCAGGTAAAAGGGAAAGCCGAGAATCCGAAACCATGGTTGTCCGAGTTCTGGCTGGAATGCGAGCCGCCAGGCGACCCATTCGGTCGCGCCCCAGACGCAGACGAGGACAATGGATAGGACGGCGAGGATCTGACCCCAGAGAATTTTCGTCGCGGACATCTGCAATTCCTTTTTGTCGCAAAGGTTCTTCGAAGAACGGATCAGAGGCCGAGGCCCCGTTTGCGCCCAAAACTCC
Organism: uncultured Pseudomonadota bacterium; assembly: GCA_963703385.1. GTDB lineage: Bacteria > Pseudomonadota > Alphaproteobacteria > Rhizobiales > Beijerinckiaceae > Rhodoblastus. The sequence goes on from OY969816.1 coordinate 382,741, forward strand.
AGTCGATGCCGCCGTCGTCGCGGGCGACGCCGGAGACGTGGCGGCCGATCTGCTTTTCGAGAGAGGGCGTCCAGGGCACGAGCTGGAAGCCGAGGCCGTCGTCGATCATGGCGAAGCGGCCGGAGGCGAGCGTGAAGCGCTGGCGGTAGGAACCGGCGACATATTCGCCGCTGCCGGCGCGGTTGAAGGGCTGGCCGGTCTCGGCGGCGAGCTTTTCGCCCAGCGCCTCCAGCTCCCGGCCGCGCAGCTTCTCGATCAGGTTGCGGCTGAATGTGACGCGCTGGCCATGCCGTTCGGCGAAGCCCTGCTCGACCAGATGGTCGGCGCGCCGGTCCATCGCGTGGCGCACCTCGGCGCCGAAGCCGCCCTCCGACAGCGCGATCGGCTCGCGGGCGATGTTCTGACGGTCGAGCCAGGTGGCGCCGGGCGCCTTGATCTGACGGTCGATGTCGAGATCGGAGCGGACGGCGAGCATGGCGCGGCGCTCGCCCTTCGCATCGTTGAACTTGCGCAGTTCGACGATCGATCCCGTCGCGCCGTCACCGGTGGCATCGAGATCGGACAGTTTTATGTGATGAGTGCGGCCGTCCACGCCATCTACCACGGCATAGGCGGTGCCCTTCAACTCGTCGTCGAGACCGCGATCGACGAGGCGGCCGATGATCGGCGTATCGAGGCTTTCGGCGGCGAGGACATAGTTCGCCGATCCGCGCTCGATGCCGCGTTCGGTCAAGGCCCGGTGCATCCGCTTGATGATGTCGCCGCGCTCGCCCATCGCGCGCAACGTCGCCTCGGCGTTGTCGGCGATCACCCATTGGCCGGGACCAACCTGATCCGCGAGTCCGAGGGATTCCAGCTTGCGCAGGCGGCCGACTTTCAGGGCGTGATATTCGTCGGGCTTCGCTTGAGGGTTGGGCGCCATGTCGATGACGCCGGTTTCGCGCCCGTCTCGGACGAGTTGGCGATCGAGCTGGGTCCAGCGCTCGGCCTCGACCTGCCGTTCGAGATTGCGGCGGATGTCGAGATCGGTGCGCGGCCCGAGATCCTGCGTGACGAGATCAGCGGCGCGGGCGCGCATACCTTCCTTGATATAGTCGCGGGCAATGACGAGATCATGGCCGTCGTCGGCGCGGCCGCGCAGGATGATATGGACATGGGGATTGTCGGTGTTCCAGTGATCGACACCGGCCCAATCGAGCTTGGCGCCGAGGTCTTTTTCCATCTGGTCCATCAGCTCGCGGGAAAAGCCCCGGAGGTCGGTCATCTCCACCGCGTCCTCCGGCGAGACGATGAAACGAAAGTGATGCCGGTCGCCTTCGCAGCGCTCCGCGAAGGCCCGGCCGTCCACGTCGTCGCCGCCCGGACCGAACAGCCGGGCCTTCTCCCCGTCACGGGTCACGCCCTCGCGGCGCAGATAGTTGAGGTGAGCCTTCAGCGGCGTGGCGCGCTGATGATGGCGCACCACGCGGGTCTTGATGACGACGATGCGAGAGCGGCCGGTCAGGAGGCGATTGGCGCGAACGCTCGCCGTGCGCCCACGGCCGAAGGTCGAGCGGTTGCCAGAGACGATCCGTCCCGAGCGCGAAATGCGGGCGCCGGCCTTCTGCGCGGCGGCGAGCGCCTGCGCGATGAAGGGCCGCGCGCTCTGTTTGCCAGACGAGCGGATGCGGCCTGGCCGGACACGGAAATCGTTCTCGCCGGTCATGGCCGAGACCCCGCACATCGCGTCAGGCCACGGATAAAGCTCGGAAATCGGCATTCCCGCGAGGTATGAGGAAAACCCGCACATCGCGAAATCGCTGCATAACCCCTTGAAACAACACGACCGCCAACCGCCGCACCTCGCGGCTTTTTATCTCGCCTTCCTCCGGTCGTGTGTAAGCGTCCGGCCCTGACACGTCCTTCCGGTAGTGCAATGTCGTGGCATGTGGGGTTCGTTCGTAGCATGGAGGAACTCCGATGAATTTGAAACATTTTGAGAACAAGGCGCGGCAATCCTGGTGGCTGGTTCACATCGAAGCGTGGCGTCAGAGCGGGTTGGACCGGACGAACTATTGCCGCCAGAACGGACTTTGGAAGTGCACGTTTGATCGCTGGCTGAAGTATCTGGCCGGCAAGGAAGCGGCCCGCAAACACGCGGAATATCAGGCGGAATTGCGCCACCAAAAGAAGCTCGAGATGCGTGAACAGCGTCGAAAGAGGCGCGCTCGGCTGCGCTTCGGCGTCAGCACGGACCAGCGCAATCGTGTGCTCCAGGCGTTCTGGGCGATGCATGTGGAGGCGATGAACTGGAGCGGAATGGGCGTGCGCGAATACGCCGCGGCACTGAACTTGTCGCCGTACGCGTTGCGCAAATGGCGCGACCGTCTGGACGAGAACGAGGCGGAAATCGACTGGCGGGCTCATCTGCATCCCTCCGCCCGGCCGGTCGTTAGCACTAGATCTAGCGGAGCGCCGGCGGAATTGCGCTTGACAGCCCCAGCAAAGGACGATCCGGCGCGGCCGCGGCAGCCCATCCGGCGCTTCTTCAGCGACGAGGAAAAGCGCGCCATCGCGCTGGAGAGCGACCAGCCGGGCGTGAGCGTCTCGGCTGTCGCGCGCAAGCACGGGATCGTCACGGGAATGCTGTTCCGCTGGCGCGTGCAGTTCGACGTGGCGCAGAAGAAACGCGCGAAGCTCGCCTCCGTGACGCTGCCTGACGACATGCCGGCGATACGCGCCTTGCAGAAGCTCGTGCGGGCGCCTGACGGAATGATGGCCGTCGACCTGGCTGACGGACGGCGCCTGTTCGCGCCGGAAGGGAGTAATGCCGATGCGGTGCGCGCGCAGGCCGAAGGCGAAGGAACAGAACGATGATGATGGTTCCCGCGGGCGTGAAGGTGCACCTGACGTTGGGCTATACCGACATGAGGAAGGGCCTCGACGGGCTCGCCATGCTGGTGCAGGAAACTCTCAAGCAGGATCCGTTCTCGGGCCATCTGTTCGCCTTCCGGGGCAAGAAGGCGTCGATGCTGAAGATCTTGTTCTGGGACGGAAACGGGCTGTGTCTGTTCACCAAAAGGATCGACCAGGGCGGCTTCGTGTGGCCTGTCATGGCGGGCTATGACGGTTCGATCACGCTGACGCCGGCGCAGCTCGCCATGCTGATCGAAGGCATCGACTGGCGTGCGCCAGAGCGTGTGTGGCGGCCTGCTCTGGCCGGCTGAAAACCTGCGCCAAAATCGCGCTGAAACAGCCGGAATCCTTGGTTTTTTCGACGCTTCATGGTAGATTTTGCCATGTTGATCGACCTCGAAAACCTGCCTTCCGATCCAGAGCTTTTGCAGCGTCTCGTGCGCGACATGGCGAGCGTCGTCGAGAGCCGGGACGGCGAGATCGAGCGCCTCCAGTCGATCATCAAAAAGCTCCAACGGGCGCAGTTCGGGCGGCGATCCGAGCGGCTCGATCCCGATCAGTTGGCCCTCGCGCTGGAAGACCTCGACGCCGACATCGGCCGCGTCCGTGAAAGCCGTTCCGGCGTCGGGAAGCCGCCGCCGGAGCGGCCGTCCCGTCGCAAGCCGCTGCCCGAACATCTGCCGCGCGAGGACGTCGTTCTCGATGTCGACGGCGCGGCGTGCGCCTGCTGTGGCGGAGCGCTCCATGCGATCGGCGAGAGCGTCAGCGAAATGCTCGACTGGATTCCGGCGCAACTGCGCGTGATCCGCACCATTCGCCCGAAATACGCCTGCCGCGTCTGCGAAACGGTCGCGCAGGCTCCCGCGCCGGAGCGGCTGATTGCCGGCGGCTTGGCGACGCCGGCGCTGCTGGCGCAGGTGTTGGTCAGTAAATATTGCGACCACACCCCGCTTTACCGGCAGTCGCAAATCTTCGCCCGTCATGGCGTCGATCTCGCCCGCTCCACGCTCGCTGGATGGGTCGGCGGCGCCTGCTGGTGGCTCGAGGCACTGCGCGAGCGGCTGGCGAAAAACGTGTTCGCCTCCGACCATCTGTTTGCCGACGACACGCCGGTTCCGGTGCTCCATCCGGGACGCGGGCGCACCAAAACCGGCAGGTTGTGGGTGTACGCCCGCGAGCAGCGGCCATGGGGCGGCCCCGAACCGCCGGCGGCGGTCTACCTGTTCGCGCCGGATCGCAGGGCCGAACGGCCGCTCGCGCATCTTCAGAACTTCAAGGGCGTGCTGCACGTCGACGGCTATGCCGGCTTCGAGCAGCTCACGGCCAAAGGCGATATCGTTCTCGCCGCCTGTTGGGCGCACACGCGGCGCAAGTTCTATGACGTTCAGCAAGCAACCGGATCGCCGATCGCCGAAGAAGCTTTGCTCCGGATCGGCGAGCTTTACGCAATCGAAGCGCAGGTGCGCGGCCAATCGCCTGCCCATCGACTCGCGGCCAGGCGATCCCAGTCGAAACCCGTCGTCGCCGATCTGCGCCTCTGGCTGGAAGCGCAACTCCCGCGCATCCCCGGCCGCAGCACGCTGGCCGAAGCGATCCGCTACGCCCTGGCGCGCTGGGATGGATTGACCAGCTTCCTCGCCGACGGCCGCATAGAACTCGACACAAATCCTGTCGAGCGCGCGATCCGCCCGGTCAGCCTCGGCCGCAAGAACCATCTCTTCGCCGGCAGCGACGGCGGCGTAGACCGCTGGGCCATCCTGTGCTCGCTCATCGAAACCTGCAAACTCAATGGCGTCGAGCCCTACGCATATCTCGCCGATGTTCTCCAGCGCATGCGCGACGGACATTCCGTCAATCGCCTCGACGAACTCCTTCCGTGGAATTGGAAAGCCGGAAAATCCGTCAAGAGCTGACATCATGTGCAGCCTCCGGACGCATACGGTCGTGTCGCACGTTCTCCACATCCGAGCACGCCATGACACGCCAGCGCCCGCCATCGTGCGATCGGGAACCGCTGCACTCATGGCGTCGTTCCTCCGCCCGCCTGTGCGACGAAAAGGCCGCCGGCCTGCGGCGCAATGGCGGAAACATCGCGCACGATCGACGCCGTTGAAGCATCGTTCGACAAGCGTTCGCCCGGCGCGGAGGCGGCGGCCGGTTTGCTTGTCTGCCGCGCGATGAACAGCGGCGAACGGCTCCACGAGAACGAGTTGACCGCCGCGATGATGGTGGCGCCGGGATTGCCGCGGCCGTCGACAATGGGCGCGACGGTGGCGACATAGGCGCGGGTTTCGGGCGGCAGCGGGCGGCCTTTCAGCGACGCCTCGTAGCGGCCGGGTCCGGCGTTGTAGGCGGCGATCCAGCCGGGCGAACCGTAGCGATCATAGAGCAGCCGGATGTAGGCCGCGCCCGCGATGATGTTGTCATGGGGATCGTAAGGATCGGCGCCGAGGCGGTGGCGGATGCGCAAATCGCTCCAGGTCTCCGGCATGATTTGCATCAGACCCATCGCGCCCTTGGGCGAGAGGGCGCGCGAGTCGCCGTTGCTCTCGGCGGCGAGAATCGCGCGTATCCAGGCGGCGGGAATTTCGAAGCGCTGCGACGCCTCGGCGATGTGATCGCCGAAAGCGTCGCGCGGTGACGGGCGGGCGACGGCGGAGGATTCCGCGAAACCCGGCCCTGGCGCCACGCTGGCGAGAGACAGGCCGGAAAGGAGGAGAAGGAGGGTTCGGCGCATGGCGTCAGTCCTTCGCGTCACGCTTCTGCGGTCTGTTCCAGTGCAGCGACCATGCGTTGCCGGCGTCGTCGTCGCGGAACAGGTTGGCGCGGATCGGCTGCGGCAAGGCCGGATCGTCGATGACCAGCGCGATAAATTCGCCCGCACGCTCGCCGGTGCGTTTCCAGCCGGCGCCGATTTCCACGCCGTCGCTGTCGCCGTGATGAACGCGGTAGTCTGGCCCGTTTTCGGCGTCCGACGGTTCGGCGGGAACGATCGTCACTTCGCGGAAGAGCGTGAATGTGTGGATGCGTCCGACGAAGCTGGATTTTTCACGCGTGAATTGACCGATCCTTGGCATTGGCGTCTCCATGTCGGCGAGGCTGAGAAAGCCATCGACGGGCGCCGTTCCCACCGATGGCGAAGCGGTCAGCGCGGCGATGCAGGAGCCAGGGCGCGCCAGACGAAGTGGCCATCGCCTGCTTCGTCGGTATAGAGGGGCGTCGCCTTGCCGATGACGGCGCGCGCCGGGAGCGGGCCGAAATAGCGGCCGTCGAGGCTGTCGTGGACTTGCGGATTCATGAGGAAAATGTCGCCGTCGCCGATGCGCTGGCAGCCCTGCCAGACAGGCAGCGGACGGCCGCGCTTGTCACCGTCGAGTGCGTCGCCGAACGGCACGGCATCGACCGTGACGGCGTTGCCCGTGCGGCACACATTCTGGCCCGGCAGCGCGGCGATGTGCTTCAGCAGCGGCACGCCGCGCCCGATATAGCCGCGCCCGACCATGAAGTCGGCGAGCGGCTTGTCCGGCATGACCGCGACCAGATCGCCGACCTTCAGGTCGCTTGGGCGTTCGAGATCGTAGAAGCCGATCGGCGTGCTGGCCGAAGCGTTCCACAGCAGCCTGACCGGCAGGGAAACGCGGGACGCGATGGCGACGCCCATTACGGAAACATACGTCGCCATGACATAGCCGAGGCGGGTCATCGCCCACACTCCCGCCGCTTGAGCCATGCCCGATGGCGTTCAAAAGTGTAGGCGCGCGGTTCGTGGCCGGCGCTCAGGCGGTGGTGGAGATGACGCCAGTGATCGGGGCAGACTTCGCAAGCGTCGATACCGGCGGCTTCCACCGCGTCGATATGGCGCAGCGCCTGCTCGACCTTGGTCCACCCCTCGATCTTGAGCAGGATTTCGCCGCCGGGACGCACGAAGGGCAGCGTCTGATAAGGCTCGCCGGGCTTGACCGCGCGCACGATATCGATGCGCGAGATGATCGTTCCGAAATCGTTGGCGGCCCAGCGGACGAAGGCGAAGATGCTGCCCGGGCGGAAGGAGAGAACGCGGCGGCGACGATCGAGGGCCTGTTCGCGCGCCTCGCGGCCGAATTTGATCCAGTTCTCGATGCGCTTCTCCACCCAGGTCAGTTCGACATGGGTAAGATCGTCAAATGGATGCGCGATCGGCACGGGGCCGCCGCGCACGCGGGGGGCCGCAGCGCCGGTCATGATGGGTCTCCTTCGGTTTTGGGGAATTCGCGCGCGAGCAGCTCGCGCAGACATTCGGCGACGGTGATCCCGCGCCGGAAAGCGGCGATCTTGATCCGGCCGCGCAGATCCGGCGTCACGTCGATGGTCAGCCGCGCGGTGAAACCGGCGGCCTCGCCGTCACGGCGCGGAATATCGGACGCCTTGATCCAGTGTTCCGGATCGGCCGGCCGGGCGGCGAAGCCGCGACGGGTCGCGCGCTGGCTCATGGCGTCGCCCTCCCGCAATCGAACGGCAGGACGGCTGCGATGCGCGCACAGGCCTTTCCCGCCATGTCGGCATCGATCTCAAAGCCGAAATAGCGACGGCCACTCATCCGGCAGGCTTCGCCGGCGGTGCCCGATCCAGCGAACCAGTCGCCAACGAGACCGCCTTCGGGGCAACTCGTGCGGATCAAAATTTCAAGCAACCCAACGGGTTTTTCGGTCGGGTGAATTGCGCGGCCATGTGCGTTGCGAGCATAGATGACCGAGCGCATCAGGCGTGGGCCGCCGTCGTGGCTGACATAGAGGCTGGCGTCGATGTGGCCCGTATGCGGCGGGCGATGTTTGCGCCGGACGGTGCGCGCCGCTGCGTCCGGCGTGGTTTGGACGTCGTTGTAGATGTCGCGCCAGGGCGTCTCGACCGGATAGAACTGAACGGCCAGTTCATGCACCCGCTTGAAGCGGTCGGCATGGAAGCTGGAGCCGTTCTGCTTTTCCCAGACAATCTCCTGAGCAAGCCGAAGACCGGCGTCGGAGAAACGATCGGCAGTTCCCATGAAGCTGCGGAGCGATCCAAAGATCCACATCGAGCCTGTCGGCCGCAGCGTATGGCGGGCGATCGAAATCCATCCGTCGACGCGCCGGTCCCAGGCGAGTGAGGTGTCGCCATAAGGCGGATCGGCGAGGATCATATCGAACGGGCCGTGCGCGGGCATGAGATCGCGGCAATCCCCCGTCATCAGGGCGAATGTCATGACAACGCCCTCCCAAGACGCAACCTTTCGATTTCCGCCGCCAGCGCGGCGATCTCGCGCGCGGCGGGCGCGGCGTCGTCGAGCTCGCGGACGAGACGGCCCGATTGCGCGGCGACAGCGAAGGCGACGCGCTGGCCGATGGTGGCGACGAGCACTGGCGGATCGTGATCAGCGAGCGTCTCGGCGGTCTCGCGCGCCAGCACGGTGCGGGCGGGGCAACGGTTGAGGACGAAGCGCGCCGCCAGTTCGGGGCGATAGATGCGCGCCTCGGCGACGAGCGCCAGCATCTCGGCCGAGGCCCAGCCGTCGAGCGGCGACGGCTGTACGGGTATCAGCACCAGATCGGAAGCGAGCAGCGCCGAGCGCATCAGCCCGGCGACGCGGGGCGGCCCGTCGATCACGATATGATCGGCGTCGCGGGCCAGCTCCGGCGCTTCCCGATGCAGGGTGTCGCGGGCGAGGCCGACGACGCCGAACGCGCGGGCCAGGCCCTCGCGGCTGCGCTGCTGCGACCAGTCGAGCGCCGAACCTTGCGGGTCCGCGTCGATCAGCGTCACCCGCTTTCCCTTTCCGGCCCATTCGCCGGCCAGGTTCAGCGCCAGCGTCGTCTTGCCGACGCCGCCCTTCTGATTGAGGAACGCCACGATCATGGCCTGCCTCCCGAGCGACTGCCGAAGGGGAACTGCGGGGCGTCGGGCGCGGCTTGCGAGGAGGAGTTTCGGCGTGGTTTCGAGGTCGAATTGAGCGCGTCAGCGGTTGCGTGAACGAGGTTTTCCACCTCGCGCGCGCGCTCTGTAAAGTTAGATTCTATGTTAGATTCTAAGTTAAGGGCGCGATTTCGTCTTTTGAAATCCGTCTGTTACACCCTGTTTTCGTTCGCGATAGCACGAGGCCGGTGTTCGCGATGGCACGTGCCCAACCGTTCCCGATCGCACGAAACTATCCACAGGTTTTCCACAGGGCGGAAAAGGCTCGAAAGCGAGCAGCGTCCGGCCGCCGGTCTCGACTTCGAGAAACAGGCGGTAGCCGGGCAAAGGCTGGCGGCGGATGATGTCGCGCAGCTCGAAGGCGAAGCGCCTGAACGGAGCCAAGACGCCGGACTTCTGGTGCAGATGACGAAAGTCGAAGCGCCAGCCATCGAGTTGTCGACCGCCGTGCTTGCGCACGATCCGGTAAAGCCAGCGGTCCAGTCCGCCCGTCAGATCGAAATAGTCGCGGTCGATGGTGAGCACGAGGGCGTTGTCGAGGACTGCCTGATAGAACCAGTCGGGCAGGATCATCTCGATTCCGTCGGGCCGGCCGTGACGGTCGGTGCATTCTTTCCATTCGTTGATCCACGAGAAGCGGTGACGTCGGCCTTCGGCGGGCTGGCGGATCGACGTGCAGACGGTGGTGGATTGGAGCCGGTCGAGCGCGGCCTTCAGACGCTGGTAGTCTCGTACGGACGTGCCGCGACCAATGAAGCGCAGGATTTCGTATGGGGTGGCCGCCATGAGGCGTGACGTGCGAAGCCCTGCGTCGCGCGCCTCGACGATCTGGCTTGCGGCCCAGATCAGTATGTCGGCGTCCCAGATCGTCGCCATGCCATGATCGGGCACAGCCTTGACCCGGATCGTCACGTCGCCGGAGGTGAAATCGATCGGCGCGACGCGATGGGACTTGGAGAGGGAGAAGAACGGATAGGCCATGAGATCCTGCGCGTCTCGTGGCGCGAAGTCGCCGGGGAGCGCCCGGAACAGGTCGAGCTGTCCGCGCTCCGACGGAGACCGATGTCGCGCCGGCATTCGGGAAGCCGCTCAGCGTGCGTAGCGGCCGGGCTGCGCCATGCTGGGCAGCGTTTGCCGCTTGGCCGGCAGCACCGCGCCACGCGGATCGGAGGTGGAGGTGACGGCGCCGCGCGCGGCCCAGGCTTCGAGATCGTCGACCCCATAGACGACGCGGCCGCCAAGCTTGCGGTAGGCCGGGCCTGTTCCGTAGGTCCGGTGCTTTTCCAGCGTGCGGGCGGAGAGACTCAGGAATTCGGCGGCTTCCTTGGTGCGCAGGAAGCGCGGCGGCAGAAGTGCGAGATCGGGTCGCATGGGTCGGCCTTTCGTGAGGTTCGGGGGCGCCGTCGAAAATCGGCGGCGGTCGAAAGGCACGATGGCGAAGGGAGACCTGCGAGATGGAGGGCGAATTTGGGGGGTATCGAATTCGTCCCCCAAGTGGGCGGCGGATTGCGCTAATTTGGCCGGCGATGACGAAGCAGCTTGCGATAGCCGCCCGCGATCATGGCGCGGGAATCCCGGATAAGGGTCTTCACGGCTTGGCGAGCCGAGGATGTCTGCCATTCGTCACGGCTGAGCGGGCCGACACGGAAAATGACCTGTGCGATCTCCTGCCGGGGGGCGCCGGCGCGATAGCCATCGAAAGCTTGCAGCATTCGGCGCAGCCGCGCCCGCCGCTGGCGGGTCAGGCGCGTGTCGGGCGGAATCGCGCGGCCATGCAGGGCGGCGAGGAGCCGATGGATCGCTTCGAGCCGATCCAGCCCATCGAGGCCGAGCGGCACGAGCGCGGCGGCGGGCGCAACGCCATCGTGGATGAGCTGAAGACGCTGGCCGTTGCCGAGGTCGATCAGGACATGGACAGCATCCTTCGCGCTCAGCGAAACCGCCGCGTCGATTTTCGGCAAGGGACCGACGGGCATGAGCGCGGGCGGCGCGGCTCCGAGGACGACGATGCTGGTGTCGAGTTGCGGCAGCCAGAAGATTGGCGCGTCAGGCGGAGGGGTGAGGGGATCGACAGGGAAATCGCAACCCCCATTGATCGCGGATTTTCTCCGTCAGCAACCGGGGATCGACGTCAGTACGGCCGAGCGCCTCGAAATCATGATCGTAATCGTCGTTGCGGCGCAACCACTCCCAGGCGAGGTCGGAGGCGGTGAGATCGTCGAGGTGATCGTAGTTCGTCGATATGCGCCATTGGGATGCGTCTGGCGTCATTGCGTTCCTCCCCCTCGTTTTATCAAATTGCGGGGAGAACGAGATTTCCCGGAAAGGTTGATCGCTGGAAGTCTCTATGGCGGCAACGGGTGATGCCGTGGCGGCATCGCCGCGTCAGCGCCGCTGGCTTTCGCGGACGAGTTCCCAATAGCCGCGTTCGGACATCCAGCGCGCGCGGGCCAAATGGGCGTCGTGGATGAGGCGGCAGCGTGGCGGGTCGAGGTCGGGATCGAGGCCGAACAGGATCTGCACGGCTTCGCGCCAATCGGCGCCGTCGCGCGCGGCGTCGAGCAGGCGCAGATACAGCGCCATGTGCTCCCGGTCATAGGGCGTGAGCCCCTGACCGGGAGGCGGCGCATCCAAAAACTTTGACATAGACCGCGTCACCGGGACATCCTGTCCGCTCGGGGCTATCCTGTTAACCAAATCCGCCCGCGTCATTGATTCAGGACATGGGGACGACGGAAAAACAGGCTGGTTCGACAGCGTGTCGGTGTGCGGTCTAGGATGGGGGCCGTCGCTGATTTTCGCCATGAAGCCGCAGCACTCCTTCGCCCTTTTCGGTGGACAGAAGGACGACGCCAGCAGCTTCCAGCGCCCGTCGAACCTGATCGCGCGTCGTCTCGTACACTTCGAGCCCGCTTTCGGATTCGAGGCGTTTGAGCGCGGTCAGCGATACCCGGGCCTTGTCAGCGAGCGTCTCCTGCGTCCAACCCAGCAACGCGCGCGCGGCCCGTGATTGTCGGGCGGTGATCATGCATGATCACCTCCCATCGGTCCGGACACGCGTGCCAGAACTACGGCTATTTTAGTCGTTCTTTGCCGGAGCGCCACCTGAAATCCCTGGTGGCGGGATTCGTAATCTCGGTTCTTGGACGTCGTCGCGCCGAACTGATTCGGTCGGCGACGAAGAGCGGCCCCGGCCTTTCGGCCGGGGCCTTGATCCGGGGCCTCAGTCGCCCCGGCGCCCGTTGGGGCGGGACCAGATGAGCGAGTAGCCTTCGCCATCTTCGTCATCGAAGAGGTTGGCGTAGATGGGGGCGTTGAAGCTCGGATCGTCGAGCTTGAGGCCGAGATATTCGCGACCCTCGCTGGAGCGTTTGGACCAGGCGGCTCCGATTTCGGCCCTACCGACCGCCACGCGGTGGCTGGGGGCGTTTTCGCCGGTGGCGCGCAGGTCGGGGACGATGCGCACGCCCTTGGCCTGGACGCTGAGGGTGACGATTTCGCCGGTGAACTCGTTCGAGCCGGTCTTCTTGAATGTGCCGATGGTCGCCATGTTAAGTCTCCGTTTTCCGTGTTCGAGCCCGCACCATGCGGCTTCGATGGCGATCGATGGGCCGGAGGCGACCGACGCCGCATCGCTTGCGACCGAAGCAAAGCGGAGGACGGCTAAGGAGAACTTTCTTGCCGCGCGAGGAATGGCGGCGCCGACGGGGTCCCCGCGCGACTTGTCGCGTGGGGTGGCGACGGCAGGGGAAGAAAGTTTGACGCCGCCGTTGCGGCATAGGCGGTCGAGGCTTCAGCCGGCCTTCGGCCAGATCGCGCAACAGAAGAGGCCGTTTTGCGCGCTCGCCAATGGATTTGGAACGGAGACAATGGCGGCTTTCCGCGACCGGAAAGAGAACTTGCGTCGATGAACCGCCGGCTTCATCTTAACCCTCCCGCCAGGCCCGGTTGCGCTTCTCCCACCGCGCTTCTTTGCCACGGGAAAGCTCGTCAGCGCGTCACGATCGGTCTTGTCCGGGGCGGGGCAGCCGTTGGTCAAACGCTCAGCCGGGGTCGCCAGCTTCGGGTTTCGGCTCGGTCCGCCTTCATCAGCGCTCTGCCATTCCGCTGACGATGACTCTGGCGCAGAGATCGCCATTTCTAGTCCTGCCAACGGTGAACGGCCATCGTCACGCCCGAGCAGACCTCTGGCCCGAAGGGGCGGCGGCCGCCATTATCGTCGCTGAATTCGAAGGCGTTGACCACAAACGGAGATCGTGACATTCGTTGCCCGATCTAGACATTTCGGACAATTTGGACTATTTAGACTTAGAATTGGAGATGGAAATGGGCGCGACAGTCCGCAAATCCCCGGGCGACGGCGGACAGATCATCATCGATCAGACCGCAGCCGCGGAAGTCATGAAGGTGCTAGCCCGACATAATCCCGGCGCCTCCAAATCCGCTTTGACGGCGGCCAAAGCGGTCATCACGGCGGTTTCAACGGTCGCTTCCCGGCTCAGCGCGAAAAAGCAGCACAGCATCGTCGCGCATGAACGCGAGTTGACCAAGGTCGTCGAAGCCGTGGTCGCTGGCTTGGCGGCGGAGACGCCTGCCGAACTCGCGCCGGTCCGGGTCGTCAAGCCGGTTGAGGTGAGCGAGGGCGAGGGCATGCGCGCCTTGATCGACGTCGACGAGGGTCGCGGGCGTCTCGACGCCATGGCGATCGCGACTCGCCTTGAGGATTGGGCGGGCCCGGTCGGCGGGCCGCGCGATATTGAGAAAAAATTCGGGACGAAGAGATCGACGCTGCACGACTGGCAAAAGCGGGGCGCCGTCATTGGACTGCTCAAAGGCGAGAGAAAACATGTCTTCCCGCTGGCGCAATTCGTCGACGGTCGGCCCGTCGAGGGCATGACGGAAATTACCAAGATCATCAAGAATCCCCGCGCCGCCTGGCAATGGCTGATCCGGCCGAAGCCGAGCATCGGCGGGTCGCCCATTGAGAGGCTCAAGAAAGGGCGGCTCGACGAAGTCGTGGCGGCGGCGCAGCGGGACTTCGGGTAATCGTGAAGCTCGACCCGGTTACCGTCAACGACCTCGCGCTGGCCTTCCAGCCGATTTCGTTTTTGCGCATCATGCCATCCGACAAAATGGCGACGCCGCTCGGCATGGGATATGGCCACAGCCGTTTCTCGAGTCCGAACAAAACATTTCGGGTCGTCTATCTTGCCCACGATCTCGCGACAGCGATTGCGGAGACGATCGTCCGTGACCGGTTTGAAGGCGCCAGCGGCCGCGTGCTCGACGAAACCGAAATCGAGGAATGGGCCATCGCGGAGGTCTCCGCGACTATTCCCTTTACGGTCCTCGATTTGCGGACAGCCGGGCTGTTGCGGCTTGGCGTCAGCACGGACGCCGCCCGCGGCAAAGCCCACCGCGAGGGGCAGGCATTGAGCGAGGCGGTTTACAGCGCCTTCGCGATTGACGCGCTCTTGTATTCTTCTCGCCTGACGGCCGCCGATTGCCTCGCGGTCTATGACCGCGCCGTGGTGAATCTGAAATCAACTTCGGCCGTGCCCCTATTGCGCCACCCCGGTCTCGTCGCCGCTTTGAAATTGCTGAGCGTCGCGATACGAAAGCATCGTTGATGGTCTTTTAGGCCCGGGAGAGAACGCATCCTGGAAAAAGGCGCCGCTCCGGCGGGTCACCTGTCAGCGAACGCCCCGGCTTTCTGGCCGGGGCGTTGCGGGACCTCAGTCGCCCCGGCGCCCGTTGGGGCGGGACCAGATGAGTGAGTAGCCTTCGCCATCTTCGTCATCGAAGAGGTTGGCGTAGATGGGGGCGTTAAAGCTCGGATCGTCGAGCTTGAGGCCGAGATATTCGCGACCCTCGCTGGAGCGTTTGGACCAGGCGGCTCCGATTTCGGCCCTACCGACCGCCACGCGGTGGCTGGGGGCGTTTTCGCCGGTGGCGCGCAGGTCGGGGACGATGCGCACGCCCTTGGCCTGGACGCTGAGGGTGACGATTTCGCCGGTGAACTCGTTCGAGCCGGTCTTCTTGAATGTGCCGATGGTCGCCATGTTAAGTCTCCGTTTTCCGTGTTCGAGCCCGCACCATGCGGCCTCGATGGCGATCGATGGGCCGGAGGCGACCGACGCCGCATCGCTTGCGACCGAAGCAAAGCGGAGGACGGCTAAGGAGAACTTTCTTGCCGCGCGAGGAATGGCGGCTTCAGCCGGCAGGGGAAGAAAGTTTGACGCCGCCGTTGCGGCATAGGCGGTCGAGGCTTCAGCCGGCCTTCGGCCAGATCAGCCCATTGAAGAGGCCGTTTGGAGCGCTCGCCAACGGATTTGGAACGGAGACAATGGCGGCTTTCCGCGACCGGAAAGAGAACTTGCGCCGATGAACCATCGGCTTCGTCTTCTCTCCCGGCTGGCGTGCGTGTGCTTCTCCATCGCGGTTCCTCGCAACCGTAACGCCCGCTCCCATATGCTGTCTGGCCGAGTGACAGATCCGTCCGTCATCGTTTCCAACGCTCCGCCGGGGACGCACATTCGCGGTTGCGGCTCGATCCGCTTTCATCGCCCCTTCACCATGCCGCTGACGAGGGTGCTGGCGCAGACATCGCCCTCTCTGGCCGTGCCGACGGCGGTGGTGATCGTCAGGCCCGTGCGAGCCCCTGGCCCGGAGGGGTGTTGGCCGCCAATCCCGCCACGCGCATGAATGCCGTTGCGCCGACCGCGACAGCCCCGACCATCGAGAACATGATCTGCCAGGCTTCGGAAGGCATGGCGTGTTTCACGACGCCATGCGTGGCGTGATAACCGGCAAGCGCGGCAGGAGCGACGAAAATGAGCGCGATCAGCATTCGCGCCCAGAGCGGTTGCACGACAATCAGCAGGAATTGCCCGACGCCGAGCGTGAGCGCCGCGCCGACGAGCCCGACGAAGATGGCGCCGAGCGAACCCGCGCCCGTGTGATAGGCCCACAGACCGAGGCTGACGCCGGCGAAAAACGGCAACGCGAATACGGCGAGCGTGAACAGCAGCCAGCAGAAAAAGCCGATGGCTGCGAGGGACAGAATAATGCTGAGAATGATCATGGTGGCGCCTTCCGAAAGAAATGCTCTGACGGTCGCGCCTTCCACCACCACCACGGCGCGACGGTAATCATAGCAAAGGATGAAGTGCGACGGGAGTGAAAGCCGGAAAGGTTTCCTCTCCCGTCGCGGCGGTCCGGTTCGCCCGTCATGGGGAGAAGGGATCTATTTCGCTTACGATCATGGACTGCTCGCCGTCGTATTCGTTGGCGGGAGAAACGCCGAACGTGCCGTCGCCGGCGCGGAAGATGACGATGACGACCATCAGGGTGGTGGCGAGACTGAAAGCGAAGGCGTGAGCCTCGTTGAGGGACATCGATCCGGCTCCTGTGCGAAGCGGAGGACCATCCCCCGCTGACAGGCGCCCGATGTGTTCGGCGGAGGGCCGCAATCACCGTGAAGGCGAAGCCGAGAGCGGCGGCACGCAAAGCGTAGCCGAGCCTTTATGGCTTGATGGCGCCAGGCCCTCGGCCGGACCAAGGATCAGCGCAATTGAAGCGGGGGTGTCATCCGTTCAGGAAACCGAGGTGATCGCTCGTCACGACGGTCATTTTCGCCGGTCCGCCCTGTCCACCCCTGCTGCCGTAGCAGATCGTCAGCGCTCGGCTTTCCAGGGATCGATGACGTCCATGCCGGCGGCGTCGAATGCGCTGGTATCGCGCGCGGCGACGACGAATCCCCTGGAGGCTGCGATCGCCGCGATGTAGCCGTCGGGTGTCGGAAAACCTCTCCCAGCCGCGCGGGCTTTGACGGCGAGGTTGGCGTGGTGTCGCGCCGCATCGATGTCGAACGGCAGGACGCGATCTGCAAACAACTCCATCACGCCGTCCAAGGCGTCGGCGAGCTTGTCCTTGCGCTTGCCTTCAGGAAGCGCGCCAATTCCGAACATCAGTTCGGCGATGGTGACGCTGGAAAGATAGAGCGTCTCCACCGCCTGTTCATCGAGCCATTGGCGGACGGCGGAATCCGGCTCAGGCTTCATCGCCTCGGAGACGACATTGGTGTCGAGCAGGATCATCCGAAGTGCAGCGGTTCTGCGGGGTTACGGTCGCGGGCCTGTTCGAGGGCTTCGACGTCGGCGTTGGTCAGGCCGATCTTGCGGCTCATCTCCGCCAGCGCGGAGCCGAGACGCAGCCGGCCCTCCGGTCGCACGGCGGCTTCCAGGATGGCGCGCATTTCCGCTTCCGTGCTGCGATTGTGCTGCGCCGCCCGGACCTTCAGGGCGCGGTGCGCCTCGTCGGACAGGTTGCGAATGGTCACGGCCGCCATGATAGCGTCACCCGGTGAATCGATAGCGTTGCTATCAAAATAGCATTATGATGGCAATTTACAAGGGTGATCAGACGGCGCTTACGCGCCGCCCTTGCCGAACCGATAAACCGGAATACCCAGCTTGCGGGCCTTGTCGGCGAGATTGTCCTGAATGCCTGTGCCGGGAAAGACGATGACGCCGATCGGCATGACGGCCAGCATCTGGTCGTTGCGCTTGAAGGGCGCGGCCTTGGCGTGCTTGGTCCAGTCGGGCTTGAAGGCGATCTGCGGCACCTTGCGCGTATCGGCCCAGCGCGCGGCGATCTTCTCGGCGCCTTTGGGCGACCCGCCGTGCATCAGCACCATGTCGGAGTGCTTGGCGTGGACCTGATCGAGCTTGGCCCAGATCAGCTTGTGGTCGGCGCTGTCGCCGCCGGAGAAGGCGATTTTCGGTCCGGCGGGCAATAGCACTTCGGTCTCGGCGCGGCGTTTGGCGGCGAGGAAGTCGCGGCTGTCGATCATGGCCGAGGTGAAATTGCGATGATTGACCTTGGAGCCGGCGCGCGGTTTCCAGCTCGATCCGGTGTGCCGTTCGAAGTGATCGGCGGCCTGGTCGCGCATAAGCTCGAATGCGTCGCGGCGTTCGATGAGCGTCTGCCCCTGGGCAATGAGGCGCTCCAGTTCGACGGATTTGACCTCGCTGCCGTCCTGTTCGCGCTGGCCGCGGCGCTGCGTCTGCTCGTTGTCGTCCAGTTCGCGTTCGATTCGGTCAGTGGCGCGGTGGAAGAGGTTGACGGTCGACCAGAGGAGATCGTCGATGTCGGGTTCGAGGCGCGTGTCTGCAAGTGTCGAGATCAGGGCGTCGAAGATGTCGGCGATGGCGCCGGCGACGCGGTTTCCCTCGGGGAGCGGTCGGGGATCGGGTTCGTCAGCGAAGGGACGATAGCCGTAGAGTTGAAGCTCCTGCAAGACATGCTCGGTCGGAGAAGAGTTGTGGTGAGGCTCGAAGTCGTCATGCTCGCTCATGGGATGCTCCGTCGATTGGACCGCGACCATCGCGGCCTTCTGGCGACGAAAGCCCACGGGCGGCATGGCCCGGCACCCGGAGCGCCCGGCATGATCCCCGAAAGTGGGTTCCGGTTTCGGGATAAGATCATGCCGAGAAGAGCGCGCAGGGCCGAAGCGAAGCGGAGGATGGCGAAGGCCGGCTATTTTGTTTCGCGATGGAAAGCGGCTCGTGAGAGACGCGCCGGAAAATAGTCGGCCGCAGCCATTGCCGGGCCGGGCCGTTTGTGGGCCGATCGCCCTCTCGAAGGCCCTGGCGCGGTCCTCTGATCGACGGATGAACGCATCCAGCGCGCATGATGACGGCGGTTTCCTCCGCCTTCCTCGTTGCCGGCTATGCTGCCTGGGCGATGAAACGGGCGACATCCTGCGGGGCGAGCTGCACCCGGACGTTGGCCCGGAGCGCGTCGATGGCGAGGCGCCGAAGATCCTCGTTGAAGTCCCCGAATATCGGCGAGAGCGTGATCGCCTCGATCCCGGCCGCGTTCGCCCGTTCGGTCAACGCTGCCGTCGCGCCATCTCCCGCCGGATCGTGGTCGCGGACGATATAGAGCCGGCGCAGCATGTCGGGAAAGAGAATGGCGGCGAGATGCGCCGCGGACAATGCGGCTGCCGTCGCCATGCCGGGAACGACCTCACGCACCGACAGGACGCTTTCGATGCCTTCGCCCGCCGCCATCACTTCGCCGGGAATGGCGAAGCGGACTGAGTGCCCAAGCAGATCGCCCATCGCCTTGCGCTGGATGTCGATCGGCGCCTTGTCGGAGCCGTCGGGCGCGAGCCAGGTGCGGTGCGCGCCGGTGATCCGACCGGCAAGATCGGTGACGGCGGCGACCAGCGCCGGCCACGTCTCGGTCGAGCCATGCTCATCGGGGCGATAATAGCAGCGGGGGTGGAAACGGAGGTTTCCGGTTCCGTGCAAAGCCGTGATGCCGCGTTTGCGCAGATACTTTTCTGCGAGGGTGCCGCCGATCGGCCGCGACATGGCGAACAGCCGCCGCGCCGCTTCAGATGAACCCGATTGCGCTGGCGTACTGGCATGCTTATTCGGGCGCTCCGATTCGGGATGCGGCAAACTGAGAAAACGCCTTGCTTCCTCCGCGACCTCGGCGAAGTCGATGAGGCCGAGAGATTCGCGGATCACGTCGAGCAGGTCGCCACGCTCGGACGTCGCGGCGTCCTGCCACTTGCCGGCAGGGCCTTTGGGCGAATCCTTGAGCCGCACGAACATCGAGCGGCCCGGCGTGTTGCGCACATCGCCGACTTGCCAATAATTTCCATGGCGGCGGCCGGCGTAGAGATAACGGCGGCACACGGCCTCGGCCTGTCGGCCAAGACGCTGCGCCAGATCGGAAGCGTCGAGACGCGCCATCACGCTGCCTCCCGATCCGAGATGCGCGCGATCCTGTAGGTGTCGAGCAGCTTGCCGAGGACGGTCGGGCCGTTGGCGTCCACTGGGACAAAGAAGCGCAGCTTCCACGAAATGATCTCGGTGAAGAGGCCGTAAGCGCGAAGCCGCTCGCGTATCGCCTCGGTGAAGCCGGAGAGTTCGATGCGATTGGCGCCCATGACGCGGACGCGGCGAAGCTGGAGTCCTTCGGCAAGATCGAGGATGGTCCGCCCGTCGATCAGCGCGGCATGAGCATCCTCGGCTGACAGCTGCGCCGTCCCGGTGGTCGATGCGGCGTTCGCCGCCCATGCCGGCGACACGCGCCGTCCGATGATCCGCTCGCCGTCATCGGTCTGAAGCCGATAGACGCGCGTCGATTCGTTCGGCAGGCGTTTCCACACCGGCAGGAGCAACCCGCTGACGATGTGCAGCGTGCTTTCGGTGAAGGGCGGCACGTCATCCAGTTCGCGCGTCCAGGCGAGCGAGAAGGTTTTGGGGTCGGCTTCCTCCCAATGGCTGTCGGCCATCGTTTTGAACGAGGCGTGATGGTGCTCCATCGGCCGGATCAGCCGAACGCGGCGTTCGATTTCGCCGTCGTCGAGCATAATGGATGGCGCGGGAACCTGAACGGCGGCACGGCCCGATTTGGCGTTGACCAGCAGCTTGCCCTGACCATCGGCGAGCCAGGCAAGCGCGTCATCGAGCGTGATCGGCCGGTTGCGGCGCTTTTCGGCAATGGTCAGCAAACGGGCTTCCGCGCCCGTCGCCGGGTGGGTGTAAATGGTCTTTCGGTCGGTGACGACAAAGCTCTCGGCCGTGAGCGTTTCCAGTCCGATGTCATAGACGCCGCTGGCGATCGCGCCCTGCACCTTGGCGTCGAGCAATTGCTCGAAGGCGGTGAAGAGGATGCCCTGAAGCTCGATGGTGAGCGCCAGCAGGCGGTTGAGGAACGTCGTGATCGGCGGCAGTTCGTCCTTGACGCCGTTCGCATCCATCAGCTTCAGGCCGGCGGCGGTCTCGAAGCGTTCGAGCGAGCAGCCCTCGATCTTGCCGCGGACGATCAGGAGATAAAGCTGGCGCAGGGCATCGCGGGCATAAGGACTTTCGAGATTATCCTCGGGGCGGAACAGACCCTGGCCGCCGGTCTGGCGCTGCCCGCGCGTGATGGCGCCGAGGGTGTCGAGCCGTCGGGCGATGGTCGAAAGGAAGCGTTTTTCCGCCTTCACGTCGGTGGCGATCGGCCGGAACAGCGGCGGCTGCGCCTGATTGGTGCGGTTGGTGCGCCCCAGGCCCTGAATGGCGGCGTCGGCCTTCCAGCCCGGTTCGAGCAGGTAATGAACGCGCAGACGCTGGTTCTTCGCCGACAGGTCCGCGTGATAGCTTCGCCCGGTGCCGCCGGCGTCGGAGAACACGAGGATGCGTTTCACGTCATCCATGAAGGCGGCGGTCTCGGCGAGGTTCGCGGACGGCGCGCGATTCTCGACGGCGAGGCGGTCGCCCATACCGCCCGCGCTCGCCTTGCGCACGATGCGGCGGGAGCGACCCGTCACCTCAGCCACCATATCCGTGCCGAAGCGTTGCACGATCTGGTCCAGCGCGCCGGGAACGGGCGGCAGCGACGCGAGCCGCTCGATCAATTCATCACGGCGGGCGACGGCTTCCCGGCATTCGACCCGCTGGCCGTCGCGAAAGACGGGCCGGGATGAGAGATTGCCCTCGCTGTCGGTAAACGGCTCATAGAGCTGCACCGGGAAGGAATGTTGAAGGTACGATAAAACAAATTCACGCGGAGAGAGGTCAATGGAAAGATCGTTCCACTCCTCGGTCGGGATCTCGGCGAGGCGGCGCTCCATGAGCGCTTCGCCGGTCGAGACGATCTGAACGACAGCGGCGTGACCTTCCTCCAGATCGCGGCTGATCGAGCGGATCAGGGTTGCCGCCTTCATACTGGTGAGCAGATGGCCGAAGAAACGCTGCTTGGTCGAACTCGAACGCCGAGCGGGCGGCGGCCTTGGCCTGCCGGTTCAGCGTGCCGCCACCACGATCAGGGCTGCCGGTGATGTTGGCGGCTTCCATCGCTGCGGCGAGGTGGTTGTGGATGATGCCGAAGGCGCCCGCATATGCGTCATAGATGCGGCGCTGTTCGTCGGTGAGTGCGTGCTCGACCAGTTCGTATTCCACGCCATCATAAGAGAGCGAGCGCGAGGTGTAGAGGCCGAGCGAGCGAAGATCGCGCGCCAGCACCTCCATCGCCGCGACGCCGCCGTCCTCGATGGCGGTCGACGAATTCGGCGCGGGTGGCGAAGGGAAAATCCTCGCCGCCCCACAGGCCAAGCCTTTGGGCATAGGCGAGATTGTGGACCGTGGTTGCGCCGGTCGCCGACACATAGACGACGCGGGCGTCCGGTAGCGCATGTTGCAAGCGAAGCCCGGCGCGCCCCTGTTGCGAGGGGGCGACGTCGCCGCGTTCGCTCTTGCCGCCGCCGGCGTTCTGCATGGCATGGCTTTCGTCGAAAATGATCACGCCGTCGAAGTCGGCGCCCAACCAATCGACGATCTGGCGCACGCGCGAAACCTTTTCTCCACGGTCGTCGGACCGTAGCGTGGCGTAGGTCGCAAATAGGACGCCTTCCGACAGCGTGATCGGCTTGCCTTGCGGGAAGCGCGACAATGGCGTGACCAGCAGGCGCTCCATGGCGAGCGCCGACCAGTCGCGCTGCGCATCCTCGATCAGCTTGTCGGATTTGCTGATCCACACCGCCTTGCGGCGTCCCTGAAGCCAGTTGTCGAGAATGACGCCGGCGGACTGGCGACCCTTGCCGGCGCCGGTGCCGTCGCCGAGCATGAAGCCGCGGCGAAAGCGCACGGCGTTTGCGGCGTCGGCCGGAGCGGCGCTCACGCTGTCCCAGGTCGCATCGACGATCCAAGATCCGGCGAGATGCGCGCCATGCGCCTCGCCGGCATAGATCACTGTCTCCAATTGGGCGTCCGAGAGCAGCGCCCGGATGTTCTCCGGTAGCATCGGCCGATAGCTGGGCTTCGGTGGCGCGATGCTCGCCATCGCGGCGGATTGCACCAGCCTGGTGGGGTGTGCCTGAGAGCCGGGAATACGGATCGACTGCAATCCGTATTCCTCATAGATCGCCTCGGTCAGGCGCGCGCCCTCGGGCGGCGTCCAGTCCACGGTGTCGTAGGCGAGTTCAACGCCCTCCGGGTCGATGGAGGAAAGCGCGGTCGGGCGTGCGGCGGCTGCGCGCGAGAGAGTGCCGCGCACGGTTTTCGGTGGCGCGGAGATCGACGCCGCCACAGCGGGCAGCGTGACAGGAAGGCGCGGCGGCACATGCGCAGCGATCCAGTCGAGCAGCGTGGCGACATCGGGCGCCATGCCTGGCGAAATCGGGAACAGGGTCGGATTGTCGGCGGGCAGCTTGTCGATGACGGTCAGCCGCGTCGGGAAGGTCGTACCGTGCCTGGCATAGACCGCGCCGGCGATCGCGGCGGTGAACACGACGCGTCCGCGCTCCTGCAAGCGGACAAAGGCGTCGCGCCAGTCCGGCATGTCCGGGCCGACATTGGCGCCGGTGATCGCAACCAGCCTGCCGCCGGGCGCGAGACGGTTCAGCGCCGAGGCGACATGCCGGAAACCGGCATCCTGCGCACGGCCCGCGACATGCGCCAGTGCCGAGAATGGCGGGTTCATCAGCACGACCGTGGGCACGGCGGAGGCGTCGAGATGATCGTCGATCTGCGCGGCGTCAAAGCGGGTGACGGAAATGGCCGGGAAGAGCGAGGTCAGCAGATCGGCGCGGATCTCGGCCAGTTCGTTGAGGAAGAGCGAGCCGCCGGCCGTCGCCGCGAGGATGGCGAGCAAGCCGGTTCCAGCCGAGGGCTCCAGCACGCGATCCGTCGGCGTGATCGCCGCCGCCGTCAGCGCGGCGAGGCCCAGCGGCAGCGGCGTCGAGAATTGCTGGAGCGCCTGACTCTCCTCGGAGCGGCGCGTGTGCGTCGGCAACAACCCGACGATCCGGGTGAGCACGGAAAGCCGCGCAGCCGGAGACGCGGCTTTGCGGAACAGCGCCTTTCCGTATTTGCGCAAGAAGAGGACGGTCGCGACCTCGCACGCCTCGTAGGCGGCCTTCCAGTCCCAGGCGCCGGCGGCGTCGGAGGCGCGATGAGCGGTTTCCATGGCGCGGCGCAGGAGGGCGGCGTCGATCCGTTCTCCGCGTTCGAGATGCGGAAGCAGCAATTCCGCAGCAGCAATAATGGCCGACGACGAGGTGAGCGAAAGCGACGCGGCCGGCGCGGCGGCCACGGAAGACAGGATGTTCATGGAATGAAGCCTCAAGGAGGGCGGGACAGGACAAGCCCGCGCGACGCTCTCTCGGCCGCCCGGACTCATCCCGTTCCGGCGGACCTCTTCCTCTGAAAAGCCGGACATGAAAAAAGCGCCCGACCGTGAGGTGGGCGCTCTTCAGGGTTTACTTCCGCTGTCCTTCGGCGATCTCGCAAGCGGTGAGCGCGCGCGCTTTGCGCATCAGATCATCGCCGCAGATCGCGATGTGGCCGAAGAATCTCGCACAGGCGCCGTGCTCGACCCAATCGGCATAGGCGCAATATTCTCGGACATCGGGCCGGAAGGCCCGCATGTCACTGGCCCAATGGGGCTTGGGTTCAACGATGACGGTCATGCCATTTCGGGTTTCTGGCCATGGCAGCGTTCGTTCGTGCGGCGGATGTTCGCGGTCCGCTGCGAAGATGGTCTCCATTTCCATCATGGCGCATCTCCCTGCGCATCGGGGCGAATGAAGCCTTTGGGGTCGTCGGGATTTGGCGGGAGGTAAGCGTCATAGGGATTGCCGTCAGCCAGATGACCGAAGGGCGTGAAGACGTAATCGCCGTTGTCCTGTCCCACGGCGCAAATGACGTATCGGGGGCTGCCCGTTACGGCGTCGAGGCATTCCATCAGGGCGAGATTTCCGTCGCCCGCTGCGCGCAGCAGCGTCTGGAAATTCGTCCGGGCGACGGAGGGGATAGTCATATCCGGTCTCCCTCGTTGGAAATCGTCTCGGCGAGCCAGCCATCGGTGTAGATCCAGTCCAAGGTCTCGCCGGTGGCGAGATCGAGCACATGCGCGCCGCCGCCGAATCCGTCGAGCCGCGGCTTCGAGCAGGTGTTGGCGTACTGGAATCCCCATCGGCCTGTGAGGCCAAACTCGGCTGCGCAGCGTTTGACGAACTGGATCAGCCGTTCTGGATCGCCGGTGACGTCATCGCGCATCCAGAGGTTCGTACCGCCGTGCTCGGGCTGGATCGACAGCAGAAACCCTTCGGAGGGCGGTTCCTCCGAGGCGCCTTCCGCGGACAGCGCGTTGTAAAGATCGAGCGCGCGGGCGGCGTTCTCGGGCGTGCCGACATCGAGCAGGCACGAAAAGTGGGTGAAATAGTCGGCCATGTCAGGCTCCTGAAACGAAAAAGCCCGGCCCGCGCGGCATAGCCGCGCAGACTCGAAAAACTGGGCCGGGCAGGTTGGGGAATGGATGGCGAAGTCAGCAGAGAGTGGTTTGCGCCGCTCCCCGCTGGGACGATCACTCGGCGGCGATCATGGATTCTTCGTCCTCATCAATGTCGGCGGGGTTTTCTTCCTCGTCCTCCCCGGTGAGGAAGGCGGGCAGAGCCTCATCGGCGCGATCCTGGTCGGCGAGTTCGGCAATCGTGTCGCCATCGGAGCCAGCGAGGCGCAGCGGCTCCGGCAACCAGCCGGTGTCGGCCAGCAGCCGTTCGGCTTCCTTGGCCATGTCGCCCTTCTTCATATGGCCGATGAGCTGCGCGGCCCGTTCCCCGGCGCCCTCGCGGACGGCTTCGATGATATTGGCCTTGGTGATGCGGCCGAGATAATTGCCGACCGTCGGCCGCCATCCCGCCTGCGCCATGTCGAGGCCGGTCGCCCGCGCGAGACGGTCCGCCTGCGCAAGGCGGACTTTCAGCCCGTGCTCGCTGACGCCGGAACCGCCGTAGGGATTGGGCCGCTCATAAAGCGCGTTGACGCCATAGCTGACGCAATGGGCGAGCAATTCCATGCGATTGTCGTCGTCGAGCGCCACAAGCCAATCCCACAAAGCCTCGTCATCGGCCGGAACATGGTCGCCCCAGCGTTCATGCCGATCGGTGACGGATTGCGCCGACGGGCTGTCTTTCAATTCCTGGGCCTGGGCGGGAAAATGGACCTGCCGAACATTGGCCTCCAGCGCGCCCGTCGCCGGGCGGTGCAGGAACGCATCCGACACCAGTTTGTGCAGGAGCGCCGTCATGGCGACATGCGGATGGCCGGCCACGGCGTCGCGCAGGGCAAGCGTGCGATGCGCCGTCAACTCGGTGACGAGGCGTTCAGGCAGCGGCTTGACGCCATCCTCCTCGTCTTCCTCCGCCGCCGGGGTGGGCTGGCCGCCGATGGTGACGACGGCGTGCTGGGTGGCGGGCGGCGTCGATTCGCCGGTCCCATCCTCCACGATCTCACGCGTGTCGCCGCCTTCCGGCTCGATCGGTCGTTCGTCCTCTGGGCGGACATAGCCGCGATCGGCGATCAGCTTGCCGTTGGCGTCGATGGTGACGAAGACGCCCGCGATGGCGATCTCTTCCCTGTCGTAGCTTACGGGCCGGTTGTCGAGGGCTTCCATCGCCGCCTCGATCTCGCCGAAGCGCTGATCGATCTCATCCGGCAGTTCCTCGACGCTCTCATATTCTTCGGAGAGGCGGTTATATTCCGCCTGCAAGGCGTCGCGCGTCGCCTGTTCCGCCTCGGTCATGGCGAGCGGCGTGCCGGAAATTTTCCGCAGGCCCTGGGAGACGCCGTAGGGAATACTGAGGCCGGCTTCGACCCATTTCCAGCCCTCGGTGGCGATCTCGTCGGCACACGCCCTCAGCTTCTCGGCGACGAGGCGGTCGAGCAGGCTGATATCCTGGAGCCATCCGCCGTCGTCGGACTGGAAGAGGTCGCGCAGCACGACGCCGCCGGCCGCCTCATAGGCGTCGAGGCCGACGAAGACGGCGCGCTTGTCGGAGGCGCGCACGGTGGTCTCGGTCAGCATTCGCCGGATCTGCCACGGCTCCTTCTGCCAACCGGCTCGGATCGTCTCCCAGACCTGTTCCTGCCGGGCGTGGTCTGGCGAGACGGTGAAGGCCATCAGCATTTCCAGCGTCATGCCGTCGTCGGCATAGATATCGAGCAGCTTGGGCGAAACCGACGCGAGGCGCAGGCGCTGCTTGACCACGTTGACGCCGACGAAGAAGGCGGCGGCGATCGCTTCCTCGGTCATGCCCTTGTCGCACATGGCCTGAAACGCCCGAAACTGGTCGAGCGGATGCAGCGGCGCGCGGTCGATGTTTTCGACCAGCGAGATTTCGTCGATCAGGATGCCGCTCGCCGCGTCGCCGACGACGCAGGGGACCGGCGCGGTTTTGGCCAAGCGCTTTTGCTTGGCCAGCAGTTCGAGCGCGCGATAGCGGCGCCCGCCGGCGGGCACCTCGAACATGCCGGTCTCCTTGCCCTCGGCGTCGAGGACGGGGCGGACGTGCAGCGACTGGATGAGGCCGCGCCGGGCGATGGATTCGGCGAGTTCTTCGACCGACACGCCGGACTTGACGCGCCGGACATTGGCCTGGGCGAGCACCAGCTTGTTGAAGGGAATGTCGCGCGACGACGATAGGGTGATCTTCTGGATGGCAGACGCCATGGTCTTTACTCCGCGACGGACGCCGAGAGACTCTCCCTCGACCCGAAATCCGTCACGAAGCGAAGCGCCGTCCTCTTCCTCTGAGTGGGGCAGCGCGACGAAAACAAAATGGCGAACCGGGTTTTGCGCCGCAGCGCCTAAATCGCTCGGCCGCTGAGCACTGAAAGTGTGGTTCGGCGAGCTTTTTCTTGAGCTAACGGAAGGATTGGTTTTCCGAGAGCCAACGCGCGAAATCCTGTTCGCTCAAGCTGCCATCAGCAACGCGCAGAACGACGTGAAAGAGCGCTTCGTCCGTCGCGACAATTTTGTATCTGTTCATGGCGAGGAAAAGACCGAGAACGGAAAGCGCGGTCCTCTTGTTCCCGTCGATGAATGGGTGGTTTTTGGTTATCCCGAACAGATAAGCGGCTCCGAGTTGGGAGAGATCGTCGGAGCCTTCGTAAGCCGCAATGTTAACAGGCCGGGCGAGAGCCGACTCCAATAAATTCATGTCTCGTACCCCTGGCGACCCACCATGCTCTGCAATTTGCAAATCATGGATTGCCAGCGCGCGCTTAACATCGACGAACTGGATCACTTGGCCAATTCGCGAAGAACGTTTCTGCGCTCCTTCATGAACTCTCGCGCCAATTCCATGTCTTTTTCAAATTCTGGATCGTAGGGCGAAAGTGCGTAGCCGTCCGGGGTCTCCGTCAGGAATACTGCGTCGCCTGCGTCCACCTTGAGGCGGGCCAGAACTTCTTTTGGCAAGATCACACCTGCTGAACCTCCGATTGGCCGCACAGTCAATTTCATCTTCGCCTCCACAGGTTATAATATATATTATAATAACTCGATTGGATTGATGCAAGGGCGCGCGGGTGGGGACGGGCAAGCGCAAAGCCGGAGACACGGAAAACCGCATCTCCGGCTTTGCGGAATTCATGCGGCGCGGTCGAGCAGTTTCTTGGCCTTGCCCTCCATATCGAGGCGGGCGTCCTGGTGCGGCTTGTCGCGCGCGACCGCCGTGATGCCCTGCACGAAATCGAAGATGCTCTCGGGTGGCCGACCTTCCTCGGCGAGCGCCGCGTCGATGATCTTGCCCGTCTCCGCCTTGGAAAAGCCGCGCCGGCGCAGGAAGTCAGTACGCTCTTCGTCGGTGCGGGCCACGATCCGCTCGCGCGCCGCCTTGATGCCGTTGATGAACGGCATGGGCGACGAATTGGCGAAATTGAGCAACGCCGGGGCCGCCTCGTGGGCGAAGCGCGATGCGGCATATTTGCTGTGCCGGATGCTGATCTCCTCGAAATCCTCGACGCCCCATAGGTTTCGATTCTGGCACACGGCGCGCAGATAAAAGCTCGCCATGCCGAGCGTCTTGGCGCCGACCTCCGAGTTCCAGGCATAGAAACCGCGAAAGAACAGGTCAGGCGAGCCGTCAGGCAGGCGCCCAGCCTCAATGGGGTTGAGGTCATCGACCAAAAACAGGAACACGTCGCGGTCACTGGCATAGAGCGTCGTCGTGTCCTTGGTGATGTCGACGCGCGGATTGTAGATGCCCGTTGACCAGTCGAGCACGCCTGGCACCTTCCAGCGCGTGTCGCCCGTGCCGTTGCCGGCGATGCGCTGGACGGCCTCGACCAGTTCGAAATCATTTATCCTGCCGTAATCGACGCCCGTCACAGCCCGAAGCTCGACACGACCGTTGTCGGTCTCAAGCGTCTTGATCTGCTCGGCGCGGTTGGAGGTCAGGCCGTATTGCAGATTGATGCCGGCGAGCGCGGCCGGAAGCTGGCGCAGATAGGCGGCGGGCGCCCCGACCTGGGCCGCCAACTGGCCGAAACTCCAGTGGGTCGGGGCCACGGACGCCTCGGCGCCAGGAAGAATCAGCGACAGCCGCTCGGGATCGTTCCGGTTCGCCTCGACATGAATCAGCGCGGTTTCCACCACGCGGGTCCGGCTGCGCTCGGCCCGATCGCGCACCGAGCGGGCCAGTTCGCCGAGCGAGAGAAACCGCTCGTCATCGGGCCGCGAGAACCATTCGGATGACACCCGGCCGACGCGCTCGCCGCGCGTGACATCCACCTTGTAGCCGCGGCTCATGTCGCGGCG
Source organism: uncultured Pseudomonadota bacterium (assembly GCA_963703385.1). Taxonomy (GTDB): domain Bacteria; phylum Pseudomonadota; class Alphaproteobacteria; order Rhizobiales; family Beijerinckiaceae; genus Rhodoblastus. Next base: position 412,168 of record OY969816.1, read on the forward strand.
GGCGTCGAGAACCTGCATGTTCATTGGGAAATCTCCATGACAGGCGCCGAAAGCCTCTCTCTCGGCACTCCACCCGTCAGTGAAATCCGCTCCGCACTCTACCTCTAACGGGGGCGTTGCGGGGGCTCCCCGCAGAAGGGGTCGGTCGAGACTTAGGCTCGGCCGCAGGGGAAGGCTTTCCCCGAATCTCTGGCGGAAATACCTGGCATGCAAATCAGCGAACCATTGACTGCAAATCTGCCGAGATAGATAGTGCAAATCTGCCGGGAACCGGAGATGGCATGTACGAGCGATTCGTTGAGAGGCGGGCGGAGGAGGCCCTTAGCGACACTCCGGTCGTCCTGATCGTGGGGCCGCGCCGGGCCGGCAAGACAACGCTGGTGAGGAAGATGGGCGACGCGAATCGAACCTACAGCACGCTCGATGACCAAACCGTCCTTGAGGCCGCGCAATCTGACCCTGTGGGCTTCATCCGAGGGCTGGATCGCGCGATTATCGACGAGATCCAGCGCGCCCCCGATCTCCTGCTGGCGATCAAGAAGTCAGTCGACGAAGATTATCGTCCCGGCCGTTTCCTGCTCACGGGCTCCGCCAATGTGCTCACCTTGCCGCGCGTCGCCGACAGTCTCGCCGGCCGGATGGAAACGATACGAATGCTGCCGTTGGCACGGGCGGAAATCGAGAACCGGGCGCCGACCTTTCTGGAGCGCTTGTTCGAGGGGCGGTTGCAGAGCCAGAGAGACGCCATCGTCGGCGATGAATTGGTCCATGCCGTTCTGCGCGGCGGTTTTCCCGAGGCCATTGGCCGTGACAGCGAACGGCGTCGGCAGGACTGGGCGCGGTCCTATCTCACCTCGATCCTGACCCGAGATCTGCGCGACATCGCCGAGATTGAGAAGCTGACCGAGCTCCCGAAATTCGTGCGGCTTCTTGCTGAGCATTCCGGGCAGTTGGTGAACTATTCCCAGCTTGCGAGCGGCATAAACGTCAACCAAAGAACCGCCCAACGCTATGTCGGTTTGCTCGAACAGATATTCCTGATCGCAACCTTGCAGCCGTGGTTCACCAATGCGCTCAAACGCATCGTCAAGACGCCCAAGCTGCATTTCCTGGATTCCGGGCTGCTGGCGACCGCGCGCGGACTGACCTTCGACCGGATCAAAGCGGATCGTGGAACGTTTGGCGCGCTGCTTGAGAGTTTCGTGTTCTCGGAGGTGTTGAAGCTGATGACAGCGTCAGATTTGCGCCTGACGCCGCATCACTTCCGTGACCGGGACACGCGCGAAGTCGATATCGTGCTGGAGCGCGATGACGGCATGATCGCCGCCATAGAGGTGAAGGCGAGTGCAACCGTCAAATCCGGCGACTTCTCCGGCCTGCGAGCGTTGGCGGAGGCCTGCGGAGACCGCTTCGCGTTTGGCGTGGTGCTCTACGATAGCACTGACCTCGTGCCTTTCGGCGACCGACTGGCGGCCGCGCCAATTTCAAGTCTGTGGGCATGAGGGAGCGCAGATGAAGATCATCGACAACACCTCACTGCTTCTCGGTGATGACCTGAAGGCGACACTGGGACGCGGCGCTCGCCTCAAGATCGCGGCATCGTGCTTCTCGATCTATGCGTTTGAGGCGCTCAGGGCTGAGTTGTCGAAGGTGGATAGCCTTCACAGTGGGGGTTGGCGCCGGCAGGCACGCTGCTCGCGTTCCGGATCGCCGGGAGCGGCATCAAGAGGAAGCCGCAAGACGGCGGCGCGGCCGAGTTTTGGCTGTGGCGGGCGGCGGCGCGTGTCCGAGGACTTCGCCGAGGTGGTGAAGCCGCATGGTCGGACGTTGCGGCAGCGTCACCACAAGTTCCAATTCGCCGCCAATCGCTTCCACGTAGCTCCGCAGGGTCGAGAGGTACATGTCGGCCTGCTTCTCGATCTTGGATACGGATGGCTGCTTGATCTTTAGCGCGGTCGCAATGTCGGCCTGGGCTTTACCCGCGATCAGCCGCAACTCGCGCAGGCCCTCAACCTCCTGGCGTAGCTCCTGATAGCGCGCCTCGATTCTCTCCTGCCGCTCAGGCGGAAGCTCGGCGATGATCTGGTTCAGGTTCCGGCCCATCTCACTTTCCCTTCTTCGCGGCTTTCAGTCTTTCCACATGAGCGGAAAACCTGAAATCCGCCTTGGCGATGATCTGCTTGTAGAAGCGTTTCTCGCTCCCACCGGATTTGTCGCCGGCCACAAGCAGGATCGCCTTTCGCTCTGGGTCGAACGCGAAGGCCGTACGCCATTCGCCATCCGACGCCTCGAACCGCAACTCCTTCATATTGGCGTGCTTCGAACCTTTGAGCGTGTCCGCGTGCGGCCGACCGAGCTGCGGACCATAGTCCGCCAGCAGCTTGGCGACGGCGAGCAACGCATCCTGGACGCTCTGCTCAAAGGCCAGAAACTCTTCCTCGAAGGCGTCGTGGAACTCGACTTCCCATCTCATGCGTATATAGCTTTCAGGCTATGTTGTCAACAAGTGCGTCTTGTCACGAGGCCCGGGATTATGTGGCTTCTCTCCTGGCCGTAGCGGCGTCATCCCGGCCGGAGGCCAACAAAGAGGCGATTTCCTCGCATGTCTGGGTCGCGGCGAGTTTGAGCGCCTCGTAGATGTGGACATACCCCTCACCTTCGATAGGGTGAAAGCCGATCGCGGAGCCTTCGGCGCGCTCCTGGAGAGCTTCGTGTTTTCGGAAGTGCTGAAGCTGATGAGCGCCTCAGACCTTCGGCTGATGCCGCATCATTTGCTGGATCGGGACGCGCGCGAGGTGGACATCGTGCTTGGGCGCGACGACGGCATGATCGTCGGCATCGAGGTGAAGGCCGGCGCAACGGTCAAAGCCCGGGATTTCGAAAGCTCAAGGCGCTAGCTGAAGCATGCGGGGATCGCTTTGCCGCCTTCGGCGTCGTCCTCTATGACAGCAAGGATCTCGCGCCATTCGGCGACAGGCTCGCAGCGGCGCCGTTGTCGAGCCTCTGGGATGGAGAAGGAGCCGCTAGGTCACGGCGCCAGCTGTCCCTGAGAGATGATCCTCACTCAAGGAAAACCACTTGTCCCTGAAGCTTACGTCCAATGGGTTGTCTTCATCCAGCAGGGAGGTGATTTTTTCACAAGTGCGGGTAACGGCGAGCTTCAGCGCCTCGTCAATGTGGACATACCCTTGGGTTACGCTTTGAGCGGCATGGCCGAGGAGCGCACGGATTGTGAGTTCGGAGAAGCCCAGGTCTCCGGCGATGCTGCCGAACGTATGCCGCAGCGTGTGCGGCGTGACGCCAACGATGCCCACGCTCGCGCAAAGCCGTGACAGGCAGGTTTTCGCTGCTGTGAAGTGCCCATCGCCGAAATCGGCCGGGAAGATGTAAGGGCAATCCTTCCGAATGGGCTGGTTGGCGGCGAGCGCTGCCGCAGTTCGGCCGATCGCTCTAATCTGAGCGTCCCCTTTGGTGTCCGGGAAGCTCACGTAGCCGGCATCGGCATGGAGCCAGGGACGTTGCAGGCCCTGGCCCTCGGAAATGCGAAAGCCGGTCATTAGCAGAAACCGGACGATCGCCAGGCTGACGGGGTGTTCCCCGTTGCGCGCAGCGTGCCGCATTGCGACGCCTAGCTTCTTGATCTCTGCCTCGCTCAAGCGGCGCGTTTTCTTCTTGCTGGCCAGCTTTCGAGCGCCACGGCTAGGATGGCTCTCGATCTTGTCGAGGCGGGCGGCATGACCGAGGATGCTCTGTAAAGTCGCAACCGCTCTGGATGCTACGCCAGGTCCGCCGGTTGTGGCGCCGCCGCGGCCGTTGCCTCTCGGCCTGGCCGTCTTGCCGGCGACAATGTCTGACTGCATCCCTTCGATGTCGACCACCTTCAAGGTGTGCGCGAGCCGGTCGCCCAAGAGCGGTTTGATGTGCGTTTCGATACGGCTCTTGTCCATGGCGAGTGTAGATTTCTTGATCGGTCGATTGCGGCGCCCAAGGATACGGCCCGCCTCGGCCTCAGCGAGATACCAGTCACACAGTTCGGACACCGTAGCCCTTTGATGGGGCTTCTCTTCGGCCTCGGCCGGATCACCGCCGGCCGCGATCACGCCGAGCTTGATCATGGCCTGATCACGGGCCTGCTCAACGGTCATCACGCCGAAGCGACCGAGATTGATCCGCCGCTCCATGCTGGCCGCGTTCCGGTAATTCAACACGAAGGTTTGAAGACCGGAGGGGAGCATGCGGACTCCAAAGCCCCGGAGTTCACTGTCCCACAAGAATGCCTGCTTTCCCTTCTCGGGGGCCTTCATGGCTTCGAGCGCCCGCTTGGTGAGTTTGGCCATGCGATCTTCCTCCATCGACGGTTGGCGACCTTGCTGACAATAACACAGCCAGGCGGCCATTGTCAGCAAATTGTCAGCAGAAGAGGCGAAACGGAGGGGTGCCAGACGGTTATGCTCGGCGCGGGAGAATGACAAATAGTCAATTATTTTCGTGCTATATCGTTATTTCGGATATTCCGGCGTAGAGCTTTCTCGATCTTGCCAAGGTTGGGGTCGAGGGTTCGAATCCCTTCGCCCGCTCCATTTTTCCTTTCTTTGCAAGCCGGACCAGCGGGTGGCGACAGCGTTCGTCGCCGGCCTTGCGCCGAACGCCAAACGCCGACAGGCGCCGGTCGTCGCTCTCCGCCCCGCGGCGAACGGGCGACAGGCTGCGGGCGCCCGTCCATAACCGAACACGCCCTCGTTTTTTGTTTTGCGCCTATGCTTTTGCGAAAAACCGGAGCCACTATTCGGCAATATGCGCCAGGGTCGCTCAATCTGGTCCGGTTGCGGGCGCGCCGCCGGCGGAAAGGCGGGAGACGGGCTCCGGATCGAGGGCAGGCCATGGCCAAAAGACATGACGAAATCGACGACCGCCTGCGCGCTTTCATCGCCGAACAACCAATCTTTTTCGTCGCCACCGCCGGTCCGCGGGGACGGGTCAATCTCAGCCCAAAAGGCCTCGACGGGACTTTGGCCGTCCTCGGGCCACGTCGCGTCGCCTTTCTCAATCTCACCGGCAGCGGCAACGAAACCGCCGCCCATCTTCGCCTCAGCACCCGCATCACGCTGATGTTCTGCGCCTTTTCCGGTCCGCCGCACATTTTGCGGCTTTACGGCAAAGGCCGGGCCATTGGCCTGGGGCGGCCCGGCTTCGGCGAGCTGGCGAAATTTTTCGCCGATTTGCCTGGCCAAAGGCAGATCATCGACATGGATGTGGAGGAGATCATCACCTCCTGCGGCTATGGCGTGCCGTTGATGGATTTCCTCGGCCAGCGCGAGACTTTGGTCAAATGGGCTGAGAACAAGGGCGACGAGGGAATTCGCGCCTATTGGCGCGACAAGAACGCGCTGAGTTTCGACGGTCTGCCGACCGGCGTGATCGAGGAAGATTGAGCGGAAAGGCTCAGCGCGAAAAGATCACGCCAAACACCCGCATCACCGGATTTTCGTCGGTTTCGCCGGCGCGCCCGCCATGACGGCGGCGCGCCGCGCGCGTCCCCGCGTCGCCCCACGTCGGAGCAGTCGGAGGTTCGCCGACAATCGTGATGCTCGCGCCTTCCTCCTGCACCAGCCGATAGAGAATGGCGGCGTTGGCGGGCAAAAGGCGCACGCATCCGTGCGAGGCCGGATGGCCCAGCCACCTCGTTTCATAGGTCCCGTGAATGGCGAAGCCGCCGTCGAAGAAGATCGAATGCGGCATCGGCGAATTGTCGTATTTTTTCGAATAATGCATGGGCTGCATGCCCTCGACGCCAAAATGGCCGGTCGGCGTGACATAGCCGGCGCGCGCCGAGGAAATCGGCCAGGAATAGGAGCCCTCCGAGGAATCCACCGTCATGGTTTGCGAGGAAAGGTCGATGGTGACCGCGACCCTGGCTTCGCAGGCGAACGGCGTCGCGGCGAGCGCCAGACCGAGAAAAACCGCCGCCAATGTGCCGCGCATCGTGCTTCCGGAGCGAAAAATGAAATTATGGTCCATTTTTCAGCCAGGTTAGAGCGAACGGCCGCCGCCGGCAAACGCCATTGCGGGCGGCGGCTTTTTTTGCGCGCCGTGTTGCGGCTGGGAGACAATATAAGTCGCGAAGCAAATCCTTGCGCCGAAGCCGGCTTTCGATTATATAACGGCCAGTCAACATCTTCGTTATGGCCCGCGAGGGCTTGAACGGGAGTGGGGCCCTGGCGGGACCCGCTCTTTTTTGTTTTACCCGCGACCGAACGGACGGAAATTGAACGCAACGCCGCACGCCGAAGCCGAAATTCACGAGACATTGGACGCGCCGGTCCAAAATGCGGACGCTCCGCTTGATGAGCCGCGTTTTGTCGCGGAAACCGGCGTGGCCGCGCGGATCGCCGCGATTTCGGAGCGCGTGCTCAATGCCATGGGCTTTCGTCTGGTGCGCGTCAAATTCACGACCGGGCAGGGCGCCATCGTCCAGATCATGGCCGAGCGGCCGGATGGCTCGCTGACCATCGACGAATGCGAGGAAATTCACGACGCCCTGTCGCCGGTGATCGATGTCGAGGATCCGATCCGCCAGGCCTATCGGCTGGAAATCTCTTCGCCGGGCCTCGACCGCCCGCTGGTTCGCGCCTCGGATTTTTCGCGCGCCCTGGGCAAGGAGGCGAGAATCGAACTGGCCTTCGCCCATCAGAGCGGACGCAAGCGCTTTCGCGGTCTGATCCGCGCCGTCGAGGGCCAGGGCCGCGATTGTGTCGTGACCCTTGAGCGGACCGACGCCGGTCCCGACGAGGAGAAGTCGCCGAAGCTCGCCATGCGCGATCTCGACGAGGCCAAGCTAATGCTGACCGAATCCCTGGTTCGCGAATCTTTGCGCGCGGCAAAAGCGCTCGCGCGCGGCGAAGACGACAAGTCACAGGAAACCGCGCCCGTCCGCCGGCATGGTCCGGCCAAGGCGCAAAAAGCGAGGCCCGTATTGCCGGCCGGCGTGCGGGCGGAATTCAAGAAAGGCGGCGGCGCCAAGAAGACAGCGCCTGGCCGTCCCGGCAACAAATAATCGTTCAGGAGAACACCCATGGCCGTCAGCGCCAACCGGTTGGAGCTTTTGCAGATCGCCGACGCCGTCGCCCGCGACAAGTCGATCGACCGTTCGATCGTGCTCGCCTCGATGGAGGACGCGATGGCCAAGGCGGCGCGTTCGCGTTACGGGCAGGAGACGGAAATCCGCGTCGAGATCGATCCTCGCACCGGCGAGACGCGTTATTCGCGCCTCATGCTGGTGGTCGATCAGGTCGAGAACGAAGCCACCCAGGTTACGCTCGCCGACGCCCGCAAGCTCAATCCCGCCGCCGAGGTGGGCGACTGGATCGCCGACAAGCTGCCGCCGCTCGAATTCGGCCGCATCGCCGCCCAGTCGGCCAAGCAGGTCATCGTGCAGAAGGTGCGCGAGGCCGAGCGCGACCGCCAGTATGACGAATACAGGGACCGCATCGGCGACATCATCAACGGCGTCGTCAAGCGCGTCGAATATGGCAATGTGATCGTCGACCTCGGCCGCGCCGAGGCGATCATCCGCCGCGACGAGATGATTCCCCGCGAATTGTTCCGCCCCGGCGACCGCGTGCGCGCCTATGTCTATGACGTGCGCCGCGAGCAGCGCGGGCCGCAGATTTTTCTCTCCCGCACCCATCCGCAGTTCATGGCCAAATTGTTCCAGCAGGAAGTGCCGGAAATCTACGACGGCGTGATCGAGGTGAAATCCGTCGCGCGCGATCCGGGTTCGCGTGCGAAAATCGCGGTCACCTCGCGCGATTCCTCGATCGATCCGGTCGGCGCCTGCGTCGGCATGCGTGGCTCGCGCGTCCAGGCGGTGGTCAACGAATTGCAGGGCGAGAAGATCGACATCATTCCCTGGTCGATCGACGCCGCGACCTTCATCGTCAACGCGCTTCAGCCGGCGGAAGTGGTCAAGGTGGTGCTCGACGAGGATTCCTCGCGCATCGAGGTGGTGGTGCCGGACGACCAGCTGTCGCTGGCCATCGGCCGCCGCGGCCAGAATGTGCGCCTCGCCTCGCAGCTCACCGGCTGGGACATCGACATTCTGACCGAGGCCGAGGAATCCGAACGCCGTCAGAAGGAATTCATCGAACGCACCCAGGCCTTCATGCAGGCGCTCGACGTCGATGAGGTGGTCGGCCAGCTGCTGGCCTCCGAAGGCTTCCGCTCCGTCGAGGAGCTGGCCTATGTCGACGCTTCGGAAGTCGAGGCGATCGAAGGCTTCGACGCCGACACGGCGGCGGAAATCCAGAATCGCGCCCGCGATTACCTGGCGCGGATCGAGGCCGAACAGGACGCGCGCCGCCAGGAGCTCGGCGTCGCCGACGAATTGCGTGAAATCGAGGGCGTCACCACCGCGATGATGGTGAAGCTCGGCGAGAGCGAGGTGAGGACCATCGAGGACCTCGCCGGTTGCGCCACCGACGATCTCATCGGCTGGACCGAGAAGAAGAACGGCGAAACCGTGCGCACGCCGGGCTTTTTCGACGGCCTCGACGTGAGCCGCGACGAGGCCGAGGACATCGTCATGCGCGCCCGCGTCAAAATGGGCTGGGTGGACGAGGCCGATCTCGCCGCTCACGCCGAAGGCGAAGAGGGCGCGGCGGAAGAAGGCGGCGATACGCATTCCGCATGATCATGCGGAATGCGCATTCCTTTGGCGCGAAAATCCGCCCGCGATTTTTAGGATTTTCGCGCCAGGACGTTTCCGCGGGACTTGCGAAGCAATCTTGCGGAAACCGCATGGAGCCGCGTAATGCGCGGTATGGACGAGAGGCAGGTTGGCATTGGCGTTGGAGACGGGACAGGATCGGCTCGAACCGGCCGCCCCCCTTGGGGCGGGGCCGGAGCGCACCTGTATTGTGACCCGCGAAACGCTCGCGCCTGAAAAACTGATCCGTTTCGTTCTCGGGCCCGAAAACGCCGTGGTCCCGGACCTCAAGCGCAAATTGCCGGGACGTGGCGTCTGGGTCGGACTTTCGAAGACTCTGGTGGCGCAAGCGGTCAAGAAGCAGCTTTTTTCGCGCGGTTTGCGCGAAAAGGCCGTCGCGTCGCCCGATCTGCCCGATCTGGTCGAGACCCTTCTGGCGCGCGACGCCGCGCAAGGCCTTGCGCTGGCCAACAAGGCGGGGCTGGTTGTGACCGGCTTCGCCAAGGTCGAGGCGGCGATCGCTTCCGGCAAGATCGCCGCCCTGGTTCACGCCCGCGACGGCGCGCCCGACGGCAAGCGCAAGCTGCGGCAGGCCCTGCGACGCCGCTTCGGCCAAGGATCGCAGAAAATGCCGGCGCCGCCGGAGTTCGAAATTCTGACCATCGACGAGATGGATTCCGCGCTCGGGCGCGGCAATGTGGTTCACGTCGCGCTTCAGCAGGGGCCTGCCGCGAAGGTTTTTCTCGCCTCCGCACGGCGACTTGCGCTATATCGCGGCGACGATGATAAGAGTGGCCCCGAAAAGGGCGCGGATTTGACAGCGAACGAGGCTTTCGGGCAGGACAGCGAAGCTTCTGGCGCGACGGGTCGAGACGGGGCCGGACGAGATCGGCCGCTGGGCGAAATTTCTTGGGACGCATGAACGATATGAATGATTCCAGCAATAGCGGCGACAAGACCTTGACGGTGACGCCGAGCAAGACCTTGTCGTTGAAGCGCCCGGTGGAGCAGGGCGTGGTGCGCCAGAGCTTCTCCCATGGCCGCACCAAGGCGGTGGTGGTCGAGAAGGTGAAGCGCCGCGCGCACGAGCCGGCCAAGGGTCCCGCGCCCGTAGCTGCGCCGGCGCCTTCCCCACCCAAGCCCTCCACGTCGAATCCGGCGTCCGCCGCTCCGGCCGCGCCAGCGCAAACCGGCGCGCCCGCCCGTCCGACGGCCAAGTCGGCTGCGCCGCGTCCCCAGACCGGCGTCGTCCTGCGCACCCTCACCGACGACGAGCGCGACGCCCGCGCCCGTGCGCTCACCGAAGCGCGGGTGCGCGAGGAGGAGGACCGGCGCCGCCAGGAGGCCGACGCCCGCGCCCGCTCCGATCGCGAGGCCCGCGACCGCTCCGAGCGTGACGCCGCCGAGGCGCGCAAGAAGGAAGAGGAAAATCGTCTGGCGCGCGAGGCCGAGGCCAAGCGCAGGGCCGAGGACGAGGCCCGCCGCCGCTTGCCCTCGGCCGCCGCGCCCACAGGCGAGCTCGATCACGGCCTGACGTTCGCCCCCACTGGCGGATCGCGCAACAAGCCGCAGCAGATCCTTTTCACTACGCCGCGTCCCGCCGGGCCGGCGGCTTCGACCGCCGCGCCGACCGGCGCCCACACGCCCGCGGCGGCCGAGCCGCGCGCCGGCGCCGGGGCGCCGCGCCGTCCGTTGACGGCGCCCAAACTGGTGGTTCCCTCGGTCAAGCCGACGCGCACCGGCGAGATGAAGCAGCGCGGCCGTCTCACCGTGACCACCGCGCTCGCAAGCGACGGCGAGGAGCGCACGCGCTCCGTCGCCGCCTTCCGCCGCCGCACCCAGCGCATGAAGGGCGTGGTCGAGCAGAAGGAGCGCCTGTCGCGCGAGGTCGTGCTGCCCGAGACCATCACCATCCAGGAACTCGCCAACCGCATGTCGGAACGCGCGGTGGACGTCATCAAGCTGCTGATGCGTCAGGGCCAGATGCACAAGATCACCGACGTGATCGACGCCGACACCGCCGAACTGATCGCCGAGGAGCTGGGCCACACCGTCAAGCGCGTCGCCGAATCCGACGTGGAAGAGGGCCTGTTCGACACGCCGGACATGGCGGAGCAATTGGTCTCGCGTCCGCCGGTCGTCACCATCATGGGCCATGTCGACCACGGCAAGACCTCGCTGCTCGACGCCATCCGCCAAGCCAATGTCGTTTCGGGCGAAGCCGGCGGCATCACCCAGCATATCGGCGCCTATCAGGTCGAGTCCCCGCTCGGCGGCAGGATCACCTTCATCGACACCCCCGGCCACGCGGCCTTCACCGCCATGCGCGCGCGCGGCGCCAAGGTCACCGACATCGTGGTGCTGGTGGTCGCCGCCGACGACGGCGTCATGCCGCAGACCATCGAGGCGATCAGCCACGCCAAGGCGGCGGGCGTGCCGATCATCGTCGCCATCAACAAGGTCGACAAGCCGGACGCCAGGCCCGAGCGCGTGCGCACCGAACTGCTGCAATATGAGGTGCAGGTCGAGAGCATGGGCGGCGAGACGCTCGAAGTCGAAGTCTCCGCCAAGCAGCGGACCAACCTCGACAAGCTGCTCGAAGCCATCACCCTCCAGTCCGAAGTGCTCGACCTCAAGGCCAATCCCGGCCGCTCGGCGGAAGGCACCGTCATCGAGGCGCGGCTCGACCGCGGCCGCGGCCCGGTGGCGACCGTTCTGGTCCAGCGCGGAACGCTGTCGGTCGGCAATATCGTGGTCGCCGGTTCGCAATGGGGCCGCGTGCGCGCGTTGATCGACGACAAGGGCCTCAATTGCGTCCACGCCGGCCCGTCCTTCCCCGCCGAGGTGCTCGGCTTCAACGGCGCGCCGGAGGCGGGCGACCGCGTCGCGGTGGTCGAATTGGAGGCCCGCGCCCGCGAGATCACCGAATACCGCGAGCGCCAGAAGCGCGAGCAGGCGGCGGTGCGCGGCGGTTCCGCGCGCTCCTCGCTCGCCGACATGATGAGCCAGCTCAAGACGGCGGGCCGCAAGGAATTCCCGCTGGTGGTCAAGGGCGACGTGCAGGGCTCGGTCGAAGCGATCATCGCGGCGCTGGAAAAGCTCGGCAACGAGGAAGTCGCCGCGCGGGTTATTCACGCCGGCGTCGGCGGCATCACCGAATCCGACATCACTTTGGCCGAAGCCTCCAAGGCGGCGGTCATCGGCTTCAACGTCCGCGCCCACAAGGAGGCGCGCGAGGCGGCGGAGAAGCTCGGCATCGAAATCCGCTACTACAACATCATCTACAACCTCGTGGACGACGTGAAGGCGGCCATGTCCGGCCTGCTGGCGCCGACCCTGCGCGAGACCATGCTGGGCAATGCGGAGATCCGCGAAGTCTTCACCATTTCCAAGATCGGCAAGGTCGCCGGCTGTCTGGTCACGGACGGCACGGTCGAGCGCGGCCAGCACGTGCGCCTCATCCGCGACAATGTCGTGGTCCACGAGGGCAAGCTGTCCACGCTCAAGCGCTTCAAGGACGAAGTCAAGGAAGTCGCGGCCGGCATGGAATGCGGCATGGCCTTCGAGACTTACCAGGACATGCGGCAGGGCGACGTCATCGAGTGCTATCGCGTCGAGGAGATCAAGCGGAGTCTCTGATTTTTTTGCCGAACGCTTTGCGTTCGGCGCCCCTCGCATCAGCTCGGCGTCGCGTTCGCTCCTAGCCCCGCGCCGTCGGCGCGGGGCGTTGCGCGCTACTCCACAAGCCGAACGAACCCATTGCGTGTAGCTGCGCGTTCAAGAGGCAGAAATGTCCAGACTTCATCACAAGGGCGGCGAGCCCAGCCAGCGCATGTTGCGCGTGGCCGAACTGATCCGCCACGCCGTGGCGCAACTGCTGTCGCGCGGCGAAATCAACGATCCCGAACTTGCCGGGCTGGTCGTCACCGTTCCATCGGTGAAGATGAGCCCCGATCTCAAGCTCGCCACCATCTATGTCATGCCGCTCGGCGGCAAGGCGCAGGAGCAGATCGTGGCCATTCTCGACCGCCACAAGAAGTTTTTTCGCGGCGAAGTGGCCCATCGGGTCAATCTGAAATTTGCGCCGGAAATCCGTTTCAAGGTCGACGATTCCTTCGCCAATGCCGAAAGGATCGACGCGCTGTTCCATTCGCCCAAGGTGGCGCAGGATCTGGCGCCGCCCGCCACGGATGAAGAGGACGGCCATTGAACGCGCCCCGCTCCACGCGTGTCGAAGTCAATGGCTGGGTCGTGCTCGACAAGCCGGTCGGGCTCACCTCGACCCAGGCGGTTTCCAGGCTGAAACGCCTTTTCAACGCCAAGAAGGCCGGCCACGCCGGCACCCTCGACCCGCTGGCCTCCGGCGTGCTGCCGGTCGCCTTCGGCGAGGCGACCAAGACCGTGCCCTTCATTCAGGACGGCGAAAAGGCCTATCGCTTCACCGTGCGCTGGGGCGTCGAGACCGACACCGACGACGCCGAGGGGCGGGCGGTCGTCACCAGCGACGCGCGCCCGGATTTTGGGGCGATCGCCGCTTTGCTGCCGCGCTTCACCGGCGAGATTCTTCAACAGCCGCCCGCCTTTTCGGCCATAAAAATCAATGGCGAGCGCGCCTATGACCTCGCCCGCGACGGCGAGACGGTGGAGCTCAAGCCCCGCCCGGTGACCATCCACGCCTTGCGTCTCATCGACGCGGCGCGCGACGAGGCGGTGCTGGAGGCCGAATGCGGCAAGGGGACTTACGTCCGCGCGCTTTGCCGCGATCTCGGCCGGGCGCTGGGCTGCCACGGCCATGTCACGGCCTTGCGCCGCACGCGGGTCGGTCCGTTTTTCGAGCAACATTCGGTTTCGCTCGAAGAATTGATGGAAGCGCCGGAACTGGCCCACGAGGACCTGCTCAGCGTCGAAGCCGGTCTCACCGGACTGCCTTGCATCCTGCTCGACCGCAATATGGCGGCGCGCGCGCGGCGCGGCCAATCGGTGATTCTTCGAGGCCGCGATGCGCCGGTGGAAGGCGCGGCCTATGCCGTGTGTTCGGGCGTGGTGATCGCCTCGGGCGTGGTCGAGCGCGGCGAATTCGTGCCCAATCGCGTGTTCAACCTGCCGTTCTGAGTTAAAATTAAGTCGTCAATCGCGCTGGCGCGTCCCATCCTCCCGTTCGGAGGCAAGCCGTGTCGCGTGGAAAGACTTTTGACATGACCCGCCGCGCCTTTGGCGCGGGCCTGTGCCTGTGCTGCCTGCCGGCGGTCGCGCGCGCGGAAAATTTCGCGCTTGTAGAGGTCGCGCCTTCGGTTTTCATCCGGCGCGGCGTGGACGCCGAGGCCGACGCCGCCAATCTGGACGGCATCGCCAATATCGGCTTCATTGTCGGCGAAAAGTCGGTGCTGGTGACGGACAGCGGCGGCAGCCTCGCCGACGGGCGCCTGCTGCGCCGGATGATCCGGGACAATACCGGCAAGCCGATCAGCCATGTCGTGCTGAGCCACGGCCATCCGGACCATTTTTCCGGCGCCGGCGCGTTCCTGGACGAAAAGCCGGTTTTCATCGGCCACCGCAACCTGCCGGAAGCGCTGGCGATGCGCGGCGACTTTTACCGTAAGCGACTGGTCGGCTTGCTCGGCGAAAGCAATGTCGGCCCCTTGGTTCCCCCGACCATGGTGGTGACGGCGGAAGACGAAATCGATCTCGGCGGGCGGCGGATCGCGCTGACCGCCCACAAACCGGCGCATACGACCTCCGACCTGTCGATGCTCGATGTGGCGACCGGCCTGTTCCTGCCCGCCGATCTGCTGTTCGTTGGCCGGATTCCCTCGCTCGACGGCAGTCTGCCCGGCTGGATCGCCCAACTGGAGGCGATGCGAAAACAGAACCACGGCAGGGCCGTTCCGGGACACGGGCCGGCGAGCGTCGATTTCGGCCCGACCTCGGCGGCGCTCCTGCTTTATCTGACCGCCTTGCGCGACGGCGTGCGTGCGGAAATCGACGGCGGCGGCTCGATCCAGCACGCCATGCGCCATGTCGGGCAGTCCGAACGCAACAAATGGAAACTGTTCGACGACTACAACCAGAGAAACGTCGCCGAGGCCTATTCCGAACTCGAGTGGCAGTAGGAGGAGCGATGGAAACGCGATTTGCGACAGCGTTTTTTGGCCTGTGCGCGCTCGGCTTCGCCACCGCGCCGACCCTTGCCGAGGACGCCGACAGCGCGGCGGCGCGCGAAAGCCGCTGGCAGGATCTCGAAAAGATCGTCTTTCACGGCAAGACCGCCGCGCCGTCGCACGGCATGGTGGCGATAGAGGCTCCCGGCCGCGCCGAGGACGCGGCGCTTGTCCCGATGAAAGTGACCCTGACGCCCGCCGACAAGGTCAAGGCGCTGTGGCTGATCATCGACGACAATCCCATGCCGGTCGCCGCGCATATCGTCTTCGGGCCGGCCGCCGATCCGCATGAAATGGAGTTTCGCGTCCGGGTCAACGATTACACCAATGTCCACGCGGTAGCCGAAATGCGCGATGGTTCGTTGGTCGCCGATACGAAATTCGTCAAAGCCTCGGGCGGCTGTTCGGCGCCGATGGGCGAGAACGACGCGGAGGCCCTCAAAGGGATTGGCGAAATGCGGCTGAAATTCGCCGGCCCGGTCCAGCCCGGCGTGCCGGTCGAGGCGAAGCTGATGATCCGTCATCCCAATTTCAACGGGATGCAGATGAACCAGCTGACCCGGCTCTATACGCCGGCGCGCTTTATCGACAAGGTGACGGTGCGCGACGGCGACAAGGACGTATTCGACATGGATTCGGGCATTTCGCTCGCCGCCAATCCTGTCCTGTCCTTCGGTGTCGTTCCACAATCCTCGGGGCGGCTGACGGTCGAGGTCTCCGACAGCCAGAACAGCCGGTGGCGCCGCGATTTCGACATTCCGCGGGTGACCGACTGACATGCGCGCGATTTTTTTTTCCGTGGCGGCGGCCGTCCTTGTCTTCGGCATGGCTCACGCCCTTGCCGGGGCGAAGGAGCCGACGGGCCTATGGACGGGGCCGATGCATGGCGAAACGCCGGCGACTCTCGCCGGCGCGAAAGTCGTCGGCGCGGCGGAGGTCGCGATGCTCAAATCCGAAGGCGCGCTGCTGATCGACGTCGCGGAAGCGCCGCCGAAACCGCCGGGCGCCTCGCCCGACATGCCCTGGCTGCCGGTCCATATGTCCATTCCCGGCGCGGTCTGGTTCGCGGGCGGCGGCTTCGGCGACGGAAATCCGGCCTACCAGCGCCGTTTCGCGGCGCGGGTCGCCCAGTTGACGGGTGGCGACAGGATGAGGCCGATCGTCGCCTTCTGCCATCCGCGCTGCTGGGGAAGCTGGAACGCCGCCAAAAGGCTGGTCTTGCTCGGCTATGGCAAGGTCCACTGGTTTCCCAGCGGCGTCGAGGGCTGGGAGGGAAAATATTCCTTGGCGCCGGTCAAGCCCGACAAGGGCTGGGAGGGAGGCGGCCTATGAGGCCGCGCCAAAACCGGGCTGGCCCTCTGTGAAAAAATGTGTATAGAGAGGGGCTTGCGCCGGAATTTTTCGGCGCGAACGAAGAGTCGTGACCGCGCTGGACGACATCCCGGAGCGGCCCGCCTGTTCGTCGAAACGACAAGAGAAGGACACACGATGTCGATCACGGCCGAGCGCAAATCCGCGCTCATCAAGGACTACGCCACCAAAGCGAATGACACCGGTTCGCCGGAAGTGCAGGTCGCCATTCTGACCGAGCGCATCGTCAATCTGACCGGGCATTTCAAGTCGCATGTGAAGGACAATCACTCGCGTCGCGGCCTGCTCAAGCTGGTGTCGCTGCGCCGTCAGCTTCTCGATTATCTCAAGAAGAACGACGAAGCGCGCTACAGGACGCTGATCGAGCGTCTCGGCATTCGCCGCTAGGACAATTCGCGCGGCCGGCTTGTCCGGTCGCGTTTTCGCTTGCGCAATCATGCGCACAAGGGAAGGGCGGCAGGGGCCGTCCTCCGACCCGACGAAGCGCTCGGGCCATGGCAGGATCGTCAGACGCCGTTTTCTCGCGGCGTCTCGCCGTCTTGCTCATGGTGGAGCGCCTGTCCCACCCATGAAAGACAAGAAAGCATGTTCGAGATTCATCGCGAAGAAATAGACTGGTGCGGGCGCAAGCTCGTGCTTGAAACCGGCCGCGTCGCGCGCCAGGCCGATGGCGCGGTTCTGGCCACTTACGGCGAGACCACGGTGCTCGCCACGATCGTCTCCGTCAAGACGCCCAAGCCGGGCCAGGACTTCTTTCCGCTCACCGTCAACTATCAGGAAAAGGCTTTCGCCGCCGGCCGCATCCCGGGCGGCTATTTCAAGCGCGAGGGCCGTCCGTCCGAGCGCGAGACCCTGATCTCGCGCCTGATCGACCGCCCGATCCGCCCGCTCTTTCCGGACGGCTATTACAACGACACCCAGGTCATCGTCACGGTTCTGAGCCATGACATGGAAAACGACCCCGACATCCTGGCGATGGTCGCGACCTCCGCCGCCCTCACGCTTTCCGGCGTGCCCTTCATGGGCCCGGTCGGCGGCGCCCGCGTCGCCTATATCAACGGCGCGCTGAAGGTGAATCCGACGATCGAGGAGGCCAAGACCTCCGAGCTCGACCTCATCGTCGCCGGCACCGCCGACGCGGTTCTGATGGTGGAATCCGAGGCCAAGGAGCTTTCGGAAGAGACCATGCTCGCGGCGGTCATGGCCGGCCACGCCGGTTTCCAGCCGGTGATCGAGGCCATCATCCGCCTCGCCGAGCGCGCCGCCAAGGAGCCGCGCGACATCAATCTGCAGGACAAGTCGGAAGTCGAGAAGGCGATCGCCGCGGTCGCCGAGGCCGACCTGCGCGCCGCCTACAAGATCACCGCCAAGCAGCAGCGCTATGCGGCGGTGGACGCGGTGAAGGACAAGGTCAACGCCGCGCTCTTCCCCGAAGGCGGCGAAGCCAAGTTCGACAAGCAGTTCGTCGCCGACGTGTTCCACGATCTGCAGGCCAAGGTCGTGCGCTGGAACATTCTCGACGACGGCGTCCGCATCGACGGCCGCGACCTGAAAACCGTGCGTCCGATCAGCGCGCAGGTCGGCGTTCTGCCGCGCACTCATGGCTCGGCCATCTTCACCCGCGGCGAGACCCAGGCCCTGGTGGTGGCGACGCTCGGCACCGGCGAGGACGAACAGTTCATCGATTCGCTGGAAGGGACCTATCGGGAAAACTTCCTGCTCCATTACAACTTCCCGCCCTATTCGGTGGGCGAGACCGGCCGCATCGGCTCGCCGGGCCGCCGCGAGGTCGGGCACGGAAAACTCGCCTGGCGCGCCATCCATCCCATGCTGCCGGCCCCGGCCGAGTTCCCCTACACGGTCCGCGTCGTCTCCGAGATCACCGAGTCCAACGGCTCGTCCTCGATGGCGACGGTATGCGGCGCCTCGCTCGCGCTGATGGACGCCGGCGTGCCGCTCAAGCGGCCGACCGCCGGCATCGCCATGGGCCTGATCCTCGAAGGCGAACGCTTTGCCGTTCTGACCGACATTCTCGGCGACGAGGACCATCTCGGCGACATGGACTTCAAGGTGGCGGGCACCGAGCATGGCGTCACATCGCTGCAGATGGACATCAAGATCGCCGGCATCACCGAGGAGATCATGAAAGTCGCCCTGGCCCAGGCCAGGGACGGCCGCCTGCATATCCTCGTCGAAATGGCCAAGGCGATCGCCAACGCCCGCGCCGAACTCGGCGAATTCGCGCCGCGCATCGAGACCATGAAGATCCCGGTGGACAAGATCCGCGACGTGATCGGCTCCGGCGGCAAGGTGATCCGCGAGATCGTCGAAAAGACCGGCGCCAAGATCAATATCGACGATGACGGCTCGGTGAAGATCGCGTCGAGCGACGGCAATTCGATCAAGGCCGCGATCGCCTGGATCAAGTCGATCGCCTCCGACCCGGAAATCGGCCTGATTTACGAGGGCACGGTGGTCAAGACCACCGATTTCGGCGCCTTCGTGAATTTCTTCGGCGCCCGCGACGGCCTCGTCCACATTTCGCAGCTCTCGACCCAGCGCGTCGCCAAGACCACCGACGTGGTCAAGGAAGGCGACAAGGTCAAGGTCAAGCTGCTCGGCTTCGACGATCGCGGCAAGGTCCGCCTGTCGATGCGCGCGGTGGACCAGCAGACCGGCGAGGACCTCGACGCCAAGGCCAGGGCCGAAGCCGTCAAGGCCGACGCCGAGCAGCCGCAGGCCTGAGCGCCAATCCTGAACCAATGAAAGCGGCCGGGGCGCGTCCCCGGCCGCTTTTTCTTGTGCGCCGATGGCGTTACGCCGCCTTGCGCGGGACCTGACGCTCGCTGGTCAGGGCTTCTTCAGCGCCGGAAACGCCGGCCTCGCAATATTCGGCGTCCTCGTTGACCCGCCAAACGTCATGCACGATCTCGCCGGCGATGATGTTCATCGCGGTCAACATGCCGGTCATCATCGCATGGTCCTGGTTGTTGTATTTGTGCATGCCGTTGCGGCCGACCAAATGGAGGTTGGGGTAGCGCAGGCGCAACTCAGAGCGGATTGTCTCGATATTGGCGGCATAGGTCTCGTCATAGACCGGATAGGCCTTGGGCTGGCGCACGACGGAGGCGTCGGCGACGTCCTGGGGGTCCATCAGCCCGATCTGGCCGATCTCGCGCTTGGCCAGTTCGATCAGTTCGGCGTCGGAGGCGGTCCACAGGCCGTCGCCCTCGAAGCAGAAATATTCGAGCCCCAGGCAGGTGGAGACGCCG
Organism: uncultured Pseudomonadota bacterium; assembly: GCA_963703385.1. GTDB lineage: Bacteria > Pseudomonadota > Alphaproteobacteria > Rhizobiales > Beijerinckiaceae > Rhodoblastus. The sequence goes on from OY969816.1 coordinate 431,673, forward strand.
TCCGGGATCATTTCCGGCGACCAGGAGCGGAAATTCTGCACGCGCCCGACCTTGACCGCCGGATCGTGGATATAGACCCAGTTGTCGGGCAGCTCGCGGCGCGACTTGCCGATCAGGACCACGGTCAGGAAGTCGCGATAGCGCAACTGGCGGGCGTGGAGCAGGCTGATCGGCGTCGGCGACAGATTGGAGATCAACTCGCGGACGGGGGCCGAAGACACCACATGGCGGGCCTGAAAAGTCTCGCGCTGGTTGTCGGCGGTCCAGGCCTCGACCGTCCAAAGCTTGCTCGCCTCGTCGTAATGGATCTTCTCGACCGAGCGGCCCATCAGCACCTCGCCGCCGTTCTTCATGATCCTGGCGGCGGCGGCCTCCCACATCATGCCGGGGCCCTTGCGGGGATACTGGAAGGATTCGATCAGGGTCTTGGCGCTGTTGTCGCCATTGTTTCTGGCCTTGCTGAGGCCCAGCGAGCGGCGCAGCCCGTCGAGGATCGCGGCGCCCAGGCTCAGGCCCTTGATGCGCTGGGCGGCCCAGTCCGACGAGATTTCGTCGCAGCTCATGCCCCAGACCTTTTCGGTATAGGTCTTGAAGAAGATCGAGAACAGCCGTTCGCCGAACTGGTTGCGCACCCATTGATGGAAGCTTTTCGGATTGGGGACCGGAAAGAGCTTGGCGAAGCCGAAAGACGCCATGCACAGCGCGCTTTCCGCAACGCCCAGATTACGCAAGGCCTCGAAGGCGCGCAGCGGATAGGCGTAGAATTTCTTCTGGTAGAAAATCCGCGACAGGCGCGGGCGCTCGATGAAGTCGTCGGGCAGGATTTCCTGCCAGAGATCGACGATCGCCTTCGATTTCGAGAAGAAACGATGGCCGCCGATGTCGAACAGGAAGTTCTTGTAATTGACCGTCCGGCTGATGCCGCCGACATAGACCGGATCTTTTTCCAGGACGACGGCTTCACGGCCCTCCTTGGCGAGCTGATAGGCGGTCGTCAATCCCGCCGGCCCGGCGCCGATGATCAGGGTTTCAACGATACGGTCCATGTGACGACTCCACAAACATACTGGGCTTGTGCCACCGCAGGCGTTAATTTCCGCTTATGGAGGGCGGGTCGTAGCCCGCATTTCTCACACGGGGTCGTCCTGCGCCAGCGCAAGGTGATGACAGGGTAGGAGAATGGCGCAAGCCGATGCGCCACATCGGCCAAGCCGTTCGACGCACACTGTCATCACCTTCCGCTGGCCCTCCGGGTTGCATTTCGACGGCCGCCCGCTGGGTCGGGCGGCTCAATCGTATGACGCCATACGCTTTTCGCCGCCCTCCTAGCGTTCGAACTCGTCGAAATCGCAACGCAGGTCGGCCCCGTGTGAGAAACGCGGGCTAGTTTCGCTTCGGCGCCGGCAGGATTTCGAAGGCGATATAGGGCGTTCCCTTGAGCGGGACGGGTTTCAGCCAGGCTGGCGCGTGGCGGGCGGCGATCTGCGCCGCCAGGCCATCCGGGGCCTTTTCCACATAGGATTGGAAAAAGCGGTCCTTGGTGACGCAGAGGAAAAGCCAGCGCGCGCCTGAGGTCCGCGCCAGCGCCTCGGCCTGCTCCGGCGGCCCGGCCAGGATATGAAGCGCGAGCAGGTTGCCATGATTGTCGCGGTGATAGGGCGCCGCGAGCACGGCGTGGGGGGTATGCGCCAGCAGGAACGGACCGGCGTCGATTTGCGAAATGACCAGTCCCGCGGGAAGGCGGGCCAGGGGCGGGAAAGCTTCGGGCGCCCGGCAGCTGTCGGTCGTCGCTTCCGCGCCGGAAGCGGGCGTCGTCGCCGCCTTCGCCGGATCGGGCGCCCAGATCAGGCTCGTCGCGATCGCCACGCCGAAACGCGAAACGGCCAGGACCGAGATCATCTGCGCCAGCGGGCCGCCGAACGCGGGATTCCAGCTCATCAGCTTGTCGCACAAGGGAGCGACGAGGCCGAGGGCGCCGAGGGCGATCAGCGGGGCGGTCGAGCCGAGGGCGCGGATATGGGCGGCCGAGACGGCGCCGCCCGCGAAAAGGAGGGCGCCGAGCAGGATCCAGCGGCTCAGGCTGACGTGATCGCCACGCGCCGCTGCGAGCTTCGCGCTCAGGGCGACGCCCCCCAGCGAAAACAAGAAGGTGGTCAGCCATTCGGCGCGCGCCACCGGCTTGTCTTGCGAAAAAGCCAAGAACGACTTCATTTCGTTCACTTTCGCCAGCCAGAACACGCGCAGTTCGGGCGAGAGCGCCGCATAGGGGCCCTTGAGGACCGAAGGGAACAGCACCAGGGTCAAGGCGACGACGGCGGCGCCGACGGCAAGGCACGCCGCGAGGCGCGCGGGCCAGCGCTCCAGAGGCCAACGTTTCAAGGGCAGGCGCGCCAGCAGGAGAAAGGCCGCGGACGTGGCGAGAAAGGCGGTCAGATAGATGATCGACAAGGCGTCGGGTCGCGGATCGAGCCAGCGCGACGGCGGGATGGTGGCGACGAAGACGGCGGCGAGCGAGAGCGCCAGACCGCGCGCGAAGGCGACGAGGAGAGGTTTCGCGCCGTCGCCCATGACGATGAAGACAAGGGGCGGCGCCGCGAAAAGGACGATGAAGAAAGGCAGGTTTTCGAGGCCGACGCCCGCAGTCACGGCAATTCCCGCGCCGGCCAAAGCGGCGCGCCGCGCCCGCGCCGGATCGAGGGCTTCCGCCAGCGCCGCGACGGCGACGACGAGCCCGAGGATCTGGAGTCCGTGATGGTCGATGCGGCCGGGCGAGAACTGGATGTTCGCCACGCCGCTCAGCGCGACCGCGACCACCGCGGCCACCTCGTAGGCCTCGCCGAGGAAAGCGCGCCCGGCATAGGCGGCGGCGCGATACAGAGCGATGAGGGTCAGCGCCGGAAAGGCGATCCGCCCCGCGCGCTCGGCCGCCTCGGCCGGAAGGATCAGGCCGAAGGCGTAGACCAGCGGCGCAAGAATGGCGTCGACGATGCGCGACCAGTGCGACAACATGCCCTGCGGCGGGTCGAGCCGGTGCGCGACGAGGTCCCACCAGCTCTGCCCGGCGAGGAAATCGCGGGCCTGGACCATGCGCATGGCGTCGTCGGTGTCATAGAAAACGCCGGTCTTCCACACCGCCGCCAGCTTGGAATAGGCCATCAGGAAGGAAAAGACAGTCGCGCCCAGGATCGCGAGCCAGAGGACAAGACTCCGCTGGGCCTCGGCGCTGATCTGAGACCGAGGGGCGAAAGTCGTCGTTGCGTCGGTCAAAGAACTCTCCAGCGCCGGGTCCTGACGCTGGAGCATGAAGGCAAGAGATTAAAAAGCTGCTAGCCGCTAGAGCATATTCCCAAAAAGTTGCAGACTTTTTGGACAAGAATATGCGTTGAAACAATGAGCTAGAGCATTCTTCCGATGCATAAGGAAGACAAAATGCTCCAAGCGCTATTCCGTCTCGGCTTTCAGGCTGCCGGGCTGGGGCATCGAAATGATATTATAGCCCGCGTCGACGAAATGAATCTCGCCGGTGACGCCGGCCGCGAGATCGGACAGCAGATAGAGCGCCGAGCCGCCGACGTCCTCGATGGTCACGGTGCGGCGCAGGGGCGCGTGGGCCTTCTGAAAATTGAACATGAAGCGGGCGTCGGCGATGCCGGCGCCGGCGAGCGTCCGGATCGGCCCGGCGGAAATGGCGTTGACCCTGATGTTCTGGGCGCCGAGATCGGCGGCGAGATAGCGCACGCTGGCCTCCAGCGCCGCCTTGGCCACGCCCATCACATTGTAATTGGGCATGACGCGGGTCGAGCCGCCATAAGTGAGCGTCAGAAGCGCGCCGCCGTTCGGCATGAGTTTTTGCGCTCGCTGGGCGATCTCGGTGAAGGAAAAGGCCGAGATGACCATGGTGCGCGAGAAGTTGTCGCGGGTGGTCGCGTCCACGTAGCGGCCCTTCAGCTCGTTCTTGTCCGAGAATCCGATGGCGTGGACGACGAAATCGAGCGTTCCCCAACTCTGTTCCAGCGCGGCGAACACCGCGTCCACGCTCGCCAGGTCCTCGACGTCGCAGGGCAAAGTGAGATGGGAGCCGAGGCTTTCGGCCAGAGGCTTGACGCGCTTGCCGAGGGCCTCGCCCTGGTAGGTGAAGGCGAGACCGGCGCCTTCCGCGGCAATCGCCTGCGCAATGCCCCAGGCGATCGAATGATCGTTGGCGACGCCCATGATGAGGCCGCGCTTGCCGGCCATCAGCCCCTTGCTGGAAAGATTCATGCACGAACTCTCGGTCAGGCGTCGATATGTTTGAAGATCAGCGTGGCGTTGGTGCCGCCGAAGCCGAAGGAGTTGGACAGAACCGCTCCGAGCTGCTGATTGTCCCTGCGCTGGCGCAGGATGTTCATGTCCGCGAAAGCCGGGTCGAGATTGACGATATTGGCGCTTTCGCAAATGAAATTGTTCTGCTGCATCAACAGGCTGTAAATCGCCTCCTGCGCCCCCGCCGCGCCGAGCGAATGGCCGGTCAGCGACTTGGTGGCCGAAATCGGCGGACATTTGTCGGCGCCGAACACCTTGCGGATCGCCTCGATTTCCTTGAGGTCGCCGACCGGGGTCGAGGTCGCGTGCGGATTGATGTAGTCGATCGGAACCTTGCAGGTTTCGAGCGCCATGCGCATGCAGCGTTCGGCGCCTTCGCCCGAGGGCGCGACCATGTCATGGCCGTCGGAGGTCAGGCCATAGCCGGCGAGTTCGGCATAGATTTTCGCGCCGCGCGCCTTGGCCCGCTCATATTCCTCCAGCACCACGACCCCCGCGCCGCCGGCGATGACAAAGCCGTCGCGGTCGGCGTCATAGGCGCGCGAGGCGGTCGCCGGCGTATCGTTATAGGACGAGGACATGGCGCCCATGGCGTCGAACAGCACCGAAAGCGTCCAGTCCAGCTCCTCGCAGCCGCCGGCGAACATCACGTCCTGCTTGCCATACTGGATCATTTCGGCGGCGTTGCCGATGCAGTGCGACGAGGTGGCGCAGGCCGACGAGATCGAATAATTGGCGCCCTTGATCTTGAACCAGGTGGCGAGCGTCGCCGAGGCGGTCGAGGACATCGCCTTGGGCACGGCGAAGGGGCCGACGCGCTTGGGTCCCTTGGTGCGGGTGATGTCGGCCAATTCGACGATGGTGCGGGTCGAAGGGCCGCCCGAGCCCATGATGATGCCGGTGCGCGGATTGGAAATGTCGCCCGCCTCCAGCCCGGAATCGGCGATCGCCTGTTCCATGGCGACATGGTTCCATGCGGTGCCGGTGGCGTGGAAGCGCATGGCGCGGCGGTCGACGATCTTTTCCGGATCGAGCGTCGGGGCGCCATGGACCTGGCAGCGGAAGCCGAGTTCGGCATATTTCTCGGCGCGCACGATTCCCGATCGTGCGGCGCGCAACGAGGCCGTGACTTCCTCGGCGTTATTGCCGATCGCGGAGACAATGCCGATGCCGGTGACGACGACGCGTCTCATGTTGTCCTCCTTGTGGACGGCGTCCTGAAGCCGGGGCGTCAGGCGCCGGCGGGCTGGAACAGGCCGACGCGCATGTCCTTCACTTCATAAATGCGTTTGCCGTCGGCTTCGAGCCATCCGTCGGCGATGCCGAGCTTGAGCTTACCCTTCATCACGCGCCTGAAATCGACGCCATAGACCACCTTCTTCACCGTCGGCAGCACCTGGTCGGCGAATTTCACCTCGCCCACGCCGAGCGCGCGGCCCCTTCCGGGCAGTCCGAGCCAGCCAAGGAAGAAGCCGGTGAGTTGCCACAGGGCGTCGAGGCCGAGACAGCCCGGCATGACGGGATCGCCGAGGAAATGGCAGCCGAAGAACCAGAGATCGGGCTTGATGTCGAATTCGGCGCGCACATGGCCCTTGCCGTGGGCGCCGCCCTCCTCGACGATCTCGACGATGCGGTCGAACATCAGCATGGGCGGCAGGGGCAACTGGGCGTTGCCCGGGCCGAACAGCTCGCCGCGACCGCAAGCCAGAAGGTCTTCATACGCGAATTGCGAGCGTCTTTCGCCCATAGGGGACATTTCCCTCGTTCGGCCCTTTAGGGGGCGCCGGTTGACTGACCCTTCCGGCCCGCCTCGTCGCCGGAATGTTGAACGCGCCTTCTAACATAGCCCTCGCCACGCCGAAAGACGCGGAGAACCGCATTTTCGGCGACGGCCAAGCCTGCTGCCGACCTTATTGCCGGCCCGCGCGCAAAAGTCTATATCGTGGCGGATCGCGGGTTCTGGGCCGCGAGGAATTTCCGTTTCGCAAGGCAAGAACAAATTTTCCCCCAAAGCGCGAGAATTCGCCGGGGTGGGAAGAAGTAAGGAAATTCGGATGGAGAAAAGGGCAAGCGCGCCGCGCGTCCGCCGCGCGGCTGAACGCGGCGCGAAAGGCGGCGCGGTCTATATGGCGACCCCCGCCGGGGCCGGCCTGAACGGCTGCCCCCTGCACGACCTGCGGCGCAAATTGAGCGAAGCCGGATTGCGGCCGACACGCCAGCGCCTGCGCCTCGGCTGGCTGTTGTTCGGCGGCGGCGACCGCCATGTCACCGCCGAGCGCCTTTACGAGGAAGCGATCGCCGCGCGCGCGCCGATCTCGCTCGCCACCGTTTACAACACGCTCAACCAGTTCACCTCCGCCGGCCTGTTGAAGGAAGTCACGGTGGACGGCGCCAAGACCTATTTCGACACCAATCTCAACGAGCATCAGCATTTCGTCGTCGATGACGAGACCCATATGCTCACCGACCTGCCCAAGGAGCTGATCGATTTCAGCCGCCTGCCGGAGCCCCCGGAAGGCTGGGAGATCGCGCGGGTCGATGTGATGATCCGCCTGCGCCGCAAGGCGTCGCAATAGGCGTTTCCGGCAAGCCGTCAATGCAGCCAGGGGCGCGTCCCGCACGAAAACCGTATTCTGGTCCCGATGATTGCTGGAACCGAGGGCGGCCCCTCATCCGATCTGCAATGGCCCGCGGATGAGAGATTGTTGACCGACGTTGGCGTCCCGCTGCCGGCGACGCGCACCGGCGCATCATTGCTCCGCCGTCCGAAAAAATCGGCGGACGGCCTCGGTCGATTCCCGACCAGCCTTCCCCTTGGGCTGTCCGAAATCGCCTCACTCAAATCGCGGCTTGCGTTTCTCGATAAAAGCCCGCACCGCCTCCTCGTGCTCCGGCGTTTTATGCGCCAGGGCCTGAAACGCGGCGGAGAGTTCGAGCAGGCCTTCCAGCGACTGGCTTTGGCCTTCACGCAGAAGTTTCTTGGTCATGCGCAGAGCGGGCCCGGGATTGGCGGCGATTTTTTTCGCCAGCGCCAGGGCCGCCGGCAGCAGCTCGTCCGGCGGCGTGACCGCGCTGACCAGGCCGCAGCGCAAAGCCTCCGCGGCGTCGATCGCCTCGCCGGTAAAAGCCATTTCCGCCGCCTTGGCGGCGCCGACGACGCGCGGCAGCAGCCAGGCGCCGCCATCGCCGGGGATGATGCCGATTTTGACGAAACTTTCGGCGAATGTCGCCGCGCTCGAGGCGAGGCGAATGTCGCACATGCAGGCGAGATCGCAGCCGGCCCCGATCGCCGGGCCATTGACCGCGGCAATCGTCGGAACGTCGAGATGATGGAGCGCGAGCGGCAGGCGCTGGATCCCGCGCCGATATTCCTCGCGGATCTGTTCGGGCGGAATCGCTTCTTGCGCATAGCGGCGCATGTCCTTGACATTGCCGCCCGAACTGAAGACCGGCCCGGCGCCGGTGAGGACGACCGCCCGCACGCCGTCCTCGGCATTGATGCGCGCCGCCGCCGCGACGAATTCCTCCACCGCGCTGTTTCCGGTCAGCGCATTGCGGCTCTGCGGCTCGTCCATGGTCAGAAGGACGACCGGCCCGTCCCGCTCGAATTTGAGAAAATCGGCCATGGCGGGACCATAGCATTCGCCGCGCGGGCGGGCGACCGCCGGAACCGCTTTTCAGGCCTGTTCCGCGTCCTTTTGTTGTGAGGGATGGGCGGCGCGGAACGCCGGCGATTCGGCGCAGGCCGCCTCGACGGCGAGGATTTTCGGCAGATGGTCGAGAGGCGTCGCGAAACGCCGCGCATTGAAAAGCTGCGGGATGAGGCAGACATCGGCGAGCGTCGGTTGTTTGCCGAAGCAGAATGGGCCCGGCTCGATCTCCTGTTCGATCGATTCGAGCCCGCCTTTCAGAATCCAATGGTGAATCCAGGCGCCGACCGCCTCCTCGCCTTGATGGAGTTCGGATTTCAGATGTTCGAGCACGCGGAAAACATTGAGCGGATGGATTTCGCAGGCGACCGTGAGCGCCACGGCGCGGACTTTCGCCGCCAGCACGGGGTCGGCCGGGATCAGGCGTGGCTCGGGTTGCAGCGTTTCCAGAAATTCGATGATCGCCAGCGATTGGGTGAGGACGGTCCCGTCGTCGAGCTCCAGCGCCGGGACCAGTCCTTGCGGATTTTTTTCAAGGAAATCTTCGCGCCTCTGCTCGCCGCGCACCAGATGCACCGGGACGTGCTCGACCTCGATTCCCTTGAGATTGAGCGCGATGCGCACGCGATAGGCCGCCGAGGAGCGGAAATAACCAAAAAGCTTCATCTGTGGCCGTCTGTTCGCGGCCGGGCTCTTTTTAAAAACCAAAGCCCGCGCCATATGAAAGGAACGGCCATCATAGAGCAATTTCGATGGGCGTCGCAGGGAGGGCCGGATGCGGAGAGCAAGCCGCGAGGCGGAGCCCCAAAACCCGCGCAATCGCTACGCCAATGCGCGGCGCAACGCGGACTGGACCATCGATCAGGACTGGCCGTCCACTTCGGCGCAGGAGCATGACCGCTGGCGGCGCCTGTTCGAGCGCCAGGCCAGGCTGCTGCCGGGGCGCGCCTGCGCGCCTTTCCTCGAAGCCAAGGCCCGGCTCGATCTTGCCGGCGAGGTCATTCCCGATTTCGCGGTTCTGTCCGAGAAACTCTCGGCCTTGACCGGCTGGCGCGTCGTCCCGGTCGCCGGCTTGATTCCCGACGCGGCTTTTTTCGACCATCTGGCCAACCGCCGCTTCCCCGCCGGCGCCTTCATCAGGCCCGAGGCGGAGCTGGACTATCTGGAGAAGCCGGACGTTTTTCACGACGTGTTCGGTCATGTCCCGCTGCTGGCCAATCCGGTCTATGCGCAGTTCCTCGAAGCCTATGGCAAGGGCGGGCGCCGGGCGCTGGAGCGCGGGCAATTGCACAACCTCGCCCGGCTCTACTGGTACACCGTCGAATTCGGCCTGATCGCCACGCCGGAAGGATTGCGCATTTTCGGCGCGGGAATCATGTCCTCGCCGGCCGAAACGATTTTTGCGCTCGAGGATAGCTCGCCCAACCGGATCGGCTTCGATCTCGAACGGGTCATGCGCACCAAATATCTCATCGACGATTTCCAGCAGACCTATTTCGTGATCCAAAATTTCGAAAAACTCCTCCACGACTGCTACCAGGACTTTGGTCCCCTTTACGACCGCCTGCGCGCCGCGCCCGAACTCGAAGCCCATGCGCTTGTCGAGGGCGACCACATCGTCACCAGGGGCGACTTCCATTATTTTCGCGCCAAGGGCAAGGCGCCGGCCTCCGCGGCTTGAACCCGCGTCTCGCGGCGTAATGTTGAAAATCCAACGCCTGGTTTCGATTGATGAATCCCGCCAACGGGCGAGAACCAGAAATTCATCGAATGGCGGCAGTCTGGTCGAAAGCTGCTGGAGGTCCGGCGGCAAACTGCGCCATTTCGAGCCGTTTGGCGTCGACCTAACCAACTCGCGCTTTCCCCGGAAAGCCGTCATACCGACAGGCGGCGCTGCTGCGCGCATTTCTCGCCATGCGCTCATCCCTGATCGACGAAGGCGCGCAGCGCTTCGGGAAAACAGGCAATCTTCCCGCGATGGCCGAGTTCGATCAGACCGCGCTCGAACATCTGAGCGAGAAAAACTCACCCCACCAGCTTTCAATTACCCACAAGCATCAGGCGCCGTCCATTTCGCTTGAACCGTCTGAATCTTCTGTGATTCTGTCCCTGACGCCGAATCACGGGGGCGTCGAGGATGGGGGCGGGAGAAGACGATTGGCTGGTCAATGAATTGCATATGCACCTGATCGGGCATCAGATGCCCTTCCTCAACTTTCGATTCCTTCTGAAGGGCGAGCTTGCGGAACACTTCGCCCAAATGCTGGCGCAACTCCTGATACAGCGTCTTGCGTCGACATTTCGGAATGAAGACAACATGATATTTGCACTCCCATGTCGTGTGGCTTAGGCTCTCGTACTCGTCCATCGGTGGAGTTCCTTTCGTGTGAGTGGCTGCTCACGTTGGAACTTCACCGGTGGACTGCCGGAAACGTCAAACTGCTGCTGCCGCCCCGGCATAGCCGGGGGGTTTCCCGCTTACGCTAGTCCGCGATCAATCCGTGCTGTTCAACACCAGCCGCGCCCCGCCGCTGGCGACATTGATACTGGCGCCGATTTCGTCCAGGGCGGTCGACGCATCGGTGTTGGTGTTCGTCGTCGAAGTGCAGGTTCCCGCGCCGTCCAGATTGACCGGGAAAAAGGTCCCTGCGTTGGATGCCATTTGCTGCATGCTGGTGCAGGCCGAAACGGCGGGCGTCTTGGTGTCGGTCGAGCAGCTTGCCGTCTGCAAGGCGGTCGGCGAGCCATAGGCGGCCGTATAGACGGTCATTCCGGCGGCGGTGGCGGCCTGGGCGGCGGCGATGCCCTCGTGGCACTGGTTCGAGCCCATGCCCGCCGGCACGTTGCTCGACGAGGCGTTGGCGTCGCCGTCGGACAGGAACAATATTATCTTTTCGGCGCCGGCGCGGCCACTGTTGGTCAAATAGGCTTGCGCCTCGGCGATGACTCCCGCGTAATAAGTGCCGTAGCCGCCGTTGGCCTGGAGGCCGGCGCAGCCGGAAACGCCGCCGACCGCCTTGACCAGGTTGGAGGAGGTGTTGAGGGTCGTCGCGGTGTTCGAGGTCTTGTAATCGTTCGAGAAGCCCAGGACCAGATAATCCGACGGGGTGGCGCCGGCGGTTTTATAGGACACCGTTGTCGGAGAGCCGCTCTTTCCGCAATAATCGACCGACGGATTGCTCAGCCCGGGAAACACCATCAAGGCCACATTGGTGGTCGACGGATTGAAATTCAGCAGCATGTTCCGCGCGCCTGCAAGCGCGCAGGCAAGTTCGGAATCGCCCGAAATCGAGCAGGAGCTGTCCTTGCTGGTCATCAACTCGGTGTTGTCGATGATCAGGACGACATCGGCCGCCTTTGCGACGCCGCCGGAGGCGCTGGCGGTCGCCGTCGCGCTCAGCGTCTCTGTCGGCTTTCCGAAGAGGCCGCCCAACAACAGGTTCATCGACACCGTGTTCTTGACGACGATCGCATTGGCGCCCGTCGCCGCGCATGACACGCCGGTGCTGGTCAGGCATTTCGTCAGGGGATATCCCGTCGCCGCGCTCGGGGTCTGCCCGGCGACCATATTCGATCCCATATAAGAGTTGGCGGTCGTGACCGCGCTCGACGCGCTGGTGAAAAGCTGGCTCGCCCCGGCGAGCGCCGCTATATTGGCGGAGGTCTGAAGCTTTTCCTGGGCCTGGTAGAGCATGCCCGTCTGCAACGCCACTCCGCCCGTGGTGACGACGAGGACAAAAATCCCGACGGACAGGACCGAGACCGAACCGCGCCGGTCGCCGCGCCAATTGTTGAGCAAGAAAGCGAATTTCCTTTTCATTGGACCATCCCCGTTACGGTGGACGTGTACGGGCATACGGAGCTCCCGTAATTGTAACCATAGAATTGCAGGTTGCAGGGATAGGTGAGCGACACGGTCGCCGACTTCCCCATCGCGGTGCTCAAGGCCGTCGCGCAAGTTGAATCGGTCGAGCAAGCCGTTCCGTTGACCGTGACCGTGGTGGTGATGTTGCTTATCGTCAGGCCAGTGGCCGCGTTATTAATGGCCGTCGTCGCCGCGGTGTAAGGGGTCGAGGAGCCGCGGGAGATCGTCAATGTCGAGATGCCGGCATCGGCGGCATAGCTCACGGTCATTATTTTGAGCATGGCGACGCCGAACACCAGGAAGCCGAGCCCCATCATGATGAGCACCGGCGCGACGAGGACGAATTCAACCGCTGCGACGCCCGACCGATCCGTCAGGATACGGCGGCGGCAAGACGCGGATAAACACTTCGCGATCAACAAGGTGACACAATGAAATGACCCGAGGCGTTGGGAACGATCAGGCACAGCCGATCCCGCATGTTAGAACCATCCTTTCTGCATGGTGCCAACAATAAGTTGCAAATTCATTATTGCCGCAACTAGCCCGGAATTCTCACGCGCCATCGTTCATAGCCGATAAATTTTGATCGGAATGGCGTCTGGCGCAGGCGGCGGCGACGTCGACCGTGGCACAGGACGCGCGTTCGGGGGGCGATTTCGGCAAGCTTTTTTATTTGTCCGGTGGGCCTTGGGCGGTGCCGCTGTTTGGGCGCTGCGGCGGCGCGTTCAGACGGGAGAGCCGCGGGCGTGAGCGAGGCGCCCGGCGGCGAGCCGCCACTCATCGGCCGATGGACAGGCCGAGGCGAAAGCGATTTTCACGCGGCGCGCGCTGATCTTCACCAGCGCGCCAAGGGCAAGGCGCCGGAGCCGGCCGCGTGAGCCGTCGCCTCACCGCCGCGAGCGGCGGGCGATAATCGCGCGTCAGTTTTTCGCAGAAACGGCACGGAAGCAAAGGAATTTGTAGTACGATTCAAGGACCCGTACCGCCCGCACAACCTTCCGGCAGAATCCTGTGCAGAAAACCGGCATAATTCGCCAGAGCCTTGCGGAAGCTTAGTGGCTTCTTTATGTTGAGAAAGTCAAAAAACGAGGTCGCTGTTGACCAACATTTTGACCAACCCGGCAACCCTCAAAGCGCGAGGTGACACGGCCCCCGGGTTAATCCAGCGTGATAGGCGCTGAACGGGCGTCAGGGCTTCGGCCCCGTGTACAATGCGTGGCGCGCCGGCCATAAGGCGTGGCCATCAAAGGGGACGGTTCGTCCTATCCCGACCGAGCCCTTCCAGCCCCTTCGTTCGGGAGGGGCTTTTCGTTTTGTCGATCCTTTATCGTATGAATAGGAGGGTGCGTTGCCTCTAAGGGAAAGCGTTCGGCAGTGGGTATTGCGAAACCTGCCTTATGATCAAAGCGACGCCGCACTTTTGGCTCATCTAAACAGTCTCGATGCCCGGGGCCTCTTGATCGTTTATCATAATTGGATGAGTCGGCTGATTAAGCCGCAGCCACGCACCGTGCTTAAGTCGAAGGCCTTTCAGCAGAATCTTTTGAGCACACAACGGGCGTCTGATCTCACGCAGATCATTGATGATATCGAAAAAGGGCACGATTTAAGAAAATATCTGAGTCGTGGGGTCAAGTCTGCTGCGGAGATCCCCGGCGGCCCACTCAGCAGACGGCGCGACCTCGATCTTATGCTCAACGCTCAGGGCGTTCACCATTTACATATTTCGACCGTGGTTGACGCGGATGGTTATGTGAGGCGTGACGGGCCGCTTTTGTTCGCGGTCTTTAAGCAAGCGAAGGCATACCTTATAGACATCATGGGTCATGGCGATTGGACTAAAGACCATGTTCTCAATGTAATGGCTTCCGAGTGGCCAACTGATGGGGTAATACACGAGCTCAAAGGGGTCATCGGTCTTGCGCACAATTACACCGAGGAAGAGCGCGCGAAATTACAAAAGCATGGCATCAACATGCTCGTACAAGTTGGAGGTAAGGTATTTATGCCGGGCGGCGGCGTCACTGGAGCGGGAACGACGGTCGCAGCATCACGCGCGGCAGACCAGTTAATAATTCAAATTGATGAATTTGAAAAAACTTACGCCCAAAAGCCTACGAAAATGCGAGCTGTTTTCGAAAAGGGTGGGCGCTCTTTTCCAAATGGAAGCCCGCGTTACGAATTCGGAATCATGCCAGACGGTCCGGGCGTAATTGAGATGACATCGAATGTTTTCGTGCCGTTCAAGGCATTGGAGTTCGGCTCTTGAACGAGATCACCGCGACGATGATTACGTGCCCAATTCTCGCCCGAGTCGCGGGCTCGCGCGCGCTGCCGGGGCGCGCTCGAACGCGTGTCCAAAATGCAAGCTAATCGCATGCCTCTCTCGTCGAGGTCACGACCTGATCTATGGCGCCAAAAATCGAATGGCCGCTTTCATCGCGCATTTCTATGCGCACGCGATCACTGGGTTTTAAAAACGGCGTGCGGCATTCTCCGTCCAAAAGCTGTTCCACCACCCGCAGTTCGGCGAGACAGGAATAGCCGACGCCGCCGGCTGCGATCGGCCGGCCCGGACCGCCGTCGGCGGCGCGGTTCGACACCGTGCCGGAGCCGATGATCGTGCCGGCCGACAGCGCGCGGGTGCGCGCCGCATGGGCGATCAATTTTGCGAAATCGAAGGTCATGTCGGTTCCGGCGTTGGGCCGGCCGAGCGGCGCGTCGTTGATGAAGGAGAGCAGCGGCAGGTTCAGCTTCGCGCCGTCCCAAGCGCTGCCCCAAGCGCCGCCCAGTTCGTCGGGCGTGACCGCCACTGGCGAAAAAGCCGAGGATGGTTTCGACTGGAAGAAGCCGAAGCCCTTGGCCAGTTCCGGGCCCGTCAGTCCGCGCAGCGACAGGTCATTGACCAGCATGACCAGTTTTATGTGCGTTCGCGCCGTCTGTTCATCGACGCCCATCGGCACATCGTCGGTGACGACCGCAATTTCCGCTTCGAGATCGAGCCCGAGACTCTCGTCGCCAGAAAACGGGATCGGATCGCGCGGGCCCAAAAATGTGTCGGAGCCGCCTTGATAGATCAGCGGATCGGTCCAGAACGACGGCGGCATGTCGGCGCCGCGCGCCTTGCGGACGAGCGCGACGTGATTCACATAAGCCGACCCGTCGGCCCATTGATACGCGCGCGGCAAAGGCGAGGCGCAGTCGCGCTCGTCGAAAGGGAAAGTTTTTACCGAACCCGTTTCCACCTGCCGCGCCAGGCTCACGAGTTTTGGCGCGACATGCGCCCAATCGTCGAGCGCCGCCTGGAGCGTCGGCGCAATCTCGCCCGCCAACATGGCGCGCGAAAGATCCTTCGATACCAAAACGAGCCTGCCGTCGCGTCGGTGCTTGAGCGAGGCGAGTTTCATGGTTTGCCGTCGAATTCTTTCGGCAGATCCGCCCAGCAGTCGGCGTAATCCTGCTGCAGCGTCTCGAGCGTGGCGGCGTAATCGGTCAGGTGCTGGGGAAAGCGGGTTTCGAACATGAACGCCAGGGTGTTCACGAGCTTTTGGGGTTCGAGCATGGCTTCGGAAGCGCGGGTAAAAGTTTCGGCGTCGGGGCCGTGCGGCAGCATGCAATTGTGCAGCGACACGGCGCCCGGCGTAAAACCTTGCGGCTTGGCGTCATACTGGCCGTAAATCAGCCCCATGAATTCGCTCATGACATTCATGTGATACCAGGGCGGGCGGAAGCTATGCTCAGCGACCTGCCAGCGCTCCGGAAAGATCACGAAATCGATATTGGCCGTCCCCTCCACGCCCGACGGCGCGGTCAGGACGGAAAAAATCGAGGGGTCCGGGTGATCGAACAAGATCGCCCCGATCGGCGCGAAAGTTCTCAGGTCATATTTGTAGGGCGCGTAATTGCCATGCCAGCCGACGACATCGAGCGGGGAATGGCCGATCTCGCAGCAAAAAAACTTGCCGCACCATTTGACCGTCAGCCGGCTCAAAGCCTCCCTGTCTTCGAAGGCGGCGACGGGCGTCTTGAAGTCGCGCGGATTGGCAAGTCCGTTGGCGCCGATCGGCCCACGGTTGGGCAAAGTGAATTTCGCGCTGTAATTCTCGCAGATATAGCCGCGCGCGGGCCCCTCTGGCAGTTCGACCCTGAACTTGACGCCGCGCGGGATGACGCAGATTTCGCCCGGCGCAATCGCGATGCGGCCGAATTCGGTGAAGAAGGAAAGCGCGCCCTGCTGCGGCACGATGAGCATTTCGCCGTCGGCATTGTAGAAATGTTCGTCGACCATCAACTCGGTGACGAAATAGAGGCCCGCCGACATGCCCGTTTGGGTGTTGACGTCGCCGGCCGCGGTCATGGTGCGGACGCCGGCGACAAAGGTGAGCGCCGCCTTGGGGATCGGAACCGGACTCCAGCGATAGGGACCGATCGGCCTGTCATGCTCATCAAGCAAGGGCGCGGTTTTCCAAAACGGCAGCTCGATTTTTTGGAAGCGCCCGGCGTGGCGGACCGAGGGACGGATGCGATAGAGCCAGGACCGCTCGTTCGACCCGCGCGGCGCGGTGAAAGGCGAGCCCGAAAGCTGCTCGGCATAGAGCCCATAGGCGCAGCGCTGCGGCGAATTCTGACCGACCGGCAAGGCCCCCGGCAGCGCCTCGGTCTCGAAATCGTTGCCGAATCCGGGCATGTAACCTTCGGGCGTCGCGGCCATCGGCTTCACTCCGCGGCTTTGGGTCCAAGGACGCCGCGCCGGATTTGGTCTTCCTCGATCAATTCGAACAAGGCGCGGAAATTGCCCTCGCCAAAACCGTCGTCGCCCTTGCGTTCAATCAATTCGAAGAAGATCGGGCCGATCAAGGTTTGGGAAAAGATCTGGAGCAGCACTTTGGGCGCGCCGCCTTGGCCCGGCGGTTCGCCGTCGATCAGAACGCCAAGCTCTTTCAGCCGGTCGATCGGCTCGCCGTGGCCGGGGAGGCGCGCGTCGATTTTCTCGTAATAGGCGTCCGGCGGCGGCGGCATGAAGGCCAGCCCCGCCCGGCGCAAAATCGCCACCGTCTGGTAGATATTCCGGCAACCGCAGGCGATATGCTGGATGCCCTCGCCCTTGTAAGCGAAAAGATATTCCTCGATCTGGCTGTCGTCATCGGCGCTCTCGTTGATCGGGATGCGGATTTTTCCGCAGGGGCTGGTCATGGCGCGCGACCGCAGCCCGGTGAGCTTGCCCTCGATGTCGAAGAAGCGGATCTGGCGGAAGTTGAACAGGCGACTGTACCATTCGGCCCAATAGTCCATGTGTCCGCGAAAGACATTATGGGTCAGATGATCGAGATAAAGCAGCCCGGCGCCCTCGGGTTCCGGCTCGCGGCCCGCGATCCACTCGAACTCTTCGTTCCATGTCGAACCTTTGTCGCCATAGCGATCGACAAAATAGATCAGCGCGCCGCCGACGCCCTCGATCGCCGGAATCTTGAGCGCCCTCGGCCCAAACACCGCCGGCGCGGGCCTGGCGCCCATGGCGGTGGCGCGAAGGTAGGCGCGCTGGGCGTCGGCGACGCGGAAGCCCATGCCGCAGGCTGACGGGCCGTGGATTTTGGCGAAACGCGCGGCGTAACTGTCAGGATCGGCGTTGACGAGGTAATTGACGTCGCCCTGGCGATAGAGCGTGACGGCTTTGGTCCGATGCCGCGCGACCGCCTTGAAACCCATGAGCTCGAACAGCGCACCGAGCCTGCCGGGCTCGGCGTCGGCAAATTCGACGAATGCAAATCCGTCCGCGCCCATCGGGTTCTCTTCCGAGACGGCCGGACGCATGACGTCGTAATGGAAGGTTCCCATGGCTTGGCCTTCCTGGTGTGAACTCGCGCTCAGAATATAGGCGCCGGCAAGCTCGCGTCCAAGTCGGCTTGGCCATCAAAGCGACTTTTCCGCGCCGCCCCTTGGGAGGGCGTCGCCCGATTGACCGGCCTGATCATCCGGGCGATCCTTTCGATCGCCGCGATTTGACGCTGGGGCGCGCCATGGATTCCTCGCTCGTGATTTTCCTGCATGGCGTTCGCGCCGATGGGAGCCAACTCGCGCCGCTTGGCGACGGCTGGCGCGCGATCCTGCCCCATACCGCATTTGCGGCGCCCGACGCGCCTTTCGCCGGCCCTCGCGGCGGGCGGCAATGGTTCAGTCTTGACGGCGTCACCCGCGAAAGCCGGCCCCAGCGCCTCGCCGCGGCGCGCCAGGACTTCGACGCGCTGCTGGGAGAAATCGTCGCCGCCCACGGCCTGACCGGCCATCTCAACCGCGTCGCGCTGGTCGGCTTTTCGCAGGGCGCGATGATGGCGCTCGACGCGCTGGTTTCGGGCCGCTGGCCGGTCGCCGCCGTCGTCGCCTTTTCCGGCCGGCTGGCGTCGCCGCCGCCCTTGGCGCCGCCGCCCGGCGCCACCGTCCTGCTCGTTCACGGCGAGGACGATGCGGCCATTCCCTGCCAGGAAAGCCGCGACGCGGCGCTCGCCCTGCAGGAGCTGGGCGTCAGCACGCAGGTCAAGTTTCTGCCCGGCGTCAATCATCAAGTGACGCCCGAGGGCGCTGCTTTGGCCGGCGCCTTTCTCGCGGAATGTCTGGGCGCCGGCTGATTTTCCTCGTGGTCGATGACGTGACATCGAAAGGGCGATAAATTTGCTCGGACGTCGCCCCGGAAACGGCCGGACTGGCGTTTCGGGGCCGTTTTTCTTAAGGTTTTGTCAGGCGGCTTCGAGCGCCAAGGCGACGCCCATGCCGCCGCCGATGCACAAGGCGACGACGCCGCGCCTCAATCGGTCGCGCCGCATCGAATGCATCAGCCGTGTCGCCAATATGGCGCCCGTCGCGCCGATCGGATGGCCATGCGCGATGGCGCCGCCCTCGACATTGACGATTGTATCGGGCAGGCCCAGCTCCTGCATGACCGCGAGCGCGACGGCGGCGAAGGCTTCGTTGATTTCGAAGCGTTCGACTTCGGCCAGAGTCCAGCCGGCCCGTTCGAGCGCCGTCCTGATCGCCGGAACGGGCGCGAGGCCGAACATGCCGGGCTCGACCGCGGCCAATCCATAGCCGGCCAGCCGCGCCATGGGACGCAAATTATGGCGCCGGGCGAAGGCGGAGTCCGCCACGATCATCGCCGCGGCGCCGCTGTTGAGCCCCGGCGCATTGCCGGCGGTGATGGTTCCGTCCTCGCGGAAAGCGGGCGGCAGTTTTGCCAGCGCTTCGAATGTCGTCTCCGGCCTTGGCGCTTCGTCTTTGGTGAAAGACTCGGGCGCCTCCTGCCGGCCCGGGACTTCAACCGGGACGATCTCCTCCTCGAACTTGCCGGCCTCGCGCGCGGCGCAGAACAGGCGTTGCGAGCGTAACGCGTAACGGTCTTGAGCTTCGCGGGTCAATTGGCGTTGGGCGGCCAGATCCTCGGCGTGCCAGCCGGAATGGCGGCCGGAAAAGGCGTCCTCCAGCCCGTCGCGCAGCATGGAATCGTGAATTTGCGCCGACCCCAGGCGATAGCCCCAGCGCCCGCCCTCGAGCAGATAAGGGGCGCGGTCCATGTTCTCGAAGCCCCCGGCGATGGCGCAGTCGATCTCGCTGCTGACGATCTGCTGCGCCGCGCTGATGACAGCCTGAGCGCCGGAGCCGCAGACCCGGTTGACCGTCATGGCGGGAACGGAAATCGGCAGGCCGCCGCCCAAAGCCGCCTGCCGCGCCGGATTCTGGCCGTTGCCCGCCTGGACGACATTGCCCATGACGACGCCGCCGACTTCGGCGGGATCGAGGCCGGAGCTGGTCAGCACGGCCCGAACCGCCGTCGCCCCGAGCGCCGCAGCCGGAACGGATTTGAGCGAACCGTTGAAGGCGCCGATCGGCGTGCGCGCGGCGTCGCACAGCAGAATTTCGCGTAAAGCCATAAAACCGGCCTCCCGTCGCAGCCCGGGCGAAAACGTGGCCAGGGCGGTTCTTTTCTCTCCAAGACGCGGCGGGCGCGGATTGGTTCAACCTGCGCCCATCCGGTTAACGCAGACATCCAGTACATATAGGGACGCCGCAGCTTTTCCTCCTGCGGCGGCAAGGCGCCAGGAGCAGAAGTTCGTTGTCGGTCGGAGGAGCCCGCGTCTTCGGCGGAAACGGGTCATTCGATCAGGACGCCCACCGCTTCCCTTGCGCACCTAATTTTCGCGCAGGATGTGCAATGGCTCTGACAATGCAGCACGCACGTTACCGAATAGTCACTCCGCTTCTTGGGACGAGGCTCCAGTCGCAACTTTGACCGTGCGCCGACCGAGCAGGTTCATCCTGGTGCTGCGGATGGTCGGGGCTTCCACTACGCGCCCGTCATCGTAACGAAAGCGCAAGGCGTCTTCCGGGCATTGCACAATGCAAGCGCCGCACTGAATGCATTGGTCGGGGTGATTAATTTCGACCCTGCGCCGCCGCCCGTTCATCTTCAGCACGTCGCGAGGACAAACCTGGACGCATTCCGCCGCGCCCGAACAGCATTCGGCGACCAGCTCGATATGCGCTTCATTGTGAAAGGTATTGATATAGCTGCCGTACCACGGCGTCGTGCCAGCCAGATCGACCGACAGGACGGCCATCGCCAGCAGGCTTGCGCAACTCACGACGACGCAATGCGTCATCGTGGCCGCTCCCAGCGCGGCCAGCAGGCCGCTGCCAGCGAGCGCCGCTGCAACGACAAAGGCCGCGAAGGTCAAGAAACGCCGCCGCCCTTGAATCTGCAGCCGGGGAAGCAAGCCGAACAGGCCATAGACAAGCAGCGCCATCGCTGCGCCGGAAACCGCCATCGTCAGCAGGCCGAAAAATATCGCCAGCACGGGCAGCGCGATGACCAGCATCGGCGCGCACCACAGCGTCGCCATCTCCATCCGCTCCCACGCAGGAAAGCGCATGAACCGCTCAAGCTTGACAACCCGCGCGCCGCGGCCGAGGAAGGCCGGCAGGTCCTCCAGCCGCGCGGGACCCCAGCGCGTGGCAAAACCGGTCGCCTCGGTGATGCGGCGGCGCTCCACGCCAGTGGCGCAAAGCTGCGGCAGGATGATCTCGCGGCGATCGACCAGACCCGCGAGGCGCGAGACGCGGATCGCCGCGATGATGTCGTGATGGGTGAGATAGCCGCCGCTGGACGCGCACCAGACATTGATGCCCTTGCTGTTGGCGACCAGCAGCCAGGCGTCTCGCCCGGACAAGGCCTCGCGCAGCCGGCGCACCGTGAGGGTGAAATTGCCGGTGACCAGCACCGGCGAATTGCGGCCGGGATTGCCGATGCGGATCAGGCCCGTCGGCGCGCGGTGCGGCAGCGCGCCGAGCCCGCGGTCGCGGCAATAGCCGGGAATATCGGCGAGTTTCATGTCTCCCCCTTCACGCCATGGGTGATCAGGAAGCTATTCGACCACAGCCGCTCCTCCTTCAGCTCGGTAAATCCGGCGGCGTGAAGGCGACAACCGATGTTGCGGATCGGCTGCGTCGTGGTCTGGGTGAGGAGATAGGTCGCGACAGCCAGCGGCCAGCGCCACAGACGGTAGGCGAGGCGGGCGAAACCGCCCTCGGGCAGGGTCTCGTCCGCGATGACGATCCTGCCTCCTGGCTTCAAGCGCGAAAAGGCGGCACGCAAAACATAGTCCTGCTCCTCGGGCGACATTTCGCTCATCGCCAGGCACGACACGACGGCGTCCAGGCTGGATTTGGCAAAGCGGTCCTCGATCTCGGCCGCGTCCAGTTGCAGGAATTCGACGCGTCCCGCCGCCGGCGCGGGTTTGTTCCTCGCGACTTCGAGCATCTCCGCATTATGGTCTATCCCAGTCACCGTCGCCCCCCGCGCGGCGCAGGCGAGCGTCACCCCGCCAGCGCCGCTGCCGATATCAAGGACATGCTTGCCGGGCGCCGCCGCCGCAAGAAGCGCAACACGCGCATAGACTTCGCCGATGCGGCCGCACGACAGCATGCGGAGGCCTCGATCATAGCGCTCCGGCGCGGATTCCAGAACCTTCATCCAGACGAAGCCGCTCATGTCCGGCGATTTTTTCCTCGCTTCCGCGACGCCCTTGCAAAACTTATCCTACAACCAGCGCCGCACTTTTTGGCAATAGTCGATCCAGGCTCGGCCAAAAGCTTCACGCATCTGGCGCTCTTCGAAAGGGATGATCACGAATTGCATGACCAGCACAGGCGCCGGCAAAAAGACCAGCGGCCAGGCGCAGCCGATCATGATCGCGGCGCCGCCGCACAAGGCGGTCAGCGCGACATACATCGGATTGCGGGAGAGCGCGTAAGGTCCGGCCGCTATCAGGCGCGCCGGTCGTCCGTAGGGGACGACCGTGGTCTTCCCGAGCCAGAACAGTCCAAGGCTGGACAGACCGAAGAGGCCCGACGCCGCCAGCAGCAGCCCGCCGAACGCGCGGGCCGTTTCGGTCTGTATCCAGCAGGGCGACCAGTGGAGGACAAGATTCAGCGCCAGACCCGCGGCGAAGAACGCCGCGTAAAGGACGGGCGGCGGAATCCGCAATAGCAATGGAAATCCACGGCTCTCCATTCCTGGCGCCTTTCAAGAGCGAAGC
Source organism: uncultured Pseudomonadota bacterium (assembly GCA_963703385.1). Classification (GTDB taxonomy): domain Bacteria; phylum Pseudomonadota; class Alphaproteobacteria; order Rhizobiales; family Beijerinckiaceae; genus Rhodoblastus. Next base: position 454,076 of record OY969816.1, read on the forward strand.
CGGTTTGCTTTCGCCGCAAACGACCGCCATGCTTTTGAGCAAGTTCTGGGGACACAGGCAAGGGACATGCGCCAATGACATACGACATTCCGATCGCCGAAATGCCGGACCCGGCGCTGCGGCTGATGGAAATCGTCGAACGCAAGGGGATCGGCCATCCCGACACGATCTGCGACGCCCTGGCGGAAAATTTTTCGGCGGCATTGCGGCGATTCTGGCTCGAAAGGGTCGGCGCGGTCCCGCATTACAATGTCGACAAGGTGCTTTTGCGCGGCGGCGCGGCACAGGCGCGGTTCGGCGGCGGCGAGGTGACCGCGCCGATCGAGATTTATTTCGCCGGCCGGGCGACGACCCGGTTCAAGGGCGTCGAGGCGCCGCTTGAAGCGCTGGCCGACGAGGTCGCGCGCGATTTTTTCCGCAACAATTTTCACGTTCTCGAGCCGCAGCGCCATGTCAGGACGCATTGCCTGATCCGGCCCGGCTCGGCCGATCTGGTCGAACTTTTTCACCGGCCGGCTGGCGGCGTTGCGCTCGCCAATGATTCTTCGGTCGGGGTCGGCTTCGCGCCCTTGAGCGCGCTCGAACGAAGCGTCCTCGACATTGACCGGATGTTGCGCGCGACAAAAACCCGGCGTGAGCGCCCCGCCTTCGGCGAGGACAGCAAATTGCTGGCGGCGCGGCGTGGCGACGTCGTCGAGTTGACGGTCGCCTGCGCCTTCTGCGACAGGTATGTCGTCGACCTCGACGATTATCTGGCGCAGAAGGCGGCGCTTGCGGCGCTGGTCGGCGCCGCCGCCGACGCCGGAGCGGCCGTAAGCGTCAATGGCGCCGACGATCCCGCCGCCGGATCGATTTTCCTGACCGTGACCGGCACGTCCGCCGAGGCCGGCGACGATGGCGAGGCCGGGCGCGGCAATCGCGCCAATGGCCTGATCGCGTCCTGCCGGCCGATGAGCATGGAAGGCGTCGCCGGCAAGAACCCGATCTCGCACGTGGGCAAGCTGTATAATATCGCCGCCGACGCCATCGCCGCGCTTGTGGTCGAGGAAATCCCCGAAATTGCGGCGGCGGAATGCTATCTGGCGAGCCGGATCGGTCAGCCGATCGACCAGCCGGCTTTCGCCCAGGTTCGGATCGCGCCGCGCGACGGCCGGGCGATCGATCAGTTCAAGCCGGCGATCGACCGGATTCTTCGCGACCATCTGCTCGAAGCTTGCGAGCGGGCGACGGCCTGGCAGGTTGACTAAGTTCGATCGGGTGCCGTCGATCATTATGCAAATGTCATGGCGCCGCTGCCGAATGCGCTTATCTATTCAAATGAACAGCTCCAGCTCCCCGACGGCGCGTGTGGTCCTCTGCCAGAGGAGAGCATTCCGCCAGGGCGCGACAGCGCCGAACCACAGCACAGGCAGGGAGATGGAAAATGAGGACAGGCAGCGCATTGCCAGGGCTGATCTTTGCCGTCATCGCCGGCCTTGGCGTAGGTTTCGCGTCGCTGGGCTATAATGGTGGAAATTATAACGAAACCCTGTCGAAGGCTTTCGTCGCTTTAATCCTCGCCATCGCGGCGGCGTCCTCGATCAAGATTGCGGATCAGTGGAACAGGGTCGTGGTGCTGCGGCTGGGGCGCTTCCGGTCGCTGGAAGGGCCGGGACTGTTTTTCATCATCCCGATCATCGAAACCGCGCCGTACTGGATTGACACGCGCGTGATCACCACCTCGTTCAAGGCCGAAAAGACGCTGACCAAGGACACGGTGCCGGTGGATGTCGACGCCGTATTGTTCTGGAAGGTCATTGACCCGAAAAAGGCGGCGCTCGACGTCGCCGATTATGGCGGCGCTATTAGCTGGGCCTCGCAAACGGCTCTGCGTGACGTGATCGGGAAGACGATGCTTTCGGACATGCTTGAAGGAAGAGAAAAAATCAGCGCCGAGCTTCAAAAAATTATCGACGTGCGCACTGAGCCATGGGGCGTCAATGTCATTTCGGTGGAAGTCAAAGACGTTCTCATACCGGCGGCCCTTGAGGACGCGATGTCAATGCAGGCGCAGGCCGAGCGGGAACGACAGGCCCGCGTCATTCTTGGCGATTCCGAGCGGCAGGTGGCGGAAAAATTTGCCGATGCCGCGCGGACCTATGTCAATGATCCCGTCGCCTTGCACCTCAGGGCGATGAACATGCTTTACGAGGGTTTGAAGCAGAATTCGACGATTGTCATCGTGCCCAGTACGGCTGTCGAACTCGATGCAACTCGGTGGTCTGGCCGGACTTACGGCGCTCACCATGGGACTGGGCCAAGACGGCGTAAATCAAGACAGGCGCGCGACGCAGCCCGGTCCGCCGTCAGAACCGAAGCCGGTCTGAATCGGCCCTGTGCCGACGCCATGAGCCGAAGCATGACCTGTCGCTCGGAAACCCCGCCAGTTTGAATTGGAATTTTCCAATTATGGTCTAATGCGCGCGATCGGTGGGCTGGCTCTCAGGCCTTGGTCCGCTGTGACAGGAAATCGGGTCAGTCGGGGCGGTCGCCTCGACCTAGCGAAGGTCGGCTTCGAACCCTTGATTGACGCGCAGGGCAAGCTCTGCGTATGACGGCAATGGGTCCAGCCTGTGTGGAAACGCGTTGATCTGTTAGATTGATTCCGCTGAGGGGGGCGGGATGAATCGTTTCATTGAGGGCGAAGACCGGCGGCAAGCGACACTGCTCCCTGACAGTTTGGAAGATTATGTGACGGGCGATAATCCGGTCCGCGTCATTGATGTTTTCATTGCCGAACTGGACTTGGCGGCGATGGGCTTTGCCGGTGTCGCGCCGGAAGCGACGGGGCGGCCGGCCTATCATCCAGCGACCCTGCTGAAGATCTACCTCTACGGCTATCTCAATCGCATTCAATCGAGTCGCCGGCTCGAACGGGAGACCCAGCGCAACATCGAGTTGATGTGGCTGACCGGCCGCTTGATGCCGGACTTCAAGACGGTCGCCGACTTCCGCCGTGACAATGGGCCGGCGATCCGGGCGGCCTGCACTCATTTCGTCGTGCTGTGTCGCCGGCTCAACCTGTTCACCCGGTCTGTCGTGGCGGTTGACGGCAGCAAGTTCAAGGCCGTCAACACCCGCGACAAGAACTTCACGGTGGCCAAGGTCGCCAAGCGCATCGAGCAGGTGGAGGCCAGCGTTGCGCGCTACCTGGCCGCGTTGGACCACGCCGACCGGCAGCACGACGACGTGTCCGAGGCGAAGACCGCCCGCATCAAGGAGAAGATCGAAGGCCTGCGGCGGCAGATGCAATCTCTGAAGGCGATGGAAAGGCAGGTCGAGGAAGCGCCCGACAGGCAGGTTTCCCTGACCGACCCAGACGCCCGGTCGATGGCGACCAGCGGCAAGGGCACGGGCATTGTCGGCTACAATGTTCAGATCGCCGTCGACGCCGAGCACCATCTGATCGTCGCGCACGAGGTGACCAATGTCGGCACCGACCGGTCCCAACTGGCGGCCATGGGCGGCAAGGCGCGCGATGCGACGGGATGCGAGGAAGTCGCCGTGCTGGCGGATCGCGGTTATTACAACGGCGAGGAGGCGCTGGCTTGCGAAGGAACGGGTGTGCTGCCTTACGTTCCCAAGACGCATACCTCAGTCAACGCCAAGCGCGGTCTCTTCACGGTGCAGGATTTCATCTACGACGCCGAGAATGACCGCTACACCTGCCCGGCGGGCGAGTTTCTGACCAGGGGAAAAGTGCGCTCAGACCGCCGTGACGATATGGACCACTACCGCAACCTTACGGCGTGCCTGACCTGCGAGCTCAAACCCCAATGCACGTCTGACAAAGTCAAACGGCAGAAACGCTGGGAGCACGAAGCGGTGCTCGACAGGATGCAGGCGCAACTCGACCGCATGCCGGAGGCCATGACCATCCGCCGCCAGGCCGTTGAGCATCCCTTCGGAACCCTCAAGGCGTGGATGGGCAGCACCCATTTCCTGACCAAGACACTTGAAAAGGTCAAAACGGAAATGAGTTTGCACGTGCTTGCCTATAACATGAAGCGGATGATCAATATCTTCGGCGTGAGGCCGCTGATGCAGGCCATTGCCGGCTGAACTCATCTGCCGCACACGCCCGCCATCGTTTCTCTTGCCGATCCGCGGCTACCAATCGGCAAATCAAAAAATCGCGTTTTCACACGGCCTCGGTCACGAACGGCCGATCAACGGCGCCGGCGCCGGGCGCCGGCCAGTCTATAGGGTGCGGGCGCCTGCGCTGGCAGGATCGGCATGGTTCAATCTTCAACCAGGACCGTGCGGGATTGGCGAAAAGCGCAGGCGGGGGCGCCGCCCCAAAAAGTTAAGGCAAAGATCGGAAACTTGCCGCCGGCTCGCCGGTTGATCGGCGGGATGGATTCGCCCATATGAGAAGGCGCGATGAACGTTGGCATTTCCCCGCCGATAGACGCCGCGCCGGCGCGCGACGCGGCGCTAAAACTCCGTTTTCTTCACGGTACGGAGGCGCTGGCGCTGCTGCCCGTTCTCCAGCGCCAGCGTGATCTTGCGGCCGGCCTCAATACCGCCGGCTTCGTCTCCGGATATCGCGGCTCGCCGCTCGGCGCGCTGGACCAGATTCTTTGGCGCAGAGCCGCCGAACTCAAGGCGCATCGTGTCCATTTCGAGCCGGGACTGAACGAGGACCTGGCCGCGACCTCGGTCTGGGGCTCGCAGCAGGTCAATCTGTTCAAGGGCGCGCTTTACGACGGCGTTTTCGCGATGTGGTACGGCAAGGGCCCAGGCGTGGACCGCTCGATGGACGCGCTGAAACACGCCAACGCCGCCGGAACCTCGCCGTTCGGCGGAGTTCTCGCGGTGGCCGGGGACGACCACGCGGCCCGTTCCTCGACCCTGCCTCACCAGAGCGAACATATGTTCGCCGCGGCGATGATCCCGGTGCTCAACCCGTCGAGCGTGCAGGAGATGCTCGATTTCGGCCTGCATGGCTGGGCGATGTCGCGCTATTCCGGCTGCTGGGTCGCGCTCAAGGCGACCGCCGACACGGTGGAAAGCTCGGCCAACGTTTCGGTCGATCCGTTCCGCGTCAAATGCGTCATTCCCGAAAATTTCGCTCTTCCGGCGGACGGCGTGCATATCCGCTGGCCGGACACGCCGCAGGCGCAGGAATTGCGCCTTCAGCACGCCAAGGTCTATGCCGCCATGGCTTACGCGAGAGCGAACCGGCTGGACTACATGGTTTGGGACAGCCCGCGCGCGCGCCTCGGCATCGTAGCTACCGGAAAATCCTATCTCGACGTCCGTCAGGCGCTCGACGACCTCCATATCAATGAGGCCCGCGCCGCCGAGATCGGCCTGCGGCTTTACAAGGTCGGGATGAACTGGCCGCTCGACGCCGAAGGCATGCGGGAATTCGCGCGCGGGCTCGACGAAATCCTGGTGGTCGAGGAAAAACGCCAGCTGATCGAATACCAGTTGAAAGAGCATCTTTACAACTGGCGCGACGACGTGCGCCCGCGGGTGATCGGCAAATATGCCGATCAGGGCGAATGGGAGGCGCCTTTGCGCGACTGGCAATTGCCGGCGGCGGGCGAATTGACCCCGACAATCATCGCCCGCGTGATCGTCGATCGCATCGCGCGTTTCTGCCGCGACGAGGCGCTTGAGGCCCGCCTCGCCTTGCTGGTCGCCAACGAAGCCCAGCCGCTGGCGCTGAAAACGCTGCCGTTGCGCCAGCCGCATTATTGCTCCGGCTGCCCGCACAACAGTTCGACCATTGTTTTGCCCGAGGGCAGCCGGGCCTTGGCCGGCATCGGCTGCCATTACATGGCGACCTGGATCAGCGCCGAAACCACCCAGACTTTTTCGCAAATGGGCGGCGAAGGCGCGGCGTGGATCGGCCAGGCGCCCTTCACCGCCGAACAGCACGTCTTCGTCAATCTCGGCGACGGCACCTATCAGCATTCCGGCGTGCTGGCGATCCGCGCCGCGGTGGCGGCGGGCACGCCGGTCACCTACAAAATCCTCTTTAACGACGCCGTGGCGATGACCGGCGGCCAAAAAGTCGAAGGCGCGCTCAATGTCCCGACGATCGCGCGGCAATTGCTCAGCGAGAGGGTGGCGCGGGTCGTCGTCGTCACCGACGAACCGCAGAAATATATCGGCGCCGGGCTGCTGCCCCGCGAGGTGGAGGTCCGCGACCGCCACGACCTGCTGCAAGTCGAGGAAGACCTGAAAAAAATCGCCGCCGTCACGGCGATCATCTATGACCAGACCTGCGCCGCGGAAAAGCGCCGCCGCCGCAAACGCGGGGACTATCCCGATCCCGCGCTCCGCGCCTTCATCAACCAGCGCGTCTGCGAGAATTGCGGCGACTGCTCGGCGCAGTCCAGCTGCATGTCGGTGGTCCCGGTCGAGACCCCGTTCGGCCGCAAGAGGCGGATCGACCAGTCGTCGTGCAACAAGGATTTTTCCTGCGTCGACGGTTTTTGTCCGAGCTTCGTCACCGTTCACGGCGGCGGACTGCACAGCGCCAAAGGCGGCGGCGATCCGGCCTGGATCGCCAGCCTGCCCGAGCCGCGGCCCGCGGCGCTCGCCGAGCCGTGCTCCATCCTCATCGCCGGCGTCGGGGGCGCCGGTGTGGTGACGCTCGGCGCGCTGATCGGCGCGGCCGCCGCGCGCGAAGGCAAGAACGTCACCGCGCTCGACATGGCGGGCTTGGCGCAGAAGGGCGGCCCGGTGACCAGCCATATCCGCATCGCCCCGGCGGAGACCGAACTGCACGCCACCCGCATCGCCTCGGGCGAGACGGCGGTGCTGATCGGCGGCGATCTGGTGGTTTCGGCCTCGCCCGACACGATTTTCAAACTGCGGCCCGATTTCACCCGCGCCGTGGTCAATAACGATTTCTCGATCACCAGCGAATTCGTGCGGACTTTTGCCGCCCAGGCGCGCAGCGGCGATCTGCAAAAATTCCCCGACCCCGTCTATCCGCATCAGGAGATGGAAAAGGTCATTGCCGAGGCCTGTGGCCCGGGCCGCGTGGATTTTGTGCCGGCGGCGCGGCTGGCGACGGCGCTGGTCGGCAATTCCATCGCCACCAACCCGTTCTTGCTCGGCTTCGCCGTCCAGAAAGGCCTGCTGCCGCTTAAAGCTACGTCCATTCTTCAGGCGATCGAAGACCATGGCGTCGCCGTGGCGCAAAACCGGCTGGCGTTCCAGTGGGGACGCCGCGCCGCGCATGATTTCGCCGCGACCGCCAAGGCGGCGGGACTCGATGACGAAACCAAAGCGGAACAGCCGCTCGCCGCGCGGCCTCTGCCCGACATGGTCAAGGTTTTGGCCGCGGAATTGCGCGCTTATCAGAACGCGGCCTTTTCCGCGCATTTTGAGGCGCAGGTCGCAAAAATCGCGGCGGCCGAGCGCCGCGTCGATCCGGCGAGCCAAAAGCTCGCCCGCGCCTTTGCCCTTGGCCTCTACAAGCTGATGGCGGCGAAAGACGAGTATGAGGTGGCGCGGCTTTATGCCCGGCCGGAATTTTTGGCAAAACTGCGCGCGACCTTCGCGGGCGATTTTACCCTGTCGTTCTATTTCGCGCCGCCGGTTCTCGCTCCCGCCGGCCAGAACGGGCAAAACCCCCGCAAGCGGCGCTTTGGCGCCTGGACCCTTCCCGCCTTGCGCGTCCTCGCCGCCTTGCGTTTTTTGCGCGGCGGTTGGTTTGATCCCTTCCGCTTCTCGCCCGACCGCAAGCTGGAGCGCAAACTTTTGCGCGATTACGAGCAATTGATGCGCGAGGTCGCGGCGCGTCTCGCGGCGCCCAATCTCGACCTCGCGGTGGAGCTGGCCTCATGGCCGCAAAATGTTCGCGGCTATGGCCGCGTCAAGGCGCGCTATGTCGCGCAGGCGCGCAAGCGGCAGGCTGCTCTCAAAAAATTGTTCGACGAGGCGGCGGCGACAAAACAGCCCTCCGTCGCGGCGGATTAGGACCGGCGACGGATCGGCGCAAATCCGTTCGACGCGTTGCAACCGGAACCGCCGCTCGCGAGTTGTCAGCGGAACGATACGATTTCCGAATGATCCATTCGGAAATCGTATTCCATTCGCGCGAAAATCCGCCCGCGCTCAAAGGATTTTCGCGCGATGGCGTTTCTGTGGGAATTGCGAAGCAATCTCGCTGAAACCGTATGAATGGGAGAACGGTCATGACCCACCATTATGCCGACATTTTCGTGGTTCCCGTGCCAGACAAGAATATCGAGCTTTACCGTCAGCAGGCCGAAACCTTCACCAAAGTCTGGTGCGACAACGGCGCCTTGTCCTGCGTCGAGCTGGAGGCGGACGACGTCCCTCCCGGCAAGCTCACGTCCTTTCCGCAAAGCGTCGATCTCAAGCCGGACGAAAAGGTTTTCGTCGGAATGGCCATTTACGAGTTCGCGGGAAAAACGCGACGAGGTCAACGCCAAGGCGATGCAGGATCCGCGCATGACCGCCATGGAAATGTGCTTCGACGGCAAGCGCATGGTGTTCGGCGGCTTCAAATCCTTCGCCGGCGATTGACGGCGCCGCTTCGACGCGCGGCGGCGCTGGCCGCCCAGAGATATTGCGCCGCATAGGCGCGCCACCGGCGCCAGTTTTCCGCGCGCGGAAAGTTTTCTCGGGCTCGGCCGCGCGCCGTCGCGGCCAATCTCGACCTCGCGGTCGAGCTGGCCTCATCGCCGCAGCAGATGCGTGGGTTTGGTCCCGTGAAGGCGCGCTATGTCACGCAGGCGCGCAAGCGGCAGGCTGCGCTCAAAAAACTGTTCGATAAGACGGCGCCGAAAAAACAACCCTCCGTCGCGGCGGCGGAATAGCTCTACTCTTTCGAGCCTTCGCCGAAAATTTTAGGGTCTCTCCGCCACCGTGGCAGGCGCGACAATCGACAGACTTGAAAAGGGATCGGCGGCCGTGGTAATCTGGTCAGCATGACCAGAACTAAGAAATCCTCCTCCAAGCCGCCAAAGGCCCGCAGCGCCGACGACCTGAAAACAGGCTGCTGGCCATTACAGGACGCCAAAGCGCGATTCAGCGAACTGGTGCGCCGCGTTCGCAGCGAAGGCCCGCAGCATGTGACCGTGCACGGCCGCGACGAAGTGGTGGTCATCTCGGCCGAAGAGTTCCGCCGTCTCAGGGGCGATCTTACCGGCCAGGCGCTGATCGCCGCCATGCAGGCGTCCCCGCATCGCGATATCGAGATTGCGCCGCCGCGCGCCGCGATGCCGGTGCGCCAAGTCGTCTTGGGCCAGGTCGTCTCGGGCCAGGTCGTCTTGTGACGGGTTGGCTTCTCGACACCAACGTCCTTTCGGAACTGCGCCGCCCCAAGCCCGAACGCAAGGTGCTGGAATTCGTCGCCGCGCCACCGCTCGACCTGCTCTATGTGAGCGCCGTGACGCTCGCCGAAATCAGATTCGGAATCGAGCTTGTCGCCGACGCCAGCCGCCGCGCGGAACTGAATGACTGGCTCGCGCACAGGGTGCGCCCGATGTTCGAACAGCGCGTCCTCGCCGTGAGCGAGGATGTCATGTTCAAGTGGCGGCTCCTGGTCGAAGACGGCCGCAAGGTCGGCCATACCTTTTCGCAACCCGATCTGATCATCGCCGCGACAGCGCTTCATCACGGCCTGACCGTCGTCACCCGCGACGTGAGCGATTACGAAAAAGCCCGCGCCCCCGTGCTCAGTCCCTGGGTTGACCCGCCGCCGACCAGCGCCGCGTGAGCGGTTTTTTCCGCACCTGATTTCGCCGCCAAAAATCCTTCGCTGAATCAAAGGGCTGTGTTTCTTAGGAAAATCTTGAGATTTGCAGGATTTGGGTACGGCGGTTGCCTCTCAAGGCGCCGGGGGCCGTGCGAGTTGCAGGGAACCCATGGCGCTGGCAAGGTGCCCCAAAGAAGGGGAGCAATTAATGGATTTTCACCTGGAGCGCGGGCTCCGGCTGCTCACAGAGCCAAAGCACAAGAGCCTCTATAGCTGGGCGATCAACGAGATCGACGGCCAGGGTCGGCAGATCGGTCGCGATCAAATCCCATGGCGCTGGACGTTGCACTTCACCGCAACGTCGTGCGTGCTTTGTGACAGCATCGACATCGAGCCACAGTTCAATTTCACTATGGGGGAAACCACGCCGGCGCCGCCCGAGATCGCGCAGCGCCAGGTCATTCGCGTACAACTGCCTCCGGGCAGCAGGCGGGACGATGTGGGCTCCTTTCGCGAGATTACGATCTCGATGTTCGGCACCGACCGCGCCATCGAGAGCTTCCAACTGGTCATCCATCCAATCGCCGACCCCGCCGAACAGGAATGCTGCACGGCATGGGGCTCAGTGTCCTACACGGCGGAGGTCGATTTCTGGAGCGAGACAACCGATGATTGTATCGTCTTCAACCTTTTCGTGAAGCCCGAGACATTTGCTCGTTACGCGGCGAAGATCGCTCAAGGCTCGGTGGACGAAATGATCTTCAGTGTTGAATCGGTGGACGGCTTCTATTCGGAGTGGAGCCCTTCGCCCTCTACTGGCAACGTGAAGGTCCTGACCCGAGGTCCCGCACAGAAGATCACCTTGCCGCCCGGCCATCAGGTTGAACCGCCGCGACTGGGCCGCGTTGGCGGCGCTGAGCTGTATATCAATCGACGCCTTGAGTTCGGCAAGCGGGCGGCAGAGCCCGAGGCTGTCGAGGAGACGGCCGATTTCGGAACGGTGCGTGCGGTCCCAGAGACGCAAACTCCGACGGCTGTGGACCCTCGGATGTTGCGGATGCTGGGATCGCTGAGACAGGCGGCGTGGTTCGTCGTATGCCTTCTGGCACTAATCTTCATCGTGACATTGTTGAAGCGCTAGGGCAGAGCGATCGCCCATTCGGTCCGCTTTTATGCTTTGGCTCTTAGCTGCCGCCACCCCGCGACCGGTGAACCATCACGCGAGTTAAGAACACGATGACACAGATAGTGGAGATACGGTGCCTCGGAGACCTGGATCGCGCCGCCCAGAAGGTCGGTCTGCCGGTCGGTCCGCGCACCGGCCGCAGCAAGGAGAAAAAGGAGTGGTACGTCCTACTCGGCTTCTTGAAGGCGACCGTTCCCTTCAAGATGGTCGAGCTTCCAATCATGGTTCGGAACGGCGCCCCGCCCGATGAGCCTGACTTCGTGATGACTCGTGGCGGGTCTACGGTTGGACTGTTCGAAATCACTGAGGCGACCGACGAGGCCGACCAGGAGGAGATGACCTTGTGTGAGCGCTCTACGAAGAGGGCCTCTATGCTCGGCGAGTTCGGCGGCCGGTTCAAGGGTGGTGCGGGGAATCCAGGCCCAGCTTGGGCAAACGACGTCATGCACGCCATTCGGCGTAAGAACGGCAAGGCCATTTTCCGGGATTCGTCTGCCGCTCGCCACCTTCTCGTCTACCCGAACTCCAATGCGTCGTCCTTGCTGTTCGACGAGGACAGCGAGCGAGAGGCGATTGAAAAACTGCGCGGGGAGATCGGCAAGAATGCAACCCCGCTCTCACATACGGTGAACGGTTGCCTCGTCCACGTCCTCGGCAAGTGCTTCCTCTGCTTCGACGCGCTGGGAGAGATGAGGGTCTTATCACAAAACGATTCGCAAAACGATACAACCTATGTTATTGGCGCCGCATCAAATTTAAAAGATTTGCTGGAAATTGTATTGCGCGAAAGCATCGACGTTTTGTCGCGGTCGTCATTTGGTGAAGAAATCAATACCGCATATGAATTGAAGCTCATTGATCGTGATCTATTCGGCGACCTTCACGCGATAAGAAACGTTATGAATGCATTTTCCCATGCCAAGGGGTCGATGCAATTTTGCAGCCCAAACCCTACACTCAACGAAGCTTTCAAGGGATTCTCCGGTTGGACAGAATCATCAGATCACCGCGCATTGTTTGATGAACGCCTTAAGGCTTGCATCCAGGCCCTCAATTCACGTGTGGACTTGGCCATTTTCAAACAAGCTTGGTCTGACGCGCCGTAACACTCAAGGCCTGATAACCAGTAACCTAATGGCTGCAGTCCAAGGCGCGCAACCCCACTACGGAACTTGCGGCTGCAATCCGTCAAATTTCCGCGTCGAGCCGGACGTGGCCATTGCCCGAGGGCGTCATGCGTCGGATTTCAACCTTTGGGCTTCCTCATCGCCCGCGCGACGCGCGAAATCGGCTCGCGGCCGAGGATTCCGCTGATCCAGTGCGCGCAATCGACGAGTTTTGGCAGGTCGAGCCCGGTCTCGACGCCAGAGCCTTGCATCAGCCAGACCAGATCCTCGGTGGCGAGATTGCCGGCCGCGCCCGGGGCAAACGGGCAGCCGCCGAGTCCGCCGACCGAGGAATCGAAAATCGCCATTCCCATCTCCAGCGCCCCAAAAACATTGGCCGCCGCCATGCCAAAAGTGTCGTGAAAATGACCGGCGAGTTTTTCCAGCGGAATTTTTTCCGCCACCGCCTCGATCATGCGTTTTGCCGCAAGCGGCGTCCCCACCCCGATGGTGTCGCCCAGCGAAATTTCATAACAGCCCATGTCGAACAGTTTTTGCGCGACATCGGCGACCGCCGAGGGCGCGACTTCGCCCTCATAGGGACAGCCCAGAACGCAGGAGACATAGGCCCGGGTTCTGACGCCCGCCTGTTTCGCCGCATCCAGAACCGGCTCGAAGCGCGCGAGGGATTCATCTATCGAGCAATTGATGTTTTTTTGGCTGAAAGTCTCCGAAGCCGCGGCAAAAACCGCGACCTCATCGGCGCCGGCGGCCAGTGCGGCGTCAAAACCCCTCAAATTGGGCGTGAGCGCCGAATAAACCACGCCGGGCGCGCGAAAAATCGCTTTCATCACCTCCGCCGCATCGGCGAGCTGCGGAATCTTTTGCGGCGAAACGAAAGAGGTGGCCTCGATCTGGCGGCAGCCGGCTGCGGCCAGTTTTTCGATCAGCTCCACCTTGATCGAGCTTGCGACCAAAATCTTTTCGTTCTGCAAGCCGTCGCGCGGACCGACTTCAACAATTTTCACAGCTGTTGGCAGGGTCAAGTCTCGCCCTCCCGGTCCTCTTGCGCCTCGAATTTCAGCAGTTCCGCGCCTTCGCTCACCTGATCGCCGGGCGCATGAAGGAAAGACCCCACCCGTCCCGCCGCCGGCGCCTTGACGACATGCTCCATTTTCATCGCCTCCATCGCCATCAGCGGCGCGCCCAGAGCGACCATCGTTCCGGGCGCGACGAAATGGGCGACCACCCGGCCGGACATCGGCGCGGTCAGGCCGCCTTGAACACGATGCTCGGCGGCGGCGCGGCGGAGCGGATCGATCAGATGAAAAGTCCACATCCCCCCGCCGAGGAAAATCGTCCAGTCGGCGGCGGCCGCAATCGCTGTCGCGGAAAAACGCCGGCCGTCGATTTCGACCCGCATCCTGCCGTCGTCATCCCGCTTGGCTCTGGCCGTGACGGCGCCTTCGCCGCAGGACAATGAAAAATTTTCGCCGCGCGACAGCGCCCGCACGACAAAGGACGCATTCGCGTAAGTAAAATTCAGCAGACGCGGCTCTTCGCCGTTGAGCCGCCAATTGTCGCGGGCGTTCCACGGCGATGCGAAATCGTTTCCGCGCGAAGGCGCCGCGCTTTCCGACAGGAGCGCGGCCAAGGCGGCGACGAAAATTGCGTCCGCGGGCGGCGCGCCTTGCGGCGCCAACAGTTTTGGGCTTTCGCGCGCGATCAGGCCGGTGTCGAGATTTCCGGCGACAAACGACGGGGTGGCGACGAGACGCGACAGGAAGCCGACATTATTGGCGACGCCGACGATGTGAAAATTCGCCAGGGCGCGCCGCATCCGCGCCAGGGCGCGGTCGCGATTGTCGTCATGGACGATCAGTTTGGCGATCATCGGATCGTAATGGGAGGTGATCTCGTCGCCCTGATCGACGCCGGCGTCGATGCGGACCTGCGGGCCTTGTTCCGGCAAGAGCAGAGCCGCCAGCCTGCCGGTCGAGGGCAAAAAATCCTGCCTTGAGTCTTCGGCGTAGATCCGCGCCTCGATCGCGCAGCCGCGCAGAAAAATGTCGTCCTGGCGCTTCGGCAAAGGCTCGCCGGCGGCGACGCGCAATTGCCATTCGACCAGATCGAGCCCGGTGACGCATTCGGTGACCGGATGTTCGACCTGCAGCCGCGTGTTCATTTCCATGAAAAAGAACGCGCCGTCGGGAGCGACGATGAATTCGACCGTGCCGGCGCCGACATAGGAAACCGCTTTGGCCGCCGCGATGGCCGCCGCGCCCATTTCCCGCCGGCGTGCATCGGAAAGGCCCGGCGCCGGCGCCTCCTCCATCACTTTCTGATGCCGGCGCTGGACCGAGCAGTCGCGCTCGAACAACGAGACATGATTGCCATGCGCGTCGCCGAAAATCTGGATTTCGATATGGCGCGCCGGCTGAATATATTTTTCGATCAGAACTTTCGCATCGCCGAAACTCGCCATGGCCTCGCGGCGGCAGGCGGCGAGCGCCGCGTCGAAATCGGCCCGCGCCTCGACCAGCCGCATGCCCTTGCCGCCGCCGCCCGCAGCCGCCTTGATCAGCACGGGGAAACCGATGGCCTCCGCCTCTCGCTTCAAACGCCCTGGGTCCTGGTCGTCGCCATGATAGCCCGGCGCGAGCGGCGCCCCCGCCGCCTGCATCAGCTTTTTGGCCCTTGATTTCGATCCCATCACCCGCAAGGCCTCAAGCGGCGGGCCGATGAAGACCAGACCGGCTGCGTCGCAGGCCTCGCGGAAGGCGGGGCTTTCCGAAAGAAAGCCATAGCCGGGATGGATGGCCTCGGCCCCCGAGGATTTGGCGGCGGCGATGATTTTTTCAATCGCGAGATAGCTGTCCCGCGCCTCGGCGGGACCGATGCGGATCGCCTCGTCGGCCATGCGGACATGACGCGCCGACGAATCGGCGTCGGAAAACACCGCGACCGTCGCGACGCCGAGGCGGCGCGCGGTTCGGACGATGCGGCAGGCGATTTCGCCGCGATTGGCGATGAGGATCTTGTCGAACAAAGACTTGTTCATGCGCGCCATGCCGGAGGCCTCTTTGCGAGGAAGGCGGCGACGCCTTCGCGGGCTTCCGCGCCGGCGCGGATTTTGGCGATGCGGCGCGCGGTGTCTTCGCCCAAAAACTCGTCGAGCGGGCGATGGGCGATTTCGCGCAGCAAAAGTTTGGCGGCAGCCAGCGCCTCCGGCCCGCCCCGGAGCAAAGCCGCCGCAATCTCGCCGATCTTCGCGTCGAGCGAGTCCGGCGGCGCGATTTCGTGGACCAGTCCGAGTTCGTGGGCTTGCGCCGCGCCGATGCGTTCGCCGGTCAGGATATAGCGCGCGGCCTGCCGCGCCCCGATGGCGCGCAGCAGATAGGGGCCAATAATTGACGGAATCAGGCCGAGCCGAACCTCCGAGGCGGCAAAAAAGGCGTCGCTCGCGGCGACGCAAAGGTCACAAGCCGCGGCGAGCCCCATGCCGCCGCCGATCGCCGGCCCCTGGATCCGGGCGATGGTCGGCTTGGGCAAATGGGCGAGCCGCTGCAACAACGCAGCGAGGCGCCGCGCGTCCTCCAGATTCTCCGCGAAATCGGCCTCGCCAAAAACCTTCATCCAGGCGAGATCGGCGCCGGCGCAAAAACCGGCGCCGCGCCCGGCGAGAACCACGACGCGGGTTCGGTCGTCCTGGGCCAATTCGCCCAAAACCTCGGTCAATTCGGCGATCAATTCGGCGTCGAACGCGTTGTGGCGCTCCGGCCGGTTCATCCACAATGTGGCGATCCCGCCGGCCTTTTCGATCTCCACATTCGCGTAACCCACGCCCGCCTCCTCACATGCGGAACAGGCCGAATTTCGTCGGCGGAACGGAAGCGTTGAGCGCGGCCGACAGCGACAGGCCGAGCACGCGGCGGCTTTCGGCCGGATCGATCACGCCGTCGTCCCACAGCCGCGCCGAGGCGTAATAGGGGCTTCCCTGCGTCTCGTATTGCCGGCGGATCGGCGCGCGAAATTGTTCCTCTTCCTCCGCGCTCCAGCTTTCGCCCTTGGCCTCCAGCGCGTCGCGGCGCACATTGGCGAGCACGCTCGCCGCCTGTTCGCCGCCCATCACCGAGATGCGGCTGTTCGGCCAGGACCACAGGAAGCGCGGCGCGTAGGCGCGCCCGCACATGGCGTAATTTCCCGCGCCGTAGGAGCCGCCGATCAGCATGGTGAGCTTGGGAACCTGAGCCGTCGCAACCGCCGTGACCAATTTGGCGCCGTCGCGGACGATGCCGGCGTTTTCCACCTTTCGGCCGACCATGAAGCCGGTGATGTTCTGCAGGAAAATCAGCGGAATACCGCGCTGGGCGCAAAGCTCGATGAAATGCGCGCCTTTCTGGGCCGATTCCGCGAAAAGAATGCCGTTATTGGCGACAATTCCGACCGGAAGGCCAAAAAGCTCGGCGAAGCCGGTCACTAAAGTCGCGCCGAAAAGCGCCTTGAATTCGTCGAAACGCGAGCCGTCGAAAATGCGGGCGATGACCTCGCGCACGTCGTAGGATTTGCGCGGATCGGTCTCGACGATCCCGTAGATTTCATCCGGGTCGTAAAGCGGCGCCTCGCCGGCGCCAAGCGACAGGCCCATGGATTTGCGGCGGTTGAGATGGGCGACCACGTCCCGCGCCAGAGCCAGGGCGTGGGCGTCGTCTTCGGCGAGATAATCGGCGACGCCCGAAAGTCTGGTATGGACCTCGGCGCCGCCCAGTTCTTCCGCCGTGACCACCTCGCCGGTCGCCGCCTTGACCAGCGGCGGGCCGCCGAGAAAGATCGTGCCCTGATCGCGCACGATGATGGTCTGGTCGGACATGGCCGGCACATAGGCGCCGCCGGCGGTGCAGGAGCCCATCACCACCGCGATCTGGGGAATGTTCTTGGCCGACATATTGGCCTGATTGTAAAAAATGCGGCCGAAATGATCGCGGTCGGGAAAGACTTCGTCCTGCATCGGCAGAAAGGCGCCGCCGGAATCGACCAGATAGATGCAAGGCAACCAGTTCTGCTCGGCGATTTCCTGGGCCCGCAGGTGCTTTTTCACCGTCAGCGGATAATAGGTTCCGCCCTTCACCGTCGCGTCATTGGCAACGATCATGCATTCGACGCCTTCGACCCGGCCTATGCCTGCGATCACGCCGGCCGAGGGCGCGGAATCGCCATAAAGGCCGAGGGCGGCGAGTTGGCCGATTTCGAGAAAGGGCGAGCCGGGATCGAGCAGGGCGGAAATGCGCTCGCGCGCCAGCATTTTTCCACGCCCGCGGTGGCGGGCCTGGGCCTCGGCGCCGCCGCCCTGCCGCGCTTTTGCGGCGATGTCGCGCAATTCGCCGGTGAGCTTGCGCATCGCGGCGCTGTTGGCGCGAAAAACCTCGGAGCGGACATCGATGGATGATTTCAGCGCCGCCATCGTGAGCCTCACCCCGTTTCGGACATCAGTTCGCGCCCGATCAGCATGCGGCGGATTTCGGACGTTCCCGCCCCGATCTCATAGAGCTTGGCGTCGCGCCACAGCCGCCCGGCGCCGACATCATTGGTATAGCCGAGGCCGCCGAGGCACTGGATGCATTCGCCGGCCATCCAGGTCGCCTTTTCGGCGGCGTAGAGAATGGCGCCCGCCGCATCCTTGCGCAGAGCGCGGGTATGGTTTTTTCGGTCGCAAGCCGCGCCGACGGCGTAAACATAGGCGCGGCTCGCCGACCAGGTCGCGTACATGTCGGCGAGCTTGCCCTGCATCAGCTGGAAATCCCCGATTTTTCGACCGAACTGCTTGCGCTGGTGGAGATAGGGCATAACGAGGTCCATGCAGGCGGCCATGATGCCGAGCGGGCCGCCGCACAATACCGCGCGCTCGTAATCGAGGCCGGACATCAGCACTTTCGCGCCTTTGTCCACGCCGCCCAGCACATTGGCTTCAGGAACCTCGCAATCGTCGAAAAAAAGCGGAAAAGTGTTCGATCCGCGCATGCCCAGCTTGTCGAGATGCGGCCCGTGGGAAAGCCCGCGAAAATTTTTCTCGACCAGGAAGGCGGTGATGCCGCGGGCGCCGGCCTCCGGGTCGGTCTTGGCGTAGACCACCAGAATGTCGGCGTCGCCGCCATTGGTGATCCACATCTTGGAGCCGTTGAGAACGAAATAATCGCCCTTTTTCTCGGCGCGCAGGCGCATCGACATGACATCGGAGCCGGCCTCGGGCTCGGACATGGCGAGCGCGCCGACTTTTTCGCCCGAGATGAGGCCGGGCAGATATTTCGCTTTTTGTTCGGGCGAACCGTTGCGGCGAATCTGGTTGACGCAGAGATTGGAATGCGCGCCATAGGACAAAGCGACGGCGGCGGAGGCGCGCGAAATCTCCTCCATGGCGACGATATGGGCAAGGTAGCCCATGCCGGCTCCGCCCTCTTCCTCGTCAATGGTGAGGCCCAGCAGGCCGAGGGCGCCGAATTTTTTCCACAGATCGGATGGAAAGAGATTGTCGCGGTCGATTGCCGCCGCGCGCGGCGCGATTTCGGCCGCGGCGAAGGCGCGCACGCTTTCGCGCAACAGGGCGATCTCGTCGCCGAGATCAAAATCGAGGCACGGAACGATCATCTTCTCCCCGAACCGGCACGCGGGGCGCGAATCCCCGCCGCTTTGATGAAATATTGGCCATGAAATATTGGCGCGCCGCGGGGGCGGCGTCAAACGCTGCGCCGGGAGGAGGGGGACCGCCGGGAACTTCAGCTTGGGATGGGCCCCTGCCGATCAAGGTCAGCCTGCATAGGGCGGGTAGGTCACATATTGGGATAGTTCGGCCCGCCGCCGCCTTCGGGCGTGGTCCAGGTGATGTTCTGGGCGGGATCCTTGATGTCGCAGGTCTTGCAGTGGACGCAGTTCTGCGCGTTGATGACGAAGCGCGGGTCTTTCTTCTCCGTCTCGTCGCCATAGACCACTTCATAGACGCCGGCCGGGCAATAGAGCCGCGCCGGTTCGCCATAGACCGGCAGGTTCCTGGCGACGGGAATCGCGGGGTCCGCCAGTTTCAGGTGGCAGGGCTGGTCTTCCTCGTGGTTGGTGTTCGACAGAAAGACCGAGGACAGTTTGTCGAAGGAAATCACCCCGTCGGGCTTGGGATAGGCGATCGGCTTGACCGAGCCGAGCGGCAGCAGGGTGGCGTGATCCGGCTTGCCGTGTTTCAGGGTGCCGAACGGGCTGACGCCGAACAGAGTGTTGAGCCACATGTCCAGGCCGCCCAGCGGGACGCCGAGATAGGTCCCGAACTTCGACCACAAAGGTTTGACATTGCGCACTTTTTTCAGGTCGGCGCCAATCGGTCCGGCGCGCCAGCCGTTCTCGTAATCGGCGAGTTCGTCGTGGGCGCGGCCAGCAGCCAGCGCCGCCGCCGCCGCTTCCGCGGCCTCGATTCCCGACAGCACGGCGTTATGCGAGCCTTTTATGCGCGGCACATTCATGAAGCCCGCGCCGCAGCCAACCAGGGCGCCGCCAGGGAACACGAGTTTCGGGACCGATTGCCAGCCGCCCTCGGTCAGCGCGCGGGCGCCATAGGCGAGGCGCTTGCCGCCGACGAAAGTCTCGCGCACCATCGGATGGGTCTTGAAGCGCTGGAACTCGTCGAAGGGCGAGAGAGTCGGGTTCGAATAGTTGAGATGGAGGACGAAGCCGACCAGGACCTGATTGTCCTCGATATGATAGAGGAAGGAGCCGCCGCCGGTATTCGAAGACAAGGGCCAGCCGAAGGAATGCTGCACCAGGCCGGGCTTGTGTTTCGACGGGTCGACGCGCCACAATTCCTTGATTCCGATGCCGAACTTTTGCGGCTCGCGGCCCTTGTCGAGGCCGAAGCTGGAAAGCAGCGTCTTGGTCAGCGAACCGCGCGCGCCTTCCGCGAAAAGGGTATATTTGCCGCGCAACTCCATGCCGCGGGTGAAGGAATCTTTCGGCTTGCCGTCGCGCCCCACGCCCATGTCGCCGGTGGCCACGCCGCGCACTTCGCCCTTGTCGCCGTAAAGCACTTCGGTCGCCGCGAAGCCGGGATAGATTTCGACGCCGAGTTCTTCCGCTTTTGATCCGAGGAAGCGGCAGACATTGCCGAGCGAGCCGACGAAATTGCCATGATTGTTCATCAGCGGCGGCATGGCGAAATTGGGCAGGCGGACGCCGCCCGAGGGGCCGAGGATGTAAAAATGGTCTTCCGTCACCTGCACTTTCAGCGGGCAGGCCGGGTCTTCGCGCCAGCCGGGCAGGAGCCTGTCGAGGCCTACGGGATCGATCACTGCGCCGGAAAGGATATGGGCGCCGATCTCCGACCCCTTTTCGACGATGACGACCGAAAGCTCCGGATTGATCTGCTTGAGCCGGATTGCCGCCGCGAGGCCCGACGGCCCGCCGCCGACGACCACCACGTCATAATCCATCGCCTCGCGCGGCGCCAATTCCATCTCGCTCATCTGCGTCTCCCGAAACGGGGCCGGACCCGTGCGATCCGGCAAAATCCTGAACCCCTTCATAGCGCGCGAAACGGCGCTGTCCACCAAGGCGAAGGGCCAATAACGAGATAGTTTATATCTAAACTATTGCCGCGGCAAGGCGGCGCGGGTACAAACCGCCATGATCTACGCCGACGCCATGGACCGGGAGACTTTGGCCGCGCTTTTGCGCTGGTACGCGGCCGCGGGCGTCGATTCCGCGATTTTGGAACAGCCTGTCGATCGCTTCGCCCAATCGGCGCAACAGGCGGCGCAAAAGGCGGCGCCGTCCGCGCCCGGCGACCCGCCCGCGCAAATAGCCCGATCCTTACCCTCGCGCGCATCGCAGCAAGAGCCGCGCGCGCCGGCGCCGGCCGCCGCCTTGTCGCAGGACGCGGCGGCGGCGGGCGCCCGCGAACAGGCGGCGAGCGCGAAAAACCTCGACGAATTGCGCGAACAGCTTGCCGCCTTCGACGGCTGCGCCCTGAAAAATTCGGCGACCCAGCTGGTTTTCGCCGATGGCGCGCCCGATGCGAAAATCATGATCGTCGGCGAGGGGCCGGGCGCCGACGAGGACCGGATCGGCAAGCCTTTCGTCGGCCGCGCCGGGCAATTGCTCGACAAGATGCTGGCGGCGATCGGCCTCGACCGCACCAAAGTCTATATCGCCAATGTCGTGCCGTGGCGCCCGCCCGGCAATCGCACGCCGACGCCGCAGGAACTGGCGCTGTGCCTGCCTTTCGTGCGCCGCCAGATCGAGCTGGTTGCGCCGGATTTTCTCGTTCTGCTCGGCGCCTCGGCGGCGCAGACCCTGCTCAACGAGAAGGAAGGCGTCATGCGGCTGCGCGGCCATTGGCGCGATTATCATTGCGGCGACAGGACCATCCGCGCCCTGCCCATGCTGCATCCGGCCTATCTGCTGCGCGCGCCGTTGAAAAAAGCCCAGGCCTGGCGCGATCTGCGCACCCTGAAACATGCGCTTGACTTGAAATATTCGCGTAACTTGGCGGGCCTGTCCTGATGGCGGCGCATTTCGAACTTGAGGCCGAGCTGATCGCGCAAGGATTCGGGCCGGTCGCCGGAATCGACGAGGTCGGACGCGGCCCGCTCGCCGGGCCGGTCTGCGTGGCGGCGGTCGTTCTCGATCCCGCCGATCTTCCCGACGGTCTCGACGATTCGAAAAAACTTTCCGCGCGCCGGCGGGCGGCTTTGTTCGAGGAGATTTGCGCGCGGGCGCTGGCGGTTTCGGTGACGCTCGCGCCGGCGGTGGAAATCGACGCTGTGAACATCAGGGGCGCGACTCTGGCCTGCATGAGCCGGGCCGCGCGGAGCTTGAGCCTCGCGCCCGGCTTCGCTTTGGTGGACGGGCGCGATTTGCCGAAACTGCCCTGTCGCGGCCGCGCCGTGATCGCCGGCGACGCCATCAGCCTGTCGATCGCCGCCGCCTCGATCGTCGCCAAGACCACGCGCGACCGGCTGATGGCGCGGCTCGACATTTTCCATCCCGGCTATGGATTCAAGGCCCACGCCGGCTATCCGACCGCGTCCCACCGCGCGGCGCTTGAAACTTTGGGGCCCTGCCGCGAACACCGCCGCTCTTACGCGCCGGTGCTGGAGGTTTTGCGGCGCGACGGCGTGGGCGTGGCGGACGGCGCGCGTTAATTTTCCGTCGCCGCCAAAGGCCAAGTTCAAGACCTCATTAAGGTTTCCGTACGGAAAAGAGACAATGGTCCCCGCGCCTCCTAAACGTGGCTTTTACCCCGTTAAGCTTAACTCGCAATCGTCAGTCAGTCGCGTTGTGGTTTCGAGTACATGCGTATCCATCGCGCCGGGGCGGCCGGCCAGAAAGTCCAGAACCTGGTTTCGCGTACTGGACTTGGGCCGGTCCGACGCCCCGTCGCGGGAGCCGCGTCCAAGGCGCCTGAGGCGCCGCTCGACCGGATCATCGCCGGCGATTGCGTCGAGGCCATGCTCGGCTTGCCCGAAGCCAGCGTCGATCTGATCTTCGCCGACCCGCCCTATAATCTTCAGCTCGAAGGCGGCCTGACCCGCCCGGACCAGAGCGAAGTCGACGCGGTGGACGACGACTGGGACAAATTCGCCTCTTTCGCCGATTACGACCGTTTCACCCAGCGTTGGCTTGCCGCCGCGCGCCGGGCGATGAAGGACCACGCCACCATTTTCGTCATCGGCTCGTACCATAATGTTTTTCGCGTCGGCGCGATCATGCAGGATCTCGGCTTCTGGATCCTCAACGACATCGTGTGGCGCAAGGCCAATCCGATGCCGAATTTCCGCGGCCGGCGCTTCACCAACGCCCATGAGACCTTGATCTGGGCCTCGAAAAGCGCGCGGGCGAAAAGCTATACTTTCAATTACGAGGCGCTTAAAAGCGGCAACGAGGACCGCCAGCTGCGTTCGGACTGGTTTTTCCCGATCTGCACCGGCGCCGAGCGCCTGAAGGACGAAGCGGGCCGGAAAACCCATCCGACCCAGAAGCCGGAAGCCCTGCTCGCCCGCGTCGTCATGGCGGCGTCAAAGCCCGGCGAGGTGGTGCTCGACCCCTTTTTCGGCTCCGGCACGACCGGCGCGGTGGCCAAGAAACTCGGCCGCCGATTCATCGGATGCGAGCGCGACCCCGCTTATATCGCCGCCGCGACCGCGCGCATCGCCGCCGTCGAGCCTCTGCCCGAAAGCGCTTTTGCGACGCCGGTGGCCAAAAGGCAGGAAAAGCGCGTCGCCTTCGCCAGCCTGATCGAGGCCGGCATGATCGCGCCGGGCGCGGAGCTGTTCGACGAAAGGCGCCGCTGGCGCGCGATCGTGCGCGCCGACGGCGCCATCGCGCTTGGCGACATCGTCGGCTCGATCCACAAGATCGGCGCGCTGGCCCAGGGCCTGCCCGCCTGCAACGGCTGGACTTTTTGGCGCACCAGCCAAGATGGCGCCGACATCAGCATCGACGAGCTGCGCGCGGAATTCCGCGCGCGGGTGGGCGAGGCTGAGGACGGGTGAGCGGGGCGGCCATTCGTCTCCATCGCGCTACGCGCCGCTCATTGCGGCGAAGGTCATTGATTTCCGTTTCGTGAGCCGAGCCCATGAGGATCCGCTTTGATCAAGCGGTTTGGGCGCCCGCGCTCGTAGCCGAGCCATTCTCTTCGGACAGCGCATCCGCGGCCTGACGAAAATGCTGTTCTTGGCGCCCCATTGATTCTTCGCCCGCGCCCCGGCATTTTAGGCGGCATCGACTGTTCGCGCCTTGCCCGCGCGAAAAAACGAGGATTTCCAACTGACCCGCAAACAGAAGACGGGCGCCGAGCCGGCGCCGGCGCAAGCCATCGACGCGGCGCGCGCCAACCCGCATATGCAGGCCGTTCTTAACGCCCTGGACGATCTCAAGGCCGAGGAGATCGCCGTCATCGATCTTGCCGGCAAGACTTCGATCGCCGACTGGATGGTCATCGCCACCGGGCGCTCGACCACCCAGGTCGGGGCGCTCGCCGACAGGGTGGTCAAGGCGCTCAAGGAAAACGGCGCGGGGACGCCGGCGGTCGAGGGCCTGCCCGCCTGCGACTGGGTGCTGATCGACGCCGGCGATCTCATCGTCCATTTGTTCCGCCCCGAGGTGCGGGCGTTCTACAACCTCGAAAAAATGTGGGGCGTGGACCGCCCGGCCGAAAAACGGGCCGAGGCTTGAGGTTTCGGCTGCAATGAAGCTGCTGCTCGCCGGCGTCGGGCGGCTGAAGGCCGGCCCGGAGCGCGAACTGGTCGCGCGTTACGCCGAGCGCTGCGTCGCGGGCGGCCGGAAAATCGGTTTTGGCGGCTTTGATTCGCGCGAGATCGACGAATCGCGCGCCCGCCGGCCGGAAGACCGCAAGGCCGAGGAGGCGGCGGCGCTCGCCGCGCTGATTCCGCCGGGGGCGCGGAAAATCTGTCTCGATGAGCGCGGGCGCAATCTGACCAGCGAGGATTTCGCCCGCAAACTGGGCGAATGGCGCGACGCCGGCGCGCCGGCCTGCGCCCTCGTCATCGGCGGGCCGGACGGGCTCGATCCCGCCTTCCGGGACAAGGCCGACCTGACTTTGGCGTTTGGGGCGATGACCTGGCCTCACCAAATTGTGCGTGCATTGGCGGCCGAACAGCTGTTTCGCGCATTGACCATCCTCGCTGGCCATCCCTATCATCGCGTGTGACGTAAGGTCCAAACGGCACACGACAAAGGCCTGACGAGAAATGGCAGTCCTTTTTGGGGCACAGAACGACCAGTCCCGGAGCGCGCCCATCGCATGATCGCCGACGAAAGTTTCGAACTCGCTCCCTGCGGGCTCGCTATCCTTGCGCCTGACGGCGGCGTCTCGCGGGCCAACCGCGCCTTTCGCCGCTGGACCGGCCTCGACGAATCCGGATCGGCCGGAGGCCGGCGTTTTGCCGATCTGATCGAAGGCGATGGCGCTTTTCTTTTCGCCGAGCTTTCGGCGGCGCTGGCGCGCGCGCCAGAACTCGACGAGGTTTTCGTCCTGTTGCGCGGCGAATCGGGCGCAATTGTCCCGGCCTATGTCAATTTCGCGCTGCGGCGCGACGAATTGGGCGCGCCGGCCGCGATCCATCTCGCCGCGACGCGCGGCGAAAGCCGCGCCTTGCACGAGGCCGAGCTTGAACGCGGCAAAAGGGCGGCGGAACAATTGGCCGCCATCGTCTCCAGCTCGTCCGACGCCATCGTCAGCGTCGATCCGCGGGGGAGGGTGCTGAACGCCAATCGGGCTTTTAGCGAAATCTTCCAATACGAGCCGGCCGAAATCGCCGGCGCCAATCTCGGCGACCTGGTCGTGCCCGAGGACTGCCGCGTCGAATATGAACGGAAGCTTGCGAATGCCGCGTTCGGCCCCGGCAAGGCGCAGATCGTGCGGCGCCGGCGCAAGGACCGGACGCCGCTCGACTTTTCGATTTCGACGGCGCCGATCCGCGACGCCAACGGTGAGCTTGCGGCGATCTCGATGATCTATCGCGACATGGCGCCGCTCACGCGCGCCGCCGAACATATCGAATTCCTGCTGCGCGAGGTCAATCACCGCTCGAAAAACCTGCTCGCCGTGGTCCACGCCATCGCGCGGCAGACGGCGCGGCTTTCCTCCTCGCCGGAAAATTTCATCGACAGTTTCATGGCGCGGCTTTCGGCGATCGGCTGCAGCCACGATCTTCTGGTCTCGCGCGACTGGCGCGGCGTCCGAATCGCCGAACTCGCCCACAACCAGTTCAGCCAGCTCGACCTTGAGGCCCGCGAGCGGATCGAGGTTTCGGGCGATTTTTTGGAGATCAATCCGCGCGCGGCGGAATCCTACGGCCTGGCGCTGCACGAGCTTTCGACCAACGCGGTTCGCCATGGCGCGCTTTCGGCCCCCGACGGCAAGGTCGATCTCTCGTTCCGGCTCGACCGCGACGGCAAGTATTACACCTTGACCTGGCGCGAAAGCGGCGGCCCGGCGGTGGCGGCCCCGGAGCATTCGGGCTTTGGCGGAACCGTGCTGACCCGCATGGCCCCGCTCGCCATCCAGGGCGAAAGCCGGCTCGATTTTCCGCCCGAGGGCCTGCGCTACCGGCTGTCGGCGCCGGTCGAGGAAGTCTTGATGGCGTTGTGATTTCTCGCGCGAACGATCATGCGGGTCATAAATTTGGCGAGAAACAGGAGGAGGCTTTTCACTGGTCGCATGACGACCGTGTGCTCCGGCTCGGAAATTTCAATCCAGCACAAGGATGCCAGCACAAGGATGAAAGCCATGCAGGGAGTCGAGATCCACGAATATGCGCGCAAGCTCTTTGACGCCCATGGCGACAAGGCCGTCGCCGAGGCCGCGCAAAAGGCGCGCGCGTGTGAACGGGACGGCGACGCCGAAGAGGCCGAAACCTGGCGGCGCATCGAATCGGCCCTCGAACTGATGCGCGGCCCGCACGTCAGCTGAGCGGCCCGCAATTTATCGTCTTCGACCATTGCCGACGCGGTCCTGTTCTTTAAGCTGACGCTTGGCGATTCGGCGAAATAGGCGGCGATGGCGGGCGGCGGGGGAAATTTGCGCAAGCGAAAGACGCGGCCTCTTTGCCCCGCGGTCGCGCTTTGCTTGTCGTGCCTCGCGGCGCCTTCGCGCGCGGAAACGCCGGCCCCGCCGAACCCGCCGGCGCCGTCCGAGAAAAAGGCCGTCGATCTCGAGGCGAAGCGCCATGACTTTCAAGGCGTGCAGGACATCCTCGCCCGGTCCGAGGCGCAGAAGAAGAAGATTGAGACGGAGATCGCCTCCTACCGCGACGATCGCGCCAAGCTGGTCTCGGCGTTGATCGACGCCAAGAACAGCATCGAGGACGCCGAAGCAAAGATCGCGGAGACGCAGAGCCGGCTCGACACGCTCACCGGCAGCGAGATGGCGATTCGGCGTTCGCTGGAGAGTCGGCGCGGCGTTCTGATCGAAGTGCTCGCCGCCTTGCAGCGCATGGGCCGCAAGCCGCCGCCGGCGCTGCTCGCCGAGCCGGAGGATGTTTTGCGCGCGATTCGCGCCTCGATGCTGCTCGGGGCCGTCCTGCCCGAGTTGCGCTCGGAAACCGAGGCGCTCGCCGGCGATCTCCAGGACCTTGTTTCGCTGCGCGAGTCGATCGCGCGGGAAAAGGCCGATCTCGCCGCGGGATTGCAGACGCGGCGCGACGAGCGCGCCAGGCTCGAAGCCCTGGTCGTGGCGCGGCAAAAATCGATCGGCGTGGCGCGCGAGGCGCTGGCCGCCGAACAGGCCAAGGAAAAGGCGCTCGCCGGCCAGGCCGCCAGTCTCAAGGACCTGATCGCGCGGATGGAGGCCGAGCTCGATTCCGCGCGCAAGGCGGCGGACGAGGCGCGCAAGGCGGACGCGGAGCGCGCCGGGCTCAGCCAGGCGCAGATCGAGGAAGCGAAAAAACGTTTCGCCGAGGCGCCGTCGCGCGATCCGGCCCGTCTCGCCCCGGCGATCGCCTTTGCCGACGCCAAGGGCATGCTGTCGCTGCCGGCGCAGGGAACGATCATCAAATATTTCGGCGCGCCGAGCGATTTCGGCGGCGTCGAGAAGGGCCTTTCGCTCGCCACGCGCGCCAATGCCATTGTTTCGGCGCCGAGCGATGGCTATATCGCGTTCAGCGGCGCGTGGCGCAGTTTTGGTCAACTCTTGATCATCAACGCCGGCGGCGGCTATTATGTCGTCTTGGCGGGAATGGCGCGAGTCGACGTGGCTGTGGGGCAATTTGTCCTTGCCGGCGAACCCGTCGGAAACATGGGTGATGGCGTGACGAAAACCGCCGCCGCGGTCGCGATCGGCGCGACGCAGCCGGTTCTCTATGTCGAGATTCGGAAAGATGGAATGGCGGTCGACCCCGGTCCCTGGTGGTCGAAGTCGGAGATGCAAAGGGTTCGCGGATAATGCGCAAGACATCGCTGGTTCTGCTGGGCGTCGCGATTGGCGCGTCGGCTGTTGTCGTAGGCTCGCACACCGGGGTTCCGCGCGGCGGCTCGGCCGTGGCGGAATCGGCCGAGATCTATCGTAGCCTCAATCTGTTCGGCGATGTTTTCGACAAGGTTCGCGAGGATTATGTCGAGAAGCCGGACGACAAGAAAATGGTCGAGTCCGCCATTTCCGGAATGTTGACCTCGCTCGATCCCCATTCGAGCTATATGGACCCCAAGAGCTTCCAGGACATGCAGGTCCAGACCCGCGGGGCCTTCGGCGGCCTCGGCATCGAGGTCATGGAGGAGAACGGCCTGGTCAAGGTCGTGTCCCCGATCGACGACACGCCGGCGGCGCACGCCGGCATCCTCGCGGGCGACCTGATCACCGCCATCGACGGCGAGAACGTTCAGGGCATGACCCTGAACCAGGCGGTGGACAAGATGCGCGGCGAGGTCAACACCAGCGTCAAGCTGACCATCGAGCGCGGCCCCAAGAAGCAGAAGCTCGACGTCAGCCTGACCCGCGCCATCATCCACATCAAGTCGGTCCGCTCGCATGTGGAAAAGCCTGACATCGGCTATATCCGCATCACCCAGTTCACCGAACAGACCTATGACGGACTGAAGGAGACGATGGAGAAGCTCCAGAAGGAAATTCCCGCCGACAAGTTCAAGGGCTACGTTCTCGATCTGCGCAACAATCCCGGCGGCTTGCTCGACCAGTCGGTCGCGGTGGTCAACGCCTTCATCGATCATGGCGAGATCGTTTCGACCCGCGGCCGCAACGCCGACGAGACCCAGCGCTACAATGCGCGTCCCAACATGGACCTGTCGCAGGACAAGCCGCTGGTGGTGCTGATCAACGGCGGTTCGGCCTCGGCCTCGGAAATCGTCTCCGGCGCCCTGCAGGATCACAAGCGCGCGATCCTGCTCGGCTCACGCTCCTTCGGCAAGGGCTCGGTGCAGACCATCATTCCGCTCGGCCAGGACAACGGGGCCCTGCGGCTGACCACCGCGCGCTATTACACGCCGTCGGGCCGCTCGATCCAGGCCAAGGGCATCGAGCCCGACGTCACCATTCTCGAGGACACGCCGGCCGACCTCAAGGGCAAGGACGACACCAAGGGCGAGGCGTCGCTCCAGGGCCACCTCAAGAACGGCTCCGAGGAGGAACACGGCTCGCAGGCCTATGTTCCGGCGGACGAGTCCAAGGACAAGGCGCTGCACGCCGCCTATGACCTGCTGCGCGGAACGAAAACGCTGGCCATGCTCAAGCAGGAGGCCGCCGCCGCCGAGGCCGCGCAAAAGACCGCCGAAGCCAAGAAGGACGCGGACAAAACCGAGGCCAAGTCCGGCGACGCGGCTGCGGGCAAGGATTCGAACGCCGCGTCAAAACCCAAGACCCCGGACGCGGTCGTCGCTCCCGCGCCGCCGGCCGGCTCGCACAGCGAACCTGTTCTCAAGCCGGCGCCTTCCGACGACAAATCGAAATGATTGCGGTCTAAATCACTGGCCGTCTCGACGGGCCCAGCCTGCTTCACTAACCTGAGCCGGCTGGGCCCGCCTGATTCGGCCCCCTTCGCGACACGGCCATGCTCGACGATCTCGACCGCCCGCTGGGCCAGGACCTCAAACCGCCGCCCGATCCGGGGCAGGGCGGCTGGCGGCTTGGGGCGCTCGCGCTGGGGCTTGTCGGCGCGGTCATCGGCGGCGTTTTCCTCTTTTCGGCGCGGGATCAAGGAGGCGGCGAGCCTGAGGCTGTCGCCGTCATTCAGCCGGCGCCGCCAGCGCCGCCGCCTTCGCCGCCGCCGGCCGCCCGCAAGGATGTCGCCGACGCCGCCTCGCAGGAGGTGATCGAAAACGGGGTCAGAGTGGTGCGCGGCGATGCCGGCGCGGCGCAGGGATTCGTCATTCATGTGCCCGACGCCGGAGGCGCGACGGCGCTGACGCCGGCGCCCGACGATCGACTTGTCGAAAAAAGCCGGTTTGGCTCCTTGCCGCGTCGCGGCCGGGACGGCGCCACGCCCGCCCAGGTTTACGCCCGGCCGCTGGCGCTCCAGCCCGCCTTCAAGCCAGGAACGCCCCGCGTCGCCATTCTGGTCGCCGGAATGGGTCTGGACCGCGCCGCGACCGACGAAGCGATCCGGCGTCTGCCGCCCGAGGTGAGTCTGGCTTTCGCGCCCTATGGCGCCGAGGGCGGCGCCAGGCGGCGGAAGCGCGCGCGGCGGGCCATGAAATCCTGCTCCAGTCGCCGATGGAGCCGTTCAATCCGGCGGATTCGCCCGGACCGCACGTTCTGCGCCTCGGCGACGCCGCCGCGACGCTCAACGATCTGCATTGGCAGATGAGCCGGTTCTCCGGCTATATCGGGCTGGTGAATTTTCTTGGCGGGCGCTTCACCGCGGACGAAGCGGCGACGCAGGCGCTGATGAAGGAGCTGGCCAACCGCGGCCTCGACTATGTCGACGACGGCTCGTCGCCGCAAAGCCTCGCCAGGGAGGCCGCGCTCGCCAATGGCGTCGGTTTCGCCAACGCCGATCTCCGCCTCGACGCCGCGCGCGGCGCGGCGGCGATCGACGCCGCCCTGCTGCGGCTCGAGACCTTGGCGCGCCAGAAAGGCGTCGCGATCGGCTATGCCGCCGGATTGCCCGAGGCAAGCGCGCGCATCGCGCGTTTCGCCGCTGATCTCAAGCGCGACGGCGTCGTTCTCATCCCGGTCTCGGCGGCGCTGCGCGCCGAGGCTCTGGTCAGCAACGAAAAGAGGTGACGGTGTGATCGAAACTTTGGCCTATCGTCCGTGCGTCGGCATCATGCTTCTCAATCCGCGAGGTCTGGTTTTCGTCGGACGGCGCAAGTCCAAACGCTCGCCGGAGTTGATTCAGGCCGAATATGAATGGCAGATGCCGCAAGGCGGCATCGACGACGGCGAGACGGCCTACCGGGCGGCGTTGCGGGAATTGCGCGAAGAAACCGGCGTGCGCAACGTGAACTTTCTGGCCGAGGCGCCGGATTGGCTCAGCTACGATCTGCCGGGCGACATCACCAGGAAAACCTGGAGGGGACGGTTTCGCGGGCAGACGCAGAAATGGTTCGCGCTGCGTTTCACGGGCGAGGAGTCCGAGATCAATATCGACGCGCCGGATGGCCACAAGCCGGAGTTCGACGCCTGGCGCTGGGAGCGGATGGAGCGCCTGCCGGAATTGATCGTTCCGTTCAAGCGCCGGGTCTACGAGGAGGTCTGCGTGCGCTTTGCCGAATATGCCGCGCCGGTTTAACGCGCGTTCACAAATCGAAGAGTCGAACCCAGGTTATTATTGCATTTTCTGACGCATATTCTTGTCCGAAAAGTCTATCAACTTTTCGGCAATATGCTTTAGCCCTGAACGCGGCCAATGCCCTCGCGCGCCACCGGCTCGTTGGGGTCGAGCGACAAGGCGCGCTGGTAGTTCAGCAGAGCCTTGGCGCGGTCGCCCTGTTTTTCATAGGCGAGGCCGAGGCCGGCCCATGCGTCGGCGTTGCGGTTGTTGACGTTCAGCGCGGCGTTGAAATCCTCGACCGCCTTGTCCGGCTTGCCGAGGGCTAGAAGGCTCTCGGCCCGCGCCTCATAAGGCGCGGAGTGGAACGGGTCGCGGTCGATCGCATTGTCGAAATCGGTGATGGCGCGGGCGTTGTCGCCTTTTTTCTGGTAAATCAGCCCTCTCGCGTGAAAAGCCTGGGCGCTTTCGGGGTTCAGGCGGATCGCCTGGTCGAGATCGCTCAGGGCGGCGTCGAGCTGGCCGTTGGCGCGCTCGAGATTGGCGCGGCCGAGAAAAGCCGGGGCGTGATTCGGGTTGGACTGGATGGCGCGGGTGAAATCCTGCATCGCCGCGTCGTTCGATCCGATCTGGCGTTCCGCGAGGGCGCGATTGGTGTAGGCCGAGGCGTGGTTCGGGTCGAGTTTGACCGCCTGGGAGAAATCCGAAATCGCCCGGCTGTAGCTGCCGATCTTGGCATAGGCGACGCCGCGCGTGTTATAGGCCTCGGCGTCATTGGGATGGGCCGCGACGACCGCGTCCAGCGACGCGATATTGGCTTCGGCCGCCTTGGGATCGTTGTTGGACACTTCGGCATAGCGGGGACCTTGGCCGCCGCCGGGAATCAAATCGCAGCCGGCAAGCGGCGCGGCGAGGGCCGAGAACGCGAAAGCGATGAGATATTTGCGTTGACCTGCCCTGAAGTTCCTGGCCATGGCGATCACAATCGGCTCCAGTCTGCTTCCTTCGCATCCCGCTCCGGTTCAGAGCTCCGGCGCGGGAATGGGCGAGGCGCAAGCTAACCTCGCATGGTGTATTTTCTCTTACCCGGCGCTTGGACGCGCCAAGGCCAATCCACGCAGTTCATGCCAAAACAGCGCTCTGCCGCCCGGCCGCGAAACGCGTGAGCTGGCGGCTGTCATAGGCCCGAACCCGCCCGGCGCCGGACGCGCGGGACCTTGGCGCCGCGGCGCTCGGTTCCCCTGCGAGAGGGTCGAGCCAAGGAAATCAGCGGGCGGCGACCTTGCCCTTCACCGGCAGCAGGCCTTCGCGCTGCAACTTCTTGCGGGCGAGCTTGCGGGCGCGGCGCACGGCTTCGGCCTGTTCGCGGGCGCGCTTCTCGGACGGCTTTTCATAATGACCGCGCAACTTCATTTCGCGGAAGATGCCCTCGCGCTGCATCTTCTTCTTGAGCGCCTTGAGCGCCTGGTCGACATTGTTGTCGCGAACGAGAACTTGCACGCCGGATTCCTGTGTTTGAAAGACCGCCGCCGCCGCGCCGTCTGAGCGCGAAGGTCGTCGGCCATATGGCAAAAAAATCACTTGCGCTTGCGGAGCGCCGGACCGTTGCGTTTCGGATAACAGAATCCCCGTCGCCTGTCCAGATCGTTCCCGCCGCTTCGGCCGGACCGCGCCGCGGAAGGGCGGGTGCGACGTGAAAATGACGGCAAGGAGCGTTGGGAAGCGATCGTATATGAAAATTGGGCCCTCTTGTTGTGTAAAAGGGCGATGCTACGTCATTAACCATAACTCATTTCGCAGGTTTTCGTTGCGTCTCGGCGCGCGGCGGGCGGATCGTCTCCGCCCTACCCAGCCCGTTGCCTCAGATTGCTTCGATTCTCAATGGTTTTTGTGAGCCATAGGGGCGCAAAAACGTGAAGCCTTGTTTTTTGCCGGCTTGCAGCAAAAATCATGGTAAGCTAACAATTAGGACTTTCGGAAATCGATCTGGAGCTTTCATGACCTTGACGCTTTCCTCCGCCCCAGGCGTTTCCGAACGCGCCGATTCGTCCGCGCTCGAGTGTCTGGTGATCGTCGGCGCGATGCAGGGGCTGCAGCTAACCGTGCCGCAGCTGGTCCAGGACAACGCGCTGGAAAGCGCCGGCATCGATTACCCGCAGCTTGTGCATTGCGCCCGCCACGCCGGCCTGAAGGCCAAGGCGCTGCATCTCGACGGCGACGGGCTCGCTTATCTGGAAAAGGCTGTTCCCGCGATCGTCCGGCTGAAGTCGGGGGCCAGCATGGTGCTGGTCAGCATGAACGCGCATTACGAGGAACATCCCCGGTGCGTGACCTTGCGGGATCCGAATGCGGCGGCCGACGCCCTCCTGACGCTGGACTGGTTGCAATTCCAGGAGGCATGGTCGGGTGATGTCGCGCTGGTGCGCCGTGAATATCATGTGCTCGACGAGGAAAAGCCCTTCGGCATGGGGCTGATCGGGACGCTGATCCTGCGCGAGCGGAAGCTGGTCCGCGACATCGCACTTTCCGCCTTCGCGCTGAGCATTTTCGCTTTGGCGCCGATTATTTTCTGGATGGCGATCGGCAGTCGTGTGCTTTACTACAAGTCGATGTCCACCTTCGCGGTGCTGTGCATCGGCATGGGCGTCATCATCCTGTTTGAGACGGCATTCACTTATTTGCGTGGTTTTCTTTTGCTGTTTCTGGCGGCGCGCGTCGATACAAGACTTTCCGAATATATTTTCGATCGCGTGATCCAGTTGCCGGTCGATTATTTCGAGCGGGTTCAGCTTGGCGAGACCATGCATGACTTCAATGAGATCTGGAAGATTCGCGAATTCCTGACCGGACAATTGTTTGGCGTCGTTCTCGACTCTCTGGTCCTGTTCATCTTTTTGCCGGTGATGTTTGCGATCAACCCGCTGTTGACCTTGCTCGTACTCTTTTTCTGCGCCGTGATCGTTGTCTGGCTGTTGGCCATTCTACCCCACATCCGCAAGGCGAATGGCGCCGTGATCCGCGCCGAAACCCAGCGCGGCTCGTTTCTCTATCAGACGCTGGCCGGCATCCGGACAGTCAAGTCCCTGGCGCTGGAGAGCCGCCAGCGGAAGCTTTGGGACGCGCATGTCGCGCGCTGCGCCGAGGCGCGCAATGATTTGTCCTGGATGAGCGCCGTCGCCAGGAGCGGGGTCGTTCCGTTTGAACGTCTCGCCGTCACCGGCTCGTACGCCGTGGGCGTCTATATTGCGATGAGCAGCACCACCGGCGGCGTCATGATCGGCACGCTTTTCGCGTTCCTCATGCTCTCGCAACGTGTCGCGGGGCCGCTGATGCAGCTGGCGAACCTGATCACCAATGCCGATGAAGCGCGCGCCGCGGTCGCGATCGTCAGGCAGCTGGTCAATCGCCCGAAAGAGGAAGGCCATGGGGCGAAAGGCGTCAGGAAGCCGCTTCAGGGCCAGGTCGAGTTCAGCAAGGTCCGGTTTTCCTATCCCGGCAGCCTGACGCCGGCGATCGACGACCTCAGTATCGAGGCTCCGGTCGGAACGACGCTCGGCGTGGTCGGGCGAAGCGGATCGGGCAAGACCACCTTGACGCGCCTGCTGCAGCGCCTGCACTCGGACTATGAGGGTCTGATCAAGATCGACGGCGTCGACGTCCGCGAATATAACATTGCGCATCTTCGCCGCAGCCTAGGCGTCGTTCTTCAGGAAAACTTTCTCTTCAGCGGCACGATTCGCGAGAATATCGCGGCGGCCAAGGCGGACGCGACCTTGGACGACGTGATCCGCGCCGCGCGTCTCGCCGGCGCGGAAGAATTCATCGATCGCCTTCCCAGAGGCTACGACACTTACATTTATGAAGGTTCGCCCAACCTGTCCGGCGGCCAGCGCCAGCGCCTGGCGATCGCGCGCGCCCTCATCGTCGATCCGCGCATCCTGATTCTTGACGAAGCGACCAGCGCGCTCGATCCCGACAGTGAGGCGATCGTCAACGCCAGCATCAGGAAAATCGCCAAGGGACGGACGGTGATCGCCATTTCTCACCGCCTGTCATCCCTGGTTCATTCCGACGCCATTCTCGTTCTGGAGCGCGGCAAGTTCCTGGACATGGGAACCCACCAGGAGTTGCTGGCGCGGTGCGAGATCTACGCGGGGTTGTGGCACCAGCAGAACGGCCATATCGAGCGCGCGGCGGTGGCTGCAAATTCGAAGGGGGCGCGCGGTGTCCACTAAAGCCTCAACTCAATCGGTGGTCCGAAGCTTCCAATCGGACATAGCCGCGATCCGCGAAGCGCCGCCGCCGCGCTCGGCCATGGCGACCGTCCACGTCCTGTTCGGATTTTTGGTGGCCTTCGGTCTGGTCATCACTTTCGGAAAATTGGACAAGGTCATCGAAAGCACGAATGGCCAGATCAACCTCGAAACCCCGTCCCAGGTCTACCAGGCGTTGGATCAGTCGATCATCAAGAGCATCAATGTGCGCGAAGGCATGCTGGTCAGGAAGGGCGAAGTGATCGCGACCCTCGATCCGACTTTCGCGACAGCCGACGTCACCCAGCTTCGACAGCAGGTCGCGAGCCTCAACGCGCAGATCATTCGGGATCAGGCGGAACTGGCGGGCAAGTCTCCCGTTTTCACGGGCGACGACTATCCCGCGCAGCACCATTACAACCAATTGCAGCAGAAGCTCTTCAACGATCGCGACGCCCAATACAAGGCCCAGGTCAACAGCTTCGACGAACAGATCAAACAGACCGCGGCGACCATCGCCAAAGCCAAGAATGACATCACGCGTTACAGCCAAAGGTCGGCAATCGCCGGGAAGATCGAGACCATGAGATCCAAGCTCATCGCGTCCGGGGCGGGCTCGCTGCTGAATGAGCTGTTATCGAAAGACAACGACGTTGAAATGCAGCGCACGGTCGAGAATCTGGTGAATTCGCTCAAGGAATCCGAGGCGCAGATCGACACCTACAAGGCGAACAAGGACGCCTTCATCCAGCAATGGCGCGCCACGGACAGCCAGGATCTTGTGACGGCGCAAAACAATCGCGACCAGGCGGTCGCGTCGCTCAAAAAGGCCGTCGTTCATCAGGACGTCGTGAAACTCGTCGCGGCGGAAGATTCGATCATCCTGTCGATCGCGAAATTGTCGGTTGGCTCGGTTCTTCAACCGGGTGACAAATTGATCACCGCCATGCCGGTGAATGAGCCGATTGAGGCCGACATCGATGTGGCGTCGCGCGACGTCGGCTTCGTTCGGGTTGGCGACCCGGTCACGCTCAAGATTGACGCGTTCGACTTTGCTCAGCATGGAACCGCCGAAGGCAAGGTCAAATGGATTTCCGAGGGCGCGTTCTGGACCGATGAAAATACCGGCCAGCCGACCAGCCCGTATTACAAGATCGGAGTCAGCATCGACCGCATGAATTTTCACGGCGTGCCCAAGAATTTCCGCCTGATGCCGGGCATGACCCTGTCGGCGGACATCAATGTCGGCCGCCGGTCCGTGGCCAGCTATTTGTTGGACGTCGGTGCGCGCGGCTGGGGCGAGTCGATGCGCGAGCCATGAAAAGGGTGGCGCACAAACTCCTGCGGCCGGTCCTCCCCTTGATCGACCGCCCGGGAAAGCATTGGCTGCGCGCCCGCGGCCAGCGCGCTTTCGAGCAGCGCAGGTTCCACACGGCGCTCCGCTTGTGGCAGCGGGGCGTCGCCGTCGGCGACGTTGAATCCGCCTTCCGCCTTGCGGATGTCTATCAGAACGGCTACGGCGCCGTTTATCACAATCCCGCCCGCGCGGCGGCATGGTACAAATTCGCAGCGGAACGCGGCCATGCCGAATCGCAGTTGCGCCTGGGACGGATTTTCCTGCATGGCGCGTCGGCGCGACGGCTCGGCGAAAAATGGGAGCGCACCGCTCGGGATGAGGAAATGGCCGCGGCCACGGCCGAGGCGATTTTCGCCGCGACGCCGAAGATCGAGCGCGATACGACCCAGGCTCTGTTCTGGCTGGAAAAGGCCGGGCGTCAGGGCCTGAACGAAGCCTGGGCTCTCACGGGAATGATTTTCCTGGACGGCGTCGGGGTGGAAAAGGATTTCGAGCGCGCGCGCCAATATTTCCTGATGGCGGCGGACCACGATCAGGCCTCGGCCCAATTCGGCCTTGGCGAGATCTATTATCGCGGGCTCGGCGTCGAACCAAATCTCGAACTGGGCGCAGATTGGTATCAGAAGGCGGCCGACCTCGGCCATACGCGCGCGCAGATCGCGATCGCGACCATTTATCTTTCCGGCAAGGGGCGCGACATCGACCCGGAACGCGCCGCTTTCTATATGGGCCGCGCCGGCGAAGCCGGCGACGCCTCTGCCGCATACAGCTACGGGCGCATGCGCCTCAACGGCGAAGGCGGGCCGGTGGACGTGGACTGCGCCGAGACCTATCTCCGCCGTGCGGCAAAGGCGGGGTATGTTCCCGCCATCCGGGCTTTGGCCGCCTTTTATAGCCAGGGCGGCCTCGTCCCGCCCGACCTGCGCGAAGCCGCCAACTGGTATCGCGTCCTGGCCGAATCGGGAGATGTTCAGGCCCAGTTCACGATGGGCCGTTTCACGGCCGAAGGCCTCGGCGTCGGCATGAGTCTTGGCGAGGCGGGGCGGTGGTTTGTGCAGGCGGCGGAACAGGGTCATGCGATCGCCGCTTATAACGCCGGCGTTTTTCTCAGTTCCGGGACTGGACTTGCGCAAGATCTCGACGCCGCAATGCGCTGGCTTGAATTCGCAGCCGAGGAGGGCGTCCCTGAGGCCAAGGTCAAGCTGGCCGAAATCCACATGAATGGAGCATCCGGCTCGCCCGATCTCGGGCGCGCCATCAATCTCTTGCGCGAGGCGTCCGACGCGGGCGACCGAACGGCGAAGACCCGGCTCGCTCTGCTTTACCTGTCGCCCGACCACGACCAGCGTGACCTGGACCAGGCGGAAAAGCTCCTGCTCGCCGCCGCCGCCTCCGGCTCGCCGGAAGCGTCGCTGCAGCTGGGCCATTTCTATTCGGGGCAATTTGATCGCGCGTTGGCCCGGCCCGATCAGGCGGTGCGTTATTATCTCGCCGCGGCCGAATCCGGCAATGTCGTCGCCCAACACATTGTCGGCACGCTGCTGTCTTCCGGGAAGGCCTCGGACGCTCAGCTCGCCCAGGCCGTGGAATGGTTCAGGCGCGCCGCCGACGCCGGCTTCCCGCCCGCGCAATTCCAGCTCGGCGTGCTTTACTGCACCGCGCGAGGGGTCGAAAAGAATCTCGAAGAGGCCGTGCGCTGGTATGAACTGGCCGCCGCGAACCAGCATGAGATGGCCATGTACAATCTCGGCGTGATGCTCATGCAAGGGATGGGCGTCGAACCCGACCCCGCGCGCGGCGCGAAGCTGATCAAGGATTCCGGGATCACGCCGCAGGGCGGGAGCAAGGCTCCCGCGGCGAGTGGTTGAACGGACTCCTTCGATCGCGCCTCCCGGCGGAGTCTCCGGAGAAAGGCCGAGCCTCCGTCCGTGCGGCGAAGGCGCCTCGCAGAGAACCCGCTGGCTCGAGAATCCGTCAGCAATCCAAAGGATTTTCGCGCGATCGCCTTTGCGCGGATTGCGGGGCGATCGGCGGAAACCGTCTCACAACCCGTGGAGCAGCTGCGTGAGGTAAGCGCCGTAGCCGCTCTTCCTGAGCGGTTCGGCGAGGGCATGCAATTGCCGCTCGGAAATCCATCCGGAGACGAAAGCGACCTCCTCGGGACAGGCGACCCGGAAGCCGGTGCGTTTTTCCAGCGTGCGCATGAATTCGGCGGCTTCGAGCAGGGAATCCGGCGTGCCGGTGTCGAGCCAGGCGAATCCGCGCCCCATTCTCTCGACTCGCAGTTCGCCGCGCCTCAGATATTCGAGATTGAGATCGGTGATCTCCAACTCGCCGCGCGGAGACGGCTTCAGGCGGGCGGCGAATTCGGCGGCCCGCTCGTCATAGAAATAAAGCCCGGTCACCGCCCAGTGGGAGCGCGCTTTCCTTGGCTTTTCCTCGATCGACATCGCCTTGCCGGCGGAGTCGAACTCCACCACGCCATAACGCTCGGGGTCGTGGACGTGATAGGCGAAGACGCTCGCGCCGTGCGACGTCGCGGCCGCGTTGCGCAGGATCGCGGCGAGCCCATGGCCGTAAAAGAGATTGTCGCCGAGGATCAGCGCCGATTTCTGGCCCGAAACGAAGTCCGCGCCGATGTGATAGGCCTGAGCCAGGCCTTCGGGACGCGGCTGTTCGGCATAGGACAGTTCGACGCCCCATTGCGTCCCGTCCCCGAGCAGGCGCTGGAACAAAGGCAGGTCTTGCGGCGTGGAGATGATCAGGATTTCCTGGATGCCGGCCAGCATCAAAGTGGTCAGCGGATAATAGATCATCGGTTTGTCATAGATCGGCAACAACTGTTTCGAGATGACCTGAGTCATCGGATGCAGCCGGGTGCCGCTGCCGCCAGCCAGAATGATGCCTTTCATCGAACCATCCGTTTCAAAGAGAATCCTGCGGGAGACGCGCGCCCCGGACGCGGGAGAAGAAGCGCCGACCGGGCGACGATCCGACGCATGAAGGAGTTCAGTCGAAAATCGTGGGCAGGTCGCGCAGTCGCGGATGCTTGCGGTCCTTGTCGGAGAGCACGGCGCCGCCGGGCGGGAGCGACCAGGCGACGCCAAGATCGGGATCGTCCCAGGCGAGGCCGAGATCGTTGGCCGCCGAATAATAATCCGTCACCTTGTACATGACCTCGGTGTCCGGCTCGAGGGTGACGAAGCCATGAGCGAACCCGATCGGCACGAGCAGTTGCCGCCAGTTCTCCGCCGACAATTCCACCGCGACATGCTGTCCGAAGGTCGGCGAGCTTTTCCTGATGTCCACCGCGACATCTAGAATTCGGCCGCGCGGGACACGCACCAGCTTGTCCTGGGCGAAAGGCGCCGATTGGAAATGCAGCCCGCGCAAGGTTCCGACCTGCGCGGAAAGCGAATGATTGTCCTGGACGAAATCCAGCGCGATCCCGGCCTCGGCGAAAGCCTTGCGATTATAGACTTCGGAAAAGAAGCCGCGATGGTCGCCGAATTTCTTCGGCGTGATGATCTTGACGTCGGGTATGGCGGTCGCCTCGACAAGGATCGAACTCATGATCGCCTTCCTCAGTTCGTCAGGGTTCCGAGCCGTTCGCCGCGATAGCGGCCGGAGCGGATGTCGCCCCACCAGGCTCGATTGTCGAGAAACCAGCGCACGGTCTTGCGCAAGCCGGTCTCAAAGGTTTCGCGCGGCCGCCAGCCGAGTTCGCTCCCGATCTTGGCGCAATCGATGGCGTAGCGCAGGTCATGGCCGGGCCGGTCCGAAACGAAGGTGATGAGATTGCGGCGCGGCCCGATTTGCGCGTCGGGCGCCATTTCGTCCATCAAATCGCAAATGGCGTGGACGACATCGATATTCTTGCGCTCGTTGATCCCGCCGATATTGTAACTCTCGCCGATCCGGCCCTGTTCGACCGCAAGCAGCAGGGCTTCGGCATGGTCGTCGACGAACAGCCAGTCGCGGATGTTCTCGCCCGCGCCATAGA
The DNA here is from genome assembly GCA_963703385.1 of uncultured Pseudomonadota bacterium. Classification (GTDB taxonomy): domain Bacteria; phylum Pseudomonadota; class Alphaproteobacteria; order Rhizobiales; family Beijerinckiaceae; genus Rhodoblastus. The sequence continues at coordinate 494,931 of OY969816.1, forward strand.
CGGGAAGGGGCTTGCCATCGAGGGCGTTGAGGATGATCAGCGGGATCAGTTTCTCGGGGAATTGATAAGGCCCGTAATTATTGGAGCAATTGGTCGCGACGGTCGGCAGGCCATAAGTGTGGGTCCAGGCGCGCACCAGATGGTCCGAGCCGGCCTTCGAGGCGGAATAGGGCGAATTGGGCGCGTAAGCGCTGTCCTCGCGGAACAGGCCGTCCTCGCCAAGCGAGCCGAAGACTTCGTCGGTCGAAATGTGATGGAAGCGAAAGGTTCTGGCCGCCTCGCCCTCAAGCCCGCGCCAGTGGCGCAGCGCTTCCTGCAACATGACGAAAGTGCCGACCAGATTGGTCTGGATGAACTCGCCGGGCCCGTCGATCGAGCGATCGACATGGCTCTCGGCGGCAAGATGCATCACCCAGTCGGGCTTGAAGGACTCGAAGGCCGCGCGCACCGCCTTGGCGTCGCAGATGTCGCCCTGCGCGAAATGGTAGCGCGGGTCGGCGTCGACCGGAGCGAGCGAAGCCAGGTTGCCGGCGTAAGTGAGCTTGTCGAAGACCAGCAGTTCATGGGGCGTCTGTCCGATGATGCGCCGCGCCACCGCAGAACCGATGAAACCCGCGCCGCCAGTGACCAGGATTTTTTTGCAAGCCACGAAAAGACCTTTCGGTAAAGCGTGACAGTTCTAGAGTCTTGCAGCGCGAGAGGAAAGTGGAAATTCCGCCAAGGCGTCAGGCGTCAGGCGTCGGGCCGGAAGGGCGCCCGGCCGCTGGTCAGAGCGTCGTCGAGCAGGTCCAGGCGGTCCTGGCCCCAGAACACCTCGCCGTCGAGCACATAGGACGGCGATCCGAACACGCCGGATTCCAGGGCGCGCGCCAGATTGCGCTGATAGCAGGTTTCCGCCTCGCCGCTCTCGCCGCGTTGCAGCCAGACCGGCTCATACCCCGATTGCTCCAGGATTTGCGCCAGCGTCCCGGCGTCGCCGACATCCAGCTGGCGCTCGAAGGCGCCGGCGAAGGCGGCGGAAATGAAATTCGTGGGGTCCACGCCGGCCAAAGTCATGGCGCAGACGATCCGGTCTCCGGCAGCGGGGTCGAAGGGCCAGTGCTTCGGGTGGAGGTGGAATTTCAGGCCGCGCTTTTCGCGCCAGCGCTGCAATTCAACGATCCGGTAATCCTGCCGCAGCGGGTGGCGCTTGGCCAGCGGCAACCCGCCCAATTCCGGATAGATCTGATGCAGCGCGACCGGACGATAATCGACGCGCAGCTTGTGCTTGGCGACAAGCGCCTGCAACGCGCCGTGGCCGACATAGGCCCACGGACTGTGCAGGGAGAAATAGACGGCGATCTGACGGGCCATGGCGCTCTCGCAGGAGGTTGGTTCCTTGGCGCCAGCATGGCTCAACCGGATCGCGCGGGCAATGGCGGCCCCACTGGCGGGGTTCGAAGGCGGGGCGGCGGAAGGAACGCGACCCCGCAAGGCGCGTGTGACAACGAACAAAAATGGCCCGCGCGATTGGCGGGCCATGGGGCGCGTCGATTTTCGATCAGGTTTCATCGCGTTTCGCCGACGTTTCCTCGGCCGTCACGGCATGATGCAACCTAGGCGTGTAATCCTTGAAACGCTCCGGATTCAACCCGCCGCGCCAACGAGGCGGCGATAAGTCGCCCGCAGTTCCGCGATGGCCTGATCAAGTTCGTTGCGGCGTTCCTCGAGGTGGCGAAGCTGGGAAAGCACCATCTTTTCGTCCAGGACGAAATCCTCGGCCGGCTTGACGGCGCTCGCGTCGGCCTCCAGCAGTCCGGAGATCTCGGTGAGCGTGAAGCCAAGCTGCTTGCCTTTGAGGATCAACTGAAGCCGGGCCTTCTGGGTCGAAATCATAGAAGCGCGCGCCGCTGCGGCGCAGCGGCTTCAACAGGCCGCGCTGCTCGTAAAAGCGCAGGGCGCGGAACGTAACCCCATAGATTCGCGCAATTTCGCCGATCGTCAGCATTTCGACCAGGGTTTCTTCGGCATGGGCGACGTTTTCGATGCGTTGGGCGGAGGATTTCATTTTCGCTAGGTCCTGAAGGCGTAGGCAATCGAAACGCGACACACGTCATGGTTGTAACCCAGGTAAGGACAACCTGCAATGAAAATTTACAACTTTAACGGGTCTGTTTCAAAATCGATCACGGTTAACGGGATGTTTACCCTAAATCCGGAAAGTTAACGCGAGGCCGGAAGACGTTGCCGAATCTCGCCGACGCCGCCGGTCCGGCCGCCCGCGGACAAGGGTTTCACTCCGCTCGACAGGCAGGATCGACAGATGACCAAAGCGGCTCCCTGGAGCATCAAGGGCGTGGATTTCGACGTACGCGAGGCCGCGAAGGAAGCCGCGCGGCGCGACGGCGTTTCGTTGGGCGAGTGGATGAACCGGGCGATCGCCGACCGCGCCGCCGAAATCGGCGCCAACGTCCAGGAATTCGACGCGGACGAAAGGCTTGAGGCGGTCGCCGCCCAGCTCGCACGCCTGAGCCAGGGGTCGCGTGCGGACGAGACGCCGCGCCGGCGCCGCGGCGAGGCTGGCCGGCGCGCCGAAGCCCGGCCGATCGAGGATGATGAAAAAAATTGGATCGAAGGCGCGCGGACAAGCGAGCGCGCAAGCCGCCGGAGCGCCGCGCCGGAGCGCCGCCCGGGCCGCGCGGCCGCCGGCGAGCTTTTCATGCGCCGGAATCCGGACGAGATTCGCCGCGCGCGGCCCGCTCGCGAAAGCGCCGACGCCGAAGCTCTGCTCGAACAGGCGGTCGCCGCTTTCGAAGAGCAGGCGAACCGGGTCGAATCGCGGGCCGCTCGCGCCATGGCCAATGTCGCCCAGCTGATCGAGGCTTCCGAGGAAGATCGCGCCGACACCCTTGCCCAGGTCGACGCGCGCCTGAGCGAAATCGAGCAAAGATTGAATCGCGGCGACAAGGAAGCGATCAAACCGCTGCGGGGCATGATCGCCTCGGTTCATGACCGGCTTGGCGAAATCGAGACGCGTCTGGCGCGCAAGGAGCGCCCGGCCGACGACCAGTCGCTGCGCGGCGCGCTGGAGCGGCTGAAGTCGCGGATCGAGGCGATGTCGCGCCAATCGGGGGAAAGCGCCGACGAATCCTATCTGCGCCGGCTCGATGCGCGCTTCGCCGCAGTACTCGCCCGATTCGACCAGCCGGCTGCGCAGTCCGCCGCGCCGCACGGACGGGAAGCCGCGCCCGCGCTCAAGGGCGGGGTCGCCGGCGCGATCAACCAGATCGCGGCCCGACAGCGCGACCTCGATTCCGGGGCGCGGACGCCGCGGCCGCAGACGGCGCAACTGGCGGCGCTGCTCGACGAACGTTTCGACGCCTTGGCGCGGAAATTCGACGCCGCCGGCCAGGGCGCGACGCCGGCCGCCGACCATATCGACCGCCTCCAGAACGGAATCGAGACCCTTTCCGGCCGAATCGAGGCGATGCGCCAGGATTTCGCCGCCTCCGGCGACGATTCGCGCGTCGCGCTGGCGCGTTTCGCCCGCGATTTGGCGGCGCACGTCGACGCCGCCCTCGCCGCGCCGCAAACCGCCGGCGCGGATGGCCTCGCCGCCAAACTCGACGGCCTCGATGGGCTGGCCCGCGACATCGCGCTCTTGAGCCGCGGCGTGGCCGAGACGGCGCCGCGGGCCGCCGTGACGGAACTTGAAAACGCGGTGCGCGCGCTTTCGGATCGCATCGACAACGCGCGCGAGGCGATGCTTCACGCCGCCGCCATGCGTCCCAAGCCGGCCGCCGACCATATCGACCGCCTTCAGAACGGAATCGAGACCCTTTCCGGCCGAATCGAGGCGATGCGCCAGGATTTCGCCGCCTCCGGCGACAATTCGCGCGCCGCGCTGGAGCGTTTCGCCCGCGAATTGGGGGGGCGGGTCGACGCCGCTCTCGCCACGCCGCAAAGCGTCGGCATGGATGGCGTCGCCGCCAAACTCGACGGCCTCGATGGGCTGGCCCGCGACATCGCGCTCTTGAGCCGCGGCGTCGCCGAGACCGCGCCGCGGACCGCCGTGACCGAACTTGAAAACGCGGTGCGCGCGCTTTCGGATCGCGTGGACGACGCGCGCGACGCGATGCTTCACGCCGCCGCCGCGCGTCCCGAGCCGGCCGCTTCCGCCGAGCTCGACGCCCTGGGCGAAAAGCTCGCGGCGATGGGCCGGACGCTGGACGATCTCGCGCCCCGCAGCCAAGTGGCCTCGCTCGAAGACGCGGTGCGGGCGTTGACCGCGCGCGTCGAGCGCTCGCGCGAGGATGGCATGCGCGAAGCGGTGCTGGCGCCGATTGAAACGCTCGCCGACGACGTGCGCCGGGCGGTGGCCGAGGCCGGCGCCTCGGCCAATGTCGAAGGCGTCTCGCGCCAGCTGCGCGACGTCGAGAACAAGCTTGAACAATTGCGCCAAGCCGGCGGCGGCGACCTCGCCGACTTCCTCCAGATCCGTCATCAGACCGACCAGATCCGCGCCATGCTGGCCGCGGCGATGGACAAGATCGCTCCGATCGAGCGGCTGGAGCGCCAGGTCGGCGCCTTGGGCGAGCGGTTGGAAGAGGTCGCGCGCGAGAACCGCGACGCCAGCGCGGCGCAGGTCGCGCTGCCCTGGAGCGAAATCGAGGCGCGCCTGAGCGAACTCGCCTCGCGCATCGACCGGGCGCCGGCGACGATCGACGACTCGCGCTTCGACGATCTGGCCCGCCGCCTCGACGACCTCCACGACACCCTCGCGGCGCGGATCGATGACGCGCGCGGGGCCGCGCGGGACGATGGACCCGATCAGCTCGAACCTTTGCTGCGTTCGGTGGCCGAAAAATTGAGCGCCCAGCCGGGGCCGCAACTCGATCCCGCAGCGCTTCAATCGCTCGACCGCCGCATCGCCGAGATCTCCCAGCGTCTGGAGCAGGGCGGTTCGGAAGTCGAGGTCCGCCTGCAGCGCGCCATCGAGGATCTGACGGAGCGGCTCGAAACCTTGCGCGATCCCGGGCGTGAGGACCGCAATGCGCGTGAAATCAGTGATCTGCGCGAAAGGACCGAGGCTTCGGACCGCCTCGCCCAGCAAACCTTGTCCGCCGTTCACGAGACGCTCGAAAAGGTCGTCGATCGCCTCGCCATGCTTGAGGAGGACGTGATCGAATCCCGTGGCGGAGCCGAGTTCGCCACGTGCGCGCCGGCCCCGTCGACAAGCGCGCGGGCCGCGGCCAAAGCCGCGATCGACGCCGACGGCTTCCTGCGGGAGCCCGGCGCAGGCCATCCGCGTGGGCCCAGGGCCGATGGGAGCGCGTCGCTTCCGCGCGCGGCGGAAATGGAAGACGACGAGTTCCGATCCCGGCCTCCATGAGCCGAGGCTGATGATAGACCCGGAGACCCAGCCGACGCCGGCGAATTACATCGACATCGCCCGCCGCGCCCTCGCCGCGCGGATCGCCGCCGAATCCGCCGAAAAGCAGGAAAAGGACCAAAACAGGCGTCCCGCCGGGCCCGAATCCGATCCCGGGGACAACGCCCGCGCGGCCTTCGTCCGCCCGCTGGCGGTGGGCGAAAAAGGCGCGAACCGGCGCCTGCCCGCCGTGCTGGTGACGGCGGCGTCGCTGCTTTCGCTCGGGGCCTATGAGGCCTATCGCCTGTTCGATGCGCCCACGCCGCCGATGCAGGCGGTGTTGGCGCCCAAGGCCGACGGCGCCCGACCCGCGAGCCAGCCCGCAGCCTCGCCCGTTCCTTCGGCCCCGAAAGCCAGCGTTGCGGCGCCGCCGCCCGTCGCGCCGGCGGCGCCTGTCGCCGCGCCGACGGCGCCCGTGGCCGCGCCGACGGCGCCGCTCAAGGGCGCGTCCGTCCTGCCCGGCAATATCGTCGCGCCAAAGCCGATGGTTGGCGCGGGACTGCCCGATCCTCTTGCGACCGGCTCGATCGCAGGCGCTCCGAACACCATCACCGCGATCCAGGCGGGCGCCCAGGCGCTGGCGCTGAAGGAGCGCGCCGAAAAGGGCGACATGGTCGCCCAATATGATTATGCGTCTCGCCTCGCGTTGGGACGGGGCGTCGAGCAGGATCAAGCCGCGGCCATCCGCTGGTTCGAAAAGGCGGCGGCCAAGGGCATGCCGCAGGCGGAATATCGCCTGGGCGCCGCCTATGAGAAGGGAAATGGCGCGCCGCGCGACGCCAGGAAGGCCGCCGACTATTATCAGAAGGCCGCGAACCAGGGCCACGTCCGCGCCATGCACAATCTCGGCGTGGTGCTCGCGGCGGGCGTGGACGGCAAGCCCGATTACGCCGCCGCCGCGCAATGGTTCCGCCGCGCCGCGGAATATGGCGTGCTCGACAGCCAGTTCAATCTGGCGATTCTCTACGCCCGCGGCCTGGGCGTGCCGCTGGACCTGGGCCAGAGCTACGCCTGGTTCGCCATCGCGGCGCAGCAGGGCGACGCCAGCGCGGCCAAGAAACGCGACGAGGTCGCCGAACGGTTGAACGCCGCCACGTTGCAGGAGGCGAAAAAGCAGGTCGCCGCCTTCCGCGCCAAGACGCCGTCGCCGGCGGTCAATGACCAGCCGCCGTCCCGGCCGGGCGCCGCCGCAGCAGCGGCTCTGTAACGCTTAGAGCATATTCCCCAAAAAGTTGCAGACTTTTTGGACAAGAATATGCGTTGAAACAATGGGCTAGAGCGTTCTTCCGATTCCGAAGGAACGGAAAATGCTCTAAGGCGCCGTCAGTCGCCCGACGAGATGCGGGTCACGTCGGCGCCGCAGCGGCTGAGCTTGCGCTCCAGCGCCTCGAAACCGCGGTCGAGGTGATAGACGCGCTGGATCATGCTTTCGCCTTCCGCCGCCAGAGCCGCGATCACCAGCGAGACCGAGGCGCGCAGGTCCGTCGCCATCACCGGCGCGCCTTTCAGCGTCGGGACGCCCGCGACGACGGCGCTGTCGCCTTCGAGCTTGATGCGCGCGCCGAAACGGGCCAGCTCCTGCACATGCATGAAGCGGTTCTCGAAAATCGTCTCGGTGATGCGCGAAACGCCGTCGGCGCGGGTCATCAAGGCCATGAACTGCGCCTGAAGGTCGGTCGGGAAACCGGGGAAGGGCGCGGTGGCGACATCGACCGGCTTGATGCCGTTGCCGTTGCGCGAGACGCGCAAGCCGTCCGGCGTGGTTTCGGCCCTCGCGCCCGCTTCGGCCAGAACGTCCAGGGCGGCCTGGAGATGTTCGGCCTGGGCGCCTTGCAGCAGCACGTCGCCGCCGGTCATGGCGACCGCCATGGCGTAGGTCCCGGCCTCGATGCGGTCCGGCAGCACGCGATGCTTGGCGCCGCCGAGCCGCGCCACGCCCTCGACCTCGATCACCGGCGAGCCCGCGCCCTGCACCTTGGCGCCCATTTTCACCAGAAGGTCGGCCAGATCGCCGATTTCCGGCTCGCGCGCGGCGTTGTGGATCACAGTCGTCCCGTGAGCGAGCGAAGCCGCCATCAGCGCGACATGGGTGCCGCCGACCGTGACCTTGGGAAAATTGATCTCGCCGCCGCGCAAGCCCCCGCTGGGCGCCTTGGCGACGACATAGCCGGCGTCGATGTCGATCGAGGCCCCGAGCCGCTCCATCGCCATCAGCAGGAGATCGACCGGACGGGTGCCGATGGCGCAGCCGCCGGGCAGCGACACCCGCGCCTCGCCGCAGCGCGCCAGCAGCGGGGCCAGAACCCAGAAGCTCGCGCGCATCCGCGACACCAGCTCATAGGGGGCGGTGGTGTCCACGATCTCGCGCGCGGTCATATGGACGGTCTGGCCGGAATCCGGGTCTTCGCCCTGGCGGCGCCCGTCGATGGAATAATCGACGCCGTGATTGGACAGGATGCGCACCAGCAGGCTCACGTCGGCGAGCCGCGGCAGGTTTTCCAGCGTGACCGTGCGGTCGGTCAGCAGCGAGGCGATCATCAGCGGCAAGGCCGCGTTCTTGGCCCCGGAAATCGGAATGACGCCATTCAGCGGTTTGCCGCCGACGATTCTGATGCGATCCATTGTTCCTCGCTGGGCGCCGCGACAATGGGCGCCTTTTGCTTCGGCTGTTTCAAATATCCTGGGAACCGGCGTCGCCGCCGGCCTTGCGCTGGCGGGTCTGGTCCTTGCGCCGCCGCAGATTGGCGCGCAAGGCCTCGGCCAGCCGCTGCTTTTCCGCGAGCTTGGCCGGGGAAAGGGCGTCCGGCGCCTTGTTTGGCGCGGTCTTGGCTTCCGGGTTCGTGGCCTTGTCCTTCATGTCGCGCGGTTCTATGCGGGAAAGGCGCGGCGAACAAGCCTTGCGCGCCGATTTGCGACAAATTGCGGGCCGGGGGCGAAACTCGCGCTTGCCATGACGGTTTCGCTATGGCAGAAACCGCGCGCCTGTCCGAGCCGAAGCGCCGGTGGCGAAATCAGCTGCGGTAGCTCAGTGGTAGAGCACTCCCTTGGTAAGGGAGAGGTCGGGGTTTCGAATACCCCCCGCAGCACCACGTTTCTCTAGTCTCACAACGTTACAAGGTTTGTAGTGCGGAGGTTCAAATGAACCTGCGGACAAACGAAAAGGGCGGCCTACCGGCCGCCCCGCTTCGCCTGCAATTTGGCGACTTCCTCGTTGAGAATTTCACGGTCACGCAGCGCGCGCCGTATGTTGCGCCGCGCCTCACGATCGCCGCTGTGATACCACACGTTCGCAAGGACCGTGAGGGGGATTGTTACAACAAGTACGGCGATAAAAATGGCACCCATGTTCAAGCCCCTCTCTTATACTCATTGATGATGGACATGACTTTCAGCGCCGCTTCGGCGGGAAGCTCCATATCAAGCCGCAGTCTAGCAGAGCCCGCGCCCGACATCGACATCTGAATCTCCGCATCCTTCGTGCCGACGATGTTCGCCGCGCCGGCAGGCATGAGATCGGTGGGCGCCACGCCAAACACCTGGGCTATCAGCCCCAGGTTCACCGGGGAAGGGAGGTGGCGACCTCGCAGGTAAGAGCTGACGAGATGGCGTTCGAACTTGGCGCCTTTGGAAATGATCGAAAAAAGCTTCGGAAAGGACGTGGCGCGGCTGGTCGCCGAAGTAACCGACGACAAGCAATTGGACAAGGCCGAACGCAAACATCTTCAGATAGAAAACGCTTCACACAAGAGCGCCCGCGCAAAAATTCTGAAATTGGCGGACAAGACCAGCAACCTCGGAGCATTGGCGACCAGTCCGGCGGCAGACTGGTCAATCAAGCGCAGACTGGAATACCTGAAGTGGGCTCGCGATGTCGCTGCAGGATTGCGTGGCGCGGCCCTGGTGGGCATCGTGACCTTCGGCTCGCTTGCAGGCTCGATGCTGCCCTTCATTCTGCAGAAATTGAAATTCGACCCCGCGCCGGCGCCTCGGCGCCTTTTGTCGCGACCCTCGTCGACGTCACCGGCCTGGTGATCTATTTCTCCGTCGCTTTGGTGATCCTGCACGGGACGCTGCTTTAAGGCGAGGCGGCGCCGGCCAGCAATGATGCAGCGCTCAGGGAGGGCCTCGGCCCAGAGTTCGCGACAAGAGCGATCACGACATTTCGAACCCGATCGCATATCATCGATCATGCGGATCCAGGAGCGCCCGACGAGGCGGGGCCGCAACTCCTTTCGGCGTAACCTTGCCGATGCTGGTCCGGCCGACGTCGGTGCTGGACGGGACCTTCGACCTACGACCGCTGACAAGACGGGATAAAGCCATCGGCGTCATTTATAATGCGATTTTGAACGCTAACTTGACAAGACCTAATTTCGGAGGACCGCGCCATGTCGGACTGGGTCGTGATCTATCAGACATCGCCAGGAACGCGGGAAACACGCTCGCCGAGCGCGCCAACTGAGACGCGCGCCCTCGCGCACGCCAGAACGCTCCATATGCAGGGCTGTCAGGTGATCCGGATCAAAGGGCCGGACGATTCTCTCGTTCCGGAAAAGCGCATCGAACGCTGGGTCGCCAACGGACGCGATAAACTAGAATTTGTTGATTGAACTAAAGCGAGCGATGAAAGCCGGGGGGCGTCGTTCGGGCGTCAGTCAGGAGATCGCATGTCGCATCGTTTGATGAAAGAGAACCCATTCATGAGTTTTTGGCTGAGCGGCGCCAATAAGGTCGCGGGGACCGGCCGGGGCCTCTGGCTGGCCGCGGCGCGCCAGCAGCAATCGGCGATGGTCCGCGAAGCCGGCAAATCGGCTTCCTCGTTCTGGGCCGCCGCGTTCAAGACGCCGTCTTCCCGCAAGCGGCGGAAAAGTGGAAAATAATGGCGCGCGCCACGAAGCGAGTGCGCCAGGTCATGAAAGGCGCGGCGGCGTTCTGGACGGCCGCATGGCTGCCGATCGTGAAAGCCATTCCGGCGCCCAGTCCCGCCGGACGTGTGGTCGAGGTCGATGATTTCGGCTCTAATCCAGGGGGCCTGCGGATGTTCGTCTATGCGCCGCCAAAAAGGCTTCCGGCGGCGGCGCCGCTGATCGTGGTGCTCCACGGCTGCGGTCAAAGCGCCTCTTCATTCGCGCGCAATGCGGGTTGGATCGCCCTGGCCGATCGCATCGGCGCAGCGCTCCTGCTGCCAGAGCAAACGACCAAAAACAGTCACGGCCGTTGTTTCAATTGGTTCCGACCCGGCGACACCCGCCGGGGCGGCGGCGAGGCGATGTCAATCCGCCAAATGACGCGCGCCGCGATTCGCCGCTACAGGTCGGACCCGCGCCGGGTTTTCATCGTCGGCCTTTCCGCCGGCGGCGCGATGGCGGCGGCTATGCTGGCGGCCTATCCGACGACTTTCGCCGCCGGGGCCGTGGTCGCAGGCATGCCGGTCAGCGCGGCTTATAATGGCGCGTCGGCGCTGCTGCACATGCGCCATGCGGACCGGTTGATGAACCGCCGGACCCTTGCGGACTGCGTCCGTCGGGCGGCGCCTCCAACGAGCAAGCCGCGCGCCTGGCCTCGGCTTTCGATCTGGCAAGGCGAGCGCGACCAACTGGTCGAACCGCGCAACGCCGAGGCCCTCGCCGTCCAATGGAGCGCAGCGCACGGCTTTGGCGGCGCGCCGACAGCCGACACGGCGCCTAGGCCGGGGGTCCGGCGCCGCGTATGGAGCACGCCGAAGCGCGCCGCTGTCGAAATCTGGACAATCGCGGAAATGGGCCACGGATTTCCTGTCGACGCCGGCGCCGCCGACGGCGGACGGGAAGGGTTCGGCGTCTTGAATGTCAGATTGCCCGCCGCTCGGCTGATCGCCGCATTTTGGGGAATCGACGGTTGAACCACGGCCCGCCTATATCTCCTCCGAGCCGTTTCCTGCCGATGGGCATCGGCTGTTCCCGCCGATTCTGTTGAAAAACTCACCGGTTCTGCGATTGCGCTCCGGCTGGAAGCGTTTTTTCAACGTTTGCGGGCTGGCCCCTTGTCGTATTGCGGCCCTGTTGGCCGCCTTATCGGCGGGCTTATGCCGCCACCGCCTCCATTCGCAGCGCCGCTGGCCGCAATCTGGCGAGCCGCCGTAAATTCTGCGCCGTCGCGGCGAGCATTCTGCCTGCATCAAGTTCCGTCGGACCTGATTGAGCAAGCGCCCAGTGCACGAGAAATTGACCACTGGGTCAAGGCGTTGGGGCAATCCCGTCACACACCCGTAACAATGCCTCCCTAAGCCTAAGCCTGTTAACTTGGCAATAGGTGCGGTTGATCGATGGCGCATGTTCAGGTTTTGGATGATCTGGTTGCCGCCCGCTATGCCGAAGACGTTGCGGCTGGGGCAGTTGCGGAAGCTGACGACCGGCTTGCGATGCGCCGCGTCGATGGACTTGCGTCGATGAGGGCGCCGGGAACGGACGCGGTCGGGCAGGACCATGATGCGCCTGCTTCCCCCCGATCGGAGGCGCTTGATCCAGTCCAGGACGCCCCGACAAACGCGCCTGCCTCGTCGTTGACGATGAAGGGTTCCTATCCCGCGCCCGCGGAAAGGCCGACCCAGCTCGGTCCCGAGGGAATTCTGTTCGACTTCAACGAGGGCTGCCGCCTCCTGGCGCCGCCCCGTGAGACGGGCGCTTGGCGCGCGCGGCTGCGCGATCTCGACACCGGCAATATTCTGTTCGAGACCGAGACCAAGGGTGGGTTGATACGTTCGGCCAAGCGCTGGCATGTACGATTCGGTGTTTAAGTTTGGGCTCTAGACGAGGACGCCGAACCGCGCCTAGTTCTCGACCACGCCTATGACGTCTCCGGCCAAAATATCCTCATACTCTTCCCTGTCGGAACGCTCGGCAATTCCGTCGCCTGGTTCTCCTATGCCTGCCGCTTCGGCGAAAGCCATCCCGGCGCGCGGGTCGTGTGCGTCCTGTCGAAACTGCTGATCCCGCTGTTTCGTGACGCCTATCCCGACATAACATTCGTCACCCTGGAGCAAGCGGCAGAAGAAAAGCTGACTGAAAACGCCTACGTATCCTATTATCTAGGCCTGTTTTTTTCGGATTCCGCCAACGAATGGCAGCCGGTTGATTTCCGCCATGTCGGCCTGCACAAGACCGCGGCCCATATTCTCGGAATCGAGGGCAAGGAGTTGGCGCCGCGGCTGCATCTCGCCGACGAAAGCCGGCCGATCGAAGAACCCTACGCCGTCATCGCCGTGCAGGCGACCAGCGCGGCGAAAATGTGGAACAATCCCGATGGCTGGCGCGCCGTCATCGCTTTCCTGAAGGCGCGCGGCCTTCGCGTTCTGTGCGTCGACCAGAAGCCGGCGACCGGCCAGGGCATTTTCTGGACCCAGATCCCGCATGGCTGCGAGGATTGCACCGGCCTGCCGCTGACCGAGGCGGCGCGCTATCTGCGCCATGCGGAAATTTTCGTCGGCCTGTCCTCCGGCCTGTCCTGGCTGGCCTGGGCCGCCGGCTGCAGGACCGTGCTGATTTCCGGCTTCAGCCTGCCGAGCACGGAATTCTCCGCGCCGGGCCGGGTGATCAACTGGCACACCTGCAACGGCTGCTGGAACGATGCGAAGTTCAGCTTCGACCACAAGGATTTTCTCTGGTGTCCACGCCACGCCGGCACGGCGCGCCAGTTCGAATGCACGCGCCTGATCACCCCGTCGCATGTGACGCGGGTGATCGAACGGAGCTTGGAGCCAGCCGCTACGCCAGCGTCGTAGCGGAAAGCAATCGCACGTTTTGAGACTTTTTCGGAAATGGTGGGGGCCAGCATGACGACCAGCGTCTACATCGGCACGAGCTATGCGACCAGCTCAACGACGGTCTCGAGCGCCGACACGACAGATCAGTTTTTTGTCGAAGCCGGTGGAACGCTCGTCGTGAGCGGTTCCGGCGCGAGCGTGACCGGCGCCACGGTCTATGCCGGCGGCGTGATCGATCTTTTCAGCGGAACCGCGTCGAACACCTCCGTCAGCGGCGGCCGGATGGTGATCAGCGGCGGCAACACGGCGACCAATGTGACGGTCGCCAACGGCGGCTCGGTCGAACTGGTGACGGCAAAGGCCGCCCTGGCGGGATCGTTGACCATGGGCGCGGGTTCGAACGCGCTGGTCCTCGACAAGATCCTGAGCAACGGCAATGTCGCCAGCGTCACGATCAGCGGTTTCGCCGCCGGCGACGCGGTCGAGATCGCCGGCGCCTACAGCTCGGACACGCTCTCTTATGCGACCTCCGGCGCCAATACGAGCGTGACCTTCACCGCTAGCGGCAGCCCCAATCACCAGACTTTTGTTTTCAGCGGCGGCCTGACCGATGATTTCGATCTGCTCGCCACGGCCAATGGAATAGACGTCGCCTCGGGAGCGGGCGTGTCGGCGACGGCGGGCGTGGAGCTGCTGTTCGGCTCGAACGTGACGGTCAGTTCCGGCGCGACGCTCTATGTCTATTCAGGCGGCTCGGACAGCGTCACGCTCGGCGCCGGCAACAGCACGGTCACGCTCGCCGGCAGCGGCAACAGCGTGACCGCCGGAACCGGCAAAGACACGATCACCGGCGGCCAGGACACGCTGTCCTTCGGCGGCTCCGGCAGCTCGGCGACCTTGAACGGGACGATCGCCGCCAACATCACCGACCTTGGCAGCGCGCTGCGGATCCTCATCGGCTCGAACACCCAGACGGACACGATCACCGGGTTTGGCAGCACGGACAAGCTTGGCGTCATCGAACTGTTGAACGGCGTCGGCGGCTATGCCTCCGCGGCGGCGATCGTCAGCGCGCTGCACAGCGACGGCCATGGCGGCAGCTTGTTGACGCTGGGGACGACGGGCTCGATCGACTTCCTCGGCGTCGCGCCAAGCCAGCTCACCGCCGCGAACTTCAAAGTGGGATGACCGGCAAATGCCGCGGCCCCGTCCACGCAGATGACGGCGGATATCGCGAGGGTGGCAATCCATCAAAACTCATGCGTTCGACCCCAAGACATATGATGACGACCTCGCCGACGCGTTGCGGGAACTTATTCAAAACAGCGTGAATTTTCAAAATAAAAAAGGAAGCTGATGTCGTATTCAGTTTGTGTCCGCTGCTTAAGTTTTAGACAGATATGAATAATGGTTTTTTATTTCAAACTAATCAGGCGTTTCTGAGTGTCGAAAAACCTTACACCCAAGGTTATGCAATGTCGGCCCATCGAACGAAAGCGTCGGGCCTCTCACTGGCATACCAGGTGAGTCCGGCGACCGGCAGCTTAGGGTCAATATTTCCCGTTCGTCCGACGTTCCCGAAGTCCGTTCTCTGCATGATTACGGCCTGATCTTTCGGACATGAGAAAGGTTGCGGCGTCGTCGCCCTCATGAATCCCCTCATTTTTGCGTGACTCTAAAAAGCCCGAATTTGGGATTCTTCCGAGCGGCGTGACGGAGAATCTGCCGGTTGGGGAGAGCGATGCGCGCGCCGAAGGAGCGATTTGATTTTGTTCATGAATTTGTGAGCCGCGTCTTTGTTGACGACCTGCACGCCAAACGCATTCTGTCTTTGGCGAATGGGACGCTTGGAGTGATGACGGGGGCGGCTCTCGCGGTTAGCCTGATCGGACAGGCGTTGGCGACGGCGCGCGGACTGATCGCGAAGTCGGCGATCAAGCAGGTCGACCGGCTGCTGAGCAACGCGGGCGTGGCTCCTTGGGAGTTGTTCGGGTCGTGGGTTCCCGAAGTCGTTGGAGCGCGGCGCGACATCGTCGTGGCGATGGACTGGACGGATTTCGATCCCGACAATCAGTCCACGCTCGCGCTGCATCTCGTCACGCGCCACGGAAGAGCCACGCCGCTGCTTTGGCTGACCGTCGACAAGGACGAATTGAAGGACCAGCGCAACGATTTCGAGGATTTGTGCCTGTCCCGGCTGAAGGCGCTGCTGCCCGAGGGCGTGACGGCGACGATTCTGGCCGATCGCGGCTTTGGCGATATCAAACTATTCGAATTCCTGGGCAGCCTTGGCTTTCAATATGTCATCCGCTTTCGCGGCAACATCCACGTCAGCGCAGCCGATGGCGAAACCCGGTTGGCCGCCGATTGGGTCGGCAAGGGCGGGCGAGCGCGAAAACTGCGCGACGCCGAAGTGTCCGCCGCCCGCCAAAGGGTTGGGGCGGTCGTATGCGTGAAGGCCGCGGGCATGAAGGAGGCCTGGCATCTGGCCGCCAGCGGCGGCGCGCTCTCCGCGCCGCAGATCATCAAGCTTTATTCCAAACGCTGGACCATCGAGCCCAGCTTTCGAGACAGCAAGGATTTGCGCTTTGGAATGGGCATGAACGCGCTGAGGATCGACGATCCGCAACGCCGCGACCGCCTCTTGCTCCTCAACGCCTTCGCCATCCTGCTGCTGACGCTCTTGGGCGCCGCCGGCGAAAGCCTCGGAATGGACCGGCAACTGAGAACCAGCACCGTCAAGCGCCGCGTCCATTCCCTTTTCCGACAAGGCTGCCTGCTCTATGACCTGATCCCCAACATGCCGGAGAAGAGACTCCGGCCCCTCATCGAGCGATACCAGGATCTCCTACGCCAAAGCTCTGCTTTCTCCGACGCTTTCGGGGTCATTTAAAATGAGGGGATACGTGAGGTCGTCGCCTGACGACGCCGCAAGCAATCCGCCAAAGGTCAACCTGCTCTGAAGTGCTGAGCGCGTCGTCCACCTCGATTCCGAGATAGCGGACGGTGCTGTCCAGCTTCGTATCGGCGCGCGCCGCAACAATTGAATACGACCTGAATGATCGAACCCTGGCAACCGAACCCGCATGAATGGGCTTCGCCTGCTTCTCTTCATTCGTTTTGGGCTGCTTCGGCGCGTCTGATCCGACATCCTGGCTTCGCGTGGCTCCCGCGCGGTTGGCGCGCAATCTGCTCGCCTCGTTTCAATTAATCGTTTGGTTTCCTTCGACCACCGTTTCGTGATGGCCGCCGGGCGTATCCTGCATCCTCCCCGGCGCGACGACGAGTGGACGCCAGTGCTCGGCGAGCTCAACCGCGCGATCCCAGGATTCACGGCACAGCCTTTCCTCCAGGGAGAGGCGGCGAGCCTGCGCCTCTTCGCGATTGCGGCCTTCAGGAAGCTCGCGGGAAGCGAGAACGGCGAATTTTGCGGCTTCGATCAGAAGCTCCTCATCCTTTGTCTCCATCGAAAGCACGCTCGCGAGGCCGAGGTAAGCCGTCGGCTGCCCTCGTTCGGCCGATCGCGTGTAGTAGTGGACGGCGGCATTCAAATTCGGCGCAACCCCCCTCCCGGTTTCATATAGCTCACCGAGGTTGTTCTGTGATCCACCGTACCCTTCGGCAGCGGCCTGACGGTAAAGCTGCAGGGCGCGCTCGACACCCGGTTCGCCCTCCGCAACGCATTTTAAGGCCTCGTTGTGCAGGGCGCGGGGGTGGCGCATGTCGAACACGTTTGTGTCGCGAACGCCATTTAACAGGACGACTGAGTTGTCGATGAAAAAGTTTAGCAGACCGTGGAATTCGCGCCTGCTCATGCCGTTCGCCGTGACAGCGTCGATTTCGATCCCGACGCCAAGCTCTCGATCGATCCCCACCAAAGCTAAAGCTCTGGAAAAACGCGCGCCTGCGTTGAACCGGTTGAGAGCGAATAGAAGGCGCATGACATTGGCGTCGTCAAAGCCGCCCCATGCCATCTGAAGCCGGATCGTTGCACACGGCGCGTCGGGCCGAGGAAGACCGTCTCCATAGCCAAAAATGTAAAAGTCGTGACCGTCTGCGGCGCTATGGACAAACGGATGGCCGTCGGAATTGACCTCGCCGCGGTAACCAAGCTCCTGGAGCCAGGTTGCAACAAGTTTTAGCGTAACCGGAACGTTTTCTGTCGAGATCTGATTCATATTCGTAGACCTTTGTTTAGCCGATCCGCATCGCTGCGCCATTAAAGAACCATGTCAGCCACGATCCATGCCT
This sequence comes from uncultured Pseudomonadota bacterium, assembly GCA_963703385.1. Classification (GTDB taxonomy): domain Bacteria; phylum Pseudomonadota; class Alphaproteobacteria; order Rhizobiales; family Beijerinckiaceae; genus Rhodoblastus. The sequence continues at coordinate 512,333 of OY969816.1, forward strand.
TTCGCAGCGACGAAGGTCGCCAAGGAACGGCAAGGATGTCGCCATCGCCAGGACCGCTTCCTTGAGATCAATCGCGGCCGAGCCCAGATCATTGCGTGCGGGAAAAGCGGTTGACGAAATCCCGTAACGAGCTCGTTGGCGCCCGATAGCTGACGATCCTGACATCCAGCGGCATTTTTGAGGCCAATTCCAAAGCCTCGCCGACATTCGCCAGGCCGACGAGTCGCCGCGACGCGGTCTGGCCAGTCTCTCCATCGACCAGCGCACCAATTTCGGATGACGAAATCCTTCGCAAATAGGTGTCCCGATAGGCCGTGACAGAACCGTTCAAACCATCGGTCCGCTCTTGACCCACGCCTCCTGCTCAATCGTCTGGATCGCGCCCGCACGCGCCGCGCGAACTCGGCGAACCGCCTCGTCGGCGTCGACGCCCGCTTCGACGAGCAGACGAGCGACGATCATTCCCGCGCGCCCCAATCCGCCGCGGCAATGGACCACGATGTTTTCCCCGGCTTCGAGGCGCGCATGCAGGCGCGCGCTGATCGACGGCCAAATGCGATTTAACTGGTCATCGGGGATGCTGACGTCCCGCGTGGGAAGATGAAGCCATTCGAGGCCGCGTGCTTGGGTTTCGTGCCCTAGATTGAGGATCGCGAGCAGATTGCATTCAAGTGGTTCGATCAGCGTCACCAGTGCGGTGGCGCCCCACGCGGCGATCACATCGAGATCAGCGCCGAGGTCTCGTTTCCAAGGCCCGTTGAAGGCATGAAAATCCGTCTTGCCTGGCGCGAAAGTGACGCCGATCCTGCCTCGCCCGCCGGGAATTTCGACCGGGTCGATACGCAGGGGGTGGGTTTGGCTGGTCTTGGTCATTTACCATTTCCCATTGTGGCGAATCTTGATTGCAGTTTGCGAAGGACCGAGTTGATCGCCTCTAATTCAAGCGATCCTGCTCTTCGCGCCGCGGGCTGCCGCGTCGTGTCATGGATAGTTTCAATAAGCAGCGTTTTGCGATCGGCCAGTGATCTACTGACCGCTCGTCGCTCGCGATGATCGAGTTCGAGTTTCACATTGCCGTTCCCACGCAAGGCTCAACAGCGAGCCTTCGGGAAATTCAGATAAAGGGAAGGCATTGGCGTCGCTTGTCAGCACACGCCATTTTTCTGATTTTTCGAGCCAGTGAATGACAACCGCGCTCAGGCAGGTTCAGGTTCGCCATGCCGCGATGCTGCCGGCCGCTTTTCGCTTCGGACCGCCGAGGGCGAGCGCCCCGTCCAACGCTTGAAGGCGTGATTGAACGAGGTCGATCCCTCGTAGCCCAAAAGCCACGCGATCTGCGAAAGGGACATGCTTTCGTCTTTGAGATATTGCAGTGCCAGGCTTCGCCGCAACTGGTCGACGATGTCCGCGTAAGTCGTCCCTTCGTCGGCTAGTCTTCGCGACAGAGTGCGCACGCTGAGGGCCAGCGCCTTGGCCACATTCTGCGTCTGGGCCTTTCCGTTCGGGAGCAGCTTTTCGATTTCGCGTTCCACGGCGGAACGCAATGTCCCGGTCGACACGCCACGTTCCTTCGCCGCGGCCTCGCAAAAAGGCTTCAAGGCTTTCACCAGCTTCGGATCGGCGGTGGTGAGCGGGATGGCGAGAGTTGCTTGGGAAAATTCGAGCAAATGTTCCGACGCCCCTTCAATCGAGGCGCGTCCGAACTCGACCGGACAGAGAAAGAAACGCTCGAAATCCTTCAGGTCCGAATTGCGCGGATGAGCAAATGTGACCCGGGTCGGGCTGATGTTTCGGCCGGCGACTTCACGCAACATTTTCACAACAACCGCGAACCCAAACTCGGCGTTGTGGCGCGCGCTGTGAACTGGCAGGCCAAAGAGATCTGCTTCGATGGCGAGGCCGGACGCGGTCCCCACGAATTTGAGGCGGGCGGCTTGATTGGCGATGCGCACATATCGCTCAAAAAGCGCCAGCGCCTCCTCAATATTTTTTCCGCCGGAAACGACATAGAACAGAATGCCGACGTCACGAGGATTGGCCTTGTCAGCAAGGTGCAGACCGAAGGCGCTGTCGCCTATCGCATCGGCGGCAAGGTCGAGGAATTTGGCTTGCCCGGCAGCCGATATGCGATGCTGAACCGGATTGCCGCCACGGATCACTTGATCAACGTCGTACTCGGGCAGCCCCGCCTCGCGGAGCAATGGCGACATTGCGATGCCGCGCTTCTCCAGTTCCGCCATCGCCTGTCTTACGGCGAAGCCCGTCGTGGTCAGGAAGACTTGCCGATCTCGATCCTCATCCATCTGAACGCAATTCCCCAGAGCTTCTGGCGAGATTTAGCAACGCTTTGGCGGATGAAAGGAAGCTGGCCGCATTACATGACCCGGATGAGCCAGAACCTCCGCTCGTGAAAGCCACTGGCTGTCCTATTTCAGCTGACGACGGACACTTTTACAAGCAGTACCTTCCGTTCAAGCTGGCGGGCAAACAGGCTCCGAATTATCCCAGGGCGAGGGCGCGCGCGAACAGGCTGTGCAGAAATATCGTCAACTGGGCCTCAAGTCCGAAATCGAGATGGGCGCAACATCCTCGGTCGGAGTGGGGACGTTTGCATTCTTGTTGGCCAGTCATCGAGGCCAAGGTCGGAAAACAAACCGCGCCGATGGCCGATGGCCATGAAACGTCAGCCAATTTTTCGGGGATAGCCTGCTGTTTGAGCCGCGAAGGGCTGCGGCGCCGGCACTGCCGTCATGGTGAAACGATCCGGCAATCCGCCGTCGCCGTCCTCAGCGTCCGAATCGTCCGGATGGGTTTCTCCAACCGCACGGGGCCCCGCCTGAGCGGCTGCAATCAGTCGAAAATAATGCTCGGCGTGCTGGAGATAGTTCTCCGCCGACACTGGATTGCCGGCCGTATGAGCGTCCCTCGCCAATTGAAGATATTTTTCGGCTATGTGCCGCGCGGTTCCGCGTATTTTGATATCCGGCCCATTCAATTCATAGGTGCGGGTCAGCGGGTTGGAGTCGCGACGAGCGCCCATCGGGCGGCTCTGCAAGCGGCTATTCTGGTAAGGTTTCATTTCATTGTCCTCAAATTTTCACGGCTCATGTTCGCAGAGTCGCGGTTTCCTTGGTTCGAGTCCCCCGGTCACCGATCGGCTTTGTCGGCGACTGGCGCGGACGAAAATGTTTCGTGCCGGCCAGCGTCCCGATGCGACGTCCTGGTGAAAGCGGAAACGAGCGCCAGACCCAGGAGCAGCGCCAGAAGCGCAGGGACGAGGGGGCTCCAGCGAGGGGCGTTGGGCTTAGGGGCGTTGGTCTTGGCGCCGGCGAAGGGAATGTTCTGGTTGGCGCGCGCAACGGGAAGAAGCGCGAACAGGCGGTTGGCGATGGCGGCGCCATCGGCGCCGCCGCGCTGCGGGACCATGCGAACCAACACCTCACGGGCGGCGGTTTTCGGCAATTTCGCGATGCGCGCCGCTTCCGTCCAAGGATCGGCTCCAGTGCGCGCGATCGCTGAAATGATCGTCAGCGGCGTTCCGTTCCCGTCTTCGCATACGATGGCGTAGAGGAAAGGCTCGAATTCCGGGCCAAGCGGCGGGAAGGCTTGCGACACGCTCACTCCCAATTCCTAAGCTCCGCCTTCTTTTGACGGATTGTCCATGACGCCAATCAGTGACGCCAATCTGCTGGCGCCGTCGGCAATTCTCCGGACACGTCAACATGGGCGACGTCGCCTGCCGGGGGCGACGTCGGGTCTGAAAAACTGAGATCGAGAAGGCGACCTTGATCGGTCAGGAGCTGAAGGTCAGAGCGACCAAACAGACTTTTCAGGACTTCGGCCGGCATTTGGATTTCGCCACAACCCGTGACGCCCGCGGCGGCGCGAAAATAGCCGTCGAAATCGAATGTCGCCGGCGCGATCTTCTCGCCATTTCGGGTGACGACCCCGTGTCCGGAAATTCCGCCGAGATAGCGCAGCGCTGTTGTTTTCATGGCCATGGCCTCACTTGTTCTCCCCATCAGCCTTCAAGGCGTCGGCAAGGCCGTCCGCGTCGATGGCGATTATTTGTTCCGATCCGCCAGACGCCGCCAGGGACGGAAGGCGCAACATCGTCGCGATGCGGCGAAAGGCGAGAAACGACAGCCCTGAAATCTCCTCTTCGTCGGTCGCCAGACGATAGGCGCCAGCCGGTTGCGGACGTTCCAGTTCAGGTAGGGTGAAAGGCCGCCTGAAAGTCACAATGGTCTCGGTGGTTCGGACAGGCATGTGTTTTCCCTCGCAGAAGGCTCCGTCGATCGGTTTCGACGGGTATGCTCCCCCCAATGACCGCCGCGGCCAGCGCCAGAACCCGCCGTTGATCTGCCTCCGTCTTCTTCGCCCAGGTCTTGGCGTGAAATTGCAGGAACAGAGCGCCGACCTCGGCCAAGGTCTTCGGTTGCGGTGGCTCGACGGTCTTGTCGCCGGGAATCGGGGGAAGGCCGGTCGGCTGCATGCCGGCGAACAAGGGGTCGAGCGGAACCGTCGAGCCATAGTCGCCGGCAAGCATCGCGGCCAGGATGCGCGCGTTTTCAATCTTGGCCCGCATGATGCCGTTCGCGGCGAGGCGGAAGGCGTCGATGTCCGCCTTCGGCGGAGGTTTGTCGAGTGACGACAACAATTCCTCAGCTTCGGCCGGTACGGGCGACTGATAGGCCTGCGACGCGAGCTTGCCGCGCAGGTCCTGGACATATTCCTTCAGCATGGCGATCTCGTTCGCCACGTCGATCCTGGGATCGGTCGGCAGGTCGAGGGAGAGTTCGAGCGAATTGTTCAGGCTGGCCTGGAAATAGGCGCGGACACGATCGCGAATCTGCTCGCTCGTCATCTGCGGCATTCGGGGGAGTCCCTCAAAGAACACGTCGATCAGGTTGCTGATCGTTCGTCCGATCAGCGTCGCGGCTTTCGCCGACGATGTTCGCAGGGAGACCTTAAGCTCCCGTTGCCCAACCCGTTCGACCAGTCGGTCGGGAACCGCCATACGGTAGTAGAAGACGCCGCCGCGCCGCACGACGCGCGAAACCGATCTCGGCAAGAGCCGCTCCTGTACCAGGTTTCTGTACCAGGGGAAGGAGGGTGACGAGCAGGGCGTTGAAAAACAGGAGATATATCAGTAGGTTGCGCTAACGATGGCGGAGAGGGAGGGATTCGAACCCCCGATACGGTTGCCCGTATGCCGCATTTCGAGTGCGGTGCTTTCAACCACTCAGCCACCTCTCCATCCGGGCGCTCGGGCGAGTCAAGCCCGCCTCGTGGTAAAGCGGCGCAATATCAGGCGGCGCGGCCGCGCGCAAGCGGCTTCGCCCGGCGCAGGCGAAAATCCTTCGCGCGCAACATCCGCGCTTGACTTCTCGGGGCGCCCGGCATAGGAAACCCAACGGTTTGTCGTGGCTCGCCGCCGCGACATTTGCGTTTTTCGGTCTTGCCGAACCGTTCGATTTGGCCGAAATCGCCCGCAACCGGATCCCTGGAGGCGAAACCGCCGCGGGGCTCCAATCCACCCGGTTCAACTGCAAAGAAGCCGGCCGCGTCGTTTGGCGTAGAGCCGGATATCGAACACGAGGAAGAACGATGTTCGCAGTCATCAAAACCGGCGGCAAGCAATATCGCGTCGCCGCCGACGAAAAGATCACCGTCATGTCGCTGGAAGGCGAAGCCGGTTCCGTCGTCACCTTTTCCGACGTTCTGATGGTCGAGAAGGACGGCGCCGCCCAGATCGGCGCGCCTTTCGTCGCCGGCGCCACCGTCAAGGGCGAAATCGTCGAGCAGGCCCGCGGCCCGAAGGTCATTTCCTTCAAGAAGCGCCGCCGCAAGAACTCGAAGCGCAAGCGCGGCCACCGTCAGGACCTGACGGTCGTGCGCATCACCGAAGTCGTCGCCTGACCGGCTCGCGCTTCACGGATTGAATAAGGGCCGCGTCGGACGCGGCGAGGCAAAAATTTCGGAGCAGGAAAATGGCTCACAAGAAAGCAGGCGGTTCGTCCCGCAACGGGCGCGACTCGGCAGGCCGGCGTCTTGGCGTAAAGAAATTCGGCGGCGAAAACGTGGTCGCCGGCAATATCCTCGTGCGCCAGCGCGGCACCAAATGGCATGCCGGCGCCAATGTCGGCATCGGCAAGGACCACACCCTTTTCGCCCTCGTAGAGGGCAAGGTGGTCTTCAAGACCCAGGGCGCCCGATCCGTGATTACGGTAGCGCCCGCCCCGGCGGCCACGGCCGCGGAATAACAGAGGTCGCGATCTTCGGGACCTCGCCGGCGCAAGCCCCAAGGCAGGTTCCGAAAGTCGATTTTCCTTAAGTCCGGCGCTTAGGCCGGGGAAACGACAAAAGGTCACGTTCCAGCGCGAAGATCGTCACATTCTTCGGTTGGAATGACATCCGGAGCCAACAGCTGAAGGGGAAACGGCGCCGTTTCCCCTTTTGCTTTGACCGGAGCCTTTCATGTTTCCCGAAATCGCCCGCGACGATGTTTTTCGCCTCGAAACCCGGCGGCTGTGGCTGCGCTGGCCGCGCGCATCGGACGCTCCCGCCGTTTCCGCCCTGGCGGGAGACTGGGGCGTCGCCCGTTGGACCGCGCTGATTCCCCATCCCTATACGATCGAAGACGCCGAGCGCTGCATTCTGGCTGCGCGCGCGGCCAACGCGCGCGGCTCGGCCCTTCGTTTCGCGCTGACGCTCAAGGATTTCCCGCGCAAACTGGTCGGCATGGCGGGAATCGACCCGGCGGAGGACGGCCCGAGGCTCGGCTTCTGGCTGGGGCGGCCCTATGCCGGGTGCGGCCTGATGAGCGAAGCGACGCAGGCCCTGGCCGACGTTTTCTTCCGCATCACGGAGGCGGCGGAATTGTCCACCGTGATCCTGACGGACAACGCCGCTTCCCGCGCCGTGCTGGAAAAATCCGGTTTCGTCGACAGCGAAAGGTTCGAGGCCGGCTTCGGCCGCCACGCCGACAGCCCGGTCGTGCGGATGACTTTGCCGCGCGCCGAATGGCAGGCGCCGCGAAGCGCCGGCTTGCGGCCCGCGCTCGCCTTCGATAGAGCCTTGGCCTGAACATTTTCCACAGGACATCGGCGGCCCGCGTTTTCCGCGCGGGCCGCGCCGGGCTCAGACATGAAATTCCTCGATCAGACCAAGATTTATGTGCGCTCGGGCGACGGCGGCGCCGGCTGCGTGTCGTTCCGGCGCGAGAAATTCATCGAATTCGGCGGTCCGGACGGCGGCGACGGCGGGCGCGGCGGCGATGTCGTGGCCGAATGCGTCGCCGGGCTCAACACGCTGATCGATTACCGCTACCAGCAGCATTTCAAGGCCAAGACCGGCGGCCATGGCATGGGCAAGAACCGCGCCGGGGGCAGGGGCGCCGACGCCGTGCTGAAAGTGCCGGAAGGCACGCAGATTTTCGAGGAGGACGGCGAAACGCCGATCGCCGATCTGACCGAGGTCGGCCAGCGCGTGGTCATCTGCAAGGGCGGCAACGGCGGTTTCGGCAATCTCCATTTCACCACCTCGACCAATCGCGCGCCGCGCCGCGCCAATCCGGGGCAGGAGGGCGAGGAGCGCACCCTCATCCTGCGCTTGAAACTCATCGCCGACGCCGGCCTGGTCGGCCTGCCCAACGCCGGCAAGTCGACTTTTCTGGCCACCGTCTCGGCCGCCAAGCCGAAAATCGCGGATTATCCCTTCACCACGCTTCACCCCAATCTCGGCGTCGTCGATGTCGACGGCAAGGAATTCGTGCTGGCGGACATTCCCGGACTGATCGAGGGCGCCCACGAGGGCCATGGCCTCGGCGACCGTTTTCTGGGGCATGTCGAGCGCACCGGCGTCCTACTGCACCTGGTCGACGCGACCGGCGAGCACGCCGGCAAGGATTACAAGATCGTGCGCGGCGAGCTCGCGGCCTATGGCCACGGCCTGGAGGAAAAGACGGAAATCGTCGCCTTGTCGAAGATCGATTCGGTTGACGCGGAAACGTTGAAAAAACAGGTCGAGCGCCTGAAGCGGGCGATCCGATCCGCCGGCCCGCCGCCGGCGGACGGCGAGAAGCCCTCCGCGCCCTATAAAATGTCGGCGATCGCGGGCGAGGGCGTCACGGACGTGCTGCGCGCCTTGTGGCGGACCATTGCCGAGCAGCGGCGCGACGCGGCGGCGCAGGCGCCGCAGGTCGAGTGGCGGCCGTGAGGGGTGGCGCGCCGATTCTCATGCGTCATTGCGAGGAGCGAAAGCGACGAAGCAATCCACGCTGGGGCGTGCGGCAAGAATTGATTGCTTCGCCAGAGCTCGGCGCTTTGCGTCGAGCGTCGATGTCATCCATGGGGCGGGCGACGCGCGCCCGGTGGCTCGCAATGACGGCGAAGTCTTTGCAAGAACGTTGAGAATTCTGGAAACGCAATGAACCTTCCTTCTCTCGATCAGTTCAAGCGCGTCGTCATAAAAGTCGGCTCATCGCTGCTGGTGGATCGCGGGCGCGGCGCGGCGAAACGCGAGTGGCTCGAAGGGCTGGCCGACGATCTTGCCGCCTTGCACCGGCGCGGCGCCGATGTGCTGGTGGTCTCCTCCGGCGCCGTCGCCCTGGGCCGCTCGGTGCTCGGCCTGCCGCCCGGCCCTCTGAAACTCGAGGATTCGCAGGCCTCCGCCGCCGTCGGCCAGATCGCTCTGTCGCGCATCTGGGCCGAGGTTCTGGCCGAGCGCCAGATCGTGGCCGGCCAGATTCTGGTGACCTTCGGCGATACCGAAGAGCGGCGGCGCTATCTCAATGCGCGCGAAACCCTGGCGCGGCTGATGGACATGCGCGCCGTGCCGGTGATCAACGAAAACGACACGGTGGCGACCAGCGAAATCCGCTATGGCGACAACGACCGGCTCGCCGCGCGGGTCGCCACCATGGCCTCGGCCGATCTGCTGATCCTGCTGTCGGATGTCGCCGGCCTTTACGATTCGCCGCCGGCGCAAAACCCCAATGCGCGGCTGATTCCGGTCGTTCCGCGCATCACCGCCGAGATCGAGGCCGTGGCCGGGGGCGCGGCCTCCGAGCTTTCGCGCGGCGGCATGACGACCAAGATCGAGGCGGGAAAAATCGCCACCGCCGGCGGCGCCCATATGGTCATCGCCGACGGCCAGAAATCCCACCCCGTGGGGCGGATCGCGAATGGCGAACCCTGCACCTGGTTTCTTACGCCCTCGACGCCGGTCACCGCGCGGAAAAAATGGATCGCCGGTTCACTCGCGCCCCAGGGCGTCTTGACCATCGACGACGGCGCCGCGCGGGCGATTGTCGCCGGCGCGAGCCTGTTGCCGGCGGGGGTAAAAGCGGTCGAAGGCGATTTCGCGCGCGGCGATTGCGTGATCATCCGCAATCTTCAGGGCGGCGAGATCGGCCGCGGGCTGGTGGGCTATGACGCGGCCCACGCCCAAAAAATCATCGGCCGCAATTCGCGCGATATTTCCGCGATTCTGGGGACGGAAGGCCGGGTGGAGATGATCCACCGCGACGACATGGTTTTGGCCGGGGATTTTTCGGGCTGAGGCATTTAGCCGGCGGGAGGGATTCGCGGACTGGATCGAATTGCGCCAGCACGGCGTTTTCCGTTGGGACGCGAGCGATCGGCGCGCAATTCATTTCATTACCGTCGCCATAAGCGCCAAACGTAATGACATTTACGTTACATTCTGCTATGACGCCTTGAAACAGGGGGTATCCATGGCGACAAAAATACCGGCGGCGAATCGTGAGACGCTTAATGTTCGCATCAGGCCGGAAGATCGCCATTTGATCGACCGCGCCGCCCGCCTGCTCGGGAAAAGCCGCACCGATTTTCTGCTCGAATCCGCGCGTCGCGCGGCGCAAGACGCGTTGCTCGATCAAACGCTGTTCAAGGTGAGCCCGGAGGTCTATGCGGCGTACGTGGCGCGGCTCGACGCGCCGCCCGCGCCGAATGAGAAGCTGCGCCGCATGATGACCACTCCGGCGCCGTGGGAATGAATGAAGCTTACGGCGCCATCCCCCCTCCACGAGACGCATCAGACAGGTTCTTTCGATTCGGGCGTTCCGGTTCTCGATGACTGGCTGAAGCGCCGCGCCCGCGCCAACCAGGCAAGCGGAGCGTCGCGAACCTATGTTGTCTGCGAAGGCGAACAGGTCGTCGCTTATTACGCGCTGTCGTCCGGGGCCGTCGAGATCGGAAGCGCGACCGGCCGCCTTCGCCGCAATATGCCTGATCCGGTCCCTGTCGCGGTCCTGGGACGGCTGGCGATCGCACAAAGCCGCCAAGGTCGCGGGATCGGCCGCGCCTTGATGCGCGATGCGTGCAAACGTGTCCTGCAAGCCGCCGACATCATTGGCATTCGCGGTATGATTATCCATGCGCTCTTGCCGGAAGCCAAAGCCTTCTATCTCGCGCTCGGATTTGAAGCCTCGCCCTTGCAGCCGCTGACGCTCATGGCGACACTCGCCGATCTGCAAGCCGCGCTCCTTTGATCGTTGCGGCCTAGCGGAAATGCCGCAGGTAATAGCCCTCGAACAGTACCTTGAGCCAATGGAAGACGCGCAGTTTGGGGCTGACGAAATTGAACTTTTCCGAGCGATAGACCAGCACGCCGGCGTCGAGCATGTCGACGATGCAGATCAGCTCCGCCTTGAAGGCGGAGGTGGGTTCGCGCCTGCTCAGCATCGCGTCGATATTGGCGGCGGCGGCGATCGCCTGCAGATCGGCCTGATGCGCCTGTTTGGCCATCCAGTCCGGGCCGGGGAAGGAGCCGCTGTCGCCCACAACCCAGACATTGTTGTGGTCTTTTACGCGGCATTGGGCATCGGCCAGGACCATGCCGCCGGGCGAGAGCGGCAGGCCGGATTTTTCGAGCCAGGCCGGCCCGGTGAGGCCGGGCATGAACAGGATCAGGTCGGCCTTGATCTCGCCGCCCTCGGTGACCACCTTGCCGGCCTCGAAACGCACCATCTTGTGGCCGAGATGCGTCTTGATGTCGCGCGACTTCATCTCGGCCAGCAGACCATCGACGGCTTTCGCGCCGAGACGGGCGCCGGGGCGCGGCGCCGGGCTGAAAAACGTGATGTCGAAGCGTGAGCGCCGCCCGGACTTGCGCAGCAGCGAGTCGATGATGAACAGATATTCGAACATCGGCCCGCCGCGCATCGAGCCCTGTTCGTTGGGATTGCTCGCGAAGCCGATGGCGATGGAGCCGCCGTCCATTCTCGCGAGGCGCCGTTCGATTTCCTCGGCGACGGCGAGGCCTTCGCAGGGCACCAGCGCATTTTCGATCCCCGGCAATTTGCGGATGAACCGGCCGCCGGTGGCAATGACGAGGTGATCGTTGGCAACATCGCCGGCGTCGGTGTTGACGACGCGGCCGCCCTCGGCCAGGCCCGTGACGGAGGCGCGCATAAAATTGGCCCGGTGCCGGGCGAAGAAAGGCGCGAGCGGGATCTTGAGCTGGTCGGCGCGGCGCAGATGCGCCGGAATCCAGATCGAACCCGGCAGATAATGCAGCTGGTCCTGCGGCGCGATGACGGTGATGTCGGCGTCGACCTTGCGCCGGCGCAACTCGCGCAAGGCGGTGAGCGCGCCGAAGCCGGCGCCGAGAAGGGTGATCCTGGTCAAAACACTGATCCTGCTGTGGTAAAGGCGGCGACCTTTCCTCGGACGGCGGTCGCCTGGCTCGCGCGATCATGGCATGAAAATATGCCCGAGGTATAGATGTTGGACGCCGTCGGTGGCGTTCCGGACGCCGGTCGCCGGTAAGGAATGCGATCGCCCATCCGTCGATGCGCCGGCGAATTCCGCTCTAATTCTACTAAGTCACGATTTTCGCGGATTCGCGGTCGGCGGAGATTTGCCATTTTGCTGATTCGGCAAACTGGCGAATGGTGGCGGAGATGGAGCCTGAGGCGCAATCGAGTGAAGCGCGTTTTGCTGGGTATGTCGATGCGTTGTCCTCAGTTTTGGGGCGTGAGGACCGGGCCCAGCCGCTCAAGGATTATTGCACTGGCCTGTTGATGCCGGGAGAGCGCAAGAGCGTCGAGCCGATGGCGGCAGCGGCGGCGCCCGCTCGCGTCTCGGCGAAACATCAATCGCTGCTGCATTTGGTGGGTCAGGCGGCTTGGTCGGACGAGGCGGTTCTCGACAAGGTCCGGGAACTCGTCGCTCCGGCGATCGAAGCGCAAGGCGGGATCGAGGCTTGGATCGTCGACGACACCGGCTTTGCGAAAAAGGGCGTTCACTCAGTCGGCGTCGCGCGGCAATATTGCGGCCGGCTGGGCAAGAGGGACAATTGCCAGATCGCGGTGACGCTGTCGATCGCCAATCACGCGGGGAGCCTGCCAATCGCCTATCGTCTGTATTTACCCGAGGACTGGGCGCAGGACGCGGCGCGCCGCCAGAAAACCCGTGTCCCGGACGATGTGAAGTTCCGGACCAAACCCGAGATCGCGCTCGATCAGATCCGGGCCGCCCTTGCGGCCGGGGTTGCGCCTGGAGTCTTGCTGGCCGACGCCGGCTACGGGGTCGATGGCCGTTTCCGCTCAGGCGTCACGGCCCTGGGGCTGACCTATGCGGTGGGCGTGCAATCGACGCTCAGCATCTGGCCGCCCGGCAGGGAGCCGCTGCCGCCCAATCCCTGGAGCGGACGCGGGCGCAAGCCGTCGCATATGCGACGCGACGCCGATCACGCGCCTGTTTGCGCCAAGAAACTGGCGGCGGGACTGGCCCAAGAGGCTTGGCGGACGGTGTCTTGGCGCGAGGGCTCCAACGAAACCTTGTCCTCTCGCTTCGCCGCCGTGCGGATAAGGCCAGCCTCGCGCGACGGGGCTCGGTCGACGCCCCATCCCTGCGAATGGCTTCTCATCGAATGGCCAGACGGTGAGAAAGAGCCAACGAAATACTGGCTTTCGACCCTTCCAGAAGATGTTCCTATCGAGGCTCCTGTCGACACGGCGAAACTGCGCTGGCGCATCGAGCGCGACTACGAGGAACTGAAAAGCGAACTCGGCCTCGCCCATTTCGAAGGGCGGGGATGGCGAGGTTTTCATCATCACGCGACGCTGTGCATCGCCGCTTACGGCTTCCTGATCCGCGAACGAGCGGCGATTCCCCCCTCAGCCTGCCGCCAGCGCAAAACGGCTCCCCTATCCAATCGTCCGAAACCCCGAGGCGCGGCCGATCCGACCCGAACGGCGCGTCGAAAACTCAATCGCAACAATCCGGCGACAGCTCACGGTCGCGCTGGCGCGAACCCTCATGCGCTGCCCGTGTTGCCAGGCCCGCCGACCAAAAAAGACATCGCCGGGATTATCGTGACGCAGTAGAATTAGAGCGCGTTTCGTAAATCCATGAGTTGAACGCGCTCCGTTATCTCATTGTTTTGACGCATATCCTGATCCGAAAAGTTGATCAACTTTTCGGGAATATGTTTTAGGACCTTTTGCGAGCCAGCCTTCCGAGCCCGACCTGGGCGGCGGTGACGCCGAGCGCGCGGCAGAAACCGACGACCGCGCCGCCATAGACGGCAGCCCCGACGATCCCGAACAGGGCGAGCGCGATCACGCCGCCGAACACGCCAAGCCGGTGGCCAAGCGCGACGAAAGGCCCATCGAGGCCGAGCGCGACGTTGGCGAGCAGCACGGCGGAAGTGGCGGCGGCCATCGCCACGCCCTTGAGCATGGCGTCGGGCTGGAACAGAAAACGCCGCGCGCCGATGACCGCCAGCGCGGCCAGATTGATCCAGGCGTTGGCCGAGGTCGCCAGCGCAATTCCCGCCGCGCCCATTGGCTTGTAGAGTACGATTTTGAGCAGCAGATTGACGCCGAGGGCGCCGAGCGAAACCATCATCGGCGTCCGGGTGTCGCCCATGGCCTGAAAGCCCGAACGCAAGGCGTTGATCGCGACCACCGCCAGCAGGCCGAAGCCATAGGCGCGCAGCACGGCAGCGGTGGCGACGGTGTCCGCCGGATGGAAGGCGCCGTGCTGGAACAGGGCGCCGACGATCATCTCGGGAAGGAAAATGAAGGCGACGACGAAAGGCGCGGTGAGCGTGAGGGTCATGGCCAAAGTCCGGTTCTGGGCGGTGAAGGCCCCCGCCCAGTCCTCGCGCGCGAAACAGCGGCTCATTTCCGGCAAAAGCACCGTTCCCGACGCCACCCCGACGAGACCCACCGGCAGCAGATAAAGACGGTCGGCGTAATAGATCGACGACAGGCCGCCGGTTGGCAGCAGCGAGCCGATGATCGTATCGGCGAACATGGCGATCTGCACCCCCGCCGAGCCGATCACCGCCGGTCCGAACATGCGGAAGAAAGCGCGCACGTCGGCGCTCCATTCGGGCCACGCGAGCTTTTCCCTCACATGCATCCGCCGCGCCGAAAAGGTCAGCAGGGCGAGCTGGGCGAAGCCCGAGGCGGTGACGCCCGCCGCCGCCGCATAGGCCGCATTGGGAAAGAGAAAGGCGACCGCGAGAAAGGCCATGATCACGACGTTGAACAGCACCTGCGCGAAAGCCGGGAGGGCGAATTTGCCGTGGGCGTTCAAGGTCCCCGAATGCAGGGTGACCAGGGTGACGCAGAACAGATAGGGGAAGGTGATCCGCGTCAATTTGACCGCGAGGGCGAATTTTTCCGGCTCGGCGGTGAAACCCGGCGCCAGGAGATGGACCAGGGCCGGCATGAAAAGCCAGCCCAGCGCCAAAGTCACGATCTGGGACACCACCAGCAAAGTGAAGATCTGATTGGCGAAATGGCGCGCCGCCCAGATGTCGGATTGCTCGTAAATCCGCAGATAGGTCGGGACATAGGCGGCGTTGAAGGCGCCCTCGCCGAAAATCGCCCGGAAATGGCTGGGAAGGCGAATGGCCACCGCGAAAGCGTCGCCCATCATGCCGGCGCCGATCAAGGCACTCACCATGACGTCGCGAAGAAACCCGGCCAGCCGCGAGAGCAGCGTGATCCCGCTGACCGAGAAGAAATTTCTGTACATGGGGCGGCGGCGCTCGGGGTTGAATCGAAAGTAATGGGACGCGGCCGGGGCCTTGACCGCGCCAGGGCCCGGAATGCGAAACTCAAAGCTTCTGCTTTTCAGCATCAAGCTCTATGCCGCGCCGCGAAAATGCGCAAGAAAGGGACTTGGCAGAAAGGAACTTGGCCGCGACCCACCCCTCATCATTCATGTCCTCGCACGCCTTCGCGCTTTGCGCCGATGATTTTGCCCTTTCGCCCGCCGTCACCCGAGGGATTCTGGAAGCCCTGGCCGCCGGCCGGCTCACCGCGACCTCGGCGATGACGACCCAGAAAAACTGGCCCGAGGCGGCACAAGCCTTTCGCGGCCTAAACCCGCAAGCCGATCTCGGCCTGCATTTCAATCTGACGCTCGGCGGGCCCTTGGGCAAAATGCCGTCCTTCGCGCCCAATGGCGCCTTCCCGGCGATGAGCGCCATCGCGCCCGCCGCCTGGCGCAGAGCCTTGCCGCGCGCGGAAATCCGCGACGAACTGCGTCGCCAGCTCGACGCTTTCGAGGACGCCCATGGCGCGCCGCCCGATTTCGTGGACGGCCATCAGCATGTCCAGGTCCTGCCCGGAATCGCCGACGACCTGATCGCCGAATTTTCCGCACGCGGACTTGCTGGCAAGACCTGGATGCGCGACAGCGCCGACCGGCCGAAAAGAATTTTCGCCCGGGGCGGACATTGGGGCAAGGCCCTGACGGTGGCGGGGCTGGCGCGTGGCTTCCGCGCCAAGGCCAAGGCGGCCGGCTTTGCGCTCAACGACGGCTTTTCCGGCTTTTCCGACTTCGACCCGAAAGCGGATTACGCCGAGGATTTCACGACTTATTTGCGCGCGCCGGGCGGAAAGCCGCTGATCATGTGCCACCCCGGCCATGTCGACGACGAGCTGGCGCGGCTCGACCCGGTGACCGGCTCGCGCGAAGTCGAACTGGCCTTCCTGCTGTCCGACCGTTTTTCGCAAATCCTGGACGCGGCGGGCGCAAGACTCGCCCGGCTCTCGGCGATGTGAGCGCCTCAGGCGAAGAATTTCTTGATCCTCGCGGCCGCATCATTGCACTGCAAACGCAGCGACAGGAAGCGTCCCTGTTTCGCCTCGGCGAGGTCGCGATAAAAGATCTTGCTCTCCTCGTCCGCCGCAAGCGCCAGCAGCCGCAGGCCGCGCGGCGCGAAAACGGCGTTGGCGAGGCCGGCGCCCGGCGCCCCGGCGATCCATTCGGCCTTGGAAAAAGTCTGCGCGCGCTCAGAAAAATTCATGCGCTCCGGCTCGACCTCGACGAAGCCCAGGGGCTGGAGCAGGTTGAAAAACGGCGTCGCGCCGCCGGCCTTGACGTAAATTCGGCGCGGCGCCTCGGGCGCAGCGCCGAAACGGGCCGGCAGAGATTCCAGAACGTCCATGGCGCGCGGCGATTTGGCGGAAGCCTGCGCCACCGGCAGCGGAAACACCAGGCGCTGGAAAAACACCGGCTCGGGGCCGATGGCGACGACCCGCTCCGGCGGCACGCCGAAGGGACGCAAGGATTCGCGGACGACCGCGATCATTTCGCCACGCTGGCGCGGGACCACGAACTGGAACGCCGAAAGATCGCAGAATTGCGCGGCGACCGCCACGCGCGGCAGGGTTTCGACCAGCCAGCGCGTGTAATTCCTGTCGCCCGGCTGGCGCAGGAAAACGAAAACGCCGGCAAGGCGACGAATCGGGGTCAGCGGCCATATGCGGACGGAAATTCCGCCGTCGCGCATGCGGCGCAGGGCTCTGGGCAGCGGCGCAGCGTGGTCGCCAAGGCTCTCGGCGACCAGCACGCCATTGGCCGCGACGAGCGCGCCATCCAGCGAACAGGCGTTCTCGAACTGAGCCAGCCCGCCGAGCGGCGGCCGGGTCTCGCCGCCCTCCTGCCGCGCATAGGGCGGTTCCGGCGGCATGGGGTAAAAGGCCCGCGCCAGTTCCGCCGCCGGCCGGATTTGCGCCGGACGCCGAAAAAGCGAGGTGAGGGCGAGGTGGCTTTCGCCAAGATCGAAGAACCGCCAGGCGAAGGTTTTTTGGGTCATCGGTCCTCAACTCGCTTGATCTTGCGCCCGCGCGCATAGCCGAAGGCCAGCAGGAGCGCGAGCAGCGCGCCCACGGGCGGAGCGAAATCGTGCATCAGGCCCACCGGCATCGGGCTCGCCAGCGCCAGGGCGTCCACGGAGGCCATCCGCCCGGCGATCCAGCCGAGCAAGCCGGCGCTCGCCCACAACATCGGCGGCTTGCGCAGCGCCAGGATGAATCGCGCCGAGCCCAGGGCGAGCAGCGGGATCGACAAGGCGAGGCCGAGCAGGACGAAAGGCTTGTCGCCCTGCGCCGCGCCCATCACGCCGGTCATGTTCAGCAGCGCGCCCTGCGCGTCATAGGCCAACGCCCCCGCCAGCACCGGGCCGAGGGCGCGGCGCGGCGTGATTTCCGGCATTTTGTCGCTTTCGCCGCGCTTCGCGACCCAGAGCGCGGCCCACAGCATGAGCGCGGCGGCGGCGAAGCCGAAGCCCGGCAGATCGGCGACCGCCATCAGGGCATAGACGAGCAGGACGCGCAGCAGGATGAACAGGATCGTGCCGACATTGAGCGCGATCCGTTTCTGGGCCTGCGGCAGCGCCCGCGTCGCCATCGCCAGCGCGATGGCGTTCTCCCCGGCCAGAACCAGATCGATCCAGATGATCTCGATCAGCGCGCCGATGGTTTGCGAAAGGCCCATGCCCGTTTCCCGCAGTTGTAAATCCCTCGGCTTCCGAAACCCCGATGAAGCGCCCGGTCCCTCCGCTGGCTCCGATCCAGCGGGGGAGAGAGAATCGCCGGGCGATTCTGATCATCGCCGTCACGCGGCAGGCTATTCGATCGCAAATTTTTTCGCCATGTCCAGAATGACGCGCGCCGCGCGCTCGATCCGCGCGCCGCGCCAGTTGGGAAGATGGAGGAAACAGGCGCGGCGGTCCATCAGCAGCGAGAGGTAAAAACTCTCGTTGCACAGATAGTCGCCGGCGTCATGGGACAATGAGGCCGGCAGGCCGTTGCGGCGCGCCAGGGCCGCGAGGCGCGGCGCGGAACAACCGCCGCGCAGCGCCTCCGGCCCGCCATGGACGATGGCGCGGCAATAAGCCTGCTGGCGGACGGCGTCGGGCCGCAGGGTCGAGACGCGATTGCGCGCCAGGGTCTCGATGGTCAGCCGCCGCCGGCGCCCGGCGACGCCGAGCAGCAAGACCGCATCCGGGCTCGTCCGCGCGAACAGCTGCGACAGGGTCGGCGAGAGCGCGAAGAATTCGGCCGGCAGGACGGCGACATGGAGGTCGATTCCCGCCAAGGCGAAAATTCTTTTCCGCTTTTCCAGTTTTCGTACCACCCATTCCGCCGGATTGCGCCTGTGGCCGGGAAAGGCGCCGAAACCGGCGACGAGGAGGCTGCGCATGGCTCAAAGACCCAAAGCAGCAGCTATTCTGTCCACCGCGAGGGTCGGCGCCAGCGCGCCCTCGGCGACCTGGCGCTCGATCGCGGGCAGCAGCGCGCGCGCCTTCGCGTCGGAGCGCAGCCGCGCGAACATCAGCTCCTCCAGCATGGTCCACATCCATTTCACCTGCTGGTCGCGGCGCCTTTGCGCCAGTTCGCCCGTCGCCTCGAATTTTTTGCGATGCTCGACCACCTTGGCCCACATGTCGTCGAGCCCGATATTGTCGAGCCCAGAAATCAGCACGACCGGCGGCGACCAGTTGGGCGAGGCCGGCTGAATGATATGGAGCGCCGCGCGATATTCGCCCGCCGCCGCGACGGCGCGGGCGCGGTTCTCGCCTTCCGACTTGTTGACGGCGATCATGTCGGCAAGCTCCAGCACGCCCTTCTTGATGCCCTGCAATTCGTCGCCGGCGCCCGGCAGCATCAGCACCAGGAAGAAATCGGTCATTTCCGCGACCGTGGTCTCGGACTGGCCGACCCCGACCGTCTCCACGAGAATCACGTCGAAACCCGCCGCCTCGCACAGCAGCATGGTCTCGCGGGTTTTCGCGGCCACGCCGCCGAGCGTGCCGGAGGACGGCGAGGGGCGGATGAAGGCGTTGCGCTCGGCTGCGAGCCGCGCCATGCGGGTCTTGTCGCCAAGGATCGAGCCGCCCGTGCGCGCCGAGGACGGATCGACCGCGAGGACCGCCACCATGTGGCCGGCGGCGATGAGATTGGAGCCGAGCGTGTCGATGGTGGTGGATTTGCCGACCCCCGGCACGCCGGTGATCCCCACCCGCATCGCGGCGCCGGTGAAGGGGAGCAGGAGCTGCACCAGTTCGCGCGCCTGATGCTGGTGTTCGACTTTTCGGCTTTCGACCAGAGTGATGGCGCGCGCCAGCGCGGCGCGGTCGCCGGCGCGCAGGCGCCCGGCGAGGGCCGGAATGTCGAGGGCGCGGGGATTCGGCGGCGAGGTCATGCGGCTTTATCGGCGATAGGCGGGCCGGGGCGGAGCCGAAAGCGGCCATTTGGGATGGCCCTTCGGTTGGGATAATGGCTTTCGCCCCACGGCGGAAGCTCGCAATCTGGGTCGCCACCGGGGCGGATCGACTTAAAGCTGCGGGAATTGCCGGCCCGCCCCGATCCAACGCCCTCGCGGCGCTTATTCTTCATCCGTCTCGACCTCGGGCGCTTGCTCCAGTTCTTGCGGCTGACCGTCATCCGTGACCTTCGGCGGCTTGATTTTCTTGTGCTTGGCGCTCTGGTGCAGCATTTCGATCTGCACCTGCTGGATTTCCGAGAGGCGTTGCCATTGCCGCGAGATGAGGTAGTCGATCTTTTCGTGCAGATGGTGGATTTCGAGTTCCGCCTTGAGGTTTACGCGATAGTCGTTGAAGGAGCGCTGACGGTCTTTTTCTTCCTGTCGCTTTTGGCTCATCATGATGACCGGCGCCTGGATCGCCGCAATGCAGGACAGCACGAGATTTAGCAATATGAAGGGATAGGGATCGAACGCCGCCTGGTCGCCTTTAACGATGTTGTAAGCGATCCAGATCGCCAAAACGACGGCGAATGACGTGAGAAACGCCCAACTCCCGCCGAAGCGCGCCAGCCCGTCCGAAAGGCGTTCTCCGAACGTGCGCTGTTCGTTGTATTCCTCTTCGGTGTTTTCGACGATGGTTTCCTGTTTCGCGATGCTTTCGGCGACCTCCCGGTCGAGTTCGGAGAATTCGCCGTGCTCCTGCTGGAGCAATTCTTCCACATAAAGCATCTGATAGCGGGCAAGTTCGCCATAGCTGATCTTCGCGTTCGCCGGCAGGTCCGGGAAGTCGCGCTGAATGCGCTCGGCGAGTGAGGGCCGCAAGCTGTCGATCCGGACCAATTGACGCTTGCGGTACTTGCGCCCGCTGATCGCCGAGGCCGCTTTCTTGACACGCTGTTTGATCTCGACGGACTCGTCTTCGCCGTCGATGAAGTCTTGTTCGTCTTCGAGGTCCTGCCCGTCAAGCTCCTGGTCCTCGAGGTTTTCATCAAGCGAAAGTTTGTCGCTGTTTGGCGTCGCGGACATTGTCGCCTTCCAGAAAAAATGGTGTGTGGGCGCCCGAGGCGGCCGACCGAAAGGCGTTACCACAAAAATCGCGGACGGGCCAAAGTGGCTTCGGGCGGCGCGCGGTCTTCATCGATCGGACGTTGCAAAATTGGTCGACGAATGGCTTTCCAGCGCCAGGCAGGTCATCCGACCAAGGCCGGTCGCCCGCCCTGAGGCCGAAATCAAATTTCAGGCGCGGTTTCTCGCCTTTTCACGGCATGCCCGGCTGCGGGACCAGCGCCGGGCCGAAGCCGCCGTGCTGCTGAAAGGTGTTGACCTCGACGCCCACCGTCAGATTGTCGGTGACGGCGTAGTTCACGCCCGCGCCAACCATGGTGACGCCGCTGGTCGGCTGCGAGCCGATCGCCATGTCGTTCAGCGCGGCGAAACCGACGGGCGCGCCGTTGATCGCGCTGGTCGGGCGGGCGAGGCCCGCGCCGAATGTCACATAGGGCATGAGCCGGCCCATGTCATAGCCGACCTTGACCTGGGCGAGGCCGAAATCATAGCCGCGCGGGCCCCATTTGGTGAGGCTCGGCAGATAGCCGACCGAGCCCTGCGCGCCGATGACGATGCGATTGTCCAGCTCCTTGTAATAGCCGACGAAAGCGTCGCCGCCAAAACCGCCGCGCGCGCCATGGCCGGAGCCCGCGGCGCCGAAGAGATCGGTCCCGACGGTCAGGCCGGACCAGGGATTGGCGGGCGGCGGCGCCTCCCAGGGCGGCGGCGGGGCGGGCGTGAGCGCCGGCGGCGCGGCAAGGCTCGAGTCCCCGTCCCCTCCCGCGAAGAAGGGCAGGCCGTCGGCGCGCGCCGGCGCGGCGAAGGCAAGGCAAAGCAGAGCGGAACAGCAGGCGGCGCGGATCATTAAAAACCTCATCGGGCGACGATACTATAATCGCAGGCCAAACGGGCTGCAAAGTGGCGGACGCCAACCACGTCTTGGAAAAAACGCGATGCGATCCGCTTCGGATCGACCATCCGCGCCAGGTAACCAAAAAGCAAAATGTCCAGATTATCTTCGGTTCGGCGCGACGCCTGATGCGAGACGAACGGGATTGAACATGCGTTTGAATCTGAAACCATTTGCTTTCCCGGAACGGACCAGCGGAACGTTCCGCGCCGAACTGGCGTCGACCGTCTTCATCTGCCTCTATTTGAGCACCCACATTCCCTTCATCGTCGCGCATTTCTGGCGGCTGGCCGTCCCGATCGCCTTGCTCGCCGCCTGCTATGCCCTGAAAGTCGCCTTGATGGTCTGGCTGGAGCTGCGCGGCGGGACCGCATGGGATTTCGGCCATTCGCCGAAACTCGTGATCAACGGTCCCTATCGCTACAATCGAAATCCGGTTTATCTCGTCGTGGTGGCGCAATTCGCGCTGTGGTTCGCGATCGTGGCTTTTTGCGAAATCCAGGCAGTCAAGCTCGGCGGCGGGTTCGGCCCGGCGATGTTCTGGGTGGTCGGCGCCGCTTTGAGCATGATCGGTCCGTGGCTTTATTACGACCGCGTCGCGATCCCCCGCGAGGAGAAGCGTCTCGCCGAAGATCACGGAGCGGAATTTATCGATTATTGCGCCCGGATCCCCCGATGGGGCGTGAGATTCGCTCCGCCCGTTCCTCCGCAAGACAAGGCGGCGTGACAAAGCCGCCGCTTCAAGGGATCTGCTTGATAAAATCGGATCGCGTGGCGCGCAACTGGGTCGACGACAGGGACGACCTCGGGCCGTGCAGCACGATCAGGGCCGGCGGGCGGCGCAAGGCGAGGTGTTTCGCCTGCGATTCCGGCAGGCGGCGGCGGGCGAACCAGCTTGCGGCCAGGCCGCGTTCGGCGCGATGGGTCGCGCCGGGCCGGTCGACCACCAGGATCGGCAGTTTGCGCGCGATCTCGCGCCAGCGTCTCCAGCGGAAAAATGTGGCGAGGTTGTCCGCTCCCATGATCCAGACGAAATGGACGCCGGGGCAGGAACGGCGCAGGAAATCCACGGTCTGAAAGGAATAGACGGCGCCGACATCCGCCTCGAATCCGGTGACCACCACGCGCGGGTCGCGCATCAGCCGGCGCGCCGCCGCCATGCGCTCGGACAAGGACGGCAGGCCCTCGCGCGATTTCAGCGGATTGCCGGGCGACACCATCAGCCAGATTCGATCGAGCCCGAGGCGCTTCAGCGCCAGTTCGCAAACCAGGGCGTGGCCCGCATGCGGCGGATTGAACGACCCGCCGAACAGGCCGATCCGCATGCCGCGCGAAAATGGCGGCAGAATCACGGCCGCGTCTGTCCGTCGCCGTGGACGACATATTTGAACGAGGTGAGCTGCGCCACCCCGACCGGGCCGCGCGCATGCATCCGCCCGGTCGCAATGCCGATCTCCGCGCCAAAACCGAATTCGCCGCCATCAGCGAATTGGGTCGAGGCGTTGTGGATCACGATCGCCGAATCCACCTCGCGCAGGAATTTCTCCGCCTTTTGAGCGTTTTCGGTGACGATGCAGTCGGTGTGATGCGAGCCGTAGGTTTCGATATGGTCGATCGCGCCCTGCACGCCCTCGACCAGTTTCGCGGCGATGATCGCGTCGAGATATTCGGCGCGCCAATCCTCCTCCGCCGCAGCAACGACGCGCGCGTCAGCCTTTTGCGCCGCCTCGTCGCCGCGCACCTCGCATTGCGCGTCGAGCATCAGCCGGACCAGAGGCGCAAGCAGGCGCTCCGCGCCCTCTCGGTCCACCAGCAGCGTCTCCGCCGCGCCGCAGATGCCGGTGCGGCGCATCTTGGCGTTGAGCAGGATCTTTTTCGCCTTTTCGAGATCGGCCTCGGCGTCCACATAGACATGGACCACGCCTTCGAGGTGGGCGAAGACCGGCACCCGCGCCTCCGCCTGCACCCGCGCCACC
This sequence comes from uncultured Pseudomonadota bacterium, assembly GCA_963703385.1. Classification (GTDB taxonomy): domain Bacteria; phylum Pseudomonadota; class Alphaproteobacteria; order Rhizobiales; family Beijerinckiaceae; genus Rhodoblastus. The sequence goes on from OY969816.1 coordinate 535,810, forward strand.
AGGCTCTTGCCGCCGCGCGGCACGATTACGTCGATCGCGCCATTGAGGCCGCGCAGCATGGCGCCCACGGCGGCGCGGTCGCGGGTGGGAATGAGCTGGATGCTCGCTTCCGGCAGGCCAGCCTCCTTGAGGCCGGCGGCGAGACACGAATGGATCAGCCGCGAGGAATGAAAACTCTCCGAGCCGGCGCGCAGAATGGCGGCGTTGCCGGCCTTGAGGCAGAGCCCGCCGGCGTCGGCGGTGACATTGGGCCGGCTCTCGAAAATCACCCCGACCACGCCGAGCGGCGTCGAGACGCGCTCGATCCGCAAGCCGTTGGGCCGCTCGAAAGTCTCCAGCAGCCGGCCCACGGGGTCCGGCAGGTCGGCGATCTCCTCAACACTCCGGGCGATGGCGGCGATGCGCTTGTCGTCGAGCATCAGGCGGTCGAGCAGCGCCGGCCCGAGGTTCTTGGCCCGGGCGTTGGCCATGTCGAGCGCATTGGCCTCGAGCAGGTCCGGCTGGCGGGCGAGCAGAACTCTGGCGGCGGCGCGCAGGGCAAGATTTTTCTGCTCCGGCGAGGCGAGCGCCAGCACGCGCGCGGCCTTGCGCGCCTCGCGTCCGATCGCCAGAACGGCCGTTTCAAGATCGGCGGCCCCGCCGTCCGCCACATTCAGGCTTTCCATCGCGTTTGGTCCGAGCGTCTTCATCAAGTTGAAATCGAGCAGCGAGATTTAGCAGACCAGGCGCTGGCCGCCAAACGCGGCCCGTGGCGCCGGATGTGGCGGAAGCGCCGCATTTCTCCTTTTTCCGCCGCATCCCCTTGGCTCACGCCTCATTTCGGTCAAGATGCCGTCAAGCCAGAGCATGTTCCGTTATTTTGGAATCGGAAGAATGCTCTAGCTCATTGTTTCAACGCATATTCTTGTCCGAAAAGTCTGCAACTTTTCGGGAATATGCTCTAGCAGGCTGCTGAAAAACTCACAGCTTTGCGAGCTTTGGCATGATTCCCTTGATGCGTGTTGCGGGGAAGGGATTCGTTGGATGCGGGGTCAGGATCGAACGAGCGGTTCGCTATTTTCCTACGTCGATCTTGACGGGCGGTTTCCGCGGAAGCACCCGCTGCGCGCCATGCGCGAGCTTGTGAACGCATCGCTCACCGCGATGGATGCCTCGTTTGATGCGCTCTACAAAGCCGAGGGGCGGCCCTCGATTCCACCGGAACGTCTGCTGCGCGCAACGCTTTTGCAGATGCTTTACACCATCCGCTCGGAACGCCAGCTGGTGGAGCGGATTGAGTATGACCTGTTGTTTGGCTGGTTCGTCGGGCTCGGAATCGACGATGATGTTTTCGACGCCTCGATTTTCTCCAAGAACCGCGACCGGTTGCTGACAACGGCGATCGCGCAAGAGTTTCTGGCTGCGTTGCTGGCGTTGCCACAAGTGAAGAAGCTTTTGAGCGCCGAGCATTTTTCGGTCGATGGCACGATGCTGAAAGCCTGCGTGTCGATGAAGAGTTTCCGGGCGAAGGACGGCTCGGACGAGCCGCCGTCGCCGGGCCGCAACGGCGAGCGCGATTTCAAGAAGCAAAGGCGGTCGAACGAGACGCACGCCTCGACAACCGACAAGGACGCGCGGCTTTATCGCAAGGCGGAGGGCCAGGAGAGCAAGCTCGCCTATCTCGGCCACGCACTGATGGAGAACCGTAACGGGCTGGCGGTTGGCGGCGACGCCACGTTGGCGAGCGGCACGGCGGAGCGTGGCGCGGCGACGACGCTGACGAAGGACTTGCCCGAAGGCGCGACACTGGGAGCGGACAAGAACTACGACGCGGAAGCCTTCGTCGAGGATTTGAAGGCCCGCAAGATCGTACCGCACATCGCCATCAATGCGACGGTGAGCAAGTTGGGCAAGGTTCGAAAGACGGCGGTCCCGCCGGAGGTCGCGGCCAGCACCGGCTACGAGATCAGCATGCGTTGCCGCAAGCGGATCGAGGAAATTTTCGGTTGGGGCAAAATCATCGGCGGCCTCGCGCAGTTGAGAGTGCGCGGTCTCGACAAGGTCAAGGCGGTTTTCACCCTTGGCCTCGCCGCCTACAACATCGTTCGCCTGCCGAAGCTACTTCAGACGACAGGCGAAATGCGCCTTTATGGAGGGGAATAGCCAGAAATGCCGGGGAAAGGCGCTGTTGTTAATCGCTCGTCGAGCCTTTCCCGGCTAAAAATCCCGCTTGCGCCCGCAAATTGTGGGCACACAAGGCGTTTTTCAGCAGCCTGCTAACGCAGATCGACGACCGGCGGCAACCGCGGTGGCGCAGCCGCCATTTCCGCCGCGGCGAAACGCCGGTGGGGCAGGCCCAGCGCGCCGCGGATTTCGCCGGTCGATTTCATCAGATTTTCGATGGTCCCGAGGGCTTCCGACGATTTGTGAGACAATTGCTCGCGGAGCTTCACAATCGGGCCGCCCCCGGCGTCGGCGGCCTGGGCCGCAGGGGCCTGCTGCGCTTCGAGCGTCATGCCGGGCAGGGGTTTCAGATCGACGCCGACATGGGCGAATTGCATGATGTCGTGCCAGGTCGCGGCGGGCAGGGTGCCGCCCGTCACCTTGTTCATCGGGTCGCCGTCGTCGTTGCCGAACCAGACCACGCCGACGAAATTGCCGGTATAGCCGCAAAACCAGGCGTCCTTGTAATCGTTGGTGGTGCCGGTCTTGCCGGCGACCTCGATTCCCGGAAGCTGGGCGCGCCGTCCCGTGCCCTGCTCGACCACCTGGTGCATCATCGAAACGAGCTCGTCGATATAGAACGGGTCGACGACCTGGAGCGGCTTTTCGCCGTCACGGTCGTGGCTGTAAACCAGCGAGCCGCGGCTGTTGTAAATCTCCAGCGCGGCATAGGGCGTGACCCTCTTGCCGCCATTGGCGAAGGCGGAAAAAGCGGTGGCCTGGTCCATGGGCTTCACCTCGTCGGCGCCGAGCGGCAGCGACTGGGTGTCGGGCAAGGGCGCGGTGACGCCGAGCCGGCGCGCCGTGGCGATGATGCGCTTGCGGCCGCGCCGGGCGTCGCCGTCGCCGATCGCGATCGACAGGCGCACCGCCACCGTATTCAGCGAATGGGCGAGCGCCTCCCACAACGGCAGGCGGCCCCAATATTTGCCGCCGTAATTCCTCGGGCACCAGGCGCCGAGGCAGATCGGCGCGTCCACGACCTCGGTGTCGGGGTTGAATTTCCCGCTCATCAAGGCGGTGAGATAGACATAGGGCTTGAAGGACGAGCCCGGCTGGCGGTAGGCGTCGGTGACGCGGTTGAACTGGCTGACGGCGTAGTCGCGCCCGCCGACCAGCGCCCGCACCGCGCCGTCGAGCTGCAGCACGATGGCCGCCGCCTGATGGGCGTTGGCGCTCGGCCCGTTCTCGCGCAGCATCTGGTCGATCGTGTCCTCGGCCTTCTGCTGGAGGCTGGAATCGAGCGCCGCGCGCACGGTGAGCACGCGGTCCTTGCCGAGCTTGCCGGCGTCGGCCAGGGCCTTGACCTCGCTGAACGCCCAGTCGAGATACCAATTGGGCGCCGAGCTTTCGCCGCCGCGATCGACCGGGGCGGCCGGGTGGCGCAGCGCGTCCGCGATCTGGTTCTCCTGCAGATAGCCCGCAATGACCATATTGTTGAGCACCTCGTTGGCGCGGGCGCGGGCGGCGGGCAGATTGACGCTGGGCGCGAATTTGGACGGCGCCTTGAACAGGCCGGCGAGCATGGCGGCCTGGGCGAGCGTCACGTCCTTGATCGAGCGGCCGAAATAGAATTGCGCCGCCGCCTGGATGCCGAACGTGCCGCCGCCCATATAGGCGCGGTCGAGATAAAGCCGCAAAATCTGCTTCTTGGCGAGGTGCGACTCCAGCCAGAAGGCCAAGAACGCCTCGTTGATCTTGCGGGTGAGCGTGCGCTCGTTGGAAAGGAACAGGTTCTTGGCGAGCTGCTGGGTGAGCGTCGAGCCGCCCTGCACCACGCCGGAGGCGCGGGCGTTGACGGTCAGCGCCCGCAGCAGGCCGATCGGATCGACGCCCCAATGGTCGTAAAAGCGGCGGTCCTCGGTCGCGAGCACCGCCTGGATCACATAATCGGGATATTCGTCGAGCGGCACGGCGTCGTCATGGAGGATGCCGCGCCGGCCGACCTCCTTGCCGTATCGGTCATCGAAAGTGACGGCGAGATCGGTCTGTTTCAGCCAGTCGCGCGCGGCGGTGAGGCGGAAGGCGGGCTGAGCCAGGGCGACCATCACCAGCCCGGCGAAAACGCCGAGCGTCAGCGCCTCGCAAGCGAGATCGGCCGCGACGCGAGTCCCACCGCGCGCATGGAACCGCTCCATGAAGGCGGAAAAATCGCGCCACAGCTCGCCCGATTCCACGCCGAGCGAATAGAACGCGCTGTCGATCCAGGAATCGATCCCGAGCAGCGCGTTGTTCAGCGCGCGGAACCATTTGGCTGTGCTGAAATCATAGGCCAAGGCGGCCCCGCTCCATTCCTGTCCCGCGGGCCTTGACAGAGAGCCCGCGCCGACGCCTAAACATTGTCTTAACGCCTTCAGCCCGCAAGGGCAAAATGCGCGCCAGCGCAATCCGCGCCATTTTGAAACAGGCCATGTCCGAGACCAAAAAACCGCGCGCCGCCCGTTCGCCGGACCACCCGTTCTGGCGCGGCCGGGCGCTGGCTGATTTCACCAGGGCGGAATGGGAAAGCCTGTGCGACGGCTGCGGCCGCTGCTGTCTGGTCAAGCTGGAGGACGAGGACAGCGGCGCCATCCATTTCACCGATGTCGGCTGCCGCCTGCTCGACCCGGCGACGGCGCGCTGCCGCGACTATCGCCATCGCGCGCGGCGGGTGAGGGACTGCATCCGCCTGACCCCGGAGAGCGCCGCCAGCCTGACCTGGCTGCCGCCGACCTGCGCCTATCGGCTGCTGGCGCGCGGCGAGGACCTGCCGGACTGGCACCCTTTGGTCAGCGGCCGGCGGGAAAGCGTGGTCGAGGCCGGGATTTCCATTGTGGGACGGGTCGGCGCGCTGGAGGACGAATTGCCGGTCGAGGCTCTGGTCGATCACATCGTCGCCTGGCCCGGCAAGGTCCCCAAGGCGGCCAAACCGGGGCGAAGGAAAAAAGCTTAAGGCGGTCTTGGCCGTTAACCGCCGCTTTACGCCCGAAACGGGATTTTGCGATCAGGACGGGAATATCTCCTGAACGAATCGCTGCTCTCGATTTTTGCCTGTTTGTTCCTTCAGAGCCTTTTCCGATCCGATTGAATCGGATCTGGGCTGTCGTTTTTTGTTTTAACGCGTTTTCTTCACGCGACCCGGCGGCCACTTCGCTTGAAAACGCTCTAGTCGCGGCTGGCGAGCCAGATCACATGGCGGGCGCCTTTTGAGCGGCGGGCGCGCGGGCGCGCCTCCTCCACCGCAAAACCGGCCTTGCGCAAGCGGGCGGCAAAGGCCGGATCCGGGCCGGCGGACCAGACCGCGAGAAGGCCGCCGGGTTTCAGGGCTCTTTTCGCGGCCAGCAGTCCCGGCCCCTGGTACAGTCGATCATTGGCCTGTCGGGTCAGGCCGTCGGGGCCGTTATCCACGTCGAGCAGGATCGCGTCATAGGCGGCGGGGCTCGATTTGATGATTTCGAGAACGTCGCCTTCGCGGATTTTTCCGCGCTGATCGTCGAAGCAGCCGGCGAAGACGTCCGCCATCGGCCCGCGCGCCCAGGCGATGACGGCCGGGACGAGTTCCGCGACCTCGATTTTCGCCGAGGGACCGAAAGCCGCCAGAGCGGCGCGCAAGGTAAAACCCATGCCGAGGCCGCCGATCAGCACTTGTGGAGCCGCAAGATTTTTCATTCGCGCGGCGGTCAAGGCGGCGAGCGCCTCCTCCGAGCCGCTGAGGCGCGAATTCATCAGCTCGTTGTCGCCGAGCGTGATGGAAAATTCCGTCCCGCGCCGCTTGAGTTTGATCTCGCCGCCGCCCGGGATGGTCGCTGTTTCGATGAGAATCCAGGGAAGCAATGACGGCCTCGGTTAAGGAACGATTTTCATCGTCAGCCGGCCTGGTGGCCAAAAACGGGACCAGCCGACCATTTCAGGACCAAAACCGGCACGAATCGGCCTTGCGACCAGTTTCCGGCTTCGTTCGCCTCACTCCGCCAGCGCGGCGAGAATCCGCGCCCAGCTCCGGGCGCCCTTCTGGAACGAGGACAATTCGTATTTTTCATTGGGCGAATGGATGCGGTCGTCGTCGAGGCCGAAGCCGACCATCAGCGCGCTCATCTTCAGCTCGCGCTTGAACAGGCCGACCACGGGAATCGAGCCGCCGGAGGCGGCGAGCACCGCGGGCTTGCCCCATTCCGCCTCAAGCGCGCGGCTGGCGCGCTGGATCGCCTCGGAATGGAAGGACATGGACAGGGCCGGGCTCGCGCCATGGCTCAGGAATTCGACCTTGCAGTCCGGCGCCAGGCTCGCGCGGACATAGTCGCGGAAGGCGTCGATGACGCTTTGCGGATTCTGCTTGCCGACCAGCCGGAACGAGAACTTGGCGCTCGCCTGCGCCGGCAGCACGGTTTTCGAGCCTTCTCCGGTATAGCCGCCGACAATGCCGTTGACGTCGCAGGTCGGCCGCGCCCAGATCTGCTCGAGAACCGAAAAGGCCGGCTCGCCGGCTGGAGTCGACAGGCCGACATCGGCGAGAAAATCCGCTTCGCTGAAATCGAGCGCCGCCCACTGCTCCTTGATCTCGGGCGGCAATTCGGGAACGCCCTCGTAAAATCCCGGCAAGGTCACGCGGCCTTCCTCGTCGTGCAGGCCGGCGATGATCCGCGCCAGGACATGGATCGGATTGACGGCGGGGCCGCCGAACATGCCGGAATGGAGATCGCGGCTCGCAGCCCTGACGATGACCTCCTCGAGCGCCAGGCCGCGCAGCATGCAGGTGATCAGCGGCGTGTCGCGATTCCACATGTTGGTGTCGCAGACCAGCATCAGATCGGCCTTCAGCTCCCTGGCGTTTTCGGCGACGAAGGCGGGAAGCGAGGGCGAGCCGGATTCCTCTTCGCCCTCAAACAGCACGCTGACAGTGCACGGAAGTCCGCCATTGGCGCGCAGGGCGCGACAGGCCTCGACAAAGGTCATGAGCTGGCCCTTGTCGTCGGCGGCGCCGCGCGCGACGATCTGCTTGTGGCCCGGCCCGGCCCCATTCACCCCCGGCGTGAAGGGATCGGATTGCCAAAGCTCCAGCGGATCGACCGGCTGAACGTCGTAATGGCCATAAAACAGCACATGGGGCGCGTCGGGCCGCGCCGCCTTGGCCTTGCCGACCACCATCGGATGGCCGGCGGTCGGACGCACGGAAGCCTCGAATCCGACGGCGCGCAACTGGCCCGCGAGCCATTCGGCGGCGGCGGCGCAATCTCCCGCAAAAGCGGGGTCGGTCGAGATCGAGCGGATGCGCAGCAGTTCGAACAGGCGGTCCAGCGCCCCCTGATGGTCGGCGTCGAGCGCCGCGAGCGCTTTATCGAGATTGGACATGGCGGCTCCAGCATGAATCGTGTGGTAAACTACCAGCAGAGACGTTTTTCGTCACGCGGCGCGCGTCTCTCCCTCTCGCCATGAATGGGGAGAGGGCGCCATGTTGCGGCGTGATGGGAGGAGGGCAGAAAATGACCACAATTCCGGAAGGCTGGAGCGGCGACGAGACAAGGATCGCCAAGGTTTTTCACTTCAAGACGTTTGCGCAAGCCTTGGGCTTCATGGTCGAGGTCGGGCTTTATTGCGAGCGCGAGGACCATCATCCCGATTGGAAAAACGTCTACAACAAGGTCTGGGTCGAGCTGAGCACTCATTCCGCCGGCAAGGTCACGGAAAAGGACCGGGCGCTCGCCGCCCATATGGACGAGGTTTTTTCGCGCTGATCACTCCGCCGCGCTGATCGCGGCGATGCGGTTGCGGGCCTGTTCGCGCGGGCCGGGGAGATGGATGCGCACCCGCGTGCCGTGGCCCGGCGTGGAGTCGATCAGCAATTCGCCGCCGTGAAGCTCGACCAGGGAGCGCGCGATCGACAGGCCGAGGCCGGGGCCTTTCATGCCGTCCTGCATCAGGGGCGAGCGCTGCTCGAAAGGATGGCAGACGAGGATGATTTCTTCCGCCGTCATGCCGCAGCCGCTGTCCTCGACGATGATGTCGTGGGCCGGGTCCTCTCCGGCGACGCTGACCGCGACGCGGCCGCCTTCCGGCGTGAATTTGATCGCATTTTCGATCAGGATGCCGACGACGCGGCGCAAAAGCTCGGGGTCGGCGAAAACGTGGGCCTCGGCCGGCGGCTCGAAGGCGATCGAGACATTCTTGGCCTCGGCGGGGGCGCGGGCGGCCTCCACCGTTTCGGCAAGGCTCGGCGTCAGGTCGACCTCGCGGGCGTTCAGCACGACCTGTCCGGCGTCGAGGCGCGCCATCTCCAGCACGTCGCTGATCACGCCATGCAGGTATTCGCCCGACTGGCGGATGTGATTGGCGTATTGCAGGTAGCGCGCATTGCCGATCTCGCCGAAATATTGCTGCTCCATCACTTCCGCAAAGCCGATGATATGGGTCAGCGGCGTGCGCAATTCGTGGCTCATATTGGCGAGGAAGTCGGATTTGGCGCGATTGGCGGTTTCGGCGACGGCCTTCTGCTCGAGATAGCGCTCGGCGAGTTCGGCAAGCTGCTGGGCCTGGAGCTCCAGGGTCTGGCGGGACCGGCGCAGGTCGGCGACGGTGGCGGTCAGGCGGCGCTCGCTGTCGAGCAAGGATTGCTCGTGATGTTTCAGGGCCGAAATATCGGCGCCGACCGAGACATAGCCGCCGTCCTTGGTGCGGCGCTCGTTGATCTGGAGCCAGCGGCCGTCGGCGAGGCGCGCTTCGTAGACCCGGCCCGCGCCGTCGTCGTCGGGCATGGCGCACGCCTGTTCGGCGAAATTGCGCGACTGCGCCATGATCTTCCAATAAGGCGCGCCCGGCGCGGCGCATTCGGGCGGCAGGCCATGCACGCTCTGGAATTTGGAATTGCACAGCACGAGGCGGTTGTCGGCGTCCCACAACACGAAGGCTTCGGAAATCGATTCGACGGCGTCGCGAAGATGCGAATCGGCGGCGGCGCTGCGCTCGGCGAGGCGGACCTGCTCGGAAATGTCCACCGCGATGCCGACGAGATGGGGCGCGCGTTCGCGGCCTTCGTGAATCACTTGCGCGCGGGCGCGAATCCAGATCCAGCGCCCTTCCGCGTCGCGGACGCGAAAGGCGTGGTCGATCGAGGAAGCCTGCCCGGAGGTCAGTTGCTCGGCGAAGCTCGAAAGCTTGTCGTCTTCGGGATGGATCAGCGCCCGCAGGTCGCCGAAGGAGAGGAACTCGCCGGTCCGCTTCATCGACAGCATGTCGTACATCGAGTCCGACCAGTAGATGCGGCCGGTGGCGAGGTCCCAGTCCCACAACCCGCAACGGCCGCGATTGAGCGCGGCGTCGATGCGGTTGCGAATGCGCGCGCGGTCGGTCTCGGCGTCGAGCGCCCGGCTGGTCTGGGCGAAATAGGCGAAGGCGACCAACGCCATGACCGAAGCGACGAGCAGGAACAGCAAGGCCGAGCGCCACGCGGTCGCGCGCCATTCGGACATGGCGCTGTCGAGCGGCTGGATGATCGCGAGCTGGCCGAACGGCGGTTTGAGGTTGCGCACGGTGGCGAGGGCGTCGCCGCCGCCGGGGAGGCTGATGCGCATCGCGCCGGCTTTTTCGGCGAAAATGGTGAGCGGCTGGGACGGGCCGAGATGACGGGCGAGCGTGGCTTCGGCGATTGCGCCGGCGGGCAGGGTCGCGATGATCTTGCCGTCGGCGTCGGTGACGGCGAGGATGCGGCCTTGGGTCTGGAGGCGTCCGAGCGCAGAGTTGAGGATCAGGGCGGCGGGCTCGCCGGGCGGCGCGTTGCGCGCCGCGTCATTGAAATCCTCGGCGGCGAGGCGGCCGACCATGTCGAGGGTGGAAAGCGCCTCGGGAACCACGCGGTCGTGGCTTTGCAGCGCGATCTGGGCGGCGACGCCAAACAGGGTGAGCAGGAAAAAGGCGATCAGGGTGGGGATGGCGGCGCGCGGCAGCGGCTCAAGCCGGGGGCTTTGGGCGGGCGCGGCGGGATTGGCTTCGGCGGGGGGCCGCGGCGCCGCCCGGTCCTCGGAGGGCGCGGAATCGCCGCGGGGGAAAAGCCGGGCTGCCGAGACGGCGCCTTCGGGGACGGCGGCGGGCGTCCGCGGACCGGCGAACGGGCCGGTGGCTTCAAGGCATAGATAGCCGTCGGCTGCGTTTGCACGCGCCATGACACGCTCCCGGTGTGGTGAAGTTGTTTGATCCGGAGCCTTACTGCAACGCCCCCAAATCACTTTCATTCGAATCCTAAGCGGGCATTTTGTCCAGACTAAATTTTCGTTAATCCGTGGGTTTTTTTCACCGGAAATGAGGCGCGATTTCAAAGAGCCGCGCGCCAGCGTCGCGTGGGGAAAAGGTCGAAAACCGGAAAACAAGAGTCGAAACAACGCCCTCGGGCGATCGGCGGGCCGGGGGGTCCGGCCTAGCCGGCAGAGGCGCGATTTCGACGAAATTGTTGCGAAATCAAGGCGAAGGCCTAGAGCGCGTTCGCGGATCGCGGAGTCGAACGCGCTCGGCTATATTCATTGTTTTAACGCATATTCTGATCCGAAAAGTCTATCAACTTTTCGGGAATATGCTCGAGCCGACGCCCAGGCGGCCTTCAACTTTGCGTGAAACTGGCGCGACGCGGAGTTTCCGGCTTCACGCGAGGGCGCGGGCGGCGATGTCGCGCAGGTCGGGCGACAGCATTTCGCGGGCGGCGACGCTTTCCAGCGCTTCGCGGGCGAGCTGGCGCCGGCCGGCTTCGAGATTGCGCCAGGAGCGGAAAGCCGAGAGCAGTCGCGCCGCGACCTGGGGATTGACGCCATCGAGCGTGAGAGCGGTCTCGGCGATGAACCGGTAGCCGGAGCCGTCAGCGGCGTTGAACCCGGTTGGATTGGCGTTGGCGAAGGCGGAAATCAGCGCCCGGACGCGGTTGGGATTGGTCAGGCTGAACGCGTGATGGCGCATCAGGCGTTTGACCCGCGCGAGCGTCTCGGGTTCGGGAATCGTCGCCTGGAGCGCGAACCATTTGTCGATGATGAGCGGCTCTTCGGCGTGGGAGCGGAAAAAGGAATCGAGCGCGCGCTCGCGTTGCGCCGTGGCGTGGGCGCAGAGCGTGGACAGCGCGGCCATCTGGTCGGTCATATTGGCGCCGAGCTGGAACTGGCGCATCGCGATGTCGGCGCCGTCCTCGGGCGCGCCGGCGGCGTAAAGATCCAGACAGGCGTTGCGCAAGGCGCGCCGGCCGGCGTTTGATGCGTCGGGCGAATAAGGCTCGCCGCTCGTCAGGCGCTCGTAAGCCGCGAGCAGGCGGGCGCCGAGGGCCCTGCCGATTCCTTCGCGCAGCGCGCGCCGCGCCAGAAAAACCGCGTCGGGATCGACATCGGCGCCGATGTCGCGGGCGATGTCGCTTTCGCTCGGCAGCATCGCCATTTGCGCGGCGAAGGCGGGGTCGGCCTCGCCCGCCTCGATGGCCGCGCCCAGAGCCTCGGCGAAGGCCGGGTTGAAGTCGGGCAATTCTCCGGCGCGGATCAGCCCGGTGGAGCGGATCATCAGCCGCGTGGCGAAACTCTGCGCCGCCTGCCAGCGGTTGAACGCGTCGGTGTCGTGCGCCATGAGCAGCAGCAGGTCGTCCTCGCCGAGGTCGATGTCGAGGATGGCGGGCGTGGAAAAACGGCGCAGCAGCGAGGGGACAGGCCGGCTTGGCACGTTGCTGAACACGATGCGGCGCTCGTTCGCGGCCAGTTCGAAAATGCCCGCCTGGGCTTCGCGGGCGTTGGCGGGATCGTCGGGAACGAGCAGGATTTCCTGGCCGTCCTGGCCGATCAGGCCAAGCCGGATCGGCATGACGAGCGGTTTTTTCTCGGGTTGGCCGGGCGTGGGCGGCGTCTCCTGCGACAGGTCGAGCGCAAAGCGCTTCGCCTCGGCGTCGTAGGTTCCGCGCGCCTTGAGGCGCGGCGTGCCGGCCTGGTTGTACCACGCGAAGAACTGCGACAGGTCGCGGCCGGAGCTCGCGGTGAAACAGGAGATGAAATCCTCGACCGTCGCGGCCTTGCCGTCGAAGCGCTGGAAATAAAGCGCCATGCCGGCGTGATAGGCCTCGTGGCCGATCAGGGTGCGCAGCATGCGGATGATCTCGGCGCCCTTCTCGTAGACCGTCGCCGTGTAGAAGTTGTTGATTTCGTGATAGATTTCCGGACGGACATTATGGGCGAGCGGGCCGGCGTCCTCGGGGAACTGGCTCGCGCGCAGGGTGCGGACATTGGCGATGCGGCCGACGGCGCGCGAGCGCTGGTCGGCGGAGAATTCCTGGTCGCGATAGACGGTCAGGCCCTCTTTCAGGCAGAGCTGGAACCAGTCGCGGCAGGTGATGCGGTTGCCGGTCCAGTTATGAAAATATTCGTGGGCGACCACCGTCTCGATCCCGGCGTAATCGCCGTCGGTCGCGGTCTCCTGAACCGCCAGGATATATTTGTCGTTGAAAATGTTGAGGCCCTTGTTCTCCATCGCGCCCATGTTGAAATCGGGCACGGCGACGATGTTGAACACGTCGAGGTCATATTCGCGGCCATAGACGAATTCGTCCCAGCGCATGGCGTGGACAAGTGAGTCCATCGCGTAATGAGCGCGGTGCTCCTTGCCCTTTTGCGTATGGATCGCCAGCTTGACCTTGCGGCCGGACACGGTTTCGAACTCGCCCTCGATCGCGCCGAGATCGCCGCCGACCAAAGCGAAAAGATAGGACGGCTTGGGGAAGGGGTCATGCCAGACGGCGTAATGGCGGCCGTTCGGCAGATCGCCTCGCTCGACCGGATTGCCGTTGGACAGCAGCGCCGGCGCTTCCGCCTTGTCGGCTTCGATGCGGACGGTGAAGACGCTCATCACGTCGGGCCGGTCGAGATAATAGGCGATGCGGCGGAAGCCTTCGGCCTCGCATTGGGTGCAATAGGCAGAGCCGGAGCGGTAGAGCCCTTCGAGCCTGGTGTTGGCGGAAGGGTCGAGCAGGGTTTCGACTTCCAGCGAAAAAGGGCGGGCCGGCGGATTGGCGATGGTCAGGCGTTCGGGCGTGGCGACCTCGGCGAGGTCGAGCGCCTCGTTGTCGAGCTGCGCCCGAACGGGCCGCAGTTCGTCGCCGTCGAGAACGAGCGGCGCGCCGGCGGCTCCGGCCGGATTGGGTCTGAGACTCAGGCGCGAGACCACCCGGGTCGCCCTTGGGTCGAGGCTGATGTCGAGATGAACCGAGTTCGATGAGATAATCGGCGGGACGATAATCGGCGAGGCGGACCGGCGGGACGGGAGCGGATTCGGGCTTGTCGGACATAACGCCTCTGCGATCTCGAAAACGGCGGCCGCGCCGCCGGGCGCGCCCGGCATTCCGCGAGTCGGATTCGGGGCCGCCTGTCGCGATCTATTTATTCCTGCGGCGCCGAAATCGCCATCCGCCAAAAGAGAAAATCTTCCTTGGCCTTGACCCTTCCGGACCGTCGGGACAAAAAGAGACAAAGGAAAAGCACATGCATCGGATTCGCAAAATCTGCGTTTATTGCGGCTCGTCGGTTGGCGAGGATCCGGCCTTTGTCGCGGCGGCGCGGGATTTGGGGCGGACGCTCGCGAAAAACGGCATCGGCCTGGTTTATGGCGGCGGCAAGCTCGGCCTGATGGGGGCGTTGGCCGATGCGGCGCTTGGGGCCGGCGGCCATGTCACCGGGATCATCCCGCATTTCCTGGAAAAGCGCGAACATGCGCTTGAAAATGTCCAGGAACTGATCATCGTCGGCGACATGCATGAGCGCAAACGGCTGATGTTCGAGAAGGCCGACGCCTTCATCGCGCTGCCGGGCGGAATCGGCACGCTGGAGGAGCTGGTCGAACAGCTGACCTGGGTGCAGTTGCAGCGCCACGACAAGCCGGTGCTGATCGCCGACATCGGCGGCTTCTGGGCTCCGCTGCTGGCGCTGATCGACCATATGCGCGCCCAGGCCTTCATCCGGCAGGAATACGAGGCGCGCTATCTGGTGCGCGACAAGGTCGAGGACATAGTTCCGGCGCTGCGCGAGGCCTTCGCAACCGCCCGCAAGTCGCATCTGGCTTTGCGCCCGGAGTTTTGAACCGTCTTAGAGCATATTCCCGAAAAGTTGATAGACTTTTCGGATAAGAATATGCGTCAAAACCTTAGAGCATATTCCCGAAAAGTTGATAGACTTTTCGGATAAGAATATGCGTCAAAACAATGAAATAACGCGGCGCGTTCGACTCAATGATTTACGAACGCGCCAGAAGTCAATCGTCCGAAATCACATCGGGGCCGATAAAGCCGCGGTCGGTCCGCACCACCCAGTTCTGTCCGCGATGCTCGATGCGTTCGACCGTCGCGCCGCCGAGCAGGACGTCGCCGGGCTCGATCCTTTCCATTCCCTCCGGTCCGACGACCCAGGCATGGCCGCCGCCGACGCCGCGCAGGACATAGGCGCGATAGGGGCCAAGCGCCGCATGTGCGCCAGGAGCGGGGATGGCGGCCTGTGCTTGCGCCGGACGGGGCAGGGGCTTGCCGATCGAGGCGGTCGGCATGCGGTCCACCTTGCGCTGCGCCATTTTCTCGGTTGCGGACCTGACCTTTTCAAGCCTGGCCTGAAGCTCAGATGCGCTCGCCGCCGCGTCGGCCTTTGCCTCGGCGATATTCCTCTGGAGCGCGGCGATGGTCGCCTCGTCGGCGCGGGACTTGTGCGCTTCGACGTCGAGCTTGTTCCTCAGGCTTTCGACATGGACGCGCAGCGCCGCCAGCTCGTCGCCCTGCGCCCTGGCGGTCTTGACGGCTTCCGCCGCGGCAATCGCGACGGGATCGGGTTTCGCAGGCGCGCCCTGGACGAAGGCGTCCATACGGGTGGCGGCGGCCCAGCCGAGACCGATCGTCAGCAGCAGGACCGCGCCGGAGGCGACAAAGAACCGCCGCTTGTCGCTACGGGGATCCACGGCGCGGAATTCGATCTCCGGCCTCTCGTCGGCACGGAGCCGGAAAGGCTCATGAGGCGCCGGTACGGGTTTCGAAGGCGGGATGAGGTCGTGCATGGTCGGGCTCCGCGCGGACGATTGTCGTCCGCTTTCCATGAGCCGTCATTTTCCGGCTTTCGGATTAACCTATGATTAATGCCGCCACGATTTTTGCCGGGCCTGTCGCCGATTTACATCACTCGGCCGCGGCGGAGTCCGTCGCCGGCAGGCGGGCGAGCGAAGCGATCAAGGCGCGGTCCTGCATCAGGGCGGCGCGCTCCTTGCGCTGGATCCAGGCGGAGGCCTCTTCGAACGTGCGCGCCTCGCCGAGCTTGGCGATCGCCATCGCCCGCTCGGGCGCGATGTCGCCGCGCGGGCGATGGACGGCGGGCGGCAGGAAGGCCTCGTGAACGTCGCGGAACTCCGGGTCCTCGTGCAGGACGCGCAGCCCGTCCGCCATGTCGAAGCCTTCCGAGGCGAGTTCGGCGGACAAGGCGTTGGCGCGGGTCGCGATGGGCGGCGGCGCGCGCTCTTCGGGCGTCTCCAGCAGGCCGATCCGGCGGAAGGCCATGCCCACCGATTTCAGCCCGGTGCCCCAGGACAATGGAATCGCCAGGATCAGGCCGGCGATGGTGGGAGACATCCAGGCGGCGAGCGAAGGCGAAAGCAAAAGCGCCGCGACCAGCGAAATGACGCCGAGAATGACGTGGTCGCGATGGCGGCGGATGATCGACTTGAACGGCACCGAGCCGTCGTCGCGGCGCTGCGGCTCCCATCCGGTGTCGAAGCCGAACAGGATGTGCAGCACGTGGCCGGAATGGACCAGCATCATGATCGGCGCGAGCAGGGCCGACATCACCACCTCGAACAAGGTCGAGAGCACGAGCCGGATCGCGCCGCCGGAGCCGCGCCGGGTCGGGCCGTCGAACAGGGCGACGATCAGGCCGAAAAGTTTCGGCGCCAGCAGAACCGCCATGGTGACGATGAACAGCTCCAGCGACCGTTCGGCGTCGAACACCGGCCAGGTCGGGTACAAGGTGAAATCGCGGGAAAAATATTCCGGCCGGATATATTTCGCCTGCAGAACCAGCAGAATGCCGACCAGCAGCTGGGCAAGCCAGAGCGGCGAGGCCAGATAGGCCATGATTCCGGTGGCGAAATGCTGGCGGGTCGCGGGAACGAGCCCCTTGGCCGGCAGGACGCTGATATGCTGGAGATTGCCCTGGCACCAGCGACGGTCGCGGGCGGCCACGTCGATCAGCGAGGGCGGGCATTCCTCGTAGGAGCCGGGCAGGGACGCCAGCATATAGACGCTGTAGCCGGCCCGGCGCATCAGCGCGGCCTCGACGAAATCATGGGAGAGAATATGGCCGCCGAAAGGCGGCTTGCCCCTGAGATGGGGCAGGCCGCAATGGTCGGCGAAGGCTTTGACGCGAATGATCGCATTATGGCCCCAGTAATTGCCGTCGCGGCCCATCCAGCACGCCAGGCCGTCGGCGATGACCGGCCCGTAGATGCGGGCGGCGAATTGCTGGACGCGGGCGAAAAGCGTGTTGCGGTTGATGATCAGCGGCAGCGTCTGGATGATGCCGGCGTCGGGATCGGCCTCCATGGTCGCGGCGAGCGAGACGATGGCGGCGCCGGTCATCAGGCTGTCGGCGTCGAGCACGACCATGTGGTCGTAAGAAGCGCCCCAGCGCGAGACGAAGTCGTCGACATTGCCGGCCTTGCGCGCGACGTTCTTGGCGCGGTGGCGGTAGTAGACGCGGGCGTGCGGCCCCAGCCGGCGCCGCAAGGCGATCAGCGCCCGCTCCTCGGCGATCCAGACATCGGGATCGGTCGAATCCGACAGCAGGAACCAGTCGAAGGCCGCGCCATGGCCGGTCGCCTCGACGTCCTCGTAAATCGCCTGGATCGCCCCGAAGACGCGCGACGGCGCCTCGTTGTAGATTGGCATGATGACGGCGTTGCGAGCCGTCAGTTTATCCGGCGGCGCCGCCGGCTTGGGGCGGCCGATCAGCAGATGGAGGAAGCCGACGATGGAGGCGGCAAAGGACTGCGCGATCCAGGAGAAATTGGCGAGGAACAGGACCAGCAGCGTCCATTTCGGGAAAGTAATGCCGCCGACGTCGATGACGAGGAACATCTGATAGCCGCCCCAGGCGGTCAGGGCGAGGCCGCCGCCGAATGTGACGACGCGCGACAGCCAGGGCGCGGGGATGTTCCGGACGAATTTGCGCCGTTCCTTCGCCGCGTCGAAGCGAAACAGCTTCTGCGCCGGCATGGGAATCGGGCATTCCTCCGGCATGGCCGGCGCGCGCGGCGCGACGGCGGCCGAAGGGGGGGCGGAGTCCATTACAGCGTCCATCGGTAAAGCCAGGTCTCGGTCTGGGGCGCACCCTGGAAATCCAGTGTCAGGCGGATCTCGCAGGCGGTCTCGCCGGCGGGATCGATGTCGAACTGAACATAGCAGCTCTTGCGCTCCGCCGTCGGATAGACGTGCTGGGCGACGACCTTTCCAGGGGTGACGGAAACATTGGGGTTGAGAGCCGCGACGCGGGCCGGATCGCTCAAGGAGTCGCCGCGGAATTCGACCAGGAAGCGCCTTTGCTTGGCGGCCGGAGCGCGTCCGCCGCGCGAGTTGACCGTTTCCGCGGCCGCGGGGCGCGCCGGCGGCGTCCAGCACCAGAACTGGCGATAGGCGAAATCGGCCTGCTGGCCTTTGACCAGCGGGGTCTTCGACCGCCAGAAGGCGACGATGTTCTGGGCGGTTTCGTTGTCGGAGGGAATTTCGACCAGCTCCACCGAGCCGTCGCCCCAATCGCCGATCGGCTCGACCCAGAGCGAGGGGCGCAGCTCCCAATGGGCGTCGAAATCGTAAAAATCGTTAAAGGCGCGATGGCGCTGGAGGAAGCCGAACCCCTTGGGATTCTGGTCCACGAATTCGGAAATCTGGAGGGTGGACCGGTTGCTGACCGGGCGCCAGATCCATTCGCCGCGGCCGGTCAACATCTGCAAGCCGGCTGCTTCGTCCGCCGCCTCGCGCACGTCGTCGTCGCCGCGCCGGTCGAGCGGGTTGAACTGGCTGGTCGCGCTCATGGTCGCCAGTCCGAAGACATCGATCGCCGCGCGGGGGAACAGCGAGCACTCGACGTCGATGATGGTGGCGTCGCCGGGATGGAGGGTGAAGCGATAGGCGCCGGCGACGCTGTCGGAATCGAGCAGGGCGCTGATCGTCAGGGCGTGGTCGGCGACGCTCCCCTTCTCGATCCACACCGTCCGGAACAGCGGAAATTCCTCGCCGCGCGGGTCGCCGGTGCGGATCGAGAGCCCGCGCGAGTTTACGCCGAGTCTTTGGCCCGGCGCGGCGGAGCGGAAGAAGCTTGCGCCCTGGAAGACCGCCAGTTCGCGCAATTCGCCCTGATCGTTGCGCTGCAGCACCCGGAAGCCGGAAAAATCGAGATTGGTCGGCGGCGCGCGCAACCGCAGCCCGCCGAAATCGAAATTGGCCGCGTCGTAATCGAGCTTCCGCGCCGCGCCGTTCTCGACCAGATTGATCTGCATCCGCGAGGTGTAGACGAAGCCGCGAGGCAGGGGCTCGATGACGAAGCCGCTGGACTTGTCGTTCCAGATCAGCCCTTCGGGCCTGGTCTTGATCGCCGCGAAAGCCTCGCGCGTCAGATTCGAAAAGGCTCCGGGCAGATCTGTCGGGGGCGCGGAAAAGGATTTGGCCGCGAGGTTCTTGGCCAGTTCGACCACGGCGGCGTGGCTGAAAGGTACGGTTTGCGGCGCCTGGCCCTCGGCGAGGGCGGGAGAGACGGGGTTGACGACGGCGTAAGCGGCGGCTGTTCCGGCCAGTTGCAAAAGGTCGCGTCGCTTCAGCATCGACAGGGCCGTCCAATCCGTCCCGAAAGGTGGTTGCGGGGCATGGCGGACCGCCCGCTCGCGCGCAAATTTCCTGACTCCGGGGGTTATACCGCAATTTGCGGCGGAGGCGAGGCCGATTTTTCGCTTTGCGGGCTTTTGCCGCTCCCCTATACCTTCCGGGCGATATTTTAAGGGACAAAGATGACCACGCCAAAGGATCCCGGCGCCGCGCCGCGTCGTTGCCTCGCGGTCGTGCTTGCCGCCGGCGAGGGCAAGCGCATGCGCTCGGGCCTGCCGAAAGCGCTGCATGGGATCGCGGGACGCTCCATGCTCGCCCACGTGCTCGACGCCGTGGGCAGGGCGGGCGCCGACGCGCTTGCCGTGGTGGTCGGGCCGGGGCGCGAGGATGTCGCCGCCGAGACCCGTCTTCAGGCGCCAGGCGCGCGGGTCTTCGTCCAGGCCGAGCGGCTCGGCACCGCCCACGCGGTTCTGGCGGCGCGCGAGGCTTTTGCCGAGGGCTTCGACGACATTCTGGTTGTTTTCGCCGACACGCCTTTGGTCCGGCCCGAGACTTTTTCGCATTTGCGCCAAAAACTGAAGGAAGGCGCGGGCGTGGTCGCGCTGGGCTTCGCGCCGACCGATCCGACCGGCTATGGCCGCCTGCTGACCGACGACGGCGGCGCGCTGCTGGCGATCCGCGAGCACAAGGACGCGACGCCCGAGGAATTGGCGGTCGGCGTCTGCAACGCCGGGCTGATGGCGCTCGACGGCGCCCGCGCGCTCGATTGGCTGGCGCGGATCGACAATTCCAACGCCCAGAAGGAATATTACCTGCCCGACGCGGTGGCGATCGCGCGCGGCGAGGGCGCGGCCTGCGCTTATGTCATGGCGCCGGCGGAGGAAGTGCTCGGCGTCAACGACCGTGTCCAGCTCGCCGCCGCCGAAGCCGAAATCCAGAACCGGCTGCGCCGCGCCGCCATGCTGAACGGCGCGACCTTGATCGCGCCGGAGACGGTGTTCTTTTCCCATGACACGGTTCTGGGCGCGGATGTCCTGGTCGAGCCCCATGTCGTTTTCGGCCCCGGCGTGAGCGTCGGCGACGGCTGCGTCATCCATGCCTTCTCGCATCTCGAAGGCGCGACTCTGGCGAAAAATGTCACGATCGGCCCCTATGCCCGCCTGCGTCCGGGCGCCAGGCTGGCGGCCAAGGCCAAGATCGGCAATTTCGTCGAGATCAAGAAGGCGGAGATCGGCGAGGGCGCCAAGGTCAACCATCTGACTTATGTCGGCGACGCCGAGATCGGCCCGCGCGCCAATATCGGGGCCGGCGTCATCACCTGCAATTACGACGGCTTTCTGAAATATCGCACCAGGATCGGCGCCGACGCCTTCATCGGCTCGAATTCGGCGCTGGTCGCGCCGGTCGAGATCGGCGACCGCGCTTTCGTCGGCTCGGGCTCGGTGGTGACCAGCGATGTCGAAGCCGACGCTTTGGTGGTCGCGCGCGGCCGCCAGGCGGTCATCCCCGGCTGGGCGACGGCTTTCCGCAAGAAAATGGCGGCGTTGAAAGCGGCGAAGTGACCGCCCCGCCATTCGCGCCTCCGCAGACCGTTCCATTCCGCTCGTTCCCGTCATCCGCGAACCGCAAAGTCGATCGCCCGGATATCACGGGCTCGATTGGCCGCCTGCGGCGCCCGGCGCGTTAGGCGTGTAATCAAATTTGACTTGCGCGCTGGCTGGAACATGGCCTTTCCTGCGGCGGGGATTCGTTTGGAGACATCAGATTCATGTGCGGCATTGTCGGCATTCTCGGTCAGGGCCCGGTCGCAGGTTCCTTGATCGACGCCCTGAAGCGGCTCGAATATCGCGGCTACGATTCGGCGGGCGTCGCCACGCTGGAAGAGGGCAGGCTAGAGCGCCGGCGCGTCGAGGGCAAGCTGCGCAATCTCGAGGTCCTGCTGCGTGAAAAGCCGCTTTTCGGCCGGGTCGGCATTGGCCACACCCGCTGGGCGACCCATGGCCGCCCGACCGCCAACAACGCCCATCCCCACGCCACCGAAAAGCTCGCGGTGGTCCATAACGGGATCATCGAAAATTTCCGCGAATTGCGCCAGGAGCTGGCCGCGAAGGGCCATGATTTCGTCACCCAGACCGACACCGAGGCCGTCGTCCATCTGGTGACCGAACAGCTCGATCGCGGCCTGTCGCCGGTCGAGGCGGTGGCCGCGAGCCTGCCCCGGCTCAAGGGCGCCTTCGCGCTCGCCTTCCTGTTCAATGGCGAGGACAATCTTTTGATCGGCGCGCGGCGCGGCGCGCCTCTGGCGGTGGGCTATGGCGAGGGCGGGGAAATGTATCTCGGCTCCGACGCGCTGGCGCTCGCAGCCTTCACCGACACCATCACCTATCTCGAAGACGGCGACTGGGTGATCCTGCGGCGCGGCTCGGCCGAATTCCGCGACGAGGACAACCGTGCGGTCGAACGTCCCAAGATCAAGACCCAGGCCTCGGCCTTCCTGGTCGACAAGGGCAATTACCGGCATTTCATGGCCAAGGAAATCCATGAGCAGCCGGAGGTCGTGGCGCGCACCCTCGCCCATTACATCGACTTTTCCGCCGGATGCGTGCGGCTGCCCTTCGAGCTTCCCTGCGACGCCAGGAGCCTTGACGGCATCACGCTGGCCGCCTGCGGCACCGCTTATTACGCCGGCATGATCGCGAAATATTGGTTCGAGCGTTTCGCCCGCCTGCGCGTCGAGGTCGATGTCGCCTCCGAATTCCGCTACCGCGACGCGCCCCTGCCGGAGCAGGGGCTGATGATCATCGTCTCGCAATCGGGCGAGACGGCGGATTCGCTCGCGGGCCTGCGTTTCGCCAAGGCGCACGGCCAGAAAGTGATCGGCGTGGTCAATGTGCCGACCTCCACCATCGCGCGCGAAAGCGACGTCACCGCGCCGACGCTGGCCG
Source organism: uncultured Pseudomonadota bacterium (assembly GCA_963703385.1). Taxonomy (GTDB): domain Bacteria; phylum Pseudomonadota; class Alphaproteobacteria; order Rhizobiales; family Beijerinckiaceae; genus Rhodoblastus. The sequence continues at coordinate 557,776 of OY969816.1, forward strand.
GGCCGGAAATCGGCGTCGCCTCGACCAAGGCCTTCACCTGCCAGCTCACGGTGCTGGCGGCGCTCGCCGTCGCCCTGGGGCGGGCGCGCGGCGTGCTCGACGCGGCGGACGAGAAAAGGCTGATCAACGAGTTGATGGTGGTCCCGGGCCTGCTGGCGGAGGCGATGAAGCTGGAGCCGGGGATCGAGGCGCTGTCGCATCAGCTGAGCAAGGCGACCGACGTGCTCTATCTCGGCCGCGGCCCGTCCTACCCGCTGGCTTTGGAAGGCGCGCTGAAACTCAAGGAAATTTCCTATATCCACGCCGAAGGCTATGCGGCGGGCGAGCTGAAGCACGGGCCAATCGCGCTGATCGACGAGCAATTGCCGGTGATCGTGATCGCGCCGACCGATCCGGTGCTGGAAAAGACGGTCTCGAACCTTCAGGAAGTTTCCGCGCGCGGCGGGAGGATCATCATGGTCGGCGACGCCCACGCCATCGACGCCGCCGCCGTCTCGCTCGCCGGCGAAATCCGCCTGCCCGACATGGCGCCCGATTTCGCGGCCATCGTCTATGCCGCGCCGATCCAGTTGCTGGCCTATTACACCGCGGTGTTCATGGGCAAGGACGTCGACCAGCCGCGCAATCTGGCGAAGAGTGTGACGGTGGAGTGAGGTGAAGGGGGCTGGGGGCGGGAAGAGCGTCTTACGCCGTGAGATAGTCAGGCAATTTCGCTTTCCGTTCGCTCATCAATATGAGCACGCATCCCACCGACTCTCCGTCCTTTTTGACCAATTCAAGCGTGCCGGCGGGAACGGTATCGTCCCATGCGAAATTGGCTGACAGAACCTTCAACACCTTGCGCTTGTATTCTGTGTCGAGGTTGCCGCCGAGATGGTCGCCCTTGGTTTCGAGGACGGTCACGCGGCGGCGCTTGTCGGATTGTTCCACCGCGAAGATGAAATCCGGGTAGATTTTCTCGCGTCGCCAGCCCTGCAAGCCATATTGGGCGCGGGCGACATTGCGATGCCACCAAACCAGCGCGCTTTCGCCGTCGAGATAAACCGCAACGTCGCGCTCGTCACCGTTCAATTCGTTTTCATAGACGGGAGAGAAAAGGCTCCGCTCCAACGGTCCGCCATGAGCGCCGAGCAACTGCCGGGCGGTCGCGGGCTCCGTCGTCTCAAGTTCGAAAGGCATTTGCCAGTTGCGACCGTCAATCCGCAGACGGAATTGAATTCGCGCCGCCGCGACTTCGGCCTTGAACAAGGCTTCGGCGCGGGCCGTTCTTTCTTCATCCAGCCCCTTGCGCAATTCTTCGATGATCAGACCGGAAAGCGCGCCGATCTTTTCGGCTCCGAAACCTCGTTCCTTGAGGCGATTGGCTAATCTACCGACGACTTCGCGCCCGACAAAGGGATTGGGGATCAGGTCCGAAATCATCCGCACGGCATATGCCGGATCGAAGCGCAAAGCCTCGCCGCCCGCCGCAACTCGTTCCGCCACGAAATGTTCGGCCCCGTCACTCAGGGTGATGCGCTGCAACTGGCTTTCAGCGGCTTGCGCGTTTTCCGGTATGCGGTCGGCGATGGTTCGCGGATCGTAGCCGCGCCAGTCAATGGCGGCGAGAATGTCCGTCTCGTAATCGAGGTCGCGGACCTCTTTGCCTTGGACGCGCAACACCTTCGGCAGATAAATCTGGGTCGAGGAAAAAGCGGGGCGGCGCTGAATTTTGCGCAGTGTCGATGCGGCCGCCGAAGGTTCCGCTTGCGCGACTGAGAGCACGAGATCACCCAACCCGTCATCCTCAAGCCCCTGCTTGATCGCGGCGACGACTTCGGCGGTTTCGGAATGATGGGTAACGATGTGGCATTCGTCCAGCGCGGCAATTCCCGTCTTCGTCGCGCCTGGCTGGCGCAGCACGCGCCCGACAAGCTGTTTCATTGCGTTGAGATTGGAGCTTGCCGCCAGCGCGCAGAGCACATAGGCGAAGGGACAATCCCAGCCTTCTTGAAGCGCCGCCTTGGTGATGATCGCCCGCACCCTGTTGGTCGGCGACAGAAGATCAAGATTTTCCGGCTGGTTGAGATCGTTGGTTTCCGCTGTTTTGACGGCGATTTCCGCTTCGTCGAAGCCTGTCGACATGAGCCAGGCCTTGACGTCCTCGGCGTGGATATGGCCGCTGGCGCGTTGTTCCGCCCCGGTGCGTTCGACCTGGACCAGCATGATCGGACGGATATAGCGCCCCGTTTCGGCGCGAAATGTCGCCGCCTGCCGGTCGAGGCTTCGCAGCTTTTCCAAAGCCACGGCCAAAGTCGCCTTCCAGTCCGCGCCCTGCCGCGCATCGAGATTAAGCGGCATTTTGATCATGCCTTCGCGGTCCAGCTCCTTGCCGGTGATTTCGACGAGAATATTGGCGCTGCGGCCCGGGTGGGGATTTTGTCCGCCGTGCGGCGCTACATCCTTCGGCGTCGCCGTAAGTTCGAGGACGAAACAGGGATTGAAGCCATATAGGGTCTTGAAGGCGAGTTCCGACGTCGCCTTGTGGCCTTCGTCCATGACCACGACAGGACGGACCAGCCGCAAGGCGTTGCCAAGAGAATCCTTCACCATCGGCCAAAAATCGTTGTAGGCGTCGAGATTGCGCGTTTGCGCGATCATCGCCTGATGCGCCGCCTGATCGCCTTCCGGCGGGCAGAAGCCGTGCACGTCGCCGCGATCCTTGAACATTTTCAGCGTGTCGTTGGTCTCACGATTGGCCGACTGCAACATCAGCAACATGACGCAGAGCTGGCCTTCGACGTCGCGGGCGTCGAGCCGGTCGGTCTTCTGCATAATCTTGACACGACCCGCCGCAGCCCGGTCAAGAACTTGCCGATACGGATGCTGGCGGTCCGACAAATGGCGCAAAGTCTGCGAAAAAATCGCTTCGTTGGGGACGATCCAAAGCACGAAGCCGGTGTTCTTGTTGAGATATTGTCCGAAAATGCGCGACAGCGCCTGCGTGGCGAGAAAAGTCTTGCCGCCGCCGGTCGGCACTTTGAAAACCGCATTGGGAACGGGAAGGCCCGCGCCGCTTAAACGAGGTGACCAAGGAATATTTTTCCGCGACGCTGGCAACTCGCCCGCCGCCTTCATTTTCTCCCATGCCTTTTTAGGGAAATCGGGAATTTCCAGTCCGAGAGTTGGATCGTCGGCAGCCAATCGCGCGATCCGGTCTGCGCTCGACTTTTCCGCCTTCAAGGCGGTGAGAAAGGAGTTGAGTTTTGCAAGAACCCGATCCTGATAATCCAGCGTCCGCAACATGGCTCAAGCCCGTTCGATGCGATAGAGCGCGAAGGGCAACGGGACGAATTCAACATTCACCCCCCGTTCGGCGAGGATTTTTTGCGAGACGAAGCGCGCGGCGGCGAAGACCAGATGTTTTGTCGCCTTGTCGCTTTCGGCAAAGGCTTTCGCTCGCGACAAGGTCAGCGCCGCTTCCGGTGATTTGAGCCAGTCGAGGTCTGGCCTGTAGATCAGCCAAACTTGTTGGCCTTCGACCGCGCCGAGATAAAAATCCTTTTCGCGCATGGCGGCGGGATCGCAGGCCCGATTGGTCGCCATATGGAATAGGGCGGAGCCAAGGGCCGCATAGGCCGGCAAAGCTTCGCCGGTCAAAATCTTGTCCAGATCGACTGCCGAGCCGAGTGTGCAATAAGTGAAATCGCCTCCTAGACCTTCGGCGCGTTCGTCAATCGTCTTTTCGCCGGTGACGATGAGGTCGCCGTCCTTCACCTGTTTGGTGAGCCGGTCGTACTTGTGTTTTTCGAGATTTTCGACGCCTTCGACCTTGTGGACCAGCGCGGTTGAATTTTTGACCTTCCTCCAACTGAGCCCTTCCCGCAAAAGCTCGGTTTTCTGGACGCCCTGATAATCATAGCCATTGATAACCCGACGCACGCGTTCGGCGGTCACGCTATCGGCATAATCTTCCATCTCGACAAGGATGAACCGACGATTGCCGTTGTCGCGTTTGTTTGTTTCTAAAACAGCATGCGCAGTTGTACCAGAGCCAGCAAAAGAGTCCAAAACAATTGAGTTAGCGTCCGTACACAAGTCTATGACTTTAGCAACAAAATCGCAAGCCTTCGGGAAATCAAAGACACGCGCCCCCATTATCTTATCGAGTTCATCGGCCCCTGACTGCCCCTTTATATCGGTCCAAAAACTAGAAATTGGCATTCTTTCGGCAGTTTCTGAAAGAAACCGCTTCTTTCGTGGCTTGCCTGTTAGAGCGGCCTCCGATCACACTGGATCATATCCGCAGGCTGCGAAATAATTTTTGCATTCTGTGGGCTTGAAGATTTCGGCGCAAGTTTCGAGTGCGCGCATCAATCCGCCGACGGTTCGCTCGGCGATTTTTCGCAGATGCGCCTTGAGCTTGGAAAAGGCTTTCTCGATCGGGTTCATGTCGGGGCTGTAGGGCGGCAGATAGCGCAACTCGGCGCCGGCGGCTTTGATCAACTCTTCGACCCGCGGTCCCTTGTGGGCGGGCAGATTGTCCATGACGACGATGTCGCCTTGCGAGAGCGTGGGGCCGAGGCAGTTTTCCACCCATTCTTCGAAGAGGGCGGCGTTGATCGGGCGATCGAAGACCTTCGGCGCCACGAGGCCGCGAAGGCTGACGCCGGCGACCAACGTGACTGTCTTGTAATGGCCGTGCGGCACGGCGGCGCGCAGCCGTCGCCCGCGCCGACAGCGTCCGCCTTTGCGCGCCAGATTTGTCGAGGCGCCGGTCTCGTCGATGAAAATGAGCTTCGAAGGGTCGAGATCAGGCTGTCCCTCGAACCATTCCAGCCGGCGTTTCATCACGTCCGGGCGTTGCTGCTCGGCGGCGTGCGCGCTCTTTTTTTAAATGTGACGCCGTGCCGAGCGAAGAAGCGCGACAACACTGAACTCGAAAAATGCTCGCCGCAATTCTTGACCAGCCGCTCCTGGATTTCGAGGAGAGTGATGTCCGGCGTGCGTCGGATCAGCCCCATGAGGTAGTCGTGATGGGCTTCGATGCGCCCCGAGCGGCGATCGCCGCCCACAGGCCTGGGCGAGACCTCTCCCGTCGTCTCGAATTGCTTGACCCAGCGCACGGCGCTGGCGATGCCGATCTTGAACAGTTTCGCCGCCGCATTGCGCGACAGCCCGTCGACAACCACTGCCTCAACCACGCGTTTGCGAAGATCGTCGGAAAGCGCCATTCTCGCCGCCTCCTTCCGCGGCGAGAATCATGAATCAGATTTCAGCCGATTTGGGAATCCCAAAGCAATTCAAATCGTTCGGAGCCCGCTCTAGCTCATGAATCCCCTCATTTTTGCGTGACTCTAAAAAGCCCGAATTTGGGATTCTTCCGAGCGGCGTGACGGAGAATCTGCCGGTTGGGGAGAGCGATGCGCGCGCCGAAGGAGCGATTTGATTTTGTTCATGAATTTGTGAGCCGCGTCTTTGTTGACGACCTGCACGCCAAACGCATTCTGTCTTTGGCGAATGGGACGCTTGGAGTGATGACGGGGGCGGCTCTCGCGGTTAGCCTGATCGGACAGGCGTTGGCGACGGCGCGCGGACTGATCGCGAAGTCGGCGATCAAGCAGGTCGACCGGCTGCTGAGCAACGCGGGCGTGGCTCCTTGGGAGTTGTTCGGGTCGTGGGTTCCCGAAGTCGTTGGAGCGCGGCGCGACATCGTCGTGGCGATGGACTGGACGGATTTCGATCCCGACAATCAGTCCACGCTCGCGCTGCATCTCGTCACGCGCCACGGAAGAGCCACGCCGCTGCTTTGGCTGACCGTCGACAAGGACGAATTGAAGGACCAGCGCAACGATTTCGAGGATTTGTGCCTGTCCCGGCTGAAGGCGCTGCTGCCCGAGGGCGTGACGGCGACGATTCTGGCCGATCGCGGCTTTGGCGATATCAAACTATTCGAATTCCTGGGCAGCCTTGGCTTTCAATATGTCATCCGCTTTCGCGGCAACATCCACGTCAGCGCAGCCGATGGCGAAACCCGGTTGGCCGCCGATTGGGTCGGCAAGGGCGGGCGAGCGCGAAAACTGCGCGACGCCGAAGTGTCCGCCGCCCGCCAAAGGGTTGGGGCGGTCGTATGCGTGAAGGCCGCGGGCATGAAGGAGGCCTGGCATCTGGCCGCCAGCGGCGGCGCGCTCTCCGCGCCGCAGATCATCAAGCTTTATTCCAAACGCTGGACCATCGAGCCCAGCTTTCGAGACAGCAAGGATTTGCGCTTTGGAATGGGCATGAACGCGCTGAGGATCGACGATCCGCAACGCCGCGACCGCCTCTTGCTCCTCAACGCCTTCGCCATCCTGCTGCTGACGCTCTTGGGCGCCGCCGGCGAAAGCCTCGGAATGGACCGGCAACTGAGAACCAGCACCGTCAAGCGCCGCGTCCATTCCCTTTTCCGACAAGGCTGCCTGCTCTATGACCTGATCCCCAACATGCCGGAGAAGAGACTCCGGCCCCTCATCGAGCGATACCAGGATCTCCTACGCCAAAGCTCTGCTTTCTCCGACGCTTTCGGGGTCATTTAAAATGAGGGGATACGTGAGGCCTGTTAGAGGATTTGGAGGCCACCAAATCCTCTTATCTTTTAAAAGCGCCTTGAAGCCATCTTCATCCGTAATCCAACCTCTTGCGGGGTCAGGCTCATATTCATCCTTTGTTTCTGGGTTACGAATTATATAATGGAGATTTCGTCGTGCTTTAGCAGTTGCTTTTCCAGTTAATGGGTCGGTGACATAAGGGCCGCGAGCGTCACTGTCAGGGTTGGAGAAGTCATCGCGATTAATTATTCGCCCACTCAGCCCCGCCCCTCGCGAATAAATCAAAACATACTCATGATCAATCGAGAGCTTTGTTTTGACGCGATTATCTGTATTCCTTGTCTTCCAGCAAACATTTCCAATAAAATGCTCAGCACCAAACACATCATCCATTATCGCTCGAAGCCGGTAGGCTTCGTTATCATCTATAGAGATTGCGATTGTCCCTGAGGATGAAAGTAATTCTCCAAGAAGTCGTAGCCTTGGCCACATCATACCGCACCATTTGTCATGGCGCAGGCCGTCCTCAATTCCGACCGGGTTCGAGGCCAGCCATTCCTTGATGACCGGCGAATTGACGTTGTCGTTATAGCACCAGCCCTCGTTGCCGGTGTTGTAAGGCGGGTCGATGTAAATGCAGTCGATCTTGCCGGCGTGAGTCGGCAGCAGCGCTTTCAGCGCGTCGAGATTGTCGCCGTGAATGATGAGATTGCCGTCGAGCGCGACCGGCCCAACTCCTTTTGTCCCATCGGGAACCAGCGGACGATAGGGCACGGCGAGGTGATGGTTATAGACAAATTCCTTGCCCTTGAAATTCAGTTCGGTCACGTCGCCCCGCCCCAATGAAAATCGCGCTCAGTCGCATAGAATCGAAAGGCGAGGAGCTTGGCAATCCCGAAATCCCAAGACGGGCGAAATCGAGGCGTTTCGGGGTTTGACCGGAGGGCGTCTTGGCCCGGATCGCGGCGAACCGATTCGCCAGATTTTCCCGCCCCCCGCCGCTTGCCCCCATGGCGCGCCAATCTCAAGCCAGCGTTCCTGGGCCAAAGTCATATGATGGCCGTACTGGCCCATACCACGGCGGTCTTCATGGGCAAGGACGTCGACCAGCCGCGCAATCTGGCGAAGAGTGTGACGGTGGAGTGAGCGGAGCGGGAACGTTCATATTTGAACTGGAGCTTGTTCAGGCTATCCTGACCGGCGCGGCGACGGAAAAGCGCCGGGAGCCGGGGAGGAATGCAGGATGAACAAGGTGAAAGCGATCGTTCTCGCAACGGTCATGATCGCGGTTTCAGGAGCCGCCGCCTGGGCCGGCGACGCGACTGGCGTCTGGCTGCGCACCGACGGCAAGACCAAGGTGAAATTCTCGCATTGCGGCGGCGCGCTTTGCGGCGCCGTCGTCTGGCTGCGGGACAAGGATTCTCCGGCCCATATCGGCCAGCGCGTCTTTTACGACATGAAGCCGGCCGGCGAGAACGAATGGCGCGGCTCGGCCTTCAATCCCGACGACGGCAAGACCTATTCCGGCAAGATGAGCCTTTCCGGCGGCGCGCTGACCACCGCCGGCTGCGTGCTCGGCGGCTGGATCTGCAAGAGTTATTCCTGGAGCCGCGCCAACTGACGCGGCGCGGCGCGTCGGCTGGCCCCAGGACGGAACGCGTCAGGCTTATCCTTTCAAATGGTTTCATCACGCGGTAAGAGCAATCCTGGACAACGCGCGGGACTGCCGCCGGAGGCGTGAGTTTGTATTTTGAAGGGACGTTGATGCTCGATCCGCAGGCCTATCGCGACGCGATGAGCGAAATCGCCTCGCCCGTCCATATCATCGCGACCGACGGGCCGGCGGGAATCACGGGCATGACCGTGACCGCGCTCGCTTCCGTCACCGACCATCCGGCGACCTTGCTGGTCTGCGTCAACCGGATGTCGCCTTCGTCGCCGCGTTTCCTCGAGAACAAGGTGTTCAGCGTCAATTCGCTCGGCGTCGAGGACCATAAACTCGCCGATGTGTTCGCCGGCCGCACCAATGAGCATTTCGCCGACAAATTCACCCATGGCGCGTGGCGCAAGGGCGTGACCGGCGCGCCGCTGCTCGTCGACGCGCTCGCCAATTTCGATTGCCGCCTGATCGACGTGAAGGACATCGGCACCCACCACATCCTGATCGGCAGGGTCGAGGCGGTGGCGCGCCGCGACGAGGGCGCGAGCCTGCTCTACCACCGGCGCGGCTACCGGCGCGGCGACGATCATCTGTGAGAAGAGCAGGTTAACCTTTCCAGCCGTTGACTCTGATCCTTTAGCTTCGAGCAAGTCGGCGCGGTTTAGCTTTTCGTCATGACGGAGACGCCGATCATGAATCACGCAAGCGCCGCGAAAATTTCCCTGTTTGGGCTGGAGGCTCTCGACGAGCGCCGCGCCCTGATTTCTTCCCTGGCCCAGTCCCTGGCCCAAGCCGGGCGAGACCTCCTCCCTGCCGACGTGCGCCAGCTGCGCCGCGCCCTGTTCGAGGACGAAGGCGCGAGCCGTGAAGAGGCCCAGCCCCTGTTCGATCTGGAGCGCGCGCAGGCTGCGCCCTGCGCCGAATGGACCGCGTTTTTCGTCGAATGCCTGACGGACCATGTGGTCTGGCAATGCCGGCCGACCGGAATCGTCGTCGATGAGCAGGCCGAATGGCTGGTGTGCGAGGCCGACCGCTGCCGCCTGGCGACCGGCGCCGCCCTTCTCGCCAATGTGCTGGCCGAGGCCCACCGCGCCCCGGGCTGGCTGATCGCCGCCGTCCGCGCCCGCGTGGCCGCGCCCGAAGTTCAGGCCGAATTTTCGCGCGAAACGTGAGAAAACGCTTTACCCGCGAGCACGCCCCCGCTCTTGTCGCCCTTGCTTAAACCTTTGGCCGCTGGACGAGGGCGACCAGTTCCCATAAAAGCGGACCGATCATAAAAAAGCCAGCATTGGCCATGCCAAGGCCGGGCTCGTTCCGCTTCGGGGCCTGAATGTTCAAGAAAATCCTGATCGCCAATCGCGGTGAAATCGCCTGTCGCGTCATCAAGACCGCGCGGCGGATGGGAATAAAGACTGTCGCCGTCTATTCCGACGCCGACGAGGACGCCCTCCATGTCTCGATGTCCGACGAAGCCGTGCATATCGGCGCCCCTCCGGCCGCGGACTCCTATCTGGTCATCGAAAAGATCCTCGACGCCTGCAAGGCGACCGGCGCCGAGGCCGTCCATCCCGGTTACGGCTTCCTGTCCGAGCGCGCCGCCTTCGCCGAGGCCCTGAAGGCCAACGGCGTCGTCTTCATCGGCCCGAATGTCGGCGCGATTCAAGCGATGGGCGACAAGATCGAATCAAAGAAATTCGCCAACGCCGCCAAGGTCAACACGGTTCCGGGTTTTTTGGGCGTGATCGAGACGCCGGAAGAGGCGGTCAGGATCGCCGACGGCATCGGCTATCCGGTCATTCTCAAGGCTTCGGCCGGCGGCGGCGGCAAGGGCATGCGCGTCGCCCACAGCCAGGCGGAGGTGGCCGAAGGTTTCGCGCGGGCGAAGTCTGAGGCCAAGAGCAGCTTTGGCGACGATCGCGTTTTCGTGGAAAAATTCATCGTCAACCCGCGCCATATCGAAATCCAGGTGCTGGGCGACAAGCACGGCAATGTCATCTATCTCGGCGAGCGCGAATGTTCGATCCAGCGCCGCAACCAGAAGGTGATCGAAGAGGCGCCGTCGCCCCTGCTCGACGAGGAGACCCGCCGCAGGATGGGCGAACAGGCGGTGGCGCTGGCCAAGGCGGTCGATTACGATTCCGCCGGCACGGTCGAATTCGTCGCCGGCCAGGACAAGAGTTTTTACTTCCTCGAAATGAACACCCGGCTTCAGGTCGAGCATCCGGTGACCGAACTGATCACCGGGATCGACCTGGTGGAGCAGATGATCCGCGTCGCCGCCGGCGAGGTTCTGGCGATCAAGCAGAGCGAGGTTCATCTCAAGGGCTGGGCGGTCGAGAGCCGCATCTATGCGGAGGATCCGACCCGCAACTTCCTGCCCTCGACCGGCAGGCTGGTCAAATATCGCCCCCCCGAGGAGGGCCGCTCGGAAGGCATTACGGTGCGCAACGACACTGGTGTCTTTGAAGGCGGCGAAATCTCGATTTTTTACGATCCGATGATCGCCAAGCTGGTGACCCACGCCGGCGACCGCCTGACCGCGATCGAGGCGCAGTCGCGCGCCCTCGACGCCTTCGTCATCGACGGCATCCGCCACAACATCCCGTTCCTGTCGTCGCTGATGCAGCATGAGCGCTGGCGCCTGGGCCATCTCTCGACCGGCTTCATCGCCGAGGAATATCCCGACGGCTTCTCGCCCTTGAAGCCGCAGGGCGAGATCGCCCATCGCATGGCGGCGGTCGCGACTTTCGTCGACAATCTCCACAACGACCGCAAGCGCCAGATTTCCGGGCAGATGCAGACGCAGAAGCCGGTGCGCTTCGAGACCGCCCGTTCGGTGACGCTCGACAAGGAGCGCTTCGACATCGACATCGACACCGGCGACGGCGCGCTGCTGGTGCGCTTTGCCGAAGGCGGCCAAAGGGCGTCGAAAGACGCCCGTCTTTCGACGGGCTGTGCCCATCGGCTCGAATCGGATTGGGTTCCCGGCGAGCCGGTGTGGGACGGATTGATCGACGGCGAAAAGATCGCGGTTCAGGTCCGTCCGATTCTCAACGGTTTCGCCATCGCCCATGCGGGAGTGAGCGTCGAGGCCCGCGTCTTTACCCGCCGCGAGGTCGAGCTTTTCGCGCTGATGCCCGAGAAGAAGCTCGCCGACACGTCGAAATCCCTGCTCTGCCCGATGCCGGGCCTGGTCAAGGCGCTCTATGTCAAGCAAGGCCAGGAGGTGAAGGCCGGCGATGCGCTGGCGATGGTCGAGGCGATGAAGATGGAGAACGTGCTGCGCGCCGAGCGCGACGCCACCGTCAAGGCGCTGAAATGCAAGGAAGGCGATTCGCTGGCGGTCGATGCGGTGATCATGGAATTCGCGTGAGGACATTTCCCTCTCCCCGCAAGGACGCTCGTCTTTCGACGGGTTATGCGGGGGGAGGGGACGCGAAAGATCACATGCGGGTCCAGCTTTCAGAATCGCACATGGATTTGCCGACCGCGCAGCCCTTGATCGACAGTCCGCCGCTGGTGATGTTGACGGTGCCGTTGAAGGTCATCATGCCGGGCATGGAAGGATGTTTCATGTTCGCGCCCTTCCACACCGAGCCGCCGGCATTGGCCATGCCGTGGCACATTTCGAAGCCCGGCTGGCTGCCCGCGACGATCTTGCAATACAGCCTGCCGCCGACCACGGAAACCTTGACGGTGTCGCCGTTCGATCGCTTATAGGTTCCGGCCGCCTCTGCGGCGGCGGCCTGGCCGACCATCGCGGCGGTGAAAAGGACGGCGACGGCCCATTTTGCGAATTTCATTTTTTTCCTCCCACTTCGGCTTATATCTGCCGTGACGCTGACGATGCGCCTGCGCCATCCTCACATTCAAAGACGCAAATATCAATACGGATAATCCGGGCCCGTGCCGTTGCATTTCGCCTATGGCTCCAACATGGATGTCGCCGCCATGGCGCGGCGCTGCGCGACGGCGCGCGCGCTCGGCCGCGCCTTCCTGCCGCGCCATCGTTTCGCGCTGACGCCCGACGGCTTCGCCACCATCGTTCGCGACCCCGCCGCCACGGTTGCGGGCGTGTTGTGGGAGTTGAGTTTTTCGGACCTTGCCGCGCTCGACCGCTATGAGGGCGTGGCGCAGGGCGCCTATGTCAAAATTTCGACGCCGGTTCTGCGCGAGGGCGCCTCGCCGGTTCGCGCGCTGGTCTATGTCGGCGCGCCGGAAACAAGCGCCGGCCGGGCGCCGGCGGATTACATGGCGAAGATCGTCGCTGCGGCGCGCGGCCATGGCCTTTCGGGCGGTTATGTCGATTTCCTGCGCCGCGTCGGCGGCGAGGACGTTCCCGAGACGCCAAAGAAATTCCGCGCGATCAAGAATTCCTACCGCCCCGTGAGCCCACAATGAGCGCCAAGCCGATTGTTTTCCGCAAAATCTCGGACATGCGCCGCGCCGTCGCGCAATGGCGCGCGGCGAACGAGACCGTGGCTCTGATCCCGACCATGGGGGCGCTGCACGCCGGCCATATTTCGCTGGTCGAGGCCTCGCGCGCCCATGCCCGCCGCGCCATCGTGTCGATCTTCGTCAATCCCACGCAATTTGCGCCCAACGAGGATTTTTCGGCCTATCCGCGCACGCTCGAAGCCGATCTCGCCAAGCTGGCGGAAGCCGGCTGCGACGGCTGTTTCGCGCCGATGGCTTCGGAAATGTACCCGGAGGGCTTTTCGACCAGGGTCATTCCCGGCGGCCCGGCGCTGGCGGGACTGGAGGACAGGTTCCGGCCCGACCATTTCGCCGGCGTGGCGCAGGTGGTCGCCAAATTGCTCAACCAGGCCCAGGCCGATAGCGCGTTTTTCGGCGAGAAGGATTTCCAGCAGCTCGCGGTGATCCGCCGCACGGCCGCCGATCTCGACATTCCGACCAAGATCTTCGGGGTTGCGACCCTGCGCGAGGCGGACGGCCTCGCCATGTCCTCGCGCAATGTCTATCTCTCGGCCGAAGAGCGCGCGCGGGCGGTGACGCTTTTCCGCGTCTTGCGCGCCAGCACAAAAAAGGTCGAAGCCGGCGCGCCGGTCGGGGAGGTCGTCGCGCAAGGGCGAAGGGAGATCGAAGCGGCCGGGTTCATCCTCGATTATTTCGAGGCGCGTCACGCGGAAAGCCTCGCGCCGGTCGCTTCGCGCGCCGAGGGGCCGATCCGGCTGCTGGTCGCAGCGCGCCTGGGCCGGACGCGGCTGATCGACAATTGGGCCGTAAATTGAATGCGTATAATTGTCGCGGTTTCTTTCAGCCGCGGGCAAGCTTCGCCGCATAGAACTCCCTCCACAGGATGTGAACTAGGATTGGCTTGACGTCCTCAAGCCAGCTTCGACCCGTTTCATCATGGAGGTTTCGCCATGATTGATCGTTTCTTCTGGCTATTGTTCTCCTTTCGCGGGCGGATCGGACGCGCGACTTTCGCGATCTTCTGGCTGGTCCAGCTGGTGGCGTGGGGGATTTACCAGGTCGCGCTCTGGCGGCGCTATATGGTCGTCACCTATGACGCGGCGCACAAGGCTCACGCCGCCATTGACGCGCCGCCCGCGGTCAGGGGCGTGATATTCTTCCTGTCCGCCGTGGCGTTGTGGATTTCCTTGGCGGTCCAGATCAAGCGGCTGCATGATTTCAACTGGAGCGGCTGGTGGCTTGCCGCTCCGATCGGCGGCGGCGTCGTCGGCGGGTTTTTCGCGGTGTTGTTTGCCGCGCTTTACGCCCCCGCCGGTCTCGTCGTTGTCAGCCTCATCGTCGCCGTCGCCGGGGTCTCAAGCCTCGTTCTCGCTGCGATGATGTTCTTCCGGGCCGGCGACCCGGGCGAGAACGGCCATCCGCGCGGGCCGGACGAGGAGGCGCTGACAGGCGGCGCCTCTCCATCGGCCAGTTCGGGCCCGGCGGCGCGCCGCAATGACGCCCGCGCGTCTTCGCCTTCGGCCGCCATGCCGGGGCGACCCGGCGCGGCCCAGACTTTCGGCCGGCGCAGCGCCGGCAGGTGATTTTCGGTGAATTCTAGATTGAATTCTTGCCCGGCCCCGGAGCGGGCGGCGGACCAGCCGGGGCGGTATTGCGCGGCGCGCCTTCGGGCTTTGCGCCGCCGCCCAAGTCATAGCTCTCGAGTTCGTTGGTGACGGATTGGCTCAGGGTGTCGTTCGCGGAATAGTTCTCCTCGATCGACTTCACCCAGCGCTTCACTTCGGGGACATACCAGAAACACTTGTAATAACGGCCGCTGACGCGAACGCCTTTCACGATTCGGCTTTCGGCGCTCTGGGTCGCGACGCCGCCCGATCGGGCGATGGCGGCGTTGTTGACGACGCGCGGCGACAGGTCCGCCGTCCAGCGCCCGAAGGATTCGATCTTCAAGGCATGGAATTTTCCCGCCGGGACAGTGACGTCCTCCCAGCCGACGACCTTGTAAGGCAGGACGTCCGTCTCGCGAATCTTCTGCGGGTTGGGGTTCTGCTCGGTATAGTCGACCTGCCAGGACTTGCCGACTTCAAGCGGGAAGGCGAAGGGCCGGTTGACCGTGGTTTCCAGCCCGTTCACGCTGCGGCGCTTGCTCCAGTCCAGCCCGAACATCGACGATTCGACACGGTCGGGCGCGGCGGCGGATTTCTGGCTGACGAGGACGCCGTCAGGTCCGACGCGCGTCACGGACACGGTGATATGCCCGTCCTTGAGCATGCCTCGGTTCTGGACCGTGATATGGTAGGACCACGAATCGTGCGGGTTCAAGCTTGGCTGGGGGACGGACTCGGCGCGGGCGGCGGCGGAGGTCAGCGCGCAAAGGAAAGCAGCGAAAAAAATGGTCCGCATGACTGAAATTCCAGATTCGTCCAGATTCGCCGCGGCGCGGCCTCGATCGCCCCATGCTCGTCAACCCCGCGCTCCTGTCAACCTGGAGAAGTTGTGGGGCCAAAAATCTCTTCAAAGCTCGAACGCAAGGCCACATCCGCATCCTGCATGGTCACCGGCAGGCCGAGATCGATCAGGCTGGTGACGCCGAGGTGGCTTTCGGCGATGCCGCAGGGCACGATGCCGGAGAAATGCGAGAGGTCCGGCTCGACATTGAGCGCGACGCCATGGAACGACACCCAGCGCCGCATCCGCACCCCGATCGCCGCGATCTTGTCCTCGGCCATTTCGCCTTGCGGGCCGCGCGGCTTTTCCGGCCGCGGCGCCCAGACGCCGACGCGGCCGTCGCGTATCTCAGCCGTAACATTGAACAGCGCCAGCGCGGCGATGATCCATTTTTCCAGCGCGCAGACATAAAGCCGCACGTCGCGCGAGCGGCGGGAGAGATCGAGCAGCACATAGGCGACCCTTTGGCCGGGGCCGTGATAAGTGAACTGGCCGCCGCGCCCGGCAGCATGGACCGGAAAACGCGGGTCGAGCAGGTCTTGCGGCCGCGCCGAGGTTCCCGCGGTATAGAGCGGCGGGTGTTCGACCAACCAGACCAGTTCCCGCGCGCGGCCTTCAGCGATCTGGTTGGCGCGCGCCTCCATTTCCGCCACCGCGAAGGCATAGCCGGTCAGGCCCTCGGAAACGCGCCATTCCACCGGCGGCGCGCCGGGCGCGGCGAGAAAAGAGGCGGGCGGTTTTGCGCAGGTTTCGGTCATGTCATGGTCTCGCGGCTGGCGTTTATCGCGCGGCCGGTTGGGCGCGTCGAGAAAAATCGGGCGACCGGCTTGCAAGGCCGGGAGCGATTTGTTAGACGACGCGCCTACCGATTGATCGGGCCAAAAACCCGGAAATCGCGCGGCCATGGCGGAATTGGTAGACGCGCTAGCTTGAGGTGCTAGTCCTTTAACCGGGGTGGAGGTTCGAGTCCTCTTGGCCGCACCAAGCTCTTTTGTTTGGTTTTCTCCCGTTCACATCCTGCTCGCCGGGTCCCTCTGCTCGTGAAGGGGAACGTCGATTTTCGGCGCGGCGCCTTTTGGGCCCTTGATCCCCATTTTCTGCAAGGTCTCTTCGGTTTCGGATTTCCAGCCGGCGGGAGCTCTTTTCAGCGCGGGCGGGGCGTCGCCGGGGGCGAGCGCCACGATATGGAACCCCTCGGCCTTCAGCGCGGCGAGAAAGGCGGGCAGCATGTCCGCCGTTTCCTTCTTGCTGTCGTGGAGCAGGACGATCCCGCCGCCAGCGCGGCGCAGCCGGCCCATCAGCAGGTCGAGCTCCTGCTGCGGGGTCATGACGTTCCAGTCGGAAGCCCAGAGATCGGCGCCGAAAACCGGCATGTTCTTGTTGTCGAGCGCCGCCAGCAGCGCGGGCGAATCGGCGAAGCCGGGGAAGCGGAAAAATCTTGAAGCCCTGCCCCGGGACGCCTTGTCCACCGCCGCCGCGCCGGCGTCGATATTGGCCATGGCCCTGGCAAGCGGCAGGCTGCGCAATATCGGATGATTGAAGGAATGGCTGCCGACCGTGTCGCCGTCGGCGATCTCGCGGCGCACCAGCGCCGGCATGGCGGCGGCGTTGCGTCCGATCAGGAAAAAGGTCGCTCTCGCGCATTGCGCCTCCAGCGCGGCGAGCACGCGGCTTGTCGCCGGGGCGGGGCCGTCGTCGAAGGTCAGGACGACCTCGTGGTCCTTCAGGTCGAGGGTTTGCGGATAGGTCTTCAGGCCGACATGGACCGGGGCGCCGACCAAAATCGTCCGCGAAACCCCGAGCATTTGCGGGCCGCAGGACTCGGCCCGCGCGCCGCCGCAGAGCGCGACCGCAAGCGTCCCCGCGATCAACGGAATTTTTACCCACATTGCAAAACGCCTCTTACCGCCTACCGGACGGCGCCGCCTTTTCCGGCCACGCCGACGCTTGCGCCGCGCGGCGGAATCGCCTGAAAAATCAGGCGCCGCGTCGCGCCAAACTGTTCCGCTCTTGCAAAAAACCAAAATTCCGGTTCAACTCACACGGTGAACCGCCGTGATGTAGATTAAGGACTTATTACCCAGAGCGAGGTAATTTGCCTGCATGAGTGATTTCCGTACGAGAAACATCGCGCGTCTCGCGCTCCCGGGCCTGATGCTCGCGCTCGGTGCTTGCGGGGAGGCTCCCTCGGCTTTCGCGGAGCGGCCCCTGGTTGGCGCCCGGTCCGGCCATTACAAGGAAACCGAGGCGACCAAGCTCGCCCGGAATTTTACCGTGCACGGCGTCGATGTGTCCAAATACCAGGGCAATGTCAACTGGGACGCCGTTCATGAAGGCGGCGTCAAATTCGCCTATATCAAGGCGACCGAGGGCGGCGACCGCATCGACCCGAACTTCGTTCGCAACTGGCAGGGCGCCAAGGCCGCGGGCTTGCCGCGCGGCGCCTATCATTTCGTCTATTGGTGCCGGCCGTGGCAGGACAACATGGCCTGGTTCGAAAAGAACGTCCCGCCCGAGCGCGACGCCTTGCCGCCGGTGCTCGATGTCGAGGCGACCCCCGATTCGCCGACCTGCCGGCGTCATCTCGAACGCGAGGACACCCTGCACGACATCCGCGCCATGCTCGCGGAGATGCAGCGCTATTACGGCAAGAAGCCGATCATCTACACCACGGTCGATTTCTACCAGTCGATCATCGACGGCGAGTTGACCGACTATCCGATCTGGCTCCGCTCGACCAAGCGCGGGCCTTCCTCGAAATATGGCGATCGCGCCTGGCGCTTCTGGCAGTACCAGTCCGACGCCTGGGTGCGCGGCATTCCGACCCGTGTCGATCGCAACGCCTTCTATGGCGACGCAAGCGACTGGCGGAAGTTCCTGGCGGCCAATGGCGTCGAGGCAGACGAGTCGGCGTCTCGGTGACGCCGAACTCTTCCGTGACGCCATTGGCCGCTCACGGCCCCGGAAACAGGACCCTGGTCTTCCCGGTCAGGCGGTAGACCAGCAAGCCGACCCATTCCCGCGTCGCCGTTTCGAAATTGACAATGGCGGCGGCGCCGTCGCCGGGCGGGCGGAAATCCGTGGCGTCGCCCGCCGTGCGGTAATCGACGGGAAAGGCTTCGGGGTCCACGCCCAAGGCGCGGAACACCCCGATGGCGCGCGGCATGTGAGAGGCCGAGGTCACCAGCAGCCATTTCTCCCCCTTTTGCGGCCGGACAAGTTCCCTGGTGAAAAAAGCGTTTTCGAAAGTGTTGCGCGAGCGGTCCTCGAACAACATCCGGCTTTCGGGAACGCCGAGTTCGCGCCACAGCCGCCGCGCGACATTCGCCTCCCTGGCGGAGCTGTCGATCAGCGCGCCGGAGCCGCCGGAAAAGACCAGCAGCGCCTGGGGGTAGAGCCGCGCCAGCGCCGCGCCTTCGGTCATCCGCGTGGCGGCCTCGTTCAGCGTGACCTGGTCGCGGGCGCGGGTGATCTGCTCGTCGACCGCGCCGCCGAGCACGATGATTCCCTTCGGCGGCGACATGATTTCGGATTTTTGCGGGAAGCGGTCCTCCAGCGGGCGAATCAGCAGGGCGCTGGCCGGCGAGAACACGATCAGGGCCAAAGCGATGGCCGAGACAAGCGCTAGCGCGCGGCCGGGGCGCCAGCGCGGGCTCAAAATCAAGCCCGCGAGCAGCAGGATCGGCAGCAAATGGATCGGCGAGGCGAACAGCCAGAAAATTTTCGCGGCGACGAAGAACATGGGGCGCTCCCTGTTTCCGGCTGTCAGTCGCCGCGCGGCAGTCCGATGCGATAGACGCCGCGAAAATCGTCCGGATCGACCGGCTTGCCCTTGCGCGTGATCACCAGCCGGCCGGCGCGGGCCAAAGCCACGGCGCGGGCGCGCACCTGAGAAAGATGGCCGCGCCAGGCAAGTTCGTCCTCCTCGCAGGCGCGGGCAAACGCCTTGGCGGCGTCGGTCGGGCAAATCGACTTGCCGGGAGCGAGGGCGGCGCAAAGCGCGAGAATCGTCTGGGCGAGCGGATCGTCTGCGAGCATGGCCGCTTATCGGAAAAAGCGGGGTCCAGGTCAAGACTTGTACGTTCAAGACTTGCGACGCCGCGCCTTCGGTCCCGGGCTAAAGGGAACCGGAAGCCCCTGATCGCGTTCCAATGGACTGAGAAACGCCTGACGTGATTCATTTTCGTCGAGCGCCCTCGCAATCTTCGAGGTCAAGGTGTTCAAATTTGCCCCCCTTATCGCCTTGTTCTGCGCTTCGCCCTGTGCAGCGGAAAATATGGCGCCGGAACGTTTCGTCGTCGTGATCAGCGCCTGCAAGGCCGGCGGCGAATGCGAGAAAGTCCGCATTCCGACGGACGCCTATTCGATTCTTCAGTGCCAGCGTTCGATCGGGTCAGCCGCGATCGCGCGCTGGGGCGACGCGCACCCCGCCTACGCCATCAAAAGCTGGCGCTGCGCGGCGGCCAGCGAGCATGACATTTGAGCGCTCCGCGCCGCGAAAGCTCGGGGCCGTCGGCGCTTGATCAACATGGATACTCCAGGTTGACGCCATCCCTGCCGTAGGGTCCAATTCGGGATTGGGAGGGCGCTCATGCCGAGCAAGATCACCTATGGAATTCAGCAGATGCTGGCCGAGGCCAATGCCGCGGTGCAGGCGTTGAAAGTGGCCGAGGCCAAGGATCTGCTCGGCCGCGACGACGTTCTGTTCGTCGATCTGCGCGACCCGCGCGAACTCGACCGCGAGGGGCGAATCGCCGGCGCCTTCCATTGCCCGCGCGGCCTGCTGGAATTCTGGATCGACCCGGCGAGCCCCTACGCCAAGCCGCAGTTCCAGCAGGACAAGACTTTTGTCTTCTTCTGCGCCGGGGGGTTGCGCTCGGCGCTCGCCGCGCATCTGGCGCAGCGCATGGGGCTTGCGCCGGTCGCCCATCTCGAGGGCGGTTTTTCCGCTTGGAAGAAGGCCGGAGCGCCTTACGAGCCGCCGCGCCAACCGGCGACGCCGAAATTCTGAGGCCGTCCATGTCCCTGACCCTGTTCATCGGCAACAAAGCCTATTCCTCCTGGTCTCTCCGCCCCTGGCTTTTGATGCGCGCGCTCGACATCCCCTTCGAGGAGGTGGTCACGCCGCTCTATGTCGAGGGCTCGCGCGAAAAAATGCTGCGCGAGGCGCCGACCGGAAAAGTTCCGGTGCTGCGCGACGGCGATTTCGCGGTGTGGGATTCGCTCGCCATCGCCGAATATCTCGCGGAAGGCTGTCCCGACAAGAACATCTGGCCGCGCGACAGGAAAAAGCGGGCGCGGGCGCGTTCGCTCTGCGCCGAGATGCATTCCGGCTTCCAGGCCTTGCGGCAGGCCTGCCCGACCAATTTTCGCCGCGCCCGCCGCGCCGCGCCGCTGCCGCTGGAACAGGCGGCGCGAGCCGATCTCGCGCGAATCCAGGCGATCTTCTCGCAAGCGAAGGGAGAATTCCTGTTCGGCGATTTTTGCGCCGCCGACGCCTTTTTCGCGCCGGTCGTCACCCGCCTCGACGTTTACGCGCTCGAACTGGAGCCGGCCGCGCGGGCCTATTGCAACTCAGTTCTGGCCTTGCCCGCGTTCCGGCAATGGCGCGAGGGCGCGCAAGCCGAGAGCTGGGTGATCGAAAAGTGGGAAAACCTTTGATCCGCCGCCGCGCCGACCGCGAACAACTGGTGCGAATCGGCGACCGCGAGTTCCTGACCCGCGGCCTCGATCAGTCGTTCTGGACCGACGCCTTCCACAACAGCATGAGCGTGTCCTGGCCGACGTTCTTCGCCGGATATGCGCTCTATTTCCTGACCATGAACCTGCTGTTCGCCTTTCTGTTCTGGTTAGGGGGCGACTGCGTCGCCAATGCGCGGCCAGGCTCCCTGGTCGATCTGTTCTTCTTCTCGATCGAGACTTTGGCGACGGTCGGCTATGGCGACATGCATCCGCAAAATTTCTATGGCCATTCGATCGCGACGGTGGAAATTTTCACCGGCATGTCAACTCTTGCCGTGTTCACCGGCCTGATTTTCGCGCGCTTTTCCCGCCCCCGCGCGCGGATCATCTTCGCCGATTTCATGACGCTCGCCCGGCATGACGGCCACCCGATGCTGATGGCGCGTTTCGTCAACGCCCGCCGCAGTTCGGTCAATGAGGCGCGGGCCGAAATGTGGCTGATTTACCGCGACGCCACGGTCGAAGGCGTCGGCTATCGGCGTTTCCGCCAGCTCGCCCTGAAACAGTCGCGCAATCCGATCTTCGCCTTTTCCTGGATGCTGTTCCACGTCGTGGACGAGAACAGCCCGATCTTCGGCAAGGGACCCGAGGCGCTGGAGGCGTGGGACGCCTTTTTCGTGGTCAATTTCGTCGGCCTCGACGACGTGTCCGGCCAGAATGTCCATGTCCGCAAGAGCTATTCCTGGCGCGACATCAAATTCGGCGAGGATTTTGCCGATATCCTGATCATGGGCGAGGACGGCGTGCCGCGCATCGACTATCGAAAGCTGAACGTCGCCGAACCGCAGGATTCGGCGGCGGAAGACTGAGGGGTGTCCAGTGCTTCAAATCGGACGTTTGGACCCGAACGATTTAATTTCGATCGGCCGGCGCCGACGCAACCGAGACGGTCAGGCTTTTGCCGCGACAGTGTCCCATTCGTCACAATCGACCAGGCCGCTTCCGTTAACCGGGCCAATTAACCGCGACGACATTCCGTCGGGGACACCCCACAATTCTGGTTGCGGTTTAGAATTTTTTAATAAATTATGACATGCTTGTGACGTTGCCCAAGAGTACTGAGATGTATGTTATTGATGTCATAGGAGAAATGTCTTTCCAGCGGGACTCGTTCCGGGTGATCCCCATTAACGAAGGCTATGGCGCGCGTCGCCATTCCTTAGCGGAAGGCTTGGTGGACTTGGTCGCGTCAGGGGTGGAATGCGAGAATGCTCAGCCCATAGGCGGCCGCAGCCAAGGCGCCGCGAATTTCGGCGCCTTGAATTTACCAATTATGTTAACGCCTCAATTCGATCACGATTTTGGGGACGGACGGCATGGGCGAGCCGTTCATCCAGCTGAATGAATTGGAGTGGAGCAATGCACGACGACGACATTCTCACCGAGCGGCGAGCCGTTCCTGGCGTCCAGAAAATTGACTCCGGCGACCGGAATCTTCCGACCGTAGCCGCTCCGCGTCCACGCGTATTGGTTGTCGAGTGGAACGCGTTTCTTCGCGATTGTCTGGTGCGGAGTTTGAACGAGCATCGCTTTGCCGAAGTGATTGGTTTTGCAAGCGCTGCGGATGTGATCGCGGCGCGCTCCGATGGCGGTCCGGACATCGTTTTGCTTTCGACCGTGTCCTTGAACCGGCAAGAGGCGGAGGAGGCCCTCGCCGAAATGAGGGCAGCGGCCCCACGCTTTCGGATTATGGTTCTGGCCAATACTGACGATCCTCAGGCCGCGTTGGCGGCCATCGAAGCAGGCGCCAGCGGCTATATCACGACAACCGTCGGATTCAACTCATTGCCGCTTGCCTTGCAGTTCATCGGCCGGGGCGGCGTCTACATCCCGCCGCAATGCCTTGTCGCGGCGGGGCGCTCATCTTCCCCCGAAGCCGAACAGGACTCCGCCGGAGGTCTGACCAGACGCGAAGAAGCCGTGGTGAACGCGATCAAGCAAGGCAAGCCGAATAAGGTCATCGCCTATGAACTGAACATGTGCGAAAGCACCGTCAAAGTGCATGTACGACGCATCATGAAGAAATTCCATGCGAAAAATCGTACCGACGTGGCGATCAAAGCCAGCGACCGGAACAAAGCGTGCAATCCTGTCGGCTTTGCGACGGCACACAAAACTATGTTGCAGCTGTCCGTCAGTAAATCGTGAATCTAACCTATGAGTATGGGAAGCATTTCCCGCGTAGGCGTCGCCTGGCCCTAGAGCATTTTCCGTTCCTTCGGAATCGGAGAAACGCTCTAGCCCATTGTTTCAACGCATATTATTGTCCAAAAAGTCTGCAACTTTTTGGGAATATGCTCTAGCTTCCGAAAAATAAAAAAAAAGCCGACGTCGCGCCATGACGGGCGCCCGCCCTGAGACCCTGCCATGGCAGAGAGTCTGGCTTTGGATTTTCACTGCTAAATCAACCCCAGATCGGACAATTCCCGACGCAGCGCCTCCGGCATTTCGGCGAGGCCGCTCGCGGCGGAATCGAGGTCGGGCGGGGCTTCCGCCGGCTCGAAATAGCGCCAGCCCTGGAAGGCGCGATGCGGGCGCGGGCGCACGGCGACCACCTCGTCGTCGAGTTGCAGGGCGCAGCGTTTCACGCCGGCGGAATCGACGAAAGGTTCGACGCCGATCAGTTTTTGCCGCGCGGAAATCTGGCCCTTGATCACCCAGTAGAGCGAGCCGCCGTCGAGCAGATCTTCCGCGCGCTTGGGAAACATCCTGGTGACGTGGGCGTGGACGGTGACATGGCCGTGGACGCCCGCGCCGCGCGAACGGCGCATTTTCGTCCAGGCGCGCAAATCGGCCACCAATTCCACGCCGACGCAGAGTTTTAACAGATGCAGCGTCATGCCTTGTTTTAGTCCTCCAAAGGGCGGCGCGGAAGACCGGGCTTGCCTTTGCCGCCGCATCGTCCATCTAATCGGGAGCAGGGGAGAGGAATTTGGGCAAGGGCGACAAGAATCCCGTGGCGCGGGCGGGGCGGGCGGAGGTCGAGGCCTTCGCCCAAAAAATTCTTCAAACTCCCTTGCGTCGCGCGCCGGCCAAGGTTTCCGGCCAGGGCGAGCCGGGGCGCGGACGCCTGATCTTCGCCCTCGACGCCACCATGAGCCGCCAGCCGACCTGGGATCTGGCCCAGCAGGTCCAGGGGCAGATGTTCGCCGCCGCCGCCGCCTGCGGCGGGCTGGATATCCAGCTCGTCTATTTTCGCGGCTTCAACGAATGCCGCGCTTCCGCCTTCATGCGCGACGGCGCGGGACTCGGGGCCGCCATGGCGAAGATCGAGGTGAGGGGCGGCCAGACCCAGATCGGGCGGGTTTTGCGCCATATCCGCGCGGAGCGTGGCGAGCGGCCGCTCGGCGCCTTCGTCTATGTCGGCGACGCCATGGAGGAAAACGCCGACGCTCTTGGCCGGATCGCCGGCGAACTCGGCCTGCTCGGGGTGAAAGGCTTTTTCTTCCACGAAGGCGGCGACGCCACGGCGGCGGTGTGTTTCAAGGATCTGGCGCGGCTCACCGGCGGGGCCTTCGCCACCTTCGATTCCAGCGCGCCCGGACGCCTGGCGGCCTTGCTGCGGGCGGCGGCCGCCTATGCGGCGGGCGGCCACAAGGCGCTACGCGACCGCGCCGAGGCCGGCGACCGTGAGGCCCGCCTGCTGCTCGGCCAGCTGAGATAAATTGGAGACTCCATGCCGTTTCTGCTGATCGGGCTTCTGACGCTGATTCTCGGCGTCTATCTGCTGCGCGAACTCGGACGCGCCTCGCCGGCGCGAGTCGCGGTCTATGTCCGAAACGGCGGCGGCTTTCTCGCGGCGGCGGCGGCGCTGCTTCTGCTGCTGCGCGGGCGTCTGAACCTCGCCATTGGCCTGGGCGGCCTCGCCCTTTATCTGTTCAATCGCGACCGCTTTTCATGGAGCAAGATCTTTGGACGGCGCCGGCCGGGGCGCAGCGAATCGCAAATCCGCACGGCTTGTCTCGCAATGACGCTCGACCACGCCAGCGGCGACGTCGACGGAACCGTGCTTGCGGGCGCTTTCGCGGGGATGAAGCTCTCCGCCATGATGCGCGAGGAAATCCTGCGGCTGCGCGAGGATTGCGCCGCCTTCGATCCCGACTCGGTTCTATTGCTGGATAATTATCTCGACCGCCGCTTTCCCGGATGGGGCTCGGCAGGCCAGCGTGACGCGCACGCGGGGCGGCGAGGGTCTGGCCAGCAAGGGCCGGGGCGGAGCCGCAACGGCGAAATGAGCGAGCAGGAGGCTTATCAGACGCTGGGTCTGCGACCGGGCGCGAGTCCGCAGGAGATCGTTCGGGCGCACCGGCGCCTCATGAAGGAACGCCATCCCGACCACGGGGGGACGACGGATGACGCGGCCCGGATCAATCAGGCCAAGGATCGGCTGATGCGTCGACAAGGCTGATACGCTCCCAAACTCGAAACACGCGGACGAACTCGAAAACTCTTGGCCTGGGGAGAGGCGGCGGGCCGCTCCCCGGCGCGGATCAGTCCTTGATCGCGAAACAGCTGAAGCCGGAATGTTTCAGCGCCTTGCAGGCGGCTTGCGCCTCCGATTCCTCGAGCCCGGCGAAACGGGCGCGATAGATCGTTCCATGGCCCTTCTGGACCTTTTCGGTATAGGGCCTGGCGGAAGCCAGCAAGGCGCCGCGCTTGGCCTTGGCCTTGTCCAGCAGTTCATTGGCCTTGCCGGCGTCGTCGGTCGCGCCGATCTGGATCATCCAGCCGGACGCCGGGGTTTTTGCGGGCAGGGCGCGCGGGGCGGGCGCGTCGTCTTCCGATCGGGATTCGGCTTTCGCCTCGTGAGCGGACTCATTCGCGGCGGCGCGCCTCCGCGCTTCGGGGGCGCCGCCCTCGGAATGGAAGCGGGTCGCAGCGCGCAGGGCGGAGATGCCCGAGGGGCCGACGATCCAATGGCTCACCGGGGTCGGGACGCTGGTCGCCGCGGCAGTGGTCGCGCCGCGCGTTTCGCCATGGCGACGGGGGATCGAGTCGGTGGCGATCGAGCCTTCGTCCAAATTTCCGGCATTGTCGCGGGAATTTTCGGCGGCCGCCGAGACGAAGGCGGGGCGCGGGGCGCGCTCGGCCGCGGCGATCGGGCGCGGCGCGGGTTCGGCCGCCGGGGGCGCGGCTCCCGCGACCGGCTCGGCCTGCGCCAGCTCGGAATGCGTGGGTTCATGGCGTTCCGCGACCTCCGCTGCGCCGCGCGGCGAACCGCCTTGATTGATATATTTGCTGATCAGCGATTCCATATAGGCGTCGCGCGAGCGCCAGGTTCGGCCGCCCATGACCACGGCGACGATGTAATGGCCGTTGTGCTGCGCCGAAGTGAGCAGGTTGTAGCCCGAAGCGGCGGTAAATCCGGTCTTGATGCCGTCCACGCCCTGAACGCGGCCCAGCAGATGATCGTGATTGTGGAGGCGGATGCCGCGAACATAGGCCTCGCGCAGCGAGAAATAGTGGAAATATCCGGGGAAGCGGGCCCGGATCGCCCGCCCGAGGATCGCGAGATCGCGGGCTGTGGTGAGCTGTTCCGGGTTGGGCAGGCCCGAGGCGTTGGCGTAATGCGTATTGGCCATGCCGAGCGCATGGGCTTTTTCGGTCATTTCCTCCGCGAAACGGCTCTCGGACCCGCCGACATATTCCGCGACCGCGACGGCCATGTCGTTGGCTGACTTGGTGACGATCGCCTTGATGGCTTCTTCGACCCGGATCGACGATCCCGCCCTCAGGCCGAGCTTGGAGGGCGCCGCGGCGGCGGCGTGGTCGGAAACCGGAATTTCGTCGCTCACGTGGATGCTGCCCTTTTCCATCTGTTCGAACAGCAGAAAGAGGGTCATCACCTTGGTGATCGAGGCGGGATGCCGCAGGGCGTTTTCGTCCACGCCGAAAAGCTCGCGGCCGGTCGCCCCGTCCACGACGATCGCGGCGTTGGTCGAGACCGCGGCCGTTTCACGATGGCCGCGCCCGTGACGGGCGGCGAAACGGGCGTGGTGGCCGGCGTGGGCGTGATGCACGTGATGGTGGTGATGGTGACGGCGGGCCTGGGCCGGGGTCGAGAAGCCCGCGACCGCGAAGGCGAGCGCGAGGGCCGAAACAAGCGTCCTGGCCGTGAAGCCGACACGAAAGCTACACTTGAGCATACGATGATCCGATGGCCGTTTTCTGGACGCGAAACGAGGCGTCGCGACGTGAACCTGACCAAACTCTAAGCGAACGCGGTTACTCAGCGGTTAAGCCAGGCGAGGCGCCTGGTTAAAATTGTGCAGCGCAACAAAACTGTTGACATTTTTGTGCAGTGCATATAAATTGCCAACATGAGCAGCGGCAAGAGTCGCTGTTCGGGGTTCAGGCCGCCCGGCGGCCCTTCAAACAGGTGTTCAAATGGCCATCAACTTCGAGGAATATCAGACCTTCGGCAAGGATCAGTTCGAAGCCGTTCAGACGGCCGCGAGCGAGGTGTCGAAGCAGCTCCAGGCGATCGCCGCCGAAACCACCGATTATTCGAAGCGTTCGCTGGAAAGCGGCGCCGCGTTCGTCGAAAAGCTCCTCGGCGTGACCAAATTCGACCAGGCGATTGCGCTGCAGCAGGATTTCGCCAAGGCTTCCTATGAAGGCCTTGTCGCCGAAATGTCCAAGCTCGGCGAGATGTACGCCAATATCGCCAAGGAAGCGTTCAAGCCTGTCGAAGGCGCGATCGCCAAGGTCAAGGCTTCGGCGAACTGAGTTTTCCGCTTGCGCGGATTTGCTTCGGACAGCGCGTAACGCGTTCCGGGGCGGCGTTCCATCGCGCAGCGGAGGTTTGTCCAGTCGAAATGAGAAAGCCCGGCCGGCAGGCCGGGCTTTTATTTTTTTGGCGCGTCGCCGACGATTCGGGCGCCGAGCCGAGATTTTGCGCGGATTCGCCGTCTCTTTTTCCTCGCGGGACGCCGGAAACGTTGGGGCGGCCCGGCGTCGTTAGGTTTCGGGCAAGAATTGTGGCTCAAATTTTCGTTTCGGTTAAAATCTCGTCGGCGCATCTGGCGCGCGCCGTAGGCGGCGCATAAATTGCATGAAGGATGATGCGCTCATCCAATCCGTCGGGCGCCTGAACTAATGCCAAACTTGTCGCGTTTAATAGGAATGTTCGAGGGAGTGGGCCGAGGACGCATCGGATCTTGGGGAGAGGACGCCGTGTTCACGCGTGAGAGCCATCCAGGCATGATCGACCCGAACCGCTTCGCGGTCGCGCGCGACATGGAGGTGACGCAGTCCCGGCGCGACGCCCGCCCGCGGGCCACGGTCCTGGCCGGAAAGGGCGGGAAGAAATCAGCCGGCGATGGCCCCGGTCAAGGCACGGGAACGGCGGTCATCACCCGGGTCAGGCCGAAGACCCGGCGCCCCTCGATGTATCGCGTCCTGTTGCTGAATGACGACTATACGCCGATGGACTTCGTGGTCGGCGTTCTGTCCACCTTTTTTAATAAGAATATCGACGACGCCAATCGTATCATGTGGCAAGTCCATAACAACGGCGTCGGAGAATGCGGTGTTTATACATACGAAGTCGCCGACACCAAGGTGACTCAGGTCATGGAGTACGCCAGAAAGCATCAGCATCCGCTGCAATGCGTCATGGAAAAGAAATGAGGTTGAACCAATGCCATCCTTTTCCCGCAACCTCGAACAGACCCTGCATCGCGCTCTTGCCGCCGCTTCCGAGCGCCGGCACGAATATGCGACGCTCGAACATCTCTTGCTGAGCCTGCTGGACGACGCGGAAGCCGCCGCGGTGATGCGCGCCTGTTCCGTCGATCTGGAAGCCTTGCGCAAGAGCCTGGTCGGCTACATCGAGCACGACCTCGAAAATCTGGTCACCGAAATGCACGAGGATCCCAAGCCCACCTCGGGCTTCCAGCGCGTCATCCAGCGCGCCGTGATCCATGTGCAATCGTCAGGCCGCGAGGAGGTCACCGGCGCCAATGTGCTGGTGGCGATCTTCGCCGAGCGCGAAAGCCATGCCGCCTATTTCCTGCAGGAGCAGGAAATGACCCGCTATGACGCGGTCAATTACATCAGCCATGGCATCGCCAAGCGGCCGGGCCATTCCGACGCGACCAAGGCCCCGCGCGGCGTCGAGGAGGAAGCCGAGCGCGCCGAATCTGCGCGCGAAGGCAAGGAGCACGATTCCAAGAAGAAGGAAACCGCGCTCGAAGCCTATTGCAACAATCTGAACAACAAGGCGAAAGAGGGCCGCATCGACCCGCTGATCGGCCGCGAGGCGGAAGTGCAGCGCACGATTCAGGTCCTGTGCCGGCGCCACAAGAACAATCCGCTCCTGGTCGGCGACCCCGGCGTCGGCAAGACCGCGATCGCGGAAGGGCTCGCCCGCAAGATCGTGCGCGGCGAAACGCCGGAAGTGCTCAAGGGGGCGACCGTCTACGCCCTCGACATGGGCGCTCTGCTCGCCGGCACCCGCTATCGCGGCGATTTCGAGGAGCGCCTCAAGCAGGTGATGAAGGAAATCGAGCAGCACAAGAAGGCGATTCTGTTCATCGACGAAATTCATACGGTGATCGGCGCCGGGGCGACGTCGGGCGGCTCCATGGACGCCTCCAACCTGCTCAAGCCCGCGCTCGCGCAGGGGGGCTTACGCTGCATCGGCTCGACCACCTACAAGGAATTCCGCCAATATTTCGAGAAGGACCGGGCTTTGGTCCGGCGTTTCCAGAAGATCGACATCAACGAACCGTCGATCGAGGACACGGTCGAGATCCTGAAGGGGCTGAAGCCTTATTTCGAGGAGTTCCACAACCTGCGCTACACCCATGACGCCGTCAAGGCGGCGGTGGAGCTGTCGGCGCGCTACATCCACGACCGCAAGCTGCCCGACAAGGCGATCGACGTGATCGACGAGACGGGCGCCTCGCAGATGCTGGCCCCCGAATCCAAGCGCAAGCGCACGATCGGCGTGAAGGAGATCGAGGCGACCATCGCGACCATGGCGCGGATCCCGCCCAAGACCGTGTCGAAGGACGACGCCGAGGTGCTGCAAAACCTCGAAACGACCCTGCGTCGCGTGGTCTATGGCCAGGACGCCGCCATCGCGGCCTTGTCCTCTTCGATCAAGCTGGCGCGCGCCGGCCTGCGCGACGCCGAAAAGCCGATCGGCTGCTATCTCTTCTCCGGTCCGACCGGCGTCGGCAAGACCGAGGTCGCCAACCAACTCGCCAAGGCGCTTGGCGTCGAAATGGTGCGCTTCGACATGTCGGAATATATGGAGCGCCATACCGTGAGCCGCTTGATCGGCGCGCCTCCGGGCTATGTCGGCTTCGAGCAGGGCGGCCTGCTGACCGACGCCGTGGACCAGCATCCGCATTGCGTGCTGCTGCTCGACGAGATCGAAAAGGCCCACCCGGACCTTTACAACATCCTGTTGCAGGTCATGGACCACGGCAAGCTGACCGACCACAACGGCAAGCAGATTTCATTCCGCAACGTCATTCTGGTGATGACCACCAACGCCGGCGCGGCCGATATGGCGCGCCCGGCCTTCGGCTTCACCCGAAGCCGACGCGAGGGCGACGACGTCGAGGCGATCAACCGCACGTTCGCGCCGGAATTCCGCAACCGGCTCGACGCCGTCGTGCCCTTCTCTCATCTGCCGACCGAGGTCATCGCCAAGGTGGTGGACAAGTTCATCATTCAGCTCGAAGCGCAATTGGCCGACCGCAACGTCTCGATCGAGCTTTCGGACGAGGCGCGTCTCTGGCTCATCGAGCGCGGCTATGACGAATCAATGGGCGCACGGCCGATGGCGCGGGTCATCCAGACCCATATCAAGACGCCGCTCGCCGACGAGGTTCTGTTCGGGCGGCTCAAGAACGGCGGCACGGTGCGGGTGGTGACCGCGGGCTCGGGCGATGACGCCAAGCTCGCCTTCGTCTTCCCGGAAGGGCCGGTGCTGCCGCGTCCCGACAAGGAAATCGTCGAGGCGCGGCGCAAAAAGGCGCGCGCCGAGCCGGAGGCGCGCGCCCGCAAAAGCAAGCCAAAAGCGGCGAAGCAACCTGCGGGCCACGCCGAATAGGCCAGCTCGGTCGATACGACATTGCGGCGGCCTGAACGGCCGCCGTTTTCTTGTTTTCTTATGGCGAGATTTGCGGTCGGCCTCGATTCGCGCCCATGCGTCAATCGCCAAACTCGCGCGAACCAGCCTCTGCGAGCGCGCGGAAAAGCCGGCGGCGGCGCTGGCAAGGTCGGCGGCGGTTCGCACTTGATTGCGATCCATCCGGAGCGCTGCCTCGCTTGTCACCTCCGGTGGCGTCGTTTAAGGTCGCCGCGTCGATAACGTTCGTAAATCGGCGATGGGTTTCTTCGCCGAGCCGATGGGGTTTGTTGAGTTTCGAATCCGGCAATGGCCGCGGGGGGCGTCATTGAATACAAAGTTAAGCGTCAAGGGCGTCGCATCACCCGCCAAGCCGTCCGCGCGTGGAAATTTCGTCATCGCCGAAGTCGCCCCTTCTTCGCTGGAACCGCTCGACGCCGGCTCCCTTTTTCGTGCGGGCGTCGACTCCCTGACCGCCGGCAGGATGCGCGGCTGGGCGCTCCGCCTCGACAAACCGGACGAGGCGGTTCGGCTGACGCTGTCGCTCGCGGGAATCGCTTTCGGCGAAATCGAGACAGGGCTCCCGCGTTCCGATCTGGAACAGGAATTTCCCGGCAATGTCGCCGGCTTCGAATTCGCCTTGACCCAATGGGGCCTGGAGCAGCCGCTGGCGGCGCTGAACAAGCTGCGCGCGATGGATGGGGCCGAATTGGCGGCGCCTGCCGAGATCAACCTGGTTTTCGCGGACCAGTCGTCGCGGATCGACCTCTCGGCGCTCGCGCTGAGCAATCGGGCGCTGCGCGATCAACTCGGCTCCGCTTTGGCGGCCTCTTTCGAGAAGTCTTCGGCGCCGGCCGCGCCGCGGCGCGCGTCCGCGCAGCCCGCGCCCGATCTGGTCCACGCGGCGGCGGCCGATCTCGACGACCTGTCCTCCGGCGCGCGTTTTCGCCTTGCCGTCGACTCTTTCAGGGACGGCGTACTGAAAGGCTGGGCGGTCGATCTGATCCAGCCAGGCTCTCCGCTCAGGGTCATGGCGGCGGTCGACGGCGTGGAACTCGATCGGACGATGACCTCGGACCACCGGCCGGACCTGGCCGGGCCTCTGCCGAAAAATGTCGCGGGCTACGTCTTCGACCTGCGCTCATGGCCGAACGACCGGCTCCAGAGCCTGGAGCGGCGCATCACCGCTTCGGGGCGGCCGGCCTCCGCTCCCTGTAGGCTGATCCTTGCCCTCGGCGATGGCTCCGTGTCGATCGGGCTCGACGCGTTCGGCCTCACCGACGGCGATCTTGCCGGCCAGATCGCGAAAATTCTCGGCGAACGGCGGGCGGAGGCGGCCAAAGCCGCCGCCGCGCAGAGCGCGCGAAACCTGCCTGGCGTCGTCGCCGCCGGCGCGCCGGCGGCTGTTTCCGCCGCGCCGGACCAGAAGCAGATGGTTGTGCTGGCGCGCATGCTCGCCGAGGAGCGCCGGCAGATTCTCGGCGCGCTCGGCCAAGCCTCCGGCGACGGTCAGGTCCTGCGGGCGGGAGCGCGGCAGCTGGACCTGTCGATGCGCCGCTGGCGCACCCTCGCCATGACGGAGGAAATCCGCGGGCTGGCGATGCTGTCCGACCGCGTCAAGCGCCACGCTTTGGCCATCGCCGACTTGTTCGACGCCGATTTCTACCAGACGTCTTACGACGACCGCGTCTCGGAAATCGACAACCCTCTGCTGCATTATGTCCTGCTCGGCTGGCGCTTGGGCTTGCGTCCCCATCCATTGCTCGACGTCATGTTCTACCGGCGTCAAATGGGGGCAGCGCAGGGCGATCCGCTCCTGCACTATATCCGCGAGGGCGCCGCGGCCGGCCTTGACCCCTATCCCTTGTTCGACACCGATTTCTACCGCGCTCATTTCATGGGCGACGCGGAAGGCGCGGTCAATCCGCTGCTGCATTACCTGACCGTCGGCGGGGCCGCGCGGTTCGATCCGTCCCCCTTTTTCAAAACCGCGGCTTTCCTGGCCTCGGTCTCCGACGCCGACTCTGTTCTCTGTCCGCTGGAGCATTTCGTGACCCATCGGAAGCTTCATGATTTCCCCGTCCTCGCGGCCTTCGATCCCCGGCTCTATCGCTATCAGCTCGAAATCGAGCGCGGCGAAGTCCTGATCGATCCGCCCATCGCGCATTATCTTGGCCATGGCTGGCGGGACGAGGCGATCCTGCCCAATCTGTTTCTCGATCCCGGTTTCTATCGCACGCGCAACGAGATCGACCTTCGCGAGCCGGCGCTCGTCGATTATCTGCGCGAAGGCGACGCCGCCGGCTTCGCCTGCCATCCGTTCTTCTCGGCGAAAGTCTATAACGAGGCGCGCGGCGGCGATGATGACGGGGCCAGCGCGATCGAGCATGCGATGAAATCGCCGGCGACCATGCTGCGCTCCGACCAACGCATGGCGACGGCGTTCGACCCGCGCTTGCTGGCCTTCATCGATGACCTTGTGACCAGAGACGACGATTTCGACGTCGATTTCTACCGCCGGGTCAATCGGGACCTCAACGACCTGGGCGACAGGGAGCTCGAAGCGCACTGGCGCAAGCACGGCGAGGCCGAGGGACGTATCGGGAGCCCACGCGGGCTGATGCGTCGAGCCGGCCGGCGCATTCGCGACATTCCGCTTGGCTTTTTCGCCACGGACTATGTCGAGATCAATCTCGACCTGCGGCAGCTGGGCGACGACTTCGTCGCGGCCCTCTCCCATTTCGTGACGATTGGCTTGAACGAGCGGAGCCGCATTTACGGCCGGTGGCAGTTCCACTTCGACGACCTGAAGATCTCGCTGCCGACGGCGGCGGCGCCGTTGCTCATCGCTCCCAGTCAGGAGCGGATCAACGTCGGCGTGCTGATCCATATCTTCTATCCCGACGTCTGGCGCGAACTCGCGGCCTTCGCCCAGAATTTCCGCAACCGCAGCTTCGATATTTTCATCAATGTGGTCGATCACGTCTGGACGCCCGAACTGCACGAGGAAATCCGCAGCCTGGCCCCCGGCGCCTTCGTCCAGCTTTCCAACAACACCGGCCATGACGTCGGCGGCCACATCCGCCTGCTCGACAATATCGACATCGACCGCTACGATTTCTTCGCCCTGATGCACACCAAGAAGAGCCCGCATATCGCCAGCGAGCGCGGGGCTCACTGGCGGCGCACGATGTTGCGCGCCTTCGCCGGCAACCCGGAAATCGCCGAGGAATGCGTGGATCTGATGCTGTCCGACCCGAGCATCGGCATGATCGGC
Organism: uncultured Pseudomonadota bacterium; assembly: GCA_963703385.1. Taxonomy (GTDB): domain Bacteria; phylum Pseudomonadota; class Alphaproteobacteria; order Rhizobiales; family Beijerinckiaceae; genus Rhodoblastus. The sequence goes on from OY969816.1 coordinate 591,993, forward strand.
GCCAAGGAATGGCGCTCCTTCGACATGGGCAAGAATTACGACCAGTACGAGCGCGTGCTCGACCTGTTCGGGATCGAGGGCGCCAATCGCGACCTGGACTACCTGAGCGGCACCATGTTCCTGATCCGCGCCGATATCATGAAGCGCCTGCATGACGTCCTGCGGGCCCAGCAATGGGAATCCGGCACGGGCAAAAACCTCGAATTCCACATGGACGGCCAGATCGAGCATGGCGTGGAGCGCGCCGTGCCGGCCCTGGCCCGTCACATGGGTTACCAAGTCGTTTATCGGTAGGCCGCGATGTCGATCACACTCGTTCTGCATGAAGCCACCAGGACCGGCGCGCCGCGCGTCGGCGGCCTGATCGCCAAGGAGTTGGCGAAAAACGGCGAGGTCCATGCCGTCTGCCTCAAGGAGGGCCCTCTTGCGCCCTGGCTCGCCGATTGCGTCGGCGAGGCCAATCTCACCGTCGTCAAGACCGACGAATTTTCCCATCTGGTTCCGTTCGAGACCCGGTTGCACTCGGCGCTCGAGGTGCTGAAGCGGCGCGACGACGACATCGTCTATGTCAATTCGCTGGCGGCCTCCGTCTTCGTCTTCGCCGCCAAGATGCTCGGGCGGCGCGCCATCATTCATGTCCACGAGAAAAGGTCCGAGATCGAGAGCCTGCTGCGCTGCGGCCTCGCCAAATACGAGGTCATGACGCTCGCCGACGCCGCGGTGCTGGCGGCGGACGATCTGTCGCGCGACGTTCTCGATGCGTTTGGGCGGATTCCGGCGCTTTGCGATAATTTCGGCATCGCCATCGATATCGAGGGGGTGCGCGCGCTGGCGGCGGAAACGCCGTCGCCGGCGCATAACGCCGCCGGCAAGGTTTTGAAGAAAGGCAAACGTCTGGTCGTCGGCATGTGCGGCCACGGCTCGCCGCGCAAGGGCTCGGACATCTTTCTGGCGACGGCGGAAGCGGCGCCGCAATGCGATTTCCTGTGGGTCGGCGGCTGGGCGCCCGACGACGCCCCCGAAAACACCGCCTACAAGGATTTCGTGGTCAAGAATCTGCCCAATCTTTATGTGGCCGGCGGGGTCGACAACCCCTTCGCCCATATCGACCGGATGGATCTGTTCTTCCTGTCGTCGCGCGAGGACCCCAATCCGCTGGTTCTGGCCGAGGCCATGGTCCTGGGCAAGCCGCTGCTCTGCTTCTCGAAAACCACCGCGGTGGGGGACCGGCTCGGGCGCAGCGCAATTCTGTGCCACGGCCTGCCCAATGTCGAGGACGCGGCGCGCGTGCTCAAGGCCTGCACGCCCCAGAAATTGCGCGCGAAATCCTTCCGCGGCCTGGCCGACCCCTGGATTTCAGCCTTCGACCCGAAGGAAAAAATGCCGGGAATCGTGACATTGATCGAAAAAATCCGCGCCGCGGACCAGGAGACCCAGGAGATCGTCGACGAGGACGAAGCTGAGGCCGTTAGCGGGCAGGCGGCGATGTGAAGGTGGTTGTTCTTGGCGGGGGTCGTGCCGAAACCCAGGGCGCCTTCGCGCCAAGAGTCGCGCCGAAACTGGTCCCCGGCTCGGCAAGGAATGCAAGGTCCGCCTGTTGACCTATACCGATTTCTCCGAACCCCTGGCCCGGATCATCACCGACCGCATCGACCCCGCTGTCCACCGCTGGAGCGAGGCGGCAGCGTGGGACGCGATGGTGGAAAGTTATTTGCAATCTTAATCCGTCGTGGGAGAGGGGCCTTAATGTTTATCACCGCACGCCAATTGACGTTTTGGCTTTTCCTTTCCGGCTTATTGTTGTCAGGGGCGGCGCCAGCTTTCGCCGGATCGACGACGCCTCAGCACGTAATCAAGCTGACTGGTCCAGATGAAACCGTTTACTCGCATGCCGCATCGGCTTGCGACACAAGCCCCACGAACAATGATTTGCCCGACACGCCAGCTCGGGCTTTCCGTTGGAACGGGGGCGTTCAACTCATCGCAGGAAACGGTCTCAGCACGAATTGGCGTTTTGTCGCCGCCAAACTCCCGGCCGGAGGTCAAGGGGAGTATTCTCCCGCCGGCTTCGACCATCTTCTCCACCCCTGCGCCCCGGTGCTGAAATCGGCGGTCGATCCCAATCCGGCTCATTTTCAATATAAGCAATGGATCAAAGCCACCTACGAGGTCGAGGGCAAGAATGGCGGCATGCCGACCATTTACGCCTTCGTTCATAACGAATATCACGGCTCGGAAATCAAGGGCATGTGCCCTTCCAACAGTTTCTTCAACTGCTGGATGGGCTCGACGACGGAATTTGTGTCGAACGATGGCGGTGCGACTTACCACGCGATCAGGCCCCCGCCGTCCAATCTTGTCGCCACAATGCCTTACCCCTATCCCCTGGCCTATCCGCCGGCTGGCGCGAAACAGGACTCGGGCGCGAAATTCGGTCCTGCTGGCCCGGCGGGCGGCACGAACATATTCCGAAATCCGAAGGATAATTATTACTATCAATTTCTTGATTCTATGACGGCCTATCGCGACTTTCCGCCCGGCTTCATCCTGATGCGCACAAATAATTTGGCCGATCCGGCCTCCTGGCGCGCCTATAATGGAACGGATAGTGCGGGCAAGCCGCAATTCACAGGGCAATTCATCGATCCTTATCGCGTCTCCAAACCGCCCACGACGCCCATTTTTACCCCCGTTGTGACGGGGTTGAACCCTGGAAGCGTGACCTGGAACAGTACGTTGCAGACCTTCATGATGATCGGGGGACATGGCCATCCCAATCCTCACTATCCTGATGGGCCCGCAAATCCCGGTAATTGGCTGGGGGTGTATTACACCTTTTCCCCGGACCTCATTCATTGGTCTTCCAGGCAGTTACTGAATGGTTGGATCGCGCCATCGAACGCAAGCTGGGTCTGCGGTGATCCCAATCCGTTCGCTTATCCTTCGGCGATCGATCCGACCAGCCCGTCCCTGAATTTCGATGTGACCGGATCGACCTTTTATGTCTATTTCACCCGCTTTGAGCTGGGCGCGCATAATTGTGCTCGTAATTTCAAGATACGCGATCTTGAACGTCGGCCGGTCGAGATTAGCTTCGCGCAAACGGGGTCGTCACCATAGGTGCTTGGGAGGGACCCCCAAGCAGACCCGATCGCCACGTAGTTTGACGCCGACGAAACGGGGCTTGAATTACCACCCGTAAGCTGCCCAATTTGGGCGGTGCGTCCACATTGGCTCAAGCGAGTGAGATACGGCTTTCGTGGGGTGAAGCGAACCGTCACTCCGTCGGTAACGGCAGGCGAGACCGGTTGCCTTCCGGCCTTTAAGTCGGCGCACGAAGCGTTGATCGAATTTGCCGCAGAAAGCATGAAACTCGCCGCCAATGCATTAAGTGCCTGCACCGCGAAATGCTCTCAGACGATTTGAAAAAGATATTGCTTTCCGCTGCGGGCGCCGACTAAACTCCCGACGCGCATATGCATGATGTTTTCCGAATGGCGCTACGGTTGAGGGCATAATGGGTTCAGGTGGCGTGGTTTCGCAGGGGAAGCCTTCCGATCGATTTAATTACTTTCGAATTATATCGTTTCACGGCCAGCAAATAATGGCCAGAAGCAAGGATGGCGTCGTCGTGGGCGTATCGCCGGATCATGGCTCTTCACCGGATTTTGCGCCATTATATGGCTTCGTATGCGAGAACGACGATGGTTGGATGCTCCTGGTCTCCGAATCCTTGGTGCAGGAGCTCAAAATTCCACCAGAGCGATTTCGAAACGGAATGGTCAGGCTTCGGTTGTGCCGGTTGGGCGAAGATGGCTTTGCCCTCCAATCACCTGAACTCGGGCCACTACCTCTGCGCGCATCCACCTGGCGACGGGGCGGTAGCGGCGCCTGTCGAGATCAACCGAGCCAAGGTTCGGGAATGGGAGACATTTCGACTCGACCCCTTCAATAATAACGAAGTGCCCGCTGGGCACGGCGCGATCGCTGAGGCCCGGGCGACGATCGGCCCCCCGCCATTGTCCGTCGCCGCGATCGTCGCGGCGCTCCATGATCCGAATAGCAGCGTCGCTCAAATCGTTTCTTCACAGGCTCCAACTGTGTTCGCGCTTGAGGAACTAGATCGCCTGAGTAGTTCGATTGTGAATTCCGCACCGGACCTCGAACGCTTGGCTGCACTGTTTCCGGACGATCCCTGGGCGAATATCGCTTTGCCTCGGCTTTCAACCTGGCTGACCCAACGCGCGACGGGGAAACGCCATTCCACGCCGGTCGATCGTTTGACGGCCGCATCCGATGCGGTCGCCGACCGTCGGGGTACACGCGGACCTTTAACGATTCCTTTCATGCTGAATTTTCTGTTGCGGCGGAAGGTGGAACCGCAAAAGGATGTTTGCATCGTAACAACAATAAGAAATGAAGGGATTTACCTTCTCGAATGGATCGCGTGGCATCGGACCATAGGAATCGAGCATTTTTTTGTTTACAGCAATAATAATACCGATGGTTCCGACGAACTGCTGATGGCGCTGGCAAACGCCGGCGTCATCACTTGGCTTGAAAACAGCGATCACGTCAGCGCCGTTCCGCAACACAAGGCCTATGGCCACGCGCTTTCCGTCTTGCCCGACATATTGGACTACCGGTGGGCCGCGATCATCGACGCCGATGAGTTCATCATGTTGAACTTCGATAAATACGAAAAATTTTCTGACTTTCTAGAGTGGCAGGAAGAGGCACCTGTTGATGCAATTGCCTTGAACTGGATTTTTTTCGGCGCGAACGGCCGGAAGGCCTGGACGAATGACTTGACCACGCGGCGCTTCACATCAAGGGAGCCACGCGTGTCGCGGCAGATTAAGTCGGTTTCCAAGGTGAACAAATTTGTATCTTCACATTGCCATTTTCCGTTTTCGTTTCGCGATGAGGCCTTCACGTTTGTCAACGATGTGCGCCAGCCCTATCAACATGAGGCGGCGAACCCGTGCGCTGGCCTGGTGCCAAGTGCACAAAATGCATGGGTTAACCATTATTATTCAAGATCCTCTGAAGAATTCATTTGGAAAAAAGCGAGGGGCTATGGCGATCGGCGCAATGATTACAGTCAATTGTTCTCGGAGGAGGGGCCGGCGGTAATGGGGCAGGTGGTGGATGGTTTCAGGTATGCTCAACAATTCATTCGCCAGGAAAACTACATCAAGGACACACGTGCCGCGCAGCGCACGCCGATTGTTGAAAGGGAAATCGCCCATTTGCTCAGCGATCCGCGCATCAATGCGGCGCATGCGGCAGTGATCGAACGGACTCTTGCCGGCATGACCCGCGCCGTCGAAGCCTTCGCTGCCCTTTCCTCGGATGTCATTCCTGTCGACATCAAGCAATTCTGGCTCAATGCTGTTGGAACTCGTTAGAGAACTAGAGCGGGCTCCGAACGATTTGAATCGCTTTGGGATTCCCAAATCGGCTGAAATCTAATTCATGATTCTCGCCGCGGAAGGAGGCGGCGAGAATGGCGCTTTCCGACGATCTTCGCAAACGCGTGGTTGAGGCAGTGGTTGTCGACGGGCTGTCGCGCAATGCGGCGGCGAAACTGTTCAAGATCGGCATCGCCAGCGCCGTGCGCTGGGTCAAGCAATTCGAGACGACGGGAGAGGTCTCGCCCAGGCCTGTGGGCGGCGATCGCCGCTCGGGGCGCATCGAAGCCCATCACGACTACCTCATGGGGCTGATCCGACGCACGCCGGACATCACTCTCCTCGAAATCCAGGAGCGGCTGGTCAAGAATTGCGGCGAGCATTTTTCGAGTTCAGTGTTGTCGCGCTTCTTCGCTCGGCACGGCGTCACATTTAAAAAAAGAGCGCGCACGCCGCCGAGCAGCAACGCCCGGACGTGATGAAACGCCGGCTGGAATGGTTCGAGGGACAGCCTGATCTCGACCCTTCGAAGCTCATTTTCATCGACGAGACCGGCGCCTCGACAAATCTGGCGCGCAAAGGCGGACGCTGTCGGCGCGGGCGACGGCTGCGCGCCGCCGTGCCGCACGGCCATTACAAGACAGTCACGTTGGTCGCCGGCGTCAGCCTTCGCGGCCTCGTGGCGCCGAAGGTCTTCGATCGCCCGATCAACGCCGCCCTCTTCGAAGAATGGGTGGAAAACTGCCTCGGCCCCACGCTCTCGCAAGGCGACATCGTCGTCATGGACAATCTGCCCGCCCACAAGGGACCGCGGGTCGAAGAGTTGATCAAAGCCGCCGGCGCCGAGTTGCGCTATCTGCCGCCCTACAGCCCCGACATGAACCCGATCGAGAAAGCCTTTTCCAAGCTCAAGGCGCATCTGCGAAAAATCGCCGAGCGAACCGTCGGCGGATTGATGCGCGCACTCGAAACTTGCGCCGAAATCTTCAAGCCCACAGAATGCAAAAATTATTTCGCAGCCTGCGGATATGATCCAGTGTGATCGGAGGCCGCTCTAGCGGGCTATCTTCATTCGAGTAATGACGCATTAAAAAATTTTTATAAGCCAAGCGCTCGTAAAATAATTTGGACTCCAGCGCGTCAAATAATCTGCGCGGTTCAAAATCAATTAGCTCATAGATTGCTTTTGTGTATGCGATTGGACCAGTGACTCTTAGCGTTGCACGTCTCCCAACGCCGTCACGTTCCGCGTCGTAGCCTGAAATATTTTCTAACACACGTTCGATTACGCGCGCGAGAAACGGGTGGCCGGGCGCGGCAATTATGTGCCATTGCTGGAACTCTCCACGCTCGATAAAAGCCAGTTCAGGCCATCTTCCCCATCCGCAATGCCGTTGGCCGTCAAGATTATCCCAATGTGAAAGCAGGTACTGGTCCTCGGGCAAAATGATCGAGTCTAGTGTGGCTTCAAGGCTGGCCTTGATGTCCAAATAAACTCCGCCGTACTTATAAATACAAAGATAACGAAATAAATCGGCTCTAGCTGCACCGTAACGCGGGTTGATATGGAGAAATGAATTAAGTACATCAAAACCATAAGAGTCATATATAAAATCATAAATGTCTTTATCGCTCCATAAGCGATGAGACCACCCTGCATTTGATGTCTTAATATTCTCCATATTTTTTCGTAAAGGAGGTGCCATAATGTAATTTGGGTGTGTTTGATGGATCAATTTCGGGATAGTAAATTTTCGTTGATGATATACGAGGGTCTTCGTATGTTCTGCATTTAGTATTTTGCCGTCTGCCGGTACGAGAGAAAATATTTCGTTACCTTTCCTCCACGGCTTCTTCGAAAAAACGCCGCCAGGCTCAGCGCAGAGATAGCCGTCATTTGAAATATTAAAGGATAGCTCCGTTGAACTTGAGTCCCTTGTCTCAATGGTGACGTCGGATGCCGCGACGTTGCCATAGAAACGCCCATCGCTGTCTTCAAAGGAGTAGTGGCCTTCATCATCGAGCGAAATATGCACGTTGGGTGCATATTCATGCCGGTTGACATGATAAAAAGTGCCGTCAATCCATCTATATAGATAAGTGCCATAGCACGTGACGATCATGTATTTCTTCATCTGCCACCTTCAGCACCACAAAATATTTCAAGTGAGCGCCAAGTGGCCCATCTTTTTGTGAAAAATGAAAGGCTTAATCGTGTCCAAACATTAGAAAAACGGTATTATACCAAATTTTATGCTTGTTTCGTGGATAATAGACGAAAATCACGGCACCACGCGCATTAAACGGAGGGGCCTGGATTCGCAACGGGCGGAAGCCCCCTAATTCAATTTCGTGGTTGTTTGCGTCACTGAGGGGTACGCTATTCGTTATCAGACTAAATTTGTAAATGCGCGATATATGAGTTATGTAAGCTGTAATCATGTCGTTGGGTAAATGCTGTAGAACTTCCTTGGCGATTAACAAATCTCCGCCGGGAAGAGAATTGGGGTTTTCAAGGGTCCTGAAGGATATGTTCGGTGCAGCAAAGTTACTATTATTGGCAGCGACAAGTTCTGGAACAACGTCGACACCGGTATATGTGACGTTTGACCAGTTGATGAATCGCGAAAATTGCCAATCGCCGCAACCTAAATCCGTGACGCTTTTGATGTTGTTCTCGAAAATGAAACGTTCAAGGAATGCTCGATATTCAATTGTGCTGCTGGGTGAAGAGCCTGGACCCGAGCCGCCGTTCCAGGAATCATTTTTGTAAATACTTTGAAATCTATCACGGAGCACGTTAAGCTCTTGCATCGTAGGGCTTTCCTTGTTGGTGTTTGCGGCGATCGAGCTAACGCCCGCAGCGTGGGCGAGACAATGGATGCTTGTCAGTCTTGCATGGGCATTCGTTTCTTTGGGCTCACTAAAACATTCGGTGAGGCTTCTCTGCACTGCGGCAAGGGGAGCATCCGGCTTCGATGCTGTCCGGCCCCGTCTCACCCGCTTCGATAAGTCTCGTCATACGAATAACCGAACGCTTCCATTTCGGTGGCGCAGGTGCTTTTGAAGGTGGCGATCTGCTCTTCGGTCCAGCCGGTCGAACTCGAGTGAATAGACTTTTTCTGGACTGTCGGCCGACGCCGCCTGGGGGCGCGTTTGGCTCATCGTACGGGCGACGGCGTCGATCGAGCGTTTGGGCAGGTTCAGGAAGAAGCCCAGTTTTTCGGCCACTGTCATGGGTTGGCGGGCGATGTCGATCTGGTCGATCTCGATATAATCGAGGTCGGTGTCGCGCAGATCGCGCCAGCCGTTCATGGTGCTGACCCAATCCTGGCAATGAAAAACGAAAGGCGCTTTCGGAAACTTTTTAATTCGTGAAACGATATTCTCTATGCCGCGACGCTTGGCGAAAATGAACTTGCTCCCCGGCCAAAGCTCCTGAAGATAGGGCGCCGCGGCATACATATGGGTTCCTGGCGTCTTGTCGAACCACGGCCCGTCGGGCTGGACTGCCTCCTGAATCGCTTTCAGCGCCGACGCCATGCCGCGCTTCACCGTTTCCTTGTCGACATGGGACAGCAACTGGCTTTCGGCGTGAATGTCATAGGCCGCGAAATGGGCGTCGATCGCCCGGTTCAAGAACGGCGTCAAACTCAGCAAGTGTCCCTCGTTGAAGCCGACGTAACCGGCCGCGCGCAGCGCAGCGGCCAGGATCGAGGTTCCGGAGCGCGGCGAGCCGACGATAAAAACTGGAAAAGCCGCCTTGCCGAAATCGCCATCGTCCGGCGCTGCGGGCGCTTTCGCGCCCGCTGGCAGGGCTTGCATACCAATTTTCAGCGGACTGTTCTGCTTGCCAGCCAGGCACCTGAAATTGTCGCTGCTGATAGAAAAGGGCTGGTCCAGGGCGACGCGGAAGCCATAGTTGCCGTCGCCCTTGCCACCCGCCAAAAGGTCTGGCCGAAAAAGATCGGCGACAGTCCGCGCGACGACGACGCCGTCGATTTCGATACAGATTTCCTGGCGCACGTCCGGCGCGCCCGGATCCCTGACCCAACCAGAAATTTCCTCGGGAAGAATGCTGTCAACAAAACCTTCGAGCCCACTCAACGGGACGCTCCGTCATTCCGGCAAACACGAGACATATCTTGTCGCTCATTTGGTGTGATTGAGATACGCGCAATTATAAGACAAATCCTATTTCGTGGGGGCAGATTCAGTCAAGGATGGACGCCGCATATTCCGCCAACGCCAGCGACGACGTCAAGCCCGGCGATTCGATGCCGAAAAAATTCACTAGATTGTTCATGCCATGGGTCTCCGGGCCGTCGATGCGGAAATCGCCGGCATTAGTGCCGGGGCCGGTAATTTTTGAGCGGATTCCGCAAAAAGCGCTGGCGATCTCGCGATTTTCGATTCCCGGCCAATAGCGCATCACCGCCGCGCGAAAAATTTCCTCCTGGCCGGAGACCGGCGTGTAGTCGAGCTCGCTCACCCAATGGACATCGGGGCCGAGCCGCATGCGTCCACCGAGATCGAGCGTCACATGGACGCCGAGGCCGCCCTCGACCGGCAGGGGATAGACGAGATGCGAGAAAGGCGTGCGGCCGGAGACAGTGAAATAATTGCCCTTGGCCAGAAAGCGCGGCGGGATTTTTTCGGGCGGAAAATTTTCGATCGCGCGGGCGACCTCATGCGCCCCATGGCCCGCGCAATTGATGACAGCGCCGCAGGTGACGGCGTCGCCGCCCTGCGTCCGCACGTCATAGCCGCCGGCGCGCGGGACGACGCCGGTCACCTTGGTCTGGAAGGCGAATTGCGCGCCAAAAACCTCGGCGTCGCCTTGCAGCGACAGCATCAAGGCGTGGCTGTCGACGATCCCGGTCGAGGGCGACAGCAGGGCGGCGACGCATTCGAGCTCGGGCTCAAGCCGGCGGGCGCCGTCGCGGTCGAGCGGGACCAGATCGTCGACGCCATTGGCGATTCCTTGCCGATGCAGGGCTTCAAGCTTAAAAAGCTGTTTTTCCTCGGTCGCGACGATGAGTTTTCCCAGGCGCCTGGCCGGAACGCCGCGCTCGGCGCAATAAGCGTAAAACAGCTTGCGCCCCTCGACGCAGAGCCGCGCCTTGAAACTGCCTTGCGGATAATAGAGGCCGGCGTGGATCACTTCGGAATTGCGCGACGAACTGTGGAGGCCGATGGTCTTTTCCGCTTCGAGAACAAGAACGTCGTAGCCCGCTTGCGCCAGCCGGCGCGCAACCGCCAGGCCGACCACGCCGGCCCCAATGACGACCGCATCGACATCCATCAACCACACTCCCCCGGTTTCTCCTTGGGGCCCTTTGCGCCGCAGCGTCAGAGCGCGGCTATTTCCTCTCTGCAAGATGCAGCGAGACCAGCCGCGCCAGCAGGATCGCGGGGTAGAGCTGGCCGCAGATCGATTCGAGATTGCACAGACTGCGGGCGATCGGCTGTGCGGGGGTGATGTCGCCATAGCCGACCGAGGTGAGGGTCGTCAGGCTGAAATAGGTCACATCGGCGCCGAGCCGCGGCGTGTCGGCGATGGTCATGTGGACGAAAGAGCCGGAAAACATCGCGCCGACGAAAAGATAGAGCGAGGCGAAGATCAGCGCGATGACAAGGTAGAGCAGGATGGCGCCGACGATTCTATGGGTCGTGACCGGACCGTCGGCGAAAACGGCGCGGGTGACGACAACCGCGAATGTGGCCGAGAGGGTCAGCCAGAGGCTCGCAATGAGGTAGACGTGAGGATGGAGCGTATCGTGTTCGTTACGCAGAAGGCTCAGCGTGACATGCAGGGCAAGGGCGAGCGCGATCGGAAGCAGAACGATCCAGCGCCCGGAGAGAACATAAAGGCCCGCCGCCATCACCACAACCACCATCGCGCCGACGGGCGCGAAAGCGAAACCGATCGTGGCCTGGAGGGGCATGGCGACGAAAATCAGGACCGCCAGAAGCAGGGCCATGACGCTGAGCGTCGGATCCCTGTATCTCTGGCGGAAGGTGTGGAGCCGTTGCTGGTGGTTCATTGACCCTCCCGTGACGGCGCCCCGTTCGTCGGCGGCGCCAGAACGCCATTTTGTCGGCGAGGCCTGGCTCAGCTTGCCTTCGCCGCCGGTTCAGCGGGCGCCGGCTGCTTCCTGGCCGTGCGCGATTCCTCGAACTTTTGCAGCACCGCGAAGAACGACGGCACGAACAGCACCGCGAGGCAGGTCGAGGCGATCATGCCGCTGAAAACCGAAATGCCCAGCGAGCGCCGCGCATTGGCGCCGGCGCCGGTGGCGACGACCAGCGGAACCACGCCGAGGATGAAGGCGAACGAGGTCATCAGGATCGGGCGGAATCGCGAGCGCGAGGCCTCCTTCGCGGCGTCGAGAATGGACATGCCCTTGAACAGCCGGTTCTCGCGCGCCACCTCGACGATCAGGATGCCGTTCTTGGCGGACAGCGCGATCAGCAGCATCAGGCCGATCTGGGTATAGAGATTGTTGGCGACGCCGAGGCTGGTGAGCGCGATGACCGGCCCGAGCAGGGCGAGCGGCACCGCCGAAAGCACGGCGAGCGGCAGGATCCAGCTCTCGTATTGGCCGGCGAGCACCAGATAGACCAGCAGCAGCGACAGGCCGAAGACATAATAAAGCTGGTTGCCGGTGATCTTCTCCTGATAGGACATTGCGGTCCATTCGAAGGAAACGTCGCTCGGCAGGATTTTCCTGGCGATGGCCTCCATCTCCGCGATCGCCTGGCCGGAGCTGTAGCCGCGCGCCGGCGCGCCGACGATGGTCGAGGACGGGTAGAGATTGTAGAGCGTGATCAGCGCCGGGCCGACCGCCGAGCCGAGATGGGCGACCGCGCCGAGCGGCACCATATTGCCGTCCTGGCTGCGGACATAGAGATTCAGCAGATCGTCGGGGCGCAGCCGGAACTGCGAATCCGCCTGGGCGTAGACCTGCAGCGACAGGCCGAATTTGTTGAACTGGTTGACATAGGTCGAGCCGACATAATCGGTGAGGGTCGAGAACACGTCGCCGACCGGCACCCGCAGATTGCTGGACGCGGTCGCGGTCGACCGTCAGGGTCACATGCGGTGCCGCGTTGCGGATAGGTCGTCAGCACATTCTGCAGCGAGGGCTCCCTGGCGGCGGCGGCGACGATCTCGTCGGTGAGTTCGCCGAGTTTCTGATAATCGGTGCTGCCGCCGAGCAGTTCGAGCTGCATCTGGAAGCCGCCGGCGTTGCCGATGCCCTGGATCGCGGGCGGCGGCAGGACGCGGGCCTGTCCGTCCGGAAGATTCGATCAGCGCGGCGGACAGCCGCTTGTAGATCGAGAGCAGGTCCTGTCCCTTGGCCTTGAGCCGCTCGTCGAACGGCTTGAGCATGACCCAGGCGGCGCCGGCGTTGAACAGGTCGGCGCTGTTGTCGAGCAGCGACATGCCGGTGACGCTGATCACCCGCTCGACGCCGGGAATTTCGCGGGCCAAATCCGCAGTCTTCGTCAAGGCCTCGCTGGTGCGCCCCATGGCGGCGCCTTCGGGCAACTGGAGCGCGACCAGCAGATAGCCCTGGTCGTCGATCGGAATGAAGGCGGTGGGAATGCGGGTCAGGCCCCAGACGCCAAGGCCGGAAACGATGAGCGCGACGATGACCATCAATCCGCTGCGATGGACCATCTTGCCGATGAAATTGGCGTAGCCCCGCTCCATCGGGTCGTAGGCGGCGTTAAAGGCGCGGAAGATGAAATTGCGCTTTTCCGGCGGAACCGGCGCGCGCAGCCACAGCGCGCATTGGGTCGGCTTGAGCGTGGCGGCGTTGATGGCGCTAATCAGCGCGGTGGCGGCGATCACCAGCGCGAATTGCGCGAACATGTTGCCGGTAAGGCCGGGCACGAAGGCCGCGGGCAGGAAGACCGACATCAGCACCAGCGTGATGCCGATGATCGGGCCGAACAATTCGTCCATCGCCTTGATCGCGGCGTCGTGACGCCGGGCATGCCCTGTTCGATATATTTGGTCACGCCCTCGACGATGACGATGGCGTCGTCCACGACAATGCCGATGGCGAGGACGATGCCGAACAGGGTCGACAGGTTGACGGTGAAGCCGAGCGCCGCCATCGCGGCGAAGGCCCCGATGATCGTGACCGGAACCGTCGTCGCCGGCACGAGCGTGGCGCGGAAATTCTGCAAGAAAGCGAGGATCACGATCAGGACGAGAATGCCGGCCTCATAGAGCGTCCGGTAAACTTCGGCGATCGAAGTCCCGGACGAAGATCGTGGTGTCGTAGGGAATGGAATATTGCAGCCCCTCGGGGAAGCGCTTGGCCATCTGGTCCATCAAGGCTTTGACTTCCTTGCCGACCTGCAGCGAGTTGGAATCCGGCGTCTGATAGACGGCGATGCCCGCCGCCGGCTTGCCGTTCAGGCGGAATTCCTGGGAATAGGTTTGCGAGCCGAGCTCGATCCGGGCGACGTCGCTGAGATGGATCAGCCGGCCGCCCTGGGCGGTCTGGTCCTTGATGACGATATTGCCGAACTCCTCGGGCTGGTCGAGGCGCGACTTGACGTCGATCGTATATTGGAACTGGACGTCCCTGGGCGCGGGCGGCATGCCGGTCTGCCCGGCGGCGATGTTCTGGTTCTGCTGGCGGACGGCCTGGATCACATCCTTGGGATCGAGTCCGAAGCTTTGCAGCTTGCCGGGGTCCATCCAGATGCGCATGGCGTAATTGCCGGCGCCGAAGACTTTGACGCTGCCGACGCCGGGCAGACGGGCGAGCGCGTCGACGAGGTTGATCGTCGCGTAATTGCTCAGAAAAAGCGCGTCATATTTGTTGTTGGGCGAATCCAGCGTCACGAATCTGCAGGATCGCGGTGTTCTTTTTCTGGACGTTGACGCCCTGCGCCTGGACCGGTTCGGGCAGCGAGGCCAAAGCGAGCTGGACGCGGTTCTGCACCAGAACCTGGTCGATGTTCGGATCGGTGCCGATGGCGAAGGTGATGGTCAGAATATAGGTGCCGTCCGGCGCGCTCGTCGACTCCATGTAGAGCATGTTGTCGACGCCATTGACCTGGCTCTCGATCGGCAGCGCGATCGTGTTCAGCACGGTCTGGGCGCTGGCGCCGGGATAGCTCGCCGTGACCTGAACCGTCGGCGGGACCACGTTGGGATATTCGGAGACGGGCAGGCGGTAGAGCGCCACCGCGCCGATGACGACGAGCACGATCGCCAGCACATTGGCCAGAACCGGACGCTCGATGAAAAATTTGGACATCATCGGCTTTTTTCCTGCTGCGGCTTGGGCGGGCGCCCCAAAGGATTATTGCGTTTCGGTCGTCATTTTCGGGGTGACCGTCATGCCGGGCGATGCGCGCCAGAGCTCGCCGACCACCACACGGTCGGCGCGGTTGAGGCCGCCCTCGACCGTCTGCAGCGAGCCGACCGTTTCGCCGAGCTGGACATAACGCTTCTCGACGACATTGCTGTCGTTGACGATCATGAGATAGCGCCCGCCCTGATCCTCCTGCACAGCCATCTGCGGGACGAGAAGGGCGCTTTTCTGGACCTTGCCCATCGGCAGGCGGAGCTTGACGAACATCCCCGGCAGCAAGGTCCGCGTCGGATTGTGGAGAAGGCCACGCAGATAGAGCGTGCCGGTGGTCGGGTCGATCGCCGGCGCGACATATTCCAGCTTTCCCTTGTGCGGAAAGCCGGTCTCGTCGGACAAGGCGGCCTCGATCGGGATTTGATGCAGTTCGGCCAGGGTCAGCCGGCGCTGATCGAGATTGGCGCGAATCTGCAACGCTTGCTGCGAGCTGATATTGGCGACGACATAAATCGGGTTGAGCTGGGTGATCTCGGCGAGAACGGCGGTCTGAGGGCTGGCGCCGACCATATTGCCGACATCGATCAGATGCTTGCCCATCTGGCCGTCGAAGGGCGCGCGCACCTCGGTGTAGCTCAGGTTGAGCTGAGCGATCGCGACCTGCGCCTGCGCCGCCTTGATATTGGCCTCGGCGGTCTGCTGCTCGAAGACCCAGTGATCGACCTCGACCTGGGAGGTCGCATGCTGCTTCAGCAGAGCCGTGTAGCGCACGACTTCCAGCTTGGCGTGGTCGCGGGCGACCGTCGCGGCTTCGAGCTGGGCCTGCGCCTGCTGAAGCTGGGCCTTGTACTGATCCTGCTGGATGGTGAAGAGCAGGTCGCCTTTGGCGACGATGGCGCCGTCCTCGAAATGAATCTGCTCCAGATAGCCGGGCACGCGCGCGACCAGGCTGACCTGATTAACCGCCGCGGCGTTGCCGACCACCTCCAGCGTGTCGCTGACGCTCTGGATTTTCGGCGCCATGACCGGAATGGCCGGCGGCGCCGACGGCGCCTGCGCCGAGGCCGAAGGCGCGGCCGCGGCGGCGAGCAGGGCGAGGACGGCGGCGAACCAAAGCGGCCGGAGCGCATGGCGCGCGGAAAACCGGAAGATTTCTTTCATCGCGATCACCATTGCGGCGGCCTCAAAGTCGGTCCGAGGTCAGACGGGCCGGGGAGCCCGGGCGTCGCCGGCGGCTTCCGGCCGGCGGGCGGGAGAAGTTCGCCCCAATTGGTGCGGGCGCGCATCTCGTCGCGGACGGAATCCGGGACGAAATCCCGTCCCCAGCGGATTTGCCAGCCGCCGCCAAGCGCGCGATAGGCCATGGTCAGGCTGACCGAGACATTGCCTTCGGCCGCGGCCAGATTGTTCTGCGCCTGATAGAGATTCTGCTCGGCCGTCAGCACGGTGGTGAAGTCGCGCGTGCCGAGCTGATATTGGCTGAGCGCGACACTGAGGGCGCTGTTGGCCGCCGAGACGCTCTGCTTGAGATAAGCGACCTGCCGGCGGCCCTGGAGGAAGCCGCTCAGCCCGTCCTCGACCTCGCGCTGCGCCGTCAGCACCGTGTTCTTGTAATTGATCAGCTGCGCCTGCAATTCGGCGTCCTGGGCGCGGACATTGTTGGTGATCTGGCCGTAGTTCAGAATCGGCCAGCTGAAGGACGGACCGAAGGCGAAAGTGAGGCTCGGCTGGGTGAACAGCGGCTTCAGACTATTGCCATTGGTGGTGGCGGCGACCGTGCCGAACGCGCCGCTCAAGGTGAAGGCGGGATAAAGGTCCGCCTCGGCCATGCCGACCTGCGCTCCTTGCGCGACCGCCGCCAGCTCCGCCGCGCGCACGTCGGGCCGGCGGCGCAGGAGATCGGCCGGCACGCCGACCGCGACGGTCGCGGGCGGCGCGGGAATTCCGCGCGAGCGATTGAGCAGATTGTCGATCGTTTCCGGCGGCTCGCCGAGCAGGACGCGCAGGGCGTTTTCCTGCTGCTGCAACTGGGCGGCATATTTCGGGATCGCGGCCTCGGTCTGGGCGAGGACGTTCCTGGCCTGGAAAACGTCGAGTTCGGAGGTCGCGCCGCCCTTGAAGCGGCTTTCCGCGATTTGCAGCGCCTCCCTCTGCTTGACGACATTGGCTCGCGCGATGGCGATCTGCGCCTGCAAGGTCCGGGTCGCGATGTAATCATTGGCGACGTCGCCGATCAGGGTGACCAGAACGTCGTCGTAAGTGGCGATCGAGGCGAGATAGGCGGCGTCGGCGGATTCGACCCCGTGCCGGAACTTGCCCCACAGGTCGAGCTCCCAGGCGGCCTGGCCGCCGAGATTGACCCGCCAGAAATTGTTGGTGATCGCATTGCCGGGGTTGGTCGAGGCGTCCGTGCGCGGAAGCTTGATGTAGTCGGCCGAGCCGTCGAGCTGCTGGCTCTGCGGATAGACTTCGCCGATGGCCTGGCCCAGGACCGCGCGCGCCTTGAGCACCTGCGTTCCTGCCTGCATCAAGGTCAGGTTCTGATCATAGGCGATTTCGACCAGACGGTTGAGCGTCGGATCGCGGAACGCCGTCCACCAGTTGCGATAGTCCTCCCGGCTGGTCTTCACTGCGGGGCTGCGCGACTTCGCGCCATTTGAGGCCCAGCGGCGCGTCAGGGACGACGAATTTCGGGCCGACCGAACAAGCCGCGAGCGGCGCGAGCAGAACCAGGGCGGAAATGCGGACACGCCGCCGGAACGGCGGCGCGCCGAACATTCGGCGCGCGGGCCGGGACATGCCGCAGTCGTGGTTCGATCAAACATCCTGTTTCGGGCGGTTTGTCGCGCGCCGGCGCTCGGCGTGAAAACGGCATGAGTCCGAAGGGATGCTATTTTCCGGCGGCTGCGCGATCAAGCCGGCGGCCGCGCTTTCCCCGGTTTCCGGCCCATCGTTGCGTTTATGCAACAGGTGAAAATTTTTATCGATTTAAAACAGTATGTTGCCGCGACTTCATGCACCTCCGCCGTCAGTTGAGCGCGCCGATGACGGCGCCGCCCATCAGCGACGCCAGCGTGCCGGCGGCAAGCGCGCGAAAGCCAAGGGCGATGACGTCATGTTTGCGTTCGGGCGCCATGGCGCTTAAGCCCCCGACCAGAATGCCGACGGAGCCGAAATTGGCGAAGCCGCACAAAGCATAGAGGAGAATGAGGCGCGAGCGCGGGCTCAGCGCGTTCGCCGGCGTCGCGGCGAGGTCGACATAAGCGATGAACTCGTTGAGGGTGGTTTTCACCCCGAGCAGCCGCGACGCCGCGTCGAGATCCGGCGCGTCGATGCCGATGAGAAAAGCGAGCGGCCGGAAAATCCACGAAAAAATCCGTTGCAGGCTGAGCGGCGCGCCTAAAAAATCCGGCAAAGCGGCGAGCATGGCGTTGACCAGCGCCGCCAGCGCCAGCAGCACGATCAGATGGGCCAGCACATTGATCAATATCGCGACGCCGTCATTGGTTCCGCGCGCCAGGGCCTCCAGGGCGTTGCGCAGCGGGTCCGCGATGACGATCGGCGCGTCGCCCTCTGCGCCCGGCGCGAAGGGAACCAGAATGGCGGCGACCGCGATCGCCGCGGGCGCCGAGATCAGGGCGGCGGTCAGCACATGCCGGAAAGCTTCAGGAATGACCGCGCCGAGAATATGGCCGTAGATCGCCATGACCGAGCCGGCGATTCCCGCCATGCCGGCGCTCATCAGCGCAAAAAGTTCGCCGCGCTGCATCTGCGCGAGATAGGGGCGGATCAGGATCGGCAATTCGACCATGCCAACGAAAAAATTCACCGCCGCGCCGGCGCCGAGCGCGCCGCCGACCCCGACCGCGCGGCGGAGCACGAAAGCCATGCCGGCGACGACTTTCTGCATGATCCCCCAATGGAACAGCAGGGAGGACAGCGCGCCGATGACCAGGATGAGCGGGAAGACCTGAAAGGCCAGCACCAGGCTGGAGCCCTGACCATTGGGCGCGAAAGGCAAAGGCGCGCCGCCGAGATAGCCGAAGACGAAGCTGGTTCCGGCCCCGGTCGCGCGATCGAGCGCCCCCACCGCGCCGGCGAGCGCCGCCATGAAGGCGCCGGCCGGCGGGAATTTCAGCAACAGGACGGCAAGCGCGACTTGCAGGCCTGTTCCGGCGACGACCACCCGCCACGGAATGGCGCGGCGGTTCTCGCTGAAGAGAACGGCGAGGGCGAGCAGACCGGCGACGCCGAAAATTCCATGGAGAAGATTCATGTCGGAACCGAGAATTTTCAGACGGATGAGGCCAGGGCGCCCAGAACCACCACGGCCCAGGGCGGGACTTTCCAGGCCGCAAGCAAAAGAAGCGCCATTGCAGCCAAAGCGAAATCGCGCGGCGAAAAGATCGCGCTGGTCCAGACGGGATTGTAGAGCGCCGCGAGCAGGAGTCCGACGACGGCGGCGTTGACGCCCTTGAGCGCGGATTGCACATCGGCGCGATGGCGCAACGCGTCCCAGAAAGGCAAAGCCGCGATCAGCAGCAGGAACGACGGCAGATAGATGGCGACGAGACATAGAAGTCCCCCCGCCCAGCCGTTGGGAGCGTCCTTCATCGCGGCTCCCAGATAAGCGGCGAAGGTGAAGAGCGGACCCGGAACCGCTTGCGCGGCGCCATAGCCGGCGAGAAAGGCGTCATTGCCGATCCAGCCCCGCGGAACCACCGCCTGTTGCAGCAAGGGCAGCACGACATGGCCGCCGCCGAACACCAGCGAGCCGGAGCGGTAGAAACTGGCGAACAAGGCGAGCGCGTGGCTTGAGGTCGCTTCCGCCACCAGGGGGAGACCGATCAGTAGCAGGGCGAACGCCGCCGCGGCGGCGGCCGCATGGGCGCGGCTGATGGGAATGAGAAGGGGACTGTGCGCGCCGTTCACCGCCGCGGGAAGAAAAAGCCAGCCGATGAGACCGCCGGCGGCGATCGCGCCGATCTGGCCGGCGGCCGAGGGAAAGGCCAGGGTCAGGACGGCGGCGGCGACGGCGAGGCTCGCGCGCTCGCGGTCGGGACAAAGGTTTTTCGCCATGCCCCAGACGGCCTGGGCGACCACGGCGACGGCGACGATTTTCAGCCCGTGCAGCCAGGCGACGTGGGAAATGTCGCCGATCCGGCCGAGGCCATAGGCGAAGAGGATGAGCGCCAGCGCCGAAGGCAGGGAGAACCCGGCCCAGGCGGCGAGGCCGCCGCAAAGACCGGCGCGCGACATGCCAAGCACGATGCCGACCTGGCTGCTCGCCGGACCGGGGAGGAACTGGCACAGAGCGACGATGTCGGCATAGGCTTTTGCGTCGAGCCATTTCCGGCGCTCGACCAATTCGGCGCGAAAGTAAGACAGATGCGCCACCGGGCCGCCGAAACTGGTCAGGCCCAGCCGCAGGAAAACCGGGAACACCTCGAAACAGGCGGGTCTATCTTTTTTCACGCGGCGATTCCCGGCGGATCGGGCGGCGATCATGGCGCGGGCGCGAAAAGAGCGCAAATCGAGCGCAAATCGCTTTGGATTTTGTTGCGGCGCCTTGCGGTCGGCCGGTTGCGCAGGCAGATTTCGTCCATGCGCAGCCTCAGTCTCGACAAGGTCTATCAGAAACTCGAACCCGGCCCGGTCGTGCTGGTGACGACGGCGGATGGCGGCCGTTTCAACGTCATGACCATGTCCTGGCACATGATGGTGGAGTTCGATCCGCCGCTGATCGCCTGTGTCGTCAGCGAGGCCAATTTTTCCCACGGGGCGCTGAAGAAAACCGGCGAATGCGTCATCGCGATACCGCCCGCCGATCTTGCCGAGACGGTCGTCGCCATCGGCAATTGCTCGGGCCGCGAGGTTGATAAATTCGCGCGTTTCGGCCTGACGGCCTTGCCGGGCCACGAGGTCTCGGCGCCGCGGATCACGCAATGTATCGTCAATATAGAATGCAAGCTGGTGGATCGCGCCCTGGTCGCGCGCTATAACCTGTTCATTGTCGAGGCGGTGAAGGCCTGGATCGATCCGGAGCGCGCAAGGGCGAAAACCCTGCACCATTGCGGCTACGGCCGATTTCTGCTCGACGGCGAGGAATTGCGGCTGCGATCGGCCAAGGCGTGATCACGGAAACATTTTCAACCGGCAAAACGGGAGCGTGAATATGAAGGTTTATCGCCTGTCGCCGATCGACGGAGACGACCCGTCCTGGAAATATTCGGTCGAAAAGGCCCATGTCTGGACCACAGCTCAGAACCCGGCCGACGCCCGCGACCTCGTCGCCGCGCGGACCGGCTTTTTCAAGCTGGCCGAGCCGGGCGCCGTGTCGCCCTGGAAAAACGAGCGCGTGACCTCCTGCGTCGAGGAGCCGACCATGACCTATCCCAGCCCGGGCGAGGTCGTCCGCGAGGACGGCAGCCCGGTTGTGGATTGAACTTCTCCCTTCGTCTGGCGGCATCGCCGCCGGTTTTTTCCGGCGCCCTGAGCGGGATGCGCGCCAGAAGTGTTTTATCTGATAAGACAACTTCAGGTTGAGTTGTTGTTTACCTCGCGCGGTTAAGGTCGGCGCGCTTGCGGCCATTGCGGCGCAAGGCCGAAGTTCGGTGCGAGGTTCAGCGTTGACGACAGTTCCCGCCGCGTCGCGCTCTCACCGGAGCGCCGAACCCCTGGCAGTCGCGCGCGGCGGCGAGGAAGCGCGAGGCTTGGCCGACGGCGGCCTGATCATGGACGCCATGCCGGCCTTGACGCTCGGAGGGGCGCTTCTTGGCGGCGATTTGGGCGCGCTCGTCAGCGTCGCGGCCTGGATCCTGATGGTGGCGGCGGCGGCCAAGATCGCCGTCGAAACGCTGGGTTCGAGGTCGGGCGAGGGATCGGGCGCGCTGCCGGCCGCGCGAGGCGTTGCGATGATCGCCGTCGCGGCGGCGCTCGGCTTCGTGACGCTCGCCGCCGCGATATCGGGCGCGCCCGAACTCGTTCCGCATCGCGGCGGCGATCTCCACATTCAGTTATGTCGTCCTGACCGCCGAGCGCGACAGCGCGCCGGCGAAAATCGTCGATCTTCAGGCGCTTGCCGCCTTCGGCCTGTTCGCGGCCGGGCTCGCGGTCAACTGGGACCGCCATGCGCCGGTTGCGCTGGCGGCGGCGTTCAGCGTCGCCTTCTCCCTGTTCCTCGCCACACGGCGGCGCGCCCGGCTGAACGCCAAGGCGCTGGAGGCGGAGCGCCAGTTCACGTCGGCGCTGAACGGCATGAGCCAATGCGTCGGCATGTTCGACGCCTCCGGCCGTCTGATCTCCTGCAACAGCCAGTTCCTGCGCATGTTCCGCCTCTCGGGCCACCATGCGCGCGGGCTGGCGGCGGAGGAGCTGCTCGCCAAAAAACTCGGCGTCCGGCCGAAATTCGCGGAAAACGTCGAAATATTGTGCGAGGCGGCGCGCCACATGGCGCACCGCCGCGCCCGCTTCACCGAAGCCGTCGATCTGGTCGACGACCGCTGCATGGAATTCACCTTCCAGCCGGTCCCGGACGGCTTCTCCCTGCTGATCGAGGACTGCACCGCGCGCCGCCAGTCGGAGCGTCGCGCCGAGCGCCTGGCCCGGATCGACGATCTGACCGGCCTCGCCAACCGCGCCAGTTTCCGCGAACAACTGGAGCGGGCGACCGCGGCGATCGGCGAGGACGGGCCGCCCTTCGCGGTGATGCTGGTTGATCTCGACCGTTTCAAACATGTCAATGATTCCCTCGGCCATCCGACCGGCGACAAGCTGCTGCAGAGGGTCGCGAAACGAATGCAGGAAATGGCGGGGGAAGGCGACATGGTGGCGCGGCTCGGCGGCGACGAATTCGTCGTTCTGCGCCGCTGCGATCGCGATGAGGCGGGATTGTTCGCGGCGCGGGCGGTCGAAGCCCTGAGCGAGCCCTATCACGTCGACAACGCGAAACTTCTCATTGGCGCCTCGATCGGCATCGCCATGGCGCCGCGCGACGGCGCCAACGCCGCCGAGCTGATGAAGTCGGCCGACATGGCGCTCTACGCCATCAAGGACGCGGGGCGCGGCGCGCATCGCTTCTTCGACAAGAGCATGGCGGACAACGCGCTGCGCAAGCAGGAGCTCGAACACGATCTGCGCATCGGCATCGGCCGCAATGAACTCGAAGTCCATTACCAGCCGATCGTCAGTCTCGCCACCCGGCGCATTTCCGCCTGCGAGGCGCTGGTGCGCTGGCGCCATCCCACGCGCGGCATGGTCTCGCCGGGCGAATTCATGGAAATCGCGGAAGATTCCGGCGTCGTCGTCCAGCTCGGGGAATGGGTGCTGCGCCAGGCCTGTCTCGACGCCACATCCTGGCCGCGCGACGTGAGGCTGGCGGTCAATTTTTCGGCGATCCAGTTTACGCGAGGCAATGTCGCCGAAATGGTGCGACGGGTGCTCAAGGAGACCAAATTTCCCTCGGTGCGGCTGGAGATGGAAATCACGGAATCGGTGCTGATGCATGACGCCGATTCCGTGCTCGCGATCATCGACGAAATGCGCGACATGGGGGTGCGCGTGGCGCTCGACGACTTCGGCACCGGCTATTCGTCGCTCGGTTATCTCAGCCGCTTCCGGCCCAACAAGGTCAAGATCGACCAGAGCTTCGTTCGCGACATGAGCAAGAACGGGACCTCGCTCGCGATCATCAAGGCGGTGAAGGCGATCGTGTCGGAGCTCGGCATCGACATGCTGGTCGAAGGCGTCGAAACCATGGA
Source organism: uncultured Pseudomonadota bacterium (assembly GCA_963703385.1). GTDB lineage: Bacteria > Pseudomonadota > Alphaproteobacteria > Rhizobiales > Beijerinckiaceae > Rhodoblastus. The sequence goes on from OY969816.1 coordinate 615,504, forward strand.
GCAGTTCGAAATCCTGCGCGCCAACGGGGCGGACGAGGCCCAGGGCTATCTCTTCAGCAAGCCGCGTCCGGCGTCAGAAATCGCGCGCCTCGTCGCCGACCCGGCGCAGCTGGTGCGCGGCCGCAAATTGATCACCGAAAAATCCGCGCCCTGGGCGAAATCCTTTGAGCGCATCAATCCGTCGGTGGCGCGAAGCGTGAACTGACCCGCGCCGCGAAGCGTGAACTGACCCCTGACGCCGAGAAGGGCAGGGAAAGCGCGGGCTGCACAACCGGAGCCGCGCCCCTCAGAAATCGAAGCACGAGGGCGTCGGACCAACAGCCCATCGACCAAACCAAAGCGAAAGGCGAATTATACCCGCCGTCACGGAAATTTTATTCTACTATAATGAACTGTTGCTTGCGCCCGCAGCGCATCCCGCGATTTTGCGCCGGTCCGAGCGCCCGGCGGCGAAAGGGATATCGCCAGTTGCGTTTTTTTGGCCGGAACCGGGCGATTCGTCCGCCTCGCAAGCGTCGGCGAACCGGGCGGCGGGAGTTTCACGAAATTGTGATCCCGGCGCAATATTTCCCGTCCGATGGAGCCGGGGCGTCGCGAGCGCGCGCGGACGCCGCCATTTTTATCAGTCGAGGCGCATTTTTGCGAAGGAATCAATCTAGCCAGACGGGGACCTTTGCTGCTAAAAGGTAATCGCGCGGGCTTTGGACAGAAAACTCGAACACCATCGGCTGGCGATTCCGGGCGGTCAATTGCGGCTGTCTCGGAAGCATGGCGTCGCCCGGCTCCACTCTTGGGCCGGCGGCGGAGTTGAAATTGGCGGAGAACTAAAGGCGGACATGAGCAAAGGTAAAGATTTTCGAGGACCCCGTAAGCGCGGTTTTGATGACGACGGGCCCTCTCCTTACGACAATCCGCGCCAGTTTCGCCAACCCCGCTCCTTCGACCGCCCGCCCATGGGCGGCGGTTTCGGGGGAGAGTTCATGCCCCCCCCGGCTACGGGCGCCAGCGCCGCCAATGCGGTCGATGCGGTCGTGAAATGGTTCAAGGGCGACAAGGGCTTCGGCTTCGTGGAGCTCGCGAACGCCGGCGGCGACGCGTTCCTTCATGTCGGCGCGCTGCAATCGGCCGGCTATGACAGCGTTCCTCCGGGCGCCAAGCTGAAGGTTCTGGTCGCCAACGGCGTCAAGGGCCAGCAGGTGACCCGGGTCCTGGAAGTGGACACCGCCGGCGCCGCCGAGCGCGCGCCGCAGCGCTCGTTCGATGCGTCGCGGCCGCCCCCGGCGCGCCGCCAGCCCGACATCAGCAATGCGGTCGAGTTGCAGGGCGCGGTCAAATGGTTCGACGGGGCCAAGGGCTTTGGCTTCGTCCAGGCCAATGACGGCGGCAAGGACGTGTTCGTCCATATTTCGATCCTCGGCAAGGCCGGGATTTCCGCGCTTCCCGAGGGCCAGCCCGTGACCATGAAGGTCGTGGACACCCAGAAGGGCCGCGAGGCGGTCGCCATCGCGCTCGCCTGAGTTTTGGCGCGCATCGGATAGAAGAATCGTTTAGAGCAGGGCCAAAGCCCTGCTCTTTTCATTTGGGAACTTGATATGAAGCCTTCGCGCGACATCGAGCGTCTTCTCGAAATCATGGCCGCCCTGCGCACGCCGAAAACCGGCTGCGCCTGGGATCTGGCCCAGGACTTCAAGAGCATCGCGCCCTATGCGATCGAGGAAGCCTGCGAGGTGGTGGACGCCATCGAGCGGGAGGATTTTCTGGACCTGCGCGACGAACTCGGCGACCTGCTGCTGCAGGTGGTGTTCCACGCGCAAATGGCGCGCGAAAGCGGATTGTTCGATTTCGGCGGGGTGGTCGAAGCCGTCACCGCCAAGATGATCCGCCGGCATCCTCACGTGTTCGGGGAGCCGTCGCAGCGCACGCCCGAAGCGGTCGAGGGCGCCTGGGCTGAGATCAAGGCGCAGGAAAAGGCGGAAAAGGCGGCGGCGCGCCGCGCGGCGGGCCTCACCGAGCAGGCGCGCAACGGCCATCTCGCCGACGTTCCCGTGGCGCTGCCGGCCCTGACCCGCGCCGTCAAATTGCAGGAAAAGGCCTCGAAGGTCGGTTTCGACTGGAACGACGCACGGCTGGTGCTGGCGAAAATCCGCGAGGAATGCGACGAGGTCGAGGAGGCGCTCGACCGCGACGACATGGCCCATGTCGCCGACGAAATCGGCGACGTTCTTTTCGCGGTCGCCAATCTCGCGCGCCACGCCAAGACCGATCCCGACACCGCCCTGCGCGGCTGCAACGCCAAATTCGAGCGCCGCTTCCTCCATATAGAACAGGCGTTGGAGCGTCAGGGGCGGAAACTCGGCGAAGTCCCGCTGGCCGAAATGGACGCTTTGTGGGATGAGGCGAAGGCGAAGGAGCGGCAGGCGTCGCCTGCTCTCCAGACGGCCAAAATTTCGCTGTCGAATCGTGCGGCGGCCTTGCGCGACGCTGAGAAAACGCCGAAAACCAGCGCTCGATAACGGAACCAGAGATGAGTGAATCCATGAGCGACAGAACGCCCGCCGCCCGGAAATCAGAAGGCGGACTCGGCGAAACGATCATCGTGATCCTGCAGGCGCTGGCGATCGCTCTTGTCGTGCGCACCTTCCTGTTCCAGCCTTTCAACATTCCCTCGGGCTCGATGATCCCGACGCTGGACATCGGCGATTATCTCTTCGTCTCGAAATACAGTTACGGCTATTCGCGTTATTCCTTCCCCTTCGGCTTTCCGCCGTTCCAGGGCCGCGTCTTCGCCTCGCCGCCACATCGCGGCGACATCGTGGTGTTCAAGCTGCCGCGCGACAACGAGACCGACTACATCAAGCGCGTGATCGGCCTGCCGGGCGACAAGATCGAGATGAAGAAAGGCCGGCTCTATATCAACGACCAGGAAGTTCCGCGCGAGCCGATCAAGCAAGTCGAGACCGACGACCTTTACGGCCATTACGGCCCTGTCCCGACCTACACGGAAACCCTGCCCAACGGGGTTGCGCATAGGATCATCGAAATCCAGGGCGACGAGGGTTTCAATGACAACGCCGGCCCGTTCCTGGTGCCGCCGAATCATTATTTCATGATGGGCGACAATCGCGACAATTCGACGGATTCCCGGGTGCCGCAGGACCAGGGCGGCGTCGGCTACGTGCCCGTCGAAAATATCGAGGGCAGGGCGGAACTGATCTTCTTCTCGGTCGGCGACGGGGCGCCCGCCTGGGAATTCTGGCGCTGGCCCTGGACCCTGCGCATCAATCGTCTCTTCAAAGTGGTCCGATGAAGGCAAAGCCGGTACGGGAGCCGGATCGGGACGCGCTCGCCGGCTTGCAGGAGCGCATCGGTCATTTTTTTGCCGATCCGGCGCTGCTGGCGCGCGCGCTCACCCATGTCAGCGCCTTGGCGGCGGCCGCGGCGCAAAGAAGGGTCAACTCCTATCAGCGGCTTGAGTTTCTGGGCGATCGCGTCCTTGGTCTCGCCGTGTCCGAAATGCTTTTTGAGCAATTCCCGCACGCCGAGGAGGGCGAGTTGTCGCGCCGGCTCGCCGATCTGGTGCGCAAGGAGACCTGCGCCGAGGTCGCGCGCGACTGGGGCGTCGGCGAAGTTTTGCGGCTGGGCGAGGGCGAGGCGCAGACGGGCGGCGCGGCCAAGGCCGCGATCCTCGGCGATTGCTGCGAGTCGATTCTCGCCGCGATTTTCCTCGACGCCGGTTTTGCGGCGGCGCGCGAGACGGTGCGGCGCTTTTTTCACGAAAAAATGCTCAATCCCGCGCGGCCGTTGTGCGACCCGAAGACCGCCTTGCAGGAATGGGCGCAGGCGCGCGGCCTGCCGCCGCCGTGCTATCGCCAGTCCGGGCGGATCGGGCCGGACCATGCGCCTTTGTTCATCATCGAGGTTTCGGTCAGCGGTTTCGAGCCGGTCGCGGCGCAGGGCTCGTCCAAACGCTTCGCCGAACAGGCCAGCGCCCAAAAATTCCTGACCCGCGAGGGCGTATGGAAGGAAAGCGCGTGAGCGAAGCCGAAACTCCCTCGCGTTGCGGCTTCGCCGCCCTGATCGGCGCGCCCAACGCCGGCAAGTCCACCCTGCTCAACCAGCTGGTCGGCGCCAAAGTCTCGATCGTCTCGCGCAAGGTGCAGACCACCCGCGCCCTGGTGCGCGGCATTGCGCTCGAAGGCGCGGCGCAGATCATCTTCGTCGATACGCCCGGCATTTTCGCCCCGAAACGCCGGCTCGACCGCGCCATGGTCACTTCCGCCTGGGGCGGGGCGGGCGACGCCGATGTGGTCTGCCTGCTGGTGGACGCGCGCAAGGGCGTGGACGAGGAAGTCGAGGCGATTCTGGGCAAATTGTCGCAACTCAAAGGACAACCAATTTTGGTCCTCAACAAGATCGACACGATCGAGCATGAAAAGCTGCTCGGTCTCGCCGCCGACCTCAATGCGCGCGTTCCCTTCGCCGACACGTTCATGATCTCGGCGCTGAAAGGCCATGGCGTCGAGAAATTCCGCCAAAAGCTCGCGGGCTACATGCCGGCCGGCCCCTGGCTCTATCCCGAGGATCAGATTTCCGACGCGCCCCTGCGGGCGCTCGCCGCCGAAATCACCCGCGAAAAGCTGTTCGAGCGCCTGCACGACGAATTGCCCTACCAGTCGACGGTCGAGACCACCATGTGGACGGACCAGAAGGACGGGTCCGCGCGGGTTGAACAAACGATTTTCGTGACACGCGACGGCCAGAAAAAAATCGTGATCGGCGAGGGCGGGCGTACCATCAAGGCGATCGGCCAGGCGGCGCGCAAGGAAATCATCGAGGCGGCGGAACAGAACATCCACCTGTTCCTGTTCGTCAAAGTGCGCGAGAATTGGGGCGACGACCCGGAGCGTTATCGCGAGATGGGGCTGGAGTTCCCGAAAAACTGAGGAGCCTGCGGCCATGGAATGGTCGGAGCGCGGCCTGATCCTCGGGTGCAAGAAACATGGCGAGACCAGCGTCATTCTGGAGCTGATGACGCGCGCCCATGGCCGCCATCTCGGCGTGGTCCGCGGCGGGCGCTCGAAAACCATGCAGCCGGTGCTCCAGCCCGGCAACGAGGTCGAGGTTTTTTGGCGGGCGCGGCTGGAAGAGCACCTCGGGGTTTACACGGTCGACGCGGCGGTTCTGCGCACCGATCTGCTGCTGTCGAATCCGCAAGGGCTGCATGGCGTCAACTGGCTCGGCGCGCTATTGCGGCTTCTGCCCGAGCGCGATCCCCATCCCGGCCTTTACGACCGCGCCCAGGTTGTGCTCGAACATCTCGCCACGCCGCTGGCGCCGGCGCTTTTCGTTCATTTCGAACTGGCGCTGCTCGCCGAACTCGGTTTCGGGCTCGACCTCGAGCAATGCGCGGCGACCGGCGCGCGCGACGAGCTGATCTATGTCTCGCCGAAATCGGGCCGCGCGGTGAGCCGCGAAGCCGGCGCGCCCTGGGCGGCAAAACTGCTGCCGCTGCCGGCTTTTTTACGCGAGGCGCCCGGCGCCCCGGTCGAGCGTGAAAGCTTGTGCGAGGGTTTTCGGCTCACCGGATTTTTCCTGACCCGCGACGTTTTCGCCCCGCGCGGCCTGACCGCGCCGGAGTCGCGCGCCGCCTTCATCGCGCGGTTCTGAGGGTCCAAGAAAAAAGCGGCCCGCAGCGGCCGCTGGTTCAACCAAAAATTGCGTGGCTCAATGGCACTCCCGCCGGGTCTCCTTGTGCGACACGCCATAGCCTTCGTCGGCCTCGACCTCGCGATCTTCGCATTGCTGGCGTTGGGTGGCGTCGGCTTGATCGGTGGCGCTGAAGTCCTGCGACCCGCCCTCCGCCATCACCTGACCCACCGGCGAAAGAGTGGCGAGGGCGAAAAATCCAAGAAGCGCCAGCAAAAACAATGCGGGCATCAGATGAATTGACGATTTCATGACTTCCTCAGTCATCGATCCCGACGCCAAAACCTCGCGATGTGACGAATAGTCTTTCGCGATCGGGCCTTGAGCAGTCGAAATCAAAACAGTTCAGAGAGATTGCGGTTCCACCGGGGTGAAAATTTGTCTGTGTTCTACCCCCCACGCCGCGGCCATGCTAGTGCCAAAAGGCCACATTTTTGGTTAAAAAATTTCGGTACAAATCGCGAACTTGAACCGGCGGCGCGGCTGCTCTATGGCTTGACCCATGGCCAAACCGCATGTGCCGCCGCCCGGCGAGAACAACCAGCCGATCAATCTGCGCGACGCGCTGGAAGAGCGCTATCTCGCCTATGCGCTGTCGACCATCATGGGCCGGGCGCTGCCGGACGCGCGCGACGGGCTCAAGCCCGTCCATCGCCGCATCCTCTACGGCATGCACATCTTGCGGCTCGATCCCGGCGCGCCGTTCAAGAAATGCGCGAAAATCGTCGGCGACGTGATGGGCTCGTTCCATCCCCATGGCGACCAGGCGATCTATGACGCCCTGGTGCGCCTCGCGCAGGATTTCTCCTCGCGCTATCCGCTGGTGGACGGGCAGGGCAATTTCGGCAATATCGACGGCGACGGCGCCGCCGCCTACCGCTATACCGAAGCGCGCATGACCGAGGTCGCGCGGGCTCTTCTCGAAGGCATCGACGAAGACGCCATCGATTTTCGCGAAAATTATTCCGGGGACCTCAAGGAGCCGGTGGTTCTGCCCGCCGCTTTCCCCAACCTGCTCGCCAATGGCGCGCAGGGCATCGCGGTCGGCATGGCGACCTCGATCCCGCCCCATAATGTCGCCGAGCTTTGCGACGCCGCGCTCTATCTCATCGCCAATCGACAAGCCGATTCCGACCAGCTCATGACCTTCGTGCCGGGGCCGGATTTCCCGACCGGCGGCGTGATCGTCGATACGCGCGAAACCATCGCCGAAACCTATCGCACCGGGCGCGGCTCCTTCCGCATCCGCGCCCGCTGGGTGAAGGAAGAGTCCGCGCGAGGTGTGTGGACCGCCGTCGTTACGGAAATTCCCTATGGCGTGCAGAAATCGCGGCTGATCGAGAAGCTGGCCGAACTGGTCAACGAGAAGAAACTGCCGCTGCTCGCCGATGTGCGCGACGAATCGGCGGAAGACGTGCGCATCGTGCTGGAGCCGAGGGCGCGGAATGTGGACGCGGGCGTGATGATGGAAAGCCTGTTCCGCATGAGCGAGCTGGAAAGCCGCTTCGCCATGAACATGAATGTTCTGGTCGATGGCGTGGTTCCGCGCGTGCTTTCCCTGCCCGAGGCCCTGCGGCAATGGCTCGACCATCGCCGCAATGTGCTGATCCGCCGCTCGCGCTATCGACTGTTCGAGATCGAGCGCCGGCTCGAAGTTTTGGCCGGCATGATCGTCGCCTTCCTCAATCTCGACGAGGTGATCCGCATCATCCGCGAGGAGGACGAACCCAAGGAAAAGCTGAAAACCACCTTCGCGCTCACCGACAACCAGGCCAATTACATCCTCGACACCCGCCTGCGCTCCTTGCGCCGGCTGGAGGAAATGGAGCTGCGCAACGAACACGCCGAACTGTTGCAGGAAAAGGCCGATATCGAGGCCTTGCTCGGCAGCGAATCGAACCAGTGGAAGACGATCACCTGGGAAATCCGCGAGATCAAGAAGAAATGGGGCCTGATGACGGCGCTGGGCAAGCGCCGGACCACATTCGAGGCGCCGCCCCGGGGCGCGGAAAATTTCGATCTCGCCGATGTTCTGGTCGAGCGCGAGCCGGTCACCGTCGTCGTCAGCCAAAAAGGCTGGATTCGCGCGCTGAAAGGCCAGGTCGCGGACCTTTCCAGCCTGCAGTTCAAGGGCGACAATTCTTTGCGCCTGTCCTTCTTCGCCGAGACGACCTCGAAAATCCTGGTGCTTGCCACCGACGGCAAGATTTTCACCCTTGATGCGTCGAAACTGCCGGGCGGGCGCGGCGCCGGCGAACCGATCCGCCTGCTCGCCGATATCGACGACAATGTTGATGTCGCGGCAGTTTTCGCCTATGCGCCGAGGACGACCATGATCGTCGCCTCAAGCGACGGACGCGGCTTCCTGGCGAGCCAGGACGACATGATCGGCAACACCCGCAAGGGCAAGATGTTTTTGGGCGTGGACGCGCCGGCCAAGGCGCGGTTCATCGTCCCGGTCGAGGGCGATCATGTCGCCGCGATCGGCGAGAACCGGAAACTCTTGTGCTTCCCGCTGTCGGAACTGCCGGAAATGACCCGCGGCAAGGGCGTGCGCATCCAGCGCTACAAGGACGGCGGCCTGTCCGACATCAAGACTTTTACGCTCGGTGAAGGCCTGAGCTGGATCGATCCGGCCGGACGCGTCTTCAATGTCGCAGCTCAGGCCCTGACCGAATGGCTCGGCCACCGCGCCGACGCCGGCCGCCTGCCGCCCAAGGGGTTTCCGAAGGCGAACAGGTTTTCGTGAGTGGGTGAGGCAGGCAAGTGTGAATTCAAGAACGTCTGGATCGCCTCGCGCGTATCGGCATTGCATATACATCGGCGCATTTTGAGACCATGTCCAAAACCAGTCGTTCCTCGCCGCAAATCGCTGTGGCCGCTTCCGCGGCAATCACGGAGCGCGCGTCCGCGACCAATTCCGAAGGCGGCATCAATCTTCGGATCGAGGCGAAAACCAGACAGCTCATTGACGACGCAGCCGCGGTTCTCGGCGAGACGGGCGCCGAATTCATCATCGAATGCGCCCGCCGGCAGGCGATGGATGTACTGCTGGATGAACGACGTTTCGTTATTAATTCTGATGGTTACGATCAGTTCCTGAATGAGCTCGACAAACTGCCTGCGCCGGGGCCGCGGCTGCGCTCCTTGCCGTGCCGGCCGCCGACCGCCCAAGCGGTTTGCGAAGAGCAGTAGGTTCGGCTGAGCCTCACGCCAAGGCGCGCGACAGGCCTTCGCGCGCGATCTTTTCCCGCAGAACCTCGATGGTCTTCAAGAGGCGCGGGGCAGGCGCCGCGCCGCTGGTGAAGACGAAGGCGAAGGCGGCGTCGCGCACGGCGTGCGTCGGGAAGCGCTCCGAGAGGACATGGTCGGCGCGCCGCGCGATGGCCGGGGCTGGGTCGATCCAGCGGACCGGCCAGGGCGCGAGCCGGCCAAAAAAATCGAGCAGCAGCGGATAATGGGTGCAGGCCAGCACGATCGAATCGCTGCGCCGGCCGTCCCGCTCGACAAAACAGGGCGCGATTTCGCGCGCGATCGCCGCGTCCGCGACGCCTTCGCCCTGCATGAACGCTTCGGCGAGGCCGGCGAGATTGGTCGAGCCGACCAAAGTCACCTGGCAATCGCCGGCGAATTGCTCGATCAGGTCGCGGGTATAGTCGCGCGCCACCGTGCCGGGCGTGGCCAGGACCGAAACGAGCCGCGAGCGCGATCCTTCCGCCGCCGGCTTGATCGCCGGGACCGTGCCGACAAAGGGAATCTTGGGCCAGCGCGCCCGCAGCAGCGGCAGGACCAGGGTCGAGGCGGTGTTGCAGGCGATGACCACGCCATCGGGCGCATGTCCGGCGATCAGCCCTTCGAGAGCGGCGAGAACCAGAGCCTTGACCTCCTCCTCGGATTTCGAGCCATAGGGAAAGCCAAGATCGTCAGCGGCATAGACATAATCCGCGTCCGGGCGCTGCGCGGCGAGCGCGCGGAACACAGTGAGCCCGCCGAGGCCGGAATCGAAGACGAGAATTTTTGGCGCGCGATTCATTGCAGCGAAGGCTGAGGCTCCCAAAACCAGATCACGCTTTTAAGCTGAATGAAGCGTTAAGCGCAAACCGAGCCGCCTGAGGCCTTGACGCGGATTGTCTGCGCCTGTAGGGATGCGCCTTCTTTCGCGCCCGTTTTGCGGGCGCGAGACTTTGTTCGCACCCGTGACCGCTCCTTTGTGAAGTGAGCCGTCTGTCGATCTGCGTGCATATTCCGAAAAAGTTGCAGACTTTTTCGATCAGAATATGCGCAAAAAAATGCAGATAGAGGAGGGCGCGTTCCACCCGCGCGGCGGGGGGACGCTTTTGCGCGCTGCGGTTTCGCGGCGCCGCCGGGTTGTCCTCATGCCGCACCATGTCGAGGACAATATGACCAAGCGTTCCGAAGCCAAGTATAAAATCGACCGCCGCATGGGCCAGAACATCTGGGGCCGCCCCAAGAGCCCGGTCAACCGTCGTGAATATGGCCCGGGCCAGCACGGCCAGCGCCGCAAGGGCAAGCTGTCCGATTTCGGCACCCAGCTCAAGGCCAAGCAGAAGCTGAAAGGCTATTACGGCAATATTTCCGAAAAGCAGTTCCGCAAATATTACGCCGAAGCGATCCGCATGCGCGGCGACTCGGGCGACAACATGATCGGCCTGCTGGAGCGCCGCCTCGACGCCATCGTCTATCGCGCCAAATTCGTCGCGACGGTTTTCGCCGCGCGCCAGTTCGTCAATCATGGCCATGTCAAGGTCAACGGCCGCCGGGTCAACATCGCCTCCTATCTGGTCAAGCCGGGCGACGTGGTCGAGGTCAAGGAAGCCTCGCGCCAGCTGGTCATAGTGCTCGAATCGGTTGGCCTGTCCGAGCGTGACGTGCCGGAATATTACGAGGTCGATCATTCCAAGATGACGGCCAAGCTGACCCGCATCCCGCTGCCGAGCGAAGTGCCCTATCCGGTTCAGATGGAGCCGAATCTGGTCATCGAATTCTATTCGCGGTGATTTTTCAGCCTGCGGGCCGCAAACGCCGGTTCGCGCGTCCAAGAGATCGAAAGGCCGCCTTCGGGCGGCCTTTTTCGTGTGCGCCCAGCATGGGCGCATTCTTGTGGGTGGAAGTCCCACCGTAAGCTGGTCACGGCAAACGAAGTGAAGCGCAACTGCGGAAGGGTGACCGACCGTGGGGAGGAAGCGTGGATCGAAGCTGCGGGCCGATGAACAAGAACCGGATAGAAGGCGCTGCCGACCAGGGCGAGCGGGCATGAAACCGCGAAGCTCTCGTGATCAAAGGGAAGCGGCGTAAATCCGGCGGTCGCGCAGTGAAGGAATGCGCTCTTACCTGGGGAGGTCTCGCCTCACGCCTGAAAGGGCGACGGTGTCGAGCCGGAGCGAGAAGTCAGCAGAGGTCGTAGTAGTTGGTGGGAGACCGCTGGCGAAGGGCCGAACGAGGGAAAGTGTTCGACGCCGTGTCGATGCGGAGCACATTGCATCAGATGCCTGTGCAAACAGGGCGGTCCGGGACAGCGGGCGGTGAAGCCGCGCGCGAACTCGAACAGCGATGAAGTGCTCGGCCCGCGACATGAGACGGGCGACACAGGGTCGGGGCTGCTACAAGCGGCTCTGACGCGGGAGAACCTGCAACAGGCTTGGAAACGGGTGCGGTCCAACAAAGGGGCGGCCGGTGTTGACGGTCTGAATATCGACCAGACCGCCGAATATCTGCGCGCCGCATGGCCCACGATCCGCGAACAATTGTTGTCAGGCAGGTACCGGCCGATGCCGGTGCGACGGGTGACGATCCCGAAACCTGATGGCGGCGAGCGTGAGCTTGGCATCCCGACGGTGACGGATCGGCTGATCCAGCAGGCGTTGCTACAAGTCCTGCAACCCATCCTTGACCCAAGCTTCAGCAAACACAGCTACGGTTTCCGTCCTGGTCGAAGCGCGCATGACGCCGTACTCGCGGCGCAATCATACGTGCAATCGGGCCGGCGAATCGTGGTGGATGTGGACCTGGAGAAATTCTTCGATCGGGTCAATCACGACATCCTCATCGACCGCCTGCGAAAGCGGATCGTGGACGCCGGTGTCATCCGGTTGGTCCGGGTCTACTTGCACAGCGGGATCATGGCGGATGGCGTGATCCTGGAGCGCGCGAAAGGAACTCCGCAAGGAGGGCCGCTCTCGCCGCTGCTGGCGAATGTCCTGCTCGATGAGGTGGACAAGGAGTTGGAGCGTCGAGGCCATTACTTCGTGCGCTATGCCGACGACGCGAACGTCTATGTTCGTAGCCGGAAAGCGGGCGAACGGGTGATGGCGCTGCTTCGACGGCTGTATGGCGCACTGCGTCTCACGGTCAACGAAGCCAAAAGCGCGGTGGCGAGCGTGTTTGGCCGCAAGTTCCTAGGCTACAGCTTCTGGACGGCCCCAGGGGGCGCGGTCAAGCGAGGGGTCGCCGCCAAGCCGATGGCGACGTTCAAACAACGCATCCGGCAACTCACCCGCCGCTCAGGCGGGCGCGGCATGCAGGATGTGGTGGACCGCTTACGGACTTACGTCCTGGGATGGAAGGCTTACTTCCGATTGGCGCAAACACCGAAGGTCTGGCTAAAACTGGATCAATGGATGCGCCACCGGCTGCGGGCCATCCAGCTTAAGCAGTGGAAACGCGGCAAGACCATGCACCGAGAACTGCTGGCGCTCGGAGCCAAACCCAACGTGGCGCGAACAATCGCGGCAAACAGCCGCCGCTGGTGGCGCAACAGTGGGCTCCTCCTTAACGCCGTGCTGACTCTGCAATGGTTGGACAAGCTGGGGATGCCCCGTCTCTCCTAACCTCAATCCCTCGAACCGCCCGGTGCGGACCCGCATGCCGGGTGGTGTGGCAGGGGTGCGATCCGACAGGATCGCCCTCTATGCCTATTATCCGATCCGGTCCTTGTCGCGCAGGCGCGCCGTCTCGCGCCTCTCGCGCTGGATCACGCCCCAGGCGACGACCACCACGAGAATCACGCCATCGGTGATCATCAGCTTGATGAAGGTCTCGGGGTCCCAGACCCGGAGCCAGAGCTGCGCCAGCGCCGCCGCGGCGCCGGCGAGAAAAAGCGCGAAAACTGCGCCAAGGGTCCAGTTCATGGCCGTTCCGCCTCGGCCACGACGGCGGTCCCGTAACAGATGACTTCGGTGACGCCGTTCATGATCTCGTTGGCGTCATAACGCATCATGACAATGGCGTTGGCGCCATTGGCGTCGGCGTGTTCGCACATCATCCGGTACGATTCGGTGCGGGCCCGCTCGCACAGATTGGTACAGACGGTGATATTGCCGCCGAACAGCGTTTGCACCACGCCGGCGAAATTGCCGACGATGGAGCGTGACCGCACCACAATGCCACGCACGACGCCGATATTTCGGACCACGCGATAGCCGGGCAGGTCCAGTCCCGTCGTCACCATTTGCTGCTGCATGGACGCCCTCGCTTCCGGCGTTGACCCCGTGATCATATGGATCCGGCGACAATCGCGCCAGAGGCGGGCGCACGGCGCGCGGCCCTTTTTGTTATGCGTCCAAACGCCGCAATCCGAGCACGATTGATTTGAGTCAAAGACCGATTTCCGTCTCCGGGCGAAGTTGTGGGTCTCCATTGACGCGGGGCCGGCGGCATTGACGCCTTCGCATCAATCGGGGAAAGTGAGACAAGAGGCCTACGGCAATAGGACCGCAGCGCCGTAGGCTTTTCAGGAGGCGATGATGGCCAAAGTTGCGGCACTTCTTTGGGTTGTGGGGGGCGCTACCCTGGCGGGCATTTTCATCATGATCGTCCTGATGATCCCGTCGATGCAATTCGAGGCGCCTAAATATATTTTGATCGCGGCGATCGCCGGCTTCGTCGTCGGCATTCCGCTGTCCTTGATCGCGGCCAAGGCGATCACCCAGCGTCGCGCCAATTGACGATGTTGGCTGAAGCCGCGTCGGGCGGAAGCTGACCCGGCGCGGCATAAAGGTCAGGGCGACAGACGCGAGAAAAGCCCGGCGAGGCGCATCAAGCCCTCGGGCCACGGGCCGTGGCCGCTTTCGGCGTTGATATGGCCGGACTCGCCCGCATCCGCCAAATCGAGCCCCCACAGGCGGGCGAGATTTTGCGAAAAAGCGTAACCGGCATAAGCGTCGTTGCGGCTTGCGACGATCACTCCCGGCGCCCCAAGCTCGGCTTGCGGCGCTTTTTCCTTGAAGGCCGGATCGATCAGTCCTGGCGGCAGGCCCTTCGCATCGGGGTCCGGCGGCGCGACGAGAAAAGCGGCGACGATTTTTTCGCGCGCCGGGCTTTCGGCAATAGCGCTGGCGGCGGCGATCGAGCCGAGACTATGGCCGACCAGCGCCACCGGACGCGCGCAGGCGTCGATTTCGCGAAGAATCATGGCGACCCAGGCGTCGCGCGCCGGTTTCAGCCAGTCCTCCTGCTCGACGATGCGGGCGGTGGAGAGTTTTTGCGCCCAGCGGCTCTGCCAATGGTTGGGACCAGAGCCGCCGAGACCGGGGATGATGAGAATATCGAGATCGGAAACGCGCATGGCCCCTAGATAGGGGCGCCGGCGCCTTTTTCAAAGCGCCTCATTTTTCGCACGGCGCCGCGAAGCCGAACAGCCGGCCGGCGGCCTCTTATCGGCTTTCCTTCAGCCCGAGCTTCTTGAAAACGAAGGACGGCGGACAAAAGCCGGTGAAGGCCGACTGCATCAGATTGACGCCGATGAAGGCGGTGAACAGCAGGAACCAGGGGGACACGAAATAGACCAGCACGACCGAGAGAAGCACCATCGCTCCCGCCAGCGCGCGCACCGCTTCATTGATTGTCATCGTCAAGGCCTCGCTTGGTTGATCCGCGCCACTATTGGCGTGAGCTATTGGCCGCTCACCGCTTGAGCGGGAATTCGTGCCGGCGCCATTCGGAAATGCCGCCGCCGAGATGGCCATCCGCCTGCAAACCAACCTTCTTGGCGTAGGTCAGGGCGGTGCGGGAGCGCATGCCGGTCTGGCAATAGAAAACCAGTTTCTTGTCCTTGGGCATTTCGGCCATCATGGCGGCGAAGCGCGACAGCGGCGCGTGAACGGCTCCGGGAATATGCCCGCCGGCCCACTCGTTTTGTTCGCGCACATCGATCAGGACAACGGATTTCTTGTGTTCGCGCATAAAGTCGCGCAATTCGCCGGCGGTGTAGGTCTTGTGATCTCCACCCCATCCGAACCAACCAAGCATCGACAATTCTCCTTGAGCGGTCCTACGTCAGCCATCGACGCGCTGCCCGCCGCCGTTATCTATATATATATAGATATTCGTAAATACGAAAGTCAACAGCGACTTGCGGACACAGCGACTTGGGGCAAAAAGCCGCATCCTTCCGCTCATCGGGGTGGCGGGACATCAACTGTCAGGCCCAGCGCGCGGGGAGTGCGCCGATAAGTCGGGCGGCGGCCCAAAAATTCATAAGACGAGCGCGTTCGCAAATCATAGAGTCGAACGCGCTCGGCTATTTGGTTGTTTTGCCGCATATTCTGATCCGAAAAGTCTATCAACTTTTCGGAAATATGCTCTCGCGCGGCTTCGATATGTCCGCCGGCTCGAATTGATTGGCCGAAAAATTCGCCCGCGACAGCATGCTCGGGCCTGAAAAGGGACACGGAACGCCAGAAGATTTGGCATGCCCGGCGCAGGGCCGGGCATGTTTGGGGGGCGGGCGCTCAGGCGCTCGGGATCTGGCCGCCGGGGGTCAGCTTGTCGATCAGATGAGGCAGGGCCTGGGCGAGAAGCTGGGACATCTGCGCCGGGTCGATGCCGGCCTGCTGGGCGATTTCCGCGATCTTGCCCTGACCGATGACCGAATTGATCTGATCGGCGGTGATGGCGTGGTTCGGACCATTGCCGACCCACGACTCCGCCTGCTGGCCGAGGCCGGCGTTTCTGAACTGGTTCACCAGCGAATCGAGGCCGCCGGAAACGGCCGTTCCCGCCGCCGCCCCGGCCAAGGCGCCGCCGAGCTGGCTGTTGACGAGGCCTCCGAGCATGCCGCCGAGCTGGCCGAGCAGACCGCCGCCGCCCGAAGTTGGCGGCTGTGCGGGAGCTTCCGGCGCCGGCGCCGCGGGCGCGCTGCTTTGTCCGCCAAAAAAATGGCCGAGCAGCAAGGCGCCCGCCGCGATCATCAGGGGCTTGGTGAAATCGCCGCCGGGAACCGCATTATTGGCTTCGCTGACGGCGTCGTCGAGTAGACCCATGTCTTTCCTCCTCGAAAGAGGCGCTCCGTCACCTCCGACGGCGCCGGCAGTCTGACTTTCCTGAAACTTTCGCGCAAGTGACGAATTTCTCTTTTATTGAAGCATAGTTTGCGCTCAACTGAGCGGCGCAGGCGCCCGTTCCGGGCGCGCAAGGACATCGCGGCCTCCGTTCGGGGAGACAGGTCATGGGCATTCTGAGCTGGATCGTCTTGGGCTTGATCGCTGGTTTCATCGGCAGCAAGCTGGTCAACAAAACGGGCCAGGGCATGCTGATGGACATCGTGCTCGGCGTCGTCGGCGCGGTGGTCGGCGGTTATGTCGCCACCAGCTGGGCATGGGCGGCGTCACCGGCCTCAATCTCTACAGCCTCTTGATCGCGGTGGGCGGCGCCGTGCTGGTGCTGGTGGTCTATCGCGCCATCACGGGCGGCGCCAGACATTAAGCCGATCCGGCGTTTCGGCCCAGGCAAGCGTCATCCGCCCGCCGTGGCGCGCGGCGCGGTTTCCTGTTGCGCCGCGGCGGCGCTCGTACTACTCAACTCGCCTTTCCGGCGAGTCGAGTAGAGCACAGGAAGCCAAATGGCCGAGCCAAGTCGAGCGCCCGAAGCGCGGATTTCCGCCCCGGGAACGCATTTTCTCATCGTCGAAGCGCGGTTCTACGACGCCATCGGCGCCCTGCTGCTCGAGGGCGCGACCAGAACGCTTGCAGAGGCCGAAGCGCGCTGGACGGTTGCGCGCGCGCCGGGCGCGCTGGAGATTCCGGCCGCCGTCGCGATCCTGCTCGACGCCGCCGAAAAGGCCGGCGCGCCTTATGACGGCGTGGTGACGCTCGGCTGCGTGGTGCGCGGCGCGACCTATCATTTCGAGATCGTCGCCGGCGAAAGCGCCCGCGCCCTGATGGACCTCGCGGTCGCGCGAAAAATCCCGCTCGGCAACGGCATTGTGACCACCGAGAACGAACAGCAGGCCGTTGCGCGCGCAGACCCTAAAAAACTCGACAAGGGCGGCGACGCCGCCCGCGCCGCCCTCGCCATGTGGCGCCTGAAGCAGGGATCGCGCTGATGGCGGCCGAGAATCGATCCGCCGCGCGGCTGGCGGCGGTCCAGGCGCTTTACCAGATGGAGATTGCCCAGAAGGGGCTGAACGATATTTTCGCCGAATTCGAAACCTGGTGGATCGGCCGCGAGGTCGAAGGCGACCAGTACAAGCCGGCCGAAATCGCCTTTTTTCGCTCGATCGTCGGCGGTGTGGTGGAAAATCAGGTCGAAATCGACCGCGCCGTGGACCGCACCCTTACCGACGGCTGGCCCTTGCGCCGGGTCGAGGCTCTCATGCGCGCCATTCTGCGCGCCGGCGCCTTCGAATTGCTGCGCCGCGCCGACATTCCGGCGCGGGTGGCGATCAAGGAATATGTCGATGTCGCCGGCGCCTTTTTCGACCGCGACGAGTTGGGCATGATCAACGCCGTCCTCGACGCCTTGGCGCGAAAAGTCCGCGCGGAGGAATTTTCGGCCTGACCCGCCGGGGCCGTCGCGCAGGACGACAAATGAACGAAGTCGATCTCATCGCCCGTTATTTTGCGCCGCTCGCCGGGCCGGAAGGCTTGGGGCTTGGCGATGACGCGGCGCTGCTGGCGCCGCCGCCGGGCTGCGATCTCGTGCTGACCGCCGACGCTCTCGTCGCCGGCCGGCATTTTTTCGCCCAGGACCCGCCGGACTTCGTCGCCGCCAAGGCTTTGGGCGTCAATCTCTCCGATCTCGCCGCCAAGGGCGCCGAGCCGCTCGGATTCCTACTGACCCTGGCCTTGCCGCCCGACTGGACGGAGCCCTGGCTCGACGATTTCGCCAAGGGCCTCGGCGCGGCGGCCAAGGCGGCCGGAATCGCCCTGTATGGCGGCGACACGGTTTCGACGCCGGGGTGTTTGAGCTTGTCGATCACCGCCATCGGCGCCGTTCCGCATGGGCGCATGATTCGCCGCGCGGGGGCGCGGCCGGGCGATCTCCTGTATATTAGCGGGACCGTCGGCGACGCCGCCCTGGGCCTGATCCAGCGCCGCGCGCAGGTCGAGGGGCGGGCGGCGCCCGGTTGGGCCGATGACTTTCTGCTCCAGCGCTACTGGCGTCCTCAGTCCCGTCTGCCGCTGATCCCGGCGTTGCAAAAATGCGCCAGCGCCGCCATGGACGTGTCCGACGGGTTGATCGGCGACGCCCGCGCGCTGGGGCGGGCCAGCGCCGCCGCGGTTGAATTGCGCCTGGGCCAGGTTCCGCTCTCGCCCGCCGCCGGGGCCGCGCTTTCCGCCGATCCGACTTTGTTCGATGCGGTGCTGACCGGCGGCGACGATTACGAGATTCTCTGCGCTGTGGCGCCGGACCAGGCAGGAGAATTCGAAGCCAGCGCCGAAGCGGCGGGCGTCGCTGTCGCCAGGATCGGCCGGATCGCGCGAGAGGAATCGATCCTCGGTTCGAACGGCGCGCCGGCCTTTTTCGGGCGCGACCGCTTCAGCCATTTTTGATTCGCCTGCATTTCTTCGGATGGGGCGCGCTCTTTTTTCAGCAGGTGAGACATTGCGCACCATTGCGGTGGGCGCGTCTTTGTGGAAGATTGCGGCTCACAAAAATTTGATCCCGGACAATGACCCCGCCCGGAAGGGGGCGTCAGTTTGCCATGGATTGTGAAGAAGGGGCGGAAAGTATGGCGATTTGGCTTATCATTCTGTGCGGGCTTCTGTCCGTCGTCTATGGCGTCGTCACGGTCAAGTCGGTGATGGCGGCGGACGCGGGCTCGGCCCGGATGCAGGAAATCTCGGCGGCGGTTGCGGAAGGCGCGCAGGCCTATCTGCGCCGGCAATATACCACCATCGGCCTCGTCGGCGTCGTCATTTTCTTTGTGATCGTCGTGCTGCTCGGCGTGAAGCCGGCGATCGGCTTCCTGATCGGCGCGATCCTTTCCGGCTCCGCCGGTTTCATCGGCATGAACGTTTCGGTCCGCGCCAATGTGCGCACCGCCCAGGCCGCGACCAAGTCGCTGGCGGGCGGCCTCGATATCGCCTTCAAGTCGGGCGCGGTCACCGGCCTGCTGGTCGCGGGCCTCGCTTTGCTCGGCGTGACGGTCTATTTCTGGGTCCTCACCGGGCCGATGGGCCTCTCGGTCAATAATCGCGAGGTGATCGACTCGCTGGTGGCGCTCGGCTTCGGCGCCTCGCTGATCTCGATCTTCGCGCGTCTCGGCGGCGGCATCTTCACCAAGGGCGCGGACGTCGGCGCCGACCTTGTCGGCAAGGTCGAGGCGGGCATCCCGGAGGACGACCCACGCAATCCGGCGACCATCGCGGACAATGTCGGCGACAATGT
Source organism: uncultured Pseudomonadota bacterium (assembly GCA_963703385.1). Classification (GTDB taxonomy): domain Bacteria; phylum Pseudomonadota; class Alphaproteobacteria; order Rhizobiales; family Beijerinckiaceae; genus Rhodoblastus. The sequence continues at coordinate 634,839 of OY969816.1, forward strand.
CGGCGACTGTGCGGGCATGGCGGCCGACTTGTTCGAAACCTACGTGGTGACCGTGGTCGCGACCATGGTTCTGGCGGCGATCTTCTTCAAAGGCTCCGGCGCGCTCGGCGCCGCCATGCTTTATCCTCTGGCGATCTGCGCGGCCTGCATCGTCACGTCGATCGTCGGCACGCAATTCGTCAAGCTCGGCGCCAATAATTCGATCATGGGCGCGCTTTACAAGGGTCTGATCGCCACCGGCGCGCTGTCGGTCGTCGGTCTTGCAATCGCGACCCACACGATCATCGGCTGGGGCTCGATCGGAGAAGTCGCCGGCCACGCCGTCACCGGCGCCAATCTCTTCCTTTGCGGACTGGTCGGCCTCGCGGTGACCGGCGCCATCGTCGTGATCACCGAATATTACACCGGCACCGGCAAGCGTCCGGTGGTGTCAATCGCCCAGTCCTCGGTCACCGGCCATGGCACCAATGTCATCCAGGGCCTCGCGGTGTCGCTCGAATCGACGGCGCTCCCGGCCCTGGTGATCATCGCCGGCATCATCTCGACCTACCAGCTCGCCGGCCTGTTCGGCACGGCGATCGCGGTCACCACCATGCTCGGCCTCGCCGGCATGATCGTCGCGCTCGACGCCTTCGGCCCGGTCACCGACAACGCCGGCGGCATAGCGGAAATGGCTGGATTGCCCAAGGAAGTCCGCCAGTCCACCGACGCGCTCGACGCGGTCGGCAACACCACCAAGGCGGTCACCAAGGGTTACGCCATCGGCTCGGCGGGTCTCGGCGCGCTGGTGCTGTTCGCGGCCTATACCAATGACCTGCGCGACTTCATCCACCAGGGCCTGCCCTATTTCAAGGATGTCGGCAACGTCAACTTCGACCTCTCCAATCCCTATGTCGTGGCGGGCCTGATCTTCGGCGGCCTGATCCCCTATCTGTTCGGCGGCATCGCGATGACCGCGGTCGGCCGCGCGGCGGGCTCGGTGGTGCAGGAAGTCCGTCGCCAGTTCAAGGAAATGCCCGGCATCATGGAAGGCACGACCCGTCCGGACTATGGCCGCGCGGTGGACATGCTGACCAAGGCGGCGATTCGCGAGATGATCATCCCCTCGCTGCTGCCGGTTCTGGCGCCGCTGGTGGTCTATTTCGGCGTGCTGCTGATTTCCGGCAGCAAGGCCTCGGCCTTCGCTGCGCTCGGCGCCTCGTTGCTGGGCGTCATCGTCAACGGCCTGTTCGTCGCCATTTCGATGACTTCGGGCGGCGGCGCCTGGGACAACGCCAAGAAGAGCTTCGAGGACGGCTTCATCGACAAGGACGGCGTGAAGCATTTCAAGGGCAGCGAGGCCCACAAGGCCTCGGTGACCGGCGACACCGTCGGCGACCCCTACAAGGACACCGCCGGCCCGGCCGTGAACCCGGCGATCAAGATCACCAATATCGTCGCGCTGCTCCTGCTCGCCGTCCTCGCCCATAAGGGGATGTGACGCCCGGGTCGCCCGTTCGAGAGGGCGGGTGAAAGCGCGCCAATCGCGCGAGCGGTTGGCGCAAGCCAGAGCGAGCGCCAGCGAACTTCGCGAGCGGTTGGCGCAAGCCAGAGCGAGCGCCAGCGAACTTCGCGAGCGGTTGGCGCACGCCAGAGCGAGCGCCTCCGGAAAAAGACCCCGCGGATCGCCTCCGCGGGGTTTCTTTTTTCAAGGCGCCGGGGCCGGCCTATCGAATCATTTCGCGCCGCGTTGCTGTTGCAGCGCCTTGACCGTGTCCAGCAGGTCGCGCGCGACGCGCCGCAAGCCGTGAACCTGGTCGACAAGGTCGAGGACGATGGGGATGCCCTCGTAATTGACGCCAAGATTCTGCAGATCGCGGATGAAATGCGCCCGGGCAAGGTCGAGGTCAGAGAATTCGCGCCCCGACTCGGTGTCGCACGGCAGCAGCCAGCCCTCCGCGCACCATTTTTCCAGCTCTTCCGCGTCGATGCGCGCATGAAGAATGAAAGTGCGGCTTTGCATCGTCAGCTCTCCGTGGCTTGGCGGGGGCTATATTCTCCGCGCCAGTCGGCGACGAATTTCTCAAGCTCCGGATCGGGCTTTTCCGGCAGCATGATCTTCAGGGTGACGAATTCGTCGCCGCTGGTTCCGTCGAGACGCCGGGCGCCTTTGCCTTTCAAGCGCAGCACGGCGTTGGTGTTGGTCCATTTCGGGACTTTCATCATGACCTTGCCGGTCGGGGTCGGCGCGACGACCTCCCCGCCGAGAACGGCTTCGCGCAGCGAGATCGGCAGGTCGAGATGGATGTCGTCGCCCCTGCGGGTGAAAATGCGGTGGGGCCGGACCTCGATCTCGATCAGGGCGTCGCCGGGAGGCCCGTCGCCCAGGCCGGGGCGGCCCTTGCCGCGCAGCCGCAGAACCTGGCCTTCGCGGGTTCCAGCCGGGATCCTGACGTCGAGCGCGGAGCCGTCCGGGAGCACGACCTGCCGTTCGCCGCCGTTGATCGCCTCCAGAAAATCCAGTTCGAGGCGGTAGCGAATGTCGGCGCCGCGCATATGCGCCCGCGCCCGTCCTCCACGGCTGAAAATCTGCGAGAGAATCTCGTCGGCGTCGCCGAAATCCTCGTAGCCCGCGTCGCTTGAATAGGGTGAGGCGCCCTCGGAGAAATCGCGATAATAGCGATGGGCCGGCCGCTCCGCGCCCGAAGCGTCGATTTCGCCGCGATCGAAACGGGCGCGCTTTTCCGCGTCGCCCAAAAGGTCGTAAGCGGCGGTGACTTCCTTGAACTGCTCCTCGGCCTTCTTGTTCCCGGGATTGAGGTCAGGATGCAGCTTCTTGGCAAGCCGCCGGTAGGCCTTCCGGATTTCATCCTGGGAGGCGGATTTCTCGACTCCCAGCGTTACATAGGGATCCATGGGCAAAAAGGCCTCCCGCCCTGGTGAGGGCTATGGCGGCGAGTTTATGGCGAAGCCGGATCGTCAGGCAACCGAAGAGACGCGGCGGCGGGTCCGATGGTCAGAACTGGTACTTGTACTTGCCCACCTGCTGGAGCAGGGTCTGGAGCAGGCGGTTCTCGCCACCGCCGGTGACGGTCTTGTGGGTGGTGAAATCGACCACGCGGCCGTCCTCCAGCCCGTAATTGGCGGTGCGGGCGACCTTCTTGGCGCTGTCGAAATAGACCGCGAACACGCGCTGTTTGGTGATCTTCGCCGGCATCGCCGGAATCATCCGCTCGACCTTCTGGCTGATATAGTACCAGGCTTCCATGCCGACCGTGGAGGTGGTGGACGGAGACCCGAGCAGAACCAGGACCTGTTCGGCGGGCATGCCGGGACGAAGCTGGGCGATGGTCTGGTCGTCGAAGACATAGCCCCGATGAATGGTGTTCTCGTCGAGCGTGGAGCAGCCCGAAAGCGCGGCGACGGGCAGGGCGACGGCGAGAGCGAGGAGACTGCCGGCAAGCGCCCGGCGCGGCTGAACCCGTCCCCTCCGCCCATCAATCTTCGCCCGCATTCGCAATCTCCATCTGTCGTGATCTATGATGACGGTCGCTCTGGCATACGCCAACCGCTCGCGTAGTCTGTGACGGTCGCTCTGGCATATGCCAACCGCTCGCGTAGTCTGTGACGGTCGCTCTGGCATACGCCAACCGCTCGCGTAGTCTGTAACGGCCGCTCTGGCAGGCGCCAAAAGCTTCCGGAGTTTTCTGGCGGTTGCTCTGGCGTACGCCAACCGCTCCCGCAATTTTTGCCCTTGCATCCAGCCGCGCACACGCCTACCCCCCGCTGAAGGCAAAAGCAAGGCCTCGGCTCCGGATGGGGCTCGACGCCGACCAATTCTCGCGCGAAGGGGCAGCATGATTTTCGGTCTATTCCGTAAAAATCCGCTGGCGGATCAGATCGCAGGCCTGCACCGGGCGATCGTCGCCCAATCGCGCCTTCCGGCCTTTTTCATGCCGCCCTATGGCGTCGCCGACACGTTCGAGGGACGTTTCGAAATCCTCACCGTCAACGCGGGGCTGGTTCTGCGGCGTTTGAGTCTCCTGCCCGAGCCGGGGCGGGAGCTCGCGCAGTCCCTGTCCGACGCCATTTTCTCAGGTCTCGACGACGCCTTTCGCGAGATCGGCATATCGGATGTCGGCGTGCCCAAGAAAATGAAAAAGCTCGCCCGCGCCTTCATGGGAAGGGGCGCGGCCTATTGGCAGGCTTGCGCCGAGGGCGAGGCGGCGCTGGCCGGGGCTTTGGCGCGCAATGTCCTCGCCGGCCAGGGCGACGGCGCGCCGCTCGCCGCTTATTTTCTGCGCGCCAAGGCCCTGCTTGACGAAACGCCGCTTGAGGTTTTCCTGCGGGGCGAGGCGCCTTTTCCGGCGCCCTGACGCCAGGCGACCTGAGACCAGAGACCACAGACTGAAGAGGGGGAAGCCATGACAGAAGCCTGTATTCCGGCGGGGCCGCCGCCTTTTTCCCGGCCGATCGCCGTCGAGACCGTCGGCGAAAAGGGGCTGCGCCTCGATTGGCAAGCGAGCGCGGCGGAATGCGCGGCGCTCGCCCAACAGGACGGGCTGGTCGCGCTCCGCGATCTGCGCGTCGAAGCCGAGGTCACGCGGCGCGGGCGCGACCGCCTGCTGGTCAGGGGCCGGGTGCGGGCGGTGGCGACCCAGAACTGCGTGGTGACGATGGAGCCGTTCGACGCCGAAGTCGAGGAGCCGTTCGAAGTGGAATTCGCGCCGGAAGCCGAGGCCGAGGCGGCCTATGCCCGCGCCATGGCCGAGATCGAGGCGGCGCAGGACAAAGCGGCGGCGCTCGCCGCGCAGCCCGACCCGCCAGACCCGATCATCAATGGCCGGATCGACCTCGGCGCCCTCGCGGCGGAATACCTCGCGCTCGGGCTTGATCCCTATCCGCGCGGGCCCGGCGCCCGTTTCGATCCCATGATCGAGGACGCCGGCGAGCCGCCCTCGCCCTTCGCCGCTTTGGCGAAGCTGAAAAAGGAATGAAAGGCCCGCCCTTCAAGGCCTGAGGGCTTGCCAAGCGCCGCGCAACGTCTATTGTCCGGCCCGCTCGAACATGAACCCGGAAAGTGAAAGCCGGTTTTTCGAAAAAATCATGCTCGAACCGAATTGTAGGGCCGCCGGAACCGGAGTTTGACAAGGAAATGGAAAAGCCTGTGCGGATCTCGCTCGACGCCATGGGCGGGGATTTCGGCCCCTCCGTCGTCGTTCCGGGCGCCGCCATGTTCCTTGAGCGTAATCCCGGCGATCGTTTTTTGATGTTCGGCGACGTCGCGAAGATCGAGCCCTTGCTGCGCGCCCATCCCCGGCTGAAGGCAGTGACCGAGCTGCGTCACACCAGTGTCGCCGTCGGCATGGCGGACAGGCCGAGTCAGGCTTTGCGCACGACCCGTCGCCATTCCTCGATGTGGATGGCGATCGAGGCGGCGCGCGACGGCGCCGCCGATTGCGCGGTCTCGGCCGGCAACACCGGCGCGCTCATGGCCATGTCGAAGATCTGCCTGCGCACCATGGCCCAGATCGACCGCCCCGCGCTCGCCGCGATCTGGCCGACCCTGCGCGGCAGCTCCGTCGTTCTCGACGTCGGCGCGACCATCGGCGCCGACGCCCAGCATTATGTCGATCTCGCCATCATGGGCGCGGCCATGGCGCGCAGCCTGTTCGAGGTCGAGCGGCCGACGGTCGGCCTGCTCAACGTCGGGGTCGAGGAGGTCAAGGGAATCGAGGAGGTCAAGGCCGCCTCCCGCCTGTTGCAGGGGATCGACTCGCCGCTGCTCGACTATCGCGGATTCGTCGAGGGCGACGACATCGGGCGCGGCACGGTCGACGTCGTGGTGACCGAAGGTTTTTCGGGCAATATCGCGCTCAAGACCGCCGAGGGCACCGCGAAGCAGATCCGCGCCTATCTCAAACAGTCTTTGACCAGCAATTTGAAGAACAAGCTCGGCGCCTTCCTGGCGCGGGAGGCCTTCGAGGACCTGAAGGCGAAATTGTCGCCGCGCGAAGCCAGCGGCGCGGTGTTTCTCGGCCTGGACGGCGTGGTGATCAAGGCGCATGGCGGCGTGGACGCCGATGGCTTTTCCGGCGCGATCGAGCTCGGCTCCAACATGGTCCGCCACGGATTATTGGAAAAAATCCGCGACATGATGACGCTCGCCAACGAACACGCCGCCGCGCTGGAGGGCGTTTCGCGGGCGGATCGAGCGGACGCGCCGCCGCCCGACGCGGCTTGAGACCAGGATTGGAAACCCCCAGTTGACGCAACAGACAAAAAAACTGCGCTCGGTGGTGATAGGCGTCGGCTCGGCGCTGCCGCGCCGCTGTGTGACGAACCGGGAGCTGGAAAGCGAGGTCGACACCTCGGACGCATGGATCGTCCAGCGCACCGGGATCACCCAGCGCTATATCGCGGGCGAGGGCGAAACCACGGCGAGCCTCGGCGCCGAGGCTGCGCGCGCTGCCATGGCCCACGCCGGCTGCGCGCCCGAGGACATCGACCTCATCATCTGCGCCACCTCGACGCCCGACCTGACCTTTCCCTCAGCCGCGACCATGATCCAGGCGGAACTGGGCGTTCACGGCGGCGTCGCCTTTGATCTCCAGGCGGTCTGCGCCGGTTTCGTCTTCGCGGTCGCGACCGCCGACAAGTTCCTGACCTCCGGTTCGCACAAGCGCGCCCTGGTGATCGGCTCGGAAACCTTTTCGCGTATCCTCGACTGGCATGACCGCACCACCTGCGTGCTGTTTGGCGACGGCGCCGGCGCGATGGTGCTGGAGGCCCAGCAAGGCGAGGGGACCAATGCGGATCGCGGCGTCCTCGCTGCAAGGCTGCGCTCGGACGGGCGGTACAAGTCGAAACTCTATGTCGATGGCGGCCCCTCGACCACCGGGACCGCCGGTTGCGTGCGCATGGAAGGCAAGGAGGTTTTCCGCTTCGCCGTCGGTCATGTCACCGATGTCATGGTCGATTCCTTCGCCGACGCCGGGCTGACTGCGGAAGACCTCGATTGGTTCGTGCCCCATCAGGCCAACCAGCGGATCATCGACGCCTCGGCGCACAAGCTCGGGATCCCGCTGCAAAAAGTGGTGAAGACGGTGCAATTGCATGGCAACACCTCGGCGGCCTCGATTCCGCTTGCACTCAGCGCGGCCTGCGAGGACGGACGAATCAAGCCCGGCGACCTGGTCATGATCGAGGCGATCGGCGGCGGCTTCACCTGGGGCGCGGCATTGATCAGGTGGTGAAGGCCGTCTCGCAGGCCGCAAGAGGGGCGCGGCATATCCGTAATATCCGCAATTCCGGAATTTCCGTTAGAAAACCTTGACTTATCAGGCTATATTGTCTTCCGTATGCCCTTGGCCCGGGCGGCTGGGGATCGGCAAGCGAACTTTTCCGGGGGCTTGTTCAATGGCGACAGAAATTTTGCAGGCGAAAGCGATTGAGACTCCTCTGCTTGCCGCGGAACGCGGTGGGCTTGAGCTTCGCAAGCACACTGTGACCCGCTCCGAACTGGCGGACGCCCTGTTCCGCCGCATCGGCTTGTCGCGTCTCGAATCCGCGCAACTGGTGGAAATGGTGATCGACGAGATCAGCGACGCGGTGCTGCGCGGAGAAAATGTGAAGCTCTCGGGTTTCGGCGCCTTCATCCAACGGTCCAAGCGGGAACGCGTCGGACGCAACCCCAAGACGGGCGTGGAGGCGAAAATCTCGCCGCGCAAGGTGCTGGTGTTCAAGGCTTCCCATATCATGCGCGATCGCATAAACGAGGAATGAGGCCCGGCTCGAACGGGCCGTCGCTCTGCCGGAGCCGGCGATGGACAAGACGCAGGACGCCTTTCGCACCATCGGCGAAGTCGCGGAGGAGCTGGATCTTCCCCAGCACGTCCTCCGCTTCTGGGAAACCAAGTTCAATCAGATCCGCCCGGTCAAGCGCGCCGGCGGCCGGCGCTATTACCGGCCCGAGGACGTGCGGCTCGTCGCCGCGATCCGAATCCTGCTCTATAGCGAGGGCTATACGATACGCGGCGTCCAGCGCCTGCTGAAAGAGCAGGGCGCAAAGGCGCTGATCGCGGCGTCGCGGGCCGGCGGGCGCGGCTTGCCGCCGCCCCCGTCGGACAGCGCCGATCACGCGCCGGAGGTGGAGCCCACGCCAGCGGAATTGGCCGAGGAATTCGCCGGCGACGCCGAATTCGCGGTCGCGACCCGTCTTTCGCCCCAGGACCGCCATCGCATGGAAGCCATTCTGGCCGAACTGGCCGAGGGCGCGCGCATCCTCGAAGCCGCGCGGCGGAGCTGACGGCGCCGCGCCGTTTTTTTTGCCGGTGCGGCGTTGCCAGCCCCAGAAGCCTTCTCTATAAGGCGGGCAGTCGGAGTGTAGCGCAGTCCGGTTAGCGCACTAGTCTGGGGGACTAGGGGTCGTGGGTTCGAATCCCGCCACTCCGACCATTTTCTCGTTGAAATCACAAGCGCTTTTCGTCAGCGCGGCAGATGTCACACGCCGATCGGCCGGCGCAAGTCCAGCGTGGTCGGGAAGTCGCCGGTCGCCTCCTGCGCCGGCGGGCGGATGCGGCCCGGCGTGTGGCCGTGGTCCTGGAAACGGGCGAGGCGGCGGGCTTCGGCTTCGTAGCTGTTGACCGGGAAGGTCTCGTAATGGCGCCCGCCGGGATGGGTCGCATGATAGACGCAGCCGCCCAGCGACCTGTCGCTCCATTTGTCGACGATGTCGAAAGTCAGCGGGACATGGGGCTGGATGTTCGGGTGATAGCCGGAATCGGGCTGCCAGGCCTTGAAGCGCACGCCCGCCACCGCCTCGCCGCGTCTGCCGGTGGAGTTCAGCGGCAAGATGCGGGTGTTGCAGGTCACGACATGGCGGGCTTCGTTGAAGCCTTCGACGCGAACCTGCAGGCGCTCGACCGAGGAATCGACATAGCGCACCGTGCCGCCGGTCGCGCCTTCCTCGCCCATGACATGCCACGGCTCCAGCGCCTGCCGGATTTCGAGCTTCACGCCGGAATGTTCGACCTGGCCATAGAAGGGGAAGCGGAATTCATATTGCGCGCGATACCATTCCCGGTCGAAATCATAGCCGGCGCGACGCAAATCTTCGAGTACGCCGAGAAAATCTTCCCAGACATAATGCGGCAGCATGAAGCGGTCGTGCAGGCTCGTGCCCCAGCGCGCCAGCTGGCCCTCCTGCGGCTCGCGCCAGAACCACGCCACCAGAGCGCGCAGCAGAAGCTGCTGCGACAGCGACATGCGGGCGTCGGGCGGCATTTCGAACGAGCGGAATTCGACCAGGCCGAGCCGCCCGGTCGAGCCGGACGGCGAATAAAGCTTGTCGATGCAGATTTCGGCGCGATGGGTGTTGCCAGTCACGTCGGTCAGAAGATTGCGATAGAGCCGGTCGACCAGCCAGGGCGGCGTATAATCCTGGCCGGGCCCGGGCGTGTTGGCGAGCGCGATCTCCATCTCGTAGAGCGCGTCGTGACGCGCCTCGTCGATGCGCGGCGACTGCGAGGTCGGGCCGATGAACAGGCCGGAAAAGAGATAGGACAGCGACGGGTGGCGCTGCCAATAGACGATCAGGCTTTTCAGCAGGTCGGGCCGGCGCAGAAAAGGCGAATCGCTGGGCGTGGCGCCGCCGATGACGACGTGATTGCCGCCGCCGGAGCCGACATGGCGCCCGTCGACCATGAATTTTTCCGTGCCGAGCCGCGACAGCCGCGCCTGCTCGTAGAGCGTCGTGCTGATCTCGACCAGTTCGTCCCAATTGTCGGAAGGATGGACGTTGACCTCGATCACGCCGGGATCGGGCGCGACGCGGATCACCTGCAAACGCCAGTCGGGCGGCGGCGGATAGCCCTCGATATGAACCGGAAGGTCGAGATCCCCGGCGGTCGTCTCGACCGCCGCCAGCAGCTCCAGATAATCTTCCAGAACAGCGACCGGCGGCATGAAGACGTGCAGCCGCCCGTTGCGCGGCTCGACGCTGAGCGCGGTGCGCACTTCCGACGAGGTGTCGAGAACTTGCTGGCCCTGGACCTGCGGGTCGGGCGTGACCTCGGCGCGGCGGTATTTCTGCGCGATGGCCTCGGCCTTGGGCAGCGGCGGACGCGCTTCGGTCGGGTCCTGCTGCACGAGGAAGGGATAGGCGCTCGGCGGCGCATAGGGCAGCGACTTGAGCGGCAGGCGGAAGCCGACCGGCGAATCGCCGGGGGTGAGAAAGATGGCGCCGCGCCGCAACGGCCATTTCTGGCTGATCCAGCCGCGGGTCCGGGTCTCGGCGTTCCAGCGCTGCACCGGCAGGACGAAGCCGGTCGGGACGTTCAGGCCCCGGCTGAACACGCGCGCGAAACGGGTCCGCTCCTCCGGCTCGGCGAGCTTGCTGTCGCCGGGCGTGACATTGAACGGCAGCTCGGATTCTTTCAAAATCCATAGCGCCGGATCCTCATAGGCCGGCACGACGTAATCTTCCGGAATCATCAGCTTTTCGGCGACGGCAGCGCAGAACAGACGCGCCTGTTCCGGCGTCGTGGGCTTTTCGGAATTTTCGCGCGCGATCAGATTGACGTCGCGCCAGATCGGCTCGCCGTCCTTGCGCCAATAGATCGAAAAGGTCCAGCGCGGCAGGCTTTCGCCCGGATACCATTTGCCCTGGCCGTAATGGAGAAAACCATTGGGCGCGAACTTTTCGCGCAAGCGCCGCGTGAGGTCGTCGGCCAAAGCCCGTTTGGTCGGGCCGACGGCCTCGGTGTTCCATTCCGCCGCCTGGTAATCGTCGATCGAGACGAAGGTCGGCTCGCCGCCCATGGTCAGGCGCACGTCCTGCGCGCGCAGTTCGGCGTCCACTTTTTTCCCCAGGGCGTCGAGCGCCCGCCAGGCCTCGTCCGAGAAAGGCGCGGTCACGCGCGGCTTCTCGTCCAGCCGTTCGACCGTCATCTCGAAGCCGAAATCGGCGCGGGCGTCGCCGGTGAACGAGCCTTCGATCGGCGAGGCGGACGAATAATGCGGCGTGGCGGCGAGCGGCAGATGGCCTTCGCCCGCGAACAGGCCGGAGGTCGGGTCGAGGCCGACCCAGCCGGCGCCGGGAAGATAGACCTCGGCCCAGGCGTGGAGATCGGTGAAATCGTGTTCCGTTCCCGGAGGGCCGTCGAGCGATTTCACGTCCGCGCGCAACTGGATCAGATAGCCGGAGACGAAACGCGCGGCGAAGCCGAGATGGCGCAGGACCTGGACCAGCAGCCAGCCGGTGTCGCGGCATGAGCCCGAGGCGAGTTTGAGCGTCTCCTCCGGCGTCTGCACGCCGGGCTCCATGCGCACGACATAGGTCGTCTTCTTGTGCAGGTCCTGGTTCAGCCAGACCAGGAAATCGACCGTGCCGCAGTTTTCGCGCGGGATCGTATCGAGGTATTTTTGCAGCAGCGGCCCGGCCGGCTCGGCGCCGACATAGGCCGAAATATCCTTGGCGAGCGAGTCCGCATAAGCAAAGGGGAAGGTCTGGGCGTAATCCTCGATGAAGAAGTCGAAGGGATTATAGACCGCCATTTCGGCGATCAGATCGACCGTGATCGAGAAGACGTCGGCCGTCTCGGGAAAGACCAGCCGCGCCTGATAATTGCCGTGCGGATCCTGCTGCCAGTTGATGAAATGGTTCGGCGGCTCGATCTTCAGCGAATAAGCCATCACCGGCGTGCGGCAATGCGGCGCCGGGCGCAACCGGACGACCTGGGGCCCGAGCGAAACCGGGCGGTCATAGGAATAGCGGGTGGAATGGTGGAGCTTGGCGAGAATGGCCATTGCGGCGAGAGCCTTTTTGGGACGGCGGCTATGCTCTTTATGAAGGCGTTAGCGCAAGCCTGTCACGTCCGAAAAGAAGGCGTTTCGTCCTGGCGCGAGGCGCGGCGCCTAAGAAACAGGCGCCTCACCGGAAAGTCGGCGGCGCGTCTTCGGAGGCGACGGGGATGACGTCCACGGCGACATCGACGTCCTGGCCGCCCGAGGACAGGATGACGCCGTCGATCGGCGAAATGTCGGCGTAGTCGCGTCCTTCGGCGAGCACGATATGATCGTCGCCGACCAGCATCTTGTTGGTTGGATCGAGGCCGACCCAGCCGTCGAGCGGGCCGCACCACACCGCGACCCAGGCATGGGTGGCGTCGGCGCCTTCCAGCCGTTCCTGGCCCGGAGGCGGCACGGTGCGCAGATAGCCGCTGACATAGCGCGCCGGCAGGCCGACGCCGCGCAAGCCCGCGATCATGATATGGGCGAAGTCCTGGCAGACGCCCTTCTTGTTCGCAAAAGCCTCGCCGAGCGGGGTCGAGACCAGGGTCGCCTTGGGATCGTAATCGAAATCCTCCCAGATGCGCTCCATCAACTCGGTCGCGCCGTCGAGAGTTTGCCGGCCGGGCGGAAAACTTTTTCGCGCATAGGCGACCACCGCCTCGTCGAGCGTGACCACCCGGCTCGCATAGATGAAATGGGCGGGCGATTGCGGGCCGAGAACGTTGATGGAAAAAGCGTGCTGGCGGACGTCCTCCCAGAGCGCCGTGGCCGCCGGCGCGACGGGTCGGGACACGGCGATGCGCGCCCGCGCCGTCACCGCCAGCTCGCGATGTTCCGACTCGATGTGCACGATCTCGAAATCGTTGCCGAAAAAGTCTTGGCGCTGGATGCGCTTCGCCGCCGGCGGAGCGATGTCGATCCGCACGGCGATCACCTTTTGCCCGGCGCGGCTCGTCGGCCGCAGGCGCAAGGCGCAGAGCGAATAGGCGACCGGCGCTTCGTAGCTGTAGGTGGTGACGTGCTTGATGTCGTAGATCACGCGAGCCCCAATTGTTTCTCGGCCCGCGCGGCGTTGGCGCCTTGCAGGAAATAGCGCGCCGCGATGGCGTCGGCGAGGGCTGTCAGCCGCCGCTCGATCGACAGGACGAAATCGGAGGTGACGCTTGCTGCGACCATGGTCTGCAGATCGGCCCGAACCTCGATCGCGATGCGGTTCGGCGCCTCCAGCATGCCGTCGAATTTCAGCACCGGCAAAGTCGCGATATGTTCGGCGAGTCTCTGCGGTCTGGAAGGCGACCGAGCGCGGGTTGTAGGGATCGAGCAGGGCCATGTCGCGCAGGGGATGGGGCGCGACGCCCACGATATAGCGCGAGCGATAGGTGATCTGGGAATCGATCAGTTCGAGCAGCACGTCGAAATCGGAGGCCTGGGCCTGCTCCATGCCGAAGAACCGCACCAAGGCGCAGGTGTTCACGGCGCGCTCCAGCCGCCGGCCCATTTCCAGAAAACGCCAGCCGGCGACGCGGTTCATGTTCTCCTGCGCGAGGCCGGATATGCTCGCCACCGCCTGCAAGGCCTTGTCCGTCAGCTCCAGAATCTCGGGCTCGTCGAGCGGCAGCCGGCCATCTTCCAGTTTCTGGCCGAGATCGACGATGATGCGCCACGTGTCGCTCGAAAGGCGCTCGCGAATGGTGGAAGCCGTGCGCTGCGAGGCGCGGGCGAGCGCGACCGCCGAGCCGTTCTCGTCGACATTGAACATGGCGGCGTTGAGAAAAGCCTGCGGCGTCAGCGCGGTCTTGGGCTTGGCGGGGACCGCGCCCCAGTCGGTGAGCACTTTGCGCAGGCGCTGAATGGTCGCCGCGCCCTCCCGATAAAGATCCTCGTTCTCGATGGCGCGGCGCGCCAGACAGCGGACGAGGCGCAGGGTCGCCTCGGCGCGTTCGATATAGCGGCCGAGCCAGAAAAGGTTGTCGGCGCCGCGGCTCGGCAGGTTGCCCATGATGCGCCGGATCGAGACCGCGTCGGCGCGCGGCAGCAGGGTCGTCTGCTCGACCGGGCGGTTGGCCGCGATCCAGACGTCGGCGGTCTGCACGCCCGCGCCCATGGCGACCGCGCGCGAATCCATGCGGTCGGAAATGCGGCAGAAGCCCCCCGGCATGACATGGAACCTGCCGTCCGCCCCGACCGCCGCGTAGACGCGCAAAACAAAGGGGCGAGGCTCCAGCCCGCTCTGCGTCCACACCGGCGTGGTCGAGAGCCGGACCACTTCCTGGCCGACGAAATCCGCGCCGCGCTCGCGGATCGCGCTCGCGAGCGCCGCGCGCCGACCTTCGCTCAACTCGCCGGCGACCACCGAGCGGCCGAGCAAGGCGCGCGACGGCGCGCCATTGAAGGCCGGCGCGATCGCCATGTCCGGCAGGCGGTCGAGCACATGTTCGCGTTCCGCCTCCTGCCCGCACCACCAGGTCGCGATATTGGGCAGGATCGGCTTCTCCCCGAGCAGGCGGCGGGCGAGATTGGCCATGAAGCCGAGCAGCGCGGGCGTCTCGGCGACGCCGGCGCCGATGGCGTTGGCCACCGCGACATTGCCCTGGCGGATGGTTTCGATCAGGCCCGGCACGCCGAGCCGGGAGCCGCTTTTCAGCTCCAGCGGATCGGCGAAGTCGGAGTCGATGCGCCGCCAGATCACGTCGGCGCGCTTGAGGCCGGCGATGGTGCGGACATGAACCTGCTCGTCGCGCGCGACGAGATCGGCGCCTTCGACCAGGACGAAGCCGAGATAGCGGGCGAGATAGGGCTGTTCGTAATAGGTCTCGCTGTAGGGGCCGGGCGTATGCAGACAGACGCGCGGATCGGAGCGGCTGGCCAGAGCGGCGAGCCCGGCCTGGAATTGCTGGAAGAAGGGCGCGAGGCGCCGCACGTTCATCTCACGATAAATGTTCTGGAAGGCGCGCGACAGGTTGAGGCGGTTTTCCAGCGCATAGCCGAGACCCGACGGCGCCTGGGCGCGATCGTTCAGGATCCACCATTGGCCATCCGGCCCGCGGCCGATATCGGCGGCGTAAAGGCTCAAATATCGGCCGCCGCGCGGCCGCACGCCGATCATCGGATGGAGGAAATCGGGGCTTCCGGTCACCGCCGCGGCGGGCAGGACGCCGCCGGAGATCAGCTCGGCCCTGCCGTAAAGATCGGCCAGCAGGCCCTCGAAAACCTCGGCGCGCTGGGTGACGCCGGCCTCGATCACCGCCCAGTCCTGCTCGGAGATCAGCAGCGGCAGATGGCTGAGCGGCCAGGCGCGGTCCACCGTCTCGCCATAGGCGCGATAGGAGACGCCCTGTTCGCGGATATTGCGCTCGACGGTCTCGAAGCGGCGCGCGATATCGTCGCCGCCAAGCCCCGCGAGCTTGGCGAAAAACTCCAGCCAATGGCCGCGCGGGCGTCCGTCGGCGCCGATGAACTCATCCGGGACGCCGGCGAGCGGCCGATAGGCCGCCGTCATCTCCACCAATCTTTTCGCCTTGGCGTTCGCCGCGCTCATCGGCGTCGGTCCCGGCATCGCTCCCCCTGATTGCTCTCCCCGAGCGCCGAATTCTAGCTGCCGGCGCGCCGGATGATAACCGTCCGCCGCAAAAATCCAGGGTTAAAAAGCAGCGCTCCAGCTCATTTTTTAGCCCGCTCGACCGTTTTGACCAAATCCGGCCCGGCGAGGCCAGGCGCCCTCGACAAACCGGCCCAAAAAAAAACTCCCGCCAAAACGGAAAAAGTCGATCTGACGCGCGCTCTTCACATAGTCTTGATAATAAACTTCCGACCGGTCTGATTATTTTTTGTGCAGCGTCGGCAAACTAACCGGCCATTCGCCTCTTATGGGGCGCCACGCAAAAAATTTAGGCTGTCAAATCGCGCTCGTCGGCCTTTAAGCTAATTCAAAGCGCAGGCGAGCCAGGCGTTTCCGTTTGTCGGGACAGAATTGGACGGCCGGGGCGCGGGCGCTGCGGAGACTGCCGGACATGACTTTCCAGAAGGCGATCGAGCCGATGACCGCGCCCTGTTTCGACGAAATGAATGGCGACGCCGGAACGCCGCGCGCCCTCTATGGCCGCATCGCCCAATGGCTCAAAAGCTCGCCGCCGGGACTGCTCGATTCCCGCCGCCAGCAGGCGGAATTGCTGTTCCGGCGCATCGGCATCACTTTCGCCGTCTATGGCGACAAGGAGGCCGCCGAACGGCTCATCCCCTTCGACATCATTCCCCGCCTGCTCGGCCAGGACGAATGGCGGCGGCTCGAGGCGGGGCTGATCCAGCGCGTCAAGGCGCTGAACATGTTCCTGACCGATGTCTATGGCGCGCAGGAGATTATCCGCGCCGGACTCGTTCCAGCCGATCTGGTGTTTCGCAACCCCGCCTACCGGCCGGAAATGCAGGGCCACCGCGTCCCGCACGACATCTGGACCCATATCGCCGGAATCGACGTCATCCGCGTGGACGACCGGGATTTCTATGTCCTGGAGGACAATTGCCGCACGCCTTCCGGCGTCTCCTACATGCTGGAGAACCGCGAGATGATGATCCGGCTCGCGCCTGATCTTTTCGCCGATCATCGCGTCCTGCCGGTCGAGAATTACCCCGACGCGCTGCTCGCCTCGCTGCGCTCGGTCGCGCCGCCCCATTGCCCGGGCGAGCCCAATATCGTGGTGCTGACGCCCGGCCAGTACAATTCGGCCTTTTACGAACATTCCTTCCTTGCCGACAAGCTCGGCGTCGAACTGGTCGAAGGCCGCGACCTCGTGGTCAAGGACGACGTGGTCTTCATGCGGACCACCGAGGGCCTGAAAAGGGTGGACGTGATCTATCGCCGGGTGGACGACGATTTTCTCGATCCGCTGGCGTTCCGCCCGGATTCCGCGCTCGGCGCGGCGGGGCTCATGGGCGCCTATCTCGCCGGCAATGTCACGCTCGCCAACGCCGTCGGCGCGGGCGTCGCCGACGACAAGGCGATCTATACCTATATGCCGGAAATCATCCGCTTCTATCTCGGCGAGGAGCCGAAGCTCAAAAATGTCGCGACCTGGCGCTGCCGCGAGCCGGAGGCCTTGAAATATGTGCTCGACCATTTGTCCGAACTGGTGGTCAAGGAGGTCAACGGCTCCGGCGGTTATGGCATGCTGGTAGGACCCCATTCCAGCAAGGAGCAGATCGAGGCCTTCAGGCAAAAACTCAAGGCCGCGCCGGAAGGTTTTATCGCCCAGCCGACCCTGTCGCTTTCGACCTGCCCGACCTCGTTTCCCAACGGCGTCGCGCCGCGCCATGTCGATCTGCGGCCCTTCGTGCTTTCGGGCGCCGATGGCGTGCGCATCGTGCCTGGCGGCCTCACCCGCGTCGCGCTGAAGGAAGGCTCGCTGGTGGTCAATTCCAGCCAGGGCGGCGGCACCAAGGACACCTGGGTTCTCGAGACCGACGCCACCACGCACTGAAGCAGGAACGCCCGCAGCTTTTCGCCCGAGACCGCCCCATGCTCGCCCGCACCGCCGACAATCTCTTCTGGGTTTCGCGCTATCTGGAGCGCGCCGACTTCCTCGCCCGCCTGATCGAGGCCTCCAGCCGCATCGCGGCTCTGCCTACGGCCTACGCCGCAGCGCAGGACGAGTGGAAAAGCGTGCTGATCGCCTCCGGCGCCGACGAGACCTTTTTCGACCATTTCGACACCGCCGACGAGGCCAATGTCATCGCCTACCTCGCTTTCGACGAGCGCAATCTGTCGAGCATCTGCAATTGCATCGCATTCGCCCGCACCAACGCCCGCGCCGTGCGCACGGCGCTGACCGTCGAAATGTGGGAAGGGATCAACAGCGCCTGGCTGGAGCTGAGGAAATTCGAGGCGGCGCATGGAGAGCACGGCCGGATCGACCGCGAGAAGCTGATCGGCTTCCTCGATTACGTCAAGACCACGTCGAGCCTCTATGACGGCTCGGGCTATCGCTCGATGCTGCGCAACGACGCCTATTATTTCTCGCGGCTCGGCGTCTATGTCGAACGCGCCGACAATACCGCCCGCGTGCTCGACGTGAAATATCACGTCCTGCTGCCGGAGCAGGAGACGGTCGGCGGCTCGGTCGATTATTTCCAGTGGTCGGCGATCCTGCGCTCGGTCTCGGCGCTCACCGCCTATCATTGGGTCTATCGCGAGAGCATCACGCCGTGGAATGTCGCGGACCTGCTGATCCTGCGCCCGGAGATGCCGCGCTCGCTCATCTCCTGCTACGACAATATCGTGCGCTTCCTCGACGACATCGCGGCCCAGTATGGCCGCCAGGGCGCCTCCCAGCGCCACGCCCGCAACATCAAGCGCCGGCTGGCGGGCGCCTCGATCGGGGAGATCTTCCAGTCCGGCCTGCACGAATTCGTGGATGAGTTCGTGACCGAGAACAACCGGCTCGGTTCGGAAATCATCGAGCAATATCTGATCGGATAGGCTTCCTCTTCCGTTGCGGGGAAAATTCCGCTCCATGCGCGCTTCAGTTCAATTTCAGCTCCAGGTCGCCTATGCCGAGCCGGTTCGCGGCCTGAACCAGATTCTGCGGCTCACGCCGCGCGGCTTCGACAGCCAGGAGGTCAGGGACTGGCGGGTCGACGTTTCGCCGGACGCCACTCTGCGGCGCGGCGAGGACGCCTTCGGCAATATCGTCCACGCCTGTTCCCACGAGGGCCCACTCGACAGCATGACGGTCACGGCGGAAGGCCTCGTCGAAACCCATGACGCCGCCGGCGTCCTGCGCGGGCTGGCCGAAAAATTCCCGCTCGACGTTTTCCTGCGCGATGCGCCGGCGACCCACGCCGACGAGGAGCTCGCCGCCTTTGCGCGCGAGACCCTGGCCGATGAAGCCGATCCGCTCGGGCGGATGCATCTTCTGATGGACGCCCTGCACAAGACCCTGGCCTTCGCGCCGGGCGAGACCGATGCCCCGCGGCCGGCAGCTGAGGTTTTCGCAGCGCGCGCCGGATCGGCCCGCGAACTGGCGCAGGTCTTTGTCGCGGCGGCGCGGGCCTTAAGCGTTCCGGCGCGCTTCATTTCCGGTTTCTACCTCGGCGCCGGCGAGCTGGGCGAGGCAGGCCCGCATCACGCCTGGGCGGAAGTCTTTGTCGATCCGATCGGCTGGATCGGCTTTGATCCCGCGGTCGGCTTCTGTCCGCGCGACGCGCATCTGCGCCTCGCCATGGGGCTCGATTACTTCGGCGCCGCGCCCCGGCGCGCCGTCTGCCTCACCGCCGCCCGCGAGGAAAAGCGCGCCGCCCTGACCGTGGACGCCGGCCGCCAGGCGAGCTGGCAGATACAGCAATGAATCATGACGACCCGCCGCCTTCGCGGCCATAGAGCGCGTTCGGAAATCATAGAGCCGAACGCGCTCGGCACTTTCATGGTTTTACCGCATATTCCGATCCGAAAAGTCGATCAACTTTTCGGGAATATGCTCACATCTAGCGGATAAGTCTGATGGGGTGGACGCTTGGCGCCGACAGCGAAAGGCGCAAACGGCGGAAAGCGGAAGTCCGAGGGCGGCGCCGGCAAGGGTGGGTTGGCGCCAAATTGCGGACGTTGGGAAATATTTGCACCTGATTTCTGCAACGTCCAACCCAACGATCGGACAGGCCTCGGCTGTCAGTGCGAAATTTTTGATTTTGGCACCAGCAGAGGTAAACTGGATTTGGAACGGCCACAGCGCTTTGACTGAGGAATCGGATCGACCGCTATGGAGGGTGTTTTGACCGTCGTGAGCAGCGGGGAACCGGAGCGACTTGTGGACTTCATCCGGTCTCTTCCGGGATTCAAGCTATACACGCAAATTGACGGCAATTACGGCCACATCGGCGCAACCCTCGCTGACGCGGTCTTGCAGGCAAACAACAATTATGAGCGGAGCGTCCGGCACCGCATAGCGCGCATCTGGCAGGTGAATGCGCGCGAGACGAACTTGCAGGACCTCGAGCGACTGCTCCAGCGGGTCAGTGCACAGCAGTTCCTCGACTGGAATGGAACGCGGAAGCCGACGACCTTCCTCGATTTGGTCAGCCTACTCGGGCGGGAAGGCGTGAACACTGAAGACGACTTGCGTCGATGGCTCCAACGGGATGGCAGCGACGCGAAGTTGCGCAACATACGTTTTATCGGCCCCAAAACGGTGGATTATCTCAAAATTCTGGTCGGCCTGCCCAATGCCGCGATGGACTTTCACGCGTTCGAATTCCTCGAACGCGCCGGAATAGGCAAGCTCGACTATAAGCGCGGCCGGGAGGTCATTCTCCAAGCCGCCGACCTGATGAAATTGAATCCGGCGCACCTAGATCACAGCATCTGGCGGTACATGAGCGGCGACAAGACGGCGGTGACGGATGCGGCCCGTGCTGCACCGGATCATAGGCGGACGAAGGCTCCCTGTCGCCCGCCTGAGGCGGAGAGTTGACGCACCTCGCGTGGCGTGATTGGCGGAGGACGCGGCGGAAACTGAATTTTGCGATGGGAGGGAAGATGTGCCCGAAGAAACGACTGCTTTAGGGACGACTGCCTTATCACTCAAAAGCGCATACGCCTTTGGCGCTGAGCATGGTCTGCAAACCGAGGTCGATGAGATCAGGAATATGGAGATTGGTTGGAATCTTCCCGAGACTTCGGGCGTTCGTCGTGGGTACATCGTTAATCTATTCGAAAAGCGCGGACTGCTGGAAGAGTTTAAGGCGACGCACTGGCCCAATGGGAACACGCCGGGGGCATAAGAGCGCAGGATCATTACCTCCGCATCAAACAGCGGTACGAGGACTTTTTGGAGGGGAACGCTCCTCCACCAGATGAGGCGGAAGAGGACGCCGACCAACAATTCGCAGCGGAAGCCGATCTCCGCGATTTCCTTGCGAAGAACCCGACCTGCATCGAGGCGGGCCTGCTCCTGTACGATCAGAATGGCAAGTCTGGCGTGGAGTTCCCAGTCGACGACGGTCGGATTGATCTTTTATGCATCGATGCACGAAAGCGCTTCGTCGTTATTGAACTTAAGCTCGGGAAAGGTCGAAACAAGGCGCTCGGGCAACTCCTCTATTATATGGGTTGGATTGACAAACAACTTGGGAATGGTCCGTGTCGAGGGATCATCATCGCCAAGGAAATCCCTGAGGAACTGGTACTGGCTATCCAGCGCGTGCCCGACTTGTCCCTTTACCGTTACAAGCTCGCGGTCTCCGTTGAGCTTGTTGCGCCGAAGTCGCCAGTCGCATAAGGCCGAATATGGAACCGATGGCGCACGGCATAACGTCTCTCAAAACCTCCCGCTTTGGAGTACAAAAAAAAAGCTGCGCGGATTTATTAATTCTTGCTCTACGTGACGGCGGTTAACGGCTCATGATGAGACGGTCGCGGACCCCATCAGCATGGTCAGCAATGAGCCGATTCCAGTCGTCGCCATTGGGTACCAAGCGTGTGATTTTTACCACTAGCCGTTGGTGGAAAAACCCGGATAGAGCGTCATGCCGCCATCGACGAAGATGGTCGATCCCACGATATAGTCGGTATGGTCCGACGCCAGCCACACCGCGACATGGCCGATGTCCTCCGGCTCGCCGATGCGGCCATAGGGGACGAGCTCCATCAGCCGGTCATAGGCGTCCTGCGTGTCCCATGCCGACGTGTTGATCGGCGTGCGAATCGCGCCCGGCGCGATGGAATTGATGCGGATGCGATGCGGCGCGCATTCCTGGGCGAGGCTTTCCATCAATTGCATGATCCCGCCCTTCGACGAGGCGTAATTGACATGGCCCCCCCAGGGGATCGTCTGGTGGACGGAGCTCATGCAGATGATCTTGCCGGCGGCGCGCGAAACCTCCGGCTTGACGCCGCGGCGCTTGAACTCGCGGATCGCCTCGCGGGCGCAGAGGAATTGCCCGGTGAGGTTGACGCCGATCACCTTGTTCCATTGCTCCAGCGTCATCGCGTCGATCGCGGAGTCGCGTTGCAGGCCGGCGTTGGCGACGACAATGTCGAGCGTGCCGAAATCGGCGATCGCCTGTTTGAACATTGCCTCGACCTGGCCCTCGTCGGCGACGTCGGCCCTGTAGGCGGCGGCTTTCACGCCCGCCTGTTTCAGGCCTTCCACGACTTCATTGGCTTCGTCGTCGCCGACGACATAATTGATCGCGACATCCGCGCCGGCGTCGGCGAAGGCGAAGGCGACCGCCTTGCCGATGCCCGAATTGGCGCCGGTGACCAGCGCCTTCTGGCCGGCAAGAAGCTTGGGAAGTTTCGGCAGCGGCGCCGCTGGGGTCGTGGATGAGGAATTCATGAAGGGGCCTCCCGAGGCTTGTGTTAGCGGATTGAAGCGGTTTTCGTTGTCCGGCTGGACTGTTCAGGCGTCCGGGTCTGCGGTTTTCATCGTGGTCAGGCGCGCGTTGGTCGCCGCGGCCGGCTCGGCCTGCGCGCCGCCGCCCTGGGCGAGCGGGGCCAGCAGCACGGCGATAAATCCGGTCCAGCCGGTCTGGTGCGACGCGCCAAGGCCGCGCCCAGTGTCGCCATCGAAATATTCGTAGAAAAGATTCAGGTCGCGGAACGCCGGGTCCTGGTCGAAACGGGGATAAACGCGCTGGTAGGGCCGCTTGCCGTCGGCGCCGCGCAGGAACAGGGCTTGCACGCGGCGGGTCAATTCATCGGCAGCGCCGCACAGATCGGTGACGACGCCCGATCCGGTCGGCGCCTCGACGCGGAACTGGTCGCCGTAATAAAGGTCGAGTTTGCGCAAGGCCTGGATCTGCAGGACGTTCACCGGCATCCACACCGGCCCGCGCCAGTTGGAATTGCCGCCGTAAATGCGAGTCCGCCCTTCGCCCGGCTCGTAATCCAGGGTGAAGGCGTGGCCATCGAGCTGGATCGAGAACGGCTGGGCCGCGTGTATTTTCGAGACCGACCGCAGCCCATAAGGCGACAGGAACTCGTCCTCGCTCAGCGCGCGTTTGAGAGTCGCGGTCAGGCGGCGCCAGCGCAGCAGCGACAGCAGGCGGTAGCCTTTTTGGTTGGGCGTGCGCCAGTCCGACACCAGCCGCGCGAGGTCGGGCCGATGTTCCACATACCAGTCCATGCGGCGCCTGAACTGCGGCAGGCGGTCGAGGAAATCTTCGTGCACCACCTCGGTCGCGATGATCGGGATGAGCCCGACCACCGAGAAAATGCGCAGCGGCAACGGCTTTTGTCCGGGCAGACGCAGCATGTCGAAATAAAATTCTTCCTCGTCGTCCCACAGGCCATTGTCGCCCTGGTCGGGCGCGCCATGGAGGGCGGCGGCGATCTCCAGAAAATGCTCGAAGAATTTTGTCGCGAGGTCTTCATAGACCGGATTGACCAAAGCGATTTCGAGCGCGATGCGCATCATCGACAGCGAAAAGGCGGCGGCCCAGGCTGTGCCGTCGCACTGGTCGAGCTGGGCGTCGTCCGGCAGTTTCGCGCGCATGTCGAACAGGCCGATATTGTCGAGGCCCAAAAAGCCGCCCTGGAAGATGTTGCGTCCGCCGGCGTCCACGCTGTTGACCCACCAGGTGAAGTTCAGCAGCAGCTTGTGGAAGATGCGTTCGAGGAAGACGATGTCGCCGATCCCGGTCGCCTTGCGGTCGATCTCGTAGATTTGCAGCGCGGCCCAGGCGTGGACCGGCGGATTGATGTCGTTGAAATCCCATTCATAGGCGGCCAGCCGGCCGTTGGGATGCTGGCAGCGCGATTGGGTGAGGAGCGTGAGCTGGCTCTTGGCGAAGGCGGGGTCGATCAGCGCGAAAGCGACGGCCTGGAAGGCGAGGTCCCAGGCGGCGAACCAGGGATATTCCCAGGAATCGGGCATGGACAGAATGTCGCCGGGCTGGTCGGGATCGACATCGCCGAGCGCGAGATGCAGCCAGTTGGCGTTGCGGCCGTCGCGGCGCGCCTGCGGCGGCGGGGGCTGGGTGGGGTCGCCCTCCAGCCAGCGCCGCACGTCATAGCCATAGAACTGCTTGCACCACAGCATGCCGGCGAAGGCCTGACGCTGCACC
Organism: uncultured Pseudomonadota bacterium; assembly: GCA_963703385.1. Classification (GTDB taxonomy): domain Bacteria; phylum Pseudomonadota; class Alphaproteobacteria; order Rhizobiales; family Beijerinckiaceae; genus Rhodoblastus. Next base: position 658,665 of record OY969816.1, read on the forward strand.
AGGCGCTGGTCGGCGCCGGCGACGCCCGATTGCAGCGCGGCGTAGAATTCGTCGGCCTCGGCGATGCGGTCGGCGAAGCAGGCGTCGAAATCGGCGAAAGGGTCGCTTGGAGCACCCCTTGGCGCGGGCTTGCGCAGCCGCGCGCGCAGAACGGCCGAGCCGCCGGGCGCGATCTCCAATGTCGCATGAAAGGCGGCTTTGGTGCCGGTCCTGTCGGGATTGACGGCTTCCTCGCGTCCGCCGACGACGCAATCGTTGATCGCGTCCTTCGGGTGGCCCTGCGTGGGCGCGCCATAGAGGCGCTGGACATTGGTGTCGTTGTCGCAGAACAGCGCGGTTTCGACGCCCTGGCAGGCGAATTCGAATTCTTCGCCCTTGGCGGTGGTCAGCGCGATCCGGCCCTTGGCGCCGGCGCGCAGAACCGGCTTTTTGGCCTCGTCCGACCATGACCAGAGGTTGCGAAACCAGATCTGCGGCAGGACATGGAGAACGGCGGCGTCAGGCCCGCGATTGGCGACGGTGACGCGCAGCAGGATGTCGTCGACATCGGCCTTGGCGTATTCGATGACGACGTCGAAATAGCGGTCTTGGTCGAAGACGCCGGTGTCGATCAGTTCGAATTCCGGCTGGTCGAGGCCGCGCTCGGCGTTTTGCCGGATCAGTTCTTCATAGGGAAAGGCGGCCTGCGGATATTTGTACAGCATCCGCATGTAAGCGTGGCTCGGGACGCCATCGAGATAATAATAAAGCTCCTTGACGTCCTCGCCGTGATTGCCCTGGGTGTTGGCGAGGCCGAACATGCGTTCTTTCAATATGGGGTCGCGCCCGTTCCACAAGGCCAGCGCCATGCAGGTCTCCAGCCGGCAGTCGGCGAATCCGCCAAGGCCGTCCTCGCCCCAGCGATAGGCGCGGCTGCGCGCGTGGTCGTGCGGAAAATAGGCCCAGGCGTCGCCATCGGCCGAATAATCCTCGCGCACCACCCCCCATTGCCGCTCGGCGAGATAGGGGCCCCAGCGCCGCCAGTCGACGCCCTCGGCGATCTGCGCCAGCCGCCGCCCCTCGGCGGTGGCGGAAAAGGCGGCGCATTCGGCGTTGGCGGTTTCCGTCTTCATGGGTCTCCTGACAGAATACTGACAATGTATTGAGTAGGGTTTTGTCCGGCGATTCCGCGCTGGCCCGGGCGAGTGTGGGACGATTCGCGGGATCGCGCAAAACCACGCGCCGCTCCGGACAGGGAAACGCAAACTTCGCTTTTCGGTTCCTCAACCGGCCGAGGGGGACGCCGCCCCCAGGCGTTTGGCGATGACATCCGCGACCCGCAGGGCGTTGGCGATGAGGGTCAGGGTCGGATTGACCGCGCCGATCGAGGGAAAAAAGCTGGCGTCGGTCACGTAGAGATTGTCGATCCCATGCGCGCGGCAATCGGGATCGAGGACGGAGGTCGCCGGGTCCAAGCCGAAGCGCAAGGTCCCGGCCTGGTGCGCGGTCCCGCCGATCGGGACGTTCTTGCCCAGATAAAGGCTGCGGTCGATGAGATGGGGATGGATGTCGGCCTTGTCGCAGATCGACCTGAGTTTTTCGCGCAGGCGCTGGTGGCCTTCGAGATTGGAGGGGGAGAGATCGAGAGTGACTTCGCCGCTTTGGTAGGAGATGCGGCTTTCCGGGCGCGGCAGATCTTCTGAGCTGAGCCAGAAATCGACCGAGTGGCGGGCGATCCAGTCGAAGGGCTTTTGAGGCAGCCAGTGCAGCAGGGCGGGCAGGCCTTCGAGTTCGATCTGCGCGCCGTCCGACTTGCCGACCATCTGGATATGGCCGAGCGGAAATTCCCAGTCATTGGCCGGCGACAGCGCGGCGCCGTGATAGAAATCGTTGAGCGCGAGGGTTTTTTGGAATTCGGTCGGGTTGGGCGTGCGCGAAATGGCGAGGACGGTGGCGTTGTTGTGGCGCATGTAATTGCGCCCGACCTGGCCCGAACGGTTGGCGAGCCCGGCGGGATGAGCGTCGTTGCCTGAGCGCAGGAAGAGCAGCGCCGAGGACAGCGCGCCGCAGGCGACGACGACGATGTCGGCGGTCAGGGTCTGGCGCCGGCCCTCGATCGAGGTTTCGACGCCGACGATCCTGCCGCCGCCGGGATCGGTGACCAGCTTTTCGACGTAAGCATTGGTCAGCAGCGTCAGGTTTTCGTGGGCGGCAAGGGCGGGATCGACGCAGACGATCTGGGCGTCGGCCTTGCCATTGGTCAGGCTGGGATAACCGTCGAAGGGATCGCAGCGCAGGCAGGGCGAATGGGGCAGGGTTTTGCCTTCCGCGTCTTCCTCGATCAGCGCGCCGATCGGCAGGTGGAACGGGTGCAGCCCTTGGCGCGACCAGGCCTTGGCCAGTTCGGCGATACGTTGTTCATGTTTTACCGGCGGGCGCGGATAAGGGCCGCTGGCCCTTGGCTCGGTCGGATCCTCGCCGCGCAGGCCATGGACCTGGAACAGCTCCTCGGCGGCCTGGTAATAGGGCTCGAACGCGTCATATTTCAGCGGCCATTCCGGCGACACGCCGTCGGGATGGCGCACGCCGTGGAAATCGTTTTCGCGCAGCCTGAACAAAGCGGCGCCGTAAACTTTGGAATTGCCGCCGACGAAATAATGCAGGCCGGGCTGAAAGGCGTCGCCCGATTGCGACCGCCAGGTTTCTTTCGCCTGGTAGCGGCCCTTGCCGAACACCTCGACGGTGTCCCAGTTCTGGCGTTCGCGCTTCAGATAGCCGCCGCGTTCGACCAGCAGGATGCGTTTGCCGGTCTGGGCGAGTCTCCAGGCGACCGACGCGCCGCCGGGGCCGGAGCCGACAATCAAGACATCGTATGCGTTCCCGGCCATGCGCGCGTCCTTTTCCTTCGCTTCGATCCTGACAGGAAACCACTTTTGGGCGCGGTGGTTTCAGGAAAGTGCGAAAGCATTTTCGTCAAGATCCGGCGCGAGCGGAAGCGGCCGAAGCGGATGGCGCGTCGTCGTGGACACGGCGATGAACCAAACGTTGTCCTGACACCGCGGTCGCTGCTGCTCGCGTTCTGAGGCGCAAGGATACGGTTGAGCCGCCCGACGTAGCGGGCGGCCGTCGAAATGCAACCCGGAGGGCCAGCCGAAGGCGACGACAGGGTGCGTCGAACGGCTTGGCCGATGTGGCGCATCGGTCTGCGCCATTCTCCTGCCCTGTCGGCGCCTTGGGCTGGCGCAGGCCGGCCCCGTGTGAGAAGTGCGGGCTAGGCTTGGTCTGCGCAAGTCAAACTGTGCCCTTGTGATGCTACGAGTGTTCAAAAAAATGTGTTCGCACCCGAAAAACGGCGGTTTTTGCTACGGATTGAAGAATTGAGGCGAATGCGTCATGAAAAAGCAAAAAACCAAATTTACTGAATTTTTTATAATTTAGTGGAATTGCGGGGACGAGCTTGCGCCGGCGCATGGAGCCGGGGCCGGCTGCGCCGCGTTCAAGCGTGAGCGGTGTTGTGTAACGGCGTTTGGCGACATCAAGGGGAAAGGCAATGGGGTTTCAACATCCCGTCCGGCCGCGCGTTACGTTGGAGTCCTGGCTTACCGGGCCGAATGCCGTCGCAGGCCATTTCGATGAATATATGCGGGGGACCACACCGACCTACGCCCGCGGCTCTCAGGGGCGGCGCGCGGTGACGCGGCCGCAGGAGCGCGAAAAAATGTTTCGCGCTCAGGACCATGAGGCGATGTATTTCTTCAGCGAAAGCCACATGCGATGATCCGCAGGGCCGAAGCGTCCGAGCGATCGATGGTTTTTGTTCGCCACCGGAAAAAGGCCGGTTTATGACAGCCGCCGGCTCACCAAGTCATGGATCAGCACGGCGGCGCCAAGCATGAACAAAGCCCGCGCGGGGCCGTTTGTGCTGTCCGCGTTCGGCATTGTGGCGTCGACCTTTGACTCGGGCGCGTTTTCCTCGGCGATCACCAGACTGCCGCGTTGCAACGCATAGGCCTTGGTGCATTCCGCGCCGAACAGGAAAATCTGCGCGGAATAATAGACCCACAGCAGGATCACGATCAGCGCGCCGGCCGCGCCATAGGCGGAGCCGATCGCCGCGACCGCCAGATACCAGCCGATCAGGGATTTTCCGATCGTGAACAGGCAGGCCGTGAAAAAGGCGCCGAGAAACACGTCGCCCCAATGCAACGGCCGGTCGGGCAGGATCTTGAACAGGGCGGCGAAAAGCAGCGTCAGCAGCGATAGCGACAGACCCCCGTTCACCAGGGGAAGGATGTGCAGGGAAGGCGCGTAGGCTCCCGCGACATAGCGCTGGAACACGGTGATCGCGGTGGTCGCGGCGACGGAGGCGCAAAGCAGGACGCCGAGCAGGATGAGCAGCGCAATGCCGAGAAGTCTTGCCCGCGCGATCGCCCACGCGCTCGATCCCGAGGGCCTGGCGCGCCAGATCGCGTTGAGCGAGGCGTGGATTTCGCCGAAGGCGCCGGTGGAGCCGGCCAACAACACGGTGAGCCCGGTCGCCGTGGCGAACCAGCCGCCGCCGCTCTTTTGCGCGGCTTCGAGCGCGCTGCGGAAAATTCCGGCGGCCGCGCCGCCCATTGACGCGTCGATCTGCGCCAGAAAGTCGTGTTTCGCGATATCGCGCCCGAAAATGAGGCCGGCGAGCGCGACCACGATCATGGTGATCGGCGCGAGGGAGGTGACGAGATAAAAGGCGATCGCCGCGCCGCGCGTCATCGCGTGGTCCTCGACAAAGCCATGGGCGGCGTCGCGCAAGACGTTGGTGATCCGCACCTTCGATCTCATGGAACAGCCTTTGGAACAGCCTTTGGAACAGCCTTTGGAACAGCCTTTGCGCGTCGCGTCGGGCGCGGCGAAAAAATGACTGGCGAAGCAGGAAAAAGGTTCGCACGGCTCGCGCCCTGGCGGCAAGCCGCTTTCGGGCGCCGCGCCGCGAAATCGAAATGATACCGATTCCGCATGATTAGAGCATATTCCCAAAAAGTTGCAGACTTTTTGGACAAGAATATGCGTTGAAACAATGAGCTAGAGCATTCTTCCGATTCCGAAGGAACGGAAAATGCTCCAATGCGGAATCGGTATTCCGCTGGCGCGAAAATCCGCTCACGATTGATCGGATTTTCGCGCCAGGGCGTTTCCGTGGGAATTGCGAAGCAATCTTGCGGAAACCGTATGAAAAGGGCGCGCGCTTTCGCTTTACGCCGCTCATGGCTCGTCTTGCACTCTCCCCGCGCACTTTTCCCGCGCGGCCGCCGCGCGGGGAGAGGCGAACGCGTCACGCCTGCGGAACGAAGGCGCCCGGCGGGATCATGCCCTGGACATAGGCGAGATAGAGCGCGTCGAGCTGCGCCCACAGGACGTTGCATTTGAACTGCACCGCTTTTACGCAGGCGTCCTGTTCTTCGCGGGTTTTGGCGTGGCGCTTGATGTAATCGAGCGCGAAATCGGCGTCCTTCGGCGCCTGCGAAAGGCGGCGCTTGAAATAGGCCATCACGTCTTCGCTGATGAAGCTGTAGTTCTCCAGCATGCCGGCGATGCGCTCGCGATGGATTTTTGGCGCGAACAATTCGGTGAGGGAAGAGGCGACCGCGACCACCAAAGGCTGCTCGGTCACATAGCGCACATAAGCCTCGACCGCGAAGCGGGTGGCGGGCAGGGCGCCTTCCCTGGACATGACAAAGGCGCGGTCGAGGCCTAGTCCGTCGGTGAGGATCAGCCAGCGTTCGATGCCGCCTTGCTCTTCGCCGAGGCCGTCATGGTCGTGGATGCGGTGGATCCATTCGCGGCGCAGCGCGCGGTCGTCGGTGCGCGCCATCAGCGCGGCGTCCTTGCGCGGCACGGCTTCCTGATAGCAATAGCGGTTGAGCGCCCAGGCCTGGACCTGGCCCTTGTTCATCTGGCCGCCATGCAGCATTTTGTGGAAGATATGCTTGTCGTGATAGCGCTCGGCGCCCACGGCGCGGATGGCGGCTTCGAATTCTTCCGGCGTCAGAAGATCGCTCGGTCCAGGGGTCTTTTCGGCCACGGCGGCGCTGCCCATTGTCTTGCTCCCGTTATCGTTTTCGCGTCATGACGCGCCTTCCGAATTACCATTTTCGGGCGCGGCGATCATGTAATAAATCTCTGCGGCAGCCCTTAAGTTTGTAAGAAGTTCGTCACGCGCCCCGCGCGGCGCGGCGATGGGCAGGCGGCCCCGGATGCGCGCCGGCGCGCGGTCGAGGAAAATGATCTCGTCGGCCAGCAGCAGCGCGTCGTCCAGATCGTGGGTGGCGATCAGCGCCGTGTTTTTTTGCTCGCCGATCCGCTGCGACAGCAAAGCGCGCAGGCGCTGGTGCAACGCGCGGTCGAGCGAAGCGAAAGGCTCGTCGAGCAGCAGCAGCTCAGGCTCGATCGCGAAAGCGCGCGCCAGCGCCGCGCGGCGCGCGAGACCGAGCGAAAGCTGGCCCGGATAATCGCTGCCGTGACCGTCGAGTTCGAAGGCTGCGAGCAGATCGGCGAGCGCGGAATCGTCGAGCTTTGGCGCGGCGAGGCGGAGATTGTCGGCGACATCGCGCCAGGGCAACAGGCGCGGCTCCTGGAACACCATGCCGAGGCGCCTCCGCGCGCCGCGCACGGCGCCGGAAAAGTCGCGGTCGAGCCCGGCGACGATGCGCAACAGGCTGCTCTTGCCGCAGCCCGAGGGGCCGAGCAAGGCGACGATCGCGCCTTCCGCGACTTCGAGAGCGAAATCCTCGAACACCAGCCGCTCGCCGCCGCCGGCGAGCCGGTAGGACTTGCGGGAAATCCTGATCTCAAGGGCCATGGCGAAGGCGCCAGTTTGCGGCCTTTTCCGCCGGCCGCAGCACGAAGGTCTCGGCCAGCATCATCAGCGCGACGAACGGCAAGGCATAGGCGAGCAGAAGTTTGAGATCGAACAGCTGAAACGCCTCGTTCATCTTGAAGCCGACGCCATTGGGGCGGCCGAGCAGTTCGACCACCAGCACGATCTTCCACACCAGAGCCAGGCCGCCGCGCGCCGCCGCCGCGAAAAAGGGCGCGAGTTGCGGCGCGACCACATGGCGCCAGCGCCGCCAGCGCGAAAAGGCGAAGGCGCGCGCCATTTCGTCGAGCGCCGGATCGAGCGCGCGGGCGCCCTCGCGCAAAGTGACGACCGCGTTGGGCAATTTGTTGAGCGCGATCGCCGCCAAGGCGGAGACTTCGTTCAGCCCGCCCCAGATATAGGCGAACATGATGACGACGAGCGCCGGCGTGTTGAGCAGGATCACCACCCAGGGATCGACCAGCCGGTCGAGCCAGGGCAGGCGGCCGAGCGCGACGCCAAGCGCCGAACCGGCGACCATGGCGAGCGAAAAGCCGGCCAGAGCCCGCGCCAGGGTGACGCCGAGATTGAAGGCCAGCGCGCCGCTGCGCGCCTCCGCGACCATGGTTTCGACCACCGCCCCCGGCGCCGGGAGATAATGCGGGCCGAGCTGCCGCGCGCCGAACTGCCACAGCGCCAGAAACAGGAGGATCGAAATCAGCCGCGTCATGGACGGTAGAACACGCCGGGATCGAGCTCCGCCGCCTTGCCGACCAGTTGCGGCCCGCCGACCTCGGCCAGAACCTTGTAGATCGCGGCGGCGTCGGCCTGATATTGCGCGACCGTCGCGGTCGGGACGCCGTCGCGGTAATAGCGCCGCAGGATCGCCAGCGTTTTCGCGTCGCCGACGCCGGTCATCGGCGCGATTTTGCTAAAAGCTTCGTCATTGTCGGCGATCAGCTTTTTCGCCTTCATCATCATGGCGAAAAAGCGTTTCAGGAGATCGGCGTTTTTCGCGGCGAATTCCTCGGTAAAGACATAGCCGGTGACGATGAGCGGATGTTGGGCGCCCAGGTCGCGCTCGACATCGGCCATGTCGATGACGCGGGCGAAGCCTTTGGCTTCGAGCCTGGCGGCGAAGATGAAAAATTCCAGCGCCGCGTCGAGTTCGCCCTGCGCCAGCTTTTCGGCGAGCAGCGGCGGCGCGCCGAACGCCGGCTGAGACTGCGCCTTGAGATCGACGCCCTGTTTCAGCGCCCAGGCCTGAAGCAGCAGCCAGCTCTTGTCGAGCGAGCCGCCGGCGACGCCGATTTTTTTCCCGACGAGGTCGGAGGCCTTCCATGGAGCTGCAGCGGCTTTCGCCATCACCGCGCCGAGGGCGGTCGAATGGGGATAGAAGACGAGAGGCGTTCCCAGCCCGCGCTCGCGCGCGACCCACAGCCAGTCGGACAGGATGACGTCGGCGCCGCCGCCCATCAGCGCGACCTTGCCGGCTTCGGTGGTCGCGAGCCGGGTGGTCTCGAAATCGATCCCGGCTTCCTTGTCGAGCCCATAGGCGCGGAGAATCGCCAGCTCCCAGGCGAAGGTTCCGGTCGCCTGGACCGCGAGGCGCAGTTTTTCCGCGGCGCGCGCCGAACAGGGCAGGGCGAGCGCGGCGGCGCTCGCGGCGAGGAAAAGGCGGCGCGAAAGGGAACGCACAACGGAAACTTTCGCAGCGGCGTTAATGGGACAGGCCTTTGTCGCCGCCGGCATGGCTTTCGCCGGCGTTTGACGCGAAATCCATCTTGCCGACCTCGATCGCCGCCTTGGTGCGGCTGTAAACATTCAGCTTGCGCAGGATTTCCGAGACATGGGCCTTGACCGTGGTTTCGGCGACGCCGAGTTCATAGGCGATCTGCTTGTTCTGCAAGCCGGCGCGGATCATGTCGAGCACGCGCAACTGCTGGGGCGTCAGATCCTTCAGGCGGCGCAGCATGTCCTCGCGCTGAATCTCGGAGGGCTGCGGCTGGTCGAGGTCGCGGAAACGCTCCGGCAGATAGATCGAGCCGTTGAGCACTTCGCTGATGGCGTGGGCGAGTTCGCTCTTGGACGTCGCCTTGGAGACGAAGCCGGCGGCGCCGAGGGCCAGCAGGTCGCGCACCACGCGCGGGTCCTCGTGGGCCGAGACCACCATGATCGGTAGGTGCGGATAAGCCGCGCGCACCCGCACCAGGCCGGACAGGCCGGTGGTTCCCGGCAGGAAAAGGTCGAACAGGCCGAGATCGATGTTTTTCTCGCGCGCCAGCACGTTCATCGCGTCGTCGATCGACGTCGCCTCGAAGATTTCGCAATTCGGACGCTCCAGCCGCACCGCGCTTTCCAGCGCCTCGCGAAACAGGGGATGATCGTCCACGATCAAGATCCGCGTCATCCTGGCCTTCCTCCGCCGAAATATTTTTTCCACGCGCGGAAACGCCGCCGCCCTGCGATGGGTCGGCGAAGTCGCACGGGTTGCGGCGGCTGGATTCTGCGCCCTCGCGCCGCCGCGCGCAAGCCGTCGAAAGCAAAAGGCGGCCGCGTGTCGCACGGCCGCCTTCCGCATTGATCTGGCGCTCGGCCCAAGGCTCGACTTCAAGCCGAGCCCGGGGTCAGGCCGGATGGCTCATTGGCCGGCGGTGTGCGAGGCCAGCTTGAACGTCCAGTACGAGCCGCCCTGGTTGATGCCCTTGAAGGTCTTGGCGACTTCGCCGCCCCACAGAGGCACGGCGCCGCCCCAGCCCGCGGCCACGCCGATCATCTGCGTTCCGTCCTGGTCCCAGGTGATCGGCGGCGCGACAATGCCGGTGCCGACATTGAACTTCCACAGGATCGCGCCGGTCTTGGCGTCGAAGGCCATCAGATAGCCTTCGGGCGTGCCGGTGAAGACCAGGCCGCCGGCGGTGGTGAGAACGCCGGCCCACAGCGGAGCCTTGTTCTTGTATTCCCACACCACCTTCTGCGCGATCGGGTCGATCGCCTTGAGCGAGCCGATATGATCGTCGAACACCGGCTTGATGTTGAAGCCGGCGCCGAGATAGGCCGCGCCCTTCTTGTAGACGACCGGCTCGTTGTGGATGTCCATGCCCCATTCGTTGGACGGAACGTAGAACAGGTGGGTCTGGTCGTCATAGGAGATCGGCATCTGGTTCTTGCCGCCGAGGAAGGACGGAACCGCGAACACCGAAGTGCCTTCCTTGCCGTCGGCCGACTTGGTCGGGTCGCCCGGACGCATGGCGTCGTCGTAGATCGGGCGGCCGGTCTTGTCGATGCCCTTGGCCCAGCTGATCTTGCTGACGAAGGGCATGGCGTGGAGGAACTTGCCGTTGGTGCGGTCGAGCACATAGAAGAAGCCGTTGCGGTCGGCGGTGGCGCCGAGCTTCATCTCCTTGCCATGGACCTTGGCGTCGAACGGAATGAATTCGTTCACGCCGTCGTAGTCCCAGCCGTCATGCGGGGTGGTCTGGAAGCCCCAAACGAAATCGCCGTTTTCCGGATTGATCGCGACGCGCGACGAGGTCCAGCGGTTGTCGCCCGGACGCAGTCCAGGAGTTCCACGGCGCCGGATTGCCGGTGCCGAAGAAGATCAGCTTGGTTTCGGGATCGTAGGTGCCGCCGAGCCAGGGGGCGCCGCCGCCGGTCTTGTACATGTCACCCGGCCAGGTTTCGTTGGCCTTGCCGGTCATGGTGGTGTCCTTGCCCTGGTAGGAGCCGGTCAGGCCCTCGAGGACGGGACGGCTCCACACCAGTTCGCCGGTGTCGACATTGCGCGCCTCGACGCGGCCGACGACGCCGAATTCGCCGCCGGAGACGCCGGTGATGACGAGCGCGCCATTGGCCTTGGTCGGGACGATCAGGGGCGCGGCGGAATAGGAATAGCCGGCCTTGAAATCGTCGATCGCCTTATGCCAGATCTTCTTGCCGGTCTTGGCGTCGAGCGCGAAGATCTGGGCGTCGAGCGTGCCGAAGAACACCTTGTCGCCATAAATCGCCGCGCCGCGGTTGATCACGTCGCAGCAGGGCATGATGCCTTCGGGCAGACGGGCGTCGTATTCCCACAGCTTTTCGCCGGTCTTGGCGTTCATCGCGTAAAGGCGGCTATAGGAGCCGGTGACATAGAGGACGCCGTCATAAACCAGGGCCTGGGCTTCCTGGCCGCGCTGCTTTTCGCCGCCGAAGGAGAACGACCAGGCCGGAACCAGATCCTTGACGGTCGAGGTGTTGATCTGCTTCAGCGGGCTGAAGCGATGCGCCTGCAGGCCCATGCCATTGGTGACGATCTGCTTGGTGTTGGTGGCGTCGTTCAGCAGATCCGCGTCGGTGACGCCGGCCGCCTGTGCGGCGCCGGCAAAGGCGATCCCCAGAGCGGAGACGCCGGCCAGAAGAGTGCTTTTCATCATTCTCATTCCTCCCAGAGACAAGCGCCGGCGAAGCCGGCGCCATTCCTGCGCGCGGCGGGGAGCCCCGTCGCGCGCAACGACCGCACGCGGTCAATCTTCTTGCGGCGGCGGGCGCCAGGAGACGCCATACGACGCAAAAATCTTCTTCAACTCGCCGGATTTCGACAGGTCGGCGACCGCCTTGTCGATCGCGTCGGCGAGATCGATGGAATCGGCCTTCACCGCGCCGCCGACCGGCCAGGTCTTGGCCAGGGGGTGCTGCGGATAGACGATCGTCACCGGGCGCGACGTCTGATGGGCGAGAGTCTCGACCATCGCCGCCTCGCCATAGAAGGCGACCACCTCGCCCTTGTCGTAAGCCTCGGCGGCCTTGGCCTCGCCATGCACATGGACCACGTTCGCGATGAGCTTGTGGTCGCGCGCCGAAAGCAGGATGATGTCGGACAAGGTTTCCATGTCCACGGCCACCTTCTCACGTTCGAACAGCGCGAAATCCCTGGCGGCGCCGGCCTTGGCGGGATCGACCGCCAGGGCCAGACCTTCCATCTGGTAGGGCACCGTCAGCTTGACCCTGTCGTTGTCCGCCTCGATCTGCGAATCGTTGGGGACATGCAGCATCACGTCGCCGGGCTGTTCGCCGAGCACCGTGCCCTTCCACACGCCATTGCGCAGATCGTCGTTGATGTTGTCGTCGGCGCGCACCAGAAAGTAATCGACCTGGACGCCCAGGGCCTTGGCGAGCGCGGCGCCGATATCGACATCCACGCCTTTCAGCTTGCCGTTTTCCTCCCATGACCATGGCTTGTAGTCGCGATAAACCGATACGCGCAGAACGCCACTCGACTGCACGTCATGCAGCGGACGCGCCGAGGCCGCCGGCGCCGCGCAAACCGCAGCGAAAAAAACGAGCGCGCGTAGGCTCGCGCGCATTTATTGCGAATCGCCCTGGTAGCGGGAGTCGAGATAGGTGCGGATCGCCCACATGGCTTCCTGTGACAGGATGCCTTCGAAATGGGGCATCTTGGTCACGCCGTTCTGGGTATAGCCGTGGCGGATGCGGTTGATGAACCAGGCGTCGCCGTCCGCGCCCTTGTCGAGATAGCGCAGGTCGGGGGCAAGGCCGCCCGAGATCGCCTCGATGCCATGGCAGCGGGCGCAATTCTGGTTGAAGCCGGAGGCGCCGATCTTGGTCGCGAGATCCTGGAATTTGGTGCCGCGATAGGGGTTCTTCTCGAGCCAGTCCTTGCCGACATCCGGCAGGCCCGTGGTGTCGACCGGCTGAGGCGTCACATTGCCGTGCGCCATGACGCGCTGAGCGCCGAAAAGAGTCATGCAGACAGCAAGGGTCAAGCCGAGTTTTCGGGTGGTTAGCGCCACGATTTCCTCCAAATTTTGATCGATCTTAGAGCGCGGCTCGGTGAGTGGAATTGTACTTTGGCGCCCTTGAAGGAGGCGCCGACTCCCCATCGCCGAGCAACGGTCAGGCGTCGCTGCTCTCGCGCGCGCGCTCGATGCGGCGCGGGACGAATCCCTCGATCATTTCGGCGGAATCGCGGGCGGCGATTTCGGCGATCAGGGCATGGCGGGGCGACTTCACGCAGATCGGATCGCAGGCCGCCGCGTCGCCGGCGAGCGCCAGGGCCTGGCAGCGGCAGCCGCCGAAATCGACTTCCTTGCGCTCGCAGGAGCGGCAGGGCTCCTGCATCCAGTCAGTGCCGCGGAAGGCGTTGAAGCCCGGCGAATCCGCCCAGATGTCGGCCAGGCGCCTTTCGCGCGCGTTCCAGAATTCGAGGCCGGGAATGGTCTCGGCCGCATGGCAGGGGAGGACCTTGCCCTGGGGCGTGACATTCATGCTCAGCCGGCCCCAGCCGCTCATGCAGGCCTTGGGATATTTCGCATGGTAGTCGGGGGCGACATGATCGACGACGATCTGTCCCTTGTAGCGCTCGCGACGCTCCTCGACTTCCGCGTAAGCCTTTTCGCTCTGCGCGCGGGTCGGCATCAGGTGGGAGCGGTTGAGCAGGGCCCAGCCGTAATATTGGGTGTGGGCGATCTCGATTCGCCGCGCGCCGAGCCGCACCGCGAGATCGACCATTTCGGCGGCGCGCTCGACATTGGCGCGATGGATCACCGCATTGACGGTGAGCGGCAGGCCTTCCTCGACGATCCAGCCGGCGACCTCCAGCTTTTTCGCGAAGCCGCCGTCGTAGCCGCCGATCCAGTCGGCGCCTTTCGGCTCCGAATCCTGGATCGAGAGCTGCACATGGTCGAGGCCGCTCGCCGCGAGTTCGCCCAGCGAAGCCCTGGTCAGGCCGACGCCGGAGGTGATCAGGTTGGTGTAAAGGTCGAGCTTGGCGCAATGTTCGACCAGTTCGCGCAGGTCGCGCCGCGAGGCCGGCTCGCCGCCCGACAGATGGACATGCAGCACGCCGAGGGCCGCGGCCTCGGTGAAAATGTCCTTCCATGCTTCAGCGGACATTTCCGTCGCGCGCCCGCCCATGGCGAGTGGATTGGAGCAATAGGGGCAGGACAGCGGGCAGCGATAGGTCAGCTCCGCCAGCAAAGCGGAGGGCGGCGCGAGGGGGGGATTCGTGGTCATAATCCGAGCATCCGCTTTTCGAGCAGGTTGGCGAGCAGGCCGCGCACGTCGCGTTCGATCATCGCGCGATCCGCGCCATATTTCGTGGCGAGATCGTCGACGATCGACGAAAAGGCGGCGACGCCGTCGCAACGCTGCAGAATGTCCACGCTGATGGCGTTGAGGCGCAGGTAGCGCTCCGGCGCCAGCAGCACCCAGGTCTTGCGCGCGAGGTCGTTCTTGAGCTTGACCCCGCGCAGCAGATGCGGCCGCGACTCATCGGTCAGTTGTTCACTCGTCAACGCCGCGCCTCCGGAAAATCGATGCGCATGCCGTCGAAGCCGATCTCCCAGCCGGCGGCCTCGGCCTGCGCGCGCTCCGGCAAATCGTGGCGGAGCGCCGGATTGGAATTGTTGATGTGGACGAAAACCCGCCGCTTGATGGCGAGCGGGGCGAGCGAAGCGATGGTTCCCCTCTCGCCGTTCATCGCCATATGGCCCATGCGCCAGGCTGTCTTGTTGAGCAATCCGAGACGGATCATCTCGTCGTCCTCGAAGGTCGTGCCGTCGAAGAAAACCAGCTCCGCGCCGTAAAGCCGGTTGCGCAGGGCGTCGGTCATGCGGGCGACGGAGGGCATGTAATAGAAGCGCCGGTCGCCCTGGCGGATCTCGACGCCGACCGTGTTTTCGCCTTCCGCGCCGAACTCGATCTGCGCTTCGTCGGGCGATTCGAGATAGAGCGGGATTTTTCCCGGCGTGACGAAAGGCGTGAGGGTGAAGCCGAAGCGAGTGTCGATGACCTGCTCGAGTTCGACCGTTTCGCGCTTGACGACTTGCGCGTTGAGCACGCCGAACACGCCGCCCGTGGTATTGGCCATGACGCTCCCGGTCGCCCAGAGCGTAAAAGGCTGAACCTCGCGCATCACCAGCAGGCCGGCGATATTGTCCACGTCGCCGTTGGGCGCGAACACCGCCTTGATCGGCGAATGGCGCGGCGCGATTCTGGGATGAAGCTCGGGATTGGCGATGATCTGCTGGCGCAGGTCGGGGGTTGCGGAGAGCAGGACCCAATTGTCGCCATCGGCGCTGACGGCGACGCTGGCCTGCGTCCTGTGCGCGATGCGTCCGTCTCGCGCATAGGCGAGGCGGCAGTTTTCGCAAAGACAGTTCCATTGCGGGACGCCGCCGCCGGCTCCGGCTCCAAGCACAAGAAATCGCACTTAAACGACCCCATTCCCGCCATCGCCCGTTTTCGCGGGGCGAGGCGCATTTACCCATCATATCCCGGCCTCGCCGGCGCCTGCGCCGAGCGCGGAAAAACACTGGAGCAATCTTACTTTCTAGACGATCTTGCTCTTGCGCGGGTCAGGCCGCCGCGAGAAAATCGTCAGAAATTTGTGACGGCGGCGCCGCTCGCGCGCCTCCGACCAAACACGTCAACCCCATCGGCCGCGAGAGCGTCCGACAGGGCGAAATTCGGTCGGGAAAATCAGGCGATCAGATTTCGGCCGACATATAGCTGGTGACTTCCATTCCCACGCAGATTTCGCACGCTTCAGGCGCCGTCCAGATCACTTCCGTCATGATTTCCTCCGTTCGAGTTTCTTGCGGGCCGACGCATCAGGGGAGAAGATCCGTCGGCCCGCGGTTTGGATTGTCGTGAAAACATCCTCTTCCAAGATAGGGCGCCTATCTGCTGCGTCCACGGCGCCAAAGTAGGAGCGTCCTTAAATTCCGCTCAATATTGTTGCAACGCAGCATTCTGTTTGCAATGCAAGATTTGGCGCGTTTTGTTTCCGCCGCGCTCAGGGTCAATCCCACTAAAGAGCAGTATCAATTTGCCGGGGGCGTCCTAATGTGCGTCGGTCGAAAGCGGCGGATCGGCGGCTTCGAGCGTGTCCTGGGGAGGTCATGCAGAATTCCCAATCGTACCGCGCGGCGGCGTTCTCGCTTGGGCTGATCCACGCCCGAAGCAGCCGACTCGCCGTGCGAGCGGAAACAGGACGGTCGCGAGAAAATCCGACGAAATCCTGAACGTTCCGGCGCCGGGCCGCCCGCATCCAACGCGGGAGGCGGGTCGCCCCGGACCGTTTGCGATAAGCGCCCGCGAGGCGCGGGATCATGGAGGAAGGTCTATGTATCAGGAAGCAGTGGCAAAATTGACGGGTGAAAACCTGATCAAATCGAAGTTGGACAATTTCATCGGCGGCAAATGGGTCGCGCCGGTTCAGGGTCAGTATTTCGACAAAGTTTCGCCGATCAGCGGCCAGTTGCTGAGCAAGGTCGCCCGCTCGACCGCGGAAGACGTCGAGTTGGCGCTCGACGCCGCCCACGCCGCCAAGGACGCCTGGGGCCTCACCCCCGCGGCCGCGCGCGCTGACGTCCTGCTCAAAATCGCCGATCGTATCGAAAGCAATCTTTCCACGCTCGCGCTGGTCGAAACGCTCGACAACGGCAAGCCGATCCGCGAGACGACCTATGCCGACGTTCCACTCCTGGCGGACCATTTCCGCTATTTCGCCGGTTGCCTGCGCGCCCAGGAAGGCTCGCTCTCGGAAATCGATCACGACACCATCGCCTATCATTTCCATGAGCCGCTGGGCGTCGTCGGCCAGATCATTCCCTGGAACTTCCCGCTGCTGATGGCCGGCTGGAAGCTTGCCCCGGCGATCGCCGCCGGCAATTGCGTCGTGCTGAAGCCCGCCGAACAGACTCCCATCAGCATCATGGTTCTCGCGGAGCTGATCGCCGACCTGCTTCCGCCGGGCGTCCTGAACATCGTCAACGGCTTCGGCGCCGAAGCGGGCCGGGCCCTTGGCAGCAACAAGCGCATCGCCAAGATCGCCTTCACCGGCTCGACGGTCACTGGCCGCACCATCGCCCATTACGCCGCCGACAACCTGATCCCCGCGACCCTGGAGCTGGGCGGCAAGTCGCCGAACATCTTCTTCGCCGACGTGATGCAGGATGACGACGACTTCCTGGACAAGGCGCTTGAAGGCTTCGCGCTTTTCGCTTTCAACCAGGGCGAAGTCTGCACCTGCCCCTCGCGCGCTCTGGTCCAGGAATCGATCTACGAGAAGTTCATGGAGCGCGCCGTCAAGCGCGTCCAGGCGATCAAGCAGGGCAACCCGCTCGACATGTCGACCATGCTCGGCGCCCAGGCGTCCAGCCAGCAAATGGAAAAGATCCTGTCCTATATCGACATCGGCAAGCAGGAAGGCGCGCAATGCCTGACCGGCGGCTCGCGCAACGTTCTCGGCGGCGAGCTGGAAGGCGGTTACTACATCAATCCGACCGTCTTCAAGGGCCACAACAAGCAGCGCATTTTCCAGGAAGAAATCTTCGGCCCGGTTCTGGCGGTCACCACCTTCAAGGACGAAGCCGAAGCCCTGGCGATCGCCAATGACACGATCTTCGGCCTCGGCGCCGGGGTGTGGTCCCGCGACGGCAGCCGCGCCTATCGCATGGGCCGCGGCATCAAGGCCGGCCGCGTGTGGACCAATTGCTACCATGCCTATCCGGCTCACGCCGCCTTCGGCGGCTACAAGGAATCCGGCATCGGCCGCGAAACCCACAAGATGATGCTCGACCACTACCAGCAGACCAAGAACCTGCTGGTGTCGTACAGCCCGAAGGCTCTCGGCTTCTTCTGAGAACCGGGTTCACTCGCTTGCAAGATTCGCGCGGCGCCCCAAAGCGCCGCGCGACTTTTTTTTTCCAAGCGCAAATGTTACAGGCCAAAACGTCGAAAGAAGCGCGAGAATGGAGGGAAACATGCCGGCGCCCGCGCGTGTCGAAGCCACAGCGACAACTGTGGAGTGGATCGCCCGCCTGCAGGCCAAGCACGGGCCTCTGGCCTTTTATCAATCGAGCGGCTGCTGCGAAGGTTCCGCGCCTCTGTGCTACGCCAAGGCGGAACTGCGGGTCGGCCCGCACGACGTGCTGCTCGGCGAGATCGGCGGCTGTCCCTTCTATATCCGCGAAAACCAGTTCGAATATTGGCGTCACACCCAGTTGATCATCGATGTGGTCAAGGGCGGCGGCGAGGGCTTTTCCCTCGAAGGCCCGGAGGGGATCAGTTTCCTGACCCGCTCGCGCGTCTTCACCGACGAGGAAGTCGGGGAGCTGGCGGCGCTCGGCGAACCGCCAAGGGCGGCGTGACGGGAAAACTCTCTCCCGCTTTGGCGGGGAGACATCATCGGCCCAAGACGTTCCGCAACCCCTCACGCGCGCATTGCCGCAGCCGGCGCGAATGGCCCGTCATCGTCCGACAGCGGCACGGGAGCGTAATGG
This sequence comes from uncultured Pseudomonadota bacterium, assembly GCA_963703385.1. Taxonomy (GTDB): domain Bacteria; phylum Pseudomonadota; class Alphaproteobacteria; order Rhizobiales; family Beijerinckiaceae; genus Rhodoblastus. Next base: position 676,770 of record OY969816.1, read on the forward strand.
CTGAATTCCATTGAATGCTGCGCACGGCCTTGGGTGAAAGAGCGTAGCGCGTTCGCATAACCGAGCAGGTTGGCGAAGGGCGCCGTCGCCTCGATGACGACGGTGTCGCCGCGCATGTCGCGGTCGAGAATTTGGCCGCGACGCGAGGTCAAATCGCCGATGACCGAACCCGCAAAATCTTCCGGCGTCACGACCTCGACCTTGACGATCGGCTCAAGCAGGACGCAGCCACCCTTGCGCAGCGCTTCGCGGGTCGCCGCGCGCGCAGCGCTTTCGAAGGCGAGGACGGAAGAATCGCCGTCGCGAAAGGCGCCGTCGATCAACACGGCCTTGAGATCGACCACGGGGAAGCCGGCGACGACGCCAGACTCGGCTGCGCTCTGAAATCCCTCGGCGACGGCTTGAACAAAAACCTCGGGCAAGGCGCCTTCGGGAACTCTGGAGACCAAGACATTTCCCGCGCCGATTTCATTCGGCTCGAAGCTCATTTTCGCGCGTGCGAACTGGCTGGCCCCGTCGGTTTGTTTCTTATGCGTATAATCGACATCGACCTTCCTGGAAAGTTTTTCGCGATAGGCCGCGCGAACAGAGACGATGTCGAAGGCGACATGGTCGTCATGGATCAAAATCCCGATCTTATCGTCGAGATGAAGCTCGCTGCAGCCTTTGAGGATCGTCGCGCCCGATTTCGGATCGACCGCAACGCCGAACGATGGGTCTTCCGCTGTCAGCCTGGTCAAGGCGAACGCAAGCTTTTTGGCGTCGGCCGCCGACTTCGGTTCGACGGCGACTTCGAGGAGAAATGGATTAGGCATGAATCATAGCTTTTTGAGAAACGCGATCAGCATCGCGGGAAACGGCACGGTGACCCGCCGTCGTTTTGCGAATGGACGGCCGGCCCCATCGTGGATTTCAATTATCGCACGATTTGAGGTTTTCCGCTAAGCGACGAACTGGCGCTTGGAAGCGTCGGGCTATTCCAAACAAAGGTGGCGCATTCTTGCGGCAGTTTCCTACGAAGCATCCTCCCCGGGCTCGACCCGGGGATTTTTTTTGGCCATGTTACGGCGGCGGGGGATTAGTCCAAGGGGAGGAAAGGGATTTGGCGGAGAATCGCGCAGCGGCCTTTCATGTCGGCCTTTCCTATGTCCGGCCCGATCCGGCCGGCCCCTGGGGAACTTTTCTCGAACAGATCGAGCGGGTGACGCCGCATCTCGGCGAACTGGCCGATCTAGCGGAAACCATGCGCCGCCCGAAACGGACGCTGATCGTCGATGTGCCGATCGAGATGGACGACGGCTCGATCGGCCATTTCGAAGGTTTCAGGGTCCAGCACAACCTGTCGCGCGGCCCCGGCAAGGGCGGAGTGCGCTTTCATCCCGGGGTCACGCTTGAAGAAGTCATGGCGCTGGCGGGCTGGATGACGGTCAAGAACGCGGCGGTCAACCTGCCCTTCGGCGGCGCCAAGGGCGGCGTGCGGCTCGACCCGAAAAAGCTGTCGAAAAAGGAAATCGAACGCGTCACCCGGCGCTACACCAGCGAGATCGGCGGCATCATCGGGCCGCAGCAGGACATTCCGGCGCCGGACGTCAATACCGACGCCCAGATCATGGCCTGGATGATGGACACCTACGCCATGAACACCGGGCTCGCCAGCACCGGCGTCGTCACCGGCAAGCCGGTCAATCTCGGCGGCTCGCTCGGCCGGGCTTCGGCGACCGGGCGCGGCGTCTTCGTGATCGGCTGCGACGCCCTGCGGCGCCTCGACATGCCGCTTGAGGGCGCGCGAATCGCCATCCAGGGCTTCGGCAATGTCGGCGCCTCAGCGGCCGCGCTTTTCGCGGAAGCCGGCGCGAAAATCGTCGCGGTCCAGGATTCGCGCGGCGCCGTCGCCAAAGCCTCCGGTCTGGCGGTCGACGAGCTCGTCGCCCACGCCCGAAGCGGCTGCGGGGTCGCGGGTTTTTCCGGCGCGGAAACCATCGACCGCGAGGCGTTCTGGGGCGTCGCCTGCGAGGTGCTGGTTCCGGCGGCGCTGGAAGGCCAGTTGACGGCGGCGCGCGCCGAAAGGATCACGGCGCGGCTGGTGCTCGAAGGCGCCAATGGCCCGACCTTGCCCGACGCCGACGATATTCTCGCGGAACGCGGAATCACCGTCGTCCCCGATGTCATCTGCAACGCCGGCGGCGTGACGGTCAGCTATTTCGAATGGGTGCAGGATTTCGCCAGCTATTTCTGGACGGAGGACGAAATCAACGACCGCCTCGCCAAAATCCTGCGCGGCGCCTTGCGCCACATCTGGGAAACCGCCGAACGCCGCAAGGTCTCGCTGCGCACGGCCGCCTTCATCGTCGCCTGCGACCGCGTGCTGACCGCCCACAAGGAGCGCGGGCTTTACCCGTAGCAGGCGCCCGCCAATATGGAAAACCGGCGGGCGCCCTGCACTCAGAACGCCGCGTCTTCAAACGCCATCATGGTCTTCGCCCCAGAAGTGATCGCCTGGAGCAGGGCGCTGGTCTGGGGCAGCAGGCGCTGCATGAAGAACCGCGCCGTGCCGATCTTGGCGCGGTAAAAGCCGTCCTGCTCGGCCTTGGCCAAAGAGTCCTCGGCCATTTTGGCCCAGAGATAAGCCATCACGGTCAGGCCGAACAGGCGGAGATAATCGCTTGCCGCCGCGCCGGCCTCGTCGGGCCGGGCCATGCCCTTCTGGGCGACGAAGGTCGTCGCCTGTTGCAGGCGGACAAAAGCTTTTTCCAGCGGCAGGATGAATTCGGCGAGCGCCGGATCGGCCTTTTTGGCGGCGACATGGTCCGAGATCGGATGGAAGACGGCGCGCAGGAACCGCCCGGCATGGGCCGGCATCTTGCGGCCGACGAGATCGAGCGCCTGGATGCCGTTGGCGCCCTCATAGATCTGGGCGATGCGGCAGTCGCGCACGAACTGCTCCATGCCGTTCTCGCGGATATAGCCGTGGCCGCCGAAAACCTGCACCCCGAGATTGGTCGCCTCGAAGCCGAGGTCGGTCATCAGCGCCTTCACCACCGGGGTGACCACGGCGATGAAATCTTCCGCTTTTCCGCGCTCGGCGGGGTCGGGGTGATGCTTGGCCAGGTCGAGGCTTTTCGCCGCCCAGACCGCCAGAGCCCGCGAGCCCTCGATGTAAGCGCGCTGGGTCAGCAGCATGCGGCGGATGTCGGGATGGACGAGCAACGGATCGGCCGGCTTGTCGGGATATTTCGGCCCTGACAGCGATCGGCCCTGCAGGCGCTCGCGGGCATAGGTCGTCGCGCCCTGATAGGAGGCCTCGGCGAGGCCGAGGCCCTGGACGCCGACGGCGAGGCGCTCGGCGTTCATCATCGCGAACATGGCCTGCATGCCCTTGTGGGGCGCGCCGATCAGCCAGCCCTGGGCGCCGTCGAAATTCATGACGCAGGTGGCGGACGCCTTGATCCCCATCTTGTGCTCGATCGAGCCGCAGGCGACGCCATTGCGAGGACCGAGCGTCCCGTCGGGCTTGACCAGGAATTTCGGCGCGAGGAACAGGCTGATGCCCTTCACCCCCTTGGGCGCGTCGGGCAGTTTGGCCAGCACCAGATGGACGATGTTCTCGGTGAGGTCATGCTCGCCGGCCGAGATGAAGATTTTCGTGCCGGTGATGTTGTAGGAGCCGTCGCCATTGGGAGCCGCGCGGGTGCGCATCAGGCCGAGGTCGGTGCCGCAATGGGGCTCGGTCAGGCACATGGTGCCGGACCAGGTCCCGTCCACCAGTTTCGGCAGGTAGGTTTCCTTCAGCTCGTCCGAGCCATAGGTGTGGACCGAGACATAGGCGCCGTGCGACAGGCCGGGATACATGCCGAAGGACAGGTTGGAGGCGCAGATCATCTCCTCGACCAGCGTATTGACCGCCGCCGGCAGACCCTGACCGCCATAAGCGGGATCGCAGGCGATTCCGGTCCAGCCGCCCTCGCGGAAAGTGTCATAGGCTTGCCTGAAACCCTTCGGCGTGCGGACCACGCCGTTTTCGAAAGCGCAGCCTTCCTCGTCGCCGGAGCGGTTGAGCGGCTGCAACACTTCCTCGCAGATCTTGGCGGCTTCCTCGAGCACGGCGTCGATGGTGTCGCGGGAAAAATCCTCGAAGCCCGGCAGCGACGTGAGGTCGTCGCCGCCGAGAAGCTCGAACAGCACATAGCGCATGTCGCGCAGGGGAGCCTTATAGGCGGGCATGGAGGTTTCTCCTCTCCTTTTTGCGAATCCGTTGGGCGGTTCAGTTGCGCAGCGGCTTGCCGGTTTCGAGCATGTGCTCGATCCGGGCCAGGGTGTCGGAATTGCGGATGAGCTTCATGAAGCCGATGCGCTCCAGTTCGGACATCCGGTCCTCGGTGATCGTCTCGGTCGGATCCGTCCCGTCGCCGGTGAGGATTTCCGCGAGAACGCCGGAGACGACCTTGTCGTGCCTGGTCGCCTTGCCGAGGCTGACGAAGGACTCGACCGCCATGTCGAGCGCGACCTTGCCGGAGGGGCCGGGGAGCGCGAAAGTGGGCGGCTCCGGCGGCTGGTAATTCTCGGTGAGCTTCAGCGCCTTGGCCTTGGCGTCGGCCAGCAGCCGGGTTCGGTTCATGGTGATCGCGTCGCCGGGGCGCAGGATCAGCATTTCCTGCGCTTCGGCGGCGGATTTGGCGACCCGCGCCGTGCTGATCATTTCGAAAACCTGGCCGACGGCGGGCATCGGGCCTTTCGGAATCCTGCCGAATTTCTGCCAGCGCGCCAGCATTTCCTTGCAGCCGCCCCAGCCGGGAATGAGGCCGACGCCGACCTCGACCAGGCCGGTATAGGTCTCGGCATGGGCCTGGATGGCGTCGGAATGGAGCAGGATTTCACATCCCCCCCCAAGCGCCATGCCGGCCGGCGCCGCCACGACGGGGAAGGGCGCATATTTCAGGGTCTTGTAGGCATGCTGGCCGAGGCCCACGAGGCCCTGGATTTCGTTCCAGCCGGCGATATTGGCGGCAAACAGCGCCAGGCCGAGATTGGCGCCGACGGAAAAATTCGAGCCCTCGTTATAGATGACCAGCGCCTTGTACTGTTTCTTCACCAGTTCGATGGTCTGGTTGAGCAGCAGCACGATATCGGCGTCGAGCGAATTCATCATGCTGGTGAATTCGAAACAAAGCACGCCGTCGCCGATGTCCCAGACGCAAGCCGAGCCATTCTTCAGCACCGGCTTGGAGGTCAGCTTGATGTCGGCGAGCAGCAGCACGCCCTCGGGACGATGCAGCGTCTGGTACTCGCCGGCAAGGGTCAAGGCCTGACGCTGGCCGTTCTCGATGCGGTAAAAACTCTTGCCCTGCGCCGCGAGGAGAATCGGGGGGACGGCGCGGCCTTCCTTTTCGAGCCGGGCGACGAACCAGTCGACGCCGATCTTGTCGAGGAGTTCGAACGGCCCGCTCTTCCAGTTGTAGCCGAGCCGCATCGCCTCATCGATGGAGTCGATCTCGTCGGCGGCGTCACCGACCAGCAGCGCGGCATAGCTGAGCGTTTCGCTCATCACGGTCCAGGCGTAGCGGCCAAAAACACTGTCATGTTCGAACAGCTTTTTCAGGTTCTTGCCGGCTCCCTTGACCGCTTCGGCTTCAGCCTTTTTCTGGACGCGATAATCCCCGCTCTTGAGGTCGATCGCCTCCCTGCGCTTGTTCATCTCGCGATTGACGCGATAGAAGCCGCCCTTGCCCTTGCGCCCGGTGTAACCGTCCTTGATCATGCGCTCGATCAGGGGCGCCGGCCGGTTCATGGCGTGGAACGGGTCTTCCGGCGGCAGCGAGGCCGCCATGCTGGCGTTGATATGCGGCATCAGGTCGAGGCCGATCAGGTCGAGCAGGCCGAACACGCCGGTCTTGGGGATTCCGAACGGCTTGCCGATGATGGCGTCGGCGTCCTCGACGTCGAGGCCGATGTCGAAAGCCGTGACCACCGCCGTTTGCAGCCAGTAGACGCCAAGGCGGTTGGCGATGAAGCCGGGCCGGTCCTTGCAGGGCACGACGCCCTTGCCGAGACGATAGTCACAGAACGCTGTCAGTGATTTGATGGTTTCCAGATCGTTCTTCTCGCTCGTCACCAGCTCCAACAGGCGCATATAGCGCGGCGGGTTGAAGAAATGGGTGATGACGAAATCGCGCGCAAAACTTTCCGGCAGGCCTTCGGTCAGTTTGGCCAGCGGAATGGTCGAGGTGTTGGACGCGACCACGCTGCCTTTCTTGCGATTGCGTTCGATTTTGGCGTAGAGCGCCTGCTTGATGTCGAGCCGTTCGATCACCGCCTCGACGATCCAGTCGCAATCGGCGAGCAGATCGAGATTGTCCTCGATATTGCCGGTGGTGACGAGTTTCGCCGCCGCCTTGCTCATGAAGGGCGCGGGCTCGGTCTTCAGCATCCTGGCCACAGCGCCTTCGGCGATGGCGTTGCGGTTCGAAGCGCCGGCCGGCACGATGTCGAGCAGCACGACCGGCGTGCCCGAGTTGGCGACCTGGGCGGCGATGCCAGCGCCCATGACGCCGGCGCCGATGACGGCGACTTTCCTGATCTCGGCCATCACACCGCCTCCAGAATGGTGGCGATGCCCTGGCCGCCGCCGATACATTGGGTGGCGAGCGCGTACTTGCCCTTCTCGCGCTTCAGCAATTGCGCGGCCTTGCCGACAATGCGGGCGCCGGTCGCACCGAGCGGATGGCCAAGGGCGATGGCGCCGCCGTCGAGATTGACTTGTGCTTCGGCGAGGCCGAGGTCGCGCATCGAGGCGATCGACTGGCTGGAAAAGGCTTCGTTCAGTTCGACGACGTCGAGCTGTCTGGCTTCCAACCCGGCCCGCGCAAGCGCCTTGAGGCTGGCGCCGACCGGGCCGATGCCCATGATCGACGGCTCGCAGCCGGCAACCGCCATCGACTTGACCGCGGCGAGAATGTCGAATCCGTTTTTGCGCGCGTAATCCTCGCTGCACACCAGCACGGCGGAGGCGCCGTCGGTGAGGGGCGAGGAGGTTCCGGCCGTCACCACGCCCTCGGCGTTGAAGGCGGGTTTCAAGTCGGCGAGGCCTTCGAGCGTGGTGTCGGGGCGCGGGCAGCCGTCGACCGACACCGTTCCCTTGCGGCCAATGATGGGAATGATCTCGTCGACGAACCTGCCGGCGTTTTGCGCGGCGGCGGTCTTGTGCTGGGAGCGAAGGGCGAATTCTTCCTGTTCTTTGCGCGAAATCTTCCATTGCGCGGCGACATTCTCGGCGGTGTCGCCCATGCCCATATAGGCGGCGGGCATTTTTTTCGCGAGTTCGGGATTGGGCATCGGATTGAAGCCCATCATCGGCACCCGGCTCATGCTTTCGACGCCGGCGCAGATGAAAACCTCGCCCGCGCGGCAAGCGATCGCGCCGGCCGCCATATGGACGGCGGTCATGGACGAGCCGCAGAAGCGATTGACCGTGACGCCTCCGAGCGATTTAGGCAGGCCGGCGAGGAAGCCGACCAGGCGCGCGACGTTAAAACCCTGCTCGCCCTCCGGGAAAGCGCAGCCGAGGATCAGATCCTCGATGTCCTCCGGCTTGACGCCCGTCTTCTTGACCAGGCCGGCGACGACCTGCGCGGCCAGGTCGTCGGGGCGGACGGAAGCGAGTTCGCCCCTTTTGGCGGGGGTGAAAGGCGAACGGGCATAGCCTGCGATGACGGTTCTGGTCATACTTGTCTCCCGAGAAAATGAAACGTGGGCTTTCGCCCGCTCACGAAACTTCGATTCCCTTGGCGGCCAGCATGTCGCGCGTCGCCCGTTCGACGTCGCGCAATTCGGCCAAACTCGTTTTCACGTCCTGCAACTGGGTTTCCAGCTGCGCGATGCGCGCGCGCGCCTTGCCGAGCAGGCTCTTCATCTGGGCCACCTGGGTGGGATCGGCCTGGTAGAGGTCGAGGAATTCCTTGATGTCCCTCAGGCTGAAGCCCATGCGCTTGCCGCGCAGGATCAGGATCAGCCGGGCGCGGTCGCGCGGGCTGTAAAGCCGGGACAGCCCGACGCGACGCGGCGTGATGAGACCCTTGACCTCATAGAAACGGATGGCGCGCAGCGTCAGACCCAGCTCGCCCGCAAGCTCGGCGATCGAAAAGCTTTTCGCGGCCGTCGCCGGTTTGTCCGTCGCCGGGCCGGCGCGTCGGGCGCGCGCGCCCGGCGTTTCGGATGAATGATGGGGCGTTGTCACGCGATTCCCTTCCTGTGCGGGAAATTTTCCACGCGGCGTCTTGAACGTTGACCTATACGTAATGAGGCCGCCCGGCCCTGTCAATGGATAAGTTCATATGTAAACAAAATGTGAAACTGTGAACGAAAACATATGTATGTCATGATTTTAGTCCGTCGATTGGCGCGGCCGGCGCTGGAATATGGCGGTTTGCGGCAAAGGAACGGACCCTTTGTCATTCGTTACGGCTTGGCATAGGCTTGGCGCGTGCGAGTCGATGCGGCGGGAAGGCCGCCGCAATGGGCGCGGGAGAAGAAAATGCGTTTGATCCTTGGCCTTGTCTTGTCTTGTCTGACTTTCGCAGCCGCGCGCGCGGAGGAAAGCGCCGCGTCCGCCCCCTACAGCCCCGATCTCGCCGACATCATGGCGGGCGCGCAATGGCGCCAGCTCAAATTGTCCTTCGCCGGCGCCCAGAAGAACTGGCCGCTCGCGGATTTCGAAATCGGCCTGATGCGCAAGAATTTCGCCGAGGCTGCGAAATATTATCCCGAATTCGACAAGGTTTCGGTCGCAAAATTGATCAAGGAGATCAGCGAGCCGGCGCTGGACGAGGTCGCGGCGAGCGTCAAGGCCAAGGACGAGACGGCGTTCAAGAAATCCTTCGCCCGCCTGACCGAAGCCTGCAATTCCTGCCATCAGGCGGCGGGCATGGGTTTCATCAAGATCAGGGTGCCGACGCTTTCGCCTTTCAGCAATCAGGTGTTCGAACCGGGGCGCTGATTTCCGGAACGTTCCTCGCGCGGCCTCTGCCACAAAAAAGCGGCGAGCGCCGCCATCGACACCAGGGCGATGGCGAGGGCGCCCAGCGCATTGATCTTGGGGCTGACGCCGAGCTTGACGCTGCCGAGCACCACCACCGGCAGAGGCGTCGCGCCGGGGGCGGAGACGAACTGGCTGGTCACCACATCGTCGAGGCTGAGCGAAAAGGCGAGCAGCCAGCCGGCCGCAAGCGCCGGCGAGATCACCGGCAAGGTGATGACAAAAAAGGTTTTTAAGGGCGAAGCCCCGAGGTCGAGCGCAGCCTCCTCAATTCCGCGGTCGAAATCGGCGAGCCGTCCGGCGACGATCACCGCGACATAGGACAAAGTGAAGCTGACGTGGGCGATGACGAGGGTCCAGAACCCGCGCTGCGATGGCCAGCCCAAAACATCGCCCATATTGACGAAGAGCAGCAGCAGCGAGATCGCCATGACAATTTCGGGCATGGCGAGCGGGGCGAAGACCAGGCCGGCGAACACGGTCCGACTGAGGAAGCGCGGGAAGCGGGCAAGCGCGAAACCGGCGAGCGCGCCGAGCGCCAGCGCGAGCGAAGCCGAGACAAAAGCGAGCTTGAGACTGAGCCAGGCCGCGCCGAGCAGCGCCTGGTCGGAGGCGAGCTCCACGTACCAGCGTGTGGAAAAGCCGGCCCAGACAGTGGCGAGCTTCGAGGCGGTGAAGGAATAGACCACGACGAGCGCCAGCGGCGCGTAAAGAAAGGCGAGGCCAAGCGCCAGCGCCGAACGGCGGAAGAAACCGCGGCCGGTCATCACGCCGCCTCCAGCCGGCGCGCCATCCATTGCAGCAGCAGCAGGGGCGCGACCAGGATCGCCAGCAGCGATATCGCCACGGCGGAAGCCGTCGGCCAGTCGCGATTGAGGAAAAATTCATTGGCGAGCTGCGTGCCGAGCATCACATAATTCTGGCCCCCGAGCAGGGTCGGCACGACATATTCGCCGCAGGCCGGGATGAAGACGAGCAGAAGGCCGGAGAGAATCCCAGGCCAGGACAAGGGCAGGACGATGAGCGCAAAAGCCCGCCACGGCGGGGCGCCGAGATCGCGCGCGGCCTCGGCCACCGACCAGTCGATCTTGACCAGATTGGCGTAGAGCGGCAGCACCATGAAGGGCAGGTAATTATAGACCATGCCGATCTGCACCGCCACGTCGGTATAGAGAAGGCTTGGCGGGTGGGCGGGGTCGATCAGCCCGAGCCACGCCAGCGCCTGATTGATCAGCCCGGTTTCCTTCAACAGGTTGATCATCGCGAAAGTGCGGATCAGCGACGAGGTGAAGAAGGGCAGGATGATCGCCATCAGCAGCAATTGCCGGCGACGCGGCGGCTCCAGCGCCATGGCGTAGGCGATTGGATAGCCGAGCGCCAGACAGAGCAGGGACGAGGTCGCGGCGATGCGGACCGAGTTCCACAAGGCGACGGCATAGAGATTGTCGCCCAGGATCGCGCGGTAATTGTCGAGATTAAGCGCGCGCCAGTCGAGCGGATTGCTGTAGGGCGGCGCGCCATCCACCGCGTGGGTGAGGCTGATCGCCAGCGAAACCAGAAACGGCGCGAGGAAAAAGGCCAGCAGCCAGGCATAGGGCAGGGCGGCGGACGGAAAAGCGTTTCCTGGCGCTCGCTCTGGCGTTAGACGCCGGTCGCTCCGGCGTTCGCCGACCGCTCCCGGAGGTCGCGAACCGCTTGCGCGATTTGTTGCGTCCGTCATGACCGCAGCACCGTGACGGCCTCGGGCGGCCAGGTCAGGGTCACGTTATCGCCGATGGCGAAGGCGGACGCCGCGTGAACGGCGTTGAACCGGGCGGCGCGCAGCAGGGCGCCGCCCTCGGCGCGCACGAAATAGACGGTGTGGTCGCCGTGATAGGACAGGCTCTCGACCTGCCCGTTTTCCGCATTGCTGCGCGGCAGATGCTCGTTGCGCGCGGCGATGCCGATGTTCTCCGGCCGGATCGAGACCCAGAACGGCCCGGCGCCCGCGACCGGCGCGGATGCGACGAGGAAGCCGGCGACGCCCTCGGCCAGAAGGCCCTCGCCGCTGGCTTCCGCGGGCAGCAGATTGATTGCGCCGATGAAGCCGGCGACGAAGCGATTGGCCGGCTGGGCATAGAGCGCGCGCGGCGTGTCGACCTGCTCGATCCGGCCGTGGTTCATCACCGCGACCCGCGAGGCAAGGGTCATCGCCTCGTCCTGGTCATGGGTGACGACGACGAAAGTGACGCCGGTCTTCTTCTGCACATCGAGCAGATGCAGCTGGGTCGCTTCGCGCAATTTGCGGTCGAGCGCGGACAGAGGTTCGTCGAGCAGCAGGACCTTGGGCCTTTTGACGATCGCCCGCGCCAGAGCGACGCGCTGTTTCTGGCCACCGGAAAGCTGGTGCGGCTTGCGCTCGGCATAGTCGCGCATGACGACGAGGTCGAGCGCCTCTTCAGTTCGCCGGCGCAGCTCCGTCCCGCGCACGCCTTCCTGACGCAGGCCGAATTCGACATTCTTCGCCACGCTCATATGGGGAAAGAGCGCATAGGACTGGAACATCATATTGACCGGGCGTCGATGCGGCGGCGCGGCGGTCATATCGGCGCCGTCGATCAGGATGCGCCCCGCGTCGGGCCGCTCGAAGCCGGCGATCATCCGCAACAGGGTGGTCTTGCCCGAGCCGGAGCCGCCGAGAATGGCGAAGAATTCGTTCCGAGCGATCGCCAGATCGACGCCCGCGACGGCCACATCGTCGCCGAAACTTTTGGTCAGGCCCTCGACCCGGATCATCACAGGCCGGTCTTGATCTTGGTCCACAGCCGGGTGCGCAGCTTGTCGGTCTGGCGGCTGGGCACGGTCAGGACGAAAAAGGTTTTTTGGACTTGCCGAGGCGGATAGATCGTCGGGTCCTTGGCGATTTCGGGCGAGACATAGGGCAAAGCGGCGGCGTTGCCGCTGCGGCCGCCGACCAGATTGGCGGTGTCGGCCATCACCTCCGGACGCATGACATAGTCAAGAAAAGCGTGGGCCTCGGCGACATGCGGCGCGCCGGCGGGAATGGCGAGCGCGTCGAGATAGAGCAGGGTTCCCTCCTTGGGGATGACATATTGGATGTGGAAGGGTTTTTTGGCTTCCTGCGCCCGCCTGGCGGCGATCTTGATATCGGTCGAATAGCCGAAGGCGATGCAGATGTCGCCGTTTGCGAGATCGTTGATATAGCCCGAAGATTCGAACTTGCGGATAGAGGGCCGGATCGAACTCATCACCGCCGCCGCGCGCCCGAGGTCTTCCGGCTTTTCGGAATTGGGATCGAGCTTGAGCCAGTTGAGGATCACCGGCAGTTCGTCGGTCGGGCTGTCGATCATCTCGACGCCGCAATCCTTGAATTTGGCAAGACTTCTCCGGCTTGAAGATCAGGTCGTAGCTGTCGAGCGGGGCGTCGGGCATGATCGCCTTGACCTTCTCGACATTGACCGCGATCCCGTCGGTGGCGACGATCCAGGGCGCGGCGTATCGGTTGCCCGGATCGGATTTGGCCATCAAGCCCAATATTTCCGGGTCGAGATTGCCCCAGTTCTTCAGCAGCGCCTTGTTGAGCGGCTGGTAGAGGCCGGCTCTCGCGCCGCGCACCAGGAAGGGGGTGAAGGTGGGAACGGCGATGTCATAGCCCGAATTGCCGGCCGAAAGTTTCGCCTCCAGGGTCTCGTTCTGGTCATAGGTGTCGTAATTGACCTTGATTCCAGTCTCCTTTTCGAAGCCGGGAATGACCTGGGGGCCGATATAATCGGTCCAGTTGTAGACATTGACGACCTTCTGCTGCGCGCTTGCGCCGCCAAAAAATCCCAGCGCCAGAAAAACCGCGCCCGCCCATCGGCCCCATCGCATCATTTTTCGCAGTCCCCCCGGCGTTTTCAGCGGCGCCATGATTCCCTGCTTCGCGCCGACAATCAATCGCCGCGCGGGCCGCCGTGTCACGCTTTTTCCAGCATTGCAAGCCGGCGTTCCAGTTCCGAGAGGGCCCAGGCGAGGCTGTCGTCCAGTTCGTCGTTGAGGTCGTGGGCGCGGAACATCTGGTCGGTATATTTGGCGAATTTCGCGGGGTCGTTTCCGGGCAGAAGCACATCGCCGCGCCGGCGCTTGGCGGCATATTCCTCAAAAGACTTGCCGAAATAATGGTTCACCCGGGCCGCCGACCAGTCCAGTTGATCGGAAATGCCATGGTCCGCCATGGTCAGGGGCGCGCCCGAGGCAAGCACGGCGCGGCCGTGCGCCATGATCGGGGCGTGCATATGCACGGCGCTGGCGCAGCGCGGCCGGAACAAGGATTTGACGTGGCGGTTGACCGCGCGATGCGGGGCGGAAGCGCGGGTAAAACGCTCCAGCACCAGGCCGGGCGCAAGAGTTTCCTGGCCGGAGGAGCCGAAAATGCGCCAGTTCACCGCGACGCAGGCGACATCCGGCGCGAAGCCGGCGAGGAAATCGTTGACCGGCGCGCGCGAAAAAATGTTGAGGAATTCATCGGCGTCGAGGAACATGATCCAGTCGGTCTGGCATTTCCGCGTCGCGTCCGCATAGGCGCTGAACTGCGGCGAGACCGGAATGTTGGCCCAGCGGATATGTTGGTCGATCACGCCGTCTCGTTTCAGCCGGTCGAGGACTCTTGGGGTGGAGTCGTCGCTGTCGTTCTCGTAGACGACGATGCGGTCGAAGCCGATCATGCGGTGGAACAGCGCCCATTCGGCGAGATAGGGCGCCTCGTTCTTGACGATGGCGCAAAGCGTGCTCGACATGGCGCCGGATCCCGCGTGATGGAGGCGGGACCCGTATAATTCACTTCAGCAGCATGATAAAGCTCTGGCTGTCGCCGGGGCGGCGGACCTCAAGTCGGAGCAGGCCGAGATAGCGCACGAGGCGCAGCTTGTCGCCGGTCTGGAACCGCGCGCATTCGCCGGCCGCGACCTGATCGTCGACATATTTTTCCGCCGCGGCGCGGTCCTGATCGACATAGGTGTCGATCCATTGCTTGATGTCGCTTTGTTGCTTGCAGCCGAACAGCGGGCTCTGCATGACGCAGATGTCGCCGATGCGGCAGCCCTTGGTGGCGAGCGCGCGAGCCTGGGAAACGGGAACCACAGCGAAGGCGAGGGCGAAGAGCAGTCTTGCTTTCATGGGCCTTCCGTTCTTGGGCGCGTCATCTATTCGCGCGCCGCCGGGAGCGCGGCGCTTGGGTCGGATATTTTCAGCGCGTCAAAGTTGCGCGAAGCCTGCGTCGCCGATTTGCACTTTCCGGCGGGATGGGTTATCGAGGTGGCGCTGCACCGCAGCAAGACGAGGCGCCGGCGCATAGGAACGCAACCCAAAGCGTCGCCCGGCCCCAAATCCGCCATTTTCGCTGACGGCCCAATCTATGCGGGGCTTTCGTCGACAGCGCCGCGTTCCAAAAAAACGCGCGGCGTTGCGGACCCGATTGTAAGAAGCCACGTGACCAATTTTTCTCAGCTCGGCCTCGCCGAGAACGTTTTGCGCGCCCTCACCACCGAGGGCTATGTCGATCCCACCCCCATCCAGCAACAAGCCATCCCGCCGCTGCTCGAAGGCCGCGACCTGCTCGGCATCGCCCAGACCGGCACCGGCAAGACCTGCGCCTTCGCCACGCCGCTGCTGACCCGGCTGCAGCAATTCCCGCAGGCCTTGAGGCCCAGAACGGCGCGGGTGCTGGTGCTCGCCCCGACCCGCGAACTCGCGGCGCAGATCGCCGAGAGCTTTCGCGCTTATGGCCGCCACACCAATTTCCGCGTCGCGACGATCTTCGGCGGCGTCAGCTTCGGGCCGCAGCTCAAGGCGCTGCAAGGCGGCCTCGACGTATTGGTCGCCACGCCGGGCCGCCTGCTCGACCACTTGTCGCAGGGCTCGCTCCGGCTCGACGCCACGACGGCCGTGGTGCTGGACGAGGCCGACCATATGCTCGACCTCGGCTTTCTGGTTCCGATCCGCAAGATTTTCGCCAAATTGCCCAAAACCCGCCAGACCTTGTTGTTCTCGGCCACCATGCCGGCCGAGATCGCGACGCTCGCCAACGAGATGCTGCATAATCCGGTCAAAATTTCGGTCGCGCCGGTGGCCATGACCGCCGACCGCGTGGCGCAAAGGGTGATCCTGGTCGAGGGCGCGGGCAAGCGCGACGCGCTGATCGACCTGATGAAAAACCCGGACTTTCGCCGCTCGATCGTGTTCACGCGGACAAAACGCGGGGCCGACCGCGTCGCCGGCTTTTTGAACGCCGCCGGCTTTTCCGCCGACGCCATCCACGGCAACAAGAGCCAGAACCAGCGCACAAGGGCGCTCGACGGTTTCAAGAACGGCCAGGTCGGGGTGCTGGTGGCCACCGATATCGCCGCGCGCGGCATCGATGTCGATTCGGTCAGCCATGTGGTGAATTTCGAACTGCCGGAAGTCCCGGAGAGCTATGTCCACCGCATCGGCCGCACCGCGCGCGCCGGCGCCGAGGGCGAGGCGATTTCGCTGTGCGACAACAGCGAGCGCGCCTATCTGCGCGCCATCGAGAAACTGACCCGACAAAACATTCCGCTCACCGACCTGCGCCTCAACCCGCATGCCCCGGAAGAGGCGCCGCCCGCGCGCGGAAAACCGCAAGGACGCCCGGCCCATCGCCCCGACGAAAGACGCGGCCCGGCCCCAAGCCGCCACGGCGACGCCCGCCGCGAACACGGCCGCCAGCACGAAGCCAATCGCCAGGAAGTCCATCGGCAAGACGGCCACCGCAACGCCAGCCCGCGTCCCGCCGGCGGCGACCATCGTCCCGCCCGCAGCGGTGGGGCCGCGCGAAAAGGCGGCGTTTCACGCAACGGTCCGCGCGGCTAAGGGGCGAAATCCGAGATTTGGCGGGGTCGGCGAGGGGCGTTTTCGGCTCGTTGCCTACCATCCTCATCGGATCGGCGACCGTATTTCGCTGTTCCCATGATCGACGCCGTCGGCGTCAGCGTCGGGACAGCGCGCGATTTAGCCGCTAAAGTCGTCACGCGCAAAATAACACCCGTTCGAAAGCATTGGCCGATGGCGCCAAGTATCCTGTTGGTGGGCGCATGGACCCGGTAATCCTGATCGACGCCGACGCCTATCCGGTGAAAGACGAATGCTACAAGGTCGCAGCGCGGCACGGGCTGAAAGTTTTTCTGGTCGCCAATCGCCTGTTGCAGGCGCCGCGCCATCCGATGATCGAGCGCGTGCTTGTGCCGCAGGGGCCGGACGTGGCGGATGACTGGATCGCCGAGCGCGCCGACGTGGGCAAGATCGTCGTCACCGCCGATATTCCGCTCGCCGCGCGCTGCGTCAAGGCGGGGGCCTTCGTGCTGGCGCCCAATGGCAAGATTTTCGACGATACGTCGATTGGCATGGCGCTGGCGATGCGCAATCTGATGGAGGATTTGCGCTCCGGCGGCGCGATCGCTGGCGGACCGAGGGGATTTTCGCCGCGCGACCGCTCGGTGTTCCTGTCGGCCCTAGAGCGCTGCGTTCAGCAGGCGCGCAAGAGGATGACGCTTCCGGGCGCCGTCCGCCCCTCACCCTAACCCTCTCCCCGTTCACGGGGAGAGGGTTAGGGTGAGGGGCAGGGGGATCAGCCTCGCAGCCTCCGCGAGGGGCGAGCCAGTGCTTTCCTGACGAGATCGAGCCCATCGCCCCCGCCCCTCACCGATAGCCCGTCGGAAGACGGGCGTCTTTCGACGCCCTATGCCTCTCCCCGCAAGCGGGGCGAGGGAGAGCAGCGGCAAGCGCCGTCATCGTAGGGAGCGCCCGCGTCCCGGCTTTAGATTTGGGGATTTCGTATCATGTCCCCGTAACACCAAATGCAATTCGCGGCGGCTCATAGCTTGGGTTATGAATTGCCGAAAGATTTTCGGCTTTCCTCGGCGTTGTTGCCGTCGTTGTTTCTCGCCGCGCCGCAATTAGGGCCTGATCGCCACGGTTCATTTTCGGAGCGATGGGGACTCGCCGCATCATCCGATAGCCGGGTGTTGATCGCAGGCGGCGAGGAGTTGCCGGCGTGAACGGATTGGCGCGTTTTCGGGAACGTTTGCGCGCCTTACTCGCGTTGCTCATGGCGCGGGGTGACCAGCCGGCGGTGTCATCGATAACGCCGGCAGGGCGTCGTTGGGTCCTTGTTCCCGATGGGCGCCGATTCCGGCGGCGCTGTGCCTCACGCGTGCGGCGTCGCCCGCCTTGAATTCCTTCATTCCTCCAATTGGGGGAACTCCCAGCGCGCGCGAGGCGCGGGCAAAATAGACCGCCCCAAATTTGGGGGCGTCGAGTTGCAATTCCCTCCCCCCGCGTGCTCATCGCGCTCCGTTTGATCCCCCGAATTCGGGGAACCACCGCGCGCGCATGAGGCGCGGTTCTATCGCTCTAACCGATAGAACATCCTCCTGCGTTCCCCCGCGCGGGGCGAGGCGCGGAGCCTCCAAATTTGGAGGCTCCTTCAATCCCCAGCGCGCGCGAGGCGCGGACGGGAAAGATGCCCCAAATATGGGGCCGTCTATCCCCCCAGCGCGCGCGAGACGCGGACTCGATCTGTCCACCCGCCGAGGCTGAACCCGGCGCCCTTGCGGCGGCGCGGCTCGACGGCGACGAAAAGGGTGTCGGTTCAGCCGACACCCTGGGGGACGGCGAGCCACTGGGCGAAGGTGTCCTATTCGCTGAAATAATCGTCGGTCTCGGATCGTCGCCGGCCGTCGTGACGCCTGATTGGCGCGAATATGAGGCGCCGGGCATGGGCGGATAGGTCCGGAATCGGCGGTTTGCAGACCGTCGCGAGCGGCGCCGGCAAGGGCAGCATCGCGCCAAGTCCGGCTATTGCTGGCCAGAACCGTGATCTTCCGAAATCGACCCCATTCAGACATCGGCAGATTGCCACTACCGTCTCCTTGAGGCGCGGGACCGGTCACTCCGGCTGTGCAAAGCCCTGCCTTGCCCCAAAGAGCGTTCAATGAGGCAATGAGGCTTCTCATCGGAATTGGCGCGCCACACGCCGCTCCTGGTTCCGCACCGCGGCAAAAAAGGCCACGTTTCACGATGTTTCGCCATGCAACATGCTGAAACGACTAAAAATAAAAAGGGGTCGTAACGGCGCGCCTTTCCTCGGCGACGGCCTCGAATTGCGGTGGGGCAATAGTCGCGGCATGCAAGTTGCAGTACGCGAGCAGTTCAAGGCTCGAACGCCCAGTGAGAAATTGTTCTCGTCGCAGGCAGGGGCGCATGGGGGTTGAAGTGTCGGTCATGAAATTTCTCAAGCTCGGCGTCTCCGCTGTGGCACTTGGACTGGTCGTCGCCGTCGGCGGCGCCTATCTGGCGCCGGTCTTGTTCGCGCCTCGGCAAAACGTCTCCGTGAATTCCGCCGATCCTGCCCTGATCGAACGGGGGCGCGCTGTCGCACAAGCCTCGGATTGCGTGGCGTGCCATACTGCTGCCGGCGGCAAGGCGTTTGCAGGCGGCCGGGCGATGCAAACGCCGATCGGCGTCATCTATTCGACGAACATCACGCCGGACAAGGACGCCGGCATCGGCGGATATGACTTTGCCGATTTCGAGCGCGCAGTCCGCCATGGCGTCCGCAAGGACGGCTCTCCGCTCTATCCGGCCATGCCTTATGTTTCCTATTCCGTGTTGACCGCTGAGGACGTGCAGGCGCTCTACGCCTATTTCGTTTCCGCGGTTCAACCGGTAGCGCAGCGCAACCGGACCGCGACGATTCCATGGCCGACCAATATGCGTTGGCCGCTCGCCTGGTGGCAGATGCTGTTCGCCAATCATCGCGGCTTCACCCCGCCGGAGGGCGCGACGCCGGAAGCAGCCCGCGGCGCTTACCTCGTGGAGGGGGCGGGCCATTGCGGCGCCTGCCACACGCCGCGCGGCGTGGCCTTCCAGGAGTTGGCCCTCAAGGATGAGCCTGGCGGCGCATTCCTTTCCGGTTCGCAGCTGGAGGGATGGTACGCCAAGAGCCTGCGTCACGAGGACGTCGGACTGGCGAGCTGGTCTCATCCGGAGATCGCTGACTTTCTCAAGACCGGCCGCAATGCGCGCAGCGCTGCGTTCGGCAGCATGGCCGAAGTCGTTGAGCATAGCGCGCAACATTTCAACGACGCCGACGCATCGGCGATCGCCGCTTACCTGATCAGCCTCCAGGCGCGGCCCGGCCATGACGCAGCCGCGCCCAAGGGAGAGGATGCGACCACTGCAAAGCTTTATGACAGCGCCGATCGTAGCCCGGGAGCGCTCGGCTATGTCGCGCAATGCGCGCCCTGCCACCACATGAACGGACAGGGAACGCCGCGGTTGTTCCCTGCTCTGGCGGGCAATGCGGTGGTGGTGACGGACGATCCGAGCTCGCTGATTCAGCTCACGCTGGCCGGCGGCGCGATGGCCGGCACCCCGGCGGACAAGACGCGCCCCTCCATGCCGGAGCTGGCCAAGCTGGACGACCGCACTGTCGCCGACATTCTCACCTTCATCCGCGCCAGCTGGGGCAACAAGGCGTCGCCGGTCTCTCCCGGCGACGTCGCCGCCATGCGTGGCGCGATCGCGCGCAAGCCGCTCGATTATGTTCCGGGAGACGTCAAGTGACGTTGCAAGTTCATGCCTGTCGTTGGCTCTCAGGATTGTTGCCGCAAATGATAAAATCTCTCCTCGCCTTCGCCTTGATCGCCGTCGCGGCGCTACCATTGTCGGCGCGCGCCGATGACGCCGCGGCCGGTCAGAAACTGGCGCTCGATCGCGCCAAGGGCAACTGCCTCGCCTGCCACATGATCAAGGGCGGCGATGCGCCGAGCAGCGTCGGCCGCAAGCTGGTCGACATCAAACGCCGCTTCCCCAATCGCGCCGATCTGGTGGAGATCCTGACCGACGAACCGAAGCGCAATTTCATTGCGCCGATGCCGGCCTTCGGCCGCAATCATGTTCTGACCCGGGACGAGATCGAGAAGATCATCGACTTCCTTTACACGCTGTGAACACTTCGACGGTGAAACTCGCATGATCAAGCCCAACCTGCCCGACCGATTTGCACTCGCCCGGTATGTTGTTTGCGCCTTGCTGCTGGCGACGGCGTCGGCGAAGGCGGAAGACAAGATCGACCCGGAAACCGATCGCAAAGCCTTCCAGGCGTTCTTCTTCGCCAAATTCCCCAAAGTGGCGAAGGAGGAATTCGGCAATGGCCCTTATGCGGTCAATGAATCCGTGCGCAAGCAGTGGAAGGAAATGATGGAATTTCCTCCCTACGAATTTGCGCTCGACGAAGGCCATGCCGAATGGGACAAGCCATTCGCCAACGGCAAGCATTACGCCGATTGTTTTGACAACAAGGGCCAGGGCGTCCGTCAGACCTACCCGCGCTTCATCGGCCAGACCGGTCAAGTAGAGACGCTGGAAGGCGCGATCAATCGCTGCCGTGTCGAGAATGGCGAAAAGCCGCTCGATCCAATGACGGGCTTGATGGCGTCGCTTGCCGCTGTCATGTCCGACTCTTCGCACGGCAAGCCGTTCGCGATCGTCATTCCGGACGATCCGCGCGCTCTGGCCGCTTATGACCGTGGCAAGGAATTTTTCTATTCGCGCAAAGGCCAGCTCGGCGTCTCCTGCGCTTCGTGCCACATGTCGCCCGCGGGCGAGCGCATGCGCGGCGACATTCTTGCGCCGGCGCTGGGCATCCTGGCCGCGATGCCGATCTACCGTTCCGACTGGGGCAGCATGGGCACCACGATCCGTCGTATCTCCACCTGCTCGTTCATGGTCCGCGCGCAGCCATTGAAGGCCGACGACGAGGATTATCGCGATCTCGAATATTTCCTTTCCTACATGAGCAACGGTATTCCCATCGTCGGTCCGGGGACTCGTCCATGATGCGTTCAATTCTTCTCGCCGCCGGGCTCACGGTGCTGAGCCTGCCCGCTCTCGCCGCCACACAGGCGGAAGCCCAAGCCGCGTTCGCCGCCGCGCAGGCCGCGGAATTGGAAGCGCTCGCCGCCAAGGCGGCCTGGACTCCGACCGAAGCTGATTTGACCAAAGCGCAAAAGGCGCTGGCCGCCGGGCAATGGGACCAAGCGAAAGCGGCCGCCGATGAGGCGCTGACGCTGGCCAAACTTTCGGTCGAACAGGCCAACGAGCAGAAGACATCCTGGCGCAACGCGGTCTTTCGCTGAGCGTCGACAATGCCCGCGCGGATGACATGAATTGGCGCGCGGCAATGCGCGTGGTCGGCATGACGACGCATCCAACGGAGGTACAATGACCATGGTCGCGTCGTGTCGAGGCGCCTTTGTATCTTGGCGCGTCAATCCCGACTTCATCCCTTTCTTTACGCGCAGCGTGCTCCTGACCCCGGCGCGCGCTTATTCGCTTTGACCATCCCTCCAAGGAGAAAATCATGACTCTCGAACACCAACCTAGCCGTCGCGGATTTCTGCGCCAGACGGGCCTGCTCGGTCTTGCCGTTTCCGCCGTGACCTTCCTGCCGCGCATGGCTTATGCGTCTTGGAACAAGGCGGCCTTCAGCGCCAAGTCATTGGCTGACGCGTACAAGGCGATGGGCGTCGATTCGCCGACGCCGAGCGCCGACATTCAGCTTAATGCGGCGGATATCGCCGAAAACGGCGCCGTGGTGCCGGTCGAGGCGATCAGCAAGATTCCCAACACCACCCAGATCTCCTTTCTGGTGGAAAAGAACCCGGCCATGCTCACCGCCCAGTTCGATCTCGGAGCGGATATGCTTCCGCAGATCAGAACACGCGTGAAAATGGGCCAGACCTCGAATGTCATCGCACTGGTGAAGGCCGATGGGAAATTCTACACGGCGTCGAAGGAAATCAAGGTGACGCTTGGCGGTTGTGGCGGCTGACGGCGCGGAAGCCTCGGCGCAAGCCGTCGAACGTCTGACGATACAAGGAGCGAAACGCCTCGGAGCCAGCGCGGGTCTCGAATGCTCCCCGGCGTTCCATTCGCTCGTATAGGAAATTAGAGGAGAAATCTTATGGGAAATCCGATAAAAATCCGCGCTGTCAGCAAGGATGGCGTGACTGAAGTGAAAGTGCTGATGAACCATGTGATGGAAACCGGCTTGCGCAAGGACGCGTCTGGCGCGCTCATTCCCGCCCTGTTCATCAACGAGGTTACCGCGAAGCTCAATGACAAGGTGGTGCTGCAGGCGCAATGGGGACAGTCGGTGGCGAAAAACCCGTACCTGGGCTTCAAGGTCAAGGGCGGCAAACCGGGCGACAAGGTCACCATCTCGTGGGTGGACACCTCGGGCGACACCCGCTCGGACCAGGCGACTGTGAGCTGAGATGGCGTTGTGGCGGCGACGGGCTCGCCGCCGACGTCCCCAAGAAGACATGAGGCGGAAACATCGCAGCCGCGCTTCGCTGGCCTTGCCGTGGTCTCGCTCCCTTTCTTCACCAACGGAAGGGTATGAAAATGGGTAGCATTTCCTTGCCCCATCTTTTGATTTTAGCTGTGGTCGTGCTGATCCTCTTCGGCGGCAAGGGCAGAATTTCCGATATTTTGGGCGACGTTGGCAAAGGCGTCAAAGCCTTCAAGAAGGGTTTGGCGGACGACCCGCTGCCCGTCGCCGAGCGGGCCTATGCGATTGAGCATCAAACGCAAGCTGCGCCCAACTCCAAGCTGGAAAGAAGCAAGTTGGGCCAGTAGGCCGCGGACGGCGGCAGGCGTCGCGCCGCCAATGCGCAAGCCCTTCGCCGCGCTTGTCCCGCAGGTTGGGAACCACCGACACGGCGCTCTACCGGCGCGGCAATTTCAACGGCGCCTTCGACGACCTGATCTGCGACGCGATCCATGCGCCGTCCGCTTCATTGCTCGCCGATATGCAGCTCGAACCGGTATACGCCCGATCGCAGCTGATCGCTGGTCGGTTTGGGAAATGGCGAAGAGCGGTACACCGCCTGGACAATGGACAGGTCCAATTTTTCGTCGCCCGTGCCTTGCATCACGGAGGCGTCCAATACCTTGCCCTGCGGGTCGACCGTCACCGCAACGGAACATCTCATGTTCTCGGGCAGCCCCATCGGTAGATTGAGACGTTGAACCAGCTGCTCGTTGGAAAGCTCGTGGGTTTCTGGCTCTTTTCCGGCGATTTCGCGCTGTTCCGGCGGATGGTTGCTGTCCGCGATATCGATCGCTTGCGCCTTGATGATCTCGTTCGCCGCCATCCATTGGCGCCCCGACAGAAAGATGGCCGCGACCAGTGAAAGATGCGCAAGGAATGAAATGGCGGCAGGGGCCGCCCATTTGATCCAGTGAAGAGGCTTCGACTTGTCCGTTGAGTCAGCGTCGCGCATCGGCGGTCATCAGCCCTATGCTGGGCGCGCCGGCCGATTTAAGCAACGCCATGATTTGAATGATTCGGCCATATTCCGTTTTTTTGTCCGCTCGCAATATGACCGGGGTGCGCGGGCGCCTCACCAGCACGGTTGCGGCCAGGCGAGACAAGGCCTGGTCGTCAACCCGGACATCCTCCCCCCGTCCTTTGTTCATCCGGACGTCGCCCAGGCGGTCAATTGTCACCGTCAACGGCAGATCGTTGCTCGGAAGTACTTCCGCGCCACCTTTAGGAAGCTTCACCAACACGCCATGCGCCATCAAAGGCGCAGTTATGACGAATATGGCCAGAACGACCAACAAGACATCGACGTAAGGCACGACGTTGATGTCAGAGATCATCTTGTATTTCGTCAAAGAGTGCGTCGCCGACAGCGACTGGGAATCCCGGTTGAACAGCATGTCGCTATGCCCGCTGTATGACGCCGCCATCGATAAGTCGCGCCAGCAGCTCTTCGCCGATGAGATCGAGATTATCCGCGATGAGTCCGGCGCGCGCGAGAAACAGGTTGTGGGCGATGGCCGCAGGAATGGCCACGGCGAGACCGATCCCGGTTGCGACCAGCGCCTGCGCGATGCCGGGCGCCACCTGAGCGAAAGCCGCCTGCTCATCCAGGCCGCCGAAGGCGCCAAAGGCTTCCATGACGCCCCATACGGTGCCGAACAGGCCGAGATAGGGACTTACGCTGCTGATGGTCGCAAGCAAAGGCAAACTCCGCCGCAGGCGCTCGATCTCGTTGGTCACCGCGGCCTTGACCGCGACGCGGGCGCTTTCGAACGATTTTGTCGGCGCGTCCTGGCCGCAATGCCGAAGGATCGTCTTGACGATCCGCGAGGCGCCATCGTCGCCGCCGTTGCCGGAGAAGGCGTGCAGCGAGGCGTCTCCGGGCTTAATGTCGTCGAGCCGGCGCCGGACCGTTTGATAGCCGCGCCGTTCATGACGCAAATCGATTGCCGTTCGCAGAATGACGGCCCATGACAGGACCGAGCAGGCGATCATCAGCCAAAGCAAAGCTGGAACGACCGCGCCTTGTCTGAAACCGATGGCCAGGACGTTCAAATCGTTCACGACGCGCCTCCCAAAGTTTTTCTTCGCCTGTCTGACCAAAAATATAAGAGAGGCACGACGAACAGCACCAGAATTGCGGAAGAAATCATTCCACCGATCATCGGCGCGGCGACGCGTTTGGCGATCTCGGCGCCGATTCCATTGGCCAGCATGACGGGAACAAGGCTTATGATGACCGTGAAGACGGTCATCAATTTGGGACGCAGCCTCTTGACGGCGCCGTCGTAGATCGCCGCGCGGAATTGTTCCACGCTGTTGAGCCTGCGATCGCGCTCGGCCGCCTCCACCGATAAATCGATATAGGTCAGCATGACGACGGCGGTCTGGGCCGATACGCCCACCAGAGCCAACATGCCGATGACCACGGCCACGCTCATCTGGTACCCGAGCGCGTAAACCATCACCACGCTGCCGATCAGGGAGAAGGGCACGCTGGAAACCACGATGGCGACGCGACGCCAGGACGAATACAGCGAATAATACATCCCGATAATGATCAGAAGCACCAGCGGCGGGATATAACGATTGGCCTGCGACGCCCGATCCAGCCCCTCGACTTGGCCGCTCCATTCATAAAAGACCCCCGCGGGCAATTTGAGGGACTGATCCAAGGCCGTGGCGGCTCGCTGGCGGAATCCGGCTATGTCGCTGCTGGACGGATCGATATAGACATAATCCACATACATGCCGTTTTCGGTCTTGATTTCGGTCGGATGCTGCGTCCGCACGATCTTCACCACGTAACCGAGCGGAATGAAGCCGGCCGCCTTGCTGTAGACCACCGCGTCATGCAGCAATTGCTCGCGATTGCTTCTGGCTTCGGCGTCATATCGCACCGAGATCGGGTAACGCTCCAGCCCCTCGACGCTCGTCGCCACGCGCGCCCCGCCGATCCCATAGCGCAGGGTGTCCTGGACGTCGCTCACCGAAAGGCCATAGCGCTGCAGGGCGTCGCGATCGATGACGACGTCAAAATATTCGCCGCGATTGGTGCGTTCGGCATAGACGTTTCTCGCGCCGGGCGCGGTTTTAACAATGCGCGCGATCTCCTCGGCGGCGGCGTCGATCGACTTGAAGTCGCGACCATAGACCTTGATTCCGAGCGCGGATTTCAAGCCCGTGCTCAACATGTCGATCCGGCCGCGGATCGGCATGGTCCAGGCGTTGACGACGCCGGGCGTCTTGACGGCTGCGTCCATCTCGTCGATCAGCTTTTCGCGCGTCAGCCCCGCGCGCCAGTCCCGCAAAGGCTTCAATTTCACGATGGTCTCGATCATCGAAAGCGGGGCCGGATCCGTCGCGGTGTCAGCCCGGCCGACCTTGCCGAAGACCCGCTCGACTTCCGGAATCCTCTTGAGCGCCTTGTCCTGCGCGGCCATGATCCGCTCCATTTCCGTTATGGAAGCGGAGGGGAAAGTCGTCGGCATGTACATCAGATCCCCCTCGTAGATGGGAGGAAGGAATTCCCCGCCCATATGCGAGAAGAGCGCCAAGGCCGCCGCGCCGGCCAAGCTGACGAGAAGGACGAACCGAACCGGGTAGCGAAAACCCGCGTCGAGAATCCGGTGATAGACCTCGGCGAATGCGGAGGCGATCCGCGGCTCGCCTGCCGAACCGCGTCGCATGAAAAGCAGAAGAAGGATCGGCAACAACAAAGCGATCAGCGCGAATTCGCTGGCGACCGCGAAGGTCTTGGCGAGAACGAGCGGCCGGAACAGGCGCCCCTCTTCACCCGACAGCAGCAAAACCGGGAGGAATGAGAGGGCGATCACCGCGGTGGAAATCAGCACAGGCTTGGTCACTTCCGCCAGACTGGCGAATATGGCCTTTGTCCTGTGTTCCGACCGTGAAGTCTGGCTCGCGGGCGGGAGCTGGAGGTGACGATACGCGTTCTCGACCAAAACGATCGCGGCGTCCACCATTGTGCCAACCGCGATGGCAATGCCGCTGAGCGCCATAATATTGATCGTCGTGCCGAAGGACTTGAGCAGAGCGGCGGTCGCCAGCAGCGCGATCGGCAGCGGAATGAGGATGATCAGCGCCGAGCGCAAGCTGCCGAGGAAGATCAGCACCACCAGAATGACAACGATCGCCTCTGCAATCAGACTTTTCTTCAGCCCGTGCAGACTCGCGTCGATGAATTCGCTCCGGTCATAAACCGGAACGATTTCCACGTCGGGAGGCAGCGACTTCTTGATCGTTTCGAGCTTCGCCTTGACGCCGGCGACAACCGCCGCCACATCGGCGCCCATCCGCGCGACAACCACGCCGCCAACGACCTGGCCTTCTCCGTCCAGATCGGTCGCGCCTCGGCGCGCCGCCATGCGGATGACAACCCTGCCGACGTCGCCGACCGTGACCGGGACCGCTTTGGCGTCCGTTTTCAGGACGATTTTCGCCAGATCGGCCTCGTTCTGGACATAGCCCAGACCCCTGATGAGGATTTCTTCCCCCGCCGTTTCGATCCAGCGCCCACCCTGTTCGGAATTATTGTTCCGGATGAGATTCACCACCTGGATCAGGGGGATGTCGAAGGCGCGCAGCTTGTTCGGATCGAGCTGAATCTGATATTCGCGAACGCTTCCGCCGACGGCGGCGACCTCGGAAACGCCGGGAACCGACTGGAGCGCATAACGTATGTACCAGTCCTGCAGCGATCGCAGCTTTTCGAGCGTTTCCGTCTTGGAGCGGAGAGCATATTCGTAGACCCAGCCGACGCCTGTCGCGTCGGGCCCCAGGCCGACGCTCAGCGCCGGATCGGCCGGCAGACTGGACCTGATCTGGTCGAGATATTCCAGCGCCCGGCTCCGTGCCCAGTATGGGTCCACGCTGTCGTCGAGCAACACGTAAATCATCGCGAAGCCGAAGCCGGTATAGCTTCTGACGCTCCGTACGTGGGCGACGTGCTGCATCGTCGTCGTGATCGGATAAGTGACCTGATCCTCAATGACCTGAGGATCCTGACCGCTCCATTGCGCATAGACGATGACCTGACGATCGGAGACGTCCGGTATGGCGTCCAACGGCATGGCGCCGATCGCCCAAATGCCGACGATAGCCATCGCCGCGCAGAGCAAAAGCACGGCTGTAACCGCTTTGGGTCGAAACAGATGGCAAATCAGCGCTCTCAAATGCGTCACTCGTCCTAGAGCATATTCCCGAAAAGTGGCTCCACTTTTCGGACAAGAATATGCGTTAAAACAAATAGCTAGACCTCATTCGGCAAACCGTAGTTCGCCGAATGAGGTCTAGCGCGTCTCGTTGTGTTCTTTGACATCGACGATGTCGTAGCGATTATCGTCGACTTCCTTGATCGCGAAATCGACTGCCTCGTGCGGGCGCAGCTTCGAAACGAGCGCCTTGTCGGCGACATGGAACGTCATGGTCATCGAGGGCCAGTCGAGTTCCTTGACGGGGTCATGAGTGATGTTCGCCAATCCGTTCTGTTCGCTGACCTCGTTGACCCGACCGTGCAGCCAATAGACGGTCTGCGACGGCGGCGCGTCTTTTGCGGTCCAACCATGCATTTCCATGTCGTGGGCGCCGGCCCTTCCCGCGCTGAACGGGCCAGGGGCCAGCGCGAACGCGACAGCGACAATGACCGGCTTTACCGAGTTCCAGTTCATTTTTCCCTCCTCGTTGTTATGGCTTTGCTTGCCCCGCCGTCGGGTCTTTCAGCGCGATTTCGGCATTGAGGAAGAACAACGCGCCGCCGGTCGCGATCTCTTCGCCTTCCTTCAGCCCACGGATGACGGGCGCCAGGTCGCCTTGCGGTTCGCCGAGCTTCACCTTCCGCTTCTGGAAATGGAGCGGATCGATTTTCACGAACACCCAGCTTTCGCCGCCGCTTTCCACGACGGAGTCCCGCGGAGCCGCGAGCGCGAGCCTGTCGCTCGGAAGGTCCAGCCGAACGTCGGCGTACATTCCGGGCTTCAAGGCAAGATCGCGGTTGTCCAGCGCTATGCGGACAAGGCCGTATCGCGCGCCGTCCTTGAGGACCGGATAGACGTAGGACACCTTCGCGCTCAAGGTTTTGCCGTTCCAACCCTGGGGCTCGACGATACAGGGAGCGCCTGGCTTGATGCGGTTCAAGTCTTCACTGAAGACCTGCGCGTCGGCGTAAACGAATGAGATGTCCGCGATCCGCGCCACTGGCGTGCCATATGTGGTGAACATGCCGGTCTTCACGCCGGCATTGACCAGCGAGTCTTGCTCCACGAACCTTTTGACGATGATTCCGGTGACTGGCGCGCGAACGACGAAGCGATCCGTCGCCTTGCCGGCTTTGACGACCTGATCGACCGTTTCCTCCGGAATCCCTCGCCAGAGCATGGTGGTTTTGCTCTGCGCGATCACATGCGTCGTGTCGGTGCTGACGGCCGCAATGCGATCCGAATTCGAAACGAGGGTGAGATAGTCGCTGAGATATTGATAGATTTCGGGGCTTTGCAGTTCAAAAAGCGGCTGCCCTTTGGTGACGAGGTAACCTTCGTGAATGGGATAGTAATAGGCGGAGATGCGCGCATTGACGCGGACGTTCACATCCTGAACGCCCCTTTCGTCATAGGCGATCGTCGCAAGCGTGCGAATCGAGCCGCTCAGGCCGCGCTTCGAAACCTTGACCGTCTGGATCGAAAGATTCGACGCCTCGCTTTGCGTCATGGACGCCACGGAGGGATCCGTCTCGTAGACGGGAACTAGCTCCATATCCATGAACGGCGATTTTCCTCCATGGTCGAAATGGGACCCGGGAACCATGGGATCCGTCCAGAACAGCGGCTGACGATCCTTGCCGCCACTGGCGTCGGTCGCCGGGCTTGCCTGGGCGACCGCGAGCGGCCCGCCGGCGATCAGAACGGCCGCGATGGCGGCCGCCCACCCTGTTCGCCTATGCCTCTTCGCCCGATCCGTTTGCGTTCCCATCGGCCCCGCGCTCACTAGAGCGCGTTCGCAAATCAAAGACTCGAACGCGCTCGGCTATGTCATTGTTTTACCGCATATTCTGATCCGAAAAGTCTATCAACTTTTCGGGAATATGCTCTAATTCCAAGCCCCAAAGCCCGGCAGTCGCGCATCGGGATCCAGTTCGGCCCTTGGCGCCGCGACCACTTGGTCCCCCTCGCTCAATCCATCGACGACAAGGATGAGAGTCCCGCTGGACGAACCAAGGGCGACGTCAACCGCCTCGAACCCGTTCGCCCCCCGTCTGATCACGGTTGGACGCCCCTCAACGTAAAGCAACGCGGTCCGCGGGATCCAAAGCCCGTCGCGCGCAATCTGCTTGGCGAAGGAGAGCAGGCTGCCGGGCGCAATTGCGCCATCCTGGTTAGGCAGCAACACATGGAAGTCCGCCTTGCGCGTCGCGGGAGCGGCGTTGTCGTGCTTATGCACGACCAGGCCTTGCATCGGCTTCGCGTCCCTGCCTTCTCCCACAGTTACGGACAGGGTGTCGCCGAGTTTGAACGAACCGTCATCCTCGGGATTGACGAAGTTCATCCCCCAGACGGTGTCGAGCTTCGCCATTTGCATGATCCGCTCGCCAGGGATGACGAAATTTTCTTCCGACTTGTCGCCGGCGACGACCACCGCGCCGGCGTTCTTGTCTGTCGTGAGCACGTAACTGTCCTGATCGGCGCGGAAGACATAGTCGTCATTGATCTTCCCGGTTTTGAGCAGGGAATCGATATCGGCGTCGGAAAAACCCCACCACTTCAGGTTGGAGCGCGATTGATCCAGGTATTTCTGGATCGACGAGAACGAAGAATAATAGGTCAGTGACGCCTGATTGCCTTCGTCCTTGCTGAAATCAGCGAGAAACATGTGCTGGGCGTTCACCCGTTCCGGACTGAAAATGGAGATCAACGGGTCGCCAGCCTTGACCTCCATTCCGGGAAACACATAAATCGCCTGAACCACGCCGCTTTGGGTAATCACGGCGTCGTGCAACGTGTCTTCGTTGATTTCGACGACGCCATAGCCGCGAACTGTCGAGTCCAGCTGCTGCTTTTTCACGATCCACAGCGGCCCGCGAAAGGAAACATCGAGGCCGACCGGTTTTTTCAAGGCGTTTCGCGTCTCCGAACTGTTGGCGCGCGCGGCGGCCAGGACGCCTTCAACGCCGAACCTTTCATTCGCCTGCTCTTCGGAAATGCTGGGCGCAAGGCCCGGTCCCGTCACATTGGGCGTGAAGCCTTGTCTGGGGGAATCATTGCCGGGCGAAGCGCCGGAAGCCGGAGCCGCGACCGGTTGAGCGGATGCGCCGCGTTCGCTCTTCGCGGCGGGCGGTTGTTGCATCATCATCATGCCGTGCGGCCCGCCCGACATGTCGTGGCCGGAAGGCGCCATGGGCGCCTGGCCGCTCGCGCCCGAGACGCTTTGGGCGTGCGCCGCAAGCGGAGCGCAGATCAGCAGGGAGAGAAAAGCCTGCCGGGGCGTGCGTCCGCCCCGGCAGGAGGCGCGATGACGTCCCGTGGGGAGGGAAAATGATCGATCATCGCGCATCTTGGTCAACACCGAACTTTGGTCGCCGTGGCGGATCAGACGTTGGTGCTGCGGGAGGCTTTCATGCCTTCCCAGTCTTTCGGAACCAGGGAGTGGTCGTGATGGCCGCCGGGGTCCGGATAGCGCATGACGATTTCGTCGGTTTCCACATCGAGCACGACGATGCCTGATTCGCCGCCTTGATTGCCGCTGTAGACGGCGGTCATATACTTGCCGTCGATCGTGGGTTCGCAGGTGTGCGGATCGGGGCCGATGTCGATCTTCTGCAGGATTTGCCAGGTCTCGGTGGACACTTTGGCGATATAACCGCGAAGCGGCGGACGCGCCCAGGCGGTGAAATAGACGTATTTCGAATTCGGCAGATTGCCCATGTGCAAGGGCAGATGGGTTTTGCCATACCCTTGGATGATGGTCTTCTTTCTCCATTTCAATGGATCGGAATCGCCGGACTCGACGACGGTGTTGCTGTTCTCGAGCACGTTGTTGCACGAGACGTAATGCCGGCCGTCGGTCACGAAGCCGGCCTCATGCAGCGGCGTGGGAACGGTCGGGATCGAATAGACCCACGTGTAGCCCTGCTGCCGCACCAGCTTGTAATGATCGGGCGAGCCCGATCCCATCCCCATCACGGTCAAAGGCGTCCACGTTTTGGTGTCGATGATCGGCGTGGCGCCCAGTCGGCGCAGAAGCACGGTGCCGAGCGGCAATTCGGGATGCCAGGTGAAGGCGTCGACGAACACCGCCGTCGGATCGGCTGGCATCAATTCTTCGCCAAGCATCGCCTCATGCGTGGTCTTGCAGCCCTTGCGGTTCAGGAGATCGAATTTGCCGGACGGCCCGGGAAACATCCGGCTGATGATCAACTGCTTGTTGACCGGGTCATAGTCGAACTTCATCGCGGCGACGAATTTCGGATTGTCGTCGACCGTGCAGATCATGATCATGTCCTTCTGGCCGTCCGCGAAGGAAACGTATTTGTTCGCGTTCGGACCGACGCCGATGGACGTGTGAACCCCCAAGGCGAGACCGGTGGTCGCGGCGATGTCGTTCACCATGGAAATACGGTTTTGCGGTCCGCTGCCGTCGAAGCGCATCTTCCACATCCCGAACGTGCCGCGATTGCGCCACTCCGGCGACATTTCATTAACGTAAGGGGATTCCGGCGGCTGCATCGTGACGTAGAAATCGAATCCCTTCGCCGCATTCTCGGACGGCATCGACGCAAGGTGATGCGGGATCGGCATGTCGATGTTCAGAAGGCCGAAGGGAAACCACGCGAGGGTTTCACATTTCGCCATGTCGAGAACGTTGACGTTGCCGCTGAACTTTCCAGGAAGGCAAAGGACGTTTCCTGCGAATTTGTCGAGAAATTCGCCGCCCTTGAAGTTTGGAACGGCGAGCGCCGCCGCTTCCGCCGCGGGAAGATCGCTGAGATTGACCATAGCGCCAAAACCGCAACTGACGCCGCCGCCTGCGACGGCCTTCAGAATATTGCGGCGAGAGAGAGAGAGCTTAGACATGCTGTCCTCGTAATTGGAAAGAGCTGATCGGGTTTCCGCAACAATCGTTATTTGGCGGCAAGATCGCCGGAGGCCCATTTCGTGTGGGCGCTCCCGAACTCGCGCATGATCTTGCCGTCCTGGCCGATGATGTAGACGGTCGGCAGATCGCGAGCGCGAAGCCGATTGGTAAAACCATCGGCGCTGTAGATATCGTTGTGGACCCAGTAAAACGGCAGCGTGATTCCGTATTGCCGCGCGGCGAGCTTGACCGTCCGGCCGCTGTCGGCCATGGGGCTCTTCGGCTGCAGCACGCTGCCGAATTGACCGACATTGACGACGACGACCTGGGCGTCGCCGCCGCTCGACTTGATGAAGTTTTGAAATTCGCCGACCTGCGCCATCACTTTGGGCGCCGAAACCAGCGCCAGCACTAGAACGAGCGGCCCTTTCTCGGTGAAGGAAGAAAGCGCATGCTCCTGGTTGTTCTCGTCGCGGATTTTTATGTCGAGCGGGAACTTGTCCCCGACTTTGAGGCCCGGCGCGAACACGTCGCCGCCGACCTCGGCGGTGCTGACGAAATTGCCGACGCCGGCAGGAAAGGCGTTGTGGTAGACATAAGCGTTCGTCGTGTCGTTTCTCGGGGCGGAGAGATATACGTCTCCAGCCGCGCCGGGCGACGTCGCGGCCAGCAGTCCGACGAGTCCCAACGCCGCGCGATTTTGGAGCCTCCCGGCGCCGCCGCGTTCTCGCGATACGGATCTATTCATACACGCCTCCCTTTTTCTGAAAGTCGCCCGCGCGCCAGTGGGGCACGGGGCCTCGATTATTCCGACCGTCGAAGGCCGCCGAGCTTGGAGTCATCGCGATGGCGCGAGCCGGTCCTGGACCGGTCGCCCGGCGCTCAAGGCTCCTTCCAGCCGTAAGCCTGATTGTCGCCGCTCGCGCCGTAATATTTGAACGGCAGGAACTTGCCGGACATGGTTATCTTGACGCGGTCGCCTTTCGGGTCGGGGAGCCGCTCCATGACCATGTCAAAGTCGATCGCCGACATGATGCCGTCGCCGAATTCTTCTTCGATGAGCGCCTTCCAGGCCGGACCGTTGATCATCACCAGTTCGTAAAACCGATAGATCAGCGGATCGGTCGGCGGCATGGCGACGCCTTCCCCTCGCATCGGCGTCTCGTTGAGCATCGACTGCTCCGCCTTGGACAAGCCAAATAGCTTGGCCGCGTTTTCCGCCTGGGGCTTGGTCAATTTCATCTGGCCAAGAATCGCGCCGACGATGAGAACTTCAGAGTGGCCTCCGATCTCGCTGCAGATGTGCGTCCAGGGCCACCCCTTCTCGCGCTTTGTGTCGAGAAGTTTTTCAATGAGATCTCTTCGTTTCATCGAACGCTCCGCCCCGAAACTTTCCAGTGGGTAGCAATCGCTATGCCAGCCGCACCGAAAACATCGTGGTGGGGTCGCCTGGAACGATTTTGGCCCTGGACGCATGCCTTGCTTTCAATTCGTCCCGGATCCAAAGGGTTGAGCGGAGCGCCGGGATTAGCCCGAATCGGCGTTGGAAGCAGGCGTTTTCGCGGCTGAACCGCTCGTTCGGCGCCTGTTCGTAGCCGGCTGTTTCGCGCTCATGCCGATGAGAACGCCGATGCGTTTGTTAGATGTCAAATGCCTCAGTCGGGGCGCGCGTCGCCTTGGCGCTCTCCTGAAGCCGCTTTAGCCATTTCAATTGAAACACCAATGGAACATCACGTTGAAACAACGCCGGCGCGACGGCGACGAGGGTGCAGGAGCGTCGAACGAAGCGCCGTTATCGACAGCGCTGCGAGGGTCGCCGGGTCAAATTCCAGAAGGGACGAGTCGAGGAGCCGCTCACTGCGGCGGCGGCGTGACGCCAAGAACGGCCGCGGCCATGAGGACCGCGAAGCCAAGCGCGAGTTCGATGGACACGCTGGCTTTCAGGAGAGCGCCTTGCCTTGCGCTCGCTGGAGCACTCCGCAAGCGCGACTGCGCAACGAAACGATTATAATAGGCCAGCGCCAGCATCAACGCGACCAGCGCCGCCTTGACGCTGAGCACCGCGCCGTAATCGATCATGAAAAGGCGCTCGTAGGCCGCGCCCACCCGGAAGCAAAGATTGCCCAGGCCACTGGCCACGATCAACACGACCGCCGGCATGGCGACGAGCGAAAATCGCAACAGCAGGTCGAACGTCCGCCGGCGCGTTTCATCGTCGCCTTGTCCGCGGGTTTCCCGCAGGGCGAACAGCAGGGGCGGCAGTCCGCCGAGCCAGGCGGCGGCGGCGAGCACATGGGCGCAATAGACGGCCAGCATGACCGCGCCCCAGTTTCCGGTCGCCTCGGCGGCGTGGCCGAGCCAGGCCTGATCGGTCAGCAGCGCCGCGCCGACCGGGATCATCGCCCGCCGCCGTGACTCCGCCGCCATCGGCCAGACGGCGAGGCCAAGCGCGAGTACGAAGAGAGCGAGGCGGATTTCGACGACTGGACCGAATTCGGTCTGGGTGAAAAACAAGGACAGGGTTTGCGGATCGGCGACTTTTTCAAGGCCGCCGGCCATATTGGCGATGATCGCGGCGATCCAGCCGAGGCCCGAAAGGGCCGCGACCGGCGCTGCGAGGCGCAGCAGAATATCGCTCGCCCGCCGGGCGCCTGGAAAGGCGCCCGGCGTATAAGTCCAGAACAAGGCCGACCCGAACAGGGCAAAAACCGACGCGAAGTGAATCCAGCGCGTCAGCAGCAGCAGGGCCGGGATCGCAAAACCTTCGGAAGCGTCCATGTCACGGCGCGATTGTGAACTTGTAGGTTCCGGAGGTGTGATGGGTGTCCACCGAAACCACATGCCAATGAACGAAATAGGTTCCCGGCGCGAGTTTGTGTCCGAGGGAGACATGAAGCGTCGCCGGGTCCGACGGATCGACCCGCGCCGTGCCGGCAGGGATCGAAGCCCCGGCCGCCGAGGTCACGGACACGCCGGAAAAGGCGGGCACGATGTTCTGGGTGAAGCTCAGGGTCAGCTCGCTCGGCGCGCCCTGGGAGGTGGAGCCGACCGAAGGAACGGCGTGGTCGAGAAAGGCGTGCGCCCAGACGGGCGCGGCGAAGGCGACAGCGCCGACGAAGGCGGCGGCGACGAAGGACATGCGCAAGATTTTCATTTGTTTTCCTCCTCACATATGGCCGCGCGCCTGCGGCGGTCCGAACAGCGGCTTGCCGAGCGTATCGGGCGCGATGTCGTCGAGGAAGAAATCGACGATCGCGAGCACGCCGAGATGGGCGCCGCTTTCCTTGTTGATCGGCGCCTGGGCCATCACGCCCACTTCGAAATATCTCCCGATGTAATAGAGCGACGGACCGACGACGCCAGTCGTGACATTGGTGGGAAAACTTCCAGGCGCATTGGGCGCGAGATTGCTGACCGGCGTATTGAATTGGGCTTCGAAGGCCGGGATCAGTCGCCGGAACAGCTCCGGCGTCTCCTGCACATAAGAGTTCATATACAGCAGGCTGTATTGCAGGGTCATGCCATAATAGAGCGAGGTCGGATTGAGGCTGCCGTTGGCGTTGGTGGCGGTCATCGGAAAATTGACCCCGAATTCGCCGGTGAGCGCGAGGGGCCTGACCCAGTCGGCCTGCGCCTGCCCAAAGCCCTTGCCGCCATAGACCAGGAAGGTCAGGGTGGAAAAGGGCGCCGACGGCAGCGAGGCGCTCTGCGGGCTGCCGGTATTGGCCCAGTTGTAATCGACGGCCACCGACACGATCGCTTCGGATTTGGCGTCCTGCCAAGGCGTATATTTGAGTTCGGTCGTGATGTTGGACCAGCCGTGGGCGCTGGGGTTCGTCTGCCAGTTATAGTTCTGAAAGACGGCGGCGGCGAGATCGGCGGTGATGGTTTTCCCGTAGAACCAGCCCAGCGAATAATTGTACGATCCGAGCGAACCGTCGGGGTTTGCCGATTGCATGTAAGCGAAACTCGGCAACGCCAGTTCGTCATTGACGCCGGGATCGTCGATGGTCAGCGTCGCGGGAAAGACGCGGTCGCCGACGATGGTGTGGGCCTGGGCTTGGAAGGCGATGGCCGAAAGAGCCGCGCAGGCGGCAAGGACACGGGTTTTACGCACACGGCGGGGCGCCCGCGTGATGAGGTGAAGTTTCATTCTGGTCTCGCAAAATGTTGCTGGCCGCCATGCGGCGTGAGGCGCGCCGGAAAGGCAAAAGGCGGCGCCCGTAAAAACGCGCTCAAGAAGCGCGGATCAGACCAGAACCGGGGGACCGCGCGCCGGCGGCGTGCTCAGCGGTTGCGAGCGCGGCGGCAGGCGTTGCGCCGGAAGGGAAACCAGCAGGATGACCCGCGCGGCGGCGCGGGCCACGATGACCGGCGGCGGCGCGCCCGGAAGCGACGAACCCAGCGCCTGGCACATCGGGCAGGCGTCGCACGAGCTATGTTTGTGGTTGTCGCCATGCCGATGCAAATGAGCGTACGACGCGCCAGTATGGGCGTCGGCGACAGCGCCGCCCATCGCCATTGGACACGGCGGCGGGGCGGCGAACAGACTGGCGCCCTGGAGCATGAAGACGAGCGCGACCAGGCGCGCGACCCACGCCCGCCACAATCCGCCGCGCCTGTCCTTCAACGCCCGCGCCAAAGGAGCTCTCCCTTCCGGGGCGCGGGCGATTAAGCCCAGCGCTCCATCAATTTCACGCCGCCAAGTCCGCCCAGAACGATGGCGACAAAGGTGAGAAAGGATCCCGCCGCCAGGGTCGAAACGCCGGTGACCGCCTGTCCGATCGTGCAGCCCAGCGCCATGACGCCGCCGACGCCCATGAGCATAGCCCCGACGAGATTGCGGAGCATATCGCCGGAATCGGCAAACGTGGAAAAGCGAAAGCGGCCAGTGAGCTTCGCAACGATAAAGGCGCCGACAATCACGCCGCCGACGCTTGCGACGCCGAAGCCGGGCGCGCCCAATGCGGTGTAACGCTGGAGCCATTCAATGCTGTCGCCCGTCGGACGAACATAGGTCAGGGAGATCGGCGCCGCAGGACTGGCCGCCAGTTCGTCGTAGGCAAGGCCTGTCAGGGCCCAGCCAGCGATGACGCAGAGCGCGACGCCGAGCGCCGCCGCGACATGGATCCGGGACGTCGAAAAATCCTTGTTCGAGAAAGCCCAGACGGCCACGGCAACCGAAATGGCGATTCCGGTCCACAGATTGGCAGCCTCGCGAGAAACATGAAGGCCCGCGCCAATGAGATCGCCAAGGCTCTGGGTCGAGACGCCGAAAGAAGCCAGGCTGACGCTGGTCGAATTCTCCAGCGCGGCGCGCGTCGGCCCGAACACGCCGCCTATGGCGATATAGGCGAATAGCCCGACGAAGATCAAGTTGACGAGCGAGCGCAGGTCGCCCGCGCCAACTCGAACCAGATTGCGGCTGGCGCAGCCTCCAGCCAGCGTCATGCCGACGCCGAACAGCAGACCGCCCAATATATTGCCGGCCCAGTTCAGCTTGGGCCCGGCGAGATACATCGACTTTGTCAGCGGCGCGACGCCCGCGAAAGCGAGGATCTGGGCGCCCAGAATGGCGAGGCCTGCGGCCAGCACCCAGGCGCGAAACCGGCGGCTGTCGCCGAATGTCGCCATGTCGGAGAGGGATCCCATCGTGCAGAAGTTCGTCGCCTGGACAATCGCACCGAACAGAGCACCGATGAGCAACCCGCCGAGCGTCAGCCAAAAGCTGCTGTTGGCGACAAACGCCTCACGAAAACTTTCCATATGCGCCGTCTCCTCCGAACCTGCCTTGGATTTTCGATGGGCCGCGTTCCGCCGCTTCCCGCTGTCGCCGGCCGTCACACCGCCTTCCGCTCGTTCGGCGTCGGGCCTTCGCTCGGAGGGCTGCAAAGACCATGCCGGGAGCCCCGGCGGCGCGCAGGGGCTTGAAACCACAACTTGCTTCTGCTGCCACGCCATCGGCAGGGTTTCACGGCGTTACATGACGAAACGTGGTGAAACATCGAGAACACGCCGACACGTCGCCCGGGCCGGCAAATGCTAGGGTCAAAACTCATAACCAGTAGCTGACGGCAGCTGCGATGCAAACGGCGGCGAGGAAATTTGTGGCGTTTCTGTCGTAGCGCGTCGTCACGCGCCGAAAGTCTTTCAACCGGCAGAACATCCGCTCGATGGCGTTCCGGTTCTGGTAAAGGACGGGGGAGAAGCAATTTTTCCATTTCCGGTTGGCCTCGGGCGGGATGTTCGGCATCGCGCCGCGTTCCTCGACCTGGCGACGGATGGCGTTGGCGTCACAGCCTTTGTCGGCATGGAGAATTTCGCAGACGGGAAACTGTTCGAGCAATGCCGCGCCAGCGGCGCCAGCGGCGACAGGCCCGCCGCCGAGCATGAAGGCCAGTGCGCGGCGCAGAGCCTCGGTCAGCGCGTGGATTTTTGTCGTTCGCCCACACCGCGAGCGACCAATCGCCTGATTTTTCTCCCCCCTTTGCCGCCAGCGGCCGAGCGATGCTCCTTGACGGCCGAACTGTCGATCAGAACCTCGGCCGGTGGTCCGCCCGCTTGCGCAAGGGCTTGAAACAAAGCCGTCCATTTGCCCTTTTCCGCCCATCGGACGAAGCGATTGTAGAGCGTCTTCCTCGGTCCATATTCCGGCGGCGCGTCGATCCATCGACCGCCAGACTTCAGTACTTGAACGATGCCGCTGATCACGCGGCGATCATCAACCCGCGGCTTGCCGCGCGTGTCGGTCGGCAGATGCGGCTCGATCTTTGAAAATTGTTCGTCCATTAGCCAAAACTGATCGCGATTCATCGGCGCTTCCTTTCGGAAGCTGTGAATCACAAGCCGCTGATCATGCCAACCATTTTATGGGTCCTGACCCTAGATCAACTGGCGGTACAAGCCCTCCCCCCAGTCAAGGCCGGCTTTGGCGTTCGCCGCCGATCTTTCGTTGTCGATCTTGACGTCTGTAAATGAGAAGTCCCGCTCGGCATATCTGGTTTGCACCATGATCGCCTGTTCCGGTTGGGCGTCGACCATGGGGTAGCAAATCGTCAAGGGACTCTCCCACGCGATATCCCTTCCCGCCTCGCGCGCCGCTATCAGCCTGGCGACGAATTGCGCCTCCGTATGCGCCGTATTGGCGGACTTCGAGAAAGGCATTGGCCGCGCATCGCCGGTCACGTAGCAGGCCTCATCTCCCTTGCAGGAATAAGTGTGGACGTCGATGTGGGCTTCTATCTGCGGACTGTGCGGATCATGCAGGCCCAAATCCTCTATCAGCCTGGCCGCCCGGATCCTTGGATAGATGGACGCATCATCGAAATTGAAACTATCGAATTCTGTGGCGACGATCTTTTTGACGGGATCGACTTTCTGGATAAAGGTAAGCGGCATGTATTCGAGAACAGCTTTGTAAAGCTGGTCGAATGCAGCAAGAAAGCCCGGCGCCAAGGGGGCGAACGGCTTTTCGCTGGCGTCGAGGAGCAAGACCTTGCCCTTGATCTTGTGATGTTTGAAATAGGCGGCCACCATGCACGCTCGCTCGTAAGGCGCGGGAAGGCAGCGATAATTGCCGCTCGGCACCGTCATGAGAAAGATCCCGCCTTGGAAGCGCTCGAGTTTCTTCTTGAGCGACAAATGTTCCGAGCCGGGCTTGAACGCCGCAGGATAGTTTTGCGCGCACATCACCGCCATCGCCGGATCGTCGAGGCCGAGCGAGGCGTAGTTGTAATCGACGCCAGGGGCAATGACGATATATTGGTAATCGACATAACCTTCGCTTGTATAAGCGCGCCTGGCTTCTCGATCGAGGTCGATCAGCTTACCCTGTAGCCAGACATAATTGCCGTCCCTGGCCGCATCGCAATACGAATGCGTCAAGGCTTTCAGGTTTACGAGGTCGGCAAGCCATAGATTGCTGAAAAAGCAGGACATATAGGTCGCATTGGGCTCGACCATGACCACGTCGAACGCCGGATTGGCCTGTTTGAGCGCGCGGGCAATGGTGAGACCGGAAACGCCGCCGCCAACCACCACACAGCGCGGACCCGCCACCCCCGGCAGGTCCGCAGCCCGCGCGGTTCGTCCGCTTATCGCCGCCATAGCTGGCGCCGCCGGCGCCAACAGACCTGCGGCGGTCGCAGTCGCCGCAACGGCCACACCAGCCGAACCCCGCAGGAACCGCCGCCGCCCGGCGCGAAAAATTCCTCTGTCGCGTCGCCAAGTCATTCTTCTTTCTCCGAAAATCCAGAATATTCGCCTCGATGGCGGCTCGACGCCTACCTCCTGCGTAGGCGGCCGAGGCTCATATATGATGCCGTTGGCGCGCAAGCTCGTCGCACCTTCCTTC
Source organism: uncultured Pseudomonadota bacterium (assembly GCA_963703385.1). Classification (GTDB taxonomy): domain Bacteria; phylum Pseudomonadota; class Alphaproteobacteria; order Rhizobiales; family Beijerinckiaceae; genus Rhodoblastus. The sequence goes on from OY969816.1 coordinate 717,627, forward strand.
CAACGCAATCGGACCCTGCGCGCCACGCTTGCCGCTGCCGATATCGAAGCGGGTTCCAACGCGGCGAAAAGACGACGAGCAAATTCTTTGCCGAAATCGGCGGCGCGTCGGCGATGATCGTAGGCTGCGGAGCCAACGCCGTGGGGGTCGACTGCGCAGCGCCACCGCAAACCGCGCCCGACACGTTCGCGCAATGCAACCGCCGCCATTGACAACGGAAGATGATTTTGACCAACTTTATGTTAACTGATCTAAAAAACGCATCGGCAATCGTTCGAACGCCGGCCCTGGCAAGCGGTGAATGGGGACTTTGATCCGAAACGAACTCTCAAACGCCGAAGCTGGGCAGCGCCCCTGGACGAAGCTTACACTCGTCTTGTGGGTTCTCCTTCTGCTTTCCATTCCTTTATTCGTCGTCGCGCTCGCGCCTGCGAGCTTCCTCAAGACGTCCTATGTCTCTGCGCCAATGCATTCGCTTCTCGAAGGCTTTTGCGCCTCGGTCGCCTTCGTATTGTTCGGCATCCTGAGCTTTGCAACTTTCTACGAGAGAGACTGGTCAATTTTTTTGACATCCATGGCGTTCTTGGTCATGGGGGTGTTCGACGGGCTTCATGCCTTTTCAAATCCACATTCCCAGCATGTCTTCTTTGTAGGTTTTCACACGGTCTCTTCTCTTGGCGGCGCCGTTCTTCTTTTTTTGGGCGTCTCGCTGAAAATCTGGAAGGTCTTGCCGGATCGCCACAGCAAGTTGACGCCTCTCGTTGCCATTCCCGGACTGTGCTTCATAACGCTCTTGGTCTTTCACGGCACCGCCGTGCATCATTTGGTGGCAGAACATGACCTTCACCAGGGATTTTCTGCGCTCACCTATGAGATACATCGTATTTCTACGGCGTGTTTCTTTATCTCCGCAGCGGAGCTGATCTATTATTACTGGCTCAGGGGCTACGTGCCCGCGCTCGTCGTCGGGGGCATGCTGGCCGCTTTGGCTGAGAGCACTTACCTTTTCGAATTTTCGACCATGTGGGACGTCAGCTGGTGGCTGTGGCATTTTGTTAAAGCGGCGTTTTACTTCGGAGTCCTGACCACCGCGAGCATCGCGCTGGTTTTCGCATTGCGATCGGTCGAGGCGTCCCGGCTCGGTCTCGCGCAGGCAAACGTCAAGCTGACGCAAACCAAAAGGCAGTTGGCGGAGCTGAACTCCGAACTCCACGATCGGAACGCGATGATACGTGACGCCGTCGCCTGTTTTTCCCTGGACAATGTGCTGCAAGCCTTTTTGTCGGCGATCAAAGAAATTGCGCCGGCGTCGAGCTGCCACATCGTCATCTTCGTCGCCCCCGACGAGGTCTCTGAAAGCAACAGGATGTTCAGGTCCCAGTGGGGCGCCCTCCCGGTCAGCGCGGAGCCGCTCCCGGCAAAGGGTCGGAATGGCGAGTGGCGCGCGACGCCCGAGGCGATGGAACGATCCGGTCCAGTGCCGCTCTCCGCCTTTCCGTTGGTTTCGGAGCGCATCAATTTCGGCGAGGCGCGCATCGAAATGGCCGCACCCGATCCTGCCGCCTACAGGAAGATACGCGCTGCGGTTCAGGAAATCGGCCCTCTGGTGCAAAGTTCCCTGCGGAGCTTTCACCTCGCGGAAGAGGCGCGGTTCCGGAGCACGCTCAACGCTGCCGTCGGGCAAGCCTGTTCAGCCCGAGACGCGCCGCGCGTGCTGTCTATCGCCTGCCAGGAAATCATTGCGCTGGTCGACGCGGACTGGGCCTGCGTCATGGACGCGTCGATGAATGTTCTCGCCTCGGCGCCGGATTTGCCTGGGATATCGGAAGAAATTTCGCGCCTCGGAAACGTCGCTTGCTTCGAAAGCGCAGGCGACGCCTCGCCCCAATCTGCACACCTGCGGAACGGCCGCTGCGGGTCGTCGGCGGTGGTGAGCTTTCCGTTCTGGCAATACGAGGCGGAACGCCTCGTTTTGTTCGCCTGCCGGCATGAAAACGACGGGTTCAGCGCGGCGTCCATCTCGAAGGGCGAGCTACTGGTGCGTCAGTTGGCGATCACCTATTCGAACGCCGTCAATTACCGGCGGGTGGTCGACATGAACCACGAGCTGGAGGTGCAAAGGGAAATGCGCGCTCGAAGCGAACGACTGGCGACTCTGGGGCAACTCGCCGCGTGTGTTGCGCACGAAGTGCGTAATCCTCTCGGCGCCATCACCAACTGCTTGGCAATTCTCGGGCATGATCGGAATGATCGAGCGACTGTCGACAACGTCCTGGAGATCATTCGCGGCGAGGTCGCCCGCCTCGACAGACTTACACGCGACTTTCTCGCGATCGGCTCCCGCCCCACCAGCAAGATCAGCGTCGTGCGGCTCGACGAGATGCTCGACCGGGTCTCCAGGGCGGTCCACCAGTACATCAATTACGAGAGGCTTTCGATCCAGTTGGAGGCGCAATTCGCTGGCGAAAGCGGGACGCTGTTGTTCGACGGCGACGGCCTTGAAATCGTACTCTGGAATCTCGTTCTCAACGCGGTCCAGGCCGTGAACGGCCCGGGTCATGTGCGGGTGGTCCTGCGTCAACGGTTGGAGTACATTTTCCTGGCGGTGATCGACAACGGCCGCGGTATTGCGGCGAACGACCAGCAGCTCATATTCGAACCGTTTCGCTCCACGCGCGCCTCTGGCGCTGGATTGGGGCTGGTTATTATCGGCCGGTACCTGAGTCATTGGGGAGGCAAGATCAAGCTCAAGAGCACGGTTGGGCGAGGGACCGCGTTTCTGTTGCTCATTCCGCTCCCTTCCAGCGCACGAACTGCGAAGAAAACCGCCTGAGAAAACATGCCCACGATCCTTGTCGTTGATGATCATTTGGGAATGCGCCGTAGCCTCAGCATGATGCTCGAGGCTGCCGGTCACGTGGCCGTCGAAGCTCCGGATGGCGTCACGGCGCTTGAATTGGCCGGCAAGAAGCCGGTCGATCTCGTGATCACCGATCTGCGGATGCCAGGCTTGAGCGGGATCGACTTGCTTCGAGGCTTGCGCGACGCGCAATTGCAGATTCCGGTGCTCGTCATCACGGCGTTCGGCTCCATCGCTTCCGCGGTCGAGGCCATGCGCATGGGCGCAATGGACTACATTACCAAACCGTTCCAGGAAGATGACCTTCTCCAGCGCATAAACGGCGCTCTCGTGACGCAGCGCCATATGCTCAAAGCCCCAGAAGGCGCCAAAGAAACAATTTCCACAACCGTCCCTGGCTTGGTTTATGCGTCGCCGGAAATGAAGGCGGCTTTGATCAAGGTCGAAAGGATCGCCCGCTCCGACATTTCCGTCTTGATCGGCGGCGAAACCGGGACCGGAAAAACGCAACTGGCCCGGCTCATCCACAAAAAAAGCGCGCGCAGCGAAGGGCCGTTTCTAAGCATCAATTGCGCGAACCTCTCCGAATCGTTGCTGGAAAGCGAGCTCTTTGGACACGTCAAGGGCAGCTTTACCGGCGCCAGCGAAACGCGCGTGGGGCTCCTGGAAACCGCGAACCGGGGAACGGTGCTTCTCGACGAGATCGACACGTTATCGCTAGCCACCCAGGCTAAACTGCTTCAGGTGTTGAATGATAGCGAGGTTCGGGCGATCGGCTCGAACAAGACCAAGCCTATAGATATCAGGGTTATTTGCGCATCGAATCGCGATATTCAACGGCTTGTGCGCGCTGGCGAGTTTCGAGCGGATCTCTATTTTCGGATTTGCGGCGTGAGTGTAACCATACCTCCGCTGCGCGAGCGACCGGAGGAGATAGAGCCGCTGCTCGAATTGTTCTTCGCTCGATACGCCAAGAAATATGGGAAAAGCGGTTTAAGGCTCACCCCAACCGCCAAAGAGATTGTGATGGGCTATCCTTATCCGGGAAATATCCGCCAATTGGAGAATTTCGCCGAACAGATGGCGCTGTTCTGCGAGCAGGACGGCGAGATCGACGTCGCTGCGCTTCCCGAAGAGCTTCTCTACCCGAAGGCGACCGACGCCCTCGATGACGCGGAACCGCATGGCTCCCGTCTGCTGACCAGAAGCGAAGAGGAAAAAGCGTCGCTGGAGGCGGCGTTAAGGCGCTATCCCAGGTTGGAGGACGCCGCACGGTCGCTCCGAGTCAGCCGCACGACGCTTTGGAGAAAGATGCGCCAATACGACCTCAACCCTCGTGCGCGAAAATGACCATAAGGCGCGTGTTTGCGCCACGATCAGAAATCTATCTTTTCATGGATACGATCCAGCGCGGCTTTGGCGCATGTCTCATCGGCCTCGCCCGTCGGCGCGCCCGAAACCCCGACGGCCCCCATCAACGTTCCGCCTGTTTCGACGATCAGGCCGCCCGGGATCATCAGGATACGGGGCTCGATTGCGATCCTTTCGCTCATCTTGCCAGACTTCACCAGCTGGTTCAGGGCGCTCGTGTCGGAACGAAAGCTGAGAGCCGTATAGGCTTTGTCGGTGGCCGTTTGAGTGGCCGGCAGACCCGCATATCGGTCGCGCATGAGCGCCTGCGCCTGGCCGAAGCGGTCGATCACGACCGCCGCGACCTGGTAGCCGTCTTCACGACATTTTTTTACGGCGGCCTGCACGGCCTCGATCGCCACCTCGGGGGTCACAGATTTGTACGTCACGACGGTCTCGCTGGCGACGGCAGGCCCAAGGGCCCCGATGAATGCCAGCGTCACACCTGCCAGTATTCCATTTCTCATCGCCTCTACCTCCCAATGAATATCATTCGGAAACGCAAAACCGCAGAATTCCCGGCCAGTCGCGACGCGAGCCGCGCCGTCGAAAACGCCCGGAACCGCAACCGACCTCGCTTCCCCTCTGCTCAACCCAAAAACGCGGCGGGCAACAGCTGGCGTAGCCGTGGCGCGACCCGTGCGCGCCACGGCAGATTACAACCTCGAGGAACAAAGCCCGAGCCAATTTGCCCAACCCCCGTCGCCGCCGATGGCAAGACAGCCGACGCCGCCGGTCAGAACTTGTAGGTCAGCAGCATATTGGCCTGCAGCGCGCGCGCGGCCTGCGGGCCGTTGAGGTCCTGGTAAACCGGCAGACCGACTTCCAAAGCCAGATTGGCCTTGGGAACGTTGAAATATTTGCCCGCGAGATTCACGCCGCCGAAGATCGAAACCCACTGGCCACCGTAGAACAGCGGGTTGGCCCCCTGGGCATAACCAACGATGCTGGGGTCGAAGCCATGGATGCTGCCCTGGACCATGCCGTCGAGGCGCAGGGTGGTTTGCAGGCCGGGGAGCCAGCTGTAGCCGCCCCAGCCGGTGAAGTCGCTCATATCGCCGTAGCGCCAGCCCTGGGAGTTGTCGTCGAGCGGATAGCGGCCGCGATAGGCGAGGCCCCACGACCATCTGTCCAGCACGCCCGAGTAAGAGACGCCGGGCATGGCGTCGAGCGTTCCCGTTCCCGGCTGCATGCCATAGAAGGCGCGGGCGAAGCTGTACACATCCTTCGGAACCAGCAAGGTCTGGTTGAGCGTCGTGCTGCCGGTCGGCAGGGAGAAGCCCATGTTGACGTTGATCTGGTTCATATTGTCGTGATAGACGCGCCAGACGCCGGCGAGCAACGTATCGCCGAGGCCTTCGGTATGGCCGGTGCTCGTCCCGAGCAGCGCGCTGGGGCCCGTGCCGGGGTGGAAGGTGTCCATGTTGACGTATCTTTCCCAGAACGTCGTCGCCACGATCAGGGTGACGTCCTTGGTCACGCCATAGGCCGCGCTGGCGCTCTGGCCGAAGAATTCGAAATTGTTCGGAACCATGCGCAGCAGGCCGTATTTTCCCGGCGCCGGCGGCAAATGGCTCGAATGCACGTTCTGGATGATATATTCAGGACTGACGAGGTTCGTGCCGATCTGGTTGCCGGCGAGCCGCGTCCACGACGGGGCGTAGGAAACCGCCCACTGGCCCTGATCGAGCAGGCCGACGCCGAAAACGCCGAGCGGCGCCGGAGCCTGCGGCGCGAGCGAAACCTCGGGCGCGGCGGGCGTGGCGTTCGGGTTCGGCAGGTCGCCGGCCCGCGCCGCGGAAAGATTGGCCGCAAAGGCAAAGGCGGTTGCGGCGAGCAAAGCAGCCTTCCTGGCGGACGGCGTCAAACAGGTTTTTTTCTCTAATCGCACAATGGCGTTCCTTTTCGATAAATGGGCGTTCGAGCCCTGGTTTTCCTGCTTACTCCGAGACACGCAACGCAACCGCTATGCCAAACCGGCCCGAGGTCTCCGCCGCGGAAACCCGCGTGGCTTCCGCCATATTTTCGCCCCAGCCGTTTCAGGATGTTGCACGGCGAAACATATTGAAACGTGGCATTTTTTTGACAATGGCAGATAAGCCAAGCGCGGCATGATTCGCAAGGCGACGACGAAAGGGCATCCGGCGCGGGCGCCCGCCGCGCGAGAAAAGCCAAAATCTTCAATCTGGGCGCAGATCGTTCCGCCGCGCCTTCGCGGATGCCGGCAAGAAGTCACGATGAAGCTGACGATCGACCAACGCCGACTGCAAATGGCGCGGCGGACGAGACGCTTGCGGCCTCTCAGATCAAACGGCCGCGCGCCGTTAGGACAACGTGCCCGCCGACCTGCACGTCAAATCCGGCGTCTTTCCTGACCGCGCGCAACATGACGAGCGACGGTCGTCCCATGTCTTCTCCTTGTGCGATCCGGGCCATGACGGGCGCGGGGCCGAAATAACGGTAGTTCAGGAGATAGGCGCCGAGAAATGCCGCGGCGTTGCCGGAGGCTGGGTCCTCGCGAACGCCGAAGGATTCGAAGAAAAATCTCGCCCGGAGACATTGGGCCATAACATCGCCGTCCGTGCGGCAGAAAACATAGACCATGGGCGGAGCCCCCGCCGCCGCCAATGGCGCGAAGCGCGTCAGATCAAGCCGGGCCCGCCTCACCGCTTCGACATTCTTGACCGGCGCGAGAATGAGCGTAACACCGCCCGTGACTTCGCGCGGCGGAAAATCCTGGTCCATATCCTTTGGCGTCAGGCCGAGCGCCATGGCGACCTGCCCGCGGTCGCGAGTCGCTCCGAACGCCATTTGCGGCGCGCGAAACCATGCAATTTCGTTCTGATCGGCGCCAGATTCGAAGGAAACTTCGATGAGGCCGACATCCAGCGCGAGAGAAATGGCGGCGGCCCCGTTCTCTTCGTTTTGCCGGATGACCCAGGCCGCGCCCAGGATCGGATGTCCAGCAAAAGCCAGCTCTTTCGAGGGGGTGAATATTCTTGCGCGCCATGCGGCATCGCCATGCTTCCTCGGCGCATAGAACGTCGTCTCTGACAGGTTCATCTCGCGCGCGATCTTCTGCATCAGATCGGGGGAAAGCGGCGAATCCATTTTGACGACCGCAAGCGGATTGCCGGCAAAGGGTTCACCCGAAAAGACATCAACGATTTCGTAAGGGCAGTCGACTTTCATGGGCGCCGCGGCTCGGTCAGGCCGAGCTGAATGCATGCTGGTCCCGCCGGTTCCCCATAGGGCCAGTGGGCTGAACGTCTTATGAACGACGGCCGTCCTTCGAAATTTGATTTGGGCTCGGCAATAAACATTGGCAGCATCGAACCTCATGAGGGCTGCCGTTCAGCAGCCGATTTCTGGACGCTCCAGGAAAATGAATGCGCGTGGCGGAACTGTCAAATCCGCCGTTCCCGAGGTATTTTCGGCGGTTGCGACCCTGGCCGCCTCGTTGCCTCCAGGTCGTTGGGCTTGCCGCCGGTGGCAACATTTAGAGCATTCCCCGGCTAACATGATCCATAGCCATCATGTCGGAAATAATTTGAGCATTCTGGTGGGCTGAACTCGTCGAGGATGGCGCCGATGCGGTCCCATAGTTTGCCGATGCGGTCCCATAGTTTATCGACGGTTCTTTCCTTGGCTTTTCGCAGCAGGGCCTTGAGCTTGGCGAACATCATCTCGATGGGATTGAGATCAGGCGAATATGGCGGCAGATACAGCAGCCTGGCGCCCGTGCTTTCGATGATCGTGCGCACGCCTGCAACCTTGTGAGCCGGCAGGTTGTCCATGACGACAATGTCGCCTTCTGTCAGGGTTGGCGCGAGGTTCTGCTCAAGCCAGGCTTGGAAGATCACGCCGTTCATCGGCCGATCGACAACCAAGGGTGCGGTGATGGCGTCATTGCGCAACCCGGCCACGAAGGTCGTTGTTTTCCAGTGCCCATGCGGCGCGTAATCGACCAGACGCTTGCCCTTTTGGCAGCGTCCACGCGTGCGCGTCATCTGGGTGTTTGTGCCGGTTTCATCGACGAAAACCAGTTTGTCCGGATCAAGCGCCAGTTGCGCCTCTTTCCATTCTTCGCGCGCCTTGGCCACGTCTTCCCGGTGCTGCTCGCTGGCGTGCAGCGTTTTTTTTATAGCTGAGTTTGTGGCGCTGAAAAAACCGCGCGATCGAGCTGTCTGTGGTTTTGCAATGAAGCTCTTCCAGAAGACGAGACTCAATCTCGGCTAGCGTGAGGTCGGGTTGGCGGGAGACCAAAGCCAACAACCATTCCGCATGGGCGTCCAGCGGTGATGGCCTCGCTTTCTTGCCGGGCTTTTCAGCAAAGCTGCCCGTCTCTTTAAAGCGCCTGAACCACTTTATCGCCGACGATTCAGAAACCAACAATTGCCGCGCCGCAGCCCGCCGCGACACCCCTCCTTCAACCAACGCAATCACACGCTTACGCAGATCGAAGGAATGGCCTCGCGACATCTTGCGCCCCCAAATCAGAGAGAAGCGCAGATTCGCTCATTCCTGAGCATAAGGGAATCCCACCTCGTCAAAAATGCGAGTCAGAACATGCGGGGAATGCTCTAACTGTGGCTGATCGCGTTCTTGGCGCCTGCCGTGGACCTATCGAATGATGGCCTCAATCTCAGGATGAACCTCGCCCAATCGGCGGCGGGCGGACGTCAAATCGCCGGTCTTCCGCGAATCTTTATGACAGTCCTTCCGTCGAGAACGTGAACCGCCCCGGGTTTGCCGGAGGCTCCAACTCCTGAGAGGATGGGGCCATGACGAGTACAACGACAAACAAGTTTTCACCCGAGCGCAGGGGCGTGTCCCCGCGCGTGGTGTAGCCGGGCGGGAGCAAGCCGCTCGCGAAGCGCGCCTTTGATGGCGCCATAGCGAGTAAGCGGCTTGCGGCGGCCATTGACGATTCTCCGGTAGGGTCGGGTTGCGAATCTCAACGCAACTGAGGAACCCCCAATGACCGACGAGATGGTGAACCTTCGCGCGTTCGTGGAGAAGACCCCCGACGCCGATATTTTGCGCGAGATGATCGACCTCGCCGCCGAGCGGCTGATGGAGCTGGAGGTCGGCGCCAGGACCGGCGCGGCGCACAGCGAGCGCTCGCCCGACCGGCTCGCCCAGCGCAACGGCTATCGCGACCGCGATTGGGAGACGCGCGCCGGGACGGTGGAGCTGCGCATCCCGAAGCTGCGCAAGGGCTCCTAATTCGCTTCGCGGCCCTTCGACTGGTTCAATCACCGTCGGCTGCTGGAGCCGATCGGAAATATCCCGCCGGCCGAGGCTGCGGAACGCTATTACGCCATGATGGAGCAAACCGACATGGCGGCGTGATTTAACAAAAACGGCCTCCGGCAAACCCGGGGCGGTTCAGTGGCGACCAACTGGTCTTCGCCCGCATTTTCCGCGCCAGCCGACGCCACAGAGGCGAGAAGTATCTCTCTAATCAACCACATGGCCAAACCCCCAAAACCTTTTCTGATCGATCAACCTATCCGTCAAAACGGCGCCAATCCACATCGACCACAAGACGACCCAGGCCGTGACCGCGAACACCGAGGCGCCGGAAACGCCGGCCCCGACGGCGCAACCGCCCGCCAGCACGCCGCCGAAACCCATTAGGCAACCGCCGGCGATATAACGCCGCATACTCGCGCCGTCCTTGAAACCTTCGAGCTTGAGGCCGCCGCTTTTCGCTGCGGCGAGAAATGATCCCGCGACGACGCCCGGAACCAGGCCGAGATCGAAGGTCACCCCCCCGCCGGGGGGCGACAAGACATACATTAGGACGTCGGCGGAAGGTGAAGTGAAGCTCAGCGAATGGACCGGCGCGACTTCGAAGGCATTGACCGATATCCCATAATTGAAGGCCCAGGCGGCGGCGACCATCAGACCGACACCGGCCGCCGCAAGCGCCATCCACCCCGGAACCTTCTTCCGGATCGCAATACGGACGCCGAGCGACAGCCAGAGCATGCTAAAAAAGATCGCGCCGAAATGGCCCATGTGGAACATCGCTATCATGTCACGCGAGGAACTGTCGATCGTCCACCAGCTGCCAATCGCCGATTGCAAGGGCGACAAAGCGCCGTCACGCGACATCTGCGCCACCACGGCGAAGATCATGCCTGAAAGCAGAGCGCGCAAATTGCCGGTCGCCGAAAGCACCAGTATGCGGCTGGCGCAGGCGCGGGTCAGGGCCATGCCGCAGCCGAACATCAGTCCGCCGATGATCGAGCCCGACATGCTGCCGCGATTGTTCAACTGCCGAACCGCGCCGGTGTCGAGCAGGCCGAGCACGATCAGGATCTGGGTTGCGATCAGTGCCGTCGAGAAAGCAAACAGCCAGATCGCCAGCCTTTCGCCAACGACGCCGTGCGCGACTTCGAGTGTCGCGGCGCGCAGGCAGAAGCGAGACCTTTGCGCCAGCGCGCCGAACAGGACGCCGATGATGGCGCCGCCGAGGGCCAGCGCATAGCGCTCGCCGACAAGGTCAATGAGATGGTCGATCATCGCGGTTGACCATAGGCGTAACAATAACGATAGCGAAGCGGTTCAATGCAGATGATGCGCCCCGCTTTCACAGAAAACAGCGGGCGCATGTGCGCCTGCCCGATCCGTTTGATGTTGCTCAAACGGCAATCCCGAGATTGCCGTCGACATTCTTGATATGCGGCAGATTGAGCTTGGGCGCGGGTATGGTTTTCTTCGCGCGCAGATGCCGCGCCACCAGGTCCCAGATCGGCTCGCCGCCAGCGTCGCGGGCCGCTTCGGAAACCGCCGCCCAGCCGGCGACCTTGTAGGTCTTTCCGGCGTCGATCGGCTTGCCGTTCAGCTCCATGTCGCCGATGCGGTTTCCCGCGGTCGCGGTCGGGTCGCACGACCAGACCAGGCCGCCGACGCGCACCATGTCCCCGCCTTGCTGGTAGTAGGGATCGGCATTGAAGAGGTTGTCGCAAACGTCTTCGAGAACCTGCTTGACCTGCGAACCCTTCATCGGCGTCAGTGTGACATAGGGATAGGTGATCGCCGTCTGATCGAGCACATTCTCCATCGTGATCGGCTCGCCGGGCAGGATGGTCGTGCCCCAACGGAAGCCCGGCGAAAGGGCGATTTCAGCGTCCTTTTCCGCGATCAGCGCATCAAGGATCAGCTGGTCGAAACTGCCGTTGAAATTGCCGCGCCGGTAGAGCAGGCCCTCGCTCACGGCGAGCTTTTCGTTGAGTTTGCTCACGAAGGGGGCGCGAGTCTTGGCGATCAGCGTGTCCATTTCCGCATCCGCGAGCAGAAGATTGGAGAAGATGGGCAGTAGGCGATAGCGGAAGTCGGAGACCTTGCCGTCTTTCACATCGAAATCGAGCACGCCGATGAATTTGCCGTTTGATCCTGCGTTGGTCACCAGCGTCTTGCCGCCGCCGTTGTCGACAATGCTGGGCGCCGGAATTCCATCGTGCGTGTGGCCGCCAAGGATGGCGTCGATCCCGCGCACGCGCGAGGCCATTTTCAGGTCAACGTCCATGCCGTTGTGCGACAGGACCACCACCACTTTAGCGCCGTCGGCGCGCGCGGCGTCGACGGTTTTCTGCATGTTTTTTTCCTGGATGCCGAAGGTCCAGTCGGCGACCATATAGCGGGGATTGGCGATCGGCGTGTAGGGGAAAGCCTGACCGACAATCGCGACCTTGACGCCGTTGACCACGCGCATCACGTAGGGGTTGAACACCGGATCGCCGAAATCCTGCGTCTTGATGTTCTGGGCGACAATGTCGACGTGGCCGGCGAAATCCTTATCCGCGATTTCCTTTACCCGGTCCTGGCCATAGGTGCATTCCCAGTGAAGGGTCATGGCGTCGACGCCAAGCAGCTTGGCGGCGTCGACCATGTCCTGACCTTTGGTCCACATCGCGGCGCCCGAGCCCTGCCAGGTGTCACCGCCATCGAGGAGCAAGGCGCCCGGACGCGTCGCGCGAAGGCGCTTCACCAGCGTGGCCAGGTGGGCAAAGCCGCCAACCCTGCCATAAAGCGCGGCATAGCGCTCGTAATCGAGGAAGGTGAAGGCGTGGGCGAGGCGGGTCCCCGCCTCAACGCCAAAATGTTTCAGGAACGCCTCGCCGACCAGATGCGGCGGCCGGTTCGCCATCGCGCCGACCCCGATATTGACACTGGGCTCGCGGAAATAGATCGGCCGCAGCTGCGCATGGCAATCCGTGATGTGCAAAAGGGACACGTTGCCGAAAGCCGGCGGGTCATAGAGCGCCTCGGCGGCCTTTTCGGCGCGGGCCGGATCAAGCGGCAGTGTCAATCCCGCCGCGCTGGCCGCGAAAAGGAGATGCAGGAATTCACGGCGGTTCATGGCGCAGCCCTCAGGTTAGCCTGGTTGACGGGATGTTGATATAGACGATCGGGCCGGTCTCAGACATCGCGGCGCTCCTGTGCGCGCGAGGGCGGAAGCTCATGCTCCATCAGCATGATGATCGGCAGTTGGAATCGGAACATCGTTCTCTGCCCTGCCCGATCGTCTGCGCTCAGCCGACCGCCGTGCGACTCGATGATCGAACGGCTGAGCGAGAGCCTGAGACCGAGGCCGAGGCTGGACGGCTTGGTGGTGTAGAAGGCCTCCAACAACCTTTTCCGAGCTTCCGGCGCGAGCCCGGGGCGTTGTCGGTCACGTTGACGACGATCGACGAGCCGTTCTGCGCGACAGCGAGCCTGACCTTTTTGTCTGGCTGGCCGTCCACCGCCTCGACGGCATTCCGAAGCAGATTGAGCGTGACTTCCTCGATCTGCCGGCGATCGGTGCGAATCATCGGCTGCCGCTCGGGGATGATAGAGGTCCTGAACCGACTGGTAGTCATCCGGCGCGGTCCAGAACCTGTCGCCCGTCCCCGGCTGCATGACCAGGAGAGCGTGTGCGACCGCCTCGGCGAGCGGTTCCGGCGTCTGGGCCACCTTGACGAACGCCCACCCCGGATAAAGCCTCGTCGAAACCTTGCAGATGAAGGCCTCGTCCGGCCTCTGCCCCACAACCTTGAATTCGTTTAGCCCGATCTTGTGGTCGGCTATGAGCTTTTCCAGCGCGCACGATCGGATGATCCCCGCGTCTGCCCGTCCTTCCCGTACGGCGCCCAACACCGCCATGACGGGATAACCGACGAAAACGAGAACCACATCCTGGAAAGGAACGAGGCCCCGCTCCACCAATTCCAGCGCGGCGGCGCGAAATCCGAAAGTGTCGGGCGCAATCGCGGCAAGCTTGCGTCCTCGCAGGCTGTCGAGACGTTGCAGATCGGATTTCCTACTGAGCGCTATGATCGTGGAGCCGACCGAACGGTTTGCGGGCGGACCGTCGAGATTCTGTTCGGACGCAAACGCCGTAGCGGAATAATCGATCCTAAGTTCGAAACAATGGCCGGGGTTGGTGATGAGGAAGTCGAGGCGATGCGCCGCCACGGCCGCCGTGAGGAAGGAAATGCTGCCCTTGACCATGGTGAAATGGTATTCGGGCAGCGGCGCATTGAGATCGTCGAGGGTGGGCCTCCAGGCGGCTTCGGCTGCTCCGGGTTCCATGACCGCGAGGACGCCGACGCGCGCCTCCGTGCGATGTTCCGCGCCGGCGCATGGCGCGACCCACGCGGCGACAACCAGCGCAATTGCGAAGATCGACCGCAACCTTCGAATCATGGCGCTTGGCGTCATTGCGACGATCGCCCCCCGGACTTCACGGCGATGCGCAGCGCAAGCCGCCGCAGCGGCGCATCGCAGCGAAAAAGACTCGGTCACGTCCGCGCCGGGCCATCCGGCGAAAGCGAAATCGCCGAGTACGAAAGACGGCGTGTGCGGCAGTGATAGAGCTTGCGCCCGCGCGACTTGAGCAGCGAGAATCGCGGAGACGCCGGCGCCGTCCGCTTCGCGTCGCAGCGCGGCGGCGTCCAGCCCCTGGCGCGCGGCGACGGCGAGCGCCTTGTCCGCGCTGGTCGGGCCGGGCGCGGCGAAATAGGCGACATGAAGGCGATAAGCCGCGTCATCGCCGTATGTTCGCGCCGCAGCCAGAACCACGCGCGCGACGTCGTTCGAGCGCTGAGAAAGAACCGAATGCTGGACAAGGCCCAGCCGGACTCCGCCGCCCGGTTGCAGCAGGACCTCGAGCTCCTCACTCGCTGTTCGGCAAAACGGACAGGCGTAATCGAAGAACTCGTATAAAGTCAGATCGGCCTTGGCTCCGCCGCTCACGATCACACCGGGCAAGCTGGAAGGCGACAGCCCCGGCGCGATGCAAAAATTGCGGACAACAGCTCCGTCCCCGGTCACGATGTCGAAGAGCTGCTCAGGCTTGGCCCGCCCTTCCCGCCCAAGCAAAAGAAGGGCTGCTCCACCGATGGCCAGAGACCTGCGGTCCAGTTGCAGCGGCATCTCCCCCCCTCCATTGATTCCGTGCCGGCGCTCAGCGCCAAATAGGCTTGGCTTTCCGTCATTTTATAGGCCCAGGGAAGCCCGGCGTTATTCCAGCCGTTTACGTCGCGGTGGCCCTCCTTGTCCATGTCCCCCTCGAAACCGTCGTCCACGGAATAGACCCTGGTGTAATCGGCCTCCTGGAGAAGGTTGGCGGCGCGTGATGAGCGGTCGCCGGAACGGCACATCACGATGACCGGATCATTCTTGGTCAGCTCTTGCCAGACCATCAACGCGTTGACCGCGGTGACGAAATCCAAGTTCGGCGTCATTGTGTAGCGGCCGTTCTTCTAGTCCCAGCTCGCGGGCTCGTCGATCCCCATATAGGGAATATTCATGTCGGTGACCGACGGCGTGCCGAGAAACAGGAATTCGCCCTTCGTCCGGACATTGGTGAATACGACCTTCGCTCCGCCATCCTTTTTCATCTTGAAGGCTTCCGGCGCGGAAAGATAAAGGCCGAGCTTGGTCTGCTTGGACTCGGGCGGCTTGCTGACGTCAAGAGGCTGGTAGCTCCCCGCGAGGGCTGGAGTAAGGGACAGGGCCATGACGAGACCAAGGATCAATTTTTTCACGATGAGCCACTCCCATAAAATTCTTCCCGCCCATTGCGCTTGGCTGTTTCGGCTTCTTGCGCCAGGGGCGATTTGCGTTCGTTCGTGACGGCAGCGCCGGGACATCGACGTCTTATCATAGGCAAGCGCCTGGTAACATTGCAATATTTCGATTTATTGATGTTTTGACCGTCCGCCGTCGCCTTCCGCTCGTTCGGCGTCGGGCCTTCGCTCGGAGGGCTGCAAAGACCATGCCGGGAGCCCCGGCGGCGCGCAGGGGCTTGAAACCACAACTTGCTTCTGCTGCCACGCCATCGGCAGGGTTTCACGGCGTTACATGACGAAACGTGGTGAAACATCGAGAACACGCCGACACGTCGCCCGGGCCGGCAAATGCTAGGGTCAAGACTCATAACCAGTAGCTGACGGCAGCTGCGATGCAAACGGCGGCGAGGAAATTTGTGGCGTTTCTGTCGTAGCGCGTCGTCACGCGCCGAAAGTCTTTCAACCGGCAGAACATCCGCTCGATGGCGTTCCGGTTCTGGTAAAGGACGGGGGAGAAGCAATTTTTCCATTTCCGGTTGGCCTCGGGCGGGATGTTCGGCATCGCGCCGCGTTCCTCGACCTGGCGACGGATGGCGTTGGCGTCACAGCCTTTGTCGGCATGGAGAATTTCGCAGACGGGAAACTGTTCGAGCAATGCCGCGCCAGCGGCGCCAGCGGCGACAGGCCCGCCGCCGAGCATGAAGGCCAGTGCGCGGCGCAGAGCCTCGGTCAGCGCGTGGATTTTTGTCGTTCGCCCACACCGCGAGCGACCAATCGCCTGATTTTTCTCCCCCCTTTGCCGCCAGCGGCCGAGCGATGCTCCTTGACGGCCGAACTGTCGATCAGAACCTCGGCCGGTGGTCCGCCCGCTTGCGCAAGGGCTTGAAACAAAGCCGTCCATTTGCCCTTTTCCGCCCATCGGACGAAGCGATTGTAGAGCGTCTTCCTCGGTCCATATTCCGGCGGCGCGTCGATCCATCGACCGCCAGACTTCAGTACTTGAACGATGCCGCTGATCACGCGGCGATCATCAACCCGCGGCTTGCCGCGCGTGTCGGTCGGCAGATGCGGCTCGATCTTTGAAAATTGTTCGTCCATTAGCCAAAACTGATCGCGATTCATCGGCGCTTCCTTTCGGAAGCTGTGAATCACAAGCCGCTGATCATGCCAACCATTTTATGGGTCCTGACCCTAAGCAAGAAGGCGTTCGGATCCTCATTTTTGGCGCTCCACGTCTCGACGACCGCGGGCGGCAATCTGACGAGCACCGAAGGGACCGATCAACTCACGCTGGTCGGCGTCACCCAGAGCCAGCTCACAGCAAGCAACGTCAAATCCGTCTGAATGCAGACGGCGTGGCCCAAGTGTCGCGCTGAATCTTCTCGCGATCAGGCGTTTTGTTGGTGTCTCAGCAAGAAAGGGGGGGCGCGAGGTCGGCGTCAGCAAAGCCTGCTTTCGGCAGAACTCCTGCCCATCGGCCTACGGCTGGTTTCCGCCCATGGGAGCCGATGAGGATTCCCTGCCGGAATTTCCGGTTCGGGTCTTGGTTGTGTGAAAACGCCGAGCGGGCTGGCGGCGAGAGCGTTTTTTGAAGCGGCCGTCTTCAGCTCGTTGTTTCGTGTCGGGATCTTTGCGGAATAGGTTGGCGGCGGTCCGCAAATTTGCGGGCACATTGGCGCAACTAACTCGAGTAACTTCCGGTCTTCATCCCGCCCGGATCGCTGCGGCCAGCGCCGGCCTTCCGACGATATTCATCACGCTGGTCAGATTATAAGCGAGCACGTGCAGCGCCATTTCCGCGGCGACGTTGGGAAGCCGTTTCATGAGGAAGTGCGTGGCGCCCATCCTCGCCTTGATCGTGCCGAAGGGATGTTCGACGGTCTCGCGGCGCGTGCGCATGGCGCGCGGATTGGCGTCGAGCCGACGTTGAACGTCCTCGACCAAGTGCTCGTGCGCCCAGCGCGTCACCCGGCGTTCCTTGCCGGTCGTGCACTTGCTCCTGATCTTGCAGGATGAGCAGACCGCCGTCGACCAATAGCGGCGCAGTTCCATTCCCCTCTCGATCGCGGTGGAGTGATGGGGAAGCAACTGGTTGGCCGGACAGCGATAGACGTCTTGATCGCGAAGATAGACGAAGTCCGGCTTGCCGAACCTTCCATCCGCTGTCGCGCCTGATGTCTGTGGCTTTGGCAAAGTGACGGTCACGCCGGCCTCGACGCACTCCTTGATCTGCCCGCCGTCGAAATAGCCCCGATCCGCGAGCACATCGAGCGTTTCGACCTCAAGGGTCTCCTTTGCCGCCTTCGCCATCGGCGCCAATTGCGCGTGGTCGTTGCCGACATTCGTCACCTCATGCGTGACGATCAGGTGGTGGTTGCTTTCGACAGCGACCTGAACATTGTAGCCGACCACCCCAGAGCCGCGACCGCTGGTCGCCATCGAGCGGGAGTCGGGATCGGTCAGAGATATTTGCTGGTCGGGCTCGGCCTTCATGCGCGCATCGAGGGCTGCGAGGTGCTGCATCTGCTGTTGCAGGCCCGCGATCTTCTCCTTCAGGTGCTCGACCCTCGCCGCGATCTCGTCCGAAGGCTCCTGACGATCCGCGCTATCGAGCTGACTGAGGTAGCGGGCGATATTCTCTTCGAACTGAGCCAGGCGCCGCGCCATCTTCGCATGGGTGAAGTTGCGGTCGCGGTTGTTGACCGCCTTGAACTTGCTGCTGTCGATGACGACGGCGCCGCCATTCAGCAGGCCCATCGTCCGGCACAAGGTCACGAACCGCGCACAGACTTTGCGCAAAGCCACGCCGTTTTCCTTGCGGAAATCGGCGATCGTCTTGTGATCGGGCGCCAGCCGGCCGAGCAGCCACATCAACTCGACATTCCGCCCGGCCTCGCGTTCCAGCCGGCGGCTCGACTGGACCCGGTTGAGGTAACCGTAAATGTAGAGCTTCAACAGCACCGCCGGATGGTAAGCGGGCCGACCGGTCGCCTTTGCAATCGCGCCTGAAAAGCCCAGCGACGGAAGGTCGAGCGCGTCGACGAAGGCCTCGATCACATGGACGGAGTTGTCCTCGCCAACCCAATCCTCGAGGCATTCGGGCAGGAGGCTCAGCTGCAAGCGGTCGACGCCCTCAACGAAACGACCCATCGAATCCTCCCGGCTCTCAATGGAAGGATTCTAGCTGACTCGCGCGTTTTCACACAGCCAGGGTCAACTTGAGACGGTCGCTGACCCGACTGGGAAGGTCTCTTTTGAGCCGCTTCCTGCCGATCGGCTTCGGCTCCTTCCGGCGGATTGCGGTCTTAGGCCGAAGGTCCGGTTCGGGACGGATAACGGACCGAGACGCTACGGCAAGGATGCGCCAGAACTCGCCGTTCGGCGCTGACTCAAAGACCCATCATTTTCGTTGGAAAGCGGACCTCTGCGATGGTGAACGGCAAAGCTACTCGCCCGCCAACTCCGGAGACTCAACTTTTAATCGAACCGGCCTTAGAGGAGCACTTTCAGGCCGCACGATTATCCCCCTTTCACGGCGCACGCTCAAGGCCGTCATTTGCAGGCCGTCATTTGCTGGGCTGAGCGAGTCAGCACGTTGTGCGGTCTGGATGCCGCCGCAATGTCGGATTTTTTGCAAAAATAGCTGTCACTGTCGTAAGCGCGATCGGCAGGCCATTGGCGTCAACCAGCGCATGGATTTTCGTCGTCAGCCCGCCCCGCGAGCGCCCCATGCATCGGCTTCCAACGAGGTTCCCGTCGGCGGCTCGCGCTTCTTCAGGCCCCCTTTTTTACCGTTGGCACCATGTTGATGCACCCGGATCGAAGAACTGTCGACCATTTGCAGGTCGCCGTCGTAAGCCGCAGAAACCGCATCGAAAATGCGGTCCCATACGCCGATTTTTCGCCATCGCACGAAGCGGTTGTAGCAGGTCGTCGTCGGCCCGTAGCGCTCGGGAATATCAGCCCATGGCGAACCCGTCCGAAGCCGCCAGTAGATGCCGTTCAGAACCATGCGGTCATCCGAGCGCTCAACACCGCGAGGCTTGTTGGGCAGCAAAGGTTCGATGATCGACCATTCAAAATCGGTGAGTTCGTAACGGCGCTGGCTCATGATCGCTCCTCCAAAGAGGTTGAATCATCATTCGCTGAAAAACGGAATCCAAAGGGTTATGTGAGGTCCGCGACGCGATTTTAGGCGCAGCCGGGAGCGGAGCTCATATAAGCCGGATCGAACGAAGCCGTCGCACCTCGCAATAGCCTTCGGCGTGTGGGCGCCTGGGAGTGGTTCGGGCTGAAGCGCTGAGCCCAGGATCAATGCCACAATTGTCGCTATGGAAAAAACCTTAATTCGTCTCTCAATGATTACAGTTGCTTATGTGGAAATCGCCATGCTCTTATCGCTTTTCACCCCGCTTTTGTTCGGGCATGGGCGCGGACATTGACATATTTTGCATTTGGTGCCGCGCGAACGATGTGTTTGTCCCGAAATTTGATGGAGCTTGCCGAACGAGCGACGTCTCATGGCGCGTTGCGTCCTTCACCATAGGTCAAAGCCGCGACGGTGGCGGACGTCAATGCCGATATCGTCACGACGGATTGTGGGCAGTTTATGACACGCACCAAGTTATCGGCAATCTTGACCTCGCAGTGCTGACGAAGTCGGCTTAGTTCAATCCCTTTTATGAGCTTGTGACCTAGACGAGAACCCGCTCGTGAACTAGCATTTGAATTAGGCTCCTCTGTGGGGCCGATCAAGCGCGGCCTGGGCATCCGACTGGGGGCTCGGCCACGCGCAAGCGGCGCGCAAGAGGGTTGAACATTGCGTCAGCCAAGGGCGGGCTGCGCTGCCTGCCGGCGACAGCGATTTGCACGGGCGACTGATCGGGCGCGCGACGTGACGGGGACGGGGCGATGGCGGTGAAATCGACTGGCGCGGCGCTCGGGCGGACGGCGGCGGTCACCGCGATCGCATTGGCGATCGTGGCGCTCCTCATCCTGATCGGCTCCTTTGCGCTGCCGTTCGGCTCGCCGGCCGCCGCCTTGCTGCTCGACCATCAACCCTACAGCGTCTTTCCCTTCCCGCTGACGATCCAGAACATGACCTACATGATTTTCGCCGCGGGCATGGCGGATCTGTTCGTGCGCTGGCGCACGGCGCGCCATGAGCGGGCGCTCCTCGGCATGCACTTCCTGCCCGAGGACGACACCAGCATTTTGCAGATCGACGACCTCGGACCCGTCCGCCGCAAGATGGGTCCGCTCTATGACGGCGAGAACGGCTTCCTGCCTTACCTCATCGATATTTCGATCACCCAGCTGCAGGCGAGCCGCTCGGTGGACCAGGCCGTGTCGATCCTGACCTCGAGCCTCGACCTGATGATGCACCGGCTCGATCTTCGTTACCAGAGCGTGCGCTACATCTCCTGGCTGATCCCGACGATCGGCTTCATCGGCACGGTCATCGGCATCGCGGTGGCGCTCGAATACATCAACCCGAAAAACCCCGACATCGGACTGGTCACCGGCGCAATGGCGGTGGCGTTCTACACCACCCTGGTCGCGCTGATCGCCAGCGCCATCATCGTGTTCTTCCAGCATGCGGTGCAGAAGCAGGAGGAGAGCGCGCTCAACGAGGCCGGGCAATATTGCCTCAAGAACCTGATCAACCGCATCTATATCCCGGCCGAACACAATAAGGCAGGCGCGCCTTGAAACGGCCGCGCCGGGAGGGCGGCGGCGGCGAAGTCGCCCTGATGGCGGTGATCACCAAGGCGATGGGCGCCTTCCTCGTGCTCGTCGTCATCATGCTGCCGGATTACATTTACGTCGTGCAGAACGGCAAGCAGGGCGCGGGCGCGCAGCAAATGCTCGCCGCCGCTTCGCGGGAGGTCGATCAACTCAAGCAGGCGCTCAATGACGTCAATGGGCCGCCGAAGGATCTCACGGCGACGCGGCAGAATCTGCAGGACCTCGACCGGAAGCTGGCGGCGTTGAAGGATGAGGTCGCCAGCCTGAGCGGCAAGCTCGGCCAGGCGGATGCGGAGATCAGACGGCTGACCGCCGTTGACGTCGCCCAGAGCGGCCAGCAGGACGCGCGCGCGCAAAACGCGCTCGACGCCGCCATGCTGGAGGCCAGACAGCTCGAGCAGGCGCTCAATGCGTCCGATGCGACGCCGCAGGACGTCGCCGCCATGCGGCAGAGGCTGCGGGACCTCGAGCGGATGCTGGCGGCGTTGAAGGACGAGATCGCCAGCCTGGGCGACAAGCTCCGCCAGGCGGTCGTGGCGATCGCGCGTCTCAGGAAGGAGAACGAGGGCCTCAAGGCGCAGGCGGAGGAACTCGAGGACCAGAACGCGAAACTCAAGGCGGAAGCGGAAGAGCTGAAGAGCCGGCCGCTGGCGGCGACGGTGGTGACGCTCTCATGGAGCGGGTGTTACGGCGCCGACATCGAACTCTACATCGAAGACAAAGTCGGCGATAAACCTGCACAGCCGATGGATCGTACGATGACGAGCGCGCCGCAATATCCGCAGGACCGAGCCACGCGTTTTCCGCAGGACCTGTCGGCCAGCTCGGGGACGGCGTGGTGGAGCCTCTCCGACACCAACAGCGATCAGCGTTTGACGCTCTGGGCGAAACTTCTCAACCCGTTTTACGGGACACATTCGAAACCGCGCTTTTGCAAACTTCAGTGGACGATCTCGACGAGCAAGGAAAACAAGACCAGCGGGAGCTGGGAGATTTCGGACGAATCCCCTCTCAGATTGTTATACGTGTACGACATCAGCGCGAAATCCGAAATCAGCTGGGGCTACTTGGCGAAGCTCTCCGAAGCGGAAGACCACGCTTTGCGCGAAGCGCCGTTCAAGCAGCCCTGTGAAGGCCTTCTCTGCTTGTTCGACGCCAATGCGTCGGCCCCTCGCCCCGATGCGGAGATCAGGCCGAAATTTCTTGAATATGTCAGAAGCGTCTACGATGCCGACGACGTCGCCGGCATAATCTTCGACCTGATGGCGTCCGGCGAAGTGTCCGTCGCAGACGGCTATCGCTGGCTCGATCTTTTCCCCTATGTAAACTCAGGCAAAATAGAGGCGCCCGCCCCCGAGGACGTCGCCGCGCTCCGGCGGGCGCTCGAGCAAAAACGGGCCCCCAAATTGTTCGTTGACGCCCTGATGAAACGCGTCGACGCGAACATCGAGCGGGCCAGAGTCCTCGCAAAGATGGTCGGGGCCATTCCTGCTTTCCCCGCTCCGCCGGCGCCGGCCGAAAATCCGGCGGCGGCGCATGAGCGCCTCGTGGCCTTGACGCGGCAGTCCGTCAAGGACGGATCGTTGACCCAGGCCCAGTCCGACGCGATCCTGGCGGCGGCGAGCCATTCGTCGAAGCCGTCGGACGCCGAGATCGACAAACAGGTGGACGATGCGCGCTTGCCGCCGGCGCTTGCCGAACTCCTCAAAAAGCTGATCAAATCGGGCGATTTCGACATCACCGCCCTGCCGAAGACGACGCCAGGCCCGGCGCCGTCTTCGACGCCCTCAAATCCATGAACACAAAGCGCCCGCGCCATGACCAAACTGATCCGCTGCAAACAGGGCCATGTCTTCGACGTGGAGACTCACGCCGAATGCCCCGTCTGCGGCGAGCAAGTGGTCGTCAAGGCGAGCAATGCCGACGGGCAAGAGACCGCGCCGCCGCCGCCCGCGCCGACCAGCCCGCGCATCGTCTTCGGCGCCCTCGCTCTGTTGGCCGTCGTGGCGGCCGCCGGCGGCTTTCTGGCGTTTCGGCCCCACATGAACGTCACGCCGCCAGAAACGCCGATCGCCGCGCCCGCGTCCGCGGAAAAGAAGGCCGAGCCTTCGCCGACCTCGGGCGGCGAGACCAAACCGGCGCCTACCGAACCGCCGACGGCAAAACAAACGCTCGCCCCGAATCCGGGACCGACGGGGACGGACGATTCCAGCGCCGGGCGCGACGCCAGGGAAAAGGCCGCCTTGTCCGGGAATGCGCCAACGCCGACGCCGACGCCGACGCCGGCGCCTTTGGCGATCGTCGATCCGGCGACCGTCGGCGAATGGGAATTTTCCGTCAAATCCGCCGTCTGGATTTTGCGGATCGAACCCAACGGCGCCTATGCGTTTCACGCCGAGCCCATGAACGCCGCCAAGCCCGACTCGGGCGTGTTCTCCGCCGAGGCGGGGCATTGGACGATGCGAGCCAACAACGGCACTCGCGATGGCGGCGCCTATTCGGTCGAGTCTTCCGACACGCTCAACCTGAAAGGGCGTCTTGGCCCGAGCAAGTGGCGCCGTGTCGCCGGGGCGCCAAAGTCGATTCTTGGACAGATGGATCCGCGCACGATCGGGGAATGGGAGCTTCCCGTGGGCTCGGGTCGATGGGTGTGGCGGGTCAAGGCCGACAACACGTTCGAGTTTCGCAGCGAAGCCAATGACGGCGTGAAGCCGGGCGAGGGGAGTTTTTCGTCGATGGACGGACGCTGGTCGATTCGCGCGCCGAACGGCTATACCGACGGGGGACCCTATTCGTTCCCGACGCCCGACACGTTTCTGGCGACCGGCCATCTGGGAACCGGCGCCTGGCGTCGCATCCCTTACGGACATTAATTATTGCCGATGACTTCGTCTCGCTTCGGCATGGAGGAAACGGGGCGCTGAGGTTCGCCGGGCAGAGTGTCGTCAACGAAATGCGTAAAGCCAGACCCGCCGGCGCCGTCATGAGATCGCTGCCGATGACTGGCCGCTGTCCCCGCGGAACTGTCCCGCGGGTCCGAGTTGGCGTTCAATCTTTCGTGTGACCAAACTGGAACGTCTTTCGCCCGCAAGGAGCCGAAAGACGTTCCAGTTGTTCTTTTGTCGCCTCGGCTGTCCGAAAGGCGTTCCGCGTTTCGAGATCCGGCTAACAGCAGACATAGGCGGATCATTCACGATTTCCGGCCACCGCCAAAACGGCGCCCGATGTCACGGCGCCTTCACCAACTCTACGCGCCGGTTCTTCGCCCGTCCGTCCTCCTGATCGTTTGACGCCACTGGCTTGTCCGGCCCGAACCCCGCCGAACTCAACAGCGAACCGTCGATGCCCGCGGCCTTGATCGCGGCCACCACCGCTGCCGCGCGATCCTGTGACAGTTTCACGTTGTAATCATGCAAGCCGATATTGTCGGTGTGCCCCTCGATCGAGACCTTCAACCCCGGATTCCGTTTTAACAGCTCCACCAGCTGCGCGATCACTGGCTGCGCATCCGGTTTCAACGTCGCCTTGTTGAAGTCGAAATTCACGTAAAGCGCGATGCTTACCTGGGCAAGCAGCCTTCCCGCGAAACATGGCCTGTGGCGTCGCCCGCGCGTCTTTCCACACTCATGCATCGCCGCGGAGCGGAAATCTATAGCGCGAAAAACTCAGTGAGAGTCCGCGTGCTCATCCTGTTTGCCGTGCGGCAAGCCGTTCGAGCAGGCGGTGCCGACAATAGCGGTGTCGAACCAAAGCAAGGTATCGGGTGTGTTTCGGCTTGCAATATTGACCCCGTGAGCGGGGGATCGGCTTCCAAAATTGACCCCCCAGGCTTGGGCTGAAGAGCTGCCTGCTTTGCACTGGCGAGCAGGCGGGCGGGGATGTTGGTTGTGGAGACGATTGGCCGGATCCGGCGCGAGCATTTTGTCAAAGGCAAATCGATCAAGGAGATCGTCCGCGATCTGAAGATATCGCGCAACACGGTGCGCAAGGTGCTGCGCTCCGGCGAGACCGCCTTCGACTATCAGCGCGAAGCCCAGCCGCGTCCCAAACTCGGGCGCTGGACGGAGGATTTGGAGCGGCTTCTGGCGGCGAACGCCGAAAAGCCGGCGCGGGAGCGCCTGACGCTGATCCGGGTTTTTGAGACTCTGCGCGATTTTGGCTACGAGGGCGGCTACGACGCCGTGCGCCGCTATGCGAAAGTCTGGCGGCGCGTCCATTCCGCGGTGACGGCGGCCGCCTTCGTGCCGCTGACCTTTGCGCCCGGCGAAGCCTGCCAGTTCGACTGGAGCCACGAGATCGTCCTGCTCGACGGCGTCACGACGACGGTCAAAGTCGCCCATGTCCGCCTCTGCCACAGCCGCATGCTGTTCGTGCGCGCCTATCCGCGCGAAAGCCAGGAGATGGTGTTCGACGCCCACGACCGCGGTTTCGCCTTCTTCAAGGGCGCCTGCGCGCGCGGCATTTACGACAACATGAAGACGGCGGTGGACGCGATCTTCATCGGCAAGGAGCGCCAATACAACCGCCGCTTCCTGCAAATGTGCGCGCATTATCTGATCGAGCCCGTCGCCTGCACGCCGGCCTCCGGCTGGGAGAAAGGTCAGGTTGAGAACCAGGTCGGCCTGGTGCGCGAGCGCTTCTTCACCCCGCGCCTGCGGTTCAAGAGCTATGACGAGTTGAACGCCTATTTGCTCGACAGATGCGTCGCCTACGCCAAGGCCCATCCCCATCCCGAGGTCGCCGACCAGACCGTCTGGGAGGTTTTCGAGGCGGAGCGGGACAAGCTCGTTCGCTATGCCGGCCGGTTCGATGGATTCCACGCTGTTCCGGCCTCGGTGTCCAAGACCTGCCTCGTGCGTTTCGACAGCAACAAATATTCGGTTCAGGCGAGCGCCGTCGGCCGGCCGGTCGAAGTCCAGGCCTATGCCGATCGCATCGTCATCCGCCAGGACGGCAAAATCGTCGGCGAACATCAGCGCATCTTCGGGCGCGGCGAGACCAATTACAATCCCTGGCATTATGTTCCGGTCCTGGCGAGGAAGCCCGGCGCTTTGCGCAACGGCGCGCCCTTCAAGGACTGGGTGCTGCCGGCTTCAATCGAGCGGGTCCGCAAGAAGCTGTCGGGCTCCCATGACGGCGCGCGGCAAATGGTCGACATTCTTTCCGCTGTTCTCACCGACGGCCTGCCGGCGGTCGAGGCGGCCTGCGCCAAAGCGGTCGCCGAAAACGTCCATTCCGCCGACGTCATCCTCAACATTCTGGCGCGCCGGCGCGATCCCGGTCCGGTCGCGCCGATCCAGCCGCCGGAGGCGCTGCGGCTTCAAATCGTCCCTCTCGCCGATTGCGGCCGCTACGATCAATTGAGGAGTTCAGGCTGATGGAACGTACGCAAATCTTCGATCTCATGAGCGAACTCAAGCTCTTCGGCATGAAGGCCGCCTATGACGAGATCATGGCCAGCGGCATCAAGCGCCAGCACGAGCCGCCGAAGATCGTTGGCGATCTCCTGGCCGCCGAAATCGCCGAAAAACACGCGCGTTCGATCAAATATCAGCTCACCATCGCCAAACTGCCGCTCGTCAAGGACATCGACGACTTCATCTTCGAAGGAACGCCGATCAATGAAAGGCTGGCGCGCGATCTCGCCGGCGGCGGCTTCATCGATTTGCAGCGCAACGTCGTTCTCATCGGCGGGACCGGCACTGGCAAGACGCATCTGGCCATCGCCATCGCTCGCGCTTGCGTGCGCGCCGGCAAGCGCGGCCGCTTCTACAACACCGTCGATCTGGTCAATAAGCTCGAAGCCGAGACCCGCGCCGGAAGGCCGGGACGGCTCGCCGATTATCTGACCCGCCTCGACTTCATCATCCTCGACGAACTCGGCTATTTGCCCTTCGCGCAAGCCGGCGGACAATTGTTGTTCCACCTGATCAGCCGGCTCTACGAGCGCACCTCGATCATCGTCACGACCAATCTCGCCTTCGGCGAATGGCCGAGCGTCTTCGGCGACGCCAAAATGACGACGGCCTTGCTCGACCGCCTGACCCATCACTGCGACATTGTCGAAACCGGCAACGAGAGCTGGCGCCTCAAGCACCGCGCCTGACCCAAATACAAGCCTCACGCCGCCGCGCGCGCCGCGGCTGCGCAACCCCGACCAACTCCGCCGCGGCGCGCGCTGTCGCCCTGGCGCTTCATCAAGGGGGTCAATTTTGAACGCCGATCAGGGGTCAAAATTGGGAGCCGATTGACAATCGGGTGCGGTGACGAGCCTTGCGCTTCTGCATTCGCGACCTCAGGCAGGAAGCGAGAGGCGCGCAAATTGCCCAGAAAAGGAACACGGTCGGATCGCTGTGCGTTGTGCAATAGGGGAGTTGAAAGTGTCCGGGAGGACAAAATGCCAATTCGCATGTCAAACCGCATGATTATCGCCATCGTGATTTACATGATGGTTCAGGGCGTCGTTTTCGGCATCGGCGCGGTTCTGGTTTTGGCGACGCCGCTCGCGAACATCGCGATGACGTTGATGCCTTTCGTGGTCGCCGCGACATTGGTTATGTCGGCGCCAATCGCGTGGTGGCTGGCGCCTTTGGCGCGCGCCGCCCATGAGCGCAAACTGAACGCCCAGGAGCCGGGGCGTGGGAGGGATCAGCCTGGTCACGGTTATCACGCGACTTGATCCCGCGGCCAGCTCTAGCTGGACAATTTTCGCGAGTGGCCGCGTAGGGTCAAAACTCTCGCTTCACCCGGAGCCTACCACTGTCCGCTGGCAACAAGATAGCTGCCGAAACTCTTGGCCGTGATTGAGCCGCGGCGTCGCCCTCTGACGCCGCCGCGGCCCATTTGTCAAAGATCAACCTGCTCGGAAATGCTGAGCGCGTCCTCCACCTCGATTCCGAGATAGCGTACAGTGCTTTCCAGCTTCGAATGTCCCAGCAGAAGCTGAACCGCCCTCAAGTTTCCAGTCTTTTTGTAAATTTGGGCGGCCTTGGTCCGGCGCATCGAATGCGTGCCGTAAGCGGTGTCGTCCAAGCCCGCGCCGCGAACCCAGCCATGGACGATGCGCGCGTATTGGCGCGTCGACATGTGGGGTTGCTCATGAACGCGGCTTGGAAAGAGAAACCGCCCTTCGCCGATTTTGAGAATGGCCAGCCAATCCTCGATCGACGCACGGGTCTGCTCCGTGAGTTCGAATTGGACCGCCCTGCCCGTCTTCTTTTGGATGATCGTCGCGCGGTCCCGCAATCTGCCGCCTACGCAAATATCGTCAACTTTCAAGCAGGTGAGATCGCAGCCCCGCAGCTTGCTGTCGATCGCCAGATTGAACATCGCGAGGTCGCGTTTGCGCGCTTCGACCTGAAGGCGCGCCCGGATGTTCCAGACTTCTTTGGGCTTGAGCGGGCGTTTCTGACCGACGAGTCGTCCCTTGTTCCAGGGCGCACGTCGCCGGTTCTGTTGTTGGGTTGAGGACTCGGACATGGAAGTAACCTCCCTATCCAGCCGCACCCTCCCTGGCTCCCCGCGCCAAGCGGGGCTATGAAATAGAACGTCTAAGCAGCGCTGAGGCTCCGGCCGCCGGAAACCAGCCGCTGGCAACCGGCATCCTCCGGCGGCTCGGCGCCATTTGCAGACTTCAGCGGTGGCCAAAAGAATCCAAGTCTTTTGCCAGAAAGCAGTCGCTGAAATGGGTCGCGCCCTCGCGGCGCCCTGCCTCGGTTTTTGGGGAAGCAGGCATCCAGGAATCCAGGGGCTATTCGCCCTGCGCCGCATTGAAAATCATCGCGGGCAGACGCCTCAAGTCTCTGGCGTCATCCTCTTGCGCGCCTGCTGAACGCAGCGCTCCAAGACCGACAGGAAGACCGAGCGGTCGCGCGGCGAAAATCCCTTCGGTCCGCCAGTGATCGCGCCGCCGGAGCGCAAATCCTCCATCAGATTGCGCATCGCCAGCGCCATGCCAATCGACGCATCGTCGAAAATCTTGCCATTGGGCGCCAGCACGAAGGCCCCCGCCTTGACGCAGCGCGCGGCGAGCGGAATATCGGCGGTGACGACGATCTTGCCCACGTCGGCGCGCTCGGCGATCCAGTCATCCGCCACATCCGGCCCTTGCGGCACAAGCACGCGCTCGATCATCGGATGGCGCGGCGCCTGCAACAGGCGATTGGCGACCAGAAAAACTTTCAGCCCGTGCCGCGCGGCGACCTTGTAGCATTCGTCCTTCACCGGACAGGCGTCGGCGTCGATCAGGATTACCGGGTCCATGCGCCCACCAACAGGACACCAGGCGCCATCGGCCAACGGTTTCGACCGGGTGTTATTTTGCGCATGTGCAGACCTTAGCGGCTAAATCATGCGCTGTCCTGATGCTAATTCCGACGACATCGATCGTGTGTTCCTCGCAGAAATCAACAGAACGGCCCAATTTCATCTCCTGGCTCGTAACCTGCTAGAGTCGCCTCCGCACCGGAGGAGCGCTCCATGACTGTAGAGAGTAACAGGCTTGGTGAAGAGACCAGCCCCTATTTGCTGCAGCACCAGCACAACCCTGTGCACTGGCAGGCTTGGTCCGCGGAAACGCTCGCTCTCGCCAAGCAGACCGAACGACCTGTGCTGCTCTCGGTGGGCTACTCCGCGTGTCATTGGTGCCATGTCATGGCGCATGAATCTTTCGAGAACGCCGAAATCGCGGCATTGATGAACAAGTATTTCGTCAACGTGAAGGTGGACCGCGAAGAGCGACCGGACGTCGACTATTTGTATCAACAAGCCCTGATGATGATGGGTCGGCGCGGCGGCTGGCCATTGACGATGTTCCTCACGCCGGAAGGCCAGCCCGTCTGGGGCGGCACTTATTTTCCGCCCGTTACGCAAGGCGGAAGACCCGGTTTCGCCGAAGTGCTGAAAACCATCGCCGAGCTGTGGCGCACGCGCGGCGATTCGATCGAACATAATGTCAAAGAACTCGGCGTGGGGCTGGGGGGCCTGTCGGAGACTGCTCCCGGGGAACCAATCTCGCCCGAACTCGTCGCGACCATTTGCGAGCAGTTGGAGCAACGACTCGACCGCGTCGACGGCGGCTTGGGCACGGCGCCGAAATTCCCGCAGGCGACGAGCCTCGACTTTCTCTGGAGGACCTGGAAGCGAACGGGCCGCAGTTCATTGCGACTTGGCGTCGTTTTGACACTCGATCATATTTCGCAGGGCGGCGTCTACGACCATTTGGGCGGCGGGTTTGCGCGCTACTCGACCGACGATCGATGGCTCGTGCCGCATTTTGAAAAAATGCTCTACGACAACGCACAGCTGATCGAGCTGCTGACCGAGGTCTGGCAAGACGAGCGCCGCGAACTCTATCGCTTGCGCGTGACTGAGACGATCCAGTGGATCGCGCGCGAGATGCGCGCGCCAGGCGGCGGATTCGCCAGCAGTCTCGACGCCGACAGCGATGGCGAGGAAGGCAGGTTCTACATTTGGAGCGAAGCCGAAATCAACGAAGCGCTGGGCGCGCGCGCGCCGTTTTTCAAGCGCGTATATGGCGTCAGCCGCGAGGGCAATTGGGAACATGGCAAGTCCATCCTCAATCGCCTGGCGTCGATCGAGTTGGCGGACGAAGACGCCGAGGCGGCGTTGGCGCGAGACCGCGCCGTCCTGTTCTCGGTGCGCGAAGGCCGCTCCAGACCGGGGTGCGACGACAAGGTCCTGGCGGATTGGAATGGATTGATGATCGCCGCCATCGCAAGGGCGGCTTGCGTGTTTGAACGGGCGGACTGGCTCGATGTCGCGATCGAGGCCTTCGATTTCGTGAAGGGCGTGATGACGACAGTTGAAGGTCGTCTGCTTCATTCCTGGCGCGGGGGGCGCGCGCGTCACACGGCCGTCCTCGACGACTACGCCGCGATGTGCAGGGCGGCCCTGGCGCTCCATGAAGCAACCGGCGCGCCGTCCTATCTCGAATGCGCCCGGGTCTGGGTCGAGCATGTCGAGCTTCATTATAACGATCAAAATGGCGGCTATTTTTTTACCGCCGACGACGCCGATACGCTGATCGCGCGCGTGAAAATCGCCGAGGATTCGGCCGTCCCCTCCGGCAATGGCATGATGTTGCAGTTGCTGGCGCAGCTCTATCATTTGACCGGCGAGAGCTTCTACCGGGAACGCGCCGAGGGAATCGTAAACGCCTTCTCCGGGGCGATCCGCCAACGCATTCTTGGCTTTTCGTCATTGTTGAACGGAATGGAGATGCTGCGAGACGCCTTGCAGATCGTCGTGATTGGCCAGTTGGACAGCGCCGATACGGCGTCGCTGAAGCGCGTGATTTACGGCATGAGCCGGCCTGGCCGCGTTTTCAGCGTCATCGCCCCCGGGACCGCGCTTCCTCGCACGCATCCAGCTTTCGACAAAACCGCGCTCGACGGTCGCGCCACGGCTTATGTCTGCCGGGGAATGGTCTGTTCGCTGCCAATCGTCGAGCCGGACGCGCTCGCGGCGGCTCTGCGCGACGCGTGACGCAGTTCCAGCGTCCGGCCTCGCCTATCCACGCCGCCAGACGCTTGCCAGCCAAGGCTGCGCGCCCGGTGGCGCTCCCTTCGGCCGGTAATAATGCTCGAGTTCGACGAAGCCCGCCGCCAATCCGAAAGCTTGCCAGCTTTCGGGAGCATGAAATACGCCGTAGCGCCCGTCGCTCCAACCTTCCTGGTTGGCTCCGTGCGGGATTGAGCTGAAAAGCACGCCCTCGGGTTTCAGAGCATCGTGGAGCTCGCGCAGGACGCGCGGCAATTCGCGGCTCGGCACATGAAACAACGACGCATTGGCGAAGATTCCGTCGAAATGGCGTTGAGGCAAATCAAGTGCAAGAAAATCCTGCCGCCACACTTCGCAACCGCTATGGATACGCGCCATTTCGGCGAAGCGCGGCGCCCCGTCGAGGCCGATCGCGACATGCCCCAGTTCGGCGAAAACCTTCAAATCACGGCCGGGCCCGCAACCGAAATCGAGCAGCGTAAAAGGCGGCGCGCCGCGAATGTATTTGAGCATGGCCGCGATATTTTGCGTGACATCGTGCCCGCGCGTGCCCTCCCAAAAGGCGTCGGCGCGCTGATTGTAATGGCGCAGCGTGACGGCGGCGACCGTTTCCAAATCGTCCGAGCCCGGACCCATTCTCATGCCTCCGAACGATCAGCTTAACCGAGGAGCCTCTAACATTCGGAATTCGACAGCATCTTCTGGAGTATTGCTTCGACCGAGTGCGGCGAAATCCCAAGTTCAACAAACCCTGGCATCTCCGGCGACGACACGGCGTCGATTTGCATTAGTTCCACTTGATTGCGCGTGAGGAGCGGGGTTGGGAACATTTCGGCGGCCCATGCAAGTGCATTCCAAACGGCAAACGGGATTGGAATCAGTCGTGGCGCAAGTCCAGCTTGGTGCGCAACGGCCCGAAGAAACTCCTCGTAAGAGTAGACGCGCGGGCCGCCGAACTCGAAGTTCATTGAAGGCGTTTCCGCTCGCTGCATGGTCCGGCCAACCGCCTCGGCAACATCCTCCACATAGGCCGGCTGCAATTTGGTCAGGCCGCGGCCGAACATCGGATAGATCGGAAGCTGGCGGAGAAGCCTGAGGATGGAAGTGAGAAACGCGTCGTCCGGTCCGAACATCACTGATGGGCGGACGAAAAGTGCATTGCCGAAGGCGGCCCGGACCGCCAGTTCGCCTTCGCCGCGCTTTCGGATGTACCGTGATTGTGAAGCGGCATCGGCGCCGATTCCTGAAATGTGAATAAGCCGATCGACACCGGCACGGAGTGCTTGAGCCGCCACCCGTCGGGCGGCATCGACGTGAACGGAATGAAAAGTCTCCTGTCCATGTTCGACGTAAAGGCTAACCGCATTTACAACGCCGTAGGCGCCGGCAAGCGCATCTGCGACTGACCGTTCGTCGTGAATGTTGGCCCCTATGGATTGAAGCTGCGGATCATCAGGACCAAACAGTTTGTGCCCCCGATCCGGATGCCTTGACGCGGCCCGAACAGGAATTCCGTGAGAGCGCAGATGCCGAACGATGCGGCGGCCGAGGAAACCGGTTCCGCCGAACACGGTGACGGTCTGATCGTTCGTTGCCGCCATGATTCGAATTCGCCAATTCAAGTGGAATCGAACGGCCCTCTGGACGCCCTGGGCCGCCCGCCGTTAGCTATTGTTTCTTTGCTGCCGCGACCGAAAGCACGGCTGCCGCACCTTCCGGGTTGATGTTGAAGGCCAAAAATATCGATGGCTCGTTGCCTGGGGTTCGCGGATAGTCGGAGCACCATACGCTCTCACAGCGCCTCTTGAAATAGCGGGCCGCTTCGGGCTGCTATTGGATGGAAACAGGGAGCAGAGGCGATGCGCAGGCTCGGCGCCAGATTGACAAGGCCGCAGTTTCATTGTGCTGCGTAAACGGCCGCTATCCGCTGAACAAACGGGTTCGTTCTGCAAACGCGGAACTTCCGCTCATGGCAGACTGCGTTGAAAAACTCGGCCGTTGATCGGGCGCCGGCGCCATGGTTCACTTCTTCTGCTGATTTGGCGGGGTATGCGGCGATGATGGACGTTCAAGAGGCGGCGATCATAAAGCGTTGTTCAGGCGACTTCGAAAATATTCAGTGCAGGGCCAATGAAAGGCTGCTTTCTTGACGTGAATTGCCGCGGTGGGCAGCTTCGGCGAACGACCGTTGAGGGTCAGATTGGATCGTACGACTGCGATAACGATTGCCCGTTATCAGGCCTATAGCAGTCCGTCGCTGCCGGACCGGGTTGCGCCATTTGAGGCTCTAGCCAAGCCCGGTTCCGCCGCATGTCCAGAACCGCCGTTTCATTCAGATCGACGATGTAAGCCAAGGCGGAAAATTGCGCGAGTCAGCGATACCGCCGCTTTTCGGACTTGGATTCCGCCTTGCGCCCTTTGCGCGCCGCATAGCGGGCATCGCGTTCGGCTCTCTTTTCGATTTCAAGCAGGGCTTTGGCCTGAATCGCTGCTTCCGCCTCAAGCTGAAGCCGGGCAGCTTCGACGATGCTGTCCGCCTCTCGCGCCTCTTCGTCGGCTTTCAAACGAGCCTGCAGCGCCGCATGTTTTTCGGAATTCTGACGGGCCCGCTCATCAGCCTCGGCGCGCAAACGGGCGTCCCGTTCGGTGGCCCGCGCCTCGCGCGCCGCGGCGATTTTCCGACGCTGGGCCTCGCGCTCGATAACGACGGGATCGTCGGCGGGGGGCCGCGCCTTGAATTTTTCTAGCAGAGCGTTTTTTGGCCTCAGCCTGGGATTTCTGTCTGTCCTGAAAGCTCGCGCCTTTGAAAGCCGGCATCCTTATCCTGTTCTGATGGAGATTTGGAATGTAACGTGTATGCGTCACAGGACGGGGCGTCAAATTTTTCCGCGCCGTGAAAACGGCCCTTGCGGTTGAGTTGCGGCGTCTTGCCTCGCCGCAACGAATTCGTCACAGATCTACCTGCTCTGAGATGCTGAGCGCGTCGTCCACCTCGATGCCGAGATAGCGGACGGTGCTCTCCAACTTCGTGTGTCCCAACAGAAGCTGAACTGCTCGCAGGTTGCCGGTCTTTTTATAGATCTCAGCCGCCTTGGTTCGCTGCATCGAATGCGTACCGTAAGCCGCGTCGTCCATGCCCACGCTTCGAACCCAATTATGGACAATTCGAGCGTATTGGCGCGTCGAAATGTGGGGTTGCTCATGGACCCGACTTGGAAAAAGAAAGCGCCCCTCACGGATTTTCAGAACAGCCAGCCAGTTCTCAACGGACGTTCGGGTCTGCTCCGTGATTTCAAATTGAACCGGCCTACCGGTCTTCTTCTGGATGATCGTCGCGCGATCGCGCAGTCTGCCGCTGACGCATAAGTCGTCGATTTTCAAACTGGTGAGATCGCAGCCGCGCAGTTTGCTATCGATCGCCAAGTTGAACATTGCGAGATCGCGCGTTCGTGCCTCAATTTGAAGGCGGGCCCGAATATTCCAGACTTCCTTCGGCTTGAGGGGACGCTTCTGACCAACGAGCCGTCCCTTGTTCCAAGGCGAACGCCCATGGTTCTGTTGTGGGGCGTGGTAATCAGACATGGAAGCAACCTCCCTATCCGTCCACTCCCTCCCCAGGTCACCGCTTTATGCGGTCCGCGACATGGAACCTCCAAAAAGCGATGAAGGTCCGCGCCTGGATAACGGTCGTTCGCAAGCCAAAGGCTCTAGGCCGCTCGGCGCCACAAGCAGGCGTTCGGCATTTGCGTCAGGATCTGTTCTTTCGTCGGCAAGCAGACCTTTGTCTTGATCCGATTATTGGCGCGGACGAGCGCTTTCGAGCCTTGATCTTGGCGTTATGAATTTGACCAGATGAATCCATTGGTGCGACGACCGGCGTCGGCGCTATGTGCAGCTCATATCTTGAATTTCAGAATTTCCATCCTATATCCATCCATATGGATGGTCTGAGGATGGTCTCGATGGTTACCAATATCCAGGAACTTCGGCCAAAACCGCCTGAAAGCGAGAAGATCACGATCAATATCGGCTATGTCGATCTTGGCCATATCGACCTGCTGGTCCAGGAAGGTTTTTTCTCCAACCGCACCGATTTTATCCGCACGGCCATCCGGAATCAGCTCGATCGCCATAATGAGGCCGTCAAGCAATCCGTCACCCGGCACAAGCTCGACATCGGCTTGCGGCGATATGGCCGCGAGGACCTCGAGGCTGCGCGGAAAAAGGGTGAAACGCTCCACATCCAGGTTCTAGGACTGGCGGTCATCACGAATGACGTCTCGCCCGAACTGGCCGCCGAAACGATTGGCTCGATCCACGTTCTTGGCGCACTGCAAGCAAGCCCGGCGGTGAAGGCGGCATTGTCCGATCGCATCGGCTGACGCCGCTTCTCTGTCAGCGGACGCGTGAACCCGCGCCTCCGCAAATCATTCCATGCTGGAGACCGTCGCTCATTCGGCGCCTAAATTCCAGAGGACCGAGGACCTTTGTCATGAACGCCCCATCAAAGATCGACATGCTTGCGGCGGCTCGCCTCACGCGAGAGGGCCTTCTCCAAGAGGCGATGGCCGTTTTGCGCAAATCGCTCTCACTCGGCCCGTCGTCCGACGGCCCATTGGCGTTCGATGCTGGTTCCAAGCCGCTGACGCCGGGAGGCGCGAACCTGCCGCGGCTTTCGATCGCCAAGGCGCTCGGCGGCCTTGCCCAAGGCATCGGCCGTCTTCGCCCCGCACAGGGTCTCGGCCAACCGCTCGACAAAAGCCTCGACGAACTTTTGGCGCCCGCCACTGGCCGCGCTCGGGTTCGCCTGCCGGACGGATCGCGTTTCGAACAACGCAGCTTCGCCAATGCGGCCGGGGTTCGGACTTACAAACTCTACGTCCCGAGCGGCTACAGCGGGCAAGCTCTGCCGCTCGTGGTGATGCTGCACGGCTGCACTCAATCGCCCGACGATTTTGCCGCCGGCACACGGATGAATGATCTTGCCGAGGAACAGTCTTTCCTCGTCGCTTATCCAGCGCAGTGCCGTTCGGCCAATGTCGGAAAGTGCTGGAACTGGTTCAACTCCGACGATCAGCAGCGTGATCGGGGCGAGCCCTCGCTGATCGCGGGAATCACGCGTCAGATCATGCAGGATTTTCCCGTCGAGCCTGGACGCGTTTATATCGCCGGCCTGTCGGCCGGCGGCGCCGCGGCGGCGATCATCGGCGCGGTCTACCCGGATATCTATGGGGCGATCGGCGTTCATTCCGGATTGCCCCATGGCGCCGCGAGCGACATGCCGTCGGCCTTCGCCGCAATGAAACAGGGCGGCCCGCCGGCTGCACGGTCACGGCGGCGCGACAGAACCTCGACATCTGTCCCGGCCATCGTCTTCCATGGCGATCGCGACACGACGGTGCATCCCGTCAATGGCGATGAGGTCATCGCTCAGGCCAAAGCTGGAGCGGACTTCTTTGTGGCGGTCAGCAGCGGAATCGCCGCCGGGGGGCGCAAATACACGCGCACCGTTCACGCTGACGAAAACGGCCGGCCGATGATTGAGCACTGGGTTCTCCATGGATCTGGCCATGCTTGGTCGGGCGGGAGCGCCGCCGGGTCGTTTACGGACCCGCGTGGACCCGACGCCAGTCGAGAAATGATGCGTTTTTTCGCCCGACACCAAACCAGTTGATCGCGCTGCAAGCCCGCGGGTTTGGCGTGGTCTGTGGCGGCTGCCTTTTATGCGCAGAGACGGTTACCGACGAATCTCAAAGGTCGGCCTCGCGCCAGAAGCGGGAATTCGCAATTGGTCGGCTTTAATTCCGGAGTCGAACCCGAAGAGCCTTTTGGGCTTTCTTCACGATGGCCGCAGCAATGCCATCAGCGGTCGTTTTGGGGGACCGTCGAACGCGTCGAATTCGCTCAAAACCGAGCCGCCGACCCTTGACCCGTTCGAGAACAGCATCGACTTTCAGCGGCCGTTCGTTCAACGTGCCTGGCCCGCCGCTCAGCATGAAACGGCGTTCCGTCCGGCGCCGCGCAGGAACAGCGCGGCGCAGGCTTTGGCGCGCGTTTCGATCTCCTGCGTCGTAGGGGCGGGGCGCTGGCCGAGCATGGCCGCGCGCTGCGGCTCCATGATCATCATGCCGCGCAGCATTTCGCTGGCGGCGCCAGGATCGTCGAGGTCGAGCAGGCCCTTCCGGCATTGCTCCTTCAACCAGGCCGCCATGGCCTCATTGGTTTTCACCATGGCGCCTTCATAAAAGGCCTGGCCGATTTCAGGAAACCTTTCGCTTTCGCTCAGCACCAGGCGCACCAGCGCGATCACTTCCGGATCGAGGGTCAATTGCCCGAAGGCGGTCAAAATCCGCGTCAAAGCGGCGGGTGTATCGAGCGCGCCGACTTGCTTTTCGTCGATCGCCAGCATGAATTCGCCGATCCGTTCGGAAACGACATTGCGAAAAAGTTTGGCTTTGCTCGGCGCGAGCCGGTAGAGCGTCTTGGTCGAGACGCCGGCGCGCTGCGCCACCGCGTTCATCGACGCGCCGGCATAGCCGCGCGCGAGAAACTCGTCGCGCGCAGCCTGGACGATCAAGGCGAGCGTTTCCTCGTCGGGACGGATCTGTGGGCGACCGCGGCCGCGGCGCGCCTCGTTTGCATTTTTAACTACGGCCATTTTCCAAATTCCAATTGACGGGACGAAGTTCTGGTATATTTTGAAAAATACATCGTTTCCAAAAAAACGGCAAGCCGTTTCAACCGGGGCCTCACCAGACGGGAGCAGGAAGATGACCGAGCTCAATGACGCCCAGATTCTTGACGCCGCAGTCGCTGTCGAGGCGTTCGAGGAATATCCATCGGCGACGGCTCCCTTCGCTCCAGTCAAGACGCGCTCCCAGGTCGTCGAGGCCCTGAAGCCTCAGGCGACCGAAATCGAAGCCTTCGTCCCAGCGATCGAGCCGCAAAAGGCGGTGGGCGGCCAAAAAGGCTACGTCAACGACTTCATCAAAAAAACGCTTCTCGTGGGGATTGGCCTCGCGGCGCTCACCGCCGCCGTCTATTACGGCGAGCGCTATTGGACGGTCGGCCGTTTCGAGGTGTCCACCGACGACGCCTATGTCAAGGCCGACAATACGACCATTGCGCCGAAGGTGGCCGGCTATATCGCCCGGGTCCTGGTTGACGACAATGAAAAGGTCAAGGCCGGCCAGGTTCTCGCCCGCATCGACGACCGCGACTTCAAGGTGGCGGTGGAACAGGCTAACGCCGAAGTCGCCGCCGCCAAGGCTGCGATCGCCGACAAGCAGGCTGCGCTCGGGGCCCAGCAGTCCACTATCGACGCGGCGCGCGCCAATGTCGCGGCCGACGAGGCCAATGCAACCTTCGCCGCTCAGGAGAACAAGCGTTATTCCGATCTGGCCAAGACCGGCTTCGGCAGTGTGCAGAACGCCCAGCAGGCCCATTCGCGCTGGCTCGCCGCGCAGGCCGCGGTGACGCGCGATCAGGCGGCCTTTGACGCCGCCCGCAAGCAGCTCGACGTGGTGAACGCCGGACTGCAGCAGGCCGAGGCCAATCTGTCACGCGCCCAGGCTGCGCTCAATCAGGCAGAGCTGAACCTGTCCTACACGACCATCCTCGCTCCGGTCGCGGGTGAGGTCGGCGCCCGCAGCTTGCGGGTGGGCCAATATGTTCAGGCCGGAACCCAGCTGATGGCTGTCGTCCCGACCCAGGCCGCCTATATCATCGCCAATTACAAGGAGACGCAGCTCGCCGACGTGCGTCCTGGCCAGGCGGCGGAGATCGAAGTCGACATGTTCCCGGGCAAGGTCCTTAAAGGCCGCGTCGACTCGCTCGCGCCGGCGAGCGGGCAGGAATTCGCTTTGCTGCCGCCCGACAACGCCACCGGCAATTTCACCAAGGTGGTGCAGCGCATTCCGGTGAAGATCATTCTCGACGGCGGCGACAGCGGGAATCTGGTGCTGCGTCCGGGGATATCGGTCATTCCGACCATCGACACCAGGACCGCGGCTCCACAGACCCAGATCGCCAGCCGAAGCTGAAACCTTTCGCCTTTTTGGGGGGAAGATCATGTCGAACGCCGCAAAAGCCGCCGCCGTCCCGGTCCCGCCAGGAGCGTCCTTTCCAGCGGGGCAGGGCGCCTTGGAAAAGGCGAGCCTCTCCGTCTGGATCGCCGTCGGCGCCACGATGATCGGCGCCTTCATGGCGATCCTGAACATCCAGATCACTAACGCCTCCCTGCTCGACATCGAAGGCGGAATCGGGACCGGCGTCGACAATGGGGCCTGGATATCGACGTCCTACCTCATCGGCGAAATCGTCGTCATCCCGCTCACCGATTATCTGAGCCAGGTCTTTTCCTTCCGCCGCTACATTCTGGTGAACACCATCCTGTTCGCCGTCTTTTCCATGGCCTGCGCCTTCACCCACGATCTCGGCTCAATGATTGCTACACGCGGCCTACAGGGTTTTGCCGGCGGCGTGCTGATCCCGATGGCCTTCACCGCCGTCCTGACCAAACTGCCCAGGTCGCAGCAGCCCATCGGCCTCGCCATGTTCGCGGTCGCCGTCACCTTCGCCCCGGCGATCGGCCCGACCATCGGCGGCTATCTCACCGAGACTTACGGCTGGCAGAGCATATTCTTCGTCAACACGGCGCCGAGCATCCTCATGGTGATCGCCCTCTCCTTTACCCTTGAGCGCGAGCCCATGCGTCTCGACCTGCTCAAGCAAGGCGACTGGACCGGCATTGTCACCATGGCGATCGGCCTGGCCTCGTTGCAGACGGTGCTGGAGGAGGGCAACAAGGACGACTGGTTCGCCTCGCCGCTGATCCGCGACTTAGGCGTCGTCGCGTTCGTCTTCCTGGCGCTGTTCATCGCCATCGAACTGGCGACGAAAAAGCCGCTGGTCAATCTTCGCCTGCTGAAGCGGCGCAACTTCCTGGTTGGCGTCATCGCCAACACCCTGCTTGGCTTCGCCTTGTTCGGCACGATCTACGTCCTGCCGCAATATTTAGGCCAGGCGCAGCGCTACAATGCCGAGCAGATCGGCGCGGTCCTGGCGTGGACGGGATTGCCGCAACTCTTTCTCATCCCCTTCGTGCCGCTGCTGATGAAAAAATTCGACGCGCGCTATATCGCCTTCGTCGGCACGGCGATTTTCGCCGCCAGCAGCTTCATGGACGTGACCCTGTCGCTCAATTTTTCCGGCGACCAGTTTTTTGCCCCGGATGTAGTGCGCGCCATCGGCCAGGCGCTGGTGCTGACGCCGGTCAGCGCCATCGTCGCGGCGGGCGTCGCGCCGAGCGAGGCGGGCGCGGCTTCCGGCCTATCGAACATGCTGCGCAATCTCGGCGGCGCAGTCGGCACGGCGACGCTCGCGACCCTCATCACCAAGCGCGAGCAATTTCATTCCAACATCATCGGCCAGTCGGTGACGCTCTATTCGGATGAAACGCGGCGGCGGATCGCCGATCTGACCCATTATTTCCTGGCGCACGGAATTTCCGACGCCGTCGCGGCGCAGGCCAGGGCGATCGCCGCTATCGGCGCCGCGGTCAGGCGCCAGGCGCTGATCCTCGCCTTCGGCGACGCCTTTGCGGCGATCGGCGTCGTCCTGCTGCTTTCCGCGGCGGCGCTGCTGTTCGCCTCGAAAATGAAGCCTTCCGCCGGCGCGGCGGGGGCTCACTGAGGGCCGGAATTTTTAACGGGCCGGCCGGGCGCCGGTGCAAAAGAAGGAGATGCGTCATGACCCAAGCCAATGTGAACGCGCTTTATCTCGAAGACGTCTTTGTCGGTCAGCGCTTCAAAAGCGCGACCCATTTGCTCGACGCCGAGCAGATCAAGGCCTTCGCCCGGCAATTCGATCCACAGCCCTTTCATCTCGACGAGGCGGCGGCGCAAGACACGTTTTTCGGCGGCCTCGCGGCGAGCGGCTGGCATGTGGCGGCGATCACCATGAAGCTGCTCGTCGGCGAAAGCGCGCTGATCGCCGGCGGCATGATCGGCGCCGGCGGCGAAATCGCCTGGCCGCAGCCGACCCGGCCCGGCGACGCCCTGACGGTGGAAAGCGAGGTGCTCGAGGTGAAGCCGTCGCGCTCCAGGCCGGATCGCGGCATGGTCACCCTGCGCAGCGAAACCCGCAACCAGCGCGGCGAACTGGCGCAGATCTTCACGGCAAAACTGGTCGTGCCGCGGCGCGGCGCCGAACTGGCCGCCTGAAGCGGCGGCTGCCCATCCGGGCAGTAGCGGCGCGCGCCAGCAGGACACAGATTTGGGGAAAGGAGTTTCCCCATGCCATCAATGTCTCTCGAAGCCTTCTCGCAGTCGCTCGCCGATCTCGTCGCGGCCGCATCTGAGCGCGTCGTCCGCCTGTCCTCCCATCGCGCGCAATCAAGCGGATTTTTTTGGCGGCCCGACACCATCGTTACTTCCGATGAGGCGCTGGCGGAAGAAGGCGACGTTTCCGTTGTCCTCCCCGGCGGAGAAGTCCGGCCGGCCGAAGTGCTCGGCCGCGATGCGACGACCGACATCGCGCTCCTGCGTGTCGAGGGAGCGAAAATTCCGCCGGTCTTATTCACAGAAACGCCGATCCGCGTCGGCGCGCTGGCGCTCGCCGTCGGCGCGACCGTGGAGGGCCCGCTTGCCGCGATCGGCTCTGTCGCCGCCGCGGGGCCGTCCTGGCTGTCGATGCGCGGCGGCAAAATCGACGCGCGCATTGAACTGGACCTGCGCATGCGCCGCGCGGCGCAAGGAGGCGTCGCGCTCGACGCCTCCGGCCGCGCGATCGGCATGGCGACGTTCGGGCCGCGCCGCCGCGTCCTGGTCATTCCCACGGCGACGATCGAAAGGGTGGCGAGCGTTCTGGCGAGCGAGGGGCGTGTCCCGCGCGGATTTCTCGGCCTCGGGTTGCAGCCCGTGCGCCTCGAAGACGTGGAAGGCGTCAGCGCGATCATTACCGGCATCGTCAAAGACGGACCCGGGGAAAAGGCCGGCGCGCGCCAGGGCGACGTGATCGTCGCATGGAACGGCGCGCCGTTACGCGGGGTCCATTCGCTGTTGCGCGCGCTTGGGCCCGACAGCGTCGGCGAAAATGTGACGCTCGGCCTGCGCCGCGGCGGCGAAAAGCTCGATTTGGCGCTGATTATTGGCGAAAGGCCCGAGAATTGAAGAACAACTCTCCGCTTACCTTCTCACTTGAGATCAGCGACGCCTCGCTCGCCGAACGGGTCGCCGCGTTGTTGCGCGAGGCGCGGGGCTTGCGTGTCGCGGCTATGGGCGAAACCGCCGATCTCATCGTTATGGAGGCAAGCCCGTCGGAACGCGCGCTCGAACGGAATGCGACTCTGACGCAACGCGAGCTGGAAGTGCTGCGCCTGCTGGCCGAAGGCGCATCGAACAAGACTATAGCCCGGCGGCTTGGCATTTCAGCCCACACGGCCAAATTCCACGTCGGGCGTCTGCTCGATAAGCTCGACGCCACTGGACGCACTGACGCGGTCGCTCACGCCGCGCGTCTCGGCGTCCTTCATTTGTAGGTCCACGATGGAAAACATTCTCGACCATTATTCCAGGGCCGTTGTCGGCGTCGCCGAGACGGTTGGGCCGGCCGTGGTTCGCGTGGCGCCTCTGAGCAGGCGTGGCGGCGTCGGTTCCGGTGTGGTCATTTCGCCCGACGGCCTCGTCGTCACCAACAGCCATGTCGTCGGCGGCGCCAAAAACCTGCGCCTGTCCTTCCCCGAAGGCGGCGAAACCGACGCGCTGCTGTTGGGCGACGATCCTGATTCCGATCTGGCCTTGCTGCGCGCCGAACTGCCGCGCGGCGCCTCCGTCGCGCGCCTGGGCAATTCCAAGACGCTGAAGCGCGGCCAACTGGTTATCGCCATTGGCAATCCGCTTGGCTTCGAGTCGACGGTGACGGCAGGCGTCGTCTCGGCGCTCGGCCGCTCATTGCGCTCGCGCGGCGGCCGGCTGATCGACGACGTGATCCAGACCGACGCGGCGCTCAATCCCGGCAATTCCGGCGGTCCGCTCGTTTCGGCGAGCGGCGAGGTGATGGGCATCAACACCGCCATGATCGCCGGAGCGCAAAATCTCTGTTTCGCCGTGTCAAGCAATACCGCGACTTTCGTCATCAGCGAATTCATCGCCCATGGTCGGGTGCGGCGCGCCCATCTCGGCATTGCCGCGCAAACAATCCCTCTGCCCCGCCGCCTCGTCGCGGCGACCGGCGCGGCGCCGCGGGCGGCGCGCGTCGGCGAAGTCGAGCCAGGCGGCCCAGCCGAGCGCGGAGGCCTTCATGTCGGCGACATCGTG
Source organism: uncultured Pseudomonadota bacterium (assembly GCA_963703385.1). Taxonomy (GTDB): domain Bacteria; phylum Pseudomonadota; class Alphaproteobacteria; order Rhizobiales; family Beijerinckiaceae; genus Rhodoblastus. The sequence goes on from OY969816.1 coordinate 761,552, forward strand.
CTGAGCCTCGACGGCCGCGCCATCGACGGGGCCGACGATCTAATCCGGTTGCTCGGCCGCGAGCGCATCGGTCGGCCAACGATCTTGCGGGTCATTCAGGGCGGAAAGCTGAACGAGGTCGAGGTCATTCCGATCGAGCGGACGGCCGAAGCGGCGTGAAGCGTCAAAACGCGTTGCCGCTTAGGTGAAATTGCGCCGGCGCACGATGTCCAATAGCTTTGGTCGTGGCTGTCCGGTGTGTTTTCAAAATTTGCGGGACAGCCGTGGCGCGGCTTGCCTTTATCGTCCTTCCGATCGACAATCATCGGGCTCGTATGGCAAAGGTCGAACGAAATGGCTGAACACCAGTCCAAGTCTGGTGGCCCTGACCTGACGCAGGGCGTTGAGTTCGCTGCTTTACCTGACGGCGGCAAACTGGTTGGCCGCGTCGGCGATGCTGAAGTTCTCGTCGTTCGTCTTGGAGCGGAGATCCTCGCCGTCGACGCCCATTGCACGCATTATCACGGTCCGCTCGTTGACGGCCTGGTGGCCGACGGCGCCGTGCGCTGTCCATGGCATCACGCGTGCTTTGACCTGCGCACGGGAGAAGCGTTGCGCGCGCCTGCTTTCGACCCGATCGCCTGTTGGTCCGTCGAGCAGCGCGACGGCCGTATCTTCGTCCGCGCGCAGCGTAAGATGGCGGAGCCAACGGCGCAGGGTAGCCCGAGAGGGACGCCCGAGCACATAGTCATTGTCGGAGGCGGAGCAGCCGGCTTCGCCGCGGCCGAGAAACTGAGGCGGGAGCGTTATCAGGGAAGCATCGTTTTGCTGAGTAATGACGACGCGCCGCCAGTCGATCGGCCGAATTTGTCGAAGGACTACCTGGCCGGCGGCGCGCCGGAGGAGTGGGTGCCGCTGCGGCCGGAAAGCTTCTATGCAGAGAACGGCATCGACCTTCGCCTGGGTGCGAATGTGACCGCCCTCGATTCACGATTGAAGGAAGTCACCCTTGGCGATGGCGGCAAGTTTCCCTATGACCGCCTGCTGCTCGCGACCGGCAGCGAACCGGTCCGGTTGCCAATCCCGGGCGCGCAAAGCCCTCATATCCATGTGCTGCGTTCGTTCTCCGATTGCCGGGCGATCATCGCACAGGCGGGCGCCGCCAGGCGAGCGGTCGTAGTTGGCGCGAGCTTTATCGGTCTCGAAAGCGCGGCTGCGCTGCGCGCCCGCAATATCGAGGTTCATGTTGTTGCGCCTGAGGCGCGGCCGATGGAACGAATCCTAGGCCCGGAAATGGGTGATTTCATTCGCGCGCTCCACGAAGAGCATGGCGTGATCTTTCACCTCGAAGACACGCCCGTCGGAATCGAGGGTGGCCGGGTGACGCTAAAGAGCGGGAGGGCGGTCCAGGCGGATTTGGTCATTCTCGGCGTCGGCGTGCGGCCGCGAACACAGCTCGCAGAAGGAGGGGGCCTTCGCGTTGATCGGGGCGTGGTGGTTGACGCCTATCTCGAAACAAGCGCCCCTGGCGTCTTTGCGGCGGGAGACATTGCGCGCTGGCCGGATCCCTATAGCGGCGCGCTAATTCGCGTGGAGCATTGGGCTGTCGCCGAGCGACAGGGACAGGCCGCCGCGCTCAATATGCTCGGGCAGCGTGAGAAATATACGGCGATTCCATTCTTTTGGAGCCAGCATTACGATATCCCCATCAACTATGTCGGTCATGCTGAGAAATGGGACAATCTCGTGATTGAGGGTGATATCGGCGCCAAAGACTGTCTGCTACGCTTCAATCGCGAAGGTCGCACGCTGGCGGTGGCGTCAATCTTCCGTGATGTCGAAAGCCTCCAGGCTGAGCTTGAAATGGAGCGGGTTTCACGTGGACGAGCGGAATCCTGATGGGGAAGCAGGATAAGGTCTCTGTGAGATCGCTTCGCAATCCGCGAAAACGCAATTGCGCGAAAACCGTTGAAATCGCGAGCGGTTTTTCGCGCCAATGGAATACCTTACCCCCATGATTCATGCGGAAGACGTATAAGGTCGCACGCGGATCGGCTTCAAAACAATGTCGGAAACGGGACGCATGTTCGACCCGCCCACTTGTTTCTCGCATCGGCTCGAAAGCGACGATTCAACTCATGAGCTGATTCAACGCATCCGCGCGCGCAAAGGCGCCGCCTGAAGGAGGGGTTGCGCTGTGCAGCTGGGAATGTCGGCCTCGGCCGCCTCACGCTCCTCGACGAGGCCTAGACGTCTCGACTTGGCCTGAGCGTTGTAGCCTGCGACCGCGCGGCCGAGCGTCAATGCAGCGGCGGCCGGATAGCTGAGCCGTTCGGCGACGATCGAAGCCCAAAGCGTCAGCACCGGCGCACGGTTGACGCGGATTATGTCGCTGCTCGTCATGTTTCCTCCTCGCGGCCGTTCCTATCAAACTCAGCCGCTCAAGCAGGGCCGTTAGCCCTGCGGCCGCAGAAAAAGGCTGCGGCGAACGGTCGAAGTCATAGCTGGACGGGCCGGTCTAGGAGGGACAGCGGTCAAAGACCTAATGGCAAGGTGGCGCCCGCACCGGACATTAACCCGTTCGGAATTTGAGCCGTCCGGACACCCTTGGTTGCAACGCCGGAACCATCAGGACAACTCCCGCGTTACCTATTGCTGCATCAACTTTCAATAAGCAATTCTTCCGAGCGCTGATTGTCGAAGAGGATTTCCCTGGACCGAGTGTTTCCTCAAGCCGTTGCGGGGGAGCGCAAATGGCGCAAGAACGCACTGTGGAGCGGCCGACGATCCCCGTTCCGGCGAAGGTTCCCATCGTGTTGGTCGTCAATGGCGCGGAGCGGCCCCTCGCGGTGGCCCCCTGGACGACTTTGCTTGACGCGTTGCGTGACCATCTCGACTTGACGGGCGCCAAGAAGGGCTGCGACCATGGCCAGTGCGGCGCCTGCACGGTGCTGGTCGACGGACGCCGGATCAATTCCTGCCTCGCCCTCGCTGTGATGAAGGATGGCGCGCACGTCACTACGATCGAGGGGCTGGCGAAGGACGGCACGCTGCACCCACTCCAGCAAGCATTCATCGACCACGATGCCTTCCAATGCGGCTACTGCACGCCGGGGCAGGTCTGCTCGGCTGTTGGCCTGATCGCGGAGGGCAAGGCGAAATCGGCGGATGAGATCCGCGAGCTCATGAGCGGAAATATCTGTCGCTGCGGCGCCTATCCGAACATTTTGGCGGCAATCGAGCAGGCGATGGGCCGGTCATGATCAATTTCGAATACGCAAGGGCAACTGACGTGTTTGACGCGGTGCGGCTGATCGCGAGCGAGCCTGGCGCAAAATTCATTGCCGGCGGCACCAATCTTATCGACCTCATGAAGGAGGATGTTGAACGGCCCACGCGGCTGATCGATATTTCGCTGCTGCCGCTGAACAAGGTTGAGGAAATGCCGGATGGCGGTCTGCGCATAGGCGCACTCGTGCCGAATTCCGATCTCGCCTATCATCCGCTGATCGAGCAGCGCTATCCAATACTCGCGAGCGCCGTCCTCGCCGGCGCCTCGCAGCAGTTGCGCAATATGGCTTCGACTGGCGGCAATCTCCTGCAACGGACGCGCTGCTACTATTTCTACGACATCGCGACACCCTGCAACAAGCGCGAGCCCGGCAGCGGTTGCTCGGCCATAAATGGCCTCAACCGAATACATGCAATCCTCGGGACGAGCGAGGCTTGCATCGCGACGCATCCTTCCGACATGTGCGTCGCGCTCGCCGCCCTCGATGCCCAGGTTCGCGTGATCGGGCCTACTGGCGAACGCACGATTTCTTTTGCCGACTTCCATCGCCTCCCTTTGGACACGCCCCAACGCGACACGAACCTCGAGCCTTACGAACTCATCACGGCGGTGGAGCTCCCGGCAAAAGGATTCCGGACCAATTACACTTACCTGAAGATCCGCGATCGCCTTTCCTACGCATTTGCGCTGGTGTCGGTAGCGGCAGCGCTTGACCTTGAGGGCGACCGGATCAAAGACGTCCGCCTGGCGCTCGGCGGCGTAGCGCATAAGCCGTGGCGAGACGCACGGGCGGAAGCGACGCTGCGCGAGCAGGAAGCCAATTCGGCGACCTTCGAAAGGGCCGCTCAAGTGCTGCTGCGCGACGCAAAGGGCTTTTCCCATAATAGCTTTAAGATCGACTTGGCACGACGCGCGATTGTTCGCGCGCTGACACAGGCGGCGCGGGCGACGCCGCAATCGCAGTCCGACAAGCGAATCCGGTGAGCGGCCATGCAAAAATACATCGGCAGATCCATCTCGCGCATTGACGGCCACGCCAAGGTCACCGGCGCGGCCAAATATGCCGCCGAGTTCAACGTCCCCGGCCTGGCGCATGGCAGCGTCGTCACGTCGCGCATCGCCAAAGGCCGCATATTGCGCATCGACACAAGCGACACGCTGCGGGTCGAAGGCGTCATCGATGTGCTCACCCACGAGCACCGGCCCGCGATCGCGCAAACCGACAGCGGTTATGCGGACGATGTGGCGCCGGAAGGCTCGCCGTTCCGGCCGCTCTATAACGACAGGATCCTGTTCAACGGCCAGCCGATCGCCTTGGTCGTCGCGGAAGAACCTGAAATTGCGCGCTTCGCCGCCTCGCTGGTTCGCGTGGACTGTGTGGCGGAAGCCTATGTGACGGATGTCTTCAGTCAGCGCGATCAGGCCATCGCGTTGCCGAAAGGCCTGTTCGGCCCGCCAAAGGCGCGCGGCTCCGCCGAGACGGCTTTCGCCGCGGCCGCGACGCGCCACACGGGCGAATATTATGTGCCGGTCGAAACCCACAATCCGATGGAGCTTTACGCCGCGACAGTCGTCTGGAAGGGCGACGGCAAACTCACAATCTACGACAAGACGCAAGGGGTGCAGAACGTGCACCGTTACGTCTGCCGCGTATTTGACATGAAGCCTGACGATGTGCAGGTCATGTCCAGCTATGTGGGTGGCGGGTTTGGCTCGGGCCTGCGGCCGCAGTATGAAGTCGTGCTGGCCGTACTGGCGGCCCGCGCGCTGGAGCGCTCGGTGCGCGTCGTGCTGACCCGCCAGCAGATGTATGAGCTCGGCTACCGCCCGGCCATGATCCAGCGGATCGAGCTTGGCGCAAAGCCGGCCGGAACGCTCGATGCGGTTACACATGATGCGATCACGTTAACGTCGCAATACGAGGAATATTACCGCCAAGAGACCGGCTGGTCTGGTCTGCTCTATACCTGCGCCAACGCCAAATACACACATAAGCTCGCAAGGCTCGATCTTCCAACGCCATGTGACATGCGCTGTCCAAGCGCCGCAACCGGCGTCTTTGCGCTCGAATGCGCGATGGATGAGCTCGCCGTGGCCCTCAAACTCGATCCGCTCGAACTTCGCCTGCGCTGTTATTCCGATCGTAACCAAAACACGGATCGGCCGTACAGCAGCAAAAGTCTGCGCGCTTGCTATGAGCAGGGGGCCGAAGCGTTCGGCTGGGACAAGCGCAGTCCGCAGCCGCGCTCGATGCGCGACGGTAGCGAACTGATTGGTTGGGGCATGGCAAGTGGCATCTGGGAAGCGCTGCAGATGCCGATCGCGGTGCGCATCGTGCTTTCTGCGAACGGCCATGCGGAAGTTTCCTGTGCAGCCTCGGATATAGGCACCGGCACCTACACGATCATGGCCCAAGTGGCGGCCGACATGCTTGGGCTGCCGATGGAAAACATCACCGTCAAGCTTGGTGACTCGACATTGCCGCATTCCCCCGTCGAAGGCGGATCGTGGATTGCCGCCTCGGTATCGAATGGGATCGTGACGACAGCCGATGCGATCCGCGCCGAATTGTTGCGTCTAGCCCAACAGATTCCGAATTCGCCGCTTGCCGACGCTGGTCAGGACGACGTCGCGCTTGCGGACGGAAAGCTCGTAAGCAGGTCGGATACTTCGCGTGCGGTGTTGATCGTCGACGCGATGCGGCATGGCGGCGCGGATCGTATCGAGCGGGAAAAATCGACCAGCTTCCCCAATGACGGCTCAAAGGCGCACAACACACATTCGGCAGTCTTCGCCGAGGTCAAGATAGACGAGGAACTCGGCGTCATCCGCGTGATGCGAGTTGTCAGCGCCGTTGCGGCCGGGCGCATCCTGAATACCAAGACCGCGCACAGCCAAATCATGGGCGGCGTGGTCTGGGGCATCGGCATGGCGCTTCATGAGGAAACGCTTCTCGACCACAGTTTCGGCCGCGTGATGAATGCCAACATTGCCGAATACCACATGCCGGTGAACGCCGACGTGCACGACATCAAGGTGATCTTCGTAGACGAGCCAGATGCAGGCATTAACGGGCTGGGCATCAAAGGATTGGGCGAGATTGGCATCGTCGGTGTGGCGGCGGCGATCGCCAACGCGGTCTATCATGCCACCGGAAAACGCGTCCGCGACCTTCCCATCACTCTGGATAAGCTGCAACGATGACAGCGGGCTATCCTGTGGCGATCTCAACCGCCCACTCCAGCGTCCTCGTCAGCAGGCTGTCAGCACATCCGGAGAAGGAGGACTACGATGATTCGAACTCACGAACCGGGCGAAGCCGCTTTCAGATCGATCCTGCCGGAACACATCGACTGGAAACCGTTCCCAGCGTTCCCGGCCCCCATCCGACTGGCTGTGCCGGTCGAAGATCCCACCCAACCGGGACCTTATATCATAAGAGTCAAGGCGCCATCCGGCGTGAAGATGATGCCGCACAAGCATCCCGAAGACCGGATCTACACTGTGATGTCCGGTGTCTTCTACGTCGGTCTCGGCGCCGAATTTGACGGTGATAAAGTGAAAGCTTATCCGCGCGACCGTGCGGCGTCAGACGGGCCTTGTTATGGATGTTCATCCGGGCCTCCGGGAAATGGTGAAGTGTCGCAACTCCACGTTCCTCGGTCCGGTCCGGATGGACAACCTATTGCGAGCTCACATCTAGAGCGGGCTCCGAACGATTTGAATCGCTTTGGGATTCCCAAATCGGCTGAAATCTGATTCATGATTCTCGCCGCGGAAGGAGGCGGCGAGAATGGCGCTTTCCGACGATCTTCGCAAACGCGTGGTTGAGGCAGTGGTTGTCGACGGGCTGTCGCGCAATGCGGCGGCGAAACTGTTCAAGATCGGCATCGCCAGCGCCGTGCGCTGGGTCAAGCAATTCGAGACGACGGGAGAGGTCTCGCCCAGGCCTGTGGGCGGCGATCGCCGCTCGGGGCGCATCGAAGCCCATCACGACTACCTCATGGGGCTGATCCGACGCACGCCGGACATCACTCTCCTCGAAATCCAGGAGCGGCTGGTCAAGAATTGCGGCGAGCATTTTTCGAGTTCAGTGTTGTCGCGCTTCTTCGCTCGGCACGGCGTCACATTTAAAAAAAGAGCGCGCACGCCGCCGAGCAGCAACGCCCGGACGTGATGAAACGCCGGCTGGAATGGTTCGAGGGACAGCCTGATCTCGACCCTTCGAAGCTCATTTTCATCGACGAGACCGGCGCCTCGACAAATCTGGCGCGCAAAGGCGGACGCTGTCGGCGCGGGCGACGGCTGCGCGCCGCCGTGCCGCACGGCCATTACAAGACAGTCACGTTGGTCGCCGGCGTCAGCCTTCGCGGCCTCGTGGCGCCGAAGGTCTTCGATCGCCCGATCAACGCCGCCCTCTTCGAAGAATGGGTGGAAAACTGCCTCGGCCCCACGCTCTCGCAAGGCGACATCGTCGTCATGGACAATCTGCCCGCCCACAAGGGACCGCGGGTCGAAGAGTTGATCAAAGCCGCCGGCGCCGAGTTGCGCTATCTGCCGCCCTACAGCCCCGACATGAACCCGATCGAGAAAGCCTTTTCCAAGCTCAAGGCGCATCTGCGAAAAATCGCCGAGCGAACCGTCGGCGGATTGATGCGCGCACTCGAAACTTGCGCCGAAATCTTCAAGCCCACAGAATGCAAAAATTATTTCGCAGCCTGCGGATATGATCCAGTGTGATCGGAGGCCGCTCTAGCTTATAGATTTTGAGGCATGATGGAGGCATCGATGAACGACTTGCTTGCCAAAATCATTGACGCGCATGGTGGCATGGATCGCTGGAAAGCTTACAAAAAAGTCGACGCCACCATCGTGAGTGGCGGCGGCTTCTTCGCGCTCAAAGGAATAATACAGGACCCGGACCCAAGGCGCATGAGCGTGTGGCTGCACGAGGAACGTGCGTCGCTCTTGCCTTACGGGGCGCCGGATCAGCGCTCCGTTTTTACGCCGGAGAAGGTCGTTATCGAGAAAGTCAACGGCACGCTCATTGCCGAGCGCCGAGCGCCCAAAGACTCCTTTGCAGGCCATCAGATGCACACCCCGTGGGACCCGCTGCATCGGGCCTATTTCAACGGTGAGGCGCTATGGACTTATCTCACCACGCCGTTTCTTCTCGCCATGGACGGCGTGCAGGCCGAGGAGATCGAACCGTGGCAGGACGGCACGGAGATTTGGCGTGTGCTGCGCGCCTATTTTCCTGGTTCGATCGAGACGCATAGTCTCATTCAAGAGTTTTTCTTCGGCGACGACCTGATGTTGCGCCGTCACGATTATAGCGTGAACATCGCAGGTGGTTTCCGCGCGTCGCAGCTGACTTCAGATTATGTGGAAGCAAACGGCATTCATCTGCCGACCAAGCGCCGCGCGTATACCCGCGGACCGGATCACCGGCCAATCCTAGAAATGCTGATGGTATCGATTGATATCAGCGAGGTGTTGTTCGCGTAGCGAGGCGATGTCGGAGGTTTACTATGGATAGTGAACAAAAAGTCGCCGTGATTACCGGCGCGTCGCAAGGTATCGGCGCGGCGCTTGTCAGGGCATATCGCGATCTCAATTACCGGGTGATCGCGACGGCGCGATCTGTCAAGCCGTCGAAGGACCCCGACGTTCTTACAGTCCTCGGAGACATCGCGGATCGAAAGACGGCGCAGCGTGCGGTCTTTGAAGGCATGACGCGGTTTGGGCGCATCGACACGCTCGTCAACAACGCCGGCATCTTCATCGCCAAGCCGTTCACCCAATACACCGAGACCGATTACGCTGCCATCTTAGGCGTCAACACCACCGGGTTCTTCCACATGACGCAGCTCGCCGTCGCCGAGATGGAGAAGCGGGGCAGCGGCCATGTCGTTCAGATCACCACTAGCCTCGTGGACCATGCGATGTCCGCCGTACCATCGGTCCTTGCCTCGTTGACCAAGGGGGCTCTCAACGCGGCGACCAAGTCGCTCGCCATCGAATACGCCAAGCGCGGCATTCGCGTGAATGCGGTGTAAGCGTACACCCGGCGCCATTCTGGCGGCGCAGGGCGCGTGTTTGGTAATGGTTAGACATGGATAGCAACATCTATGTCTAGGCCTATGCGCAGAACCAACACGAACCAGTTCATAGAGGTCCGAGCCGAACGGCTCGATGGAGCGCCGGTTGGCGAACGCCGGCGCTGGTCCGACGACTTCAAGGATCGAGCGATCGCCGCGTCGCTGGAGCCGGGCACGAACATTTCGGCGCTGGCGCGTTCGCTGGATATCACGCCGTCGCAACTTTTCGCTTGGCGTCGCGCTGCTGGTCTCCGGGCGGAGAAGATCGAGCGCCAGGCGCCGGCGGAGCCGCGTGCGGCCAAGATGCGGCGCGTGGAGATCGAGATCGGCGGCGCAGTGGTGCGGGTAAGCGCGGATATTCCGGAAGCCGACCTTCGCCGTCTGCTGCGCGCGGTGCGCGAGGCATGATCCCGCAAGGCGTACGGGTGCTGTTGCGGGCGGCTGCGGTTGATTTTCGCAAAGGCCCAGAAGGACTTGTTTCTCTGGTTCGGGACGCCGGGGCCGATCCATTCGACGGCTCTCTTTATGTTTTCCGGGCGAAACGAGCCGATAGAATAAAAATTGTCTGGTGGGACGGGTCGGGTCTTTGTCTTTTCGCGAAGCGTCTCGAACGCTCGCATTTCTGCTGGCCGTCGGCGGGAAGCCACGAGATTCGTCTGAGTTACGCGCAAGTCATGACGCTGGTCGAAGGGCTGGATTGGAAGCGGGTTCGCGCGGTGGACGTGCGGGCGCCGCAGAGCGCCGGCTGATATGAAAAAGTTGCGCTAGAATCCATTGAACGCCTAGAAAACATTGGGATTTTTGCGGAAAAAACAGTATCATACAAACCATGATCGAGCGCTTCGGCAAACTTCCTGACGATGTTGATCAACTGAAGGCGCTGGCGCTTGGCGCAATGGCTCGCGCCGATCGTTCAGAGGCTCAAGCAAGCGCCAACGAGAAGGACGCGGAGGTTTTCCGCTCCCAAACGTTGAGCCTGACGGCGAAGGTCGAGGACCTCACGCAAACGAACGCGGCGGCGAAAGCCGAGATCGATCGGCTGACTTCGATCATCAAGACGCTTCGCCGCGATCGCTTCGGCAAACGGTCCGAAAAACTCGGCGCCGACGAAGCCGAGCAACAGAGCTTCGTGTTCGAGGAAATCGAAACCGGACTCGCGGCGATCGCCACGCGGCTGGCCGCGAAGGCGGAGCCCAAGCCGCGCAAGGCGTCTACCGACAAGCCGCGGTTTCCCTCGCATCTGGAGCGGGTCGAGGTGATCCTGGAGCCTGAGGTTCCGCCGGAGTTCGAGGGCAAGGAGCGGGTCAGGATCGGCCAGGAGGAAAGCGTCAGGCTCGACGTCGTGCGGGCGCGCTTCCGGCTGATCGTGACGATCCGGCCAAAATACGCCTACAAGGAGCCCGCCGCGATCTTGCAAGCCCCGGCGCCCGAACATATCGTCGAAGCCGGCCTGCCGACGGAAGCGCTGCTCGCGCAAGTCGCGGTGTCCAAATACGCCGACGGCCTGCCGCTTTACCGCCAGGAGGCGATCTACGGGCGCGACGGCGTCGAACTCAGTCGTTCGCTGATGGCGCAATGGATGGGCTCGGTCGGTTTCCATTTCGAGCCGCTGGCGGCCCACGTGCTCGTGCGTATCCGCGAGGGCGAGCGAATTTTCGCCGACGAAACGACGCTGCCGACGTTGAACCCGGGCGCCGGAAAGACCAAGACGGCGTGGTTGTGGGCCTATGCGCGGGATGATCGGCCGTTCGGCGGCGCGGGGCCGCCGATGGTGGCCTATCGTTATGAAGACAGTCGATCCGGCGACTGCGCGGTGCGTCACCTGGGCGATTATCGCGGCATCCTGCAATGCGACGGTTACGCGGGATATCGAAAGCTTGCGGGCGCTCCGCATGCCAACGGCCTGCGTTTGGCCGGATGTTGGGCACACCTGCGCCGCCGGTTCTTCGACCTGCATGCCAACGGCAAATCCATTGTCGCGACGGCGACCGTCGAACAGATGAAGCAATTGTGGGCGGTCGAGGACGAGGTGCGCGGTCAGCCTCCGCACGCGCGCCTGGCGGCGCGGAGGGCGACGTCGGCCGATATCGTGCAGGTGTTGTTCGATCTCTGGGAGCGCGAACTGCCGCGCATCTCCGGCAAATCGAAATTGGCGGAAGCGATCCGCTATGCCCGATCTCAGCGAACGGTCCTCGGGCGTTTCCTTGAGGATGGCCGCGTCGAAATCGACTCCAACATAGTCGAGCGGGCCATCAGGCCCCAGGCAATTACGAGAAAAAACTCACTTTTCGCCGGTTCCGCCGGCGGAGGGCGGACATGGGCGTCCGTCGCCACCATGCTTCAGACCTGCAAGATGAACGGCGTCGACCCTAACGCCTGGGCGAAACAGACCCTGGAGCGGATCGCCAACCGATGGCCCAACAAGGACATCGAGGCACTGATGCCGTGGAATTTCAAGCCCGACGAGTGAACGGCGCCGGATGGACGCTTACAATGCGGTCGCGCTCGGCGTCATCAAGTCGCCGATGCATCCGGTCGAGACATATGCGGCTCTCGATGCCCTTCATCCGGTCGGGCACATGGGCGAGATCTCCGACGTCGTCGATGCGATCCTCTATCTCGAGTCGGCGCGCTTCGTAACCGGCGAGATCCTTCACGTCGACGGCGGACAGAGCGCAGGCCGCTGACATCGCGCAATTCACGGCATTTTGGCGCTGTCTCTGGATATGAAGCGCCATCAAAGGGCGTGCGCTTTCTGAGGAGACTGTTGATGCTTTACGAACTTCGCGTCTACACCGCAGTTCCTGGGCGAATGCCCGAGCTGCTCGCGCGTTTCAAGGATCACACCGTATCGATCTGGCAAAAGCATGGGGTTGTCCCGATCGGATTCTGGACAACCTTGATTGGTCACTCTTCCAGCGAGCTGACTTACATTCTCGCATGGAATTCGCTCGCCGAGCGCGAAATCAAATGGGCTGCGTTTCAAAGCGATCCAGAATGGCTGCGTGTTCGTGACGAAAGCGAAAATGACGGACCAATCGTCACGAAAATCAACAATCAGATTTTGAGTCCGACGAGCTTTTCAGCTTTGGCGTAGAACTGATTTGTTCTCCTCGCAAAGGAAGAGCTAGATGTGGAGCCTCAACAGGTTGTCCCCAGTCAGACCGAGGCCTCACGTATCCCCTCATTTTAAATGACCCCGAAAGCGTCGGAGAAAGCAGAGCTTTGGCGTAGGAGATCCTGGTATCGCTCGATGAGGGGCCGGAGTCTCTTCTCCGGCATGTTGGGGATCAGGTCATAGAGCAGGCAGCCTTGTCGGAAAAGGGAATGGACGCGGCGCTTGACGGTGCTGGTTCTCAGTTGCCGGTCCATTCCGAGGCTTTCGCCGGCGGCGCCCAAGAGCGTCAGCAGCAGGATGGCGAAGGCGTTGAGGAGCAAGAGGCGGTCGCGGCGTTGCGGATCGTCGATCCTCAGCGCGTTCATGCCCATTCCAAAGCGCAAATCCTTGCTGTCTCGAAAGCTGGGCTCGATGGTCCAGCGTTTGGAATAAAGCTTGATGATCTGCGGCGCGGAGAGCGCGCCGCCGCTGGCGGCCAGATGCCAGGCCTCCTTCATGCCCGCGGCCTTCACGCATACGACCGCCCCAACCCTTTGGCGGGCGGCGGACACTTCGGCGTCGCGCAGTTTTCGCGCTCGCCCGCCCTTGCCGACCCAATCGGCGGCCAACCGGGTTTCGCCATCGGCTGCGCTGACGTGGATGTTGCCGCGAAAGCGGATGACATATTGAAAGCCAAGGCTGCCCAGGAATTCGAATAGTTTGATATCGCCAAAGCCGCGATCGGCCAGAATCGTCGCCGTCACGCCCTCGGGCAGCAGCGCCTTCAGCCGGGACAGGCACAAATCCTCGAAATCGTTGCGCTGGTCCTTCAATTCGTCCTTGTCGACGGTCAGCCAAAGCAGCGGCGTGGCTCTTCCGTGGCGCGTGACGAGATGCAGCGCGAGCGTGGACTGATTGTCGGGATCGAAATCCGTCCAGTCCATCGCCACGACGATGTCGCGCCGCGCTCCAACGACTTCGGGAACCCACGACCCGAACAACTCCCAAGGAGCCACGCCCGCGTTGCTCAGCAGCCGGTCGACCTGCTTGATCGCCGACTTCGCGATCAGTCCGCGCGCCGTCGCCAACGCCTGTCCGATCAGGCTAACCGCGAGAGCCGCCCCCGTCATCACTCCAAGCGTCCCATTCGCCAAAGACAGAATGCGTTTGGCGTGCAGGTCGTCAACAAAGACGCGGCTCACAAATTCATGAACAAAATCAAATCGCTCCTTCGGCGCGCGCATCGCTCTCCCCAACCGGCAGATTCTCCGTCACGCCGCTCGGAAGAATCCCAAATTCGGGCTTTTTAGAGTCACGCAAAAATGAGGGGATTCATGAGGACCGAGGCGACTAGAGCGGCCTCCGATCACACTGGATCATATCCGCAGGCTGCGAAATAATTTTTGCATTCTGTGGGCTTGAAGATTTCGGCGCAAGTTTCGAGTGCGCGCATCAATCCGCCGACGGTTCGCTCGGCGATTTTTCGCAGATGCGCCTTGAGCTTGGAAAAGGCTTTCTCGATCGGGTTCATGTCGGGGCTGTAGGGCGGCAGATAGCGCAACTCGGCGCCGGCGGCTTTGATCAACTCTTCGACCCGCGGTCCCTTGTGGGCGGGCAGATTGTCCATGACGACGATGTCGCCTTGCGAGAGCGTGGGGCCGAGGCAGTTTTCCACCCATTCTTCGAAGAGGGCGGCGTTGATCGGGCGATCGAAGACCTTCGGCGCCACGAGGCCGCGAAGGCTGACGCCGGCGACCAACGTGACTGTCTTGTAATGGCCGTGCGGCACGGCGGCGCGCAGCCGTCGCCCGCGCCGACAGCGTCCGCCTTTGCGCGCCAGATTTGTCGAGGCGCCGGTCTCGTCGATGAAAATGAGCTTCGAAGGGTCGAGATCAGGCTGTCCCTCGAACCATTCCAGCCGGCGTTTCATCACGTCCGGGCGTTGCTGCTCGGCGGCGTGCGCGCTCTTTTTTTAAATGTGACGCCGTGCCGAGCGAAGAAGCGCGACAACACTGAACTCGAAAAATGCTCGCCGCAATTCTTGACCAGCCGCTCCTGGATTTCGAGGAGAGTGATGTCCGGCGTGCGTCGGATCAGCCCCATGAGGTAGTCGTGATGGGCTTCGATGCGCCCCGAGCGGCGATCGCCGCCCACAGGCCTGGGCGAGACCTCTCCCGTCGTCTCGAATTGCTTGACCCAGCGCACGGCGCTGGCGATGCCGATCTTGAACAGTTTCGCCGCCGCATTGCGCGACAGCCCGTCGACAACCACTGCCTCAACCACGCGTTTGCGAAGATCGTCGGAAAGCGCCATTCTCGCCGCCTCCTTCCGCGGCGAGAATCATGAATCAGATTTCAGCCGATTTGGGAATCCCAAAGCGATTCAAATCGTTCGGAGCCCGCTCTAATTGGCGTTTGGTATTTTATTCCGCCATGCGGGCGATGCCAGGTGTATCTGTGCATCCATGCGGGAAGCTCGGCGGCGCGCCGATCGGTCTCTTGCTCATGACGCCGGAGGGAGCGGCTGCCACCATGTCGATCGCATATCATTCCGTGACCATGGACCATGTCGAAATTCATTCGACCCGAGACTTCGATTCGGTCGCAAAGAGCTTGGAAAGCGCTTTGCCGGCTCTCGATCCCGCCATTCTGGATGCTCTTGCGTCTGGCGACCTCGACGCAGCTGAAAGGCGAATTGGGAAAACGTCCCTGTTCATTTTCCTCAAGCGCGATCACGGCGCGCTCTTGCGCAGCGCCGGCCAGCGCCGAAAGGTGTGTCAGTATGAGATCGGAAATCCGCTCACCGCGTCGAAAATGACGCGGCATCAGCTCCAGGCGGCGCTCTACGCGCCATTAAGAGTGACATTGTTCGAGACCGACTCGGGCGGATGCGCTTTTGCCTACGATCGGCCATCAAGTCTGTTTGGACAATTTGGCGACGAACGCGTCGTCGAGGTGGCGCGCCGCCTGGACGAGGAATTGAAATCAGTCCTGCTGCGATCCTCTCAATGAAGACGTTTGCCGCGCGCTTCAGAATTGAAAGGGCGGTCAGGAAGCGGGAAGAATTTTCAAGGGCCGCGCGCCGATTTCCACGCTTGTCAGCGCGTCGACGACGACAGGACGAATCTTCTGTCCAGTCTCCGCATCGACAAACCGGTTCATGGACGTTTCGTTTTGATGGCGCCGCGCCCACCCGCTACAAAAAAGCGCGTCGAGCCTGGACGCAGCTTTTACCTCAGTATGAAGGCGACCTTCTGATCTGCCCTGGCGCGCGAAAACTTATCGCGCACCCGCGCTCCTGCTTCCGAGGCCTATCACGAAATCCCCGTCGAGTAATTTCGTGCGAACGTCTGCAATGGGGCATTATCAAGGTTGCAGAGCACGGTTGGCGTAAGGCCGCCTTGGGTCACGAGCGCCGGTTCATTTCGCTATCGGAACGTCCGCTGAGTGCGAGACAGCCGCCGGCGGGACCTTCATGTCGTAATACCGCAATGAGCCGAGGGCGGACATTAGGCTGTGCAAAAGTCAAGACTTTTGCGCAACAGCTAGATTGTTGTATTACTTGCTAGTTTCAGGTGCAGAAATCAGGTGCATAATGCGCCCTGCGAGAGGGCTCGCCACCGCGGTCCCAATGTTGCCGCTCATGAGCGTGACGCAAGACACGATTAACGCCAGAGCCAACAGGCCGCGCCAACCTCGGCCCCGCAGCGCTTTGTATCGGCCGAATTGAAATTCGAAATCGTGCGGCGCGGTCATGCTCGGCGAACCGGGAACGTTGCGAGCAAATTCCCGGGAGCTAACTGCTGCCGTGACCCGAAATCGGTTCTTAGAACCTCTTTCTGTTCGAGCACAAACTCTGCGATCTCTTGGTCGTCGCAGAGAGAGAGGCCTTCGTCGAAGCCTTCGTATCTCTCAAAATAGGCCAGGGCCGCTTCAGGATTGATTTCGCCGGGGACGGACCACTCGTCTTTGACGTTCGCTTCGAACAACGGCGTCGATCGCCGTAATGTGTACCAATGAACATCGCGCGATCCGCCCGCGAACGGAGGTTGCCGCATGAGTATGGCAAGCGCGGATTCCAGCGATGTCTTCGCCTCGGCCAGTCTTTCGAGATTCTGCACCGTGGTGTCGATGCGTTTTCCGCCCCAGCTCATCGAGCCCGAGCGCAACTGTCCAGTCTCGATCATTTCGATCTGCCGATCGAGCCCCTGCAGTTGGCCGAGGAAGTCCATCGCGGTTTCAAGCACTACTGTCACGGGGCCAGGAATGTCTCGTTCACCAGATTCCCAGCGCCGCACCGTTCTCCCGTCTTCGACGCGAACCATTCGCGCGAGACCGCCGGCGCTGAGCCGTAGTGCCGCGCGGGCCGCGCGGAGCTGAGTGGGAGTTCTTACCGTCCCTGGAATGTCCACGCTCATCTGTGCCTCTCTATATACCCTCGGCTCACACTAGGGCCAATAAACCTAGTCCATTAATATAGGGCCAATGGACCTATGTCAAGTTGCCGAGTGTTAGAGTGCTGAACACCGGGTTGCATCTGCATTAGTATATGATAATAACCTTTATATTACAGCGCCTTATTAGGATTTTTGTATAAATCGCGAAGCGCGCCCGAATTGTCGGCGAAGCCAGCGGAAAAAGAGATTCCCCAACAAGAAGGGAGGCAGACATCCGCCTCCCACCGTTTCGGGCCATTCGCGAACGGGAGCCAGGCGTCGAATTTTAGCCACTCGAAAAGACCGGCGTCGGTCCTTTCGTCCGGCTCAGTGCCCCTCGAAAGCGATCAGCGCGCGCACCGGCACGCCGAGGTCGCGGATTTTCTGGGCGCCGCCGAGGTCCGGCAGGTCGATCACGAAACAGGCGGCGACGATTTCGGCGCCCACCTGGCGCAGCAGTTTCACCGCGCCTTCCGCCGTGCCGCCGGTGGCGATCAGATCGTCCACCAGGATCACCTTCTCGCCGGGCTTCACCGCGTCTTCGTGCATTTCCATCTCGTCCACGCCATATTCCAGGCTATAGGCGATGGAAACCTTCTGGTGGGGCAGCTTGCCTTTTTTGCGGATCGGGATGAAGCCGGCCGAAAGCTGATGGGCCACCGCGCCGCCGAGGATGAAGCCGCGCGCCTCCATGCCCGCCACCTGATCGATTTTTTGCCCGGCGAAGGGCTGGACCAATTCGTCCACCGCGCGGCGGAAGCCGCGGGCGTCGCCAAGCAAAGTGGTGATGTCGCGGAACATGACTCCCTTTTTCGGATAATCGGGAATCGAGCGGATGATGTTTTTCAGATCGGTTTCGAAAGTCATGGCGGCGTGCTTTCTTGAAATTCGACGTGCGGCGCGCTGTCAGTCGAACAGGCTGGAGACGCTTTCTTCCTTGGCGATGCGGGCGATGGCCTCGCCGATCAGCGGGGCGACGGTGATCACCCGGATGTTCTTGGCGACCCGCACGGCTTCCGTCGGCTGGATGGAATCGGTGATCACCAGCTCCTTGAGCCGCGAGGCCGAGATGCGGGCCACCGCGCCGCCGGAAAGCACGCCATGGGTGATATAGGCGCGCACGTCCGCCGCGCCGGCCTGGATCAGCGCGTCGGCGGCGTTGCACAAGGTGCCGCCGGAATCGACGATGTCGTCGATCATGATGCAGTTCTTGCCCTTCACCTCGCCGATGATGTTCATCACTTCCGAATCGCCGGGTCTTTCGCGTCGCTTGTCGACGATGGCCAGCGGCGCATTGATGCGCTTGGCCAAGGCGCGGGCGCGGATCACGCCGCCGACGTCGGGCGAGACCACCATGACATTGGCAAGCTTGAGATTTTCCTGAATGTCGCGGACCAGCACCGGGGCGGCGTAGAGATTGTCGGTCGGGATGTCGAAAAAGCCCTGGATCTGCCCGGCGTGGAGATCGACCGTCAGCACGCGGTCGGCGCCGGCGCGGGTGATGAGATTGGCCACCAGCTTGGCGGAGATCGGGGTGCGGGGCCCCGGTTTGCGGTCCTGCCGCGCATAGCCGAAATAGGGGATGACCGCGGTGATGCGCCGCGCCGAGGCGCGCCGCAGGGCGTCGAACATGATCAACGCCTCCATCAGATGGTCATTGGTCGGCGCGGAGGTGGACTGGATGACGAAAGTGTCCTGCCCGCGCACGTTCTCCAGGATTTCGACGAAAATCTCCATGTCGGCGAAGCGCCGCACCTGGCATTTCGTCAGGGGCAAGCCGAGATAGGCGGCGATCGCTTCGGTCAGCGGCCGATTGGAATTGCCCGCCAGAATTTTCATTGCGCCAGCCATTACGCCGCCTTCGCCCGAACCAATTGGCGCGCGTCTTAGCAGGGGGTTGAACGATGAACAATACGGCCGGCGAAACTTGTCGCGTTTTTGTCAAGAAGACGGGACGCTTCAGCGGTCGGCGGCATAGGAAAGCGCCTGGCTCGCGGCCGGGGCCGGCGCGGCGGGCTCCGGGACCGATCTCGCCGCGTCGCCGGCGTTCCGCGCCGCGACCGTCGCGGAATTAGGGGCGGCGGCGAGCGCTTCCGGCGTGTTGGAGAGAAAAGCGGCGAGGTCGCCGGCGCTGCGCGCGGCGAGCGCCGCGAGAGCTTCAGAACCGACCAGACGCCAGGGATCGTCGGCCGAGCCCTGGATGGCGATTTCGTTGTTCAGCCTTTGCGCGCGATGGTTGTCGCGGTCGTAGATGTCCCAGACATAGGTCAGCCGGGCGCCGCCATCGACCAGAAAGGCCGAAAGATAACCCTTGGCGAGATAATGCGCGCCCGCCGAATCGGTCAGGACCACGTCCTGCCTGGCGACGTCGGCGTCGAAATAAGCCACGAACTGATTCTGGAACGGCGAGGGCGCGCCCTGCAGCGCGGTCACCGCGAGGGTCGCGGGGCGCGGGCTGTAGCCCGAGGGAACGATCTGCGCGCCATCGGCGGAAGCGGCCGAGATTCTGGGGCCCGCTTGTTCGTTGCAGCCCGCGAGCAGCAGCGCGGCGGCGCATGCGCCGGCGAAGGGAATGAAGCCGCGAAAAACCGCCGTAAAGCCCGCCATGAAGTCCCGCCCCGTGATTCATTGAGGTCTCGTTAACGCCATAGCTAGCCGTATTTGTGGCGAAGGTCCAGCGTCGGGCGATGGCGGGAACGGCTCGGTCGGGCTTCGCCTGGGGCGGGAAGATTTGCAGGCCCGATGAACTGTTGAAGGCTTAAGAGCGGCCGATTGTCCAAGAGGGCCGGCAAATGGCCCACGCTCGTCCACTGCAAGGCGATCGGCGCGGGCGAAATTATCCACCAGGTCCGCCTCCACCACGCCATGGGACACGATCGGCGCGCCGGCGGACTTGTCGACGCGACTGTGGCTCGGAGTGGAGTCTCGGCGGCGACCGTTTGGCCGCCTCGCGCCGATGACCGAGCCCTCGGTGTCGACAAAGGACCGGCGACATCGGGTCCGTTCCAGAAATTCATGGCTGGCGCGATCGTGCTTTTCTCCTCCCGGCCGCCATTTCGCGGCGCGGCGACAGCGCCTAGATTAGCGCCATGAGTCGTTTGAAAAATCCGCTGGACGCGCCGCCGGAACTGGTTTTCGAGCCGGACGAGGCCGAAGAGTCTTTGCCCGCCGAGCCCGAGGAATGCTCCGGCGTCGATCTTGACCTTGACGCCGAGCCCGCCGCCTCCTCGTTCAAGCGGGGTCTTCGCGCGATCCGCGAGCATTGGAAACATGCGCCGATGGGGCCGGGCGTCTATCGCATGATCGGCGAGGATGGCGCGGTGCTTTATGTCGGCAAGGCGAAAAGCATCAAGAAGCGCGTCGCCTCTTACACCCGCCTCGCCGGCCACGCCAATCGCATCGCGCGGATGGTCGCCCTGACCGCGTCGATGGTCTTCGTCTCGACCCGCACCGAGGTCGAGGCCCTGCTGCTCGAAGCCAATCTCATCAAGCAGCTCAAGCCGCGCTTCAACGTGCTGATGCGCGACGACAAGAGTTTTCCCTATATTCTGCTGACCAGGGACGAGCGCGGCGCGCAGTTGACCAAACATCGCGGCGCGCGCAGCCGGAAAGGCGATTATTTCGGGCCTTTCGCCAATGTGGGGGCGGTCAACCGCACCCTCAACGTGCTGCAACGCGTCTTCCTCCTGCGCTCCTGCGAAAATTCCTTTTACGACAATCGCAGCCGGCCCTGCCTGCTTTACCAGATCAAGCGCTGCGCCGGCCCCTGCACCGGCGAAATTTCGTCGGAAAATTACGCCGAACTGACGAGCGAGGCCCGCGATTTTTTGGCCGGAAAATCCCGCGCGGTGCGCGAGCGTCTGGCCGAAGAAATGAACGCGGCGGCGGAAAAGCTCGAATTCGAGCGCGCGGCGCGGCTGCGCGACCGCATTTCCGCCCTGGCCGCGATCCAGGGCCAGCAGGGGATCAATCCGCGCGCTGTCCCCGAGGCCGATGTCTTCGCGCTCCATGAGGAGGCCGGCCAGTTCTGCGTCGAGGCGGTTTTTTACCGCGCTTTCCAGAACTGGGGCAATCGCGCCTATTTTCCGCGCGCCGACAAAACTCTTTCAGCCGGCGAGGTTTTGGGCCCCTTCGTCGCCCAGTTCTATGCCGAGCGGCCGGCGCCAAAACTCGTCCTGCTCTCGCACACGATCGAGGAGGCGGCCTGGCTCGAACAGGCCCTGGCGGAGCGCGAAGGCCATAAAATCGAAATCACCGCGCCCCAGCGCGGCGAGAAGAAGGAAATGGTCGTCGACGCCGGAAAAAACGCCCGCGAGGCCCTGGGCCGGCGGCTTGCCGACAGCGCCAGCCAGCTAAAACTTCTGGAGGCGCTCGGCGCCGCTTTCGGCATGGAGAAGCCGCCGCGCCGGGTCGAGGTCTATGACAATTCCCACATCATGGGGTCGTCGGCGATCGGCGCGATGATCGTCGCCGGTCCGCAGGGTTTCATGAAGACCCATTACCGGACGTTCAACATCAAAGGCCCGGTCGCGCCCGGCGACGATTACGCCATGATGCGCGAGGTTTTGTCGCGCCGTTTTTCGCGCCTGCTCAAGGAGGCGGAAACGCCGGCGCCGGAAGACCCCGACGCTTTTCCCCAGGATCCCGACGCCTTCCCTAAATCGCCAGACCTGCTGCTGATCGACGGCGGGCGCGGCCAGTTCGAGGCGGTGCGCCGCGTGCTGGAGGAACTGGGCGTGACCGGCGTGACGCTCGCCTCGATCGCCAAGGGGGCGGACCGCAACGCCGGCCGCGAGAGTTTTTTCGTCGTCGGCCGCGAGCCGTTCAAACTGGCGCCGCGCGATCCAGCGCTCTATTTCGTCCAGCGCCTGCGCGACGAGGCCCACCGCTTCGCCATCGGAACCCATCGGGCGCGCCGCAAGAAGGAATTTGCGAAAAACCCGCTCGACGAGATCGCGGGAATCGGCCCGGCCCGCAAAAGGGCGCTGCTGCAGGCTTTCGGGACCGCGAAAGCGGTGGCGGCGGCGGCGCTCGCCGATCTCGAAAAGATGCCGGGCTTTTCGGCGGCGATGGCAAAACTGGTGTTCGACCATTTTCATGAAAAGGGGTGAGCGCCGTGACGCTTTCCCGATCAGGCGGGCGCGTTCCGGCCGTTCGGGCGCGACAAAAGGCCCGACGCGGCGGGAAAGGCGAAAAATCCGTTGACGCGCAACGTTTAAAACGCTTCCCTCCCATCATGTCCCTCAGCCCCGCCCGTTCCGGCGCCCGTCGCAATTTCAACCTGCCGAATCTTTTGACTTTCGGCCGGGTCGTGATGGTGCCGGCGGTGGTGGCCTGCCTGTTCTGGCCGGACAATTACGCCCTGCGCTGGACCGCGCTCGGGCTTTTCGCGGTTGCGGGGATCACCGATTTCTTCGACGGCTATCTCGCCCGCGCCTGGGCGCAGCAATCGGCGCTCGGACGGATGCTGGACCCGATCGCCGACAAGCTGCTGGTGTCCTCGGCGCTGATGATTCTCGTCGCCGACGGCACGATCAGGAGCTGGTCGCTGTGGGCGGCCATCGTGATCCTGTGCCGGGAGATTCTGGTGTCGGGCCTGCGCGAATTTTTGGCCGAGCTGAAGGTTTCGGTGCCGGTCAGCAATGTCGCCAAATGGAAGACGACGGTGCAGATTCTCGCGCTCGGCTTTCTCATCGCCGGACGGGCGGGGGAGGTGGTGCTGCCGGGCACGGTGCGGATCGGCCTTGGCTTGTTGTGGCTGGCGGCGATCCTGACGCTTTACACCGGCTGGGATTATTTCCGCGCCGGGATCAAATATGTGGTCGAGGAATGAGGCTCATCTATTTCGCCTCTTTGCGCGAACGCATCGGCAAATCCGCCGAGGAAGTCGATGTGCCCGAGACGGTGCGCACGCTGGCCGAACTGATCGCCTGGCTCGGCGCCCGCGACGAGGCCTATGCCGCGACATTTTCGCAAACAATTCTCCGCGCCGCCATCGACAAGAAACACGCTAAGCGGGATGAGAGCATCGTCGGCGCCCACGAAGTCGCGTTTTTTCCGCCGATGACGGGGGGCTAGAGCCCTTTGCGGTCCTAGTGACGAAAACCGCCAGAGCAGGGCGAGCGACATGGCTGTCGTCAAACATCTGGCCACGAACCTCGTCCGCAATCCAGAAGACACGCCCAGCCTCAAGGTTCGCCGGAAACGCGCAAACCTCAACCAGGACTATCGCGGAGCCCTGATCCGCCAGACCCTTCCGTTAACCTGAAGCGATTCTTCGTGGATTGCGCCTTGACAGGTCTGCCACGTCCATCTTAGCATGAACACATTGTCGTGTATGAATTTTTGAATAAAGCGGCATATAGAACGCCATAAAGAAAATATCGTTGGAGGGTAGCTTTAATCAAAATTGACGTCAGTCGAACACGAAAACGAGCTTTGCCGTACCGCTCGGGCCTTCAGTTCTAACCGCCGCGATGTTTCGAGCGCGCGGCTCCGCCGGCGCCGTTGAGCTTCTATCGATCGTTCAACGTCGTTACTCGTTTTTCTCTTGCAGGGGCGTCTGGTTCTGAGCTTCGCCGGGAAATGATCGCCGGGATTGAAATGCCCTTTGGCCCGGTCATTCCGGCCGAGGGTTAAACGCGTCTGGTAGAAGCGGAGAGCATTGCGCGGCGTCCCTGCCGTTCGCGTGGGCTTCGCCAAAACCCAACCTGCCGAATGGACGGCTTCAGGCTTAGAGCATATTCCCAAAAAGTTGCAGACTTTTTGGACAAGAATATGCGTTGAAACAACGAGCTAGAGCATTCTTCCAATTCCGAAGAAACGGAAAATGCTCTAGACCTTCGGTCCGGTCAATTCTTCGACAGATCCGTTCAATTCCTCGGATCTGAGTGCGTGTTTCATGTTTGCTCCGTGGCGCGTTCCTCTTCCAGGATCGACCAATGCGCGAACCTGGAAATGGCGGCGCGAACACGAAAACGTTCAGCCGTTCTGTTGGCGGGGCCGCCTTCGCGGCCCCGATACCCAAGAACAAGGGAGCAAAGATATGAAAAGCTTGATCAGACTGGCGCTCGTCCTCGGCGCCGGCGTCATCGCCAGCACGGCCTTCGCCCAGCAAGCGCCGGCCCCCAATGCGGGTCCGCAGGCGGCGCCGCCCGCCGGCTACGGCGCTCCCCCGCCGGCGGCTTATGGCTACGGCCCCGGCCCTGGCTATGGCCCCGGTCCTGGCTATGGCCCCGGTCCTGGCTATGGCCCCCGCTATGGCTATGGCGACGATTATTACGGTGACGGCTATGGTCGTGGCGAAGGTCGTGGCTATGGTCGTGGCTATGGCTCCGGTAGAGGTCATGGCAGCGGCAACTTCAGCTTCGGCGGCGACTCCGACATGAGCGGCAACGGCTATGGCAACGGCGACGGCTATAACCGCGGCAGGGGCGGCGATTGGGGTCCCGGCGGGTGGTGAGTCTCGACTGAAACAGCAGCGCGGTTTTCACGGACGAAGAGCGCGCTGCTCCAAAAAAAACATGCGATCGCGACATGGTCGCGGTCGCAGCCTTGGTTTCGATTCTGCTGACGCCACTCGTCTCGCAGGCGCGACGATGGCGCGCTCTTGGGCGCGATCTCGCGTAGACCGGCAATTCCCAGGGCGGCGCCCGTTCGGCTGATTGCCACGACAAGCGCCCTTTAGGCCAAGAGCGGCCGCCAACGGCATATGGCCATCCGCCGTTTTCAGTCGTCGGCCCCCAGGGCCGACAGCAACGGCGCCAGATGCCGCGCCAAGGCGCCGCGACGCCGCGACGAGCCGTCGAACAAAGGCTGGCGGACCTGGGTTTTGCTCGCGGTGCGCACCTGCCGCTCGTTGTTGTGGAATTCGAGGCAGCGCGGGTCCCATTCCAGCCCGCAGAAAGCGGCGAGACGCCGGCTCTGACCCTCCAGATCGGCGACGACCGCTTCATAATCGACGGTGATCAAAAGTTGTTTGGGCAGAATCGCCCGCCAGTGGTCCATCAGCCTTTCATGGGCGCGATAATAGCGGCCCAGTTCGCCGAGATCGTAGGAAAAATCATAGCCTGTGGCGAACCATTTGGAATAGCAGGACAGGCAGGTCTCAACCGGATCGCGCCGGATGTAGATGATGCGCGCTGTCGGCAAGGCGGCGGCGAGCAAACCGAGATAGAGGAAATTGTCGAGCATCTTGTCGACGACGCGGTCGGCCGAAGGCGCCAGCTCGCGAACATTTTTGGCGTAGGCCGCGCCGATCCGGCCGGCGTCTTCCGGCGACAGGGATTGAACCCGTTCGGGAAACGCGACCGGACCTGCGCCGTCCGCGCGCATGGCTTTGCCGAAGGCGCCGATTTCGCCGAGACCGCTGACGCCCTCATGGCTCGACAGGATCTGCTCGACCAGAGTGCTGCCGCTGCGCGGCATGCCGACAATGAAAATCGGCGCGAGCGATTTCTCGCCGCGTCCGCCAAGGCGCGCCGCCATGGCTTTGTCGAAAACCTGCGCCGCGCGCGCCATTTCGCCGAGCGTCGCGGCTTGGTCGTAGCGGACAAGGCCGCGCTTCAGGCTGGCGCCGGCCGACAGATGCCCAAAACTTTCGTCCCAGGCGCCATGGTCCTCGTGAACCTTGGCGAGGCCGAAATGCAGGAAAATCCGATCGGTGGGGGGAAGCGCCGCGTCTTGCGCGAGCCGCGCGTTCATCGCGGCGACGGCGGGGTCGTCGGGCGCGAGCTTCGTCATCTGGGTCAGATTGTAATAGAGGCTGGCGCGCTCCGGCGCGAAGGCGATGGCCTCGCGGAGCGTCGTTGCGGCCTCCGCGAAACGCCCGATTTCGCCGAGCAGAAGAGCCCTGTTGGAAAGGCCGGCGGGGTCGCGCGGGGCGAGCGCCAGACCCTGGTCGAAGCTTGCGAGCGCCTCTTCGGCGCGGCCGAGATCGGCGAGAACGCCCGCCTGAGTGAGCCAGGCCGCCGCCTGTTGCGAATCGACCGCCAGAGCCGCCGTTGCGCAAAGCAGGGCTTCCTCGGGGCGGCTGAGCATTTTGAGCGCGAGCGCGCGATTATTGATCGCCACGACATTGTCGGGCGCCAGGGCCAGGGCCTTGTCCAGGGAAATCAAAGCCTCGCCCGGGCGTTCGAGATTCACCAGCACGGCGCCGCGATTGCACAGCAGCGGGCTGGAATTGGGCTGGAGCGCCAGCGCTCTGTCGAAAACCGCCAAGGCCTCGTCGTGATGGCCCGTCTCGTTGATCGCGCAGCCATAATTGCTCAGGGCGTCGGCGAAATTCGGATCGAGATTGACCGCCCGCGTAAAACTTTGGGCCGCCTCCTCGGCGCGGCGCAGCGCGCGCAGGGCGTTCCCGCGCAAATTCCAGACATTCGCGGCGTCCGGTTTTAGCGCCAGGGATTGGTCGCACCAGGCGATCGCCTCCTCGGCGCGGCCGAGGGCCAAAGCGACGGCGCCGAGATTGGCGCGCACGACAAACTCTTGCGGAAGGGCCCGCGCGGCCTGCTCGAAGGCGCGCAAGGCGTCGTCATAACGGCGCTGCATGACAGTCAGCACGCCCAGGCGGAACGCGGATGGGCCGTCCCGGGCGTCGGAACCGACGATCTCTCTCAGCAATTTCGACGCCTTGTCGATCTCGGCGGCATTCCGGCTCGCCAAAACCCGGTCGAACGCGTCCCAGGCGCGCCGCCGTTTTCCGTCGCGCCCGCCCTTGGCGTCAAAAGCAACACTGGCCATTCCATCCTCGTCGGCGCCGCGCCGAAGCGGCGTTTTTGCCGCGCGTCCCCGGCGGCGGCGCCCTCCACGCTGATGTTGAAGTTTTATTCTTGCGTGGAACTGGCTTTGACGGAGGGCCGCGCAAGGCGCGATTCAGATCGCGAAAAATCTTTCTGGGAGCGGCCATGGGGGGTAAATTGCCGGCATGACCGCCACTTGTCGATCAGCCGCGTCCGGGAATTCGATGTTTCCAAAAAAAATCCGCGTTCAACGCCAAGATTTCGACGCCGCCGCCGAAGCCGCGGCGCTTGCGCAGGGGCGAAAAGATATCGGCGCCCTGGTCAGCTTCGTCGGCCTGTGCCGCGACGAGGCCGGGACTCTTCAGGCGCTGGAGCTGGAGCATTATCCCGGCATGGCGGAAGAGGAGATCGCGCGCATGGTCGGCGAGGCGGAGCGGCGCTGGCCTTTGCTCGGCGTCACCGTGATCCATCGCACCGGCAGGATATTGCCCGGCGAGCGGATCGTGCTGGTGGTCTGCGCCTCGGCCCATCGCGGGGCGGCTTTTTCGGCCGCCGAATTCCTGATGGATTTTTTGAAAAGCCGCGCGCCGTTCTGGAAGAAGGAACATCGCGTCGACGGCGGGCAGGGCGACTGGGTCGCGGCGAAAGACGCCGACGAGACGGCGCTGGAGCGGTGGCGGAAAGAATAGCGAGCGGTTGGCGTATGCCAGAGCGAGCGTGAACAAAATCACGAGCGGTTGGCGTAGCTGAGAGTTCGTGGTGGAAATGATACGCCTGGCGCCCTCGCGAGATGGCCGCGTTCGGCTGATATTGTTGAAAAACTCGGAAATTTGGGCGCCTGAAAAATCCCGCCAAATTCGATCGTGAGCGACTTTTCTCGTTCAATGCCGTCTGGAATTGGTTCCGGTGGTTTTGGGCGGGTTGTTCGTCGAAGCTGCCGGGCTCCCGCATCCATTTTACGTCGCTAGCTCCAGGGGGCTGTAAAATGGTGGTTGGCGGCTCAAAAAGAGTTTTGCAACAGTATCGGCTCGAAGCCGACATCCATGGCGCCGCCGAGTTTTCAGGCCGCTCGTGATTAACCGAGATAGCTCACCATCCCGGTCTCAATATCGTAGATCGCCGCGACGATCTTGAGTTTGCCCTTGCCGGCGAGGCCGGAGATGAGCGTGCTCGCCGCGGCCAGCCGCGCCGCTGTTCGCTGCGCGCTGCGTTTGGCGGCGGCGTTGACATAGTCGCCCGGGTCGTCCCGCGCGGCCAGCGCAGCGGGCAGGATCGGCTCGATCATCGCCTCGATCGCGCCGGGATAGGTCGCATTCTTTTTCACCACGTCGCATGCCGCCTTCACAGCGCCGCAGCTGGTATGGGCGAGGACGACGATGAGCGGCGACCCGAGCGCGGCCGCCCCGTACTCGACGGTGCCGAGCGTAGCCGTGTCGACGAGGTTGCCGGCGTTGCGGGCGACGAACAACTCGCCTAACCCGCGGCCGCCGAAGATGAGTTCCGGCGGGACGCGGCTATCGGCGCAGGCAATCACCGTCGCCCATGGCGCCTGGCCCCCAGCGACCGAGGCGCGCTGCTTGGCCAGGTCGATCGAGCAGAGTTCTGGCTGATTGACATAGCGCGCGTTGCCTTCTTTGAGCGCGGCGAGGGCCTCGTCCGGCGAAAGCGACGTCGGCGCCCCATCGGCCGCTCGCGCCCGATTCATCGTGCTCGCGAGTGCAACGCCGGCCAGGCTTGCGGCCGCGAACTTAACGAAATCCCTTCGGATCAAGGATTTGTGGTCGCAAGTCTGGCACATTTTCTGTCGCTCCATCCGCCACTCAGACCGACACTCGCCGGTTGACGGCGCCAATGACGTTGAAACTGTGCCCAATGCACGGCTTTGACAAGACGGAAATGTCTTAGAGACGGCTCCGTTGAACATTGCCGCGAGCTCGATCGCGTCTGAGCAAGTCGCCACCAATTCGTGACCGTCGCTTCGTCACAGTCCGGACGTTGCCGGACAGAATGACGATCGGCCGGAAACGGCGCTTTGCGGCCCGACGGCGTTCGCACCGATCCGGGACTGGCCGCTGAGGCGTCTGAAGGAAAAGCTGATCGAGATCGACGCGAAACTCGCCAGCCACGCCCGCTCTGTCACGTTCCAGATAGCCGAGGTCGACATCCCGAAAAAACTATTCGCCGACACCCTGCGCATGATCGCCGAACTGCGGCCGCCGGTCGCGTCGACGGCGTGACGTGGTCGCGCGTCATGAATTCGGGCCAAACCACCGGAGACATGCGTTTTGCGATACGAAGATCCGGCAGTCTTCGGCCGATTGACCTCAAAAAGGCTGCCGCCGCTGGCCCGACGACTGCCCGGCCATTGCGCCGCATTGCACGAAAGCCCAGCTTTGGGCGTCATGCCGTCGAAAATGCGAGAGCAACCGGCGAATGTCTATCTACTTGTTTTCTTGCCAGACTGGGTGTTCAGTTGGTTTGACAAAGCTATAAAGGACGCTGCCGTGAAGAATTGCGCGCCCGCGATTGCGGCGAGCGTTTTGCTCACCGCATTGAGTCACGCTCAATCCTGCACATTGAAAAACTACAACAGTCCAGTGACGAACCTCAGGGCTTGGGCGCTCGACCCAGGCGGCTCCGCCATCGTCGCCAAACTCAGAAACGGCGATACGCTCGAGTTCATGGCCAGCGAAAGAGATCGGCGGGGCCAGATCTGGGCCAAAGTCAAGCTCGCGAGAACGGGCGCCGTAGGCGGGCTGCTGAGCAAGAATCTGGACTGTGCGCCAACGGCGGGCGCTGCGTCGTCTCCCCCGCCGAAGACGCCTCCGCTGGTGTTGGAGGCTGCTCCGCCGACGCCACCGCCGCTCGCTTTGCCGTCGCCGAAGCCGATGCAGGCTCCGGGCGCGACCGCGGCGATCTCGACAGCGGTGGAGCTGAAATGTCTACTGATCGGCCAATGTTCCGGCGTGCGGCTTGGAATTGATAGCAACGATCATTCCTGTCCGAAGGGACTCGGCGTTTTGAACGGAAACTACAGGATCGCGCTCAACGCCGACGCCAAGACGGTCATTCTTTCCCACCCCGATCTCGAGCAAACAATACTGACGATGTCATGCGCCGAGGGGAAATGCGTGGCGACCGGCGCCGGCATGGACAAGAATACGCAATGGACGCACTCACTGGTCCTGACGAATTCCAATACGCACGCCGATTATACCTACACGATTGTATCGGATTTCGGCGACGGCATGCGCTTTACGGTCACGCATGACTATCATGGCAGCTGCACGCCCTAGGGTCCGGACCCTGGCGCTATGGCCGATGCAAGTGCCGAGCAAGATCGGAATTTTACGAAAAAACACCTGCGGGGCGATAGCTGTGCCAGCATCGTCCGGCCGGATCCTTGCTGCGGTCCGTTCGGCCGCTCGCCTTTCCATACCGCCCCTTCAGTCGATACCCGCATCCCGTCGTTCCGGGTCGTTCATCGCCGGGAACCAAGCGTCGGAGTTCGATCACTCGCGGCGACGGGCGCGCTCGCGCGCCCGTTCCTTAAAGCCGCTCGATCTTGCGCGCGGCCTCGTCGAGGATGTCGGCGACGTCGAACAGCACTTGTCTGTCGGCGGCCTGCTGGGCGATCCCCTGCTGGGCGATCTCTTGGGAGAGGCGCTGGTGCAGGGCGGTGCGCAGATTGCCCATGGCGCGGGCGACCGGGCCGGCCTCCATCGGCGCCGCGCGCGCGCCGACCTCGTCGAGCCGCGCCAGCGCCGCATTGGCTGGCGTGCGGTTCTGGTCGAGAAAGGCCTTGCCGGCTTCGGTCAGGGCGAACTGTTTTTTCGCGCCTTCCGCGGCCCGCGCCTCGATCTGGCCGGTTTCCTCGAGCAGGGCCAGCGTCGGATAGACGATGCCGGGGCTCGGGGCGTAGGCGCCGTTGCTGCGGCTCTCGACCTCGCGGATCAGATCGTAGCCGTGGCGCGGCTCGACCTCGATCAGGGCGAGAAAGACCAGCTTCAATTCGCCGCCGTCGAACATCCGGCGCCTTTCGCCGCGTCCGAAACCGTGACGGCTTCTCGGCAGCTCCTCGGCGCCCTCGAACATGCGGCGGCCGCGCCGGAAATGACGGCCGAACGGCCCTTCGCTCATCGCTGTTTCCCTTTGCTCGCCGAAGCCTCCGCGACCGCAGCCGCGTCCTTGATACTGTCCGAACATGTATTATCTCCGATATATCTTTTCTCGATGGATGAAAAGCCCGGACCCGTCCGATTTTCAGGTGGAGGAGGCCGGACCTCGCGCGATTTGGTTCGCGCAAGTGAAGCAGGAATGTTTTGTCCTGCTCTTGAACAATCAAGATATATCTTAGATACGGTTAGTCAAGGGGGAAACAAAAAAAGCGGCCGCCCATCGGGTCGGCCGCTTCGCGCGGGAATGAAAGGGGAGGGCGGGTTTCCCCACCCGGCCGCGATAGCCCGTCGAGAGACGGGCGTCTCTCGACGCCCTATGACGGCGGCCACCCTCCCCATAAAGGGGAGGGATTATTTTGGCGTCAGGCGCGCTGGGCCACTTTCGGCTGGACTTCGGCGGTATAGGCCTCGATCAGGGTGCGCGAGATCGCGCCGGGGACGAAATTATACGGGCCGATGACCGAGACCGGGGTCACCTCGGCGCCGGTGCCGCAGATGAAACACTCTTCGAAGCCCGCAAGCTCCTCGGGCAGGATCCGGCGCTCGATCACCTTGATTCCCCTGGCCCTGGCGAGGGCGATCACGGTCTGGCGGGTGATGCCGTCCAGAAAGCAATCGGCGATCGGGGTGTGGATTTCGCCGTTCTGGGTGAAGAAGATATTGGCGCCGGTGCATTCGGCGACCCGGCCCAGCCAGTCGAGCATCATGGCGTCGGCATAGCCGCGGCGCTCGGCGCGGTGTTTGGAGATGGTGCAGATCATGTAAAGGCCGGCAGCCTTGGAACGGCACGGCGCGGTCATCGGATCGGGGCGGCGATATTCGGCGATGTCGAGCTTGATGCCCTTCATCTTGGCAGCGATGTCGAACATCGACGGCCAGTCCCAGACCGCGATGGCGACGTGGATCCTGGCGTTCTGGGCCGAGACCGCCATCATTTCCGAGCCGCGCCAGGCGAAGGGCCGGACGTAGCAGTTGTTAAAACCGTTCTTGGCCACGACCAGGTCCTTGGCCGCCATCAGCTCCTCGACCGAATAAGGAATTTCGAAATCGAGCAGTTGCGCCGAATTCCTGAAACGCTCGGAATGTTCGCGCGACTTGAAAATCACGCCGCCATAGGCGCGCTCGCCCTCGAACACGCAGGAGCCGTAATGCAGGCCGTGGGAGAGGACGTGGAGCTTGGCGTCCTTCCATTCGACGAGCGCGCCATTCATCCAGATGGAACCGTCGCGTTGGTCGAAAGGCAGCACAGACATGGGGAATCCTCGAAAGCGCCTTGAAAGGAAGGCTTGACGACTAAACCCCGACCTGAAATATGTCAATAGAACTGACATATTTTTGACCGGCTTCGGGAGGCGAGCCGCATGGCGGAAACTTTGGAGCGGCATGCGAAAAAGTCGACGCCGGAGGCGGTCGCGCCCGAACCGATGTTCGACCTGATCGAACTCCTGTTTTTCGCCTATCGCGATTTCATCGGCGACGCCGACCGCCTGCTGACCCGCTATAATTTCGGCCGCGCCCATCATCGCGTGCTCTATTTCGTCGAGCGCCGGCCGGGCTCTCGGTGGCCGAATTGCTCGACCTGCTCAAGATCACCAAACAAAGCCTGTCGCGGGTGCTCAAGGATCTGCTCGACCAGAATTACATCGAACAGAGGCCGGGCCTGCTCGACCGCCGCCAGCGCCTGATGTATCCGACCGCCAAGGGAAAAAACCTGGCGCTGGAGCTGGCGCGGCTGCAATCGCGCCGTTTCGCGCGGGCGCTCGCCAGCCTGCCGGAGGGGGCGCGGGCGCAGGCCACGTCTTTCCTCGCCGCCATGCGCGACCCCGCGGCGAAAGACGTCTCCGGAGACGCCCGATGACCGACGCGGAGCTCCAGCCCCTGGCGGACGACGCTTTCCACCTGCTGATCGTGGACGACGACCGCCGCATCCGCGAGTTGTTGAGACGCTTTCTTCAGGGCGAGGGCTATCGGGTGACAGCGGCGGAAAGCGCAGAGGCGGCCTATGCCCATCTGCGCGGGCTCCATTTCGACCTGATCATCCTCGACGTGATGATGCCGGGCGAGAGCGGCGTCGATTTCGCGAAAAAAATCCGCGCCGAAAACACCGCTCTCGCGGAGGCCCCGATCCTGATGCTGACCGCGCGCTCGGAGATCGAGGACCGCGTCAAGGGGCTCGAAGCCGGGGCTGACGATTACATGGCCAAGCCTTTCGAGCCGCGCGAACTGGCGCTGCGCGTCGCCTCGATCCTGCGCCGCGCCGCGCTGCGTTCGCCGGCCACGGCTGCGCCGGGCGGAAATGTCGTGCGTTTCGGCGAATTCGCCTTCGACCCCGATCGCGGCGAGTTGCGTCAGGGCGACGACGTCATCCGCATCACCGAGCGCGAGCGCGACATGCTGCGCCTGCTGGTGGAAAAACCGGGCGAGACGGTGTCGCGCGAAGCTTTGGGCGGCGGCGGCGGGGCGGCCAACGAGCGCACAGTGGACGTCCAGGTCAACCGCCTGCGCCGCAAGATCGAAGCCGATCCGGCCAATCCGCTGCATCTCCAGACCGTGCGCGGGTTCGGCTACAAGCTGGCGATCGAGAGATGAAAACGGCGCCGGGGGTCCTCTTTCCGCCCTTGCGCCTGTGGCGGGCCTTCGGCCGCGCGCTCGCGGGAATCATGCCCAAGGGGCTTTACGCGCGCTCGCTGCTCATTGTCATCCTGCCCATGGTCCTGCTGCAATCCGCGGTGGCGCTGGTTTTCATGGAGCGCCATTGGCAGATGGTGACCTTTCGCCTGTCCAATGCGGTGACCCAGGACATCGCCGCCCTGATCGACGTCTATCGCGATTTTCACGGCCTCGATCCCGACAACAGCAAACTGGAGGAGATCGCGCGGCGGCGCCTCGAACTCGACGTCGAAGTCTTAGCCCCCGGGCCGCTGCCGCCGGCTCTGCCCAAGCCGTTCTTTTCGCTGGTCGATCGCGCCATGTCGAGCGAGATCGCCAAGCAGATTCACCGGCCCTTCTGGATCGACACGGTGGGGCGCTCGAATTTCATCGAGGTGCGGGTGGACATGGGCGACGCGGTGCTGCGCGTCGTGGCCCTGCGCAGCCAGGCCTATGCCTCCAACAGCCAGATCTTCATCGTCTGGATGGTCGGAACCTCGCTGGTTCTGATCACGGTCGCCATCCTGTTCCTGCGCAACCAGATCAGGCCGATTCTCGCGCTCGCCGACGCGGCGGAGGAGTTCGGCAAGGGGCGCGAGGTCGAATTCCGCCCGCGCGGCGCGCGCGAGGTGCGGCGCGCGGCCTATGCCTTTCTCGAAATGAAGCGGCGCATCGAGCGCGCGATGGAGCAGCGCACGACCATGCTCAATGGCGTGAGCCACGATCTGCGCACCATCCTGACCCGTTTCAAACTGTCCGTCGCCTTGCTGTCCGACGAGAACGAGGCGCGCGAGCTGACCGATGACGTCGACGAGATGCAGCGCATGCTCGAAGCCTATCTCGCCTTCGCGCGCGGCGACATCGGCGAGGCGGCGGCGCCGACCGACATTCCGGCCATGCTCGAAACCCTGCGCCAGGAGGGCGAGCGCCTCGGCCACGCCACCGAAGTGGTCTATTCCGGCGAGCCGATTGCGACCGTGCGCCCCGACGCCTTCAAGCGCTGCCTCGCCAATCTGCTGATCAATGCCGCGCGCCATGGCCGCCGCATTCGCCTCGAAGGCTCCTGCGACACGAAATTCCTGCAGATTCACGTCGATGACGACGGGCCAGGCATCCCGGCCCAGCAGCGCGAGGAGGTGTTCCGGCCTTTCGTGCGGCTTGACGAAGCCCGCAATCAGGACGAGGGCGGCACCGGCCTCGGCCTCGCCATCGCCCGCGACATCGCCCGCTCGCATGGCGGCGAGATTTTTCTGACCACCAGCCCGCTCGGCGGCCTGCGCGCCAGCGTGAGGGCGCCGGTATGAAGAGCCGCCCTTTTGCGCACGCGAAAGGGCTAGGAGCGAATGCGAAAGGGCGTCGCTGGACGCCCGTCTTGCGACGGGCTATGGCCGAGCTTATGCGAGGGGCGCCGCCTTTGGCGGCAAAAAAGGAATAAATATGAATCTGATTCAAATGGCCCTCGACGATCTTTCCGGGGCCGAGACTTTCCCGCTCGACGCTTTGATGATTCTGCGCCGGAAATGGACCGACGCGCGGGGGCCTTTGCTCGACGCGCTGAAAAATTTCGCCTCGGGCGGGGACCGCGGCCCGGAAAATGCGGGAAAAGTCTTTTTCGGCCTGCATCTGATGGCGGAAAAGCGCGAGGCCGAGGCCTGGGCGCCGCTGCTGGCCGTCGCGATGGAGGGCGAGGCTCTCTATGACATGATCGGCGACGCCGCATCGGAAACGCTGCCCGCCATCCTGCTCAGTCTTTATTCGGGCGATCTCGAAGGGCTGAAAAAACTGATCGAGGCGCCTCGGGCCGACGCATGGGGCCGCGTCGCGGCGCTCGAATGTTTTTCGGCTTTGGCCGCGAATGGCGAAATGCCGATGGAGGAGGCCAGGGCTTTTCTCGCCCATTGTTTCGAGACCTTGCAGCCGCGCGAAAACCACCCCGTTTGGTATGGCTGGCAGGGCTGCGTTGCGCTGCTGGGCCTGAGCGAGCTGGAGTTTTTGGCGGCGCGCGCCTACCGTCAGGGATTTGTGGACAGGAATGTCCTGTCTTTCGAGGATTTCCAGGCCGACCTGCGCGCCAGCCGCGCCGCCGCCAGCCTCGCCGATGTCTTTGCAGAACGGGGCATAAGACCAATAGAGGACGCGCTCGACGCCTTGGCCGTTTTCGACGAGGAAGACGAGGCGCCCGCCGAGCCGGCGGAAAACCGGTTCAAAAACGTCGGCCGCAACGATCCCTGTCCTTGCGGCAGCGGCAAGAAATACAAGAAGTGCTGTCTGGGGAAGGAATAGGTCAGCGTCGCGCGACCGCGCCGAAAATCCGTTCCGCCAGCCCGATCAACGGCCTTGCCACAGGCTCCAGCCTTCGCCGGGCTTCATCGGCGCGCTCGACCAGGGTCTCGCCGCGCGCGAGTTCGTGGTCGAGCGCGGCCATGGTCCTGGAATTGTCGGCGCTGTCGTCGGCGAGCCAGATGTGGAAGACATGGGTCCAGGCCAGCGCCAGTCCCTGCAATTTCAGCGCGCCGAGGGGCGCCTCGCTCGACAGCCCCGCCGCCTCCACCATGAAGCGCAAGGAATTGAGCGCCAGCTGGTTGAGCGAGGGCAGCGCGAACGGGTCGCGCATCGCCCATTCGTTGATGTTGTTCAAGGCGGCCTTGTAGGGCGCCATGGCGTCGAAGCGCCGCATCAGCACGTCGAACAGCCGGTCCTTCGGGCTTTCGCCGGCGCTCGCGCCGCCTTCCAGCACTTTTCTGTCGATGCGCCGGGAAAAGGCGCCGAGGACCGCGCCCTTGGAGGGAAATAAATCGCGGAACTGGACGAGGCTGACGCCGGCGCGGTCGGCGACATCGGCGAGCGAAATCTCTTCCCACGGCCTTTCGCCGGCGAGCCCCATCAGGGCGTCGACGATTCTTTCGCGCGGGTCGTTTTTTGGCGCGCTCTTGTGATCCTTGCCGGCCTGTTCCATCGCCACGCTCCGCTGTTGCTCACGCGAAAATGGGGCAAAACCGACGGCGCTGCAAGGCTAGCCGGCCAATTCCCCGGCGCGTTTCGCGGCCGCCGCCGTTGCGCGGGCCATCAGCGCGGCGAGGCCGTCTTGCGCCATCAGCACGTCGAGCGCGGCCTGGGTGGTTCCGCCGGGCGAAGTGACGTTTTTGCGCAAGGTTTCGGCGGAAGAGTCCGGCGCGCGGTGTAAAAGTTCGCCCGAACCTTCGACGGTCGCCCGCGCCAGACGCATGGCGAGATCGGACGGCAGGCCGAGCGCCTCGCCGCCTTGGGCCAAAGCCTCGACCAGCAGGAAAACATAGGCCGGGCCGGAGCCCGAAATGGCGGTGACGGCGTCGATCCCCTGTTCCGAGCCGACCCATTCGACCGCGCCGACGCCCGACAACAGTTTTTGCGCCATATCGCGTTGCGCCGGCGTGACATCGGAATTGGCGAAGGCGCCGGTGACGCCGCGCCCGATCGCCGCCGGCGTGTTGGGCATGGCGCGCACGATTGCTCGCGCCGGCAGGCGCGCGGCGAGATTGGCGATGGTCTTGCCGGCGAGAATCGAGATCAGCAGGCTGTCGGCATCGAGCCAGGGCGCAAGGCTCGGCGCGGCCTGATCCAGCATCTGCGGCTTGATCGCCAGCACGACATTTTGCGCGGGATTGGGCAGAGGATTGAGCCCAAAACCCTTTTCCGCCGCGAGGCTTTTGAGCGCGTCGGAAGGATGCGGCTCGACGACGGCGATGTCGCGCGGCGCGATTCCGGCGACGAGCCAGCCGCCGAGCAGCGCGGCGCCCATCTTGCCCGCGCCGATCAGCACAAGGGCGGGCGCGGGCTCCATCACGCCTCGCCGCGGGTGTCGATCAGGGCGCCTTCCAGCGCCTCGTCCGCCGTCTTGCCGGCCCAAACCACGAACTGGAAGGCCTGATAATAGCGCTCGCACGCGTCGATCGCATTGGCCAGGGCGGCCTCGCACTGGGCGTCGCCGGGCTCGGCGCCGCCGGCCAGCAGCAAAGCGTGGCGGAACATGACGACATTGTCTTTCGACCAGACGTCGAAATGGCCGATCCACAATTGCTCGTTGATGCGGGCGACGAGCTGGGTGGTCTCGGCGCGGCGGCGTTCGGGAATCTTGAAGTCGAAGGCGCAGCCGAGATGAAGCGCCTCATGTTGCGACAGCCAGGTGAAGGCGACGGTATATTCCGACCAGCGCCCCGACACGCCGATCGATATTTCGTCGGGATCGTCGCGGTCGAAGGCCCAGTCGCGGAGGAGGGCGATCCGCTCGATCACATCGACCGGATGTTCGATCCTCTCGTTCGTTTCAATTCCAGACAGCAGCATGAATCAGTCCCAGGCGGCGCAGCGGCAGGCGAGCGCGCGGCGAAGATCACGGGAACGCGGATTGATACACTTTCGATGTCCTGGACCCGCTATTGGCTTGAGTCCTCAACCGAATCACCGCGCAAATCCAATATAGTCAGATTTGTCCGGCGACGGAATCCTGTCCGCGACCCTGCCGCAAGGTGCGGGATTCGCGTGGCCTCGTCCATCCGCGCGGAAGGCGGCGTCCACAGCTAAAATCGGACTTGTTCAGGCCTTCTTTTCCAGCTCGGCGATTTTCGCTTCGAGCTCGCCGATGCGGCGCTCCAGCGCGTCATTGGCGTTGCGCGCGGCCACCGCCATGTCGCGCAAAGCCTCGAATTCCTCTCGCGTCACCACATCCATGCCCGCCAGCAGGCGCTCCACCTGGGTCTTGATCGCCGTCTCGGCCTCGCGGCCGAGGCTGCGGGCGGCGCCGGCGGCGTCGCTGAACAAACGCGACATGTCGTCGAAAAAACGGTTGGGCGAGGCGCTCATGATCGGGGCTCCGGAGGATGCGTGCCGCCGAGAAATGGGCGCAAGAAAGCGGCGGCGCAAGAATTTTGTTGAACGAACTTTTTAGAACGCCTTGGCCAACAGCGCCGCGAACGCGATAGAAAGCGGAGCAAAAGGCGATTCCCCGAATCGCCGGCGACCCATCTGGCCGAGAAACGCCGACATGCCGCTTTTTGTGCTGCCCTTTCCGGTGATCGATCCGGTGATGGTCCATCTCGGACCCTTTCCGATCCGCTGGTACGCGATGGGCTATATCGTCTCGCTGGTCCTGGGCTGGCTGGTCGCCGCGCGTCTGGCGGGCCGCGACTCGCTTTGGGGCGCCGTCCCGCGGCCTTCGCCGGACAGCCTCGACGACCTCCTGGTCTATGTCGCCTTCGGCGCGGTGCTGGGCGGGCGCACGGGCTATGTGCTGTTCTACAATCTGCCCTTTTTTCTCCAGCATCCGCTGGAAATTCCGCAGGTCTGGAACGGCGGCATGTCGTTCCATGGCGGCCTGACCGGGGCGGCACTGGGCGCCTGGCTTTTCGCCCGCCGCGAGAAAATCCCCTTCTTCAGCGTCGCCGACCTGTCCTGTTCGGTCGCGCCGATCGGGCTGTTCCTGGTGCGCATCGCCAATTTCATCAAGCCTGAATTGTGGGGCCGGCCGAGCGACGTTCCCTGGGCGATGATCTTTCCCGGCGCGGGGCCGCTGCCGCGCCATCCGAGCCAGCTTTACGAGGCCGGGCTCGAAGGCCTCGCGCTGGGAATCGTGATGGCCGTCGCGGCGCGCGCCGGCGCCTTCCGGCGACCCGGCTTGACCTCCGGCCTGTTCATCGGCCTTTATGGTCTGGCGCGGATTTTCTCCGAATTTTTCCGCGAGCCGGACCCACAGCTGGGCTTTCTGTTCGGCGGCGCGACCATGGGCATGATTCTTTCCGCGC
The DNA here is from genome assembly GCA_963703385.1 of uncultured Pseudomonadota bacterium. Taxonomy (GTDB): domain Bacteria; phylum Pseudomonadota; class Alphaproteobacteria; order Rhizobiales; family Beijerinckiaceae; genus Rhodoblastus. The sequence goes on from OY969816.1 coordinate 800,800, forward strand.
CGCTCGTCGCGCTGGGGGCGCTTCTGATTGCTCATTCCTTGCGCCGCGGGCCACCCGCGGCGGAACATACGACGGCGGAGGGGCAATGACCGAGGCGCGGGAGCACACGCTCAAGGACGACATCAATGAGATCATCGCCGACGAGGGACCGATCTCGCTCGAACGCTACATGGCGCTCGCCCTGACTCATCCCACCAAGGGCTATTACACCAGCCGCGATCCCTTCGGCGCGGGCGGCGATTTCATCACCGCGCCGGAAATCTCGCAGATGTTCGGCGAATTGATCGGCCTGTGGGCGGCGGAAATCTGGAGCCAGATCGGCTCGCCGCCTCATGTGCGTCTGGTTGAACTAGGGCCGGGACGCGGGGCGCTGATGGCCGACGCCTTGCGCGCCGCGCGCGCCGCGCCGGACTTTTTCGCCGCGATCGAGGTCGAACTGGTCGAGGCCAGCGACCTGCTCGCCGCGCGGCAAAGCGCCGCGCTCGCCGACAGCGGCAAGACCGCGAACTGGCGCAAAAGCCTCGACGAAATTCCCGCCGGCCCGGCGATCTTCATCGCCAATGAATTTTTCGACGCGCTCCCGGTCCGCCAGTTTCTCAAGACCGCGCAGGGCTGGCGGGAAAGGCTGGTCGGCCTCGATCCCGACGGCCAGCTCGCCTTCGGCCTCAAGGAGGAGGTCGAGGACTATATCAAGGGCGGGGCGCCGCTTGGCGCCATTCTCGAATTCGGCGCCGCCGCGCACCGGCTGATGACGCGGATCGCCGCGCGAATCATGACCGATAACGGCGCGGCTCTGGTCATCGACTATGGCTATGGGCGCACCGATTTCGGCGAAACCCTCCAGGCGGTCAAGGCCCATCAATTCGTCGATCCGCTCGCCGAGCCCGGCCTTGCCGATCTGACCACCCATGTCGATTTCTCGGCGCTGGCGCGCGCCGCCGCCTCCACCAACGCCCTCGTCCACGGGCCGGTCGAGCAGGGCGAATTCCTCAAGGAGCTGGGAATCTTCGATCGCGCCGAAATGCTCAAGCGCAACGCCACGCCGCAACAGGCGGCGGAGGTCGATTCCGCCTTGGCGCGGCTCACCGGCGACGGCGAGGGCGAGATGGGCGCCCTGTTCAAGGCGATGGCCGTCACGCGGCGCAGCCTGAAGGAGGCGCCCGGTTTTACGCCGGCGACATCAGCGTGAGCGAAAGCGAGATTGCGCGCGCGGCGATCCGCGCCCCCGCGCTCGACGGCGCGGCGCACGCCTTCTTCACCCGGCAGGGCGGCGCGTCGGAGGGCGTCTATGCCAGCCTCAACGGCGGGGTCGGCTCGAACGACGACCCCGCGGCGGTGGCGGAAAACCGCGCCCGCATGGCGCGGGTTCTCGGCGTCGCGCCGCGGAAATTCCTGGTGCCCTACCAGATCCATTCCGCCGACGCCCTGGCCGTTTCCGCGCCCTGGGCTGAGGGCGAAAGGCCGCGCTGCGACGGACTGGTCACCGCCACGCCCGGCCTCGCGCTGGGCGTGACCGGGGCCGATTGCGGCGTGCTGCTGTTCGCCGACCCTTCCGCCGGCGTGATCGGCGCGGCGCACGCCGGATGGAAAGGCGCGCTGACCGGCATGGTCGAGGCGCTGGTCGCGGCGATGGAGGCGCTCGGCGCGCGGCGCGCCGATATCGCGGCGGCCCTGGGGCCGACGATCGGCGCGCAAAACTATGAGGTCGGGCCGGAGTTTTTCGCGCGTTTCGCGGCCGAGGACAAAGGTTTCGCCAAATTTTTCGCACCGTCCGGCCAACCGGGCCATCATCTGTTCGATTTGCCGGGATTTCTCGAAATGCGCGCCGGCCGGGCAGGGATCGGCCGGTTCGAAAATCTTGGCCTCGACACCTATGCCGACGAGGCGCGGTTTTTTTCCTATCGCCGCACCACCCATCGCCAGGAGCCGGACTACGGCCGGCTGGTCGCGGCGATTGCGCTGCCCGAAGCGCATTGGATCCCGGAACCGCGCGAATGTGCGCCCCAGCCTTGACGCTGGACAAGCGCGAAGGCCGGCGCCGGCGCCGGGAATTGAAGGGTTCGGGGCCTTGTTCGGTTGTGGCTTCGCCAAGTCGGCGCTTGCAAGGTCGCCGCTTGCCAGGTCTGGCGCGGGGAGGGTAAAAGCGCCGCCCGCACGGAAAGGACGCCGCCCATGATTTCGATCGCCCGCCAAATCGCTGTGGAGCTGAAGGTCGAGGAGCGGCAGGTCGCCGCGGCGGTCGAACTGCTGGACGCCGGCTCGACCGTGCCCTTCATCGCCCGCTACCGCAAGGAGGCGACCGGCGCGCTCGACGACACCCAGCTGCGCAATCTGGAAGAGCGGCTGCGCTATCTGCGCGAGCTGGAGGAGCGCCGCAAGGCGATCCTCGAATCGGTCAAATCGCAGGACAAGCTGACGCCCCAGCTCGAAGCCGAGATTCTCCGGGCCGAATCCAAGGCCAAGCTCGAAGACATTTACCTGCCTTACAAGCCGAAGCGCCGCACCAACGCGACCATCGCCCGCGAGGCCGGCCTCGCGCCGCTCGCAGCCGATCTGCTGGCCGACCCCACGCGCGATCCGCGCAATGAAGCCGCGCGCTTTGTGGATGAAGCCAAGGGCGTGAAAACGGCGGAAGAGGCGCTCGAGGGCGCGCGCGCCATTCTGGTCGAGCAATTTTCGGAAAAGGCCGAACTCATTGGCGCCTTGCGCGAAAATTTCTGGACGCGCGGCCGGATCGTCGCGAAAGTTCGCGACGGCAAGGCCCAGGAGGGCGCCAAATATTCCGATTATTTCGATTTCTTCGAGCCGCTGACCAAATTGCCGTCCCATCGCATTCTGGCCCTTCTCAGGGCTGAGAAGGAGGAAATCCTCGACCTTGCCCTGGAGCCGGAGGGCGCGGCCGAGGCGGCCGCGCAGGGAGAAAAGGCCTATGAACTGGCGGTCGCCGCCAGCGCCGGCATTGCCGATCGCGGCCGGCCGGCCGACAAATGGCTGATGGACTGCGCGCGCTGGGCCTGGCGCACGCGGATCAAAATTTCGCTCGCCGTCGATCTGCGCTCGCGGCTGTGGCAGAACGCCGAGGATCAGGCGGTAAAAGTTTTCGCCGGCAATCTGCGCGACCTGCTGCTCGCCGCCCCCGCCGGCCCCCGTCCCACCATGGGGCTCGATCCGGGTTTTCGCACCGGCGTCAAGGTCGCGGTGGTCGACGCCACCGGCAAGGTGGTGGACACTGGCGTGATCTATCCCCACGAGCCGCAGCGGCGCTGGGACGAGGCGCTTCTAGCCCTCGCCCGGCTGTGCCGGCTGCACAAGGTCGAGCTGATCGCCATCGGCAATGGCACGGCCTCGCGCGAAACCGACAGGCTGGCGGGCGAACTGGTCACTAAGCTGCCCGAGCAGAAGATGACCAAGATCGTGGTGTCGGAGGCGGGGGCCTCGGTCTATTCGGCTTCGGCCTTTGCGGCGGGCGAACTGCCTGACCTCGACGTGACGTTGCGTGGCGCCGTCTCGATCGCGCGGCGCCTTCAGGATCCGCTGGCGGAACTGGTCAAGATCGATCCCAAATCGATCGGCGTCGGGCAGTACCAGCACGATCTGGCCGAGGGGAAATTGTCGCGCGCGCTCGACGCGGTGGTCGAGGATTGCGTCAACGCGGTCGGCGTCGATCTCAACACCGCCTCCGCGCCCCTTTTGGCGCGGGTTTCCGGCCTTGGAACGAATCTCGCCGCCAATGTCGTCGCGCATCGCGACTCCAACGGGCCATTCCGCTCGCGCGAAGTTTTGAAGAAAGTGCCGCGGCTGGGGGCCAAGGCCTTCGAGCAATGCGCCGGTTTTTTGCGCATTCGCGGCGGCGAGGACCCGCTCGACGCCTCCGGCGTGCATCCGGAATCATATCCTCTGGTGCGGAAAATTCTCGCCGCGACCAGGAGCGACATCCACGTCCTGATCGGCAATTCCACGATTCTTCGCGGCTTGAACGCCAGGAATTTCGTCGATGAGACTTTTGGGGCCCCAACCGTGACCGACGTCCTGCGCGAGCTGGAAAAACCTGGCCGCGATCCGCGCCCGGAATTCAAGACCGCGAGCTTCCAGGAGGGCGTCGAAAGACTGTCCGACCTCAGGCCCGGAATGATTCTTGAGGGCGTGGTGACCAATGTCGCCGCCTTCGGCGCCTTTGTCGACATCGGGGTGCATCAGGACGGGCTGGTCCATATTTCGGCGATGTCGAAAAACTTCATCAAGGATCCGCGCGACGTCGCCAAGCCGGGCGACGTGGTCAAGGTCAAGGTTCTCGAGGTCGATGTCCCGCGCAAGCGCGTCGCCCTGACCATGAGGCTCGACGACGCAGCCGAGGCGCGCCCGTCGAATCAGGCTGGCCGGGCGGCCCAGGCAGGAAGGGCGCCGCAGGCCGGAAAGGGGCCGGCGCCGCGCGGCGAAAAACCCGGTCCGGCCGCGGGCAACGCTTTCGCCGAGGCTTTCGCCCGCGCCTCGCGCGACCGGCCCAAGGGGCGTTAGCCCGCATTTGTCACAAGGGGCCGACCTGCGTTTCCCTGCGGCCACACATTCAGCATATTGCACACAAACGCGGCCATCCGGGCTGACAGGACCGGGAAATGCGTTTAAGTGCTTTCCGATGAAAGCCGCCGCCGGATTCGCCCTGCTGTTGGGCCTCGGCCTGTTCGCCGCCCTGACCTTGTACGAGGGCGCGGGCGATGTCGCGCGCGCCATCTCCTCGGTTGGCTTCGGCGTGCTGTGGGTCGTGGTCATCCGCCTCGCGCAGACTTTTCTGGCGGGTTTCGCCTGGCGCGCCCTGCTGCCACGCCCGCGTCCGCGTCCCTGGCTGACGGCGCGGCTGCGCTGGGTGCGGGAATCGATCAATAACCTGCTTCCCGTCGCGCAGATCGGCGGCGATGTGATCGGCGCCCGCCTGCTGCGTCATCGTGGCGTTCCCGGCGGTCCGGCCGCCGCAAGCGTGATCGGGGATTTGCTGGCGCTCACCGCAACTCAAGTCCTGTTCACGCTGCTCGGCGTCTTTTTCCTGGCCGACACCCACGTCAACGCCGATCTGACCTTCGCCATTGTCGCCGGCCTCGTCATCATGGCCCCGGCGCTCGCCGGCTTCTGGCTGGCGCCGCGCCTGCTCGCCATGGGCTGGCTCGACCGGCTGGCCGCTTTTGTCGAGCAGCGCGCCGGCTGGGCGTCGGTCGCCGGCCTGCCGGCCCTGCGCACCGCCTTCGACGGCATGTTGCGCCGGCGTTCCGGCCTGACCCTGGCGCTTGCGCTCCATCTCGCCGCCTGGTTCGTCGGCGTGCTCGAAATCTGGCTGGCGCTTTACCTGCTCGGCGATCCGCGCTCTTATGGCGCCGCCTTGGCCATCGAGAGCCTCGGCCATGCGGTGAAAGCGGCGGGATTCCTCATTCCCGGCGCCTGGGGGGTGCAGGAGGGCGGCTATATCGCGCTCTGCGCCGCTTTCGGCATCGGTTCGCCCACCGCCATAGCCTTGTCGCTGATCAAGCGCCTGCCGGATTTCGTCCTCGGCGCGCCGGGCCTGTGGCTGTGGCGGCGGATGGAGGGATCGAGCCTGCGCGAGATTTTTTTCCGCGAAAAATTTTCGCCTCGGGAGGAGCCTCATGGTTTGTGATCGCCGGCTGGTCATGGCCGCTTTGGCCGCCCTCGCCGTCCTGCCCGCTTTCTCGATGGCGCGGGCGGACGATTCCGCCGACGCGGTCGCCGCCGTCAAGCAATTTCAGGACGGCCAGCTCGGAATCGTCCAAAAACTCGGCCAGATGAACGTCAAGCAGCGCTATGACGCGCTGCGGCCGGCGATCGGCGCGACCTTCGACCTGCCCGACATGGCGCGCATGGTCTATGGCGCCGGCTGGGACGCCCTGACCGACGCCCAGAAGTCGGAATGGACGGAAAGCCTGGCCGACTACATCGCCGCTTCCTACGCCGCCCATCTCGAAGGTTTCAACGGCAAGGGGTTCGAGCGCGACGACAAGACCGTGGCGCGCGACGGCGATCTGGTAGTGACGACGCGGATCACGCTCGACAAGGGGCCGCCGATGGCGGTCAATTATGTCGTGCGCAAGACGCCCAAGGGTTGGAAGATCGGCGACATTCTTGCGGAAGGCTCGATCAGCGAGCTGGCGCAATGGCGCCGCGCGCTGCGCGGCTTGAGCCGGGACGGCTTCGACGCTTCCTTGAAGGCGCTGCGCGAGCGCACGCAAAACTATCTGACGCCCTGATCGACAGGAAGGACGATGGACGGCTCCTGGTTCAGCGCAATGGGAAACTGGATCGTCGCGGCGCCTGTCGCGGCGGCGGTCGCCGCCGTCGCATTCGCGGCGGTCCTCTATAGCTTTCTCGCCCTGTTCAGCCTGAAGCGCTTTGCGCCGCCTGCCGGCGCCGCGCCGGCCGAAGCGCCTGGTGTGACGGTGCTTAAACCACTTTATGGCGGTGAAACAGGGCTTTACGACCATTTGCTCAGCTTCTGCCGCCAGACCTATGGGGGGCCGGTGCAGATCATTTTCGGCGTCAACCATCACGACGATTCCGCCGCTGCGGTCGCGCGGCGCATTGTCGCGCTGGCGCGCGCCGGAAACATCGACGGGGCGCCGGCGGGCTTGAGCGTGGAGCTGATGATCGACGCCACGGTCCACGGGAGCAATGGCAAGGTCTCCAATCTCATCAATCTCTCGCGCCGCATCGCGCATCCTTTAGTTGTGCTGGCCGACAGCGACATTTCGGTCGAACCGGATTATCTCGACCGGCTGGCGGCGGCGATCGAGCGTCCGAACGTCGGCCTCGTCACCTGCCTTTATCGCGGAAAACCGCTCGCCGGCTTCTGGTCGCGGCTCGGCGCGATGGGGGTGGATTACGGCTTCCTGCCCAATGTCCTGACCGGCATGGCGCTCAATATGGCGGAGCCCTGCGTCGGCGCGACCATCGCTTTGCGCCGCGACACGCTCGAAGCCATCGGCGGCTTCGATCGGATGAAGGATCAGCTCGCGGATGATTACATGCTCGGCGAGGCGGTGCGCGAAACGGGCCAAAAAATCGCGGTCGCCGATTTCGTCGTCGGCCACGCCCATTCCGAGCGCAGTTTTGGCGAGGTGTGGCGGCGCGACCTGCGCTGGGCGCGCACCATCCACTCGCTCGATCCCCTTGGCCATATCGGCTCGGCCGTGACTTTTCCGGTGGCCTGGGGCCTGCTCGCCGTGCTGGTCAGTGGCTTTTCGCCCGCGATGGTCGGGCTCGCCGGCGCCGCCGTGCTCGCCCGGATGGTCCTGCAATTCGAGATCGACGAACGCTTCCCGGGCCACGATCACGCGCTCTGGCTCGGTCCCGTCCGCGACCTGTTGAGCTTCGCCGTTTTCGTCGCCAGCTTCCTGCCCGGCCAGATCCACTGGCGCGGCCACGATTACGCGCTCGGCGACGATGGCGTCATGACCGAGGTCGAAGACGCCGAGGCCGAGACCGCCTGACTTCGGCTGGCGGTCGAAATCCGATGCGTGGTTCCCTGCCAGGAATGACCCAGAATCTGCGGGAAGCGGAAGGCCCATTAACCGCCGCCGGCAAAGGCAAGGATGGCGGGCGGCGGTAAGGCCAAGGACGCTATACGCAAAGTCGCGGCGATGAATGAATCGCGCCTGGTTTTCAGGCGTATTTGCGCTTGATTCAGGTCGCAATCACGGGTTGTGTGACGCGGGAGTCATTGCTCGTCGAATTTTTCGAGACGCAATCTTTCAGGCGGAGAAAAACCGAACCGGTCGCGCTTTTTACCCACCGGAGTCGTTTCGTCCGTACAATTTCGTACGCCTGCTCGCCTGCTGACGCGTTGGTTGACCGCAGTCCTCGCAGCCCTGTTCGCCACAAGAATGCGCCTTAGGCGTCTCCGCTTGAACGACGTTTTCTTCGCGGGCGATTAGAGCGCTTTCCGACCATATTGGCGCAATCTGTTCGCTTTCGGGGAGACGATCCGGCAGGCGCGCGCCGAAGAGCGCATCGCGGATGCGGTCGAGGCGCGCGCCGCACCGGGCGTCCGCCGAAAGCGAACCCTTCGGGCCGGGGGCTTTCGCGCCGTAGCCGCGTCGGCCGGCTCGGCCGTGTCCCCGACACGGCCGTCGCCACCCTCCTTGCCACGGCGCGAAATCCCCTCGGCAGATTGCGTCAATATGGTCGGAAAGCGCTCTAAGATATGTTGTTAATATTTTTGGAAGGCGGCTTGGCGCGGGCGTTATTGCTGACCACATAAATCCATGCGAGCCGGAATGACCGACCATTCGTCGAGCCGGCGCCGACGGGGAGGCGCGCCCTCATCGCCACATACGCCCGGCGGCCGCCAGGTTCAACCGGAAGGCTGTCGCGCAACACGCGTCTCCGGGTCCTGTTCGCTGGAGAGAGTCGACGTCACATGATCCCGCAACCATCAAAGGCGGCGCTTGTCCCTTTCGTCAGCGTGCAGAACATGATGGCGCTGGTCCACGACATCGGCCTGGAAAATGTCCTGTGTCAGCTGACGGCGCTCGTCGAAGAGGATTACCGTCGCTGGCCGGCCTTCGAAAAATGCGCACGTCTCGCATCGCATTCGAAACTCGGGGTCATCGAGCTGATGCCAACCTCGGATGGGGTCGACTATAGCTTCAAATACGTGAACGGTCATCCGGCGAACACCCGCGCGGGGCGGCAGACCGTGGCCGCCTTGGGACTTCTGGCCGAGGTGGCGACGGGATATCCGGTGCTGCTCTGCGAGATGACGCTGCTGACGGCGTTGCGGACAGCGGCAACCTCGGCGATGGCGACCCGCCTGTTGGCGCCGAAGGGAGCCGATACGCTTGCTCTCATAGGCGCTGGGGCGCAGGGGGTGTTCCAGGCCCTTGCCATGAAGGCGGTGTGCGGCATCGGCGCCGTCAGGCTATTCGATATCGATCCCGCCGCGACCAGAACATGCGCGACGCACCTGTGGGCCAAAGGCATGACCGCCATCGAATGCGAATCTGCGCAGAGTGCGGTCCAGGGCGCGCAAGTGATCACGACTTGCACCGCCGACAAGCAGCACGCGACGATCCTGACGGATAACATGGTCGGAGCAGGCGTGCACATCAACGCCCTCGGCGGGGACTGCCCGGGAAAGACCGAGCTCCACCGTGACATCTTGCTCCGTTCGGACATTTTTGTTGAATTTGCCGAGCAGACGCGGATCGAGGGCGAGATCCAGCAATTGCCGAGCGATCATCCGGTGACCGAGCTTGCAGATGTGCTATCGGGGCAGGCGCCCGGGCGGCAATCCGATCGCCAGATCACATTGTTTGACGGCGTGGGGTTTGCGATCGAAGATTTTTCGGCGCTGAGATGGGTTCGTCGCGCGGTTGCAACCAATCTGCGGTTTGATTTGCTGGACTTGCTCGCCGATCCCGACGAGCCACGAGACCTCTATGGGATGCTGATGCGCGCCAAGGTCAGTTGACCCCCCAACTCGACAGCCAGGAAGCAGCTACCTAAATCCTTGAATTGGCCAATATTGATTTCCGCAACGATTCAACTTGCCAGCCGGTGTCGCCGGGAACAACCACTTAGTCCATCGGCCCTTGAAGGGCCGATGGTATGAGGCAAACGTCGGTTGGGCAACCGCAAGCGCGGCCGCGCATTCGGCCGCCATGATCGTGCTTTCAATCAGTTTTTTGGACGGCTATAATTCGTGTCGGTTCGATCAGCACCGGGGGGACTCCGACATGCAAAATTGGCGTCGATTTTGGTTAGGTCTTGTCGCTCTGATCGTCACGATCGGCGTAAGCGCTTCGTCTGCGGCCTATGCCGACAGCGGTTTTATCCGCTTGACGGTGGTGAAGGGCGGCTGGTTCCTTGGCGCGAACGGCGGGTCGGGCACGCTGACATTTCATGGACGGCGATATCCTTTGTCGATCGGCGGCGTCGACGCGGGCCTGGTGTTTGGCTTGTCGGAGACAGAATTGTATGGCCGGGTCAGCCACATCCGCAGGGCGTCGGATGTCGCGGGCGTCTATGGGGCTGGTGGGGCTGGCGCAGCGTTGGTCATTGGCGCGCGCGTGATCGGACTGACCAACGACAAGGGCGCCGTTTTACAGTTGCAAGGCCGACAAATCGGCTTGATCGCCAATCTCGACCTCAGCGGGATGGTAATTTCGCTGCGATAAAGGTTTGGCCGTTCTGATAGTGATGAAGCGCCTGCACTTCACTCGTCGGCGCATGCCGGAGCACGCGGTGACCGACCTTACCCGCGAGCGGTCGGCGTATGCCGGAGCAAGCGGTTGCAGGCCTGAGCCGGAATTGGTCGTCGCGGTGGGGTTCCGAGCGTATGATTTTCATCATCAGGCTCGACCCGTTCAGCTCTCCAGATAGAGTTTTCCGCCCATTTCCAGAAATTCCGCGCTCTTTTCCGCCAGGCCTTTTTCAATAATTGCCTTTTCGGCCATCGCGGCGGCCAGCTCTTTCGATTCCTGCCGCAAATCCTGGGTGATCTTCATCGAGCAGAACTTTGGGCCGCACATCGAGCAGAAATGCGCGACCTTGTGCGCCTCCTTGGGCAGGGTCTCGTCGTGGAATTTCAAAGCGGTCTCGGGATCGAGGCCGATGTGGAACTGGTCCTGCCAGCGGAAGTCGAAGCGCGCCCGGCTCATGGCGTCGTCGCGCAGCCGCGCGCCGGGATGGCCCTTGGCCAGATCGGCGGCATGGGCGGCGATGCGATAGGTGATGACGCCGGTCTTGACGTCGTCGCGGTCGGGCAGGCCGAGGTGTTCTTTCGGCGTGACATAGCAAAGCATGGCGGTGCCGAACCAGCCGATCATCGCCGCGCCGATCGCCGAAGTGATATGGTCATAGCCCGGCGCGATGTCGGTGGTCAGCGGCCCGAGCGTATAGAAGGGCGCCTCGCCGCATTCGCGCAATTGCTTGTCCATGTTCTCCTTGATCTTGTGCATCGGCACATGGCCGGGGCCTTCGATCATCACCTGGCAGCCCTTGTCCCAGGCGATTTTTGTCAACTCGCCGAGCGTCTCCAGTTCCGCGAATTGTGCGGCGTCGTTGGCGTCGGCGATCGAGCCGGGGCGCAATCCGTCGCCGAGCGAGAAGGAGACGTCATATTTGCGCATGATGTCGCAAATCTCGTCGAAGCGCTCGTAGAGGAAGCTTTCCCTGTGCTTGGACAGGCACCAGCGCGCCATGATCGAGCCGCCGCGCGAAACGATGCCGGTGACGCGGTTGGCGGTCAGCGGCACATAGCCGAGGCGCACGCCGGCGTGGATGGTGAAATAATCGACGCCTTGTTCGGCCTGTTCGATCAGGGTGTCTTTAAAAACTTCCCAATCGAGTTTCAGGGCGTCGCCGCCGACCTTTTCCAGCGCCTGATAGATCGGCACCGTGCCGATCGGAACCGGCGAATTGCGCAGGATCCAGTCGCGGATATTGTGGATGTTGCGCCCCGTCGAGAGGTCCATCACCGTGTCCGCGCCCCAGCGGATCGACCACACCATTTTTTCCACTTCCTCGGCGACCGAGGAGGTGACGGCGCTGTTGCCGATATTGGAATTGACCTTCACCAGGAAATTGCGGCCGATGATCATCGGCTCCAGTTCGGTGTGGTTGATATTGGCGGGAATGATCGCTTTTCCACACGCGATCTGCTGGCGCACGAATTCAGGCGTCACGAAATCGGGGATGTCGGCCCCAAAGCTCTCGCCGTCCTTGAGGCGCTCCGCCGCGCCGGCGAGCGCCGCCTCGCGGCCGAGATTTTCGCGATGGGCACAAAAGATCATCTCTTCGGTGATGATCCCGGCGCGGGCGAATTCATATTGGGTGACCAATCCGCCATCGCGACCGCGCCGCAAAATGCGCTGGGCGGGGCAGGGCGCGACCAGAGCGTCGCCCGAGACATGGCCATTATCCTCGGGCGTTACCGCCCGGCCGGCATAGGTTTCGAGCCCGGAGCGTCCGGCGACCCAGCTTTCGCGCACTGGCGGCAGACCGGCGGCGAGATCGATATGCGGATTAACTTCGGTATAGGGGCCGGAGGGGTCATAGACGCGCAACGGCGCCTCGCCTGACGACGGATCGAGCGGAATTTCGCGAACCGGCACGCGCATGTTTTCCGCGCAGGCGGGCCCGAGATAAATTTTGCGCGAGCCGGGGATCGGGCCGGTGGTGACGCTTTCCGGCCTGCCGGCGGTTTTGGAATGGACGTTCATCGCGCTCTCCCGTGCTTGCAAGATTGGTCCGCAAGAAAGAGACGCGGCCCCGCCGCCCGCCTTCCCTGCGCTGGCATTATCCAGATCAGGTCGATGGGTATGATCTCAGCCGCCGCTCGAAAGCGAGCGCAGCACCCCATGGCTCGAAGGCGAAAAGCTAACAGGGAAGGCCAGCCGGCGCAAGCAGAGCGGAAGAGGGCGCGGCCGCCCCCACCCGGCCGCCTTTCGGCGGCCACCCTCCCCACAAGGGGGAGGGATTTTCAGGTGAGGGATGGCGTGCGGCCTTATCCCTCCCCTTTATGGGGAGGGTGGCCGCGAAGCGGCCGGGTGGGGTTCGAGGCAAAATCGCATGGCGGACGAACGCGCGCGGCGTTTGCGGCAAAGCATGACGCCGCAGGAAGTCAAAGTCTGGTCGCAATTGCGACTCTTGCGTCCCCAGGGCCTGCATTTCCGGCGTCAGGCGCCGCTCCGGGGATATATTCTGGATTTTGTCTGTTTCAGCCGCAAACTGATCGTCGAGATCGACGGATCGCAACATGGCGACGGCGCGCAGGTCGGGCACGATGGGCGACGGGACGCTCTGTTCGCTTCGGAAGGCTTTTTGACCCTGCGTTTTTGGAACGCCGAGGTGGACTCCAGTTTGAACGGCGTGATCGAGACGATTTTCGCGCGGGCGATGGAGCGGCCCCCACCCGGCGGGGCGCCCCCACCCGGCCGCTTCGCGGCCACCCTCCCCATGAAGGGGAGGGATGACGCCCCAATCCCTCCCCTTCATGGGGAGGGTGGCGAGCAGTAGGGCGTCGCGAGACGCCCGTCTATCGACGGGCTATGGCGAGCCGGGTGGGGAAATCGCCCGACAAAATCAATAATCCGCGCGCCAGCCTTCAACGACCGATTGCCCAAAAAGGCGCCGCGCGCTATCGAAAGCCATGGTGCAGATCAAGTCCCATCCGCCGGTGGCTTTCGTCAACGCCCGCCTGATCGATCCCGAAAGCGGGGCCGAGACGCGCGGCGGCGTTCTGGTCGAGGACGGGCGGATCAAGGATTTCGGCGCTGGCGTCAGCGGCGGCGCGCTGCCTGCCGAGGTCGCTTTGATCGAATGCGGCGGCGATGTCGTCTGTCCGGGCCTGATCGACCTGCGCGCCTTTGTCGGCGAGCCGGGCGCCGAACATCGCGAATCCATCGCCACCGCCACCGCCGCGGCCGCCGCCGGCGGGGTCACCACTCTGGTCGCCAGTCCCGAAACCCATCCTCCGGTGGACGACCCCGCCGTGGTCGATTTCTTAAAACGCCGCGCGCGCGACCACGGCCGGGTGCGGGTGCTGCCCAGCGCCGCGATCTCCAAGGCGCTGGAGGGCCAGGAAATTTCCGAATTCGGCCTGTTGCGCGAGGCGGGCGCGGTGGCCTTCACCGACGGCTCGCGCTCGATCCGCAACAGCCAGACCCTGCGCCGCGCCATGACTTACGCGCGAGACTTTGACGCGCTGATCGTGCATTTCCCGGAAGACCGCGACCTCGCCGGCTCGGGCGTGATGAACGCAGGCGAATTGGCGACAAGGCTCGGCCTGTCCGGCGTGCCGCGCGAGGCCGAGGCCATCGCGCTCGACCGCGACATCAGGCTGGCGCGGATGACCGGCGCGCGCTATTGCGCCGCGCCGATTTCCACCACTCTGGCGCTCGACGTCATCGCCAAGGCCAAGGCAGAGGGCCTCGACGTTTCCTGCGGCGTCACCATCAACCATCTGACGCTGAACGAGAACGACATCGGCTCCTACCGCACTTTTTTGAAACTCAAGCCGCCGCTGCGGCGCGAGGACGAGCGGCTGGCTTTGGTCGAGGCGGTCGCCAGCGGCCTGATCGACGTGATTTTCACCGACCATAATCCCCAGGACGTCGAGACCAAACGCCTGCCCTTCGGCGAGGCCGATTTCGGCGCCGTGGGCCTGGAAACCCTGCTCGCCGCGGGCCTCCGGCTGGTCCATTCCGGCGATCTGCCGCTCGCCAATCTGCTGCGCGCCATGACCACCCGTCCCGCCGACATTTTGCGGCTGGAGCAGGGGCGGCTGAAGCGTGGCGCGCCGGCCGATCTCATTCGTTTCGACCCCGACGAGCCTTTCGTGCTCAACAAGGACGACCTGCGCTCGCGTTGCAAGAACACGCCCTTCGACGAAGCGAAATTGCAGGGCGTGGTCAAGGCGACCATGGTCGCCGGCCATGTCGTCCATCGCGTCGGCGCGCCGATGGAGCGCGCATGATCCCGCTGCCGCTCCTGCTCGCCTCTGTCCTCGTTGGCTATGGCCTCGGCTCGATTCCCTTCGGCCTGCTGCTCACAAAAATGGCGGGGCTGGGCGACGTGCGCGCGATCGGCTCGGGCAATATCGGCGCGACCAATGTGCTGCGCACCGGACGCAAGGACATCGCCGCCGCGACCTTGGCTTTGGATGGGTTGAAAGGGACGGCGGCGGTGCTGATCATGGCCCGCTGCGCGCCGGAGGCGGGGGCGATCGCGGGTTTCGCCGCCTTCCTCGGCCATATTTTTCCGGTCTGGCTGAAGTTCAAGGGCGGCAAGGGCGTCGCGACCTTTGTGGGCTGCCTGTTCGGCTTCGCCTGGCCCGCGGGCCTCGCCTTCATCGCGATCTGGCTCTCGGCCGCCGTTCTCTGGCGCACTTCGTCGCTTTCGGCGCTCATCGCCAGCGCCCTGTCGCCCCTCGTGCTGTGGTTTCTGGGGCTTCCCGCCCATGCCGCGCTGCTCGCGGTCATGACCGCGATCCTGTGGGTCAAGCACAAGGACAATATCGCCCGGCTTCTCGCGGGGACCGAAGGCAAGATCGGCCAGAAGAAATGAAGGCGAGGCGGCTTACAGACGAGGAAAAGCTCGACTGGCTGCAGCTCGTCCGTTGCGAGAACATCGGCCCGCGCACCTTCGGCGCCCTCATGCAGCGCTATGGCGACGCCGGCGCGGCCTTGCGCGCGCTCCCCGACCTGATCCGCCAGGGCAAGGGCCGTCCGGTGACGCTCGCCTCGCGGGAAAAGGTCATGCGCGAATGGGAGCAGGCGCAAAAGTTTTCCGCGCGGTTCATCGCTTTGCCCGAACCCGATTATCCGCCCGGCCTGCGGGCGATCGACTCGGCCCCGCCGCTGATCGCCGTGCGCGGCGACGCGGAACTGCTGCGCAAGCCGATGGTGGCGCTGGTCGGCTCGCGCAATGCGTCGGCCGCCGGGCTCGCCATGACCGAGAGGCTGGCTTTGGGCCTGGGCGCTGCGGGCTATGTCGTGGTTTCGGGCCTGGCGCGCGGGATCGACGGCGCCGCGCATAGATCCTCGCTGGCGAGCGGCGCCGTCGGCGTGCTGGCGGGCGGGCTGGACCGGCCCTATCCTCCGGAGAATCTGGCGCTTCTGGAGGAAATGGCCGCGCGCGGCGCGGTGATTTCGGAAATGCCCTTCGGCTATGAGCCGCGCGGCCGCGACTTTCCCCGCCGCAACCGCATCGTCTCCGGCTTGTCGCTGGCGACGGTGGTGGTCGAAGCGGCGCGGCGCTCGGGCTCGCTGATCACCGCGCGTTTCGCTTTAACGCAGAATCGCGAGGTTTTGGCCGTGCCCGGCTCGCCGCTCGATCCGCGCGCGGAAGGGACCAACGACCTGATCCGCGACGGCGCGCTGCTCTGCACGCGCGCGCAGGACGTCATCGACGCGGTCGCGCCTTTGGCCGCGCGCGGCGCCATGAGTTACGATCTGCTGTTCGAGCCGGAGCCCGCGCCCTATGACGGAAAGCTGTGGGACGAATGGGATTGGGCGGAAGCCCAGGAGCCAGTCGCCCGTGCTCCGGTCGCGCCTTTCGTCTTCGAGGACGAGGATTTCGCGCCGGGCGAGCCTCATGCGCCCGAAACGGGGGAAGAGGAAGGCGCGCGGGAAAAAATCATCCGCCTGCTCGGGCCGGCGCCGGTCGCGGTGGACGATCTCGCCCGCGCCTGCGGCTGTTCGATCCCGGACATAAGGCTGGCTGTGCAGGAGCTGGAGATCGAAGGCCGGATCGAGCGGCAGGGCGGCGACCGCGTGGCGCTGATCGGATGATCAGGCTTCTTCGTCGGGGGCTTCGCTTCGCCGCGCCTGCAACTCGGCTTCGACATGAGCCATGTCGAGCAGATAATTGAGCAGATCGAGCCTGGCCTCGCGCGCCATCGCGGCGAGGGACGCGACCATTTCGGCGATATAGCGGGCGGTGTCTTCTATCCCTCCGGCGGCGATTTCATCGGCGGCGGCCCCGGCGTCATCGTCGATGTCGTAGCTAAAATCCTCCTCCATAGGGACGTCGTTGGCGCCGCGCGCGGAGCCGGAGGGTCCCTCAAAGGTTTCATGTTGGCCGGCGCCTTCGGCGTCAATTTCAGCGTTTTTCGATTTCATGACTATGGCTTCAATCGAACGAGCGTGAATGGCTCGGAGGGTTTCGGAGACGCCGGGACTGACAACCAGTTGATGTCGTTCGTTTGCACAACCCAAAGTCGTGACGTCAAGCTCGTGGTTTACCGTGTTTTGCTGCGGTAAGCCACACCGACCTAATCTCAGACAAGCGCATCACGCAATAGGGTGACCCGAATAAGTCTATATCAAACATTGCGTTGGGTCAAAGAGCGCGATTCGTTGTTCAGTTGCATTGACCCTCAAATCCCTCATCCGAGCCGGCTGAGGCGGTCCAGCGCGCCCTGCAGGATATAAGCCGCCGCCATCCGGTCCACAACTTCCGCGCGTTTTCCACGCGACACGTCCTGGGCGATCAGTTCGCGGGTGACCGCGGCGGTCGAGAGCCGTTCGTCCCAGAACACGAAGGGACGCCGCGCCAGGGGCGCGGTTTGCCTGACAAAGGCGCGGGTCGATTGCGCGCGTGGGCCTTCCGTGCCGTTCATGTTGAGCGGCAGGCCGATGACGAAAGCGGCAACCCCGTGATGGTCGGCGAGCGCCAGCATTCTTTCGACATCCGGCGTAAATTTGACGCGCTTGATGGTCTCCAGCGGCGTGGCGAGGCGGCGCTCGACATCGGACAAAGCGAGGCCGATGGTTTTCGTGCCCAGGTCGATCCCCATCAGCCTGTCGTTGCGGCGCAACAGGCCGGCAAGCTCTTCCAGGGTCGTGACGGCGGCGAATTTCGGCGGCTCGGTCATGCCTTCCGGCTAACACGCGCCGGGCTTTCGCGCCAGTTGCGCGCATGAACCGGCGGCGAGGAAATGCGCTAGCTGCTCTGCCCTTCCTCAGACTTTTTCGCGGCGCGGGGAATCAGGGACCAGTCCGCGAAGGCCATCCTGCCCTCCTTGAAGCCATTCTTTTCGAAATGCTCCTGGGCGGATTCGCATTTCTTGTTGCGAATGGCTTCGGCGACGTCAGGGTAGGTCTTGATGTACCACTCCGCGTCCACTTTGATCGGGCGCGGCAGCCGGTCTTCGAAATAACCCGAATTGAGATAATGCTCGCGCGCGGAGGCGAATTTTCCCTGCCTGAACGCGACGCGAACGTCGCTGTTGGATTCAAGATACCATTTTTCGTCGACTTCGATCAGTGGCAGCAAGTCGCGCAGCGCTTCCCGCAACCGGGCTTCGTCGATCCTGATGAAACGGCTGTTCGGATTCCGGACGTCGCTACACAGATAGCCATACGAGATCAAACTCACGATGCATTCTCCGCAGAATTGTCGGCAAGCGCTAAAGCGTGGATCGCCAAAGAATTTCCCCGCGCGCTCCATGCAAGCTGGAGCTTAGGTCAGGCATTTTGCGAGTTCAAGTGGCGCCGCCAATCGTCATTGCGCGATTGGGGAATGTCACTCTCCGTCGAACGCTCCCCGGTCGATGCCGCCCCCCACCAAAATTTGGCGTTTCCCGGCGTGGTTGGCGGGGCCGACCACGCCTTCCTTCTCCATGCGTTCGACGAGGCTCGCCGCCTTGTTGTAGCCGACCGACAGCCGGCGCTGGACATAAGAAGTCGAGCATTTCTTGTCGCGCAGCACGATCGCCACCGCGCGGTCGAACAGGTCGCCGCCTTCGTCGTCGCCGGCAAAGCCTGCGGCCTCCGCCTCGTCGTCGTCCGATTCGTCCTCGACCGTCACCGCGTCGAGATATTCCGGCTGGCCCTGCATCTTCAGATGCGCCACCACTTTTTCGACCTCGACATCCGAGACGAACGGCCCGTGCACCCGCGAAATCCGGCCGCCGCCGGCCATATAGAGCATGTCGCCCTGGCCCAAGAGCTGCTCCGCGCCCATCTCGCCCAAAATGGTGCGGCTGTCGATTTTTGAAGTCACCTGGAACGAGACGCGGGTCGGGAAATTGGCTTTTATTGTGCCGGTGATCACATCGACCGACGGCCTCTGCGTCGCCATGATCAGATGGATGCCGGCGGCGCGCGCCATCTGCGCCAGGCGCTGGATCGCGCCCTCGATCTCCTTGCCGGCGACCATCATCAGGTCGGCCATTTCATCGACGACGACCACGATATAGGGCAGGACCGAGAGGTCCATCTGCTCCTGCTCGTAGATCGCCTCGCCGGTCTCGCGGTCGAAGCCGGTCTGCACCGTGCGCGAGATGATCTCGCCTTTTTCGCGCGCCTCCATGACGCGGGCGTTAAAACCGTCGATGTTGCGCACGCCGAGCTTGGACATTTTCTTGTAGCGGTCCTCCATCTCGCGCACCGCCCATTTGAGGGCGACGACCGCCTTTTTGGGGTCGGTGACGACGGGGGTCAGCAGGTGCGGGACGCCGTCATAGACGGACAGCTCGAGCATTTTGGGATCGACCATGATCAGGCGGCAGTCCTGCGGCTTGTGCTTGTAAAGCAGCGACAGGATCATGGTGTTGATGGCGACCGACTTGCCCGATCCGGTGGTGCCGGCGACCAGCAGATGGGGCATTTTGGCGAGATCGACGATCACCGGCTCGCCGCCGATGGTCTTGCCCAAGGCGATGGCGAGCTTGTGGCGGGTCTCGAGGAAATCGGGCGAGGCGAGCAGCTCGCGCAAAAAAACGGTTTCGCGGCGCGGGTTGGGCAGTTCGATCCCGATGGCGTTGCGTCCCGGCACCACGGCGACGCGGGCCGAAACCGCCGACATCGAGCGTGCGATATCGTCCGAAAGCCCGATCACCCGCGACGATTTGATCCCCGGCGCCGGCTCGAATTCGTAAAGCGTCACCACAGGGCCGGGATGGGCGTTGAGCACATCGCCGCGCACGCCAAAATCCTCCAGCGTTTTTTCGAGCGCGTCGGCGTTGACCTCCAGTTCGTCGTCCGGCTGGCCTTCCTCGTGGCGATGCGGCGGCGGCGCCAGCATGTCGAGCGCGAAGGGATCATATGCGGCGGCGGGCGCATCGAGTTTCTGGAGGAAGCCGCCGGCCGGGGTCTTGACGCGCTTGATGGCGCGGGCAGGCTCGGCGGGCATGGGCGGCGGCGGCGCGGGGACGGGCTCGGGCTCCGGCTCCGGGTCCCTTGGCGTGGCGACCGCCTTGACCCGAAGGCGAATTTTCGGCGGCTTTTCCGCCGCCTCGACAGGGGCCGCCTCCAAAGGGGCCGCCTCCAAAGGGGCCGCCTCCACCGGCGCCGGCGCGGGGGCCGCGGGGCCAGCCGCAAAGCCGCCGAAGCCGACGCTGAAGGAAAAGCGCGCGCCCATGCTCGCGAAAGCGCCGAAAGCGGGGAGGGGCGCAGGCGGCGGCTGGACCGGCGCCTCGCTCCTGCGGTCGGGAAGCGGGGGGTCGGGCGTGCGGGCGAAGCGCACCCGCGGCTTGGTCTTGGCGTTCGTGTCGTTGGCCGCATGTTTCATGGCGTGCGGGTTCAGGGCGTGGGCTTGGGCGAGGCGGGCCTCCTCCAGGCTGCGGGCGGTTTCTTCGGCCTTGAGGCGGGTTTCTTCCTCGATGCGGCGGGCTTCCTCTTCGGCGGTGCGGCGCTGGACCTCCTCTTCGGCCATGCGGCGGGCGATCGAGGATTCCGGCGTGCGGGTGAAGCGGACATGCGGCCGGTCGGCGCGGTAGAATTGCGGCGCGCCGGGTTCGCTGGTCGTCTCGGTGACGACATCGGACTGGAACTGCGGCGCCGGCTCCGGCTCCGGGACCCACGCCTGTTGGGCGGCGGCGAGAATCGCGCGGGATCTCAGGGCCGCTTCGGCTTCAAGCCGGGCGCGTGCGTCCGCGAAAGCGAATGCGGTCGGCGAGGGCGGCGTGACGAACGGCGCTGGCCTGGCGGCGGGCGCGAAAACCTCGGGCCTGGCGAAGCCCTGCGGCGGCGCGGCGGAAGGGGGGTCGAGCAGGACCGCGCGGGGCCGGCGGACGTACGGGCGATAGGGCGAATTCGCCTCGTCATCGTCCCATTCCGGCGGGGCGAACTCGCCGTCGATCTGGCGCATTTCCACGCCGTCGAGGCCGAAGGAGGCGCGCTGCGCAAGGGGCGCCGCACGGTCGGCGCGCCGGCCCGCGCCAAAGAATCGCGCGAGCCAATGGTCGAGGGTCATCAACATGAACGCTTCACCTTGAAAACACTGAAGCGACGCCGCCGGACGAATCCCGGAATTCGACGACGGCGTCGCAACCGCGACCATGCTATCCGCACGGTTAACGCCACGTTTCAAATGCGATGGATTCGCGGTCCTCCACAGGCCGGATTTCCGCCGCCCCGCGCTGCTTGTCGGATTCATGCCGGGAGTGGATAATCGGTAACTTGCCCCGCGCGCCGGCTTGGCCGATCCTGCCCAGGATAGGCGCGACGGAAGCGGTCGAGGGCTGGAACGGGATGGGGCGGGCGGAGCGGTGGCGGGGCTGGCGCAGCTGGCGGAGATTCCTTGGCTGGCGGCGGCTGTTCGGGGCCACCGCCTTCAAGCTGGCCATCGCCTATTTCGTCATCGTCGGCCTCGGCTTCACTCTGGTGATGGGGCGGGTCGGCGAGAATATCCGCGACCTGATCAACGACCAGACCCGCCAGACCATCGACGCCGAGATCAAGGGACTCGCCGATCAATATGAGACCGGCGGCCTGACCCAGCTCGTCGCCGTGGTGCAGCGCCGCTCGCGCGCGCCGGGGGCTTCGATCTACCTGGTCGCCGCGCCCAATGGCGTCGCGGTCGCCGGCAATGTGCTCCAGCTGCCGGCCGGCGTGCTCGATCAGAAGACGGCGGTGGAGCTCGACTATGAGCGCCTCGGCGAGCCCAATGTCGAACGCCACGCCCTCGCCCGGGTTTTCACCTTGCCGGGTCATTTCCGCCTGCTGATCGGCCACGACCTCGAAGACCGCGAAAGGCTGCGGCGCATTCTGGGATCGGCCTTGTTCACTTCGCTGCTGTGGCTGCTCGGCATCGCGACTTTTGGCGGTCTGTTCGTCGCACGGCGTCTGTTGCAGCGGGTGGACGCGATGAGGGCCAAGGCCGCGAATTTTCTGCAGGGCGATCTGACCGGCCGCCTGCCGCTCTCGGGGGCCGACGACGAACTCGACCGGCTGGCGCGCAATCTCAACGCCATGCTCGACCGCATCGCTCGGCTGATGGAGGGGATCAGGCAGGTTTCCGACAATATCGCCCACGACCTGCGCACGCCCCTGACACGGCTGCGCAACAACGCCGAGCAGGCCCTGCAGCTTGAAACCGGCGAAGACGGCGCCCGCGCCGCGCTGGAGCAGGTGATCGAGGAGGCCGACGGGCTGATCCGCATCTTCAACGCCCTGCTGATGATCGCGCGGGCGGAATTGCAGGCCTCGCGCGAAGATTTCAGCGATCTCGACGCCGCCGAACTCGCGCGCGACATGGCCGAGCTTTATGAGCCCGCAGCGGAAGAAGTGGGGATCGCCTTGCGGGTCGAGGCGCCGGCGCCGGCGCCGATCCGCGGCCAGCGCGAATTGATCGGCCTCGCATTGGCCAATCTGATCGACAACGCCCTCAAATATGGCGCGCCGGAGGTTCCGGGCGAAACGGCGGAGGTTTCCGTGAAAGCTGAAAAGGTCGGCGACAGGATCGAAATCGCGGTCGGCGATCATGGGCCGGGCATACCCGCGCCGGAGCGCGAGCGGGTGCTGGACCGTTTCGTGCGGCTGGAGACCTCGCGCAGCCGGCCCGGCTCGGGCCTCGGCCTGTCGCTCGCCGCCGCCGTCGCCCATCTCCATGACGGCGTGTTGCGCGTCGAGGACAATGCGCCGGGCCTGCGCGTCGTCTTGTCGCTGCCGCTCCGCAGGGAGAAAAGCATGTCATGACGACCAGCGCGCTGTCGATTCCGCGCCCGGCGAAGCTCGGCGCCGCCCGCGCGCGGGTCGCCGAATTTCTCGGGCAGGCGGGCGAGGAAAAAGCCGCCGCCTTGCGCGCCTTGCCGGACTGGCCGAAGCTCGAACAGGTTCTGGCCGGGATCGCCGATCAATCGCCCTTTTTATGGGGGCTGGCGCGGCGCGATCCGGCGCGGCTGCTGCGCATCCGCCAGAAAAAGCCCGACGAGGCGCTCGACGCCGCCCTGCGCCGCCTTTCGGCCTGCCACGCGTCCGACTGCTCGGAAGCCCAAGCCATGAGCCTGTTGCGCCGGGCCAAGCAGGACGTGGCGCTGATCGTCGCCCTGGCCGATCTTTTGGGGGAATATGACGTGGTCGCGGCGACCGGGGCCTTGTCGCGGGCGGCGGATGGTTTCGTCGTCGCGGCTTTGCGCGTCGCCCTGCGCCTTTCCGCCGACAAACTCGCGCTCGCCGATCCGCACGAGCCCGAGCGCGATTGCGGCCTCGTCATTCTCGCCCTTGGGAAACATGGCGCGGAGGAGCTGAATTATTCCTCCGATGTCGATCTCGTCGTTTTCTATGACCTGCGCTCGCCTGTCCTCGCCGCCGGGCCGGGGCCAAAAGCCAATTCGCTGCGCCTGACCCAGCATGTGGTGAAGCTTCTTCAGGAGCGCACCGGCGACGGCTATGTCCTGCGCGTCGATCTGCGCCTGCGCCCCGACCCCGGCTCGACCGCGCCCGCCGTCTCGCTCGACGCCGCGCGGCATTATTACGAGACCCTGGGTCAGAACTGGGAGCGCGCCGCCATGATCAAGGCGCGGCCGGTGGCGGGCGACCTTGCGCTGGGCTTCGATTTCCTCGATGAAATGGCCGCCTTCATCTGGCGCAAATATTTCGATTACGCGACCATCGCCGACATCCATGCGATGAAGCGCCAGATCCACGCCGCCAAGGGCCATGCCGAGATCGCGGTCGCCGGCCATGACATAAAACTCGGGCGCGGCGGCATCCGCGAGATCGAATTTTTCGTCCAGACCCAGCAGTTGATTTTTGGCGGCCGCCGCAGGCAGTTGCGCGGCTCCCGCACGCTCGACACGCTGCGCCAGCTTTTCGCCGACAATTGGATCACGCAACAGGCCGCCGACGACCTTTCCGCCGCCTATCTGTACCTGCGCGCGGTCGAGCACCGCCTGCAAATGGTGGACGACCAGCAGACCCAGCGCCTGCCCGAGGACGACGCGAGCTTGAAAAATTTCGCGCGCTTCTGCGGCTACGCCGGCACAGCCGGTTTCTCCCGCGATCTGTTGCACCATTTCCGCGCGGTGGAAAAACATTATGCGCGCCTGTTCGAACATGCGCCGGGGCTCGATTCGCGCGCCGGAAATCTCGTCTTCACCGGCGCGGCGGACGACCCGGAGACGCTTGAAACCTTGCGCGACATGGGTTTTCGCGAACCGGCGCTCGCGGCGGAAACAGTGCGCGGCTGGCATTTCGGGCGCCGCCCGGCGGTGCGCGGGCCCCGCGCCCGCGAGGCGCTCACCGAACTGGTCCCGGCGCTGCTCGAAGCCTTTTCCCGGTCGGGCGACGCCGATTCCGGCCTCGCGGCGCTCGACGCCGCTCTGGCGCTCATGCCGGCGGCGACGGAATTGTTCGCCTTGCTCAAATCGCATGAGGCGATGCTGGAGCTTTTCGCCGACATTCTCGGCGGCGCGCCGCGCCTCGCGCAAGTCATCGCGCAATCGCCCCATGTGCTCGACGCCGCCATCGACCGGGGCGTCGCCGCCGCGCCGATGGAGGTCGCGGATTTTTCCGCGCGGCTCGCTCCTTTCCGCGACGCGGATTCAAACTTCGAGGGCTTTCTCGACGCCGCGCGGGTTTTCGCCGGCGAAGAAAACTTTTTGATCGGCCTGCGCCTTTTCGCCGGGTCGATCGAACCGGACCAGGCGGCGCGCGGTTTTTCGGCGCTGGCCGAAGCGATCGTCCGCGCCTGTTTTGCGCGGGTGGAAAAGCACTTCGCCGCCGAACACGGCGTGATCGTCAACGGGCGCTGCGTCGTGCTGGGCCTGGGCAAGCTCGGATCAAGGGAGATGACCGCGACCTCCGACCTCGATCTGGTGCTGCTCTACGATTTCGATTCGGCGCGCCCTGAATCCGATGGCGGCAGGCCGCTGCACGCCACGATCTATTACACCCGGCTCACCCAGCGCCTGATCGCGGCCCTGACGGCGCCGACGCGGCGCGGCAAGCTGTTTGACGTGGACATGCGGCTGCGGCCTTCCGGCCGGCAGGGGCCGCTGGCGACGCAATATGCCTCCTTCCGCGCCTATCAGGCTTCTGAGGCCGAAATCTGGGAACATATGGCGCTGACCCGCGCCCGCCCGGTCGCCGGCGCCGAAAGCCTCGCCGCCGAAGCCGTGCTGACCATCGAGGACAATCTTTTCCGCCCGCGCGACCGGAAGGAGCTGGCGCAGGCGGCGCGCGACATGCGCGTCCTGATCGCGAAGGAGAAGGGCGAGGACCATTCCTGGAATTTGAAACTCGCTTCGGGCGGCCTGCTCGATGTGGAGTTCATCGCGCAATTTCTGGCGCTGGGCTTCGGCGCCGAGTTTTTGGGCCTGCGCCAGACCGCGACGGCGGACATTCTTGCCGAAGCCGGAAAGGCCGGACTTCTCGACCCGGAAACCACGGAATTCCTGCTCAACGCCCTGGCGCTCTACACAAAGGTGACGCAATGGCTGCGTTTGGCGCTCGGCGAGGATGCCGACCCGCGCAAGGCGGCGGAAGGCGTCAAACGCCGCATCGCCGCCGCCGCCGGCCTGCCGGACGTCGCCTTGCTGGAGCGGGAGCTGGCGGAGACGCGGAAGGGGGTGCGGCGGGTTTTTGGGCGGGTATTGGGCAAAAGTTGACGCGGGACGGGGGGCAGAGGCGGAAGCCGACCGGTGTCTGCCGGGGGTTGCATTAAGGGAAATAGTCTCATGTCCCCGTAACTCCCGTAACCCCGCGTAACCCCGAGTTCTTGGACGATTTTATGAAAGCTAATCAAGGGCGCGGGCCCGCAAGGGCAGGGCGGCCTACTTGAGCCGGCTCACGAGCGCTGAATAGGGGTAGGGCCTGATTCCCTCTGCACGACGCCGTTTCTTTTGACCCGCGTCGAGCGGACCGTATCGACGCCTCTATGGTGAACTTCGAAGGTTACCTCATTGACCTCTTCCGGCGCACCACCAAAGCACTGATAAAAAGTGTCCAATAACTGGACATCGGAAAGGGATTGCGCTGCTGGATGAGGATTGTTGCGCGGACTTGGAATTGTCGCTGGAAAAAGGTAGATGCACGGCGGCGGCAGTTTAAAAGGGCCTAACGTAGTGATGCGCGTCGGATCGGCGACCACTTTGGGACAAGGGCGGCCGATTGTCCCGCAAACCATATCCCAAACGAGCAATCCATCCACGCGTTGCGCACGAGAGATAATCTCTGCGCTAAGGCGCGTATGAATACCAGACCATGCATTATGGCGAGGATCAGCACCAGGATTTGTGCAGACGCTCCAAATAATAAATTCATGGGCATGCGGAGGGCGCTCAAAAATATTTGTGTTATTTCCGTCAAGACATCCTTTGAGTTCAATAACCGCAATTCTTCCGGATGGAAGACGAACTGAATAATCGTGGCGGTTTGCATCGCCGGCAGAATCCCAATCAACAATAAAGGATCGATCCTGCATATGATTAAGGATGTGTCTTACAAAGTCCCTTTTGTCTCGCATGGTCGCAGAAAATTGACCGCGGATGCGTTCAATGGCTCCCCGAAAGAGGCCACTATTGTAAAACTCCTGTTCGGTAAGCCCATGCGCTCCAAGTTTATGAGCCTCGACTTTAAGCACTTCAGCGTATTGCTCAATCTGTTCACGAAGGGCAATATTTTGTTCACATTGGATTACATTCATGCAGCAACTTGGGCATTTTGAGCCCCTCCAGATAAGATTGGCTCAAAAATATGCCCGGCCAGGTACCTAACTACATGCACCACGACACCATCTCCTGTGAGATGATAGGCTTCATTATAATTTCTAGGAAGTTCATAATATTCAGGAAGGCCCATCAAACGAGCCGTTTCACGTCCTGATATCAAACGCGAGCGTACGCGTTCGCCTTCGACGACGAGAATACTTTGACGACTTGAACCCCCTGCCGGCGTGCGCAGACAGCCGGCGACATCATCAAAGCGAACCTCGGCGCGTTGGACTTTGAAGCCGTCCTCGTCAAGCCGTGTGCGCTTATAGATCGCCCCCACGAGACGACGGCCGTCCTGCTTCGCAGCTTCAACTTTAGCGAGATTGACGTCGCTCATCTTGGCGAGCAGCTGACGGGTCTCGGCCACTGTATGCCATTGCACGTCGGTCGGCTTATCTTGAATGAGGTCGGCGAACGAATAATTGCGTTTCGGAGGGGTGGGCAAAGACCACCACACCCAATCGCGCCGCGCTTTCAACGGGGTTTTGTCGTGGGCCGCGAGCAAGCCTTTTGAATGCCATAGTGGTGATGGCTCAGTTTGCGTAAGGCCGGCCGGTATGGCGATGTCGTTTCGGACACCGATGATGAAGAGGCGAGGGCGCGATTGAGGAACGAAAAGTGCGGCATCGATGACTAGCGCGCCAAACGTATAATCGGCTTGTTCGAACGTTGCGCATATTGCGGCAAAATCTTTGCCCTCGTGCGAGGTCAGCGTGCCGCACACATTTTCCAAGGCGATAATCCGAGGAGCCCGATCCTCCGCAATCAGCTTTTTCATCAAGCTCCAAAAGGGCCAAAAGGTACCGGACCGATCGCCTTTGAGACCGGCGCCACCACCCGCAAGCGAGAGATCCTGGCAAGGGAAGGAGGCCCATGCAAGATCGGCCTCTCCAGGTAAATGTTGCGGCGTGACAGTCCGAACATCGGCTGTTTTGAGGACCTCTTCCCCCCAATTTAATTTGTAGACCGAGCTCTTTTTGTGATCGAAGTCGTTTGCAAATAGGCAATTCCAGTCAGAGCCGAGACCCGCTCGAACCATGCCTCCCCCTGCAAAAAATTCGTAAAAATCAGCCACGTCGGTCTCCAATGACTCGGCGGTGTGTGAGCGCGGTGCCTTGATCTCGTAGCAGCTTTTCGAGAACCGCTTCTGTTATCCACGTGTTCCGCGAAACAGTGCCTGGGCGCTGCTCGCGTAAAGAATCGATCGCGCCCCAAATCTCGGGGTCGAGACGGAGACTTTGCCTGGCGCGCGAATCGCGCTTTTGAAAAGGGGTCTGATTCATGATTCGCAATTCTGGCGCCTAAGTGGCGCCAAAATCAAGAACCTTTATAGAACGCGATTATTAGGATGTGGTTAACTCACGATCACAGTAGCGGAAGCTGCCCGGAACCGGAGGAACCGGGGGATTTCTTTGCGCGTGTTTTACGCCGACTTCGGAACAGTTTCTTTTGTGCGATCAATGTCTTTGCAAAGTTTCGCAGCCCCCTGATGTCGTCGGCATATGCAACAAGAAACCCCTGTCGAGTGGAGAGACCAATCTGCGCCTCTTCAACACACCTTAAAATCGCATCGGCAATTTCCGACTTTGCAAAGAAAGCAACAAGCGGATGGCGTTCGTAGTGGCTCCCGCCATACGCCCCAGCATTGCAGCTCGAAAAGGGGATGCATCCGGCGGCCTCATGAATCCCCTCATTTTTGCGTGACTCTAAAAAGCCCGAATTTGGGATTCTTCCGAGCGGCGTGACGGAGAATCTGCCGGTTGGGGAGAGCGATGCGCGCGCCGAAGGAGCGATTTGATTTTGTTCATGAATTTGTGAGCCGCGTCTTTGTTGACGACCTGCACGCCAAACGCATTCTGTCTTTGGCGAATGGGACGCTTGGAGTGATGACGGGGGCGGCTCTCGCGGTTAGCCTGATCGGACAGGCGTTGGCGACGGCGCGCGGACTGATCGCGAAGTCGGCGATCAAGCAGGTCGACCGGCTGCTGAGCAACGCGGGCGTGGCTCCTTGGGAGTTGTTCGGGTCGTGGGTTCCCGAAGTCGTTGGAGCGCGGCGCGACATCGTCGTGGCGATGGACTGGACGGATTTCGATCCCGACAATCAGTCCACGCTCGCGCTGCATCTCGTCACGCGCCACGGAAGAGCCACGCCGCTGCTTTGGCTGACCGTCGACAAGGACGAATTGAAGGACCAGCGCAACGATTTCGAGGATTTGTGCCTGTCCCGGCTGAAGGCGCTGCTGCCCGAGGGCGTGACGGCGACGATTCTGGCCGATCGCGGCTTTGGCGATATCAAACTATTCGAATTCCTGGGCAGCCTTGGCTTTCAATATGTCATCCGCTTTCGCGGCAACATCCACGTCAGCGCAGCCGATGGCGAAACCCGGTTGGCCGCCGATTGGGTCGGCAAGGGCGGGCGAGCGCGAAAACTGCGCGACGCCGAAGTGTCCGCCGCCCGCCAAAGGGTTGGGGCGGTCGTATGCGTGAAGGCCGCGGGCATGAAGGAGGCCTGGCATCTGGCCGCCAGCGGCGGCGCGCTCTCCGCGCCGCAGATCATCAAGCTTTATTCCAAACGCTGGACCATCGAGCCCAGCTTTCGAGACAGCAAGGATTTGCGCTTTGGAATGGGCATGAACGCGCTGAGGATCGACGATCCGCAACGCCGCGACCGCCTCTTGCTCCTCAACGCCTTCGCCATCCTGCTGCTGACGCTCTTCGGCGCCGCCGGCGAAAGCCTCGGAATGGACCGGCAACTGAGAACCAGCACCGTCAAGCGCCGCGTCCATTCCCTTTTCCGACAAGGCTGCCTGCTCTATGACCTGATCCCCAACATGCCGGAGAAGAGACTCCGGCCCCTCATCGAGCGATACCAGGATCTCCTACGCCAAAGCTCTGCTTTCTCCGACGCTTTCGGGGTCATTTAAAATGAGGGGATACGTGAGTCCGGCGGCTGATAACGCGAAAACGGCCGAAGCAACACCAATATCAAGCCCTGATAAATCACCACTATCAAATAGCTCTTCTTCTATAATTTCATACTCTTCATCTGGATCAGGTGATGCTTCAATTCTGGCTATTATACCAGATTCAGTTGCAAAAACCTGCTCTGCCTCCGCCCAGGACAACCGTCTAAGGTCCATGTAATCGCGGTTGCATCCAAGGCCGCTTTCGTCTGCGGCTTCGCCGCGTGCTGGCCATTCGAGATTTTCAAGAGCGCCAGGCCTGTTAATCTCGACATCGAATTTGACATATTGAAACATCTGAAATGAACCCGCTTCAGGCTAAAAACGCCACCGGTCTTTAGGCCGCTTAAAGCCTAAAATTTAGTAGGGGTTACGGGGGTTACGGTGACATGATACGAATTCCCCAATTCCGCGCCAATGCGCCTGCCCTTCGCTACGCCGCCATCGCTTTCTTGGCGGCATAGGCCAAAAAGCCCGAGCGGGAAAAACCGTTGGCGGCGGCGTAGGCGTGCACCTTTGCCAGAACGTCCTCGGGCAGGGTCACGTTGATCCGCACCGCCTTGATCGCTTGCTGTGGGGCGGCGACCAGAATGGCGACGCCGTCGCGGTTTTGCGCTTCTGTCATGATGGCTTCAAGCGATGACGGCTCGGGAATGGCGTTTCCATCCTCGGCCAAGCCCTCAAGATGCAGGGCCAAAGCCTCGGCGGCCATGTCGCGCGCCTCGTCGAGCGTCGCGCCGGCCCCGTAACGCAACCGGGAAGATCGGGAAAGCTGACGCCGAAATCGCTGTCGGCGTCCTTGTGGCTCAAAGCGATATAGTGCCGCATCGTCTCATCTCAATTTGATCCCGGCCTGCTTTTCGATGCTCCGTAATGTGCCGAGCGGAAGGTCTCTTTTCGGATGCGGAACCGTGACGCGGCCGGGGAGGGTCTCGTGCTTGAACGGAACGTGGCTCCCCTTCTGGGCGACCTGTCGCCACCCTCCTTGCCACGGCGCGAAATCCCCTCGGCAGATTGCGTCAATAGGGTCGGAAAACGCTCTAAGCCGACGAGAACTTTTCCGCCCGAACGGGCGTCACATTCAGCAGCGAGGTCAGGCTTTTCGGCAGGTCCAGATAGCGAAACCTGGACAGTTCGAAGCAATTGGCCTCGTCGTGCTCGACGAGGAACACGCCGACGCCGGTGTTTCCGGTGTTCCATTGGACGCCGAGGCCAATTCTTGCGACGGTATAGACCGCGTCCTTGTCGATATGCGCATGGGGGCCGACGCCCGAGGCGTTGATGCAAACGATTTTCGTGCCTGATTTGGTGTGCGGCGAGATCATCGACTTCTCCCAACTTGGGATCGTAAGTATCCACTGTCCGGGTGTCGGCGGGCGACCTCCGTGACAGCAAGACCTCAGGCGATGTTCTCTCCCGTCCGGCTTCTTGTTCCCTGCGGGTGCAATGATTACACCGCCGAGGTTAACTCATTTCTGAAATAACGCAAAATCGTGGATTTTGTTTCAATCGCGCGGCCGAAAATGGCGGCCGCGCAGCAAAAATACCGCGTTTAGCCCCTGACGGATGGCGAATGGCGCCGCATTTTCGCCGGGCGTATAAAGGCGCGACGAAACCGCGCCTTGCGCGGAAAATCTGGACGCTGGAAGCCCGAATGAGCCGTATTCCCGATTTCTCGACTCTCCGCTTGCCGGAAGACCAGAGCGCCGCTGCGCCGGTTTTTCCCCAAAAACCCTGGCTGACGCCGGAAGGCATTGCGGTCAAGAGCGTCTATGGGCCGGAAGATGTCGCAGGCCTGCCGGCGCTCGATTCCTTCCCCGGCGTCCCGCCTTTTCTACGCGGGCCTTACCCGACCATGTATGTCAACCAGCCCTGGACGGTGCGGCAATATGCCGGCTTCTCCACGGCCGAGGATTCCAACGCCTTCTACCGCCGCAATCTCGCGGCGGGCCAAAAGGGCCTGTCGGTCGCCTTCGACCTCGCCACCCATCGCGGCTATGATTCCGACCATCCCCGCGTCGGCGGCGATGTCGGCATGGCGGGCGTGGCGATCGATTCGATCTACGACATGCGGACGCTGTTTTCCGGCATTCCGCTCGACCAGATGTCGGTGTCGATGACCATGAACGGCGCGGTCCTGCCAATTCTCGCGCTTTATATCGTGGCGGCGGAAGAGCAGGGCGTGTCGGCCCAAAAACTCTCCGGCACGATCCAGAACGACATCTTGAAAGAATTCATGGTGCGGAACACCTATATCTATCCGCCCAAACATTCGATGCGGATCATTTCCGACATTTTCGCCTTCACCTCGCAGCACATGCCGAAATTCAACTCGATCTCGATCTCCGGCTATCACATGCAGGAGGCAGGCGCGACGCAGGATCTCGAACTCGCCTATACTCTGGCGGACGGCGTCGAATATTTGCGCGCCGGCGTTGGAGCCGGGCTGACCGTGGACCAGTTCGCGCCGCGCCTGTCGTTCTTCTGGGCGATCGGCATGAATTTCTTCATGGAGGTGGCCAAGCTCCGCGCCGCCCGGCTGTTGTGGGCGAACCTCGTGAAAAAATTCAATCCGAAATCGGAAAAGAGCCTGCCCTTGCGCACCCACAGCCAGACCTCGGGCTGGTCGCTGACCGCGCAGGACGTGTTCAACAATGTCATCCGCACCCAGATCGAGGCGATGGCGGCGACGCAGGGGCACACCCAGTCGCTGCACACCAACGCGCTCGACGAGGCCTTGGCCCTGCCGACCGACTTTTCGGCGCGCATCGCCCGCAACACCCAGCTCTTCCTGCAACAGGAATCGGGCACGACCCGGATTATCGACCCCTGGGGCGGCTCTTACTATGTCGAAAAGCTCACCGCCGAACTGACCCAAAAAGCCTGGGCGCATATCCAGGAGGTCGAGGCGCTCGGCGGCATGTCGAAAGCCATCGAGGCCGGCATCCCAAAGTTGCGCATAGAAGAGGCGGCGGCCAAGACCCAGGCGCGGATCGATTCCGGCAAGCAGGCGGTGATCGGCGTCAACAAATTCCGCCCCGACACCGAAAAGCCGATCGACGTGCTGAAAGTGGAGAACGCCGCGGTGCGCGCCCAGCAGATCGAAAAACTGAGGCGGCTGCGCGCCGAGCGCAACGAGGTCGAAACGCAAGCAGCGCTTGACGCCTTGACGGAAGGCGCGAGAAATGGCGCCAATCTGCTCGCGCTCTCGGTCGAGGCGGCGCGGAAAAAAGCGACAGTCGGCGAGATTTCCTATGCGCTCGAACGGGTCTTTGGCCGCCATCGCGCCGAGATCAAGAGCATTTCCGGAGTTTACAAGCGGGAGGCCGGCGTGAATTCCACGGCAATCGCCAAAGTCCAGCGTCAGGTCGAAGCCTTTATCGAGAACGACGGCCGGCGGCCGCGCATCCTTGTCGCCAAGGTCGGACAGGACGGCCACGACCGCGGCCAGAAAGTCATCGCCTCGGCCTTCGCCGATCTCGGCTTCGACGTGGACATCGGGCCGCTTTTCGCCACGCCCGAGGAGGCGGCGCGCCAGGCGGTCGAGAACGACGTCCATATCGTCGGCATTTCGTCGCTGGCGGCGGGCCATCTGACGCTCGTGCCGGAATTGCGCGCGGCGCTGGAAAAGGAAGGGCGCGGCGACATCATGATCGTGGTCGGCGGCGTCATCCCGCCGCAGGATTTTGAGGCGCTCCACCAGGCTGGAGCTTCAGCCATTTTCCCGCCCGGCACGGTCATCGCGGAAGCGGCTGGAAAACTGATCGACGAATTGAACCAGCGCCTCGGCTATTCCAGAGCCGCCGCCGAATAAACGGCGGCGAGGAAGCCGGCTTTTTTTATTTTCCGGCGTCGAGCGACTGACGAATGAAGATATTCCTGAAGGCCTCGTCGTAACCGGCGTGGACGCCGGTCCAGTCTTTTGCCGCGCTATTGTCCATGGCGACCCCGATGACGTCGGGGTGGTCGATGGTGTTCCCGCCGACATCGGAAAAGGCCACCTGCAGGATCGAAAAATCGACGTTCTTGTTCACGTTGCGAAGCGCCCGCGCGAGGTCTTCGACGGTATCTGCCGAAATCTGGGTGGAATCCGTCAAAACAAGAAGGATTCTGTGATCGCCGCGCAGGATATTGATGAACTTGTCGCCAAGGTATCAATATTTTTTGAGGGCGTTGGGCGCCTTCTGTTTCAGCTCGATCCTGCACCGTTCCTTGTCTTCGGTCGAGAATTTGAAGTCATGGATGAAATACATTCCAAGCCGGGGCGCATAGGCGCGCCAGCGGTCCAGATCATCTTTCTTGAGATCGGAGTCCTCCGCGTTCAGCTCGAAATTCGACGCTGCCAGCTCGACCATGCACTGGTGGCCCTGGTCGCGCGCAAGGGAATCGAAAAAGCCGTAAACCGGGCGGTAGCGGTGGAAATGCCGCTCGCGCTGGATGCGGTCGTTCTGGAAGCGCGTGACGCAGGCCTGCCCCAGCGACAGCGCGAGGTCGTAACGCAGGTCCGGGGCGAAGGCCTCGGCGCGGCAGACCGGCGCATCCGGCGCCCGGCTCTTGAAAAACAGTGAAATCCGCGATTTCGACATTCGGGCGTGATTTGGAAGTGGTCGCGTCGGGGCGCCGGAGCATATTCCCAAAAAGTTGCAGACTTTTTGGACAAGAATATGCGTTGAAACAATGGGCCAGAGCGTTCTTCCGATGCGTAAGGAACGGAAAACGCTTTAAGTCTTTTGGGGCCGCCCCCCATAGGGCGTCTTTAGACGCCCGTCCGCAGACGGGCTATCGGGCGGCCCGGTGAGCTTCGATCAGCCCATCGCCTTTTCAAGCTGGGCTTCGACATATTCCCAGTTCACCAGATGGTTGAGGACCGTCTTGATGAAGTCGGGACGACGGTTGCGATAGTCGATGTAATAGGCGTGCTCCCAGACGTCCACGGTGAGAATCGGGGTCGCGCCGTGGATCAGCGGGTTTTCGGCATTGGGGGTCTTGGAGACGGAAACCTTGCCGTCCTTGACCTGGAGCCAGGCCCAGCCGGAGCCGAACTGGGTGACGCCGGCGTTGGCGAGGTCCTCCAGAGCCTTGTCCACCGCGCCGAAGGCATCCACCAGGGCCTTTTCGACCTTGCCCGGAACCTTGCCGCCGCCATTCGGCTTCAGGTATTTCCAGAATTCGGCATGGTTGTAGATCTGGGCGACATTGTTGAAAACGCCGGGGTTCTTGCCGTGGGAGCCCTTGATGGCCTGCTCCATCGACAGGCCTTCCCATTCCGTGCCCTTGATGAGATTATTGGCGTTGTTGACATAGGCCGCATGATGCTTGTCATGATGAAACTCAAGCGTTTCCGCGGACATATGAGGCGCCAGCGCGTCATAGGCGTAGGGGAGGGGATCGAGAACGAACGACATTAGTCTCTCCTGAAAGTTTCATGCGCCGGCGAGAGACGGCGCGGCGGCAGGGTAGAAAGATCGTTTCCGGGGCGCAAGGACTTAAAAATAGGCCAATCCGGCGTGAAGGGTAGAATCAATTTTAAGCAAATTGCCCTTATACTCTTGACTCGGAGGCCGTCTCGGCCCTGACGATCTCTCGCGGAGAAAGGTTTTCGTCAGCGTGAAAGCGGATCGCACTGTCATCGTCTTCGGCGTCTTCATCTTCCTGATCGGTCTTGCCGTCGCATGGAACGGCTATGGCTATATCGAGGTCGAACGCGGCTGGTCGATGGTGATTTCCGGCACGATCGCCTTTAGCGCCGGGCTCGTCCTGATCGGCCTGGGCCTGATCCTGCGGCAATTGAAGATCTTGTCGGCTTCAGCCGCGCAGGTGGCGTTGTTCCTCGCCAAGGCCGGCCAGAGTGGCGCCGCCGCCCAGCCGTCCGCGCCGCAGGAGCCCGCCGCCGAGGCGGAGGCCGTGGCCGAGCAGGCGCCCATTCCGGCGCAAGCCGCCCCCGTCGAGCAGGCCCCGGCGCCGGCTGCGGAAGATTTCAGCGCCCCGCCGCGGCCCTGGATGACGCGCGCCACAACCTATGCCGCCGCCTTCGGCGCGGCCCAGGTGGCGGAGCCGGACGCCGCCCCTGCCGAACAGTTCCTGGACGAGAACAGGGACTGGCTCGAAAAGGCGGTCGCCGAAGAAGTCGCCGCTCAGGAAGCCCTGTTCCGGGAGGCCCGCGTTCACGAGGCCGCCGCCGACGAGGCCATGGCTCCCGAGGCTTTCGCTCACGAGACGCCCGCCGACGAATTTCCGGCCGAGCAGGAGCGCGAGGAGGCTGGTTTCGAACCGCCGGCCCCGAACGCGGTTTACGGCTGGGAACACGCCGTCGAGGAACCGGTCGAGGAGCAGGAGCAGCAGGAAATCGGGGCGGAGATCGGGGCGCACGCGCCTGAGCCGGCCGAGCCTCCGGCGCCGCATGAGCCCGCGCCCGAGCCATCCGCCGAAGTCGTCCACGAGGAGCCGGCCGAGCCCGCTCCGCCTTCGACCCCGGCGATTCTCGGCCAATATGAGGCCAGCGGCGCCCGTTACACCATGTATGTCGACGGCACGATCGACGCCGAAACCCCGCATGGCGTCTATCGTTTCGAATCGATGGAAGAATTGAAGCGATTCCTCGAGCGCAGCGCGTGATTAGACTTGAACGTCGCCGCCCGTCGCGGCGATCGCGAAGGCCTGGCGCAGCGCGGCTTCCTCGAGTTCGTCGAAGCGGCCCGCCGCCCCGCCATGGCCGGCCTCCATATTGGTCTTGAGCAGGATCGGGCCGCCGCCGGTCATGCGTTCGCGCAGAAGCTGCGCCCATTTCGCCGGCTCCCAATAGGTCACGCGCGGGTCGGTCAGCCCGGCCTCGATCAGCATCGGCGGATAGGCCTGGGCCGCGACATTGTCATAGGGCGAGAAAGACAACAGCCTTCGGAACGCCCCGGCGTCTTCGATCGGATTGCCCCATTCGTTCCATTCGGGCGGGGTCAGCGGCAGACTGGCGTCAAGAATGGTATTGACGACATCGACGAACGGCACTTCGGCAAGGAGTCCGCCGAAAAGCTCCGGCGCCATATTGGCGACGGCGCCCATCAGCATGCCGCCGGCGCTGCCGCCCTCGGCGACGATCTTTTTCGGCTCGGTCAGGCCGAGCGCGCAGAGATGGCGGGCGCAGGCGATGAAATCGGAAAATGTGTTGGCCTTGCGCTCCAGCTTGCCCGCCTCGTACCAGCGCGAGCCTTTTTCGGTCCCGCCGCGCACATGGGCGATGGCGTAGATAAAACCCCGGTCGATCAGGCTGAAGCGCGACTCGTCAAAACAATCCGGCAAGGCGACGCCATAAGCGCCATAGCCATAGAGCAGGAGCGGGCCGGGGCCGGGCTTGCGGTCGCGCCGCCACACCAGGGAAACGGGAACTTTCTCGCCATCCGGCGCGGGCGCGAACACCATCCGGGTCTGATAATCGGCAGCAACGTGGCCGCTCGGCACGTTCTGGCGCTTGACCAGGGTTTTTTCGCGCGCGGCGAGGTCATAGTCGAAGATTTCTTCCGGCTCGGCGAGGGACGAATAGGCAAAGCGCAGGATCGGCCGTTCGAATTCGAAATTGGGCTGCAGGCGCAAATGATGGCAGGGCGTGGCGAAATCGAGCCGGCGCTCGCCGCGATCATCGAGATGTTTGACGCAGAGGCGCGGCGCGCAATCCTCGCGCTCCAGCCACACGAGGTAATCGGCGAAAACCGAGGCGTTGAAAATCATGCGGCCCGGCCGGTGGGGAACCTCCTCGCGCCATTCGCCCGAAGCAAACGCGTCGAGCGGCGCGCTGACCAGCTTGTAGTCGAAGGCGCCGTCGGCGTTGGTGCGCATGAACAGCCGGTCGCGGCCGGGCTCGACCTCATAGCGCAGCCCGGCGCGGCGCGGCAGGACCAGGCGCGCGGGCGCTTCCGGGCGGTCGAGATCGATCAGCCAGTTTTCCGCGCAATCGTGGTCGCTGACCTTGACGATCGCCATGTTCCGCGCGCGCGCGGCGCGCAGATGGACGAACCAGGCGGGGTCCTTTTCGGCGAAAATCAGCCGGTCGGTCGATGGATCGGCGCCGAGGCGATGCAGGAAAACTTCCGACGAGCGGAAGTCCTCGTCCATCCGCGTGTAGAGAAAGCCGGTGGAATCCCTGGTCCAGACGATGGTTCCGTCGCTGTTCTCGACCACGTCCGCGCTAGATGCGCCCGTGGCGAGGTCGCGCCAGGAGACCCGATGCAATTCATTGCCGCGCTCGTCGCAGGCGAAGGCGAGCAGGCGGTGGTCCGGCGAATGGACGGCGTCGCCGAGGCTGAAAAAGTCCTTGCCCTCGGCAAGCGCGTCGCCGTCGAGCAGGATTTGCTCGGGCCCGCCTGCGACCGGCGTGCGGCAGACCAGCTCATGCTGGCCACCGGCGCGAAAGCGGCTGTAATAGAGCCAGTCGCCGTCGCGCGCCGGCGGGTCCGAATCGGTTTCATCGACGCGCGCGGTCATTTCCTCGTAGATCTTGTCGGCGAGCGGCTCGAGCCCGCGCAGCGCCGCCTCGGAAAAAGCGTTTTCCGCCTCGATCAGCGCGCGGATTTCCCGCGGCAGCGCCGCAGGGTCGCAAATCGCCTCGCGCCAGTTTTTCGCGCGAATCCATGCGTAATCGTCGATCCGCTCGACGCCATGCGCGACAAGGCGAAAGGGGCGCTTTTCCGCGCGGGGCGCGTGGGTTTTCGGGGCGTTCGAGAAAAAAGGGGGCATGGCGTCGATCGTCGCTCCAGCGAGAGGCGAACCAATATTTCCCGGCCCACGCCTTTCGCCAAGGGGTTTTCCCGAAAGCGGGTTTTCCCGAACGCGGGTTTTCCCGATGATGTTCGCGGATTTCATCGCGCCCGGTTTCTTGCGGCGCGGCGCCATTTTGCTTGTGGCGGCGGGAAAGGTTGAAATCGCCGGCGCTTCACTATTTTCGCGGCGCGAAAGGAAGAATAATGGCGGCGCGCTGACGGGTCGCGGTGCCGGCAGGAAGCTCATGAATCCCCTCATTTTTGCGTGACTCTAAAAAGCCCGAATTTGGGATTCTTCCGAGCGGCGTGACGGAGAATCTGCCGGTTGGGGAGAGCGATGCGCGCGCCGAAGGAGCGATTTGATTTTGTTCATGAATTTGTGAGCCGCGTCTTTGTTGACGACCTGCACGCCAAACGCATTCTGTCTTTGG
The DNA here is from genome assembly GCA_963703385.1 of uncultured Pseudomonadota bacterium. Classification (GTDB taxonomy): domain Bacteria; phylum Pseudomonadota; class Alphaproteobacteria; order Rhizobiales; family Beijerinckiaceae; genus Rhodoblastus. Next base: position 839,381 of record OY969816.1, read on the forward strand.
CGAATGGGACGCTTGGAGTGATGACGGGGGCGGCTCTCGCGGTTAGCCTGATCGGACAGGCGTTGGCGACGGCGCGCGGACTGATCGCGAAGTCGGCGATCAAGCAGGTCGACCGGCTGCTGAGCAACGCGGGCGTGGCTCCTTGGGAGTTGTTCGGGTCGTGGGTTCCCGAAGTCGTTGGAGCGCGGCGCGACATCGTCGTGGCGATGGACTGGACGGATTTCGATCCCGACAATCAGTCCACGCTCGCGCTGCATCTCGTCACGCGCCACGGAAGAGCCACGCCGCTGCTTTGGCTGACCGTCGACAAGGACGAATTGAAGGACCAGCGCAACGATTTCGAGGATTTGTGCCTGTCCCGGCTGAAGGCGCTGCTGCCCGAGGGCGTGACGGCGACGATTCTGGCCGATCGCGGCTTTGGCGATATCAAACTATTCGAATTCCTGGGCAGCCTTGGCTTTCAATATGTCATCCGCTTTCGCGGCAACATCCACGTCAGCGCAGCCGATGGCGAAACCCGGTTGGCCGCCGATTGGGTCGGCAAGGGCGGGCGAGCGCGAAAACTGCGCGACGCCGAAGTGTCCGCCGCCCGCCAAAGGGTTGGGGCGGTCGTATGCGTGAAGGCCGCGGGCATGAAGGAGGCCTGGCATCTGGCCGCCAGCGGCGGCGCGCTCTCCGCGCCGCAGATCATCAAGCTTTATTCCAAACGCTGGACCATCGAGCCCAGCTTTCGAGACAGCAAGGATTTGCGCTTTGGAATGGGCATGAACGCGCTGAGGATCGACGATCCGCAACGCCGCGACCGCCTCTTGCTCCTCAACGCCTTCGCCATCCTGCTGCTGACGCTCTTGGGCGCCGCCGGCGAAAGCCTCGGAATGGACCGGCAACTGAGAACCAGCACCGTCAAGCGCCGCGTCCATTCCCTTTTCCGACAAGGCTGCCTGCTCTATGACCTGATCCCCAACATGCCGGAGAAGAGAACTCCGGCCCCTCATCGAGCGATACCAGGATCTCCTACGCCAAAGCTCTGCTTTCTCCGACGCTTTCGGGGTCATTTAAAATGAGGGGATACGTGAGGGCAGGAAGGGAATTTTATTTGCGCCTTTGGTCCAATTCGCGAGTTGAGGCTTGGCGCCAAAAACATATTTGTGAATAAATTTGACGCTAACGCTTCGGGAGATATTGCAAATTCCGAAGGCGTGCCCTAATGAGAAGATTAGGGAGCGATTCAATAGCTCAAGGCAGACTATTCGAGGCGATGGGACTGACTGCCCCGCTGTTTTCGAAAAAAAACTTGAAACCGCCCAAGGAGATTCAGAAAGCGATGAGCGACTCAGGCATGCAGAACTACATTGAGCTGGCGGCGGACATCGTCTCCGCCTATGTCAGCAATAATTCCGTCCCGGTGTCTGACCTCCCGGGGCTGATCAATGATGTCCACGCCGCGCTTATGCGCGTGACCAGCGGTGTCGCGCCGATCGTAACCGAGGCGCCCAAGCCGGCGGTTCCGATCAAGAAATCCATCACCAACGATTACATCATCTGCCTTGAGGATGGAAAACAGTTCAAATCCTTGAAGCGGCACTTGCGCACCCAATACAATATGTCGCCCGAAGACTATCGCGAGAAATGGGGTCTGGCGCCCGATTATCCGATGGTCGCGCCCAATTACGCCAAGGCGCGCTCTCATCTGGCCAAACAGATGGGTCTCGGCCAGCAGCGCCGTCGCGTTCGCAAGTAATCGAGCGTTGCGCGGATCGAGTTTGGCGGTTCGCGGCGAGCAAAGCCTTCTCAACCCGGAGCGGCCTGCCGCTTCGGGTTTTTTAGTCGCTTTCGCGCCAGGCGGTGGTGCGGTCGCGCCCCGTCAGCGTGTCGCGGCCGGGCGACGAGGCGTCGATTTTCGTGAATTTCGCGGCCGCGGCGGCGAGCGCGACGCAGGCGCCCGGCTGGGCTTGGCAATGGCTCGCCGCCGCTTTCGCCGCCATTTGGCCAAGGCTCGAGGTCTGACTTGCAGCCGCGGGATTCAATAAGCCCGACGGATCGGCGCCCTCTCTCTCGGCGATCTGAAAAAACACAAGTCCAAGCCAGAACAGGCAGCGCAGCAGAAACATTTCAATCCGCCTTCAACCTCTGGTCCTTTGACTCCCGCTGTCGACCCGCGAAAGCATCGTCCACGCCGGGACAAGAGTCTTGCGACCGCCCGCCATCGCTCCGAGCGGGAGCAGATGGCGTCATCGGCTTGCAGGCTAAGGCCGACCCGTCGAGATTAATTCAAAATCTTCGCTCAAATGCCCGCGCGAGAAGTCGCGAAAACTTAACCAAGCGGGAAACCGCCCGGTCGATCGGGCGGTTTTTTTGCGCGAAGGCCGGGCGCGGCGTTGCCAAACCTTAGCTTTGGCGCAAAACGCGCAGGAAACGAAGATGAAACCATAAGGGAACAATGAGGCCTGGCGTGGGGCGCAGGAGCGCTCCGGTCTTAGAAGCTGCTTAACGCGACGGGCGCAATGTGAGGGTCGATCCGAGTTTTCACGTATTGAGTAGTCGTCCATGCCGCGCGTTTCCGGGCAAAAGTCAGCCAAGGCCGAACACGGCGCGCGGCCGGTCGATTTCGAGCGCTGGCGGCGCGATCATTACATCGCGCTCCGTCTGGCCTTGAGCCTCCCCTTCATGGCGCTTGCGCCGGTCTATCTTCTGGTGCGCGGCGCGCCGAGCCCCTGGGACGCTGCGGCCTTCGGCTTACTGCTCAGTCCGCTCGCCGGGGTTTATGTCCTGCACCGTTGGGATCGTTTCGATCTGGCGCAAGCGATCAGCGCCGCCGCCGTTCCGCTGTTCGGGGTCGCGTTGACCCTCGGCCATGGCGGCGTCACGGTCGGCGCGCTCGCGTGTTTCCTGCTCGGCCCGCTGGAGGCGACGCTCGGCGGCCTGTCGTGGCTCGCCTATGGCGGCGCGGCGGCCTCGGTCGCCGCCATGGCCGTCGTCGTCGTCGCCACCGCGCTGGGCTGGCTGCATCCGCTTCCCGGCGTCGGCCCGGTCGACTATGCGACGGTGATCGCCGCCATGATCTATGGCGCGCTCCTGGCGGGGTGGAGCGCGCGGGTCGGCGAGATGCGCGACCTCTGCGCCATTGCGGCCGCGGCCGCCTATCGCGAATTGACCGCGACCGTCGGCGATCTGGTGATCGAGTTCGACCGCGGCGGTTCGGTGCTCGAACTGGTGACCGATCCGGCCAACGCCTTCCGCCACCCGCGCCGGGAACTCAGGGCGCGCGGCCTGTTCGAGCGGATCCAGGTCGCCGATCGTCCGGCCTTTCTCAAGACCCTGGGCGACGCCGCCACCAGCGACGATGTCGCCGAGGTCGAATTCCGGCTGCGGGCCGGAGCGGGGGACGAGGAAGAGGAATTGTCGGCCGCTCCGCGCTTCATCTGGGTGGAGATGCGCGCCCATCGATCGCGCGCGGACGCAGGAATCGTCATGGCGATCCTGCGCGACGTGACCCCGATGAAGGAGGCGCGCGAGGCCACGGAGCGGGCGCGCGCCGAGAGCGAACAGGCCATGGCCTGGAAAGACCGCTTTCTCGCCAATATCAGCCATGAATTGCGCACGCCGCTGAACGCGATCATCGGCTTCTCCGAAATGCTCGCCAACCCGTCGATGGCGCCGAAGGACCCGGCGCGCGCGCGCGAATATGCCGGGATCATCAACCAGTCCGGCCAGCATCTGCTCAGTCTGGTGAACACGATTCTCGACATGTCGAAAATCGAGACCGGCAATTTCGACATCGCGCCCGAGAATTTCGACCTTGGCGGGCTAATCGATTTCTGTGGCGATGTCATGCGGCTGAGGGTCGAGGAAAAGAGGATCGCGCTGTCGCGCGCCTGCCCGCCTGAGGTCGGCGAGATCGTCGCCGACAGGCGCGCCTGCAAGCAAATCCTGCTCAATCTGCTGTCCAACGCGATCAAATTCACGCCCGATAACGGCAGCGTGGCGATCCACGCCCGCCCCGACGGCGCCTTTGTCGAGATCGCCGTCATGGACACCGGAATCGGCGTGAGCCCGGTCGATCTGCCGCGCCTCGGCGATCCCTTCTTCCAGGCGCGCGCGACCTATGACCGCCCCTATGAGGGCGCGGGGCTGGGCCTTTCGATCGTGCGCGGCCTTGTCGGCCTGCATGGCGGGACGCTCTCCTTCGAAAGCGCCCCCAACCAGGGCGCCTGCGTCACCGTTCGCCTGCCGCGCGATTGCCGCCTGCGCCATGCGTCCATCGAGAAAAGCGTAAAAATCGAAACCTTGGCTCGCCGCGGCCTGCCGCCGGCGTCGTCCGACCTTTTCCGCTCCAACGACCAGGTGAAGAAAATTGCGTGAGATCGCCGCCGCTTCCGATTTCGATTTCGTCGCCCTGGAGCCGCGCCGCTCCGAAAAAGGCGCGGCGCGCAAGGGCTCCGGGCCCAGGGCCGAGCGCTCGAAAAAATCCGCGTCGGCCTCGCCTTCGCGCCTCGTCGCGCTGTGGCGCTATCGCACGCCCGCGTTGGGCGCCATCGTGCTGGGCGCATTGCTGGCGGCGGTGGTGGTCAATGCTTTGTTCCTTCAGCATGGCCGCCACCCGGCGCCCTTGTTCGGCGCGACTTTCAAGATCGCCCCGCCGGCGCCGCCGGCCCGCCCGACCTCGTTCGACGCGCTGCTGAACGAGGACATCCCGCAAGGCGCGCTGAAGCCGGTCGATCCGGGGCAGGAGGCCGCCTTCGCCGCGCCGCAGGCGGGCGAGCAGCTCGCGGCCGGCGAGGCGCCGGCGCCCGCGGCGTCGCCCCGGAGCGGAGGCGACATGCTCGGCGTGCTGATCGCCGACGATGGCGTGGTGACGCCTGAAATGCGCGCCGCCAACGCCGCGCGCGCCGGTTCGCGCGCCGTGCTGTCGGCGCAAAAGGCGTTGGCGAAGCTCGGCCTGCCGGTCAAACCCGACGGCGATTACGGCGCGGCGACCCGCCGGGCGGTGGAAGCTTTTCAGCGCGCAAGCCGCTTGCCGGTGACCGGCGAGTTGAACGCCAGGACGCGCCACGCCTTGTCGGCGCGCTCCGGCCTGCGGGTGGAATAGGCCGCCGCGTCGCCATGCGCCTTCGTTCCGACATCTGGGTCGCGGCTTATCTGCGCCGCTGCGCCAGCGCCAATGTCGCCGCTTATCTGCGGCGGCGCGGCGCCGCCGAAGCCGGCGCGATTTTCGTCAAGATCGACCGGCTCGACGGCAGCGCGGCTCTGTTCGCGCCCGCGCCGCAGAGCGAGGCTCGCGACGACGTCGCCCGGCTTTTTTCGCGCGCCCATCGCGACGAATGGATCGACGGCGCGGCCGTCGAGGCGCGATTGGCCAGGGAAATCGGCTTCGATTCCGATTTGTGGATCGTCGAAGTCGAAGACCGCGCGGGCCGCAATTTTCTTGACCTGGTTTGAACCGGCGCGCGAAAGCGCGGAGGTCGCCGTTGCGATGGAGCGGCGGGAAACGCCGGGTTCGAAGCATCGAAATCCCTCACGGTCGGCCCGCGTCGTTTTGCCGCCGGTCATGAGCGCGGCCCCCCAAGACACCGGCAAACTCGACCAACATTTACGCGCACCCAATTTTGCGTCATGCTGCGCCCATGCGGCAAAATGCCGCAGCTGCGGGGGCGTTCATGAACGAAACGCCGCAATCGTCGGCGTCCAGCGACGCCGCAACCTTGTCAGGCGCGCTCGAACGGTTGCGCGATTTCAGCGCCGCTTTGCGGCGTGGCGAGACGCAGGCGGCTTTGGCGGCGGCGCGCGACGCCTGCCTCGCCGAGCCCAACCGGGCCGAGGCGCATTACGCCTTTGGCCAGGCCTGGATGGCCGCCGGCAAGCCGGCGCGGGCGGAACAAGCCTTCGCCATCGCCGCCAAGCTGCGGCCGGGCTTCGCCGACGCTCTCGTCAATTTCGGCCTCGCCCGCTATGCGCAAGGCGCGGTCGAAGACGCCAAGCGGGCTTTTGTCCGCGCCCTGCAGGCGCAGCCCGGCCATGAGGCGGCGACGAGCAATCTCGCGGCGCTCTCGCGCCTCACCGGCAGCTACGAGATGGCCGAGACTCTTTTGCGCGAGGCGCTGGCGCGCAACCCACACGACGCCGGCGCGCGGCTCAACCTCGTCGCCGAAAAACTGCAGGAGGAAAAGCCCGCCGAGGCGCTGAAGCTTCTGAACGAAGTCGATCCTCCCGCCGACAATCTTCCCGCCGCGCGCTTCTGGCATTTGCAGCGGGCGCTGGCTTTGATCGCGCTTCAGCGGCCGGACAAGGCGCGGACCGCTCTGGCTGAGTTCGATGCGCTCGGCCCCGCGCCGCCCAAAATTTTGCCGCTGCGGCTGTGGCGCGACGTGGTGCTGGCGCTGGCGGAAAACCGCCGCGCCGAGGCGCGCGCCGTTGCGGAAGAAATGGAGGCCGCGCTCGACAAAATGGGGCCGGCCGCCGTGCTCGAACACAAAATCATGGCGCGCTACGACCTCGCCAAATTTTTTTCGCGCGAGGGTGAGGATGCGAAAGCCTTCGCGCAATGGCGCGCCGGCCATGCGCTTTTAAAACAGATTCAGCCTTTTTCGCGCGAGGCGACGCGGACCTATGACGACGCGGCCATCGCTGCGTTCACGCCGCAGCGCTACGCCAGCGGTTTTCGCGCGAAAAACGCCGATCCTTCGCCGGTGTTCATCGTCGGCATGCCGCGCTCGGGCACCACGCTCGCCGAGCAGATTCTCGCCGCGCATCCGCAGGTTTTTGGCGCCGGCGAGCGTTCGGCGCTGGGGCGGCTGGCGTGGCGGCTCGGGGCCGGCGAAACGCCAGAATCGATCGCCCGCATCGCCGCGCTCGACCAGGCGACGCTCGACGCGGAAGCCGAGGCCTATCTCAAGGACTTGCATGCGCTCGCGCCGGACAAAACCCGCATCGTCGACAAGATGCCCGGCAATTATCTTTATGTCTGGCTGATCGCGCTGTTGTTCCCGAAGGCGAAGATCATCCATTGCCAACGCGATCCGCGCGACATCGGCTTTTCCATCTTCACCTTCCGTTTTCACGGCGACCACGGCTACGCCCACGACCTTGGCGATCTCGGCTGGATGATCGGCGAGCAGGAAAGGCTGATGAACCACTGGAAAGCCGCCCTGCCGGTGCCGATCTTGAGCCTGCGCCTCGACGACTGGGTGAAAAATTTCGACGCGACGCTCGCCCGCGTTTTGTCCTTTGTCGATCTGCCGCCCGACCCGGCCTGCGCACGCTTTTACGAGGCTGACAGCCGGGTGCGCACGGTGAGCCGCGCCCAGGTCAGGCAACCGGTGAACGCGCGCGGCCTCGGCCGCTGGCGCGGCTATGCGCAAGACCTCGCGCCGCTGATCGAAGAACTCGATCGCGCCGGCGCGCTCGAAAACTGGCGCGAGGGCGAGCGCGCCCCGCTGACCGCAACCCATGATCCTGACGACGCTTTGGCTCTTTACCTCTGCTGAAAGGTCTCCGCCATGACCACGCTTTCGACCACGCAGACCAACACGTTCACAACCGTCGAGAAGGAGACCGTAACGGTCGGAGTCGCCGGCTATTACGACATCACCGCCGACGGCGCTGAAGGAGGCACAGGCTACGGCAACACCGGCGGGCTCGGCGCCATGGCGAGCGGCGAGATTTACCTGGCTGCGGGCGCGACGCTCGAAATCGTCGTCGGCGGCGCGGGCGCGAACGCGAGCGAAGGCGGCGGCGGCGGCGGTGGCAGCTTCGTGATCGAGACCTACAACGGCTCGTCCTCCGTCGACGTCAACGAAGTGATCGCCGGCGGCGGCGGCGGCGGCAGCTTTTGGGGCAAAGGCGCCGGCGGGCGGACCCAGGCGAGCGGCGGCGCCGGCGGCGGGGCCGGCGGGGCCGGCGAGGCCGGCGGCCACGGCGGCGGCAGCACGACAACCCCTGGCGGCGGCGGCGGCGGGTTCACCGGCGGCGCCCCCGGGAAAAGCGGCAGCGCGACGGGCTCGACCTTCAGCGGCGGCAGCTCCACCGCGACCTCCGGCCAAGGAGGACTTGGCGGCGGCGGCGGCGGCTATTTCTATGGCGGCGGCGGCGGCGGCGGCGGCGGCTACATTGGCCCCGGCGGCGGCGGCGGATCCTTTGTCAGCGCCAGCGCCTACGACCCCACGAAGACCGCCGCGACGCGCAGCGGCAATGGCCTCGTCACCATTACGGCTGTCGCCGGGCCGCTGACATTCACCGGCGCCGGCAAAACGACTTACGCAAATGTCGGCGCGAAAACCGACACGCCTTTCACTGGCGTGACGATCGGCGATTTGAATCCCGGCTCGCCGACCGACACGCTGACGGTCCAGTTGAGCGATTTAAACGCATCGCTCGTCGAAGGCGCGAGCTATAGCGGGCCACTGTCGCTGGTCAGCGACGGCAGTGGCGAATACACCCTCGGCGGGACCGCCGCCGCCGACACGGCGGCCAATGTCACCGCCGCGCTCGACGCGCTGACGCTGAACGCGCCCGCGACCCTCACCGGCGCCGTCAACGGCGTCGAGGCGTTGAACTTCACCCTCTCCGACACGTCCAGCGCCTATGCGCCGGCCCCGGCGACGGCTTCGCTGACCGCCGACATCCTCGCGCCGAACTTCACCAAGACTTTCGGCTATAGCGGCAATATCCAGAGCTTCACGGTCCAGACCTCCGGCACTTACGACATCGCAGCCGACGGCGCCGAGGGCGGCGGCGGCGCCGGCGGCGCCGCCGGCGGGCTCGGGGCGACGGCGAGCGGCGACGTCTATCTGCAGGCCGGCGCGACGCTCGAAATCGTCGTCGGCGGCGCGGGCCAGACCGCGCCCTATGGCGGCGGCGGCGGCGGTGGCAGCTTCGTCATCGAGACCAAGACCAGCAGCGGGTCCGGCGGCGTCGACGTCAACGAAGTGATCGCCGGCGCCGGCGGCATCGGCGGCGCCGCGGGCCAGGGCGGGAAGAGCGGCGGCGGCGGCGGCGGCGAAAATTTCGGCGGCGGCGGCGGCGGATTTACCGGGGGCGCCGGCGGCGTTCCAGGACAGAGCGGAAGCGTTGCTGGTGTGAACACCGCGACCTTCCTCGGCGGAAGCCCCGGGTCCAATGGCGGCGGCGGCGGCTTTGGCGGCGGCGGGGCGGCGGCAGCTTTTATGGCGGCGGCGGCGGCGGCGGTTATGGCGGCGGCGGCGGCGGCGGCAATTTCGGCGGCGGCAGCGACGGCGGCGGCGGCGGCGGCGGGTCGTTGGATGTCGCGACTTACGGCGTCTTGCAGACGCCCGATGCGCACAGCGGCGACGGCCAGGTCACCCTCACGCTCGTGATCCCGCCGACCATCACCGGCGGATCGACCACTGACGCCAACCAAGGCTCGACCACCGACACGCCTTTCGCCGGCGTCACCATCGGCGACGGCAATACGAACAACCCGACCGATACGCTGACCATCCAGTTGAGCGACGATAACGCCTCGCTCGTCGAAGGCGCGAGCTATAGCGGGCCGCTATCGCTGGTCAGCGACGGCAATGGCGGATACACCCTCGGCGGGACCGCCGCCGCCGACACCGCGGCCAATGTCACCGCCGCGCTCGACGCGCTGACGCTGAACGCGCCCGCGACCCTCACCGGCGCCAGCAACGGCGTCGAGGCGCTGAACTTCACCCTCTCCGACACTTCCAGCGCCTATGCGCCGGCGCCGACGACGGCCACGGTGACCGCCGACATTTTCGCGCTTCCCAGCGAGGCCTTCGGCTACACCGGCAATATCCAGACCTTCACCGCCCAGACCTCCGGCACTTACGACATCGCGGCCGACGGCGCTGAAGGAGGCAGCGGCTTGAACAGCGCCGCCGGCGGGCTCGGGGCGATGGCGAGCGGCGACGTCTATCTGCAGGCCGGCGCGACGCTCGAGATCGTCGTCGGCGGCGCGGGTGGGAGCTCCAGATATGGCGGCGGCGGCGGCGGCGGCAGCTTCGTCATCGAGACCAACAACGGCTCGGGCGCCGTCGACATCAATGAGGTGATCGCCGGCGGCGGCGGCGGCGGCATTTACAGCGCCGGCGGCGGCGGCCTGACCGGGCCAACCGGCGGCCATGGCGCTGGCTCCGGCGGCGGCGGCGGCGGAGTCAACGGCGCCGCGGGCCAGGGTGGGGATAACAGCCACTATGGCAGCGGCGGCGGCGGCGGCGGATTTACCGGCGGCGCCGGCGGCTTTCCCGGACGGAGCGGAAGCGTTGCTGGTTTGAGCACCGCGACCTTCGTCGGCGGGGCCGGCGCAAGCAGCGGCGGCGGCGGCGGATTTGGCGGCGGCGGCGGCGGCGGCGGCGGCAGCGGTTCAGGCGGCGGCGGCGGCGGGTCGTTGGATGTCGCGACCTACGGCGTCTTGCAGACCGCCGATGCGCACGGCGGCAATGGCCTCGTCACCATTGCTTTGGTGAGCGAGGCGCCCTGCTATTGTCGCGGCGCGCGCATCCTGACCGAGCGCGGCGAAGTTCCGGTCGAACAACTTGAAATCGGCGATCTTCTGGTCACGGCCTCGGGCGCCCTGCGCGGAATCGTCTGGATCGGGGCCCGCGCCTATTCGGCCCGCTTCGCCGGCAACAATCCCGATTTGCTGCCGATCCGCTTCAAGGCCGGATCGCTGGCCGACGGCGTCCCGGCGCGCGACCTGCTGGTGTCGCCCAAACACGCCATGTTCCTCGACGGCGTGCTCATTCCAGCCGAGCATCTCGTCAATGGCGCAACCATTATTCAGGAGAAGCCGGGGGAGGACATCCATTATTTCCATCTCGAACTCGAAACCCACGACGTATTGATCGCGGAAGGCGCGCTCTCGGAAAGCTTTGTCGATGACGACAGCCGCGCCATGTTCCAGAACGCCCACGAATTCCGCGCGCTCTATCCCGACGCGCGGAGCAGGGAGGCAATCTATTGCGCGCCTCGCGTCGAGGACGGTTTTGCGCTCGACCGCGTCCGCCGGCGTCTTGCCGAGCGGGCCGGGCTTGTCTATCCCGCCGCGACGGATTTTGGCCTGCTGCTTGGCGTGGTCGAGCGTTGCGACCACGAGGGCGTTGCGGGCTGGGCGCTCAACATGGCCTTCCCCAACGCCCCGGTCTGCCTCGATGTGATCGTCGACGGCGCCTTGGCGGGCTACGCCTATGCGGAGGCCGAAAGGCCGAACGGCGACCGGGGTTTTGACCTGCTTTTCCCGGTTGCCCTCGATCCCTCGCGCCCGCACAAGATCGAGCTGCGGCGCTCCGCCGATGGGGCCGCTTTGGCGAACAGCCTGATCCCCGCCGCCGAGGCGGCGGCCTCGGCGGCGTAGGTTGTTCGCACGGCCGCCGCTCGTTCGCGGCCGCTTCAGGCGCAGCTCGGTTTCGCCGTTCGCCCGGCGTCCGTCTCGCTGACGTTTTGCCGTTCCTGCGCGGGTCGGAGCAGGGGGGCGCGGGCGGCGCCGGGGGCGTGAGCGCCCGGCGGGCCGGCCATGGCGTCGATCATCCGCAGGGCGACGCGGCGCGGAACCGTCCTGGCCAGGCGCATGACATGGTCGAAGGCCTCGGGCAATTCGGCGATGCGGGGGAAGGCGCCGAGCAGGATGCGCGCGGCGGCCTCCTTGGGCAGGCCGATGGCGACGAAGGCGATGGCGAGCGCCTCGCCCTCCTCGTCGTCCACGATCCGCCGCGCCAGGATCTGGTCGCAATGCAGCCTTTCGGCCAAGATTCTTGTAAAAGCGGCGCGCTTCCCATCGAAAGCCGCCGCCTCGATGCGTTCCGCCGTTTCGGGATCGAGCGGCGCTCCGGGTTCGGGCCGCCCCGCATGGATGAGATTGGCTTCCAGCGCCAGCAGCAGCAGCGCCGCGCGCGCCGGCGCGTCGGCGAAAAGATAGAGCGGCAGTTCGTCGATCGTCGGCTCGCCGCGCCCGAGCAGGGCTCGCGCCAGTTCGGGGTCGAATCGTCCGCGCGCGGCGAGCAGGCGGATGTCCTGCGATCCGAGCGGCGCCTTGGGATTGGCGGCGAGCGCGCGCAAAATTTCGCGCTCCGGCCGGGCGGCGAGAATGCGGGCGGTCTCGCGGTCGAGATCGTCCCGGCCCGCCACCGCGCAGGCCTGGTCGCAGGCGCCGCTCGCCGCGATCTGACGCAGGTCGTGGCGCTCGATCCGCTGGCTCTTGAGCAGGAGTTCGCGGGCCGGTTCGCCGCCGCGCGCGCGAATGCGCTCCAGCACGGCGGGCGGGGCGTCGAGGCAGCACGATAATTTGCGCGCCACGTGGGCGAGGACGGATTCGTCGGCGCCGGCGATCAGCTTGCACGCCATTTCCTCGTAAAGTCGAAGCTCCTCGACGGTGTGCAGCCCATGCAGGGCGAAGAGGTCGGTGATGACCCGCAGCAGCACCGGGCGCATTTCCGCCGGCTTGGACTCGGAGGAGGCGGCGAGCTGGCGCAGGCGGGCGTAAATGTCGGTCGGCATGGGCCTGACTCTGAAAATATTTGGATCGGCCGACCCTAGCCAAGCTTTATTGACGCATCATTAACCATCACCATTCATTAATGAGACAGGTCGAATTCGTGGATAAATTTTTAACGAAAACGCCTGTTCCATTTGTGCGGCCCGCCTGACGATGCGATTCGAGCGGCGAGGGCCACAGGACAGGGCCACAGGACAGGGCCAGAGGTCAGGGATATGGGCGAAATCGTGCTATTCCGCATCGCTAGGCGGCCCCGCGCCGCCGCTCCGCCGGAGGGTCCGGCGCGCATCCTGTTCTTCCTTGGGGTTCGTTACGTCCGCCATGAAGACGGCGCCGACGGGCCGAAAGACCGGACCTCCGACGGCGGCGCGCTGCGCAAGACGCGTCGCAGGAAACGCGCCTGAGATCGTTCCCCCTCGCCCTAAAGGCGCGACGGCTTTTCCACCGCGCATCGCGCGGCCGTCAGCGCCGATCTGGCGGCGTCATAATCCTCCTCGCGCGAAGCCAGGACGCGAAAGACCACAAATCCCCGCAGATTCGGCGACGTCAGCCGCAATTCGTCATCGGCCGCGCCGCCCTGGCCGAGGGCCGGCGCCGCGTTCGGCTCCGCCCCGCCTTCGGAATTTTGCGAAACATCTTCCGCGTCGGCCTGTTTCTGGGTGACGATCCTGATGTTGAACCGCCCGGACGGCGTGTCGCGGTCGTTGCCCGAATAGATGATCGTGCCGTCGGTCAGCCGCACCGAGATCGAGTAGGGGTGGGCGCCATCGGCCTGGGCGCGAATCCGCGTCGAGCCCTCGGACAAATCGAACCGGCACAGCGCCACGGCCGCGAAAGGATCGGGGAAGGCCATTCCCCGGCTGTCCGGGTCGGGACGGGGCAGGATCGCGGTTTCGCCGAGCGGGAGCGCGGCCGCCAGCGTGCGGTAGGGCGCGCCGGGCCACAGCGTCGGCAAGGCGAGGATCGTCAGCAGATGGAGCGCGACGGCGCCGAACAAGGCGCCCAGCAGCCAGGGGATGGCGCCGATCGCGCGGTCAATCGCCTTTTCGCGCCGGACGCGCGACCAGGACAGGCGTTGCGTTCCTGCGGCGCGCGGGGAATCGGAGGTCAGTTCGCTCATGAGCATTCGCCCCGGGCGATCGAGGGAACGCTCATGCTCTGATAGGCGTCGCCGATGGCGCTGGTCCTCGCCTGATAAGCGCGCAAGATCAGGATGAAACGGCTTTTTTCTCCCAGCGGCAGCCAGTTGCCGGGCCGTGCGTCGCGCGCCGCCTCGACGTCGAAATCGCCGTTTGAGTCGCGCAGCAGCGAGGCGGAGGTCAGCCCTTGGCGGTGGGCGATGTTGGGTCGCAGGTGGCCGTCGACGTCATAGGCGCTCAAGGTCCAGAAACGGGCGGCGGGGGCCGCGCCGGAAATGCGATAGTCGCACCGCGCGTCGAGCGGGGCGCCCTCGTCGTCGGTCGTGGCGATGAAGGCGAGGCCTTCCCGGGCGCCGAGGGGCAGCGCGCCGTCCACGGCGAGATTCGCGCGCGCATAGGGATCGATATCGGAATCGCCGATCTGCGGCCAACTCGTCCAGGCGCCAAAGCGAACGGCGCCGAAACCGGGGCCGCCCTGCAGCGAGACCAGCGTCGCCGCCGCGCCGAGCGCCAAAGCGGCGATGGTCGCAAGGGGCAAAGCTTTCGAACTGCTCAATGTTCAACCCTCGGACGCGCCGCGCCCCCTCCGGCGCCCGCGCGCCGCTGCTGCGTCCATTGGTGGCACAAAGCCCGATCAGCTGACAAGCGGGCGGGCGGGATCGATCACCTTGCCCCTATCGCCAGATTGTCGCAATCCGGCCGCCCAGGTCCCTCGCCGCCTCGCCCAGACGGGACGCGGAATCGCGGACCGCGACGACGCGCGCGCCGATAGCGGAGCCCTGGGGAATCGAAAGGCCAAGGATCTTGACCGGGCTTTCGCCATTTTGCGCCGCCGCATCCGTCGGCGGCGGGACGCGAGCCGGCGGTGGGACGCGAGCCGGCGGTGGGACGCGAGCCGGCGCCTGGGCCGCAACGTGGCGAATCGGCTTGCGCGCGGCGGGCGCGGGCGGTTCGGCGGCCGGAATGACGGCGACGCCGCTGTCCGCCCTGGGCTCGAAATCGGCCATGCTGGTCAACGCTGCGAGCTGTTCGGGATAATAGGCGAGATTGCGCAGGCCGCCCGGCGTCGGGGTCTCGATGCGCGTCGGCTCGGGGCGCGTCGGTTCGGGGCGCGGCGGATCGCGCGGAGACATGCTGGTCAGGCCTGCGTCGAGCGCCACAAGAGCCAGCGCCCCGAAGGTGAGGGCGCCGGCGATTTTCACCCGCGACGGCAAAGCTTGAAAATCCGCGACCAGATTCGTCTTCATGTCCGTCTCTCGCGTTGACGGCTGCAATGGCGGCATTCAATGCGGGGATTGCGGCCAAAGCTCGACTGGATTTGGTTTTTCGGGTGGCCGAACGCGAGCCGCAAAAAGGCCATAATGGTTCACGCCGCGTTCAGCTTGTCATGTCCAAACTGCGGCATGTCGACCTTGCGCGCGCTGGCGTTGCTGTTCTGCCTCCTCGGCGCCGTCGCGTCGGGAGGGGGCGCCGCGCGCGCGGACGGCTTGCGCATTGACGGCTTGCGCATTGGCGGCTTGCGAATCGGCGGACCCCGCCTCCATTTGCCCCGCCTCGTCGCGCCGCGTTTCGCCGGCCCGCGCTACGACGGCCCGGCGGCCGCCGACCTCGCAGCGCCGGTCCCTCCCGACGCGCGCGTCGTCCTGCCCGCCGGGCCGCCGCCGGGTCCGAGCAAATGCTATTCGGCGGCGGAAACCCGCGAGCGCGTCGCCAGCCAGAAACTGCGCCCCGCCTTCGAAATGATGCTCAAGGCCTCGTCCCTCACCGGCGCCGAGGTCATGGCCGGAAAATTGTGCCGCTGGGGCAACGACGATATCTATGTGATCAGCCTCCTGCGCCATAACGGCGCCTTGGTTCGCGTTTTCATGAACGCCGTGACCGGCCGGGTTGTCGGCGCCCGGAACCTGCATTGATGGGAGACGACTTTGCGCCTTCTCGTGATCGAGGACGACAAGAACCTCAACCGCCAACTCGTCGCCGCGCTGGAATCGGCGGGCTATGCCGTGGATTCGGCCTTCGACGGCGAGGAAGGCCATTTCCTTGGCGACACCGAGCCCTATGACGCGGTGGTGCTCGATATCGGCCTGCCCAAGCTGGACGGAATTTCGGCGCTCACCGCCTGGCGCAAGGCCGGACGCGCCATGCCGGTGCTGATCCTCACCGCGCGCGACGGCTGGACCGAAAAGGTGCGCGGCTTCGACGCCGGCGCCGACGATTATGTCGCCAAGCCCTTCCATGTCGAGGAGGTCCTCGCCCGCCTGCGCGCGCTGCTGCGCCGCGCCGCTGGCCATGCGTCGAGCGAACTGACCTGCGGGCCGGTCGCGCTCGATACGCGCAACGGGCGGGTCACGGTCGACGGCGCTGCGGTCAAGCTGACCTCGCACGAATATCGCCTGCTCGCCTATCTCATGCACCACGCGGGGCGCGTGGTGTCGCGCACCGAGATCGTCGAACATCTTTACGATCAGGATTTCGACCGCGATTCCAACACCATCGAGGTTTTCATCGGCCGGTTGCGCAAGAAACTCGGCGTCGACGTGCTGCATACGGTGCGCGGGCTCGGCTATGTGCTGGAGCCGCAGCCGGACGATGGCGAAAAACCCGCCGATCAAGCGCGATAGGATGAAGGTTTTTTCCCGACTTTCTTCATGGGGCCCCGCTTGGTTGCGCCGCGGTTTCGAGCGGCTGTCGCGCCTCGGCTCGCCCTCGATCGCGCGGCGGCTGTTCCTGTCCTCGGTGCTGGCCAGCGTGGTGGTGCTGACCGTCGCGGGCCTGGTCCTGACCGCGCTTTACCGCGACGACGCGCAGTCTGCGCTCGACGACCAGCTCGGCGTCTATATGCGGGCCCTCGTCGCCGATATCGCCGCGTCGCGGGACGAGCCCCCGGACGCGGAAAAACTCGCCGATCCTCAGTTCGATCTGCCTTTTTCCGGCTGGTACTGGCAGATCACCCGGATCGACGTGAATCCGCCGGACATTCGCGCCTCGCGCTCACTGTTCGCCTCCCGCCTGCCGCGCCTCGCCGACGGCGACGCTGCGCTGGACCAGGACGGGCGGCGTCGCGGCAATAGTCTGGGTCCGGACAAAAAGCCCCTGAGAATGCTCCAACAGGTGATCGACGCCGGGGACCAGGGGCGTTTCCTGGTGCAGGTGGCGGGGACCACCCAGAGCGTGGACCAGCAGGTGACGGCCTTCGCCATCGATCTCGGCGTCACTTTCCTTGTTCTGGCGTTGCTGCTGGTCGCGGCCATGGCGATCCAGGTGCGTTTCGGGCTGCGCCCGCTGCGCCGGTTGCGGCGCGACGTCGTCGCGGTGCGGCGAGGACGGGCGGAAGCGGTTTCGGGCCAGTTTCCGCGCGAGGTCGCCCCGCTCGCCCAGGAATTGAACCTGCTGATCGCGCAGAATCGCGAAATCGTCGAACAGGCGCGCATTCAGGTCGGCAATCTCGCCCACGCCCTGAAAACGCCGCTGAGCGTCATCGTCAACGAGGCCGACGCCGAAGAGTCCGCTCTGGCGCGCAAGGTCGCCGAACAGGCCGAGGTGATGCGCGATCAGGTGAAATTCTATCTCGACCGCGCCCGCGCGGCGACCCGCGCCGGGGCGATCGGCGCCTCCGCCGATCCGGCTTCCGCCTTGACGGCGATGACGCGCGCCTTCGCCAAGATCTATCCCGCCATCGACCTGGCGGTGGACTGCCCGCCGAAATTGCGTTTTCGCGGCGAAGGCCGAGATTTCGACGATATGGCGGGCAACCTGATCGACAACGCCTGCAAATGGGGGCGCGGCGCGGTGCGGGTGACGGCGCAGCCCCTGGCCTCGGGCGACGGCGACCGCCCGTTCTTCTGTCTCGCCATCGACGACGACGGGCCGGGCCTCGCCGCCGAGCGGCGCGAAGAGGCGCTGCGCCGGGGGCGGCGGCTCGACGAGAGCAAGCCGGGCTCAGGGCTGGGCCTGTCGATCGTCGCCGACCTCGCGGCGGCCTATGGGGGGAGGCTGACGCTCGACAATTCACCGCTCGGCGGCCTGCGCGCGATGCTGGTTTTGCCGGCCTTGCCCGCGGATTGATGGAGTGGCCGCCGGCGGACCATGGGGCTACGCCCTCCATCGCTCATCGCGCGGCGCCGTCCGTCTCGGACGGCGGCTCGGGCGCCGGCTGCGCGGAATCGTGGCGCAGGCGGTCGCCGAGCAGCTGGCGGACGCTCACGTAGAACACCGGGATCAGCAGCAGGCCGAACAGGGTGGCGAAG
Source organism: uncultured Pseudomonadota bacterium (assembly GCA_963703385.1). Lineage (GTDB taxonomy): Bacteria > Pseudomonadota > Alphaproteobacteria > Rhizobiales > Beijerinckiaceae > Rhodoblastus. The sequence goes on from OY969816.1 coordinate 857,236, forward strand.
GACATGCCGCCGATCACGATCTGGCCGATTTCGCGCCGCGACACCGCTCCCGCGCCGGTCGACAGCGCCAAGGGCAGCACGCCGAGAATGAAGGCGAAAGACGTCATCAGGATTGGGCGCAGACGCAGATGCGCCGCGCTGGTGACGGCGTGGTAAAGCGATGCGCCGCCAGCCTGGCTCCGCACCGCGAATTCGACGATCAGGATCGCATTCTTGGCGGCGAGACCGATCACCGTGACGAGGCCGATCTTGAAATAAATGTCGTTCGGCGCGCCGCCGAGCAGGCTGACGACGATCATGCCGAGCAGGCCGAGCGGAACCACGAGCAGGACCGAGACCGGAATCGACCAGCTTTCATAGAGCGCCGCCAGGGACAGGAACACGATAAGGATGGACAAGGCCATCAATGCGGTCGCCGCGTTTCCCGCCAGCACCTCCTGGTAGGACTGGCCGGTCCATTCGGCGCCGTAGCCGGCAGGCAGCGCATGGTCGACGATCGCCTGCACCGCGTCCATCGCCTCGCCGGTCGTATAGCCGGCCGCGGGATTGCCGACGATCTCGATCGCCGGATAGCCGTTGTAACGCTGGAGCACGGTCGGGCCGACGCCCCATTTCGCTCGGATCACGCTGGATAGCGGCAGCATGTTGTAGGGGCTGATCGATGGATTGGCCGCCGACGGATTGATCGGCGCGACGCCCGCCGGCGGATCGAGGGCCACGCCCGCCGCCGGCGCGCCGGGGCCGACGGGCGAATAAAGATGCCGCAGCGCGTCTGGCGCTATCCGGTGGCGCGCGTCGTTCTGGATAAAGACGCGCTTGATGCGCCCGCCATAGGTCATCTGATTAATGAAATAAGGCGCGAATTCCATTGATATTGTGTTGTAAACATCGCTCAACGAAAATCCCATCGTCGCGGCCTGCTGGCGGTCGAGCGCGATGTCCAACTGCGGCGCGCTGGGCAGGGCGTTCGGCCGGACCTGATAAAGCTTGGGGTTTTTGGCCGCATCGGCCAGCAGGGTCATTTCCGCCGAATTGAGATTCCGCCGCGATTGTCCGGCGCGCGCCAGAAGATAGAGATCGACGCCGCCGAAACGGCTCAAGCCCCGAATCGTCGGCAGGTTGACGGCGAAGATCTGCGCGTCGGGTATCGCCGCCAGAATCCCGTTGATCCGCGGAATGAGCTGCATCGCCGTTTCCGGGCGCTCGCCCCAATCCTTCAGCTTGATGAAGGTCATGCCGACATTTTCGCTGGAGCCGACGAAACTGAAGCCTTCCGGCTGGAAAATGCCGTCGATGTCCTTGCCGACCGGGCTTTTCAGCAAAGCGTCGCGCACCTCTCCCATCACCCGGTTGGTGCGCTGAAGCGTGGCGCCCGGCGGCATGTTGACGAGCGCGAGCACGAAACCCTGGTCCTCGTCGGGCACGAAGCTTGTCGGCAGGCGCAAGTAGAGGAAGCCGGTCAGCAGGGTCGCCAGCACGAACAGCATCATCCAGCGCGGCGCGTGATGAACCGCCCGGCCGACATGGCCCTCGTAGCCGCGCGCCGTGCTGCTGAAGGCGCGATCGAACCAGCGGAACAGGGCGTTGCGGCCTTCGTGATGTTCGGGTTTGAGCAGCGCCGCGCACAAAGCCGGGGTGAAGGACATGGCGAGGAAGGCCGAAAAGCCCATCGACACGGCGATGGTCAGCGCGAACTGCGCGTAGATGACGCCGGTGGCGCCCGGCTGCAGGGCCGAGGGCACGAAAACCGCCGTCAGCACCACGGTAATGGCGACGATCGCCCCGGTGATCTGCCGCATCGCCTTGGCGGTCGCGGCCTTGGGATCGAGCCGCTCCTCTGTCATGATGCGCTCGACATTCTCGATCACCACGATTGCGTCGTCGACCACGATGCCGATCGCCAGCACCATACCGAACAGGGTCAGCTGATTGATGGTGAAATGCAGAAGCGAAAGGCCGATGAAGGCGCCAAACAGCGCGACCGGGATCACCAGGGTCGGGATCAAGGTGGCGCGCAGGTTCTGGAGAAAGATCAGCATCACCAGGAAAACCAGGGCGATCGCTTCGGCCAGCGTGATCAGCACTTCCCGGATCGAGGCGGTGATGAAGGGGGTCGTGTCATAGGGAACGTTCCAGGTCACCCCCGCGGGGAGATCGCGGGCGAGCGAGGCCATCTCGGTCTTGACCGCATCGGCCACCGCCAGCGCATTGGCGCCGGGAGACAGGAACACGGCGAGGCCGCCGGCGGGCTTGCCGTTGAAAATCGTCGCCTCGCCATAGCTCTGCGCGCCGAAGGAGACCGTCGCGACGTCGCTCAACTTGACGAACGAGCCGTCGCTGTTGGCGCGCAGGATGATGTCGCGGAACTGCTGCAGCGAGTCGAACAGGCTGTCGCCGGAAACGGTCGCGGTAAAGACCTGGCCCTTGACGGCGGGATCGGCGCCGATCGAGCCGGCGGCGAATTGCGCGTTCTGCGCGTTGACCGCGTTGAGCACCTGGGTGGTCGAGAGGCCGTAAGCCTGTAACTTGTCGGGGTTCAACCAGATCCGCACCGCATATTCGGAGCCGAGGATGAAGGTGTTGCCGACGCCGTTCACCCGCGCGATGCTCGGCTGGATCTCGGACGCCAATATGTCGCTGAGCCGCTGGGCGTCGATCGACGAATTGGTCGATCTCAACGCGATGAACATCAATATGTCGGGCGTCGCCTTGGCGACCGCGACGCCCTCCTGCGTGACCTGTGGCGGAAGCAGCGGCGCGGCAAGATTGACCTTGTTCTGCACTTGGACCTGCGCGATGTCGGGATTGGTTCCCGTCGCGAAGGTCAGGGTGACGACGCTCTGCCCGTTCGAACCCGAGGTCGAACTGAAATAGAGCAGGTTGTCGATCCCGGTCAGTTGCTGCTCGATGACCTCGGTGACGGTGGTTTCCATCGTCGCGGCGCTGGCGCCGGGATAATTGGCGGTGATCGTCACCTGGGGCGGCGCGATATTCGGATAGGAATCGACGCCCATCGAGCGCAGCGAAATGGCGCCGAACAGGATGATCATGATGGCGATCACCCAGGCGAAAACGGGTCGCTGGATAAAGAAACTCGGCACCGGCGGCTGTCCTGATTGAGCGCTGCCAGAGCATTCGGCGTTCCTTTGGAATCGAATCTTTTGGAATCGAAAGGATGCTCTAGCTTATTGTTTTAACGTAGTTTCTTGTCCAAAAAGTCTGCAACTTTTTGGGAATTGCTCTAGCGCTGGGCCTGGAAGGCGGCCGAACCGTTCTTCCCGTCCTGGGCGGGCGCGCGCCACGGGCTCGCGACGACGCGCTCGCCCTGGCGCGCCCGTTGCAATCCGGAGACGATCACCTGATCGCCGTCGGCGAGGCCGTGCGTGACGATCCAGTTGTTTTCGTAAGCGTCGGAGGCTGTCACGTCCTTGCGCCCGACCTTGCCGTCGGCGACCACCAGCACGTAGGCCTCTGCCGGGTCGCGCAGCAGCGCCTGCTGCGGTATGAGGAACACATTGTTCTCGCGTCCGAAATCGACGGTGATCCTGACAAACATGCCCGGCAGCAGGATGCGGTCAGGGTTCGGGATGAGCGCGCGCAGGTTCAGCGCGCCGGTGGCGGCGCTGACCAGCACGCCGGAATAATCGAGGGAGCCCTCGCGCCCATAGGCGGCGCCGTTGGGCAATGTGGCCGCCACCCTGGTCTGGCTCTGCTTGTCCAGCTCCACCTTGCCGGCGGCTTGCGCCTGACGCAGGGTGGTCAGGTCCGCCGCATCGATGGTGAAATTCACATAGACCGGATCGATCTGCTCGATCATGGCCAGCAGGGTTCCGCCGGCGCCGGTGTCGCTGGCGCCGTTGCCGACAAGGGCGCCGACCGTGACCTGCTGCTGCCCCGCGACGCCGTCGATCGGCGCGACCACATTGCTGTAGCCGAGATTCAGACGCGCGCTTTCGATCGCGGCCTCGTCCTGTTGCACCTTGCCAGTGGCCCGGCCTTCCGCCGCATTGGCGTCGTCGACGGTCTGCTGCGACACCACCGTATTGGCGCGCAGCAATTTCCGCGCGCGCTCGGCGGTCAGTTTGGCGTCGACCAGCGTCGCCTGGTCCTGGGCGAGCACGGCGAGGTCATTGTCGAGCTGGGCCTTGTAATAGGACGGATCGATCTCGAACAGGGCCTGCCCCTTGCGCACGTCGTCGCCCTCGCGATACAGGCGCTTGAGCAGCACGCCGGACACGCGCGCGACGACGTTGGCGCTCTGATAGGCGGAGACGCGGCCGGTGAAATGTCGGCGCAGCGGAACGCTTTGCGCCTTGGCCGCCAGGGTGAAAACCTGCGGCGGCGGCGCGGGCGGCGGCGCCGAGCTCTTGGTGCAGCCGGCGAGCACGCCGAGCGTCAGAGCCAAGGCGGCGATCCGTTTCATCGAGGGCTCCTCGGTTGCGCACTCCGCGTGGCGCGGCGGAAAAACGGACTTCCAGCACGATCCGCCGCCAGATTCGGCCGCGCCTACAGATCAGCCTGGCGCGGGCGCTCGTCAGAATCGCAGGGGCTTCGACGCGATCCTGCCGGATATGTCGGGCGGAATCATGGATCAAATGAAAATTTACGTTTTGTCAATGGGTGGATGTGCGGATTTTTGCCGGGTCGTCTTTCGCGGCGCGTCATGGACCCCAAAGATCGCCTAAGTTCATGATCGTCGATTGTGGAGGTTTGCCCGTGAAAATTCTGGCCCGCGCCGGCGCGCCGCGCTTCGGTCGGCGTTTCGACTTGCGTGGGGAGCGCAAGTGACCAAAGGAGAGGTCGAGGAGGCGGGAGCAGAAGAAAATCACGCGGCCGGCTGCGCCGAAAAAATTGAACGATTGAAATCAACGATTTGGAAAGGAGCCCCGACCTAACCTCGGTAAGTCCTGAGGCCGCGTATTCGAGCTTCACGACGCGGGTGCTGTTCATGTCTGGAATTTTCCGCTTCCTGTTGGCCTATACCGTACTGATTTCGCATCTTTCCGGCGTCGCCCGTCTCGGACTTGCCGGCGACTATGCCGTTCGCGCCTTTTTTGCCCTTTCGGGTTACGCCATCACGGCGGCGCTCAATGAAGTTTATTTTTTCGATGGCGCCCGATTTTTCAGAAGCCGGTTGATGCGCATCGCGCCGCTCTATTTCCTCGCTTGCGGCGTGACTTTCCTGTTGATCCTCTTGCTGCCCCACGCCGGGCTTTTCATGCCGCGATGGCAATTCCAGATGACCGGCGAAAACGTCCTGGCGAATTTCGCGCTTTTTCCGCTCGCCTTCAGCGAGCCGAGTTTTCGTTTCATCGAGCCGGCCTGGTCGGTTGCCGTCGAAACCATCATGTATGCGTTGCTCTATCTGGCCATGGCGCGCTCTTCGCGCCATGCCGCGATCTTCCTCGCCGGCGGCATTGCTTACCACCTGCTGCAGGTGGAGGCCGGAACGAGTTTTGCGTACCGCTATTTCGCGGTCCCCAGCGCGTTGCTGAGTTACGCGACCGGAGCCTTGATCTACTTTCAGACCAAAAAGTTCGATTGCCGAAATCCGCGCGCCTTCATCCCCCTCGCGATTCTGTGGTTTGGGCATCTCCTTGTCGCCACTGTCCTGATGCCGCGGAGCTACGGCGAAAACCTCGGCTATTATCTCAACATGGTCCTGGGCGCCGCGGTCGTGATGACGACGCCGCGCCGCGTCGGCGGCCCGCTGCTCGAGTCACTGGACAAATATCTCGGCGAGCTCAGCTATCCCGTCTTCCTGTTCCAGTGGACCGCAGCTTTCGTCGCCGCGCAATTTTTGCCGATCCATGAATGGCGTAGCTGGATTCTCGTGGCGGCGACGACGCCGATCGTCGTGCTCTTTTCCGCGCTCGCCGCCTGGTTCAACGCAAGATTTGTCGAGCCGGCGCGCTCCCAGGTCCGCATGGAGGCCGTTTGCGCCGATACGAACACCGCAGTCGGTTGCGACAGGCGGCGCGTTGAAAGGCGGGACAGCGGCCGATATCTCGTCAATCGACCATTCTCAGTCGGCCTGAGGCGCCGACCGCCAGCGTCGGGATGAGGCCCCCGAGCGGTTTGAGCAATGTCTGGTTTGGCGGGATTCCGGAGTTTTTTGGCGACGCGGGAGGGCGGCCGCCGAGGGGGCCGGCAAGGGGCCGGCAAGTGACCGGACCCGGAGATTGAGACCGTGATGCCGTCTTTCGTCCTTTCGCCTTTCGCGACGCCTCGTCCCCCGCTAATATCGCTCAAGGTTGCGATGATCGATGGGGGAGGTTTGCCGTGAAGAGTCTGGCCCGCGCCGGGATTGCCGGCGCGATGATGATTTCTCTCGCCGGTTGCGCTAAACTCGGCGGATCGGCGCCGCCGCCCGTCGCGGTCGCGCCGCCTCCGCCGCCCTATGCGGGCCTGGCCAGCGGCGCGCTCGGCGCCAGCCTCGACGAGGCCGACAGGACCGCCGCCAACAGCGCGGAATCCGCGGCGCTCGCTTCCGGCGACCGCAAGACGTGGCGCGGCGACGACGGGGCCTATGGCTATGTCGCCCCCGGCGCGGCCAATGGCGATTGCCGCGACTTCACCCACACGGTTTACATCAACGGCCGGCCGCAGGTCGGCAAGGGCGCGGCCTGCAAGGCCGACGGCGGCTGGAAGCTCAAGAGCTGATCTTCACTCTTCGAGCCGTGCGCGGATGGCTTTCAGCTCCATCCGCCGCTCCTCGCTCACCTCGGGGAAGCGGAGTTTCAGCAACTCCAGTTTTTCAAGAACGATTTGGGAGACAATCAGCCGGGCCGACAATTTGTCGTCGGCCGGGACCACGAACCAGGGCGCGTGCGTCGCGCTCGTCGCCGACAGGCATTTTTCGTAAGCCTTGCGGTAATCGTCCCAAAAACCGCGCTCCTCGATGTCGGCCTGGGAGAATTTCCAGTTCTTTTCCGGCTCGTCGATGCGTTCCAAGAATCTCTTGCGCTGTTCCTCTTTCGACAGGTGGAGGAAGAATTTCAGCACGTGGATATTATTGGCGGCGAGATGCCGTTCGAGACCTGCAATCGACTGGTGGCGCGCGCGCCAAAAGGCGCCGTCGGCCTTTGACGGGTCGAAACCTTCCGCCGCCAGCAATTGCGGATGGACGCGCAGGATCAGCACGCTCTCGTAATAGGAGCGGTTGAAAATGCCGATCATGCCGCGTTCCGGCAATTCGCGCGTGGTGCGCCACAAAAAGTCGTGCTCCAGTTCGACGCCGCTCGGGTGCTTGAACGAACTGACGTGGCAGCCCTGCGGATTGACCCCGGACATGATGTGGCGGATCGTTCCGTCCTTGCCGGCGGCGTCCATGGCCTGAAAAATCAGCAGCAGCGCATCGCGATTGCGTGCGTAGAGCTTCTGCTGGAGGTCGCTGAGGCGCCCGACATGATCGGCAAGGAGGGCGTGATAATCCTCCCTGGAGCGATAGACCGAATCGATCCGCGTCGGCCAATCCTTGAGACCGACCTTTTCGCCTGGCCTGACGCGAAATTTCTCGGCGTCGATCGCGTGCTTGTTCTTGGACATGGACTTTCCGCGTCAGGGAACCAGCACGGCGGCGCCGTCGAAGGCGCCGGCGCGCAGGTCGGCGAGCGCCGCATTGGCGTCGGCCAGGGAATAGATTTTGGTGGTCGTTTCGACCCCGAGCTCCGGCGCGAGGCGCAAGAATTCGAGGCCGTCGCGGCGGGTGAGATTGGCGACTGAGACGAGCTGGCGCTCCTCCCACAGGAGGGCGTAGGGGAAGCTCGGAATGTCGCTCATATGGATGCCGGCGCAGACCACGGCGCCGCCCTTGCGCACGGCGCGCAGAGCGGCCGGGACCAAGGCGCCGACCGGGGCGAAGACGATCGCCGCGTCGAGCTGTTCCGGCGGCGCCTCGTCCGAGCCGCCGGCCCAGACGGCGCTTAAAGTCCGGGCGAAATCCTGGCTGGTCGTATCGCCGGGCCGGGTGAAGGCGAAGACCTGATGGCCCTGTTTCGTGGCGACCTGGGCCAGAATATGGGCGGCGGCGCCGAAGCCATAGAGGCCAAGCCTCTCAATCCGCCCGGCGTGGCGCAAGGCGATCTTGAAGGCGCGCCAGCCGATCAGCCCGGCGCAGAGCAAAGGCGCGAGCGCCGCGTCCTCGCCTTTTTCGCCCAGCGGAAAGGCGAAACGCGCGTCGACGACGGTCATGGTCGCATAGCCGCCGTCGCGGGTGTATCCGGTGAATTCGGGATGGTCGCAAAGATTTTCGTGGCCGCCGAGGCACGGGCCGCAAGCTTGGCAGGTATGGCCGAGCCAGGGCGCGCCGACCCGCTCGCCGATTTCGAAGCCATTGACGCCCGGGCCGATCCTATCCACCCGGCCGACGATTTCATGGCCGGGAACGATCGGAACACGGGGGTTCGGCAATTCGCCGTCCACCACATGGAGATCGGTGCGGCAGACGCCGCAGGCGGAAATTTTGAGGCGGATTTCGCCGGGGCCGGGCAGGGGATCGGGACGTTCCGTCCACTCCAGCGGCGCGCCGATTTTCTTGAGAACCATGGCATGCATGAGGGAGCCTCCTCATGCCGCGTAGTTTCGACCCGGCGCGGGTGGGAAGTCAAACGGTCAGGCCAAAGTCCAGGCGAAAACCGCCGTCCCGACGACGCCGAGAACGAACAGGCCCCATTCGAGCTGGCCCCAGAAGGTGATCATTTCGCGGGCGTCGGCCTCGGGCCGGGCGGCGGAGGTCGCCAGCAGCCGGTTGTTGAGCGGCACGATGACGAAAAAGGTATAGGGCCAGCTCGCCAGCACGATCAGCGCGCCGATCAGCCAGCGGACGTCCGAATTTTGCGCGAAGGCGACGAGGCCGGCCAGCGCCGCGAGCACGGCGAGACCGCCGAGCAGCGCGAAGCCGCGGCTGTCGCTTGGCGCCCATTCGCAAATCATCGACGCGTCGTCGAGCGCCAGGCGGGCCGGCTGCTCGACAAAAACCAGATAAAGCGCCGCGCCGGCGAAAGCCGAGGCGAAAACCAGAGCGAGCAGACCTGACAGCATGAAACTTTTCCGCATTTTCGCGCGACTGGCGCTGTCGCGTCATAGCTCTTTTGCCGGGCGACCGGAAGCGTTTTCGCGCCATCGCGCATTTTGCCCGCGGCGCTTCAAAAAGGGCCGAATGCAACCGCGCCGACTGGCGCCGGCGGGCGCCCAATCTTGCGACGGAAGATTGAGCCAACGACATTAAGCCGCCGTTAAGCCTAGTTTTGGCATCATTCGTGCTTGAGGTTACTGGCAAACCGTCCGCGACAGGCGGGGGGACCTAACAAGGGGCAGGGCTCGGACAAGGCGGGTGAGCCCGGATTGGCGACGATCCGGACGCTTGTTCAACCTTTTGCCGAGGGCGACCCATGCCGATGACTCGTTGCGCCTATTGCCAGCTGCCGACCCGGATCCACTTCGCCTGGTGTCAGGAAAGCGGCGTCAAGGGAAACATGCCTCCCGAGGCTTTGCGTCCGGGAAGCATTGTCGCCGATCCGCGCGAACTGCGCTGGTGCAAGCCGGCGACAAGCGTGAAAATCCGGCGCTGACCCGCATCCGTTTCGCCTGACGCCAACGGGCGCAGCCTCATTCGCTCAGGCTTTTCTGGACCTGCGCCGCCATCGCCTTGGCTTTGGCCATATCCGGTTCTTCGAGCGCCATTTTGGCCTGAGCGGCGGCCGCCTCCAGGGCCTTGCGCTTGTCGGGCGGCGAATCCGGGATCGCGCCCATGCCCTGGTCCTTGCACGGGTTCATCGCCTTGGCGTCGAAATCGGCGCCTTTCGGGCCCTCCAGGCAGTTCAGCGTGTGGTGCAGATGCGCGCGCACCATTGGCAGCGTATCGGAGGCGGAGGCGAATCCGGCATGGTGGGCGGCCGTCTTGACTTCCTTGGCGGCGTCGGCGGCCAGAGCCGGCGCCGCGATCAGCGCCATCCAAGCGCCGAGCGCCGGCGCAATTGCAAATTTACGCATCGCGTCCCCTTTCTCTGCTGATCCTGCGAGCGGCGCGCAAAGCCATAGCGCCCGCCCAGGAAGGGCAAACCCGCAGAGGGCCCGGCCGGTTCCACATGCCGCGAGACATTGCCAAGGACACGATTTCGGTCCAGAAGTTACGCTTCTCCCTGTCCGTTCCGCACGGGCGGTCGCCATTGGCGCTCCCTTTCCCCGCATAGCCCGTCGAAAGGCTGGCGTCCTGACGGACTTTCATGCGGGGAGAGGGGGCGGCTGGCGTTTCGGCTTGTGGCGAGTGGATGAAAAATAAGCGGTCCTGCCCATGAAACGCGCACTCCCTGTCACCCGCGAAGAGAATTTTCCCGAATGGTATCAGGCCGTGGTCGACCAGGCCGATCTCGCGGAAACATCGCCGGTGCGCGGCTGCATGATCGTCAAGCCGTGGGGCTGGGGAATCTGGGAGCTGATCCAGGCGTCGCTCGACCGGCGCATCAAGGAGACCGGCCACGAGAATTGCTATTTCCCGCTGTTCATCCCGATGAGCTTCATTGCCCAGGAGGCGAGCCATGTCGAGGGTTTCGCCAAGGAAATGGCGGTCGTCACCCATCACCGCCTGAAGGCCCAGGGCGGCAAGCTGGTGGTCGATCCGACCTCGGAGCTGGAAGAACCGCTGGTGGTGCGGCCGACCTCGGAGACGATCATCGGCGACGCCTTCCGCCGCTGGATCAGCTCGTACCGCGACCTGCCGGTTCTGATCAACCAATGGGCGAATGTGGTGCGCTGGGAAATGCGCACCCGCCTGTTTCTGCGCACCACCGAATTCCTGTGGCAGGAGGGCCATACCGCCCACGCCACCAGGGAAGACGCGCTGGAAGAAACGCTGAAGATGCTCGAAGTCTATCGCGAACTCGCCGAAGACGTGCTGGCCATGCCGGTGATCGTTGGCGAAAAGCCGGAGAACGAGCGTTTTCCGGGCGCCGATTCAACCTTTTCGATCGAGGCGATGATGCAGGACGGCAAGGCGCTCCAGGCCGGCACCTCGCATTATCTCGGCCAGAATTTCGCGCGCGCGCAGAATATCCGTTACCAGTCGGCCACCGGCGAACTCGAATATTGCCACACCACCTCCTGGGGCGTGTCCACCCGGCTGATCGGCGGCGTCATCATGACCCATGGCGACGACGACGGCCTGCGCCTGCCGCCGCGCATCGCGCCACAGCAGATCATCATCGTCCCGATGTTGCGTGAAAAGCCTGAGGATGTGGATTTGCTGGCCTATTGCGAAAAGCTGGCGGCGGAACTGCGTGGGCTTGCCGCCTTTGGCGAGCCGTTGCGCGTAAAACTCGACAGGAAGCCGATCCGCTCGGCCAACAAACGCTGGGACTGGCTGCGGCGCGGCGCGCCGATCCTGCTCGAAATCGGCCCGCGCGACATGGCCAACCACCAGGTGACCATGATCCGCCGCGACCGCTTGCGCGACGGCGACAAGATCATTTCCCAAAACCTCGCCCGCGGAGAATTCGTCGCCCAGGCGCCGGCGCTGCTTGGCGAGATCCAGGCCAATCTCTTCGCCGAGGCCAAGGCGCGGCTCGACGGCAATATCCGCTCGGACTTCAAGGATTTCGCCGCCATCGCCGCCTATTTCGGCGAGGCTGGAGAGGACGACGCCAAATCGGCCTTCAAGGGGTTTGTGCGCGCGCCATGGGCGCGGCTGACGGGCAAAGAGCTGGAAGAGATCGAGGCGCGGCTGAAGGCGCTGAAACTCACCCTGCGCAACATCCCCATGGGCCAGTCGAAGCCCCAAGGCGCCTGTGTCTTCACCGGGCGCCCCGCGGTGGAGGAGATCCTCATCGCCCGCGCGTATTGAAGCGCGAGGCGATTCTCACATCATGCGCCCTTGCGGGTGATGCACCGCCCAGAGTTCGGTCGCGGCCGCAATGACGATCAGCACGCCGAGCACATAATGCGTCGCCACCGCATGCATGACATGCATGAAGTGGAAGACATAGGGCGAGATGAACACGCCGGCCCCGATCAGGAGATTGACCCATTCCTCCCATTCCGCGAATTTGAAAATCGCGGCGAGCGACAGAATGGCGACGACAAGCCCCCCGATCCAGGCCACCCGCGCGGCCATCATTTCATTGGTGTAATTCAAAGCCCAGGGCGCGATGAACAGCAGCACGCCAAGAACGAGATTGGCGTAATCCTGAAAGCGCGCGTCTCTTCGGTTCATGTCCATGAGGCCAGCCATGACAGGCTCCTCTACTTGCGACCGGCGCCATGCCGGCGCTTCATGTCACAGGCAAAATACCTGAAAATTATGTCTTTTTAAGCGCATCGCCTGGGCGCGTCGGTTCGACAGACCACGCGAAAACCCTTTCCGGCGGGCGCGATAACCGACTTGCGCCGGTTCATTCTCGCGGGCGTGGGCTTTACTTATCGGAGCCGACCCCCTAACCCTGTCATAAATTCGTCATCTCTTTGCCACGTCTCGGGGAGGCGCTCATGCTCGGCTGGCTACAGGCCCTGATGCCGAAGGAGAACAAGTTCTTCGACTTGTTCGAGCGCCACGCGCAGATAAGCTTCGATTGCGCCAAAACCCTGCGCGCCGCGCTCGACGGCGGCGATCAGCTTCCCCGGCTGTGCGACGAGGTGATCCGTTACGAGAACGAGGCCGACGCGGTTTCGGCGGAGGTCCTGCTCGCCCTGCGGCGCAGCTTCATCACGCCTTTCGATCGCGGCGACATTCACGGCCTGATCAGCGACATGGACAATTCCGTCGATCAGATGCGCCAAACCGTGAAAAACATTTCGCTGTTCGACATCGTTGCGTTCGACGCCGACATGAAGCGCATCGGCGACCTGATCGTCGAGACGGCGCGAATCTCGCGCGAGACCATGCCGCTTTTGCGTTCGATGAACGCCAATGCCGCGAAGATCAACGACGCGGTGGTAAAAATCGTCGCGCTCGAAGAGGAATCCGACCATCTCTACATGCACGGGCTCAAGGAGCTTTACCGCGCCCACAAGGACTGCCAGCCGATGGCCTATATCGTCGGCTCGGAGCTGTTTTCGCATCTGGAAACGGTCGTCGATTATTTCGAGAATGTCGCGCATCGGATGAGCGGCATCCTGCTCGAACATTTGTGAGCGGCGGCAATGGCTGGCGTCTCCCCGGTCCTCGTGACGCTGATCGCCGTCGCGCTGGCGTTCGATTTCCTCAACGGCCTGCATGACGCCGCCAATTCCATCGCGACCATCGTCTCAACCCGCGTGCTGCGGCCGCAATATGCGGTGTTCTGGGCGGCTTTCTTCAATTTCGTCGCCTTCGCCTTTTTCGGCCTCCATGTCGCCAATACCGTGGGCGGCGGCATCGTGGACGTCCATATCGTCGACGACCGGCTGATTTTCGCCGCTCTGGCGGGCGCGATCGTCTGGAACATCCTCACCTGGGTCGTCGGCATGCCCTCGTCCAGCTCGCACGCCCTGATCGGCGGCCTGGTCGGGGCGGGATTCGCCAAGGCGGGCGCCTCGGCCATCGTCTGGAACGGGATCATCAAGACCAGCGCGGCCATCGTCCTCTCGCCGCTGCTCGGCTTCATCCTGGCGCTCGCGCTGGTGGTCCTGGTGTCCTGGATCTGCTTCCGGAAAGCGCCGATCGCAGTGGATTCCGCCTTTCGCGTGCTGCAATTCTTCTCGGCCTCGCTCTATTCTCTCGGCCATGGCGGCAATGACGCGCAAAAGACCATGGGGGTCATCGCCGTACTGCTATATGCGCATGGCTTGAGCGGCGGGACTTTCCATGTCCCGCTCTGGGTGGTTCTCGCCAGCCAGACGGCCATGGCGCTTGGGACCTTCGCCGGGGGGTGGCGGATCGTGCACACCATGGGGTCGAAGATCACCCGGCTGACGCCGATGCAGGGTTTTTGCGCCGAGACCGGCGGGGCCATGACCCTGTTCCTCGCCACGGCGCTCGGCGTTCCGGTTTCGACGACCCATACCATCACCGGGGCCATTGTCGGGGTCGGCACGGCGCGGCGCGTTTCCGCCGTGCGCTGGAACGTGGCGCAGAACATCGTCATCGCCTGGGTGCTCACCATGCCGGCGGCGGGGTTGATCGCGGCTCTGGCCTTTTGGGGCGCGGGGGCGCTGGGTCCATGATCGCCAAGCCCCGCAGGACAGGGAAGCCCCGCAGGACAGGGAAGCCCCGCAGGACAGGGAAGCCCCGCAAGACCGGCAGGAAAACGAAAAAGGCCACGAAGCCGGCTCCGCCCGTGGCCCCGGGCGCGTGGGAACGCCTGCAATACGCCGCTTTGCCGTGGCGGCAAACGGAAGACGGCCTCGAAATCATGCTGGTTTCGTCACGCGAAACGCGGCGCTGGATCATCCCCAAGGGCTGGCCGATGGCCGGTCGCGGCGGCGCGGCGGCGGCCGCGATCGAGGCGCTGGAGGAAGCGGGCCTGATCGGCGTGATCGACGAAAGGCCTTTTGGCGCCTTCCATTACATGAAGAGATTCACGCACGGGGAGGAATTGTGCCGGGTCGGGGTTTTCCCGCTGCGCGTCGTCCGCCAGCGCGACCATTGGCTGGAGAAGGACGAGCGCGAGACGCAATGGTTTCCGGCCACGGAAGCCGCCAAACTGGCTTCCGACCGCGAACTCGGCGTCCTGATCCGCAAATTCGCCCGCGGTTTCAAGGGCTGAGCAAGCTCAGCCTTCCCCCACCTTCGCCGCCCGCGCCAGCGCGATCAGCGGGAAATAATGGCTGTAGAGGCCATAGCGCAGCATGAAGGCGCGCGACAGTTCCGGGCCTTGCCGGAGGCGTTCGGACAGCAGCGGATCGTTGAGCTTGATGGTCTGGCCGACGCCATAGCCGGGGAAGCCCGTCCCGGTATATTCCGGCTCCGGCCAGGTTCCCTCGCTCTGGCGCTCGATCAGGAATTGGCAGCCGCGCGCGATCGCTTCGCGGTCCTGCGGGCGGTTGGCGGCAACGAGGCCCATCAGCGCCCAGGCGGTCTGCGAGGCGGTCGCCGTCCCGCGCCCGGCGCTCTCGACCTGCATATAGGAGGCGCAACTCTCGCCCCAGCCCCCAGACTCCTGCTGGCGCGATTTGAGCCAGTCGCAGGCGCGGCCGATGGCGCTCGCGCCCATGTCCTCGCCGAGCGCCGCGAGCGCCGGCAGGACCGCGCCGATCCCGTAGATGTAATTGACGCCCCAGCGCCCGAACCACGAGCCGTCCGGCTCCTGCTGCGCCCAGATATAGCGCAGGGCCCGGGCGATGGCGGGATGGTCGCGCGACATCCCGAGTTTTGCCAAGGCCTCGATGACATGGGCGGTGACGTCCACCGAGGGCGGGTCCAGCGCCTCGCCGAAATCGCAGAACGGGATCTTGGTGAGCAACTGGTTGGTGTTGTCCTTGTCGAAGGCGCCCCAGCCGCCGCTGGCGCTCTGCATCGCGACCAGCCAGTCCACGCCGCGCGCGATCGCCTCCTCGATTCCCCGCGCCTGCCATTTCGCGTCTTTGCGGAAGGCCGCGAGCGCGATCAGGGCGACGGCGGTGTCGTCCACGTCGGGGTAGGAATTGTTGGCGTATTCGAAGGCCCAGCCGCCGGGCTTGACATGGGGGAGCTTCACCGACCAGTCGCCGGGAACCAGCACCTGGCGCTTGAGCACCCAATCGAGCGCCTTTTCTATCGGTTCGGAATCGGCCGCCGGCGCGCCGGCGTCGTCGAAGGCGAGCAGGGTCAGGATGGTGTCCCAGACCGGGGAATTGGTGGCCTGGATGAAGGTGGCGTCGCCGACATCGACCCGCCAGCCGGGATCGTCGAGGCAGGCGAGGCCCTTGGCCATCACCGGATGGTCGTTGCGATAGCCTTCGACATGGAGCGCCATCAGGCTGTAGACCCAGGGCGGCTGGATTCCGCCCCAGCCGCCGTCTGAATCCTGATGGCGGATGATCCATTCCGCAGTCTGGCGCACCGCGGCGTCACGCCAAAGATTCAGACGAAAGCGATGGCCGAATTGCTGGAGGGCGTGCAGGATCTTGTCGGTGTTGCGGAAGAAAATGTCCCAGCCGCCGGCGTTGTTCTTTTCCGGCAGGTCGTAATCGAAGGCGGCGCGGCCTTGCGGGAACAGAGCGTCGAGCCGTCGCTCCGGCGGCAGCGGGCGGGAAGGGCGGCGCGCCGAAAGAATCGCGATCGGCATCAGCGTCGCCCGCGCCCATTGCGCGAAATGATAGATGTTGAACGGAAACCACAAAGGCAGCCAGATCACTTCCGGCGGCAGGTTCGGCGTCTTCTCCCACGGCCATTCGCCGATCAGGGCCAGCCAGTAGCGGGTGAAGACGCGGACGTTCCTCAAGCCGCCCTTGGATTCGATCCATCGTTGCGCCTTGAGGAGCGCCGGATGGTTTTCCGCATAGCCGGAGCAGCGCAGGGCGGCATAGGCCTCGACGGTGGTATTGATGTCGCCATTGGGGGCGCGGAAATAGATCTCCCAGGCGCCGTCCTCGCGCTGGGCGCCAATCAGCGACTGGGCGAGGCGGGCGCAAAGCGGATGGTCGTCGAGGCCGAGGAACCACAGGCACAGCCGCCATTGCGCCTCCATGCAGCCATTGGATTCGGCGCGGCCGACCCAATGGCCGTCGGGCTTCTGGCGGGCCAGCAGCCAGTCGGTCGCGGCTGCGACAGATGCGCGCAGCGCGGCGGCGAAATTGGTCGGGCTGACCGGAGGGCGCGCCTCCATGTCGAGGGTCGTCATGAAATCTTTCCGGCCTGGGAACGGGATTTTCCGCGCTGTCTTAAAGCGCCCGCGCCGCGGCGCCAAGTCATGTCCGCGACAGTCATGGCCGCGCCACCGCGAACGATCCGGCGATGAATGGAATGCGATTGCAGGCTCATCTACTAGCTGTTTAAGTTATATAAGCAGTATATGTTATGTAGCGCCCAATTCCATTTTCCCGTTCTTGTGCGACACGTTCCGGCCTCGACACTTCGTGATCGGGTCAAGCCTGGGTCAGGCGATGGGCCTGTGCCGCGAGGGCGCCGGAGCGACGGGTCGCGATTTGCAAATCGGCGATCTAAATCTTATATAGCGTTTAGCTGAATTACCCCGTGAAAGGGATTCAGCCTTCGCCGCGGTCGCCGCCGATGTTTTGGGCGGGCGCGATGTGGACGATGCAAGAGCATCGGGTCGGTTCGGGCGCGTGCGCCCGACGAGACAAGAGGATCAGGAATGGACGCTGGAATATTCGCCGCGGTGCTGACTCTCGGCGCGGCGTGGCTCGTCAGCCGCTGCTTGCAGAACGGCTGCGAGAACGGGTGAGGCGAAAATCGCCCGCCCTGTGTCAGCCAGAACAAAATCTGACACAGTTTATCGAGAGGGGATTTCGCGCCTGAGAGAGCAGGGCGCGTGAACGCCATCCTGGAGACCGGCCCCCCGCCATGACGCGGGGGGTTGTTTTTTGCCCGGCCCGTTACCCCATCTGATATGCCGCCCTGCCCATATGGCCCAATATGTTCAACCCCAGACCGGCGGCCGCCAATGCAGCGGCCACGACTGCCAAGATGTATATGAATTTGTCGTATCGCTTCCTCTTCCCAGCCAGATTGGCGTCGTGCGCCGCCTGCGCCGAAACGCCTGTTGGATCATCGGGCTTCCCGGCGTTTTGATCGATGCGCGCGCGGCAAAAGGCCAGCGCCGCGAGATCGTCGACGTCGACATTGTACAAGACCATGACCACGAGTCTCGGATCGCCGCGCCAAAGATAGGACCTGATCCGACCTTCGGCCGGCGCCGCCGTCAGCTTCAAGCGCAGGCTGACGCCTGTGTAATCAATGCTTTCGACCGATCCCCAGGGGATAACGCCGTCAAAAAAATCAGGACAGACGACGCCGTCATTCGACAAACTGGCGATCGGTCTGGAAAACAGAACCGCCGAATAACCAAGCAATATCAAAATTGCACCGTTCACGATGATAGTTATCATCGTGTGAGTGCTATTTTGGTCAAAAGGAATATACGCAATTCGGCCCAGTGCGTCTATCGAAAGGAAGCTAAGTAAATAAAGAAGATATCTATTTCGTTTAATAACAATCGAATCTGATTGGGCGGTTGCGGTGTTATTTTCCAGGAATCCGCGCTGGTCGTGGGCCATTGTCGACATGCTCAATTACTCGTGTGCTCGAAGTCACAAGAAGCTGCCACAAAAAAATTAATGGAACGCGACGCGCACAGGGTCGCCCACCCACGCCGATCATGGACGCGCCGGGCGCAAAGATGTAGGAGTGACGCCATTCCCGCGGGCGTCCCTTCTCCCCATAGGCCGTTGGTTAGAACGGCCGTCCTGGCGGACGGACTATGGCGGGGGAAGGTGGCTCCGAAGGAGCCGGATGAAGGGGCGCCCGGCCTCAAGATCGATCCAGGACGGAAAAAATGCCAGCCTATCGCTCCCGCACTTCCACCCACGGTCGCAACATGGCCGGCGCGCGCGGCCTTTGGCGCGCCACCGGCATGAAGGACGGCGATTTCGGCAAGCCGATCATCGCCGTGGTCAATTCCTTCACCCAGTTCGTGCCCGGCCATGTGCACCTAAAAGACCTTGGCCAGATGGTGGCCCGCGAGATCGAGGCGGCGGGCGGGGTCGCCAAGGAATTCAACACCATCGCCATCGACGACGGCATCGCCATGGGCCATTCCGGCATGCTCTACAGCCTGCCCTCGCGCGAGATCATCGCCGACAGCGTCGAATATATGGCCAACGCCCATTGCGCCGACGCGCTGGTCTGCATCTCCAATTGCGACAAGATCACCCCCGGCATGCTGATGGCGGCGCTTCGCCTCAACATTCCCGCGGTCTTCGTCTCGGGCGGCCCGATGGAGGCCGGCAAGGTTTTGGTCGGCGGCAAGACCAGGGCGGTGGACCTGATCGACGCCATGGTCGCGGCGGCCGATGCGAAAAACAGCGACGAGGACGTCGCGGCGATGGAGCGCTCGGCCTGTCCGACCTGCGGCTCCTGCTCCGGCATGTTCACTGCCAATTCCATGAACTGCCTCACCGAGGCGCTCGGCCTGTCGCTGCCGGGCAACGGCACGATCGTCGCCACCCATGCCGACCGCAAGGAACTGTTCCTGCAGGCGGGCCGGCTCGCGGTCGAACTGTGCCGCCGCTATTACGAACAGGACGACGAAAGCGTTCTGCCGCGCAACATCGCCACCCTCAAGGCGTTCGAGAACGCCATGACCCTCGACATCGCCATGGGCGGCTCGACCAATACCGTGCTGCATCTGCTGGCGGCGGCCTATGAGGCGGACGTGAATTTCCAGATGACCGACATCGACCGCCTGTCGCGCCGCGTGCCGGTGCTGTGCAAGGTCGCGCCCTCCGTGCCGGACGTCCATGTCGAGGACGTGCATCGCGCCGGCGGCATTGTCGGGATTCTGGGCGAACTCGACCGCGCCGGGCTTCTGAACCGCGACGTCCATTCGGTCCATGCGCCGAGCCTCGAAGCCGCGCTGGACCAATGGGACATCAAGCGCAACGGGTCAGACGAGCTGAAAACCTTCTTCCGCGCCTCGCCGGGCGGCGTGCCGACCCAGGTCGCGTTCAGCCAGTCGCGCCGCTATGATTCGCTCGATGACGATCGCGCTCACGGCGTGATTCGCGACGCCGACCATGCTTTTTCTCGGGATGGCGGGCTCGCCGTCCTGTTCGGCAATCTCGCCGAGGAAGGGGCCATCGTGAAGACGGCCGGCGTCGACGACAGCAACCTGAAATTTTCGGGGCCGGCTCTGGTTTTCGAAAGCCAGGACGACGCGGTGCAGGGCATTCTCTCCGGCAAGGTCAAGGCCGGCGACGTGGTGGTGATCCGCTATGAGGGGCCGCGCGGCGGGCCGGGCATGCAGGAAATGCTCTATCCGACCTCGTATCTGAAGAGCATGGGGCTCGGCAAAGTCTGCGCGCTCATCACCGACGGGCGTTTCTCCGGCGGCACCGCGGGCCTGTCCATCGGCCATGTCTCGCCGGAGGCGGAAGAGGGCGGAGCGATCGGCCTCGTCGAAACCGGCGACCGAATCGAGATCGACATTCCCGCGCGTATCCTTCGCCTCGACGTTCCGGACGAGGAATTGGCGCAACGCCGGACCCTGATGTTGTTGAAAGGCGAAGACGCGTGGAAGGCGCAAGGCCGCGTGCGTCCGCTGAGTTCGGCGCTTCGCGCCTATGCGGCGATGACCACCAGCGCCGCCAAAGGCGCGGTGCGCGTCGTTCCCTGACAAAGTGCTGAAATTCAAAAATGGAAAAGCCGGGGCGGCCAAACCGTCCCGGCTCATTTCATTTTCCTTGGCTGCGCCGAATGGCGCCAGAGGCCCGGCGGATCACACCAGCGGCGCGCCGACCGGAAGAACGTCGCGGCCGAACACGCTGCGGAAAATGACGTGGAACATCATGTACCAGGCGCTGAGGGCGCAGACGATCAGATCGTAGGCCGCGATGTGCAGCAGTTCCTTGTGGCCCCAGAACACCGCAACGAGCAGGGCGAAGCCGATGGTCAAGGTGACGAAGGTAAGAGCCATCATCTTGCTGATCTTGAACGAGGCGATCATGAGGCCGGCGGTGAACAAGGTCCAGGCGAGCAGGTAGAAGCCGACGTCATTATCGTTCAGGGCCAGCATCTTGTTGCCGGAGGTCGAGCCGAGCAGGTAGGCGCAGAGCGAAATCCAGAACGCGCCATAACCGGCGAAGGCGGCATAACCGAAATTATTGCCGGTCTTCTGTTCCTGGTAGCCGGCGATCAACTGGGCGCCGCCGCCGAAAACAAAACCGAGCCAGATCACGGGGGTGACGGTGATCAGGCCGAGGTTGTGGAATTGCAGCATCAAGGTGGTCATGCCGAAGCCGCCGAGGCCGATCACGGCGGGATTGCCGAGCACCGGAGCTACAGGATTTTTGTCGCTAGTTTCCGCCATTTTCCTCTCCCTTTTTTTAACACGACGACTCGCCCGCGAATTGTTGGGACGCCTCCAAAAAATATTCGCGACGAGGCCGCTGATTTATGTATAGATGACGCCTTTATTTTTTCAAGCGGCATTTGTGCTTGAGTTTGGGCGACTTACAGCGTCGTGACCCACTCTCCACTTAAACCATTGAAGCTTCGAGGGCGATTATACAAACTGATTAATTCTTAAGCTGCAGGTCGCCGGGAGGCAAACTTTTTTTTCACGCACGGGCGCTGTTTCCCCTAAAATCATTGGTGAATCCGCCCCGTCCGGTGGCGCCGTCGCGACGAGCAGAGGGAGGACAGATTTGAGCGACGTCACCCTTTTCGAAAATCGCGACGGAAACGCGCGTTTCGTCTTCGACCGGCCCCAGGCGCGCGACGCCTTGACCTTCGAAATGCATGCGCATTTGCGCGAGGCGTGCGAACAGGCGGACGAGAATCGTTCGATCAAGGCGCTGCTGATCTATGGCGCGGGCGACAAGGCTTTTGCTTCCGGCGCCGCCATCGCCGAAATGCGGGCGCTGCAATCGGCGCAGGACACGGTCGATCAGGAGGTCAAGATCGAGCGGGTGCTGTCGACGCTCGAATAATGCCGGGTTCCCACCATCGCCGCGATCGCGCGGGGCCTGCACGGGAGGCGGCGTGGCGATTGAACAATGTCGTTACACTTCGGCGTATTTTAGAACCAATGAGCGTTTGACTGCGCGGAAATCGCTTCAGAACTTATGGCTGGAAACGAGAATTCGTGACGGCGGCGGTAAGTGTGGCCCTCTCGAGGCCGTCGGCGCGATCCGCTCCGGCCTTTCGTTTTCCTGTATTTCCTTTTTCGCGTCTCGAGTGTGCGAATGCGCGTCCCTTTGGCGGGGCGGGCGAAAATTGTCGGGATGGCGCGTAACGAGACAATTCGAACGCCGCGCCGTCCGCGCCAAAAGAAAAAAGCCGGACGATGTCTCGTCCGGCTCCGTTGCAAAACGAGGCGGATAAATTCAGCCGCCGCGATTCTGGATCAGGTCGTCGACCACGGTCGGGTCGGCGAGGGTCGAGGTGTCGCCGAGCGAGCCGAATTCGTTTTCGGCGATCTTGCGCAGGATGCGGCGCATGATCTTGCCCGAACGGGTCTTGGGCAGGCCGGGCGCGAACTGGATGACGTCCGGCGAAGCGATCGGGCCGATCTCCTTGCGGACCCAGGCGACAAGCTCCTTGCGCAAGGCCTCGGTCGGCTCGACGCCCGTTATCAACGAGACATAGGCATAGATGCCCTGGCCCTTGATGTCATGGGGATAGCCGACGACGGCAGCCTCGGCGACCGCCGGATGAGCGACCAGCGCGCTTTCCACTTCCGCCGTGCCCATGCGGTGACCGGAGACGTTGATCACGTCGTCCACGCGGCCGGTGATCCAGTAATAGCCATCGGCGTCGCGGCGGCAACCGTCGCCGGTGAAATACTTCCCCGGATAGGCCGAGAAATAGGTCTGCACGAAGCGCTCGTGGTCGCCATAGACCGTGCGCATCAGGCCCGGCCATGCGTCGGCAATGACGAGATTGCCTTCGCAGGGGCCCTCGACGACATTGCCGGAAACGTCCACGACCTGAGGCACGATGCCGAAGTAGGGACGGGTGGCCGAGCCGGGCTTCAAGGCGTTGGCGCCCGGCAGCGGCGTGATGAGAATGCCGCCGGTCTCGGTCTGCCACCAGGTGTCGACAATCGGGCAGCGCTCTTCGCCGACCACGTGATAGTACCATTCCCAGGCTTCCGGATTGATCGGTTCGCCGACCGTGCCGAGCAGGCGAATGCTTTTGCGCGAAGTCTTTTTCACCGGCTCCGCGCCGGCGCCCATCAGCGAGCGGATCGCCGTCGGAGCGGTGTAGAAAATGTTGACCTGATGCTTGTCGACGACCTCCCAGAAACGGGAAATGGTCGGGTAGTTCGGAACGCCTTCGAACATCAGGGTGGTTGCGCCGTTGCACAGCGGGCCATAGACGATGTAGCTGTGCCCCGTCACCCAGCCGACGTCGGCGGTGCACCAATAAATGTCGCCGTCGTGATAATCGAAAATAGTCTGGTGCGTCAGCGCGACATACACCAGATAACCGGCGGTTGTGTGCACGACGCCCTTTGGCGTGCCGGTCGAACCCGAAGTATAGAGGATGAACAGCGGATCTTCGGCGTTCATTTCGGTGGGCGGGCAATCCGCCGAGACTTTCGCCTCCTCGTCATGCATCCAGCAGTCGCGTCCCTCATGCCAGGCGATCTGGCCGCCGGTGTGCTTGACCACCAGCTGCGTCTTGACAATATCGCCGGTCTTTTCGATCGCCGCGTCCGCATTGGCTTTCATATTCACCTTGCGGCCGCCGCGCACGCCTTCGTCAGTGCTGATCAGAACCTTGGACTTGCAGTCGCTGATGCGTCCCGCCAAGGAATCCGGCGAGAAGCCGCCGAAAACCACCGAATGGATCGCGCCGATGCGCGCGCAGGCCAGCATGGCGTAAGCCGTTTCGGGGATCATCGGCATATAGATGGTGACCGTGTCGCCCTTGCCGACGCCCTTGGCTTTCAGCACATTGGCGTAGCGGCAGACTTCTTCGTGCAGCTGCTTGTAGGTGATGTGTTTGGATTTGGCGGGATTGTCGCCCTCCCAGATGATCGCGACCTGGTCGCCGCGCTTGGCGAGATGACGGTCGATGCAATTCATCGATATATTGGTCGTGCCGTCCTCGAACCATTTGATATAAACGTTATGCGGATCGAACGAAGTGTCCTTGACCTTGGTGAAAGGCTTGATCCAATCGATGCGCTTAGCCTGTTCCGCCCAGAAGCCGTCTGGATCGGAAACCGACTGTGCATACATCTCTTGGTATTTCGCGTCGTTGATGAAGGCGCGCTTTTCCCACTCCGCCGGAACGGGGTAGACTTTCTCGGACATCGACTTCCTCCCACACAAATCCGACCACCGCCGCTTGCTCGCGGCGCGCGCCGTTCGGTAAGCCTGGATTATCGCCAATCCGAATTATCGCCAATCCGATGAAAGTATGACAAGCCGTGGCGATCTCATACTTTCGTTCTCCGGGCCTTGGGCGAAACGGGCGACGCGATGTCGCGCCCGGAGCGCATTGTGCGTTCAGCCGACCGTAGCCGCGCAACGCGCGCACATTCGAGACGAACGAACATCCGCGCGCGACCTGCGACAGGGCGCCGCCAATCCCGGCTTTTGCGCGTTGCATCGGCGCCATGGCGCTGGCAATGTTTCAGGACCGATTCCGGGCTCGATCGGCGCGAGCCGGACCCGCCGGGCGGTCGGCCCGTGCGGAAGGACGTTTTTCGCCGGCAGGAGCGCGAGGCTTGAACGACGTCACCCTCTATGAGACGCGCGACGGAATCGCGCATTTCGTCTTCAACCGGCCCCAGGCGCGCAACGCCTTGACCTTCGAAATGTACGAGCATTTGCGCGAGGCCTGCGAACAGGCGGACGAGAATCGTTCGACCAAGGCGCTGCTGATCTACGGCGCCGGCGACAAGGCTTTTGCTTCCGGCACCGACATCGCCGAGTTCCGCGCGCTGCGATCGGCGCAGGACGCGGTCGATTATGAGGTCAAGATCGAGCGGGTGCTGTCGACGCTCGAAAAATGCCGCGTTCCCACCATCGCCGCGATCGCCGGGGCCTGCACCGGGGGCGGCGCGGCGATCGCCGCCTGTTGCGACCTGCGGCTCGCCGCAAGCAACGCCCGTTTCGGCTTCCCGATCGCGCGCACTCTGGGCAACTGCCTTTCGGTGCCCAATTACGGGCGCCTCGCCGCCATCATGGGGGCGGCGCGGGTCAAGGACCTGCTGTTCACCGCGCGCCTGATCGACGCCGAGGAAGCCAGGCTTTTCGGCCTGGTCGGCGAGATCGTCGCGCCCGAGGCTCTTTCCGCCCGCGCCGAGGAATTGGCGCGGGCGGTGGCGGGCCATGCGCCCTTGACCCTGCGCGCGACCAAGGAGGCGCTGCTGCGGCTGCGCCCGCCGATGGAGACCGGCGAGGATCTGGTCGTCATGTGCTATCGCAGCGCCGATTTTCAGGAGGGCATGGAGGCTTTCCTCGCCAAACGTCCGCCTCAATGGCGTGGCCAATGATTGTACATGAAGCATGATCGAGATTCGCTGACCGCGCGCCAGTTCGGCGCTCACGCCCAGGCCTATGTGCAAAGCGCCGTCCATTCCGGCGGCGCCGATCTCGAGGCTCTCGCGGCGAGCGCGGCCCAGGCGGCGCCGCATCGCGCGCTCGATCTCGGAACCGGCGGCGGCCATGTCGCCTACGTTCTGGCGCGTGTGGCGCGCGCCGTCACGGCGGTCGATCTGTCACCGGACATGCTCGCGGCCATCGCCGGCGAGGCGAGGCGGCGAGGCTTGCACAATATTGAGACGATCGAGGCTCGCGCGGAAAACCTGCCCTTTCCCGACGCGCATTTCGATTTTTGCGCCAGCCGTTTTTCGGCGCATCATTGGCGCGACGCGCGGGCCGGACTCAACGAGGCGCGCCGCGTGCTGCGGGCCGGGACGCCGGGCGTTTTCATCGATGTCGTCGCGCCCGAGGCTCCGGCGTTCGACACTTTTTTGCAGGCGATCGAGCTGCTGCGCGACATTTCCCATGTGCGCGATTACGCCTTAGCCGAATGGCGCGCCCTGCTGTCGCAGGCCGGTTTCGCGGTCAGGGCGGAGGCCTCGTGGCGCCTGCGGATGGATTTCGTCGACTGGACCGGACGGATGGGGACGCCGGCGGCGCTGGCGCAAGCGATCCGCATGCTTCAGAAGCAGGCGGACGACGAGACGCGCGCTTTTTTCGCGATCGAAGAGGATGGTTCCTTTCTGCTTGATGTGGCGCTGTTCGAGGCCGTCGCAATTTGACCCGCGCGCGGCGCCGGGCGCGTTTAAAATCGCCGATATGACGTATAGTCATGTATGACTTGCGTAAGTTTGCTGTCCTAACGGAATAATATGCTGAAATTCATGATTAACCAGTGCTTAACTTGCAGTCGTCGGTGAAGATGCTACAGCAATGAATATCGGATAGGCCCGCCACACCGATCTAATCTAACGGAACGCGCGGCGGGCGTAACCACAGACACCCGGTCGTTCGGCCGGCAAAAAAATGGTGTTTGGGCATCATGAAGACGAACTTCATCGATCGATATGTCGGCGCGCGGTTGCGGAGCCTTCGGGAGAGCCGCGGCATGCCGCCGGAACGGCTCGCCGCCGCGCTGAACATTCCGGCGGACCGCCTGCTGGACCTCGAGGAAGGGCGCGAACGGATCACCGCCCAGCTGATGCGGTCGCTGTCGCGCATCCTCAATGCGCAGCCCGCCGAATTTTTCGAGGGTTTTTCGGTGACGGCGCAGGGCCTCGTCCGCCTCGGCGACAATGACGCGCGGGCGGCCGAGGAGGAGGCGCGGCTGATGCGCGATTTCGCCTTGATCCGCGACGACGACGCGCGCCAGCTCATTCTCGCGCTGGTTTCGAGCTATGCGGCTTTTGCGGAAATCGCCAAAAAATGAGGCAAGGACTGATTTAGATCATTTCTGGACAAGGCCCCGCTGGAACAGAATTCGTCTCCAAGAATGGAGGCGCGATGAATCTTGCCGCCGGCCTGAGGGGCCACGTCAGCAGAATTTCCGGTCCCGTTTCGGGCGCGTCCCACGCGCCGCGCGGCACGACGCCGCGCTTGGCGCTGGCGGCGATCGGGGTGGTTTACGGCGATATCGGCACTTCGCCGCTCTACGCGATGGACCAGCTTTTCCACCAGGGTGTTTCGCGCGCGGCGGTTCATGTGCTCGGCGGCGTTTCCCTGGTGATCTGGGCGATCACGCTCATTGTCTCGATCAAATATGCGGCTCTGGTGCTGCGCGCCCAGAACGAGGGCGAGGGGGGAGTCTTCGCGCTTTACGGCCTGCTGCACGACCGCTCGAGCAAGACGGCGCGGCTGGTGCTGTGGTCGCTGATGCTGGGCGCCGGCCTTCTGCTGGGCGACGGCATGATCACGCCCGCGATCAGCGTTCTGTCGGCGGTCGAGGGGCTTCATGTCGCCTCGCCCAGGCTCGGCCATTTCGCCATCCTGTTGCTGACCATTGTCCTGCTTGGCGCCCTGTTCTCGATCCAGTCGCGCGGGGCGTCGGGCGTCGGGAAGATCTTCGGGCCGATCGTGCTGGTCTGGTTCGCGGTGATCGCCGCGCTGGGCCTCAACCAGGTCGCCGGCCATCCCGAAATTCTCGCGGCCTTCAACCCGGTTTATGGCTTGCGCTTCCTTTTCGAGGCGGACGGCCTCAAAAAATTCGAAATTTTGGGCGCGGTCATGCTGGTCATCACCGGCGGCGAGGCCATGTACGCCGATCTCGGTCATTTCGGCGCGTCTCCGATCCGCCTGGGCTGGTTCGCCGTGGTCTTTCCGGCGCTGCTCCTCAATTACCTCGGGCAGGGGAGCTATCTGCTGTCCGGCGCGCCGGTCCGGCAGGGGCTGCTGTTCTACAGCATGACGCCGCAGGCCGCGCTCTATCCGATGGTGGCGCTGGCGACGGCGGCGACGATCATCGCCTCGCAATCCCTGATTTCCGGCGCCTTCTCGCTGATCTCGCAGGCGATCCGCCTCGGCCTTTTCCCGCGCATAACGCTGACCCACACCCATGCCGGCCACGCCGGGCAGATTTACGCGCCTTTCGTCAACTGGGCGCTGTTTTTCGGCTGCGTGGCGCTGGTGCTGGGCTTCGGCTCGG
Organism: uncultured Pseudomonadota bacterium; assembly: GCA_963703385.1. GTDB lineage: Bacteria > Pseudomonadota > Alphaproteobacteria > Rhizobiales > Beijerinckiaceae > Rhodoblastus. The sequence goes on from OY969816.1 coordinate 884,948, forward strand.
CCAATGCCCTGGCGGCGGCCTATGGCCTCGCGGTGTCGGGCGTCATGGTCATCACCTCGCTCGCCATGTTTTTGATCGCGCGCCGCTATTGGGGCTGGAACCGGCCTGTGACCGGGCTGGTGTGGGGCGCGCTGACCGCGATCAGCGGCGGCTTCTTCGTCGCCAGCACCCTGAAATTCTTCGACGGCGGTTTCATCCCGATGCTGGTCGGCGTGGCGACCTTCGTGGTGATGGCGACCTGGCGCTGGGGCCGCAAGGCGACCTTCGCCGCCTATGACGCCAAGAGCGCGATGAGTCTGGCCGAACTGATCGAAAAGCATCGCGCGAGCCCGGCTTTTATCGAGCGCAGCACCGTGGTGATGTCGCCGAAATCGCTGAATTCGCCTGAAGACCGCGTTCCGGCTTTGGCGCAGATGATGTGGGACCGCTCCGGCGTGCTGCCCCGCCACCTGATCTTTGTCCAAGTCACCCATGTCAAGGCGCCCTATGTCGACGACAGCCGCTACAAGGTGACCAACTTTCATCGCTCCCCCGAGTGCGGCGGGATCATCGGCGTCGAATTGCGCTTCGGCTTCATGGAGGAGCCGGATGTCGAGAAATGGCTGGAAGGCCTCGCCCGCCACAAGCAGATCGACCTGCCGCCGCAGAGCCGGCGCTGGATCGTCCATGTCGCGCATGAAAATCTGCTGCCGCCTCGACACGCCAGCCTGTGGCGGCTGCTGCGCTTCCGCCTGTTCCAGTTCCTGCGCCTGGTTTCCCGGCCGGCGTCGTATTATTACGGCCTGGGCAACAACGTGCAGCTCTCGGCGGAAATTTTTCCAGTCCGGCTGAGGTGATTCCGCCGGTTCGTCCATGAGAAAGGCCCCAGGCCGCGCCGCGCTGGCTCGCGCCGTGCGAGGCCAGTTATTGCAATTGGTATGGCGTCCCCGTAACCCCGGGGGGCGATAACCGCGCCCTCTTCGGCTATTGTCGAGTTGCTGAAGCTTAACCCAACCGAGATGTGGAAACGACGACTGACGACACGATGGCATTCCTCTCTTCGATACGCCGCAATCCATGGTCCAACCCGTACCCCCTCTTTCAAAAAGACCGCTAAAGCTGGCGCAGGTTGCCCGGCTGCGTCGTGCAATGCCGTTTCGGTAACACGTTCGTGAAGATGGCGTGTCTAGTGTTTGAAGGAAATATGTCAGATGCTGCGCTGCGATGGATTGGATGATTCGATATCGATTCGGCGACGCCGAAAACCTGTCGTGGCATCAGCACCTTGATGAAGCGATTGAGTTGGCGTGTCTACTGATGGATAATGGCGGAGATGTTATTGCCATTGGCCATCAGACGCTGGACAATGCGGTAGGCAGGTCTGAGATTGAGAGAATCTACTCGATCTGGTTGAAAGCCAAAGGCGCCTACGCACCTTGTATGTAGAGGGGCATGGCGTCCCCTTCGCCGAAAGCCATTTCCGGCCACGTCATTTCAGGGAATTGAGCTGTGAGCCAAGCACGGTTAGGATATTGAACTTTGATGGTTTGGCGCCAAAGCGTCGTTGAGCGTCGTGCATATAACCCTCGAACAGGCAATTGAAATCCACGCGAAAGTTCTCCGACATCGGCGCGGACCACAAGCTCCTCATGCCGCACGCGAGAGGGCTGAACAGCTTGCTTCCATCGGCGACCACGATGGCCACGCGGTGTGGCTCAAGGTCGCTCAAGTTGCTGAAACGCTCCCTGACCAGAATCACGACCACTGACCGCAAGATTGATGAGCGATCCGCGTGAGGCCAATTCTTGGCCAAAACGCTTTCAGCCGAGCGCGAGTGGGACAAGGAAGCGGACGCCGCTAGTCGGAGCGGCGCCGAAAATCGATTCCTGGCTGAACCGAACTATTTCTTGTAGCCGACATACCAGATGCCGATGATTTTGCCGGCGCTGTCTTTAATTGGCTCGTAGCCGGTGGTGTATTGCGTGCCGAGAATGCCGACGTCGCCGTAGAAAGGCTTCCCGGCGTTGATATCGGCAATGACCGGGCCCTTCGGGTCGAGGATCGTGCCCGTGGCGCGGCCTGCGCCCTTGGGCACATTGGTCGAAACGCGCACATAATCGTCGCCGGTCTTGGCGAAGAGCGTGGCGGTCCCGCCGTCGGCCTTTACGACCGCATCGACGATGGTGAAGTTGTTGTTTATTCTGGTTTTACCGAAGTATAAGGCTGAGGCGTTCCTGCCGCTGACCGGATCGGTTCCCTCAAGTTTGGGCGGACCGAGTTTTTCGGTCGCCGCCTTTAGGTCGGACATGGCTTTGGAGATTCTCGGATCGTTTTGGGCGAAGACCGAAGTTGGAATCCATGTTGTCGCCGCGACAAGGAATCCGGCTGTCAATGCATTGGCAATTAAGCGTTTCCTGAACATTTTAACCTCCCTGAAACAGCCTGCTTGGCGTCGACGTCATCACTTGGGCGCTCTTACGATCCTGAGCGATAACGCTTTGGCTTAACACAAAAAATTAGTTTGATATTTTTTTAAAAGACCGAGTCGCATAGGGCGCAACTTAACAAATATTTCATAAGGCTAGTTCGTTAAGTGATATGATAATATTGTTGCGTGCTAAACGCTGACTGTTATTTGGTTATGCTTGCATCTGTGCCACCTTTCGCCATCTTCGGCGCGGCCAGACATTCGATCAATTCACTGTGATAGGCGCAGGGCGCTTTGATGAACGGCGCGCCGATCGGGCGCTATCCCGGCATTTTGTGGCCCGATTTAATTGACGTTTGAGTTAATCGACAGTTGGAATCGGTGAACGCTCGGGCGCGAAGCCGTCCTTCCCGGCGGCGCTCTCGGCCTTCCGCAATCCGCCGATTTTTGCCTTTTGCCGGCGGGAGCCAAATGTCGGATTTCGACCGCCGGGGTCGTCGCGTTCACTTCCGCGCGACCAAAACGATCTTGCCGAGATGGGCCGAGGATTCCATCAGCGCATGGGCGGCGCGCGCTTCTGCGAGCGGGAAGGTCGCGTGGACAATCGGCTTCACCGCGCCGGCTTCGAGCAAGGGCCAGACCTTTTCCCTCAGCGCCTGGGCGATTGCCGCCTTCACCGCCAGCGGCCGCGCGCGCAGGGTCGAGCCGGTGATCGTCAGGCGTTTGAGCATCACGCTCATGAAGTCGAATTCCTTGACCTTGGCGCCCTGGAGAAAGGCGATCTGGACGAGGCGCCCATCGGGCGCCAGCGCCGAAAGGTTCTTTTGCAGATAAGGCCCGCCGACCATGTCGAGAATGACGTCGACGCCCTTGTTGCCGGTGAGGGCCTTCACTTCCGCCACAAAATCCTGCTCGCGGTAATTGATCGCGGCGTCAGCGCCGAGGCTTTTGCAGAATTCAATTTTTGACGCCGATCCGGCGGTGGCGAAAACCTTCGCGCCAAAATGTTTGGCGAGCTGGATCGCGGTCGAGCCGATGCCGCTCGACCCGCCATGGACAAGGAACGTCTCGCCCGGCTTCAACGCGCCTCGCGTGAAGACGTTGGCGTAAACGGTGAAAAAAGTTTCGGGGATTCCCGCCGCCTCGGCCAGGGTCAAGGGTTTTGGCCTGGGCAGGCAGAGCGGCGCGTCGGCGAGGCAATATTCGGCATAGCCGCCCGAGCCGACCAGGGCGCAAATCTCGTCGCCAACCTGCAAGCCTTCGGCGCCCTCGCCGAACGCGACGATCTTCCCCGCGATTTCCAGTCCGGGAACTTCGCTCTCGCCGGGCGGCGGCGGGTAAAACCCCATGCGCTGGATGCAATCGGGCCGGTTGATCCCGGCGGCCGCGACCTCGACCAGGACTTTACCGGGCCTTAGCGCGGGAACCGGCGCCTCGCGCAGCTTGATGACCTCGGGGCCACCGAAACCGTCGAAGAAAATTTCGCGCATGGTCGCGGGCAAAACGGACATTGGCGGCTCCTGGTCAAAAAGCCTTGAGATAGAAATGCAGGCTTAGCACGAGGCCGATGAAAATCACGAACAGCCGCACATAGAGCGGCGGAATGCGCGATCCGGCGTGCGCTCCGGCGAAGCCGCCCGCGATCGAGCCGGCGGAGAGGATGATTCCCTCCAGCCAGTGGATGCGGCCCGAAAACAGGAAAACCGCGGTCGCGGTGAGGTTCATCAGCGTCGCCAGCAGCATTTTCAGGCTGTTCATCAGCACGATGTCCTTGAGCCCGTAAAGCGTCAGCGCCGCCAGCATCAATATACCGATGCCGCCGCCGAAATAGCCGCCGTAAATGGCGACGAAACACTGGGCGACCAGCACGCCGGTCGCGCCCAGAACCTGCTTTTCGGACCGTTTCGGCATGACCATGCCGGCGGCGAAGACCAGCGTCGCGCCGAGCAGCAGGAAGGGGATCAGGCGCTCGAACAGCTGCTCGGAGGTCGAAAGCAGCAGGATGGCGCCGAAAAAGCCGCCGATCAGCGAAATGATCGCGAGAACCTGGCCGTTGACGCGCGGGTCCTCCAGCGATCTCGCCAGGCTCTGGCGATAGGCATAGGTCGTCGCCACCTGCGCCGGGAACAGGGCGAGCGTCGAGGTGGCGTTGGCGTCGATCGCCGGCAGCCCGGCGCCGATCAGCGCGGGAAAAGTGAGAAAGGAGCCGCCGCCGGCGAGAGCGTTGATGAATCCCGCGCCAAAGCCGGCGAGGATGACGAGAAGAAAATGCATGAGCGAGCTGTTCGGCGCCGGGAGCAAGGAGGGCGCACAAGAGGGGATTTCGCCGGGAGCGTCAATCGGCGGAAAGGCAAACGCGACGTTGATACAAGGCAAATTGCGTTCGCCCCGCGGTCTTGACCCGTGCGGCGCGATCGCCTCTCCTGCCAGGGTCGATTTGCGCGGAGACGCCCCCTTGATCCGTGGCCTGGCAAAAGTTTTCTCGTCCTTGTTCGCCTGCGCGGCCTTCGCCGCGCCGGCGTTTGCGCTGGACAAAGTGGTTTTGGCCTCGAACTGGCTGGCCGAGGCCGAGCATGGCGGTTTCTATCAGGCGGTCGTGGATGGGACTTACGCCAAATATGGGCTCGACGTGTCCATCGTTCCCGGCGGGCCGGAGAAGAACAACCGGCTGCTGCTCGCCGCCGGACGCGCCGATTTCTACATGGGCGACAATCTGATCGGCGAGTTTTCGGCTCTGGCCGAACATATCCCCATCGTCACCGTCGCCGCGATTTTCCAGAAAGACCCTTTGGTCTTCATGTCCCATCCGGGCGCGGGTTTTGAGCGTTTCGCGGATCTGCCCAAGGCGGACAAGGCTTTCGTCGGGCTGGCGACGCTCACCACCGTCTGGCCGTGGATGGAGAAGAAATGGGGTTTTTCCGGCGTAAAAGTGGCGACCTATGATTTCAATTCCGCGCCCTTCATCGCCGACAAAAATTCGATCGAACAGGGTTATCTGACCTCGGAGCCCTTTTCCATCGCGCGTTCGGGCGGTTTTCAGCCCAATGTCTTCCTGCTTGCCGATCATGGCTACGAGACCTACGCCACCACCATCGAGACCCGCCGCGACCTGCTGGAAAAAAATCCCGATCTTGTCCGGCGCTTCGTCGAGGCTTCGATCCTCGGCTGGGTCCATTATCTTGAGGGCGACAACAAGGCCGCCAACGCTTTGATCAAACGGGAGAATCCCGACATGGACGACGCCCAGATCGCCTTTTCCGTTCAACAGATGAAAGCGCATGGCATTGTCGAATGGGGCGATGCGCTGAAATCAGGGGTCGGCGCCATGGATCGCGCCCGGATCGCGCGCTTCTATCGCGACATGGCGGGGGCGGGCGCCGCGCCCGAAGGGCTCGATCTGACCAAAGGCTTCGATTATTCCTTCGTCAACCAGGGTTTTGGTTTGCACGAGGCGGGCCGCAAGTGAGCGCGCCGCTGGCGACATTGCGCGATCTGCGGCTGGCCTTTCCGGGGCGCGCCGTCCCGGCGCTCGAAGACGTGCGGCTTGATCTTCTCGTTGGCGAAACGCTTTGCGTGCTCGGTCCCTCGGGCTGCGGCAAGTCCACTTTGCTGCGGCTGATCGCCGGACTTGAAAAGCCGGATCATGGCGACATTCTCTGGCGCGACGGAGCGGCGCCGAAAATCGGCTTCGTGTTCCAGGAACCCAATCTGATGCCCTGGGCCGATCTCTTCGACAATGTTTCTCTGCCGCTGCGGCTTGCGGGATTAAGCCGGCGCGAGGCTGCGCCGAAGGTCGGGGACATTTTGGCGCGGGTGGGTCTCGCCGATCGCCTGCGGGCCCTGCCGCGCGAATTGTCCGGCGGCATGAAGATGCGCGCCTCGATCGCGCGCGCCCTGGTGGACGAACCGGAACTTCTGCTGCTCGACGAGCCTTTCGCCGCGCTCGACGAGATCACGCGCTGGCAGCTCAACGACGCGCTGCTCGACCTGCGCCGGCGCACCGACGCCACCGTGGTTTTCGTCACCCATTCGGTTTACGAAAGCGCTTATCTCGCCGACCGCGTGGCGATCATGCGGGCGCGGCCGGGCCGGATCGATTCGGAGTTGAAGCTCGAACGCGGGCTCGAGCGCGGGCCGTCTCTGCGCCGCAGCGGCCTTTTCGCCGAGGATTGCGCGCGCATCGCGGAAGGGCTGCAACAGGCGATGGGGCGGGCGGCATGACCCGCATTCTGCCCCTGGTCGCGCTGGCGGGCTTGATGCTTCTTTGGGAGGCGTCGGTGCGGATTTTCGCTTTTTCCCCGGCGCAATTGCCGGCGCCGAGCGCGATCGCCGCGACCTTTTTCGCCAATGGCCCGCAATTGCTGGCGGCGACCGCGACCACCTTGACCGAGGCCCTGGAGGCTTTGGCCCTGGCGGCTTTCGGCGGGGTGGCGCTCGCCTTGCTGTTCGCCTGGTCGCCCTGGCTGGAAAAGACCTTTTTGCCGCTCGCCATCGCGTTGCAGGTGACGCCGCTGATCGCCGTCGCGCCGCTGCTGCTGATTTATTTGTCCCCGCCGGCGGCCGTGCTCGCCTGCGCCTTCCTGGTCGCCTTCTTCCCCATCCTGTCCAACGCCTCGGCAGGTCTCGGGGCGACCGACCGGGGGTTGATCGAGCTGTTCCGCCTCAAGGGCGCGTCGCGGACGAAAATCATCTTCTGGCTCCGGCTGCCTTCAGCGTTGCCGCAGATTTTCACCGGCCTGCGCATCGGCGGGGTTCTGGCGCTGATCGGCGCCGTGGCGGCGGAGCTTGCGGCCGGCGCTTCGGGACAGGGCGAGGGGCTCGCCTTCCGCATCGTCGAGGCGGGTTATCGGCTCAAAATTCCGATGATGTACGCCGCCGTGGCGCTGTTGTGCCTGTGTGGCGTGGCGCTTTACGGCGCGCTTTCGGCGCTTGACGCAATCCTATTACGACGATGGCGCGATGCGCCAAAAATTTAGGCGGCCCAAGGCCTTGGCGGGAGAGGCGGCGGCGAACTGGGGCTTTGTGACGCGAACATTTTAGCTGTGCTGTTTCGGTCACTGTCAAATAAAATTCTCGTGAACCGCAATTTCGCCGTTTTTTTCGCCTTTTTTCGACGGGCTCAAGCGGCAGCGCTCCTGCGTGAGTCGATTCTCATGCAGGCTGCGTTGGGGCGTATTCGCGCATCGGGAGAGGCGCGAAGGCGTCAAGTCATTGTTATAAAAAGAAGTCGCTTCGAAAAGCGGGTGCGCTTTCGGAAGCTGGCGGTTCGTTGTGCGACTTCGGTCCCCCGAAAACGCAACGCCGCGGACAGACAAGGACGGGCCAGAAACATGCAGATTTCTCTTGGGGTTTCTCTTGGGGCGGTTAAGGGGAAATTAGGGATAATTTGCTTCAATTTTAGCATGTTCGGCATCCTTGCTTCTCGAGCGGGCGGTTCCGGCGCCTTGGCGCCGTCGATTCGCCGTCTCTCGCCCCTGGGGTTTTTTGTCGCTTCGGCCGAACCGCGCCTCGGCGCGTCCAGTGTTCAGTTGGTGGGGTTCGGCGTATGAGCGATTGGATCTATGACAACGGCGATCTGGCCCTGGACGATCGCCCCAGCCTTCCGCGCAAGGTCTTCATTCGGGCCATCCCGACTTTGGCGGCCTTCTCCTTCAGCGCCGCCGTGGCCTTGCGGCTGGCGGGCGGCCTGGTGAGCCAGGCGAACGCGCCGCAGCCGGAGTTCGCGCGCGAGACCGCCAAGCCGGCGGTCGCGCTTCCCCGTGTCGATCTGGCCTCGGGCCAGGCGAAACCCGACCTCGAAAAGCCGCGCAATCCCTTTGGCGGCCTGTTCGATCCCAATGGCGAGACCCAGGGCATGCCGGCGATGCAGGCCGCCCGGACCGATCCGATCGGCCCGTCGTTCTCGCCGTTTCAGCCCCAGCCCTTGTTCGCCGAGATCGAGACGCCCGACTCCGGTTCGCAATTCGCCGAGGACGAGGCCAGCGAGCCGGCCGCGCGCTCCGACGCCGCGAAATCCGATTTGGCCGAGGATGTCGATCATGCCCCGTTGAAGCCCACGCTGCCGCCGGTCGAAACCGCCGAAGCCGACCAGCCCCTGCTGGCGCAACCGGCCGCGGAGGCCGCAACCGCCGCGCCGCTGCCGCCGGCGCGTCCTGCCCAACTCGCCACGCTGACCCGCGACATCGAAGAACAAGCGTCGCGCGAAGCGCCCGCGCCGCGGAAAAACTCCGCCGGACCGACCCGCGCCGCCGCCGCCACCGCGCGCGAACGCGCCCAGGCCGCGACCCTGGCCCGCAACGATCCGCGCAGCTTCTTCGACAAGGTTTTTAACAACAACGATCAGCAGCCGAAGGGTCCGCAACTCGCCTACGCGCCGTCCGACGGCGGCGGCGGCCTGTTCGGCCTGAGCCACGGCTTTTCGCCCTCGCCCGCGCCGTTCGAGGCGCGTGGCGGCACGGCGGTTTATGACATTTCGGCCCATACCGTCTTTCTGCCCAGCGGCGCGCGGCTCGAAGCCCATTCCGGCCTCGGCCCCTATATCGACGATCCGGGCCATGTCCATGTGCGGATGCGCGGCTCGACGCCGCCGGCGACCTACCGCCTGAGCCTGCGCGAGAGCCTGTTCCATGGCGTTCAGGCCCTTCGCCTGACCCCGGTCAGCGGCACGACCTATGGCCGCGGCGGACTGCTCGCCCATACCTTCATGCTTGGCCAGCGCGGCGATTCCAACGGCTGCGTGTCGTTCCGCAATTACCGCGCCTTCCTGGAAGCCTACCGGCGCGGCGAGATCCGCGAGCTGAGAGTGGTGGCGACCCGCTGACGCGCTGACAGCCGTCGGTCGTTTCCAGCCCTAAAAAGACCTCTTCCGCCCGCGCCGATTTTCGGCGCGGGCCTTTGGGCATTTTTAGAGCGGCCATGTCCGCGACGACGAGATCGAGCGAGGGGCTGGACCCGCGCCGGCGCGGACGGAAGCCGGACGGAAACAAGGATTGTCGATAAGCTCCGTCAGCTCAAAAGGCCTCTTGCCTTGACCGGAGCCGCTTCGTAGCGTCCGGTCGGCTTTTGGCCCGCTTTTCTGGATTTCGAGGCCACGAATTGGGAGAATGATTTGATGACGAACGGATTCGGGCGACGTCACGCCGTTTCAGGAAACGAGCTTCATGTTTGCGCGGCGCATTGCGGGTCAGGATTGGCGCCCGAATTGGGGATTTCGTATCATGTCACCGTAACCCCACACGTCTCGACGCGCGCCTATGACCGATAAAAATCCCACGCAAGACCCCACTAAGCCGCAAGAGCGGTGCATAATGGCGGCTAAGAGAACACAAGCGGCTCGAAGCAGCCATCTGACCGGGATTCTTCATGGCGTGTGCTTTCGGGGCAGGAGCTTGACATAATGCCAAGCCCTGCTGATCAAATCCCATGCGCCAAATCGGTTTCGGTCACGGGTGGGAGGCCGCTTTTCAGCGATGAACTGAATTTGCCGTGTGTAATAGCCCATTTCCTTCGACCAGAACGCAATTGCATATGCGTCAGAAAATCCTGCGTCCAATAAATTATTCAGCATTTCCCAGCCGAAGTGTTGATAGCATAAGATGCCCCCCTTGTTGAGCGGATCGCCATGGTATTCGGGAGGATGCAGGTGTTTGATTGAGCCATCTTTCGCTACGACGGCCCTAATAATGTTTCTTTTAGATTTTTCGACAAACGGAACACTGATCAACATGCGTCCATTATTGCAAAGGACTCTGAAGCACTCTGAAAACGCTGCTTTGAAATTGGGGATGTGTTCGAAAACATCAAAGCTCATGATGATATCAAGCGACGAATCGTCAAAGGTTAAACTCGTTGCATCCTCATTGCGGATGCCGCGCTCATTTACGGAGCCCTTTCGTATTGTGTCGCCAAGATACTCGCTTCCAATGACGTTGGAAAAGTTATCATGGTAATATTGATACATAGGTGTAGTCTGTTCCATCAAATAAATTCGCGAATCGTCGTAGATATCCAGATACATGTCAGCGACATGGATGGAGGCCCTCATGCGATTGTTGAAACCAGTCTTCGGACAACCGACCCGTTCGCGCCAGTTCACTGCCGGAAAACCCGGGCCCCACTGAAAATCACATTCAAAATCAACACATTCTCCCGCCGTATAAGAAAATCCCTTTACGACAAAACTTTCTTCACTCCTCGGCGTTGCACTCTCAATCTCCTTGAGATGCTTCGAATATGAGTTGCGCGTAGAGCGCTCAAATTGAGTGAACTCCGAGAAGCTTCTTAAATGATAAACTCTCACCAGACCACCTCATGCGGCTTCCGCAAAATTCACGACGCCTCGCGGCGTCAACAGGAATAGCAGCATATTCATTGGTGTTATCACAGGCCAAGCGTGGATTCCAGCGTGAAGCGCAACGGAATTACGGTGACATGATACGAATTGCATAAATAGGTTAGCATGGAATGTGCAACCATCGGTCAGGCAATGTCCGATATTATTATTCCAATCGAGAGCAAAAAAGAACACCTTCAAACCCGTCAAGCAGCTCTTCCGACGGCCGCTCTCTCCACCTCGTTCGAAACGCAGGCTGACACAGGCGCCCTCCCGCCCTATAAGACCTCCGACGCTCGCGCCGAAAAAAAACGGCGCGGGCCTTTCGGCATTTTTGGAGCGGCCATGTCCGGGACGACGAGATCGAGCGAGGGGCTGGACCCGCGCCGGCGCGGACGAAAGCTGGCCGGAAACAAGGATTGTCGATAAGCTCCGTCAGCTCAAAAGGCCTCTTGCCTTGACCGGAGCCGCTTCGTAGCGTCCGGCCGCCTTTTGGTCCGCTTTTCTAGATTTCGAGGCCACGGATTTGGAGAATGATTTGATGACGAACGGATTCGGGCGACGTCACGCCGTTTCAGGAAACGAGCTTCATGTTTGCGCGGCGCATTGCGGGGCAGGATTGGCGCCCGAATTGGGGATTTCGTATCATGTCACCGTAACTCACCGTAACTCCCGTAACTCAAATGTGTGCGTGGGCGGAGGGGGATCGGGAGCTTGCAGAAATGACCGCTATTGATGACATTGATGCAGCGTTCCGCGCGGTCGAAAAGCGGCAACTATATACTTGACAACGGAAACGCCTTTTAACGATCGCCCCGGCTGAGGCTTGACCAGCCCGAGAAGTTGCCCCAGTTTCGTTATATTTTCGACGGGGGCAAAAAATGCCGGAAGTTAAGCTTCGAATTGATGCCTTGGTTTTAGACGGTGATAATCCGCGCATCACGCACGCCGATGGGCAACAACAAGCGCTGCAAAAAGTCGTTAAGGATCAGAAAACTAAGCTAGTGCGACTTGCTGAAAGCATTGTTGAGCACGGGCTCAGTCCCATCGAAAAATTCATGGTGATGGAAGTCAGTCCGAAGCCTCAGCGGTATGTCGCCCTCGAAGGCAACCGGCGCGTCACCGTTCTAAAATTGCTAGCAAACCCTGCGGTCATGACCGGGCTTGACATGCCGGAGGGCATACGGCGCTCGTTAGAGCGGTTGGCTTCGATTTTCGACCGTAGCAAGGTCGAGCCCATTGACGCCTTTGAGGTCAGCTCACGCGAAGAGGGGCGATACTGGATTGAGCTTCGCCATAATGGAGAAGACGAAGGCCGTGGCGTTGTCGCTTGGAAGCCAATTGTCGCCGCTCGCTACCGCGAAAAAGAGCCCGCCATTCAAGCGTTCGACATGGTCATAGAACACGGAGGGTTCGAAGAGGCGGAAGCGGAAGACATTCGAACCGGATTTTCCCTCACCACTCTTCGCCGATTGCTGGACTCAAAAGATGTGAGAGCCGAACTAGGCCTGTCCGTGGAGAACGGCCAATTAAAAACCATCCTCCCCGGACACGAGCTAATCAAACCTCTGCGCAGAATTGTGCGCGATATCGCCGCCAAAACCGTAGACTCTCGAAAATTCAATAAGACCGAGCGAATGCTTGAATACGTTCGGAGTTTCCCGAAAGCGGACTCACCAGATTTCAGCAACAAGGTTGCGACTCGTCCCGTCGAGGCGATCCAGAAAACAGAATTTGCCAAAGCGCGGACAAAATCGGCGGCAAGCAAGAGAGTGGCGTCGGCCGAGCGACGTCACGCAGTCCCTAGAAATTGTCAGCTCAACGTAACGAACAACCGAATTGCCGAAATCTACCGCGAGCTGCGGATATTGAAGCTTGATGAGGCTCCCAACGCGATCGCCGTGCTGCTTCGTGTTTTCCTTGAACTGTCCGTCGACCACTTTCTAACGCAGAACGGACGGTCGCTTAGCTTCCCCGCGCCGGGTGGTCGGGACGTGCTCAAGCCGCTCGACAAAAAGCTGGCCGAGACGGTGGAGATCATGGTAGGGATTGGCGTGCCGAAAAAGGATTTCGATCCCATTACTCGCAGCCTCAGCGTCGCCAAGAGCCCGATGAACGTCGAACTTCTGCATATGTACGTCCACAATCGTTTTGCAACGCCAATTCGGTCGGAACTGAGCGCGGCTTGGGATCATGCGCAGCCGCTTCTTGAGAAAATCTGGCCATGAAAAAATCCGGCCCCGCGCCGCGGCGCCTGGTGCATTTCACCCCCCTTCGCTATCCCGGCGGGAAGGGGAAGCTCGCGGCCTATTTGAAGGAAATCATTGCGGCCAATAAGCTATTCGACGGCGACTATGTCGAGCCCTACGCCGGCGGCGCTGCGATCGGGCTAGAGCTTCTGCTTCAAGAATACGTCGCTACGATCCACATTAACGACCTGAGCCAGCCGATCTATTCATTCTGGAAAGCGGTTCTGAACGACACGGAAGAGATTTGCCGCCTGATCAAGGATACCGAGCTTTCCGTCGAATCGTGGGACCGCCAAAAGCTCATTTTCGCAAATCCCAATGATCACAGCTACGTCCAGCTGGGGTTCGCGACGTTCTTCCTCAACCGCACCAATAGGTCCGGGATTTTGAATGGCGGCGTCATCGGCGGACGAGCGCAGATAGGTCCTTGGAAAATCGACGCGCGCTACAATGCCGACGAACTGGTTTTTCGCATTGAATCGATCGCCAACCTGAAACGGCGCATCAAACTCACTCGGAGCGACGCATTGGCCCTTCTTCGGCATGGGCTTCCCCGATGGCCCGAAAAGACGCTCATTTATCTTGACCCTCCTTATTATGAGCGCGGCCGCGATTTATATTATGATTTTTACCGGGAGGGGGACCACGCGGAGTTGGCGAATTTTATTCGCGCTGAAATGAATTCGCGATCCTGGATCGTTTCATATGACAACGTTTCGGAGATTAAGGACCTCTATGCAGGCTTCCGTCGCGTCGTCTATAATGTTGGGTATAGCGCGAGGGGAAGCCGACAAGGCGCCGAGGTAATGTTCTTCTCCCCTCAGATGATCGCGCCCGACATGATTGGCCCAGTTCGGCAAATTGGTCCGATATCGGAGGCCGCGTAGGATCAGGGTCGATGACTACCGAAAAACCGAAGCTGGACGCAGCGACGATTAAATTGGCGCAACGGCTGCTAAAAATGCCGCCGAAACACAATACCGACCTAAAGGTCGGACAACACGGTGAGGGGAAGAAGCAGGATCATCCTAAAACCCCTGCCTCTTCCTCCAAGCCGCGTAACGCTTAATGAACTGCGACTGACTTGTGATTTCCGTCAGTTGGCCGGTACGTGAGGCGCTTGCCAGCGGCACCACGGGCAATTCGCGCCGCACGTTCCCCATCATCTATGCCTAACCCGACGCGGTTATTGTAACGGAAATCGAACTCGGCAAGATAGCGATGCAGAGTAAGCGTACACCCGGCGCCATTCTGGCGGCGCAGGGCGCGTGTTTGGTAATGGTTAGACATGGATAGCAACATCTATGTCTAGGCCTATGCGCAGAACCAACACGAACCAGTTCATAGAGGTCCGAGCCGAACGGCTCGATGGAGCGCCGGTTGGCGAACGCCGGCGCTGGTCCGACGACTTCAAGGATCGAGCGATCGCCGCGTCGCTGGAGCCGGGCACGAACATTTCGGCGCTGGCGCGTTCGCTGGATATCACGCCGTCGCAACTTTTCGCTTGGCGTCGCGCTGCTGGTCTCCGGGCGGAGAAGATCGAGCGCCAGGCGCCGGCGGAGCCGCGTGCGGCCAAGATGCGGCGCGTGGAGATCGAGATCGGCGGCGCAGTGGTGCGGGTAAGCGCGGATATTCCGGAAGCCGACCTTCGCCGTCTGCTGCGCGCGGTGCGCGAGGCATGATCCCGCAAGGCGTACGGGTGCTGTTGCGGGCGGCTGCGGTTGATTTTCGCAAAGGCCCAGAAGGACTTGTTTCTCTGGTTCGGGACGCCGGGGCCGATCCATTCGACGGCTCTCTTTATGTTTTCCGGGCGAAACGAGCCGATAGAATAAAAATTGTCTGGTGGGACGGGTCGGGTCTTTGTCTTTTCGCGAAGCGTCTCGAACGCTCGCATTTCTGCTGGCCGTCGGCGGGAAGCCACGAGATTCGTCTGAGTTACGCGCAAGTCATGACGCTGGTCGAAGGGCTGGATTGGAAGCGGGTTCGCGCGGTGGACGTGCGGGCGCCGCAGAGCGCCGGCTGATATGAAAAAGTTGCGCTAGAATCCATTGAACGCCTAGAAAACATTGGGATTTTTGCGGAAAAAACAGTATCATACAAACCATGATCGAGCGCTTCGGCAAACTTCCTGACGATGTTGATCAACTGAAGGCGCTGGCGCTTGGCGCAATGGCTCGCGCCGATCGTTCAGAGGCTCAAGCAAGCGCCAACGAGAAGGACGCGGAGGTTTTCCGCTCCCAAACGTTGAGCCTGACGGCGAAGGTCGAGGACCTCACGCAAACGAACGCGGCGGCGAAAGCCGAGATCGATCGGCTGACTTCGATCATCAAGACGCTTCGCCGCGATCGCTTCGGCAAACGGTCCGAAAAACTCGGCGCCGACGAAGCCGAGCAACAGAGCTTCGTGTTCGAGGAAATCGAAACCGGACTCGCGGCGATCGCCACGCGGCTGGCCGCGAAGGCGGAGCCCAAGCCGCGCAAGGCGTCTACCGACAAGCCGCGGTTTCCCTCGCATCTGGAGCGGGTCGAGGTGATCCTGGAGCCTGAGGTTCCGCCGGAGTTCGAGGGCAAGGAGCGGGTCAGGATCGGCCAGGAGGAAAGCGTCAGGCTCGACGTCGTGCGGGCGCGCTTCCGGCTGATCGTGACGATCCGGCCAAAATACGCCTACAAGGAGCCCGCCGCGATCTTGCAAGCCCCGGCGCCCGAACATATCGTCGAAGCCGGCCTGCCGACGGAAGCGCTGCTCGCGCAAGTCGCGGTGTCCAAATACGCCGACGGCCTGCCGCTTTACCGCCAGGAGGCGATCTACGGGCGCGACGGCGTCGAACTCAGTCGTTCGCTGATGGCGCAATGGATGGGCTCGGTCGGTTTCCATTTCGAGCCGCTGGCGGCCCACGTGCTCGTGCGTATCCGCGAGGGCGAGCGAATTTTCGCCGACGAAACGACGCTGCCGACGTTGAACCCGGGCGCCGGAAAGACCAAGACGGCGTGGTTGTGGGCCTATGCGCGGGATGATCGGCCGTTCGGCGGCGCGGGGCCGCCGATGGTGGCCTATCGTTATGAAGACAGTCGATCCGGCGACTGCGCGGTGCGTCACCTGGGCGATTATCGCGGCATCCTGCAATGCGACGGTTACGCGGGATATCGAAAGCTTGCGGGCGCTCCGCATGCCAACGGCCTGCGTTTGGCCGGATGTTGGGCACACCTGCGCCGCCGGTTCTTCGACCTGCATGCCAACGGCAAATCCATTGTCGCGACGGCGACCGTCGAACAGATGAAGCAATTGTGGGCGGTCGAGGACGAGGTGCGCGGTCAGCCTCCGCACGCGCGCCTGGCGGCGCGGAGGGCGACGTCGGCCGATATCGTGCAGGTGTTGTTCGATCTCTGGGAGCGCGAACTGCCGCGCATCTCCGGCAAATCGAAATTGGCGGAAGCGATCCGCTATGCCCGATCTCAGCGAACGGTCCTCGGGCGTTTCCTTGAGGATGGCCGCGTCGAAATCAACTCCAACATAGTCGAGCGGGCCATCAGGCCCCAGGCAATTACGAGAAAAAACTCACTTTTCGCCGGTTCCGCCGGCGGAGGGCGGACATGGGCGTCCGTCGCCACCATGCTTCAGACCTGCAAGATGAACGGCGTCGACCCTAACGCCTGGGCGAAACAGACCCTGGAGCGGATCGCCAACCGATGGCCCAACAAGGACATCGAGGCACTGATGCCGTGGAATTTCAAGCCCGACGAGTGAACGGCGCCGGATGGACGCTTACGATGCAGATGCGCTTCGCTCACGGAATGATAAACGCCGGTGATGCCGCGTTTCAGGATGCTGTAATAGTTTTCCGCCGTGTTGATATGCACATATGACCCGAGGCGCGCATATTCATTCGCGCTGTGGTTCACGGTCATGTGGTTGGCGAAATCCGCTCCGATTTTGAGGTAGATCACGCTTTCGTCGGTCATCAGCGCGGAGGCTTTATCGACGTTCTTTTCGATGACCTCGCCGACCGTCTTTGACGTAACATTAGCGACGTGAAAGGAACGAACATGGCCTTCGCGTTCAACAAGAGAGACAACTGCTTTCTTAGGCGCCGGATCACGAAACGCGCGGTTCTTGGCTTTGCCGCCGACGTAGGTCTCGTCAGCTTCGATGGCCTTGTTATCTCCGCCCACGGGCGAGGGATTCGAAGGCACCATTGCTTCACGGATGCGATGGCATAAAAACCATGCTGACTTATAAGTGACGCCCAGCATGCGCTGGAGTTGAAGCGCGCTCATCCCCTTTTTGCTCGCGGCCATTAGGTGCATCGCGAGCAGCCATTTGGACAAGGGGATCTTGCTGCGTTCCATCACCGTTCCGATAGTGACGGTGAATTGCCCGTTGCAGGCCGCGCAATAGTAAAGTCCGGGGCGGTGCGCTTTCCCTTGGCCTTTGGCGATACGCTCGCGATCTAAATTGCCGCAGTGGGGGCAAATGGGGCCATCGGGCCAGCGAATGCTTTCCAGCGCTTCGCGCGCCGCGTCGTCATCATGGAAAGCGGGATTTTGAAGTGCAGCGCTGGACATGATAGCCCCCCTTTGCGCCAATAATCGCAAAGTCGTTTTCCGTTGTCAAGTATATAGTTGCCCGAAAAGCCGGAGCATTTTGGCAACTATTTGCATTGCCAAGAATGTGAGGAGCATGACCAGTTGCTACGCCAGCGCGACAGGACCTCAATCACAATCAAGGATGTGGGTAATCCGCGCTGGAACCCTATAGCGTTCATCTCACCAGAAGGCTTGGCATACTATATGCCTGCGCTTGCACGTCTTGCGCTGTCCGTTCCAGCCCGCGAATATGAATGGTATGGCGACCAGCTTATTTTTCATCTGAAGGACGGGGGCGCGAGCAACCCATTTTTTAACTTCTGCAATCCCATGCAACGTCATGCGATTGTCAACTTGCTGACTGAGATGCTGAGTTTTAGCCGAAACATAGAAACACGGCTGTGCGACCCCGAGGAGTTTGCGGAAGCGCTCGACCTCTGGCGTACCTGACAGGGCGGCCCCTCTGGTGTTACGTTGACATGATACGAATTACATAATTATTTCCGGTCACTGCCCGAGTTGGGGAATTCGTATCACGTCACCGTAATTCCTATAAGACCTCCGACGCTCGCGCCGAAAAAAAACGGCGCGGGCCTTTCGGCATTGTGGAGCGGCCATGTCCGGGACGACAATTTCGAGCGAGGGGCTGGACCCGCGCCGGCGCGGACGGAAGCTGGCCGGAAAAAGGGATGTGGGTAAGCTGTCCCAACTCGAAAGGCCTCTTGCCTTGACCGGAGCCGCTTCGCAGCATCCGGTCGCCTTTTGGTCCGCTTTCCTGGATTTCGAGGCCACGAATTTGGAGAATGATTTGATGACGAACGGATTCGGGCGACGTCACGCCGTTTCGGGAAACGAGCTTCATGTTTGCACGGCGCATTGCGGGGCAGGATTGGCGCCCGAATTGGGGATTTCGTATCATGTCACCGTAACCCCCGAACCCCCGGCGTCCAATACGGCGCTTCCGGCATCACGGATGCTGGCGCCAACTCCAGCGCAAGCCCCATTCCATCAAGAGTCGATAGTATTTCTCTTTGTAAGTAGAAAGAAAATTCACGTTCAAATGTCTGCCCCACGGGGCATAATACAAGTTGCGCGTACTCTAAGTTATCAAGCCTAAAGGGTATGATCTCTTTCAGCGCGATATGAGAATGAAGAAAATCTAGCAACTCTTCGTTTAGGCGAGAGGAATTAAACCTGTACCATTTTGTTGAATAACACCAGATGTCTTTAACCGGCGGCCTTCGACGAAGACCGCACTGCATAAGTTCACCATCGTGGAATTGCACGAACGATGCGACATCTTCGGCGATTGCCTTAGATCCGAAAATAGTTATTCTGGCTAAAATGCGCAGCATTAGTCAGTATTCCCAATCCCAATCATCACCCATCTTTCCGCACTGCCCAACCTGCCTGCAGTTACGGTCACATGATACGAACTGCATAAATAGGTTAGCATGGAATGTGCAACCATCGGTCAGGCAAACTCCAATATTATTATTCCAATCGAGAACAAAAAAGAACCCCTTCAAAGCCGTCAATCCGCTCTTCCGACGGCCGCTCTCTCCTGCTGGGAGCCTCCAAAAACCGTCATTGCGCGGAGCCGCAAGCGCCGGAGCAATCCGAAAAACGCCGCCGCATCAAGCACGTCGCAGGAATGGATTGCTTCGCTCCGCTCGCAATGACGGCGCGGATGGAGGCTTATGGAGGTTTCCAACGCGTTCGAAACCGAAGCTGACAGCCGCCCCGTCCCGACCTATAAGACCTCCGACGCTCGCGCCGAAAAAAACGGCGCGGGCCTTTCGGCATTTTTGGAGCGGCCATGTCCGGGACAAGCATTTCGAGCGAGGGGCTGGACCCGCGCCGGCGGAAAATTCTGCTGCGCTGCTGGCGAAGGGGCATGAGGGAGGTCGATCTCCTGCTCGGCCAGTTCGCCGACGCCCGCCTCACTGAGCTGAACGAGGACGAACTCGACCAGCTCGAACATTTCATGGAGGCGCAGGACGCCGACATTTTCTCCTGGTTCGCCGGATCGAAACCGGTCGATCCGGCCTACGAATGTCCGATCTTCCACACGATCAAGGCCTTCCACACCCATGAAGGGCCGATCCATGTCTGACGCATCTCGCGTCGTCGCCGTCATTGCGAGGAGCGCAAGCGACGAAGCAATCCAGCACCGACCCGGCGGGTGGATTGCTTCGCTCCGCTCGCAATGACGCCGTCACTGTCGAAAAATTCTTTCCTCATGCACGACCTGCTCCGCGCCGCCGCCGAACTCGAAAAAGGCCATTCGCTCGTCCTCTCGCGCGCGCCGGAGGGCTTTGACGCCTTTGTCGCCGCCGATCTCGCCCGCGCTGTGGCGAAATCGGGCGAGGGGCGCTCCTGCGCGCTCGTCCATGTCGCGCGCGACAGCCGGCGCCTGCGCGCCTTCCGCGAGGCTCTGGCCTTTGCCGCGCCAGACGCCGAAATTCTGGAATTCCCGGCCTGGGACTGCCAGCCTTACGACCGCGTCTCGCCCAATGCCGCCATAGCCGCCCAGCGCATGACCGCGCTGGCGCGTCTCGCCCGCACGCGCTCCTCGCTGGAAAGGCCGCGCATCCTGCTCACCACCGTCGCCGCTCTGTCCCAGCGCGTCCCGCCGCGCAAGGACATGGCGGCAAAAAACTTTTCCGCCACGCCCGGCGCCGCGGTCGATCTGCATGAGCTTGCCGCCTGGCTCGACGCCAACGGTTTCGCGAGGGCCTCCACCGTTCGTGAAAGCGGCGAATATGCCTTGCGCGGCGGCATTGTCGATCTTTATCCGCCGAGCCTGCCCGGTCCGGTGCGGCTCGACTTTTTCGGCGACGTGCTGGAGACGATCCGCGCCTTCGACCCGGAAAGCCAGCGCACCACCGCGCAATTGCGCGCGCTCGATCTCGTGCCGGTCAATGAGGCGCCGATCGTCACCGAGACGATAAAACGCTTCCGCCAGGGCTATATCGCCCATTTCGGCGCCCAGACGCGCGGCGACACGCTCTATGAAGCGGTGAGCGAAGGCCGCCGCCCGCCCGGCCTCGAACATTGGCTGCCGCTGCTTTACGCCAACCTCGACACGCTGTTCGATTATATCGACGACGCGCCGCTGCTGCTCGACGCGCAAGCCGAAGCCGCCGCGCATGAGCGCTTCGCGCAGATCCAGGACTATTACGAATCGCGGCGCGGCGTTTATGCCAGCGACCCGGCCAGCTGTAATTACAAGCCGTTGCCGCCGGACGAGCTTTACATGCCGCCCGACGAATTTGCGCGGGCGCTGGCGAAGGCCGCGACGGCGCGTTTTTCGCCCTTCGCCGCGCCCGAAGGCGGCGCAAAAATCATCGACTGCGGCGGCGTCGCGGGGCGCAATTTCGCGCCCGAACGCAATGACGAAAACGCCAATGTGTTTCAGGCGGCGGTGGACCATATCCGCGCCCTGCAGGGCGAGGGCAAAAGAATAATCGTCGCCGGCTGGACCGACGGCTCGCGCGAGCGCCTCGCCTCGGTGCTGGCCGAACACGGGCTGAAAAAGCACGAAACCGTCTCCTCGCTCGGCCAGGCCATCAGCCTGCGCGACGCCCGCGTCGCCATGGCCGTGATCGGGCTGGAGGCGGGTTTCGTCGCCGGCGATCTCGCCATCATCGGCGAGCAGGACATTCTCGGCGACCGTCTCGCGCCCCAGCGCCGGCGCCGCCGCAGGCCTGAGAATTTTCTGGCCGAGGTCTCGGCGCTCTCGGCGGGCGATCTCGTCGTCCATGTCGACCATGGCGTCGGCCGATTCATCGGCCTGAAACATATCGAGGCGGCGGGCGCGCCGCACGATTGCCTGGAGCTGCATTATTCGGGCGGCGACAAGCTTTTCCTGCCTGTCGAGAATATCGAGCTTCTGTCGCGCTACGGCTCGGAAGACACCGAAGTTTCGCTCGACCGGCTCGGCCATATCGCCTGGCGCGAGCGCAAGGCCCGCCTGAAACTGCGCATCCGCCAGATGGCGCAGGGGCTGATCAAAATCGCCGCCGCCCGCATGCTGCACGCGGCGCCGAAACTGACCCCGCCCGAGGGGCTTTACGAGGAATTCTGCGCTAAATTCCCCTATGACGAGACCAAGGACCAGATCGGCGCGATCGACGCCACGCTCGCGGACATGGCCTCGGGCCGGCCGATGGACCGGCTGATCTGCGGCGACGTCGGCTTCGGCAAGACCGAAGTGGCCTTGCGCGCGGCGTTCGACGCCGCGATCAATGGCGTCCAGGTCGCGGTGGTCGTGCCGACGACCCTGCTCGCCCGCCAGCATTTCAAGAATTTTTCGGCGCGATTCGGCGGCCTGCCGGTGCGTCTGGCCCAAATGTCGCGCATGGTCGGCGCCGCCGACATGCGCGCCGCCCGCGCCGGCCTCGCGGACGGTTCGGTCGACATTGTCATCGGCACCCATGCGGTGCTGGGCAAGAACGTGAGCTTCAAGAATCTCGGCCTCGTCATCGTCGACGAGGAGCAGCATTTCGGCGTCGGCCACAAGGAGCGGCTGAAAGAACTGCGGGCCGAGGTCCATGTGCTGACGCTGTCCGCGACGCCGATCCCGCGCACCTTGCAACTGGCGCTGACGGGGGTGCGCGAGCTTTCGATCATCGCCACGCCCCCGGTCGATCGCCTCGCCGTGCGCACCTTCGTCACGCCTTTCGACGATCTCATCCTGCGCGAGGCGCTGCTGCGTGAACGATTTCAGGGGAGGGCAAAGTTTTTTCGTCTGCCCGCGCCTTGAAGATCTCGATGACGCCGCCGCCTGGCTACGCCAGAACGCTCCGGAAGCTACTTTCACCATCGCCCATGGCCAGATGGCGGCGAGCGAGCTGGAGGAAAGGGTCGGGGCCTTTTACGACGGCAAATACGACGTGCTGGTCTCGACCAATATTGTCGAATCCGGCCTCGACATTCCGACCGCCAACACCTTGATCGTCTATCGCGCCGACATGTTCGGCCTCGCCCAGCTCTACCAGTTGCGCGGGCGGGTCGGGCGCTCGAAAACCCGCGCCTATGCCTTCTTCACCACGCCGGTCAACAAGACCATCACGCCGCAGGCCCAGAAACGGCTGGACGTGCTGCAATCGCTCGACACGCTCGGCGCTGGCTTCCAGCTCGCCAGCCACGACCTCGACCTGCGCGGCGCCGGCAATCTGCTGGGCGACGAGCAGTCGGGCCATATCAGGGAAGTCGGCTACGAGCTTTACCAGCAGATGCTGAACGAGACGATCGCCGCGCTTAAAAGCGGCGGCGGAAAGCCGGTGGAGGAAGCCTGGTCGCCGCTGATCACGCTCGGCACGCCGGTCACCATCCCCGAACATTATGTCGAGGATCTCGACCTGCGCCTGCAACTCTACCGCCGCCTCGCGACCCTGGACGAGGAGGCCGAAATCGAGAGTTTCGCCGCCGAAATGATCGACCGTTTCGGCCCGATGCCCGACGAGGTCAAGCAATTGATGCGCCTCGTCGGCGTCAAGGCTATGTGCCGCCACGCCCATGTCGAAAAGGTCGAGGCGGGGCCGAAGGGAATCATCGTCGGCTTCCGGAACAATTCTTTCGCCAATCCCGCCGGGCTGGTGCGCTATATCGCCAAGCAGGGTTTTGAGGCCAAGGTGCGGCCGGACATGAAGATCGTCTTCCTCGGCGATTTTTCGCACGCCAAAGACCGGCTCGACGGGGCGCGGAAAATTTTGCGCGATCTGGTGCAGATTGCGGAGAAGAAATAAGCTCGGAGAGCTGCTTCATGCGCCAGAGAACCGCCTTTGTTTGACATCGGCTGCGCAGGAGGCGGACATTCGCCGGATTCTTGGGCTGGATAAGCCCGGGGCAAGGCGAGCTGTCCTGATTTTCGCCAAATCGTCGCTTTTTGCGGAGGCCGCCATGAAAATAATAAAAGGGCTTCTGCTCGGCGTCTTTCTCGTCGTCGCGGGTCTTGTCGGCTTTACCGGTTTCATGGCCCAGTGGGCCGAGCGGCAAGTTCCGCCGGATGGCCAATTCATCGAGATCGACGGTCAAAACCTGCATTACCTCGACCAAGGCGCCGGTCCGGTCATTCTCATGATTCCCGGCCTGGCAAGCAACACCCATCATTTTTCCTATGCGTTGACGGGATTGCTGGACAAGCAATTTCGCGTCATCGCCGTCGACCGGCCGGGATCGGGCTATTCGACCCGCGCCAAGGGCGCGCCGGCCGACCTGCGCGCGCAGGCCAGGACGCTGATCAAGTTTGTGGACGCGCTCAAGCTCGACCATCCTCTTGTGGTCGGGCATTCGCTTGCGGGCGGCGTCGCGCTGGCGATGGCCGAGGAAGCTCCCGGCAGGATCGGCGGCCTTGCCTTGATCGCGCCCTTCACCAATGGCGCCAGCGAAGCGCCGGAGCCTTTTCGCGGGCTGGTCATTGCGTCCCCCTTGAAGCGAAAAATCATCGCCTGGACGCTCGCCACGCCCATGACGCTGCTGAACGCCAAGGGTTTGGCGATGGTTTTCGCGCCCGAGGCGGTTCCCGACGATTTCCAGACCAGGGGCGGCGGCTACCTCAACCTGCTGCCGGCGAATTTTTGCGGGGCCTCCGCCGATTTGATGGCGGCGAACGCCGATATTCCGGAAATGGTGAAAGCCTATCCGACGCTGGCCATGCCGGTGGGCGTCCTGTTCGCGCGGGACGACGCCATATTGGATTACCGCGCCCAGGGCGAGGCGCTGAAGCGGGAGCTGCCGGCGACGGAGTTCGTCTTGCTGGAGCATGGCGGCCATATGCTGCCGTTCACCGAACGCGGACGCACCGCCGAATTCATTCGCGCCATGGCGGAACGGGCGTTTCGTCAGGCGCGTTAGATGTGAGCTTGCAATAGGTTGTCCATCCGGACCACCAGAATGCCGGTTTGACGCCGTGCGGTCGAAAGGAATTGGCGCGCCATCGGCGTCCCCCCGGTTATGCGCGGCGGCAAACGAGATCAACCCAGGTGGACCGCATCCGTTGGGCCGATGCGTATCGGCTTACGCTTGGTCGGCGGAAGGTCAATTCGTTGCGAAAGCCGAGCAGAGCCTTCGCAATTGATAAATACGCGGTTGCTCACCTTGGACATCCTGTCGATGCAACAGGCCAGCGATCCTCGCGTCGAATTCGTCCAGTGCGACGTGAACAACATAGCGGCGAGTCTGAGCGACCAGATGGTGGGGCGACTCGCCCATCCGTTCCTGGTCATAGAAGATTCAAGCCATAAGGCTTCCCATGTTCGCAAAGTGATGGATTTTTTCCATAAACATTGCCTTCCTGGAGATTATCTTATCGTCGGGGACGGCGTTATTTCTCTGATCATGGAAGAGGCGGAGTTCGAAGGGGGGCCTCTCGCGGCGATTCGCGCCTTCATGGCCGACCATCCCGGCCTTTATGAGGTCGATCGAAAGCTTTGTGACCGTTACGGCAAGAATGTGACGTGGAACCTGGACGGTTATATTCGCCGTATACGCTGACTCGTGTGAGAAATTCGGGCTAGCTGTGAGCCTGCGGCAGGTTGTCCATCCGAACCGGACCGAGGAAAGTGGAGTTGCGACACTTCACACATTCCCGGAGGCCCGGATGAACATCCATAAGAAGGCCCGTTTGACGCTGCTGGTCGAGGCGCTGCGCTATCGGGACCGACGTAGAGCGCCTGGCGCTTGATTCCCAAACGCGAGCGGAGTCATGCCGGAAGCGTGGTAAGATATCGGCATGGATCCGTTCATAGTGCGCGGGATCGTTTCGAACCTGTTCTTCGCGCTCATCCTCATCGCCTGCCTCTTTCTGCCGGTAGGCGCCTGGAATTATTGGCAGGGATGGGCTTTCCTCGTCGTGTTCGAGCTATGCGCGCAGGCGTTGGGCGCCTACTTTCTCATCAACGACCGGAAGGTGATCGAACGGCGAGTACGGGTCGGACCCACGGCTGAACGGGAGCCGGCGCAGAAAATCATCTCGGCATTGATCGTCGCGAGCTTCATCGCTGCGTTTGTCGTTCCTGCCTTCGATCATCGCTTCGGCTGGTCGCCGGTGGCGCCCGCGGTCTCGATCCTGGGAGATGCGCTCGTCGCGTTGTCATTCCTGATCTTTTTTTGGGTGCTGAAGGCCAACAGCTTCGCGGCGTCGACCATACGGGTCGAGGAAGGACAGCCCGTCATCTCGTCCGGTCCGTACGCGCACGTCCGGCATCCGATGTACTCCGGTGTTCTCGTGCTGCTCGTCGCAATCCCGCTCGCGCTCGGTTCGTGGTGGGGCGTTCTCCTGCTGGTCCCGTTCCTGCCGGTGCTGCTGTGGCGCCTCCTCGATGAAGAGCGGTTCCTTCGCAGAAAATCTTCCCGGCTATGCCGCATACGCGCAACAGGTGCGCCATCGGCTGATTCCTGCGATCTTTTAGACGAAGCGCCTAAAGCACCGGAGTCGCCCCCTGCGGACGCTCCTTCAGTCGTCGCTGATCGAACGAATGACGACCTCGCGCCCGTGCTGGGCGAATTCGCCTTCGAGCCCGCGTCGATCACCGCCCTATGGCCTGAAAGCCGCCGCGGAAGCCCAAACGTCAGGGCTTTCGTCGCCTTGCTCACCGAGCTTTTCCTCACGTCGACGCCCTGGGACGTCGTTATCGAGGGTGGGTCCGCACCGCCGCCCTCGCCATAATCCGCAGGACTTCGCGCAGTCCTCGCGTCGCCGTCAAATGCTACGAACTGCGCTGAACGCTTTGGCGATCGCGCCAAGCGGCGCGAGCGCCGATGGCCCCTCGAAGCCGAGGCCGCCGAGAAGCTGTTGCAGCAGCGTCTTGCGCGCCGCGGTGGCGACTTCGAACAGGCGCGCCTCGTCCTTCAAGCGGAAGATGAGATCGTCGCCCGTCGACAAGGCGTCCACGAGGCCGAGGCTCACGGCCTCGCTCGCCAGCCACACGTCGCCATTGGCGACCCTGGCGAGGTCGGCGGCCGGGCGGCGCTCGGCGACGAAGCTCTTGAAGGCTGTGTGAATGTCCTCGATCTTGCCGAGGAAATGCGCGCGGCCAGCCGGCGTGATCTCTCCGAGCACCGAGATGGAGCGCTTGAATTCGCCCGCCGTCAGCTCCTCGTAGTCGATGTCGTTCTTCTTGAGCAAGCGATGGAGGTTTGGCGCCTGCGCCACGACGCCGATCGAGCCGACGAGCGCGAAGGGCGCGGCGACGATTTTATCCGCCGCGCAGGCCATCATATAGCCGCCGCTCGCCGCCACCTGGTCGACGGAGACCGTGACCTTGATCTTGCGGTCGCGAAGACGCGAGACTTCGGCGGCGGCGAGGCCGTAGCCGGTCACCGTGCCGCCGGAGCTTTGCAGGCGCAACACGACCTCGTCCGTCGAAGGCCGGGCGACGGTGAGCACGGCGTCGACCTCCCGGGCCAGTCGCTTGACGGCCGACGCCACCAGGTCGCCCTTGAAGCCGAGCACATAGACGCGCCTGGCAGTGGGGGTCGCAGCGCGCGCCGCCTCGCGCTTGCGGGCCTTGGCGCGCGATTTGGCGAGCGACCGCCGCTCCTTCCGGTCGAGGATTTCGGCGTCGAGCTCGTCGCGCATCTGGTCGTAACGCTCGTTGAGCGAGTGGACCTCGATTTCGCGCCCGCCGCGCCTTAAGTCGCGGCGCGTCAGGCGCGCGAGGAGCGCCGCGAGGGCGCCGAGCGCCGCAACGATGAGCAGGGCTTTCACGGCGAAGGATGCGATGTCCAACCAGAAGGCCATGGGAAGAGTCCTTGCGCGCGATCGGTTCGTGGCGTCTTTCCACGGCCGCCGGCGGAATGCAAGCCGCCGGTCACGGGGGCGGATTGGCCTGGACGACGCGCTGCGAGCGGCGGCGATGGCGCGCCAAGTGGGGGCGGCTCAGCTCATCGCCCGCACGAAATCCGCAAAAGCCGCCAAGTGCTTGCGTAAAAAGTCCTTCGTTGCCTCGTCGGTCAGGTCGCCGGTCGCGCTGTCGCTCTTGCCATAGGCGCCGCCGATCATCGCCTCGGGCGTGTTGAAAACCGGGGCGTCGAGAAAGACAAAAGTCTGGCGCAAGTGATATTGCATCCGCGCGCCGCCGAGCGCGCCGGGTGAAGCGCTCTGGATCAGCACCGGCTTGTGCTTGAACGGCGCGGACGGCAGGCGGGAGATCCAGTCGATGGCGTTTTTCACCACGCCGGGGACCGAATAATTATATTCCGGCGACACGACGATCACGCCGTCCGAAGCCTTGATCGCCTCGCCCATGGCCTCGACCGCGGCCGGAATGCCTTCGGCCTGAACGTCGGCGTTATAAAGCGGGAAATCGCCGACCGACCCGAGAGGCGAAATCGTGGCGCCCTCGGGCGCCAGAGCCGGCAAGGCGCGGGCGACGCCGCCGTTGACCGAAGCCTTGCGCAGGCTTCCGAGCAAAATGACGAAGTGCAGATTTTTCGCGCTCATGCCGTTCTCCTTCCAGCCGCCAGGATTGAGCAACGCCACTCGAAAGCCGGGGACGGCGCCAATAATCCACTTTTTTGTTAACCCGCGTAAGGGTTAAGCTGATCTTAACGAATCATTATGGTTTTTGGTTCAGTTTGAGTTGAGTCGTCGGTTCAATCGCGGAGTTTCCGCATGGCGCCGCACTTTCTCGTCGCACTGCTGTTCGGGGCTCTGATGAGCTTCGCCCGCCCGCGTTCGGCCAGGGCTCGCGCCCTCGCGCCGGACTTTTTGGCGGCGACCGCCGGTTTCGCCGTGGCGCTGGTCCTCGCGCGTTTCGCGCCCGAGGCCTGGGCGATCGGCACAAGTTGGGTCGAGATTTCGGCGGCCCTGTGCGTCTTCGCCTTGGGGTTGAGCGGCGGGCCGCTTTCGCCTTGGGAGGAGCCCTTGCCCCAAGAGGCCGCGCCCCAAGAGGCCGCGCCCCAAGAGGCCGCGCCCCAAGAGGCCGCGCCCCAAGAGGCCGCGCCCCAGGAGGCCTTGTCCCAAGAGGCCGCGCCCGAGGCCGAAGATTCTTTCTTTGCCGAGGTCTTTCAGTCTTTCGCGCTCGGATTCGCCGCTTGTTTCGCCGCGTGGACTTTTGCAGCGGTGTTTCTGCTGCTCAAAGCCTCTGGCCATGTCTGGCTGGCGGCGCGGGAGAAAACCGAAACCGGCTCCGATCGCCATCCGCGCCTCGACCGGCTGGCGGGGGGCGAGACGCCGCGCTCCTTCATCGGCGCGCTCAATGCGGGGCAGGCGCCGCGCCCGGAGCGAGGCTCCATGTCTCCAGCGCATCACCAAACAAGGGTTGTGCGTAACGGGGCAAAGCGCCCGGATGCGCGATCCGCCGCCAATACGCGATCCACTGCGCAGGGGAATGGTAGAGCGGAACCACGTAAAAGCCTGACAGCAGCACACGATCGAGGGCCCGGGCGGCGATGACGAATTCCTCTCGGCCGCGCGCCGCCTGCAACGCCGCGATCATGGCGTCGATGGCCGGGTTTCTCGCGCCCGCGAGATTATAGGACGCCTCCTGATCGGCGCTGTCGCCGCCCCAGCGCATGCGCTGCTCGTTTCCCGGCGAAGCCGAGGCCTGCCACAGGCCGATGATCATGTCGAAATCGAATCTCTGGCGCCGGCCCTGGAACTGGGCTTCGTCGACCAGCCGCACCGGCGCCTCCACCCCGATCCGGCGCAAAAGGTCCGAATAATAAAGCGCGAGACGCTCCTGCTCGCGGTCCTCGACCAGGATTTCGAATTTGAGCGGCCGGCCGTCGCGCGTGAGCCGGCCGTTTTCAAGCGTCCAGCCGGCCTGACTCGCCAGGGCCAGGGCTTTTCGCGCCAGCTCGCGGTCGCGGCCGGTTCCGTCCGAGCGCGGCGGGGCCCAGTTTCCCTCCATGACGTCTTCGCGCACGGCGCTCGCGAAAGGCGCGAGCAGCTTGCGCTCGGCCGCGCTCGCCGTGCGAGCATAAGCCGACAATTCGGATTCGTCGAAAAAGCTTTTGTCGCGGGTGTAGACGTTGGAAAAAAGATTGGCGTTGAGCCATTCGAAGTCGAACATCATCGCCAAGGCCTCGCGCAGGCGCGGGTCGCGAAAGATCGCGCGGCGGGTGTTGAACGCGAAGCCGCGCAGGCCCTTGGGCCCGCCGAGCGGCAGCGATTCGACGGCGACCCTGCCGTCGCGACGGGCGGGAAAATCGTAGCCGTTCACCCAGCGGTGCGGGTCGGTTTCCTGGCGATAGTCGATCAGCCCGGCCTTGAACGCCTCGAACAGGCTGTTGTCATCGCGGCCATAGTCGAAAATCACCTCGTCGAAATTGTAAAGGCCGCAATTGACGGGCAGGTCGCGGCCCCAATAATCCGGGTCGCGGCGCAGCGCCAGCTTTTCGCCCGGCTTGACCTCGGCGACCTTGTAAGGCCCGGAGCCGAGCGGGACGCCCAAGCCGTCGTCGGTGAACTTTTTCTCGGTCATGGCATGGGCCGGCAGCACCGGCATCAGCGCCAGGATCAGCGGCAGTTCGCGGTCGTTCGCGCCGGCGAGGTCATAGCGGACGGTATGGTCGTCCACAGCCTGGATCGAACGCACCAGCCCATAGGCGGCGCGCTGCTGCGGGCGGCCCCTGGCCTTGAGCAGGTTGAAGGAAAAGATCACGTCACGCGCGCTGACCGGGACGCCGTCGGAGAAATGGGCTTTGGGGTTGAGGCGGAAGGCGACATAGTCGCGGGCGTCGTTGGTTTCGATCGTTTGCGCGATGAGGCCGTAAAGCGTGAAAGGCTCGTCGAAGGAGCGCGCCATCAGGCTTTCATAGACCGGGCCGGCGAGCCCCACCGCGGAATCGCCGGCGTTGACGCCGTAAGGGTTGAGGTTTTCGAAAGTCCCGAATTCGCCCAGGCGCAAGGTTCCGCCCTTGCGGGCATGGGGGTCGGCGTAGGGCAGGCAGCGGAAATCCCCGGGCAGGGCCGGATCGCCCTGCATGGCGATGGCGGGCGCTATCCTCCCCAGCGAAGGGTTGGCGCGCGTGGCGCCGGACCCGAAGGCGGCGAGCGAAGCGGCGAGGAGGAGGCGGGGGGCGAGCGGCGGGCGCATGGCTTGATGTTAGAACAAAATCGCCAATGGCGCGCCCACCGCTCGATAAATTCGTCGTCCTGCGGGATTTCCCGGCTGGAAAGTCGCGGGCAAAGAGGATATGTAGGCGCCGTTCGGCTTCGTCCCGATGGGCGGCGAAGCACGCGTCCCTTCGCCCGAAGGGGCGGAAAGAGCTTCTCGATCGTCGCGGGTCGAGCCTTTGGCCGATCCGCTGAAAGGATTCCGCATGTCGATGTCTTTGTCCCGCTTTGGCGCCGCTCTGGTCGCGAGCGCGCTCCTCCTTGGCTCCGCGCCGGCCTTCGCCCAGCAGCCCGGCGCCCCGGCTCCGGCAGGCATGCCGCAGGGACCGCTCAAGGTGGATCTCGTCCCCACCCAGGCCAACTGGACCAAGGTCTGCGGTCATGACAGCGCGGCCAACAAGGACATCTGCTACACCACCCGCGATTTCAGCGCCCAGAAGGGTCAGGCGCCGGTGCTCGCGCTCGCTGTCTATGACGTCAAGGGCGACGACACCCGCATCGTCCGTTTGCTGCTGCCGGTCGGCCTGATGCTGCGCCCGGGCTTCCGTTTCGCCGTCGACAAGGGCCCGGTGTCGGAGGGCTCTTTCGAAATCTGCTTCCCGAACGGCTGTTTCGCCGAAGCCAAGGTGAAGTCGAACGTCGTCGACGCCGCCAAGAAGGGCCAGACCATGACGGTCGTGGTCAAGAACCAGGCCAATGCCGAAGTCATCTTCAACGTGCCGCTTGAAGGCTTCGGCAAGGCCTTCGACGGCCCGGCCATCGACCCCAAGGTTCTCGCCGAACAGCAGAAGAAGCTGCAGGAAGAACTGCAAAAGCGCGCCATGGAAGAGCGCCAGAAGCTCCAGCAGCAGCAGGGTGGCGCTGCGCCTATGGCTCCCGCCGGCAAATAATCCGCGCAGCCAGATCCGGATCAACGACGCGCGGCTGCAAAGCCGCGCGTTTTTTTGCGCGCTTCCGAACGGGCGGGATGAAAGGGTCGGCTCAGTTCAGCACGGTACGCCGGCGGATGTAGCCGCCTGACGCCGAGCGCGTAAAAGTTTCGTCGATCTGTGGATTGCGGAAGGGGGCGCCGGAATCGTCGGGTTCGAGATTCTGCTCGGACACATAGGCGGTATATTCGGTGTCCGAATTTTCGGCGTAGAGGTGGTAAAAAGGCTGGTCCTTGGACGGCCGCACTTCTTCCGGGATCGACAGCCACCATTCCTCGGTGTTGGCGAAGACCGGATCGATGTCGAAAATCACCCCGCGAAACGGATATTTGCGGTGCTTGACGATATCGCCGATGCCGAATTTCGCCGCGCGCGGTTTCATTTCACGTTCCCGCCAAGCTGACAGGATCAAAATTTCATAAGGCCCGGTGCAAGTCAATCCGCGCCGGTCGCGGGCGCGCCAGCCCCCGGCGCGCCCGCGACCTCGGCTCAGAAGCCGTAAAGCGCTGCATATTCAGGGTCTTTCGCCGCGACCTGGCGGGCGAGATCGACCATCACCTTGGCCTGTTTCCAGGTGGCGTCGTCCTGCATCTTGCCGTCGATCATGGCGACGCCGGAGCCGTCCGGCATCGCCTCAAGGATCTTCCTGGCGAAAGCCACTTCCTTGGGATCGGGCGAAAAAACCTTTTTGGCCAGCGCGATCTGGTTGGGATGCAGCGACCAGGCGCCGGCGCAGCCCATCAGAAAGGCGTTGCGGAACTGGACCTCGCAGGCCGCGAGGTCGGCGATGTCGCCGAACGGGCCATAAAAGCTCTTGATGCCGGCGGAGGCGCAGGCGTCCACCATTTTGGCGACGGTATAATGCCACAAGTCCTGCTGATAGACGGCGCGGGGCGCGGCCGGATCGGCGCCCGGATCGGCCAATATTTTATATTCCGGATGGCCGCCGCCGACGCGGGTGGTCTTCATCGCGCGCGAGGCGGCGAGGTCCGCCGGGCCGAGGCTCATGCCATGCATGCGCGGCGAGGCCAGGGCGATCTCCTCGACATTTTTCACGCCCTCGGCCGTCTCTAATATGGCGTGGATCAGGATTGGTTTTTTGACATTGTGCCTGGCTTCGAGCTGGGCCAGCAGCTGGTCGAAATAATGGATGTCCCAGGGGCCCTCGACCTTGGGCAGCATGATCACGTCAAGCTTGTCGCCGATGGCGGCGACGATCTCGGTCACGTCGTCGAGCATCCACGGCGAATTGAGGCAGTTCACCCGCGTCCACAGACCGGTCGAGCCGAAATCGTTGGCCTGGCCCATTGCGACAAAACCCTTGCGCGCAGCCTCCTTGGCGTCGGCGGGAATGGCGTCCTCGAGATTGCCGAGGATGACGTCGGCGGTCGGTATGATTTCCTTCATCTTGGCGCGCACCTTTTCGAGATGCGGCGGCACGAAATGAATCATGCGCTCGACGCGCACCGGCAATTCGCGGTAGGGCGCGGGTGCGCCGATCGCCAGGGGCTCGAAGAACTTGCGGGGGCTCTTGCGCATCGGGGGGCTCCGTTATTCTGGCCCGGCTGTAAGACAATTCCTGCAATGCAACAATTGAACTATCGCCGGTCAAGGTCCAAAATCCAGCCATGCGCGCCAACGGCCCCGACAGAATCGAACTCCTGACCCCCGCCGAGATGGGGCGCGCGGACGCCCTGACGATTCAAGGCGGCGTCCCCGGCCACAGCCTGATGCAGCGCGCGGGAAAAAATGTCGCGGCGGCGGCCTCCGACATGTTGCGGGCGAGCGAGGGCCGCCGCATCGTGGTCTTTTGCGGGCCGGGCAACAATGGCGGCGACGGCTATGTCGCGGCGCGTCTGCTGCGCGAACAGGGATTTGAGGTCGCCGTCGGCGCGCTCGGCGACCGAAAAGCCTTGCGCGGGGATGCGGCGGAGGCCTTTGCCGAATGGGGCGAAAGCATCGTCCCGGCGGAAAAACTCGACCCCCGCGCCTGCGACCTGATCATTGACGCCCTGTTCGGCGCCGGCCTGTCGCGTCCGCTCGACGGGGAGGCGCTGGCGCTGGTCCAGCGCATCAACGCCTCTGGAACGCCGGTCCTCGCGGTGGATGTCCCTTCCGGCCTCGACGGCGCAACCGGAGCGATCGGTTCTTCATGCGTCCAGGCGCGGAAAACCGTGACCTTTTTCCGGCTCAAGCCCGGCCATGTCCTGTTGCCGGGCCGGCGCGCCTGCGGCCTTGTTCATCTGACGCAAATCGGCATCGAGGACGCGGTCTTGCGCGACATCTCGCCCAAAAACTTCTTGAACGCGCCGGCTCTGTGGCGCGACTTTTTTCCCTGGCCGGCGGCAGACGCCCACAAATATCAACGTGGCCATCTGGTCGTCGCGTCCGGGCCGACGATCCGCACCGGCGCGGCGCGCCTCGCCGCGCGCGCGGGCTTGAGGATTGGCGCGGGCCTGGTGACGGTCGCGAGCCCGGCCGAGGCTCTGGCGGTCCACGCGGCCCATCTCACCGCGATCATGCTGCGCTCCGTGGAAGGGCCGGCGCAATGGCGCGAGCTTCTGGCCGACAAACGCTTTTCGGCCGTGGTCCTCGGCCCGGCTTTTGGGATCGGCGGCGCGACCCGCGAAGTGGTGGAAACCATCCTGGCCAGCGCGGACAAGGGCGCGGACCGGCCGTTCGGCCTGGTGCTCGACGCCGACGCCCTGACCTCATTCGAGGGCCAGGTTTTTAGGCTGGCGGAACGGATCGGGCGGAGCGGCGCGCAGGTTGTTCTCACGCCACATGAAGGTGAGTTTTCACGACTTTTCAATGATGTAAATATAGAATCTTATCTTGAGCGCGCGGAAAACCCGGCGCCTGCTGCGGGTTCCATCGCTCCGGCCGATTTCAAAAGCAAAGCGGATCGCGCGCGGGCGGCGGCGCGTCTGACCGGCGCCATTGTCGTGCTGAAAGGCCCGGATACAGTGGTCGCGAGCCCCGACGGTCGCGCCGCCATCGCCCGCAACGCTCCGCCGACTCTGGCGACCGCAGGCTCCGGCGACGTGCTGGCCGGGCTGATCGGCGGCCTGCTGGCCCAGGGCATGAAAGGGTTCGAAGCCGCGGCGGGCGCGGTGTGGCTGCATGGCGAGGCCGCCAATCTGTTCGGGCCGGGCCTGATCGCCGAGGATCTGCCGGAAATTGTTCCGCGCGCGTTGGCCAATCTCGCTTCCAGATGAAAGGCTTGCCGATGAAAGGCTTGCCTGGAGCGGCGCAGGCATGGGAAAACACCGGTGATTGGAGAAACTGACATGTCCGAACCCGTGATCGCTCAAAAAGCGCCTTTTGCCGTCGAGGTCGAGGCCGGCAAGACCTATTATTGGTGCGCCTGCGGCAAATCGGCCAAACAGCCGTTCTGCGACGGCTCGCACAAGGGCGGCGAATTCGCGCCCATCGCCTACAAGGCGGAAAAGGACGAAAAAGTCTGGTTCTGCGGCTGCAAGCACAGCGCCAAAAAGCCGCTCTGCGACGGGTCGCACAAGGCGCTGTGAGTAGTCAAAATCACACGCCTGGCGCCTTAAGTCGATGACTGGACTCGGCGGGAAGCTGTCGTAGCGGCTTTGCCCGGTTTGGGGTAAAAATACAACGGGTCGCAGGGCGGTCGCAACTGACTGCGCGGAGGAGGCATTCATCCATTTTCAGGCAAGTTCCAAATTCGGCCTTATCGGAATCGCCTCTCATCTATGTCGCAGAATGGCGGGGAGCGGAAGGCCGTCGAAGTCGCCGGGAAGGGCAATTCGGCTGTAAGCCGAAGACGGGGAACTTCGCCGGCGATGCCGCTTCGCGCTACCGCAGCGGCTGCCACTCATTTTCCGCGTAACCTCGGGCGTCGAACTTGGCCGGCACTGTCGTCTTGGTCGCAGAATCATAAATCACTTGCGGTCCGGCAATGGCGGGGACCCCATCCCGGCATTCCCACCGCCAAACGTACCCGTATGAACCGTCCGCAACGGACAACTGCCCGCTCGCGCGGCAATCATCAACCATCGAGGGAAGAGGAACGCGGCTCTTGCTCCGGCGCGAGCAGCCAATTCCATCGGCGCCGGGCTCGCACATATAAACCGCGCCATCTACGCAACGCCATATAACCCCCGGTTGCTGCGGGGTAGGGCCGCTGTACATGGACCCCTCGCTCGTACCTTCCCGGGCGCAATAATCTCGCGCTCCGCGCGGCAGACGGTCGGCAAGAGGTGTGACGGGAAGGTGCGTCAACTTTAGTGCTGGCGCGCCCAGCGGCAAATCACGGATGCAACTGTCTGATCCGACGCACTTAAAACCGAGGTCTTGGAGGTGGGGGTTTTGCAGAAGGACATAGCAGGGGAACGCCTCTGCGGGCGGCTTGTGGTTAGCATTAATCGCCTCGACAAAAGTCGCCGAGCACCATCGTGGCGGCGTCTCTTGAGCGTGAGCTATGCTGGCAAGCGCCAAGGTTCCGACAATGAACCCGATGGCGGCTAGGAAGCGCTTGTTCATAGGCTCGCCCTTAACGTCGACCTCTAGCTCGTAGCCGACACACCCCAACAAGCCGCATTGCGGCCATCGCCTCGAAAGCGGCGGACGTGATCGCGGTGCGGATGATCTCGGTTTATTAACAGGAGCCGAACGGGTGACACAAGCTGAAAAGCGACATTACACGGCAGGAGCGATCCCCTTCCTTTCAGCTTCATCGCGTAGCGGTCGCACTCTCTGGCTACGCACCAAACAAGCCGCCTTGAGACGGTGCAGGCTTTTTGGAAACGTCGCCTTCGAGCCGTTTGCGCCATTTGCCAGCCGGAACAAAGCGGTCGATTTCTACCGCTAACCAACCTCGAAACATGCCGCCAGCCCGTTGGCGAAATGGTCCAAGATCGCCGAAGCGATCAGCCGGTTCCTTGGATTGTCGGCGACAACGGCGATATGCCCGGTCCGCGCGCGCGGCCGAAAAATTTTTGCTGCTTTCCTTTTGCGCCATTGCTATAGAGCGCAACCTATGTCGGCGACCGCGCATCCGCGGGAAGCGCGGACGCGCGGGCGTGGCGGAACTGGTAGACGCGCCGGATTTAGGTTCCGGTGGTGAAAATCGTGGGGGTTCGAGTCCCTCCGCCCGCACCAGCGCCGCGAAAAACGCGCGATTCGGTTGGTTTCATCCCGCGCATGGCGAAAAGCCGAGGCGGCGGAAAGGTTTTGAGAAGGTTGTGACGATGCAGACGACGGAAACGCTTTCGCAGGGGCTGAAGCGCGAATATCAGGTGTTCCTCGCGGCGGCCGAGCTGGCCCAGAAACTCGAGGCTCAGCTCGCCGAGATCAAGGACAAGGTGCGCATCAACGGCTTCCGTCCCGGCAAGGTCCCGGTCGGCCATCTCAAGCGCCTCTACGGCAAGTCGATCATGGGCGACGTCGTCCAGCAGGCGATCAGAGAAGCCCAGGACAAGATCCTCTCCGAGAACAAGCTGCGCCTCGCCGGCCAGCCCAGGCTCGATTTCCCCGAAGATCAGGCCGAGATGGAAAAGGTGCTGGAAGCGACCGGCGACCTGGCCTTCAAGCTCGCCTTCGAGGTTCTGCCGATGTTCGAAATCGGCTCCTTCGACGACGTCGAGTTGGAGCGCCTCGTCGCCGAAATCCCGGAAGAGGACGTTGAAAAGCAGCTCAAGGACCTCGCCGAGCGCAGCCGCTCCTACACGGCGCGCGAGGAAGGCGCCGCGGCGCAGGATGGCGACAAGCTGAAAATCGATTTCGCCGGCCGCATCGGCGGCGAGGCTTTCGAGGGCGGCGCGGCCGAGGGCGTCGATCTCGTGCTCGGCTCGGGCGCCTTCATTCCCGGTTTCGAGGCCCAGCTCGAAGGGGCCAAGGCCGGCGACGAGCGCACGGTGGTCGTGACCTTCCCCGAGACCTACCAGGCCGCTCATCTGGCCGGCAAGGAAGCGACCTTCGACGTCAAGGTCCAGTCGGTCTCCGCCCCGGACGAGCTGGGACTCGACGATGATTTTGCGAAAAAATACGCCTTCGAGAATCTCGAAAAGCTGCGCGAGGCGATCAAGGGCCGCATCCAGGCCGATTACGACCGCGCTTCGGGCGAAAAGCTGAAGCGCGCTCTGCTCGACGCCCTCGATCAGCGCTATCATTTCGAACTGCCGCCGGACATGGTCGAGCGCGAGTTCAGCGCCATCTGGGAGCAGGTGCTCGGCGAGCAGGTCTCCGCCGGCAAGACTTTCGAGGACGAGGGCGCGACCGAGGAAGCCCAGCGCGCCGAATATCGCCGCATCGCCGAGCGCCGCGTGCGCCTTGGCCTGGTGGTGGCGGAAGTCGGCGAGAAGGCCGGCGTCAAGGTCGCCGACGACGAGGTGACCCGCGCCATCGTCGAGCGCGCCCGTCAGTTCCCCGGCCAGGAAAAGGTGTTCTGGGACTATTACCAGAAGAACCCGCAGGCCCTGGCCGAAATCCGCGCGCCGATCTACGAGCAGAAGGTCGTCGATCACATCGTCTCCCAGGCCAAGGTCGCCGACAAGACCGTGTCCAAGGAAGAATTGTTCAAGGTCGAGGACGACGAGAAAGCCGTCTGACGCGCGTCATCTCGGCCCCGGTCACGACGCCCGCGCCCGGCGCGGGCGTTTTGATTCGCGGCGCGGTGATTAGAGCTTTCTTCACGCGACGCCCGTTATTTGTTGTCTTGCGAAGCCTTTGCAGGACGATCGGGGCGGGGCGGCTTGCGCCGCGGGGCTCCCGGTTTGCTTGCGATTCGCGGGCGCCGGCCCTTTGCCTCCCGCACGCATGTTTACGACAAGGCGCGGCGCCCATTGCCTCGGCTGGCGAGCGCATTATGTTGGGATGAGGCAAACAGCGGCTGCCGCCGCCCAAGGAAATGATCCATGCGCGATCCGATTGACGTCTACAACCAGTATCTCATCCCGCAAGTCATCGAGAACACGCCGCGCGGCGAACGCGGCTTCGACATCTATTCGCGGCTGTTGCGCGAGCGCATCGTCTTCCTCACCGGCGCGATCGAGGACGGCATGGCCTCGGTCATCATCGCGCAACTGCTGTTCCTCGAAGCCGAGAATCCCAAGAAGGAAATCTCGATGTACATCAACTCGCCGGGCGGCGTGGTGACGTCGGGCCTGGCGATTTACGACACCATGCAGTTCATCAAGCCCAAGGTTTCGACGCTCTGCGTCGGGCAGGCGGCTTCGATGGGCTCGCTGCTGCTCGCCGGCGGCGAGGCGGGCGTGCGCTTCGCGCTTCCCAACGCCCGGATCATGGTGCACCAGCCTTCCGGCGGCTTCCAGGGCCAGGCCTCGGACATCCTGCGCCACGCCGAGGACATCATGAAGGTCAAGAAGCGCCTCAACGAAATCTATGTGCGGCACACCGGCAAGGACTACGACACGATCGAGGCGACCCTCGACCGCGACCATTTCATGTCGGCCGAGGAGGCCAAGGATTTCGGCCTGATCGATCAGATGCTCAGCAAGCGCCCCGACCAGACCGAGGAAAAATGATGTGGATGGCGCTCTTTTTGCATGGAGTGCAGTGGAACGGTGACGCTTGCCATTGGCGGCCATGGGCATAAATTAGATCTTTGACGCCAATGTTCGATCCGGAGCGCGAATGCGCGAATGCGCCGAACCGGCGGCGAATATTCCAGCGGCCTTCGGCGAAGTTGCACGCCCGAGGCGCGGCGCAAGGCGGTCGAGCGGGACTTTCCGGGTCCGGCGAGCCGCCGCAAGGAGAAAATGATGAGCAAGGTTGGCAATAGCGACTCGAAAAACACGCTCTACTGCTCGTTCTGCGGCAAGAGCCAACACGAGGTGCGGAAGCTGATCGCCGGGCCGACCGTGTTCATCTGCGACGAATGTGTCGAACTCTGCATGGACATCATTCGCGAGGAGAACAAGTCGTCTCTGGTCAAGACCCGCGACGGCAGCCCGACGCCGAAGGAAATCTGCAAGGTTCTCGACGATTACGTGATCGGCCAGGCGCAGGCCAAGCGCGTGCTCTCTGTGGCGGTGCACAATCATTACAAGCGCCTCAACCACGCCTCCAAACATTCCGACGTCGAGCTCGCCAAGTCGAACATCCTGCTGGTCGGCCCGACCGGCTCGGGCAAGACGCTGCTGGCGCAGACGCTGGCGCGCATCCTCGACGTGCCCTTCACCATGGCCGACGCCACCACGCTCACCGAAGCCGGCTATGTCGGCGAGGATGTCGAGAACATCATCCTGAAACTGCTTCAGGCTTCCGACTATAATGTCGAGCGGGCGCAGCGCGGCATCGTCTATATCGACGAGATCG
Source organism: uncultured Pseudomonadota bacterium (assembly GCA_963703385.1). Lineage (GTDB taxonomy): Bacteria > Pseudomonadota > Alphaproteobacteria > Rhizobiales > Beijerinckiaceae > Rhodoblastus. The sequence continues at coordinate 924,824 of OY969816.1, forward strand.
ACAAGATTTCCCGCAAGTCGGACAATCCCTCGATCACCCGCGACGTGTCGGGCGAGGGCGTGCAGCAGGCGCTGCTCAAGATCATGGAGGGCACGGTCGCCTCTGTTCCCCCGCAAGGCGGAAGAAAGCACCCGCAGCAGGAATTCCTGCAGGTGGACACCACCAATATCCTGTTCATCTGCGGCGGCGCCTTCGCCGGCCTCGACAAGATCATTTCCTCGCGCGGCAAGACCAGCTCGATCGGCTTCCAGGCCAAGGTCATGGGGCCGGACGAGCGCCGCACCGGCGAAATCTTCCGCAATGTCGAGCCCGAGGACCTGCTGAAATTCGGCCTGATCCCGGAATTCGTCGGCCGTCTGCCGGTGATCGCGACGCTCGAGGACCTCGACGAGGAGGCGCTGAAAAAGATTCTCACCGAGCCGAAGAACGCTCTGGTGAAGCAATATCAGCGCCTGTTCGAGATGGAGAATGTCGAGCTGACCTTCCAGGACGAGGCGCTCAATGTCATCGCCCGCAAGGCGATCGAGCGCAAGACCGGCGCGCGCGGCCTGCGCTCGATCATGGAGGGCATCCTGCTCGACACCATGTTCGACCTGCCCGGGCTCGAAGGCGTGGAGCAGGTGGTGATCGGACCGGAAGTGGTCGATGGCAAGGCCAAGCCGCTTTATATCTATGCCGAGCGCGCGGAAAAATCCGGCGCGAGCGCCTGATCGCGGGACGGGGGCGCAAGGCGAGGCTTTCGCCGCCACCAAGGCGGGGCGAGCTTGAAAGCGCCGCCGGAAACCCCATCTGCGTGATATGTAAACCAAACGCCGCGGACGCCTGATTGGGTCGCGCGGCGCACGGAGCGGACGCCGCCGGCGCCGCGCTTCCTTCCGGGTCGCTCAGCGAATCGGGACGAGGCAAATCAAGGTTTGCGGCCTTCGGCGGTCCAGATCGGATCGGCGAGGCGCAAGGGCCGGCGCCCTAGCCCCGTGGGCGTGGCGGAAATCCTTTGGGGCGGATGTCGTCCTTCTGGAGCCAACTGCGCCAAGAGAGACAGGATTTGAGCCATGACCAGCCCCAAGCGCATGCTTCCGCCTCCCGGCGTGATCGACAAATACCCGGTCCTGCCGCTGCGCGATATCGTCGTTTTCCCGCACATGATCGTGCCGCTCTTCGTCGGCCGCGAGAAGAGCATTCGCGCGCTCGAAGAGGTGATGAAGGCCGACAAGTTCATCATGCTCGCGACCCAGAAGAACGCGGCGGAAGACGATCCCAAGCCGGAGTCCGTCTATTCCGCCGGCGTGCTGGCCGCCGTGCTGCAATTGCTGAAACTGCCCGACGGCACGGTCAAGGTGCTGGTCGAAGGCGTCACGCGCGCCAAGGTGGTCCAGTATGTTCGAACCGACGAATATTATGAGGCCGAAGTCGAGGTCACGCCCGAGGAGTCCGCCGATCCGGTCGAGGCGGAAGCTTTGGCGCGTTCCGTCGCCTCGGAATTCGAAGGCTATGTGAAGCTCAACAAGAAGGTTTCGCCCGAGGTCGTCTCGGCGGTGGCCCAGATCGACGATCCGAGCAAGCTCGCCGACACCGTCGCCTCGCATCTGTCGGTGAAGATCACCGACCGACAGGCGGTGCTGGAAATGACCTCGGTGACCAAGCGCCTCGAAAAATGCCTGTCGTTGATGGAGAGCGAAATCTCGGTCCTCCAGGTCGAGAAGCGCATCCGCACGCGGGTAAAACGGCAGATGGAGAAGACCCAGCGCGAATATTACCTGAATGAGCAGATGAAGGCCATTCAGAAGGAGCTTGGCGACGAGGACGGCAAGGACGATCTGTCGGAACTCGAGGACAAGATCAAGCGGACCAAGCTTTCCAAGGAGGCGCATGACAAGGCCATGGCCGAGCTGAAGAAGCTGCGGCAGATGTCGCCCATGTCGGCGGAAGCCACGGTCGTGCGCAATTATCTCGACTGGCTGGTTTCGATCCCCTGGAACAAGCGCTCCAAGATCAAGAAGGACCTCGTCTCGGCGCAGGAGATTCTCGACGCGGAGCATCACGGCCTCGACAAGGTCAAGGAGCGGATCATCGAATATCTTGCGGTGCAGAGCCGCTCGAACAAGCTGACCGGCCCGATCCTGTGCCTCGTCGGCGCGCCCGGCGTCGGCAAGACCTCGCTCGGCAAATCGATCGCCAAGGCGACGGGGCGCGAATTCGTCCGCATGTCGCTCGGCGGCGTGCGGGATGAAGCCGAGATTCGCGGCCACCGGCGGACCTATATCGGCTCCATGCCCGGCAAGCTGATCCAGTCGATGCGCAAGGCCAAGACCTCCAATCCGCTGTTCCTGCTCGACGAAATCGACAAGATGGGCATGGATTTCCGCGGCGATCCGTCCTCGGCGTTGCTGGAGGTGCTGGACCCCGAGCAGAACTCGACCTTCAACGACCATTACCTCGAGGTCGATTACGACCTGTCGAACGTGATGTTCGTGACGACCGCCAACACGCTGAACATTCCGGCGCCGTTGATGGATCGCATGGAGATCATCCGCATCGCCGGCTACACCGAAGACGAAAAGAATGTCATCGCACGAAAGCACCTGATCCCCGCCGCGACCAGGAAGCACGGGCTGTCGCCCAGCGAATGGGCGATCGAGGACGAGGCGCTGACCAAGATCATCCGCCGCTACACCCGCGAGGCGGGCGTGCGCAATCTGGAGCGTGAAATCTCCAATCTCGCCCGCAAGGCGGTCAAGGAGATCCTGCTCTCCAAGGGGAAGATCGACAGGGTCGTCATCACCGAGGACAATGTCGAAACCTATCTCGGCGTGCCGCGCTATCGCTATGGCGAGGCGGAGCTGGAGGATCAGGTCGGCGTGGTCACGGGTCTTGCCTGGACCGAGGTCGGCGGCGAGTTGCTGACGGTCGAGGGCGTCATGATGCCCGGCAAGGGCCGCATGACGGTCACCGGCAATCTGCGCGAGGTGATGAAGGAATCGATCTCGGCGGCGGCCTCCTATGTCCGCTCCCGCGCGCTGGATTTCGGCATCGAGCCGCCTCTGTTCGAGAAGCGCGACATCCACGTCCATGTGCCGGAAGGCGCGACGCCCAAGGACGGCCCGTCGGCGGGCGTGGCCATGGCCACCGCCATCGTTTCGATCATGACCGGCATTCCGGTGCGCCGCGATATCGCCATGACCGGCGAGATCACTCTTCGCGGCCGGGTGCTGCCGATCGGCGGGTTGAAGGAAAAGCTGCTCGCGGCCTTGCGCGGCGGGCTGAAAAAGATCCTGATCCCGGAAGAAAACGCCAAGGATCTGGTCGATATTCCGGAATCGGTGAAGAACAACCTCGAAATCGTGCCGGTGTCGCGGATGGAGGAGGTTCTGCGCCATGCGCTGCTGCGCATGCCGGAGCCGATCAGCTGGGAAGAGGGCGCGGTCAAGCCGGAAGCGGCGGAAATCGACGAGGAAGCGGTCGGCGTCGTCGCCCATTGAGGCGCGGCGGCAGGATCCCAAAACAGATCCGAAAACAAGGCCGGGACGCGTTGCGTCCCGGCCTTTTCGCGTCGCGCGCCCCGAATTAAGCCCAATTGCGGTTTTTTTTCGGACTTTTGGCCCCGAGGCGCTCCGTAACCCTTGCCATGCCGAGGATTCGAAGGGAAAGTGGCGGCGTCGAAATCGCAAGATTCGAGTTGCGATCTTTGGCGCGGCGCCTTATTCGTCCGCGCCTCGACGGAAATCCAATTTCCGCGGCGTCGGGGCGCGTCGTGGATGATCGCCACGGCGCTCTTCGAGGAGAAGCGCCCAAATTAAGGAAAAGGCAAATGACGAACAAAGCCGAATTGATCGATGCGGTGGCGGAAGCGACGGAAAGCTCGAAGGCGCATGCGGGCGCCGCGCTCGACGCGGTGATCGCCGCAATCAGCAATGCGCTTCATCAGGGCGAGGAGGTCCGCCTGGTTGGATTCGGCACTTTCTCCGTCAAGACCCGCGCCGCCGGCAAGGGCCGCAACCCCGCCACCGGCAAGGAAATCGATATTCCGGCTTCCAAGAGCGTCCGTTTCAAGCCCGGCGCCCAGCTCAAGGACATGGTCAACAAATAAGCAGCTTCAGCGCCCGGACGCGGCTTCGGCCGCGTCTCCGCCGCGCGATTCGATCTTTTGGGCGGCGGCTCCGCGACCTGTCACAGGGGACGACCGGTCGGTCGGTCGGGCGGTCGCGTTTCGGGCGGTTAGCTCAGTTGGTAGAGCATCTCGTTTACACCGAGAGGGTCGGCGGTTCGAGCCCGTCACCGCCCACCACGGCCGAAGGCAGGTCGATGCCGTCAGAAAAGCTCCGCAGTCCTTCGCTCATTGCCAAAATCCTCGCCAAAATCCTCGCGGTTTTTGTCGTTGTCGTCGCTGTGTCATCGGGCGCGCGGGCGATGGACTTCCATCTCGAAAGCATTTCGGACGGCCATTGCCGCGCTCACTGCCCGCGAGTCATCGTCGCCGAGGGCCAGATCTCCAATTCGACGCCCAACGAATTCGTGGACTTCCTGCGCGAAAATGTCGGCAACCGCGACCTGCGGACCATTGTCATGCTCGATTCGCAAGGCGGCTACGTCGTGGCCTCGATGGAGCTGGGGCGGATCTTCCGGCGGATCGGGGCGGCGACCGTCGTCGCCAACCAATGCCTGTCGGCCTGCGTTTACGCCTTCATGGGCGGGGTCAAACGCATCGCGCCGCGCGACGCGGTTCTGGGCATCCATCGGATGTTCGCCGATACGTCGAAAGGCGTGTTCGAGCCGAGGCGCCGCGTTTACGATGACGGTTCCATGGCGGCCATGCTGATGCGCTATAGCGCTCGGATGGGCGTCAGCCGCGACCTGATCCGCTATGCGGAGCGCATTTCCTCGGGAACAATTCATTTCGTGACGCCGGCGGAAATGGCGCGCTGGCGGCTGGCGAGCCGTAATTTCTAACACCACGCCGGGCGCGTTCCGCGTTTCAAGAAATCGCCATATCCGCGCTTGACTTGCCCGCGCCGCTGTCCTAATTCGCAGGCCTCCGATCGACGCGATCGCGTCGCGGTCGAGCGGGGGAGTAGCTCAGTTGGTTAGAGCGCCGGCCTGTCACGCCGGAGGTCGCGGGTTCGAGTCCCGTCTCTCTCGCCATATTTCCCTGCTAGAATACTTTCTCGCGACGCCGGCTGCAATTTGTGCGGAAGTTTGCGCGCGTCCTCAGGGAATTGCGGCGCCGCGACAAAATGGCTCCGACTTTCGCCGGAGGCGAGGCGAGCGATCCGGGCTCGGAAGTCGCTGGCATAGCGACGGAAAACCGCGATTGCCGCGACTTTCAGGGCGGCGCGCCTGCGAAAAGGCCGTCGCGCGGCGCGTCCCGGCGCGGCGCGCTTGGGCCTTGCGCCCCGCGCCGCCCTGCGATACGGAACCCAGAGGTTCTGACGGCGGCGCCAGGACAAACGAGAGCCAGGACAAACGAGAGCAAGGACATCACCCCATGTCGGTCCTCCTGAACGATTATCTGCCGCTGGTGATCTTCATCGCTTTGTCGGGCGTGATTTCAGGGGCGTTGCTGGTCGCGCCCTTCCTGCTCGCCTTCAAGGCCCCCGACGCGGAAAAGCTGTCGGCCTATGAATGCGGCTTCAACGCCTTCGACGACGCGCGCATGAAATTCGACGTCCGGTTCTATCTGGTGTCGCTGCTGTTCATCATCTTCGATCTGGAAGTGGCCTTCCTGTTTCCCTGGGCGGTGGCCTTCCGCAAGATCGGCGCCTTCGGATTCTGGTCGATGATGGTTTTCCTCGGCGTGCTGACCGTCGGCTTCGTCTATGAATGGAAGAAAGGAGCGCTGGAATGGGATTGACCTCGGAAAAGGGCGACACCCAGCTCCCCCAAACGATTTTGGCTCCGGTCCCGCGCGGCGTGATCGATCCGCGCACCGGCAAGCCGGTCGGCGCGGACGACCCGACCTTCCTGGCGATCAACGACCAGTTGGCCGACAAGGGCTTTATCGTCACCGCGACCGACGAGCTGATCACCTGGGCGCGCACCGGCTCGCTGATGTGGATGACCTTTGGTCTTGCGTGCTGCGCGGTCGAAATGATGCAGGCGGCCATGCCGCGCTACGACATCGAGCGCTGGGGATTCGCCCCGCGCGCCAGCCCACGCCAGTCCGACGTGATGATCGTCGCCGGCACCCTGACCAACAAGATGGCTCCGGCCCTGCGCAAGGTCTATGACCAGATGCCCGAGCCGCGCTATGTCATCTCCATGGGCTCCTGCGCCAATGGCGGCGGCTATTACCACTATTCCTATTCGGTGGTGCGCGGTTGCGACCGCATCGTCCCGGTGGACGTCTATGTCCCTGGCTGTCCGCCTTCCGCCGAGGCCCTGCTTTACGGGATCATGCTGTTGCAACGGAAAATCCGCCGCACCGGCACCATCGAACGCTGATTTTCGCGCCGGCGCCGCCGGCAAAGAGGCTGGACCATGGCCAATGATCAGAACGCCGCCGCAACCGACCATTCCGCGGTCCTGCGGGGAAAATTGCGGGCTGTGTCGGAAAAGATTTCGGCCGGCTTGAGCGCCGCCGTCCTCTCGTCCGAAATCGCCTTCGACGAGCTGACCGTCGTTTTCGACGCGGCGAAATGGGTCGAGTCCATGACCTTCCTGCGCGACAATGGCTTCATCTGTTTCATCGACCTGACCGCGGTCGATTGGCCGGCGCGCGAAAAGCGCTTCGACGTGGTCGCGCATCTGCTGGATCCCAAGGCCAATCTGCGCATCCGCGTCAAATGCATGACGGACGAGGCGACGCCGGTCGAGAGCTGCGTCGGCGTGTGGCCGGCGGTCAACTGGTTCGAGCGCGAAGCCTATGACATGTACGGCGTGCTCTTCGCCAATCATCCCGACCTGCGCCGGATGCTGACGGACTATGGTTTCGATGGCCATCCCCTGCGCAAGGACTTCCCGATGACGGGCTATGTCGAGGTGCGCTACGACGACGCCCAGAAACGCGTGGTCTACGAGCCGACGCGGCTCACGCAGGAGTTCCGGTCGTTCGATTTCCTTTCGCCCTGGGAAGCCCCGCCTCATGAGCTTCCGGGTGACGAAAAGGCGACCAGGGGCTAAAGCGGGCGGCGAGGCGAACAAAGCGGCGAAGCGAAAATCCGATGGGCGAGCAGAAAATGTCCGAACAGAAACCGCGCAGTTTCTCGATCAATTTTGGCCCGCAGCATCCTGCGGCGCACGGGGTTTTGCGACTGGTCCTGGAGCTTGACGGCGAAGTGGTGGAGCGCGTCGACCCGCATATCGGCCTGCTGCATCGCGGTACGGAAAAGCTGATGGAATCCCGGCCCTATATGCAGAACACGCCCTATTTCGATCGGCTCGACTATTGCGCGCCGATGAATCAGGAACACGCCTTCTGCCTCGCCATCGAAAAGATGCTCGGCGTCGAGGTTCCCCGCCGCGCCCAGCTCATCCGCGTGCTTTATTGCGAAATCGGCCGCCTCCTCTCGCATATCCTGAACGTCACCACCCAGGCGATGGACGTCGGCGCGCTCACCCCGCCGGTCTGGGGTTTTGAGGAACGCGAAAAGCTGATGGTGTTCTATGAGCGCGCCTCGGGCGCGCGGATGCACGCCAATTATTTCCGTCCCGGCGGCGTCGCCAAGGACCTGCCGCCCAAGCTGATCGAGGACATCGGCGCCTGGCTCGATCCGTTCATCACGCTCTGCGACGATCTCGAAGAGCTTTTCGTCGAAAACCGTATTTTCAAGCAGCGCAATGTCGATATCGGCGTGGTGTCGCTGGAGGAATGCTGGAAATGGGGCTTTTCCGGCCCGGTCCTGCGCGGCTCCGGCGCGGCCTGGGACCTGCGCCGCGCCCAGCCCTATGAATGCTACGAGGAAATGGAATTCGACATTCCAGTCGGCAAGCATGGCGATTGCTATGACCGGCAGGTGGTGCGGCTGGAAGAAATGCGCCAGTCGGTGCGGATCATGCGGCAATGCGTGAACAAGCTGTTCGAGCGCGCCAATGAAGGCCCGGTTCTGGCGCCGAATCAAAAAATCACGCCGCCGCGCCGGGACGAGATGAAGCGCTCGATGGAAGCGCTCATCCATCATTTCAAATTGTTCACCGAAGGCTTCCGCACGCCGGAAGGCGAGGTCTATGTGGCGGTCGAGGCGCCCAAGGGCGAATTCGGCGTCTATCTGGTCTCGGACGGCACGGACAAGCCCTATAAATGCAAGATCCGCGCGCCGGGCTTCGCCCATCTCCAGGCCATGGACATGCTGAGTCGCGGCCATATGCTGGCCGACGTCTCCGCCATTCTCGGCGCGCAGGACATCGTGTTCGGGGAGGTGGATCGGTGACGGTCGGCGAATCCCTGCGCAAGAACGCGCAATTCCTCCTGATCGGCTTTGGTTCGGCGATCGTCGTCCTGGTCATCATGCGCTGGTCGGATGGGGCGCCCTTGTTCCAGCCGCAATCCGATTTGGGCATCGTCATCGGCGCCGCTCTGGTCGCCGGTTTCATGGTCTATCGCGATGTGCGCGGAACCAACGGAAAGCAGTCATCATGAGCACGCGCCGTCTCGCCGAGAAACAGCCCGACAGCTTCGAGTTCACGCCGGAGAATCGCGCCTGGCTCGACGCCCAGATCGCGAAATACCCGCCCGGGCGCCAGCAGTCGGCGGTGATCCCGGCGCTGTGGCGGGCGCAGAAGCAGAATGATTATTGGTTGCCGCAGAAGGCGATCGAAAAAGTCGCCGACATTCTCGACATGCCCTATATCCGCGCGCTCGAAGTCGCGACCTTCTACACCATGTTCAACCTGGAGCCGGTCGGGAAATATTTCGTCCAGCTCTGCGGCACCACGCCCTGCATGTTGCGCGGCGCCGACGAACTGATCCGCATCTGCCACGAGCGCATCGGGCCGCAGCGCAAGGTGACGGCGGACGGCATGTTCTCCTGGGCGGAGGTCGAATGCCTGGGCGCCTGCTGCAACGCGCCGATGGTCCAGATCAACGACGATTATTATGAAGACCTCGACGCCGCGAGTTTTTCGAAACTGGTCGACGATCTCGCGGCCGGCCGTCCGACGCATATCGGGCCGCAGAACGGGCGTCTGCGCTCGGAGCCGCTCGGCGGCCTGACCTCGCTGATCGAATTCTACGGCGCCGACGGCAAGAGCGGCCCGCTCGGCGATCCGCAGGCCGGACACGAGCCGGCCCAGGGCGCGCGTTCGGAACCCCCTCCAGCCGAAACCGCCAAGTCCAAACCGGCTAAACCCCGCCGGACCAAAGCCCAGTCGGAAAGTTGAGGAGACGCGGATGCTTCAGGACAAGGACCGCATCTTCCAGAACCTCTACGGCTATGGCGACTGGGGCCTGGAGGGCGCGAAAAAGCGCGGCGCCTGGGATGGCGCCAAGGGCCTGCTGGAAAAGGGCCGGGAGTGGATCATCAACGAGATGAAGGCCTCGGGCCTGCGCGGGCGCGGCGGCGCCGGCTTCCCGACCGGCCTGAAATGGTCCTTCATGCCCAAGCCCGACCCGGCGCGGACCGCCTATCTGGTGGTCAACGCCGACGAATCCGAGCCCGGCACCTGCAAGGACCGCGAAATCCTGCGCAACGACCCGCATCTGCTGGTCGAGGGCTGCCTGGTCGCCGGTTTCGCCATGGGCGCTTGCGCCGCCTATATCTATGTGCGCGGCGAATTCATCTGGGAGCGCGAGCGCCTGCAGGCGGCGGTCGATCAGGCCTATGCCGCCAATCTGATCGGCAGGAACAACATTCACGACTATCCCTTCGAGGTCATCGTCCACCACGGCGCCGGCGCCTATATCTGCGGCGAGGAAACGGCGCTGCTCGAATCGCTCGAAGGCAAGAAGGGCATGCCGCGGCTTAAACCCCCGTTCCCGGCCAATATGGGCCTCTATGGCTGCCCGACCACCGTCAACAATGTCGAGTCGATCGCCGTCGCCCCGACCATTCTACGCCGCGGCGCCGCGTGGTTTGCCGGCTTCGGAGCGAAAAACAACGCCGGAACAAAGTTGTTCTCGATCTCGGGCCATGTGAACACGCCGTGCAATGTGGAAGAGGCGATGTCGATCCCGTTCCGCGAACTGATCGAAAAGCACGCCGGCGGCGTTCGCGGCGGCTGGGACAACCTGCTGGCGGTCATTCCCGGCGGCTCCTCGGTGCGATGCGTGCCGGCGGAGCAGATCATCGACTGCCCGATGGATTTCGACAGCCTTTCCAAGCTGCAATCGGGCCTCGGCACGGCGGCGGTCATCGTGATGGACAAGTCCACCGATATCATCCGCGCCATCGCCCGCCTGTCGTATTTCTACAAGCACGAGAGCTGCGGCCAGTGCACGCCCTGCCGCGAAGGCACGGGCTGGATGTACCGGGTGATGGAGCGCATGGTCGAAGGCCGCGCCCAGAAAAAGGAAATCGACATGCTGTTCGACGTGTCGAAGCAGATCGAAGGCCATACGATCTGCGCGCTCGGCGACGCGGCGGCCTGGCCGATCCAGGGCCTGATCAATCATTTCCGCCCGGTGATCGAGGCGCGGATCGATTCTTATACGGCGCGCGCCGACAAGGATGCGGTCAAGGTGGCGGCAGAGTAAGGTTTTGGGCCTCGACCGCCCCGCGGGCGAGGCAGAAGGATGAAATCCGCATCGGCGCAGCCGATGCCAGGAACGAACGTGACGAAAAGCCCGTCGAAAGACGGGCGTCTAGCGACGCCCTTTGGCTGATGCGAGGGGCGCCTCGACCGCCCCGCGGGCGAGGCAGAAGGATGAAATCCGCATCGGCGCAGCCGATGCCAGGAACGAACGTGACGAAAAGCCCGTCGAAAGACGGGCGTCTAACGACGCCCTTTGGCTGATGCGAGGGGCGCCTCGACCGCCCCGCGGGCGAGGCAGAAGGATGAAATCCGCATCGGCGCAGCCGATGCCAGGAACGAACGTGACGCCGAGCTGATGCGAGGGGCGCCTCGACCGCCCCGCGGGCGAGGCAAAAGGGAAAGAGTGATGACCAAGATTAGCGTCGATGGCGTCGAGCTGGATGTCCCGCCGGACTTTACCCTGCTCCAGGCCTGCGAGGCGGCGGGCAAGGAAATCCCGCGCTTCTGCTATCACGAACGCCTGTCGATCGCCGGCAATTGCCGCATGTGCCTGGTCGAGGTGAAGGGCGGCCCGCCCAAGCCCATGGCCTCCTGCGCCAATACGGTGCGCGACCTGCGTCCGGGTCCCAATGGCGAGCCGCCGGTGGTGCTGACCAATTCGCCGATGGTGAAAAAGGCCCGCGAAGGGGTGATGGAGTTCCTGCTCATCAACCATCCGCTCGATTGCCCGATCTGCGACCAGGGCGGCGAATGCGACCTTCAGGACCAGGCGCTGACCTATGGCCGCGACCGTTCGCGCTATACGGAAAACAAGCACGCGGTCGAGAACAAATATATCGGCCCGCTGGTCAAGACCGAAATGACGCGCTGCATCCATTGCACGCGCTGCGTCCGCTTCACCGCCGAAATCTGCGGCACCTCCGACATGGGCATGATCGGGCGCGGCGAGGATTCCGAGATCACCACCTATCTCCAGCAGGCGATGACCTCCGAATTGCAGGGCAATGTCGCCGATCTCTGCCCGGTCGGCGCGCTCTTGCCCAAGCCGCAGAATTTCCGCGCCCGTCCCTGGGAATATAACAAGACGCCGGGCGTCGACGTGATGGACGCCCTCGGTTCGGCCATCCGCATCGACACGCGCGGCCGCGAGGTCATGCGCATCCTGCCGCGGGTCAATGAGGCGGTGAACGAGGAGTGGATTTCCGACAAGACCCGCCAGATCGTGGACGGGCTGAAGACCCAGCGCCTCGACCGGCCTTTTGTGCGCGAGAACGGCAAGCTGCGCCCGGCGAGCTGGCCCCAGGCCTTTGCTGCGATCGCGGCCAAGGTTCAGGCGACGCCGGCGAACAGGATCGGTTTTATTGGCGGCGATCTGTGCTCGGTCGAGGACCTCTACGCCGCCAAATCGCTCGCCGAATCGCTCGGGACCAAGAATATCGACGCGCGCCAGGACGGGGCGAGGCTCGATCCGGCGCTCGGCCGCGCCAGCTATATTTTCAACCCCACCGTCGAAGGCATCGACCGCGCCGACGCTCTGCTGATCGTCGGCTCCAATCCGCGCTGGGAATCGCCGGTGCTCAACGCCCGCATCCGCCGGCGCTGGCGCCAAGGCGGTTTTCACAACTCCAATTTCCCGGTCGCGCTGATCGGCGAGCCCTTCGACCTGACCTATTCTTACGACTATCTCGGCGCCGGGCCGGAACTTCTGGCCAAGATCGCCAAGGGCGAAGGTTTTGGCGAAATTCTCGCCAAGGCCGAGCGCCCGATGATCCTGGTCGGGCAGGGGGCTCTGGCGCGCGAGGACGGCGCGGCGATTCTCGCGCTCGCCGCCAAGCTCGGCGCGCCCAGGAAGAATGAAGAAGCCGGCGACTGGACCGGCCTCGCCGTTCTGCATACGGCGGCTTCGCGGGTCGGCGCGCTCGACATCGGCTTCGTTCCCGGCGCGGGCGGGCTCGACGCCCAAAGAATTGCGAAAGCCGGCGCGCAGGACGTGGTCTTCCTCGTCGGCGCCGACGAGATCGCGGTCGAGCCGGGCGCCTTCGTCGTCTATATCGGCTCGCATGGCGACCGCGGCGCCCATCGCGCCGACGTCATCCTGCCGGGCGCGGCCTATACCGAGAAATCCGGCACTTATGTGAATACCGAAGGCAGGGTCCAGATGTCCGACCGCGCCGCCTTTCCGCCCGGCGACGCCCGCGAGGACTGGGCGATTTTCCGCGCGCTCTCGGCCGCGCTTGGAAAACCGCTGCCCTTCGATTCGCTGAGCCAGCTGCGCGCCAGGCTCTATGCGGCTTGTCCGTGGCTCGGCCATATCGACGCCATTCCCGCGACCGATCCCGCGCCGCTCGCCTCGCTGCCCGGCGGCGAAGTCGGGCAGGGGGCTGTGGTCTCCGCGATTTCGGATTTCTACCTGACCAACCCGATCGCCCGCGCCTCGCGCGTGATGGGCGAATGCTCGGCCCTCGCCAAGGCGCGGCGGACCGCGCAAGCGGCGGAATGAGGAGAAGAGAAAGATGGACCTCCTGATCTCCCTCCTCCTGATCGTGGTGAAAAGCCTGGCGCTGCTCGTCGTCGGCCTGGTTCTGGTCGCCTATTACATCCTGCTCGACCGCAAAGTCTGGGCGGCGGTGCAGTTGCGGCGCGGCCCCAATGTCGTCGGACCCTGGGGCGTGCTGCAAAGTTTTGCGGACATGTTCAAGTTCCTGTTCAAGGAGCCGATCATTCCGGACGGCGCCAACAAGGGCGTCTTTTTGATGGCGCCCCTGGTCACGGCGACTTTGGCGTTGGCCGCCTGGGCGGTGATCCCGGTCAATAACGGTTGGGCGGTGGCCAATCTCAACGTCGGCATTCTCTATATTTTCGCCATTTCGTCGCTCGGCGTTTACGGCATCATCATGGGCGGCTGGGCGTCGAACTCGAAATATCCCTTCCTCGCCGCCCTGCGCTCCGCGGCGCAAATGGTGTCCTACGAAGTCTCGATCGGCTTCGTCATCATCACCGTCCTGCTCTGCGCCGGCTCGCTGAACCTCAACGACATCGTCCATGCCCAGGACACCAGATGGGGCTTTTTAGGCTGGTACTGGCTGCCCTTGTTTCCGATGTTCGTGATCTTCTTCGTTTCGGCCTTGGCCGAGACCAACCGCCCGCCCTTCGACCTCGTGGAGGCGGAATCGGAACTGGTCGCCGGCTTCATGGTCGAATATTCGGCGAGCCAATATCTGCTGTTCATGCTCGGAGAATATGTCGCCATCGTCACCATGTGCGCCCTGATGACGGTGCTGTTCTTCGGCGGCTGGCTGCCGCCGGTGAATGTCGCGCCTTTCACCTGGATCCCGGGCGTGATCTGGTTCGTGCTCAAGGTGACCTGGTTCTTCTTCCTGTTCGCCATGGTGAAAGCCTTCGTCCCGCGCTATCGCTACGATCAGCTGATGCGTCTCGGCTGGAAGGTCTTTTTGCCGATTTCGCTGGTCGCCGTGGTCGTCGTGGCCGGCGTCCTGGAACTTTTCGGCAAAGTCGCCCAGTGAGGATATGAAATGCAGCTCGTTTCCTCCGCCAAGGCCCTGCTTCTCAAGGAATTCGTCGACGCCTTCTTCCTGTCCTTCCGCTATCTGCTGAAGCCCAAGGCGACGCTGAACTATCCGCACGAGAAAAACCCGCAATCGCCCCGCTATCGCGGCGAACATGCTTTGCGCCGCTATCCCAACGGCGAGGAGCGCTGCATCGCCTGCAAGCTGTGCGAGGCGATCTGCCCGGCGCAGGCCATCACCATCGAGGCGGCGCCGCGCGGCAATGACGGCACGCGACGCACCACCCGCTACGACATCGACATGACCAAATGCATCTATTGCGGTTTCTGCCAGGAGGCCTGCCCGGTGGACGCCATTGTCGAGGGCCCCAATTCCGAATTCGCCGTCGAGACGCGCGAAGAACTGTTCTTCGACAAGCAACGCCTGCTCGACAACGGCGCGGTCTGGGAGCGGGAAATCGCCCGCAACCTCGCCGCCGACGCCCCCTATCGCTGAAGGCGGCCCCTGCCTTCAGCCGACTTTACCCTGCGCCGACTTTTTGCTTAAGCAGCGTCGGCGCGAAAAAGATCAAAGCCCTGGAAACAGGCGGACAGGTGGACCATGACGCTTGCGACGTTTTTCTTCTATCTGTTCTCGATCGGGTTGATCGCCTCCGCCGTCATGGTGATCTCGGCGCGCAATCCGGTTCATTCCGTTCTGTTCCTGATCGTCGCCTTCTTCAACGCGGCCGGGCTTTTCCTGCTCGTCGGCGCCGAATTCCTGGCGATGATCCTGGTCGTCGTCTATGTCGGCGCGGTGGCGGTGCTGTTCCTCTTCGTCGTCATGATGCTCGATGTCGATTTCGCCGAACTGAAACAGGGCTTTCTGCGAAATCTTCCCATCGGCGTCCTGGTCGGCCTGATCGTGCTGGTCGAACTGGTCGCGGTGGTCGGCGCCTGGACGGTCGTCCCGCAAGCCGCGCTCGCCACGCCGACGCCGGGCCATCTGTCCAACACGGAAGCGCTCGGTCTGGTGCTCTACACCCAATATGTCTATCTGTTCGAGGCCGCCGGTTTCGTCCTGCTGGTCGCGATGATCGGCGCCATCGTCCTCACCCTTCATCACCGGCCGAATGTCCGCCGCCAGAATATCGCGGCGCAGAATGCGCGCACCCGCGCCTCGGCCATCGAAAACAAGAAAGTCCCGTCGCGGGCGGGCGTGTGAGGAGCGCAATGGTCATCGGTCTCGAACATTATCTGATCGTCGCCGCGATCCTGTTCACTCTGGGCGTCGCCGGCATCATCATCAACCGCAAGAACGTCATCGTCATCCTGATGTCGGTCGAGCTGATCCTGCTGTCGGTCAATCTCAACCTGGTGGCCTTTTCCGCCCGGCTGCACGACCTCACGGGCCAGGTCTTCGCTTTGTTCGTCCTGACCGTCGCGGCGGCGGAAGCGGCGATCGGCCTAGCCATCGTCGTCACCTATTTCCGCAACCGCGGCACGATCGCGGTCGAAGACATCAATATGATGAAGGGCTGAAAGCATGTATTCGGCAATCGTCTTTCTCCCCCTTCTCGGTTTCCTGGTCGCCGGCCTGCTGGGCCGCCGGATCGGGGACCGCGCCAGCGAAATCGTCACCACCTCGCTGCTCTTCATCTCCTGCTTCTTCTCCTGGATCACTTTTTTCCGGGTCGGGCTCAACGGCGGCTCCTTTTCGGCGCCGGTCCTCGCCAACTGGATGACCTCAGGCGTGCTCCATGTCGATTGGGCGCTGCGGGTGGACACGCTCACCGCCGTGATGCTGGTGGTGGTGACCACGGTCTCCGCCCTCGTCCATCTCTATTCGGTGGGCTATATGCACGAGGATCCCTCGCGCTCCCGCTTCTTCGCCTTTCTGTCGCTGTTCACCTTCGCCATGCTGACGCTGGTGACCGCCGACAATCTCGCCCAGATGTTTTTTGGCTGGGAAGGCGTCGGCCTCGCCTCCTATCTGCTGATCGGCTTCTGGTACGAGAAGCCTTCGGCGAACGCGGCCGCGATAAAAGCCTTCGTCGTCAACCGCATCGGCGATTTCGGCTTCGCGCTCGGCATTTTCCTGGTGTTCATGCTGACCGGGTCGATCAATCTCGACACCATTTTCGCCGCCGCGCCCGGCCTCGCCAACAAGACCGTCCATGTTTTCGGCGGCGACTGGGACGCAATGACTCTGACCTGCCTGCTGCTGTTCATGGGCGCCATGGGCAAGTCGGCGCAGTTCCTGCTCCACACCTGGCTGCCCGACGCGATGGAAGGCCCGACCCCGGTGTCCGCCCTCATCCACGCCGCGACCATGGTCACCGCCGGCGTGTTCATGGTGGCCCGGCTGTCGCCTTTGTTCGAGCAATCCGCGACCGCTTTGGCCGTGGTCACCATCGTCGGCGCCACCACCGCCTTTTTCGCCGCGACGGTCGGCCTCGTCCAGAACGACATCAAGCGCGTCATCGCTTATTCGACCTGTTCGCAACTCGGCTACATGTTCGTCGGCCTCGGGGTGGGGGGCTATTCGCTCGGCATTTTCCACCTCTTCACCCATGCCTTCTTCAAGGCCCTGCTGTTCCTCGGCGCCGGCTCGGTGATCCACGCCATGCACCACGAGCAGGACATGCGGAACATGGGCGGGCTGGCGAAGAAGATCCCGCTCACCTTCGCCACCATGACCATCGGCACGCTGGCGCTCACCGGCTTCCCACTGACCGCCGGCTATTTCTCCAAGGATGCGATCATCGAGGCCGCCTATGCAGCGGGCCTGCACAGCCAGGCCGCGACCTACGGCTATGTCCTGACCGTCGTCGCGGCGGGCCTGACCTCGTTCTACAGCTGGCGTCTGGTGTTCATGACCTTCTTCGGCAAGCCGCGCTGGGAGGCGGTCGACCATGCCAACGCCGCCGCCATGGCCGCGGTCCACGCCCACGATCACGAATCGCCGGCGGAGGAAGTGGCGACCGACGAGGCGCATGGCGACGGCCATCACGGCCACCATGCGCTCGACCCGCATGAATCGCCCAATACGATGATGATCCCGCTCTATGTGCTGTCGCTCGGCGCGCTGTTCGCCGGCCTGATGTTCAAGGGCGTATTCATCGGCCACGGCCTGGACGAATTCTGGCGCGGCTCGCTGTTCTTCGGCCCCGACAATCACATCATGCACGAGATGCACGAGATCCCCGAACTGGCCGGCTTGGCGCCGTCGCTGCTGATGGCGCTCGGCTTCGTCGTCTCGTTCTATTTCTACATCGTCTCGCCGCAGACCCCGGTTCGATTGGCCGAGCGCTTGCCTGGCCTGTACCGGTTCCTGCTCAACAAATGGTACTTCGACGAGCTTTACGACTTCCTGTTCGTCCGCCCGGCCTTCTGGCTCGGCCGGCTGTTCTGGAAGGGTGGCGACGGCGCGATCATCGACCGCCTCGGCCCCGACGGCATCGCCGCGCGGGTGCAGGACGGCGCCGGCTGGATGGCCCGGCTTCAGACCGGCTACATCTATAATTACGCTTTCGCCATGCTGATCGGCCTCGCGGCGATCATCACTTATTATCTGGTCGGCGGGGTGCGCTGATGTTCGGTTTTGGCCTTCTCTCCTGGCTGACCTTCCTGCCTCTGGTCGGCGCCGCGCTCATCCTGGCTGTCCCCGGCGACAGCGAGGCGGGCAAGAACAATATCCGCTGGATCGCGCTGTGGACGACCCTCGTGGTCTTCGCTCTGTCGCTTTACGCCTGGAGCAAATTCGTCCCCGGCGTCGCCGACTTCCAGTTCGTCGAGCAGAAGAGCTGGTTCGGCTCGGGGCTGACCTACAAGATGGGCGTGGACGGCGTCAGCTTCCCCTTCGTGGTGCTGACCGCCTTCCTGATGCCCCTGTGTATCGCCGCCTCATGGGCGCCGATCCAGACCCGGGTCAAGGAATATATGATCGCCTTCCTGGCGCTCGAGACGCTGATGATCGGCGTCTTCACCGCGCTCGATCTGGTGCTGTTCTACCTGTTCTTCGAAGGCGGCCTGATCCCGATGTTCCTGATCATCGGCGTCTGGGGCGGCAAGCGCCGCGTCTATGCGAGCTTCAAGTTCTTCCTTTACACGCTCGCCGGCTCGCTGCTGATGCTGATCGCGATTCTGGCGATGTATGCGCAGACCCACACCACCGACATCACGGCGCTGCTGCACGCCAGGTTCGATCCCAATCTCCAGAAATATCTCTGGCTCGCCTTCTTCGCCTCCTTCGCGGTGAAAATGCCGATGTGGCCGGTCCATACCTGGCTGCCCGACGCCCATGTCGAGGCGCCGACCGCAGGCTCGGTGATCCTGGCGGCCATCCTGCTGAAAATGGGCGGTTACGGCTTCATCCGCTTCTCGCTGCCGATGTTCCCCGACGCCTCACATTATTTCGCGCCGCTGGTCTACGCCCTGTCGATCATCGCCATCGTCTACACCTCGCTGGTGGCTTTGGTGCAGGAGGACATGAAGAAGCTGATCGCCTATTCCTCGGTCGCCCATATGGGGTTCGTCACCATGGGCCTGTTCGCCATGAATCAGCAGGCGGTCCAGGGCGCGGTGTTCCAGATGGTGTCGCATGGCCTGGTCTCCGGCGCGCTCTTCCTTTGCGTCGGCGTGGTCTATGACCGCATGCATACCCGCGAGATCGCGGCCTATGGCGGCATTGTCGAGAAAATGCCGGTCTACGCCACGGCCTTCATGATCTTCACCCTGGCCAATGTCGGCCTGCCCGGCACCTCGGGCTTCATCGGCGAGTTCCTCTCGCTGCTCGGAACCTTCCAGGCCAACAGCTGGGTGGCCTTCTTCGCCACCACCGGCGTCATCCTCTCGGCGGCCTATGCGCTTTACCTCTATTGGCAGGTGGTGTTCGGCAAGCTGGAGAAGCCGAGCCTGATGAGCCTCCAGGATCTGAACCCGCGCGAACTGGCGGTGCTGACGCCGCTCGTCCTGCTGACGATCTATTACGGAATCCATCCCGGCCCGATCCTCGACGCCTGTTCCGGCTCGGTCGCCGAATTGATCAAGGGCTATGATTCCGCCTTGGCTCTGACCAAGACCGCCGCCCTCACGCTGCCTTGAGAGAAGTTCCATGAATTCGATCAGTCTTGAACTCGCTCATGCGCTCCCCGAGGCGATCCTGGCCGTGGGCGCGATTGTCCTGCTGCTGATCGGCGCCTATCGCGGCAGGGACGACGACGGCCCGATGAGCGAATTCGCGGTGGCCGTCCTCGGCGCCGCGCTGGTCGCGGTCCTGCTCGGCCATAACAGGGCGGCGGGCGTGGTCTTCGGCGACGCCTTCATCGACGACGATTTCGCCGACTTCATGAAGATTCTGTCGCTGGTCGGCTCGATCGTGGTCCTGCTGATGTCGGGCGATTTCTTGCGCCGGTCCGGGGTGAACAAGTTCGAGTTTCCGGTCCTGGTCGTGCTGTCGACGCTCGGCATGCTGATGCTGATCTCGGCCAATGGCCTGATCGCGCTTTATCTCGGCCTGGAGCTGATGTCGCTCTCGCTCTATGTCCTGGCCGCCATCAGCCGCGACGACGCCCGCGCCTCGGAGGCGGGCCTCAAATATTTCGTCCTCGGCGCCTTGTCCTCGGGCATGCTGCTCTATGGCGCCTCGCTGCTTTACGGCTTCGCCGGCACGGTGTCCTTCTCCGGCATCGCCGCGGCGATCGGCGGCCATCCAAACATGGGCGTGATTTTCGGCCTGGTGTTCCTGTTCGCCGGCCTCGCATTCAAGATTTCGGTGGTTCCCTTCCATATGTGGACGCCGGACGTCTATGAGGGCGCGCCGACGCCGGTCACCGCCTTTTTCGCTTCGGCGCCGAAAATGGCCGCCATGGCCGTCACGGTCCGCGTCATCATGACCGCCTTCCCCGGCGCGGTCAGCCAATGGCAGCAGATCATCGTCTTCCTCGCGCTGGCCTCGATGGCGCTCGGCGCTTTCGCCGCCATCGCCCAGACCAATATCAAGCGACTGATGGCCTATTCCTCGATCGGCCACATGGGTTTCGCCCTGGTCGGCCTCGCCGCCGGAACGGAAGCCGGCGCCAGGGGCGTCGCGATTTACATGGCGATCTATCTGGTCATGACGCTCGGGGCCTTCGCCGCCATCCTGTCGATGCGGGTCAATGGCCGGCCGGTCGAAAAAATCAGCGATCTTTCCGGCCTCGCGCGCACCAATCCGGCCATGGCCTTCTTCTTCGCCATGCTGATGTTCTCGCTGGCCGGCGTGCCGCCGCTCGCGGGCTTCTTCGCCAAATTCTATGTCTTCATGGCGGCGGTCGAAGCCAAGCTCTACTGGCTGGCGGTGATCGGCATCCTGACCAGCGCGGTCTCGGCCTTTTACTATCTGCGCATCGTCAAGGTGATGTATTTCGACGATCCGGCGCCGGCCTTCGACCGCCCGAGCATGACCGAGCGCGCGGTCCTGGCGCTTTCCGCTGTCGCCATGCTGGTGTTCTGGGTCTTCCCGGCGCCGCTGGTCAACGCCGCCGCCGCCGCCGCGCATTCGTTGTTCTGAGTGAGCGGCGCGGGCGGGGGGAGCGCGCCGGGTCGCAATGGGGCGGTGAAGGATTTCTATTGCGCGCTTGGCCCCGAAGCCGCGCGCGCCGGCTATCGCCTCGAAGCCTTCACCTCGCTCGCCTCGACCAATGACGAGGCGATGAGCCGCATCGCCGCCGGCGATTCCGGACGGCTGTGGATCGTCGCCGCGACCCAGACCAGGGGCCGGGGCCGCATGGGCCGGTCGTGGGTTTCGCCGCCGGGCAATCTTTACGCCAGTCTCCTGCTGATCGATCCCGCGCCGCCGGCGCGGCTCACCGAAATCGGCTTCGTCGCGGGCGTGGCGCTGTACGACGCCTTGCGCGCCGTGGCGGGCCCGGGGCCGTCGATCCGGCTCAAATGGCCCAATGACGCGCTCGGCAATGGCGCGAAAATGTCGGGCCTGCTGCTGGAGGGCGCGAGCCTGCGCAACGGCCTTTTCGCCTGCGTGATCGGGGTCGGCGTCAATTGCGCCTCTTCGCCGGGTGACGCGCCCTATCCGACGGCGAGCCTGAAAAGCATCGGCGCGGCCTCCTGGGAGCGCGGCGCGCTCTTCGCCGCTCTGTCGGACCGTTTCGTTGATTGGCTGGAGGTCTGGGCGCGGGGCGACAATTTCGCCACTATCCGCGCCGCCTGGCTGGAGCGGGCGGGCGGGATCGGCGAAAAGGCGCGGGTCGAGCGCCAGGGCGAAAGGCTCGAAGGAATCTTCCGGGGCATTGACGCGCGGGGGCGCATGCTGTTGGAAGGACCGAACGGAAAAGTTGAGGCGATAGAAGCGGGCGACGTGGCCTTCGATCCGCGGAAAACGTAAAGGCGGATGATGGCGTCGGACAAAGAAGAAATCGTATTCGCCCCGCTCGGGGGCCTGGGCGAAATCGGCATGAACGCCGCGCTTTATGGCTTCGGCACGGCGAAAAAACGCAAATGGATCCTGGTCGATTGCGGCGTCGCTTTCGCAGGGTCGGACATGCCGGGCGTCGATCTCATCCTGCCCGATCTTGCCTTTATCGAGAAGAACCGCGCCGATCTGCTGGGGCTGATCGTCACCCACGCCCATGAGGATCATGTTGGGGCCATTGCGGCGTTGTGGCCGCGCCTCGGCTGCCCGGTTTATGCCACGCGTTTCGCCGCCGGCTTGCTCGCCACGCGCCGCCTCGCCGAACCCGGCGCGCCGAAAGTGCCGATCCATGAGGTCGCGCAGGGCGGAAGGCTGAGCCTCGGCCCCTTCGAGATCGAATTCGTGCCGATGTCGCATTCGATCCCCGAATCCAACCTGCTGGCGATCCGCACCAAGGCCGGCGTCGTGGTCCACAGCGGCGACTGGAAGCTCGATCCGACGCCGGGGCTGGGCAAGCCGACCGACGCGGCGCGGCTCAAAGCAATCGGCGACGAGGGCGTGCGCGCCCTGATCAGCGATTCGACCAATATTCTGCGTGACGGCGAAAGCCCCTCGGAAGCGCAGGTCGCCGAGGTTCTGCGGGAAAAAATCCTCGCCGCGCGGGGGCGGGTGCTGGTGACGACTTTCGCCTCCAATGTCGCGCGTCTGCGCGCGGTCTGCCTGGCGGCGGAAGCCGCGGGTCGGCGCGTGGTGCTGGCCGGCCGCGCCATGGAGCGGGCGCTGGCGGTGGCGCGGGAATGCGGCTATCTCGACGACGTCCCGGAGTTGCTGTCGCTGGACAGTTTTTCCCGCCTTCCCGCCCAAAAAGTTCTTGTTCTCGCCACCGGCAGCCAGGGCGAGGCGCGGGCCGCCATGTCGCGCGTCGTGCGCGGCGAACATCCGATCAAACTCTCGCCCAACGATCTCGTCATCTTTTCCTCGCGCAGCATTCCCGGCAATGAGCGCGAGGTGAACGCCATCGTCAACGGCCTGATCCTGCAGGGCGTGGACGTGCTCACCGACCGTGACGCCTTGATCCATTGCTCGGGCCATCCGCGCCGGGGCGAGGTCGCGCAGCTCTATAAGTGGTTGCGGCCGCAGGTGGCGGTGCCCGCCCATGGCGAGGCGCTGCATCTCAAGGTCCATGCCGAATTCGCGCGCAACGCCGGGGTGGAGCATGTGCTGGTCGCGCATAATGGCGACATGGTCGCCCTCGGTCCCGACACGCCCACCCATCTCGGCCAGATCGCCCACGGCAAGCTCTATCACGACGGCGAACTGATTCTGAGCGAAACCGACGAATGTTTCCGCGAGCGCCACCGGCTGGCGGCGGCGGGGATCATTTCCATCGCTTTCGCCTTGACGGCCAAGGGCGACGTGGCGGGCGTGCCCGACGTCACCATGTTCGGCCTGCCGCGCAAGACCCGCGACAATCGTCCAATGGACGAGGTGGTGGACCGCGCCCTATTCGACACCCTCGACTCGCTGCCCCGCGCCCGGAAAAGGGACGCGGACGCCGCCTGCGCGGCGATCGAGCGCGCCGTGCGCGCGGCGGTCGCGGGGGTCTGGGGCAAGAAGCCGCACGTCCATGTGCTGGCGATCGAAGTTTGACGAGGAATGACGGGATGATCGGCCGCCTGAACCATGTCGCCATAGCGGTAAAGGATGTCGCCGCGGCTGCCGCGACCTATCGCGACGTTCTCGGCGCCAAGGTTTCCGAGCCGCTGGCGCAGCCGGACCATGGCGTGACGGTCGTTTTCATCGAACTGCCCAACACCAAGATCGAATTGCTGGAGCCGCTCGGCGCGGCCTCGCCGATCGCCAAATTCCTGGAAAAGAACCCCGACGGCGGCATGCATCACGTCTGCTACGAGGTCGAGGACATTTTGCGGGCGCGCGATCGCTTGAAACAGGCCGGCGCGCGGGTGATCGGCGACGGCGAGCCGAAAATCGGCGCCCACGGCAAGCCGGTTCTGTTCCTGCACCCCAAGGATTTCAACGGCGTCCTGGTCGAGATCGAACAGGTCTGAGCGAAGGCGCCCGCGGCGGCCGGCTCGTTCATCGTCGTCACGGCGAAGGCGGCGGGCTGGTTTCCGGCCTTTCGCCTTCGGCGCCGGATACGGCTGAGAGAGCGGCGCGGCGCTGTTCGAAACGGCGCATCGCGTGCTGGATGGCGAGCGAGGTTTTCCATTGTTCGGCCTGACCGCCTGAACCGTCGATCGAGGCGGCGACCGCCGTGTGCAATTCCTGCTCCAGGCTTTCGAGCCGCGCGCGGTCGGCCGCTTCGGCCTCGCTGGCGAGGGCGACCAGCCGCCGCAGGGCGTTGCGGTCCTTCTGCCCGCCGCGCGCGCTCCAGGTCGAGACCAGCAGGGTGAGCAGCGAGGCGCCGACGCTCAACGGAATGCCGACGATGTAAAGATAGCGCTGCGCCTGGTCGAAAAAGCTCTGGTCGCCGTTGTTGAGATAATCGGCAAATCCGGGATGGATCGGCAGCAATGGGTTTGTGTCGCTCACGTCGGGCGCCTCGATCTGGCCGGCCATCGGCGACACATTCATCAATTGCGCCTTGGCGGCCAGGATCGAGCGGCCGATGGCGTTGGCGAGGATGTCCGGCATGGTGATCGGCACGGCGAAGCGGTAAGTGACCGCGAGCGTGGTCACACTGTCGTCCGGAATGTCCGGCCTGGAGTGGAACCCGCCCTGCGGCACGTCGGTGGATTCGAATATGGGAAAGCGTTTGACGATGGCGTCGGCGTCGTCGAAGCCGAGAATTTTTGGCGTCCCTTTGGTCGAGCGCTCGATCGAGGCGACTGTCTCCACCGCGTCGCCGGGGCCGACCGGGCCGACGGCCAGCGCCGCCGAGGCCTGTTTGCGCGCAATCGCCGCGCCGATCTCGCCGGCAGGCAGGAAAAGGCGTTTCACCTTGTCGGGCGGGACATTGTAATAGCTGAGCAGGATGTCGAGGGCGTGGGCATTGTCGTCCTGCGCCGGCCCGGTGGGAAGCGCGATGGTCTTGCCGGAAAGATCGGCGAGGCCGGAAATCGACGAATGATGGGGCACGATGAAGGCCATGGCGTCGTGGCGCAGGATCACCAGGGTTTCGCCATTGGCCGGCAGGTGGACGTCGCTGCGGATCACCGCGAGATCGACCTTGCCCTGCTCCAGCGCGTCGGCGCTGGCGCGCAGAGTGTCCACCGTGACGGATTTGATCCGGATGCGTGGATGCCGCGCCTCGGCGACCTTGATGAAGGCTCCGATGAAGCGATGGGCCTGGCCGCCCTCGGGTCCGGTGGTGATGCGCAGCACCGCATGGGGCGAAAACAGATAGACCACCGCCAGCGCCCCGCCCGCCAGCAGGAAGGCGATCGCCACGGCGATGGCCAAAGCGCGCGATTTGGCGAAAAGTCCCAGCAAGCTTCCGCCTCCTGCGTTTTAGGGCGCTAGACCATAGAGCGGCGGCGGGCGCCTGAAAACCTCAAATCGCGCCACCAACTTGTGGCGCGGGAAGCCAGACGGCAAAATAGCCGTTGCAGGCGCCGCGCGGATTCGATTCGCGGCGCTGTCCTCACGCGCCGGGAAGGGGCCTGTTCATGCGTTGTCCCTATTGCGGCAGTCTCGACACCCAGGTCAAGGATTCGCGGCCGACCGACAATTCCTCCTCGATCCGCCGCCGCCGCGTCTGCCCGGATTGCGGCGGGCGCTTCACCACTTTCGAGCGCGTGCAATTGCGCGAACTGACCGTGATCAAGAAATCCGGCCGGCGGGCGCCCTTCGACCGCGACAAGCTGGTGCGTTCGGTGCAGATCGCCCTGCGCAAGCGCCCGGTGGATCCGGAGCGCGTGGACCGCATGATCAACGGCCTGGTCCGCCAGCTCGAAAATCAGGGTGAGGCGGAAATTCCATCGGAAACCATCGGCGAACTGGTGATGCAGGGGCTTAAAACGCTCGACGAAGTCGCCTATGTGCGTTTCGCTTCCGTCTACCGGAATTTCCGCGAGGCGCGCGACTTCGGCCCGCTGCTCGACGAATTCGCCGACGAGGGGGCGCGGCGCAAGGAGGAGGACGCCTGACATGGCTTTTTCCGCCGAAGACGCGCGCTTTTTCCGCGCCGCCCTGGCGCTTGGCCGGCGCCATCTCGGCGCGACCGCGCCCAACCCGGCGGTCGGCGCGCTGGTGGTGCGCGACGGCGTGGTCGTCGGGCGCGGCGCCACCGCCCCGGGCGGGCGGCCCCATGCCGAGACCCAGGCGCTGGCGCAGGCGGGCGATCTCGCCCGGGGCGCCACGCTTTATGTGACATTGGAGCCCTGCGCCCACCACGGCAAGACCCCGCCTTGCGCGGAAGCCGTGGCAGCGGCGGGAATCGCGCGGGTGGTCGGCGGCCCGGCCGACCCGGACGACCGCGTCGCCGGCGAGGGGTTTTCCCTGCTGCGGCGCGCCGGGATCGAGGTCGAGGCCGACGTCTTGCCGCAAGAGGGCAGGCGGGCGCATCGCGGCCATATCCTGCGCGTGACCGAAGGCCGGCCGATGGTGACGCTGAAAATCGCCCAGACGGCGGACGGCTTCGCGGCGGGCGACGCGCACGATCCCCGCCTCGCCATCACCGGCCCGGCGGCCAATCTGCGCACTCATGTTTTACGCGCCTTGCACGACGCCATCATGGTCGGGATCGGCACCGCGCTCGGCGACGATCCGCTGATGACCGTGCGCCTGCCGGGCTGCGACCAAAAACCCTTGCGCGTGGTGCTCGACGCCCGGCTCGATCTGCCCCTGCGTTCTCGGCTGGTGGTCGGGGCGCGGGATTTTCCCACGCTGGTTTTTTGCGGCGCACAAGCCGATCCGGCGCGGCGCGCGGCGCTGGAAGCGCAGGGCGTCGAGGTCGCGGCCTGCGATCTCGCCGCCGGCCGCATCGACCTGCGCGCCGCTTTGCGGGCGCTC
This sequence comes from uncultured Pseudomonadota bacterium, assembly GCA_963703385.1. Classification (GTDB taxonomy): domain Bacteria; phylum Pseudomonadota; class Alphaproteobacteria; order Rhizobiales; family Beijerinckiaceae; genus Rhodoblastus. The sequence continues at coordinate 951,337 of OY969816.1, forward strand.
GGCGCGCGCGGCCTCACCAGAATTTTTTCGGAAGGCGGGCCGCGCGTCGGGGCCGAATTGATCGCGCAGGGCCTGGCCGACGAAATGATCCTGTTCACCGCGCCCAAACCGCTCGGGCGCAAGGGCGTCGAGGCCCTTTCCGCGCGCGCTCGCGACATTCTGGCCGACTTAGGGCTCTATCGCGTCGTGGAACAAGGATTGCTTGGCGCCGACCGCTTCATCCATTACGAGAGAGTTGTGTTTTCGGGCAGTTACTTGGGTGCTGCGCTGTCAAACCACAGTCGATAGGGTCGCCTTGACGCAACTAGCCGCACTTACGCTCACCAAAGCGCAGCTCGACCAGATACCGCCTGACGAACGGCTGTTCTATTTTATGGCGGGGCAGCTTCATAATGACATCAACATCCTGACAAAACTTCTGACCGCCGCAATCAACGAATTGAAGCTCGTCGAGAAGGAGCCGCCAAAGCGCAGCGCAGCACTGGCGCAAGTGCTCCTTTTGTTGAAGCTGACAGCTGGCCGACTTTACGAAGGCCACAAGATGATAGGCGAGACGTTTTCTGCCAAGGGCTTTCTCACAAAATACAAGGCTGAAATGTCGTCGGCTACCTTCGTAAACCTCGACACGCTGAACAAGTACTTCGGCGGCAAAAGTGTGATTCAGCGCATCCGAACAAAGTTCGCGTTCCACCTCGACGCGGAATCAATCGCTGCTGCATATGCGAATGCGCCGCCCGAATTCACATCGGTGGAATACCTCTCGGAAAGCTATGCAGGGCACAATTTATTCCACACGTCAGAGACACTTAGCCTGATTGCCATCGTCGGCGACGGGCTCGAAAACTGGCAGGGCACGATTGGCCAAATCGTGGGAGAAATAACAACTACCTGCGTTACGCTCGGAACCTTCCTCATGGGGTTCATCGGGATCATCTTTAAAAATCATCTTGGCCTTACGATGGAACACTTGGGGGCGGTCACGATCACGATCACGGATGATCCGTCGATCGACGACGTGCGGTTGCCCTTCTTCTGCTTGCCGCCACGATTGAGGGCGTGATCCGCGACGCTCCGAGGCACTTCGGGGGTGGACATGAAAACCAATTTGGCCTTTCTCTAGAACTTTGCTGGAAGCGTACTGAAGGCCTCGCGCGCCTTGTCGATACGCGGCCGAGCTTGGAGGCGTGAATGCAAAAATTGCGCAGCATGTTGGCGTCGGCGGCCGGCATCATATTTTCTATTTATCTAGTCTCATGCAGTTTTGCCGCGATTTATTTCAACTACGATTTCGCGAACAACAATGGTTTTATGAGCTGGTTGATGCTCGGAGAAATTTCATCCACTTTTAAAGGGCTGGTATGGCCATATTATTTGATAACCAGCGACCATAAGAGCCATAGCGGCGGCCCCCTAAACCACGACGAAATCGTGCGTTTTAGTGAAATTGTTCCCTCCCCCGAACACCCCGGCCTCAGGGACTCGGACATCGCCGCCGCGCGCACCATTTTACAAGACCACGCGAGGCGAACCGGCGCGCCGCTGACAAAAGAGCTATTTGAGGAGCAAATAGGATGGGAGGCGATAGCACTAGAATGGAGAGCTGAAGTTTCCGCATCAGCTGCTGCGTCTTGGGATACGCAAGCCGTAACAAAATCAGCCAAATTCGACGAGTTGCGTAACGCAATGAAGAATTATGATACGGATCAGGAACGATCTAGCATCGATCAGCTATTAATTGCGTGCTCACAACGACAAACAGCATTCATGACGGGCACAATTTCGCGAGACGATTTTGTAAGAGCTGAACAGCGTTATCGAGTTGCGCTCACCTCGTTCAATAAATTTGTCGCTGCTATCTCAGATTTACTGTCCCCCTAATTATGCGAGTTTCGCAATCGTCCACCCACTGACGTTGTAGCTGCGACCGATCTCCGTGAACGTCACCTCACCTTTGTCCCGTCGCTCCATGGTTTCCTGCCGTTGATGCAACGGCAACTTGAACCACCACCCCAGGCTCTGCCCGCCCGCCCTTCGTGTCGAGGCCCAGCCCGATGATGCGCACCGGCGATGGAACATTTACATCCGCCTCCTCCGCCCCTATTTTTTGCCCCTTGGGCAATTCCCTCCCGGTGGGCGATCCCCTCCCGGCAGTCTGCGACCAGTCCGCGCCTTTTTCAGGCGTTTCCGGGAAAATGACGCGACTTACTGAATTGAAGCAGGAAACCGGCCCGTCGCCAGACGTCAAAGCCATTATGAGAGGATCTGAATGTTCACCGGCCTGATCAGCGATGTCGGAACGCTTGTTTCGGTCACGCCGCGCGGCGACCTCAAGCGGTTGAAGCTCGCCTCGCATTATCCCCATGACGGCATGGAGCTGGGGGCCTCGGTCGCCCATAACGGGGTCTGCATGACCCTGGTGGGCTTCGGGCCGCGCGCGGAAAACGACGGTTTTTCGAGCTGGCACGAGGTGGACGCCGCCGCCGAAACCCTCGCCGTGACCACGGCCGGCGCCTGGGCGCCGGGCGAGCGGATCAATCTGGAGCGGGCGCTCCGGCTTGGTGACGAACTCGGCGGCCATCTGGTGTCCGGCCATGTCGATGGCGTGGCGATTCTTTTGTCGCGGCGCGACTTCGACGGCATGGCCCATTTCGAGATCGAGGCCCCGAAAAACCTGGCGCGATTCATCGCCGAAAAGGGCTCGGTGGCGCTGAACGGAACCTCTCTAACGGTGAACAAGGTCGAGAAAAATATTTTCACTATCCTGCTCATTCCCCACACACTCGAAGTGACCAACTGGGGCGCCCGCAAGGCGGGCGACCGGATCAATCTCGAGGTGGACACTATGGCGCGCTATGCCGCGCGGCTGGTCGAAGCTGCGGAGGAGTGAGGCGGGTCCTGTCAGCGTTTTGCAGGATTTTTGCGCCTGAGCCCAATCCGTTCCGTCCCCCTTGTGGGGAGGGTCGGGGAGGGGGAAAACACGCAACCGCCGTAAATTCTCCCCCCACCCCAGCCCTCCCCACAAGGGGGAGGGAGCGGCGCCCGTCCGCATTTGCTCAGGATACGTATAGCTGGGTTGAGTTTGCGCCCTCACAGAATCGGCGCGAAAAGCCGGGCGACCGGGGCGGCGATGCGTAGCGCCGCCGGCTGGTCGGCAAGAGGACGGTCCACCAGCGCCGAGGCCGCGAAATCCCGTTCCATCATGGATGCGACTTTTTCGGCGAACAGGGGGTCGAAGATGATTGCGCTGGCCTCGAAATTCAGCCGGCATGACCGGCTGTCGAGATTATGGCTGCCGATCGCTGCGACATGATCGTCGATCAGCACGATCTTCTGGTGCATGAATCCGCGCTTGTAGCGGTAAAACCGCACGCCGGACCCGCGCATTTCGTCCAAAAAAGCGAAACCGGCCAGCCAGACCAGCCAATGATCGCGCTCCCCCGCCACGATCACCCGCACATCGACGCCGCGCGCCGCCGCCACCCGCATCGCATTGGTCAGGCTCGGATCGGGGGTGAAATAGGGCGAGCTGATCCAGATTCTTTTTTTCGCGCAGGTCAGCGCATGAAGGAAGTAGAGGCAGCCGGTTTCCTGCGCGTCCGCCGGCCCCGAGGCGAGGACGAGCGCGGTGACGTTGCTCGCAACCGCTTCGGGCCGCCAGTTCAGATCGAGGCTCTTGCCCGTGGCCCAATGCCAGTCCTCGGCGAAATGGGCCTGGAGCTGCGCCACGGCCGGCCCGGTGAGGCGGACAAGAGTGTCGCGCCAGGGGCCGAGGCGGGGATTGCGGCCCAGATATTCGTCGCCGAAATTGAATCCGCCGGTGAAGCCGGTTTCCCCGTCGATGACCGCGATCTTGCGGTGATCGCGGAAATTGAGCCGCATCGGCGCGAACAGCCGGCTTTTGTGGCGGGCGTGGAAATTGGTGATCGTGACCCCCGCCTCGCGCAGAAGCTTGAGATAAGCGCGATCGAGGCCATGGCTGCCGAACGGATCGTAGAGAACATGGACGCGGAGACCCTCGCGCGCCTTGGCGATCAGCCGCTCCCGGAGCAGCCGTCCGGTCCGGTCGTCGCGCAATATATAGGTCTCGATCAGGATGTAACGGCGCGCGGCGGCGATCGCCGCGAAAATCGCGTCGAAGGCGGCGTGGTCGATCAGCAGTTCCGCCGCATTTCCCGCGACCGCGCGCCGCTCGGCGAGGGTTTCGAAGCCGGCGCGCAAAGGATCGCCCTCGTCCCCTGCCGCCGGCTTGCGCTCGTCAAAACCCTCGATGCCGGCGCGGCTCGCCGATTGCGACGACCGGCGCGCGCTCACCATGTTGGGATAGCGGAAATCCCCGAAAACCAGATAGGCCGGCACGCCCAGCCAGGGCAGGACCATGAGGAAGAAGGTCCAGCCGACCGCGCCCTGCGGCGTGCGTGCGGACCTGATCGCGCGAAAGGCGAAAAAAAACGCCGCGACGTTAAGGGCGAGAAGCCCGGCGGACCATCCGGCGGCTGGGGTGAAATGAAAATCCATCGCCCACAGGCAACAGTTTTTCGCGCCGCGCCGCAAGCGGCAAAATCGCGCGGCCCTTCGCCGGCGCCACACCCAAGACCGACCAAAAAAAACCCGTTTCCTGGGGAGGAAACGGGCCTAGTTCTCTCCAACAACCGCATCCCCACGCTGGGACCCGACTGTCTGGGCAGGAGAGCGGAGGAAATGTTTTGTTCCGCGCCATCCGGTTTGGGGCCTTGCGGCCTGATTCCTTCCTGGGCCTAGCCCGTCAATTCCGCGAAAAGTTGCGGCAGGCGTTCGGGCAGGCGTTCGACCTTGTCGACGATGGTGAAACCCTTGGCGCCGAAGATGCGCTCGACATAATGGTCGGCGCGCGGGTCGAGGGTCAGGCAGAAGGTGTGGATTCCGCTTATGCTCAATTCCTCCACCGCCTTTTTGGCGTCGCGGCGCAGGTAATTGGGATCGCGCTCGTCCACATCCGCCGGCTCGCCGTCGGTGACCAGCAGGATCAGCTTTTTCTTTTGCGGCTGGCGGCGCAATTTGGCCCCCGCGTGGCGCAGGGCCGCGCCCATCCGCGTGGAAAAACCGCCCTTCATTCCGGCAAGCCGCGTCTTGGCGGTGTCGTCGAACCGCGTCTCGAACGGCTTTAGGGGAAAATATTTCACGTCGCCGCGCCCGTCCGAACAAAAACCGTCCAGGGCGAAAGGATCTCCGATGTCGGACAGCACGCGCGAGAGCAAGGCGGAGGCTTCGCGGGTCAGGCCGAGAATGCTCTGCTCGCCCGAGGGCGCCGGATCGTTGGTGGATTCCGACAGGTCGAGCAGGATCAGCACCGCAAGGTCGCGGGTTTTCAGGCGGTTGCGCATGGTGACGCGCGGGTCCGGGTCGCGCCCGAGCCGCAGGTCGATCAGAAAATCGACGGCGGCGTTGATGTCAATCTCGTCGCCGTCCTCCAGCTTGCGCTCGCGCTGCACGCCCTGCGGCCTCAGCTTGTCCACGATCTGGCGCAGGCGGCTGGCGACCGGCTTGTGGCGGGAGACGATGGCGTCGATGTCGCCCGGATCGCCGGGCGGGCCGCGATACTCGCGTAAAATCGCCCAGTCGGGCCTAAAAGTCTGCGCCTGATAATCCCATTCATGATAGGGGAAAGGGTCGGAGACCGGATCGGTCCCGTATTTCTCGTTGAAAGTCGTGTTGTCGTCGTCATAGAGCGTCCCATCGAGCGTCCAGACTTCCTGGGCGTCGTCGCCGGCGGTCTCGACCTCGACCTCGTTGACGAATTCCATCAGCGAGACGCGGCGGCGGGTCTGCTTCGGCATGTGGATGCGCTCGGCCTCGCGCGCCCAGTCGAGTTCGGCGAAGGCCCAGATATAGCGGTTGTCGTCGCGGTGGGGCAGGCGCAGCCGCTGCAATTGCCGCAGCGAGGGCAGGGCGCGACGCTGGCTGAGCAGATGATAAAGCTCCAGCCCAAAACCCCAGGCGAAATTGGCGTCCTCGCCTTTTGCCGGAAAAGTCTCGTGGAAGCGGCGGGCGAAGGCGTCGGCTGCGGCGTCGCCGGTTTGCGCCTGAGGGTCGAGCAGGGCGAGGGCCAGGCGCTCCAGCAGCGCCTGCGAGGGATGCTCCGACGGGCCGCGCTCGACGGCCAGCGCCGGGCGCCACAGGCTTTTCAGGCCGGGCAGGTCGCGCATCGCCAGAGCTTCTACGCGCGCGTCCTCGATGAAGCCGATCAGCTGCATCTGCGCCTGGGTCAGCTCCTGGGCGGAAATCGGCTCGCGCATATAGACGAGATGCGCGGCCATGTGGGCGGCCGCCGCGCGGAACAGGTCGAGGCCCGGCAGGCCGGGCTCGTCCTGCGCGGCGTCGGGCAGGCGCAAGGCGAAATCCTCGATGAAGGGCTGGAATTCGGCATATTCGGCGGAAGCCGGACGCAGGAAGAACTCGCGGCCCCACAGCGCGCGCAAAGTGGCTGTCAGCTTGCGCTGATGATCGACGAACAGAGCGCCCTTGCGCTCCTTTTGCAGCATGGCGAGGCTGTCGGGCGTGGCAAGCGCGAAATATTGGGCCTGGGTTTTAAAATCGGTCCGATGCGCCTCGGCGCCGAAAAAGGCCCAGCGCCTCAAGCCGCCCAGCGACAGCTTGTGCAGCAGGTCGTCGAGCACGCCGAACATCGGCCTTAAACCCCGCGGGGCGCGCGCCGAAAGCTGGTGCAGGAACTGGACGTAAGCCGCGAAGAGATCGGCGTCGCCAAGCCGCCGCGCGGCATTGGGCGCGGTGGCGAGGAACATGGCGATGACCTCGCCGGAGGTGACGGAAGCGAGCTTCATCGCGGCAAGGGCGCAATCCTTGACCTGATCCTCGCCGATCTCGCGGGCGAGCGCCGGCATGGCTTCGAGAAAGGCCAGCACCGGGCCGGGGCCGCGGCCGAGCTCGGACAGGCCGCGCGCGCCTTCGAGATAATTGCGCAAGCCTGCGGGGCTGAGATTGCGCGAGGCCTCGTGCAGGACTGCGTCGAGGACCTCGGCGATTTGCGGCGAGACCTCGGCGAGGGACTGCCGATAGGCGGCGAGTTCCGGGTCCATCGCCGCCTCCGTTACGGGAAGAAGGCGGCGACCGCCGCGTCGAGCGCGTCGCGCATGTCGGGGTCGTCGGTCAGCGGCCGCACCATGGCGATGCGGCAGGCGTCCGGCGCCGGCACGCCCTTGACGATCAGGGCGCCGGCATAGACCAGCAGGCGGGTGGAAATGCCTTCGTCCAGCCCGTGGCCCTTGAGGTTGCGCGAGCGCAAGGCGATCTGCGCCAGCTTTTCCGCCTGTTTGGGATCGATCCCGGTCTCATGGGCGACGATCTCGGCCTCGATTTCCGGCGTCGGATAATCGAAATCCAGGGCGCCGAACCGCTGCTTGGTCGAAGGTTTCAAGTCCTTCATCAGCGACTGGTAGCCGGGGTTGTAGGAGATCACCAGCTGAAAGTCGGGATGGGCGGTGACCAGCTCGCCCTTCTTGTCGAGCGGCAGCACGCGGCGGTGGTCGGTGAGCGGATGGATGACGACGGTGGTGTCCTGGCGGGCCTCGACCACTTCGTCGAGATAGCAGATCGCGCCGATGCGCGCGGCGGCGGTGAGCGGTCCGTCCTGCCAGCGGGCGCCGTCGCGGTCGAGCAGGAAACGCCCGACCAGATCGGCGGCGGTCATGTCCTCGTTGCAGGCCACGGTGACCAGCGGGCGGCCCAGGCGGTGGGCGATGAATTCGACGAAACGCGATTTGCCGCAGCCGGTGGGGCCTTTCAGCATCATCGGCAGGCGCGCGTCATAGGCGGCCTGGAATTGTTCGATTTCGTGGCCGGCGGCGCGGTAATAGGGCGCGGTCCTGACCCGGTATTGGCTTGCAACATCGTCCATCGTTGGATTCCTTGGGCGGGTTTCCTCGGCGTCTTTTTTTTGCGCGCGCATTTTTTTGAGCGGAGGCGCGCATCCCAGTAACCGGAGGCGCGGATTCCTTGAGCGCCTTCGGACCGGAGGAAGTCCGAAGGCGTCTTTGGCCATTGGCTCTTACAAGGACCGATGGCGTCCGCGCCGTCGGGAGAGGAAACGCGGGGTCCTCGCCCGCCGATGGCGCGCGGGGTTTTCAGGTCACGCCGCGGGGCGGAAGATCAGCATCGCCGCGCCTTGAGTCTGGCGGACGTTGTCGTAGCCGATCAATTTCACCAGATGCTTGGGATTGGCTTTGCGGCAGGCCTCGGCCTCGGCGAGGATGCGGTCCACATCGGTTTCGCCGAACATGGGCAGCTTCCACATATACCAATAGTCCATCATCGCATTTTCCGGCTCGCAATGTTCGACCGCCGGGTTCCAGCCGCGATCGACGATATATTGCACCTGCTTGCGCAATTCTTCGTCCGTCATCTGCGGCAGATAGGAGAAGGTCTCGAACCTCTTGCTGGCTTCGTCGCCGATACGGGACGGATAATCCTGAACGTTGCTCATCTTGTGTTCTCCAAAAATAGCTGGGACTCGACGCCTGGGCTCACGCGTGAGCCCAGGCGTCCGCGCCGACCGGCGCGGCGATTTAGCGATGGGCGACGTCGAGTTTGTCCACCGTGTCGAATTCGAACTTGATCTCTTTCCAGGTCTCCATGGCGATCTTCAGTTCGGGCGAGTGCTGGGCGGCCTTGGTGAGGATGTCGCGGCCCTCGCGCTCCAGGTGGCGGCCCTCGTTGCGGGCCTGGACGCAGGCTTCCAGCGCCACGCGATTGGCCGCCGCGCCGGCCGCGTTGCCCCAGGGATGACCGAGCGTGCCGCCGCCGAACTGAAGCACCGAGTTGTCGCCGAAGATCGAGACCAGCGCCGGCATGTGCCAGACATGGATGCCGCCGGAGGCCACCGGGAACAGGCCGGGCATCTGGCCCCAGTCCTGATCGAAGAAGATGCCCTTGGCGCGGTCTTCCTTGGTGTAGCGCTCGCGCATCATGCCGATCCAGCCGAGCGTCGCCTCGCGGTCGCCTTCGAGCTTGCCGACGACGGTGCCGGAGTGGAGGTGGTCGCCGCCGATCAGGCGCAGCAGCTTGGTCAGCACGCGGAAGTTGATGCCGTGGCGCGGGTTGCGGTCGATCACCGCATGCATGGCGCGGTGGACGTGCAGCATGACGCCGTTGTCGCGGCACCATTTGGACAGGCTGGTGTGCGCGGCCCAACCAAGGGTCAGGTAATCGCTCATCACGATCTTGGAGCCGATTTCCTTGGCGAATTCGGCGCGCTTGTAAACCTCTTCCATCGTCGGGCCGGTGACGTTCATGTAATGGCCCTTCTTCTCGCCGGTCTCGACCTCCGACTTGTCGATCGCCTCCTGGCAGAACAGGAAGCGGTCGCGCCAGCGCATGAAGGGCTGCGAATTGACGTTCTCGTCGTCCTTGGTGAAGTCGAGGCCGCCGCGCAGGCACTCATAGACGGCGCGGCCGTAGTTCTTGGCCGAGAGGCCGAGCTTGGGCTTGATGGTGCAGCCCAGCAGCGGGCGGCCATATTTGTTGAGCTTGTCGCGCTCGACATAGATGCCGTGGGGCGGTCCGGGGTTGGTCATCACGAACCACAGCGGGAAGCGGATGTCCTCCAGGCGCAGGCTGCGCACCGCCTTGAAGCCGAACACATTGCCGACCAGCGAGGTGAAGACGTTGACGACCGAGCCTTCCTCGAACAGGCCCATCGGATAAGCGATGAAGGCGTAGAAGGCTTCGTCGTCGCCGGGCACGTCCTCGATGGCGTAGGCGCGGCCCTTGTAATAATCGAGATCGGTGAGAAGGTCGGTCCACACCGTGGTCCAGGTGCCGGTGGAGCTTTCCGCGGCCACGGCGGCGGCGGCTTCCTCGCGCGGCACGCCCGGCTGCGGCACGATCTTGAACACCGCCAGCACGTCGCTTTCGCGCACCGAATAATTGGGCTCCCAATATGTTTCCCGATATTCCTTCACGCCTGCTTTGTAGGTCTTGGCCATTGGGCTTTCCTCCTTAAGCGATCGGCTCGCGGCCGGACCGTCGGAAAACTTTTTGCGCTTGTTTTCGCTTTGACTGAAGTTCATAGTTTTAAGTGTCATATCATAGTGGAGTATAATGGTGCTGCGCCGGGTGACCTTGCATCAATTGCGCCTGCTCGCGGCGCTCGGCCGACACATGAACATGACCCGCGCCGCCGAGGAAATGCATATGACGCCCTCGGCTTTTTCCATTCAGATCAAGCAATTGGCGGACGCGCTCGGCGCGCCCCTGCATGAGCAGGCGGGCAAGAAGCTCTTTCTCACCGAGGCCGGCCGGGCGGGCGCGCGGGCGGCGCGGGAAATAAACGCGCGGCTGGACATGCTTGGCCAGGAACTTGCGGAAATGCGCGGGCTGGAGCGCGGCGAGCTGCGCCTCGCCATGATCACCACCGCACGTTATTTCGCGACCCGGCTGATCGGCGATTTCTGCCGCCTGCATCCCAAGATCGAACTGATCATGGAAGTGGTCAACCGTGACCAGATGCTGGAGCGCATGGCCCAGAACCGCGACGATCTTTACATCATGGGCCGCATCCCGCAGGACATGGAGGTCGAGGCCTTCGCAATCGCGGAAAATCCGCTGGTGATGGTGGCGGCGCCCGATCATCCGCTCTGCGCCGCCCACGATATTCCCGCGAAAAGCCTGGAAGACGAGCCTTTCCTGCTGCGCGAGCCGGGCTCCGGCACCCGTCAGGCGGCGGAGCGTTTTTTCGCCGGCCACAAGATCGGCCCGCCGGCGCGCATGACGCTCGGCAGCGACGAAACCATCAAACAAGCCGCCGCCGCCGGCCTCGGCCTCGCCATCCTCTCCCGCCACGTCCTGACGCTCGAACTGGCCGGCGGCCTGCTGCGCGAACTCGACGTGCAGGGCTTTCCGATCGTCGGCCAATGGTACGCCGCCCATCTGAAAGCCAAAAGACTGTCCCCGGCGGCGACGGCTTTTTTGCAAATGCTGAAAGGCGCGCAGGCTTGACGCCAAAGTCGGCGGCGGCCTTCTGCGCGTGGTAAACTTGTCTGGTTCAAGCTCGCCTGGAGGCGGTCATGAGGCAGATCTGGATCACCAAGCCGGGGGCGCCCGAGGTCCTCGCTGTCAGGCAGGCGCCCGATCCCGAGCCGGGAGCCGGGCAAATGCGCATCCGCGTCGAGGCCAGCGGCGTCAATTTCGCCGATATTCTCGGCCGTCTCGGCCTTTACCCCGATCTGCCGGCCATGCCGGTCGTTCCCGGCTATGAGGTGAGCGGCCGTGTGGACGCCGTCGGCGAGGGAATCGGCGCCGATTGGGTGGGACGCGACGTGATCGCGATGACCCGTTTCGGCGGCTATGCCGATGTCGTCTGCGTCCCCTCGAAACAGGTTTTTGTCCGTCCGGAGGGGATGCCGGCGGAGGAGGGGGCGGCGATCCCCGTCAATTATCTCACCGCCTGGCAGCTGATGATCACCATGGGCGGCCTGAAGGCCGGGGAAACAATCCTCATCCATTCCGTCGGCGGCGGCGTCGGCATCGCCGCGACGCAAATCGCGAAACATGTCGGCGCGCGGGTGATCGGCACGGCCTCGGCGGCCAAGCACGAGCAATTGCGCGCGCTCGGCGTCGACGGGCTGATCGATTACCGGACCGAGGATTTCGAGAAGCGGGCGCGCCAAATGACCGGCGGGCGCGGCGTCGACCTCATTCTCGACGCGGTCGGGGGCGAGTCGTTGAAGAAGGGCTACCGTCTGCTGGCGCCGGGCGGCAGGCTCGGCATGTTCGGCATTTCCTCCGCCGCGACCGGCAAGGAACGCAGCCTTGTGAGCATGGTGAAGCTGCTGGCTTCGACGCCTTGGCTGCAATTCAACCCGGTCGCGCTGATCAACGACAACAAGGGCGTGTTCGGCGTCAATTTCGGCCATATGTGGGGCGAAATCGACAATATCCGCAATTGGGCGGACCAATTGTTCGCTCTATGGAGCGCCGGCGCGATCAAGCCCAGAATTGCGCGCGTCTTCAAATTCGACGAGGCCGCCCAGGCCCATCATTTCATTCAGGACCGCCGCAACATCGGCAAGGTGTTGCTCGTCCCGTAGAACAGCGTGCGAAAAAGCTGATGTCGGTTTTTTAAAAAAAACGCTGCGAAAACAAAGGACTCTAGGCCGCAGGCGATTCAGCCCCCGACATCGATTCCAATCGCCGCCTGCGTCACGCCCTCAGCGCCAAGGCGAAGGCCTCGGGGCCGGGCCAGCCGGAGAGCAGGCGGTTCTTGATGATGAAGGAGGGCGTGCTGGAGACGCCGATGCGGTCGAGGAAATCCATCTGGCCGATGATCCGGTCGCGGACCTCATGGCTGTTCGCCGTATCGGCGAGTTTCTTGATGTCGAGGCCCATGGCCTGGGCCGCGTCCAGGGCGACATCGCCGTCGATCCGGCCTTTTGTCGCGTAAAGCGCGCGATGGAAGGCGAAAGCTTTTTCCGGGCCGTAAAGCATCAGAACCGCTTGCCGCAATTTCGCGGCCTGGACCGAGCCGACCGCGAGCATCGGGCTGTCCATCAGGCCGAGGCGCAGCTTTTTTCGCGCCACCAGGCCGTCGAGGCTCTGGAAAGCCTTGCGGCAATAGGGGCAGTTGTAGTCGAAAATTTCGATCGCCGAGGGGCCGGAGCCAAACCAAGACAGGCCGGGCACGACATTGGGATCTACGCCCGGGGGCAGGGGGACCAGGGGCAGTTCGTCGGCCGTGAGCGCGAAGGCCCGCGCCGACGGCAGAAGCGCGAGGCTGGCGAGGAAAAGGCGTCGATCCAAAAAATTGCTCCGTCGGGTTCGGGCGGCGCGCCAGCATAGGGCGCCGGCGACAGAGGGCAAGCAAAGCGAGCAAATGTCGCGAAACTGCGGTAAAAGGCTGGCGATGAGCGAATCTCAACCTCCCGTCGCGCCCTTGCGCTTCACCGCCCGCGCCCTGCTGCTGGGCGACCGCATCGACCTGAACGGGTTGGAGCGCGCCGACGCCATTTCGGCCTCGCCGCTCGCCTTCCATGTCGGGCAGAGCGGCAAGGTCGCGCTCTATCGCTATGGCGTCGCCGTCCTCGCCGGCCTGACCCCGCTCGAAGAGGAGGATGTGCTGGCGCGGCTCAGGGACCGGGTGGTCGGATCGCCTTTGCGCAAGGAGGACGAGGCCGTGATCCTGCTGGTCGGCGAGGCGGAGGATCGCGTCGCGCCCAATGGCGCGATCGCGCTCAAGGATCTGTCCAACGAGCGTTTTCTGGTTTTCGCCGACGCGATCGCCAAGAGCGTCGCGCTGGCGCGCGACGAACGCGAGGTCAATAGCGTCTTCGACAAGGTCGAGCCTTTGGCCAATGTGCTGGGGCGCGTCGGCCGCCCGATGCGCAACCGCCGCGAAATGCTGCGCCTGATCGGCCAGGCGCTCGGCGTGCAGCACCGGCTCTCGGGCCGCGTCGCGGTCGATGACAAGCCTGATGTGCTGTGGGACCGGCCCGACCTCGAGCGGCTCTACGCCCGGCTGGAGGACGAATATGAGCTGAAGGAGCGGGGCCAGACGCTCCAGCGCAAACTGGAGGTCATTGTCGAGACCGTCCGGGCGCTGACCGAGATCATCGACGCCGACCGCTCCTCCTTCATGGAAATGGCGATCGTCCTGCTCATTGTCGCGGAAATCGGGATTTCCCTGTTCGAAATCCTGTTTGCGCGGGGTCATTGAACCCGCGTGACATTTTTGTCATAGCCGCCGCCCGCGCCGCGCCAAATTCGGGCATCGCCATTGACAGCGCGGCCATTTCTTCCCACTAGAGGGCTTGTCGCGCAGGCGCCGCAACGAAGGCGGCTGGCGCTTTTCGGACGCGCTTTCCGGCGGCGGAAGACGCAAAAGCTCCGTCGTCAGCCGCCGAAGAGACCTGACCTTGTTCTCCGCCCTTAAGGAAAAGCTCCAGACGAAATTGTTCAGCAAGGGGCAATTGCATCTGATCGAGCGCCTGGTGCGCGACCAGGGCCGGAAGCATCTCTGGGCCTATGTGCTGGCTTTCCTGATGATGGGCGTCATCGCCGTCGCCACCACCCTTTCCGCCTATATGATGAAATTCATCGTCGATCGCATTTTCGTCGACCGCAATATCCTGGCGATGTGGGCGATCGGCGGCGCGGTCATCGCGATCTACATTTCCAAGGGCTTCGCCACCTATGGCCAGCAGGTGATCCTGTCGCGGATCTCCAACAATATCATCGCGGAAAGTCAGACCAAAATCTTCGACAAGATGCTGGCGATGGACGTGGGCTTCTACAGTGCGCGCCATTCGACCGAATTCCTCGCCCGCCAGGCCTTCATTTCCCAGGCGGCCGGCAATGCGCTCAACACGCTGGTCACCGCCTTCGGCCGCGACGCGCTGACCACGCTCGGGCTGACTTTCGCCATGTTCCAGCAGGACGCGGCGCTGGCCTCGGTTTCCATCCTCATCATGCCCGTGGCGATCGTCGGGGTGCGCAAGCTCGGCAATCGCGCCCGCCGGGTGATGATGACGGAGTTTTACGGCTTTTCGGCCATTCTCGAATCCTTGCAGGAGACGGCGCAGGGCATCCGCGTGGTGAAATCCTTCACCCTCGAGCCCTTCATGCGCGAGCGGCAGGTGCGCGCGATCCAACGTTTCGAATCGGCGGCGAACAAATTGTCGCGGGTTCAGGCGCGCTCCAGCCCGTTGATGGAGACGCTGGCGGGCGTCGCGGTGGCGCTGGTCGTCGTCTATGGCGGCTACCGGGTCATCCATAACGGCGCCCAGCCGGGCAATTTCTTCGCCTTCATCACCGCGCTGCTGCTGGCGACCGAGCCGGCCAAGCGCGTCGCCCGCCTGCATGTCGACATCAGCACCTCGCTACTCGGCGTCGACATGCTGTTTCAGTTCCTCGACGAGAATACGCCGGAAACCGAGCCGGCGGACATCCCGGAGCTGAAGATTTCGCTGGGGCGGGTCGAATTCGACAATGTCGATTTCTCCTATCGCGCCGGCGAACTGGTGCTGAACAAGTTGAATCTCGTCGCCGAGCCAGGCGAGACCACGGCTTTGGTGGGGCGCTCGGGCGGCGGCAAGACCACCGCGATGAGCATGATCCTGCGCTTCTATGAGCCGACCGCGGGCAAGATTCTCATCGACGGCCAGAATATTTCCGCCTTCTCGCGGCGCTCGCTGCGCGCGCAGATCGGCTATGTCGGGCAGGACACTTTCCTGTTCAAAGGGTCGGTCCGCGACAATATCCGCTTCGGCCGGCCCGGCGCCAGCGACGAGGAGATCGTCGCGGCGGCCAAGGCGGCCTTCGCCCACGATTTCATCATGTCCTTCGAGAAAGGCTACAATTCGCCGGTGGGCGAGCAGGGCATGCAGCTTTCGGGCGGCCAGCGCCAGCGCATATCCATCGCCCGCGCCTTCCTCAAGGACGCGCCGCTGATCCTGCTCGACGAGGCGACCTCGGCGCTGGACACCGAGTCCGAGCGGGCGGTGCAGGAGGCGCTGAAGACGCTTTGCGCCGGGCGCACCACGATCGTCATCGCCCATCGCCTCAGCACGGTCGCCAACGCCGAACGCATCTGCGTCATCGAGGGCGGTCGCGTGATCGAATCCGGCCGCCAGGACGAACTTCTTGCGCGCGAAGGGGTTTACGCGCTCCTGCACAAGACCCAGTTCGACCGCGGCCTGGCGCTGGCCGCGCCAGGCGCCGCAGCGGAATAAAGTCGCCGCAGCGGAATAAAGTTTTCGCCCGCGCGGGAGCAGTGCTGACGCATGGAATGAGAAAATCGTTATTTCAAATTGAAATACAACAATATTATGTTGATTAGAGACGTTCATTGCCGCGGAGGGGCGTCGCGGATGGAAAACGCCGGGTTTTTGCGCGATGCTGGGAGCCTCCCGGCGGATGATTCCCGCCCGCATCCTTTTTCCGGTTCGCTCCATGTCGAAAGCCATCCCGTCCGAGCCCGTCCTGACTGTCGCCGAAATCGAGAAATTGCTCGAAGAGGTTTTTCCGCAAATCCACCATGGCGGCCGAACGGTGATGGTCGAGGAGGTCGCGCCCCTGGCCGCGCGGTTGCGGCTGATCGCCCATGAGCGCCATTTGCGCCCCGGCGGCACGGTTTCCGGCCCCGCCATGTTCACTTTGGCCGATGTCGGGATCTGGGTGGCGATTTTCGCCCATCTCGGCCCTGACGCGCTCGATGCGGTGACGATGAATCTCAACATCAATTTCCTGCGCAAGCCCCCCCATGGCGACGTTCTGGTCGACTGCCGCCTGTTGAAGCTCGGCAAGCGGCTCGCGGTGGGCGAGGCGACCCTGTTTTCACAGGGAGCGGCGGAGCCGGTCGCCCATGCGGTGGGGACCTATTCCATCCCGGCGCCAAAACGATAAGGTGCTATAATACCGTTAGCGCGAATCGCCTGATTTTCCGGGAAAATCCCAGTCATTTTGGGTTGACAACCTGCGGCGCCGCCCGTAAAAGCCCGCATCTTCCCGCCGGGCTTTTCCGCCCGGTCATTCCTGGAAAAGAGACATGTACGGCAAGACCTATTCGGCCAAGGCGGCCGAAATCGAGAAGAAATGGGTGTTGATCGACGGCAAGGGGCTGGTTGTCGGCCGGCTCGCCTCGATCATCGCGCTGCGCCTGCGCGGCAAGCACAAGGCGACCTTCACGCCCCATCTGGACGATGGCGACAACATCATCGTCATCAATGCGGACAAGGTGGTCTTCACCGGCCGCAAGCGCGACCAGAAGGTCTATCACCATCACACCGGTTTTCCGGGCGGGATCAAGGAGCGTTCGGCCAAGTTCATCCTTGAAGGCCGCTTCCCCGAGCGCATCGTCGAAAAGGCGGTCCAGCGCATGTTGCCGCGCGGGCCACTCGGCTCGAAGCAGCTCGGCAATCTGCGCGTCTACAAGGGCGCCGAACATCCCCACGCGGCCCAGAACCCGACCGTTCTCGACGTCGCCGCCCTGAACTCCAAGAATTCGCGGAAAGACTGACCATGGCCGAGACCCTTTCCTCCCTCCAGGACCTCAAGGGCGCCAGCGCCCAACCTGCGCCCGAAGCTCCCGTCCATGTCCAGAAGCTCGACAAGCTCGGCCGCGCCTACGCCACCGGCAAGCGCAAGAACGCGGTCGCCCGCGTCTGGATCAAGCCCGGCGCGGGCAAGGTCACCGTCAACGGCCGCGAACTCGCCGTCTATTTCGCCCGGCCCGTGCTGCAGATGATCGTCCGCCAGCCGCTCGGCGTCACCCAGCGCGACAGCCAGTACGACATCATGGTCACGGTCGCCGGCGGCGGCCTCTCCGGCCAGGCCGGCGCGGTCCGCCACGGCGTCTCCAAGGCCCTGACCTATTATGAGCCCGGTCTGCGCCCGGCGCTGAAAAAGGAAGGTTTTTTGACCCGCGACTCCCGCGTGGTCGAGCGCAAGAAATACGGCAAGCGCAAAGCCCGCCGCAGCTTCCAGTTCTCGAAGCGCTGATCGTCACGATCCTTTCGCGAAATGGCGGGCTTCCAGCCCGCCATTTTTTTGTGCGAAATTCAGATCGCGGCTTGTCTTGACGGGGGCGGCGTCGAAGCATGCGAGCGCCTCGCGGGATGCTGGGAACCGGATTCCTTGGGTGGTGAGAGCGGAGCTAACACGTTGGTTTGCGCCGTAAATTGTTCATTTCAATCTTGGGCGTTTTCGTGTAGACATTTGTATATACAAAAGGGTTTACAAACGCATGGCGCGCGTTAAATTTGATTGGGACAAAGCGAACCTGGCCAAATGTACTACCGGAAGCAAGCCCGGCGATTTGCGCGTGCCGAAGGACGAGATTGAAGAGTTCCTGTCGCGTGAGGATTTGGAGATTGCGCCTGACCCTTGCCTGACGGAGATTCGATTTCAGGCGAGGGGCATCGGGAAAAGTGGACGGCCTGTTTTCGTCGTTTTCACGATCCGAAAAATCGACGACGTTGCGCATATTCGTCCGGTTTCCGTTCGTTACGCGCACAAAAAGGAGGCAAGCCAATGGTGAAAAAGCAAAAGCCGTGGCCGGTCCTCGAAACTGAGGATGAGGTCGATAATTTCGTTCAGGGCGCCAATTTGGCAGAATACGATTTGCCGAAGGGCGTGATGACGATGGGCGAATTGCTCGATCAGTTCGATGCCAAGAGCAAGGACGGGAAAATCAACATCCGCATGCCATCGGGCGTCATCGAGCAATACAAGTTTGAGGCTGAGCAGGAAGGCATTCCATATCAACGCCTGATGCGCTTTGATATGCAGGCGGGCAGGGCTGTGCGGCTGAGCCGAATGGCAAAATCACCTCGCCCGGCGAAACGCGCGGCTGCGAAGAAAGTCGCAGTCAAAGCGGCGGTCAAGAAACCTGCCGTGAAGAAAATCACTGCAAAGAAGACGACGAGGGGCGCAAAGGCTTACGTGCCGAAGGAAGGGAGAGGGTCGGCTATCCAAACAGCCGCCCCGGCGCAGAAGGTCGTGGCGAAGTAATGTAAAATAGCGGGGCGAAAGCCCGCCGTTTTGTTTTGTCTTCCATCCCAAGGCGTTAAATCCGTTCGTCTGTTCAGAGGATCAAGCCATGACCGACGCGCCCAAAAGAATCTTCATTGACGGCGAGGCTGGCACCACCGGGCTGCAGATCCGGGAAAAGCTCGCGGGGCGCGCGGATGTCGCGATCGTCTCGATCGATCCCGAAAAGCGCAAGGACGCTTCGGCCAAGGCCGAAATCATGCGCCAGATCGATCTGACCATCCTCTGCCTGCCCGACGCCGCCGCCAGGGAGAGCGTCGCCCTGGTCAATTCGCTGGGGCCCGACGGCCCGCGCGTGCTCGACGCCTCGACCGCCCATCGCGTCGCGCCCGGCTGGACCTATGGCTTCCCGGAGCTTGCCCCCGATCAGGACAAGGAGATCGCCGCCGCGCGAAGAGTCTCCAATCCCGGCTGCTACGCCACCGGGGCGATCGCCATCCTGCGGCCGCTGACGGACGCCGGGCTAATCGATCCGGGCCAGCCGCTGGCGATCAATGCGGTGTCCGGCTTTTCAGGCGGCGGAAAACAGATGATCGAGGCCTATGAGGCCGGCCGCGCGCCCGCTTTCGAGCTTTACGCGCTCGGGCTCGAACACAAGCATGTGACGGAAATCATGGTTTTTGGCGGCTTGCGCTCGCGGCCCTTGTTCGTCCCCTCGGTCGGCAATTTCCGCCAGGGCATGCTGGTGAGCCTGCCGCTCTGCCTCGACGATCTTGCCAACAAGCCGCAGGCCGGGGATCTCGAAGCGGTGCTGGCCGATCACTACGCCGGCCGGACTCATGTCCGGGTGGTCGCGGCGGAGGAAAGCGGCCGGCTGGAGCCGGAGGCGCTCAATAACACCAACGATCTCGAAATTCGGGTGTTCGCGAACGAAGCGCGCCGCCATGCCCTGGTCGTGGCGCGGCTCGACAATCTCGGCAAGGGCGCTTCGGGCGCCGCCGTGCAGAACCTGGAGCTGATGCTCGGGCTCAATCCGTAGAGCGCGTTCGGAAATCATAGAGTCGAACGCGCTCGGTTATTTCATTGTTTTGACGCATATTCTTGTCCGAAAAGTCTATCAACTTTTCGGGAATATGCGTTAGAGCAGCGTGCGAAAAAGTGGCTGCCGGTTATTCGCTTACGCGGACCTTCGGTTCGCACAAACGCTGCGAAAACAAAGGACTCCACCGCCGATTGACGCCCGACGCGGATCGCGACGTCATTCGGCCGAAACGACGCCGCCCCGGATTACGGTCAGGTGAGGCTGAGCCGCGCCAAGGCCGTGGCGCCGGGCGACACGGATGATCTTCGGACCGGGGCGCTCGGGGCCGAAGGGAAGATTATAGATCACGCCATTGCCGGTCGCGGTGTCGCTCGCGCCGTAATAGCCGACCGGATAAAGCGGGACTTCCACATAAACTGCGGTCGCCGGCAGGTAGGCTGGCGCGTACGACGCCGTCCCGGCGTCATAAGAATAATAGCCCCCGCCATAGCCGCCGCCGTAATAGCCGCCGCGGTAAGGCAGGGCGTAGCCGAAATCGTAGCCCGGCCGGCCGTGAGGCAAGCCGTAACCGAATGCGTAGCCCGGCGCGGGATGGGGCAGGGCGTATCCGAAACTATAGCCTTGCGGGAGCGGGTTGGGACGCGGACGGTAAACCGCGGCCGGATGGCCCGCCATGCCCCGCATGGCGGGACGAGAACCCATATGGCCCGCGAAACCGCCGGCGACGGCCGGCGCCGCGGTCGCAACGGCGCTCGCGAGGACGAGTCCGCCAATCCTGAATGAATGTGCCATTTTTGCACTCCTGTCCCGTTACGAGACAGCCCCGAGCATCAAAGCCCCGAAGATGGGCCTTTTTGGGACGCGTCGGGGCGACCCTGCGGGAAAGGAGCAAAAAAGGCGCCGCCGCTTAGAGCATATTCCCGAAAAGTTGCAGACTTTTTGGACAAGAATATGCGTTGAAACAATGAACTAGAGCGTTCTTCCGATTCCGAAGGAACGGAAAATGCTCTAGCGCGTTGGCAATCCGTCGAGTCGAACGCGCTTTGTTATTTGGTTGTTTTGACGCATGTTCTGATCCGAAAAGTCTATCAACTTTTCGAGAACATGCTTTGGCCCGGATTGGCTCAGGATTTCGCGTCAGGATTTTTCTCGGACATATTCGCCGGGGGCGTCGCCGAGGATTTTCACCTTTCCGCCCCCCGGCTCTCGCGCGGAAATCTTTTCCGGCGCCTGGGCGTCGATCCAGTTGATCCAGTCCGGCCACCACGAGCCGGGATGTTCTTGCGCCGCGGCGACCCAGTCCTCGAAAGTTCCCGACGGGCGCGGCCCGGTCCAATATTGATATTTGGGCTTGGGTCCGGGCGGGTTGATGACGCCGGCGATATGGCCCGAGCCGCCGAGCACATAGCGCATATCGCCGCCGAACAGCTTGGCGCCGTTGAACACCGAGCGCGCCGGGGCGATATGGTCTTCCTTCGCCGCGAGATTATAGACCGGGATCTTGACCTTGCCGAGGTCGAGCGTCACGTCGCCGAGCTTCATCTTCTTCTTGGCGAGCTGATTGTTGAGATAGCAGTTGCGCAGATAGAAGGAATGATTGGCGCGCGGCATGCGGGTGGAATCGCTGTTCCACGCCAGCAGGTCGAAGGCCATCGGCTCGACGCCCTTCAGGTAATTATTGACGACATAGGACCAGATCATCTCGTTCGGCCGCAGCATGTTGAACGTATTGGCCATCGAGCTGCTGTCGAGATAACCGGACATCTGCATTTCCGACTCGATATTCTTGATCCGGTCCTCGTCGGCGAAAATCTTCAAATCGCCGGGGTCGGAGAAATCGACCTGGGTGGTGAAGAAGGTCGCGGCGGCGATGCGGTCGTCGCCCTTGGCCGCCATATAGGCGAGCGTCGCGGCGGTCAGGGTGCCGCCGACGCAATAGCCGATGGATGTGACCTGGCGCTCGCCGGTGATCTTTTCGATTCTCTCCAGCGCCGCGAAAAGCCCCTCCTTCATATAGGCGTGGAAATCCTTGTCGGCGTGTTTCCCGCCGGGATTGACCCAGGAGACGCAGAACACCGTGAGGCCCTGGGACACCGCCCAGCGGATGAAGCTTTTGCCCGGATTGAGGTCGAGAATATAGAATTTATTGATCCAGGGCGGCACGATCAGCAACGGCCGGCGATAGACCTCCGGGGTCGTCGGCGCATATTGCAGCAGCTCGATCAGGTCGTTGCGGAACACCACCTTGCCCGGCGTGGTGGCCATGTTCACGCCGAGGACGAACTGCTCGTTATTGGTCTGGCGGATTTTCAGATTGCCGCCGCCGGCCTCGATGTCCTCGGCCAGCATTTTCATGCCGCGCGCGAGATTTTCCGCTTCCGCCATCCAGGTGGTGCGCAACAATTCGGGATTGGTGAGAAGAAAATTGGACGGCGACAGCGCGCCCGAAACCTGACGCAGGTAGAAGGACGCCCGGTCATGCGTGACCTTGTCGACCTCCGCGTCCTCGACCATGTGGTTCGCCCACTGGTCGGCGATCATATAGGCTTGGCGCAGGAAGTCGAAATAGGGATTGTCCCGCCAGTCCGGCGCGGCGAATCTCTTGTCCCGCGGATCGGTCGGAATGAAGGGCTCCTTCGCCTCGCCCGAGAACCGGAGCCATGTGTTCGACCACAGGCCCATCAGATTGGTGGAAATGCTGGTCTGGGCCTCGATCGCGCGCTTGGGATCGGACAACCAGTATTCCGCGACCTTGCCGAAGGTTTTCAGGGCTTCGGTGACGTCTTCCGCGACGGTCGACTTGGCGTGGCCCTCCTCGACCGGGCGAATCATCGCGGCCAGGGCTTTGCCGCCATGCTCCATGGCGACGGCGAAATTGTCGACCATGCGCTGGAAATTGGGGAGGGTCGAGCCTTTGGCCGCGTCGGCGGCCTTTTCCGACCAAGTCCCGGACGGTTTTTCGGCGGCGGCAGGAGGCGGAGGCGGTGGTGGGGGCGGCGGCGGCGCCTCGGCGGCCGTCGGCGGCGGCGCGGCCTCCACGGGCGCTTTCTGCTTGCGTGGCGCGGCCCGTCTGGCGACGCTCTTGCGTCGCGTTTCCTCGCGTGCGGTCATGATTCTTCCCCTGACAAATCATTCTTGTCGGCGGGGCGGCGCCAAATCAAGGCGGCGTATCGTCCCGTTTCCGACATAATAAGACTTTATGCGCTCGAATGAGCAATGATCCGATGGTGGCGCCTCCATGGAATGATGCGCCGCATTTGACGAAAGCCAGAGAAAATGAAGGCTCCGACCGGTTCCCGCCGTCTGACGCGGATTGCGCATGATTCATGCGGAATCCGCATGACGCTTTTGGCCTCGATCCTCGCGCTCGCCGCCGTCGGCGTCGCCGGCGCCAGCTCCAGCGCGGCTCGGGCCCAGCAAAATCCGTTGCGGGCGCTGAGCGACAAGCTGAACTGGACCTCGGAGGCCGGCGACGGGCCGGATTTCGTCAGCCAATCGCGTCCCGACCCCAAGGCCATGGGCTATTCGCCGCTCACCGGCGAGGAAAAGCAGCGGGTTCCGGTCAAGACGCCGGACCAGGTCAAGGCCGACATGGACCAGTTGGTCAAGGATCGTGGGCTTGCGGATGCCAAGGCCAAGGGTCTCAATGCGGTCAAGGCCGATCCGGTCGCGCCCAACAAGGTCGCTCCGATCAAGGATGAATAGATTTTGGTTGCAAGACCGCTGACATCGGCTCCAAACGCATGCTAATCACGCCAGTTCCCGGCGCAGCGCCGGCCGATGACGGAGCGAGGACGAAACGGATGAGCGATTTTTATCGCGTGCGGCGGCTGCCGCCCTATGTGTTCGAACAAGTCAATCGTCTGAAGGCCAAGGCCCGCGCCGCCGGCGCCGACATCATCGACCTCGGCATGGGCAATCCCGATCTGCCGACACCGCGCCATGTCGTCGATAAATTGATCGAGACGGCGGGCAAGCCGCGCACCGACCGCTATTCCGCCTCCAAGGGCATCGCCGGCCTGCGCCGCGCCCAGGCCGGCTATTACGAGCGCCGCTTCGGGGTGAAGCTCGACCCCGACAGCCAAGTCGTCGCGACGCTCGGCTCCAAGGAAGGTTTCGCCAACATGGCCCAGGCGATCACCGCGCCGGGCGACGTGATTCTGGCGCCCAATCCGTCCTATCCGATCCACGCCTTCGGCTTCCTGATGGCGGGCGGCGTGATCCGCTCGGTGCCGATCGAGCCCGACGAGGCGTTTTTCCGCGCCGCCGAACGCGCGGTCCAGCACTCGATCCCAAAACCCATCGCCGTCGTCGTCTGCTACCCGTCGAACCCGACCGCCACCGTCGCCTCGCTCGATTTCTACCGCGACCTGGTGACCTTCGCGAAAAAGCACGACATCTACATCCTGTCGGACCTCGCCTATGCCGAGGTCTATTTCGACGACAACGAACCGCCGCCCTCGGTGCTTCAGGTTCCCGGCGCGAACGACGTCTGCGTCGAATTCACCTCCGTGTCCAAGACTTTTTCCATGGCCGGCTGGCGCATCGGCTTCGCCGTGGGCAACGAGCGCCTGCTCTCGGCTTTGGCGCGGGTGAAATCCTATCTCGACTATGGCGCCTATACGCCGATCCAGGTCGCCGCCGCCGCCGCGCTCAACGGCCCGGACGATTGCATCAAGGAGATGCGCGCCACCTACCGCAAAAGACGCGACGTGATGGTCGAGAGCTTCGCCCAGGCCGGCTGGAAAATCCCCGCGCCCTCGGCCTCGATGTTCGCCTGGGCGCCGGTGCCCGAGCAGTTCAGCCGCTTGGGGAGCCTGGAGTTTTCAAAGCTGCTGATCGAAAAGGCCGAAGTCGCGGTCGCGCCGGGCGTCGGCTTCGGCGAGCATGGCGAAGGCTTCGTGCGTCTGGCCCTGGTCGAGAACGAGCAGCGCATCCGCCAAGCCGCGCGCGGCCTGCGCCGCTTCTTCGACAGCGCCGATTCGTCCCTGCACAATTTGATCGACGCGCGCGCGGGCCTGACGCCCGCGCGCTGATGAGCAAGGTCCCGGTCCCGCGAAGGCGGGCCGAAACGCGGCTCGGTGTCGCGAACAGCGCATTGCAAGGCAAGCGTTTCCCTGCCCTGCGGCGGTTCACGCCGTGATCGCCGAAGGCTTCGGACCTCGCTTTTTCGGGCGCACGGAGCGCCCGAGACTGGCCTCGATCTGGTCAAGGAAAGCCGCGTCGCCCATGGGTCGGCCATTGGCGCCGGCAAGCTCGAAATCCTCGACCTCCGTGCGCCGAAACGACTGGCCGAGAAGGTCGCGAAAGGCCGGCGCCCGGGTGAGCCCAGGCCTCACATCGACAAGTTCGTCGTTCCTGCCGGCCAGATGCGCCGCGACGCTGCTGTGAGGCCAATCCTCCGGCCGCTTGACCAGCCTTGCGCGGACGGGGTTGAAGGCGAGATAGCGAAAGGCGTTCATCAGATGATTTTCGTCCAGCGCGCAACAGGCGAAACGCCCTTGGAACAAATGCCCGGTCACCCGGGCGCGGGCGTTGAAAAACGCCGTGTAGCGCCGGTGCGCCTCGCCCATGGCCCGCGACAGTCCGGCCGCGCTCGAAGGGACAAGGATGAGATGAACATGGTTGGGCATGAGGCAATAGGCCCAACAGGAAACGCCGTTGGCGCGGCAGCGCTCGGCGAGCAGGTCGCGGTAAAGCGCATAGTCGCCTTCTTCGACGAACAATTTCTGCCGCCTGTTGCCGCGCTGGGTGACGCGCTGGGTGACGTGACGCGCTGGGTGACGTGACGTGATGGGGAAGACCGGGAGCAATGATGCGGGCGATGCGCGCCATGAGCGGGACCTGCAACCAGGAATGTTTCGCGGATTGGTATCATGCCTTGTCGGGGAGGTAAATGATTTGGGGAATTGGTATCATGTCACCGTAACCTATGTCACCGTAACCTATGTCACCGTAACCCCTGGGTCGAGACGACTGGCGTCTTCCATGTCCCCGCGGACACGAGCGTAATGGTCAGCGTTGTCCGCGATTTTCATTCGCTTGATCTCTCTTGCCCACTTCACGCGAGTCCGGCGAGACGCAGGATGATCTGAATGATCGCCCTCGACGGGCGTGTCACGAGTTCGGCAAACAGGTTGATATGCAATCCGGTCTGCGCTTCCAACGCCGGCGCCAGGAAAAACACGCCGATCAGGATCATCATGCCATAGGGCTCCAGCGCGGCGAGCGGCGCGGCGAGCGCATTCGGCAGCAAGCCGACGGCGACGCGTCCGCCGTCCAGCGGCGGCAGCGGGAGCATATTGAACACGGCGAGAAAGACGTTGATGCTGATCGCATGGACAAGATTGGTCAGCACCCATCGATCGACGCCGACGGGAAGGGCGCCGATGGTGTGGACGAGAAGGGCGGCGGCGACCGCCAAAGCGATGTTCATGCCCGGTCCGGCCGCCGCGACCCAGATCATGTCGCGGCGCGGCTGGCGGAGTTGCCGAAAATTCACCGGCACGGGCTTGGCGTAGCCGAACAGAAAGGGCGCGTGGACCATCAGAAGCACGGCCGGGAGCAGCACCGTGCCGAACGGATCGACATGCCGCAACGGATTGAAGGTGACGCGTCCGGCCCGCAAGGCCGTGTCATCGCCGAAAACATGCGCCACATAGCCATGCGCGGCTTCGTGCAGGGTAATGGCCAGAAGCAGGGGAAGAACCCAGGTCGACACCGTAAACAATGTCATGACCCCTTCCCACCTGAAGCCGCATCGACGCTGACGAAGAATACGACCGCCATGGCGGTTCGTCTGAAATCGGTCCCCGCCACGCGGTATTCAGCCTCCGCCAACG
Source organism: uncultured Pseudomonadota bacterium (assembly GCA_963703385.1). Lineage (GTDB taxonomy): Bacteria > Pseudomonadota > Alphaproteobacteria > Rhizobiales > Beijerinckiaceae > Rhodoblastus. The sequence goes on from OY969816.1 coordinate 977,695, forward strand.
CCTGGAAGGCGTCCGCGCCTCTCCCGGTTACGATCGCGGTATGGGCCATGCCCAGCTCCTGATCCGTTAACGCGTTGGGGCGACGGTCGGTTCGTTCAAGCGCCCGCTTTGCGCGCCGCCAACGCCATGGCGATCAGCGACGCGCCGCCAAACAGCAGGTCGACGCCGACGAGCAGGCCGAGCGCCCAGACCAGCGTCCCCGGCAGTCCGGAAATTATGATTCCGGCGAGGATCAGATCGATCACGCCATTCAGCAGCAGCCATTCCCATTTGCCGGACATTTCGCGACGATGGGCGATGGCGAGAAAAATGATCGCGCCGCCATCGACGATGAAATAGGCGACCAGCACGTAGGTCAGCGTCGCCAGGCCCTGGAACGGATTCCACAGCAGCAGCGCGCCGGCGCCAAGCGCCGCCACCGCCGACAGGAGAGACCAGCCGAATCCCGGCGCGGATTTGGCGCGAAAGGTGAAATAGAGCCCCGCAAGCCCCGCGACGAGGAACAGCCAGCCCAGAAAAAGCGTCGTGGCGAGGCCGGCGAGCGGGGGCACGACAATGGCCCCCAGCCCGAGGACGCATAAAATGAATCCTTCGGCCAGAAACAGCCCCCAATGGTCGTGCATCGACCGGGTGAGGGTTTCTCTCAGCATGGAGTTTGGCGTCGTTGGCTGCTGCATTGTCATAGCCGGATTTCCTTCTTATTCAGAAAGGAACTTTTATGCGCGATTGTCAGATGGAAGGGCGTCCACGCCGATGCTGTCGCCCATTCCGCGGTGTCCGCATGGAGGGCCAGGGCGTGGCTTCCCAGGATCATTTCTTGGCAGGTTTGATGGTTGCGGCGATTTGCTTGGCGTCTTGCTCTCCCTTGTCGATTTCGGAGGGCGACATGCGCTTGAGCAGATCGTCGCGCAGGCGCTCCGCCAGACCATCGCCGTTCAGCGCGGAATTTTCATACCAGGCATAGGCCTGCGACTTGTCTTGCGGGACGCCGAGCCCCAAAGCGAAGATGTGTCCCAGCTCCTCCTGCGCCATGGCGTTGCCGGCGATCGCGGCTTTATGCAGCCAAACCTGGGCCTGGCCGAAATCCTGGAAAGTTGTGGTTCCTCTCAGATAGAGTTCGCCGAGACGCCTTTCCGCCGGAACGAACCCTTGGCCGGCCGATTTTTCAAGCAGCGCCTGTTCTTTCGCCATATCCGGTTTGGAGTTGGGATCGTCATCGCTGTAAATTTCCGCAAGCCAATATTGCGCCTTGGCGTTGCCATCCTTGGCCAAAGGCGTGAGCAGAGCCAGCGCGGTCTGGTCGTAGCCCGACCGGAAAGCCTCCAGCGCCATTTGCAATTTCGCGTCCGGCGTCATGGGGCGGCTTTTTTCCATGAAGCGGCCGCCGAACAGCCCGACGATCAAACCCGCCACAACGATGCCGGCTGCCGCCAGAATGAACGGAGCCTTGTTGTCCGCGGGTTTGGTCGTTTGCTCAGCCATGGGAAGGGCCTTTCGACATTTATTCATATCCTATTATCTATAGCCTAAAAAATCGCGCGCCATCCCCGACCTTGCCGCGAGCGTCCGGCAGGACCAGGGCGTCCCGCCTCGGTCGCGCCAGGGTTTCGATCACGCCGACTGCTCCACTATCCAGCGGGCGATTGGCGGCCAATGCTCTTTCAGGGTCCGCGCGCCCATGAGCGGGACCCGCAACCAGGAATGTTTCGCGGATTGGTATCATGCCTTGTCGGGGAGGTAAATGATTTGGGGAATTGGTATCATGTCACCGTAATTTCGCGTGCGCCTCTCTCAAAAACCTTCGTTTTTGAGAGGAGGCTCACCGTCGCAGAAAATTCTCTCTCGAACGGTCACGATTTTCAGGACGATCAAAAGTCTCGGATTTTGCAGAGCCCTTGGATTTTCCGCCCCACCCGAACAAAGCCTCTTGCTCTTGGATAATGCAGTCACCACATTCGAAACGTCCAACTGCGGGCCTCGCGGTCCAATATGATGGAACCTATCCTGTTTTTCCTCGCAATTCAGGATAGGACACGCGAAGGGCCTCATGTGCCCCACAGCGTTTTGGCTCGGCATGGCATGGTTTGGGCGAGGTACTACCTCGACGGACAAGGTAGGAAGGCCAGCGAGGTCTAGCACAACCCCATGAGCGGGAAATGCTAGACCTAATAAAGGCGATCCTTGAGATCGTTAAAGCGATCATCGAGATCGTCATTAAGCTTGTAGTAATCTATGCCGCTATTCGCGGTATTGGATGATATGCGGGCGATGGGCGGCTGATTGCCGCCCATTATTTTGCACAAACCTCAAACCTCCAATATTGGGGTTACGGTGACATGATACGAAATCCCCAAATTAAAAGCCTGGAATGCAGAGCTTTCCAGCCATGGGCCGGGTCTCTGCACGCGAAATTCAGAAATTCTCACCATGAATTTCGGTGACGTAAAATTGGACCAGGGATTTGGATCGCTGGAACCTGCAATTGGATGTCGCCGTATAACTTTGTGCTTTCGCAACCTTAAGCTCGACCCGCGCCACGTCGCAAAGGCTTTGGATCGAAACCCGCCGCGTTTCTTCCTGCCTGTTCGCGCCGGGCGAAAAGGCTCGCGCAAGCCGGCCGGCTCAATGTGGGAGGCGTCCCAATCCCGGAGCCGCCATTGTGCCCAAACTCGCCTTCCACCTGACCCTGACCCGCCGCGTCTGGGCCCTTGCCGCGCTCGCTCTCGCGACCATGACGCTCGGGACCGGCGTCGCGCTTGATCGGTTCAACGCCGCCATGCTCGACATGCGCCGCGCCGAATTGCGCAGCGAGGTCGATATCGCCGCCGCATGGCTGAAAAGCGCGATTCCGGCGGACGCGCGGGACGCGAAAGCGGCCGCGCCCGCCGCGCTGGAGCGCCTGCGCTCGGCGCGATTTGGCGAGGGCGGCGTTTTCTTCGCGATTTCGCTCGACGGAGACTCGCTGCTCGCGCCGACGACGCCGGAAATCGAGGGAACCAGCCTGCTGAACGTGCGGGACGGCGGCGGCGGGCTGCCGTTCCAGTCCATGCTGAACATGACGCGCCCGGACGGCTCCGGCTTTGTGAGCTATCCCTGGCCCAAGCCGGGCGCCAAGGGCCGGCATCAACAGCTTTCTTTTGTGAAGGCCATGCCCGAACTCGGCCTTGTGATCGGCGCCGGCGTCTATGACGACGACACTTTCGCGCGCCTGATCGATATTTCGCGCGCCGTCACTCTTGCCGCCCTGCCGCTGCTGCTGGTTTTCGTCACCGTCGCCTTCTTCGTCGGCCGGACCATTTCCCGGCGCCTGCGGGGCTTCACCGCCAGCCTCGACGCCATGGCGCGGGGGAATTTCGACAATGCTCCGCCCGGACTGGATCTGGACGACGAGTTGGGCGACATGGCCCGCGCGGTCGAGGCGATCAAGCTCGGCCTGCGCCGCGCCGCCGAACAGCAGGACCGGGAGCGGGTCGCCCGGCGCGATGCGGCAGATCGCTCCCGCGCGGAAACCATGGGCGCGCTGGCCCAAAATTTCGAAACGGCGGTCGGCGGGGTCGTCGAGGGCGTCACCGCCGCGGCGCGGCGGCTTGAAAAACTCGCCCGGGAGCTGGTCCAGGAGGCGCGCTATTCCGGCGAACAGGCCGAGTCCGGCGCGAACGCGGCGGAAACCGCCTCGCAGAACGTGTTCTCGGTCGCCTCGGCCGCCGAGCAGCTGAGTTTTTCCGTCACCGAAATCGGGGCCAGCGCGACGCGCTCGCGCAGCCTTTCCCAACAGGCCGCGCAGGAATCCGAAGCCACGCGCGCCCGCATGAAGGAGCTCGCCGCCGCCATCGCCCATATCGGCGGCATTGTCGCGACCATCGCCGGCATAGCCGAACAGACCAACATGCTGGCGCTCAACGCGACGATCGAGGCCGCGCGCGCCGGCGAGCAGGGCCGCGGCTTCGCGGTGGTGGCCCAGGAAGTCAAGTCGCTGGCCGAACAGACGTCTCGCGCCACCTCCGACGTGGCGGACCAGATCGCCCAGGTCCAGCGCGCCTCGCAGCAGGCCAACGCCTGTATCGGCGGCATGGCCGAGGCGACGCGCGAGGTCAACGCGATCGCGACCAATATTGCGGCCTCGGTCGATTCGCAGGGCGAGGCGACGCGCGAGATCGCGCGCAATGTCCACGACGCATCGAACCGCACCAGGGAGCTGGCCAGAGTGATCGAGGAAGTGCGCGCGGCGTCGCGCCAGTCGGGCGATTCCGCCGAAGGGGTGCTGGAATCGGTCACGGATCTCGCGCGCCAGACCGACGCCCTGCGCCGCGAATGCGACGGGTTCCTGGCGCGGGTGCGGGCGGCCTGAATTCTTTTAATTTGGCAGGATTTTTGTCCGAAAACCGGCGACCACTTTTCGGAAATCCTGCTCGGGCGCGGCGGAAACGCAAGCGCGACCATTTTCAGGTCGCGTTTTTCGCGTTTTTCGGCGACAGTCGCGGTTGGAGCTTCGCGCCGGAACCGCCTCAATGTCCGCCTCAACCAGCCTCGCCCGGGTCGAGGGCCTGCTGCTCGATCTCGACGGCGTCGTCCATATCCGCGACCGACCCGCGCCCGGCTCGCTCGACGCCGTCGCCCGCCTGCGCGCCGCCAAAATCCCGTTCCGCTTCGTCACCAACACCACGCGCCGCCCGCGCCGGAAAATCATCGAGGGCCTCGCCGCCCTCGGCCTCGCAGTGGCGGAAGACGAGCTTTTCACCCCGGCGAGCCTGACGCGCGACCTGCTCGCCCGGCGCGGCCTCGCGCCGCTGCTGGTCATCCATCCCGATCTGCGCGAGGATTTCGCCGGGATCGGCGAGGGCGCAGGCGCGGTGGTGATCGGCGACGCCGGCGAATGTTTCACCTATGACGCGCTCAACGGCGCCTTTCGCGCGCTGATCCACGGCGCGGAATTTTTCGCGCTCGCCCGCAACCGCAATTTCCTCGACGCCGACGGCGAACTGAGCCTCGACGTCGGCGGCTTCGTCGCCGCGCTGGAATATGCGTCCGGGCGGCAGGCGACGGTGATCGGCAAGCCGGCGGCGGAATTTTTCCACGCCGCCGTCGCGGCGCTGAACATTCCGGCGCGCAAGGTGTTGATGGTCGGGGACGACGCCGAGGCCGACGTCGGCGGCGCGATGGCGGCCGGCCTGAGCGGCGCCCTGGTGAGGACGGGAAAATACCGCGCTGGCCAGGAGCAAAGCCTCGCGCCGCCGCCGGATCTGGTCGCTGACGACCTCGCCGCGATCGTCAAGATTCTGCTCAAGGAGTAGCCGATGCGCGCGGAGGGACTGACGATATTGCCGAGCGCCCATGGCGCCCGCGAAACCATGGATCGGCTGGCGGCGGAAGTCGTCGGCGCCGGGATGACGATTTTCGCCCGCATCGATCACGCCGCGGGCGCCGCCGCCGTCGGAATGACGATGCCGCCGATGGAGGTTCTGGTGTTCGGCGCGCCCAAGGCGGGCACGCCCCTGCTGCTGGCGGCGCCGACCATCGGCATCGACCTGCCGCTCAAGGCGCTGGTCTGGCGGGACGAGGCCGGGACGGTCTGGCTGGCCTATAACCAGCCCGCCTGGATCGCGCAGCGCCACGGCGCCGCGGGCCAGCCGGTCGTAAAAGCGATGACCGACGGACTCGCCCGACTGGCCGAGGCGGCCGCCGATTAAAGCAGTTCGAGGCGGACGCCCTCGGGCGCCGCCGTCACCTTGCGATAAAAGCAGCTCTTGCGCCCGGTGTGGCAGGCCTTGCCGTCGCCGCCGGCTTTTACGCGCAACATGAGCGCGTCCTGGTCGCAATCGACACGGATTTCCACGACCTGCTGCACCTGGCCGGACGTGTCGCCCTTGCGCCAAAGTTTTCCGCGCGAGCGCGACCAGTAATGGGCGATGCCCGTCTCGATCGTTTTTTCCAGGGCGAGTTCGTTCATATAGGCGAGCATCAGGATTTCGCCCGTGCTGTCTTCCGTCGTGACGCAGACGATGAGCCCGTTCGCATCGAATTTCGGCGTGAAGGCGTCACCTTCTTCGAGATCATGCTTGTCGGCGGGAGGAGAGGGAAAGGACATATGATGCGCTCGAATTACTCCCTCTCTCCGCTTGCGGGGAGAGGGCAGGGGTGAGGGGCAGGGGCGTTAGCCTCGGCGTCGTCAGGAAAGCATCGCGCAACGGCCGTACGGACGACTTTGAAGCCAGCCGCTGTATTTCTACGGGCGGTAGAAGTCGATGCATTTGTGCCAGACGGCGCTCGCACGGCCGCCACCACCCGGGCCAAAATCATGCATTGTTCCGTAGCAATAACCAAGCTTTCCCAGCAGGCGCTCGACCTTTAGCCGAACATCACAAGCTTTATTTGTGGAGGAAGCATTTCCGGCACCTCCACGGCACATTTCGTCTAGGGCGTTATGAATTTCCAGAACGTCGCGGGCTACGGACGTTGCGGCGCGTGCAGGCATGGTGACGAAAACGGCGCAGGCGACGGCTAAAAATAGCCAGCTGCGAGGCGAGGTTATGATCATATAAAAACTTATCTTTCTATCGAGAAGCGCCCCTCACCCATTCCCTCTCCCCGCAAACGGGGAGAGGGAATGGGTTGGCGGCTACCGCCCGCGCACGAGACTCAAGAACCGCGCCTGTTCGGCGGGGTCGGTCTTGAACGGGCCGGAGAACTGCAAGGTCACGGTGAGCGCGCCGGGCTTGCGCACTCCGCGCATCGACATGCACATATGTTCCGCCTCGATCAGCACCGCCGCGCCGCGCGAATGGAGGCGGGCGTCAAGCGCCGCGAGGATCTGCGCGGTCATGGTCTCCTGGGTCTGGAGGCGGCGGGCGTAAACGTCGACCAGCCGGCCGAGCTTCGACAGCCCGAACACGCCGCCGTCCGGGTAGTAGGCGATATGGGCCTTGCCGAAGAACGGGGCCATATGGTGCTCGCAATGCGAGAAGAAGGGGATGTCCTTCACCAGGACCATCTCGCCATAGCCGTTCACCTCCTCGAAAACCTTGTCGAGGATGGGGCCGGGATCCTGCCTGTAGCCGGCGAAAATCTCTTCATAGGCCTTGACGACCCGCGCCGGCGTGTCGCGCAGCCCCTCGCGGTCGGGATTGTCGCCTGTCCAGGCCAGCAGGGTCCGCACCGCGGCTTCCGCTTCCGCCCGGCTCGGGCGATGAATGATTGGCGCCCGCGGCTTCGAGGGAGCCGGGGAAGTGACCGCGCCCTCCTCGGGCGATTGGGGCCGCGACGAAGCAGAATGCGCCAAATCGTCCAACGACATCTCCTATTTTGGCGTGGTGCGGCGGGCCTGCCGCGTCAGGAAAACCGGCACGCCCAGTCTTGGCGCGACAATGCGCCTGCCGACCTATTCGGCGCATCGAATAATATAGTCGTCAAGACGGTGTTTTCCAGCCGTTTTGTCACAGGCGCCCGGTCGCCTGCCTGAGCCAGGCGCGTTCCGTCGCGTCGAGGAAGGGCGACAGGGAGGCGCGGACTTTGGCGTGATAGGCGTTCAGCCAGGCTTTTTCCTCTTCGGTCAGGAGCTTTGGCTCGATCAGGCGCAGGGCGATCGGGACCAGGGTCAGGGTCTCGAAGCCGAGCATTTCGCGCTCCGCGCCAAAAATGTCGCGCGGCTCGACCACGACCAGATTTTCGATGCGGATGCCGAAGGCGCCCTCGCGATAATAGCCCGGCTCGTTGGACAGGATCATGCCCGGCTCCAGCGCCGCCGCGCCGAGCTTGGAAATCCGCTGCGGCCCTTCGTGCACCGAAAGATAGGAGCCGACGCCGTGTCCGGTTCCGTGGTCGAAGTCGAGTCCGGCCTCCCACAGCGGCCGGCGGGCGAAGGAATCGATCTGGGCGCCGCTGGTCCCCTTGGGAAAGACGGCGCTTGCAATGGCGATATGGCCCTTGAGCACCAATGTATTGGCGCGCCGGGCCTCTTGAGAGGCGCGGCCGACCGCGAGCGTGCGGGTGACGTCGGTGGTGCCGTCGAGATATTGCGCGCCGGAATCGACCAGAAAAACACCCTTGCCGATGCGCGCGTTGGATTTCTCCGTCACCCGGTAATGGGGCAGGGCGGCGTGGGAGCCGGCGGCCGAAATGGTGGGGAAGGAAATGTCGCGCAATGCGCCGCCGTCGCGCCGAAACGTCTCCAGCGCCTGGGCGGCGGAAATTTCGGTCAGCCGGCCCCTGGGCGCCGTGGCGTCGAACCAGCATAAAAAACGCGCCATGGCGACGCCGTCGCGCAGATGGGCGGCGCGGGCGCCGGCCAGCTCCACCGCATTCTTGCGCGCCTTCATCAGGGCGATCGGGTCGGTCCCGGCCTCGGCCTGCCCGCCGGCCTCGGTGAAAAGACGGGTCAGACGTTCCGGCGCGGTCGCAGAGTCGAACAGGATCTTTTGCTTTTTGGCGCCGAGCGCCTTCAGGATCTCGGGCAGGGCGCCGGGCGGCGCAACCTGCGCCAGTTTCGCCAGCGCCAGGGCGGTGCGCGCGGAAAACTTTTCCGGGTCGAGAAAGAGGCGCGGCTTGCCCCGGCGCGGGATCAGCGCATAGCCGAGCGCGATCGGCGTGTGGGCGACATCGGCGCCGCGCAGATTGAAGGCCCAGGCCAAGGCGTGCGGGTCGCTGACCAGCAGCGCGTCGGCGGAAAGGGTTTTGGCGACGCGCTTCAATTTCGTCTCGGCGGCTTCGCCGGCGTATTTTTTCGGATGAAGAACGACGCGGCCGAGCGGCGGCGCCGGACGGTCGCTCCACAGCAGATCGATCGGGTTCTCATCCACGGCGACGAGGCTCGCTCCGGCCTTTTTCGCCGCCGCCTCGAAACGCGCGACCTGCCCGCCGGTGTGCAGCCAGGGATCGTAGCCGACCCGGGCGCCGTTCCTGGCGTCGGTCGCCAGCCAGTCGCTCGGTGAAACCTCGCTGGGCGAAACGATGACAAAAGCCTTTGAATCCGCCTGTTCGCGCGCCTGGATCGAATAGCGGCCATCGACGAACAGCGCGGCCTTGTCGATGAGAACGATGGCGAAGCCGGCGCTGCCGGTGAAGCCGGTGAGCCAGGCCAGACGCTCCTCGCAAGGCGCGACATATTCGTTCTGGTGGGCGTCGGCGCGCGGAACGAGAAAGCCGTCGAGCCCCATCGCCTTCAATCGTGCGCGCAACATTTTCAGGCGGGGGGCGCCGAGAGAAGGATCGGCGGCTTCGTCGAAAGTCTGGAAACGGGAGTCGAACATTTTTTCAGACTAAACAATTTTGCCACGAAAGGCGACTTTGTCGAAATTTCGACTCTGTCTCCGTTGGATGGAACGCGGTCGCGGGCCGAAGGTCTGGTCAAGGATCGATAACTGTCAAAACGCCATAGGCAGGACTGCGCCGTTGGAATAAACCGCTCGCGCGGTCGCGGCGGCTTGGACGGGCGTGGATGTAGCAGACGGTCGTCGCCGTGCCGCGATTGTGCGCTTACGAGCTGGAAGCGGATGATTTTGTACGTTTGGATCCGAATGAGCGTCGCTCACGCCACGCCCCATGGAGCAAATTGTTGGCGTGGGAGACGCCTTTGGTTCGGAGGAACCATCGTCAACGGCGCCTTTGCATTTTCGAAAGCGCCGGCAGGCGGAACCTCAATCGCGCTCGGACGTTGAGAGCCGGAATATTTCGCGGGGCGCCTGGCGCCGCCGGCGCGCCGGGAGAGGACCGAAATGATTCGTTTCACGCTCAATGGCGAATCCCGGGAAATCGACGCCGATCCGGACAAGCCGCTGCTTTGGGTCCTGCGCGACGATCTTGGCCTGGCGGGGACGAAATATGGCTGCGGCCAGGCCCTTTGCGGCGCCTGCACGGTCCATGTCGACGGCGCTCCGGCCCGCTCCTGTGTGACCACCATCGGCGATGTCGCCGGCAAATCGGTCGTCACGATCGAGGGCGTCGCTGGCGCGGTCGCCGCCGCCGTGCAGAAGAGCTGGATCAAACTCGATGTGCCGCAATGCGGCTATTGCCAGTCGGGCCAGGTAATGGCCGCCATCTCGCTGCTCACCGAAAACAGGAAACCGAGCGATGCCGAAATCGACGAAGCGATGAGCGGCAATATCTGCCGTTGCGCAACCTATCATCGCATCCGCGCCGCCGTTCATGAAGCGTCGCGGCTTCTGGGAGCGTGAACGATGCTCAATCTCTCCGCCCTTGGCGCCCTCCACGAAGCCCCGGTTTCGCGCCGCGGCTTTATTCTCGGCGCAGCCGCCGTCGGCGCCAGCCTCATGGTCGGTTATTCCCTCGCCGCCGAAGAGGCAGGCGGAGGCGCAAATCCCTTCGCCGGCTATATCAAGATTGATCCCGACAACAAGGTTACGGTCTATTCGGCCCATATGGACATGGGGCAGGGCATTTATCAGGGCGTCGCCACGCTCGCGCAGGAGGAGCTCGACGCAGATTGGTCGAAGCTCGTCGTCGCCGGGGCCTCGGGCAATCCGGCGCTCTATGGCAATCTGGCCATGGGCGGCAAGTTCCAGCTGACCGGCGGCTCGACCGGAACCGCATCGTCCTGGCGGCGCTATCGGGTCGCGGGGGCGACGGCCAAGGCCATGCTGATCGCCGCGGCCGCGCGCAAATGGGGTTTGGCGGCCACGGAAATCATCGGCGAAAACGGGGTTCTGCGCGCCAGGAACGCCGGCGTGACCGCGACTTACGGAGAAATGGCGGCGCTCGCCGCGCAGGAGCCTGTCCCGGCCGATGTCGCGCTGAAAGACCCGAAAGACTGGAAATATATCGGCGCCGAAAACCTGCCGCGTCTCGATTCCGCGGCCAAAACCACCGGCCGGCAGAAGTTCACCATCGATCTCCGCCTGCCCGACATGCTGACGGCGGTGATGATCCATCCGCCTTTGTTCGGCGCGAGGTTGAAAGGCTTCGACGCCGTGAAGGCCAAGTCCATAAAGGGCGTGGTCGATGTGGTGGCCACGCCGCGCGGCGTGGCCGTGGTCGCCCGGGGCATGTGGGAGGCGATGAAGGCCCGCGACGCGGTCAGCGTCGAATGGGACGATTCGGCGGCGGAGAAACGCGGCGCGGCGGCCATGTTCGAAGCCTATCGCGCCATGGCCGACAAGGGCGGCGAGGTGGTCGCGGTCAATCGCGGCGACGCTGTGGCCGCGCTCGGCAAGGCGGCGAAAGTGATCGAGGCGCGCTACGAATTTCCTTATCTCGCCCATGCCGCCCTGGAGCCGATGAACGCCGTCGCGCGGATGAATTCAGATGGCGTCCTCGAAGTTTGGGGCGGTCATCAAATGCCCGACCTTTACCAGGCGATGGCGGCGCAAGTCGCCGGGATCGCGCCGGAGAAAGTCAAGCTGCATGTGATGCAGACCGGCGGCGGCTTTGGACGCCGCGCCACGCCGGACGCCGATGTCATCGTCGAGGCGGTGGCGACCGCCAGGGCGATCGGCTGGAAGGCGCCGGTGAAAGTGCAATGGACGCGCGAGGACGACATGCGCGCCGGGCGCTACCGCCCCGCCTATGTCCACAAAATCGTCGCCGGACTCGACGAGGATGGCAAAATCGTTGCGTTGCGCGACACGATCGTCGGGCAATCCATTCTCAAGGGCTCCCCCTTCGAGGCCGTGATGGTGAAAAATGGCGTGGACGCCACCACGGTCGAGGGCATGGCGAACCAACCTTACGCCATTCCGAATTTCCGCCTGGACCTGACCACAACCGACATGAATGTTCCGGTGTTGTGGTGGCGTTCGGTCGGCTCGAGCCATAACGCTTACGTGATCGAAGCCTTCATGGACGAACTGGCCCAGGCCGCCGGCAAGGATCCGCTCGCCTATCGCCTTGAAATGCTCGCCGACAAGCCGCGCCACGCCGCCGTGCTCAAACTGGCGGCCGAGAAAGCCGGCTGGGCCGCCTCGCCCGCCGCCGGGACGGTTCGGGGCGTGGCTCTCGCGGAATCCTTTGGAACTTACGTCGCCCAGATCGTCGAAGCCAGCGCGGACAAATCGGGGGCGCCCAAGGTCCGGAGAGTCGTCTGCGCCGTCGATTGCGGCGTCGCGGTCAATCCGGACATGATCCGCGCGCAGATGGAGGGCGGCATAGGCTTCGGTCTCGGCGCCATCATGAAATCGCGCATCACCCTCGACGACGGCAAGGTCAGGGAGGGCAATTTCGACGAATATAAAGTGCTGCGGATGAACGAAATGCCCAGGGTCGAGGTCTATATCGTTAAATCGGCGGAAGATCCCAAGGGCGTCGGCGAACCGGGCGTGCCGCCGATCGGCCCGGCCTTCGCCAATGCCGTGTTCCAGGCGACAGGCAAGCGCGTGCGCGTGTTGCCCTTCGGCCAAACCGGCGCGTGACCGTCCCGACCGGGCTCGGCGACCGGGAAAAATGAACGATCAGGACGAAGTTCTCGCCAAAGCCCTTGCCGGGGTGCGGCGCGGCCGGAAGGTAGCGGTCGCGACCGTGGTGGCGACCGCCGCTTCGGCGCCGCGCCGGCGCGCGAAAGGTTTTTCGGCGCGCGAAAGGTTTATCGGAAACGATCTTGGCCGGCGTTCATGGGCCGGTCGGCCTGGCTATCGGCGCGGAAATGACCGGGGCCTTGCGTCTCGCGCCCTCTGCCGCACTGGGGGCCGCCGCAGGATGAGCCTGGTTGCGTCGCGCCAGCGCCCGGTCGCGAAAATCGCGGCTGTGGCGCTCGCCGCGGGCCGGTTTTGCCGGCGCCGCGCCCGTGCGGCGCAACAGCAGCGTCGCCCAGCCTTCGATGTCGCGGCGACGCCACAGCGAAAAGCCCTGGGCGCGATAAGCGGTCAGCACGCCGGGGACGTCGCGCGCCAGCAGGCCGGAGAGAACGATCTCGGCGCCCGGCGCGGCGATGCGCGCCAGCGGGGGCGCGAGGCGGCGCAAGGGTTTGGCCAGAATATTGGCGAGGATCAGGTCATAGGCGCCGGGACGGTCGAGCGCGGGATGGTCCACGCCCCTGGCGGCCACCGGCCGCAGCCAGGGCGCCGCGCCGTTGAGCAAAGCATTGGCGCGCGTCGCGGCGACGGCGGCGGCGTCGATGTCGGCGGCCGCGATTTTTTCGCGCAAAGCTCGGGCCAAGGCGAGCGAGAGCACCCCGGTTCCGCAGCCGACGTCGATCGCGGCGCGCGGGCGCCGGCGTTTGAGAATGTCGTCGATGAACAGCAGGCAGCCGCGCGTGGTGCCGTGATGGCCGGTGCCGAAGGCCAGGGCCGCTTCGATCTCCAGTCCGATGTCATTGCTTTTCGCCCGGTCGCGGTCATGGGCGCCATGGACCAGAAACCGTCCGGCGCGCACGGCGGAAAGGCCTTCCAGCGCGGCGGCGACCCAATCCTTCTGCTCGACCCGGCCGAATTCTATTGTTTGGGCCAGTTCCTCGCCGACCGCCGCCGCGACCAGCGCGCGGACATTTTGCTCGTCCGGCGCGCGGCCGAAATAGACTTCGACCATCCAGGGCGTGGCGGCCCAGCTCTCGGTCGAGGATTTCTCCTCGAAGGCGGCGGCGGCGGTTTCGGCGGGGTCGAACGTCTCGACCACCAGATCGGCGACGGCGCGCGCCCGATCCTCGTCGCAGCGCAGGCGCAGGACGAAAGCGGCGTTGTTCGGGGGCAATCCTTCGAGCATGGGGCCGGGGTATCATGGGGCGCGCGGCAAGTCGATGCGCTGTTTTTTGCTGTTGACATGATGCTTGCGCGAACGCATAAGCGGGCCAACGAGGGGCCCCGTCGCACGGGGCTTTTTCGTCGTCGGAAAGCCAATTTCCGTCGAGGGAGAGTGTCCCGAGCGGCAAAGGGGGCGGACTGTAAATCCGCTGGCTAAGCCTTCGTAGGTTCGAGTCCTACCTCTCCCACCATTTTTGCTTGTTTGAAAATAACCTGCCGGAACTCCGCGCCCTTTTCGATGGGCGCGTGCTTGGCCGCGATCAGCGGGTCAGCCGACGCGCTTCATCGGCTCGATCTTGTCGAGCGCTTCGCTCAAGGCGTCGGCCGTTGTTTCGAGCCCATAGCGGCCTTGCAGGTTCATCCAGAATTCCGCGCTCGTTCCAAAAAAGCGGGCGAGACGCAGGGCCGTGTCCGGCGTCAGGTCCACTTGTTCGCTGGCGAGGCGTTCGACGCGGGTGCGCGGGACGCCGATCGCCCGCGCCACCGCGCCGGCCGAAAGGTTGAGCGGCGCGAGAAATTCCTCGCGCAGGATTTCGCCGGGGTGAATGGGCGTCAGTTTCAAAGCGGTCATGGCCAAGCCTTAGTGATACAAGCCTCAATGATAATCGACGAATTCAACTTCGGCGGGGCCTTCGTCCGTCCAGACGAAACAAAGCCGAAATTGGTCATTGACGCGGATCGAATATTGCCCGACGCGGTCGCCTTTCAGCGCCTCAAGCCGATTGGCCGGCGGCGCGCGCAAATCGTCCAGCCTTTTCGCCGCGTCGAGCATAACCAACTTGCGCCGCGTCACGGCGATCAGATCGGCGGGGAATTTCTTCGGCGTCTCGCGCGCAAGAAGGGCGGCCAGCCTCTCGTCTTTGAATCGCTTGACCGCCATTGCGCCCCCGCTCAAAGGGAAGTATCACAGAAAGATACATATGGCAAGAAATATGTATCACGTCGCGATACGTTCGATCGTTCATGCGCGGATGCGCCCGCGTCATCCTGTTGTCGCGGCCTGCCCGCAAGGCTGGCGCGAAGGCGTCGCCAAAGCCAAGGCCGAAGGCAAATATAAAGAACGCGCGCCGACTGCCCGCGCTAAGGCCGATGGCATTCGCCAGCTGGCGGTTGAAGGCAAGACGTGGTGCAATAGCACCCCTGCGATTCCTGCTGATTAGCCGAGCAAATCGGGGCGGGCGGCTGAAAAGAAACCGCAACAGTATCAATGCGCAAAAAAGGCGGGTGAGGGCGCGTAAGCCATTTGAATTTCAAGGCGTTTTAACGCCTACCTCTCCCACCACTTCTCTTGACGGCTATGCAGAAACCGGCTGCTTGCGCTTCCGTCCGCTTTCCGGCGGCTTTATTTCAGGCGGCAGGTTTAGAAAAGCCCATCGGCCTGCCTCAGCCGGTGCTCCAGATGCGCGGGCGCTTCATCCCGGCGATCTTGCAGGCCTGGCCGGGATAGCCATAGGGGAAGAGCTCGAACAGCCGGTTGCGACCGGCGCCGCGGGCCTCGGTCAGGTGGCGCATGACGAATCGGGCGTCGGGCGAAACCTGATGCTCTTCCTGGAAGGCGCGCATGAATCTGATCGCTTGCCAATGGTCGTCGATCAAGTCAATGCCGAGTTCGCGGGCCTTTGCTTTGGCCCAGTCCTCGGTCCAATCGGCGGGATTGATGAGATAGCCTTCGGCGTCGGTTTGCGGCGCGGTCATGGTCCTCCTCCTGATCGCAAAGCTTTTGTGGCGCTTAGACAAGATAACGTTTCCTGCCTGCAGGTCCACCGGCAATTGGTCCGTGGAATTGCTCCAGCGCAAAGAAAATTCGTTCCGTCACAAAGGTTCGGGCCGCGGCTCAATGTGGCTTCGCGGCGGAGTCCTGCATCAGGGCGAGCATGGCCTTGGCGGCGCGCGACGTATAGAGCTGCCGGTGCGAGAGAACGTAGAACGGGCGCTTGGGCAGGGAAAAAGGCAGCTGGACCAGGGCGCCGGCCTTGATCGAGGCGCGGGCGACCAGGCTCGACATCACGGCAAGGCCGGCGCCGGCCTCCACCGCCGTGCGCAAGGACTCGTTCGACGGTAGTTCCAGCACGACGCGCGGCGCGTGGTCGGGCGGCGCGACCGACTGGATCAGCTCCTCGAAGGCCTCGCGCGTGCCGGAGCCTTTTTCGCGCGCGACCCAGGGGGCGTCCTGAATCGCCTCACGGGTCGCGGCGTCGTCCGCGCCGGAAAGTTTCGCGGCGAGCGCGGGCGCGGCGACGACGAGCAATTCGTCGTCGTCGACGCGGGCGACCGTCAGCAGCGGATCGGCGACGGCGCCCTCGACCAGCCCGAGGTCGATCTCGCCGGCGACGGCAAGTTCGGCGACCTCGTGGGTGTTGCCGATGGTCAGCCGGACGGCGACGCCGGGATAGAGTTCCGCGAAGCGGGCGAGGCGCGGCGGCAGCCAGTAATTGCCGGTGGTCTGGCTGGCGGCGACATTCAGCCGCCCGGTTTTCAGGCCGCCGATGTCGGTCAGCACCTTTTCCGTCCGCTGCGCGGCGACGAGCAGGGCGCGCGCCTCGGCGAGAAAGACCCGGCCCTCCTGGGTCAAGGCGACCCGCCGGCCGATCCGGTCGAACAGCTTCATGTCGTGGCGATATTCGAGCGCGCCGATCGCGGCGCTGACCGCCGACTGGGTCAGGTTGAGCTGGCCCGCCGCGCGCGTCACATGCTCAAGCTCCGCGACGGCGACAAAAATGCGCAACTGGTCGAGTGTCACCCACCTACCTCCCTCGCCAGATTTGAACCGGCCCGCGTCGCGAATCAACGAAAATATGGGGGAGGCGCGTTATACTGTCGGCGGTCGCTTTCACCTTGCCGGAAGAAAGGGCGCCCGCCGGTCCGGGGTTTCCTGCGCGATGGCGTTTCGCCCGTTGCGCGGCGAATGTTTCAGACGGCGGCGGCCTGGGGCGGCGAGGAGCCGCCGCTTGCGGACAGGGCGGCGCGGGTCTCGCCGGCCATTTGTTTCAGAAGATAGACGGCGAGGTCCTCGGCCGGGAGAGGATAGCTGAACAGCGCGCCCTGGGCGGCCCCGACGCCCAGGGCGCGAATGGCGGCAAGCTGGTCCTGGGTTTCGACGCCCTCGACCACGACACACATGCTCAGGTCGCGGCCGATGGCGTTGACGGCGCGAATGATGCTCGCGGGCTTCGCGCTTTTCGCCGTGTCGATGTCGCGGACGAAACTCTTGTCGATCTTGACCTTGTCGAAGGGAAAATCGTTGAGATAGCTCAGCGAGGAATAGCCCGTGCCGAAATCGTCGAGCGCGATGTGGACGCCCAGCGCGCGCAGCTTGTCGAGAATGGCGAACACGGTCTGGTGGTTGCAGATGAGAATGGACTCGGTGATTTCGAGCTCCAGCCTTTGCGCCGGCAGGCCGCTCCCGGCGAGCGCCTGCCGCACCGCCGCGACCAGGTCGCCGCGCTCGAACTGCAGGGCGGAGAGATTGACGGCGATTCGGACCGAATCGGGCCAGGCCATGGCGTCGCGGCAGGCCTGACGCAATACGAACCTGCCGATCTCGACGATGGTCGCGTTTTCTTCGGCGATCGGCACGAATTCGCCCGGCGCGATCGCGCCGAACTCGGGATGCGTCCAGCGCAGCAAGGCTTCGACGGCCATGACGCTTCGGTCGGCGACATCGACAATCGGCTGATAGGTCAGCGACATTTCTCCGCGCGCGACCGCGCCGCGCAATTTCTCTCCCAGTTGCCGGCGCCGGCGGATCGAATGGGCCATTTCCTCGGCGAAAAATTTCACCGCGCCGCGCCCGCTGGCCTTCGCGCCATAAAGCGCCATATCCGCCGCCTTGATCAGGGATTCCGCCGCTCCGTTCTCGGCGTCGTCCGGATAGACGGCGGCGCCGACGCTGGCGCCGATGCGCACGATGCGCGCCTCGATCTCGAACGGCTGGGAGAGCACGCGGACGATCGCCGCGCCGATCTCGCCGATCCGCGCCCGGTCGGCGGTGGAGGCCAGGACGGCGAATTCGTCGCCGCCGATCCGCGCGACAAAGCCGGCGTCCGTCACCGTGAGCAGGCGCTCCCCGACCATGGCCAGCAGGAGATCGCCGACCTGATGGCCATGACTGTCGTTCACTTCCTTGAAATGGTCGAGGTCGACCGACAGGAGGCTGAACCGCGGGCTTTCGGCGCCCGGCGCCAAAGCGGCGGCGAGCCTTTCCGAAAAGCTCGCGCGGTTGGGCAGGCCCGAGACCTGATCGAACCGAGCCATGCGCTGGATGTTTTCCTCGGCCTCGTGTTCGGCGGTGACGTCGGCCGCCGTGATCACGGCGCCTTGCGGCATCGGCTGGCGGGTCAGGGCGAGAATGCGCCCGTCGGCCAGCCGCAACTCGCGGCTGGTCCCGGCGCGCCCGGTGAAGAAGTCGCGGAGCGCCTTGACCGCTTCCTTCTGGTCGATCAGGGGCGCAATGAACTTGTCGATCAACGGGCGAACCGGCAGGTCGACCGGAGGGGCCACCAGGCCGAAAATCTCGGCGAATTGCCGGTTGGCGACCTGCACGCGGTCATCGCGGTCGATCATCACCAGGCCGCGGGTCATATTGTTGAGGGCGGTGTCGAACTTGTCCGCGACGTCCTCGGCGTCGCGGCGCGCCATCAGCATGGAGACCTGCTCGCCATGCAGGTTCTTGGTCATGTCGCGCATGTGCCGAAGCACCATGAGCGCCATCAGGACGCCGAACGAGCCGTCGCTCGTCACCATCAAGGCGGCGGAGAACGACAGAACGATCAGCCAGGCCTGGACGGCGACGATGCGCGGCGAGCCTGAACAGCGGGCGGGACTGCTGACCAGGAAGGCGGTGCAGGCTCCGAGGGTCAGCAAACGATCGTCATCGTTTCCATCCTTGACCAGAACCAGGAACAGCAGAACGCCCAAGGCCAGGGCGAAGGAGGTCATTACGGCGAAATAGCCGGCTTCGCCGCGCCGGATGTCGGCGATTGTCGCCAGCCGGAGGCGGTCCCGCTCCTGAAACCGGCTCTGCTGCCAATGTTCGAAGAAAATGCGCACGAAACCGGCCACGGCCACGCAGACCGCGGCGGCGTCAATCGCATTTTCCGCGGCTTTCCAGAAAAGATAGGCCGCGAGCAGCACATAGGCCAAAACATTGATCGAGTTTCTGACCGCGCCCTTGAACAGGGATTCGATCAGCGCCCGATAGACGGAAAGCGGCAGGGCGCAGTCTGGCTGGTCACGGCTTGAGAAGCGGAAAAATGCGAACATGGGAACCCGGACCGGAATTCGGACCTGGCGCGCCGCGTCCGAACGATGAGGGCCTCTGACATGAAGCGCAATGGAACCGGGAAACTGCCGGCGCGACGACGGCCATCATGGTCGCGCGACGCGAAACATCACGATTTTCCGCCAGACAGATGAAGAATGGGTATATGTGCGCAGGTGGAGATTTCGCCTCGCCCTTTCGCGGCGCGATCTTGACAGCCGCCCGGACGGGCGCCAATGGCTGGCGCTGAATGTCCTGAAACGAGGCAGATCGCACGTGTCCGTCGCATTTCTTTTTCCCGGCCAGGGCTCTCAGGCCGTCGGCATGGGCAAGGCGCTCCATGACGCCTTCCCGTCCTCGCGCGCCGTGTTCGACGAAGTGGACGCGGCGCTCGGCGAGAAACTCTCCACTTTGATGTTCGAGGGCGACGCCAGCGAACTGACCCTCACCGCCAACGCCCAGCCGGCCCTGATGGCCGTCAGTCTCGCGGCCTTGCGGGCCCTCGAGGCCGAGCAAGGCGTCGATGTCGCCCGCGACGCGGCTTTCGTCGCGGGCCATTCGCTGGGCGAATATTCCGCGCTGGCCGCGGCGGGCGCCCTGACGATCACCGACGCCGCGCGGCTGCTGCGCCTGCGCGGACAAGCGATGCAGAAGGCGGTTCCGGTCGGCCGGGGGGCGATGGCCGCCTTGCTCGGGGCGGAACCTGCGCAAGCAACCAAAATCGCGATGGAGGCGGCGGCCGCCGCGGGCGCGCTGTGCGAGGTCGCCAACGACAATGGCGGCGGCCAGATCGTGGTCTCCGGCGCTAAAAAAGCGGTCGATCTGGCGATCGAGATCGCCAGGGAAAATGGCGTGAAGCGGGCCATGCTCCTGCCGGTTTCGGCGCCGTTTCATTGCGCCTTGATGGCGCCGGCCGCCGAGGCGATGAAGGAGGCTCTGGCGAAAACCGACATCAAGCCGCCCTTGGTCGATGTCGTGGCCAATGTCACCGCCGCGCCGGCGCGCGATCCCGACGAAATCCGTCAACTGCTGGTCGCCCAGGTCTGCGGCACGGTGCGCTGGCGCGAATGCATGGGCTTCATGCGCGGCCGAGGCGTCGATCTGTTCGTCGAAATCGGCGCCGGAACGGTGCTGGCCGGACTGGTCAAGCGCACGGCGGAAGGCGCGCGGTCGCTCAATGTCGGCGTCCCGGCGGAGGTCGAGAGTTTTTCCCTTAAAGGTTAATTACTTGCGCGGAGTGGTTGATGTTTGATCTGAATAATCGCGTCGCGCTGGTCACCGGCGCCAGCGGCGGGCTCGGCTCGGCAATAGCTCGCGCGCTGCATCGGCAGGGCGCGAAGGTCGTGCTGTCGGGCACCCGCCGCGACGCTCTGGAAGCCCTGGCCGGGGAACTGGGCGAGGGCGCCTTCGTCGCGCCCTGCAATCTGTCCGACAAGGAAGCGGTGGAAAAACTCGTTCCCGAGGCCGAGGCGCTGGCCGGGCCGCTGGACATTCTGGTCAACAACGCCGGCGTGACTCGCGACGGCCTGTTCATGCGGATGAAGGACGAGGACTGGGACACCGTCCTCAACGTCAACCTGACCTCCGCCTTCCGCCTGTCGCGCTCCGCGCTCAGGGGCATGATGAAGCGCCGCCATGGCCGGATCATCAACATCGCCTCGGTGGTCGGCGTCCTCGGCAACGCCGGCCAAGCCAATTACGCGGCCTCCAAGGCGGGCCTGATCGGCATGACCAAGTCGCTCGCCGCCGAGCTCGCCTCGCGCAATATCACGGTGAATTGCGTCGCGCCCGGCTTCATCTCCAGCCCGATGACCGATGCGCTGACCGACAAGCAGAAAGAGGCCATTCTGGCGACAATTCCCGCGGGCCATCTTGGGGACGGCGCGGATATCGGCGCGGCCTGCGTCTATCTGGCGAGTTCGGAGGGCGCCTACGTCACCGGCCAGACGCTGCATGTCAACGGCGGAATGGCAATGATTTGAGAGAGTTGCGGCCAAGGCGCGTATGCGGCGTCCCGCGGCGCATATGGGTCTCGCAATCGTGACCGAAGTGTGTTAGCAAGCCTCGGTTTGTACGTTCCAACGTGTGAAATTTCGCTGCAGCGCAGAAATTCTCGCGTCGCCGGATCCGTAACTCCCCGCGCGCCCCCGACAAGGGTCTGGCGCGCCGTCTGTTCGAGATAATGAGGAAATCAAAATGAGCGATGTCGCCGAGCGCGTAAAAAAGATTGTCGTCGAACATCTCGGCGTCGAGCCCGACAAGGTGGTCGACAGCGCGAATTTCATCGACGATCTGGGCGCCGATTCGCTGGACACGGTCGAGCTGGTCATGGCTTTCGAGGAAGAATTCGGGGTGGAGATTCCGGACGACGCGGCCGAGTCCATCGTGACCGTCGGCGACGCCGTGAAATTCCTGGAAAAGGCCACGGCTCAGGGCTGAGCCCGGCCAGGAAAGAAAATTTCGCGCGCGTCCGGCTAGGGTCGGGCGCGCGCGATTGATGTTGCAAGCGCCGCTTCATGCGGCGCAAGAAAAACCGGAAAAGCGCCGCTTCATGCGTCGCAAGAAAAAACAGGGAAGGCGCCGCTTCATGCGGCGCAAATGCTGGACACGAGCCGTGTGAGGCGGCTCGAAAGCTGGATCGGCCGCGACGGAGGCCTTCTCGCCCCGCGCGCCGCCGAGTGAAGCCCGAGGGAGCCTATGCGCAGGGTCGTCATAACCGGATTGGGCATGGTGTCGCCGCTGGCGTGCGGCGTGGAGGAGACCTGGAAGCGCCTGCTGGCGGGCGAAAGTGGCGCAGGGGCGATCGAAGGCTTCGACGTTTCCGACATCGCCTGCAAGATCGCCATGCAGGTTCCCCGCAAGGGCAAGCCGGACAGCGCGCCGGACGCCTTCAATCCAGACAACTGGATGGAGCCCAAGGAACAGCGCAAGGTCGACGATTTCATCATTTTTGGCGTCGCCGCGGCGACCCAGGCGCTCAAGGACGCCGGCTGGGCGCCCAAGACCTATCAGGAGCAGATCGAAACCGGCGTGCTGATCGGTTCCGGCATCGGCGGCCTGGGCGGCATCTATGAAACCTCGATCACCATGCACGAAAAGGGCGCCCGCAGGGTGTCTCCCTTCTTCGTGCCCGGCCGGCTGATCAATCTCATCGGCGGACAGGTCTCGATCATGCATGGGCTGAAGGGCCCGAACCACGCGGTGGTCACCGCCTGCTCGACGGGCACCCATGCGATAGGAGACGCGGCGCGGATCATTGCGCTGGGCGACGCCGAGGTGATGGTGGCGGGCGGCGCCGAATCGGCCTGCAACCGCATCGGCATCGCCGGATTCGCAGCCTGCAAGGCGCTGGCGACCGCCTATAACGACAATCCCAAGGCGGCTTCCCGGCCTTACGACCGCGACCGCGACGGCTTCGTCATGGGCGAGGGCGCCGGCTGCGTCGTGGTGGAATCGCTCGAACACGCCCAGGCGCGCGGCGCCCGCATCTATGCCGAGGTCATCGGCTATGGCATGTCGGGCGACGCCTTCCACATCACCGCGCCCTCCGAAGACGGCGACGGCGCCTTTCGCTGCATGCAGGCGGCGATCAAGCGCGCCGGACTCGCCGCCGCCGACATCGATTACGTCAACGCCCACGGCACTTCCACCATGGCGGACGGCATCGAACTGCGCGCGGTGGAGCGGGTTATTGGCAACGCCGCGAGCAAGATTTCGATGTCCTCCACCAAGAGTTCGGTCGGCCATCTGCTCGGCGCCGCCGGCGCGGTGGAGGCGATCTTCTCGATTCTCGCCATGCGCGACCAGATCGCGCCGGCGACCCTCAATCTCGACAATCCGGACTTCGAAAGCGCGATCGATCTCGTGCCGCACAAGCCGAGGGCCCGCGAAATCAACGTCGTGCTGTCCAATTCCTTCGGCTTCGGCGGGACCAACGCTTCGCTCATCATGCGGCGTTTTCCCTGATCGATCCCGATTTCGCCATAAATTCCGGCAAACTGCCGGTGAGGATCGCCGCGCAAGCGGCCTAGCGCGAGGCGCCTATGACGGACCAACCGCGAGGAACCGAGCCGGCTGGCGGGGAACGGCCCCAGTCGGCGCGTCCGGGCGGATCGGGCGCAAGCCTGTACAGCCAGCGCGGCGCGCCGGGTTCGCCGGGTGCGACGCGTCGCGACGCTGCGCCGCCGCCGGAAAGGAAGCGCCGGACTTCGCGGCTCGGCCTGATCTCGGGCTTCCTGTCTTTCCTGCTCGCGGCGGCCTTTCTCCTCGGCGTCGGCGTGGTGCTGGCCGACCGTGCGGCGCGCGCGCCCGGCCCGCTGCCCGCGGACAAGGTGGTCTATATCGAACAAGGCTCCGATTCCGACGAGATCGTCGACGAATTGCAGATGCAGGGGGTGATCGAAATCGCCGCTGCTGTTCAGGGTCGCGTTGCTGGTCGAAGGCGCCCGTTCGCGGATGAAGGCCGGCGAATATCTCTTCAAACAGGGCGCCACGGTTCAGGACGTGATTGACCTCATGGTCTCGGGCAAGGCGATCCTGCACGCGATCACCATCCCCGAGGGCCTGACCAGCGAGGAGGCAGTCGAGCGCCTGCGCCAGGACGACCTGCTGGCCGGCGACATCCACGAGGTTCCGCGCGAAGGCGCGCTGCTGCCGGAGACCTACAAGTTCCATCGCGGCGACCGGCGCGACAAGCTGCTGCTGAAAATGGAGCGCGACCAGAAGCAGCTAGTCGATTCGATCTGGCGCAGCCGCGCCCCGGCTCTGCCGCTGACCTCGCCCTACGAGATGGTCACTCTGGCGTCGATCGTCGAAAAGGAGACCGGCAAGCCGGACGAGCGTCCGCTGGTCGCGGCGGTGTTTTTGAACCGGCTGCGCAAGCATATGCGGCTGCAATCCGATCCGACCATCATTTACGGGCTGGTTGGCGGCAAGGGCGCGCTCGGGCGTCCGCTGACCCACGCCGACGTCGAATCCCAGAACGCCTATAACACCTATGTGATCGAGGGCCTGCCGCCGGGGCCGATCGCCAATCCCGGCCGCGCCTCGCTTGCGGCGGTCGCCAATCCGGCGCAAAGCAGCGCCCTGTATTTCGTCGCCGACGGGACGGGCGGCCATGTCTTTTCGGATACGCTCGGCGCGCATAATCGCAATGTCCAGCATTTGCGCGAGATCGAGCAGAACAACAAGGCGGCGGCACCGGGCGCGCCGGGCGCGCCGACTGCGCCGGCGGGCCATGACGACCATTCCGAGCTTGCGCCGGCGCGGGAGCGCGGCGCCGCTTCCGTCCCGTCGAAATTCGCCGGGTGCGCGCGCAAGCTTTATCTCACCGCCGACGGCGCTGGCGGCCAAGTCCTTTCGAAATTGGTCCTTTCGAATTTGGCCCTTTCGAATTTGGTCCGTTCGAATTTGGTCCTTTCGAAACTGCTCGACGCTGGCGCCCGCGATGTTCGGAACTGGCGAGGGATCGAGCGGGACTATCGAGCCGAGGCGCCAGGCGCTTCGGCCAGCCGCTCCGCGAACGCTCGGCGCCGGGCGTTCGGGGCGTCGCCCAGCGCCCCCGAATTCGCCGCCCGCCACGACATCGAGCCGCTGCGACCGAGCCTGCGTCCCGATCCCATGATGATCGCGCGCGTCGCGCCGCTGATGCCGGGCGCGCCGCCGCCGCCGCGTCGGGTCGTCGATTTCGATCCGGCGCGCGGGGCGACGCGGGCGTCGCCGCAATTCACCGCGCTCGGCGACGTGGAAATGGGCGGGATCACGCGCGCCGAAAACGAACTCGACGGACCGGTGGACGATCCCAGCCCGGGCCTGCGGCCGGGATTCGGCGCGTCGTCGGCGCACCGGGCGGCGGCGCAGGGCGATCTCGACGGTCCGGCCGAGGCGGTCGAAACCAGCGGCGTTGGCGGCCCTCTGGGCTACGCCGGCGTCGTCGTCAACGCCGCGCCCAACGGCAAGCCGCGCATTTTCGACGCGGCCGCGGGGACGGCCCTCGATCCCCTGCGCGAAAAGAACTGGGACCTCAACAACGCCCAGACCGTCGATCTTCCGGACCCGGAGGCGGAGGCCGCCAAGACCAGGGCCGCGGCCAAGACCACCGCGACAAAGTCGACCGCGAAAAAGGCGAAGGCCAAAGCCAAGGCCCATTCCAATTCCCATTCCCAGACCCGCGCCCAGCCCAAAACTCCGGCCCAGCCCCCGCTCCAGGCCCGGTCGCCGAATTAGCCGCGCTTTCGACCACGAATCCTGCTATAGCCGAGCAAACTCCGTTTGATCCCGATCGGGCGTTCCAGCGCCGGTGGACGGGATTTTGGCCGGCGGACAGGATTTTGGCATGACCATCTCGAGCATGACGGGCTTCGCCCGCGAGGCGGGCTTTTCCGCGCCCTACCGGTGGAGCTGGGAAATCAAGACGGTGAATTCGAAGGGGCTCGATTTGCGCCTTCGCCTTCCGCCCGGCTTCGACGCCCTCGAAAAGCCTGTCCGGACCACGATTTCCAATGTTTTGTCGCGCGGCGCCTGTTACGCCACTCTCGCCGTCACCCGCGAGATCTCGGTCGTCACGGCGCGGCTCAACCGCGATCTGCTCGCCGAACTGATGGAGTCCCTGGCCGCCCTCGAAAGGCCCGCCCATATCGCGCCGGCAAGCCTCGATGGCCTGCTCGCCGTGCGCGGCGTGATCGAGACGGTGGAGGTCGAGGAGGGCGAGGCCGAGCGCGAGGCGGCGCAGGACAATATTCTGAAAGGCCTGGAAAACGCCTTGCGCCAGCTTACGGCGATGCGGGCGGGCGAGGGGGCGATGCTGGCGGCGGCGCTTCACCAGCGGCTCGATCGCATCTCCGATCTCGCCAAGGCCGCCGACGCCTCTCCGGCGCGCCATCCAGAGGCTGTGCGCGAAAAACTGCGCGCGGCCGTCGCCCTGATCATGGAAAGCGGCCGCCTCGATGAGGCGCGGCTGCACCAGGAGGCGGTTCTGATGGCGGCCAAGGCCGACATACGCGAGGAAATCGACCGGCTCCACGCCCATGTTTCCGCCGCGCGCAAGCTGCTCGCCGAAGGCGGCGCGGTCGGCCGCAGGCTCGATTTCCTCGCCCAGGAATTTGGCCGCGAGACCAATACGCTCTGCGCCAAATCGAACGATGCAGCCTTGACGACGATCGGCCTTGAAATAAAAGTCGAAGTAGAGCAATTGCGTGAACAGGCGCAAAATATCGAGTAGAAACGAAAGATAGAGTAGAAAATGGATACGGAATATGTGG
Organism: uncultured Pseudomonadota bacterium; assembly: GCA_963703385.1. Classification (GTDB taxonomy): domain Bacteria; phylum Pseudomonadota; class Alphaproteobacteria; order Rhizobiales; family Beijerinckiaceae; genus Rhodoblastus. The sequence goes on from OY969816.1 coordinate 1,003,893, forward strand.
GTCGCCGCGGGCTTATACTGATACTTTCCTCGCCTTCGGGGGCAGGCAAGACCACGTTGACGCGCATGCTGCTCCAGAAGAAAGAGCTGGACCTGACGCTGTCCATTTCGTTGACGACCCGCAAAAGGCGCTCCAGCGAGGCCGACGGCATTCATTATCATTTCATCGATCACGCCGAATTCGTGCGGCGGCGCGACGCCGGCGAATTGCTGGAGCACGCCGAGGTCCACGGCAATTTCTACGGCACGCCGCGCGGCCCCGTCGAGGCGATCCTGGAGCGGGGCCGCGACGTCCTGTTCGATGTCGATTATCAGGGCGCGCAGCAGGTGCGCGAGAAAGCGCCGCGCGACGTCGTCACCATTTTCATCCTGCCGCCGTCGATGCGCGAATTGCGGGCGCGGCTGGAGCGGCGCGCCGAGGACAGCCAGGACGTCATCCTGAAAAGGCTCGACAACGCCCGGCACGAGATTGGCCGCTGGGCCGAATATGATTATGTGCTGGTCAACGACGACATCCAGCAGACCTTCGACGACCTGTTGGCGATCGTGCGCGCCGAACGGCTGCGCCGCCCGCGCGTCGCCGCCAGCGTCGAGGATTTCGTCGCCGGGCTGCTTCGGGAACAAGCCTGAGGCGCAAATATTAGCCGAATGGATTTCATCCCTTCGTCATCTGGCGGGTTCCGGCCCCCCGAAAGCCATGCTAAACCCGCTCGATATTTTGCCGCGGAGCCGAAAAACTCCGCCAGCGAAGCGGGATAAATCCATGAAGCACATCCTCGAAGGCCTCGACCAGCGCCGTGAGGGCGCGCGTCTCGGCGGCGGCCAGAAGCGCATCGACGCCCAGCACAAGCGCGGCAAGCTCACCGCCCGCGAGCGCATCGAGCTGCTGCTCGACAACGGGTCGTTCGAGGAATTCGACATGTTCGTGCAGCATCGCTGCGTCGATTTCGGCATGGACAAGGGCGAAAAGATCCCGGGCGACGGCGTGGTCACCGGCTGGGGCACGATCAACGGCCGCGTCGTCTATGTCTTCGCCAAGGATTTTACGGTTCTCGGCGGCTCTCTGTCCGAGACCCACGCGCAAAAGATCATAAAAATCCAGGACATGGCCCTGCGCAACCGCGCGCCGATCATCGGCCTGTTCGACGCCGGCGGCGCCCGCATCCAGGAAGGCGTGGCGGCGCTCGGCGGCTATGGCGAGGTGTTCCAGCGCAATGTGCTGGCCTCCGGCGTCATCCCGCAGATTTCGGTGATCATGGGCCCCTGCGCCGGCGGCGACGTCTATTCGCCGGCCATGACCGACTTCATCTTCATGGTCAAGGACACGAGCTATATGTTCGTCACCGGCCCCGACGTGGTGAAGACGGTCACCAACGAGACCGTCACGGCGGAAGAACTCGGCGGCGCCTCGGTCCACACCACCAAAAGCTCGATCGCCGACAAGGCCTATGACAATGACGTCGAGGCGCTGCTGCAGATGCGCCGCCTGATCGACTTCCTGCCGTCGTCGAACACCGACGAGGTTCCGGAATGGCCGACCTTCGACGACAGCGACCGCTACGACATGTCGCTGAACACGCTGATCCCGGACCATCCGAACAAGCCCTACGACATGAAGGAGCTGATCACGAAAGTGGTGGACGAGGGCGATTTCTTCGAAATCCAGCAGGCCCACGCCAAGAACATCGTGGTCGGCTTCGGCCGTTTCGAGGGCCGCACCGTCGGAATCGTCGGCAACCAGCCGCTGGTGCTCGCCGGCGTGCTCGATTCCGACGCCTCGCGCAAGGCCGCCCGTTTCGTGCGCTTCTGCGACGCCTTCAACATTCCGATCGTCACTTTCGTCGACGTGCCCGGCTTCCTGCCCGGCACCGCGCAGGAATATGGCGGCCTGATCAAGCACGGCGCCAAGCTGTTGTTCGCCTATGCCGAAGCCACCGTGCCCAAGGTCACCGTCATCACCCGCAAGGCTTTCGGCGGCGCCTATGACGTCATGGCCTCGAAGCATCTGCGCGGCGACATCAACTATGCCTGGCCCACCGCCCAGATCGCGGTGATGGGCGCCAAGGGCGCGGTCGAGATCATCTTCCGCCAGGACATCGGCGACCCGGACAAGATCGCCGAGCGGACCAAGGAATATGAAGACCGCTTCCTGTCACCCTTCGTCGCCGCCGAGCGCGGCTATATCGACGAGGTGATCCAGCCCTTCGGCACCCGAAAGCGCGTGGCGCGGGCGCTGGCCCTGCTGCGCCACAAGGAGCTGGAAAACCCCTGGAAAAAGCACGACAACATTCCATTGTGAATGAAGCGCTAATTTTCTTTCCTGTTGAATTTAAAGGCCTTTCGCCACGTGCGGAAGGCCTTTTCATTTTTTTGTCAAGGACTGAACCGTAATTCCTCAAATTCGATCCTTTCGGCGAGGCTCAGGTTAACGCAGCGGCATTATCCGATAAAGGCGACGCATAATTAAACGCGTTCGTCTTTGCCTGCGGCCCCACGCGATCGAGTATTCCGAAATGTTGATTTTGCCGAATTTTCCCTGGTCTTCGAAGCTTAATCCCACCTCTCGCCTGCAGAAGGAGCTTGACAAGGCCCGGCTGTCCCAGCTCGAGGCGCATCTGCCTCTGCTCTACAGCGTTCTCGGCTTCAACGTCCTGACAATCTCGGCCATGTTTTCGCGGGTCGCGCCGCCTGAATTGACCTATGGCGCGCCATCGCTGCTCGCTTTGGCCGAACTCATTCACGCTGTCTTCTGGGTTTCCGGGCGCGGCAAAAAGATCGATCCGGAGCGGGCGGGCGCGATGCTTAAATCCGCCCATCGCTTCGCGATCGTTTTCGCCCTGGGCTACATGATCTGGACCCTGACTTTGTTTTCGTTTGGCGACGAACGGCTCCGCATCGAACTGGTCTTCATGGTGATCATCACCAATTTCGTGTCGGGCTTCACGCTCGCGCATCTGCCGCGCGTGGCGCTGGGGCTCTCCGCGACCGGCGTGCCGATTTACCTGCTGCTTCTGCCCACATTCGGCGCCGGCGACACCAGCCTCATGGCGGTCAACCTCCTGATGTTCGCCTTGTTCTTCGGCTATATCTTGGCCGGTTCTGCGCGCGATCTGACCAAGCTCGTGGATGCGCAACTGCGCTCGGCCGATCTGGCCAATGAGAACCGGCTGCTGGCGAACACCGACAGCCTGACCGGCCTGCCAAACCGGCGCGAATTCTTCGAGCGCCTCGAACGCGCGATCGGCGCCGAATTGAGCGGGGGCGGCCTGGTCGTCGGAGTCATCGATCTCGACGAGTTCAAACCGATCAACGACCTCTATGGCCACGCCATTGGCGATCGCGTGCTCAGGGAGTGCGCCGCGCGGCTCGAGCTTTTTGCCGGCGGCGGGAGGACCATTGCGCGTCTCGGCGGCGATGAATTCGCGCTGTTCCTGCGCGGCGCCCCGAGCGATTTCGACATTCTCCAGCTGGGCTCCGAGATCTGCGCCACACTCAAGGCGCCGATGAATCTGACCGAATTCAGCGGCGGCCTGTCGGCGTCAATCGGTTTCGCCCGTTATCCGCTGGACGCGATGGACGCGCATCGGCTTTATGAGCGTGCGGATTACGCGCTCTATTTCGGCAAGCAGCATCGACCCGGCGAGCCCGTTCTGTTCGCGCCCGAGCACGAAAGCAAGATGCTGCTCAACGCGCGGATCCAGCATGCCTTGCGCAACGCCGATCTCGACAAGGAAATTTCTGTTGAGTTCGAACCGCTGCTGGATGTCTGGTCCGAGCGAATTATCGGTTTTGAAGCGCTGGCGCGGTGGATCAGTCCAGAGCTCGGCGCCGTGCCGGCGGAGCTTTTCATCCCGATTGTGGCGCGCACCGAAACCATCCATCAGATCACCCGGGTCGTTATGCGGAAGGCGATCGCCGCGGCGCGGAGATGGCCGGATGACGTCAGCTTGAGCTGCAATCTTTCAACGCGCGATCTCGTCTCGGTCAGGTCGTTGAACCAGCTCATCGCCCTCATCGAAAGCAGCGGCTTCGATCCCGGCCGGCTGGAGATCGAAGTCACCGAAACCGCGCTCGTCGCCGATTTCGATCGCGCCGCGCGGGCGTTCGAGCAGCTCAAGGCCTTTGGCGTGAAAATTTCGCTCGACGATTTCGGCGCCGGCTATTCCAGCCTCTCATACATCCACCGCCTGCCGGTGGACCGGGTCAAGATCGACCACAGTTTCGTTCACGAAATGCACGCCAGCCCGGCCGCGCGCGACATCGTCAAGTCCGTGATCAACTTGTGCGACACTCTGAAGCTGAGTTGCGCGATCGAAGGCGTCGAAAGCCGGGAGCAGTTCGATCTGCTGCGCGAATTTGGCTGCAATGTCGTCCAGGGCCATTACGTCGGCCGTCCCGTCCGCGAGGAGGAGGCCGCGAGCCTGATCGCCGCCAACCGCGCGAAGGTCGAGCTTCAAAGTTCCTGTGCTTGACGCCGCGTCTCGGCCCGACGTCACGCGCCACCCGTGAAAATTGACCCCGACCTTGCGGGCGGGGCCAATGATTTTGCCGGTCCGGCGCGGCGAAAGGCGCCCTGCGACGGGATCAGCCGGGAAAGGCTTCGGCCGTTACGCCGCAGCCTTCCAGGAACTTCCGGACTTGCGTCACGTCGTCCTTGGTCAGGCTGTGATGGTTGCGGTGAAGCGTGATTTTCTGGCCTCTGAGGGTCACCTCGACCCGGTTGCCGCTCTTCGCGTCCAGCTCCGCGCCGAGCGCGGCCAAGGCGTGTTCCGCGTCCTTGAAGTCGATATTGGTGCTGATGGGATGGACGAAGAAGGCGTGCAGGATTTTACGGTCGTGATGATTCACTTGAACCTCAAGCTGACGTTGCCATTTTATACGCAACCGAGCATAAGTCGGGCGGTGAGAACGTCCATGACCCATATCAATACCAAGGGTTTCGTGGCTCCTGCTTGACGAATAGCCTTGGTTTCGGCGGTCAATCGCGCGGCGCACCGGGCGAATGTTTGGCGTGCGGGAGCCGTGGACCAGGATTAAGGGGCGGCCGCGTCTGCGCGGAACGACCCGGTCTCGCCTTGTCCGGCCCCGGCCGGCCGCGCGCCGGTCACTTGTTGTCGAACGCGGTTTCGCCGCCAAGTTCGGCTTTGCCGTTCTCCTTCCCGACAATGCGGACATTCTTCATTTTCGTTGCGGCCGCCGCCGGCGTTTGGCATGCGCATTGGCGCAGGACGCGTCCCAGGCGTCAGGCGACGCCGCCACGGGGCAGGCCAGCGCGCCCCGGAACAGGCCGCCGCAGGCTCAGCAGCACCTGAATCCTCCGGTCGAGACGCCGCCGCCGTAGCGGCGATCTTCGCGATTACGGAAGAACTCCAACCGGGTCATCGGCGTCTCGCCGGGATGGAACTGCCGCCAATGCGCCAGATAGGTCTCGTAATCGGGCTGGCCGATCATCAGGGACGCCGTCTGGCGCAATTTGCGCCCCAGATTCTTAAGCCTTGACGGGCTGCAATCCGGGCAGATCATCGCCCACCTCCCTGGTTGTGACGCGCGGGTCGGCATGGGCCCTGCGGATCGTGACGAAGCCGGCGGCCATCATGGCGAGGACCACGGCAATGAAGATCGCGGTTAGCCCCGCGTCCACATAAGTATTGGTGATCACGCGATGCATGTCCTCGACCGTCTTGGCCGGCGCCAGCAACTTGCCCTGCGCCAGGGCGTCGGAGAATTTCCGCGCGGCGGCAAGGAAGCCGATCGCCAGATCGGCGTCGAACAGTTTTTGCCAGCCGGCGGTCAGGGTGCAGACGATCAGCCAGACCGTCGGCAGAATCGTGACCCAGACGTAGCGTTCGCGCTTCATCTTGAACAGCACGGCGGTGCAAAGAATGAGCGCAATCGCCGCCAGCATCTGGTTGGCGATGCCGAACAGCGGCCACAAGGTATTGATGCCGCCGAGCGGATCGACCACGCCCTGGTAAAGGAAATAGCCCCAGCCGGCGACGGCGAGCGCGGTGGCCGCAATATTGGCGCCCCAGTTTTTGGTCCGCCCCAACACGGGAACGAAATGGCCCAGAAGATCCTGGATCATGAAGCGGGCGACGCGGGTGCCGGCGTCCACCGTGGTCAGGATGAACAGAGCCTCGAACAGAATCGCGAAATGATACCAGAAGGCCTTGGCCGCCGATCCGCCGAGGAAGCCGGACAGGATTTCCGACATGCCGACCGCGAGGGTCGGCGCGCCGCCGGCGCGCGACAGAATGGTGTTTTCGCCCACCTCTTTTGCCGTGGCGGCCAACATGTCGGGGGTGACGACGAAGCCCCAGGACGAGATCGTCTGCGCGGCCTGCGCGGTGGTGGTCCCGATCAGTCCAGCCGGCGAATTCATGGCGAAATAGACGCCGGGCTGAAGCAGGGTCGCGGCGATCAGCGCCATCACGCCGACGGCGCTTTCCATCAGCATCGCGCCATAGCCGATCGTGCGGATCTCGCTCTCGCTCATGACCATTTTCGGCGTCGTGCCCGAGGAGATCAGGGCGTGGAAGCCGGAGACGGCGCCGCAGGCGATGGTGATGAACAGGAAGGGGAACAAGGCCCCTTTGAACACCGGGCCGGTTCCGTCGATATATTTGGTCACCGCCGGCATGTGCAGCTCCGGCCGCACGATGGCGATGCCGACGGCAAGCGCGAGGATCGTTCCGATCTTGAGGAAGGTCGAGAGATAATCGCGCGGCGCGAGCAGCAGCCACACCGGCAGGACCGAGGCGACGAAGCCATAGGCGATCAGCATCAACGCCAGCTGGTCGCCCTTGAAGGTGAAGAGCGGGCCAAGCGTCGGGCTCTGGCTGACCGTCTGGCCATAGACGATGGCAAGCAGCAGCAGGGCAAAGCCGATGAGCGACATTTCGGCGATCCGGCCGGGGCGGATGAAGCGATTATAGACGCCCATCAGCAGCGCGATCGGCAAGGTCGAGGCGACGGTAAAAGTTCCCCAGGGGCTGCCGGCGAGCGCCTTGACCACCACCAGAGCCAGCACGGCGAGCAGGATGACCATGATGGCGAGAATGCCGACCTGGCTGATCAACCCGGCGGCCACGCCCATTTCGGTCTTGATGAGATCGCCGAGCGAGCGCCCGTCGCGGCGGGTGGAAATGAACAGCACGGTGAAATCCTGCACCGCGCCGGCGAAGACCACGCCGACCAGCAGCCACAGCGTGCCGGGAAGATAGCCCATCTGCGCGGCGAGCACCGGGCCGACCAGCGGGCCGGCGCCGGCGATGGCCGCGAAATGATGGCCGAACAGCACATATTTGTCGGTCGGCACGTAATCGAGCCCGTCGTTGCGCCGCATTGCCGGCGTCACGCGCGAGTCGTCGAGGCCCAGCGCCCTTTGCGCGATGAACAGGCTGTAGAAGCGGAAGGCGATCAGATAGACGCAGACCGCCGCCGTCACCAGCCACAGCGCGTTGATGGTTTCGCCGCGATGGAGCGCGATCGTTCCGAGCGAAAAGGCGCCGACGAGCGCGACAAGGGCCCAGGCGGCCCAGGAAATTGGCGAGCCCTTGGCGAGCTGGGCAGTGGTCATTGACGCTTCCTCCGCGCCCGCTCTTGATCGGCGGACGGTTTTACCAAGCTAATCTAGTCAAGCGACGCGGATTTGAAAATATCGGCCGCCCGGAAAATCCGGGCGGCGAACAGGGTTTTTCCGCCCCGATCAGAGCTGGACGACCTCGTCGAAGGAAAAAGTCTGGCCCGGCGGATTTTCGCCGAGGCGCAGCGTCTTGGCGTTGACCATGCGATAGGGCGGGACCGGCAGATTATAAGGCGCCGGAACGTTCTGGTAGACGCGGCCGGCAAGGTCGTATTTCGAACCGTGGCAGGGGCAGAAATAGCCGCCCGGCCAGCCCGGGCCCTGCTGGTCCTTGTTGGGCTCGAAGATCGGAATGCAGCCGAGATGGGTGCAGACGCCGACCACGATGAACCATTGCGGATCGAGCGAACGATGCCAGTTCCGCGCGTAGGGCGGCTGTTGCACGACCGACGAATCCGGATCGCGCAGATTCGCGACCAGGGCCGAATCCTTGAGCGTCGCCAGCGCCGCCGCCGGCCGGTTGACGACGAAGACCGGATGGCCGCGCCACAGCACCGAAATCTGCTGGCCCGGCGCGACGGAAGAAATATCGACATCGAACGGCGCCCCGGCGGCGATGGTCCGGGCGTCGGGCGACATTTCCGCAATCAGCGGCCAGATCGCCGCCGCCGTTCCCACGGCGGCGAAGGCGCCGGTGGCGACAAAAAGGAAATCTCGGCGGGTCGGCGCGGGCGCTTGCGGGCTGGCGTGCAGGGAAACCTCGGTCATCTGGGCCTCGCGGGTTGGACATCCCCCCATAAGAATTTGGGCGCCGGCGCCGCGTCGCGCAAGGGTCAAGAAGGTTCGCGTCGGGCTGGCGATTCCATTCGCCGGATCGTGGCAATGATGCGCTGTAATTCCCTGCGGAGGACGATTCGCGCAGATGGCGCGCTTCTTCGGTCAGGCGGGGAGCGGGACGGGTCCGTCGAGTTCGATCCGCTCGGGCCGAAGCAGTTTCAGCCTGCCATCCGCGCCCACCGCCAGCCGATGCACATAGAAATGGGGCGGGCCGCCGTCAGGCCGCGTCATGACCGGCGACGGCGCCGAGACGATGCGAAGCCCGCCGCATTCGCCGACCCAGTCGATGTGCCGGTGGCCGTGCATCACGACCACGCGGCCCGCCAGAGCCTGCATCCGGCGGACGAACCAGGCGCCGTTGATCAGCGCCGTGCCGATGCGCTCCGACATCGCCTTGGCCGGGCGCGGATATTCCACCAGATGGTGATGCAGGCCGATCGCCCAATGCGCCCGGGGATAATGCGCCATGACCGCATTGATGGCGCGGGCCTGTTCCCACGAGATCATCCCCAAAGCGTTGGTGAACGAGAAATGGGTGTCGGCGTTGGAGTTCAGCAGGATGAGTCCGAGCCCGTCGTCGCGTTCCGGCGCGATCGCCAGCGGAAAGGCGCGGGTCCAGACATCCGACAATTCCGCCGAGAAGACCGGCCTGCCCTCGTCCATGAATGACTCGATGGCGCGGCGATGCGGCGCGAGCGCCGCCGACAGACTGCCGCCCAGACGGCCGCCAACGGGATCGACGACGCGCGCGCGCTCCCCCTGGACGTCGCCCATGGCGGCAAGAACGCGCAATTTGCGCAGGCGCTTGACCGGGCTCATCGGCAGGTCGAGCCGCGCCGGGTTGGAGCGGTCGACGATATTGAGATCATGATTGCCCGGCGCGATCGCGATCAGTCCGGCGAGGGCGGGATGGCGCGCGACAATATCGAAAAATTCGGCCCATTCGCTGGAGAGGCCGGCGTCGGTGACGTCGCCGGTGATCAGGATCGCATGCAGCGGCGCTTCCGCGTGCAAAACTTCGAGCCGCTCGAAAACCTGCTGCAGCCGCTCGTTGCCGCGAGGCCCCGCCCGGCCGCTTTCGATGCGGAAGCCGTAGCGCTCGCCGACGACGTGAATGTCGGAGAGGTGGACGATGCGCCAGACGTCGCCATCAGCCGGCGGCGGGTCGAAAATGTCCAGATCGCGCGGCTGGTCCATGGTCGCGTCGGCTATTCCCCAGCCGAGCGCGGCGACGGCGACATAGGCGCCGACCAGGGCGGCGCTGTTGGCGAAAGCCGCCCGGGCCAGCCGCCGCGGCGCATCCAGAAGGGCGAAATCGCCAATGAAAAGCGTCGTGGGCCAGACCTTGACCAGAGCCAGCAGCGCGACGCCGCTGATCAGCAGGCCCGCGACCATGGCGGCTGCCGAGCGCGCCAACGGCAGTTTCGCGCTTCCCGGCGCGAGCTTTCCTTCGACCAGCTGGCGAAGCCCCTCGCGGCACATCGCGTAAAAAGGCTGGACGGCGAGCGCGTTGAGCGACCAGAAACTGTGCTCGGCCATGCGGAACAGCCGACGTGACGAAAAAAGCGCCAAGGCGGCCAGCGCCGCGAGGACCAGGGCCGACCAGACCTCGACCTGCAAGGCCATGACCTGGCCGAAGACTTCACCGAGCCAGATCGACGCCAGAATCGGCGCCACACCGAGAACAAGACCGGGCAGGCCGATCAGCAGAAACCAGGCGGCGACCAGCTTCGGCAGGCTGATCTCGGCGAGAAGCGAGCCCGCAAGCAGAAGCAGCGAGTGCTTCTTGGGGCTGGACGAGTCGCTTTCGACATCGCCGAGGCGCGGATCGTAAATGGGCTGCAAGAGCGGCCTCCAATCATTTCCGAAATGGCTTATCCACCACAATCCGCGCCCATGCGAGCCCATATTCTTCGGTGCCGGCAATTCCTGCCCAGACGACGAGACCCGTCGGCATGGCGAGTCGATTCGATGTCGATTCGGTTGGCGCTGCGCCTCGGCGGGATTATAACGATATGCGAGGACAGGTTCCGCCGCGTGAGGCGGGCCAGGCGAGGGAGACCGGCTGTGAAGCTCATAGTTTTCGACATCGACGGCACTTTGGTCGACAGCCAGAACTGCATCGTCGAGGCGCAGAGGCGGGCCTTCGCCGCGCTCGGCATGGAGGCGCCGCTGACCCGCGAAAAGGCGCTGTCGGTCGTCGGCCTGTCGCTGGTCGAAGCCTTTGACGCGCTGACCGAGGGCAGGGGGCCGAGCAAGGAGCTGGCCGAGGCTTACAAGAACGCCTGGATGCAATTGCGCGGCGAATCGAAAATCGAGGACCGTTGCCCGGCCTATCCTGGCATGCAGGATTTTCTGCGCGAGTTGTCGGAGCGCCAGGACTGCCTGCTCGGCATCGCCACCGGCAAGTCGCGCGCCGGCGTCGATCGCCTGTTCGAGACTTACGGCTGGCATGGCCTGTTCGCCACGGTGCAGACGGCGGATGACGCGCCCTCAAAACCCGCGCCCGACATGTTCAACCGCGCGCTTGCTGAAGCCGGCGTCGCGGCGCGCGAAGCCTGCATGGTCGGCGACACCGTGTTCGACATGCACATGGCGCATTACGCCGGCGCTCATACCATCGGCGTCGGCTGGGGCTATCATCGCCACGACAGGCTGACAAAGGCCGGCGCGGCGAGGATCGTCAACAATCTGGACGAATTGCGCGTCGAACTCGACGAGTTCCTGCAATGCGTGACGACCTGAGCGCGCTTTTCGTCGCATCCGGCGAACGCGACCCGGTCAAGGCGGCGCGGCAGGATTCCAAGCGCCCGCCGCCAAAAAAATTCTATTCGCACGTCGGCGTCGAGGCGCGCGAGGGGGGATTTGCCCTGACCCTCGACGGCAAGCCGGTCCTGACCCCGGCGCGCGCGCCGCTGATCGCGCCGACGCCGGCGCTCGCCGAGGCTCTTGCCGCGGAATGGCGCAGGCAAGGGTATTTTATCGACCCCGCCGACATGCCGATCACCCGCATGGTCAATACGGCGCTCGACGGCGTGAGCCGCGCCATGGCGGCGACGGCGGCCGAAATCGTCAAGTTCGCGGGCTCCGACCTCGTCTGCTACCGGGCCGGCGAGCCTGAAAACCTGGTCGCGGCGCAGAACGCCGCCTGGGAGCCGATTCTCGGCTATTTCCGCGAGGTTTTCCGCGCGCCCTTCCTTTGCGCCGAGGGCGTGATGTTCGTCGCCCAGCCGGCCGAAACCCTGGCTCTGATCGAACAGCGCGTCGCGCGCGTGGCGGAAAAGCCCGACGGCGCGCTGCGTCTGGCCGCGCTCCATGTGATGACCACGCTCACCGGCTCCGTCCTGATTGCGCTGGCGCTGGTCGAGGGCGCGCTGGGGTTGGACGCGGCGTGGCAGGCCGCCCATGTGGACGAGGACCACCAATGGCGCCTGTGGGGCGGGGACGAGGAAGCTTACGAACGCCGCGCGGCCCGCTTCAGGGACATGCGCGCGGCCTACGAGCTTTACGCCGCGCTTGAGGGGTGACAAAGCAGCGACGCGCCAGTCTTGCGCGCCGCCTTATTCCACGTCCTCCACCTTGTCCGGCCCGCCGCCATAGACGCGCTGGGCCAGCGCCGCCTCCATGAAGGCGTCGATGTCGCCGTCGAGCACGTCGTCGGGCGCGCCCGAGACCACGCCGGTGCGCAGGTCCTTCACCATCTGGTAGGGCTGGAGCACATAGGAGCGGATCTGGTGGCCCCAGCCGATCTCGGTCTTGGCGGCGTTGATCTTGTCCGCCTCGGCCGCGCGCTTTTCGAGTTCGAATTCATAGAGTCGGGCGCGCAGCATGTTCCAGGCGGTGGCGCGGTTCTTGTGCTGCGAGCGCTCCATCTGGCACGCCACCACGATGCCGGTCGGAATATGGGTGATGCGCACCGCGGAATCGGTCTTGTTGATGTGTTGGCCGCCGGCGCCCTGCGCGCGATAAGTGTCGATGCGGCAGTCGTTTTCGTTGATCTGGATATCGATTCTGTCGTCCACCACCGGATAGACCCACGCCGAAGCAAAACTCGTGTGGCGGCGGGCGTTGGAATCGAAAGGCGAAATGCGCACCAGCCGGTGCACGCCCGATTCCGTCTTGGCCCAGCCGTGGGCGTTATGGCCCTTGATCAGCAGAGTCGCCGATTTGACGCCGGCCTCGTCGCCCGACGTTTCCTCGATCAATTCGACCTTGAACTTGTGGCGCTCCGCCCAGCGCGCATACATGCGCACGAGCATGCGCGCCCAGTCGCAGCTCTCCGTCCCGCCGGCGCCGGAATGCACTTCGATATAGGTGTCGTTGGCGTCGGCCTCGCCCGAGAACAGGGCCTCGATCTGCCGGCGTCCGGCCTCGGCCTGGATGCTTTTGAGCTGGCCGATCCCTTCGAGTTCGGCGGATTCGTCGCCTTCCATCTCGCCCAGTTCGATGAGCGTGATGGCGTCCTCGAGATCGCGCTCCATCTTTTCCATCGCGCCGAGGCGATCCTCGAGCTCGGTGCGCTCGCGCATCAGTTTCTGCGCATTTTCGGGATGGTCCCAGAAATTGGGCTCTTCGGATTTGGCGTTCAGTTCGGCGAGGCGGCGGGTCGAGTTCTCGACGTCAAAGATGCCTCCTCAGCAGCCCGACCGACTGCTTGATCTGCTCTACGAGCGACACGGCTTCCGCACGCATGACGATTCCTGATTCTATAAGGGAAGGGCACAGATAAGGGTCAAATGGCCGTCAGTAAAGGCCACCGGTTCCGGAGCCCACCTGGCCGTCCGAGCCTGGCGCGTTCGCGGCGGGCGCGCCGCCTTCGCCGCCGGCGTTATAGCTGTCGGGCGGCGCCGTGCCGGGCTTGAAAGCCTCCATGATCGAGCCCTGGCCCGAGGAGCGCATGCCGGTGTGGAGATCGACCGAGATCAGCTTGATGCCGGGCGGGACGCGGAAGGGCGTGTCCGGCTTGCCGGTGAGCGCCATTTTCATGAAGTCGCGGAAGATCGGCGCGGCATAGAGCGCGGCCTGGGCCTTTTCGCCGGTGGAGCGCGGCTTGTCAAAGCCAAGATAGACGCCGGCCACGAGGTCCGGCGAATAGCCGACGAACCAGAGGTCCTTGGCGTCGTTGGTGGTGCCGGTCTTGCCGGCGAGATGGCGGTTCAGCACCTTGATCGAAACGCCGGTGCCGCGATCGATCACGCCTTCCATGATCGAGGTCATCTGAAAGGCGGTCAGCGGGTCGATCACCTGTTCGCTGTGGTCCACCAGCCTGGGCAGATTGGCGGCGTCGAAATTGTCGGCGTCGCAGCCCAGGCAGTCGCGGTCGTCGTGGCGGTAGATCGTATGGCCCTGGCGGTCCTGGATGCGGTCGATCAGGGTCGCCTTGATGCGCTTGCCGCCATTGTCGAGCATCGAATAGGCCGTGACCATGCGCATCAGGGTGGTCTCGCCGGTGCCGAGCGCCATGGAGAGCACCGGCATCAGATTGTCGTAGACGCCGAAACGCCGCGCATATTCGGCGATCAGCGGCATGCCGATGTCGCGCGCCAGCCGCACGGTCATCAGGTTCTTGGAATGCTCGACGCCATAGCGCAAGGTGTGCGGGCCGTAATGGCCCTCCTCGAAATTCTTGGGCCGCCACACTTCGCCATTGGGCTGGACGATCTCGATCGGCTCGTCGAGGATGATCGAGGAGGGCGTGTAGCCATTGTCGAGCGCCGCCGAATAGACGATCGGCTTGAAGGACGAGCCCGGCTGGCGCCAGGCCTGAATGGCGCGGTTGAAGGACGACTGGTCGAAGGAGAAGCCGCCGACCATGGCGAAGACGCGCCCGGTATAGGGGTCCATCGCGATCAGCGCGCCGGAAATCTCAGGGATCTGACGCAGGCGATATTGGTCGCGCGCGCCGTCGATCGGCTCGACATAGACCACGTCGCCGGGGATGAGCGCCTGGCGCAGGCGCTTGCGAATCCAGCGTGCGCCGTCCGGCGTGATCACGCCGGTCGTGCGTTGCGGGGACAGGTCGCCGGATTTCTCGCGCGGCGGCTGAAGGCCGATGCGCACGTCGGTATCGGAGGACTCCAGCACGACGGCGAGGCGCCAGGGCGCGACGTCGCGGAGCGCGGGAACCTGCCCCAGCGCCTGGCCCCAGTCGGACCCGATGTCGATCTGCTTGATCGGGCCGTGAAAGCCATGGGCCTCGTCGAAACGGACCAGCCCGTCCACCAGGGCCTTGCGCGCCATCAGCTGCATCTTGGGGTCGAGGGTCGTGCGCACCGACAGGCCGCCCTCGTAAAGCTTCTTGTCGCCATAGCGGTCGCCGAGTTCGCGGCGGACCTCCTCGGCGAAATAGCCGGCCTCCATCGTGTCGGGCGAGAGCACGCGCGGATTGACGTTGAGCGGCTCGGCCATGGCCGCGTCGCCCTCCTGGCGCGTGGCGTAACCGTTTTCGACCATGCGCTCGATCACGTAGTTGCGTCGGGCGATCGCGGCCTCGCGGTTATGGAAAGGGTTGTAATTGTTCGGCGCCTTGGGCAGGCCGGCGAGATAGGCGGCCTCTGCCAGGGTCAGCTCGTTGACCGATTTGTCGAAATAGTTCAGCGCGGCGGCGGCAACGCCGTAATTGCCGAGGCCGAGATAGATTTCATTGAGATAGAGTTCGAGGATGCGGTCCTTGGAATAGGCTTGCTCGATGCGCAGGCTCAGCAAGGCCTCCTTGATCTTGCGATCGAACGAGCGCTCGTTGGTCAGAAGGAAGTTCTTGGCCACCTGCTGGGTGATGGTCGAGGCGCCCTGGATGTGGCGCGTGCCCTGGGCAAGGACCATGACGGCGCGCACCACGCCTTCCGGATCGATGCCGTGATGGGTGTAGAAATTCTTGTCCTCGGCCGAAATGAAGGCTTCCTTCACCAGATTGGGAATGGCGTAGGAGGGCAGATAAAGCCGGCGCTCATGGGCGTATTCCGCAAGGATCGATCCGTCGCCGGCATGGATGCGGGTCATGATCGGCGGGTCGTAATTCTTGAGCTGGGTATAGTCCGGCAGGTCCTTCGAATAGATGAAGACCAGCACGCCAGCCGCGAGCGCGCCGCCGACGAAAACAATCGCGCCCGTCGCGAAGAGAAAGCCGAAGAACCGGGCGATCAGACGCATTCAACCACCTTTCGCCATCACCTTTCGCGGCGTTTCGCGCGACGCCTTGCCAATGCGCGCCGAGCCGATTGTCGCGGATTCGCCAAGCGAGCCTTCGCCTATACCACCTCGCCCGGCCGCGCGCCAAATCCGGCGTCGCCCGCCGCGCCGGCGCGCGTCGCGGTCGGAATCGCAGTGGATGCTAGTTGCCGACGCTTTGTGTCGCTTTAAGGGCGGTTGCGGCGGCCGGCGGCCGCTGCTCGGCGAAGAAACTGTCAATCGCCTTGGCGACCTGGGTCGCAGCCTTGTCGCGCCAGTCGGGCGAACTCAGATCGGCGACGTCCCTGGCGTTGGAGAGATAGCCGAGTTCGAGCAGGACGGAAGGCACATCCGGCGACTTGAGCACGACGAATCCGGCCGAACGCCGGGGATTCTTGTTGAGCCGCGCCGCGACCTTGAAATATTCGCCGAGCGAGCGCGCGAAGACGCCGGAAAAGGCCCGGGTCTCGCGCCGGGTCAGGTCGAGCAGGATGTCGTTGACGTCGCCGGCGTCCTGCCTGGCTTCCTCGCCGGCCGAGGAATCGGCCATGTTCTCGTGTTCGGCGATCTTCGCGGCCTCGGCGTCGGAGGCGCGGTCCGAGACGGTGTAAATGGTCGCGCCGGAGACGTCGTCGTCCGCGCTGCGCAGGGAATCGGCGTGAACCGACACGAACAGGGCGGCGTTGAGCCGGCGGGCGATACGCGTTCTTTCGCCGAGCGAAACGAATGTGTCGTCGTCGCGGGTGAAGACGACGCGATAATGGCCGTTGGCGTTGAGCTTGGCCCCCAAAACCTTGGCGAAATCGAGCACGATGAATTTTTCGATCGCGTGATGCCGGCCCAAGGCGCCGGAGTCGACGCCGCCGTGGCCGGGGTCGATCACGACGACTGGCTTGTCCGAAGGCGGCGGAGCGGCAGCAGGGGAAGCCGGCGGCGGCGTGTCGGCGAGGGCCTGGCGTCGCGCGCCGGCGCGGGTCGCCGCCCTGAAGGCGGAGTCGGTCGAGGGGGCGAGGACGAGGTTGAGTTCGGCGGCGCCGGGAACCGCGACGCAGCCGGCGGAGACGATCTCGGCGGGGCCGGTGAGGTCGGCGACGATGCGCGATTTGCCGGGCGCGAGGCGGCCGAAGCGGAATGAGGCGATCAGCCCGGCCGTCGGCGGGGGCGGGGCATGAGAATGGCGCTGTTTCGCCGCGACGGGCCGCGCCGCGCCGGCGGCGGGATCGATCTGGAAATTGACTTCGGGCAGGTCCATGACCGCGCGCGCCGGCGCGCCGAGGAGATAAGCCTCGGTCTTGACGCAGGATTGCAGGGTGAAGGAAAGCCGGGTCTGGCGGCCTTGGACTTCGCTATGGGCCGCGATGGCGACCGGCGGCGCGGTTTCGGCGCGCGCTTCCCCGAAGGGCGCGGCAAGGGCCAGCGCCAGCGCCGCGCCAAAGGCGGCGCGCTTCGGAAGTCGGAAGGCCATCGGCGGGCGCATATGTCGCGATCCAGAGACGTTCTACTTGCGGCGTTCTATATCGGGCTTCGTTCAGCGGCCGCAATGCGGCGATCGGACTCAGAGCACGAAATCGTTAAGGACCGTTTACCTCAATAGGCCATTTCGGCCTCGCCGACTGTCGCCCATCGGCAACAGGCGTTGAAAACTTGCCAAAGCCTCGGTCGATCGTTTACAAGAGGCTGTTCCAGTCCGGGCGCGACGCGATTCGCGCCGCAAGACGGGGGACGAGTTTTCCGGCCGCCGCGCGCCCGCCAGATTTCCGGGCAGTTCAGCGTGGCGCAAGGCTATGCCCGCCCTGGTCGTCAGCCGATTTGGACATTATCCGGCGTCGCTGTCGCGCTGGAGGATAGGTGAAGATTTGTTCGGGCTTGCAAATAAACTTCGCGACGGATTCTTGGTCCTCGTGAAGGCCGCCGCCAGTGACCTGTTCGGCTCTTCGCCGCGCCGGCCGGCGGGGCGTCGGGTTGCGAGCTGGAATTTGCCGCTCTTCCACGCGCCTTTGCGCCGGCCGGGCTCCGCGCCCGTCGTTTCACGCCGCGTTTCGGCGCGGCCCGCCGTCACTCCACCAATACCCGCAACCCCATCTCGCAAGGCGCGCCCGGCTCGGCGCGTCGCGGCGCGCGTTCTCCTGCCGGGACCTTTCCCATTCGCCGGAGCACGCGCTCGAACCGACGCGGCCCGTCGCCGCGCCTTGCCAACACGAGTTCGCAATGGCCAACAAAATGCTAATCGACGCCTCCCACCCCGAAGAAACGCGGGTGGTGGCGCTCAGGGGAAATAGAGTCGAAGAATTCGATTTCGAATCCGCGTCCAAGAAACAGCTTCGCGGCAATATCTATCTGGCGAAAGTCACCCGGGTAGAGCCGTCGCTTCAGGCCGCTTTCGTCGAATATGGCGGAAACCGCCATGGATTCCTCGCCTTTTCGGAAATCCACCCCGATTATTACCAGATCCCGCACGCCGACCGCCAGGCCTTGCTCGACGAGGAATTCCGGGCCCACCGCGAGGAAGAGGACGAGGATTCGGGCCGCCGTCGCAGCCGCCGCAACCGGCGCGGCGCGGAACGCCGCGGCAACAATGACGACGAGCGCGTGACCGGCGAGGTCGCCGCCGAGGATTTGCAAGCCGAGGATTTGCAGGCCCAGGATTTGCAGATCGCCGGCGAGCTGGGCGAGGACGTTGGCGCGGTCGAAACCGCCGCCGAGGGCGAACCCGCGCAGGCCGGCGCCGAGGCGGCCGAGGCCGGGACGCCTCCGGTCGAGACGGTCGAGGCTCCCATCGCCGCGGCTTTGGTCGAAGACGCGCCGCAATGGCTGCCGGAGGACCGCGAACTGGCGAGCGATCCGGAGGGCTTCGCCGTGGTCGAGGCCGGCGACGAGGCCGCGGCGGCGTCCGAAAAAGCTTCCCGCGCCGCCGCTGCGGCGAGCGAACAGGCCCCTGAACGGACCGCGGAGGACGACGAGGCGCGCGCCAGCGCCTTCCTCGATCTCGCGCAGCAGGATTTTTCCGCGCGCGGCGAGGAGGCCGAGGGCCGGCAGCCGGGCCAGGAAGGCGAAAGCGGCCAGGAAGACGAAAGCGGCCAGGAAGACGAAAGCGGCCCAGAGGCCGAGAACGGCGAGCAGGACGAAGAGGAAACGGTCGAGCTGCTTGGCGGCGACGCCATGGATGAGACCCAGTACCGCGCCCCCCGCCTGCGCCGCCAATACAAGATTCAGGAGGTCATCCGGCGCCGTCAGGTGCTGCTGATCCAGGTCGTCAAGGAAGAGCGCGGCAACAAGGGCGCCGCTCTGACCACCTATCTGTCGCTCGCCGGCCGCTATTCCGTGCTGATGCCCAACACCGCGCGCGGCGGCGGCATTTCGCGCAAGATCACCGACGCCAGCGACCGCAAGCGCCTCAAGGAGATCGCGCAGGACCTCGACGTCCCGGAGGGAATGGGCGTGATCCTGCGCACCGCGGGCGCAGCGCGCACCAAGCAGGAGATCCAGCGCGATTTCGAATATCTGATGCGCATGTGGGAGCAGGTCCGCGAACTGACCCTGTCCTCGGTCGCCCCCGCCCTGGTCTATGAGGAAGGCTCGCTGATCAAGCGCGCCATCCGCGATCTCTACAACAAGGACATCGACGAGGTCGTGGTCTCCGGCGAGGACGGCTATCGCGAGGCGCGCGATTTCATGCGCCTGCTGATGCCGTCCCATGTCAAGAACGTGCATTATTACCGCGATCCACAGCCGATCTTCGCCAAATGGGGCGCGGAATCCCAGCTCGACGCGCTGTTCCACAATCAGGTCACGCTGAAATCGGGCGGCTATCTGGTCATCAACCAGACCGAGGCCCTGGTCGCGATCGATGTGAACTCGGGCCGCTCGACCCGCGAGCACAATATCGAGGACACGGCGCTGCGCACCAATCTCGAGGCCGCCGAGGAAGTCGCGCGGCAGCTGCGCCTGCGCGACCTCGCCGGCCTCATCGTGGTCGATTTCATCGACATGGAGGAAAACCGGAACAATCGCGCGGTCGAGCGTCGGTTGAAGGAGGCGCTGAAGGACGACCGCGCCCGCATCCAGGTCGGCCGCATTTCGCATTTCGGCCTGCTCGAAATGTCGCGCCAGCGCATCCGCACCGGCGTCCTTGAAGGCTCGTCGGTGGTTTGCCCGCATTGCGCCGGCGCCGGCACGGTGCGCTCGACCGCCTCGGTCGCCGTCCATGTCATGCGCGTCCTCGAGGACGCGCTGATCAAGAGCGCCACCCACAATATCGTCCTGCGCACCCGCACCGACATCGCGCTCTATATCCTCAACCACAAGCGTTCGCTGCTGCGGCTGATCGAGGAGCGTTTCGGCGTTTCCGTGACGGTCGCCGCCGACAATTCCCTCACCGGCGGCGCCTATCACGCGCTGGAGCGCGGCGAACCCGCGGTCGGGCCCTCCGACCCGATGCGCCGGTTCGATCCGCGCCGTCCGATCGAGGACGTCGAGCCGATCGGCGAGGCTGAACTCGACGCGGAACTGGAGGAAGAGGCGGCGGTCGAAACCGCCGAGGCCTCGGAGTCCGAGAGCGCCGAGGATCGCGCCGACGCCGAAAACCGACGCCGGCGCCGTCGCCGCCGCGGACGCGGCAAGGGTTACGACCGCGAGGCCGCCGGCGTGGACGCCAATGCGCCCCAGCCCTCCGACGAAGGCCTTGAAACGGTTGCGGAAATCGCCGGCGAATTCATGGCGCCGTCCGCCGGCGAGGACGAAGGCGGCGAAAATGACGGGCGCGAGGAACGCCGCCGCGGCCGCGGCGGCTGGCGGCGTCGCGGCCGCGGCCGGTCCGGCGCCGAAACCGTCGAATCCGCCGGCGATTGGCGCAAGAGCGACGAGGAGGGCGCGGAATCGGCCCCGGCGGGAGAAGGCGGCGACGCCTTGATCGAGACCCTGGCCGACACGCCGGATTTTGCGCCGTTGCCGTCCTGGACCGACGAAGCCGCGCCGTCCGAGCCCGCGTCGCCGGCTCAGGCCCAGGTTGCGCAAGTCGAAATCGCGCAAGCCAAGACGCGGGTCGAAAACGTTTCCGTCTCCGCTCCCGCGGTCACGCAGGAAGCCGAAACGGCGCCGGAACCCGCGCCGGCGCAGCCAAGCCAGCCGGAATTGCCGGTCATCACCGAGGCCGATCCCGACAAGCCGAAGCGCACCGGCTGGTGGGCGCGCGCCAAGGCCAACCTCACCGGGCGCTGATCGCGCTCCGCTGAGTCGATCCGGCCCCCGTCCGGAAGGCTGACGCGATGGTGGCCCGTTCGCAGTTAGAGCGCGTTCGCAAATCACAGAGTCGAACGCGCTCAGTTATTTCTTTTTTTTGACGCATATTCTTGTTCGAAAAGTCTATCAACTTTTCGGGAATATGCTCGAGCCCCATGCGAAGGCGGCGCCGCAAGCAAGGCGGCGGCCGCCTTCTGGGGCTCTTGGCCTCACGTATCAGGTGATAAAAATTACTTATCGTATTCTAAATCAATGAATTTCCCGCCGCGCATATATTCGCGGCGGAAGCGCGGTCCAAGGCGGGTCAGGATTTCATAGCCGATGGCGCCCGATCGTTTCGCAAGTTCGTCGACTGAAATATGGGGCCCGAGAATCTCGACGCGGTCGCCGCGCTGGAGCGGGCCGGCGTCGCTGATGTCGATGATGGACAGGTCCATCGAGATGCGGCCGACCACCGGGCAGAATTTTCCGCCGGCGAAGACCTGGACGCCGGGCGGCGCCTCGGCGCCGCTGCGCGGAAAACCGTCGGCATAGCCGAGATTGAGGGTGGCGAGACGCCGGCGGGAGGGCGCGGTCCAGCGCGCGTTATAGCCGGCGGTTTCACCTGCCTCGACATCGCGGACCTGGAGAACTGCGGCGTGAAGCTCGACCACGCGCCGCATAGGATTTTCGGCGCCTGGGGTGGGATTGCCGCCGTAAAGCGCATAGCCGGGCCGGCAGAGGTCGAGAAAGGGCGCCTCGTCGAGAAACATGCCGGAGGAATTGCACAATGAAGCCGGCATTGGCGGCAATGCGGCGCGGGCCTGCTGGAAACGCTCGATCTGCATTTTGGCGCGCGGCGACGAGCGGTCTTCGGCGGAGATGAAATGGCTCATGGCCAGGACCGGCGCGAAATCCCCCATCAGGGCGCGCGCGGGGAAAAGGTCGGCGGCTGGCAGGCCGAGCCGGTTCATGCCGGTGTCGATATGGATCGCCGCCGGAAGCCGAGCGCCCTGGGCGCGGCAGAAACCGGCCCATTCCGCGAGTTCCGGCAGCGATCCAAGCACCGGGATGAGGCGGGAAGCGGCAAAGAGCGGGGAGGAATCCGGCGACAGGCCGTTGAGGATGAAAATGCGCGCGTCCGGCGCGATTCGGCGCAGCGCCTGGCCTTCGCTCAGATGGGCGACGAAAAAGCTCGCGCAGCCCTCCTCCAGAAGCGCGCGCGCCACCGGCTCCAGGCCGACTCCATAGGAGTCGGCCTTGACCACGGCCGCGCATTCCGCGCGATCGGCGCCCCCGTGGCGCCCCCTTGGGCGCGGGCGGCGAGCCAGCGCCAGTTTTCGGCCAGAGCGTCGAGATCGATTCGCAGAATGGCCTGCCCCATCGCGCGGGCGTCTGCGGGAACAGGCTCATCCGGCATGGAATCCTCACATCTGGACGGGCAGATGGTCGTCGTGGGCGAGATCGCTGAAGCGGGTATATTCGCCTTCGAAGGCCAGCTCCACCGCGCCGGTCGGCCCGTGGCGCTGCTTTCCGATGATCACTTCGGCCTTGCCGTGGGCGTGCTCCATCTCGTTCTGCCAGGTCTGGAATTCCGGCGTGCCCTCACGTGGCTGCCGGTTCTTCAGATAATATTCCTCGCGATAGACGAAAAGCACCACGTCGGCGTCCTGCTCGATCGAGCCGGATTCGCGCAGGTCCGACAATTGCGGCCGCTTGTCGTCGCGCGCCTCGACCTGACGCGACAATTGCGACAGGGCGATGATCGGCACGTTCAATTCCTTGGCCAGGGCCTTCATGCCGGTGGTGATCTCGGTCAGCTCCTGCACGCGGTTGTCGCTGCGGGCCCGCGAGCCCGAGAGCAGTTGCAGATAATCGACCACCAGCAGGTCGAGGCCGCGCTGGCGCTTGAGGCGGCGGGCGCGGGCGGCGAGCTGGGCGATGGAAATGCCGCCGCTATGGTCGATATAAAAGGGAATTGACTGCATTTCCCGCGCGGCCTGCGAAATGCGGTGGAATTCGCCCTCGGTGATGTCGCCGCGCCGGATCTTGTAGCCGGGGACCTGGGCCTGTTCGGCGATGATGCGGGTGGCGAGTTGTTCGGACGACATTTCCAGCGAGAAAAAGCCGACAATTCCGCCATTGACGGTGATGTGATGGCCGTCCGGGCCGGGATCGCCGCGATAGGCGCGGGCGACGTTGAAGGCGACATTGGTGGCGAGCGCCGTCTTGCCCATGCCGGGACGCCCCGCGACGATGACGAGGTCCGAAGGCTGGAGCCCGCCCATCATGCGGTCGAGGTCTTGCATGCCGGTGGCGATGCCGGACAGCCCGCCCTCGCGCTCCCAGGCTTTCGCCGCCATGTCCACGGCGCTGGTCAAGGCGTCGGCGAAACGGTGGAAGCCGCCCTCATAGCGGCCGGTTTCGGCGACGGCGTAGAGCTTGCGCTCGGCCTCCTCGATCTGGGCGCGCGGGCTGTGATCGACGCCGGCGTCATAGGCGGCGTTGACCACGTCGCTGCCGATATTGATCAGCTCGCGGCGGATGGCGAGGTCGTGGACGGCGTGGGCGTAATCGACCGCATTGATGATCGTGGTCGCCTCCGCCGCCAGCCGCGCCAGATATTGGGGAATGGTCATGCCGCCGAGGTCGTGGTCGCCCAGAAAGGTGCGGAGCGTGACCGCCGAGGCGACCTTGCCCAGGCGGATCAGCTGGCCGGCGGTCTCGTAAATGCGGCGGTGCAGCTCCTCGGCGAAATGTTCGGGCCTGAGGAAGTCGGAAACGCGGTCGAAGGCGTCGTTGTTGACGAGGATCGCGCCGAGCAGCGCCTGTTCCGCCTCGAGATTGGCGGGCGGCGCGCGGACCGCGGCTTCGGGGGCGGCGACCGCCATCAGGACGCGGTCGGATCTTTTTTCGAGTGCGGCCATGAAAAACGCCATTCCTGGCGCGACAGCCCGGCCGCCGCGCCGAATCGTTATGGATTATCGGATTTTTGCGACGGAATACGCAATCGCCGGATGGTTGTGCCACGGAGCAGGGTGGAAGAGGTAAACAAATTCCGAACGGCGCAAGGCCGTCCACATTATCCACACCCTCCGCGCCTTCGCGCCGGGGCGCGCGTGATTTCGCTTGACCCGGGCGCCGGCGCCACGCGCGAAAAGGCCGGGCGGGATTGCGCCCGCCCGGCGTGGAAAATGCTGATTCTACAAGGGGATCAGAGTTCGACGTCGCCGGCTTCGGCCAGCGCCGCGCCGACTTCGAGGCCGAGATCGGCCATCGAGGTCTCCTCGCGCACGACCGTCGATTCGCCGCGGGCCTGACGCGCGGCCTCTTCGGCGGAGCGGGCGACATTGACGACGATCTCGACATCGACTTCCGGATGGAGATGGACCGGCGCCTTGTGCAGGCCCAGGTTCTTGATCGGCGCGTTGAGCATGATCTGGTGGCGCTCGACGGTGAAGCCGCCGGCGGTCGCGGCTTCCGCGATGTCGCGGGTCGAGACCGAGCCATAGAGCTGGCCGGATTCGCCGGCCTGGCGCAGGATGACGAAGATCTGGCCGTTCAGTTTCTCGGCGACCGTCTGGGCCTCGCTCTTGCGCTCGAGGTTGCGGGTTTCGAGCTGGGCGCGCTGGCTGTCGAAATGCTTTTTGTTTGCTTCGGTGGCGCGCAGGGCCTTGTGGCGCGGCAGCAGGTAGTTGCGGGCATAGCCGTCGCGGACGCGGACGACCTCGCCCATCTGGCCGAGCTTGGCGACGCGTTCGAGCAGAATGACTTCCATGTTTCGATCTCCAGTTCTCTCGATGGTTCAGTTGCGGGTTTTGACGCGGCGTCGCGCTTTACGCGCGCGCAGCGAAAAAGCGGATTCGATCACGCCGAACAGGGCGAGAAAGAGGATGGACCAGGGTTCGAGGACCATCGCGACGGCATAGAGCGCCGCGAGCCAGGCGCCGCGAAGCCCGACGTCGCGGGTGAGCCCGTGGACGGCGGCAAAGCCGTGGAGGGCGAAGCCGAAGCCGAGCGCGGCGGCCACGACGCCCGTCAGCATGCCGATCAGCCCGCCCGTGAAGGCGAGGCCGGCGGCGACCAGGAAAATCGGGCCGAGCAGGCGCGGCAAGGCGAGAGTCTCGGGCAGGCCCGGCCAGGGACGGCGCAGCCGCCCCGAGATGTCGATGGCGCGCGCGGCGAGCCAGAGATTGACGGCGAGCAGCAGGACCTGCGAAGCGGCGACGCCCGCCGGCGCGCTCATCACCGCGAGCCTTTTGACCGCTTCCGCGCCGATTTCGCTGGAGACCGGCGCGAGGCTCGCGGCCATGTTGTCGAGCGCCGGCGCGAAATGCTGCATGACGGCGCTCATGGCCGGCTCGAAACCATGATAATGGGCGAGCAGGATGGCGACGCCGGCGCCGGCGACCAGAATCGACAAAAGAATGATGATTTCCAGCATTTCGCCCGGCATGGCGAAACGCGCGGCGGCGGATTCGCGATCGCGCGAGGGCAGCGGGGACTGGATCATGGCGGCAAGCGCCAGGGCTGGCGCGGCGAAGCCGAACAGGAAAGCGAGGGCGAACGGCGCATGGGCGGCGGCCAGCAGGACGCCGGCGCCGGCAAAGGCGCCGATCAGGGCGCCGGGCAGGGAAAAGCCGGCCGCGCCGATCATCAGCGGCAGGGGCGTGAAATAGGCGAGCGCCAGCGCGAGGCCGGAGCCCCGCGTCGAGACGATGAATAGAAGGGCGCTGGCGAGGCCGGCTCCCAAACCCACGGCCCGGTCGGGCCATGACGCCGGCGGATTGTTGTCGTTCATCTTGCGCTGTCCCGTGGCCACTTGCGTGGGCGGTTAGAGGCAGGTCAACGCCTGCCCCAGCTTTTGAGGAAGGCCGCGCCGTTTTTCGGCGCGGCGCCTTGTCTTTACGCGATCAGATACGGCAGCAGTCCGAGGAAGCGGGCGCGCTTGATGGCCTTGGCCAGTTCGCGCTGCTTCTTGGCCGAAACGGCGGTGATGCGCGAGGGCACGATCTTGCCGCGCTCGGAAATGTAGCGCGACAGCAGACGGGTGTCCTTGTAGTCGATCTTCGGCGCATTGGGGCCCGTGAACGGGCAGGTCTTGCGGCGGCGGAAGAACGGGCGGCGGGCGGGGCCTGCTGCGGCGGCGGCGGCGGTCATCAGATGTGTCCTCCCTCGGTGGTTTCCTCACGGCGCGGGCGCGGCGGGCGGCCGCCCGGGCCACGGCCGGGGCGGTCCGAGCGATCGCCACGATCGCCGCGGTCGCCGCGCTCGCCGCGGTCGTCGTCGTCGCGCTTGCGCAGCATGGCGGAGGGGCCGTCCTCCAGCGCCTCGATGCGGACGGTCATGAAGCGCAGAACGTCTTCGCTGATCGACCACTGGCGCTCGGCTTCCGCCAGCGCCGCCGCGGGGGCGTCGACATTGATCAGGGTGAAATGCGCCTTGCGGTTCTTCTTGATCCGATAGGCGAGGGACTTGACGCCCCAATATTCGACCTTGCCGACCGAACCGCCGAGATTGGCGATGGTCGTCTTGAACTGCTCGTTGAGGGCCTCGACCTGCTGGGAGGTGAGATCCGGACGAGCAATGTAAACATGCTCGTAAAGAGCCATTGATCTGCCTTTCTCTATTTTTGTAGAGCCTTTGCCGTCGGCAAAGGCGCCCGGCGGCATCAGGCCGCCGCCGCGCCGCTTGGCGCGGACGCCGCGAACCGCGAGCGGTCCTTGGCGTTGTTTTCTGTCGTCTCCGGCGCGGAGCCCTTCGAGCCCGGAGAAAGGCCCGACGGAACATTTTTCCATCTCGCTGCGGCTTGGATTGCCGGTCGCGCGACAGAAACCTTCGAAGGCGGGAACACGGGAAGACGGCGAAAAGCCTGGCTAAAAAGCCCTTCCGTTCAGCCCCCGGCCGGAGGACGAAGCCGGGCTTATAGCGGAATTCCCCACAAAGGCAAGGCGCATCAGCCGCAGGCAGCCTCTCACTTTGAATTCTTTGGCCGCATACGCGCTACAACTCGGCGCGCAGCGTCATATTGGCTCTTGTTGAAAATTCGCTCCCGCGGCTCATTTTCTTTCGCTGCCTTCCGTTCTTGCTCAAGACACTTCGTGATAGAACACCCTTCGTCAATGCACGGCTCGTCACTTTCTGGACATAAAAAATTCCTCGGCGTTACTTTGACCATTGGAGCCCCGCTTTTGTGCGGCCGGCGCTCTTCGGCAGGCCGATGGGAGTTGATAATTTCCACGATGTACGCACAATTTATGATGGCCTTTGAAAGCCCACATTCATCGCATCCGTGATGTGAAGGATGTTATGCCTCCGAATTCACTTATGGCAAACCGCACAGATCGCTACTATGTGGGCATGGCTATCGGATTCAGCTATTTAGGAATTATTGGATGAAATTAAACCTCAAAAAACTAGCGGTTTCTTTAGGGCTCGTGGGGGCCGTTGTTTTTCCTATATATACCAGAACGCTTCATAATTTTATGAAAAAACCAGAAGTTTTTGATATTATTAGTCAATACGATGAAGGAGAACGTGAACGGTGGTTGAAATTTCAAGCAAACAACAATTTTGATGCGTTAGACTGCATAACTCTAACTGGCTACCCAGACACTAGAACTGCTAAACTTAAGTCATTGTGTGCCGAGGTTGATAAGTTTAAAATAATAAAAAGTGAACAAAATGTTGTTTCTAGCCAATTTGAAGATCTAATTATTACTTCTATTATTGGCTTTGTTGGCGTCGCATTGTTAGTATTTTTGACGCCTCGTCTAACTAAGGCTTATATCGGCTGGGTGAGCCGATGAATGAAAAGGTGCCCGCGAGCATTCCGCGGCGGACGTCGGATTTCAAACTGTGACACAATTCATCTGTGCCCGCCAACCGGCTCAGGCGACGCGGCGGAACGTGCTGAATTGGAATTTCTGGGTCGCGCCGCCGGGCGTGCTGTGGTCATGGCGGCGTTCATCAAGGAGGTCGAAACCGGGGCCGAGCGCGGCGGAAAGCGAGGCCGCGTCGTGGCGCATCACCGGCAGGCCGCTGCATTTTTCCGGCCCGTCGAGGGCGAAGGCGCCGAAAATCGCCGCGCCGCCGATCCGCAGGGCGCGGCGCAGGCGCTCCAGATAGGCGGCGCGGTCGGCGGCCTCGGTCAGGAAATGGAAGGCCGCGCGGTCGTGCCAGACGTCATAGGCTTTGGGCGGGGTCCATTCGGTGGCGTCGCCCGCGATCCAGGTCACGCGGGCCCCGGCCTCGCCCAGCCGCGCCCGCGCCATGTCGAGCGCGGCCTGCGACAGATCGAGCACGGTCAGGTCGCGAAACCCTTCCGCGAGCAGATGATCGACCAGAAGCGAAGCGCCGCCGCCGATGTCGACGAGAGCGGCGTCGCGATCCGCGCCCGCGAGGCGCAGCAGGTCGAGCGACGGCGCGGGCGTGGCCTGGAACCAGCTCACCTCGGTTTCGGCCTTGGCCATATAGACGCCCTGCCAATGGCCGCTGCGGTCGAATGTGGTCACCTTTCGCCTCCGCGCCGAATATGAACGCGGGAGCCGGGACGTTCAATGGCGATGCAACGCCGCCTCCGCCAGACCCAGCTCCGCCGCCGGCGCGGCGGCGGAAAATGACAAGGCTTCGCCGGGCCTTTCGGGAAGTCTTAACGTCGTCCGGGTTACCCCATGCTTCATGTTCGAACAGTCCCGGCCCTCCGAAAGCTTTTCCGCCGCCGCGCCCACGCCGGGCCGTTTCTCGTTGTTCTCGGAGACGCCGACCGGCATGGCCGTGCTTGTCGGCGGCCTGTGCCTCGCGGCCTTCGCGCTGTCGATGGCCATTGTCGCGCTGATCAGCTTTTCGCCTGGGCGTCACGCGAGCAATCTCGCGACATTCTTCCTTTTCGAACAGGACCGCTGGCTGCTGCTGGCGGAATTTCTGGCCCTGGCCGCGGCTGGCTACCGCCTTGGCGCGCGGCACACGCCCTTGCGGTTAAGCAGCGTCCATCTTGCCGGAATGGCGGCCGCCTTGCTGGCCTTCTGCACTTTCGGCCATTATTTCATCCTCGGCGGCTATGACCTGAGCCGCGACGAACAGCTGGCGAATTTCGACGCCGCCATCCTCGCCAAAGGCATGCTGGCCCAGCCCCTGCCGCCGCTGTGGCAGGCGCATGCCGGCGCCCTCAACACCATGTTCATGCTGCCGGTTTCGAAGCCGACGGCCTGGGTCTCGGCCTATCTGCCGATGAACGCGGCGCTGCGGGCGCTGGTCGGGTTTTTCGCCGATCCCGCCCTGACGGGGCCGATCCTGGTCGCCCTGGGCCTGCTCGCCCTGTGGAAATGCGCGCGCCTGCTGTGGCCCGGGGAGCGGGAGCCGGCCATCGTCGCCGCGCTGCTCTATTGCAGTTCGGCGCAGATCCTTGTGACCGGCATGACCTCCTACGCCATGACCGCGCATATGACCCTGAATCTGTTCTGGCTGTGGCTGTTCCTGCTCGACCGGCGCGCCGCCGACCTGGGCGCGCTTGCCGTGGCTTTCGTCGCTGCCGGACTGCATCAGCCGCTGTTTCATCCGATGTTCGCCGCGCCTTTCCTGTTCGGATTGCTGCGCGACCGCTCCTGGTGGCGCGTCGCGCTCTATGCGGCGGGCTATGCGGCGATCTGCGCCTTCTGGCTGGCCTGGCCGCTGTTCATTCACGGTCTGGTGGCCGGGCCGAACTCGGGCGCCGCCGAGATGGGGACCGATTACCTCACCCGCCTGATTCAGACAGTGAAGAACAGCGGCGCCACGCGCTGGACCCTCACCGCCGCGAATCTCCTGCGTTTCTTCGCCTGGCAGCCGGTGCTGCTTTTCCCCCTGACGCTGGCGGCTCTCGCGCTCGCGCGCCGCGAGCGTCCGACCCTGGCGCTGGCGGTCAGCCTCGTTTTGCCCGTCCTCGTCACGCTCGTCGTCCTTCCCTATCAGGGGCATGGCTTCGGCTTCCGCTATCTTGCGCCCGCCCTCGGTTCGGCGATCCTGCTGGCGGCGCAGGGCTGGCGAAGCCTCGCGGGGGAGCGCGTCTGGCTCCGCGTGTTGACGCTGCGCGCCACGTTGATTTCCATGTTCGCGGTTCTGCCGCTTCAGCTTTCCTTCGCCCACGACCTCTATGCGTCCACGGCGCAAGTCGACGCGCGGATTCAAGCCGCGAAGGCGGGGTTTGTCGTCATCGGGTCGCAGGACGCGGACCTGGTCAGCAATCTCGTACTCAACCGCCCCGATCTCTCCAACCGGCCGCTGCGCATCCTCGCGGACGATCTGGACGATGATTTGATCGCGGACTTGTGCCGCGACGGCGCGATGGCGGGGCTACCTCGGGAGAGCCTGTACCAGCCGATCAGACGTTACTTCCATACACGGGCGAACGAAGCGGCGCAAGACCGGCTGTCAACGCTCTCGTCCCGGCTCAAGGCGGCCGGCTGTGTGGTGGAGCGCCTCGACCTGCGCTGAGAGATCGCCGGCAATTGTCGCGGCCATGTGGTCCCAGTCGTATGCCCTTGCGGCATAAGCGGCCATTGCATCCGCGTCGGGGGGATCGCGCAGCAACTGGTCGATCGTTTCGCTGCAGCGGGTCGCGGAGCCTTCGGAGTCCGCGAGATCGATATTGACGCCGCGCAGCCATTGGGCGGCGTCTGGGTCGGCGCGCGCGGTGGCCTCGCCGCAGATGACCGGAAGACCGCAGGCCATGGCTTCCTGGATGACGAGCGGATAGCCTTCGCCGACGCTCGGCAGCAGGAGAAAATCCGCGGCGCCGTAGAGTTCGGCGATCTCGGCCTGACTTCGAGGGCCGAGGACGCGCACGTTGGCGAGGCCCCAGCTCTCGGGGCGGATCGGCCCCGAACCGATCAGGGCGAAATTCAGGTCTGGACGGCGCGCCGCCAGCGTCCGCAGAACCGAAAGGCCCTTTTTCTCGACAAAGCGCCCGACGAAAAGCGCGAGCGCGCCGGTCGTCGGCAAGCCGAACAACGAAGCACGCACCCCGACTTTGTCCGCCAAGGCGGGCGGATGAAAGACCGCGGCGTCGACGCCATTGAACAGCAGCCTGTAGGCGCGCCAGGGGGGATCGCCCAGCAGATCGCGCCGGACGACGTCGCTGATGAAAACCAGCCTGTGCGCCGCCCGCAGCATGGGGTGGGTCGCCAGAATATTCGCGAGGCGCATCGCCAGACGCAGCGCGCGGCTTGGGAAGGCTATCCCGGAAATATGCTGGATGAGCAGCCACGGCTTGCGGTTCGCCGCCGCGAGAATGGCGGCGAGAATGGAGGTGAGGTAGAGTGAATCATGAATGATCACGGCGTCGCTGGCGCGCACCGCTCGCGCAAGCCGTAAGGCCGCGCCAGGACCCGGGATCGGCATCGGCAGGCCGGTGAGTTTTTCCAGCGGGTCGGCGCAGCGCAAGGGCGCAGCGTTGACCGGCGCCTCGGGCGGCGGATCGCGGTCGCTGGCCGCCCAAATCGCCACATGACCGTCTTTGACGAATGCGCGGTTGAGCTGCGCCGCGACGCGCTCGATGCCGCCCCCGTGGCTCTCATAGAAATGGGTGACGGTGAGAAGCTTCATGGCGTCTTTATAGGCGATCGGCCGGACGCGCGGTCAAGCTCCATGCCGAGCGGATCGAGCGCAGAATCGCCCAATGGGTCGCCAGATAATTCCACACGAACAGGAACAAGGTCGCCAGGGGGCTCGCGATATAGATCGGCAAATGCGCGAGATCGCAGAGGACGAACAGACTGCCGATCCAGAACGGATAATTGGCGAGAATGGCTACGCTATAGCGCAGAAAGGCGACGAAGCTCGGCCTTTTTTCGAAGGTGTACCAACTGTGCAGGGCAAAGCCGATCGCCAGCATTGGCAGGCAGACGACCAACAGCCCGCGCAGATAATCGAGGCCCGCGGCGACGATTCCGATCAGAAAGAGATTGTTTAGCACGGCGCAAATCGCGCCCACCGCCATATAGCGCAAACTCGAAGGCGCCTTGTGCAATGCGGACGGCAACAGAAGCGCCCCCCTCATAATTTGCTGCCGCAGACGAGCAGGCACGAAGCCGTTTCGGATGCGATCCAATGTGCTTCGTGCGCATCAACCGGCGCGCCCAACTCGACTAAGTTGGACAGGGCGCTGGCGATGACTCTTGGCGTCCGCGCCCGGTTCTGAAGGGCGCGCATGCCAAGAGAACGTTGAATGTCAATCGGCCGCCGCATCTGTCCGAAAACGGAATAGAACAGGCCTCCGGTCACGCGCGACAGGGTTTCCCAGCGGCGAGTCTGACGCGCGTCGAAATAGCCGAGGCAGGCGTCGACCTTCATGCCATGCGCCTCGACCATGTCCTTCCATTGGCTGGAGGACAGATAGTTGAAATGGGCGATGCGCCGGTCGAGCGTCTCCAGATAGGACGCCCGACTCACATTCGGCATGAGCGGGCCCGATAGATTGTCGTGAAAGGGGGGAGCGGGAACAGTGAACAGGAATTTGCCACCCGAGCGCAGCACGCGCGAGGCTTCGGCGATGGTCGGTTCGAGGTTGGGAATATGTTCGAGCACCGAGTTGGACAGAATGAAATCGAAGGTTCCGTCAGCTTCGGGAATTGAGTCGCCCGGCGCGACATGCAGCCTCTGGTAGAAGGAGAATTTGCGCGCGGCTTCGACTTCGAGCGGATCGGGATCGATGCCGACCAATTGGCGCGGGCCTGTCTCGGAAAAGAGGATATTGGTCAAAATCCCGTCGCCGCAACCGAGGTCCAGGCCCAGGCCTTCCGGCAGGCCGTAATGGGCGAGGGCGCCGATTTCGATTGCGCGCCAATAGGCCGTCGCGGGCTGTGCGGGATAGGCGGCGACAAACGTCGTGAGAAGTTCAGCGTTGGTCATTGCATTTCCTGAGTCACGGGCGCGGCCGTTCCGGCGGCGCAAGCCTCGATGATGGCGTGTTGAAGTTTGAGCCCATCCAGGGCGCTGGTCGGTCCTATTGGCTCGAGCGCCGCGATGTCACCGCCAATGGCCGCAGCGAAACGCGCGAAGACCTCATCATTGCCGTAAAACAATTTGCCCTGGAGGTGGGGCAGGCCGCTGGTGACATGTTGCAGCCAATGCTGAAACGTCGCCACGAAGCTGGTCGTGACGACCTGTTTCGTGGCGTGGGCGCCGTCATTCGGCAGCGAAATATAAATGTCGCGGAAGACGTCGACGATTCCGAGCCGTTTTTCCCCGAACACCAGCAGATGCCATTCGCTGACCGGGCTTTCGAAATTGCAGCTGAGGTGAATTGGATAATTTTTTCCGGATTCGAACCAGGCGTCGAGGCGGGCCGGCGTGGTCAGGCCGCGCAGACTTTTAACGCTCATCGCCTGCGACAGGCGGAGAGGACCGGCCACAGCCCGCATCAAATAGAGCAGGTGCGGGCTTTCATCGTAAAAAAGGCCGAGCGGCAAATCCTCGTACCATTCCGGCAGCCGCCGCGCCGGATTGCCGTATTGCACCGCATCTATGCCGCGCACGGCGCCGAGCGCGCCGCTGGCGATGTCGACAAGCAGTCGCTTGGTTGAGCGGGCGAACTGGAAATTATGGACATTGGCCAGCTGCTTGTTCAGTTTTTTCGCCGTCGCGACGAGGTCCTCCCCCTCGGGAACGCTCATGGTGAACGGCTTTTCGGTCAATACATGTTTGCCGAGTTCGAGCGCCTCTTTGACTAGCCTGTAATGCGCCATCGGCGCCGTCGCGACGGTCAAAGCGTCGACCTCGCCGATCCAAGATACATCCTTGAGCGCGCCGGCCTGTGCGAAGCGCCGTAGCCCCAGCTTTTTCGCCACAGCCTCGGCGCGTCCGGGTTTGCGATCGATCACGCCGACAATATCGAAAAGCGGGCTGGCGCGCAGCACCGGCAGATGACGATGCTGCGAAACCCAGCCGCAGCCGACGACGGCGATTTTAGTAACCGACGGCACGGGCGAGTTCCTTTTCCTTCTTCGGGTCGCAGCTTTTGGCTTCCGCGAGCGGCAGACCCTCGGTGGTCAAGAATTCCGCCTCATGGCCATTGACGATGGCGAGCAGTAATCCGCCCAAGACGTTTTGCGCGCCGATGACGACCAGCGTTGTGCCCATGACGGCGGGCTGCACATTGCCGATGACGCCGAAATGTCGCTGCGACCAATAGCTGACAACTGAAAGCAGGATCGCTAGACCGGCGGCGAAAACAAGCACGCCGGCGACCAGCATGGTTTCGAGCGAGATCCAGTTCTTGAATCGCGTTTCCCATTTTGAGGCGAGACGATAACCCTGCCGCCGCCCGTGCAAATGGGTCGCGGCGGCGAAAAGACCGCCCATATGGCTTAAGCTCAACAGGCCTCCCGCCAGAATGACCCAATAATTGCCGAACAGCGCGGTCGCGCCTTCGCCCTTGAGTTCCTCCGCCGCGGCGAAACCCCAGATGGAGAGCGACAGCAAGGCCGCCAAAATGGCGGGAGCGGCGAAAGCCCAGCTCGGGCTCAGCATGAACAGATAACGCAGGTGGCGCCAGCCGTCGCGCCAGGGGCGCAGATGGGGCGGGCGGTCGCGGAGGTCAGGCAACAGCTTGGCCGGCGTCTCGGCGATCTTCTCGCCCTTGAGCGCGGCCTTGATCACCATTTCGCTGGCGAATTCCATCCCCGAACTGTTCAGATCGAGGCGTTCGAAACATTCCCTGGTCAATGCGCGCAAGCCGCAATGGGCGTCGCTGACGCCGGCGCGGAAGAACACGTTCAGAACGCCGGTGAGGACCGGATTGCCGATATAACGGTTTTTCCAGGGCATGGCGCCGGGCGCGATGCCTGCCTTGAAGCGAGAGCCCATGCACAAATCGGCGCCTTGCGCCAAACGTTCGACCATAGCCACGGCGTCGCGGAAATCATAGGAGCCGTCGGCGTCGCCCATGACCAGGAAACGGCCGTTCGCCGAGCGCATGCCGTGGGCGACCGCCGCGCCATAGCCGCGCGCCGGACAATGCGCGACCGTCGCGCCGAGCGCCCGCGCGATCATCTGGCTGCCGTCGTCGCTGCCGTTGTCGGAAATGACGATTTCCCCGGTCAGCCCAAGCCGGTCGCGCATTTGCGCGAGCGCTTCGCGGGCGTTGGCGATGCAATGCGGCAGGCTGAGCGCCTCGTTGAGGCAGGGCATGACGATGGAAACGTCGATTCCTGCCGGCCAGGCCTCATCCACAGCCGCGAGCTTGGTCATGTTCGAACTCTCCGCGGGCGCGCGCAAATTCGCGCCGCACGCGACGATATGAGAGGGCGTTTAAGATTTGCCTACCGCGCCCGCGCGCGCCCGCCTGCTCAAGAATTTTGCAAGGAATTTCGGTCAGTCTCCGTCAGCCTCAAGAACTCCGGGTTACGATGAATTTTTTCTGGTTCGATTTCTCGGCGACCTTCGGCTCTGTCCTGATCTTCCTGATCATTTTGCTGGGCGGCGGCGCATTTTTCGCCCGGCTTCTTCGCTTTCCCGGATTTGACGGCGCCGTCGGTCTGGAGCGCGCCGGCCAGGCCCTGCTTTGCGGATTTGCCTGCCTTCCGGCGACGCTCGATCTCGCCGGGCGCTTCGGCGTCGCGGCGATGGTCGGGACCGCGGGTCTGGCGACGGCCGCCGGCGCGCCGGCCCTGTTGCGCGGCGGGGCCTGGCGGCCGTCCCGCGCGCAGATCGGCTGGCTCCTGGCCGCGCTGGGCTGGGTCGTGGTTTCGATCGTCCTGCTGATCGATTGGCCGCATGGGTCGGGCCTGTTTCACAGCTCGACCTCGGACGATTATGTCAAACATGCCGAAACCACCTGGTCGATCGCGCAAAGCGCGACACCGCCGTGGAACCCGACCTTTTTCTCGCCCGGCGCCAAGGTTTCCTATTACTACTTCTATTACACACTGACGGCCGTGGTCGATGTCGTCGCCGGGGCCCTGTTCGGCGCCGGGGCGCGTCATGCCGCCTATGCCGGCGCGAGCGTCGCCCTGATCGCCGTTTTCGCGCTGCTGCATGAATTGTGGAAACGCTCGGGCGTGGACGAGGCGGTCGGCGCGCAATCCTCCCAACGTTCGGCGACGCTGTGGATCGCGGTCCTGCTTCTAACCGCCGGCCTCGACCTGTTTCCGATCTACGCCACTTATCACGTCCGGGGTTCTCTTCCCGAATATGTGGCCGGCTGGGCGGAGGAGATCACGCCCTGGCTGCTGTCCGCGATCTGGGTGCCTCATCACGTCGCGGGGCTCGTCGCCGCCTTTGTCGGTTTCATGGCCCTGGCGCGGCCCGCGGAATTCGACCCGCGCCGCACGCTTCTCGCCGCGCTCGCTTTCGCCTCGACGGCGGGCATGTCGGTTTATGTCGGCATGGCGGCGGCGCTGGCGGCCGGCCTGTGGCTGATCGCGCTGCTGATCCGCCGGCGCCTATGGGACGCGGTCAATCTGGCTGTCGCTGGCCTCGGCGCCGGCGTGCTCGCGGCACCCTGGCTGATGACCATGATGGGGCGGATGTCCGGTCCGTCGCCGATCGAATTCGCGTTGCGCAATCACCAGAAAGTGCAGGACGTCGCGGGCAGTCCGGTCACGACGATCGCGGCGCAGGTCGTCTCGATGCTCGTTATTTACACCCTCCAACTGGGCATCTTCGCCCTGGGCGCCGGCGCCTATTGGGAAAGGGCCGGCCGCAGGGGGATCAGGAACGACATGGGAATGGTCCTGGTCCTCGGGACGGTCTCGTCCTTCCTGATCGGCTCATTCCTGCGCTCGTCGATCCTCAACAACGATCTGGGCTGGCGTGCAATGCTGTTCGCCCAGGCGGCGATGCTGGTGTGGACGGTCGCGGCGATCCGGGCGGGCGCGCTCTTCGATAGCTGGCGGACGGTCTCGCTCGCCGCGTTCTGCCTGGTTGCGGGCTTCGGCTATAACCTCTTCATACTGAGCCACGATCGCTTCGCGCGCTTCGGCAATGAAAACCAGCGCGCTCTGACCGCCGACTCGCGCGCGGCTTGGGCTTGGCTCGACCAAAGCCTGCCGAAGGGCTCCGTGGTTCAGGCGCAGCCGGATATCAGGCGTTCGATCGATTTTGGGCTCTACGGCGTCTTTCCGACGCCGGTCGCCGACCAGGACGTCGGTCAGCTGTTCGGCGCCTCCGAAAGCGCGGTGACGGCGCGGATCGCGGAAATGAAGCCGATCTTCGCCGACCGCGATTTCCCGCTCGACAAGGTCAGGGCGATCGCGGAACGGCGGGATCTTGCCGCCATCGTCGTGTCCGCAAACGATCCGGCCTTCGATGCGCCCAATGCCTGGACCGCCCGGATGCGGCCGGCTTTTTCGAACTCCGCAGGTGCGGGTCTATCTGATGAAGGAGGCGCCCGTGCCGCCCGCTGACCGGGGAAGCGCCGTCCGGCAGATCGCCGCTCTGGCCGGGCTCTATGCCGCCGCCTTGATTCTCGGCGGCGCGATTTTCGTCGGCCTGTTTCAGCTCGACGCCTTTTCGCGGGTGGGCATCCTGTTCTATCGCGGCCTCTATGCGCTCGCAGCGACTTTTTTGTTGCTGGCGCTGGCGCTGGCGCTCGGCGTCATCGGGCGCCGGCTGCCGAGGAACTTGGCTCCCCGGGCGCGCGATGTCTTTGGCGCGGCGACGGTCGCGGTCTCGCTGCTCTGCGCGGCTTTCGTCCTCGGGCCCGTGACGGTGGACCGCTCGATCTCCGTCTTCATGCTCTCGCGCTTCGACGCGCATTCGCCGATGACGGAGCAGCAGGCGCGCGACGCCTTCGTCTCGACCTATGTCGACGATTGGGCGCAGATCGGGCGGCGCCTGCGCGAACAGGAAATTTCCGGCAATCTGCGGCAGACCCCGCAAGGCTGGCAAATCACGCCGCAGGGGCGGGCTTTTATGCGCACGGCGCGCGTTGTGTCCCGGCTGTTTGACGCCGACCCGCGTTTCGTCGGGCGCTAATTCCCCGTCATCGCCTCAAACTCGGAAGACAGCTCCAGCCATTCCTCCTCAGCCGCGTCAAGCGCGCGCTGGAGGTCGGCGCGCTGTTGCGAGAGCTTGGTCGCATCGGCCGGATTGCGCTCGAAGGCGCGGGGATCGGACAGCATCAGATCGACGCGGGCGATCAAGTCGGAGAAGCGCGTCATTTTCTCCTCCGCCGCCCTGACCTTGCGGAGAATCGGCGCCGCGTCCCTGCGTGTTTTGGCTGCGTCGCGCCGCGGCTCGGCGGGCGCCTCGCGCTTTTTCTCGGCGCTCTCCTTCTGGCTTTTGCGCGCGGAATCGAGCACGAATTTGCGGTAATCCGCCATGTCGCCGTCGAAGGCCTGCACCTTGCCGTCGGCCACCAGCCACAGCCGGTCGGCGCAGGCTTCTAGCAGATATTGGTCGTGCGAGATGAGGATCACCGCGCCCGAAAATTCGTTGATCGCCTCGGCGAGCGCCGCGCGACTGTCGATGTCGAGATGATTTGTGGGCTCGTCGAGGATCAGGAGATGCGGGCCGTTGAAAGTGGCGAGGCCCATGAGCAGCCTCGCCTTTTCGCCGCCGGACAGGCTGGCGACCTTGGTGTCGGCCTTCACGTTCGGAAAGCCGATCCGGGCGGCGCGGGCGCGGATTTTGGACTCCGGCGCGTCGGGCGTCAGGCGCTGGACGGCCAGAAAGGGGGTGTCGTCGAGGTTGAGGTCCTCGACCTGGTGCTGGGCGAAAAAGCCGGCCTCCAGCTTGGCCGACTTTCGCAGTTCGCCCGATAAAGGCGCGAGCCTGCCGCCCAAAAGCTTGGCGAAGGTCGATTTGCCATTGCCGTTGGCGCCGAGCAGGCCGATGCGGTCGTCGTTGGAAAGGCTCAGCGAGAGCCCCGAAAGGACGGCGCGTTCGCCATAGCCGACCGCGACCTTCTCCATGGCGATGATCGGCGGCGACAGCGGCTTTTCCGGCGAGGGCAAGGAGAAGGGCAGCGCGCCCTCGTCGACGATCGCTTCGACGCTTTCCATTTTCTCCAGCATTTTCAGGCGCGACTGCGCCTGACGCGCCTTGGTCGCCTTGGCGCGGAAACGATCCACGAAAGCCTGGAGATGGGCGCGGCGCTCCTGCTGTTTCTTGACGAACTTGGCCTGGAGCATTTTCGCCTCGGCGCGCTGGCGGGCGAAGGAATCGTAATTGCCGCGATAGAGCTGCAATTTGGCGCGGTCGAGATGGACGATATGGTCGCAGACGTCGTTCAACAGGTCGCGGTCATGGCTGATGACCACGACGGTCGCCGGATAATGGGCGAGATAGTCGATCAGCCACAGCGCGCCTTCGAGGTCGAGATAGTTGGTCGGCTCGTCGAGCAGGAGCAGGTCGGGCCGCGAAAACAGGATCGCCGCGAGGGCGACGCGCATCCTCCAGCCCCCGGAAAACTCCTTTAACGCGCGATTTTGCGCTTCTTCGTCAAAACCCAGGCCCGAAAGAATTTCGGCGGCGCGCGCGGGCGCGGCATGGGCCTCGATATCGGCGAGCCGCACATGGATGTCCGCGATACGATGTGGGTCCTGTGCGGTTTCGGCTTCTTCCAGCAGGGCGCTGCGTTCGGAATCGGCGGCAAGCACGAAGTCGATCAGCTTGCCGTCGCCCCCCGGCGCCTCCTGCTCGACCCGGCCGATGCGTGCGCCGCGCGGCAGCTGGATGGTCCCGCTCTCCGCCGCGATCTCGTTGCAGATCAGCCGGAACAGCGTGGTCTTGCCGGCGCCGTTGCGCCCGACAAAGCCGACCTTGGCGCGCTCAGGCAGCGCCAGGCCGGCGGAATCGAACAGCAGTCGCGGCCCAAGCCGGTAGGTCAGGTCGGTGAGGGTGAGCATGTTCTATCGGACGGCAGGCGGAGTCCTTCTCCCGAAAGGGAAGAAGAAGTCGCCATCAGCAGCTGGTCTTGCCGCATTTGGCCATGGCGTCGACCCGCAATTTCAGCTCGTCATAGCCCACGGCGCCGACGACGGCCTCGCCGCCGATCACATAGGCGGGCGTGCCGCTGAGGCCGAGCGCGTCGCCGAGCTTGATATTTTCGGCGAGGCCGTCGTGAACCGAGGCGTCGCTCATGTCCTTCTCGATCCGCGCCATGTCGAGGCCCATGTTCCTGGCGACCGCAAGCGCCTGATCCTTGCCGACATGTCCGTGGCTGGACAGCAGTTTCTGGTGAAACTCGAAGAATTTCGCGCCCGAAACCTGCTTGCGCACGGCGGCGGCGACGCGCGCCGCCTCGACCGAATCCGGCCCCAGCACCGGGAAATCCGCCAGCACCACGCGCAGGTCGGGCTCGACTTTCAGCAGATTGTTGAGATCGCCGAGCGCCCTTTTGCAATAGCCGCAATTGTAGTCGAAGAACTCGACCAGGGTGACCTTGCCGCCCAGATTGCCGACCACGCCGTTGAAGGGCGAGCGGAACAGGGCGTCCTTGTTGTTCTCGATGGCCTCGCGGTGAAGATCCGTTTCCTCCTGCTGTTGTTTCTTTTCGAGTTCGGTGGCGACCTCGCGCAGAATCTCGGGATGTCCCAGCAGGTAGGAACGGACGATGGATTCGATCTCGGATTTCTGGGGCGCGGTGAATTCGCCGGCGCGCGCGGGCAAGGCGAAGGCGCTCAGACACAGGAACCCGGCGAACAGGGACCCAAGGCTCAGGAAGGACATGGACAACTCCAACGGAAAAATCTAACCCTCCTTAGCACTATTCGATCGGCGAGGTCGAATTGCGGCGCGGCTTTTTCCGGAAAATCCCATGAACCAGAAGGCGCATGTCCTCCAATCTGCGCGGCGGGCCGCGATCGCGCCCTTCATCGCCATGGACGTCAAGCGCGAGGCGAGCCTGATGGAGCAGGCCGGCGCGGCCATCGTCCATATGGAGGTGGGCGAGCCCTCGGCGCCGCCGCCGCGCCGCGTCCGCGAGGCGGCGATCGCGGCGCTCGGCGGACAGCCGGTCGGCTATACCGACGCCCTTGGGTTGGCGAGCCTGCGCGAGCGCATCGCCCGCCATTACCGCGAGTCCCATGGCGTGGCGGTCGATCCGGCGCGGGTGGCGGTGACGACCGGCTCTTCGGGCGGTTTCATCATGGCTTTTCTTGCGCTCTTCGATCCGGGCGCGCGGGTTGCGATCCAGAATCCCGGCTATCCGGCCTATCGCAATATTTTCGGCGCGCTGGGGCTCGAAGCGGTCGATCTGCCGGTCGATTCCTCCAACGGCTTCACGGTCACGGCGGCGGCGGTGGAGAAAGCCGACGACGCCTTCCATCTCGACGGCCTGCTGCTGATGAGCCCGGCCAATCCGACCGGCGCCATGCAAAGCGCCGAATCCTTGCGCGAAATCGCGGAGGTCTGCGACCGGCGCGGCATAAAGTTCATTTCGGACGAGATCTATCACGGCCTGACCTATGACCGGCCGGCGCAAACCGCGCTGGCCTTTTCCGACCGCGTTGTTGTCGTGAACTCCTTCTCCAAATATTATTGCATGACCGGCTGGCGGATCGGCTGGCTGGTCGTTCCGCCCGAATTGCCGCGCGTGATCGAGCGCCTCCAGCAATCGCTGGCCATTTCGGCGCCGACCTTGTCGCAGATCGCGGCCCAGGCCGCCTTCGACGCCAGCGACGAACTGGAGGCGGTCAAGGCGGTCTATCGCCGCAATCGCGACATATTGCTCGACGGCCTGCCAGCGCTCGGGCTCGACGAACTCGCTCCCGCCGACGGCGCTTTCTACATTTATGTCGATGTCGGCCGTTTCACCGACGATTCGACGCGATTCTGCCACGAGTTGCTGCACCGGGCGGGGATCGCGGCGACGCCGGGCGTCGATTTCGACCCGCATCGCGGTTTGCGCGCCCTGCGCCTGTCCTATGCCGGCGCCGAAGCCGAAATGGTCGAAGCCTTGATGCGGCTGAAGGACTTTTTGCGGCGCTGAGGCAAGAATTCTGTGAATTGGCGACGGATTTCGCATCGCCGGAATGGGAATTCCCCATGAATCATGGCGAAATCCGAAGCTCGCCGGTCGCGGGTGTTGACGAATTGGCCGGCATGCCCAAATCTTAATCGTCGAACCTTCGGACGCGCGAGCTTGACCGCCACGCCAAGGGGTTGGCGCCCGGTTTGCATGGCGATCCAGGCCGACTCGGTCGGCAAGGGAGGCAAAACAAGGAGGGGTCCTTAACTTTCCCAAAATTTCCGCCGCAGGTTGACAATTCATAAACCATTCCGCGTTTCGATTGAATCGCGGGTGTTTCAGACGGCCGCGGCGGACGGAATGGAGGTCCTGATGAACCGCCGGTCATTCTTGTTCATGGCGTCCGCGTCTGTCCTCGTTTCGTCGGCCGCTCGCGCGGAGGTGCTGACGCCTTTCGCCGAAGCGTCTGGCCGCGCCTTCGTGCCGCATGCGCATTTCGTCGCCCAGCAGTGCACCGACTGGTGTTGGGCGGCTTCCTGCTCGATGATTTTCGGCACGCTCGGCCATCCAACCGACCAGAAAAAGCTGGTCGATTTCCTTTACAGCGACCTGACTTGCGCGCCGGCCCCCCGGACCCGCGATCTGACCCGGATTCTCGACAATTCCTGGATCGACGATCGCGGCGTGCCGTTCCGTTCGCGGATCGAAGCGGCCTTCGATCAGGAAAACGGCGTCATGGCCATCGACGACGCCCTGATTGTCGGCGAGTTGATGCGGAAACGTCCGCTGCTTTACGCCGACAAGGACCATTGCATGGTGATCGTCCAGGCGGATTTCGTCGTCACGCCGAACGGGCCGCGCATCATCGGCATGGGCGCGCTCGATCCTTCGCCGAGCGACCAGCCGGGGCGTTCGCCCTATCGCCCGCTCACCGAAGCCGAGCGCCGCCCTGCCTTTTTGGGAGGCGACATGATGTATCTTGCGGCAGTGCGGATCTGATTTCGTTCACGCCGGTTTGAGAAGCACATGCTTCTTCTTGCCGACGGAGAGCTTCGCCACGCCGTCCTTCGCGAAATCCTTTGCCGCGAGCAGATAACGCTCGTCCGTGACGGTCGCGTCGTTGAGCTTCAGGCCGCCGCCCTTGATCTGGCGGCGGGCCTCGCCGGTCGAGGGGGTCAGGCCCGCCTTGACGAAAGCGGTCAGCACGCCGAGCCCGGCCGCGATCTCGGCCTCCGGCACGGTCACGGTCGGCAGGCTTTCGGCCAGCACGCCTTCCTCGAAAGTCTTGCGCGCGGTCTCGGCGGCGGCTTCGGCTGCGGCGCGGCCGTGCAACATGGCGGTGGCCTCGTTGGCCAGGACCTTTTTCGCCTCGTTGATCTCGGCGCCCTGCAAGGCGGCGAGCCGCGCCACCTCGTCGAGCGGCAAGGTGGTGAAGAGCTTTAAAAACCGCTCGACGTCGGCGTCCTCGGCGTTGCGCCAATATTGCCAGTAATCATAGACGGGCAGCATGTCGGCGTTGAGCCAGACCGCGCCGGCGGCGGTCTTGCCCATTTTCGCGCCCGAGGCGGTGGTCAGGAGCGGCGAGGTGAGGGCAAAGAGCTGGGGCGTTCCCATGCGGCGGCCGAGGTCGAGGCCGGTGACGATATTGCCCCACTGGTCCGAGCCGCCCATCTGCAGGATGCAGCCGTGGCGCCTGTTGAGCTCCACGAAATCATAGGCTTGCAGGCACATATAGTTGAATTCGATGAAGGACAGCTCGTGCTCGCGCTCAAGCCGCAGCTTGACCGAATCCATCGCCATCATGCGGTTGACCGAAAAATGGCGGCCGACGTCGCGCAGGAAGTCGATGTAATTCAGCCTGCACAGCCATTGCTCGTTGTCGCTCAGCAGAGCGTCGGTCTTGGCCGGACCGAAGGTCAGGAATTTCTCAAAGACTTGTCTGATCGAGTCCTTGTTGGCTTCGATGGTCTCGACGGTCAGCATCTTCCGGCTTTCGTCCTTGCCGGAGGGATCGCCGACCCGTGTGGTGCCGCCGCCCATCAGGGTGATCGGCTTGCCGCCGGTCTTTTGCAGCCAGTGCAGCATCATGATCGGCAGGAGCGAGCCGACATGGAGCGAGGGCGCGGTGCAATCAAAGCCGATATAGGCGACAAGCTCGCCGGCGAGCGCTTTTTGGTCCAGCCCCGCGACATCGGAGCACTGGTGGACGAATCCGCGCGCGAAAAGGGTGCGGAGAAATTCGGATTTCGGCTGGTGGTCGGTCATTCTGGCCTCGGCTTTCGCCGAGGTTTAGATTTTTGAGGCCTCGCATGCAAGCTTTTGGCGTACGCCAGAGCGTGTATGGAAAAATCCTGCAGGCGGTTGGCGTACGCCAGAGCGTGAACGGAAAAATCCTGCAAGCGGTTGGCGTACGCCAGAGCGTGAATGGAAAAATCCTGCAAGCGGTTGGCGTACGCCAGAGCGTGAATGGAAAAATCCTGCAAGCGGTTGGCGTACGCCAGAGCGTGAATGGAAAAATCCTGCAAGCTTTTGGCGCAGGCCAGAGCTTGCGGATTCGTCCATCGCGCGAGGCGGAGCGAATAGCGGTTGGCGAACGCCAGAGCATCTATAAAAAATCCTAGCGGATGCGCGACAACATTGCTCGCCTGGAAATGATTTGATAGTGACCGGCTTGCTCCCTGACGCTTATGAGTTTGGCTTCCCGAAATGTCCCCTGTTCTTGAGCGAATTCCCGGCGCGTCATATTTATTGAGGCGCGCCTTTCGTCATCAATTAGGTCAGAAATTCGGAAACAAGCCGAAACTGGACGGCGCTGCTGTCGTTGTGCTTATGCCGGGTTCGCTTCACATTGGACTGTTGGCGTTACAGTACCTCGGCCAATATCAGACAATTATCGCCGTCGCCAACGGCATGACAAGTCAAGAGGTTGAATTTGTTGAAAAAAATGCAAACGTTGGGGTCATAAGACTCGCAACGACCTTGCGCCACAGCACGGTTATCGACATTCTTGTCGCTGAGCTTGAGCATCCGTTCTGGATCGTCGATCACGACTGCTACGTTCTCGACACGAATATTCTTTACAGCGAAAGGAAGAAAATGGATCCGTCCGCGGCGGGCGTTGCAATCTACAGCTTGCAACAACGCGAGGGTGGGGCGGTCGTGCCCGAGACCTTCTTGATGTTGTTAAATCCTGAAGTCATTCGTAGAATATACC
Source organism: uncultured Pseudomonadota bacterium (assembly GCA_963703385.1). Taxonomy (GTDB): domain Bacteria; phylum Pseudomonadota; class Alphaproteobacteria; order Rhizobiales; family Beijerinckiaceae; genus Rhodoblastus. The sequence goes on from OY969816.1 coordinate 1,048,802, forward strand.
GTGAATATAATGTCAGATCTGCGCGTATCAAATGGAGCGAGCTGAGTGGTCGCGCCAGGAGAGCGCTGAAAAAATTGGGGATCGACGACAAACATCTGCCAGAAGAGCACAAGGATTATTTTGACACATTGCGCGCCGTCGCCTTTCTCGCGCAAGCTGACGGACATGGGTTCCAGATGAGCCATGGCTATAGCCCTACGTGTCAATTTTATCCTGAAGCGATTCACATCGGCAACACGTCTTTCCCGGGATGGCCGCCTGCAAGTCGATATAATGCTTTAGGGGCCTATTTCTGGAGGCGGTGTCTGGAAGAGCCGCGGATTGCCGCCTTCGTGGACCAGTACAATAGCCTGTGTCCGACGCTGCCCCGAACCTCCCTCGAAATTCGAAAATATCTCCTCAACTCCGACATGCTGGGAGAGGGCGACGCGGCTGGTTTCCTCGACCGGCTGGACGATCTGATTACGAAATATTCGAACTGAGCGCGGCGCGTCACTCCCCGATGATCTTGACCAGCGCCCGCTTGCGTCGCCCGCCGTCGAATTCGCCGTAGAAAATCTGCTCCCAGGGGCCGAAATCCAGCCTGCCGCCGGTGATGGCGACCACGACCTCGCGGCCCATGACCTGGCGCTTCATATGGGCGTCGGCGTTGTCCTCGCCGGTGCGGTTGTGCCAGTAGCCCGAAACCGGTTCGTGCGGCGCGAGCTTTTCCAGCCAGACCTCGTAATCGTGATGCAGCCCGCTCTCGTCGTCATTGATGAAGACGCTGGCGGTGATGTGCATGGCGTTGACCAGGCAAAGTCCCTCGCGCACCCCGCTCTCGCGCAGACAGGCCTCGACCTGCGGCGTGATATTGATGAAGGCGCGCCGTCCCGGCGTCTCGAACCAGAGTTCCTTGCGAAAGGATTTCATCGCGCGCCCTCCTTCATTCGCTGTCAGACTGCTGCCCGAAGATCGGTTTTCTTGAAATCGTCGCCGGGATAGAGCAGGGCGAGGCCAAGCACAATCGCTCACGCCGCCGGCGGCTGGATTTCGTCGGGCTCAATGGCGTTGGCGATGCGCTGATATTCCGAGCGCACGTGGTCGGCGCCATATTTGCGCTCCAGCCGCCGCACCGTGAAATGGCCCTTGGCCAGCGACTGGAAATGGTCGATGAAGGCAAGATTGATCGCCGCGCCGCCGACCGCGCCGAGCGCCGGCGTCGCCTGGGCGAGAAATTTCTGGCTCACGACAAAGCCGAACCGCGCGCCGACCTGCGTCATCAGCTTGACCAGGGCTGGCGCCGCCTCGTCCACCACGCCGCGGCTGGCGACATAGCGCGCGGCTTCCGAAATCGAGCGCGCGAGCAGGCCGCGAATCGCGAAATAGCCGGAATCGGTGACGTTTTCGCCGCGCTCGCGGCCATCGAGCGCAAAAACTTCGAGACAGGCCATGGCGGCTTCAGCGTCGCGCAGATCCTCGCCCTCGGCGCGCGCGATATCGGCGATCGAGCGCAGCATCACGGTCGTGGTCACCGGCAGTTCGAACGGCAGGCTGGCGAGGCCGAGCGCGCCGCCCGCCGCGCCCGAGGCGGCGACAAAGATTTTATGGGCGCGGTCGCGGTCGCGAACCGGCTTGCCCGAGAGGCTCGCCAGCGCCGCGCGCAAGGCGACCTTCATCGCCGACATCGCGGCGCCGTCGATGATTTTCGTCGCGCGTTCCGGCGCAAGACCCTTGAGCAAATTGACTTTGCGACCGAAGGCGTTGGCCAGCCGCAACGCCGGGCCGACATGCTCCAGCCGCCGGACCGCGTCCATCAAGGCGGCGTGGTCGGCGGCGCTCATCTGCTCGGCGTCGAAATCCGGTCTCATCCGCGCTGTCCTTTCGCGCCGTTTTGGCGACCGCCGGGAAATGTGGCCGATTTTCGCGGTTTCAAGCCCCGGATTAACCCTGTCGCGCCCGAAAATCTTAACGCGCGCCCCTGTGGTAGTAAAGCGTTATGCACGGCGCAGGCGCGCCGTTGACGCGAGAGACCAGGAGAATAAGGCGTTAGAGGCGAATGCGGACAATTTGAGCGAATTTGGCGGGTCTTGATTATACTTACTGCGACTCAAGCAAAAAATGAATGCATTTGTCTAAAATGCGGCATTTGTACTTAGATAGATAGCAGAACCGAGAAGGCATACTTTCCTCAACAACGGGGAATGACATGCGTCTTTCGAAACTTCTCGCTCTCGCCTTCGCCCTCCTGGCCGCCGCCCTTCCGGTCGGCCCGGCTTCGGCTTTTTCGAGCAGCGACGTCGCTTATGCTTCGGTTGGCGGCGAGACCAGCATTCCTTACGGTTGGATCGTGTTTTGCGGGCGCTACAAGAGCGAATGCGCCGCCCCGGCGGCGCCGGCCGCGGACGTGAACCTGACCGACAGCGCGCGCCGCGAAATCCAGGACATCAATTCCTTCGTCAATCGCGCCGTCGAGCCGATTTCGGACATGGACCATTGGGGCGTGGTCGACCGCTGGGACTATCCGGTGGACGGCAAGGGCGATTGCGAGGACTACGCCCTGCTGAAGCGCAAAATGCTGATCGAGCGCGGCTATCCCCGCCAGGCCCTGCTGATCACGGTGGTGCGCGACCAGAACAACGAAGGCCACGCCATCCTGACCGTCAAGACCAACCACGGCGAATTCATCCTCGACAATCTGACCGACGAACTGAAGCCGGTGGACCAGATCGCCTATCGCCTGGTGAAGCGCCAGAGCCAGCAGGACCCGAATGTCTGGGTCGCCCTTGGCCCCACCGCCGCCCCGGTCGTCGCCTCGCGCTGAAGGATGCGCCAAAGAGGACAACAAACCCCGCTTCGGCGGGGTTTTCTTTTGAGATTTTTCCGCGCCCGCCTTATCACGGCTGCTTCAGCAGGAGTTTTCGCAGCGGGAGTTTTCGCTTGCGCGTAAATCTGTTCGATTTCGATCTGCCTCAAGAACGCATCGCCTTGCGGCCTTTGGTCCCGCGCGATTCCGCGCGACTGCTCGTCGTGGCGCCGGAGTTTATGCGCGACGCTCATGTGCGCGATTTGCCCGGCTTCTTGCGCCAGGGCGACGTGCTGGTGGTCAATGACGCCAAGGTGATCCCGGCGCAATTGTTCGGCTGGCGGCGGCGCGGCGAGTGGAAAGCCCGGATCGAGGCCACGCTGCACAAGCGCGAGGACGGCTCCCATTGGCGGGCTTTCGTCCGTCCGGCGAAAAAACTGAAGCTCGGCGAAAAAGTTTTGTTCGGCGAAGCGCAAGATCAAGTCGAAGATTCTTCGGGCGCGGCCCGTCTCGCCGGCGCGCTCTGGGCCGAGGTGATCGAAAGGAACGAGGGCGAGATCCTGCTGTCGTTCAACCTGTCCGGCCCGGCGCTCGACGACGCGATTTTCGCCCTCGGGCACATGCCCTTGCCGCCCTATATCGCGGCGCGCCGCGCCGAGGACGCGCGCGACGCCGGCGATTACCAGACGCTGTTCGCCGAAAAAAGCGGCGCGGTCGCCGCGCCGACGGCAGGGCTCCATTTCACGCCCGAACTGGTCGCGGCGGTCGAAAAGGCCGGCGCGACGCTCGAAAAGGTCACGCTGCTGGTCGGCGCCGGAACTTTTTTGCCGGTCAAGGCCGATGACACCGCCGATCACGTCATGCACGCCGAATGGGGATCGGTCGAAGCGGACGTCGCGGCGCGGCTCGACGCGGCGCGGGCGGCGGGCGGACGGATCGTCGCCGTCGGCACCACTTCCTTGCGCATTCTCGAAAGCGCAGCGGATTCGTCGGGCGCGATAAAGCCGTTTTCCGGCGACACCTCGATCTTCATCACGCCGGGCTATCAATTTCGCGCGGTCGATGCGCTGATGACCAATTTCCACCTGCCGCGCTCGACCCTGTTCATGCTGGTCAGCGCCTTTTCCGGCCTGGAGCGCATGAAAGCGGCTTACGCCCACGCCGTCGAAAAGAAATACCGCTTCTATTCCTATGGCGACGCCTGCCTGCTGTTGCGCGGTTAGTGGCGAAAATCATCCGCTTGGCGCCGCTGAGTTGCCTGCGTTCGGCTCATTGCGGTATTACGACATTAAGGTCCCCCTGGCCGCTGTCGCGCACTCAGCGGACCTTCTGATTGTGAGACGAACCAGCGCTTGTGACCCCGAGTTGCCGGTCGCCAACCTTGCCCGCTGAGTCAAGGAACGGCATGAAGCTGACCTTCGCAGGACGAACGCCCTCGCCCCCGAGACCGGGGGCAATACGAAGCCCAATGAGCGCCGTTGCCGAAATCAAGACTTGCGAGCGAGAAGCCGCCACGCGCCAATGCCCAGCAACGGATCGAGAACCGCGAACGTCATCAACACGTGAGGAAACACGCCGGCCATCGCCAGAGGCACCAGCACCGCAGGCACCAACACTATCCGGTCGAACACGGAGGCAGCAACAAATTGTCGGGCCCCCGAACGGCCGCCGAACAAATACAGCCAGCCAATCACCGCAAGTGTCATGCCCACCAAACGGACCAGCGCTTCCTCGCGCCCGGCGAAAGCTGAATCCATGAAAATGGTCTGGATCGCGCCCGGCCAAGCGATGAACAGGGCGCCGCTTCCCAGATAGAAGATTCCATTCATCGCCGTGTAGCTGGATGCGGCGGACAATGGCGTGGATTTTTCGAGAAGATCCTTGATGATAGACATATCGCGTTACCCCTTTTTGTGATGACCCGCATTGTTGATCGTTCTGGCGCATCAGTGATTCGAGATTATGCTGCCGAAGTTCGGATGTCACTTTGCGGAGGGGGCGATGCAGAAACTTGCGCTTATTACCGGGGCTTCAAGCGGAATTGGTGCGGAAGCCTCACGAGAACTCGCAGGCCTTGGGTTTCGAGTCGTACTGGTGGCGCGAAATGAGGCGAAATTGGCCGAGGTCGCCGCCTCGATCGGTGCGATGGCGAGCTTCGAAACCTGCGATGCCGCGTCGGGGCAAGAAGTCTTGGCGATGGCTGATCGGGTTCGGAAAAACCACGGAATTCCCGACGTCGTCATCAATTGCGCTGGCGCGGGACAGTGGAAGCGAATTGAAGATACGCCGCCCGCAGAAGCCGTCGAGATGATCGGTGCTCCCTATCTCGCGGCGTTCAACATCACATACGCATTTATGCGCGACATGCTCGGACGCAGGTCCGGAAAGCTTATCCACATCAACTCACCCGCGTGTTACATGGCATGGCCAAGCGCCGTGGGTTATACCGCGGCTCGATGCGCCCTGCGGGGGCTGCACGAGTTGCTATGCCAGGACCTCGCCGGAACTGGCGTTCAAAGCTGCCATATTGTCTTTGGAAAAGTCGATTCCGGATATTTCGAGCACAACGCAGGTGTGGCGGCCAATATTCCGGGAATTGCCAAAACCATTCGAACACTTTCGCCCGTCGAGTGCGGACGCGTGATCGCCGGCGTCGTCACGCGTCCAAGGCGCGAGACGATTTATCCGTTCATGCTCCGGGTCTATTATTGGAACAACAGGCTCGCGCCATCGCTGGTTCGCTGGCTCTTACGGGTCACAGGAGCCCGAAGAGTTGACGCCTCGTAACAAGTGAATGGCGGCTATCCGGCGAAACCACGGATCGGTCCATCCAACGCCGAACTTCCGGACCTGGCGCATCCTTGCCCTTGCGCCTTCGACCGCTCATCCTCGTAGACCGGTCCTTCGGTCCAAGACCGCATCCCGCCGCTTTGGGTCATTCATAGCCGGGAGCCAAGCTTCGGATTTCGACTGCTAGGCTCTTTCGCCGCCCCATTTCCGCAAAAGGCGCTCGCGCGCCGGCGGGTGGATGTTCAATCTGGCAAAATCGCCGTTCATATGGCGGATCAGGATCGGGTCCATGATCCGCGCCCACAGCGGGGGAACAGGGTCAGGGCGCTCATGCCGGCATTGCCGGTCGGCAGTTGCGGGGCCTCGTCGAAATGGCGCAGGGCGTGGTAGCGGCGCATCGGATAGGCGTGATGGTCCGAATGGCGCGGCAGGTGGTAGACGATGACCGCCACCACTCCGTAAACGAAGATGAGCCCGAACCAGTAGAACAGCGGCAGTCCGGTCGCCTCGGCCAGCAGCGCGCCGAAGACGGCCAGGGCGGGGGGAACGAAGCCCAGCAGCCACAGCCAGCGCTTGGCGCCATAGATGGAATCGTCCCGGCTGGCCAGAAAACTCTCGGCGTGACTCACTTTTTCCCCCGCGGAAATCTGAATAACCGACGGTAAGGCAATACGACCCCGCGAAAGCGAAAAGGCAGGGTTAATACAATCTTAAACATTTTGCCCGCGCGCGAACGGCGCGACCGGGCCGGAAAAATTCTTTCCCGAAATCTTTCCCTTTTGCCGGCCTTTCATTAGGTTCCCGCCCAACGCCAGACCGCGAGATCAACGAGTCGCCGCCTCATGTCCGAACGCGCCGCATTTTACATCACCACGGCCATTCCCTACGCCAATGGCGCGCCCCATATCGGCCACGCCTATGAGCGCATCGCCACCGACGCCTTCGCGCGTTTTTATCGGCTCAACGGGCGGGACGTGCTGTTCGTCACCGGCATGGACGAGCACGGCCAGAAAATGCAGCAGACCGCCGCGCGCGAGGGCCTGACCCCCCAGGCGCTTGCCGACCGCACGGCGGCGCAGTTCCAGGCCATGGGCGAGAAGCTGAACGCAGTCGCCGACGATGTGGTGCGCACGACGCAACCCCGCCACAAGACCTGCGTGCAGGAAATCTGGCGCCGCATGGCGGCGAACGGCGATATTTATCTGTCGAAATATTCCGGCTGGTATTCAGTTCGCGACGAGGCCTATTACGACGAAGGCGAGCTGACCGAGAACGCGGATGGGAAAAAATTCGCGCCGACCGGCACGCCGGTCGAATGGGTCGAGGAGGAGAGCTATTTCTTCCGGCTTTCGGCCTATGCCGAAAAGCTTCTGGCCCATTACCAGGCCCATCCCGACTTCGTCACCCCGGAAAAATACCGCAACGAGATCGTGGCTTTCGTCAAGCGCGGCCTGAACGACCTGTCCATCAGCCGCACCACGTTCGACTGGGGCGTTCCCGTGCCGGGCGACGAGCGCCATGTGATGTATGTCTGGGTGGACGCGCTCACCAATTATCTGACCGCGACGGAATGGTTCGAAGGTGGCCCTCGTGGAAAATACTGGCCGGCGGACGCTCATGTCATCGGCAAGGACATCACGCGGTTCCACGCCATCTTCTGGCCGGCTTTTCTGATGTCGGCCGATATTCCGCTGCCCAGACAGATCGTCGTCCACGGCTTTCTGTTCAACCGCGGCGAGAAAATGTCGAAATCGGTCGGCAATGTCATCGATCCGATCGCGCTCGCCGACCATTACGGCGTGGACGCCCTGCGCTATTTCTTCCTGCGCGAGGTGCCCTTCGGCCAGGACGGCAATTATTCGCATGAGGCGATCGTCCAGCGCATCAACGCCGATCTTGCCAACGACCTGGGCAATCTCGCGCAGCGCTCGCTGTCGATGATCGCCAAGAATTGCGGGGGCAGGGTTCCGGAGCAGGGCGAGGTTTTGGCCGCGGACATGGACATTCTGTCGAAGGCCTATGACGCCTTGGACCGCGTCCGCGTCGCCATGTACGCTTTTGCGCCGCATCAGGCGCTGGGCGAAATCTGGGCGGTGGTCGGCGAGGCCAACCGCTATTTCGCCGCGCAGGAGCCGTGGAAGCTCGGCAAGACCGATCCCGCGCGGCGCGACGCCGTGCTGTTTGCGACGATCGAGGTCCTGCGCGTGGTGGGGATTTTGTGCCAGCCCTTCATTCCGGCGGCGGCGGGAAAATTGCTCGACCTTCTTGCGATCCGCCCCGACGAGCGCAATTTCTCCTTCGCGACGCCGGAGCATCGGCTGTTCGAGGGCGCCGATCTGCCGGCCCCGGCGCCGATTTTTCCGCGCTATGTCGAGCCCGAGGCGGCGAAAACATGTTGATCGACACCCATTGCCACCTCGATTTCCCGGAACTGGCCAAGGACCGCGCCGGGGTGCTGGCGCGCGCAAAATCCGCCGGGGTCGGGCGGATGATCACCATCTGCACCGAGATCGAGAAATTTCCGGCGATCCGCGAAATAGCGGAAAGCGACGAGTCCGTATTCTGCTCGGTCGGCACGCATCCCAACCATGCGCTGGACGAGCGCGAGTTTTCAGCCGAAGAAATCGTGGAGTTGGCGGCGCATGAGAAATGCGTGGCGATCGGGGAGGCAGGGCTCGATTATTATTACGACCGCGCCCCGCGCGACTTCGCCCAGCGCGTCTTCCGCGCCCATATCGGCGCCGCGCGCAAAACCGGCCTGCCTCTGGTGATCCACACCCGCGACGCCGACGCCGACATGGCGGCGATCCTGGCCGAGGAAATGGCCAAGGGCAAGTTCAAGGCGCTGCTCCATTGTTTTTCGTCGAGCCGGGCGCTCGCCGAAAAAGGTGTCGAACTCGGGCTTTACGTGTCCTTTTCCGGCATCATCACCTTCAAGAACTCGTTAGAATTGCGCGACATCGCCAGGGACCTGCCGCTCGACCGCCTTCTGGTCGAGACCGACGCGCCCTTCCTGGCGCCGACGCCTTATCGCGGCAAGACCAACGAGCCGGCTTATGTCGCGCAGACGGCGCGGGTGCTTGCCGAGGTCAAGGGCGTCGAACTGGCGGAACTGGCTGACCTCACGACTGAAAACGCCATGAGTTTGTTCTCGAAAATGCCGCCGCTCGCCGCATGACGCTCGACATCACCATATTGGGTTGCGGCTCGTCGGCGGGCGTTCCGCGCGTGGCGCAGGGCTGGGGCCATTGCGACCCGAAAAATCCGAAAAACCGCCGCCGCCGCTGCGCCATTGTGGTGGAAAAGCGCGCGGTCCAAGGATCGACGCATGAGCCGACCCGACTGCTGGTGGACGCCGGCGCCGACCTGCGCGAGCAATTGATCGCGACCGAGGTCCATCGGCTCGACGCGGTGCTGCTGACCCACGCCCATGCCGACCATATTCACGGCCTCGACGATCTGCGACCCTTGACCATGGCCATGCATCGCCGGATCGACATTTATCTCGATCCGCCGACCTGGGCCGCGGTGGGAAAGCGTTTCGATTATCTGTTCGAGACGCCGCCGGGCAGCAATTATCCGCCGCTCTTGATCCCCCATGTCTTCGACTATGGCTGGAAATTCTTGCACGGCGGGCCGGCCGGGGACATAGAGGTTCAGACTTTCCGGCTCAACCATGGCGACATCGACGCCACCGGCTTTCGCTTCGGCGCCTGCGCCTATACGCCCGACGTCAAATATGTCCCGCCCGAGAGCATGGAATTTCTGGAAAATCTCGATCTGTGGATCGTGGACGCCCTGCGCCACAAGCATCATCCGAGCCATCTCTCGGTAGCTGAGAACTCTTGAACTGATCGCGCGTTTCAAGCCCAAGCGCGCGGTGCTGACCAATCTCCACACCGATCTCGATTATGAGGTCTTGAGCCGAAATCTGCCGGCAAATGTCGAACCGGCCTATGATTTCATGCGGCTGAGGGTCTAGGCCATGGAACGGGCGGCGGACCATTATCGGCTGTGCGGCGAGGCCCTGCGCGACGCCGACCGCGACCGCTGGCTGGCCGCGATGTTCGCGCCGGACGCGGCGCGGCCGCATCTGTTCGCGCTCTATGCCTTCAACGCCGAGGTCGCCCGCATCCGCGACCATGTCTCCCAGCCGATTCTGGGCGACATTCGGCTGCAATGGTGGATCGACGCGCTGAACGGCGAACGGGCCGGCGAGGTTTTGGCCAATCCGACCGCCGCCGCGCTGCTGGAAACGATCGAGCAATTCGACCTGTCGCGTAAGAAACTGCTCGATCTGCTGGAGGCGCGGCGCTTCGATTTCTATGACGAACCTGCTCCTGATCAGGCTTTCGTGGAAAAATATTGCGAGGACACGTGCTCGGTTCTTTTCGCCCTCGCCAGTCGCATCCTCGGCGGGGACGGGGCGGCAAAAACTTCGGCGCCGGCGGGGCGCGCGTTTGCCCTGACCGGCCTGTTGCGGGCCTTGCCCTGGCAGGTCGCGCGCCGGCGATGTTTTGTGCCGGTCGATCTTCTGGCGCGCCATGGCCTGACCCCGGTCGATATTTTGGCGCGTGCGAAAACCGGCGAAGCCAAGGCCGCCTTGGCCGAACTGCGCGCCCTCGCGCGGAAAAATCTGGCGGAGGCGAAACAAGCCGTCCTCGCCCTGCCGAAACCGGAGCGCGAAGCCTTCCGCCTGCTCGCGCTGCCCGAACTTTACCTGCGCGCAATGGAGCGCGGGGACGCCGATCCTTTCGCCGCGCCTATGGAAGTCGCGCCCTGGCGCCGGCAATGGGCGCTGTGGCGAAATAAAATCTAAAATCCCGAAGCGCGCGCCCGGCGCAAATGGCCGTGCGCAAGGCGCAAAAGCCCGTACTCGATTTCCGGGGCCGGGCGCTGCCCCCCGCCGCCGGCGAGAAGCGCAACAAAAAGAATTGATCAATCGCGTTTCAGGCTGAATTTCAGATTTCAATCCGAACCCGCCCAACGAGCGCGCGCCCCGACCTCCGCAACAGCGCCGTCAGCCGTCATTCCGCCAGCCACTCGAACTCGTGCTCATGACCGAGGCCGTGTGAAAACGCGATTTTTTGATTTGCCGATTGGTAGCCGCGGATCGGCAAGAGAAACGATGGCGGGCGTGTGCGGCAGATGAGTTCAGCCGGCAATGGCCTGCATCAGCGGCCTCACGCCGAAGATATTGATCATCCGCTTCATGTTGTAGGCGAGCACGTGCAAACTCATTTCCGTTTTGACCTTTTTAAGCGTCTTGGTCAGGAAATGGGTGCTGCCCATCCACGCCTTGAGAGTTCCGAAGGGATGCTCAACGGTCTGTCGGCGGATTGTCATGGCCTCCGGCATGCGGTCGAGCCTGGCTTGCATCCTGTCGAGCACCGCTTCGTGCTCCCAGCGTTTCTGCCGTTTGACTTTGTCAGACGTGCATTGGGGTTTGAGCTCGCAGGTCAGGCACGCCGTAAGGTTGCGGTAGTGGTCCATATCGTCACGGCGGTCTGAGCGCACTTTTCCCCTGGTCAGAAACTTGCCCGCCGGGCAGGTGTAGCGGTCATTCTCGGGGTCGTAGATGAAATCCTGCACCGTGAAGAGACCGCGCTTGGCGTTGACTGAGGTATGCGTCTTGGGAACGTAAGGCAGCACACCCGTTCCTTCGCAAGCCAGCGCCTCCTCGCCGTTGTAATAACCGCGATCCGCCAGCACGGCGACTTCCTCGCATCCCGTCGCATCGCGCGCCTTGCCGCCCATGGCCGCCAGTTGGGACCGGTCGGTGCCGACATTGGTCACCTCGTGCGCGACGATCAGATGGTGCTCGGCGTCGACGGCGATCTGAACATTGTAGCCGACAATGCCCGTGCCCTTGCCGCTGGTCGCCATCGACCGGGCGTCCGGGTCGGTCAGGGAAACCTGCCTGTCGGGCGCTTCCTCGACCTGCCTTTCCATCGCCTTCAGAGATTGCATCTGCCGCCGCAGGCCTTCGATCTTCTCCTTGATGCGGGCGGTCTTCGCCTCGGACACGTCGTCGTGCTGCCGGTCGGCGTGGTCCAACGCGGCCAGGTAGCGCGCAACGCTGGCCTCCACCTGCTCGATGCGCTTGGCGACCTTGGCCACCGTGAAGTTCTTGTCGCGGGTGTTGACGGCCTTGAACTTACTCCCGTCAACCGCCACGACAGACCGGGTGAACAGGTTGAGCCGGCGACACAGCACGACGAAATGAGTGCAGGCCGCCCGGATCGCCGGCCCATTGTCACGGCGGAAGTCGGCGACCGTCTTGAAGTCCGGCATCAAGCGGCCGGTCAGCCACATCAACTCGATGTTGCGCTGGGTCTCCCGTTCGAGCCGGCGACTCGATTGAATGCGATTGAGATAGCCGTAGAGGTAGATCTTCAGCAGGGTCGCTGGATGATAGGCCGGCCGCGCCGTCGCTTCCGGCGCGACACCGGCAAAGCCCATCGCCGCCAAGTCCAGTTCGGCAATGAAAACATCAATGACGCGGACCGGATTATCGCCCGTCACATAATCTTCCAAACTGTCAGGGAGCAGTGTCGCTTGCCGCCGGTCTTCGCCCTCAATGAAACGATTCATCCCGCCCCCCTCAGCGGAATCAATCTAACAGATCAACGCGTTTCCACACAGGCTGGACCCAAGGCCGTCGTTCGCTGGTTTGCTTGGCGCGTCGATGAACGCCTCAAAGCCGACCTTCGCAGCCTGCCCTTTGCGGCCGGGGCTTGATCATTCGCGTCTGGCGATTGGAATCGACACGCCGAATGTTCAAATCGCCCGCCGACCATCATCGACCCATATCTTTCGGAGCCAGCAACCGCGTGGAGCTGGATTATGCACGCACGACGCACCTATTGACCCGAAGCTCCCCATGTGAGGATTATCGTCACGGCGGTCAGACCAAGGTCATGACCCTCGACGCCGGAGAGTTCATCCACCGTTTTCTGCTCCACGTCCTGCCAGAAGGCTTCCACCGCATCCGTTACTACGGCAATCGGCGAAACGGTCCACCAAAATGTCGAAGGAAAATTTGAATTATCGTCGCCCTGATGCGCCGACCTTGGTGTCAGCCGACCGAACGAATTTCAGGGGGTTTGCGCGGAACCGACGCCGGGGCGGCTTTGGGATGGCGGAGAATGGCCGGCTCCGCCGGCGCCGGTTATGTTAGCCGGCCTGGACTCCAGGGGCGACGTTGGATGCGTTTCCACATCTTTTGGGGATTATTTTGAGGATGGAGCCGGCTCCCGGTGACGCATTTGCATTTTTTCCAGCCAACGAGAAAATTCCTGCCTGATCTCGGGCATCTGGACATGAAGCGTGGTGATGACGCGCTGATGCTGATCTCCGGGCTCGTGAAACTCGGTTTCAAATTCGTCGAGCGACAATTCCTTGAACGCGAATTGTCCTTCGTCTGAAATACGCACAGGGCCGATCACACGCTCCACAGAGGCTTCGAGGATCCAGTAGCCGCTCTCGACCCGAGGCTCGATGGTCAATGTCGCGACTGATTTCACCAAATCGAATTGTTCGGCCGGTCGCTCCAATCGCCGAGGAACTCGTAGCCGAGTTTGTCCCGGAAGAGGCCGATGATGCGGTTCTCGGTCGCCCGCTCGGGTTTACGAACTGACGATGTTGCATCCCTATGCCGCGCTCGGAAATTGAAGCGACTTGAGGAATTTGGGGAAACTGACGTTGGCGGCGGCGTCGAGGCCGAGCGTGCAAAGCGTGGCCTCGACGCGCGCGGGCCTTTCATCCTCAATGCAAAAGCTCTCGTGATCGAAGGCGGCGATCTGGAGCCAGAGGAATTCCGCGCGACACCCGCCAAAGAAAAACATTCGGCGCGACTTCTTCACCGTCACGGCTTGGAACGCCAGGTCGCGACCGATGATTTCGGCAAGGAATTCCTCCAAAGCATAGGATCCGCCTCGCAGCGCCGGAGGCGCCAGATCCATCGCCTCAAAGAACGAAAGGATGCCCGGCGCGGTCAGCGGAAAGGCGCGCTTCATTGCAACGTCCCAAAGCTCCAGCCCGCTGCCCGCCGTGGCCTGTAGCCGCTTCACATCCAGCAGCAAGTCGCAAATCTTGGCGTTGTGCGGCGAGCGCGCATGCGCCAGGTACAATTCGTCGCTGAAATGAGGCGGAACCTGGGCCGCGGGCCCGATCCTCTCTTCCAGTTCCGCCAAATCGCCGCCAAAGCATCGCCATTCCCAGCGAGGCGGCGCCTCCCGGCCGATATGAGGCCTGAAAATTGTTTCAGTCACTTTTTGCCTTCCGAACCGCCGGTCGACGATGCGGTTCTGACCTTCTTTCCCGGGCGCGACTCCGTGCGATCGACGAAGTCGTTAATGGCCCGAATAACCTGTTTCCGGCAAATATTGCCGTGGAACAAGGAAAAAATGCTCGCAGTTTTCGACTAGCAAATGCCGGCGCCGGGACGCTGCGGCGCGCCCGACCAAACCGAGCGCCGCGCGGGTTTGATCGGGATTGGCGAGGTCGTCGTCGCTCCCCTCGATCGTCATTACTGCCGCGTCGATCACAGCGCGCGCGTCGACGACACAGCCGTCGACGCGGAGCGTGCGCCGGACGATCGCTCGCTCCTGGAAAACGGCCTCAATGTCCTCAAGCAAAAACTCTTCGGTGAGATCCATCAGCGTCGAGACGAGCGTCCAGAAAGGAAACCGGAGCGGGTCCTCACCTTCGTCAAACGAACGCTTCCACAAAAGCTCGCGGCGATGTTGCATGTGCCGATAGAGATAGGCGAGGAAACTCCTGAACTGGCGTTCCCTGGCATAGACGCGGCGGCCGCTTCCGGGAAAACCCGGCGGAGCCGGTTCGATGAGGTTGCGCGAATCCAGCTCAAGGGGTGAGACGCCAATTGCTGCGCGACCGCTGACGGATTGGCGGCCGGATCGATCGGGCCAGCAATCAAAATGAGTGAATATAATTGTCTGGGCGACAACCGGATCGGCGCGGTTAAAACGTTGGGCGGGACATGCGGGCAGGGCTGTATGCGGCGTTGGAACCGCGCTCCGCGCTGGCGAGGCCGACGATCGCGCGACCAACGCGCGCCGCCGCTCCCAATGACAAACGTCAGCCCTCCGCATCAGCGGCAACGACGCGCCGAGCCGTATCGCACGCCAGCAATATATGGCGTCAGAAGGGTATCATGCCGCCGCGCCCATTGACGGACTGGACTCCGAACCCTCGCGGGCCATCGCTTCGAATTCGGCCTCGGCGGCAAGCCAGTCGTCGAGTTCTCCGCCCGGTTCAAAGCCTCGCACCTCGGCCCGGAAATAGGCCATCTCGGCGATCCGTTGTTCTTTTGGAACGGACCCAGCGGCGCCTTCACCTATCACGGCGGGGGCTGACGTTGGTTCAGTTTTGACAGGAACTTTGCTTTTTTCTTCAGCCATGACGGTATGCTCCTCGGTAAATGTCGAAACATGTTAAGGATAGATGAGGCCCGGTCGCGCGCAATGACGTTTGTCAATCACGTTCGGCGGCCCGCCGCGCCTTCCGGCGTCTTTGACGGCGATCATGGATCACGAAGCCGTTTCGCCCTAGCGTTCCTAAAGATAGGCATGTCGCGTCGGCTAGCGAAACGAGCGAGCGCCCCACGATATGCAACTATGGAGAGCGTCATGGAAAGCGCGACATTTCGAAAATGGCTGGCGGATCAAGGCTGTTCCTTCGAGCCGGGCAAGGACACGGTTCAAACAGCGGGACATGCCCATGTGGCCGTCCGCCTTGGGAGCCGCAAGGCGATTCTTCCCGATGTCGGGACACACAAACGGCTCGACCCCGAAACAGTGCGAAAAATCGTTGACGAGCTTGGTCTTGATTGGAAGGAGCTGCCTGGCCCCGCGTCCCGAGTTTAACGTGCAGGTCGGGCCATCAGAAGGAGTGCGTTATGGCGACATTTATCATGTTGACGCGCCTCGGCCCCGATGCGGCGCGATCGCCTCAGGCTCTTGAACAGCTTGAGCGCAACGCCATGGAGAAGGTGCGGCAGGATTGTCCGGATGTCGAGTGGGTTTGCAACTACGCGGTCTTGGGGCCTTACGATTATCTGGATATCTTCCTCGCCAAGGACATCGAAACGGCGGCAAGAGTGTCGACCTTGATCCGCACCTTCGGGCACGCACACACGGAAATCTGGGCGGCGACCGAATGGGACCGCTTCAAGGAAATCGTTCGCGGCCTTTGACGGCGACGAGCGCGCTGCGGCATCGCTTCCGCCATGCAAATCATTGTCTGATTGGTCTCAACAGGTTACGTGCATGAGGCCAATTTTTTTCTGTTGCGAATGATTGAACGTCCTGATGGCTTCGGGCGTCGGCTGCATCAAGACGTGGCATCGCCTCTTGTCAAAATAGTCTTGGGCTTCCGGCGACAGGCATACGTTTCCTTCCTGGCCCGTTCCGACGATCAGCGCTTCGCACCTGTCTTCGTAAATGAATTTGGCTTCTTCCTTCGAAATGATGTGCGACGTGCCATATAGCTCCTTCGAGAGCTTCTTTTTCCTCTTTTCGACTTTTCCGGAAAGGCGAATGATCACGTCGTGCTCATAGGTCTTCCCGTCGATGGTGATGTTGCCGAATTCGGTCGAATCAATGGCCATGACTTTCTCCCATTGTTTGAGCGGTGGCGCGCCAAAATGATAACAGAAATACATCTGGAGTGGTTCGCTCCAAAGGCGGCGCCTCGCATCCGCTGTGCGGCTCAAGGCGATCTTTTCGACAGGCATCTAACCCTTGCGATTTCCTGTGCAAATTTCCTTGGACAGCCGTGCGTAAAGCCTTGTGCAACTCAATCGCGAACGAAAATAATTTCCGCGCCGCCTTTGCCCCGAGTTCCGTGACGACGTGTTCGTGGCGCATTTCAGGATCTTGGAATTGAACGCGATCAATTTGATTTCCGCTTTGCCGTGGCGCCAAGCTGCTTTCAGATTCGCTCAGGCCGGCCGCGCCGCCGTCCGCAGATATTCGCCGTACCAGCGGCCCGCCGCCGCCAGGGCCTCTTCCAGCGCGCCCTCCTCCTCGAAAAGATGGGTTGCGCCGGCGACGACGGTCAGGGACGTTTCGCATGTCATCCGCGACTGCGCCGCGCGGTTGAGCGCCAGAACCTCGCGGTCTTCGCCGCCGACGATCAGCAGCGTCGGCGCTTGCAGCCTCGTCAGCGCGTCACCGGCGAGATCGGGCCTTCCGCCGCGCGAAACGACGGCCGCGATTTCGGCGGGACGGTCAGCGGCCGCAACGATCGCCGCCGCCGCGCCGGTGCTCGCGCCGAAAAGCCCCAACGGCGAGAGAAAAGTCCGCTCGTCGCCTCGCGCCCAGTCGATCGCCTCGGCCGTTCGGGCGCCGAGAAGCGGGATGTCGAAAACATTACGACGGTCGCGCGCCTCCTCCTCGGTCAGGAGATCGAAGAGCAGGCTCGAAAATCCGAGGCGAAACAGATATTCGGCGGCGAACCGATTGCGCGGGCTGAACCGGCTCGACCCGCTGCCATGGGCGAAAATCACCAGGCCGCGCGGCGCCGCCGGAATTGTCAAAAGGCCCGGCAGCGCCATCCCGCCGATCATCACTTCCATGGTCCGAGTCACGCGCAGTCCTCCCATTGTTCAGACTATTAAATCGCCAATGCGGCGCCGGTCCATGATCGGCGTCAAGGGGAACCGATGGCCGCCAGCGCAAGTTACGGTGCAAGTTACGGTGAAAGAAAGGCTTGAAGGCGTTGATCAGGATCATGGGCGGAACGCCGCCCCGGCGTTAGCGTTGCGGAATGGAGCCGAGCGCCAGCAAAGACGTCGCCCATTCGCCGTCGAACCCGCAGGGGGCGCCGGACGAGGCTTTCATTGCGGTCGTCAGCCAATTTATCCGCGAGCTTCATCCACGGAGCGCCAGTGCGCGCGCCGTCGCCTTGTCCAGCCGGCTCGAGCAGGACCTCGGCGTCGACAGTCTTGCCCGGACGGAGCTGATCTTGCGCATCGAGCGCGCCTTTCGCCGTCGCCTTCCGAATCATCTCGCGGCCGAAGCCGAAACGGTCGAAGATCTTTTTCGCGCGCTTGGACAGGCTGCGGACAGGACCGCGCCGGGCGCCCGCGCCGCCGCGCCTGCGCCATCCTCCGCCCTGCCGAGCGTCTCTGCGCCGCAAGAGGTGAAAACACTGGTCGAAGCGCTCGATTGGCATGCGGCGCGACATCCGGACAGGCTGCATCTGACGCTGCTGCAGGATGACGAGACGACGCTCGCCGCCATGACCTATGGCGAACTCGCCGCATCGGCGAGGCGCGTCGCCGCCGGCCTGATCGAGCGGGACATCCTCCCCGGCGACCGCGTCGCAATCATGCTGCCGACCAGCGCGGAATTTTTCAGCATCTTCTTTGGAACCCTTTACGCCGGCGCGGTTCCCGTGCCGATCTATCCGCCCGTGCGGCTTTCGCAGATTGAGGATCATTTGCGCCGGCAGGCCGCCATTCTGAGCAACGCCGGCGCGCGACTGCTCGCGACCGTCCCGGAAGGACGCAATTTCGGCGCCCTGTTGCAGTCGCTGGTCGACAGCCTGACCTCGGTCGAGACCGCCGCCAGCCTGGCCTCCGCGAGCGGCGAATTTGCGCCGCAATCGCCGGCGGACGAAAAATCGACGGCTTTGCTGCAATATACGTCGGGGAGCACCGGCGCTCCCAAGGGCGTGGTTCTCAGCCACGCCAATCTGCTCGCCAACATACGCGCCATGGGACGCGTCATGGACGCGAATTCCGACGATGTTTTCGTCAGCTGGCTGCCGCTCTATCACGATATGGGTCTGATCGGCGCCTGGCTCGGATGCCTCTATTTCGCGGCGCGGCTCTATGTCATGTCGCCGCTGAGCTTCCTGACGCGGCCGGAGTGCTGGCTGTGGGCGATCCACCGCTACCGCGCGACCCTTTCGGCGTCGCCGAATTTCGGCTTCGAGCTCTGTCTCGACAAGGTTGAGGACTCCAGTCTGCAGGGGCTCGATCTCAGCTCTTTGCGCATGGTCGCGAATGGGGCGGAGCCGGTCAGCGCCGCGACGATCCGGCGCTTCGCCGACAGGTTTTCGCATTACGGCTTCCAGCCCGGCGCCATGGCGCCCGTCTATGGCCTCGCCGAAAACTCAGTCGGCCTGGCCTTTCCGCCGCTCGGCCGGACGCCAGTCATCGATCGGATCGACCGCGCAGCGCTCGGCCGGCGCGGAACTCGCCGCGCCATCGAAAGCCGAAGACGCTCATCCGCTGGAGATCGTCGCCTGCGGCCAGCCCTTGCCCGGCCATGAAATCCGTGTGGTCGACGACTTTGGCCGCGAAGTCGGCGAAAGGCAGGAAGGCCATGTCGAATTCCGCGGCCCTTCCGCTGCTTCCGGCTATTTCCGCAATGAGGCGAAGACGCGCGATCTCTTGCGCGGCGGCTGGCTCGACACCGGCGACGACGGCTATATGGCCGGCGGCGACATCCATATCACGGGCCGCGTCAAGGACATCATCATCCGCGCCGGGCAGCATATCTTCCCGCAGGAAATCGAGGAGGCCGTCGGCCGGGTTCCCGGAATCCGCAAAGGCTGCGTGGCGGCTTTCGGCGTCGCCGATCCCGCCTCGGGCACGGAGCGCGTCGTCGTCATGGCCGAAACGCGCGAGACGGATTTTTCCGCGCGCGTCGCGCTTGAAACCCGTATTCAGCAGGTCGTCGCCGGCATTGCGGGCGCGCCGGCCGACGAGATCGTTCTCGCCCCGCTCCATGCGACGCCAAAAACGTCGAGCGGCAAGGTCAGGCGGAGCGCCGCCAAGGAGCTTTATCTTGGCGGACGGATCGGCGCCCGGCCGCGCGCCCCGTGGCGGCAGATCCTGCGCCTCTCCCTTGCCGGCGTCGCCCCGACCATCCGCAGGCTTTTCAGGATTTCCGGCGAAACGTTCTATGCGACCTGGTGGTGGGCTGTTGTCGCAAGCGCCTATCTGGCCGCCTGGCTGGCGGTGATGGCGCTGCCCCGCCTCGCATGGCGATGGCGCGCTGTTCGTCTTCTGGCGCGCGGCGCGCTTCGGGCCCTGGGGGCGCCGGCGTCGGTCGCCGGGATCGAGCGCATTCCGCCGTCCCAGGCGATGCTCGTCTTCAACCATTCGAGCTATGTGGATGTCGCGCTTCTTGCCGCCGTCTTGCCGGGAGAGCCGGTCTTCGTCGCCAAACAGGAGCTGGCCGAGCAGCTTTTCGCCGGTCCGTTCACCCGGCGGCTCGGCGCGTTTTTCGTCGAGCGCGGCAGGTTCGGCGAAAGCCTTGCCGAAGTGCAGGCTTTGGTCGCGACGGCGCGCCAGGGGCGCAATATTGTGTTTTTCCCGGAGGGGACCTTCAGCCGCAGGGCGGCGCTGGCTGAATTTCATCTCGGCGCCTTCCAGGCGGCGGCGGAAGCAGGAATGCCGGTGCTGCCGGGAATTTTGCGCGGAACGCGCTCGATGCTGCGCGGCGACCAATGGTTTCCGCGCCGGGCGGCGCTGAGCGTCGAGATCGGGGAGGCGATCATGCCGAAAGACGCCAGCTTCGCAGCCGTGGTCGAATTGCGCGACAGGACGCGCCAGGCCATTCTGGCGAAATGCGGCGAGCCCGATCTCGGCGAACTGACGATTGTCCCTCCTTAAGCGGGATGCGCCAGGAACCCGGACGGCGGGGCCGTCGGGAGCGCGGTTAAGCCGAACGACGAAAGAACCCTCCCAAAGCTTCCGCTCCCAAGCCGGCCTCGGCCTCAAGTTTGAAGTCGCTGACCACGACGCTATTCTATCGGACGCCCTGGCCCGAAGGAGAGTTCTGACGAGGAGCCGGAACGGAGCAGCGTGGCGCGTCGCGGAAAAGAAGGGATGAGCGCCTGAGCATTATCGTCTGGCTCTCCATAGCGATCTCGATCTTTCTGCTTGTTCTGTTTCCCTTTGTCTTGGGCGAGGTGATGATCGCCGGACTCGCCAAGCTCCATCTTGAACCGAAGGTCGCGGCGGCGATCGTTGTGGCGATTTTCCTCGGCGGCTTTATCAATATTTCTGTCACCCGGCTGCCGCGCGAGGACGAGGTTTCGGCGGACCCCCTTGCGGTTTTCGGCATTTTCGGATTTTGGCCGGAAATCCGGCGCATCCGGCGCGAAACCATCGTCGCCGTCAATGTCGGCGGACGCCTCATCCCCGCGACTCTGGCGCTCTACGAACTCTTCCGCCTCGCTGTCGTCGCCCCCTACGCCCTTTGGGCGGCGGCCGGCGCGTCCATCATCTCCATCATCGTCTGCCACTTGATCGCGCGGCCGGCGCCCGGAGTCGGCATCGTCATTCCGGGACTGTTTCCTGCGCTTGTCACCGCAAGTTCGGCGCTGTTTCTCGCGCCAGATCAAGCGCCTCCCGTCGCCTCCCGTCGCCTCCGTCGCCGGCGTCCTCGGGCCGCTCGTCGGCGCCGACCTTCTCCATTTGAAGAACCTTTCCGAAATCGATTCTGGCGTAGTCAGCATCGGCGCCGCCACCCCGCTTGGCGCGGCCGACGCCATACCTTAGCCGCCTGACCACAGATGGAGCGTTCTGTGACGTCATGGCTCGATCAATCCGCAGTCCACCGCCTGTCGTGACAGACACGCTGCTCGGGTATAAGGATCCGACACCAAGACTGATCTTACATCGCGCCGAGGCTGACCAGGGGGCAGGTTCGCGGCGTTTCATGGAGGCGCGCTTGCCATTTCGCGACAGGTCGGATGCCGGAAGGCGATTGGCTCGGGCTTTACAAGGCCGGGAGAGCGACGATCCGGTCGTTCTCGCCTTGCCGCGCGGCGGAGTCCCCGTGGCCGCGGAAGTCGCCGCGGCGCTGCGCGCGCCCCTCGATCTCGTCCTCGTGCGCAAAATCGGCGTGCCGATGTATCCGGAACTCGCCATGGGGGCCATTGTCGACGGCGGCGCGCCGGTCATCGTCCGCAACGAGGAAATCATCGCCGAACTCGGGATCGACCAAGCCGAATTCAGGCGGGCTTGCGATCGGGAGCTTGCGGAAATCACGCGCCGCCGGCGGCTGTATCTCGGGGATCGCGCCCCGATCGAGGTGAAGGACCGCCTGGCGATCGTCGTGGACGATGGGATCGCCACCGGCGCCACCACCAAAGCCGCGCTTCGCGCCATCCGGATGCGCAAGCCCAAAAGACTTTTGCTCGCCGTTCCCGTCGCGCCGACCGATACCTTGAGGGAGATGCGCGGAGAGGCGGACGAGGTGGTGTGTCTTGAAGATTATCAATATTTCGGCGCCGTCGGCGCCTATTACAACGACTTCCGTCAAACCACAGACGAAGAGGTGATCGACACGCTCGAACGTTACCAGCCCGAGCCCAAAGGGGAACAGAGCGCCGAACGCTGAAGCGGCGCATCGGAACGGGCTCCGCGGATTCGGTCAAAAACGCCACGCGCGTCCGAAAAATTCATTCGCTGTCGGCGTCGTTGTCCTCGAACGCCGCGGGACCTGCGCCTTCGTCCGCCTCTTCAATGGGTTCGACCGGCGCATTGCCTTCGTCGGGGATTTCCGACTGGACATCGGCTGGCTCCTGCTCGATCAGCTTGCTTGGCTCATCGAGATTTTCGTCGAAGGAATGGCGCGAGCGGGGTTTTCGGGGCACGGCCGTCCCCGCGTCGTCTAGCGAAACGATTTTCATCAGCTTCCTCCTTTTCGTTCGCGGGCCGGAGCCGGATGCGCTCGCCCCCACGATGCGGCGAGCCGGCCGCCGGCCGCCCGCGCCACATGGACGCCAAAGGGAGCGCTTTCCCGATCCAGCGTGTCCTGCAACCAGTCGACGTCGTGCGTCCCTGGCCTCGTCAGGCGGAAATTTCGAATCTGGAGCGGCGTCATGTCCAGCGCCCGGAGATCGCCAGTCGCGGAATCGACATCGGCGAAATACATCAGGGCAAGATCGCCCCGGAACGCCTCTGCGCCCTCTATGCCTTCGTAATCGTTCAGGAAATCGCCACAGCCGTAAAGGATCAGGCGGCCTTTGAAAATCTCGATCGCCTTGGCGTGATGCGACGAATGGCCGTGGACGATCGAAACCCCGGCGCGTTCGATCAGGGCGTGGGCAACCCGCCGCTCGCTGTCCTCGACGCCATAGCCCCAGTTCGGCCCCCAATGGATCGAGGCGATGACGACATCACCCGGGCGCCTCACGCCCGCGAGCTGTCGCGCCGCCATGGACGCCGCCTCTTCGGAAGGCGACGGCAAAAGAAATATGCCGGGCGCATCGGCTTTCGCCGCCCAGCCTTGCAGCGGCCCGCTCGAAACGCATGCCATCGAGAAGACGAGCAAACGACGCCCGCCGGGAATGTCGATCACCGCCGGCGCCATGGCCTCGGCGAGATTTCGGCCGGCGCCGGCGGTCTTGATTCCCCTTCGAATTCAGAACGTCCAGAGTGTCGAGGAGCCCGGCTGTCCCCCAGTCGAGCACATGGTTGTTGACGAGCGCGCAGCAGTCGATCGCCGCTGCGCTCAGGCAGGCGGCGTTCTCCGGGCTCATGCGGTAATTGATGCCTTTAGGCTCGAAATCCTCGCTGCGGGTGACGCTGGTTTCGAGATTGACGACGCGGGCGTGCGGTCGCCGCTACTTCCATTCATCCAGCGCCGCGCCCCAGATGTAATCGAAATCCACTGGGCGCGGAATGGGCCCATTGGCCCGTTCCGCCAGTTGCAGATAGCCGAGAGCCGATCGCACATAGTCTTCGTACAGAACAGGGCCGCAAGGCTCGGGAAGGATCTGATCGATCCCCCGCCCGGTCATCACGTCGCCGCACAGAAATATCTTCATCCTCGGCGTCTTCATAAAGCGGCGCGCGCTCACGGCGCCGGCCGCGTCCGGCCCTCCGTCAGACAGGCCATAACGGGTGGATCGACTTTGGCGTGCGGGCGATCAGGTCCTCGACCTCGCTCGCGGGCAGGCGCGCCGCGAGAAGAGCGAAGACGGCGCGGGCCGCTTGTTCGGCGTCGATCCCGGGGTCTCGGCCGACGGCCTCGTGAATGCGTTCGCAGATCGCGGCGACGCTGTGCGCCGGCCGCGCGCCGGCATGCCAGCCATCGTAATAGAGCCCGCGCAGCAACAGGGGCAGCTGCGCGCCTAGAAAAGCGACTTCGTCGCGCGGCAGGGCGTCGCGCAAGGCATGCAGCCCGCCGACCAAAGCGGCGTAAGCCTTGCCGTGCTCGCGCCAGCCCAGCCTTTCCGCCAGATCGTCGACCCAGGCTCGCGCTTCAGCGACCGCCAGGTCGAGTTCTTTCACATCCCTCGGTTTCATTTGTCGCCGCCTTCGTTCACGTCTAGATCGACGTTGAGTTTCCGTCAGCCGTCGCTTCCCCGCGATGCGTCAGATCAAACCCGTTCAGCAGGATGGGCTTTTTCGCCTATACGCGGGCGGGCGTTCACTATGGGATCTTCATTGAATAGCTGTCGTCCGATCTGTTCAAAGCGCCAATGAAAGCCGAACGCCGATCCGACCGTCCCGTCTGAGTGCAATCCCGAAAAGTTGAAGCCGTATATCCTCGGCAAAGCGTTTCCGGGCGATCTGTGAAACATTGGCTCAACGCTGGCCGCGCCTTCGGAAATCCCGCACTCTCAAGCCTGGCCAGGCGACGGCCCCAATTGTTGATTTTGCTCAACGCCCATCGGACGGAAGGACAGTATCCTGCCCAATTGAGCCAAGACACGGGTCATCGAGATGCCGTCCTCCGTTCGGTCCACGGTCGCGGGCGCAAGACCGGCGCCGCCTTCCGCCGCTCCGTCGTTGGGCGAGCTGGAGCACACGCTGCTGTACTCCGAAGAACTGGGCATTGATCTGGCCGAACATAGCGACGCCGATTGCTTTCTCTGGTTTCTCGCCAGCCTTCTTTTCGGCGCGCGGATTTCGGAAAAAATTGCGAAAAACACTTTTCTCACCTTTGTCCGGCGCGGCCTAACCAGCCCGTCGAAAATCATCGACGCGGGCTGGGATTTCCTCGTCAATCCGATCATGCGGGAGGGCGGTTATGTCCGTTATGACGGCCGCAAATCGACGCAGATCCTGCGCGACTGCCACGCGCTGCTGGCGGATTATCGGGGAAGCCTGAACCTTCTTCATGAGATGGCCCGGGATCCGTGCGATCTCGAAGCCCGAGTCAACGCCTTTTATGGAGTCGGGCCGGTGACGACGAATATTTTTCTGCGTGAGCTGAGGCCTTATTGGGGCAAGGCCGACCCAGCGCCCCTTCCGGGGGTCGAGGAACTGGCGCGAAAGCTCGGCCTCGACCTCGCGCGCTTCCCGCGGAAAAGCCTGTTGTTCGCACGGGTGGAGGCGGGTCTGCTGAGAAACAGGCGCGTTTTGCTCGGCAAGCCGGGCAAACAGCGGGAAGACCAATGACGCCGCCGCGTCAACCGTCCAGCCCTGCGGCGCGCTGGGAGCATTTTCCCCATGGCGCCGACATCGGGCTGCGCGGATTCGGCGCGACGCCGGAGGAAGCTTTCGAGCAGGCGGCCGTCGCCTTGACCGCGGCCGTGACCTCGGCGCCTGTCGCCACGAGCATCGCCGTCGACATTCGCTGCGAGGCCCCCGATCTCGAACTGCTCTTTATCGAATGGCTGAACAACATCATTTATGAAATGGCCGTCCGCCGCGTGCTGTTCGGCGCCTTTTCGGTGCGGATCGTCGGCGGCCGGCTTAAGGGAACTCTATTCGGCGAGCCGGTGGATGCGGCGCGCCATGCGCCGGCGAGCGAGCCGAAGGGCGCGACCTACACGGCTCTGAAAGTGGCCAAGGACGACGCCGGGCTCTGGTCGGCCGCCTGTGTCGTGGACGTGTGAGCGCCGGCTGGCGACTGAGAGATACAAGGGAGGCCGTGATGGATCCGGAGCGTTTGACCAGAATTGACCGGGCGGCCTGGCGCATCGAGCCGCAGGGGGCGATGCGCGTCCCCGGCGTGATCTATGCCGACGAGAATTTGATCCGCGCCATGGACGACAAGGTGTTCGAGCAGACGGTCAATGTCGCGTCGCTGCCCGGCATTGTCCAGGCCTGCTATGTCATGCCCGACGCCCATTGGGGCTATGGCTTTCCGATCGGCGGCGTGGCGGCCTTCGATCCCGGGCGCGGCGGGGTAGTGTCGGCCGGCGGCGTCGGTTTCGACGTGTCCTGCGGCGTGCGCACGATCCTGACCGGCGTGCAAAGCAAGGATGTCATGCGCCGCCAGGAGAGAATCGCGGATTCGCTCGAAAGCCAGATCCCGGCGGGCGTCGGCAGCAAGGGCAAGATCGTCCTCGAACCGGGGGAGATGGAGGCGATGCTGGAGGGCGGCGCGCGTTGGGCGGTCGAGCAGGGCTGGGGCGAGTCCGGCGACCTGGAGCGCATCGAGGAAAACGGTCGGATGGCCGGGGCGCGCCCCGATTTCGTCTCGGACCGCGCCAAGAAGCGGCAGCGCGAGGAAATGGGGACGCTCGGCTCAGGCAACCATTACCTCGAGGTCCAGGCGGTGGCCGAAATCCTCGATCCGGCGACGGCGGCGGCTTTCGGCCTGCGCGAAGGCGAGGTCCTCATCACGATCCACTGCGGCTCGCGTGGTCTCGGCCACCAGATCGCGGCCGAATTCGCCAAGGAAATGGTTATCGCCGCAGAAGCATCGGCGATCAGGCTTCCTGACCGCGAATTGGCCTGCGCGCCGATCAATTCGGAAATCGGCCAAAGATATCTGGGCGCGATGAGGGCGGCGGTGAACTGCGCGCTCGCCAATCGCGAGATCCTTTCGCATCACGCGCGGCGCGTCTTCCGGCATTATTTTCCCGGCGTGAAACTGCCCCTGCTCTATGACGTCTCGCACAACACCTGCAAGGTCGAGACGCATCGGGTGGCCGGCAAACAGCGCCAATTGTTCGTGCACAGGAAGGGCGCGACGCGCGCCTTCGGACCGGGACATGAAAGCCTCCCCGAGGCGCTGCGTCCCTATGGCCAGCCGGTCCTCATCGGCGGCAGCATGGGGACGGCGTCCTATGTCCTGGTCGGCGAGGCCAGCGCCGAGACGCGTTCCTTCGCTTCCGCCTGCCATGGCGCGGGACGCGCCCTGTCGCGCCACGCCGCGCTCAGACGATGGAACGGACGCCAGATCGTGGACGATCTGGCGGCGCAGGGCGTGCTGATCCGCAGCCCGTCGAGCCGCGGCGTCGCCGAGGAGGCGCCGGAAGCCTACAAGGACGTGACGGCGGTTGTGATGGCCGCGGAAAAGGCCGGCCTGGCCCGGCGGGTGGCCCGTCTCAAGCCGCTGATCTGCATCAAGGGCTGAGCCGCGCCGCCGAGTTGTACGGATTTTGAAAGATCGCTGCGCAATCCCTCTCAGAGCCCCAATGCGAATCCGACGGGCAGGTAAGCGACGCCCTGGGCCTTCGCCGCCTGCGCCGACGCCACCTTTCCTCGTGAAATCTGGAGCCCTGCGCGCAGGTTCTCGTCCTCGCGCAGGGCCCTGTGTCGATTCCGACGAAGGCGCCCGGCAATTACGAGATAATGGCGCCCATCGATTCCTGGATGATGCCGGAAGCTGGACCTTCAAGCAAGGCGGGGAGACAGCCGCGGCCGCTGGGCCAGCAGAGGGCTATCTTTGTTGCCGAAGCAGTGCGAGCGATCGTCCGTGCAAAGGATAGGCGCTACCACGAGCGAAACGCTTAGGTCCAGGATGGTCCGGTCGCAGAGCAGTTTCCAGGACCGGAAACCAGCGCAGGTGGCTACGAAAACCAGGCAATGTGAATGGGATGACGTCTGGAGATGCATTTAACATCAGCAGAAAGTCGTCATCGACTATAGGCATTCCGAGGCTGTCGACTTCGCCGATGGCGTCTCCCGCCAGATACATGCCAATGCAGCGAGCAAAACCGAGATTCCACTCTTCGTCATACATCTCCAGACCGTCCGGATTCAACCATAGTATATTTTTGATTGTTCTGGGTAGGCGCTGTTCCTGAAAAAAACTCTTCCGGCGGAAAGCCGGGTGCGCTTTGCGCAGCTTGATCAGCGATTGGACGAAGGCAAGCAATTCTTCATCCTCTGGCTTCAATTGCCAGTCGAGCCAGTTGAGTTCATTATCCTGATTATAGGCATTGTTGTTGCCGCGCTGGGTCCTTCCCATTTCATCGCCTGCCAGCAACATCGGCGCTCCCTGGGAAAGAAACAACGTGGCCAGAAAGTTGCGTTTCTGCTGGGCGCGTACGGCAAGGATTTCAGGGTCGTCCGTCGCTCCCTCGATGCCGCAGTTCCAGGACAGGTTGTTATCGTGCCCATCCCGGTTGTTCTCGCCGTTGGCCTGATTGTGCTTCTGCTCATAACTCACCAGGTCGTGCAGGGTGAACCCATCATGCGCGGTGATAAAATTTATGCTGGCGTAGGGTCGGCGGCCATTGTGGGCATACAGGTCGCTTGATCCGGTGAGCCGGTAGGCGAGATCGCCGATCAGACCGCCTTCGCCTTTCCAATAAGCGCGGACCGCGTCACGATACTTGGCGTTCCATTCGGTCCAGCCTACCGGAAAATTGCCCACCTGATAGCCGCCCTCGCCCAAGTCCCAAGGTTCGGCGATAAGCTTCACTTGGGATAGGACGGGATCCTGGTGGATGATGTCGAAAAACGCGCCGAGCCGATCAACCTCATGCAGTTCGCGCGCCAGCGCCGCCGCCAAGTCGAAGCGAAAACCGTCCACATGCATTTCCTGAACCCAATAACGCAGGCTATCCATGATGAGTTGCAGCACGCGCGGCTGCATCATGTTGAGGGTGTTGCCGCAACCGGTATAGTCCATGCAGAAGCGACGATCTGCCTCCGTCAGGCGATAGTAGGCGGCATTGTCGATGCCGCGCATGCTCAATGTCGGTCCGAGGTGATTGCCTTCGGCGGTATGGTTGTAGACCACGTCCAGAATCACTTCGATCCCAGCCTGGTGCAAAGTCTTGACCATGTTTTTGAACTCGCTGACCGCGTCATCAGTCGCGGCATAGCGCCGGTCGGGCATGAAAAACCCCAGTGAGTTGTAACCCCAGTAATTGCGCAGCCCGCGCTCCAAGAGATGACGGTCGTCGACGAAGCAATGAACCGGCATCAGTTCCACCGCAGTGACGCCCAGCTGTTTCAGATGAGCGATAGCCGGGACGCTGGCCAGGCCGGAATAGGTTCCGCGCAAGGCAGCCGGGATATCTGGATGAAGCGCGGTGAAGCCTTTGACATGCAGTTCGTAAATGATGGTGTCGTTCCAGGCCGTATCCGGATGGCGGTCATCGCCCCAGTCGAAAGCCGGATCGATCACTTTGCATTTCGGCATGACCAGGGCGTCGTCGCGCCAGTCGAAAGACAAGTCCTTCTGTTTGGCGCTGATCTTGTAGCCAAAGAGGGCGTCGCTCCATCGCAATTTGCCTGCTGCCGCCTTGGCGTAGGGATCGAGCAACAGCTTGTTATGATTGAAACGATGTCCTTGGTGCGGACGGTAGGGACCATAAACTCGGTAACCATACAATAGTCCGGGCTTCGCGCCCGGTAGATAGCAGTGCCACACCAGATCGGTCTGCTCTTTCATCTCGATGCGATCGGTTTCGCGCCGACCCCGTGCGTCGAACAGGCATAACTCTACCTTTTCCGCATTTTCGGAGAACAGGGCGAAGTTCACCCCTTCCCCGTCCCAAGTGGCGCCCAAGGGATAGGGTTTCCCCGGACGCACAGCGACGGATTTTTTGATCATTTGAATGGCCATGCAAGGTTCTCGAACTTGTTTTCCCTTACTTCTCAAATGCAAGCACGATTCCTGCCAACGGCGGCAACGTTAGCGACAACGAGTGAGGCCGGTTCATCCAAGGCCAGTCTTCGGTCTGTATCGCGCGCGAGCCATTGCCCAGATTGCCGCCCCCATAAATTTCAGCATCGGAATTGAGCACCTCTCGGTATTTCCCGGGCAAAGGCACACCGATCCGATAATCATGGCGCGGCACCGGGGTAAGGTTGAGCACCACAGCCACAATTTCGCCTTCGCGCCCCTTGCGCAGATAACTGATCACCGATTGATTGACGTCGTGGCAGTCGATCCATTCGAAGCCTTGCCAGTCGAATTCGTGCCGGTAGAGGGCCGGGTAGGTCTGGTACAGGTGGTTCAGGTCCTGCACCATGCGCTGCATGCCTCGGTGGAGGGGAAATTCCAGCACGTACCAGTCCAGGACCCCGGTGCTGTCCCACTCCCTGCCCTGGCCGAACTCGGTGCCCATGAACATCAGTTTCTTGCCGGGATGGGTGAACTGATAAAGGTAAAGCGTGCGTAGATTGGCATGGCGCTGCCATTCATCGCCGGGCATCTTGTTCAACATCGACTGTTTGCCGTGCACCACTTCGTCGTGCGAAAACGGCAACATAAAGTTCTCGGTGAAGCAATAGAGCATGCTGAAGGTGAGCATGTCGTGGTGATATTTGCGGAAGATCGGCTCCAGAGCCATGTAGAACAGAGTGTCGTTCATCCAGCCCATGTTCCATTTAAGGTCGAAACCGAGACCCCCGACATGGGTAGGCCGGCTAACCATTGGCCACGAGGTGGACTCCTCCGCGATCATCAGGACGCCCGGACACTGGTCATGTACGGCAATGTTCAGCTCGCGCAGAAACGCGATGGCCGCAAGGTTTTCACGGCCGCCGTACTGGTTCGGCACCCACTCCCCCTCCTGCCGCGAGTAATCGAGATAGAGCATCGACGCGACGGCGTCGACACGCAGGCCATCGATATGCATATCCTCCAGCCAGTAGATCGCGCTGGAAAGCAGCAAGCTTTTTACCTCGTTGCGACCGTAATTGAAAATTAGCGTCGACCAGTCCTTGTGTTCGCCAAGACGCGGGTCGGCATGCTCGTACAGCGGCGTTCCATCGAACTGCGCAAGACCATGAGCATCCTTCGGAAAATGCGCGGGCACCCAGTCAAGCAATACGCCGACGCCGTTCTGGTGACAGTAGTCGACAAAATAGCGGAAGTCGTCCGGGTCGCCGAAGCGGCTGGTGGGAGCGAAGTAGCCCGAGGTTTGATAGCCCCAGGAAAGATCGAAAGGGTGCTCGGTGATCGGCATTAATTCGATATGGGTGAAGCCCATGTGTTTGACATAATCAACCAGCTGGCGAGCAGCCTCTCGATAATTGAGAAAGCCCCCCTCCGGGTCGCGCCGCCAAGAGCCCAAATGCAACTCATAGACAGACATCGGGATATGCTGCCAGTCCTGCCGGCTGCGCTGCTCCATCCAAGCAGCGTCAGCCCATGCATAGTTATTGCTCGTTGGAACGATGGACCCGGTCCGCGGGCGCAGTTCGTGCTGTTGGCCATAGGGATCAGCCTTGAGCAGAACGTCGCCGCTTTGGCGGTTACGAATTTCGTACTTGTAGACATGGCCTGAATCGAGGTCGGGGATGAACAGTTCCCATACGCCACTGCCACCGCGCACCCGCATCGGGTGGCGTCTCCCATCCCAGTTGTTGAAGTCGCCGACCACGCTTACTCGTTCGGCGTTGGGCGCCCATACTGCGAACAGGATTCCAACGACCTCGTCCGCTTCGTGCTCATGGGCGCCAAGGAAGCGAAAGCCATGGCGGTGTCGGCCCTCACCGAACAAATGCAGATCCAAATCGCCGATTTGCGGTGCGAAGGTATAGGGGTCACGAGCGATATGCTCGCGTTGAGCGTGATCGCGCCAGATGAGACTGTAGTGTGCTGGCAAGGCTTGGCCATCGCCACGCCACTCGAAATGGTCGGTTCCAGGCACGCGGGATAAGGTCATGCCGCCCTCGGCGACACGCACTTCCGAGGCGAGTGGAATATAGGCCCGAAGAACAACGCCGCCGTCATCTTGATGACGGCCGAGGATCGCAAAGGGGTCGTGATGTCGAGATTCGGTGATCAGTTGTCGTTCGCTGTCAAGGTGGCTATTTTCCATGATATATCTCTTTAGGAATAGTTACTTGCCCGTCGTCAGATCAAATGGGACAGCCGATCTTTTTGAGGAACGGAGGCTCTAACTCATCTGGATCATTTTATGGGGCCGGGGCGTGATGCTGCAAGCGGCGGTTTTGCAAGTCGGGCGTTTGGTCTTTTCACGTTCGAAGGGGAAGCGCCCATGCCAGCGAGTACGCCAGCCTCAGCCCCAATAATCGCCAGCCTGAAAGCCAGCGGGCTTGGCGGCGTCCCCGTCTGCCATGTGCTTCAGCATTCTGGCGCTGTGGCGTTCGATACGATCGGCCTGCATGACAAAACCCCCATTTCGTGATTTTGGCCGCGCTCAGCACGGAACTTCCGCTATCCGCTATATTGCGGCTACTGGCGCTCGACGGCGTCGGTCCCTGAACTCATTCTGAAATTCGAGGAGCGCATTGGCGACGGCGGCGAAGGGAAGCGGTCCTGGATCGAATTTCGGGTCCAGGGGCGCAGAGCAGCCGGAGGCGTGAAGGAAAGATTGCGCTGCGCGCGGACGAAGGGCGCGGCGCTTTGATGGAAGCGCCGCGCCCCAGGGGTCACGCGGATTTGACTTCGATCTTCTGTTCGGGCTTTTTCGCCTCGGCCGTCTTCGGCAGAACGACGGTCAGCACGCCCTGTTTGAAAATAGCTTCGATCTTGGCGGCGTCCACGCTCTCCGGAACCGGGAAACGCCGCTCGAACAAGCCGTAATGGCGCTCCTGGACGTGATAATCGGGCTTTTTCTCTTGCTTTTCCTCAGTTTTTTCACCCTTGATCGTGAGGATGTTATTGGCGAGCGTCACCTCGACGTTCTTTTCGTCCATGCCCGGCAATTCAGCAGTGACCTTGAACTCGTTCTCGGTCTCGGCGACGTCGACCGTCGGAACCGCCGGCCATTTGACCTCGGCGCGGAAGAAAGGCTCCAGCGACCAGGAAGACCGAAACGGCGACCGCCAGAAACCGCGGTCGAAATCCTCGAACAACCGGTCGACTTCCTTGCGCAAGGCCTTGAAAGGTTGCACTGACGGCCACGTCGCCGGCTCGGTCGAGGCTGGCGGCTCGGATTTTACGGGCATTTTGTTCGGCTCATCGGTCATGACACAATGCTCCTCGACAATGCGGAAGGACGTTGCAGGATTTGAACGGATTCGGGCGCCCGATGCAGGTCCTTGTGAGATGGCGCGCCCTCTATATGCGCAGCGCGCCAACCTATTACTAGGCATGGCGCGTGTCCGTAGTTTAACGGATGCGCGGAGAATATTGCCCCGCGCCGCGTTTTCCCGATCGACGGCGCAGGAGGCGCATTGTCGGCGGCGCGAAAAGCCTCCAAGCTGAGACAAGCCTCGCGAGGTCGATAGAACATGCCTTTGCCCGAACCAGAGCCGCTGCGGGACGGCGGCGGCCTTTTCACCGACCTTTACGAACTGACGATGATGCGCGCTTATGCCGCACTCGGTATGGCGGGCGCGGCCACATTCAGCGTTTTTGTCCGGCAGCTCCCGAAAGAGCGCAATTTTCTCATCGCCTGCGGGCTGGACGAACTTCTGGACGAGATCGAGCGCTTCCATTTCTCGCCGGACGACATCCTCTATCTTCGCTCGCTGAACCTTTTCCCCGAAGATTTTCTCGCAGATCTCCAACACTTTCGCTTTGCCGGCGATATTTTCGCCATGACCGAGGGGACGCCGTTTTTCGCCAACGAGCCGATCCTGGAAATTCGCGCGCCGATCGGCCAGGCGCAGGTTCTGGAGACATTGATCCTCAACCGGATCAGCTTGCAGACCCTGCTCGCCTCGAAAGCTTTTTGCGTGGTGACGGCGGCGGCGGGACGGCGGGTGATGGATTTTGGCGCCCGCCGCGCTCAGGGCGCTGACGCCGCGATTCATGGGGCGCGCGCTTTCGCCATCGCCGGCGTGCAGGAAACCTCGCTGCTGACGGCTGGGGCGCGTTACGGTCTTCCGGTCGCGGGAACCATGGCGCACAGTTTTGTCGAAGCCTTTTCATGCGAGGAAGAAGCTTTTGCCGCTTTCGCGGAACTCTTTCCGCAAACCGTTCTTCTCGCCGACACCTATGACACGCTTCAGGGCGTGCGCAACGCGATTGGTGTGACCCAAAAACTCGACCCGGACCGGCGCCCGATGGGGATCCGTCTCGATTCCGGCGACCTCCTCGCTTTGTCGCAGGCGGCGCGGGAAATGCTCGACGCGGCGGGCCTCGGGCGTTTGAAAATCATCGCGACCGGCGGCCTCAACGAGGCGAAAATCGACGCCCTCGTCCAGGCGGGCGCTCCGATCGACATTTTCGGGGTCGGCACCGACATGAGCGTTTCGGCGGACGCGCCTTCGCTCGATATTTCATACAAACTCACGGAATATGCCGGCGCCGGCCGCATGAAGCTCTCCGCGGGGAAGATGACTTTGCCCGGCCGCAAGCAGGTTTTTCGGCGCGAAGCCGGCGGCGTGGCGACGGGTGACGTCATCGCCCGCGCCGACGAAAGCCTGCCGGGAACGCCGCTGCTCGCGCCGGTCATGCGCGGCGGCAAGCGGATCGCGCCGCCGGCCGATCTCCCGGTTCTGCGGGCGGCGGCAGAGCAAGCGATCGCCGCGCTGCCGCCGGCCCTCCGCGCCCTCGCCGCGGCGCCCACACCTTTTCCGGTCGCGATTTCCCCGCGCCTCGAAGCCGATGCCCAAATCTTGCGCGCCCGCCTGACGCGCGCCCAAGAATCCGGGTCTCCGGCGGCTTCCTAGATTTTGTCTTTGGACCTTTCGCCGCCTTCGGCAATAATCCGCGCCGCGGAGGGCGTCCCGATGACGACAGGCGACCGGATGAACTGGATGTGGTCGGAGGCGATGACCATTTTTGCGCGCGCCGAGCGGTTGCGCGACGCGCCGCCCGCGCGACGGATGGCGCGAAGCGCGACCTGGGAGCCTGCGGTCGACATCTTCGAAACCGATGCGGAAGTGCTGGTTTCACTCGCGCTGCCCGGCGTTCGCGAAGAGGACGTCGAGGCCGCGATCGAAGACGACCAGCTTGTCGTGCGTGGCCGCCGCGGCTTCCCGCCGCACTTGCGCGCGGCTTTCGTTCATCGGCTGGAGCTCCCGTGCGGCGCCTTCGAACGACGCATCCCGACATTTTGTTGGCGTTCGCCAATTCGCAGGACTAAAGGTCGCGCAGTCCGAGCGAGACGTTACGCATCCCAATCTTTCGGTCGATTGATCAGGATAAAGTCGTTGACATCGAAACGATCGGCCAAATAGGCCATGGCCGCTTCGGAAAGCCGATCTACCAATTTTTTCTTGAATTTACCATCCTTGGGATCGAGCGCCAGAGTAGTCTCGATGACAAGAACATGACGCACTGACCCGTCCTGTGACGTGATCGGCCAGACTTTGGCCTTTCGGGCGAGGGGGTGAGAAAAGCTCATGGAGGCCGTTCGCGCTTTCCCGAGAGAGTCGCGCAAAGAAGCTCATATTGCACCACAGCAATTAATTCCATCCAATTCTGCTTGCCGGATTGGGTCGGCCCGATGGGGCCGATTGGTGCAAAT
This sequence comes from uncultured Pseudomonadota bacterium, assembly GCA_963703385.1. GTDB lineage: Bacteria > Pseudomonadota > Alphaproteobacteria > Rhizobiales > Beijerinckiaceae > Rhodoblastus. The sequence goes on from OY969816.1 coordinate 1,083,900, forward strand.
TCTGAAATGGCTGGCCTCTCTCATCGGAATAGACCGCGCCGAACCGCTCCTCCAGAAAGCCCCGGTCGATGTTCCGCGCCAGTTTGACCAGCGACAGGTCATGTCGAGGATCTGGTCGAGCCGCGCCCGAAAAGATCGTTTTGCCGCTGTCCCGATGTTCCTTCGGCCGCATGGCGTATCCCCAAATCGCGTCATTCGCGTGCCGAAAGGGCTTCCGGTGGGCGCAGCGCCGAACTTGGTGCTCCACTGCTGCGGCCAGAGCGCCCCTTCGTTCACCTGCAATGCGGGCTGGATCGCCCTGGCCGATCGCATCGGGCAGCGCTCCTGCTGCCCGAGCGAACGACCAAGAACAGTCACTGCCGTTGTTTCAATTGGTTTCAACCCAGCGACACCCGCCGCGGCGGCGGAGCGAGGCAAACCGGCGTCAGCGCCAGAACGGCGTCACGCCTTTGAAAGACCTCCACGCCTTCAACAGATCGCGATCCGCATGGGAGGCGCCGTTCGCCAGCCAACCAAGGACAATGCCAGCCGCCAAGGCGGTTTCAGCTTGTTCGGCAGCGCGTAGTTGACCAAGGAAAGCCTGGGCGCTTGACGCATCATTATGGGCTCCGAGCAAATCCTGAACATGCGCCACAACATGGACGTACGCGCGAACATCCTTCCGATCGGCAAAAAAGACGCCGAAGAATTCGATCGCATAGCGAAGATTCTTCAGCGCGATGCGCACTTGGTGCCGCTCTTGGTCGGACTGAGCCGCAAGACCTTTGCCGCGTCTCAAGGTGCGATTATGGAGACGCTCCAGCGCTTCGGACGCGAAAAATCGGGCGGGCTGCGTCAGGAGTTGCAGCTCATCGCTCGACAAAGCGTTGCGCCAGCCGCGCCGCGCCAGAAAAGCTTGCAGCCGCAGGGCGAAGAGCGCGCAGCCAGGCCCGTTGATCATGGCGCGCGCTTCGACGTGCAACAAGGTTCGCCGAGCGTCGACCGCGGCCTTGAGAGGCCCAAAAATTTCGGGAGCGGAAAAGTGCGTGGCGGGGCCGCTGGCGACGAGATCATCGAAGGCGTCGCATTCGCGCGCCGGGCCGAGGTCCATGGCGATGCGCTTGGCTTCGGCGCGAAAAACGGCAAATTCCGGACAGACGACGTGGCGGTTGAAAAGGGCCATAAGCGCGCGCATGCGACGCAGCGCGACGCGCATCTGATGGACCGCCTCCGGATGGTCGTCGTCGCGCAGCGAGGCCCAGTTCGCCAGAAAATGCCGTAGACAATCGCTGATGATCACGGCGACAACGTCGTCAAAACTGGCGTCGGGCGAAAACTGCAGCTCCCCGGCTGTAACCGGCGAAGGACGCTCGTTCCGGGCCAGCAAGAAGCCGCGGTTGGACTTGCTCAACGTTTCGAGCTGGAGGGGCAGGCTTTCCACCAGCCGCGCCGCCAAGTCGTATAGCTCGGCAGGCTCTCCCTCCTTCAGCTCAAGCTCCAGCTCGGAAAACTTCGTCCATCTTTCACCGGCGAGAACTTCGCCTTTGTCGAACGCAGCCTCGATTTTTGCGGCCCCCGCCGTCACAATCCTTGTGCGCCGTTTGAACCGTGTCTCGAACTGCGGCTCAAGCGCTTGGCCATCGATCACCCTCTTGAGTTCGGCCGCCACCGGCTCATCGAAAAGGTCGAGATTCGGATTTGAACCCGGATGACGAACTTCGGTTTCGCCTCGCGCAAAGGCCCCCTCAGCCGCTGTAGGCAGCCATTTAAGGGTCATCATGGCGGCGCTTTCACCTGTGCGGCGGATGCGTAAAGTCTTACCTTGTTTCCTGAGGTCGCCGCCCGCGGTGTCGAAGTAGATCGAGCTGAGAGTTTGTTCGCGTGTTGATTCCGAAGCGCCGGTCAGCAGACCTGAATCCCACGCAGCGGCGAGGCCTGCGGCGTCCGTCGAAAATTTGACTTCCAGCTCGCGTCCGCTCCAACTCATCAGGCGCCATCGCTATTCGTCTTGGGCAAGATGATCGCTGATTTACTCACGCGCCGAGCTTCAGTTCGTGTCTTTGGCGACGCGAAGCATTGCCATCTCAAGGATGGCATACATCCCGACAGTTCTGCGAGGCAAGCGCAAAGTCGTCAAAAAATCCGAGGCTTCAGCTGCGCGGGGTTGCAAGAAACCGCGCCGGATTTCCTTCACAGAGCGCCACGGCGGTCAGCACGCCCGTGGCGTGAGCGCCCGTGTCGACGCAGATCCGTCCCGCCGCGACGACCGGGCCCTTTGCGCTTGGCACGTGGCCATGCACGACTGTGCAGGGGAGGCGGTGAGCCTCGCGCAGGAATGGCGCGCGAATCGTCAGCATCGCCTTTTCCGATTGCTTGTCGAGCGGCCGGTGAGGATCGATGCCGGCGTGAACGAACAGATAGTCGCCGTTCACATAGGAAAAAGGGAGGCTTTCGAGAAAGCGCAGATGTTCGGCCGGCACGGCGCGCCGCGCGCGGGCAAGCGACGCCTCTTTCCTGCTTACGCCATAGGAGGCGAGGGTCGCGGCTCCGCCCTTGCGCATAAATAGCTCGAAGGCCGCTTTGCTCTTGCCCGCAATCGCGTCGATGAAGAGCTGGTCATGATTGCCGCGCAAAGTGATCCAGCGATGACCGCAGCCGCGCGGTCCTTCGATCAGCCGCTCCAACACTTGGCGGCTGGCCGGGCCGCAATTCACCAGGTCCCCGAGAAAGACCACGGTGGCCTCTCGCGCCATGGAATTGGCGTCCGCGTCGATCATTTCCAGCAGACGGTCAAGTTCGGCGCGCATGCCATGAATGTCGCCGACGCCATAATGGACATTCGGAAGAACGGCGCTGTCGAGTTGGACCAGCGGAGGTTTGCCTCCACCCGCCGAAACGGAAGAGGGCGACTTTCGCATCAATTGCTCCGCGCGATCCGCTATCCAACCCAAGCTTTGCCCGCCTCAAGTCTCACGACGACCGGAACCTACCCGCTGCTGCGTCATTATTGGCCCGATTCGCGCCCTTTGTCTTCGCGTCGCCAACGCCAATTCACAACTTCGATCAAGCTGTTCCCCCCGGGAACGACGAACGGCTTGAGCAGCGCGATTGTCTTAATTGTACAGTCGCACCGTGACGCGAAAACGGTTAGAGGTACGGGCGATCGGTGTCGGGAGTCGAAGGAACGATCCAGTGTCTGACCCTGACGGCGTATACCTGCAAATCGCAATATGAATACGCTGGATGAGCGTTCTCTCCGAGCCGATCGCCATTCCCGCTGAAAAGCGAAAGTGTCGTTCTGGTGGATGACAGCAATATGACAGGAGCGAGCTTGCACATCACGTTAGATCAGGCGATTGAGATCCACGCCAAAGTCTTGAAATCGCGGCACGGCAAGGGCGCAATCAAATCGACAGGCGAGCGGGCGACACAATGCCAATCCGTTGGCGATTTCGAAGGCACTGAGATTTGGCTCAGGGTCAAGGTCGAGATCGAACGTCAGGTCGACGACATAAAGAGCGAGCCGCCGACCGGTTCGCAAATCCGCCCGGAGGCCGGTCCGACTTAAGCGGAACGCGGAAAATCCCGAAGCGCAGGATTTGATTTACGCCATTTCGTGTGAAAAACACACACATTAGAATAAACAAACGTAATGACGCCATAGTCTCATAGCTCCGGAGTTTTAACGTGCGCGTTCAGACGCCCCCTGTCAGCAGCGCCAACGCCGCGGCGGTCGAACGCGTCCTGGCGGCGGAGCGGGGAGCCAAGGAATCCTTGCGCTTGGCGCGCGACGAAGCGCAAGGCGTCGCCGCATCTGCGCGCGCGCGCGCTGATGCGATCCGCCGACGCTCCGACGAGCGCATATCGAAAGCGCACGTCGTGATTGACGCGCGGATCGAGGCCGAGATCGTCAGGTTGACGAAGGAAGCGCTCAGCGCCGACGCTACTTCCGAGGACGATCAGCGCCGCGGCGTTGGAGGCGATGCGCTAAAACGCGCCGTCAAACGCCTGGCCGCCCGCATGACCGGAGAAGACGATGGCGTCGGCGGCTGAATTCGCCTATGCGCGGGCTCGTATCGGGGCCAGACATGGTCTTCGGCTTCAAGGCGCCGATTGGAAAGCGCTAGAGAGCGCGCACTCGCTCTCCCACTATCTTGAACAGGCGCGCGCCACATATCTGAGGCGTTTCCTGACGCAAATCGGCTCCGACCTGGATGAACACGCGATCGAGCGTGTACTCCGCCGGGAGGCGTCGAGTTATGCTGAGGAAGTCGCGGCTTTTGCGCCGAGTAGGTGGCGTCCGGCGATCAGCTGGCTTGGAACGCTCGCTCTGCTTCCGCTGGCGGGCGGGCTCGCCGCGGGGGCCGCGCCGCCGGAATGGCTCGCCGACGATCCCCTGCTCGCGGCAAAGCTCCCCCAGGCGCCGAAAACCTTCCGCTTGGGCTGGCGCGCTGGCAATCGCCCGGCGCAGGACTGGCTTCGGCGCTGGCGCGAATGTTGGCCGCGAAGCAATTCCTCTGCGCCCGAATTGACGCGTTTGGTGGCTCAGATTCAGCGCGCGCTTTCAGCCGAGCGTCGCGACGGCGCGCTGTCTGGACGACATCGTAGCAAAGTCGCGCGGCTTCTGACACGGTCCTTTCGCACCCACGGTGCATCTCCCATCGCCATAGTCTGTCATGTCGCATTGACGCTGCTCGACATCGAGCGACTTCGCGGCGCGCTCGCGCGCCGGCGGCTGTTCGGCCCCGATGAAACGAGGGCCTCCGTATGACCTTCCGTCCCGTCCCCGCCCGTTGGTTCGAATTGGTGACGACCGGGGCCCATGCCGCAGCCACACTCGCGGCGCTCGCCCGCAGGGGCGCGGCGGAGATCGAGACTGCGGGCGAGAACCGGCGCGCCGCCTTGCTTCCGGATCTAGGGGACATGCTGAACGCCCATCGCGCGCTCGCCAAGAGTTACGAGGGGCGGTGGCCGACGCCGCGCCCAGTCGCGCTGAACGGCGACCTTCGGGCGCTTCTCGAAGACGATTGGCGTCGAATCTCGGCATGGCGCGCGGAAGCCGATCCGGTCATCGCGCGTATCGAGACACTGGCGGGCGAAAAGCTCGATCTCGGCGAACTTGCCGATGCGCTGGCGGTCGCCGGCGAAAGCTTTCCTCGCCCCGACTTGCTCCTCGCCGCCGGCCCGCATCTCGTCGTCGTCCTAATGCGCGTGCCGCCGGACGCCATGCTCCCGGACGCGCGCGAAGTCGTGTGGGTGCGGTGGCGGACGGCGGAGACCGCCTATTTTCTCGTCGTTGGTCCGTCCGGGAAGGCGCTTGCGTTAGCCGCTCTCGCGCCGAGCCTGAAGGGGCGCGCGATTCCCTTGCCGGCTTGGCTGCCGGATTCGCCAAAGGGGGCGCTCGACGCGGCCCGGCGGCGCATCGATCACGACGCAGCGGAAATTCGGGCGCTCGAGGCGGAACTCTCCGCTTTATCTGCTAAACACCGGCTCGACGCAGCGCTCGGCGACTTCGTTCTGTTCGAATGGCTGCGCGACAACGCCAGCCTTCTTGCCGGGGACGGCCGCCTGGTTTTCATCACCGGCTGGACCAGCGCAGATGGGGAAGAGCAATTGCAGCGCGATTTGGAGCGCCTGGGGGCGACTTGCCTCGTTCGCCTGCCGCCGGCCCCGCCGGGCTCGACGCCGCCGCTGATGCTACGCAACCCCGGCTGGGTGAGGCCGTTCGAAATCTTCGCCCTGATGGTCGGGATGCCGAACCGGCACGAGGCAGATCCCAGCGTCTTTCTCGCCGTCGTCACGCCGCTGCTTTTCGGCTTCATGTTCGGAGACATCGGCCAGGGGTTGGTGTTGACCATTGCCGGCGTCATCCTCGGCCGGCGTATGCCCGTTCTGCGCCTGCTCGTGCCCGGCGGCGTCGTGGCGATGATCTTCGGCGCGCTGTTTGGCAGCGTTTTCGGCTTCGAGGCGGTTCCGGCGTTATGGGTGCGGCCGCTCGATGAGCCCGTGACCCTGCTCGCCGTCACGCTCGGCGGCGGCGCGGTGCTGATGACGCTCGGCCTCGTCATATCGGCGATCGAGGCCCGCTGGCGCGGCGAATCCGTGCGTTGGTGGCTTCATGAGGCGGGATTGGCGGCGGCCTACCTGTCCATTGTCGTCGCTTTTTTCTGCCGACAGGCGCTGTGGGGCGCGCCCGTTGGCGCGGCCTGGTTCGTCCTCGGCGCCGCGGCGCTCGACCCCGCGCGGCCGCTCGCCGCGAGCGGCACGGCTCTGGCCGAACTGGTCGAGAAACTGATGCAGCTTCTGGTCAACACCATCTCCTTCGCGCGCGTCGGCGCCTTCGCGCTGGCGCACGCCGGGCTTTCGGCGGCGGTTGTCGGCCTTGCCCATGCGGCGGGCGGCTTTAGCTTCGTCCCGATCGCCATCGCCGGCAATGTTTTGATTCTCGGAATGGAAGGCCTGGTCGTCGGCATCCAGACGACGCGCCTCGTCCTATTCGAATTCTTCATCCGCTTCCTTCAAGGCGGCGGCCGTCCGCTGAAACCGCTGACGCCGCCGTGCGAGTGGCGGCCGATCCTATGCGAAACCATGCAAACTGAAGAGACATGACATGCACAATCGACGTCGCCTCGTCCTCCTCCTGGGATTCGCCGCGCTCGCGGCGGCGCCGATTCTGCTCCTGCTGTCGCTCTCCGCGTCCAGCGCCGCAGAAGCGACGCGCGCGGCCGTCGTCGATCCCGGCGTCGTGCAATGGGCGATGCTGTCGGCGGCGCTCGCCGCCGGCCTCGGAACCATCGCGGCCGGCATCGCCGTCGCCTCGGTCGGCGCGGCGGCGGTTGGCGCGCTCGCCGAAAAGCCCGAGCTTCTCGGACGCGTACTCATCATCGTCGGCCTAGCCGAAGGCATCGCTATTTACGGCCTGATCGTCGCCATTCTCATCCTCAACCGGGCCGGCTGAAATGGGCGGCGCGATCTTTATCGGCGACGAGTTGACGGCGACGGGCTTTCGGCTGACCGGAATCGAGACACTGACGCCGGCGCCTGACGAGATCGCGCCGGCTTTCGACGCCGCATGCCGGCGCGCGGCGCTCGTTTTCATTACCGCCGAGGCCGCGCTTCGTGTCCCGGGCGGCGCGCTCGATGCAGCGCTTCTTGCCGACCATCCGATAGTGGCCGTCATTCCGGACGTTCTGACGCGCGTCCAACCGGCTTCGCTCGCCCGCCGCATCAAATGCATCCTCGGAATCGAATCATGAACGCCGCCGTTCCATCCGATCCCGCCGAAGGCCTCATCCGAGAAATCGAGGAGGAGGCCGCCAAGGAGCGCAACGCCATCCTTCGGGATGCCAAAAGCGAGGCGGCGGCGATCGTCCGCCACGCCTTCGGCGAGGCGCGCCGCCGCATGCACAACGAATTGCTGGCCTTGCGCCGCGTTTCCGAACGCAAGCTCGCCCGCGCGACGGCTCAGATCGAAACCGAGCGTCGACAGCGTGAAGCAGCGCGGGCGGCGGAAATCCTCCGCAACGGCTGTCCCGACCTGATCAACGCCGTTATCGAGCGTTGGGCGGATCCGGCGGCGCGCCGGCTCTGGATCGCCGCAATGACGGAAGCTGCGAGCAAACGCCTGCCGCAGGGCCAATGGGTCGTTGAAAATCCCCGGGAATGGACGGCGGAAGACGAAGCGCATTTGCGGAGCGCGCTGCAGGGCAAGGCGTGCCTGACCTTTCGGGCGAGCGACCAGTTCGAGGAGGGTTTTCGCATTGTCGCGGGCGGCGCGACGCTTGACTGCACGCCCGAGCGTCTGCTCGCGGACAAGTCGGTCAATCAGGCGATGCTACTGGCGGAAATGTATGCTGAACTCGAAAGCGCCGAAGCCCTATTTCGCCCCCTGAAACATCCGGCGGGAGAAGTGCGGTGAGCGGATCCATGGCCATCATTCAATGGATCGGCGGCCCTGTCCTGCATGCGCGATCAGAGGACGAATTCCGCGTCGGAGAGGCGATCGAGGTCGGGCCGAACCACTTGCCGGGCGAAGTGATCCGGCTCAAGGAAGGCGCCTTCGTCGCGCAGGTCTACGAGGACACCACGGGCCTACGGCCGGGAGATGCCGTGGCGGGAATCGGCCGGCCGCTGTCGGCTCGGCTGGGGCCAGGACTGTTGGGCCATATTTTCGACGGCCTCCTCCGGCCGCTCGAAGCCTCTGTCGCGGCGTCCGAAATTGCGTTCTCGCCGCTTGTCGAGGCTGGACAACAGCTGGAGGGCGGCGCCGTATTCGGCCTGATCCCCTCCGAGGGGGTTCCCCAGAAATGCCTGCTGCCGCCGTCGGTCGCCGGCGTGGTCGAAAGCGTCGCGTCCGCCGGCCATTACGCCGCGGAGGAAACGCTGTGCCGCATCCGCACGCCGCTGTCCGGCGTCGTCGAGGTCGGGTTCCACCAATATTGGCCGGTGCGCGTCGCAAGACCCGTCAAGGCGCGGCTCGCGGCTGACGAGCCGATGATCACTGGCCAGCGCATTCTCGACGCCTTGTTCCCGGTCGCGCGGGGCGGCCGCGCGGCTCTGCCGGGCGGCTTCGGCACCGGCAAGACGGTCTTGCAAGAAACTTTGGCCAAGTGGTGCGACGCGGACGTGATCGTCTATGTCGGCTGCGGCGAACGCGGCAATGAAATGGCCGAAGTGCTGCACGAATTTCCCAACCTCGCCGATCCTCGCACCGGCAAGCGGCTGATGGAGCGTACGGTCATCATCGCCAACACCTCCAACATGCCGGTAGCCGCCCGCGAGGCAAGCATCTACACGGCGGTCACGGTCGGCGAATATTTTCGCGATCAGGGCCTCAATGTCGCGCTGATGGCGGATTCGACGAGTCGCTGGGCGGAGGCCTTGCGCGAGGTTTCGGGGCGGCTCGGCGAACTGCCTGGCGAAGCTGGCTATCCGGCCTATCTCGCCTCGCGGCTCGGCGAATTCTACGAGCGGGCGTCTCGGGTCACGACGCTTTCCGGCGCGAGCGGCTCGCTCACTATCATCGGGGCCGTCAGTCCTCCAGCAGGCGACTTTTCGGAGCCCGTCACCAGCCACACCAAGCGTTTCGCGCGCTGTTTCTGGGGCCTCGACCGCGAGCGCGCTCAGGCGCGCTTCTATCCGGCGATCCATCCGCTGCAATCCTATTCGGACGCCGCCGAGCGTTTCGCCTCCTGGTGGAGCCGCAACGGCAATCCCTCCTGGGTGGCGCAGCGCGAAATGCTGCTGACCCTGCTTGAACAGCAAGCGAATCTGGAACGCATGGCCCGAATCGTCGGCAAGGATTCCCTTCCGCCGGCGCAGCAACTGACGCTGATCTGCGCCGATCTGGTCAACGAGGGCTTCCTGCGCCAGTCGGCCTTCTCGACCAAGGATCGCTACTGCTCGCCGAAGCGGCAGAGCGCGATGCTGAGGTTGATTCTGCGCTTCATCGAATTGGCGGAAGAGGCGCTCTCCAGGGGCGCATCGCCGGAAGCAATCGCCGAACTGCCGGCGCTGCGCCGCCTTCAGCGGATGGGCGAGGAAATCGGCGAGGACGAAACGCCCGCCTTCGACCAATTGCTGGCCCAGATCGAATCCGCCCTGGCCGGACTTGGAGCTGCGACTGCCCATGCAACCTGAACTCACCGTCCAAGGCGCGGCGACCGCCATCGAGGGGCCGCTGCTGTTCCTCCGCCGCAATGTCGAGGTGGGACTCAACGAGGCTGTCGAAGTCCTCGACGAGCAGGATAGGATCCGACTCGGACGCATCGCGGCGCTGGACGACGTGAGCATGGTCGTCGAAGTGCTGGAATCGACCGCCGGCCTCGGCCTTAAGGCCGTGCGGGTCCGTTTCCTCGGCGAGCCGATCCGCTTCTGGGTCGGCGCCGGCCTGCTCGGCCGCGTTTTCGACGGCGTCGGCAGACCGAGCGACGGCGGGCCGCCGATCATGGCCAGGCGGCGGCTTAGGATTGACGGGCGCTTGATGAACCCGGCCGAGCGCGAACTACCGCGGGACTTCATCCAGACCGGCGTCACCGCGATCGACCTGATGAACAGCCTGGTGCGCGGCCAAAAACTGCCGCTTTTCTCGGCCGGCGGTCTGCCGCACGACCGCCTCGCCTCGGAAATCGCGCAAAACGCCCGGCTCAGAAACAAGGGAGCCGGCGCCTTCGCCATCGTCTTCGTCGGAATCGGCGTCTCGCACGACACCGCGGAAGCCTTTCGACGCGCCATGCAGGAGTCCGGCGCATTGGCGCATACGGCAATGTTCCTCAACCTCGCCAGCGAGCCAGCGACCCAGCGCCTACTCACTCCGCGCTTCGCGTTGACCGCGGCCGAATATCTCGCCTTCGACGAGGGCCGCCACGTTCTGGTCATTATGACCGATATGACCAATTATTGCGAAGCCCTGCGCGAGGTCTCGGCGAGCCACGGCGAAATCCCCAGCCGCAAGGGCTATCCCGGCTATATGTATTCGGACCTCGCCTCGATCTATGAGCGCGCCGGCTGCATGCGCGGTGCCAGGGGCACGGTGACGCAACTGCCGATCCTGACCATGCCGGCCGAGGACATCAGCCATCCGATCCCCGATCTGACCGGCTATATCACCGAAGGCCAGATCGTCCTCGACCGGGGCCTCGACCGCAAGGGCGTCTATCCGCCAATCAACGTGCTGCCGAGCCTTTCGCGCTTGATTGATCAGGGAATCGGCGCCGGCTACACCCACGCCGATCATCCGGCGTTGGCGAACCAATTGTTCGCCTCCTACGCCAAGGCGTCGCGCGTCCGGGTGCTGGCGAGCGTGGTCGGCCTCGACGGACTCACCGCCATCGACCGCAGCTATCTAGCCTTCGCCGATCGTTTCGAAGGCGACTTCATCCGCCAGGAAGAGGGCCGCACGCTCGAAGAGAGCATGGAAGCCGGGTGGCGGCTGCTAAGGCTTCTGCCGAACTCGGAACTGGCGCGTCTGTCGGACGCGCAAATCGCCAACCATGTCGCTAACAGCGAGGCGAATGCCGATGCCTGACGTCGCGCCGACTCGGAGCGCCGCCATGGCGCTCGCCGAAGAACGCATGCTCATGCGGCAGGGCTTCGGCTTCCTCGACGAAAAGCGCATGCTGCTTGCCGGAGAGATGCTTCGCCAGTTGCGCCGATACGAGGCATTGAGCGAGGAGGCCTCGTCGCTTCGCAGCGCGGCGCGGGACACGCTGGTCGCCGCAGTGGAGCGGCATGGTCTGGACGCCTTGCAGCTCTATCCGCCGCCGGAACAGGCGCCCGAGCCGCCACAGATCGCTTTTGCGAAATTTCTGGGCGTGCGGATGAAAGTCTGCGCGGCGTGGCGCATCGCCGGCCTAGAACGTTCCGAACCACAGCCCGCCGCCGTCGATCCCTCGCGCGAAGCCGAGCATTGCCGCGCGGCTTTCGAGCGCTGGCAGGAAATTCTGCTCGAAGCCGGCGTGATCGCCGGCAATCTCGAACGGCTGGGGCGGGAATACCGACGGGTCGAACGCCGCGCCAGGGCGCTTGAAAACGTGCTGCTGCCCGAGGTCGACGCCACTTTGAAGCGGGTGGTCGAACAACTCGACGCATTGGATCAAGAGGAGACCGTTCGCGTGCGCTCCGCAGGAGCCGAACGGCGTTCTGCGGCGCCCTGATGAGGCGTATCGCGCCGTGGCTTTGCAACTGGCCCAAAGCGGCGCGGGGAGTGAAAGAAAGCACACAGCCGCCTGAATCTGGGTGGCTGGTCCTGCTGTCAAAGAGCGCCAAAGATTCAAAAACCGGGCGTCGCCTTTACCTGAAACGAGACAAACTGGCATATCAGGGTCTTTTGGCCCGCGTTTCGCTAAGTCTGCCGCAATGACCGCGCAGTGTCGCGAGGACGGGCTCATGAGTACTGGTTCGCTCCGCTCCCGGAATGAACGTTGACCGGATGATAGCGGACCCTTGCGGTGCCGGCGCGAAAGAGGCCTTCGGGTCGAACTTTGAAATTCGGCTGACCAACCACGAATTCCCGCTTCTGGCGCAACCCTGCCTTTGGCGGTTTGATCGCTATCGATCCTTGACCGGACCTTCGGCCCGTGACCGCGTTCCGGCAAAGTCGAAATGCGAAACGACGCGCCGGCGGATGGTCAGGTCCCTGCCAGCCAGGCGCGCAGGTCGGCCTCGGCGCGCGCGGACAAAGCGCGTTTCTTGGCCAGCGCCTTTTCCGGGCCGCGCAGGCGTTTGCCGTCGGGCGCCTTGGCTGAAAAATCGAGCGGCGGGAACAGGCCGAAATTGACGTTCATCGGCTGGAAACTGCGCGGGCCGGCGTCGATGGCCTCGATATGGCCGCCGGTGATGTGGTTGAGCAGGGCGCCCAAGGCCGTGGTCCGCGGCGGCGGGGCCAAAAAACGGCCCAGCCGTTCGGCCGCCGCCATGCGCCCGGCGATCAGGCCGATCGACGCGCTTTCGACATAGCCCTCGCAGCCGGTGATCTGGCCGGCGAAGCGCAGGCGGGCTTGAGCCCTCAGGCGCAGCTTTTCGTCGAGAACCTTGGGCGAATTCAAGAAAGTATTGCGGTGCAGACCGCCGAGCCGGGCGAATTCGGCATGCTCGAGGCCGGGGATTTTTCGGAAGGTCTGAGCTTGCGCGCCATAGAGCAGCTTGGTCTGAAAGCCCACCATATTATAGAGCGTTCCCAAGGTGTTATCCTGCCGAAGCTGAACAATCGCATAAGCTTTGACATTTGGATTGTGCGGGTTGGTCAGGCCGACCGGCTTCATCGGACCGTGGCGCAGGGTCTCGCGACCGCGCTCGGCCATGACCTCGATCGGCAGGCAGCCGTCGAAATAAGGCGTGTTCTCGAAGTCCTTGAACTGGGTCTTGGGGCCTTCGATCAGGGCGTCGACGAAGGCCTCGTACTGGTCGCGGTCGAGTGGACAATTGATGTAATCGGCCCCGGTTCCGCCGGGCCCGGCCTTGTCGTAGCGCGACTGGAGCCAGGCCTTCCCCATGTCGATCGAGTCACGATGCACGATGGGGGCGATGGCGTCGTAAAAGGCCAGTTCCGCCTCGCCGGTGAGCGCGCCGATCGCCGAGGCGAGCGCGGGCGAGGTCAGCGGCCCTGAGGCGACGATGACATTGTCCCATTGCGCCGGGGGCAGGCCCGCCACTTCCTCGCGGCGGATCTCGATCAGCGGCTCGCTTGCCAGCGCCTCGGTCACGGCGGCGGCGAAGGTGTCGCGGTCCACCGCCAGAGCGCCGCCGGCCGGCACCTTATGGGCGTCGGCGCAACGCAGGATCAGCGAGTCGAGCGCCCGCATCTCCCGATGCAGCACGCCGACGGCGTTGGTCTCGGAATCGTCGGAGCGGAAGGAATTGGAGCAGACCAGTTCGGCGCAAAAGTCGGTCTTGTGGGCGTCGGTGGCGCGCAAGGGGCGCATTTCGTGCAGCACGACGGGAACGCCCGCGCGCGCGATCTGCCAGGCGGCCTCGGAGCCGGCGAGCCCGCCGCCGATGACGTGAATCGGGGCAGGGGAGGAATTTTGTCGTTCTGTCATGCGGCTCCGGGTCCGGGCTGATAACCAATAGCTGACATGTCCCGCTATGGATACGGCAGCGAGAAAGTTGACAGAGTTTCGATCATATCGCGTCGCCACGCGCCGAAAATCTTTCAGGCCGGAGAATCGCATGCGTTATGCCCCAAATATGGCGCAGTTTATGCTAAAAGGCGGGATCGTCGCCCAATGGCTAAGATCAAGCGAAACGACCACAAACGGTCAACTTTGCAAGTGTTAATTCAAATTCTGCGCTTACGTAAGTAATATTGCAATGCACAACGGCTTAATAAACAGATTGTTATCTATAACGCCCGATGCGATGGCATGTTAATAAGCTGTTATGCTTATTCAGCAACCTTAATTCGCGCCATCAACCGGGAGAGATCCTATGAATCTGGGCTGGAATGTTCTTTTTGGAATGCTCGTTGTGGCCTGTTCCGCCATGGCCACCTACCTCATAAGCGTCTCACGGGAACGCCTGTGGCTGCGCAGCAAGAAAGCAGAGGAGCTCTACTACAAGGCCGAAGAGGTCTATTATGAGCTTTCCCACTTTTTCAGGGGAAGATACGACCTGAGTCTGGGGGCTGTCTACCCGCGCAATGGCAGCGAAATCTTGAAATTGAACCGTCAGGTCGTCGATTTGAGAATCCTGGTAGGACTTTACTTTCCCTCACTCGACACAAACCTGTCAGCCGCGGTTGCGGCGATAGCCACCGCCCTCGACCGGCTCAGGCTCGCCGAAGCGAGCGATGAATCGAACCGTGAACATGCATTGCAGGTCTTGGATTTCGCAGTGAGCGGATTGAGGGACGCGTTCGACCAGTTCCAGAAGAACGTTTTGGGCGTCGGTCGGGTGGATCGCGTCGCCAAGATCTCGGATCAGGTGCTCAATCATAGCCGTCGGGTCCGGTCGGAGCGGGTTTTGGCGGTCGCGGCATAGAGCGGCGCGCGAGAAAGCGGAGCCTGCATTTCGCGTAAACGCCTCGAAACGAAGGAACCGGGTCCCCTTTGCGATCAAGCGTGATCGCAGACGATTCCAAGGCGCGTATCGGCAGCCACACCAGTGCGCTGCTCAGCCCCACCGGCTGAGCAGCGCACGCATTTTACCCGCGAAGGGCTGTTTGGCGAGCCAGGATTTAAGGCGCGGGCCGGACGGCGGCGCAGGGGCGGACCTTGCACTGCGGGCGCGCCCTGGGCGCCACAGCCGGCGAATGATCAGAGGCTCGATCACCCGCCAGCAAAACAGGCCTGCGCCGATGACCAGCCAGACCGAACCCGACTGGCCAAGCGCGCCCTGGGCCGCCGCGCGCCGACATATCACGAAACAGCGTGTCTGACGCTCTGACGCCGCCCGGCCGGCGGCCGTCGCGCAAGGACCGAAGCTATGGTTCGGACTGACAAAAGGCCTAAATGCAAACCAGGGCGCGCCCTTCGATTCCGCCGCGAAGCCTGCTAGCCTTGCCGCGCAAAACTGGAGGTCCCGATGAAAAAACTCGTTTTCCTTCTTGTCGCGCTCGTTCTTGCCGGCGCGGCGGAGGCTGGCGATTTGCCGATGATCTTTGTCTATGGGCCGGGCGGTCCGGCGCCGGCGGTCAGGGAGGCGGCCAAGGTCTTCGGCGCGGCTAATGGCGTCAGCGTGGTCGTCGCCTCCGGGCCGACGCAGAACTGGGTCGACAAGGCCCGCAACGACGCCGATGTCCTTTACACCGGCTCGGAAAACATGGTGCACGAATTCGCCAAGGCCATTCCGCACGCTTTCGATCCGAGCACGGCCGAGCCGCTTTACCTGCGCCCCGTGGTGATTCTGGTTCGCCCGGGCAATCCCAAGGGCATCCAAGGCATCCATGATTTGCTCAAGCCCGGCGTCAAAATCCTCGTCGTGGCCCATGGCGGTCAAATCGGCTTGTGGGAGGACGTTGCGGGCCGCACCGGCGACATCGCCATTTTGCGCGCCTTCCGCCACAACATGGTCTTTCCCGCTCCCGCGAGCAGTTCCGTGGCGCTCGAACAATGGACCCGGCAGAAGGACATCGACGCCTGGCTGGTGTGGAACATCTGGCAGGTGGCCCATCCCGGCGTCGCCGATGTGGTTCCGGTCGAAGAGCAATATCGCATCTATCGCGACACCGGCGTGCTGCTGACCCGCAAGGGCGCCGCCAACCCCAAGGTCAAGGCCTTCGTCGATTTCCTCAAAAGCAAGGAAGGCCGCGCGATCTTTGTCAAATGGGGATGGGAATCGCGCTGAAAAGCTTGCCTGAAACATTTTACCCGGACGAAATTTGACGGAATAAATTCGTCCGGGTATAAATATCCGGCATGAGCGCAGGCTTTTGCACGATCTTCGCCGGAAGCCAGCGCGTGGCCCGCGTTTCCGGCGCTTTCGCCGCCAGCGTCGCGCGCCAGATCCTGGCCGCCGACCCCGGAGTCCGCGTCCTGGTGTTCGACGACCAGACCGGGCGACCGGTCGATCTGAATTCTTGCGAAAGCGCCGAAAGCGCCGAGGGCGCCGCGCCAAAGGCGCCGGCGGCCGAGACGCGCGGGCGTGGCCGCCCAAAACTCGGCGTCGTCGCGCGCGAGGTCACCTTGGTGCCAAGCCATTGGGATTGGCTGAACGCCCAGCCGGGCGGCGCCTCGGCCGCCCTGCGCAAACTGGTCGAGAGCGCCTGCCGCGCGAATGCCGAAAGCGACCGCCGCAGCGCGGCGCGCGAGGCGGCCAGTCGTTTTCTTTCCGCGATTGGCGGCGATCTGCCCGGCTTCGAGGAGGCCTCGCGCGCCCTCGGCGCGGGCGATCGCATGGTTTTCGCCGAAACAGTCGCCGCCTGGCCGGCGGATGTCGCCGCATATGCGCGCTGGCTCGCCTTTCGCGAAGGCGAAGCCTGATCCGAATTCCGAATGATTCATTTGCGAATTCGGATGCCATTGGCGCGAAAATCCCCTCGCGAATTGAAGGATTTTCGCGCCATGACGTTTTCGTGGGAATCGCGAAGCGATCTTGCGGCAACCGTAGGAATCGGCAAAGCCGCTCGCCTTCGCCCGCGCGGCGTGCTAGAGCCTTTTCCGATCCGATTCAATCGGATCGGGGCTCTAGTTTTTTGTTTTTACGCATTTTCTTCACGCGAACCGGTGTCCACTTCGCTTGAAAATGCTCTAACCCGCAAAATGAAAAGCGTCGGGGAAACAGATGGCCGATATTTTCCGCGAAGTCGATGAAGACGTCCGCACCGATCTGCTCAAGCGGCTATGGTCGAAATATTCGATCGTCGTCGCGGGCCTCGCTTTGGCGATCGTCGCCGGAACCGCGATCTATGTCTTCGTTCAGCACCAGAAACAGGTCCGTGACGAGACGGCCGGCGCGGCCTTCGAGGCGGCGCAGGCCCTGGCCGACGCCAAAAAACCCGATGCGGCGGCCGCGGCTTTCGACCAGCTCGCCCGGACGGCGCCGGCGGGCTATCAGGCCCTTGCGCGGCTGCGCGCGGCCGAGCAGCGGGCAGGCGCCGATCGCGACGCGGCGGTCCAGGCGCTCGACGCGATCGCCGCCGACAGCTCGATCGACAAACTGCTGCGCGACGCCGCCGCCCTGCGCGCCGGTATTTTGAGGGTCGATGTCGCGGACAAGGCCGAGCTGGAGCGGCGTTTCGGGGCGCTGATGGACAGCGCCTTCCGCCACACCGCCCGTGAAATGCTCGGCCTCGCCGCCCTGAAACGCGGCGATTTCGAGGACGCGGGCAAATGGTTCGACCAGATCGTGGTCGATCCCGCCGCCCCGGCCAATCTGCGCCGGCAGGTCAACGCCTTCCTGTCGCTGGTGCGCGGCGGCGGCAAGTTTACGCCCGCGCCCGCGGTGAACTCCGCCGCTCCCGTAAAATAATGTCCTTCACGGTCGCGATCATCGGACGGCCCAATGTCGGCAAGTCCACCCTGTTCAACCGGCTGGTTGGCAAGAAATTGGCTTTGGTCGACGACCAGCCGGGGGTGACGCGCGACCGCCGCGCCGGCGAGGCCCGGCTCGGCGACCTGAATTTCACCGTCATCGACACCGCGGGGCTGGAGGAAGGCGGCGTCGAGACGCTTTCGGGGCGTATGCGCGCCCAGACCGAGGCCGCGATCGAAGACGCCGACGCCATTTTCTTCCTCGTCGACGCGCGGGTCGGGGTGACGCCGGAGGACCGCCATTTCGCCTCGCTGGCGCGGCGCGCCGGCAAGCCGTTGATCCTCATCGCCAACAAGGCTGAGGGGAGAGCGGGCGAGGCGGGCGCCTATGAAGCTTTCGCGCTTGGCCTCGGCGATCCGGTTCCGCTTTCCGCCGAACATGGCGACGGTTTCGCCGAACTTTATTCCGCGCTGCTCGCCGCTTTGCCCGAGGCGACCGCGCTCGCCGAGGACGAGGCCGGGGAAGGGCGCCGACTGGAGCTTGCGGAGGACGAGGACGGCAGCGAACTCGATCCGACCAAGCCGTTGCGCATCGCCGTCGTCGGGCGGCCCAATTCCGGAAAATCGACGCTGATCAATCGCCTGCTCGGCGAGGAGCGCCTGCTGACCGGGCCGGAGGCGGGGATCACCCGCGATTCGATCAGCGTCGATTTTCTCTGGCGCCAGGGGGAGGCCGAGCGGCGGCTGAAAATCTTCGACACCGCCGGCCTGCGCAAGCGGGCCAAGGTCGAGGGCAAGCTGGAAAAACTCGCCGCCGCCGACGCCCTGCGCGCGGCAAAGTTCGCCGAGGTCGTGGTGGTGCTGCTCGACGCCACCATTCCGTTCGAGAAGCAGGACCTCACCATCGCCGATCTTGTCGCGCGCGAGGGGCGGGCTTTGGTGATCGGCGTCAACAAGTGGGATCTGATCGAGGACAAGGGCCAAAAACTCGTGGAGTTGCGCGAGGAGGCCGACCGTCTGCTGCCGCAGGTGCGCGGCGCCGCCGTGGTTCCGGTCTCCGGGGCGACCGGGCAGGGCGTGGACGCCCTGATCGAGGCGGCGATCAAGGCCCATGAAATCTGGAACCAGCGCATTTCCACGGCGCGGCTCAACCGCTGGCTCGAAGGCGCGCTGGAGCAGAACCCGCCGCCCGCAGTCGCCGGACGGCGCATAAAAATCCGCTATGTCACCCAGCCCAAGGCCCGCCCGCCCCATTTCGTGGTCTTCGGCAACCAGCTCGACCAATTGCCCGAGTCCTACCAGCGCTATCTCGTCAACGGCCTGCGCCAGACTTTTGGGCTGCCCGGAACGCCGATCAGGCTGACCCTGAAACAGGGCGACAACCCTTATGCGGGGAAAAAGCGGCGCTAGGCGATGACCGGGGAGAAACGTCGATCCGTCCTGCGGCGCATGCCGGCCGGCGTCTGGGTCCTCGGCTTTGTCAGCCTGTTCATGGACATTTCGTCGGAGATGATCCACAGCCTGTTGCCGCTGTTCATGACCAATGTTCTGGGCGCGGGCGCCGTCGCGGTCGGTCTGGTCGAGGGCGGGGCCGAAGCCACGGGCTTGATCGTGCGAATTTTTTCCGGCGCGTTGAGCGACTGGCTTGGCAGGCGCAAGGCGCTGGCCTTGTTCGGTTACGGCCTCAGCGCGCTGACCAAGCCTTTGTTCGCGGTCGCGCCGAGCCTCGGAATTGTCCTGGCGGCGCGGCTGGCGGATCGGACGGGAAAGGGGATTCGCGGCGCGCCGCGTGACGCCCTGATCGCGGATTTCGCGCCGCCCGACATGCGCGGGGCGGCTTTCGGCCTGCGTCAGGCCCTCGATACCGTCGGCGCCTTTCTCGGGCCTTTGCTGGCCGTGGGCCTGATGCTGCTCACCGCGGACAATTTCCGCGCCGTGTTCTGGGCCGCCGCGATTCCCGCCGCTGCCTGTGTCGCTTTGCTGGGTTTCGGCTTGCGCGAGCCCGAATTTGCGGCGGGCGAGGCCCGTGTGAATCCGATCCGCCGCGAAAATCTGCGCCGTCTGGGCGGCTCTTATTGGTGGGTGGTCATCGTCGGCGGGATTTTCGCTCTGGCCCGTTTCAGCGAAGCCTTTCTGGTGCTGCGCGCCCGGCAGGTGGGGGTCGCGATGGCCTTTGTTCCGCTGGTCATGGCGGCGATGAGCGTCGTCTATTCCGCGACCGCCTTTCCTTTCGGCCATCTCGCGGACCGAATCGACCGTCGCCTGCTTCTCGCCTTCGGCCTCATCCTGCTGATCACCGCCGATGTCGCGCTCGCCGCCGCCCATCGTTGGGGCGTCGTCCTAGTCGGCGTCGTGCTTTGGGGCGCGCATATGGGGGCGACCCAGGGCCTGCTGGCCGCCATGGTCGCGGACTCCGCGCCGGCCGAATTGCGCGGCGCCGCCTTCGGCTTTTTCAGTCTGGTTCAGGGGATCGTCACGCTTCTGGCGAGCGTTCTCGCCGGCGTGCTGTGGCAGGAATTGGGCGCGCCGGCGACTTTTGGCGCCGGGGCCCTGTTCAGCGCCCTGGCGCTTGTCGCTCTCGCCGCGCGGCCTCAGGCGGGGCCCTGAAAAGCCAAAACCCTGTCGGTCGGGAAATCGTAGATCTTTCCCGTTTCCTTCCAGTCCGGCCCGCAGAGATCGACCAGTTTCGGCGCGAATTCCTCCGGCGTCTTCAGGGTCGTCGGGTCTTCGCCCGGCATGGCGGCGGCGCGCATGCGCGTGCGCAACGGGCCGGGATTGACGCTCATCGCCTTGACGTTGGAAATATTGACCACATCAGCGGCGTAAGACCGCATCATCGCGTCGAGCGCCGCCTTGGAGATCGCATAGGGGCCCCAAAAAGCCTTGTATTCCGCCCTTTGCGCCACGCCGGAGGAAACAAACGCCACGCGGCCGGCGTCGGAGGCGCGCAGCAGCGGGTCGAGCGAGCGCAACAGCCGGTAATTGGCGGTGACATTGACCGCGATCAGCTTGTCCCATTTGTCGGGGTCGCAATGGGAGACCGGCGTCAGCGGCCCGAGAATGCCGGCATTGGCGACGAAAATGTCGAGCTTGCCCCAGCGCTCGAAAATCGCCGCGCCGAGACGGTCGAGCGCCGCATAATCGGTAATGTCGCAGGGAACGAGCGTCGCCTCGGAGCCGAGCGCCCGGATCTCGTCGTCAAGCTCTTCCAGCGACCCTTGCGTGCGCGCCACGGCGATGACGTGGGCGCCGCGCCGCGCCAGTTCCAGCGCGACGGCGCGGCCGATGCCGCGCGAGGCGCCGGTGACGAGAGCGAGACGGCCGGCGAGCTTGTTTTCGCCGGGCGAGGACGTTTCCGACATTATTGGGTCCTGTGCGGGGTGGTCAGCCGGTTTCGGCGAGCAGGGACAATTGGGCGCGAATATCCTTGCCGTTGAGGTCGGTCAAGGTGGTGGGATAATCGCCGGTGAAGCAATGGTCGGTGAATTGCGGGCGCCGCGGATCGCGGGCGACCTGGCCCATGGCCTTGTAGATGCCTTCGATCGAGAGGAAGGCGAGCGAATCCGCGCCGATCCAGGCGCGCATCTCCTCCAGACTATGGGTCGCCGCCAGCAGCTTTTCACGCTGCGGCGTGTCGATGCCGTAATAATCGGGATGGGTAATCGGCGGCGAGGAAATGCGGAAATGCACCTCGCGTGCGCCGGCCTCGCGCATCATCTGCACGATCTTCACCGAAGTGGTGCCGCGCACGATGGAATCGTCGAGCAGGACGATCCTCTTGCCCGCGACCACCGCGCGATTGGCGGAATGTTTCATCCGCACGCCCAGCTCGCGGATGCTCTGGGTCGGCTGGATGAAGGTGCGGCCGACATAATGGTTGCGGATGATGCCGAGCTCGAAGGGAATGCCAGAGGCGCGGGAATAGCCGATCGCCGCCGGCACGCCGGAATCCGGCACCGGAACCACGACATCGGCGTCGATCGGATTCTCAAAGGCGAGCTGCGCGCCCATTTCCTTGCGCACGTCATAGACCGACCGGCCGTGGACGATGGAATCGGGGCGGGCGAAATAGATATATTCGAAGATGCACGGCCGCGCCTGCTGCGGCGGGAAGGGACGAAGGCTTTCCAGGCCATCCTCGGAAATGACGACGATCTCGCCATTCTCGACATCGCGGATGAAATGGGCGCCGATGATGTCGAGGGCGCAGGTTTCGGAGGCGAGAATGTAGTGGCCATCAAGCTGGCCCAGCACCAGCGGGCGGATGCCGAGCGGATCGCGCGCGCCGATCAGCTTCTTGTTGCTCAGCGCCACGAAGGCATAGGCGCCCTCTAACTGGCGCAGCGTCTCGATGAAGCGGTCGACGATGGCGTGCTTGCGGCTGCGGGCCACGAGATGGAGCACGACTTCGGTGTCGGAGGTGGACTGGTAGATCGCGCCGGCGCGGATCAGTTCGCGGCGGAGCGTCAAGGCGTTGGTGAGATTGCCGTTGTGGGCGACGGCGAAGCCGCCGGAATCCAGCTCGGCGAACAGGGGCTGGACGTTGCGCAGGATGGTTTCGCCGGTGGTCGAATAGCGCACATGGCCGATGGCGCGGTCGCCGGGCAGGCGCTCGATGGTCGAGGCTTTCGAGAAGGTGTCGCCGACCATGCCCATGCGGCGCTCGGAATTGAAGCGCGCGCCGTCATAGGTGACGATGCCCGCCGCCTCCTGGCCGCGATGCTGGAGGGCGTGGAGGCCGAGCGCGGTGATCGCCGCGGCGTCGGGATGGCCGAAAATGCCAAACACGCCGCATTCCTCGCGCAGGCGGTCGGCGTCCAGATCGAAATCGGCGAAAATTTCAGGCTCCGCGCCGGATTGGTCCATGCTGCTGGCTCCATCGATGCGCGGGCGCCCGCGCGACAGGGCGGTCCTCAACCCCGCTGGCGAAGAAAGCTCAATAAACCTCGTAACGACAAATGGAAAGCCTTTGTCGAGATTTCCACCGTCGCGTCGCCCGCCGAGACGAAAAGTCTCAGGCTCGGCTCAGTGACCGAGGTTGAGAATGCCGTCGAGCTTCTGCTTGTCGCCCGGCGTCGGTCCTGCGGCGCCGGCATCGTTCGGTCGCGGCGGGGGCGCTGGCGGCGACGGAGTCGCGGGCGCGGACTTTGGTTCGGACTCGGACTCGGGCGGCGGGGCTTCGTCCGTCGTGGCCGGTTTCGCCTTTTTGAATTTGGCGATCAGGCCGTCGGGATCGTCGGGCAGAAACGACAGCAATTGATCGCTCGCCGCCTTGAGCAGCGGCAGGCTGCGCGCATTTTCGAGCCATTGCTTGCGGAAGGCGCCAGCCGAATTGGGCGTCGGACTGGCGGTGTCCGGCGCAAGCCAGTTGAAGAAGATGAAGGCGATGGCGCACAGCAGAAACCCGCGCACAGCCCCGAAAGCGAAACCGAGCGTCCGGTCGAGCGCGCCGATTTGCGAATCGAGCACCGCATCCGAAATGCGGATGGTGAAGATGGAAACGATGATCAGGGCGACCAGGAAAATCGCCCCCCCGGCGGCATAGGGACGGATCGCCGCCTTGCTGATGAAGATCGGCGAAGCGGGGTCCGCGAGTTTTGGGATCAGCAGCGGGTAGAAATAGACCGCCGCCGCCGCCGCGAAACCCCAGGAGAGGATCGCCATGACCTCGCGGGTGAAGCCGCGAACCGTCGCGAGGAGGGCCGAGATCAGGATGACGGCGATCAGACCCAGGTCAACATAAGACGGCATGCGGCGCCTCGATCGAGGATGACATTCTGCCCGGACAGGACCGGGCGTGGCGAGAGCTTGGGCGGAGTTCCGCCTTTTGCTGGCGCCTGCTTATAGCGAATGCGTCCTGCCGCGTCGATAGGCGGTTAACCCGCGGCGCGCGCGGGGCGCGGAGCCGCCGCGCCGCGGCCCAGGGCGGCGATATCGGCGATGACCTCGCCGATATGGCGGAGGGGCCGCTGGGCGATGCCGGCGACCTTGCCCGCCGGTTCGCCGTCCTGCGGTCCCGGCGGCGCGACGGCGCGGGAAAAGCCGAGCTTGGCGGCCTCTTTCAGGCGCAGATTGGCGTGCGGGGCCGGGCGGATGGCGCCCGACAGGCCGACCTCGCCGAAAAACACCGTGTCATGGGGCAGGACGGCGCCGGTGAGCGAGGAAACCAAAGCGGCGGCGGCGGCCAGATCGGCGGCGGGCTCGGAAATCTTCACCCCGCCCGCGACATTGAGATAGATGTCGTGCTGGCCGAGCCGCACGCGGCCATGGGTTTCGAGCACCGCGACCAGCATCGCCAGGCGATTCGGATCCCAGCCGACCACGGCGCGGCGCGGCGTGCCGAGCGCGCTCGGGGCGACCAGCGCCTGGATCTCGACCAGAACCGGGCGCGTGCCTTCCATTCCGGCGAAAACGGCGGCGCCGGCGGCCGACCCGTCGCGGCCGGCGAGAAAGAGCGCGGACGGATTGGCCACTTCCGACAGGCCGGCGCCGGTCATTTCGAACACGCCGATCTCGTCGGTCGGGCCGAAGCGGTTCTTGACATTGCGCAGGATGCGGAAGTGATGCGCGCCGTCGCCCTCGAAGGAGGCGACCGCGTCCACCATGTGCTCGACCACGCGCGGGCCGGCGATCTGGCCGTCCTTGGTGACATGGCCGACCAGGATCACGCAGGCGCCCGAAAGCTTGGCGTAGCGGATCAGGGCCTGGGCCGCGCAGCGCACCTGGGTCACCGTGCCTGGCGTCGCTTCGACGGTCTCGGTCCACATGGTCTGGATGGAGTCGATCACCGCCAGGGCGGGGCGGCGGCCGGTCGACAGCGTGGCGATAATGTCCTCGACCGAGGTTTCCGCCGCCAGTTCCACGGCTGCGTCGGTCAGTCCAAGGCGTTCGGCGCGAAGCCGCACCTGGGCCGCAGCCTCCTCGCCGGAAATATAGACCACGCGCTCGCTGCGCCGCGCCAGCGCGGCGCAGGCCTGGATCAGCAGGGTCGATTTGCCGATGCCCGGCTCGCCGCCGATCAGCAGGACCGAACCCGGCACGAAGCCGCCGCCGGTGACGCGGTCAAGCTCCGCCATGCCGCACAGCAGGCGGGGCGGGGATTTCGACTCGCCGGTCAGGCCTTCCAGCGCGAACACCCGGCCTTTGCGGGCGCTTCGCGCAGACGGAGCGCCGATGCCCGCCGAGGGCGCCTCCTCGACCAATGTGTTCCATTCGTTGCAGGCTTCGCATTTGCCCTGCCAGCGCAAGGCGACGGCGCCGCAGCTCTGGCAGATGAAGGACGTGCGCGGCTTGGCCAAGGGACGAATCCGAATTTTGCGATGAGAACAATTATAGAACATAAAGCGCGCGCGCTGTCCAGAGCCCTGACCCATCGCGGCGTCGCTTTAAACAGCGGCGCGCCGATGTTATCTTAGCAAGGCAAGTCAACCTGTTTCGCCGGAGCTTGAACCGGTTGAAAGGAAGAGAAATGTCTGGTCGTCCCCTGATGGAGCTGTCGGACGCCGCCGCCGAGCGGGTTCGCAGATTGGTCGAGAATTCCGGCGGCAAGGCCGTCGGCCTGCGCGTCGGCGTCAAGAACGGCGGCTGCGCCGGCATGTCCTATACGGTCGAAATGGCGGAAGGCGTCCGGCCGGGCGAGTCCCTGGTCGAGGACAAGGGCGTAAAAGTGCTGATCGACCCCCAGGCGCTGCTGTTTCTGATCGGCGCGCGGATGGATTTCACCACCAGCAAATTGTCCGCGACTTTCACATTCAATAATCCCAACCAGACCGCCGCCTGCGGTTGCGGCGAATCGGTGTCGCTCAGTCCCGCCGACGCGAGCGCGCTCAAGGCCTATTCCGGCTGATCCGCGCCAAGAATCAGGAATCCGATCCGGAAACCGATCCTGAAAGGGCCGGGGGAAGCGGCCAGCAGGCGCCGTAGCGCGCCCGCCGGCGCGGGCCGCGTGTTTGGGCGCGGAGTCCGCGCGCCCGCCTGTTTCAGGCCGCGCAAAAAACCGCGCGCGTCGGAATAGTCGGCGGAAAAGTCGAAAAATTCGCTTCTTGCGCCGAGTCCTTCGGCGAAATTTTCCGGCGGAAAGTCCCAGATCGCGTCTTCCATGCCCGCCGCGCCCAAAAATTCGCGCCATTCGCTCAGACTGCCCGCGACCGGCGCGGCGACGCAAAGCAGCCCGCCCGGCGCGAGCCGCGCGCGCCAATTCTGGAGCGCCGTGCGCGGATCGTCGAGCCAATGCAGCATCATGCTGGATAGGATCAGGTCGTAACGCGGCAGATCGCGAAGATCGCGGGCGTCGCGCGCGATTGTTCTGACGCCGGGATATTTGGCGCGCAGTTGTCGCAGCATGGCGGGCGCGGCGTCGAGCGCGGCGATTTCGGCTGCCGGCCATTGCTCCAGCGCGAACCCGGTCACATGGCCGGCGCCGGCCCCAAGGTCGAGAATTTTTCGCGCAGGCGTTTTCAAGGCCTCCGCCGCGCGGAAAACCAGGGCGCGGGCGACCTCGCGCTGGACCGGCGTGGCTGAATCGTAGCTTTCCGCCGCCGCGTCGAAGGCGGCGACGATCGGGTTGCGGTCAGAAATCATGAGCGCGCAGGAAGGCGGCGATTTTTTCGGCGCAGAATTTTGGCGCGGTCCAGGGCAGGCCATGGCCACCGGCCTCATGCAGCGCCAGCGTTCCGCCCGAAATTTCGACGAGGCGGCGCGAGGCCGCGGGCGGCGCGAGCGCATCGTTTTCCGCGCCCAGCACTAGGGTCGCTCTGCCGCCGGCGAAAGGCGTGGCGTCGAAATCGCGCAAAAGGTCGAGCCCGTCCATCAGGCGCTCCTTTTGCGCTTTTCCCGCCGCCGGCGCCAGCCCATGCGTGGCGCGGAAGGACTCGGCGGTAGTCTTGGCGTCGCGCTCCAGCGCCTGGCGCATGCCCCGCAGCGCGGCGGGCGGGACGCAGCCCTCGCCGGTGGAATCGAGACAGAAGCGGGCGAAGGAATTGATCGCCACGACGCCCGCCCAGTCGCCGCGCTGGCGCAGGCCCCAGAGCAGGCCGGCGGAATGGCCGACGAGAATGTCGCCGTTTTGCAGGGCCGGAATGGCCGGCGCGCCGAAAAAGCCGAGATCGACCCTGATCTGCGGGGCGGGGAGGAGCGGCGCGAGCGCGTCCCAGATTTCGGGGCCGAGCGCCCAGCCATGGATGAAAACCAGCCTCATGCCGCCGCGCCCGCATAGGTTGACGCCAATCCGCTCAGCGCCGCGATCAGCGCGTCGATATCTTCCAAGGCATGGGCGGCGCTCAGCGAAATCCGCAGCCGGCTCGAACCCTGCGCCACGGTCGGCGGCCGGATGGCGGCGACCAAAAAGCCGCGGCGATCCAGTTCGGCGGCGAGGATAAGCGTTTCGGCCTCGCCGCCCACGATGACGGGGACGATCTGGCTGGCGCTCGCGCCGCAATTCCACCCCTGCGCGCGCAGCGCCGCGCGAAAATTTTCCGCGCGGGAAAGCAGCGTCTGGCGCTGATGGGCCATTTGCGGAACCAGGGTGAGGGCGGCGTCGATCGCGCCCAGCACGGCGGGGGGCAGGCCGGTGCTGTACACCAGTCCGCCGCAGCGCTGGATCAGGAAATCGCGGATGTCCGCGTCGCAGGCGAGATAGGAGCCGAAGCCGCCGAGCGCCTTGCCAAAAGTGCCCATGGCGACATCGACCAGATCGGGGAAATCTTCGCACAGCCCATAGCCTCGCGCGCCGAAAACGCCGGTGGCGTGGGCCTCGTCGACATAGAGCAGGGCGCTAAAATCCCGCGCGAGCGCGCCGATGCGGGCGAGATCGGCGAGGTCGCCGTCCATGCCGAACACGCTTTCGGTGACGACGACGCAAAAATCGCCCTTGCTCGTGCGGCTGCGCAAAAGGCTTTCGAGATGGTCGCAGTCGTTGTGCTGGAAGCGCATCAGCCGCGCGCCGGAGAGCAGGGCGCCTTGCAGGAGCGAATGATGGGCGAGGCGGTCGGCGAGCACCGTCACCGGGCGCCACGCGATTTCCGGCTCGGCCAGGGCGGCCAGCGCGGTGAGATTGGTCTGATAGCCCGCGGCCATGATAAGGGCCGCCTTCTGGTTCTTGGCGGCGGCGATGCGCGCCTCGAGCGCCGCGAATTCCGGGTTTTCGCCGGTCACCAGCCGCGAGGCGGCGACGCCCGCTCCATATCTTTTGGTATAAGAACAGGCGGCTTCGATCAGCGCCGGATGCTGGCTCAAGCCGAGATAATCGTTGCTGGCGAAATTCACCCATGCGCGCCCGTCCCGCAAAATGCGGCCTTGCGGCGCGAGCGTGGCCGATTGCAGCCGGCGCAGCCGGTTCTGCCCCGCTCGGGCGTCGCAATAAGCGCGATAGATGGGCGTTTTTGCCATTTGAGGCCATTCTGATAAGACAGCGGCGAGACAAATACCACCGCCCTTGCAGGGGCGGTGGTATCCGCGTCGACAGATCAGTCTAACAAAAAACTTGGCCGGCTGACGCCGGCGGGCGCCATTTCTTTCGGCCGAAAGAAATGGCAAAAAGTAAAAGTCACGGGAACGACATGACGATCAATCCGCAGATTTCGGCCAAGACCCCGATCCGCCACGACTGGACGCAGGAAGAAATCGAGGCGCTTTTCGCCCTGCCGCTGCTCGAACTCGTCCATCGCGCGCAGAATGTGCATCGTCAATATCACGACGACGCCATTCAGCTGGCGAGCCTGCTTTCGATCAAGACCGGCGGCTGCGCCGAGGATTGCGGCTATTGCCCGCAGAGCGCCCATCACGCCAAAGCGACCGGACAGGTCAAGGAGACCATGTTCGACGTCGAGGACGTTCTTTTCCGCGCCCGTGTCGCGAAAGAGGCGGGCGCCTCGCGCTTCTGCATGGGCGCGGCCTGGCGTTCGGTGCGCGACGGCAAGGAATTCGACTCCGTGCTCGACATGGTCAAGGGCGTGCGCGCCATGGGCATGGAAGCCTGCGTGACGCTGGGCATGTTGCAGCCGCATCAGGCCCAGAAACTCGCGGAAGCGGGGCTGACCGC
Organism: uncultured Pseudomonadota bacterium; assembly: GCA_963703385.1. Lineage (GTDB taxonomy): Bacteria > Pseudomonadota > Alphaproteobacteria > Rhizobiales > Beijerinckiaceae > Rhodoblastus. Next base: position 1,112,325 of record OY969816.1, read on the forward strand.
CTATAACCACAATCTCGACACCAGCCCGGAATTTTACGGCGAGATCATTTCCACCCGCACCTATCAAGACCGGCTGGAGACGCTGAACCATGTGCGCGCCGCCGGAATCGAAATCTGCTGTGGCGGCATTATCGGCATGGGCGAGAAGGAATTTGACCGCGCCTCGCTGCTGCGCGTGCTGTCCACGATGAACCCCCATCCCGAAAGCGTGCCGGTCAACGCTCTGGTCGCGGTGCGCGGCACGCCGATGGAAGGCCTGCCGCCGGTGGACGCCTTCGACATGGTGCGGATGATCGCGGTGGCCCGCATCGTCATGCCGAAGTCGCGGGTGCGGCTTTCCGCCGGCCGCTCGGAAATGAGCGCCGAGGCCCAGGCGCTGTGCTTCATGGCCGGCGCCAATTCGATCTTTTATGGCGAAAAGCTGCTGACGACGGCCAATAACGACGCCGAAGCCGACCGCGCCCTGATCGACCGGTTAGGGCTGAAGGTGCACGAGGTTCAGGAGCGCAACGCGCATTATGGCCTTTCTCATTGATCGCGATCAATCGCGATCAATCAATCCCTCGCGGCCGCTGGAGCAAAGCCTGCTCTGTGAGCGGGCGTCTTGCGGCGCTCCAATCGCTCTTGGCGGTTCAAATCTGACGGCTGGCTCCGCACCCCGCCAACTTCCGATGGGCAGAGGGCGACCTGACGGCGTTTCTCGCGTCGAGCAAGGCAAAAGCGGGCGGGGCGTCACGCCCCGCCGCGCGCGCTCAATGATGACGAAGCGACGTCGTCTCGCCCGAGGGCAGGCCGGCCATGTGGACGTCGCCGCCGTAATAGGCCTGGACAACCGCATGGGTGTCGTGATTCGAGCGGAAGCAAGCAATCTTGCCATCGCGGATGGTGAACAGATGCATCCATTCGTCCTCGAACTGCGCTCCCGATCTGCGCATGCGTCCGCGAGACCGGCCGACGACGGTCACAAAATCCTTGCCGCTGTGAAACTCCAACGGCGTGAAGCTGTCCATATCGACATTCCGGGCCAGTTCGGCAAAAAAGCGCCTGGCCCCCTCGATCCCCTTGTGTTCGCCGCCCCACGGCAACAGGGCTGGATCGGCGTTGCTGATCCAGTCGCCATCGGGAGTCATCTCCTGGAGAAGCCTGTCGATCTTGCCGCTGGTGTACAGGGCGTATAACGATTTCACATAGGCTATATTGTCCATGACGTCCGCCTCCATAGGTTGTCGGAAGGCAAATCTCTCTGCGCTCGGCGCAAGCGACCCGTCATTCTTTGAAGGTTTTCCTACCTACCTCTACCTGCGCAATACACCGCGCGGGGTCCGTCATTGCGCCGAATACAGGCGTTGGAAGTTATCGTCTGATTGAAGTCTCAACAAATCACAACGATGTGACGCGCGCTGCAACGCCGCGCGATTTTCCGGACGCGCTTAACGACGGCGCAGAGCCAGATGGCGTCGACAGGCGACCGCGCGATTTACTGGCCTTTGGCCACTGGCGCCAAAGCGCCTTACCTGCAGGTTTCCATCCTTGGGAGCGAAGCGTAGGATTTGCACTTGTCGCCGGTTCTCGCGAGGGAGGACCCGCATTACGTTCTCGACAGCCATCCCGGCAATGTCGCGCAAATGGCCGAGGTCAGCGCGGCGAGCTGATGTTCTGCGATGGTGAAGGTCGGCGTCAGATAGACGATGTCGCCGAACGGGCGGATCCAGAAACCCTGTTCGGCGAAAGTTGTCCTGAGAGCTGCGTGGTCGCCCAGCGTCGCGCATTGCACCACGCCGATCGCGCCCTTGGCCCGCACCTCCAGCACGCCGGGAATTTTGGCGCAGGGCGCCAGGCCCTCGCGCAGCAGAACCTCGATCCGCGCAACCTGTGTCAGGCGCGGCTCGCTCTCGAACAGGTCGAGCGAGGCGTTCGCGGCGGCGCAGGCCAAAGGATTGGCCATGAAAGTCGGGCCGTGCATCAGGGCGCCCGCCGGATCGTCGGACAGAAAGGCCTCGAAGACATGGGGCCGCGCGATGGTCGCCGCGAGCGAAAGCGCGCCGCCGGTGAGGCCCTTGCCGAGACACAGGATATCCGGCGTGATCCCCGCCTGTTCGCAGGCGAACAAGGTTCCGGTGCGGCCGAAGCCGACGAAAATCTCGTCCGCGATCAGCAGCACGCCGTGGCGCGCGCAGGTTTTTGACACGCGGCCCAGGGTTTCGGGCGAAAAAAATTTCATCCCGCCCGCGCCCTGGACCAGAGGCTCGATCAGAACCGCGGCGATGTTTTGCTTTTCGCGCGCCAGAAGGTCATCAAAAACCTGTTCCGAGGCGTCGTCGACCGGCAATTCGGCCAGAAATTGCTTTGGCAGATAATCCCTGAACAGGCTGTGCATCGATTCGTCGGGGTCGCAGACTGCCATGCAGGCCATGGTGTCGCCGTGGTAGCCATGGCGAAACGCAACCATTTTTGGGCGGCTCTGGCCGCGATTGAGCCAATATTGCACCGCCATTTTCATCGCCACTTCGACCGCCACCGAGCCGCTGTCGACGAAAAAGACGTGGTTGAGGTCTCCCGGCGCCTTTTGCGCGAGGCGCGCGGAAAGTTTCAGCGCCGGCTCATGGACGAGGCCGCCGAACATCACATGCGGCATGGTTTCGACCTGAGCATGCAGCGCGGCCAGGATATGAGGATGGTTATAGCCGTGACAGGCGGTCCACCAGCTGGCGATTCCGTCGATCAGTTCGCGCCCGTCCTTGAGTTGGATCAGCGCGCCTTCGGTCGAGACCGCCTGCAAAGGCTGGCGCGCGGTCTTCATCTGGGTGTAAGGCAGCCAGAGATGTTCGAGCAGATCGTTCGCGGGCATGGCCAGAAAATTCTTCATCACCTCGACCGGCACCGGGATCGGCAAGACTTTTGTCATGACGGCGCTGATCCGGGCGGCGCGGTCCGGAAACATGACGGTCGCCGCCACTAAGCCCGTGATCTCGGGCTTCGACAAGCGCCAAATGGCAACGAGCGACACCGGACGGATTCTGGCGGCTTTGGGCGAGGCGCCGACGGAAGAGGCCGTGGCCCGCGTTTCGCCTTGGCGCTATGCGGCGCCGCTTGCGCCGAGCATGGCGGCGCGCGCCGAAGGGAAAACGCTCGACTGCGAGGCGTTGTTTTCATTTTCGAACAAAGTGTTGCAGGAAGAAGTTGATCTCGCGCTGATCGAGGGCGTCGGCGGCGTGATGGTTCCGCTCGATGAGCGGAAAACCGTGCTCGACTGGATCGTCGCGAGCGGCGCGCCGGTGGTTCTGGTGGTTGGCGATTATCTGGGCGCGATCAGCCACACGCTGACGGCGGTCGAGGTTCTGCGCATAAGGGGCGCGGAAATCGCAGCTGTCGTGGTCAGCGAGGGCGAGGGCGGGCTGTTCGCCCACACGATCGCCGAAATCGGCCGATGGGTCGCGCCGGCGAAAGTTTTGGGGCTCGGGCGCGGCGAGGGCGGCGAGGGGCTTTTGAACGCGCTGATCGGCGCGTAACATGAATGCGCGCCGACGTTTCGTTTTTCGCCTGCGACGAAATTATTTCAGCGAGCAAACATGTTCCGGCCGCCCTTCAACACCCCCGACTTTCGGGCTGCTCACGAGAGCGCGTTTCGCGACATTTGTCCGAGCAGCGATCATTGCTTGTCAAATAACAACGGTATTTCAGTATCATACAGATCAGGCAACAAAGGACGGCGCCTGCGCCTTTTTGTCGCGGCAAAAGTCATAGTAATCTACTCAATATTGTTCTATAATTGTTCTATGTTTAGGAAGCCAAGCTGGTCACCGTCGGTGACGTTTTGGCAAGGGAGAGTGAAATGAAAAACCTGGGCAAGAAAGAATCTGCGCCGATTTCGCGCCGCGAACTCGTTGCGGCAGGGCTTGCGGTGGGTTCTGCGGCCCTTCTGCCCGCATCGAACGCCAGCGCGATGACGAAGGTTTCGAAGACCGCCGTCCACTTCACAGAGACAGCCAGCAACAGCCATAACTGCGGCGCGTGCAATAATTTCATGGCGCCATCCAGCTGCCGGTTCGTCGATGGGGCCGTCTCCAAGGAGTGTTCGTGCTGGATCTGGATCAGTAAGGTCGGCTGATCAGTTTCGCTATAGGTGAACGCTTCTGAAAAACCTCTCTCGGCCGCTAGTGCAAACTGGCGCCGAGGGGCGGGCAATCCTACCCGCAGCCTTTCTCAGAACGGCAGGTGGACCTCTCGTTTCGCGCCGCTCTCATCAAGCGAACGCGCCCACCGTTCCGTTTTGTTGTGGGATTGAAATGGCAAACGGAGACGGCGACCTCGGGTCGCCGTCGCGCTTTATTAGGGGCCAACTGCCCACACGGTCATTTCAGAGTGCTGACATAGGCGGCGGCCGCCGCGATCTGATCCTGCGTCAGATTGTGCACGATAGGCGTCATCATCGCCGAGACATCCTCCTCGCTCGGCTTCAGGCCGCGCTCATGCTCGAAATTCTTGATTTTGAGGATGACATAATCGTTCAACTGGCCCGCGAGACGCGGGATCTTGTCGCTGCCCATGGCGTCGTCGCCATGGCAACCGGCGCAAGCCGGAACTTCGCGGCTCGGCACGCCATTGTGGAAAATGTCCTTGCCCTGGGCAGCGAGCGCCGTCGGCGCGCCGCCGAGCGGCGGCGGGTTGAGGCTATGGAAGCTCTCGGCCAGGAAATTCACCATTTCCGGGCTCAGAGCCTGGGCGACGTGGTTCGATCACCACATTGGTTCTGCGCATTTGAATGAAAGCATGCAACTGGTTCAGGATATATTCCGGCTGCTGCCCGGCAAGGCGCGGGATCGGGAAAGAGCCGCGGAAGCCCTGGCCGTACACGCCGTGACAGGTTTTGCAATAGAGGAGCTTGGCTTCCATCTTCGCGTGCATCGCCGCGCTGACCGGCTGCGGGGCGGGGGCGGCGGGTTGCGCGGCTGGAGCAGCCGGCTGCGGGGCCGGGGCGGCCGGCGGGGCGGCGCTGTTCGGCGCCGGAGCCGCGCTTTTGGTCTGATCTTGCGCATGTGCCGCGACGCCGGCGCCCAGAATGGCGACCGCAGCCGCCAGAGCGAGATATTTGCCGCCAAAGCCTTGCATGATTCCCCACCTTCCTTTGACGTCCCTCGGGACGCCGCCGCATTTCCGGCGTTCCTGCCGCATCTCGATTCCGCTAGCGCCGCCAACCACCGAGCGGCAATGATCTAGAACAATTCATGGCGCGACAATTCTTATATTGAAGCGCCTTCCCGAATATCTTGTGCATCGCACAATGCCGCCAATCCCGCGATTCGACCGGAAGCGGACCGATTGATAGTATATTTTCAATATGTGCGGAAATCGCGATATTTGCATTCTTGCCGGCCGGCGCGCGCAGGAATGCCATTCCGGGCAGATGAATCAGTGATTTGCGAGCCTGTGCGCGCACCGGGCCGAGGTTGTGGATTTCTGGGGGGAGGCTGCGAAACCGCGCTTTCCCGAAGGTTTGGCGTTCTCTTTACCGTTTCAGAAAGTATCCTCCGTCCGCGGCTTGCGGCAGAAATGTCACATCAGCTCAAATTGTGCTGCCGGGAACTGGAAAATGAGCGAGGCCAATTGCCACGACGAAGGGAACAGATAAACATCTATAGTGAAAGCCGATTTGGCGATGTCCGATCCAGGCTTGCACGGCCAAGATGCAAAGCCCGTCCATTATTCCTGTAAGCGCTCAATAAAAGCTCGACAGGAAATGTATAAATAAGGGGAGTAAAGCCATGATGGCGATTCATGGGCGAAACGCGTTGAGTTCCATTGCGCTCGCTGCGGCGCTCATGGCGGTTGGCTCCTCCGGTTCTGCGTCTGCGGAGCCGCGCGCGGCTTCCCACGGCAGCGTTCAAGCCAAGGTCGAATATTGCGAAACCTGCCACGGCGAGGGCGGGCAGGGCTTCTACGGCTATTACACGATCCCGCGGCTGGCGGGGCAGCAGCCGGGCTATATTGTGAATGAATTGCACGACTTCGCCGGCCGCCTGCGGACCCATCCGATCATGAGCAATGTGGTGCGCGGGGTTCCTCCGTCGATGTATGGCGCGATCGCCGAGCATTTCCATTCCATGAATTCGCCGCCGCTCGGCGGGGGTGGCGGGGGCAATGCGAAGCTCGGCCATGATATTTTCATGAACGGCATCCCGGAATCCAACGTGCCGGCCTGTTGGGCCTGTCATGGGCCGGACGCCCACGGCGCGCGGGGGGAAATTCCCCGTCTCGCCGGCCAGTTGCCGGCCTATATCGTGAAGACCCTGACGAACTGGAATACCGAGCGCGGCCCCGAAGTGGCGCAACACGGTCTTTCCGCGCTCATGGTTCCGACCACACACAATCTGACCCGGGCCGAAATGGCCGCGGTCGCCGCTTATGTCGGCGGTTTGCATTAAGGCGTTTCGCTCCGGCCGGCGCCGGGTCCGTTCCGAGATTCGTACAAGAGAACACAAGGCCATGAAACAAATCGGCTTGACGGTCGCCTCCCTCGCGATCTCCCTGTTGGCGGCCGGCCCGCTTCGCGCCCAGCAGCCGGACGCGAACTATCTCTCGACGCTGCTGCGGCCGACGCCGGCGAGCGTGCCGGACCATAACTGCGTCATCTGCAGGCCGACTGCCCCGCTTCACACGCCGCCGCCGGACGCGAACTATCCCTTGGCGCTGCTGCCGCTTCCGCCGGCCAGCGGCCCGCCGGTGAAGAATTGCATTTTCTGCCACGGCGCCTTCGCGCAGGGCCTCGGCGTGGCGCCGCGCCTGGCGGGGCAGCGGGCGGCCTATATCGAGAAGGAGCTGGGCGATTTCCGCAGTCACGCGCGCGACAATCCCTTTTCCGCGCTCTACATGTGGAACGCCGTCCCCAATCTCCATCCCGAGACGGCGCGGGCGCTGGCGGACTATTTCTCCCATGTGGCGCCGCGCGCCGCCGAGGACGGCGATCGCGCGCTGGCCGCGCAGGGGGGTGAGCTTTTCCATAACGGCGAGCCCGACGCCAATATCGTCAGCTGCGTGGCCTGCCACGGCCCGAACGCGCAAGGCGTGCGAGCCATTCCACGTCTCGCCGGTCTTTCGTACGCCTATCTGAAGCGGCGGCTGCAGCAGTGGAAAGAGGGCTATCGCCCGAGCGCAAAGCCGATGCCGCGAGTGGCGCGGAGTCTTTCGGACGCTCAGATCGACGCGCTCGCGTCCTATCTGAGCTTCCTCGACGATCGCGCGGCGAGCAGGTGACGCCTTAGCGGCGCGCGTCTTTTTTGGGCAAGGGTCAAGAACAATCCGCCGCCTCGTAACCAGGTCGAGGGCGGTCAGTGAGGAGGGCCAAGCGAATGGCCGCGATGAACGAATTCAATAAAGCTTTTCGCGCCAGCGCCGCTCTCGGCCTCGGTCTCGCCGGTTTGGTCGGCGCGTCCGAGGACGCTTCGGCCCTGCCGAGCTTCGCGCGCCAGACCGGCCAGAACTGCTCGACCTGTCACACGGCTTTCCCGCAACTGACGCCGTTCGGCCGCCGCTTCAAGCTCGGCGGCTATACCGCCGGCGGCGGCATCGACACCCAATATCCGCCTCTGGCCTTCATGTGGCAGCCGGAGATCACCCATATCGACCGGGGCCTCAACGCGCCGGCCGGCTCGACCTCCCAGTATTTGCCCCTCGAGCCCCCGGGAACCTTCGGCTATAACGGCCCCAACAACTGGACCGATCTCGCGTCGCAATTCAGCATTTTCTATGGCGGCAAGGTCTGGGGCAATCTCGGCATGTTCATGCAATGGACCTATGCCCAGGATCAGACCGGGGAGGGGGTTGCGTGGGACAATACCGATATCCGCTATGCCGACGAGATGCATATCGGTCCGGTAGACGTGCTCTGGGGTCTGGACGCCAATAACAATCCGACGGTGCAGGACCCCTGGAACACCTCGCCGGCCTGGGGCATCCCTTTCATTTCGTCCACGTTCATCCCCGCGCCAACCGCCGCGACCATGCTCGAAGACTCTCAGGGATGGGGCGGCGGGAATGTCGTCGGCGCCGGCGGTTATCTCTTCATCAACGACATGCTCTATCTCGAACTCACCGGCTATGGGGCGACCTCCAAGTCATTTCAATGGGCGGTGACGGGCGGGCCTCCCGCCAACCTGTTGAGCGGCGTCGCGCCTTATTACCGCGTCGCGCTGGAAAAGAACTGGGGCGAACATTCGCTGGAAGTCGGCGCCTATGGCATGAACGCCAATGTGATTACCAACGGTAATGGCGCCTTGCCGGCCGGAACCTTCGGCTGGCCGACGGACATCCTCACCGACAATGCTTTTGACCTGCAATATCAATGGATCACCGATGTCCACGCGGTGACCCTGACCGCGAATTACATCTTGGAGCGGCAGAATCAGGTTTCGAGCCTTCTGCAGGGCATCGCCGCCAACCCTGTGGACTATCTGCGCAGCCTGAAAATCTCGGGCGAATATGTCTACAAGAACACTTACGCCTTCACCGCGACTTATTTCAACATCAACGGCACGGCGGACATGGCGCTTTACGCGCCGAACTCCAACTTCTCGCCCAATTCGGAAGGCTGGCTTTTCGACCTTTCCTACCTGCCGTTCTCGCGCGGCGGCCCGTCCTTCTGGCCCTGGGCCAATGCGCGCATCGGCCTGCAATATACATTGTACACCAGGTTCAATGGCGGAACCGGCAATGTCGATCCGACTGCGGTCGATGCGAACGGCGTCACGCTGTGCAACGGCGGCAGCGTCACCCCCTATTGCCGGAGCGCCAGCGACAACAACACCCTGCTGGCCTATGCCTGGTTCATGTGGTAAGTCGCGGCAAGGGGAGCTTTGACGGGGTGGGCGCGGCGCGGGGATGATCTGGTTTGTTTTCGCGCTGCTGACCGGCGCGGCCGTGGCGGTTCTGCTGTGGCCGCTGACCGGCCCGCCGCCCGAAACCGGAGAAGACGCGGCCGATATCGCCTTCTATCGCGCCCAGATCGCCGAAATCGACGCGGAATTTTTCCGGGGCCGGGTTTCTTCGGACGAGGCCGAGGCGGCCATAGCCCAGGCCGGGCGGCGATTGCTCGCCGCCGCGCAGGAAGAAACCGCGCTGGGCGACGCGCCGCGCGCGCGGAGAATCGCAATCCTCCTGATCGTGCTCGGCGCGCCTCTGATCACGCTGGGCCTCTACGCCAGGGTCGGACGGCCCAATCTGCCCGACATGCCGATCGCGTCGCGAGCGGCCGCGCCGCAGCCCCCGGAAACCAGAAAATCGCTCGCCGAACTGGAGGCTGATCTCGCCGCCCACCCCAAGGACGGCAAGGCGCTCGAACAGATCACGCCGCTTTATCTGGAGGCGGGCCGTTACGACGACGCGGTGAGGACCAGCGAGGCGGCGATCGACAGTCTCGGCGAATCGCCGGAACGGCTGGTGAAATATGCCGAGGCCCTGTCCTACGCCAATGACGGCGAGTTTTCGCCGGAAGCCGTGACCCAGCTCGAGCGCGCGTTAAAACTTGCTCCGACTTTTCTGCTGGCGCGCTATTATCTCGGCCTCGCCGCCGCACAGCAGGGCGAGGTGGAAAAGGCGAGAAAAATCTGGACCGCCATGCTGCCCGAACTCAGCCAGGGCTCGAAGGCGAAAAAGGACGTGCTCGACAAGCTCGCTTTGCTCGACGCGCCGGCCGAAGGCGCCGCGCCCGGATCGCAACCGAACGCCGCATCCGCCGACCAGCAGCAAAAATCGATCCAGGCCATGGTGGACGCCGCCGCGCAACGTCTGGCGGCCCAGGGGGGGAGCGCCAAGGAATGGGCGCGCCTCATCCGCTCCTACAAAGTCCTCAACCAGCCCGACAAGGCGCGAGACGCCCTTGACCGGGCGCGCAAGGCTCTTGCGGGCGATGCGGGCGCGCAAGGCGAACTCGACGCCCTGGCCAAGGAGCTGGGGCTGAACGGCAAGTGAGCGGATGCGCCGCCGGTTGCGAAACCGTCGTGCGGAGCCCATGTGACAAGAAACAGCAGTTCGGCGGCCTGGAATGTACGAACGCCTGAAAGATTTGCCCGTTCTCGATTCTTATCCCTCGAAGGCGCCGGCGGCGGCGTGGAACGCCTGGCGGCGCTATTGGAGCCAGACCCATCGCGAGGCCTGTTTCGGACTGGAGGGCCTGCCGCCCCTGTCGCTGCTGCTCGGCGAGCGGGAATGGGTTTTGATCGATTCCAGCGCCTATGATTTCCCGGTCCTGAGCTGGTCGGATTTTCGGGACCAGGGACGCGGCCTGCACGAACCCGTGCCCTGCACCGTGCGGCAATACCACCAGGGCGCTTCCCGTTTCCGGGACAAGGCGCTCGTCCTGATGGTGGAAGAACTCGAATCGCGCATGAAAAAGGCCCAGCTTTGAACCAACCGAATTATCCCGGTCTCGAAGCGGACCAGCGCGGCGGCCTCACCGACGCCGGCCGCGTGATCATGGACGCCCAGGTTTTCGGCCTGCTGGCCGAAACCGAGACCGGCGCCGGCTGGTCCATGGCCCGGCTCCAAAATCTGGCCGAACAGGTGAACAAGGCTTGGGAGTCCTATGGCGGCCTGCCCAGCCGCCTGCCGGAGGATTTTCGCCGCCGCCACGAGCGAATCTACAACGCCGCCGTCGAACGCGCGCGCGCCATCGGCTGGGACGACGAATTGCAGGACGACGAGTGAAGCCGCGTTATCGATACAATTTCAGATGCTGTCGCGTCTTTCGTTCGAAGGCTTTGAATTGGCGGGCGCCCACATTCGTCCGGTACGACGCCGGCAGCGTCAACGAATCAAACCAAGGCCGATGATTCCGGACAGGATCAGGTAGACGGCCACGATGTAGTTCAGGAGCCGCGACCTGACGAGGATCAGGACGCCTGCCGCGAGAGCGACGATCGGCTGGAGATCGGCGATGCCGAGATGCGAATACATGTGCGGTTTCCCCGAATTTGCGAGGCGTCGCGGTCGCGCTTAAGGTTCACTATGATAATCCCGGCTCGCTTAAGGCAACCCGCCAGCCCGCGCTGAATCAGGCGCGTCCGGTGCGACACGACGCGCGGCGCCGGTCTTGGCAATCCTTGGTCATGAACGCCAATCCTGACAGATGGGAGAAACTCGTCATGCCGACGACCACGCTCGCCTCCTTGCGGTTTCCGTGGCGGCTGGATTCCCTTGCGGGGGCGCGCAAATCGCCGTGAAGGGGAACGCGGTCGGGTCGCTGCGCGTTGTACAGCGCAGGAGTTGAAAGCGCGCAGGAGGACAAAATGCGAAATCACATGTCAAATCGCATCATAATCGCCATCGTGATTTACATGATGGTTCAGGCGGTCGTTTTCGGCATCGGCGTGGTTCTGGTTTTAGCGACGCCGCTCGCGGATATCGCCATGACGTTGATGCCTTTCGTGGTCGCACTGACATTGGTTTTGTCGGCGCCGATCGCGTGGTGGCTGGCGCCTTTTGCGCGCGCCGCCCACGAGCGCCAACTGAACGCTCGGAAGCCGGGGCGTTCAATTGATGATCAACCTCCTCACGGTTATCACGCGATTTGATCAGCCTGATCAAGGCTGGCGCGCGCATCGCCGCTGAAACCGCCAAGGGCCAAGGCCAGCGGATCGCGAACCGGAGTTTTCAGCGGCCGTCCCTGCGCCGCCAGAGTCCGACGATAAGTCCAAGCCCGCGGCCAGCGCTACGGCCGCGAGAAGGCGGCGTCGGGCCGTTATTCGCGGCCATCGTGGGCGGGATCGATTTCGGCGCCGGACGTCAATTCATCTTTCGGGATGGGAAAGCCGGCGACGATCAGGCGCGCCGCATTTTCTCGCGCCGCAATATCTCAGGACAAAAGCAAGGCAAACTATGGCGCCAAAACATGGTGTTGATCGGCCGTTCCGGCGATGGAACCATTGAGATTTCGCATTTTATTCTCAACAGGCCCGCGCAGGCCAATCTGCTCCATTGACTCGCCTGAAGTATCCGCCAGGTGGAAGAATGCTGGAGCTCATTGTTTCGACGCATATTCTTGTCCAAAAAGTCTGCAAAGTCTGGGGAATATGCGCGCGTGAGAGCGCGCGGTCGCCGAACGTCGGAACTCGAGCAAGGAGGTCTTGGAACCTTATGGCGCAGCCGGCAGTTTGGTCGTGGCGAATGACGTCGCGGGAATGAGTGCGCTTGCGTTGGCAAGCGCGGCGGCATCCCGCGTTTTCGAATGTCCTCGACCAGAGCTGGTGTCGGAAAGCGGCGAGGCGGAAGGTGGCCCACAAAATCCTTGTTTTCTATGGCTCCTATCGGTCGAACCGGATGGGCGTCCGACTGGCGGACTTCATCGTCGCAGGGCTTCGTGCGCGCGGCGACACCGCCGAACTCATTGATGCAAAAGACGTCAATCTGCCCATGCTGGACCGGATGTATAAAGAATATCCGCAGGGTTCAGCTCCACCCGCCATGGAAGCTCTGGCGTCGAAAATTCGCGCCGCTGACGCTTTCGTCTTCATCGTGGGCGAATATAACTGGGGGGTGCAGCCGGGCCTGAAGAACCTGACGGATCATTACCTTGAAGAATGGTTCTGGCGCCCCGCCGCCATCGCTAGCTATTCGGCCGGACGTTTTTCAGGGGCGCGGTCGAGCGTCGCCTGGCACGGCATCCTGTCCGAAATGGACATGGTCGTGATTTCAAGCATTCTGGCAGTTGGGCCGATCGCGGAAACGCTGAGCCCGGACGGCGCTCCAACCGGCTCGCCCGGAAAAGCGCTGGAGCACGCTTTCCCCCGGTTCGCGGATGATCTGGCCTGGTGGACCGAGGCCGCCAGGACGCAAAGGGCTCGCCGCCCGCCGCCCTATTGATCGGCGCGCCGAGCAACGCCGGCGTCCTGTGGCCACGCCAACATTGTTCGGAGCCGGTGGACGAGAATGGGCGATACCGTGAGCATCAGGGAGTTCCTCGATGGGAAGGCGGCCCGCGAGACACAGAATTTCGGCGGTCCGTGCGAACCGGGGTTTTCGCGCGCGGAATGGGTGGAATGGGTGGAGTAGCCCATCAGCATTGGCGACTGAACGGCCTGCGATTGGCCAAGTATGGCGCATGACCGCCGTCAGCCGGCGCCGCGCCGCCGCCATGGTGGCGGTGGGGCTGTCCACCGTGGTCGAATGGTATGATTTTACGCTCTGTCTCTATTTCGCGCCAACCTTGGCGCGCGTGTTCTTTGGCCGGGATGACATGGCGCTGGGCAAGACGCTGGCCGGCTTCGCCATCGCCTATCTGATGCGGCCGTTCGGCGCCATCCTGTTCGGTCTGTTCGGCGACCGGCGCGGCCGGCGGCCGACGCTGCTGGCGTCGATGGCGGCGATGACGCTGGCAATGCTGTGCCTGGCCATGCTGCCAACCCACGCCCAAGTCGGCTCGATGGCGGGCGTGGGGCTGATCCTGATGCGATGCGTCATGGGATTCAGCATCGGGGGCGAATATATCGCCGTTGTCGCTTATCTCTATGAAAGCGCGCCATTTCACCGAAGGGGTCTTGTCACGTCCCTTGCGGCGGCGACGAGTGAGATTGGCGGCTTGCTGGCTGTCGGCTCCTGCGCGATCCTGGCGCGCAACCTCGATGTCGCGCAGCTTGACGCTTGGGGATGGAGGATTCCGTTCCTGTTTGGCGGAGCGCTGGCGGGCGCGGTCTGGCTTGCGCGCAACATCATTGTGGAAACGCCGTTTTTCGACCGACAGAACGTCGGCGCCACCGCCGCGATCCGGCCGCTGATCCAGGTCCTGCGCAACGAAGCGCGAGGCATTGCGCTGGGCTTCGTCATTTCGGCTCTGGGATCCGTCACCTATTACGTCGGCATTACCTACGTCCCCTCTTTCCTCGCGACGGTTGGACGGGGCAACGAGGCTCAGGCGCTGGAATTTTCCACCATCGCGGCGCTGGTCGTCATTGCGGTGACGCCATGTTTTGGCTGGCTTTCCGATCTTGCCGGGCGCAAACCTGTCTTGCTCGGCCTTTGTCTCGCGTGCGTCGTTCTTCCGATCGCGATGTTTTATTTGATCGCCAGCGGCTCCACCGAGGCCACGATCGCCGGCGTCGTTGTTCTGGCGGCTCTCGGCGGCGGCGTCAGCGCGGTCGGCGCGGCGGCGACCGCCGAACAATTTTCCGGAGCGGTGCGTCTGAGCGGTCTCGCCTTGGGCGCCACCACGGCGACGGCTCTGTTCGGCGGAGCGGCGCCCTTTGTCGTCCACGCTGTGCAAAAGTTGACGGGCGTCGCCGAAATACCCGGCATGATCATCGCGGCGGTTGCGGCGTGCATTGGCTTGACGCTTGCAGTTTTCCTGCCGCATTCGCTCGGATCGGCGGCGCCGGATCGCCACAACTCGGCCTGAGCCCAACGAAGGTCCGCGTTGGGTGAGACGCAGACGCTGGCAGAGATTGGCGCCCGATTTCGGCGCCGACCAAAGCATGGATCCGACATCTGTTCCCCGGTCTCTGCGGCTCACTGGCGCTGGGATCGGAATGAGTTGGCGGTCATCAATTCAAGGCTGACATCAAGGGATCGGCGTGCGCACTCTGGCTTCGGCGGTTACGAAACCGTCAAGGCGCGCGACCAACGATTCGAATGGGCTTGCAATCCGGTCTTCATCGGCCGCCGGCGCGCCAACCGCCCGGCTGGGGGCGCCGCCGCGGCGCCGAAGCCGGACCGGCGTCGCCTTTCGCCGGTCGGCATGGCGCGCTATGGAGCCAAACGCCGGCGTCGGGCGTTGAGGAGGAGTTCCCGCCTTTCAACCTTGCGCAGGAGCGGTGATGTCAACCCGCATCGAAGACTATGGCGTCATCGGCAATTGCGAAACCCTGGCGTTGGTGTCGCGCGCCGGCTCGATCGACTGGCTGGGTTTGCCGCGCTTCGATAGTCCCGCCTGTTTCGCGGCGCTGCTCGGCGGCCCCCGCAACGGACGCTGGCTGATCGCGCCAGCTGACGACGGATTTCGGGCGACGCGCCGCTATCTCGGCGACACGATGATCCTGGAAACCACTTTCGAGACCGAAACGGGCGCGGCCTGCGTGATCGACCTGATGACGCGGCGCGACGGGATCGCCGATCTCGTGCGGATCGTGCGCGGCCTGCGCGGCGCCGTCGCCATGCGCACAGAACTGATCGTGCGCTTCGATTACGGATCGATCACGCCCTGGGTGTCGCGCCAGGCGGACGAACGCCTGCAATTGATCGGCGGTCCGGAGCGGTTGTTGCTCCAGTCGCAGATTCCTTTGCGCGGCGAGAATTTCAGCACGGTCGGCGAGTTCGAAGTCGCGGCCGGCGACGAAATCGGGTTCTCGCTGAACTGGACGCCGTCGTGGCGCGCGGCGCCGCCGGCGCTGCCACCGAACGAAGCGCTGGCGCAGGCGGAAGCTTTCTGGTCGGAATGGTCGGCGCGCTTCAAGGGCGCCGGGCCGTGGTCGTGCGACGTCATGCGTTCGCTCCTGATCCTGAAGGCGCTGTCGCATCGCAAGACCGGCGGCATTGTCGCCGCCGGCACCACGTCGCTGCCGGAAAAAATCGGCGGGCGGCGCAACTGGGACTATCGCTTCTGCTGGCTGCGCGACGCCGCCTTCACGCTCTATGCGCTGCTCGGCTCGGGCTATGTCGAGGAGGCGGAAGCCTGGCGGAACTGGCTGCTGCGCGCCGCCGCCGGCAGTCCCGACGACTTGCAGATCATGTATGGCGTCGCCGGCGAGCGTCGCCTGCAGGAAATAGAGCTGCCCTGGTTGGCGGGTTATGAGTCGTCGTCGCCGGTTCGCGTCGGCAATGCGGCGGCGGATCAGCTGCAACTCGACGTCTATGGCGAGGTCCTCGACGCTTTCTATGTCGCGCGCCAGGCCGGCTTGCCTTACGACGCCGCGAGCTGGGGGCTGGAATGCGCGCTCGTCGGCCATCTCGAAAATGTCTGGGAACAGCCTGACGAGGGCATCTGGGAAGTGCGCGGCGGCCGCCGGCATTTCACCCATTCGAAAGTCATGGCCTGGGTCGCCTTCGACCGCGCCTTGCGTTCCGCCGAGGAGTTCGGCCTCGACGCCCCGGTCGAGCGATGGCGGAAAGCGCGCGACGCGATCCACGCCCAGGTTTGCGAAAAGGGATTTGACCGGGAGCGGAATTCTTTCGTGCAATCCTATGGGGCCAAGGTGGTTGACGCCAGCCTGCTGCTGATCGCCATTGTCGGCTTCCTGCCGGCGTCCGATCCGCGCATTCAAGGCACGCTGGCGGCGATCGAGCGCGATCTGGCGCGCGACGGATTCGTGCGCAGATATGACGACGACGATTGCGTTGACGGTCTCGTTCCCGGCGAAGGGGCTTTTCTCGCCTGCAGCTTCTGGCTCGCCGACAATTATGTCCTGCAGGGACGCCACAAGGAAGCGCGCGAACTGTTCGAACGCCTCCTGGCGCTGCGCAACGACCTTGGCCTGCTGGCGGAACAATATGATCCCGCCAGCAGGCGGCAGCTGGGCAATTTT
The DNA here is from genome assembly GCA_963703385.1 of uncultured Pseudomonadota bacterium. Lineage (GTDB taxonomy): Bacteria > Pseudomonadota > Alphaproteobacteria > Rhizobiales > Beijerinckiaceae > Rhodoblastus. The sequence goes on from OY969816.1 coordinate 1,128,827, forward strand.
CCGCAGGCCCTTTCCCATCTGGCGCTGATCGGCACGGCCCGCAACCTGCTCGGGCAGGAGGGGCCGGCGCACCAGCGCTGCCAGCGCAAGCGGGGCGCTGCATCGGACGCGGCCGAATGACCGCGTCAGCGACGCATCCAGGCAGGAATCCGTTGACCGGCTGGGGAATTCCGTCTCAGGGTCCCGCCGCCGCGGCGTCGGCGAACAGGACGAACTCGCCCGCAGGGCGCAAATGCGCCGCGGGAATCGCCGCGTCTGCGCGCAAAAGCCGGGCCACGGCCTCGCGCTTTTCCGCGCCCGTGACCAGGAAGGCCACGCGCGCGCTGCTCTCCAGCGCGGGAAAAGTCAAAGTGACGCGCGGCTCCGGCGCGACGCCGACAATCGCGGCGACCCAGCGCTCGCGCTCCCTCAGCGTCGGCGAACCGGGAAACAGGGAGGCGGTATGGCCGTCGCGCCCCAGTCCGAGCAAGGTCGCATCGAACAGCGGCCGCCGCTCAACGAGGCGGTCCGCGCCATAGAAGGATTTCAATTCGCGCTCATAAGCCAGCGCCGCCGCCTCGGGCGTGGGCGCCTCGGTCGGAACGGGGTGGATGTTGGCGGCCGGGATCGGCGCCCGCGCGAGCAGCGATTTCCGCGCCATGCGAAAATTGCTGCGGATGTCGTCATGCGGCGCAAAACGCTCGTCGCCCCAGAACCAGTGTGTTTGCGACCAGGGAAAGGCCCCGCGAAAAAGCGGCGTCGCCAGGACCTCGTAAAGCCTTCGCGGCGTCGATCCGCCGGAAAGACAGATGGCGAAGCGCCCCTGCCGCGCAGCGGCCGCCGCCGTCAGCCAATCGGCGACGCGAGCCGCCAGAGCGTCGGGGTCGGCGAGAATTTCAAGCCTCGGGGCGGCGTGCGCGGTCATGGGGCGCGCCGGCCCAGGATGTCACGTTCCATCGCCTTGGCGAAACCATCGTCGTCATTGCCGGCGGTCACCGCCTTCGCCTGGGACTTCACCTCGTCGTCGGCGTCGCGGATCAGCCGATCGGTCGCGGCAGAGAACCAGGCGTCGAGGCCCCGGTCCAGCAGCCGCCGCAAGGCGTGCGGCGCCGCCGGGGCTTTCCGGCCGGCGACGACCGCGCCGTCGACATCGGTCAGGACGAGCGAGACGCGCGACCCTGTCACGGCGACCTCCCGGAGGCGTCGGCGTCGAGCGGGCGCCAGGCCCGACCGGTGCGGCGCAGAAGGGCGTCGGCTTCGCGCGGTCCCGCGCTTCCCGACACATAGAGCGGCGGCGGCGCGTCCACGTCGCCCCAGGCGTCGAGCAGCGGCTGCACGATGCGCCAGGTCTGCTCCACCATGTCGTCGCGCATGAACAGGGTCGGGTCGCCGATCATCACATCATAGAGAAGGGTTTCGTAACCGACATTGGCTTGCTGCGGAAACCAGTCACGGTAGTGGAAATCCATCCTGACCGGGGCCAGATCGATCTCCTGGCCCGGGCGCTTGACCTCGAACTGGAGCGAGACGCCTTCGTCCGGGGCGATGCGCAGCACCAGCCAGTTGGGCTGCAGGGCGTGAACCGGCGTGTCCTGGAACGCCGTATAGGGCGCCTGCTTGAAACGGATGGCGATTTCGGTGACCCGGCGCGACAGGTGTTTTCCGGTCCGCAGGTAGAAGGGCACGCCGGCCCAGCGCCAATTGTCGACGCCAAGCTCCAGCGCGACGTAGGTTTCGACGTTTGAATCGGGCGCGACGTTCTCTTCCTCGCGGTAAGGTTTCGCCGGCTTGCCCAGAACCTGTCCGGCGCCATATTGGCCGCGCGCCGCGCGCTCCGGCTTCGCGCAAGGCATGGCGCAGAGCACGTCGGCTCGTTTCGACAGAATGGCGGCGGCGGAAAAGCCGACCGGCGGCTCCATCGCCACCATCGACAGCAGCGAGAGCAGGTGATTGGGCGCCATGTCGCGCAAGGCGCCGGTCGCCTCGTAGAATTTCCCGCGCTTTTCGGCGCCAACCGTCTCCGTCGCGGTGATCTGCACATGGTCGATGCGGTCGCGGTTCCAGATCGGTTCGAACAGGCCGTTGCCGAAGCGAAACGCCAGAATGCTCTGGACAATGTCCTTGCCGAGAAAATGGTCGATGCGGAAGATCTGGTCTTCCTGCAGGCGGCGCCGGATGCGGGCGTTCAGCGCGCGCGCCGAGTCGAGACTGTGGCCGAAGGGTTTTTCGATCACCACGCGGCGCCAGAATTTCGGCCGGCCGTCCTCGTCCCGCGCCTGTTCGATCAGACTCGCTTTGGCGAGCTGCTCGACCACAGTACAGAAAAACCGGTCGGCGATCGCCAGATAGAAAATCACATTGCCGCCGGTCCTGCGGATCATTTCGGGCTGGGCGAGGATATCGCCCAGTCGCCGGTAAAGTTCAGGTTCGTTGAGGTCCCCGTCGACAAAGACCACCCTGTGCGCCAGCCTTTTCCATGCGGCCTGGTCGAAATGGACGCCGTCGAGCTCGGTCGCGGCGTTGCCGACGAAACCCTTCAGGGCGTCATGAAGCTGGTCGCGCCAGCTTTCCGTCGTCATCTTCCCGCGCGCGACGCCGATCAGGGTGAAATCCTCGGGCAGAACCCTGGTGCGCGACAGATTGTAAAGCGCCGGGGTCACGAGGCGGCGTGTAAGGTCGCCGGTCGCGCCGAACAGCACCATCGCGCAGGGGTCGGCGGGCCGGAGCTGGCGCCGGGGCGAAGGCGCCGCTTCCGGCGCGGCCCGCGGCGTGGATTTGGCGCGATCCTCGAGCACGGGCTTTTACTCCGCGACATTCCTTGCGACATGTTCCGCGGCTTCCGCCGGCTCCGCGTCCGGTTCCGCCGACGGGCGGCTTTCGACATGGCCGCCGAAGCCCTTCCGCATGGCGGACAGCATTTTGTCGCCGAAATCATGCTCCTGCCGCGAGCGGAACCGGACATAGAGCGCGCTGGAAATCACATGGGCCGGAACCGATTCCTCGATCGCCGCCTCGACGGTCCAGCGCCCCTCGCCCGAATCCTGGACAAAGCCGGAAAAATTGTCGAGCCGCGGGTCGCGGGCGAGGGCCGCGGCGCCGAGATCGAGCAGCCAGGACGAAATCACGCTGCCGCGCCGCCAGACCTCGGCAATATCGGGAAGGTTCAGATCGTAGCGCTCGTCCTCGGGCAGCTCCTTCGCGTCCTTGTTGCGCAGGATGTCGAAACCTTCGGCATAGGCCTGCATCAATCCATATTCGATGCCGTTATGGACCATTTTGACGAAATGGCCGGCGCCCGTCGGACCGGCGTGGATATAGCCGCGCTCGGCGCGGGGATCGCGGCCTTCACGGCCGGGCGTGGGCGGGATGTCCCCCTTGCCAGGGGCCAGAGCGGCGAAAATCGGATCGAGCCGGGTGACCGCGTCCTTCGCGCCGCCGATCATCAAGCAATAACCGCGTTCAAGGCCCCAGACGCCGCCGGACACGCCGCAATCGACATAAGCGACGCCGTTGCGAGCCAAGGTTTTGCCGCGGGCGATGTCGTCCTTATAGAACGAATTGCCGCCATCGACGACGATATCGCCCGGCTCCAGCAGCGCGGCGAGACTTTGCACCGTCTCCTCGGTCGCCCGGCCCGCCGGCAGCATCAGCCACAGCGCGCGGGGCCGCTCCCCGAGCGTCGTCACCAATTCCGCCAGCGAAGCGGCCGCTGTGGCGCCTTCCTGCGCCAGCCGGTCGCGCGCCGCCGCCGCGCCGTCGAACACCACGCAGTCATGTCCCGCCTTCATCAGGCGCCGCGTCATATTGGCGCCCATCCGGCCAAGTCCGATCATGCCAATCTGCATCTTCCCGCTCCCCAGAGCATATTCCCAAAAAGTTGCAGACTTTTTGGACAAGAATATGCGTTGAAACAATGCGCTAGCAACGCTCGGAACTTCCCTGAGACTCAAGCTTGCGATCGCCGCAGAGCAATTCCTCGCGCCGCCGCGCGAGAATTTCGAACAACTGGTCGAACGCCGCCGAGAATTGCCGGACGCCGTCCTGGAGCAATGTTGCGGTGACCTCGTCCAGCGATATTCCCAGCCGCTCCAACTCATTGAGCGACGCCCGAGCGCCCTCGAGGTCATGTTCGACGCTGTCGACGCTGACCTCGCCGTGATCGCGAAAGGCGTCCAAAGTCTCGCGAGGCATGGTGTTGACGGTGTCGCGGCCGATCAAGGCCTCGACATAGGCGGTGTCTTTGAAGGCGGGGTTCTTGGCGCTGGTCGAGGCCCACAGCAGGCGCTGGGTTTTCGCGCCGAGATCCGCCAGCGCCCGCCAGCGCGGGCCGGCGAACAGGCTGCGATAGCGGGCATAGGCGATTTTCGCATTGGCGATCGCGGTCCTGCCGCGCAGGCGGTCCGCCGCCGCGCTGTCGCCGAGCCCTTCAAGCCGTTGGTCGACCGCCGTATCGATGCGGCTGACGAAAAAGCTGGCGACGCTGGCGATTTTCGCGACATCGCCGCCGGCCCGCCGGTACAGGTCGAGGCCCGACAGATAGGCCGCGACGACGCGCTCGTAGACGTCCACCGAGAACAGCAAGGTGACGTTGACGTTCACGCCGCGACCGATCAATGTTTCGATGGCGGCGACGCCCGCCGGGGTCGCCGGAACCTTGATCATCAGGTTGGGACGGCCGACCGCCGCCCACAACCGCAGCGCCTCCTTCACCGAGGCCTCGGAATCATCCGCCAGATAGGGGGAGCATTCCAGGCTGACATAGCCGTCACGGCCTTGCGTTCGCTCGAAAACGGCGCGCAATTCATCGGCGGCGGCGGCTATGTCGGCGATGGCCAATTGCTCGTAAATGGCCGCGACGCCTAGATTCCGGCGCCGCAGGCAGGCTTGAATCGCGCCGGCGTATTCGTCGGATTCGCCGATGGCCTTCTCGAAGATCGAGGGGTTCGACGTCACGCCCTTCAGGCCGTCGTTCTCGATCAGCTTGCGCAACTCGCCCTGGGCGACGAAGCTGCGTTTCAGATAGTCGAGCCAGACCGCCTGGCCGCAGGTTTCAAGTCGCTGAAGAGGATTCATCTGGCCGCTCCATTGGCCTTTTCATGTTCGATCCGGCCCGGCGTCATCTGGCCGGCTCCCCGGCCCGCGCGAGCTGCCTCATCGCCTCGGCGCAAATATTGTCGGGGGTAAAGCCGAATTTCTTCGCCAGGTCGCCGGCTGGCGCCGATTCGCCGAAACCGCGCATTCCGATTTTCCCGCCCGCGGCGCCGACGTAGCGATCCCAGCCGATCACCGAGCCGGCCTCGACCGAAACGCGCGCGGCGATTTCCGGCGGCAGCACGCTGTCACGATAGGCGCGATCCTGGCGTTCGAACAATTCCCAGGAGGGCATGCTGACGACCCGCGCCGCGACGCCTTGCTGTTCGAGTTTCTCCTGGGCCGCAAGGCACAGCGCCACCTCGCTGCCCGTGCCGATCAAAATCAGCGACGGTCTTTTGCCGGCGGCCGCGTCCGCCAGGACATAGCCGCCTCGGGCGACGCCCTCGGCCGAGGCGCGGCGCGTCCGATCGAAGGTGGGCGTGTTCTGGCGCGTCAACGCCAGGCAGGCCGGCTGGCCGAGCGCCATGACGACGCGCCAGGCCTCGACGGCCTCGTTGGCGTCGGCCGGCCGCAACGTGATCAATCCGGGGATGGCGCGCAGCGCGACGAGTTGCTCGACCGGCTGGTGGGTCGTGCCGTCCTCGCCGAGCCCGATGGAATCATGGGTGAAGACATAGACCACCGGAAGCTGCATGATCGCGGCCAGACGGATCGCCGGCTTCATGTAATCGGAGAAAATCAGGAAAGTCGCGCCGAAGCAGCGCAGACCCGCCAAGGCGAGCCCGTTCAAAATGGCGCCCATGGCGTGTTCGCGAATGCCGAAATGGAAATTGCGTCCGTCGTGGCGGCCGGCCTCGAAATCGCCGGCGCCTTCGAAGGCAAGGCGCGTTTTGGTCGACGGCGCGAGGTCCGCCGCGCCGCCGACGAGCCAGGGACAGCGCGCCGCTATGGCGTTCAACGCCTTGCCCGCGGAGTCGCGGGTGGCAAGGCCCTTCCCGTCGGGCGGGAACCACGGCAGCCCGGCGTCCCAGTCGTCGGGCAGCTCACGCCGCCGCATGCGCTCGAATTGGTCGAAGAGGTCGGGATATTTGGCGCGGTAGTCGCGCAGGCGCGCCAACCAGTCGCCGCGCAATCGCGCGCCGCGTCGCCCGATCCCGGCGGAAAACCTTTCGCGCACGCCGTCGGGAACGAGAAAGCTCGAATCTTCCGGCCATTGATAGCTGCGCTTGGCGAGGCGAATCTCCTCGGCCCCGAGCGGTTCGCCGTGCGCGGCGCTGGTGTCGTGCTTATGGGGCGCGCCATAGCCGATATGGCTTTCGACGATGATCAAAGTCGGCGCCTCGCCGGCGCGGAAAGCTTCGATCGCCGCCGCCAGCCGCTCGGTGTCGTTAGCGTCGCCGACGCGCAGCACAGTCCAGCCATAGCCGCGAAAACGCGCGGCCACATCTTCGCTGAAGGCCAGGTCGGTGTGGCCCTCGATGGTCACCTGATTGGAATCGTAGATCCAGCAAAGATTGCCCAGCATCAGATGACCGGCGAGCGAGGCCGCTTCGCTGGCGACGCCCTCCATCATGTCGCCGTCGCTGCACAGGACGTAGATATTGTAGTCGAACAAGCTGTAGCCCGGGCGATTGAAACGCCGCGCCAGCCAGCGCTCGGCGATCGCCATGCCGACGCTCGTTCCGCAGCCCTGGCCAAGCGGTCCGGTGGTCGTTTCGACACCCGTGGTCAAGCCGAATTCCGGATGGCCGGGACATTTGCTGCCGATCTGGCGAAAATTCTTGATGTCGTCGAGCGAAACCGCCGGCTGGTCGAGCAATTCGCCATTGGCGTCGACCGCCCTGACGCCGGCGAGATGCAGCATGGCGTAGAGCAGCATCGAGGCATGGCCGTTGGACAGAACGAAACGGTCGCGGTTTGGCCATTGCGGGTCTTGCGGATCGTAACGCAGGAAGTCCTGCCACAACGTATGGATCACCGGAGCCAAGGCCATCGGCGCGCCGGGATGTCCGGACGCGGCCTTCTCGACGGCGTCCATGGACAAGGTGCGGATGGTGTCGATGCACAAACCTTCGATGGAGCGCCCTGACGGGGGCGGTTCGTGGCCGCCACAGCGCCCGGCGCCGGCCTCCTTCGACGATTTGCGGCGGTCGGGCCTGGTGTAGCGGCGCGGCCGCGCGCTCGCGCCATGGTGAGCGAATTTTTGTCCGAGCATGTTTCCTCCGCGCCTACAGCGCGCCGTGGAACGTCATCAACCGAAACAGGCGGCGCCCCAGACTTCGCCAAAACTTGCGCGCCGCGCCGCAGTCTAAAAAGCCAAAGCGCGCGACGAGGAATTGTTCCATGGTCATGCTTCGCATCACGATAAATTGTTTGCTGCGATGTCGCGCAATTTCGCCCGCCGGCGAGCAAATGATTGCGATTTCAGCTTGGGCGCTGCGATGTCATACCGCCGTGCAGCCGGGCCTGAAGAACCTGACAGATCATTTTCTTGAACAATGGTTCTGGCGCCCCGCCGCAATCGCCAGCTATTGGGCCGGGCGTATTTCAGGGCCGCGCTCGAGCGTCGCCTGGCGCGGCATTCGGAGGAAACGGGGCTTCGAGTCCTGACTCGCGTTCAAAACAGGAGGACGGCGACTGCGGCGATCTCTTATTCGTTGAGCGATCTTGGACCGCTGACGAACGGATTGTCGCGAAGGTAAAATCGCAGCAGGCGGTGCGCATCCCGCAAAATGCCGATCCTGAGGCTCTGCCCGATTTTGCCGGGTTCGCGGTCGCCGCGTCCGAGCCATAGCGGGCCTTGTCGGCAAAGATCGAGCCCATCGAGCGAACGATCAATCCGCATCGCCGCCGTGAGCCTTCCCGGTCCTCGCGCCAAGTCCTTCAAGCGCCCGAAGTCCTGCAAGCGCCCGAAGCCGCGCAAGCGCGCGACGCCGCGATTGCGCTGCATGATCGCGACGCCTTCGAGCGGCTCCAGCGCCCGGATCAGGACGCCGGCTCCGATCCCGGGCGCCTCGCTCGAGACGTTCAGCAGGTATGAGCTGCCGTAAGCCAGATAAATATAGGCGCGCCCAGGCTCGAGAAACAGCGAACGATTACGTGGGGTCATCCCGCGGTAGGCGTGGCCGGCGGCGTCGCCGACGACATAGGCCTCGGTCTCGACAATACGGCCGCTGGCGACGCCTTCCGGCAGCTGCCGCACCAAGACCTTGCCTATGAGATAGCGGGCGAGCGCGACCGTGTCGATTGGCAGTTCCAGGCGAGCGAGCGGCGGACGGCCATGCTCGGGCGGCCAGGCTTCACGCCATCCGCTCGACCCATTGCGCGCGCGAAGGCCCAGGCTCGAACGGATCGCCGAAATATTGGGTCTCCCGGGCCACCTTGCCATCGATGAACTCCATGATGCTCACAGTGTAGGACGGCCGCCCGTCATAGGTCAGGACATATTCGGTGACCCAGAGGTCGCCCGCGCCGATCATCCGCCGCACGGTGAAGCGTTTCCGGTTCGGCTGCGCGGCGCGAGAGGATTGAATTTTCCGCCGCCCGCGAATGCGTTCGCCCGATTGAGGATAGTCGAGCACCGCGTCCTCACGGTAAATCCGGTGCTCCTCCTCGAAGTCGTTAGCGTCGGAGGCGGCCCAGTGGCGATCGAGAGCCGTTCGAATCTGTCGATCCGCCATATCAAATCTCCTTAGAGTCCAACTGGTCGAGATTTTGTTCATAAATTCAGAAATGAACCGCCCCGGGTTTGCCGGAGGCCGTTCTTGTTAAATCACGCGGCCATGAGGGACTGCTCCATCATGGCGTAATATCGCGCCTCGGCTTCGGCTGGCGGGATATTTCCGATCGGCTCCATGGCTGGTGTCGTTGTCATGGCGATTCCTCCATCAGCTTGGGGAGCTGCGCCAGGTTACAGTCGGCGAAGGCTAAGGCCATCTGCCTTGGCGCACCCCTTTGGCTAGTTAATGAAAAATTTCTTGAGCCTGGCGCCAGCGCCGCCGCCGTCTTCGGGGATGAACTCGACGTCAGCCCTTATTCATCGTTCTCCGCGCTCAAATCCTCAAGCGGGATTGTCTTGTCGGCGGCGCTTTCGTCGCCGCTTTCAACGTCCGTGAGCAGCCGCGCGATCATTTGCGCGATCTCGCGCGCCTCGTCCTTCGAAAATCGGCGCATCTGCGTGCGGCGCGAAATCTCGTCTTCGAAATAGATGTAGGACACGGTGCGGCCCGCGGCGTCGTCGATCGCGAAGGATTCCGAAGAGCCGCGAATTTTGAGCGGGAGCGTAATCGGCAATTTCGGCGTGGCCGCGTCCATGTCGTCTCTCCGAACCCATTTGCGCCCGAACGTCGGGCGCCCGAATTTGTCACGATGCGCCACAATCGAATCCCTTGGCCTGAAAAATCCCTTTTTGGACGAGCCCACATTATCATGGATTTCTTGAGCCGGACGCCGTGCCCCGCTGCTTCATTGAATCCCGCCCAAGAATGCGCCCGCTGACCGAGGACGCAACCGACGGCGATGCTGATTGCGAGCCGTCGTCAGTTTGACACAAGCGCCGGCTATCATGCTCTCCATTCCAAGGCGCGCTCGCAAGGCGCGCTCGCAAGGCGCGCTCGGATATACAGCCGCTGAGGATGGGGCCCCGCACGGTGAAAACCGGCTGCGGGGTTTTTCGTTGCGCGCGCGACTATGCTGAACAGCCGGTCATGAGATCGTTATCGAGCGCGCGCATCTAGAAATCAATTCGGCGTTACCCCCCTCCCGAGGCTCAAGCCGAACTGAAACGCCCGCCACGGATGAACTGGCGGGGCTTTCGCCTTTTGCTCAAGAATGAGCAAAAGTCCCAACTCGCGCGCTGTCATACAAAACTTGGCGCGGTTGCGCGCACAGCGCATAATCGCAGGATGTGCAATCTCACCTCCATAACCAAGACCCAGGACGCGATGCGGTCGCTGTTTCGCGTCACCAAAGATCGGACCGGCAATCTGCCGTCAATGCCGGCCGTCTTTCCCGGCGATCCGGCGCCGATCGTCAGGATGGCCGAGGGCGAGCGCGAACGCGCAACGGCGGGGTGGGGCATGCCGTCGCGGGTCTTTGCCCTGAAGGGTCGCGCGACCGATCCGGGCATGACCAACGTGCGGTTCATTCCCCTCGCAACCGCCGTTGGATTGCTCGCCAGCGTGACGTTAGCGAGCGCTCAGGCGCCAAATGGCTATCACACCGGGAATTCCGCTCCTCCAGGCGCGTCGGCCGCGCCCCTTGCGCCCCAGGCGCACGCGAGCCCTGAGACGTCCATGCGGCATCGCGCTCCATTGAGGGACCATGTGCGAGTTGAACCCGCGCGCGCCGCGACAAAACAGGCGCAGGCGTCCTCCTCGGAGGACGGCACTCTCGGCGGCGCGAATATCGTCATTCCTCTACCTCCCGGCTACGTCCCGCCGCCCCCCGCGCGCGCCATCGCCGCGCCGCCTTCCCCGACCCGCGAGAGCGCGCCGACGCGCGCCGCGACCTCGTACCCGAACTATGGCGTGGCCGAGATCGAACCCGACCGCAACGGCCAATACCAGACCGACATGGAAATCGACGGGACGCCTGTCCGCGCCCTGGTGGACACCGGCGCGACTTTTGTCGCTCTGACGGCGGAAGACGCGCGCCAGCTCGACATCGACCCGCCGCCCTCGGCCTTCAGCATTCCGGCGCGGACCGCCAATGGGACCGCCAAGGTCGCTCACGTCCGCCTGCGCGAAATCAGCATCGGCGGGATCACGGTCTATGACGTCGACGCCGTCGTCACCCAGCCCGGCGCGCTGCGCATCAGCCTGCTTGGCATGAGTTTTTTGAGGAAGCTATCGGGCTTCCAGGTCGACGACGGGCGTTTTGTCATGAAGCAATAGGCATAGAGGGCGATCCTGTCGGATCGCACCCCTGCCACACCACCCGGCATGCGGGTCCGCACCGGGCGGTTCGAGGGATTGAGGTTAGGAGAGACGGGGCATCCCCAGCTTGTCCAACCATTGCAGAGTGAGCACGGCGTTAAGGAGGAGCCCACTGTTGCGCCACCAGCGGCGGCTGTTTGCCGCGATTGTTCGCGCCACGTTGGGTTTGGCTCCGAGCGCCAGCAGTTCTCGGTGCATGGTCTTGCCGCGTTTCCACTGCTTAAGCTGGATGGCCCGCAGCCGGTGGCGCATCCATTGATCCAGTTTTAGCCAGACCTTCGGTGTTTGCGCCAATCGGAAGTAAGCCTTCCATCCCAGGACGTAAGTCCGTAAGCGGTCCACCACATCCTGCATGCCGCGCCCGCCTGAGCGGCGGGTGAGTTGCCGGATGCGTTGTTTGAACGTCGCCATCGGCTTGGCGGCGACCCCTCGCTTGACCGCGCCCCCTGGGGCCGTCCAGAAGCTGTAGCCTAGGAACTTGCGGCCAAACACGCTCGCCACCGCGCTTTTGGCTTCGTTGACCGTGAGACGCAGTGCGCCATACAGCCGTCGAAGCAGCGCCATCACCCGTTCGCCCGCTTTCCGGCTACGAACATAGACGTTCGCGTCGTCGGCATAGCGCACGAAGTAATGGCCTCGACGCTCCAACTCCTTGTCCACCTCATCGAGCAGGACATTCGCCAGCAGCGGCGAGAGCGGCCCTCCTTGCGGAGTTCCTTTCGCGCGCTCCAGGATCACGCCATCCGCCATGATCCCGCTGTGCAAGTAGACCCGGACCAACCGGATGACACCGGCGTCCACGATCCGCTTTCGCAGGCGGTCGATGAGGATGTCGTGATTGACCCGATCGAAGAATTTCTCCAGGTCCACATCCACCACGATTTGCCGGCCCGATTGCACGTATGATTGCGCCGCGAGTACGGCGTCATGCGCGCTTCGACCAGGACGGAAACCGTAGCTGTGTTTGCTGAAGCTTGGGTCAAGGATGGGTTGCAGGACTTGTAGCAACGCCTGCTGGATCAGCCGATCCGTCACCGTCGGGATGCCAAGCTCACGCTCGCCGCCATCAGGTTTCGGGATCGTCACCCGTCGCACCGGCATCGGCCGGTACCTGCCTGACAACAATTGTTCGCGGATCGTGGGCCATGCGGCGCGCAGATATTCGGCGGTCTGGTCGATATTCAGACCGTCAACACCGGCCGCCCCTTTGTTGGACCGCACCCGTTTCCAAGCCTGTTGCAGGTTCTCCCGCGTCAGAGCCGCTTGTAGCAGCCCCGACCCTGTGTCGCCCGTCTCATGTCGCGGGCCGAGCACTTCATCGCTGTTCGAGTCGCGCGCGGCTTCACCGCCCGCTGTCCCGGACCGCCCTGTTTGCACAGGCATCTGATGCAATGTGCTCCGCATCGACACGGCGTCGAACACTTTCCCTCGTTCGGCCCTTCGCCAGCGGTCTCCCACCAACTACTACGACCTCTGCTGACTTCTCGCTCCGGCTCGACACCGTCGCCCTTTCAGGCGTGAGGCGAGACCTCCCCAGGTAAGAGCGCATTCCTTCACTGCGCGACCGCCGGATTTACGCCGCTTCCCTTTGATCACGAGAGCTTCGCGGTTTCATGCCCGCTCGCCCTGGTCGGCAGCGCCTTCTATCCGGTTCTTGTTCATCGGCCCGCAGCTTCGATCCACGCTTCCTCCCCACGGTCGGTCACCCTTCCGCAGTTGCGCTTCACTTCGTTTGCCGTGACCAGCTTACGGTGGGACTTCCACCCACAAGAATGCGCCCATGCTGGGCGCACATGAAAAAGGCGGCCGACGGCCGCCTTTGTTGTTTGTTGACCGCGCGAAGGGCGGTCAAGGTCTCTCGCATTAGCTCGGCAAATGGCCATCTTTGAGAGGAGCGCTCTGTATAGCGCGCCGAGCCGGTAAATTTACCTCAGGTTACAATTCACGGGCTTTGCGTGGGATGTGGGCATCCTTAAGCGTTACCGCGGAAGGACGCCCCGCCCCCAAGCCGCTCGGCCCTGATCGAGGCCCAAAGAGTGAGAACCGGCGCGCGGTTGACGCGGATTGAGTTAATGCGGGCCATCTCGGCGCCTTCGCGCCACCTATCAAGTCGATCGGCACATTACCAGAATGCCGGAAGGCGGGGCAGATTGGAAAGGCGCTTGCAGATACGCCGGGATTTGAGGCCGGCAATTTTCCGCGATGGAGACGAGGGACCTCCGAGCGCTAATCGTTACCCCATGGAGTTGCCCGATAAGAATTGCTGGAGGCGATCCGCTGCGGGTTTTACATCTAAATCGTTGTTTTTATTGGTGCCGGTTGCAGGGATCGAACCCGCGACCTACTGATTACAAATCAGTTGCTCTACCAGCTGAGCTAAACCGGCTTGGGCGCTTGGCTCCAAAAATTTGCTACCAGTCCGGGGCGGCGGGCGCAAGGGGCGGGTCCCGCGCATGACGACGATCATTCCGTGAGGCGGGCGCGGGTCAGGGCGAGGGCGACGGCGCAGGCGTTGGAGACGTTCAGGCTTTTGATCGCGCCCGGCATGTCGAGCCGGGCGAGTGTGTCGCATTTCTCGCGGGTGAGCCGGCGCAGGCCCTTTCCCTCGGCGCCCAGCACCAGCGCCACCGGCGCGCTCAGGACGGTTTTCTCCAGGCTCGCGGGGCCTTCGGAATCGAGGCCGACGCGCTGATAGCCTGCGTCGCCGAGCTGGTCGAGGGCGCGCGCGAGGTTGACGACTGCGACCAGCGGGACATGCTCCAGCCCGCCCGAGGCGGTTTTCGCCAGCACGCCGGAAAATTCAGGCGCGTGGCGCTCGGTGACGATCACGGCGTCGACGGCGAAGGCGGCGGCGGTGCGCAGGATCGCGCCGACGTTGTGGGGATCGGTGATCTGGTCAAGCGCGAGGACCAGGCCGGATTTCCGCTCGATCTCGGTCACGTCGAGCGGCGGCAGCGGACGCGCCTCCAGAAAAACGCCCTGGTGCACGGCCTCGGCGCCGAGTTCGGGCGGATAAAGCCTCGGCATCGACGTGATGGAGCGCGACGCGCCCCGCGGAAATGTCGGGGCTGAGCTTTTCCGCCGCCGCCGGGGTGGCGAACAGGTCGAGGCAGTCGCGGCGCGGATTGCGCAGGGCCTCGCGCACGGCGTGGAGGCCATAGAGCGCGGCGAGTTCGGGCGAGGGCCGCCGGAAGCCGCGGGCGCCAGGCTTTTCGCCGCCGGCGCGGGCATGGGGCGCGGGCCGCGATTTTGGCGCGCTGGATTCCGCGTGGGAGGGGCGGGGACCTTTTTCCTGCCGCCGTCCGCCGTGCTTTTTCATCCGCGCCTCCGATGTTTTTCGTCGCCTTTGGTGTCATGGGTGGAGAACTTTGACAATCGCCTCGCGCTGTTTGAAGAAAGTCTGTATGGACCTCGCAAACGGCGCGGCCGCACGACGAGGCGAGGATTCGATGGCACTCTCCGACCAGCAGCTCGATGAGATCCGCTCCATGAGGGCCAGGGAAACGGCCACTCTGCGCCCCACCGTCCCCGCGCTTGAGGAAATTCTGTTCGAGCCGATCCCGGTCCTCGATCACGGCTTTCTCCGCGTCATCGATTACATGGGCGACGACGCGGCGGTGGTGCAGGCGGCGCGCGTGTCCTATGGGCGCGGCACCAGGAAGGTTACGGAAGATCGCGGCCTCATCAGGTATCTGATGCGGCATTGGCACACCACGCCCTTCGAAATGGCGGAGATCAAGTTCCACGTCAAACTGCCGATCTTCGTCGCAAGACAATGGATCAGGCACCGGACGGCCAGCATCAACGAATATTCGGCGCGCTATTCAATTCTCGACAAGGAATTCTATATCCCCGACGAGGCGCATCTCGCGGCGCAATCGACGATCAACCGTCAGGGGCGGGGAGAAATCCTCACCGGCGACGAGGCCGCCCGCGTTCTGGACATGTTGCGGACCGACGCGGAAAAAGCCCACGCTGATTACGCCTGGATGCTCAATGAAAGTGCGGATTCGGAAAACCCGGATTCGACCATCGCCGATCCCAATCGCTCCGGCCTCGCCCGCGAACTGGCGCGGATGAACCTGACCCTGAACACTTATACCCAATGGTATTGGAAGACCAACCTCCACAATCTCATGCATTTCCTGCGCCTGCGCGCCGATTCCCACGCCCAGTACGAAATCCGGATCTACGCCGAGAAAATGCTCGACGTGCTCCGCCGCTGGACGCCGCTGACCTATGAGGCCTTCCTTGAATATCGGCACGGCGCCGTCAATTTTTCGCGTACGGCGCTGAATGTGGTGAAAAAGCTCATAGCGGGAGAGCAGGTGACCGCCGAAACCAGCGGCCTTTCTCCGCGCGAATGGCGCGAACTGATGGACGTGCTGGAAGCGAAAGCGGCGCGGGAGTAAAGCGCGCGCCGCGCGTGTTTCGCGTCAGCGGGCTTTTTTCGCGTCAGCGGGCTTGGCGCTTGTCGCAGAAAACCGTGTGAATCGCGTCGAGAATGGTGCGGGTGTCGCCGTTCGCCAGCCGATAATGGACATTCTTGCCGTCGCGGCGGGTCGTCACCAGGCCATCGAGCCGCAGCCGGGCAAGCTGCTGCGACACGGTCGATTGCCGCTGGTCCAGCAAGGCCTCCAGTTCGCCGACCGTTTTCTCGCCTTCGGACAGGATGCAAAGAATGACGAGACGCAACTCATGGGCCAAGGCCTTGAGGAATTCGCTCGCCTCGCGCGCCTTTTGCGCCATAGTCCCCACATCGTCGGAGACTTCGATTTCTTTCAGGGCATGCAAGACCATCGACATTCTCTCCGAATCAGACGGGGCTCGATCCATAAATAAACTCGAACGTTTCAATCGTAAAGATATATGAGGTGGAAATAAGATATATTGGTGCGATGATATGTGATTTGAGAGCGGCTCGCCGCTCGAAGCGCGCCAATGCCGCGCAAACTCCGCCCGATAAAGCAGGATTCGCCTGACGCGAACAGGCGACCAAGGGAGGAGACGCCGATGACGCCGCGCGGCTTGCGCGCCACGGAGCGCGCCAAGGATTTCAGCCCCGCCGTCGTCGAGGCGGCGCGATAGGCCTATCGCCTCAACGACGAACGCGCCCGGCTCAAGACCCAAGTCAGCGCCCCCACCGGCCGCGCGCCGCGCAAAATCACGGAACATCCCGGATATTGAGGACTCCCGTTTCCGCCGGATGTGCTACATGACGGGTCATGGTCGACTGGATTTCGCGCAATTTCGTCGCCGCGGCCGCGGCGCTTTACGCCATCGTGGCGGTGACCGGCGCGGCGATGCTGGCGCGCTTTTATGACTTTCACGTCTGGTCCGTCCACCGCCAGCTCGGCTATTTCATGGTTCCGGCCTCGCTGGCGCTGGCCTGGCGCTTTCGCGACGGATTTCGCGCCGACGGGGCGCGGATCGCGGGTTTTCTCGCCCTGATTGCGCTCGCGCTCGCCGGCGGGCGTCTTTTGCACCGGACGCGTCCGGCGCCGGCGCCCCAGGACTCCACCGGGGTCCTGATCCGTGCGCTGACCCAGACGCCGCTCGCCGATCTCGCGCCGATCTATCGCAGCGATCCGGAGAGCCTGGTTTTCCGCCTGCGCGAACTGGGTTTCACGGTTTCCGGTCCGCGCCGGTCTTTGATGCAGATCGCCCGCGCCAGCGGACGCGACGAGCGCGAGGCCCTGGGCGCGCTCACGGATTTTTTGCGCAAGCCGCGTTAGCGCGTTCGCAAATCACAGAGTCGAACGCGCTCAGTTATTTCATTGTTTTGACGCCTATTCTGATCCGAAAAGTCTATCAACTTTTCGGGAATATGCTCTAATTCGCAGCCGCCTGGTCCTGCGCCGGCCCTTCCTCGTCCTGGGCCTCGTGCCATTCGAGGGTCGCGACGCGATTGTTCTCGACCGTCAGGGCCAGCCGCCCGTGCTTGAGCTGGAGGGCCTTGACGCCGAACAATTCGCGCCGCCAGCCCTTGAGCGCCGGAACGTCGGCGTGATCGTCGGCGGCGAGCAGCTCCAGCTCTTCGGTGGTGGCGATCATCTTCGCCGCCACGCCCTGTTTTTCCGCAACCTGGCGCAGCAGCACTTTCAACAGCTCGACCGTGGCGCCGCCGCCGCCGCCGCGCCGCTCGCGCTCGATCTTCGGCAGGCTTTTCGGATCGCGGGCGAGGCCGCGCTCGATCGCCGCCAGGATCTCGGCGCCGGCGCGGGACCGTTCCATTCCACGTGGAAAAGCGCGCAGGCCGCCAAGCGCCTCGACGTCGCGGGGCGCGGCGAACGCGACTTCGAACAATATATCGTCCTTCAGCACACGCGAGCGCGGCACGTCGCGGTTTTGGGCCTCATGCTCGCGCCAGGCGGTCAGCTCCATCAGCACGGCGAGATCGCGCGGTTTTCTGGCGCGATGGGCGTGGCGCTCCCAGGCGCGCGCGGGGCTCTGCTCATAGGTTTCGGGGCTGCACAGATTGGCCATTTCGTCGGTCAGCCAGTGGAGGCGCCCGGTGCGCTCCAGCCTTTGCCGCAAAGCCGTGTAGATGTCGCGCAAATGGGTGACGTCGGCGATGGCGTAATCGATCTGGGCGTCGGTGAGCGGGCGGCGCGACCAGTCGGTGAAGCGCGAGGATTTGTCGAGCGTGACCTTGCAGATGCTCTGCGCCAGCTCGCCGTAGGCGATCTGGTCGCCATAGCCGCAAACCATGGCCGCGACCTGGGTGTCGAACAGCGGCGCCGGGACGATCTTGGCGAGATGCCAGACGATCTCGATGTCCTGGCGCGCGGCGTGAAAGACCTTGACCACGTCCTTATTGGCCATAAGCTCGAAAAAGGGCGAAAGATCCAGGCCCTCCGCCAGGGCGTCGACCGCGATGGCGCGGTCGTCGCAGGCGAGCTGGATCACGCAGACCTTGGGCCAGAACGTCGTCTCGCGCAGGAATTCGGTGTCGACCGTGACGTAAGCGTGTTTCGCAAAAGACTGGCAATGGGCCGCCAGTTCGCCGGAATCTGTTACGAGGCTCATGAAGGCTTCATAATCCAAGGCTCAGGCGGCGGCTAGTAACGCGAACGGATAATTTGCCGTTCGGGGCAGGGCGGGTCGGACCCGCCAGCGCCGCGCCCCCTTCACGCCGGGGCAAAATTCCGCTACGCAGCGGCCAAACCTTTTCAGCCTGGACGATCATGCACGCCTTTCGCACCCATACCTGCGGAGAACTCCGCGAAGACAACATCGGCCAGACGGTTCGGCTCTCCGGCTGGTGCCACCGCATCCGCGACCATGGCGGCGTGCTGTTCATCGACCTGCGCGATCATTACGGCCTGACCCAATGCGTGGTCGATCCGGATTCGGCGGCCTTCAAAATGGCCGAGACTTTCAGGTCGGAATGGGTGGTGCGGCTCGACGGCGAGGTGCGCCATCGCCCGGAAGGCACCGACAATGAAGAAATGGCGACCGGCCGCATCGAACTTTATGTCCGCGCGGCGGAAGTGCTCGGCCAGGCGGCGGAACTGCCGCTCCCGGTCTTCGGCGAGCAGGATTATCCCGAGGAAACCCGCCTCAAATACCGCTTTCTCGACCTGCGCCGCGAGCGCATCCACAACAACATTCTTTTGCGCGGCAAAGTGATCGACGCCATGCGCGACCGCATGAAAGCGGCCGGTTTCAATGAATTCCAGACCCCGATCCTGACCGCTTCCTCGCCCGAGGGCGCGCGCGACTTTCTGGTGCCCTCGCGCATCCATCCGGGGAAATTCTACGCCCTGCCGCAGGCGCCGCAGCAGTATAAGCAGCTGCTGATGATGGCCGGCTTCGACCGCTATTTCCAGATCGCGCCCTGTTTCCGCGACGAGGACCCGCGCGCCGATCGCCTGCCGGGCGAATTCTACCAGCTCGACGTCGAAATGAGTTTTGTGACCCAGGACGACGTTTTCGCCGCCATGGAGCCGGTCATCACCGGCATTTTCGAGGAATTCGGCGGCGGCAAGCCGGTGACGAAACACTGGCGGCGCATCCCCCATGCGGAGGCCATGCGCAAATATGGCTCCGACAAGCCGGATTTGCGTAATCCTCTGGTGATGCAGGACGTTTCCGACCATTTCCGCGGCTCGAATTTCAAGGTTTTCGCGCGGATGCTCGAAAACGCGAAAAACCAGGTCTGGGCCATTCCTGCGCCCACGGGGGGCCAGCGCACCTTCTGCGACCGCATGAACAGCTGGGCTCAAGCTGAGGGCCAGCCGGGGCTGGGCTATATTTTTTGGCGCGAGGCGGACGGCAAGACCGAGGGCGCCGGCCCGATCGCCAACAACATCGGCTCTGAGCGCACCGAGGCGATCCGCGCCCAGCTCGGCCTGAAGGCCGGCGACGCGGCCTTTTTCGCCGCCGGCGATCCCGATAAATTCGCCAAATTCGCCGGCGCGGCGCGTATAAAAGTCGGCGAGGACCTGAATCTCGTCGACAAGGACCGTTTCGAACTGGCCTGGGTCGTCGATTTCCCGATGTTCGAATATAACGAGGACGACAAAAAAATCGACTTCGGCCACAACCCGTTCTCGATGCCGCAGGGCGGGCTGGACGCTTTGCAGACTTTAGATCCGCTGACCATAAAAGCGTTCCAGTACGACATCACCTGCAATGGTTTCGAGATCGCCTCGGGCGGCATCCGTAACCACAAGCCGGAAGCCATGGTCAAGGCCTTCGAGATTGCTGGCTATGGCGAGGACACGGTGGTCGAGCGCTTTGGCGGCATGTACCGCGCGTTCCACTACGGCGCGCCGCCCCATGGCGGCATGGCGGCGGGCGTGGACCGCATCATCATGCTGCTGGCGGGCGAACAGAACCTGCGCGAGGTCGCGTTGTTCCCGATGAACCAGCGCGCCGAGGACATTCTGATGGACGCCCCGGCGCCGGCCACGCCGAAACAATTGCGGGAACTGCATCTGCGGGTGAATTTGCCGGAGAAGTGAGGGATGGCGGCTGCAAGGCGCACCTTGCATTGCCGTCTTGCGGCGCGCGTTGCGTCCGTTCTGCCGCACGCCTAGAATCCTCCGAAAATGGAGGGCGCCATGGTCAAGGCGATTCGCGTGCATGAAACCGGCGGGCCGGAGGTTCTGCGTTACGAGGATATCGGCGACCTGCCGCCGCCCGGCCCGGGCGAGGTCCAGATCCGCCAGCATGCCGTCGGCGTGAATTTTCTCGACGTCTATTTCCGCACCGGCGCCTATCCCGCGCCGACAAAACCCTTCATTCCCGGCAATGAGGGCGCGGGCGAGATCGTCGCCTTGGGCGAAGGGGTGACGCGGTTCAAGCCCGGCGACCGCGTGGCTTACGCCGGCTCGCTCGGCGGCTATGCGACGGCGCGCAATATCGAGGCGAAATTCGTCGTGTCCCTGCCGGACGATATTTCCTTCGAGACGGCGGCGGCGATGATGCTGAAGGGCCTGACCGCCGAATATCTACTGTTCCGCTCCTACAAGGTCCAGCCGGGCGACAATGTGCTGGTCCATGCGGCGGCGGGCGGCGTCGGCCTCATTCTCTGCCAATGGGCGCGGGCTCTCGGCGCGACGGTGATCGGCACGGCGGGAAGCGAGGACAAGGCGAAACTGGCGCGCGAGGCGGGAGCGCATCACACCATTCTCTACCGCAGTGAGGATTTTGTCGCGCGGGTGCGCGAGATCACCGGCGGCAAATTATGTCATGTGGTTTACGACGGCGTCGGCAAGGCGACTTTTCCAGGCTCGCTCGACTGCCTGCGGCCTTTCGGCAGTTTCATCAGCTTCGGCTCGGCCTCGGGTCCGATCGAGGCCTTCAACATCGGCCTTCTGGCCCAGAAGGGCTCGCTTTATGTGCAGCGGCCGACCCTGTTCACTTATATGGCCGATGAATCGCGGCTGCGGGAAATGGCGGCGCGCCTGATGGCAGCCGTCGAATCCCGCAAGCTAACCATCGCGATCCACGCCCGCTACAAGCTGGAAGAGGCGGCGCAGGCCCAACGCCAGATCGAAGCCCGCCAGACCACCGGCGCGACGGTGCTGGTGACGTAGGATTCACACCGCCGTCCCGTGCAGGTCGTAAGCCTCGGCGCGGTCGATCTTCACCGTCACGACGTCGCCGACCCGCAACGGGCGGCGCGCGGCGACAAAAACCTTGCCGTCGATCTCCGGCGCGTCGGCCTTGCTGCGGCCTTCGCCGCCGCCGGCAAAAACCTTGTCGATCAGCACGGCGAGCCTCTTGCCGACCTTGGCCTTCTGCCGTCTTTCAGAAATCTTCTGCTGCTTTTCCATGAAGCGGCGCCAGCGGTTTTGCTGGACCTCGGGCGGGACGGGGGCGAGGCCGAGATCGTTGGCGGCGGCGCCGGCGACCGGCTCATATTTGAAGGCGCCGACTCGGTCGAGTTTTGCTTCGTCCAGCCAGTCGAGCAGCAGCTCAAAATCCTCCTCCGTCTCGCCCGGAAAACCGACGATGAAGGTCGAGCGTAAGGCGAGGTCGGGAACCAGCGCGCGCCAGGCCTGGATGCGTTCAAGCGTCTTTTCGACATTGCCCGGCCGCTTCATCGCCCGCAGCACGTTCGGCGCGGCGTGCTGGAAGGGAATGTCGAGATAGGGCAGGATCTTGCCCTCGGCCATCAGCGGCAGAACCTCGTCCACGTGGGGATAGGGATAGACATAATGGAGCCTGGTCCAGTCACTGAGGCGTCCCAATTCCTCGGCGAGGTCGTAGAAACGGGCGCGGACCTCGCGGCCGTCGAAAACACTTGAGGCGTAGCGCAGATCCTGGCCATAGGCAGAGGTGTCCTGCGAGACGACCAGCAGCTCTTTCACCCCGGCCTTGACCAGCTTTTCCGCCTCACGCAGCACCTCGGCTGAGGAGCGCGAAACCAGATCGCCGCGCAATTTCGGGATGATGCAGAAGGTGCAGGAATTATAGCAACCCTCTGATATTTTGAGATAAGCATAATGGCGGGGGGTGAGTTTGACGCCCTGGGGCGGCACCAGGTCGACGAAAGGATGCGGCGCGGGGGGCGCCGCCCGATGCACCGCCGCCATCACGCTTTCGTAATCCTGCGGGCCGGTGATCGCGGAAAGTTTGGGAAAAGCGTCGAGGATCGGGCCGGGCTCGGCGCCCATGCAGCCGGTGACGATCACCTGGCCGTTTTCCTTGAGCGCCTCGCCGATGGCGGCGAGCGATTCCGCCTTGGCGCTGTCGAGAAAGCCGCAGGTATTGACGATGACGGCGTCGGCGCCGGTGTGGTTGCGGCTGATCGCATAGCCTTCGGCGCGCAGCCTGGTCAGGATGCGCTCGGAATCGACCAGGGCTTTCGGGCAGCCGAGCGAGACGAAGGAAATCGTCCGGCTCTCCGCCGCATTCGGGTCCATTTCCGTGGCGCTGTCGTTCATCTGTGCGGCTCGATCCCTTTGGTCGAAGAAAGTCTGTTAGAAGATCGGCGCGCAAAGTGAAAGGGCTTGCGGCCTTGGTGAGGCCGCAAACCACCTGATGCGGGTGTCCCGCCGCTTGCCTTTCGCACCCAAAGGGGCGAGAAGGCGCGGACCAATGCGGAAGGGTGGCCGAGTGGTTTAAGGCAGCGGTCTTGAAAACCGCCGTGGGTGAAAGCCCACCGTGGGTTCGAATCCCACCCCTTCCGCCATTTCAGTCCCTGAGTGGGCACTGAATTTACGCCATTTTTCGCCGTCAAGCGCCTGGAGCAGCCGGGACTTCGATCCCATGATGCGGACCTCGCCATCTGCGACCTCGACGCGCTGGGCGAGCGCGCGAAGATGGTCGCGGCGGTAGCCGCCGCCTTCAAGCCGGATGCGCTGGCGCGCGGTTTCGGCGAACTTGCGCAACATCTGCGGCGTGACCGCCTGGCTGCCGGAGTTCTCGAGCATGGCCTGGGCGCGCTCGGCATCGGCCTTCGCCTGATCGCGGATGGCCTTGAGGCCGTCGATGCGGTCCTTGAGCGCCGGGTCGTCCAGGTCGGCGACGCCCGCCTCGATGGCGTCGTAGAGGCGCTTGAGGCGGGCTTCGGATTCCGCCGCGCGCCTGTTCAGTTCGCGCAATGTGCTCGCTGCTGGCGCTCGGATCGCTCCTGCCGCCGGTCGAGAACGGTGGCGAGGATCGTTTCCAGCCGCTCGGGCTGAAGCAGGCGGTCTTCGAGATGGCTGGCGACCAGATCGTCCAGCTTGTCCATCGGCACGGCCATGCCTTCGCAGGCGGTCGGTCCCTGCCGGGCTTTCATCGAGCAGGCATAATAGCGATAGCGCCCGCCCTTGCCGGTGCGGATGGTCATGGCGCCGCCGCACTTGGCGCAATGGATCAGGCCGGTGAGCAGCGTCGGGCCGCTGATGACGGCGGACGGCGTCACCGTGGGATGTCGGGCCTTGAGCAGCGCCTGCACCGCGTCGAAGGTCTCGCGGTCGATGATCGGCGGAACCGGCACGATCACGATCTCGCTGACTGGCTTCAGCTCCTTGGACTTGGACCGCTTGTTGAACTCGTGCTCGCCCATGTAGGTGCGGCGGGTCAGGATGCGGTGAACTTGGCCGATGCCCCAACGGCCGCCGTCGCGGGTGAAGATGCGGTTGCGGTTGAGGTAGCTGACGATGTTCTTGACGCCCATCTGGCCCGTGGCGCCGTCGCCGTGCAGCGCCAGCCGGTAGATCAGGCGCACCGTCTCGGCGTGGAGCGGGTCGATCTCCAGCTTCTTCTTGATCTTCGCGCCGCGCTGCTCGGCCGCGACGACGCGATAGCCGATGGGCGGCAGCGAGCCGTTCCAGAAGCCCTGCCGGGCGTTTTCCTTCAAGGCGCGCATGACGTGCTTGGCGTTTTCCTTGGACTGGTATTCGTCAAACAGCGCCATGATCTGCCGCATCATGACGTGCATCGGATCGTCGCCCATCTCCTGCGTGATGGAGACGAGCTTGACGCCGTTCTTGGCGAGCTTCCTGACGTAAAACTCCAGCTCGAAATGGTCGCGGAAGAAGCGGCTGAACGAATGGACGATCGACCACGTCGAAGGGCGCGGGCTTGCGACGTGCCCGCCTCGATCATGCGCTGGAACTCGGGGCGGCGGTCGTTGGTCGCCGATGCGCCGGCTTCCACGATAGGTCTCGACGAGCTGGTAGCCGCGCGAGGCGCAATAGGCTTCGCCCTGGCGCTTCTGGTCGGGGATGGAGACATCGTGCTCGGCCTGCCGCGCCGTCGAGACGCGCAGGTAAAGGGCGGCGCGCAGGGGAAGTGGAAGCGGCACGGTCATGGCCGATGTCTCCTTCTCAAGCATGGCTTCGGGCCCGAACAATCCGGTCGCATGACCGGCTCAGGCAGCGCATTCTCAACGGGCGTGCGCGCTCGATACGCTCGCGCTCCTTGGGCGTGTTCATCACCTCCCAAAGATCGTTGCGCCGCTGCACGTTGAGCCAGAAGTCAGGGCTGTTGCCGAACACGCGCGCCAGGATGAGGGCCGTCGCGGCCGTCACGTTCCTGCGGTTGCCGCACAATTCGTTGACGTGCTTGCGCTGAACGCCCATCGCCTCGGCGAGCGCGCCCTGGGTCAGGCCCATCGGCTGCATGAACTCTTCGGTCAGGATTTCGCCGACAGTCGCCGGCTTGCGCTTCGTGGTCAGCATGTTTGCCTCGCTCTCATCGGTAACTGTGATCGTCCAGATAAATTCCGTCCGCCTCGCCGCGCCCGCCATCCCAGCGGAAGATCAGCCGCCATTGCTGGTTGACGCGGATCGAATGGAACCCCGCCAGATTGCCGCGCAGCTTCTCGAAGTGATTGCTGGGCGGCACGCGCAAGTCCTGATCGGTCACGGCGTCGTCGATCATCTGGAGCTTGCGGAACAACCGGGCTTCAAGATCGGACGGGATGTTGCGGGAGCGGACATCATCCACAAAGAAGGCCCGCAGCCAGTCATCCCGAAAGCCAACGATCATTCAGGCCCACTCCAATGATTGAGTATATGTACCACACTATAACTCATATCCGCAATAGGCCGATCACCTGTTCGCGATCAGCCGTCCGTGCCCAAAGAGTTCGTCGAACAAATCGCCGAACCATTGCTCGAAGACCTCGATCTCGGCTTCCGTAACCGGAACGGGATTGGGCCAGTCATCGGTGACGGTCCATGTGGACAGGTCATGTTTGGGCGGCCTGCCGGGAAACGGCCACGGATAGCCCAACAGCGCCTCAAGCTGTACCGATGCCGTGGGCGGCCTCACAGCGCCGGGGACGGGACATGACGCTCACCCCGCCATTATCCGTCTCGGCGTCGATCATCGAAGTCGAACTCGCCTCTCGGACGCCACGCGACGGGATCGGCGATCCAGCGGTTGATGTCGGATTCCCGCCAGCCCGCGCCGTTGATGCTGATCTTGATCTGGGGCGGGAACGTGCCCTCGGCGATCTTGCGGTAGATGGTGGACCGGGACAGGCCGGTCCGGGCGAGAACGGTTTTCAGGCGGACGATACGGTCTGGTTCGGGCATGGCTGCGCTGCCTCCTGCTGGCTGTTTCTGACGATTGCAGAGACCAGACAGAGCAAGCATTTATTGTTGCGCAAGAGGGATTTACGCGTCGTCGTACTGTGGCGTAGAGGCGGCGGAAAATAGGCTGGGTCTAAAGTCCGATGCCCCGGCCTCTGCCGAGGTCGATGCCGTGGCTGAAGGCGAGTTCCAGGCCGAGCCGGCGGCCCGATTCGATCCCAATGCCGAGATCTCGCTTGCGGTTGGCGAGGATCGGATTCAAGTTGCGGATCGCGTTCGAGGCTCTTCGCCATGTCGCCCATCGCCGACCGCGTAGCCTTGTAGCCGGACATGTCGCCCGCCTGATACTGGCGCTGGCTGGTCTGGTCGAGCTTCTGCCAGCGTTCCACGAAGCGGTCGGCGCGGCGGCTGCGGATCGGTGCGGATTTCGGTTTCGAGCTGGAGGGCGCGGATGGCGCGGTTGACCCGGCCCGTCGCCGCCTCGTGGACAAGTTCCGGATTCTTCTTGTAGGCGGCTTCGGCGTCGTGCGAGCCATAGGGCCGCACCTCCTCGAAGACCTTGCGGGCGTCCTGCAATTCCTTCACCTGCTCCGGGACTGGCCTTGCCGCCCCGCTCCTGCGGTATCGAAGATCGCGTCCACGGCGCGCGCATGGCGGACGAGCGCCTTGGTGCGGGCCTTGCGCAGCGCCTCCTCCGGATCTTCCGCGGCCTCTCCCGTGGCTTCGCGACGACCTCTCCCTTTCCGGCGCTTCCCTTTCCGGCCTCCGCCCGCCATCGGCGGGCAGGCGCAGGCCGTCGAACATGCCGCGCACCTTCTCCGGCACGATCTTGCGCACGATCTCGGCGACGCGCTCGCGGAAGGTGATCCCGCGCCGCTCGGCATAACCCTGCGCCGGATCAAGCCGCTCGTAATCCGAGGCCATATCCTTGGCCCGGTCGCGCGACAGGGTGCGGACAAGCCGGTCCTGGCTGGCGAAGTCGTCGCGGCCATAATGCAGCTCCATGCCGTCGCGGTGCCGCGACAGGGCGACATAGCTGCCATGGGCGTCCATGCCCGGCGTCGCCAGAACATGGGTGCGGTCCACCGTCATGCCCTGCGCCTTGTGGATGGTCGCGGCATAGCCATGGTCGATCCGGTTGTAATCCTTGAGGTCGAACGAGACGCTGCGCCCGTCGTCGGTGCGCACGGACATGGATCGTGCGCTGACCTGCTCGATGGTCCCGAGCGTGCCGTTCTTGACGCCAAGGCCGCGCTCGTTTTGCAGGAACATGACGCGATCCCCGCTGGCGAAGCTGCGCTCGCCGCGTTCGACCGTCACGCGCACGTCATCGCCCAGATCGCCGGCGGCCCGCATCCGTTCGCGCGCGGCCTCGTTGAGCGCGCGCACCTCGTCATTGGTGTGGGTGAGGATGATGCGGCTCCGGTCGGGCGACGCCTGCCGGTCGCGGTCCCAGCGCTCGATCAGATCGTCGCGCGCCTGTTCGCGTGTCTGCGGCCTCATGCACCATGCCGTGCGGTCATAGGCATGGATCGCATCGCCGGTTCGGCCGGTCGCCAGATCGCGCGTGGCGTCGCGCTGCCAGTCCTCCCGCTGGCGGCGCACCTCGCCGATCTCCGCGCCGCCGTGGCGCTCATGGATCGAGCGGAACGCCGCGCCCGCCTCGATGGATTGCAACTGTTGCGGATCGCCGACCAGCACCACCTTGGCGCCGGCTTCGGCAGCATGGGACAGCACGCGCTCCAACTGGCGCGTGCCGACCATGCCCGCCTCGTCGATCACCAGCACATCGCGGGCGGTGAGCATGTCGCGGCCCTGTCCCCAGCCGTGTTCCATGCTGGCGATGGTGCGCGACGCGATGCCCGATCCGCTTTCCAGATTTTCGGCCGCGATGCCGGAAAGCGCCACGCCCCGGACCTCGTAGCCCGCCGCTTCCCAGGCCTCCCGCGCCACGCCCAGCATCGCGCTCTTCCCCGTCCCGGCATAGCCGACCACGATGCCGAGATCGCGCCCATCCGTGACATGCGCCAAGCGCGTCGGCCTGCTCGCCCGAAAGGACAAGGCCGCGCGCTTCCGCACGCGCCAGCGCCGCTTCGCGGTCCGCGTCACTCACCGCATGGCGTTCCCGTTCCGCCATCAGTTCGGCGGCGCGGTGCAGGCGCTGTTCGGCCTCGATCATCTCGCGGGTGGTGAAGCGATCTTCGCCGCGCCCGTCCTTGCCGAGTTCGACCAGATCGGGCGCGCTGCGCATCGCGCCCATGACCGCGTTGAACTGGTCGATCCCGTCGCTGTGCCGGTGCGCGAACATCGCCATGTCGCGCCGCGTGAAGGTCGATTGCTGATGCGTGATCGCGTCCAGCGCCAGGGAGGGATCGGCGATGATCCGCGCGCCATTGCCGCGCGCGATCTCGCGGTGCATCTCGGCGCGGTCGGCGGCTTCGATCCCTTCGCCCTCGATCCGCTGCGCGGGCGCGCCGATCTGGCTTTGCGGCTCCAGCGCGATGCCTTGCGCTTCAAGGCTGCGATGGTCGATCCGCGCGTCGATGTCGAGTTCGGCCAGCCGCTCATTGGCAAGCTCGGCCCAGCGTTCGCGCCAGCGCTCGACCATCTCGGTGCGGTTCCAGTCCCGCACCTTCGGGCCGAAGCCGTTCTCGTCCACCACTGCGCATGGTCAGCATGACATGGGCATGGGGTTTGGGCATGCCGTCCTCGGCCATATCCCAATGCACATTGAGATCGGCGATCATGCCCCGATCCACGAATTCGCCTGCACGAAGTCGCGGGCGAGTTCGATGCCTTGGCGCTCACGTCATCTCGCGCGGAATGGCGAATTCGACCTCGCGGGCAAGCTGGGCGTCCTTCCTGACCTCGAACGCCTCGACATCGTTCCAGAGCCGTTCGCGGTCGCTCCACGCCTCCGGCGCATTCTCCGGCAGCATCACCTCGGAATGGACGACGCCGCGCTTGGCGGAAAAATCGTGGCTGCGGTCAAGCCGCTCGTCGCGCAACCGCGAGGCCGAGCGGTAGGCGGCCGACGCCACCGCGCTGGAGCCGGACTTGCGGCCAATGACCTTGACGTGAAGATGATAGATCGCCATCGCGATCAGATCAGCTACACGGCCAAGCGCACGTCGGAACGACGTATAAGCGCGCCCTCCCTCGAAATAACTTCTCGGGACGGGACTACGCCGTCTCAGACCGTCCCGGCGACCTTACAGCATTCAGCGGCAGGCGCTCAACTATCATCGCTCCATCGACAACTTTGACTGGAGACGATGATGCGCAAGCCACGGGATTTCGATGCGGAACTGAAGGCGCTCGAGGACAAGGCGCGAGACCTCAAGAGCCGCAAGGTGCAGCAGCTTGGCGAACTGGTCATCGCCACCGGAGCCGACGCCCTCACCGCCGACGAACTGGCGGGCGCGCTGATCGTGCTGGCCGAAACCAAAGATGCCGGAAAGAGGGAGGCATGGGCGAAGCGCGGGGCCGCGTTCTTTCAGGGCCGGTCGCGGCGAACTGCTCCGGCATCTGACCGCGACACTGGCGGCGCTCCGGCGCAACCGGGCGGCGCGCAACCGGCATCAGGCGGCACGGGCGCGGCATGACATGCGCACCTGGCAGGTCGAGCGCCGCAAGCGCACGCGGCACCTGATCGAACTCGGCGGCCTCGTCGTCAAGGCCGGCATCGTGGACCTGACCGGCGACGATCGCGCCATCATCTACGGCGCGCTGCTCTGGATGGCCGACAAGCTCAAAAGCGATCAGGGCGAACAGGCGCGCGGCGCTCTGGGCCGAAACTGGGGAAGTATGGCATTCGAGACGGAACAGAAGGAAGCGATCACCGTCTCGCAGGAGCGGCAGGATCGGGCGTGACCGATGGCGGGCGGCGCGGAGAACTCAATTATCGCAGCGCCGCCCGCCATCGCGCCGGGCGGCAGCCATCTCGCCGCCTGGGCAATGGGCCGCGCCGACCGCTGGCAGGCCGGGGCCGAGCTGATGCAGGCGGCGAGTCCGCGAGGGATCGCGCGCGCTCGCCATGGCCTCGCGGCTGGTCAGCGCTAACGTCGAGGCCCTGCAAGCTTGCGCGGACGCCGCGAAAAAGGCCGGGAAGGAGCAGAAATGCGCGATCAATGTCGTGCCGAGACCTGGAAAGTGACGGGCGCAAACCCCTCCAACCATGCCGGAGCTGTATCGAGAAATTTGGCTTGTGAAGCTCACGCTGGTTCGGTTACGTTCGAGATTGATCTCAAAGAACGATTCTCCTTGTCGTCCCAGCGATTGCGCGCGAAATGGATATTTCTGAACGGTCATTGAAGCGCGGAATTCTGCGCTCCCTTCCCAAAATAGATCGAGGCCACGGCGGTCTCCGCCGTAGTGCCTGGGATGCTTGGCTGATGGCGGGAGGGTTTAGATGAACAGGCCGAAGAAATCGCTATTTATTGTAGCTGTGGCCGCTGTATTAATATGCGCTATTATTTTGTATTATTATAGTCCGCTCTCACAATTTAACAAAGGCGATTATACGGACTCCGATCTAGTTCGGATCATAGCTGGTCCATCGTACAATGATCCAACAACAGTAACTTTACGTGTGCCAAACGGAATCAGATATGGTTCGGCTATCGGCGCGGCGTCCTCGGACTACTTCAATATCATTACGCACTATCCGGCTTTCGACACGCGCCTGACTTCTGATCAGACGCTTTCCAGCTTGAATTGCAACGGATATTGCGATGGCAGAATAACGGTTTCCCTGTCGATCATCCCCTCTTCCTGGGTCCGCACACGCGCGCGGATCTATTACGACGAGGGCGCTGGTGCAGGCCTGAAAGAGCATAAGCCGATCTGGAGCCAGACAAGCGTTGTCGATCGCGCCTCTATGTTTGGGTTCAACACAGTATTTGATATTATCAAGCCTAGACGGCCACAAGACGATATCACACGGTATTTTGTAAATGACGTACAAGGTAGCAAAATATCTGATATTGTTGTTGGTTATTGCTCGCTATCAACACCGTTCCACGGCTGTAGATTCAGCTTTGTATTAGACTGCTATCCAGAACTCAACATCGATATCGGTCTATGGCCTTATGAACATCTATCGCAATTCATCGATCTCAAGGAAAAAGTAAGTTCGTTCGTCGAGTCGATGATTGTTGAGCAAAAATGCCACAAAATGGAGTTTTAGATGACGACGACGTCCATCACGTCCACACAATTACAACAGATTATTTCTTCGGCTAGCTCATATCCGAATAATCCAGCGATTACGTGGCAATTGCTTGCCAGTTTCGGTGATCAATACGCCCAAGCTGCTTATGACGGTCTTGCGGTTAGCGGGTCGCTGTACAATTTAGTTATTACGGAGTCGAACAGTGATGCAGGAGTGTCGTTTTCACAACAGACAATGTTAATGCAGAAAGTGCTCGATGGATACATAACAATATTAAATACTACGCCCCCGAGCGCGGATGGTAGCGTTCGATTGCCAGCGACGGGGCAAATCGAAGACAATTACCTCAGGGCGGCAAAGGACCTTAATCTTAGCGTTCTAGCGCCTATTGATTTATCGATTACTCGTGTTGTGCATGCGCTCGGCTCAATTCTGCCTAATTGGTACAATTGGTCTTTCGGCACCGGTTTGAACCTCGATCCTTCTCGTATAAGCGAGACGCCAGTAGACGTAGAGAATAGTATAGGTTTTGGCGAGGCGAGTTCCCATTTCTTTACAACTGCGCTTGCAACAGCAGTGAAATTGCCTGGAGCGACGCTCGCTCAATATGTCTATGGAGGTCAAGATGTTTCATTCGCGGCTCAATTAACTGCGGTGTTGTCGGCGCAAGGAGGAGCGAGTGCGTCTGTTTCTCAAGAAATAGCCGGTTGTTTGGCTTCCACGTTGACAAACTCTGAGATTGCGAACGCGGTCGGCTATCAATCAACGGGTTCTAGCGCCGCCTACATGATGATGGGCGAACTGGCTTATCCCCCGCTCAACTCAGGCGGAGGGACCTCCCCGATGTCGCTGTTAGGACAGGATCTTCTGACCCTGGATGAAGCGCTGACGGACGCGGGCGGATCAAGCATGATTTCGAGCTATCCGATCGAGAATGCGCTTGTCGAACTTGCGGTCCAATTTGCCGGAGACGCTGCGGCGTCCGGCGGCCTGGCTGCAGGTGCGCAAGGCGTCTTTAACAAATTGACTTCTTCGATGTTGAGCGCCGATATCGACCCGAGCGATTACCCTTCGACTTTCGGCATCGGCAACTCCACGATCGTCGGCGAAAATGATTTGATTGACGCCGCACTTGCCAATGCGTTGTCGATTACTCCGACCTCGACCGTGGGCGACGGCGCGCAAGCCGATAGCGCAGTGATGAATTTCATCAACGACAATAATATGACGGCGATCGATATCGCGCTCGGCAGCGGCGATGTGGATACGACGAATTCCGACTCATCTTCTGGTTCTATCGTCGTCGGGGAAGCCGGTTCGGGCACGTTGACTCTGGGCGACGGCAATAATCTGGTTTTCGGCGGCCAGACCGTGAAGGTCGGCAAAGGCGATAATCTGATCTTCGGCCAAGGCGGCGGCGAGACCATCACGATCGGCGGCGGCAATAACGAAGTGATCGCCGCGGGAACGGGCAACACCATCAATATCGAGGCTGCCGGTCAAACGGGGATCAACGTCGTCTATGCGGGGAGTGGCAACGATACCGTCAATTTCGACGTGGGTTCCGATGGCGACGCGGGCTTCGTCGTTTTGCCCTTGCAAGGATTGTCGCCCAGCCAGCTCGCCGATCTCGATGCAAAAGCCCTTGAATCTGCGGTCAGCAACGAAGTGGCGGGAGCCAACTGGCCAGTTTTTGAGGCATCCTACACAAACGGCCTTCATAATATCGACTGGACGGTTATCGTCACAACGCCAGGATCGTCGACAAATGGGGATCAAATTACTCTGAATGGCAGCGCGATCACGACCTTCACCGTTGGCGGCTCCGAGAACAACTCGAACATGACCGGATCCGCAATAAACCCGATGGCAAACCCAACGGAAAATACGAGTTTGTCATTGCCCTCGGATTATGGGCCGGTTTACACGTTCGCGCATGGTGCGCTTGTCATCTACGACACAACCGAGTTCATCAACTCATTGTCTATTAACGATTATTTAGCGCAAGGAAGCGCGTCATCCAACAGCAGCGCCCAACTGCTTTTTTCGCCTATGAACTTGACCACCGACACGGCGGCCGTTGGGGCCACGAATACTTCGATCACAGCATCACAAGTCACCGCCAGCGCAGCCGTCGTATCCGAGGAACTCGACGCGCTGAACGCCGATCCAAATCTGACGGCAATCACGCTCACTGACAGCGGCACGCCGACGCTCAACCTGACCGCGGCGCAGGCCGCGAACGACGTGGTCGCTCTCAATACGATCACCAATCCGTCCTACGAAATCAACATCACCGACAGCGCAGCGAATGTTTCCGAGAACTTTTCTGGGATCGCGCAGAATGGCGATATCGCCTCGATCACCTTGACCGATAGCGGAACGCCGACGCTCAACCTGAGCGTGATGCAGTTCGAAGACGGCTATTCCCTTCTGAACCCCGGCGGGTCGATCACAAACAGCACCTTTGCGATCCAGATTTTCGACAGCGTTGCGAACATCACCGACGAATATTACGCGCAGGATCTCCTCTCAGACCCGTATGTCGTCGGGGCGACGGTCGTCGACACTGTCGCAAACATTCTGGACAACGCCTCCGCGATTGCGTCGGATTCGCTCGTCACGTCCGTCGAAATCAGCGACACCGCAGAAAATGTTCTGGCCAATCAAACGGCGATCGCGGCGCTGCCGTTCTCCGTGAGCGCCGAGCTGAACGACACGGCCGCCGATATCGCGACCATCACGTCGGCACAAGCTGCAACGTTGGCCGGCGATCATTTCTCAACTCTCAACTCCAACGACGGCGTTGTTGCCTTGAGCGTGGCGGAGGCGCTCATTTTAGAAAA
This sequence comes from uncultured Pseudomonadota bacterium, assembly GCA_963703385.1. Taxonomy (GTDB): domain Bacteria; phylum Pseudomonadota; class Alphaproteobacteria; order Rhizobiales; family Beijerinckiaceae; genus Rhodoblastus. The sequence continues at coordinate 1,162,338 of OY969816.1, forward strand.
TGCAGGATTGACCGTGACGGGAGCACCCGTGACGGTCGAGGATACTTCGGCGAACATTGCGGCGAACCTCGACGGTTTGAACAATGACGCCAATGTGTCGTCCTTGACGGTGACGGACAATTGGTGGTCGCCGAATTTAACGCTGACAGCGGAACAAGCCGCCAATGATAGCAAGGCTTTAGGTGAAATCACCAAATCGTCCTATACAATAAATATTGCCGACAGCTCTGCCAATATTGGCGCCAATATTCTGGCGATCGCTGACAATCCGCACGTCACATCGATCACCTTGACAGATAGCGGGACGCCGACGCTAGTTGTGAACGCCGCCGAGGATATCAACGCGGCATTTGCAATCGACCTGGTTACGAATTCAGACCTCTCGGTCGTTATTAATGATAGCGCCGCGAACATATCGGCGAATTTTTCGGCGCTGAATCAAAACGGGCAGTTCGCGTCTATCGTGCTTACGGACAGTGGGACGCCGATTTTGGCATTGGATGCGGCGGACGCCGCGTCAGGTTCCAACGTGCTTGATGCGATCTCAAACGCCAATTTTTCCATTGCCATTACCGATTCCGCCGCCAATGTCGCTGCGGTCATCGACGAATTGAACCTCCTGCCAAATCTCTCGTCGATTTCACTCACCGACAGCGGCACGCCGACCTTAACTTTGACCGTGGCGCAGGCGTTGGATGATTCGACGGCGCTCAATTCGATCGTCGGGAATTACCAGGTCGTCGTTTCCGACACGGCGGCGAATATCGACGCGAATCTCGCGGCCTTGAACGCGGACACGCATATTTCAGCCATCGACGTCGTCAGTTCCGGCGCGAATCCGACTTTTGAAGCGTCGACGCCCTCGACTGTGGAAAAAGGGCAATCGACCGTCGTTGGTCTCGTCCAGCCCGCGGTTGCGGGCGATGCTTTGACCTTGACGCAGACTTCGGGGGCCTTGGGAACCGTTTCTCTCGGCGCGACCACGAGCGGCGGGCAGCAAATCCTGTACACCGCGCCGGCGACGATCTCGTCCAGCGCGATGGACAATGTCTCCTATACGATCAGTGAGGCGAATGGCGGCAGCATCGCCGAGACGGCCGCTGTCCAATTGGATGCCGGCCCGACGGCGGCGAATGGAACGCTGACCATCGGCCACGGCCAAAGTGGAACCGTCACCAGCTTGCTCAATGGTCTGGTCACGCCCGGGCTTGCCGGTGATGTCGAGACGCTGACGGCGGTCTCGGCGACGAACGGGACAGCGAGCCTGTCGAACGGCGTCGTCACCTACCAGGCCCCGGCGAACGGCTCGGACACCGTCTCCTATACCGTGCAGGATCAACTCGGCGACGTGGCGACGGGCAGCGTCGCGGTGACGGTCGATCCCGGCCCGGCCGCGGCCAACGGCGCGCTGACGATTGGCCATGGGGAGACGCAGACCATCACCACCCTGCTGAACGGCTTGGTCGCGCCGGGCCTTGCCGGCGACACTGAAACCCTGACGGCGGTCTCGGCGACGAATGGGACGGCGACACTGTCAAATGGTATTGCGACCTATGTCGCCCCGACAACCGGGTCGGATACGATCAACTACACCGTGCAGGATCAACTCGGCGATGTGGCGACCGGCAACGTGGCAGTGAACATAGATCCCGGTCCGACTGCGGCAAATGGAACGCTGACCATCGGTTATGGCCAGAGCGAGGCCATCACCAGCCTGCTGACGTCCTTGGTGAAGCCAGGGGTGGCCGGCGACACCGAGACCCTAACGGCGGTTTCCGCAACCAACGGGGCGGTGAGCCTTTCAAACGGCGTCGCGACCTATCAGGCGCCAAGGACCGGTTCAGACACCATTAGCTACACCGTGCAGGACCAGCTTGGCGACACGGCGACGGGCAGCATGGCGGTGACTGTCGAACCGCCCATTCTTGCCAATGCCGCCTACCAGACCGTCACGGGCACGGCGGGCGCCGATTATTTCAAGATCGCGTCCTATGGCGACACGGTCAACGGCGGCGGCGGGAACGACGTCTTCGAGGTCGATAATGCGACCTCCGGGTGGTACAACGCGATCTCCGACACAGGCGGCGCGGGCAAGATTGTCGCCGGCGTCAACAACGCCTTCATCGGGCTGACGAATTTCAATTCGACGACCAACGGCGTCTCGACGATCGACCTCGATGGCAAGAGCGGCGTCGTGATCGCGGGCTCGGGGAGCGCCCTCAACCTCTCGGGCGTGACGATCTCCGATTCCTCAGGCGCGGGCGAGACGGCGACGATCCTGACGAACGCCGCCTACCAGACCGTCACGGGCACGGCGGGCGCGGACTATTTCGAGATCGCGTCCTATGGCGACACGGTCAACGGCGGCGGCGGGAACGACGTCTTCGAGGTCGATAACGCCACTTCCGGGTGGTACAACGCGATCTCCGACACAGGCGGCTTGGGCAAAATCTTCGCGGGCGTTAACGACGCCTTCATCGGGCTGACGAATTTCACCAGCGGCAATGGCGTCTCGACGATCGACCTCAATGGCAAGAGCGGCGTCGTGATCGCGGGCTCAGGGAGCGCCCTCAACCTCTCGGGCGTGATGATCACCGATTCCTCAGGCGCGGGCGAGACGGCGACGATCCTGACGAACGCCGCCTACCAGACCGTCACGGGCACGGCGGGCGCCGATTATTTTAAGATCGCGTCCTATGGCGACACCATCAACGGCGGCGGCGGGAACGACGTCTTCGAGGTCGATAACGCCACCTCCGAGTGGTACAACGTGATCTCCGACACAGGCGGCGAGGGCAAGATCGTCGCCGGCGTCAACGACGCCTTCATCGGGCTGAGCGCCTTCGCCAGCGGCAATGACGTCTCGACGATCGACCTCAATGGCAAGAGCGGCGTCGTGATCGCGGGCTCAGGGAGCGCCCTCAACCTCTCGGGCGTGATGATCACCGATTCCTCAGGCGCGGGCGAGACGGCGACGATCCTGACGAACGCCGCCTACCAGACCGTCACGGGCACGGCGGGCGCCGATTATTTTAAGATCGCGTCCTATGGCGACACCATCAACGGCGGCGGCGGGAACGACGTCTTCGAGGTCGATAACGCCACCTCCGAGTGGTACAACGCGGTCTCCGACACAGGCGGCGAGGGCAAGATCGTCGCCGGCGTCAACGACGCCTTCATCGGGCTGAGCGCCTTCGCCAGCGGCAATGGCGTCTCGACGATCGACCTCAATGGCAAGAGCGGCGTCGTGATCGCGGGCTCGGGGAGCACCCTCAACCTCTCGGGCGTGACGATCGCCGATTCCTCAGGCGCGGGCGAGACGGCGACGATCCTGACGAACGCCGCCTACCAGACCGTCACGGGCACGGCGGGCGCCGATTATTTTAAGATCGCGTCTTATGGCGACACCATCAACGGCGGCGGCGGGAACGACGTCTTCGAGGTCGATAACGCCACCTCCGGCTGGTACAACGCGGTCTCCGACACAGGCGGCGCGGGCAAGATTGTCGCCGGCGTCAACAACGCCTTCATCGGGCAGACGAATTTCAATTCGACGACCAACGGCGTCTCGACGATCGACCTCGATGGCAAGAGCGGCGTCGTCATAGCTGGCTCGGGAAGCGTCCTCAACCTCTCGGGCGTGACGATCTCCAATTCCTCAGGCACGGGCGAGACGGCGACGATCCTGGCGAACGCCGCCTACCAGACGGACACCGGCACGGCGGGCGCGGACTATTTCGAGATCGCGTCCTATGGCGACACCATCAACGGCGGCGGCGGCTCTGACACGTTCAGCCTCATCAACGGGCTGAGCGGGATGAACACTATCCAGGGGTTTGGTTCGTCCGACGTCGTCGATCTGTCCAATCTTGCGAACACCTGGACGAATTTCGCAACGCTGTCGAGCCATGTGACCCAATCGGGAGCCAACACCTTGATCGATCTAGGAGGCGGGCGGACGCTGACGCTAGCGGGAGTAGAAATGAATCAGTTGACGGCGTCCGAGTTCAAATTCGTTTGAGCCGCGTCGGGGCCGGTTTGACAAAATGGGCCTCCCGCGATCCCCGGGGTGGTTCGAGCGATAGCATCCGGCCGCCCATGCGCCGTGAATATCTATCACACAGTTCCACTCGGTCGGCCTCACTTGCGGTAGGTAGCGCGGCTTCATAACATCGTGGATAAAGGGCTCGCAAGCCGCGACGACCGCCTGCCCTCTCCGCTGCGCTCAGCGGTTCTGGGCGCGCCGCGCGGGCAGTGCAGCCCACTGTTTCGCTCGCGCCATTCCTCAATCCATTCTCGCCGATCTTCGCTGTTGCTGCGCAAGGCCAGGCACGGATTATCGAACCGCATGCAGCCCATAAATCATTTTGTCATAGGGCTATGGCGTAGACATAGTGCTCATCTTTGTCGGGCGCGGCCCGCCAGTCTTGCGATTTCCTTGCTTGCGATTTCCTTGGCCGCGCTCACCCCGCGGGGGCTTGCGTCCGGACCGCGACTGGCGCTTCGACTCCCAGGCTCGCCAGCATTTCCAGGGCCTCTTGCGGGTCGATCCTGGCCACGGCGATCTTCCCGTGAAGGATCACGAAATCGCCAACCTGCGGATCGTCGATCACGTTCAGGATCGCTACCTCGGTATAGTCCCCGACTTTCACCAGCGCTTTCTCGTCCGGCAACAGTTCGACGATCTGAAACGGCAACGGCGCGCACATGATCAGCTTCCTCCCTCGACGCCTCTGCGGGCGTTCCAAACGCCAAGCATCATAACAAGCATCATAACATGTCGCGTCGGCCGGAACAGGCATCGCCTCAGCGAAAATCGCGCTGGTCGCCGTCATGGCGAGCCGCGGCGCGACGATGGAAATCCGGAAAGCCAGACGCCGCGTGCGCCCTGTCGCCATCCCCGATGCGTTGTTCGGCGCGCCTGCCGGATCGCTCCCGTGGAATTTGAACCGTTTGAGTGGTTTGGCCGGAACAAGCTCCTGGCCCTTTCCAATGTCGGTTCCTGCAAGCTCCGCGCAAGCGACTGGAGCCTTAATCCGACTATTCGGCGTTAAGGGAGCCATATTGGATTCGACGGCGATGGAAGTTCCCGGAGCGACGCAAAGGAGACGGATTTCCCGTCGACGAGTGTTCAAAGGCGCGCAAATCAGCTTTCGTGGCCTCCGAGCGGCGATTGATTGCACGATCCACGATATCTCGGAACTTGGCGCGCGACTCGTCGTGGAGAGCCCCATTGGCGTTCCGGATCGATTCGATCCGGTTCAAAACGGCGCCGCGCCGCGCTTCTGCCGCGTCGTGTGGCGGAAGGCGACGCAAATTGGCGTCGAGTTCATCTGACACGCCCGATATCGTGATATCCCAGCTCGCGCCGCCCGTGACGGGAAATGGATTGGGCTTGTCCGGACGGAAACATTGGCGCGGGAACGCATGCGGCCGGCCTGGGCGGCGAAGGAAGCTCACGCTGGACCCTGTGCCCCGGACAGCTTTCTCAGCTTGAAGTTCAGGATTAGATTTTATCGCTAACCATTTGGTTTCGATGGTGGGCGCTGTAGGGCTCGAACCTACGACCCGCTGATTAAGAGGCAAAAATGATGCCTATTGAAACAATGACTTAGCCGCAAACCGTTCCGAAAACGGCGCAATTGAAAACAATAGCTTAGGAGCATTTTGCAAACCGACTGACCCTTCAATTCGTCCGCCGCGCGCGACCGCTCATTTTCAAAGCTAGCCGGGTGAAGAAGGGTTTGCCCCCGGAACTAAGAGGCCCTTCTTGCCAAACTCGTTAATAAGAACTTTGAGGTGGTCGTTTTCCGTCACGATATATTCCGTGCCAGTCACATTCAATATCGGCATTGGCTTGTCCTGTGACCATTCCTTCGCGCGTCCCTGGGAGTCTTTTCGCTTACCTTTCTCGAAAAAGTCCCGATAACGGTTAGGCGAGATGCCGATGAACGGGACGAAATAAATACGTCCTTCAGCGGATATTTTTTCTCGTTTCAACGCAATATCGTCTTTGTATAATTCGGTAGCATAGCTTTTTGGATATGGTTCTATATAGACAACCGTCTTTATACCTGACGAAATTATGTGCTTTGCACATAAATGGCATCGAAATGTAGTGCAATATAGGATGCTATCTTTTATGCTGATGCCTTCTCTGGCAGCATCGGTAATTGCGTTCATTTCGGCGTGTATGATCCGGCCATATTCAATGACATCCATCATCATCAATTTTTTTTCGAGAAAGATATTCGTGTCGTCGTATATCTGTTTCAAGAATGCGCGGGCGTCGATTTTTGTATATTTTTCATCGACCACGCCAACCTCGGATAAATGAAGAAGCGTATCAGAAAGCATCCGATACTTAAAATCTTCGTTTGTATCAAATTTGCTTATGTACTCTCTCGCGTCTCCTTCGTCGTCGCACCAGTACGTTCCTCCGCGAGGACTAGGAACTTCGTTGCAGCCGAGCGTCTTTATGTGTCCTTTCGGATCGCAAATTGCGGCACCAACTTGTCTAGATAAATCAAGTGACCTCAATGAAGCAGATTTTGCAATGTACATCCCGTACTCTTCACGAGACGGGGAATAAAAATTGTTGCCAAAAATAAGATCGAGAAAGCGAGAAAGTGTGGCCTTGGTCGTTTCGCATGTTTCGGTATCTATGAAAACATCTGCTAACGGAAACAAATCTCGTATACGTTGTCCATGCGGAACAAGCGCTTCATGTTCGTCTCGACGAATTAATTTTGTCGCATCTAATTCAAAATCGTCGCTTCGTATTTTATGGTGGTCTTTGTCTCTTAAAAGTTTAATGAGCCTGGCTTTGCGGATATCCTGATCCGCGTAGGCGGATATTTGGAAAACGTGCTGGCCATAGACGCTCCTAAAAAGCTCTATTTCCTCTGGCCTTTTGAACTGCCGGATTATGTAGGCGATACCGTTATATTTCGGCAGAACATCGGAAGAAAGTTTATTTCGTCTATCTTGGATAAGGAAGAATGCAAGCTTTGCAAGTATAGCATCATCATCGAATGAGCTACGAAGATTGTTAGAATGAGATATTAGCTTATCATACCGATCGTATTCAGACAGGAAGTCTGAAGGAATATTTGCATCAACAACTTTTAGTATGTCAGTTATGTGTATCGGTTCAACATGATATCCGAGACTGGCAAGTTTCGATCCTAGGCATCCATTAACCTCGTCTAAATCTGTGCCAATAGGGGCGACAAGGTAAAAAAATAGCTCAGGAAATTTTATTTTCGTGGATTTCATTAGTGGTAACCTTTAATTGAACGCTTGGCAATAACGAATCACATGACAGTCGCTTAACCCGATGTTAAGTTGATTCTGACTATAAGGTTAAAATTATTGTGGGGAAAGCATATGAATCGTCTTGACGCAGTGTGGCTCGCCGAGCGGATGGCCAGCGTGCTTGCCACGCCTATGAACCCATACACGGTTTTGACGAATGAGGTCGATGGCGAGCGTATGCAGAAATATGTGTCCACACTTCAAGATGCATTTGGGTCAAAGGCCGAGCATCATGAATCCGATTCGGCGGGATCACGCGAACCTACGAACCCGGTTGGTGCGATGCCCGTTTTTGTGGAATGAGCTTTCAAGCGCATCACGTTGGCTAAAGTGCAAAAAACGCCGAATTTCGGCGTTTTTTTTGGCTTGGCGAGTCTCGCTAAAAGCGCTTTGTCGGTCATGTTTGAAGTTCGTCTTGATTTTGGCGGCGGAAATCTCTTCGATTTGCCGACGAATTGTAGGTCATCAAACCGCTAGGTTGATCGGTCGGGATCCATCGAAGCGCAAATAGATTTTGCAAACCGTTTGCAAACCGCGAGAACCCGACGTCGCTTCCGCGATCAGGCATTTATCGGCAACATTTTAATCTGACGCGTTTTTTCGATGGTGGGCGCTGTAGGGCTCGAACCTACGACCCGCTGATTAAGAGTCAGCTGCTCTACCAACTGAGCTAAGCGCCCATCGAAACGCCGGCGAGGTTTTGTCCGCGCCGTCGAAGCGTGGGGTGTGTAGCAAAGCGAAGTGGGGCTGTCCAGTATCGCGGCGCAGGCTTTCGCGATTTTATGACGCGCGTATTTTTGTCGAAACGGCTCCCGCGCCATGATAAGAGCGCGGGGCCGCTTCAGCCGGCGCGATCGGGGGGATGGACGGGACACGCAATGGAAGAGACGCCTGAACAGCCAGGGGAAGCATCGGATGACGGCGTTCGGGAGAAGTTTCTCGCTTTTCTGAAGCCTCCGACGCTCGATCGGCGCGGCTGGGCGTTGCTGGCGGCCCTGATGTTCGCGGTCTGGGGTTCGACCGGAGTCTACAAGGTCCAGCCCGACGAGCAGGGCGTCGTCCTCCGTTTCGGCGCCTGGGCGGCGACGACCGCGCCCGGCCTGCATTTCCATGCGCCCTGGCCGATCGAAAGCGTGATGTTGCCGAAAGTCACCCAGATTCGCCAGATGCTGCTCGGCCTGCCGCCCAATGGCGGGCCGCCGAGCGGGCGCGACCGGGAGATGCTGACCGGCGACGAGAACCTCCTTGAGGCCGACGCGGACCTGCTATGGCAGATCAAGGACGCTGGGCAGTTTCTGTTCAATGTCGCCGATCCCGAGACGGCGCTGCGGGTCACGGCCGAAAGCGCCCTGCGCGAAGTGGTGAGCCGGACGCCGATCCAGGGCGTGCTGTCGGACAAGCGCCGTCAGGTCGTGGATCAGACGGCGGACCTGCTGCAAAGCGTGCTCGACCGCGAAGGGGCTGGGATTCGGGTCGTGCAGGTTCAGTTGAACCGGGTCGATCCGCCCGGCGCGGTGATCGACGCCTTCAACGACGTCCAGCGCGCCCGCGCCGATCAGGAGCGCTCGCGCAACGACGCCCAGGCCTACGCCAACGACATTCTGCCGCGCGCCCGCGGCGACGCCGTGCGAATAGTCCAGGAGGCCGAAGCCTACAAGTCGCAGACGATCAATCTCGCGCAGGGCGAGGCCGGCAAATATTCGGCGATCTATCGTAGCTATGCGAACGCGCCGACGGTCACGTCCTGGCGCCTCTATCTTCAAAATATGGACGCGCTGCTGGGCAAATCGTCGCGGGTGATCCTCGATTCCACCGGGCGCGGGGCGCTGCCGCTGGCGCCTTATCTGCCGCTCTCCGAGATCAAGCCCCAGCCGGCGCAAACGCAAGCGAGCGAGGCCCCGGCGGGTTCGACGGGGGCCGGCAAATGAAAAAGACGCTGATTGTGCTGGTGGCGGTCCTGGCGATCGCGACATTCGTCGCCCTGTCGAGCTATTACACCGTCAATCAATGGGAAAGCGCCCTGGTGATCCGCATGGGCGCGCCGGTCGCCGTGGTCCGGACGCCGGGGCTCAAGACCAAGCTCCCGTTCATCGATTCGGTGACGATTTTCGACACCCGGCTGCAATTGCTTGAGCCGCCCTCGGAACAGGTCATTCTTGGCGATCAGAAGCGCATCGTGGCCCAGGTCTATACGCGCTTTCGCATCACCGATCCGCTGCGCTTCTATCAGAGCCTCCAGTCGATGGACACGGCGCGCGCCCAGCTAGCCTTGTCGGTGGATACGGCGATGCGCCGCGAATTCGGTCAGATCGATCTCCCGACCCTGCTTTCGGCGAATTGCCCGGCGATCGTCAAAAAGGTTCATGAGGACGTGAAAACGAAATTCGCGCCGCTCGGCCTCGATGTCGTCGAGGTGCGCCTGCATCGCGCCGACCTGCCGCTTGAAACCAGTCAGGCGATCTACGACCGAATGAAGTCGGAGCGTCACCGCCAGGCGCAGCTTTTGCGCGCCGAAGGCAAGCAATGGGCGCAGGAAATCACCGCGAAGGCCGACCGCGAGCGCACGGTCATCCTTTCGGAAGCGCAACGCCAGGCGCAGATCACGCGCGGCGAGGGCGATGGCGAGGGCAATATCGTCCTGTCCAACGTGCAGAAGGGCGATCCGAAATTCTACGCCTTCTATCGCTCGCTTCAGTCCTACGGTAAGGCGCTGGCCGACAGCGGGCCGGTGCTGCTTCTGGCCCCGGACGCCGCCTTCCTCAAGGCGCTGAAATCCGGCCCGCCCGAGGCGACGGCCGCGACGGGCGCGAAATGACGCCAATTGACCTTGAAAAGGGCAATAGGCGTCCGCGCCGACTGGCCGGTCGGGGAAAAACACTTGGCCGGCTGACGCCGGCGGGCGCCCTCGCTTCTTCAGAAGCGAGGGCCAACGGCAAGAAAAGGGCCTGCAAGAAAAGGGCCTGAACAGGAAGATTCGCCATGGATGGAGCCGCCACCGCCGCTTCGCTCGGAGTCATAGTCCAGATCATTTTTCTCGATCTGCTGCTGTCCGGCGACAATGCGCTGGTGATCGCGCTCGCCTGCCGCCACCTGCCGCCCGAACAGGCGCGGCGCGCGGCATGGGCCGGCGCGGCGGGCGCGATTTCGCTGCGGGTGTTCCTGACCCTGATGACCAGCGAATTGATGACGCTGCCGTTCGTGCAGCTGCTGAGCGCCTTCCCCTTGCTCGTCATCGCGCTCAATCTGATGAACGAGGGGGACGAAGGGGAGGCGCCCGCGGGTTCGGCGCGCAGCGAGGCCAATATGCTCGCCGCGGCCGGAATCATCATCGTCTCCGACGCCGCGATGAGCCTCGACAATGTGGTGGCGGTGGCGGCGGTTTCGGGCGGCAGCGTCTGGCTGCTGGTTTTCGGCCTTGCCCTGAGCATTCCCCTGATCGTCTTCGGCAGCTTCGGATTCTCGATGCTCATGCGGGCCTATCCCTGGCTTGTCGATCTCGGCGCCGGGCTGCTGGGCTGGGTGGCGGGCGGCATGATCGCCCACGATCCCCTGTTCGCGGGCTGGATCGATGCGCAGGCGCCTGCGCTCGCTCTGGTTCTGCCGCTGGCCTGCGGGATTTTCGTCCTGGTTCAGGGCCGGTTCGGGCGCGAAAAGGCGATGGGCGGAACGGAGGCGCCGCAGGCCCCGCCGCGGCGGATCGAAGCCCCGCCGCGCCCCAAGGCTCCGCCGAAACCGGCGCCGGCGGCCCGGCCGAAACAGACCGAAACGCTCCCTGCCGTCGCGCGGGAAGACGTTCAGGCGCCGGCGCGCGACACGGAAGCGGAAAGGCCCGAAGTCATTCCGGCCTTCGGACTTGGAAGGACGGTAAGTCCCGACGATCGCCTGATCGCCATGGGTCTGATCGGGCTTTTCGTAGTCTTCGGCGTTTTTCTGCTCATCTTCATCCTGGTCCCGGATTGAGCGAAAAACTCATACCGCGCCTTGACGATCGCGACTCGTCGCGATCGTCAAGGTTCCTCGCATCAGCTCGGCGTCGCATTCGCTCCTCACGGGTTCTCGTCAATGATACGGTTTCCGCAAGATTGCTTCGCAATCCGCGGAAACGTCATGGCGCGAAAATTCTTCAATTCGCGAGGGGATTTTCGCGCCAATGGAATACGAATTCCGAACGATTCATTCGGAATTCGTATGAGAACCCGTATCAATTGTCTCCGCCGACGATGGCCGCGACCCTGGCGGCGCCGAGATTGCTCACGGCGAATCCCATCTGCTGGTCGAATTGCAGCGCCGTGGTCTGGGCGTTGAGGGCCTGGGTTCGATCGTCATAGCCGCGCGGGCATTGGAAGGTGAGGGCGCGGCCGTCCCGCCCGCGATAATAGGCCTCGAAACGGCGCTCCAGCCGCGCGCTTTCTTCGGGGCTGGCGAAAATGTCGGTGATCACCGTTTCGTGGGAGGTCGGCGCGACGCCGACGCAAAAGCGCCAGTCGCCGGCTCTGGCGGCGCCCGCCGCGGCGAACGGGACGACGAGGGCAAGGCCGCAAGCGCACGAGAACCGGGTGAAAAAAGTCATGCGAAACATGCCGCCAAGGCGTGGATGGGCTTTTCTGGATAATCGTCCGGCAAGGTAAACAAAACCTCAAGCGGCGAAGGCGCCGGCGCGCGCCGCCTGGCGTCTTGCAAAGCGGTGGTTTCACTGCATTTTCACCGTATTCCGCCGCGTGTGGCTCCCGATCGGCCCAGGGCGGATGGCCTGGCGGGGCCGACCCGGCGAGCCGCCGCGCTTTCGCGGCCAAATCCCCGCTTTCAGTTCAACGCGCCATTTACACAAAGATTTTAGATTGGCGCTTGCGGGCCGACGGCCCGGCGTCAACGGATTTCGGTCGACCATGCGTAGCGCGCAACGCCTTTCCTCCCCGCTTGCCCAAAATTCCGACGCAACCGCCGACACGCGGGGGAGGCCGGCCTTTCATGTCGTGGACCTGAGCCGGGCTTTGGCGCGCGGTCTGGCTTCCGGCGGCGAAGCCGCGCGCCAAGTGACGCCGCCGGACGCGCGCATCTCGCAACCCTTGCTGGTCGGCGCGCTCCTGCTGTTCGACGTTCTCAACATTCCTGCGAGCGGTTTCGCGACTTATCGGGCGCAAGCCGCGCCGCAATCGCTGGACGCTGGCCCGCTCGCGGCCAGCCTCGCCGTGGTGACCGTGCTGGCCATTCTCGCGCTCCGGGCGCGCTGGGCCTATACCGTCCGCGCGATCGGCGATTTCCCGCGCCAGACCCTGAACCTGGCCGTGGCGCTGGGCGGCGCGCTCGCGCTGTGGACGACGGGCGCCGTGATCACAGGTTTCGGCGCGCCGGACCTTCTGCGGGGCTGGGTTCTGGCGTGGTTCTGCGGCGGCTGGGCCGCAGGCGTTTTCGCGCGCGCCGGATTCGCCATGGCCGTGAAGACCTGGACGCGGCGGGGCCGGCTCGCGCGGCGCACGGTGATCGTCGGCGGCGGCCAGCATGCCCTCGAAACCATCCGCCGCCTTGAGCGGTCGGGCAGGGGCGCGCTGGCGATTCTCGGCCTGTTCGACGATCGCTGCCGCGAGCGGCTGCCCGATCAGATCGCGGATTACGCCTTTCTCGGCTCGTTCGACCATCTCGAAGCCTTCTGCCGCAAGCAGAAGGTCGATCTGCTGATCATCGCCATCCCGGCCGCCGCCGAGACGCGCATTCTCCAGATTCTCAAGAAACTATGGACCCTGCCGGTGGACATTCGCATTTCCGCGCTCGGCAGCCGGCTCAAACTGCGCGACCGCGCCTATCAATATATCGGCGACGTGCCGTTCCTGCCGGTGTTCGACAAGCCGATCTCGGACTGGGATTCCGCGCTCAAGGCCCTGTTCGACCGCGTCGCGGCCACGCTGCTGATCCTGGCTCTGTCGCCGGTCCTGGCGGCGGTCGCTCTGGGCGTAAAACTGTCCTCGCCGGGGCCGGCGCTGTTCAGGCAGACGCGCTATGGCTTCAACAACGAGAAATTCGCGGTCTTCAAATTCCGCTCGATGTATGTGGAGCAATGCGACGCCCACGCATCCCGGCTGGTCACCCGCGACGATCCGCGCGTCACCCCTTTCGGCGCCTTCATCCGCCGATGGTCGTTGGATGAATTGCCGCAATTGTTCAATGTCCTGCTCGGCGATCTGTCGCTGGTCGGTCCGCGTCCCCATGCGCTGAAAGGCGCGGCGGCGGGCCTGCTCTACGATGAGGCCGTCGAGGGCTATTTCGCCCGTCATCGCGTGAAGCCGGGCATCACCGGCTGGGCCCAGGTCAACGGCTGGCGGGGCGAGACCGACACGCTGCAGAAGATCGAGCAGCGCGTCGCCCACGATCTCTATTACATCGAGAACTGGTCGATCCGGTTCGACCTGAAAATCCTGGCGATGACGCCGTTCTCGGTGCTTTCGACCAAAAACGCGTTCTAGAGCATATTCCCGAAAAGTTGATAGACTTTTCGGATCAGAATATGCGGCAAAACAATGACATAGCCGAGCGCGTTCGACTCTTTGATTTGCGAACGCGCCCTAAGCCTGCGCTCCGGTCACTCGGTCGCGTCGTCGTCGTCCGCCAGCCGGACGATGACATCCACGCCGACGATCTTTTTGCCTTTGGGCGGGACGATCGCGAGCTGTTTGGCGACATCCTCGGCCATGTCGAACAGATCGGCCTTGGCTTCGTCGTAAAAATGACAATGCGAGCCGGTCTTGGTGTCGTACCAGACTTTTGAGCCGTAGAGCGCGATTTCGCGCACCAGACCCGCCGCCACGAATTGATGCAGGGTGTTATAAACCGTGGCGCGCGACAGCGGCATGCGCAAGGCCTTGGCTTCTTCGAACAACTGGTCCACCGTCACATGGCGGTCGCCGGCGACGAAAATCAGGCTCGCCAGACTGATGCGCTGGCGGGTCGGACGCAGATCGACGGTGCGGAGCTTCTCGCGCACCAGCCGCGCCAGGGCGCCGTCCTTCCAGTCGAAAGTTGGCCGCGCGGCAGGGCGCCGCCCGGCCGGCAGTTTTGGTTCTTGCAGTTTTGGTTCTTGCAGTTTTGGTTCTTGCAGTTTTGGTTCTTGATGGACCGCGCTTTGCATTCCCCGCACTTTCCTTCCGGCGCTTTCGGCCGCTCCGAATATTAGAAGAATTCTTGGAACAGTTCTAAACATAATCCAAGCTCGGCGTCAAAGCCGATCTTTTCATGCAAGTCTGGCGCCGCCCGCGGCGGACCGCCGCAGGCAAAGTGAAGGCCGCGGCGTCAGGTCACTTGACGGGGCGGGGCGGGCGACACATAAATCGCTCGTGGCCAAGGGGAGCCCCGCGAGAGAAATCGCACTTTGGGGCTGAGAGGCCGGCGGCGTCGAATGACCGCCCGGCGACCCTCAGGCGGCTCGATGTCGGGCCGCCGCACCTGATCCAGTTCGCACTGGCGGAGGGATGGCGCGAAACGAAGCCTGCTTCGCCTACGCGCGTTTCCGTCCGGGTTCAGCCCATGGGGTGGGAGAGCGAGGGCAAAATGCGCATTCGCGTCATCGGCGCCGGCGCGGCGGGGTTGACCGCCGCCTACGAACTTTTCGCGCGCGGACAAGCGGCGGGTTCCGATATCGCCATTGAAATCATTGAAAAGAGCGACGGTCCCGGACGGGGCTGCTCCTTTTACGCCGGCGGCATGATCGCGCCCTGGTGCGAAGCCGAATCCACCGAGCCGATCGTCGCGAGTCTCGGCGCCGAGGCGCTGGATTTCTGGACCAGGGCGGTTCCGCTCGCCGAGCGGCGCGGCAGCGTCGTGGTGGCGCCCGAGCGCGACCGCGCCGAGCTGTTGCAATTTTCGCGGCGCACCTCGCATTTCGTGACCCTGGACCGCGCCGGCCTCGCCGCCCTGGAGCCCGATCTTTCGGAAAATTTCTCCACCGCGCTCTATTTCGAGGAAGAGGCCCATCTGGAGCCGCGCTCCGCGCTCGCCGCACTCGCCCAAAAACTCGCCGCTGAGCCCAATGTGACGCTTCATTATGGCGTGGACGCCGCGACCCTGCCGGACAATTGCGATTGGGTCCTGGACTGTCGCGGCTATTCCGCCAAGCCCAAGCTTTCCGGCCTGCGCGGGGTCAAGGGCGAGATGATGATCGTGCGCTCGTCGGACGTAAAACTTGCCCGGCCGGTGCGCATGCTTCACCCGCGCCATCCGGTCTATGTGGTTCCGCGCGCCGACGGGACGTTCATGGTCGGCGCCACCATGATCGAAAACGAGGAGCGCGCTCGCGTCACCGCGCGCTCGATCGTCGAACTGGTCAATTCGGCCTTCGCCATCCATCCGGCCTTTGGCGAGGCCGAAGTGGTCGAAACCGGCTCCGACGTGCGGCCGAGTTTCTGGGACAATCTGCCGCGAATCGTGCGCGAGGGGCGCCGGCTTTATCTGAACGGGCTCTACCGCCACGGTTTCCTGCTGTCGCCGGCGCTCGCCAGCCGCGCCGCGCGGATCGTGCTGGAGAACGGCTATTTTCCGGAGGTCATGGATGAAAATCGTGGTCAATGGGGAGACGCGCGACGTGAAGTCGTCTGATCTCGCCGCGCTGATCGAGGAGCTCGACTTTTCGCGCGAATTCGTCGCGACCGCGGTCAACGAAACATTCGTGCGCGCCAAGGACCGCCGGCCGTGCCGCCTTTCCGAAGGCGACAAGGTCGAGATCCTGACCCCGCGTCAGGGAGGTTGAGCGATGAACGATCCCCTTCGCCTTTACGACGTGGAACTGGGCTCGCGCCTGCTGGTCGGAACCGCGCAATATCCCTCGCCGGCGATCCTCGCAGAGGCGCTCGCCGCCTCGCGCGCGGAAATCGTCACCGTCTCCTTGCGCCGCGAGGCCGGCGGAGGGCGCGCGGGTCAGACTTTTTGGGGCCTGATCCGCTCCCTGGGGCTGCGGGTCCTGCCCAATACCGCCGGCTGCCGCACGGTGAAGGAGGCGGTGACCACCGCCCGGATGGCGCGCGAGCTTTTCGGGACCAACTGGATCAAACTGGAGGTGATCGGCGACGAGGACCTTTTGGCGCCCGATGTCTTCGGTCTGGTCGAGGCGGCGCGCATCCTCATCGACGAAGGTTTTGCCGTCTTTCCCTACACCACCGACGATTTGAAGGTCGCGGAAAAGCTGCTCGACGCCGGCTGCAAGGTCTTGATGCCCTGGGGCGCGCCGATCGGCTCGGGCAGGGGCCTGAACAATGTTTTTGCGCTCAGGGCGATGCGCGCCCGTTTCCCTGACACGCCCCTGGTGATCGACGCCGGGATCGGCGCCCCATCGCAGGCGGCCCAGGCGTTCGAATTGGGCTATGACGCGGTTCTGCTCAATACGGCGATCGCGCGCGCCGGCGATCCGATCGCCATGGCGCGGGCCTTCGCCGCCGCCTGCGAGGCCGGCCGCGCCGCCTTCCTGGCCCAGCCGATCGAGCCGCGCGACATGGCCGCGCCCTCGACGCCGGTCATCGGCCAGGCTTTCTCATGAATTTCGACCCGTTCTATCTGATCGTCGATCACGTCGACTGGCTGCGCCACCTGCTGCCCTGCGGCGTGAAATTGGTCCAGTTGCGGGTGAAGAACGCGGAAAGAAACGATTTGCGCGCCCAGATCGCTCAGGCGCGCGACCTGTGCCGGCAAGCCGGCGCGCAGTTGATCGTCAACGACTTTTGGCGCCTCGCGCTGGAGCTGAATTGCGATTTCGTCCATCTCGGACAGGACGACCTTTTGTGCGCTGATGTCGCCGCGCTCAAACGCGCCGGCGTCAAATTCGGCGTCTCCACCCATGACGAGGCGGAATTGCAACAGGCGCTCGCCGCCGCGCCCGATTATGTCGCGCTCGGCCCGATCTTTCCCACGATTTTGAAAAAAATGCCCTGGGCGCCGCAGGGGTTGGAAAAGATCGGCTTGTGGAAGCAGAAGATCGGCGATCTGCCGCTGGTCGCCATCGGCGGCCTGACCCCCGAGCGGGCGGTCGAGGCGCTGAAAGCCGGCGCGCAAAGCGCGGCGGTGGTCACCGACATCACGCTCAACCCCGACCCTGAAGCGCGCGCGCGCGAATGGCTCGCCGCGACGCGGGCTTTTGCCGGGGCGTGAGGCGAGATCAAACCGAGGCGGTCTGATCGTTCGCCTGGCCGCCGCCTTTCGGGGCCGGAACGTCGGCGGCCAGCGCGAGCGCGGCGTCCACTTTTGCCTCGCTGGTGGCGCCACGGATGAAATCGAGTCCGGCGGCAACCGTTTCCCGATGCAGTTTTTCGTCATTGTGGAGCGCGACGATCGCTTCCGCCATGTCGGCGACTTTGCTGTGGAGAAACCGTGCGAGGGCAGGCCGAAGATCGAGCCCTTCCGCCGCGATGGGCGTGCAGACGCAGGGCGCGCCGGCGGCGAAACTTTCCAGAACCTTGCCTTTGATCCCGGCGCCATAGGCCATTGGCGCGACCGTCAGGCGCACGCGATCGAAAAACTCCCCGAGGTCGCCGACGGGGCCGAGAACGATGATTTTATCGCTCGCCAGCTCGCGCAGGGAGTCCGGCATGTCGCTGCCGGCGAGCGTGCAGGTCATGGACGGCTCCTTCTCCCAGACCGCCTTCATGATCGTTCCGACCAGCAAGCGGGCGGCGTCCACATTCGGCTTGTGGGCGAAATGGGCGAGGAAGCCGATCCCGCGGCGCTCGGAAAAGCTTGCGGCGGTGGGATGGGGGGCGACACGCCACGGCGCGACCACGATTTTTCTTGACGGCATATGCCGTTGCAGAAAGTCTTTTTCGACGGGCGAATGGGTGACGACCGCGTCGGCTTGCGCGGCGCACCAGAATTCCTGTTGTTTCAGCCATTCGCTGTGCCGCGCCAGATCGTCGCGCTTCTCGACCGCCGCCTCGCGCGCCAGCCGCAAGCTGTGGAGATCGGCGAGGCTGTAAATGATCCGGGCGCGTGGCTGATGTTTCCGCGTCAGCGGAAGATAGCAGGACGCATTGGACAGGCGGTGCAGATAGACGAGCCGATAGGCGCCGCGCTGGCGTTGGAGCAATTCCTCCACCGAATTGACCCAGGGCTGCGCATGGCAGGTCACGCCAAGGGCCTCCAGCGCTCTCGCGTCGCCTTTCAAGTCGGCGCTCATGTCGGCGGGCGCGAAATGCACGTCGAAACCCAGTCTTTTCAGCGACAGCATGTGCGAGACAATGGCTTTCGACCCGGCGTCGCGGTTCGGGTCGGGCAGGCGCTCGTCGATGACCAGCGCCGCGGGCGGCGCTTCGGGCGCGGATCGGCCCTCAGGCGCCCCGGCCACATCCTGCCACTGGAGGCGGCGCCGCGCCTCGCGCTCGGCGAGACCGCTGCGTTTCCGGCTATAGGCGTTTTTCAGCTTTTCCGTCTGCTCGACCAGAAAAGCCATGCGCTGGTCGAAATCCTCATCGCTTTCGGCGGCGGCGAAAATGCGGGAAAGCTCGTCGACCACGGTCTGATCGAAAGACAGCGGCGTTTCGACGATTTTCGGAGAACCGGGCAAGATGGCGCCGTCCTCCTCGCGCCGGACTTCGACCGAATGGCGTTCGCCGGCCGGCAAGCGTTTCTGCAGCTGAAGGCTGAAGGCGTGCCTGCCGTCGCCGATCCCCGCCGCGTGCAGATCGCGCCGCAATCGGTTGGCGAGACAACGCCCCGCCACCGCGCCATCGGCCAGGACGAGGAGGCTGACCGGCGCATCAGGCCGATCGGGATCCCAGGCCCAACCGTCGACACGTGTTCCGGAGGCAAAGTCGATGCTACCCTGAAGCGCCATGATCCGTTCGTTGGCTCGCCGCGCTCAGGCCGCCGCATGTTTCGCGGCGCGCGCGCTCAGGAACAGGCTGTTCCCGAAAATCGCGCCATCGGCCGAACGCCGCAGTTCGATTTGATGCGGACGTGACGGATTGAGCGGCGAGGTGAAACGCACGGCAAATTCCCGGCCCTCGCCCGACTGCTTTCCATCGCCGTAAGCATAGCAGAACAACGCGCCGTCGACCAACACGTCGAGACAGACCGGCGCCTCAGGGAAAGCGGCGTTCCGCGCCCAGCCGGAAAGGCGCCCATATCGCTAGGTTCGATCGCGCCCGGCGGCGCGCCGAAGTCCTTCGCGGCGGCCCGACCTTTCGCGAAAATGAAAAAAACGTTATGAGCGCGCTTCCGGCGTTCTCGGGAAAGGACGCGTGTCGCAAAGGTTCAGCATGACCGAAAGCCGTTACGACGAACTCGTCGCCCATGCCGTCAAATCGATCATGGCGGCGGATGTCTGGTCGAAGCCTTATCCACATATGATCTTCCGTAACTTCTGGCCCGAGGATTTCTACCGGGAACTGCTCGCCAGGCGTCCGGACGAACAGAGCTATGCCCAGCTCAACGGCGCCAACACGCGGCGGCAGTTCACCCTGTTCGACGGCTCCTGCGACGCCGGCGACGACGAGCGGCGCGCGCTGTGGAAACTCGTCTCCGACGTCTGCTCCTCGCCGGAACTCGAAAACGCCCTGCGGGCGCGGCTCGACGAGGGCCTGCGCATCCGCGCCCAGGGGGCGAAATCGGCCTGGCCGGTGCCGATGTATCCCCGGCCCGTGCTGTACAGCGACTACGACGGCTACCGGATCAAGCCGCACCCGGACACGAGGCGCAAGGTGCTGACCATGCTGATCTACATGCCGGAGGACGACAGCCAGAAGGATTTGGGCACGACGCTCTACCGGCTGTCGCCCCAGGGCCTGTTCTCGTGGAAACATTTCGGGCTGGCGGAGGAAAAGACCGCGCCTTTCCTGCCCAATACCGGCGTCGCCTTCGTGGTCATCCATCCGGCCCAGGATTTCCTGCGCGCCAGTTGGCACGGACGGGAATTCGATCGCGCTGCCCGACAGCAAGCCGCGCTTCACCATCCTGAACACCTATTACGCCGAACCCGTCCAGAAGGCGGTTTACTGAGCCGCCGGCCCGGCGCAGTATGAGCTCTCATCGGGGGTGAGGCCATGTTCCGCGACGAATTCGGCGAAAGACGTTGGCCCGTGCTGGCCGTCGCGCTGGGCCTGGTCTTTTCGCCGGTGCTGGCGATCCTGGTGAACAAGTCGCTGCCGTCTTGGGGGTTCTTGTCCTTCGAATGGCGCAACCTGCTGTTCCTCATCCTCACGCCCTTCGTGCTGGGCGTGGTCAGCGAGACGCGCCCGGTGACGATCGGCGACCTTGAGGCGCGCGACGGCTCGATCGTCTTCGCCGTGATCCTGCTGATCCTGTGGTTCCTGATGCTGCTCAAGGGCTGGGCCTTCGATTTTTCGGCCAGCGCCGCGTTTCTGGGCGTGCTGGTCTCGCAGGTCGCGGGTTTCCACGCCGGGCGCTGGACCGGACGCATCCCGCGCCATCGCCTGCCCGACGATCCGCGCGTGGGTTGAACCCGTCGGCGCGGCGGGCCATATTCGCGGACATGAATATCGAGGCGAAACCGGACGAGAGCGACGCCTGCGAGCTGAAGCTCGGCGTCGGCGGCATGACTTGCGCGGCCTGCGTGCGCCATGTCGAACAGGCGCTGAAACAGGCGCCCGGCGTGATCGACGCCCATGTCAATCTGGTGGGCGAGCGCGCGGACCTGAAACTCGCGCCCGGCGCCGACCTTTCCGAGATCGCGGCGCGGGTCAAGCAAGCCGGCTACGAGCCGCGGGTGACCCATATCGAACTGGGCGTCGGCGGCATGACTTGCGCCGCCTGTTCCGCCCGTGTCGAAAAGGCGCTCAAATCCATTCCGGGCGTGATCTCGGCGCGGGTCAATCTCGCCACCGAGCGCGCTTATGTCGATGGCGTCGAGGGCGTGGTCGAGCAGGCGGCGCTGGCTTCGGCGGTGCGCGGCGCCGGCTACGAGCCGCGTCCGCTCGAGGCGAAGGGCGCCGCGCCCGATCCGCTTGCGCGCCGCGCCGCCGAGACCGAGGTCATGCGCCGGCGCTTTTTGCTCGCCGCCTTGTTCGCCGCGCCGGTCAGTTTTCTGGAAATGGGCGGCCACGCCTCGCCGGCCTTCGCCGCCTGGCTTCATGGCCTCTTCGGCCATCAGAACCTGATGGTTCTGATCGCGGCGCTGACCAGTTTCGTGCTGTTTGGCCCCGGCCGGCGCTTCTTCACCATCGGCCTGCCGGGGCTGCTGCGCGGCGCGCCGGACATGAACGCCCTGGTCGCGCTCGGGGCCGGCGCGGCCTATCTCTATTCGCTGCTGGCGACTTTCGCGCCGCAGGTTTTGCCCGAGGGCGCGCGTCATTCCTATTTCGAATCCGCCGCCACCATCGTCACCTTCATCCTGCTCGGGCGCTGGCTGGAGGCGCGCTCGCGGGGCCGCGCCGCCGACGCGATCGGGAAACTCGCGCGGCTCCAGCCGAAAATCGCCCATGTCCGGCGCCAGGATGGTTCTGGAAAGGGCGTCGTTCTCGACCTGCCGGTCGAGCAGGTTCTGGTTGGCGACATCATCGAAACGCGGCCGGGCGAGTCGATCCCGGTCGACGGCGTGGCGACCGAAGGCGCCAGCCATGTCGATGAGAGTTTCATCACCGGCGAGGCGGCGCCGGTGGCCAAAAAGCCGGGCGACGCGGTCACCGGCGGCAGCGTCAATCTCGCCGGCGCGTTCGCGTTTCGCGCGACCAAGGTCGGGGCCGACACTTTTCTCGCCGATGTCATCCGCATGGTCGAGACGGCTCAAGGGGCGCGCCTGCCGATCCAGGATCTCGCCGACCGTGTCACCGCGCTTTTCGTGCCCGCCGTGATGGCGGCGGCACTGGCGACCTTTGCGCTCTGGCTTTACTTCGCCGGAATGTCCAATCTGACCCTCGCTTTGGTGAGCGCTGTCAATGTGCTGATCATCGCCTGCCCTTGCGCCATGGGCCTCGCCACGCCGGCGGCCCTGGTCACCGGGACCGGGCGGGCGGCGGAGCTGGGCGTGATCTTCCGCCAGGGCGACGCCTTGCAGACCCTGTGCGGCGTGAAAACCGTCGCCTTCGACAAGACCGGCACGCTCACCGAAGGCAGGCCGGTCCTGACGCGGATTTTTCCGGGCGAGGGTTTCGAGGCCGCAAGACTGCTGGGGCTGGCGGCGGCGGTCGAGGCGCGCTCGGAACATCCCCTGGGCCGGGCGCTGGTGGAGGCGGCGAAGGCGCGCAAAGCCCCGCAGGAAATAAAAAGCTCGCCCGAAGCGGGAGAGGTCGCGCATTTCGCCTACCAGCCCGGCCTTGGCGTGACCGGAGAGGTCGATGGCCGAAGAATCGCGGTCGGCTCGGCGGAGTTTCTGGGCTCGCTCGGCGCCGCGCCGGATTCCTTCGCGCAAACGGCCGAGCAACTGGCGGGGCAGGGCGCCTCTTGCTTCTTCATCGCGGTTGACGGCCGGCCCGCCGGACTTTTCGCTTTTTCCGACCCGCCGCGCCCGCAGGCCGCGCAGGCGGTGAAGGCGCTGCACGACCTTGGCCTGCGCGTTGCGCTGATCACCGGGGACCGCGAGGCGACGGCGCGCTTCGTCGGCGCAAGGATCGGCGTCGATGAAATTTTCGCCGGCCGGCGGCCCGAGGGCAAGGTCGCGGCCTTGCGCGAGCTCGGCCAATCGGGCCCGGTCGCCTTCGTCGGCGACGGGATCAACGACGCGCCGGCGCTCGCCGCCGCCGATGTCGGAATCGCCATGGGGGCGGGGACCGACGTTGCGGTCGAAAGCGCGCAGGTCGCGCTGATGTCGAGCGATCTCGGCAAGGTGGCGCAGGCCTTCGCTTTGTCGCGGGCGACCTTGCGCAACATCAAGCAGAACCTCGGCTGGGCCTTCGGCTACAATGTCATATTGATTCCCGTGGCGATGGGCGCCCTTTATCCCGCTTTCGGAATCATGCTCAATCCGAGCCTCGGCGCCGCCGCCATGGCGTCGTCGAGCCTGTTCGTTCTCGGCAACGCCCTGCGCCTGCGACAATTTGCCATCCCCTCCCGTTCAGATGGAGACAAGCCCATGACCGCGCCTTCTGCCACGATTTTCTCGGTCTCCGACATGACATGCGGCCATTGCGCCGCGCGGGTGAAGAAAGCCGTGCTTTCCCTTGAGCCGGGGGCGGAAGTCGAGGTCGATCTGGACTCCGGCGACGTGACCGTCACCCCCGCCGCAAACGACCCCGCCGCGGTCGCAAAAGCCATCGCCGACGCGGGCTATCCGGCGAGCGAAAAAAAGTTGGATAGGAAATAGACCTTTTCTCGATATTCGAATATATGGGTGTTGATCTAAGTCAAGCGCGCCGGCGCGATCGGCGCGACTTCCACAATCGTCGCGGCAATCCGCGCCTTTCCGCGTCAGGACAACGAGATGGACGACGACACAATCATCACCGGCCCGCTTTATGCGGCCCGCAAGAAGGTCTATCCCCAAGCGACCCACGGCACGTTCCGCAACATCAAATGGGCGCTGCTGGTCCTGACGCTCGGCGTCTATTATCTGATGCCGTTCCTGCGCTGGGATCGCGGCCCGAACCTGCCCAATCAGGCGGTTCTGATCGACATGCCGCACCGCCGCTTTTATTTCTTCTTCATCCAGATTTGGCCGCAGGAAGTCTATTATTTCACCGGGCTGCTGATCATCGCGGCGATGACCCTGTTCCTGATGAACGCCGTGGCGGGACGCGTGTGGTGCGGCTATCTGTGCTGGCAGACGGTGTGGACCGACTTGTTCTACGCGGTCGAGCGCTGGGTCGAGGGCGACCGCCGCGAGCGCATGATCAAGGACAAGAAGGGCCTCACTTTCCGCCGCGTCTATGAGATCGGCCTGAAACATTTCCTTTGGCTGATGATCGCGTGGTGGACCGGCGGCGCCTTCGTGCTCTATTTCGCCGACGCGCCGACGCTGGTGAAACAGCTCGTGTTCTTCCAGGCGCCGAGCATCGCCTATATCTGGATCGCCATTCTCACCTTCACGACCTATTTGTTCGCCGGCCATATGCGGGAGCAGACCTGCATCTATATTTGCCCCTGGCCGCGCATCCAGGCTGCGATGACCGACGAATGGGCGCTCAACGTTTCATATGAGCGCACCCGCGGCGAGCCGCGCATGTCGGTGAAGAAGGCGGAAGCCGCCCGCGCCAAGGGCCTTGCGGCGGGCGATTGCATCGACTGCTTTCAATGCGTCGCGGTCTGCCCGACCGGCGTCGATATCCGCGACGGATCGCAACTGGGCTGCATCCAGTGCGGCCTGTGCATCGACGCCTGCGACAATGTCATGAAGGAGATCGGCCGGCCGCCGCGCCTGATCGCCTATGACACCGACATCAATATTGCGCGCCGCCCGCAAGGCCTGCCGCCGATCTACAAGCCGATCCGCGTGCGCACGCTGATCTATCCGGTTATCATCGCGCTGGTCGGCGGCCTGATGGTGTGGAAGCTCGCCACCCGCTCCGACCTCGGCATCGACGTCCTGCACGACCGCAACCCGATGTCGATCCCGATGGCCGACGGCGGCGTGCGCAATGGCTACACCATCCGAATTCTCAACAAGAAACCCGACGAGCGCCATGTGAAGCTTTTGGTGTCCGGCGCGCCGGGCCTCCAGCTCAAGATCGTGGACGATCCGACGCCGACCGAGGCGACGGTTTCTCCGGACTCCACGCTGGAACTGCGCGTCATCGTCGTCGCTCCGGCCGACGAGGTCCCGGCGAACTCGACCGATGTGACCTTTACCGCCCAGGACGAAGACGGCAAGGCGACGGCGACCGCGAAGGACCATTTCTTCCCCAACGGCTAGCCCCCACCCTAGCCCGCCCCAAAAGGGGGAGGGAGTCCATTCGAAGAAGGGCGCGGCTTGCCCGGCCGCGCCCTTGTTTTTTGGGTCTCCGCGGAAAGCCCGGCGGCGCGCCGATCCGCCCCAGCCGGAAAGCTGGCCCGTGCCAGAAATGTGGGCTGGCGTTGCGTTTCTGCGGTAAGCTTGGCGCATGCGGCGAATCGACCTGTTTCTCGGTTTTTTCAAGCTCGGCGCGCTGGCTTTCGGCGGGACCGGGCCGCTGGCGCGGGCGATGATCGTCGAGGACCTGCGCTGGCTGGACGACAAGGAATTCGCGGCCTTGCTCGGATTGTGCCAGGCGCTGCCGGGGGCGAACACCTGCAATCTCGCGGTGATGCTGGGCGACCGCTTTTGCGGCGCCTCGGGGGCTCTGATCGCGCTTTTCGGCCTGCTCGCCGCGCCGCTCGCCATATTGGTGACGGTCGCGTCTTTCTTCGCGACTTTCGCCCATCTGCCCGACATTCGCGCCGCTCTTTTTGGGGGAACGGCCGCCGCCGCCGGCCTTGCCCTTGGCACAGCGATCAGTATGACGATCAAGATCCGGCCCGGCCCCCGCGTGGTCGCTGTGGCCTTCACGGCTTTCCTCGGCGTGGCCGTGCTTCGGGCGCCGCTTGCGCTCGTCCTCGGCCTTCTCGTCCCTGCAAGTTTCGTCCTGGCGGGGCGGCCGGAATGAACGACAATCTGCTCACCGATCTTTTTCTGCGCTTCGCTGGCATATCCCTTCTGGCGGTGGGCGGCGCGACCGCGGCCTTGCCCGAGGCGCAGCGCCAGATCGTGACCCAGGCCCATTGGATGAGCGCCGAAGGTTTCGCCGAAACTTTTGCTATCGCTCAGGTTTCGCCGGGGCCGAATGTCATCGTTTTTAGCCTGTTCGGCTGGCGGCTCGCCGGGCTTGCCGGCCTCGCCGTCGCGACGCTCGGCATCCTGGCGCCGGCCTCGCTGCTGGCTTTCGCCGCGGCGCGGGCGATGCGGCGCGCGGGCGAGGCGCCCTGGCTGGCGCGGCTGAAAAGAGCGCTGACCCCGCTGGCCGTTGGCCTGATGGCCGCGAACGGCTATCTTCTGGCGCGCGGGGCCGATTTTGGCCTTTTCGCGATCCTCGTCACCTTGGCCTCGGCGGCTTTCGTGGCCCTGTCGCCGCGCAGCCCGCTCTGGGCCATGGCTTTTTCCGCCGCGGCGGCGGTCGTCGCGGGCAGATTGGGATTTTTGTGAACCCGCCAGGTCGCCTTGGCGACATGGCCAGGGACGAAGTGACGCCATAGGGCGTCGCGAGACGCCCGTTTCAACGGGCTATGGCTTATGCGAGGGGCGCCGCCCGCAGGGCGGCAGAAGGAAAAAACCCGCCAGGTCGCCTTGGCGACATGGCTAGGAACGAAGTGACGCCATAGGGCGTCGCGAGACGCCCGTTTCAACGGGCTATGGCTTATGCGAGGGGCGCCGCCCGCAGGGCGGCAGAAGGAGAAATCCGCCAGGTCGCCTTGGCGACATGGCCAGGAACGAAGTGACGCCACAGGGCGTCGCGAGACGCCCGTTTCAACGGGCTATGGCTTATGCGAGGGGCGCCGCCCGCAGCGCGGCAGAAGGAAAAAACCCGCCAGATCGCCTTGGCGACATGGCTAGGAACGAAGTGACGCCGAGCTTATGCGAGGGGCTCCGCCCGCAGGGCGGCAGAAGGAAAAACCTGCCAGGTCGCCTTGGCGACATGGCTAGGAACGAAGTGACGCCGAGCTTATGCGAGGGCGCCGCCCGCAGGGCGGCAGAAGGAAAAAACCCGCCAGGTCGCCTTGGCGACATGGCTAGGAACGAAGTGACGCCGAGCTTATGCGAGGGGCGCCGCCCGCAGGGCGGCAGAAGGAGAAATCCGCCAGGTCGCCTTGGCGACATGGCCAGGAACGAAGTGACGCCGAGCTTATGCGAGGGGCGCCGCCCGCAGGGCGGCAGAAGGAGAAATCCGCCAGGTCGCCTTGGCGACATGGCCAGGAACGAAGTGACGCCGAGCTTATGCGAGGGGCGCCGCCCGCAGGGCGGCAGAAGGAGAAAAAAATGACTCGCGTCGCTTATGTCAACGGCCGCTATCTTCGCCACGCCGAGGCAGGGGTTTCGATTGACGACCGGGCTTTTCTCTTCGCCGACGGCATTTACGAGGTGATCGAGGTTTTTGGCGGCCAGCTGGTCGACGAGGAGGGACATCTCGAGCGGCTGGCGCGTTCGGCGCGCGAATTGCGGCTCGCCCTTCCGGTCGCCGCGGCGGCCCTGCGGCGCATCCTGCGCGAACTCGTCGCGCGCAACCGCGTGAGCGACGGCCATGTCTATCTTCAGGTCACGCGCGGGGCGGCGAAGCGCGACCATTTTTTCCCCAAAACCGGAACGCCATCGACCCTGGTCGCCTTCGCCCATCGCGGGGACCGGGCGGCGGCCGAGGCGCGGGCGCGCGCCGGAATCAAGGTGATCTCCCTGCCGGACATTCGCTGGAAAAGGCCGGACATCAAGACCACCAGCCTGCTGCCCAACGTGCTTGCCAAGCAGCAGGCCAAGGACGCCGGCGCCTACGAGGCCTGGCTGGTGGACGCCGATGGTCTTGTCACCGAGGGCTCGTCAAGCAACGCGTGGATCGTGGACGGCGAGGGCGCCCTGGTCACCCATCCCGCTGATTCGGCGATTCTTGCCGGAATCACCGGCGCCCGGCTGTTCCAGATCGCCGCCGCCAGGGGTCTGAAGATCGTGGAGCGGCCTTTTACGCTCGAAGAGGCTTTCCGGGCCAGGGAGGCCTTCATCAGCGGCGCGACGACGATTGTGCTGCCGGTGGTGGCGATCGACGGCCAAAATATCGGCTCCGGCGCGCCCGGCCCGGTCGCTTTGGGCCTGCGCGCGGCTTTTCACGATTTCGTGCCGGCGACGCCTTGAGCTTGGGGAGGCATAGCACTAAATCCCATGAAAGAATTTCTTGCCTCGATGCGGCGCTTGGGCCTCTAATAGCCCAAAACGCATGCGAAGCGTTCCGCTTTGGGGTCGACAATCCGGGTTTCGAGGCAAGCGCGGAAAAGAATGAATAGGAAAAAAAATGCCGGTTGAACGTACGCCCAATCTTCAGGATACCTTTCTCAATTACGTCCGCAAGAACAAGGTTCCGCTCACGATTTTCCTCGTCAATGGCGTCAAGTTGCAAGGCGTCGTGAGCTGGTTCGACAATTTCTGCGTGCTTTTGCGCCGCGACGGCCACTCGCAACTGGTCTACAAGCACGCCATATCCACCATCATGCCGGGCCATCCGATCCAGATGTTCGAACCGGCGGAAGAAGGCGTGGACAAGTAATTTCGCCCAACAAGGAGTTCCGCACGGCCTTGAACGACCAAAAGGCGCCTCACGACGGCGCTTCCCTTCTGCGGCGCGGGCGCAAGACCCGCGTCCTGGTGATCGGTCCCTATCTCACCGACCGCGTTGCGCCCGAGGCGTCGATACGCTCGCGCGAGGCGCGTCTTGACGAGGCCGTCGGGCTAGCGCGCGCCATTAACGTCGAAATCGTCGGCCAGGAGGTCGTTCCGCTCGCGCAGATCCGCCCCGCGACTTATCTCGGCAAGGGCAAGGTCGAGGAACTGGCCGAAAAGATCAAGGAGCTTGAGGCCGAACTGGTCGCGGTCGATTGCGCCTTGTCGCCGGTGCAGCAGCGCAACCTCGAAAAGGCCTTTGGCGCCAAGGTGATCGACCGCACCGGCCTGATTCTGGAAATTTTCGGCGAGCGGGCGCGCACCGCGGAGGGCGCGCTTCAGGTCGAACTCGCCCATCTGACCTATCAGAAATCGCGGCTGGTGCGGTCATGGACCCATCTGGAGCGCCAACGCGGCGGCTTCGGCTTCTTGGGCGGCCCCGGCGAAACCCAGATCGAGACCGATCGCCGCCTGATCCAGGAGCGGATGAACCGGATCGAGCGCGACCTCGAAACGGTCAAGAAGACGCGCGGCCTGCATCGCAAGAGCCGGCGGGACGTGCCTTTCCCGATCGTCGCCCTCGTCGGCTACACCAACGCCGGGAAATCGACGCTCTTCAATCGTCTGACCAACGCCGACGTTTTCGCCGAGGACCTGCTTTTCGCGACCCTCGATCCGACCTTGCGCGGCCTGAAACTGCCCCATGGCGGAAAGGTGATTCTCTCCGACACGGTGGGCTTCATCTCCGACCTGCCGCATATGCTGGTTTCCGCCTTCCGCGCCACGCTCGAAGAAGTGCGCGAGGCCGACATCATTCTTCATGTGCGCGACATCGCCCATGAGGACAGCGAGGCGCAAAGCGCCGATGTCGTGAAGATCCTGGCGGAACTCGACGTGGATCCCCATGACCATGGGCGGCTGATCGAAGTATGGAACAAGGTCGATCTGGCGGCGCCTGAAGAGCGGGCGCGGCTACGCGGCGCCGCCTCCCGCCGCCCGGCGGACGAGCGGCCCTGCGTGGCTTCTGCGGTGACGGGCGAGGGGCTGGACGATCTGCTGCTGGCGATCGAAACGCGCCTCGCGCGGGGCCGGCCGGTCTTGAACGTGGCGCTCGACGCCGGCGACGGCGAGGGCCAAGCCTGGCTCTATGCCCACACCGAAGTTTTGTCGCGCACAAGCGACGATCTTGGGCGCGCCTTTTTCGAGATCCGCGTCGCGCCCGGACAGCAGCTGCGCGTCCTGCGCCGCTTCCCTGGCGCCATGGCGGCGGAACGCGACGCGCCCCATGCGCGGGCCAATCGGCCCGCGTAAACGCGCCCCATCCGCGGGCCAATCGGCCCGCGTAGACGCGCCGTTCCTGCCGGGATTTCCAAAAAAAAACTCAGCGCCCGCATTTCGTCGCGGGGGGGAACTCGATCCGGGTCAGCTCGCCGCGCAGGGCGAAATCGCCGTAATCGAGCTTCAGGCCGGTCGAAACGCCGTTTTCATAGAGATTGAACGACAGCACGTAATCCGGCAGGCCGTCGCGCCGATCCTCCGGGAAATAGGCGGCCGACACGGGCCAGCGCGTCATGTTGCGGAATTCCGGGCTTTGGGCGCCCCGGTCGGCGTCCGGCCCGCGCGCCGGCTTCCCGATGATCGCGGTGACATTGAAAATGCGCTTGCCGTCGTCCGAGCCATCGTAGACCCGGGCGACCAGGACTTTTTCGCCGCGCCGCGCCGCTTCGATGACCCGCGCGATGTGCTGGGTGGGAAAGAGCACGTCGGGCTGGACGGAGAGCCGGAAAGGCTCCGGCCGGCTCAGAGCGATCGAGACCCCCTTGGCGCCGCGTTCCGCATGGCCGTCGACTTCGCCGCCTTCCTCCGCGGCCCGCGCCGTGCTGAAGCTGAAATCCGCGCCGGCGGCGTCCTCGAATGTGATGGTGCGCGTGTCGGAAAGGCGCGCCTCGCCTTCGCCTGGCGCGAGATCGACCACCTGACGCAGGGTCTGATTGTAGCCGCCGCAATCCGACGAGAAGTCGAAGGAAATCTTGCCCGACGCATCGGCCGGCGCCTTCGAGCCGGTCGCGTCGGCCAGCCGCAGGTCGTAAATCGCGCGGTGGCTGACCAGCGTCACCGGCTGGCTCGATGGTGGCTTGATCTGCGCGGCGGCGGGCCAGGCGGCGCAGGACAGGGCGAGGGCGAAAGTTTTGAGGATCGGACGCATCTTCACGCTTGGGTTGGGGGGATTCGCGGCGGCGAGAATATATGTTCACAATGTTTTTGCAGGAATCCTGTGGCGAAACTTGGATGGCGTGATACCCATTCCGCATGAACCCTGCGCAATGCGTATTCCGCTTGCGCAAAAATCCGCCCGCGATTTAAAGGAGTTTCGCGCCATGGCGTTTCCGCGGACTGCGAAGCAATCTTGCGGAAACCGTAGGACAAGGAGGCGGGGATGGGACGGACCGGAAGCGAGATCGAGCAAAGGCTCAAGGACATCGGCCATATTCTGCCGCAACCGGCCGCGCCGCTCGCCAATTATGTCCCGGCGGTCGCCAGCGGGGCGCTGCTGTTCGTCTCCGGCCAGTTGCCCTTCGGCCTCGACGGCAAGCTGTCGCCCGGCCATGTCGGCAAGGTCGGGGCAGCGGTGACGGAAGCCGAAGCTTTACGGGCGGCGGCGCTGAGCGCCTTGAACTGTCTGGCCCAGGCGAAGGTGTTCTTGGGGAACCTGGGACGAATCAGGCGCTGCGTGCGGCTCGGCGGCTTCATCAATGGCGCGGACCATTTCACCGCGCTCGCCGGCGTCATGAACGGCGCCTCCGACCTGATCGGCGCGGCGCTCGGGGAAGCCGGCGCGCCACGCCCGCTCGACGATCGGCGTCGCGCAACTGCCGCTCGGCGCCTGCGTCGAGGTCGAGGCGATCTTCGAGATCACGCCGTGAAAGGCGGGACCGGCTGGCTGATCGCGCGCCCGATCGCCCATCGCGGCCTGCACGATCCGGAGCGCGGGATCGTCGAAAATTCGCTTGGCGCCGCGCGGGCGGCGGTCGAACGCGGCTATGGGATCGAATGTGACGTCCGGCCGTCGCGCGACGGCAAGGTTTTCGTGTTCCACGACGATGCGCTCGACAGGCTGACCGGGGTTCGCGGCGCCTTTCGCGGCCGCGACGCCCCTGAACTGGCGCATATCGCCCTGCAGGACGGGGAGAGAATTCCCACTCTTGCCGCCTTTCTGGCGGCGGTCGGGGGGGCCGTGCCGCTGATTCTGGAGCTCAAAAGCGATTCTTTCGGCGATGTGGCCTTGGCGGGCGCCGTCGCGGCGGAGCTGGCCGATTATCGCGGCCCGGTCGCGCTCAAAAGCTTCGATCCGGCGCCGATCGCAAGCTTGCGCGCCGGCGGGGCGCCCTGGCCGCTCGGCATCGTCGCGCAAAGCGATTACGAGGACGAGGAATTCGACCGGCTTTCCCCGGAGCAATGGGAGGAGCTCACGCGCTTCACCCACGCCGCCGCGACGCGGCCGGATTTTCTGTCCTGGCGCGCGATCGACCTGCCGGCGCCCGTGGTCGAAGTTTTCCGCGCCTGCGCCGGCTTGCCGGTGATGAGTTGGACCATCCGCTCGCCCCAGCAGGCGGAAGCCGCGCTCAAACACGCGGACCAGATCGTTTTCGAGGGTTTCATGGCCTGACGGCCGCGCGCTTAAGAAAAAGTGATTGACGGAACAGAATCTCGCCCCTATGTTCCGCGCCACTAGAGACAGGCCGTAGACGGGCGTGTTTTCCGGCGCCGCGCTGGAAACGTAAGCCATCTAAACGCTGTCGATCAGCTTTGCGACTGAAAAGTCATTCGGTTTCGCGCAGGTTTCCGCCGGCGGAATCGTCCATCGACACGATTGGCGCTGCAAAAGCGTTGATCCTCTGTCTGGCAAGCGCCGGAAGCCCTGTGGGGCTGAAGGCGCTCGTTTGTTTCGCCATAGGTTGATTCGGCCTTTGGCGGGGCAGGGCGGGGCGGCGACGTCCCGTGCAAATGTTTCAACATTCGCTTCGGAAGGGCGAAGGATGCCGACAATTTCCCAGTTGATCCGCAAGCCGCGGCAACCGAAAACCTATCGCGAAAAGGCCCGCCATCTGCAGGCCTCTCCGCAAAAGCGCGGCGTGTGCACCCGCGTCTACACGACCACCCCGAAGAAGCCCAACTCGGCGCTGCGCAAGGTCGCGAAGGTTCGCTTGACCAATGGCTTCGAGGTCATCGGCTATATTCCTGGCGAAGGCCACAACCTCCAGGAACACTCGGTGGTGATGATCCGTGGGGGGCGCGTCAAGGATCTTCCCGGCGTGCGCTACCACATTCTGCGCGGCGTGCTCGACACCCAGGGCGTCAAGGACCGCAAGCAACGCCGTTCGAAATACGGCGCCAAGCGTCCGAAATAATTCGGCCGAAGCAAGATTCTGAGATTTTCGAGGAGCAACCATGTCTCGTCGTCACCGCGCCGAAAAGCGTGAAGTCATTCCGGACGCCAAATTCGGCGACATCATCCTTGCCAAGTTCATGAATTCGATCATGTACGACGGCAAGAAGTCGGTTGCCGAGGCGATCGTCTATGGCGCCTTCGACATCATCCAGGGCAAGGCCAAGGCCGATCCGCTCGGCGTCTTCAAACAGGCTCTGGAAAATGTCGCGCCGGCGATCGAGGTCCGGTCCCGCCGCGTCGGCGGCGCCACCTATCAGGTGCCGGTCGAAGTCCGCACCGAGCGCCGCCAGGCCCTGGCGATCCGCTGGATCATCACCGCCGCCCGCGGCCGCAACGACAAGACCATGGTCGATCGGCTCTCGGCCGAACTGCTCGACGCCTCCAACAATCGCGGGTCCGCGGTGAAGAAGCGCGAAGACACCCACCGCATGGCGGAAGCTAACCGCGCCTTCTCGCATTACCGCTGGTAAGCCGCAGCCAAAGCCAAGGATCTTCCACCATGCCGCGCAGTCATCCCATCGAAGACTACCGCAATTTCGGCATCATGGCCCACATCGACGCGGGCAAGACCACGACGACCGAACGCATCCTTTACTACTCCGGCAAGTCGCACAAGATCGGCGAGGTGCATGAAGGCGCCGCGACGATGGACTGGATGGAGCAGGAGCAGGAGCGCGGCATCACCATCACCTCCGCCGCCACCACCACTTTCTGGAACGGCAAGCGCCTGAACATCATCGACACCCCCGGGCACGTCGACTTCACCATCGAGGTCGAGCGTTCGCTGCGCGTGCTCGACGGCGCGGTGTGCGTCCTTGACGGCAACCAGGGCGTCGAGCCGCAGACCGAAACCGTCTGGCGTCAGGCCGACAAGTACAATGTTCCGCGCGTCGTCTTCGTCAACAAGATGGACAAGATCGGCGCCGATTTCTTCAAATGCGTTTCGGACATCACCACCCGCGTCGGCGGCCGTCCGGTCTGCATCCAGCTGCCGATCGGCTCCGAAAGCAATTTCAAGGGCGTCATCGACCTGATCCGCATGAAGGCGGTGGTCTGGGACGACGAAGGCCTCGGCGCGAAATATCACGATGAGGAAATCCCGGCTGAATTGCTGGAGCAGGCCAAGGAATATCGCGAGAAGATGATCGAAGCCGCCGTCGAAATGGACGACGACGTCATGGCCGCCTATCTGGACGGCGCGGAGCCGGACGAGGCGACCATCAAGCGCATGATCCGCGCCGCCGTGCGCAAGATCGCCTTCCATCCGGTGTTCTGCGGTTCGGCCTTCAAGAACAAGGGCGTTCAGCCCCTGCTCGACGCCGTCGTCGACTTCCTGCCGAGCCCGATCGATCGCGAGGCGATCCAGGGCGTCGACATGGATTCGGGCGAACCGTTGACCCGCAATCCGGTCGACACCGATCCCTTTTCCATGCTCGCCTTCAAGATCATGGACGATCCCTTCGTCGGCACCATCACTTTCTGCCGCGTCTATTCCGGCAAGGTGGAGTCCGGCACTACGGTCCTGAACTCGACCAAGGACAAGAAAGAGCGCGTCGGCCGCATGCTGCTGATGCACGCCAACAACCGCGAGGACATCAAGGAAGCCTATGCGGGCGACATTGTCGCGCTCGCCGGCCTCAAGGACACCCGCACCGGCGATACGCTCTGCGACATGCTCAAGCCGGTCATCCTGGAGCGCATGGAATTCCCCGATCCCGTCATCGAGATCGCGATCGAGCCGAAGACCAAGACCGACCAGGAAAAGCTCGGCATCGCGCTTGCCAAGCTCGCGGCCGAGGATCCGTCCTTCCGCGTCTCGACCGATCAGGAATCCGGCCAGACCATCTTGAAGGGCATGGGCGAACTGCATCTCGACATCAAGGTCGACATTCTTCGCCGCACCTACAAGGTCGACGCCAATATCGGCGCGCCGCAGGTGGCCTATCGCGAGAAGCTGACCAAGAAGGTCGACATCGATTACACCCACAAGAAGCAGACCGGCGGCACGGGCCAGTTCGCTCGCGTGAAGATCATCTTCGAGCCGAATGAAATCGGCGCGGGCAATGTGTTCGAGTCGAAGATCGTTGGCGGCGCCGTTCCGAAGGAATTCGTCCCCGGCGTCGACAAGGGCATCCAGAGCGTGATGGGCGCGGGCGTCCTCGCCGGCTTCCCGGTCGTCGACATGAAGGCCACTTTGTACGACGGCGGTTTCCACGACGTCAACTCCTCGGTCCTCGCCTTCGAAATCGCCTCGCGCGCCGCGACCCGCGAAGCGCTGCAGAAGGGCGGTTCGGTCCTGCTCGAGCCGATCATGAAGGTCGAAGTGGTGACCCCGGAAGATTATACCGGTTCGGTCATCGGCGATCTGAATTCGCGTCGCGGCCAGATCCAGGGCCAGGACATGCGCGGCAATGCGGTGGTCATCAATGCGATGGTGCCGCTGGCCAATATGTTCGGCTATGTCAACCAGTTGCGCTCCTTCTCGCAGGGCCGCGCCAACTTCACCATGCAATTCGACCACTACGAACAGGTGCCGGCCGCCGAGGCGGCCAAGGTTCAGGCGAAATACGCCTGACGCATCTGAGCAACTTCTGAGGAGTCCGGGCCATGGCCAAGGAAAAATTTTCGCGCACGAAGCCGCACTGCAACATCGGAACGATTGGTCACGTCGACCATGGCAAGACGTCGCTGACGGCGGCGATCACCAAGGTTCTGGCGGAGACGGGCGGGGCGACGTACACCGCTTACGACCAGATCGACAAGGCGCCGGAAGAGAAGGCGCGCGGGATCACGATTTCGACGGCGCATGTCGAATATGAGACGGCGAAGCGGCATTATGCGCATGTCGACTGCCCCGGGCACGCCGACTATGTGAAGAACATGATCACCGGCGCGGCGCAGATGGACGGCGCGATCCTGGTGGTTTCGGCGGCCGACGGCCCGATGCCGCAGACCCGCGAGCACATCCTGCTGGCGCGTCAGGTCGGCGTTCCGGCGCTGGTGGTGTTTCTGAACAAGGTCGACCTTGTCGACGATCCGGAGCTTCTGGAGCTGGTCGAGCTTGAAGTGCGCGAGCTGCTGTCGAAATACGAATTCCCCGGCGACGACATTCCGATCACCAAGGGTTCGGCCAAGGTTGCGCTGGACAACGGCGATCCGGAACTGGGCCGCAACGCCATTCTGGCGCTGATGAAGACGGTTGACGACTATATTCCGCAGCCTGACCGCCCGATCGACCAGCCCTTCCTGATGCCGGTCGAGGACGTGTTCTCGATTTCGGGCCGCGGCACGGTGGTGACGGGGCGGGTCGAGCGCGGGATCGTCAAGGTCGGCGAGGAAGTGGAGATCGTGGGCCTGCGCCCGACGATCAAGACCACGGTGACCGGCGTCGAGATGTTCCGCAAGCTTCTGGACCAGGGCCAGGCGGGCGACAACGTCGGCTGCCTGCTGCGCGGCACCAAGCGCGAGGACGTGGAGCGCGGCCAGGTGCTGTGCAAGCCGGGCTCGGTGAAGCCCCACACCAAGTTCAAGGCCGAGGCCTATATTCTGACCAAGGAAGAAGGCGGCCGCCACACGCCGTTCTTCACCAATTACCGTCCGCAGTTCTACTTCCGCACCACGGACGTGACCGGCATCGTGAGCTTGCCGGAAGGCACGGAAATGGTGATGCCGGGCGACAATGTCACCATGACGGTGGCGCTGATCGTTCCGATCGCCATGGAAGAAAAGCTGCGCTTCGCCATCCGCGAAGGCGGCCGTACCGTCGGCGCGGGCGTCGTCGCGTCGATCATCGAGTAATCAGGCTGGATGCGCCGGCGCGGGGGTCTCCCGGCGCCGGGCCGCCAAGGGATTGAAGCAATGAACGGCCAGAATATCCGTATCCGCCTCAAGGCGTTCGATCATCGGATTCTCGATACGTCGACGAAGGAAATCGTCTCAACCGCCAAGCGCACGGGCGCTCAGGTGCGTGGGCCGATCCCGCTGCCGACCCGGATCGAGAAATTCACGGTGAACCGCTCGCCCCATGTCGACAAGAAGTCGCGCGAACAGTTCGAAATCCGCACCCACAAGCGGGTTCTCGATATTGTCGATCCGACCCCGCAGACCGTCGACGCTCTGATGAAGCTCGACCTCGCCGCGGGCGTCGATGTCGAGATCAAGCTC
Source organism: uncultured Pseudomonadota bacterium (assembly GCA_963703385.1). Lineage (GTDB taxonomy): Bacteria > Pseudomonadota > Alphaproteobacteria > Rhizobiales > Beijerinckiaceae > Rhodoblastus. Next base: position 1,199,498 of record OY969816.1, read on the forward strand.
TGAGGCATGAACCCGAAAAGTGGAATCCGGTTTTCGGAAAAGTTCATGCCCACCAATGAAGTTGGAACGAGACCGCAGGTCGAGGTCTAAATCAGTTCTGGGACGTTTTTGTAACGGCTCACGGCGCCTCTTCGCACGACGAACGCGCCTTAAGGGAAAGAAACCATGCGCTCAGGCGTCATCGCACAGAAGGTCGGCATGACCCGCGTCTTCACCGACAGCGGGGAGCATGTTCCGGTCACGGTTCTGAAACTCGACGGCGTTCAGGTCGTCGCGCACCGCACGATGGAGCAGAACGGCTACACCGCCGTTCAGCTCGGCATCGGCCGCGCGAAGGTCAAGAACGTCTCCAAGGCCGAACGCGGCCGCTTCGCCGTCGCCAATGTCGAGCCGAAGCTGAAGCTCGCGGAATTCCGCGTCGACGCGGACGCTCTGCTGCCGATCGGGGCCGAGATCACCGCCGACCATTTCGTTGTCGGCCAGTTCGTCGACGTGACCGGCGACACGATCGGCAAGGGCTTTGCCGGCCCCATGAAGCGCTGGAACTTCGGCGGCTTGCGCGCCAGCCACGGCGTGTCGGTCTCGCATCGTTCGCATGGTTCGACCGGCGGCCGTCAGGATCCCGGCAAGACCTTCAAGAACAAGAAAATGGCCGGCCACATGGGCGCCGAGCGCGTCACCACGCAGAACCTGCGCGTGGTGCAGACCGACGTCGAGCGCGGCCTGGTCCTGGTCGAGGGTTCGGTTCCCGGCCACGCCGGCAACTGGATTTTCATCCGCGACGCCGTGAAGAAGGCTCTTCCCGCCGAAGCGCCCAAGCCCGGAAAATTCCGCCTCAGCGAGGCGAACGCCGAGGCTCCCGCCGAAGCGCCGGCTGCTGAAACCAATTCTTCGGAGGCCTGAGCCGTGAAGATCGACATCACTTCGTTCGACGGCCAGACCGCTGGCTCGATCGACCTCAACGACGACATCTTCGGCCTGGAGCCGCGCGAGGATCTGATCGCCCGTATGGTGCGCTATCAGCTCGCCAAGCGCCGCGCCGGGACGCATGCGGTGAAAAACCGCGCCGACATCAACCGCACCGGCAAGAAGATGTACAAGCAGAAGGGCACCGGCTCCGCCCGTCACGGCTCGGCCCGCGTGCCGCAGTTCCGCGGCGGCGGCCGCGCCTTCGGCCCGGTGACGCGCTCGCACGCCCATGACCTGCCCAAGAAGGTCCGGGCGCTGGCGCTCAGGCACGCCCTGTCGGCCAAGGCCAAGGACGGCGCGATTGTCGTTTGGGAAGCGGCCAGCGCCGCCGATTCCAAGACCGGCGCGCTCAAGGCCAGCTTCGCCAAGATCGGCCTGAAGAACGCGCTGATCATCGACGGCGCCGAAGTCCAGGCCAATTTCGCGCTCGCCGCGCGCAACATTCCGCAGATCGACGTGCTGCCGGTCCAGGGCATCAACGTCTATGACATTCTCCGCCGCGACAAGCTCGTGCTGACCAAGGCGGCCATCGATGCGCTGGAGGCGCGCTTCAAATGAGCCAAGCGACCACTGACCCGCGTCACTACGACGTGATCGTCGCCCCGGTCATCACCGAAAAGGCCACCTTCGCGTCCGAACAGAACAAGGTCGTGTTCAAGGTCCGTCCCGACGCGACCAAGGACCAGATCAAGAAAGCCGTCGAGCGTCTGTTCGACGTCAAGGTCGAGGCGGTGAACACGCTCGTCCGCAAGGGCAAGAAGAAAGTCTTCAAGGGAAAGCGCGGGCAGCGTTCCGACGTCAAGAACGCGGTCGTCACTTTGGCCGAAGGCCACAAGATCGACGTCACCACCGGGCTCTGAGTCGAGGTAAGGAAACAGGCAGATGGCGCTTAAAACGTTCAAGCCGATCACGCCGAGCCTTCGCCAGCTCGTGATCGTCGATCGCGGCGAGCTCTACAAGGGCAAGCCGGTCAAGAAGCTGACGGAAGGGCAGAGCTCCTCCGGCGGCCGCAACAACAATGGCCGCATCACCGTCCGCTTCCGCGGCGGCGGCCACAAGCAGGCCTATCGCATCGTCGATTTCAAGCGGCGCAAGGAAGGCGCGGCCAAGGTCGAGCGCATCGAATACGATCCCAACCGCACGTCGTTCATCGCCCTCATCACCTATGGGGACGGCGAGCAGTCGTACATCATCGCGCCGCAGCGCCTTAGCCCCGGCGACAGTGTGGTGTCGGGCGCCCAGGTCGACGTGAAGCCCGGCAACGCCATGCCGCTCGCCGCGATCCCGGTCGGCACGATCGTCCACAATGTCGAGCTGAAGATCGGCAAGGGCGGCGCGATCGCGCGTTCCGCCGGCTCCTATGCGCAGATCGTCGGCCGCGACCAGGGCTATGTCATCCTGCGCCTGAACTCGGGCGAGCAGCGCCTGGTCCACGGCCAGTGCTACGGCTCGATCGGCGCGGTGTCGAACCCCGACCACATGAACACGTCGATCGGCAAGGCCGGCCGGCAGCGTTGGCTGGGCTGGCGTCCGCATAACCGCGGCGTCGTCATGAACCCGGTCGATCACCCCCACGGCGGCGGCGAAGGCCGCACCTCGGGCGGCCGCCACCCGGTCACCCCCTGGGGCAAGCCGACCAAGGGCAAGAAGACCCGCTCCAACAAGTTTACCACGAAATTCATTGTGACCTCGCGTCACAAAGCCAAGAAGAAGGGCTGAGCCACATGTCGCGCTCGATCTGGAAGGGTCCGTTCGTCGACGGCTACCTCCTCAAGAAAGCGGAGGCGTCCCACGCCTCCAAGCGTTCCGAGGTCATCAAGACCTGGAGCCGCCGCTCCACCATTCTGCCGCAGTTCGTCGGCCTCACCTTCGGCGTCTACAACGGCCACAAGCATGTGCCGGTGCAGGTGAACGAGGACATGATCGGTCACAAGTTCGGCGAATTCTCGCCGACCCGGACCTTCCATGGCCACGCGGCCGACAAGAAGGCGAAGAGGGGCTGACATGTCGCAGGAAAAGAATCCCCGCGCCCTCAAGGACAATGAGGCCAAGGCGGTCTGCCGGATGATCCGCGTCAGCCCGCAGAAGCTGAACCTCGTCGCGCAGCTCATTCGCGGCAAGAAGGTCGATCGCGCGCTCGCCGACCTGACCTTCTCGCACAAGCGCATCGCCCACGACGTCAAGAAGACGCTCGAAAGCGCGATCGCCAACGCCGAAAACAACCATGACCTGGACGTGGACGATCTCGTCGTGGCTGAAGCCTTTGTCGGCAAGGCCCTGGTGATGAAGCGTTTTCATGCCCGCGCCCGCGGTCGGGCGGGACGGGTCGAGAAACCTTTCTCGAACCTGACGATCGTCGTGCGCGAAATTGAAGCGTCGGCGAACAAGACCGCTCGGGCCTGAGGAGAGAACGATGGGACAGAAAGTTAATCCGATCGGTCTTCGTCTGGGCGTGAACCGGACGTGGGACTCGCGCTGGTTCGCCAACAAGGGCGAATATGGCAAGCTGCTGCACGAGGACTTCGCCATCCGCGAAACCCTGATGAAGGCGCTGAAGCAGGCGGCGGTCTCCAAGATCGTCATCGAACGTCCGCACAAGAAGTGCCGCGTCACCGTCCACTCCGCCCGTCCGGGCGTGGTGATCGGCAAGAAGGGCGCCGACATCGACAAGATCCGCAAGATGGTGGCCAGGCTCACCGCCAGCGAAGTCGCGATCAACATTGTCGAAGTCCGCAAGCCGGAAATCGACGCGACCTTGGTCGCGGACTCGATCGCCCAGCAGCTCGAACGCCGCGTCGCCTTCCGGCGCGCCATGAAGCGCGCCGTGCAGTCGGCGATGCGTCTCGGCGCCGAGGGCATCCGCATCAACTGTTCGGGGCGTCTCGGCGGCGCGGAAATCGCCCGTCTGGAATGGTATCGCGAAGGCCGCGTGCCGCTCCACACCCTGCGCGCCGATGTCGATTACGGCGTCGCCACCGCCCATACCGCCTATGGCGCCTGCGGCATCAAGGTGTGGATCTTCAAGGGCGAGATCCTGGAGCACGATCCGACGGCGCAGGAACGCCGCGCCAACGAGATCGGCGGCGACCACCACGGCCATGAGCGCCGCGAACGTCGCGAACGCCGCGAACCGCGCGAACCGCGCGGCGCGCATTGAATTTGAGCTTGAGAGTTTGAACCATGCTGCAACCCAAGCGCACTAAATTCCGCAAGGCCTTCAAGGGCCGCATCAAGGGCGTCGCCAAGGGCGGCTTCGAACTCTCCTTCGGCCAGTACGGCCTGAAGGCGATGGAGCCTGAACGCGTCACCGCCCGCCAGATCGAAGCGGCCCGCCGCGCGTTGACCCGTCACATGAAGCGCGCCGGCCGTGTCTGGATCCGCATTTTCCCCGACGTTCCGGTCTCTTCCAAACCGACCGAAGTGCGTATGGGCAAAGGCAAGGGCTCGCCGGAATTCTGGGCGGCGCGCGTCGCCCCCGGCCGCATCATGTTCGAGATCGACGGCGTTCCGGCCCCGCTTGCGCGCGAAGCTTTCGCGCTGGCGGCCGCCAAGCTGCCGATCAAGACGCGTTTCATCGAACGCATCGCCGAGTGAGGACGATAGGATGAAGAACGATCAGCGCCTGTCCGACCTCAAGGCCATGTCGGACGATCAATTGAACGAAGAGCTGCTGAAGCTGAAGAAGGAGCAGTTCAACCTGCGCTTCCAGAAGGCGACCGGCCAGCTCGAAAACACCTCGCGCGTGCGCGTCGTGCGCCGCGACGTCGCCCGCGTGAAGACGATCGCCGCCCATAAGCGCGACGCGAAGAAATAAGGTTTCATCATGCCGAAGCGAATTCTCCAGGGCGTCGTCGTCAGCGACAAGCAGGAAAAGACCGTGGTGGTGAAGGTGGAGCGCCGCTTCACCCATCCGCTGCTCAAGAAGACGGTGCGCCGCACCAAGAACTATCACGCCCATGACGAGGCGGGGACGTTCAAGGTCGGCGACCTGGTCTCCATCCAGGAGACCCGCCCGATTTCGAAGCTGAAGCGCTGGACGGTCCTGACCAGCGAAAATAAGGCTTGATTTCGGCCGGGAAATAGACGAGGAAGCGCGCTCTTCCTCGAAAGAGCTTTCCGTTCGCCTGCCTCGCCAACGGCGCGGCCGGCGGGACGGGAATTCTGTTATCGAAGGGATTTCCGCGCAAGCGGAATGCGGCTTTCCTGATCGAAAGCCGATCCAGGCGTAGTCCGGGCCGGAATGAACCGGTGCGGAAACCGATCTGATATGAAAGGCTCGAAGCCATGATTCAGATGCAGACAGCCCTCGACGTGGCCGATAATTCGGGCGCGCGCCGTGTGATGTGCATCAAGGTGCTTGGCGGCTCCAAGCGCAAATATGCAGGCGTGGGCGACATCATCGTCGTCTCCGTGAAGGAAGCCATTCCGCGCGGCCGCGTGAAGAAGGGCGACGTGATGAAGGCGGTTGTCGTGCGCACCGCCAAGGACATCAAGCGTCCCGACGGTTCGGTGATCCGTTTCGACACCAACGCCGCCGTTCTCATCAACAACCAGAAAGAGCCCGTGGGCACCCGCATCTTCGGGCCGGTTCCGCGCGAGTTGCGCGCCAAGAACCACATGAAGATCATCTCGCTCGCGCCGGAGGTGCTGTAATGGCCGCGAAGATCAAGAAGGGCGACAAGGTCGTCGTGATCGCCGGCCGCGACAAGGGCCGCAAGGGCGAAGTGACCCTCATGCTTCCCAAGGAAGGCAAGGCGCTCGTCCAGGGCGTCAACATGGTGAAGCGTCACCAGAAGCAGACCCAGACCCAGGAAGGCGGCATCATTTCCAAGGAAGCGCCGATCCAGCTGTCGAACATCGCGTTCGCCGATCCCAAGGACGGCCAGCCCACCCGCGTCGGCTTCAAGATTCTCGACGACGGCCGCAAGGTCCGCGTCGCCAAGCGTTCTGGAGAAATGATCGATGGCTGAGCCGAAAAACCCGAAAAAGGGCGGCGACAAGGCCGCCAAGGGCGCTGAGAAGGCCGCCAAGGGCGGCGAAGCCGCCAAGAAAGGCGCTGGAAAGCCCAAGGGCGCGGAGAGCGTCTCCGCCGCCGGCGCGGTCGCCGGCGCGCCGGAGGGCTATGTCGCCCGCATGCGCAAGCACTACGACGAAGTGGTGCGCCCGAAGATGATCGAGGAGTTCGGCTACAAGAACCCGCTCGAAGTCCCGGCGATTGAAAAAATCGTCCTCAACATGGGCGTGGGCGAAGCGGTCAACGACACCAAGAAGGTGACGGTCGCCGCCGCCGATCTCGCCCTGATCGCCGGCCAGCGGCCGGTCATCACCCGCGCTCGCCTCGCCATTTCGACCTTCAAGGTGCGCGAAAACATGCCGATCGGCGCCAAGGTCACCCTGCGCAAGACCCGCATGTATGAATTTCTGGACCGTCTCGTCACCGTGGCCTTGCCGCGCGTACGAGATTTCCGGGGTCTGAATCCGAAGTCGTTCGACGGTCGTGGCAATTTCGCCATGGGCATCAAGGAGCATTTGGTGTTCCCCGAGATCGACTACGACAAGGTCGACACCGTTCTGGGCATGGACGTCATCGTCTGCACCACGGCCAAGACCGACGCCGAGGCTCGCGCTCTGCTGAGCGCGTTCAACTTCCCGTTCCGGCAGTGAGGCAAGTTAGATAATCGCCTCAAACGCGGAAACCAGAGGTAAAACATGGCCAAGAAAAGCAAGACCGAGCACAACCAGAAGCGGGCGAAGCTCGCCGCCCAGAAGGCGCCCAAGCGGGCCCGTCTGCGCGCGATCGCCAAGGACCGTTCGCTGAGCGTCGAGGAGCGCTTCACGGCGACCCTGAAGCTTGCCGAAATGCCGCGCAATTCCTGCATCAATCGCGTGCGGAACCGCTGCGAGGTGACGGGCCGTCCGCGCGCCTATAACCGCAAGCTGAAAATGTCGCGCATCGCGCTTCGCGAACTGGGCTCCAGGGGTTTGATCCCGGGCCTCGTGAAGTCGAGCTGGTAAGGAGACCGACATGGCGATCAATGATCCTGTGGGCGATCTGCTCACCCGCATCCGCAACGCCCAGATGCGCCGCAAGTCCTCGGTGTCGTCGCCGGGCTCGCGGTTGCGCGCAAACGTCCTCGACGTGCTCAAGGACGAGGGCTATATCCGCGGCTATAGCGTCACGGAATTTGACAATGGCCGCACCGATTTCGAAATCGAGCTGAAATATTTCGACGGTCAGCCGGTCATCCGCGAAATCACCCGCGTTTCCAAACCCGGTCGTCGCGTTTACGCGGCCGTGAGCGCGCTGCCGCGCGTCGCGAACGGTTTGGGCATCGCGATCATTTCGACCCCGAAGGGCGTTCTCGCGGATCATGCCGCGCGCGACGCCAATGTCGGCGGCGAAGTGCTCGCGACGGTCTTCTGATCCGAAACGAGGAGGAGCAAACATGTCTCGTATCGGCAAGAAGCCCGTTGTCGTCCCGGCCGGCGTCACCGCCAAGGTCGAGGGCCAGAAGGTGACCGTCAAGGGCGCCAAGGGGGAACTGTCCTTCGTCGTCCATGACGATGTCTCGGTGTCGATGAACGACAACCAGATCAAGGTCGATCCGCGTTTCGAAACCAAGCGCGCCCGCGCGCTGTGGGGCACGGCGCGCGCCCAGATCAACAGCCTGGTGGTCGGCGTCACGCAGGGCTTCGAAAAGAAGCTCGAAATCACCGGCGTCGGTTACAAGGCGGCGGTGGCGGGCAAGAACCTGCAATTGTCGCTCGGCTACAGCCACGACATCAATTTTCCGATCCCGGCCGGCATCGCCATCGTGACGCCCAAGCCGACGGAAATCACCGTGACCGGCATCGACAAGCGCCAGGTCGGCCAGGTGGCCGCCGAAATCCGCGAATATCGCGCGCCTGAGCCTTACAAGGGCAAGGGCGTCAAATATGCCGGTGAATTCATCTTCCGCAAGGAAGGCAAGAAGAAGTAAGGAACCCGCGTCATGGCAAAGGAACAATCCGCCGACCGCCGCAAGGCGCGCGTTCGCCGCACCCTTCGCGCCCGCGCCTATGGCAAGCCGCGTCTGTCGGTCTTCCGCTCGTCGAAGCAGATCTATGCCCAGATCATCGACGACGCGAACGGCGTCACCGTGGCTGCGGCCTCTTCGCTCGAGAAGGACAATCGCGGCGCGCTCAAGACCGGCGCCAATATCGAGGCCGCCAAGACGATCGGCAAGCTGATCGCCGAACGCGCGGTCGCCGCCGGCGTCAAGGAAGTCCTGTTCGACCGCGGCGCCTATATGTACCACGGCCGCGTCAAGGCCCTGGCCGACGGCGCGCGCGAGGGTGGCCTGCAGTTCTAGGCCGACCCCCCACCCTGACCCTCCCCACAGGGGGGAGGGAAGGGGAACATGCTTTTCGGCGCCTTTTATGGCGCCGGTAGAACCGCTTGAACCGGCCTACGCCGGCTTCGGGCAATCCCAGCGAGCGGGCGTTTTTCAAGAAACGTTCCGCGCAAGTGACGGACAAGAATATGGCTCGTGAAGGTGAAGGCGGTCGCGGACGCGATCGCGACCGCAAGGTTGAAGAGCGCGACAGCGAATTCGTGGATCGTCTGGTCCACATCAATCGCGTCGCGAAAGTCGTGAAGGGCGGCCGCCGTTTCGGCTTCGCCGCGCTCGTCGTCGTTGGCGACCAGAAGGGTCGCGTCGGTTTCGGCCATGGCAAGGCGCGCGAAGTGCCGGAAGCCATCCGCAAGGCGACGGAATCGGCCAAGCGCGGGCTGATCCGCGTGCCGCTGCGCGAGGGCCGCACCCTGCATCATGACGTGAATGGCCGCCATGGCGCGGGCCGCGTCATCCTGCGCGCGGCGCCCGCCGGCACCGGCATCATCGCCGGCGGCCCGATGCGCGCCGTGTTCGAGACGCTCGGCGTCCATGACGTCGTCGCCAAGTCGCAGGGCTCGTCGAACCCCTACAACATGGTCCGCGCCACCTTCGACGCGCTGAAGGCCGAGGATTCGCCCCGCGCGGTCGCCGCGCGCCGCGGCATGAAGGTTTCCGTGCTCCAGTCGCGCCGCCCCGGCGGCGAAGACGGAACGGCTGAAGGCTGAGGGAGCGCGTCATGACCGAAGCCAAAACCATCACGGTCGTCCAGACCAAGAGCCCGATCGGCCGCCCCGCCGACCAGCGCCAGGCGCTGGTCGGTCTGAAGCTCAACAAGATCGGCCGCACGGCGGTGTTGAAAGACACCCCCGCCGTGCGCGGCATGATCGAAAAAGTCGCGCATCTCGTGCGCGTCGAAGCCTAAAGAGGAGCGACGCACATGAAGCTCAACGGCATTTCCGACAATCCCGGCGCCTCCAAGGAGCGGATGCGCGTCGGACGCGGCATCGGTTCGGGCAAGGGCAAGACCGCGGGTCGCGGCGTCAAGGGCCAGAAGGCCCGCACCGGCGTCGCCATCAAGGGTTTCGAAGGCGGCCAGATGCCCCTGCATCGTCGTCTGCCCAAGCGCGGCTTCTGGAATCCCTTCTCGGTGGATTACAACGAGGTCAATCTCGGCCGCATCCAGCAGGCCGTGGAAGCCGGCAAGCTCGACGCCAGCGCCCCGGTGACGCTGGAAGTCCTGATCGGCGCCGGCGTGGTCTCCAAGCCGCGCGACGGCGTAAAAATCCTCGGCAATGGCGAATTGAAGGCCAAGCTGACCTTCGAGGTCGCCGCCGCATCGAAGTCGGCGGTCGCCGCGATCGAAAAGGCGGGCGGCGCGGTCAAGCTGCTTGCGGCGGCCGAGGCCTGAAAAATTTTTGGGAAAATTTCGTCGGAAAGGACGTGATTTTCTTCTAACGAAAGTCTAAACGGGGCGGGCGACGACGAGTCTCCGCCCCGTTTTCGCAGGCCCGCGCCGCGCTTTTTTTGAAGCCGGCAAGGGCGACCGACATCTGGAGCTTTGCAAATGGCCTCGGCGGCTGAACAGCTTGCGGCTAACCTCAATTTCGCGTCCTTCGGCAAGGCCGAGGAGCTCAAGAAGCGTATCTGGTTCACGCTCGGAGCCCTGATGGTCTATCGCCTTGGCACCTACATTCCGCTGCCGGGCATCGATCCCGCCGCTTTCGCCGCCCATTTCCAGAGCCATCAGCAGGGCGTGCTGCAGATGTTCAACATGTTCGCCGGCGGCGCCGTGCAGCGCATGGCGATCTTCGCCCTGAACATCATGCCCTATATCTCGGCCTCGATCATCGTTCAGCTGATGACCTCGGTCATTCCCACGCTCGAACAGCTCAAGAAAGAGGGCGAGCAGGGCCGCAAGGTCATGAACCAATACACCCGCTACCTCACGGTGGTGATCGCGGCCTTCCAGGCCTATGGCATAGCGGTCGGCCTTGAGGGCCAGTCCAATGTCGTGACCGATCCGGGCTGGTTCTTTCGCATTACCACGGTGCTGACGCTGATGGGCGGCACGCTGTTCCTGATGTGGCTCGGCGAGCAGATCACCGCGCGCGGCGTCGGCAACGGATCGTCGCTGATCATTTTCGCCGGCATCGTCGCCGCTTTCCCGTCGGCCATCGCCAATACGCTGGAGCTGGCGCGCCAGGGCGCGATCTCGCCGCTGGTGCTGCTCGGCCTGCTGGTCATGTCCTCCGCCGTGGTGGGCTTCATCGTCTTCATGGAGCGCGCCCAGCGTCGCCTGCTGATCACTTATCCAAAGCGCCAGCAGGGCAACCGGATCTATGAGGGCCAGACCTCGTTCCTGCCGCTGAAATTGAACACTTCGGGCGTGATTCCGCCGATCTTCGCCTCCTCGCTGCTGCTGCTGCCGACCACCATCGCCAGTTTCGCCCAGAACAACGGCTCGACCGGGGTGCTCGGCTTCCTGGCGACCTATCTCGGCCACGGCCGCCCGGCCTATATGATCTTCTATGCGGGGCTGATCGTGTTCTTCGCCTTCTTCTACACCGCGATCGTGTTCGATCCGGTCGAGACCGCGGAAAATCTGAAAAAGCACGGCGGCTTCATTCCCGGCGTGCGTCCCGGCGATCGGACCGCCCATTTCATCGATCACGTGCTGACCCGGGTCACGGTCCTGGGCGCCGGCTATCTCGCCTTGATCTGCCTTTTGCCGGAAATGCTGATTTCGCAATTCGCCTTGCCCTTCTATTTCGGCGGCACGTCTCTGTTGATCGTCGTCAGTGTGACCATGGATACGGTCGCGCAGATCCATGGCCATCTCCAGGCCCAGCAATATGAGGGTCTGGTGAAAAAGGCCAAACTTAGGGGAAGAAAGAAATGAGACTGATTCTGCTCGGACCGCCCGGCGCTGGCAAAGGCACGCAATCGACGCGCCTGGAAAAGAAATACGGCATTCCGCAGCTCTCCACCGGCGACATGCTGCGCGCCGCGGTCAAGGCGGGTACGCCGATCGGCCTGAAAGCCAAGGCGGTGATGGAATCGGGCGGCCTCGTTTCCGACGAAATCGTCGTCGGCATCATCGCCGACCGCATCGGCGAGGCGGATTGCGCCAAGGGTTTCATCCTCGATGGTTTTCCGCGCACCGTGGCGCAAGCCAAGTCGCTTGAGACCATGCTCAAGCATAAGAACATGAAGCTCGACGCCGTTGTCGAGCTGGTCGTCGATGAAAAGGCCCTGGTCGCGCGCATGGAAAACCGCGTCAAGGAGACGCTGGCCGCAGGCGGGACGGTGCGGGCCGACGACAATCCGGAGGCCTTCGCCAAGCGCCTGAGCCAGTACCGCGAGCAGACCGCGCCGGTCTCCCATTATTACAAGTCGGTCGGCGAGTTGCGCACGGTCGACGGCATGGCGGCGATCGACGCCGTGACCGCCCAGCTCGATACGGTTCTGGCCAGGTAATTGGCCGGAAATCCGCCGAAAAGCGGTTGACGGGAGGCCGTCGCCGCTGTAGGTGAAAAAAACCTCATTCCGCGCTTCGGCTTGAAAAGGCTGGAGCGCTGTTTTTCTTTTTCCCGAGGTTCCAATTCCCGCACGGGCCGGCCTCCACCGGACGCGGGCTTAACCCGGGCCGCTTGGCCGCATCAGGCCGCTTGGCCCCATCAGGCCTTTTGGCCCCATATGGAGAGAAAAATGGCTCGTATAGCCGGCGTCAATATTCCGACCAACAAGCGCGTCGTCATCGCGCTCCAGTATATTCACGGCATTGGCTCCAGGAAGGCGGAAGAGATCTGCGAGAAGGTCAACATTCCCGCCGCGCGCCGCGTCAATGAACTGACCGACGCGGAAGTGCTTCAAATTCGCGAAACCATCGACCGCGACTATATGGTGGAAGGCGACCTGCGCCGCGAAGTCGCGATGAACATCAAGCGCCTGATGGACCTCGGCTGCTATCGCGGCCTGCGCCACCGCCGTCAGCTCCCGGTTCGCGGACAGCGCACCCACACCAACGCCCGCACCCGCAAGGGCAAGGCCAAGCCGATCGCCGGCAAGAAGAAGTAAGAACTTCTTTCATTTTTTGCCTAAAACGCAGCAAAGCGGCGTTTTAGGCGCCCGGCGCATCAGCGCCGCGTCGCGTTCGCTCCTAGCCAGCCCAAGGGCTGGCAGGACGAGATCATAGGGCGGTCAATCGCCCGTTAACCCGAGCGCCTGGAATCACGGGCGCGCCAGAAGGACTGACAGAATATGGCCAAGGACAACACCCGCGTTCGCCGCAAGGAGCGCAAGAACATCGCCTCCGGCGTCGCGCATGTCTATTCCTCGTTCAACAACACGATGATCACCATCGCCGACGCCCAGGGGAACACCATTTCCTGGTCTTCCGCCGGCACGATGGGGTTTAAAGGCTCGCGCAAGTCGACCCCCTACGCCGCGCAGATGGCCGCCGAGGACGCCGCCCGCAAGGCTTCGGAACATGGCATGCGCACCGTGGAAGTCGAAGTTTCCGGCCCCGGTTCGGGCCGTGAATCGGCGCTCCGCGCGCTCCAGGCGGCCGGCTTCACCGTCACCTCGATCCGCGACGTGACTCCGATCCCGCACAACGGCTGCCGCCCGCGCAAGCGCCGCCGCGTCTGATTTTTTCTGAAATGGCGCGCGGGGCTTCGACGGACGCCTCGCGCGTTTTCCGTAAAACGGGCCGCCGGCCATGGTTGACGAACCGATATGCCACGGCCCGAGGAAGAGGCAAAAATGATTCAGAAGAACTGGCAGGAACTCATCAAGCCGAACAAGCTGCATGTGACGGCCGGCGACGACCCGAAGCGTGTGGCGACCGTGGTCGCCGAGCCGCTGGAGCGCGGCTTCGGCCTGACCCTGGGCAACGCCTTGCGCCGCATTCTGCTGTCGTCGCTGCAAGGCGCCGCCATCACCTCCGTCCATATCGACGGCGTGCTGCATGAGTTTTCGTCCATTCCCGGCGTGCGCGAGGATGTGACCGACATCGTCCTGAACATCAAGGACGTGGCCATCAAGATGCATGGCGACGGCCCCAAGCGCATGACCCTGAAAAAGGTTGGCCCGGGCGTGGTCTATGCCGGCGACATCGGCGTGACCGGCGACATCGCGGTGCTGAACCCGACCCTGCCGCTCTGCACCCTGGACGAGGGCGCGGAAATCCGCATGGAGTTCACCGTCAACACCGGCAAGGGCTATGTCCCCGCGGACCGCAACCGCGCCGAGGACGCGCCGATCGGCCTGATCCCGGTCGATTCGATTTATTCGCCGGTGAAAAAGGTTTCCTACAGGATCGAGCCGACCCGCGAGGGCCAGGTGCTCGACTATGACAAGCTGACCCTGGAGCTCGAGACCAACGGCTCGCTGACGCCCGAGGACGCGGTCGCCTTCGCCGCCCGCATCCTGCAGGACCAGTTGAACGTCTTCGTCAATTTCGAGGAGCCCAAGCGCGAGGAACATGCGCCCTCGATCCCCGAACTCGCCTTCAACCCGGCGCTGCTCAAGAAGGTGGACGAGCTGGAGCTGTCGGTCCGCTCGGCGAACTGCCTGAAGAACGACAATATCGTCTATATCGGCGACCTGATCCAGAAGACGGAAGCGGAAATGCTGCGCACGCCGAACTTCGGCCGCAAGTCGCTCAACGAAATCAAGGAAGTGCTGGCCCAGATGGGCCTGCATCTCGGCATGGAAGTCGCCGGCTGGCCGCCGGAAAATATCGACGAACTCGCCAAGCGCTTCGAGGAGCATTATTGATCTTTTGCCGGCCGCGTTGCGGCCGGCGCCCCTCGCGTCAGCTCGGCCATAGCCCGTCTATGGACGGGCGTCCAAAAGACGCCCTCCGGCATTCGCTCCTAGCCAAGCCCGGTGGGCTTGGCAAAAGTTGACGACGACAGTTCCGGTGGTCGTGAGGTTATCCGCCCCTTGAGGGCAAAGCACGGAACGGCCGTTCCTTGGCACGGCGGCCGTAAAAAACTAAGGAGTCGCCGCATGTATCATGGTCGTTCCAAGCGCCGGTTCAACCGGACCGCCGAGCATCGCAAGGCGATGTTCGCCAATCTTTCGCAGGCGCTCATCAAGCATGAGCAGATCGTCACCACCCTGCCCAAGGCCAAGGATCTGCGTCCGGTGGTCGAGAAGCTGGTGACGCTCGGCAAGCGCGGCGACCTGCACGCCCGCCGTCAGGCCATCGCCCAGATCAAGGACGTCGAGCTGGTCAAAAAACTGTTCGACGTGCTCGGCCCCCGCTACAAGGAGCGCCAGGGGGGCTATACCCGCGTGCTGAAGGCCGGCTTCCGCTACGGCGACAACGCGGCGATGGCGGTGATCGAATTCGTCGACCGCGACGTCGACGCCAAGGGCGCCGCCCAAGCCGCCGCCGAATAATTTCATTTTCGCGAAAACGCGAGCAAGAAGCGCCGCCGGATAGTGGGTCCGGCGGCGTTTTTCTTATCAAAACAGGGCCGAGGCCTTGCCCAGAGCGATATAGACGCCGATCAGGAAGGGAATGCCGACGCCGGCCCACGGCAGCAGCTCGTAAGCGCGGAACTTTCCATGGCCGGCATGCACAGCGTCGCCGGGGATGATGTCCTCGTGCTGGAGCGCGCGTTCGCGCCGGACCTCTTCGTCGGTCATGTGATGCTTGTCGGCGACCGGGAAGATCAGCAGATTGCAGATCAGGCCGACCAGCAGCATGCCCACGAGAATGTGCAGCGTGCCGTCATAGACGAGATCGTGGGCCACGCCCGCCTCGAGCTGCTTCTCCCGCAGCTCCGCGATCAGGGAGGGGCCGACGATGCCCGCCACCGACCAGGCGGTGAGGATGCGGCCGTGAATCGCCCCGACCATTTGCGTGCCGAACAGGTCGGCGAGATAGGCGGGCACGGTGGAGAAGCCGCCGCCATACATGGTCAGGATCACGCAGACCGCCGCGACGAACAGGCCGGCCTGACCGTGATGCCCCAGGATCGGCAGCGCGTAATAGAGCGCCATGCCGAGGATGAAGAACACGGCATAGGTGGTCTTGCGGCCGATATGGTCGGAAACGGAGGCCCAGAAGAAGCGTCCCAGGCTGTTGAACAGACTGATGAGCCCGACAAGGCCTGCGGCCGCCGCCACGATCCCCGCTTTCTGCGCGGCGGCGGGGCCGCCGGCGGCGCCGATCAGCTTGGAGCCGAAGATGTCCTGCAGCATCGGGCTCGCCATGGAAATGACGCCGATGCCGGCGGTCACGTTCAGGCACAGCACCGCCCAGACCAGCCAGAATTGCGGGGTCTTCCAGGCTTGGTTGAGATGCACGTCCTTGTGGGTGATCATCGATTTCGCCCCCGGAGCCGGCGGCGTCCAGCCCTCGGGCTTCCAACCGGTGGGGGCGACGCGGAAGCCGAAGGCGCCCGCCGACATGGACAGGAAATAAAGCACGCCCATCGCCATCAGGGTCCAGCCGACGCTTTCGGTGGCGCCATAGGGGCTGAAATATTTCATCAGCGCCACCGCGATCGGGGCGCCGATCAGGGCGCCGCCGCCATAGCCCATGATCGCCATGCCGGTCGCCATGCCGCGCCGGTCGGGGAACCATTTGATCAGGGTCGAGACCGGGGAAATATAGCCGAGGCCCTGGCCGACGCCGCCGATGAAGCCGCAGCCGAGCCACAGCAGCCAGAGCTGGTGGAGCATCACGCCGATTCCGCCGACGACCAGCCCGCCGCCCCAGCACAGGGCGGCGATGAAGCCCGCCTTGCGCGGCCCGGCGTGTTCGAGCCAACCGCCGAACAGGGCCGCCGAAACGCCGAGCATGGCGATGAAGATTTCAAAGGTCGGCGTCACCATCGGCACGGTCCAGTTGCAGGACCGGGTGACGAGCATGTCGAAAAAGCCGAGGCTCTTGCACGCGGCGGCGTCGGTGTTGGCGAGCATTCTGCTCATCGGCAGCCAGAACACCGAAAAGCCGTAGGCCATGCCGATGCACAGATGGATCGCCAAAGCCGACGGCGGAACCAGCCAGCGGTTGAATCCCGGTTTTGCGACCGTCGCCTGACGGTCGAGCCGGCCCGGCGCCAAATGCGCCGGCGCTCCCATGACGTTTGCCATTTTTCCTCTCCTTCGGCGCTTTGCGCCTTTTGCGACTCTTGGCGGTCGTTTTTTTTATTTTCGCCGGTCGGCTACCCGGATTTTCTCCGCTTGATCTTGTCCCGCACGGCGCTCACCAGGGGCGGGAGGGCCTGCCCGGGCTCGGCGGCGGCGGCCAGAAAATCCTCGCGCATTTTCGGCGTCCAGAATTTGTTGATATGGCCGGCGATCAACTCGACCGCCTGCTCACGTGGGTAGGCCTGGAAAAAATCGGCGATTTCTTCGGCCATGCGCAGCAGCTTGGCCTTGTTGTCGTCGTGGGCGAAGCCTTGGCTTTCCTGGTTCATGACGCGGCGGCCTCCGGTCCGGCGGCCATTTCGCTGGCGAAGGCGCCGGAAAAAACCATCATGCTGTCGGCGCGGGCGATCGCCCCGAGCGTCAGGCCCAGCGCCTGCGCGCGTTCGACGGCAAAAGAAGTCGGCGCCGAAATGGCGACGAGGGCGGGCGCGCCGAAGATCGCGGTTTTTTCGACCATTTCGAACGAGGCCCGGCTGGTGACGATGACAAATCCCTCGCGCGGCGACACGCCTTCGCGGATCAGGGCGCCGATCAGCTTGTCCAGCGCGTTGTGGCGCCCGACATCCTCGCGCAGCGCCCGGATCGCGCCGTCGCGCGTGCAGAAGGCGGCGCCATGGACGGCGCGGGTCAAGGCGTTGAGCTTCTGGTTGCGGTTGAGATTGGCGAGCGCGGAAAAAACCGCGCGCGGCGCGATCGGCGCGGCGGGCGCAAGCCTTTCGGCCTGGGGCAATTGTTCGACCGTCTCGACCCCGCACAGACCACAGGAGGTGCGCCCGGTGATCGCCCGCCGCCGCGCGAGATGTTCGTGGAAACGGCCCGGCGCCAATTCGATATGGAGTTCGAGGCCTTTTTCCCGGGGCGCGACCCGCACCGAGCGGATTTCGCTCGCCGCGCGCACGATCCCCTCGGTCAGGCTGAAACCATAGGCGAAATCCTCCGCATCGCCCGGGCTCGCCATCATCACCGCATAGGGCGCGTCGCCGTAGATGAAGCTCACCGCGATTTCGCTGGCGACGTCGCGCCGCGCCGGCGTGGTGATCGCTCTCGCGGCTTCGATCCGCAGCGCCTCGGTCAGGCGCGAATCTGGCGGCCGGTCATTCGGCGGCATCCGGCGACGCCTCCAGAACTTTGCGCAGGGTCGCGTCTTCCACAGCGTTGCGCTCCTGCCACGGCGACAGCGCATTGACGCGCCGCACCTCGACCGCCGTGACCTTGTATTCCGGGCAATTGGTGGCCCAGTCCGAATTGTCGGTGGTCACCACATTGGCGCCCGAGCCGGGATAGTGGAAGGTGGTGTAGACCACGCCCGGCTGCATCCGAGGCGAAATCTTCGCCCGCAGCGCGGTCTCGCCGGCGCGGCTCTTGAGCGACACCAGATCGCCGTCCATTATGCCGCGCTGTTCGGCGTCGAAGGGGTGGATTTCGAGCTCGTCCTCCTTGTGCCAGAAGGCGTTGTCGGTCCGCCTCGTCTGCGCGCCGACGTTATATTGCGAGAGAATTCGCCCGGTGGTGAGGATGAGCGGATAGCGCGGCCCGCTGCGCTCGCGGGTCGGCACATATTCGGTCAGCATGAAATGACCCTTGCCGCAGACGAAACGATCGACATGCATGATCGGCGTGCCTTCCGGCGCCTTGTCGTTGCATGGCCATTGCACCGAGCCCAGTTCGTCGAGTTTTTGATAGCTCACGCCGGCGAAGGTCGGGGTCAGGGCGGCGATCTCGTCCATGATCTCGGACGGATGATTGTAGTTCATCTCATAGCCCATGGCCTGGGCGAGTTCGACGCCAACGCGCCATTCGTCCTTGCCGCAGAGCGGGGCCATCACCTTGCGGACGCGGTTGATGCGGCGCTCGGCATTGGTGAAAGTGCCGTCCTTCTCCAGGAAGGAGCAGCCCGGCAGGAAGATATGGGCGTATTTGGCGGTCTCGTTCAGGAACAGGTCCTGAATGATCACGCATTCCATCTTCGAAAGGCCAGCGGTGATGTGCTGGGTGTTGGGGTCGGACTGGGCGATGTCCTCCCCTTGCACGAACAATCCCTTGAAATTGCCCTCGATCGCCTCGTCGATCATGTTGGGGATGCGCAGGCCCGGCTCGTCGTCGAGCTTGAGCCCCCATAAAGCCTCGAAGCTCTCGCGGACAGCGTCGTCCGAGACATGGCGATAGCCGGGATATTCATGCGGGAAGGAGCCCATGTCGCAGGAGCCCTGGACATTGTTCTGGCCGCGCAACGGGTTCACGCCGGCGCCGACGTGGCCGATATTGCCGGTGGCCATGGCCAGATTGGCCAAGGCCATGACCGCGGTCGAGCCCTGGCTGTGCTCGGTGATCCCGAGGCCGTAATAGATCGCGGCGTTCTTCACGCCCGCATAGAGACGGGCCGCAGCGCGCACGTCTTTTGCCGGCACGCCGGTATATTGCTCCATTTCCTCCGGCGAATTCTGCTCCAGTGCGACGAAGCGCGCCCAGGATTCGAATTGGTCGAGGTCGCAGCGGGCGCGGACATAGGCTTCGTTCACCAGGCCTTCGGTGACGATGACATGCGACAAGGAATTCAGCAAAGCGACATTGGTCCCCGGCTTGAGCTGGAGATGCAAGTCCGCCTGGACATGCGGGGTGCGCACGAGGTCGATGACGCGCGGATCGGCGATGATCAGCCTGGCTCCGGCGCGCAGGCGCTTCTTCATGCGCGAGGCGAAGACCGGATGGCCGTCGGTCGGGTTGGCTCCGATCAGCAGAATGACGTCGGCCTCATCGACCGACCTGAAGTCCTGGGTGCCCGCCGAAGTGCCGAGCGTGGAACTGAGGCCATAGCCGGTCGGCGAATGGCAGACGCGGGCGCAAGTGTCGACATTGTTGTTGCGGAAGGCGGCGCGGGCCAGCTTCTGCAGCACGAAGACTTCCTCGTTGGTGCACCGTGACGAGGTGATGACCCCGATCGAATCCCGGCCATAGGCTGCTTGCAGACGCTTCATTTCGCTGGCTGCGCGGGAAATCGCCTCGTCCCAGCTGGCCTCGCGCCAGGGGTCGGTGATTTTTTCGCGCATCATCGGCTTCAGCATGCGGTCTTTATGGGTCGCATAACCAAAGGCGAAGCGCCCCTTGACGCAGGAATGGCCCTCATTGGCCTGTCCGCCCTTGTAGGGGACCATGCGGACCAACTCGTCGCCGCGCATTTCCGCCTTGAAGGAACAGCCGACGCCGCAATAGGCGCAGGTGGTGACGATCGAATGTTCCGGCATCCCGCGCGCGGCCACGCTTTTCTCGATCAGAGACCCGGTCGGGCAGGCCTGGACGCAGGCGCCGCAGGAGACGCATTCGGAATTGATGAAATCGGTCGGGCCGGGCCTGATGCGCGACTCGAAACCACGGCCCTCGACGGTCAGGGCGAATGTGCCCTGAACCTCCTCGCAGGCGCGCACGCAGCGGCTGCAGACGATGCATTTCGCCGGGTCATAGGCGAAATAGGGATTGGATTCGTCCCTGGCGTCGTCGAAATGGTTCGCGCCGCCGGAGCCGTAGCGGACCTCGCGCAGGCCGACTTCGGCGGCGGCGTCCAGGAACTCGGCCCCGCCCGCGGACGTCAGGACGTCGCGCGGGTAATCGGTGACATAAAGCTCCATCACGCCGCGGCGGAGCCGCGCGAGCTTCTCGCTTTGGGTATGGACGACCATGCCCTCTTCCGCCGGGGTGGTGCAGGAGGCCGGCGTCCCGCGCCGGCCCTCGATTTCGACCAGGCAGAGCCGGCAGGAGCCGAAGGGTTCGAGATTGTCGCTGGCGCAGAGTTTGGGGATTTTCACGCCGCGCGACATGGCGGCGGCCATGACCGAAGTCCCGGCGGGAACGGTCACTGTTTCGCCGTCGATGGTGAGGGTGACCCGCTTGTCCGCGACGCGGATCGGCGTGCCATAATCCAGTTCCTTGACAAGGCTCATCGCCAACTCCTATTCGGCGGCGGTCTTTCGCCCGGCGGGAATGAAATCCTCGGGGAAGCGGTCGATCGCCGATAATACCGGCATGGGGGTGAGGCCGCCGTGGGCGCAAAGCGACCCATCGGTCATGACCTCGCAAAGATCGCGCACCAGCGCGAGATTGGCTTCGACATTGCGGCCGGCGATGATCCGTTCCATCGTTTCTTCGCCGCGCACCGCCCCGATCCGGCAGGGGGTGCATTTGCCGCAGCTCTCCGCCGCGCAGAAATGGAAGGCGAAACGCGCCATTTTCGCCATGTCCACCGTGTCGTCGAAGACGACGATCCCGCCATGGCCGAGCAAGGCGCGGTTGGCGGCCAAGGTTTCGTAATCCAGCGGCAGGTCGAGCTCTTTTTCGCTCAAGTATGCGCCGAGCGGGCCGCCGACCTGAACCGCGCGAATCGGACGTCCGCTCGCCGTTCCGCCGCCGAAATCCTCGATGATTTCGCGCAAACTCACGCCAAAGGCGCGTTCGATCAGGCCGCCGCGCAAAATATTGCCGCCGAGCTGAATCGGCAGCGTGCCGCGCGAGCGGCCCATGCCGTAATCGGCATAGGCTTTTCCGCCCTCGGCCAAAATATAGGGGGCGGCGGAGAGGGTGAGGACGTTGTTGATCAGCGTCGGCTTGCCGAACAGGCCGGAAAGGGCAGGGAGCGGCGGCTTGGCGCGCACCAGGCCGCGCTTGCCTTCAAGGCTGTCGAGCAGCGAGGTCTCCTCGCCGCAGATATAGGCCCCGGCGCCGATCCGCAGTTCGAGCTGGAAGGGTTTTTCGCGCCCGAAGGCGTCCTTGCCGATCCAGCCCGCTTCTTCGGCGAGGCGGATGGCGCTTTCCATCGTCTTCGCGGCGTGAGGATATTCGGAGCGCAGATAGATATAGCCCTTGCTCGCGCCCACGGCGTAAGCGGCGATGGCCATGCCTTCGATCAGCATGAAGGGGTCGCCCTCCATCACCATGCGGTCGGCGAATGTGCCGCTGTCGCCTTCATCGGCGTTGCACACCACATATTTGCGGTCGGCCTGCGCGCCCATCACGGTCTTCCACTTGACGCCGGCCGGAAAGCCGGCGCCGCCGCGCCCGCGCAGGCCTGACTGCAGCACCTGATCGACCACTTCGGCCGGCGACAGCGCGAGCGCCTTTTTCAGGCCCTTGAGCCCGTCGCAGGCGGAATATTCGCTCAGCGACAACGGATCGATGACGCCGATGCGCGCAAAAGTCAGGCGCTGCTGGCGCTTCATCCAGTCGAGCTCTTCGGTCGGACCGAGGCGCAAGGCGTGGTCGCCGCCCTTCAGCAGTCCGGCGTCGAGCAGGGATGGAACGTCGCGCGCCGCGACCGGGCCATAGGCGATCCGGCGCCCGGAAATCTCGACCTCGACCAGCGGCTCCAGCCAGAACATGCCGCGCGAGCCGTTGCGCACGATCTCTATGGTTTCGCCGCGCGCCTTCGCCTCGCGCGCGACGGCCTCGGCGACGGCGTTGGCGCCGACCGAGAGGGCGGCGGCGTCGCGGGGGACGAAAACGGGCGTGGTCATTTCCGCTCTCCTGGCCGCTCTCCGGCCTTGCGCGCGACACTGGCATAAAGTTCGTCGAGGCCTTGCGCATCGAGCCGGCCGAAAATATCGCCATCGTGCAGGGCGTTGGGGCCGAGGGCGCAATTGCCGAGGCAATAGACCGTCTCGACGCTGACGCCATCGCTGTAGCCGCCGTCGATCTTCACGCCATGGGCCTTTTCCAGATGTTCGGCGAGGCTTTCGGCGCCGCGCGCCTGGCAGGCTTCGGCCCGGCACAATTTGATCGTCCCGCCCATCGGCGGCTGGCGCTTGAAGTCGTGATAGAAGGAAATGGTCCCGAATACTTCCGCGCGAGAAACGTTCAAGGCCTTGGCGATCACGGCGACGGCGCGGGCGTCGACATAGCCGAATTTTTCCTGCAGCGCGTGCAGGATCGGCAGCATCGCGCCTTCGAGCCCGGCGCGTTCGTCGATCAGTTCGCGGGCGAGATCCTCGTCCCAGGCGACGTGAACGGACATCCGAATCCTCCGAATCCTGCCCATGATTTGCGCAGATAATCTATAGTTGGGCTCAGGGTTCTGATCGGCGCAAATTATTTTTCTCATAGGCGCGAAAGATGGCGCGATCCCTTTGGCGAAAGGTTCGGCCGGCGAACCGCGGCCCCACCCTTGCGGGGAGGGATCAACCCTTTGAAATAGGGGGGCGTTTCCAGAAGGCAAGAGGGCAGGTCACAGATTTCCGGCGGCAGGCGCGTCCGGCGCCGGGCGGCGGCGCAGCCAGGCGGCCCGCCGAGCCTTCAGCCAGAGGCTGAAACGGTCGAGATAGAGATAGACAATCGGCGTGGTGAACAGGGTCAGCATCTGGCTGACGATCAGGCCGCCGATGATCGACACGCCGAGCGGACGGCGCATCTCGCCACCCTCGCCGAAGGACAAAGCCAGGGGCGTGGCGCCGAGCATGGCGGCGAAAGTCGTCATCAGGATCGGGCGCAGGCGCAGCAGGCAGGCCTCATAGATTGCGTCGCGCGAACTGACGCCGCGGGCCCTCTTTGCATTGATCGCGAAATCCACCAGCATGATGGCGTTTTTCTTGACCAGGCCGATCAGCAGGATCACCCCGATGCCGGAAATGAGGTCGAGCTCGATGTTGAAAATCGCGAGGCTCAGCAAGGCGCCGACGCCCGCCGAGGGCAGGGTCGAGAGAATGGTGATCGGGTGGATCAGGCTCTCGTAGAGAATACCCAGCACAATATACATCGACAGGATGGCGGCCAGCACCAGCAGGGGAAAGGCCGAGGCCGAGCCGACGAAGAGCAGAGCCGCGCCCGAGGCGGCGCCGCGCACGCTGGCCGGCATGTTGATCGCCGCCTCGGCGGCGTGAATCTCGTCGAGGCCGTCGCTGAGCGAGTCCTTGGGATCGAGGTTGAAGGAGATCGTCGTCGTGACGAAGGGGCCTTCATGATTGATCGACAGCGGCGTGTTGGCGCGGCGGTAATTGGTCACCGCCGAGAGCGGGACCATCGTCTCCTTGATTGTGCTCACCGCCGCGCCGGCGGAGGCCGAGCTGTTGCCGGAGGCCGCCAGCGCATTGGTCGTGGCGTTGCGGGCGGTGTCGAGGCTCGCTGAACCGGCGGCGGCGGCGCTTGCGCTTTCGCCCGCGGGAGGAATCTGCGTCACCGATCCGCCCGGCAGGTTGGACAGAGCGACGGCGTTGGGCGAGCCGCCGGCGGTCGAGACATAAATCTGGTCGAGCATGGCGGGGTTCTGAGTATAGTTCGGGTCGATCTCCATCACGACGTGATATTGATTGATGCTGGAAAAGATGACCGAGACCTGACGCTGGCCGAACGCGTCATAGATCGTGTTGTCGATCATCGCCTCGTTGAGGCCGAAACGCGCGGCGGCGTCGCGGTCGATGACGAGGTCGGTCTCCAGCGCCTTGATCTTCTGGTCGGAAACGACATCCTTCAATTTGCCGCGCCGGATCAGGGCGTCGGTCAGCTTCTGCGCCCATTGGTAAAGCTCGGCGGTATTGTCGGAATAAAGCGTATATTGATATTGCGACGACGACTGGCGGCCGGTGAATTTATAGTCGGAAAAGGCCTGGAAATAGAGCCGCCCGCCCGGCACGTGGGAGAGTTTTCCGCGCAGGCGGGCGATGACCTGGTCCACGCTGACGTCGCGCTGGGAGAGCGGCTTCAGCCCCGCGAAGACGCGCGCGGTGTTGACGGCGGCGCCCGGCCCCCCGGTCGCGCCGGTGAAGCCGACCACCGTCTTGACCGCCGGATCGGCCTGGACGATGGCCAGCATTTCCGTGAGCTTTTGCTTCATGCTCTGGAAGGAAATGCTCTGGTCGCCTTCCAGAGTGCCCATCATCCTGCCGGTGTCCTCCTGCGGGAACAGGCCTTTGGGAACGCCCTTGTAGATCGAAGGGAAGGCGCCGAAGAGCAGGAAAATGACGAAGAGGCTGGTCGGCAGCGTGGCGATCGTCAGGAGCGGATGACGCAGCGCGTGGGACAGGCCGCGGCCATAGGCCGCCTGAATGCGGTTGAACGTCTCCTCCAGCAGATGCTGGCGCTTCACGCCATGACTCCGGCGCATGAAGAAGGCGGAGAGCATGGGCGTGGCGGTGAGCGAAATGACCATCGAGATCAGGATCGCCACCGCCATGGTCACCGAGAATTCGCGGAAGAAACGGCCGACGATCCCACCCATGAACAGGATCGGCATGAACACCGCGATCAGCGACATGGTGATCGACAGGACGGTGAAGCCGACCTCCTTGGCGCCGCGCAGCGCCGCGTCCACGCCGCCCATGCCCGCTTCCAGATAGCGTTCGATATTTTCGACCACGACAATGGCGTCATCCACCACGAAGCCGGTCGAAATGGTCAGCGCCATCAGCGACAGGAGATTGAGGCTGAAGCCCAGCATGTACATGGCGCCGAAAGTGCCGACGATCGACACCACCACCGCGATGCTGGGCGCGAGCGTCGCGCGCGCGTTGCCGAGGAAGAAGAACACCACCAGGGTCACCAGAGTGACCGCGATCATCAAGGTGATTTCGGTGTCGAACAGCGAGGCGCGGATGGAGACCGAACGGTCGATGACGGTTTTCAGCTTGATGTCGCCCTGAAGCGCGGCCTGCAGATACGGCAGCTCCGCGTTCACCGCGTCAACGGTCTCGATGATATTGGCGCCCGGTTCGGGATAAAGGATCGCCAGCACCGCGGGAATGCCGTCGGCGAAAGCGGCGTTGCGCAGATCCTCGACCGAATCCTCGACCTTGGCTACGTCCGACAGGCGCACCGGCGAGCCGTTGCGATAGGCGATCACCAGCGGCTTGTAGTCGGCGGCATGCGACGCCTGATCATTGGTATAGATCTGGAAATGGTTGGGATCCTGTTCGATCGCGCCCTTGGGCGCATTGGCGTTGGCGGAGGCGAGCGCCGCGCGCACGTCTTCGAGGCCGATGCCGTAGTTGAACAAGGCTTGCGGGTTCAGCTCCACCCGCACGGCGGGCAAAGCCGCGCCGCCGATGATGACCTGGCCGATGCCGGGAAGCTGGGAAATGCGCTGTTGCAGCACGTTGCTGGCGGCGTCGTAAAGCTGCCCTCGCGTAAGAGTTTTCGAGGTCAGGCTGAGAATGAGAACCGGAGCCTCGGCCGGATTGACCTTGCGATAGGTCGGGTTCTGGCGCAGGGCCGTCGGCAGGTCGGCGCGGGCGGCGTTGATCGCCGCCTGAACGTCGCGCGCCGCGCCGTCGATGTCGCGGCTCAGGCCGAATTGCATGACGATCGAGGTCTGGCCGAGGCTCGACGTCGAGGTCATGTCGGCCACGTCGGCGATCTCGCCGAGATGGCGTTCGAGCGGCTGGGCGACGCTGGTCGCCACGGTTTCCGGGCTCGCGCCGGGCAGCATGGCGCTGACCGTGACGAAGGGGACCTGGACGTCGGGCAGCGGCGCGACCGGCAACTGGAAAAAGGCCAGGGCGCCGGCGAGCGCGATTCCGAGCGTCAGCAGGACGGTCGCGACGGGCCGGCGGATGAATGGCGCGGAAATATTCATGCGCTTTCCTGTTCGAAAGCGCAGTCCGCTTGCGCGGATTGGAAAGCGCAGTCCGCTCGCGCGGATTGGAAAGCGCATTCCGCTCGCGCGGAAATCCGCCTGCCGCGAGAGCAACTTCCGCGCGATCCGTTTTCGCGGATCGCGAAGCGATCTTGCGAAAACCGCCTCATTCCGCCGGCTCCGGCTCAGGCCCGGACAAGGGTCCGCGTTCGCCGCGCCGGCCCAGGCGCTGGGCCAGACGGTCGAAATAGAGATAGATCACCGGCGTGGTGAACAGGGTCAGCACCTGGCTGACGATCAGGCCGCCGACGATGGCGTAGCCGAGCGGCTGGCGCAATTCCGAGCCGACGCCGGTTCCGAGCATCAGCGGCAGGGCGCCGAGAATGGCGGCAAAAGTGGTCATCAGGATCGGGCGGAAGCGCAGGAGGCACGCCTGCCGGATCGCCGCGACCGGCCCGAGGCCCTCGACGCGCTCGGCCTCGAGCGCGAAGTCGATCATCATGATCGCGTTCTTCTTGACGATGCCGATCAGCAGGATGACGCCGATGATCGCGATCACGTCGAGCTGGTAGCCGAACAGCAGCAAGGTGACCAGTGCGCCGACGCTGGCCGAGGGCAAAGTCGAGAGAATGGTGACCGGATGGACAAAACTCTCGTAGAGCACGCCCAGCACGATATACATGGTCATGACCGCCGCCGCGATCAGCAGCAGTTCGTTGGTCAGCGAGGACTGGAACGCCGCCGCCGCGCCCTGGTAGGCGAGGACGAAGGAATCGGGCAGGCCGATATCCGCCTTGGCGCGATCGATCGCGGCGAGGCCTTCGCCCAATGAGACGCCGGGCGCCAGATTGAAGGAAATGGTGGTGGCCGGGAACTGGGCGAAATGGGTCACCACCAGCGGACCGGTGCGCTTCTGCAGATGGACGATGGCCGAGAGCGGAACCTGCCCGTTTGTCGTCGAGGAATTGGACGGCAAATAGATCTTGTCGAGGCCCTTGAGCGATTGCTGAACCGAAAGCGCGCCTTCGAGGATCACCCGATATTGGTTCGACTGGGTGTAAATGGTCGAAATGATTCTCTGGCCGAACAGGTCGTAGAGCACATTGTCCACGCTCGCCATGGTGATTCCGAATCGGGCGGCGGTGGCGCGGTCCACGGTGATGTCGAGCGCCGAGCCCTGCTGTTGCAGGTCGCTCGCCACATCGGCCAGCTCCGGCGCCTGGGCGAGCTGCTGGGTCAGCTTGGGCGCCCATTCCGCGAACAGGCTGGAATTGGCGTTTTCCAGCACGAATTTATATTGCGCCCTGGTCACCGAGGCGTCGATCGTCAGATCCTGCGACGGCTGCATGTAGAGCATTATGCCCGCAACATTCGAGGCCTCGCGGCTCAGGCGCCTGATCGCCGCGCTGACATTGTCCTTGCGCTGGCCGAGCGGCTTGAGATTGATCAGGAAGCGGCCGGAATTCAGGGTCAGGTTGGAGCCGTCCACGCCGACGAAGGAGGCAATCGAGGCGACATCCCGGTCCTTGAGCAGAGCGTCGGCCAGCTCGCGCTGGAGAACGACCATCTTGTCGAAGGAGACATCCTGCGGCCCCTCGGTCATGGCCTGGATGAAGCCGGTGTCCTGCACCGGAAAGAAGCCTTTCGGGATGACGACATAAAGAAGGGCGGTCAGCGCCAGGGTGGCGATCGCCACGAAAAGCGTCAGCGGCTGATGGCGCAGCACCACGTCGAGCGCTTTGGCGTAGGCCGCGATGATCTTGTTGAAGGCCCGTTCGGCGGCAAGGTCGTACCGGCCGCGCTCGTTGTCGGGGCGATGGCGGATCAGCCGCGCGCTCATCATCGGCACGAGGGTGAGCGAGACGAAGGCGGAAATGACGATGGTGACCGCGAGAGTCACCGCGAATTCGTGGAACAGCCGGCCCACCACCTCGCCCATGAACAGCAGCGGGATCAGCACCGCGATCAGCGAGACGGTGAGCGAAATGATGGTGAAGCCGATCTCGCGCGAGCCTTGCAGGGCGGCCTCCATCGGCGGCACGCCGTCCTCGACATGGCGGGCGATGTTCTCGATCATCACGATCGCGTCGTCCACCACGAATCCGGTGGCGATGGTCAGCGCCATCAGCGACAGATTGTCGAGGCTATAGCCCAACAGATACATCACGCCGAAGGCGCCGACCAGCGAGAGCGGCGCGGACAGCGACGGGATCAGCGTCGCCGGCAAGGTGCGCAGGAAGACGAAGATCACCAGCACGACCAGGACGACCGACAGCGCCAGTTCGAACTGCACGTCGGCGACCGAGGCGCGAATGGTCACGGTGCGGTCGGACATCACATCGACTGTCATCGCCGCCGGCAGGCCGGAGAGCAGGCCGGGCAGCAATTTGCGCACCGAATCGACCGTGGCGATGACATTGGCGCCCGGCTGGCGCTGGACATTGAGGATGATCGCCGGCGTCTTGCCGGCCCAGGCCGCGATCTTGCTGTTTTCCGCCCCGCTCACCACCTTGGCGACGTCGGAGAGCCGCACCGGCGCGCCGTTGCGATAGGCGATGACCTGGCTGGCGTAGCCCCGGGCGGTGGTGATCTGGTCGTTGGCGCCGATGGTCGAGGCCTGCGACGGCCCGTCGAAATTCCCTTTGGGAATATTCACATTGGCGTTGCCGAGAATGGTCCGCACGTCGTCAATGTTCAGCCCAAAGGCGGCCAGCGCCGCGGGATTGAGCTGGACTCGCACGGCGGGCCGCTCGCCGCCGGACACGCTGACGAGGCCGACGCCGGGCTGCTGCGAGATTTTCTGCGCCAGCCGGGTTTCGCTCAAATCCTCAAGCTGGGTCAGCGGCAGGGTTTTCGAGGTCACCGACAGGGTCAGGATCGGGGCGTCGGCGGGATTGACCTTGAAATAGACCGGCGGCGTCGGCAGATCGGCCGGCAGCAGATTTTGCGCGGCGTTGATCGCCGCCTGGACCTCCTGCTCGGCGACATCGAGCGAAAGCGACAGGCCGAATTGCAGGGTGACGATCGAGGCGCCGCCGGAGCTCGCCGAGGTCATTTCGCTCAGGCCCGGCATCTGGCCGAACTGGCGCTCCAGCGGCGCGGTCACCGACGAGGTCATCACCTCGGGGCTGGCGCCGGGATAGAAGGTCTGGACCTGAATGGTGGGATAATCCACCTCCGGCAGGGTCGAGAGCGGCAGCAAGCGATAGCCCATCAGGCCGGACAGCAGGAGCGCGACCATCAGCAGGGATGTCGCCACCGGCCGCTGGATGAAGGGCTCGGACACGTTCATTTGCGCGCGCCTTGCCGACGATGGGCGCCGCGCGCCTTACCGGGACGCCGCATGACCGCCCTTTCCGCTTTGCGTTTTATCGCCCTGCGTTGACTTGCCCTGCGTCGTCTTTCCCGCCGCGTTTTCGGTGACGATGCGGACCTCGGCGCCTTCGCGCAGGCGATCGGCGCCGTCCACCACCACCTGATCGCCCGCCGAGAGGCCGGACAGGATCTGGACATAGGGACCGTCGGTCTTGCCGAGCTTGACCACGTGCACGCTGGCCTTGCCGTCCTTGACCACATAGGCGAAATCGCCCGGCGCGCCGTGCTGAATGCCGGCCAGCGGCGCGGCGAGCGCGCCCTTCAGCGTGTCGGCGGTCAGGCGGACGTTGACGAACTGGTTGGGGAACAGCGCCTCGTCGGCGTTGTCGAACAGCGCGCGCAATTTGACCATGCCGGTCGTCGTGTCGATCTGGCTGTCGAGCGCGGCCACGGTTCCGGTGGCCAGTTTCTTGACATCGGCGCGGTCGTAAACCGTCGCGACGAGTTTGTCGCCGGCGCGGATTTTCGGCAGGATTTCGTCCAGAGAATCTTCCGGCACCGTGAAGATCACCGACATCGGCTGCATCTGGGTGATGACGGCTATGCCCGTCGCGGCGCCCGCCTGGACGTAATTGCCCGGGTCGACCAGACGCAGGCCGATCCGCCCGTCCAGCGGCGAGACGATATGGGCGTATACCAGATTGAGGGTCTGAGCGTCGATCTGGGCCTGATCCGAGCGCACCGAGCCTTGGTACTGCGCGACGATAAACTTTTGGTCCTGCGCGGTCTGGGCGGCGATCGAGTTCTGCTTCAGCAGCGTGTTGTAACGCGCGTCGTCGAGCTGGGCCTGAGCGAGCAGGCCCTGGTCGTGGGCGAGCTGGCCCTCGTATTGGGCTTTCAACGCCTCATAGGGGCGGGGGTCGATCTGGGCGAGGAAATCGCCCTTCTTGACATGCTGGCCTTCGGTGAAGGCGACCTGGGTGAGGTAGCCCGCGATCTGGCTGACCACGGTGACCGTGGTGATCGGCGTCACCGTGCCGAGCGCCTCGATCGTCACATTGAGATCGCGCGGACCCACGCTGCCGATGGCGACCGGCGCCTTGCCGCCGATGTCGGCATGCCTGCCCTTTCCATGGCCGGTCCTGCTCGCCGTCTCCGTCGCCGGGCCATGATTATGGACCCAGGCCCAGCCCGCGCCGAGCGCGAGCAGGATCAGAGCGATCCAGATAAATTTCGGCCGCCGGCCGCGCGGTTGGCCCGCGCCCTTCTCGTGGGCGGGATTCGCCGTCGAGCCGGGGAGTTCGCCGGCCTCGCGCCGGGCAATGGTGATTTCGGCTTTGTTCATCGCGGTCTTCAAGCCTGAAACGGGCGCCCGCGCTCAATATGGGCGCGGCGCGGAAAAATCACAGCGGCGGGATCGGCGAAGAACGCTCGACCGCCTCGATCAGCGGCGGCGCCTGCTCCGCCGCGAGGCTTCCGGCGTCATAGCCGCCGCCGAGCGCCTCGATCAGGGTCACGTTGGCGACGAACAGCGCCTGCTGGGTCGCCAGCACCGCCTCCTCGTCGGCGAGCAGGGTCGCCTCGGCCACCACGACGGTCGTAAAGGCGACGGTGCCCGCCTGATATTGATTGAGATAGACTTTCACCGCCTCGGCCGCCTCGTCGCGCGCCTTTTCCTGCACCTTCAGCTCCTTGGCGTCAACGCGCAGGGCGACAAGCTCGTCCTCGACCTGCTGGAAGGCGGTCAGGACGGTCTGGCGATAAGTGGCGACCGAATTTCGCCAAGTCGCCTTGGCGGCGTCCACCTGGGCCGAGCGCAGGCCGGCGTCGAACAGCGGATCGGCGGCGGCGGCGCCGAGCGACCAGATCTCATAGGCGGCGAGGAAGGGGAAGGCGTTCGGCCCCTCGAAGCC
Organism: uncultured Pseudomonadota bacterium; assembly: GCA_963703385.1. GTDB lineage: Bacteria > Pseudomonadota > Alphaproteobacteria > Rhizobiales > Beijerinckiaceae > Rhodoblastus. The sequence goes on from OY969816.1 coordinate 1,230,790, forward strand.
GCCGGCGGCCGACAAGGTCAGCGAAGGATAATAGGCCGCCACGGCGACCCCGATCAACGCGTTCTGCTCGGCGATGGTCCGCTCGGCGGCGGCGATATCGGGCCGGCGCTCGAGCAGGGTCGAGGGCAGACCGGCCGGCGTCGCCGGCGGATTATGGCGCAGGGCGCCGCGCGGAACGGTCACATCCGCCGGGGGCTTGCCGATCAATATGGCGATCGCGTGCTCATATTGCTGGCGGGTCGCGTCGGTGGCGATAGCCTGGGCCTGGGTGTTGAGCACCTGGGTTTCGGCGGTGATCAGGTCCGCCTTGGAGACTGTTCCGCCGTTATACTGGTTTTTCGTGATCCGCTCGGTTTCCTGATAGGCCTTCACCGTGCGATCGAGGAGGCTCTTCAGCGAGTTCCTCGTAGCGCAGATTGAAATAGGCGATTGCGAGCTGGGACTGCGCCGAAAGCGTCGCATTGGCGAGCAGAGCCGAATCCGACTGGGCCTCCGCGACATTGCCCTCGATCTGGCGGCGGATCTTGCCCCAGACGTCCAGTGTCCAGCCGACGGAGCCCTGGGGATAGAACAGGGTCTGGGCGAAAGCGTGGTTGAGGCGCGTTCCGACCGAAGTGGTCCCGGCGCCGCCGCTCGAAAGAACGCCCGATCCCTCGCCGGAGTTGGTGACGGAATATTGGCCCGAGACCGCGGGGAAGAGGCTCGCCTGCGCCTCGCGGATCAGGGCCACCGCCTGATCGTGTGTCGCCAACGCGGCGACGACGTTCTGGTTGTTGACCTGGACCAGCGGCAGCAGGCGGTTCAATTCGGCGTCGCGGTAAACCGACCACCAGGGGCCCCGGTCGACGCCGTCGCGCGGCCGGGCGGGTCGCCAGTCTCTGGATTCCTTGAATTTTGTCGGAACCGGCGCGGTCGGCTTCACATAATCCGGCCCCACGCTGCACGCGGCGAGCAGCGCGGGCAGGCCGAAAGCCGCCATCAAGCTGCGGAACCTGGCGGGGATCGACAGGAAGAGCATCAAGGCCGCCCTTTGCGCGGCGCGCCAGCCTTTTGCGGCTTTCGCTCTCCTTCGCGCCGTTTCGTGGCCGACATTTGCGCTCCTGCATCGCTCTCGCGCGGTCCCGGAGGCGCCGCGCCTCCAGCCGTCTTTTGGGAATCAGTATGTGAACCATTCATTAACGATTCGCGCGGCCTTCGGTAAGAGGCCGAAGGACAGGAGGCGGCGATATTGACAGGCTATGGCGGAAATGCCACGCGAAACCCGCGCCTTGACGGCGCGGCCGCGCTTGGATAGACGGCCAGCCCAAGGTCAGGTCGTGAACAGCCTTTCCCTGCCCCGGAGGGCGTCGTGGATGGCGTTGAAGATCGAGCCCTTGCGGGGAATGTTGCGTCATCGCAAGCATGGCTTGGCGAAATCGCGCCAGGCGCGGGCGTCCGAGACCGCGCCAATCCGATTCGTGCGATCCAGCGGGACAAAGGTTGCATTCGGCGGGCCTTGTGGCCGGAGGTTTTTTTGCTAGATCTCGACGAAATGGGCGCCCCCAGGAAGCCGAATTTTCGCTATTGGCTCGAATATCTCGGTTTTCGCCTGATCGGCGGCGTGTTTTCCATCATGTCGGTCGAAATGGCCTCGAACGTGGCGGGCGCGCTCATGGCCCGGGTCGGCCCGCTCTCGACGAAGCGCCAGAACCGGCTCGTTCGCAATCTGGCCGACGCCTTGCCCGAAATGACCGGCGCCGAGCGCGACAAGCTGGCGCGTGAAGTGTGGCGCAACATCGGGCGCGTCATCGGCGAATTCTTCCACATCGACGAGATCGTGAGCGAGCGGATCGAGGTCGCCAATCCGGAAGTGCTCGCCGAGATCGCCAGAAGCGGCAGGGGCGCCGTGATCTGCGGCGCGCACCAGGCCAACTGGGAAGCGGCGAGCGGCGTCCTCAGCCAATATGGCTTGAACGTGATGGCGGTCTACCGGCCGATGAGCAATCCTTATGTCGACGCCGAAATGATGGGCCGCCGCGGCAAATTTTACGCCGGGGGCCTGGTCGCCAAGCACGATCGGGACACGCCCGTCGACTTGATCCGGCATGTGCGGGCCGGCGGGGCCGTGGGCCTTCTGGTCGATCAGGAGGCGCTGGACGGGCTGCCGACGCCCTTTTTCGGCCGTCCGGCCCAGACGACGCCTTTTCCGGCGCTGGTCGCGCGGCAATGCAATGCGCCGCTGCTGCTGGTCCATGGATACCGGATGCGCGGCGTGCGCTTCAAAATGTTCATCACCCGGATCGAAGCGCCGCGCACAGAAGACCGCAACGCCGACATTTACGCCGCCACCGCGGCCATGCAGGTCGAACTGGAAAATTCGATCCGCCAGCATCCCGAACAATGGATGTGGACCCACGACAGGTGGCGCCCTCCGCCGCTGTGAACCGGCCGCGCGCGAGAGGCTAGACCACTTTCAAGTTTCATGGAAACATGAAAATGGTCTAGATTCTTCGTTTTAACGCGTTTTCTTAACGCGAACCGGGTTCCACTTCGCTTGAAAACGCTCTATCCCGCCCGTCAGCAGCAGGCTCGCGCTGTCGGTCCGCGGCTCCCATGTTCATGCTCATGGGCGCGACCGCCGCCGTCCCCGGCGCGCCGACGAATTTCCTCCGCGAATTGGTCAAGCAGGGCGACGACCTCGGCGCTGGCCTCGCCAAGCTTGTCGATCGCCGCCAGGGCCTCTTCGAGCTCGCCGGCCTCGCGCGCTTTGAGAGCGGCGACGCCGAAAGCGTGCACGCGGCTGTGTGGTTCGACCAGCCGCTTGTAAGCGGACACGTCTCCATATGCGGTTTGATTGTCGTACCATTTGCCGAGCCGGTAGTTGTGATGATCAGGAACCTCGACCGCCTTCCAGTTGCCGCGGCTCAAGACCGTATCGATGACGCGCTTGACGAAGAGAATGTGATCGATCTTGGCCATCTCGCACAGGGATTCCGCGGAATCCGGGCTGAAAAGGCTCGTGGCCAGTTCGGAAAAGCGCCGGTTTGTCCCGCGGACCTTTTCGTTCATGGATGCGATGACGCCGTCGTTCTCCGCCGCCACCTTGGCGACATGGGCGATGGCGCCGGCCACTTCGGCGCTCGCCTCCTTCTGTTGTCCGAGAATGCCCGACACTTCGCCCATCTGGGTCACCACATTGGCGACGCGGTCGGCGATCGCATCCATCGCGTCGCCCGCCCTGTCGATGGCGACGCGCCCTTCGGCGACGGCGCTGGTCGAATGCTCCATGGTCTTGAGAATCTCGGCCATTCTCGTCCGCAGGGCGCCGATGCGGCGGGAAATGTCCTCGGTCGATTTCGACGTCTGGGTGGCGAGGGTTTTGACCTCGGAGGCCACGACCGCGAAGCCGCGGCCGGCCTCTCCCGCGCGGGCGGCCTCGATCGTCGCATTGAGGGCGAGGAGATTGGTCTGTCGCGCGATGCCCTCGATGACGGCGAGGACATCGCCGATCTCGGCGGATGCGGCGGAAAGGTCGTCGACGCTGGTGGAGGTTTTCTCGACCGCGGAAGAGATGTTGGCGATGGCCGAAGACACGTCGCGCATGGCCGCGCGTCCGAACGCGACGGCCTCGTCCGTCTGCGACGCTTCCCCCGAGGCGCCGTCGGCGTTGCGGGCGATTTCCGCGACCGAAGCCACCAGTTCGGACGCCGCCGCCGAAATCGACTGGCTGTTCTGGTTGACGATGGTCGTGTTGCGGGTCAGATGGGCGAGGTCGATCGCCGTCGCATTGGCGTCGGCGATCATATGGGCGGCATTGGTCAACCCGCTCAGCTTGTTTCCTTCGATCGATGCAATCGCGCGAACCGCCTCGACCCCGGTCTCATAGGCCGAATTCGACAGGATCATGTCGGTGAAGGCGCGCTCGATCAGGAGATCGGCAGCGGCCAGGAAGTTGGCGGGCGAAAAACGTAATTTCCGCGCCAGGCGCGGCAAGAGCTTCTTCAGCAGGAACGCGTAGCCCGCGATATACCATCCCGACGACAGGTTGATCTTCACATGGGCCCTGCCGATTTTTTCGGAGCGCTCCGCGAAGCCGGCGGGAAGGGTTTGTTGAAAGAGCATTTTCCAATGTTCGATCTGCGCCGCTTTCAGCCTCGCGATTTTTTCGTTCGATTCGAGAAGATGATTGAATTCGCCCGATGCGCGCAGCGCGGCGTAAAATTCCATGAGAATGTCGGGGATCGCCTGTTCGCATTCGTCCCAGAGGTTCAAGCCGTCCTTTCTTGGAACGTCGGAACGGGAGATGAATTGGGCGATCGATGCGACTTCTGGCGTCATCGGAAGTTCCCGTTTGGACTGATCTCGACGGCTGTATGTTGTTTTTCGTGATCGAAAGGCGCGTTGCGCCGGCCGCTAAGTGTAAAACCGTTCACGTCAGAATTTGCGCGCCGGTCAATGCCGCCCCGGCCGGTCCGCAATTGAACACGCGCCTTTGTGACACGATCGGCTTTCGCGAGGCTTGCGCGAGGGCTGCCGGAGCCGCTTATCCAGTCAGATTTCCGGCCGTTTGGCGAAAGCGCGCCACAGGCGGACCTGGGCGCGATAGAGCGGGCGAAGGGTCTCGCGGGCGAGCCTGTGCGACAGCGGCTTTTTTTTGGCCTGGATGGTCGAGCCGCCAATCCTGGCCGAGGCGTCGCGCACCCCCGAGGGTTTCAGGGCCAGAAGCTCGACGCCCGTCACCCAGGACATTTGCAGAAAAGTGTCCACCGGACGGTCGAATCTCTCGCTGGCTTCGAGCAGGCGCCTTGCGGCCTGGGCCGAGACGAACTGGGCGATGGCGCGCAAGGGCGGATTGCCGGGACGGATCAGGGCGACGCCTTCGCCTTGCGCGAGAATTTTTCCGCGCACGGGAGTTTTTTCCGAAGGCGCGAGGGCGTAGGCCCATAGCGGCCGGGTGTCGCGGGCGAGCGCAAAGGTTTTTGAGAATTGTTCCGGCTCGATCGCCGCGTCGTCCTCGAAAATCACGGCGTAATCCAGTTTTTCCGCGAGAATCCGCCGCCACAGCGCGCGATGGCTCAGGAAAACCCCGATCTCGCCGCGATTGAGCGCGAACGGATAGAACGGCTGTTGCAGGCCCCGGCCATAGACCTTGTCGATTTCGTCCCGGGTGAGAAGCGCGCCGTCGGTGGCGTCGAAAATCTCGCTGGCGCAGGGCAGATCGGCGCGCAGGCGCTCGACCTGGGGCCGCCGTTGCGCCGCGCGTTGGAGATGGATGATGAAAGCCTTCGGGTCGGACATGGTCTTTCCTGGCCTGCGCCGGAGGCCCGGGACGTTTCTAGCCTCCCGGGCGCGGCCTGTCAGCGCTTTGCTTTGACAAAACCTGAGAGAATGTCTCTTGTGGCGCCGATTTCCGGATGCGCAAGGTTGTCCCAAAGGTTGCCTCATGAGCGAAAAGCCCCCGCGTCTCGACGCCAGGGTCGAAATTCTGGCGGCGGACGCCCGACGGGAGGCCGAAAGGCGGCTCGCCGCCGGCGAAAAGCCCCGCCTTGCCCGGCTTTTCTTGTCGCCGACGCTGGATTTTCTTCGCGCTTATTTTGGCGGGCGGAGAGTCCTGAACGGGATGGCCGGCTTTATCGACGCCCGCGCCGCGGGGCTTTCTGCCTTCATGACCGAGGCCGCCCATTTCCAGATCGCCAAAGGCGCCCAAGGGAGCGCCCAAACGCCCGACGCACGAGCCGAAATTCCCGCCTTTCACGGCGCATCCTTGCCGCTATCGGCGACGATCATCTGCAAGAACGAAGGAAATTACATCAAAAAATGCGTGGAAAGCCTTGATGGATTTGATGAAATTATCGTCGTAGATTCTGGTTCGACCGACGCGACGCTGGACATTCTGCGCGGTTTTTCCGCGCGCGGCTGGCCGATAAAACTGATCGAGCGCGAGTGGCCGGGCTATGCCAAGCAGAAGCAGTTCGCGTGGGAGCAGGCGACGCGCGACTGGGTTTTGAGCATCGATTCCGACGAATGGCTGGACGACGACCTGCGGCGGGCGCTGCCGGCGCTGCTCGCCGCGCCTTCGGATGTGGTGGCGTGGAAATTGCGCCGGCCGCTGGCCTTTTATGGCCAGGAGCAGGTCGCGCCGAAAGGCGCGCGGCCCGAACGCATCACGAGGCTGGCGCGGCGCGGAAAAGTGCGTTTCGACGAAAGCGCCCTGGTTCACGAAGGGCTGGTGGCCGACGGCCGGATTCTCGAGGCCCGGCGGGGTTTTTTGCGCCACGACCGCGCCCTGCGCATCGACGCGCAGATCCTGAAGGAAATGACCTACGCCCGCCTCAAGGCGGAACAAAGATTTTTGCGCGGCAAAAGCCCGTCCCGGCTCAGGATCGTCGTCAATCCCTGGCTTTATTTCCTGCGCATTTTCTTCGTCAACCGCGTTTTTCTCTATCGGATCGACGGCTATATCCTGGCCCGCACCCGCGCCGCTTATTCGTTCATCGGCGAGACGCTGCATTATCAGTTCTCGCAAGAAAGCGAACGCTTGTAGCGTCTCAATAGGGCGGATTGCGGACGATCCCGAGCGGTGCCGGCAAGGGCCGCTTGGCGCCATCAGCGGAAATTCGCAGTTGGCCGGCCCGAATTCTGGCGTCGACCCTTTCCTGCCCGTCAGGATAACCGAGCAGACGACCGCATCATAATGGGTAGCGGTCATTTCACCTGCGCCGTGACGACCCGTCGCGACGTCGCGCGAAACTGTGCCGCCACGCATGTCGCGGCGACTCGTCCGACCCGACAAGTCAGCCGATGAAGCGTGGGAAGAGAATGTTATTCTCGATGTGAATATGTTCCACCAAATCGTCGGACAGTTTCTTCAAGCCCGCATAAAGCGCGCGCCACGAGCTGCATGCGCCTTGCGGAGGTTGCATGTCGTCGGTCGCTGCCGCCAAAGCCTCCAAAGCGTCGCGATGTTCGACATGCTCCGCGCGCATCGCGGCGATGGGCGCGGAAACCATCGGATGAGGAGCGCGCATTAACCGAAAGAGCACGATCTCCTCCTTCTCCAAATGCGCTCCGAGGTCTTCGTTCATTCGCTCCAGGAATTGCGCCAATCCTCTTGGCGCCTCAGGATGGTCGGCATGGACGCGTTCGACGCGCCGCGCCAGCTGAACGAGTTCCGGAAGCTCGCGCCTGTGGGTGTCGTGATAGCGCGCCACGATGAATTCGATCAGCTCGTCCGTCTCGCGAGGCGCGTCGCCCGGCTGATGGATCAGCGCCGCGATTTGGCGTTCAATGTCGTCAAGCTCAAGGCCGCGCTTCCGCACCGCTTCGGCGAGCGAAGTGGCGCCGCCGCAGCAATAGTCAAGCTTGTATTTGCGGAAGATCGCCGTCGCGCCTGGCGCGTGAACCGCGATCTCCCCGATGGGAAGCGCACCAAAACTCGGTTCCGCCAGTCTTATTTCAATCATTTCCAGCCTCGGTCCAAATAGGATGCTTCGATTGACGCCAAGCCGGATTTTCGTCTCGACCGGCCAAATATCGTTGCGCCGGCGCAACCAATTTCGCCGGAGTTGCGTCGGAACGAAGCTGATGGTTTCTTCGTTCAAAAGGCCGGACGCGCCGTGAACGCCGAAGGCTGAACCTGGGCCAGAATATATCCGGTCGCCGCCTTCGGGACTTTGACGACGCTTCCACGACTTACTTCGACAACGGGCTCCTTTGGGCAGACATCGCTTTTATTGCGCCGCAACAACGATTGGCGGCGAAAACTGGTGAATTGCGGGACTTCTGGACCGTCGCAAAGATTGTGAGCTATCCTTTGACCTGGGCCAGCAGACAGGCTTGTCCCAGCGGCGTTTTCCGGAGGGAGCGGGCGCCGCAGCCAGATTGTCCCGCGCGTGTGTCGCGGCGCGGAATCCGCAATCGAGCGCGGGCAATCGCAGTCGAATGGCGGCGGGCATAACCTCGCCACAACGGATCTTTCTTAAAGCGGCAGATTGAAGCCGACGAGGAGGAAACAAAGGCGAAAGTAGATGGATGTCTGTCTTGCACGTACTTACGTTATGGTGGCTTCGACCGGCAGTTTCGCCGCAGCGGCTGAAAAACTGAACATCACCCAAACCGCGGTCAGCGCGCGCATACGAACCTTGGAAGAGCAACTCGGACGGCCGCTCTTCGTTCGATCCAAGGCGGGAGCGAAGCTGACGGTCGCCGGCGAACGTTTCTTTCGTCATGCCACCAGTCTCGTCCGGACATGGGAGATCGCCCGTCAGCAGATCGCCGTGCCAGCCGGCCGCAGCGAAGGCGTGAGCGTCGGCGTGGAGTTTAGCCTATGGGATCCGCCCTTCGCCGACTGGCTTGTCTGGATGCATCGTCACCGACCCGATATCGCCATTCGCGCCGAAGTGGATTCGTCCTCGGACCTGATGGAAAAAATTGGCGACGGGTCGCTCGATATAGGCGTGCTGCACAATCCGCCGCAACAATCGGAACTGGTCGCCGAATTGCTTTGCGAGGAGAAACTGATTCTGGTGACGACCGCGGAAGGCGGCGGATTCGATCCCGACGCTTATATTCTGACTGATTGGGGACCGACCTTCCTGGCCAATCACCAGGCGGCCGCCGCAACGCCGCCCAATCCGCCCGTTTCGATCAACCTGGGTCCGCTGGCGCGAAATTATCTGCTCGCCGTTGGCGGATCCGGCTATTTTCGTGAGGGATCGGTTCAAACCCTGCTCGCCCAGGGACGCCTGCGACGCATCCCTGACGCTCCGGAGTTCTCGCACTCCATTTATATCGTTCATTCGGCCCAACGCGACAAAGAGCTGATCGATCTGCTGCGCCGATCATTGCGGGACTGCTTTGTCAGACGATGAAACGGCGCCGGCGTCGGCGCCGGCGCAAGTTTTTAACGACTTTTGTCGCTTCCAAACAGGGCATTGCTGCGCGCGCCTCCGGCCAAGGCAAGCCGGGCGACAATTTGGCCGGCAAGTTTTTGCGCCTCGGCGACGACGGCTTCGTCACTGGCGTGTTCGGCGATTGAAGCGTAGCGGTCGAAACATTCTTCGAGTGCGCGCAAGCCATCGACGGCGCCGCGCAATTTGAGCATCGTTATGGCCGCGGCTCCTTCGGCAGATTGGAGCTCCTCTTCGGCCAGACGGCGAAAGATTTTCGCGTCGGATAATTCTCCGATTTCACAAAGCGCGTCAGCCAAGGCGGCGTGGGCGGCGGCCATTTCCGCGTCCCAGCGCCACGCCAGCGCGCGCAGATCGTCGATATTTTGCGGCGTTTCGATCTTCGCCGGCCTATGCTCGTGAAAAGCTTTGCGGCGATATTGCCGAAGCAATGCGGCGTGTTGCAGTTCGTCGGACGCAATTTCTTCCGCCAAGGCGCGAATTTCCGCGCTTTCTGCTTCGGCCGCGACATAGCTGTAAAAGGCGAAAGCGCGTTCCTCATTGCGGACGGCGAAGGCTAGCGCCTGATAGACGCTCAGCTCGGCCCCGCGCGCTTCGTCTTCGTCGAACGCCGGCGGCGTCTCCCATTTTACGTGAGCGGTATCCGGCTTACGGCCGAACAGCGTCAAACCGCGTTCGCCGATCTGCTCCGCATGACGATCCTCCATTTTGGCGAGCGCGTCGAATTGCGCCGCCATGCCGGCATCGCCCTGCCGAGCCATCCGCTCCGCCAGGCTGCGATAGCGCGCCGCGGCTTCCTGCTCCAAAGCCTCGGCGACCGCAAGAAGATCGTCGGCGGAATCCATACGAACATTGACTTGGCCGGTGTCGCCCATCCGCCATCTCCCCACGCATCCAGCCCAACCGCAGAGCATCTTCGGCGTCGCCTTTACGCCCGCTGCGTCAGCCGCGAACCGTCGGGACGGATAAAATGCGCCGTTAGTCCAAGCTTGCGAACGACTGGCGCGGTCGCTTCCTCCGGCATCACGCTGAAGGCGGTTGAAAGAGCGTCCGCTTCGGTCGCCGTCGCGGCCTCGACCGAAACCGACAGCCAACGCCAGCTCGTATGGCCCGTCCGCGGCTCGAACAGATGATTGAAACGTCCCGCCGCATCGAATGTCGTGCCGTAGCCGGCCGAAGTCGCGACTGCCCGGTCCTCCAGCGCTATCCGTTCGGTGATCCTTGTCGGCGCGCGCGGATCCTCAAGGCCGACGGACCAGGGGCCGCCCGCCGGATGCGAGCCGAGCGCGTAGATTTCGCCCATATTCACCATGGCGTGTTCGACCCCGCCGGCGCGCAGCACATCGACGACTCGGTCGGTGACATAACCCTCGCCTATGCCGTTCAGCGTAACGCTCATCGCCGGCCGGGTGAGACGAATCCGGTCCTCGGCCACCTCAAGCGCATCCTGCCCGATGCGCGCCACGGCCGCGGCCAACTCGGCGTCGGAGGGGCCCGCAGGCGAAGCGCCGGGGCGCGAAAAATACGCCGCATAAAGATCCCACAGGGGCTGCACCGTCACGTCGAACGCCCCGCCGGTCAAGTCGCCGTAATGGCGACTTTCGGAAAGCGCCCGCACCAGATCGAATGGCGGGTTTTCTAAAGCGCCATCACGATTGAGCAGCGAAATTGCGCTTTCGGGCCGGTAGAGGCTCAGTTGCTTTTCGAGGCGCTCCACTTCCGCAAGGCTGGCCATGATCAGCTTGTCGGCGATGGCCGGATCGGGATGATGGATCTGCATGCTGGCGTCGGCGCCAAGAGCGGCGCCGGACCAGACTCGCAAGAGAGGATTTTTCGACGGCGCGCCCCAACCGGCGGCAAAAGGCAACAGCGGCAAACCGCCGGCGGCGGCAGCAATCGCGATAAAGCGGCGGCGAGTTGTCTGCATCATTTTCCTCCCGACTTGGCGCCCAAAACATAGTCGCTCGGCACATCGTCGAAACGAACGATCTTTCCGCCTTCGGCCTTGACGAATTGTTGCGCGGCGGAGGCGGTCCCAAAGGGGATCGTCTCGTCGGCGTTCATTCCGCCGCGGCGGCGGCTGCCGATCACGTAAACGGCCTTGCGCGCGTCGATCCAGGTTCCGGGACCCGGATGATCCCAGTTCCTGGCTTTCGCCATGTCGTTGACATAGATCGCCACCACCGCCTTGGGCGTTTCCGGCAGCTTGAGAAAGGCGAATGCATCGCGAACGCTGGCGAACCAGAAGGGATCCTGTTGATCGCGAATGAAAATCTGCGCTTTCGGACCATTATGTTCGTTGACCGACATGCCGCAGAAATAGGCGATTGACGAATCCGTGAACTCTTGCGGCGGTGGCATAGCTTCGGCGTCGCCCTTCCCTTTGCAGGAAGCAAGCAAAGGCGCCGCCAACAGAACGAGAAGAAAGCACCTGCGCTTCATACCTGCCTCCGCGCGAAAAGGGCCATCGCGCCGACCAGTGGGGCCAATATCCAGGCGACCAGCGCGCCGATCAGCATTTGCGGCCCCATGCCGGAATGCGCGCCGAGCACGGCGACGCCCGAAATGGCGCTCACGTCTTTCGTCGCGGTCAGATTGAGCAGCCGATAAGCGTCGGTCGGATTGACCAGCAGCAATATGTTGAGCATGGACGATGTCATCGTGCGGCCTTGGTCGACCGCCAGGCCGCCGAGCAGGGCCATGTCGTAAATCAACACGAAGAACAGCCAGACCCCCACGGCGATTCCGCCGGCGGCGCCGCGATCGCCCACCATGGTGCTGATCAGATAGCCGATGGCGATGAAGACGCCGCCGAGCAGGGCCGAAGTCGCGATCAACAGGGCGAAGGCGACCCAGGCGTCGGCGTCGCCGCTTCCGGCCCATTGCGCGGCCAGACCCGCGGTTCCGTAGCCAACCACGGTGGCGAAAACCAGAATGGCGACATGGCCGATGAATTTGCCGAGCAGCACTTGCCATCGCGCCACCGGATAGGTCAGGAGCAGCGACATCGTCCCGCGGTCGATTTCGCCGACGATCGCGTCATATGAAAGCAGCAAAGCGATCAGCGGAACGAGGAAAATAGTGAGGCTGGAGAGGCTCACGACAGTAACCGCGAGCCCGCCGACCTTGACCGTCCCGGTCGGCGCCGAGCCGAGAAAGGCTAGCGTCAACGCCAAAGTGGCGAGAAGCGCGGTCGTCGCGATCACCCAGCGATTGCGCAATCCGTCGCGCCATTCCTTGACGGCGATGAGCAGCGTCTGTCTCAAGGGGCCCCCTTCTGGAATTCGGCGTAAAGATCGTCCAATGACGGCCTGAGGATTTCAATGTCGCGCGCGGAAGCCGGCAAGGCGCGCAGGATCGCGGCGACTTCCTCTTCCGCGCAACAACGCTCCAATTGTCCGCCGGGGATGGCTGTCCAACCAGCGACGACTTCATGAGACGCCATGGGCCCGAAGCGGATGCGCGGCTGGATCGCGGCGAGGCGCCGCAGGTCGGAAATTGCTCCGTCCGCGACTTTTCGCCCACGGTTCATGATGACCACTCGGTCGATCTGCCCTTCCAGTTCTGCGAGCACGTGCGACGAGAGCAGAACCATCGCGCCGTCGCCGCGCAATTCGCGCAGGATCGCATAGAAATCCTGGCGAGAAGCGGGATCGAGTCCGGTCGTCGGCTCGTCGAGGAGCAGCGCGCGTGGGGCGCCGAGCAGAGCCTGGGCGAGCCCCAATCTTTGGCGCATGCCCTTGGAATAAGTTGCGACGCGCCTGCCGGCCGCCGCCTCCAAACCGACGCGCTTAAGCAAGGCCGCGTTCCCCGCGGTCGTGCGCCCCTTGAGACGCGCGTAAAAGCTCAGGGTCTCCACGCCCGTCAGAGAGGGATAGAGTGCGAGATTTTCCGGCAGATAGCCCAATTCACGCCGCGTCGCTGCGGCGGCAGCCGAGCCAGGATCCTGGCCGAGCATCTTGACCGAGCCGGAGGTCGGCCGCAGCAAACCCAGCATCAATTTGATCAACGTGCTTTTGCCGGCGCCGTTATGGCCGACGAGGCCGACGCATTCCCCGGCGCGCAAAGTCAGGTCGACCGCGTCGACCGCGACAAGCCGTCCGTACCGCTTGGTCACGTCGCGCATATCGACCGCGTTCATGGCGAGGGACTCGTGTTTCATCCGTTCAACCGTTTCAGCGCGGGCGGAGGCAGCGGCTTCATCAAAGGCGCCGAATCGAAGACTCCGCCGGGATGAATCGCCGGAAAGCGCGCCTGCGCCCAACGCACCACCTGAACCGCCGGACTGTTCAGCAACAGCTTGGCCTCCGGCGCGCGCCAGATCACCTGATCCATCAAATCGTTGGGCCGGTAGGGCTCATCGGCGATCCCGTCGCCGTTGAGGTCGAAGGATGGATTGTCGCTGTAATAATTGCCGCGTCCCTTGACTGACCAGTCCAGGCTCGTCGTCCCGACATACATGACCTGAATGCGGTTATCGACGAAGGAATTGCCGGTCATCTGGTTATCTTCGGAGCCGGCGGTGAAATGAATGCCGATGTTGCAGCCTTGGAACCAATTGCCTGAAAACCGGTTTTTGTTGGCGTTATAAATGAAGACGCATTTGTCGCTGTCGCGCACGGCATTGTCTTCGACCCGCGAGTCGTTGGCATAATTGAACAGCAAGCCATGCTCGCGATCGCGGTCGGACGCATTGCCCGTCACCACGAGCCGATCCGAATACATCATGGCGTAGCCGATGTCGTTGCCAACGGAAACGTTGTCAATGACGGAACTATTGTTCGTATACATGAAATGAACGGCGAATCGCAGATTGCGGAAGCGGTTGCCGCGCACTTCGTCGTCGTGGCTGTTGACGGAAAACACCCCGTCGCGTCCATAGCTGAATTCATTGTCGATGATGCGCGAACCGGGCGTGTCGAACACTTCGACGCCCGGCCCGCGTTCGTTCACGCGCATGGTGCGCAGCCCGTCGATTCGGTTGTGCTGGACCAGCGCGTCCTTCGGGCCGTCAAGGTAAACGCCGACCAGATTGTCCTGCAAATGATTGTCGGCGATCACCGCGCGATCGGCGCCGTGGTCGATGAAAACGCCGGAATCCTTGTCGGGAAGGCTGAGGCCGGATCCCCGGATGATCAGCCCTCGCACGGTCACGCCGGACGCCTTGATGGCGATCGTGCTGCCCTTGCCCTGTCCGTCGACGATCGCGCCCGGCGCGCCGGTAAGCGTCAGGCGCGGCGTCGTGATAACGACTGAGCCGAAATGTACCCCCGCAGACAGATGCAGCACGTCGCCAGGCGCAGCCTTGGCGATGGACTCGGCGAGGCCGTCGCCTGCCGGTACGGCGATGTCGGCGGCGCGCGCGATTCCGGCCGCCATGACGGCGAAGGCCGCCGTCAGCAGGATTTTGCGCGCGCGCCGCACGGTCACGCCTTCCTGGGATGCACAATCATCGGATTGGACATTTCCATGTGCAGCGCGTGGCAGAACCACTGGCAGTAGTACCAATGCACGCCGGGGCGATCGGCGACAAAGGTGACGGAGGCCGTCTCGTGTGGCGAAATCTCCATCATGACGCCGTATCTGACGATGGTGAAGCCGTGGGTCAGATCCTCGATGTCATCCATGTTGGTGAGCACGACCGTGACCTCGTCGCCCTCGTTGACATCGATCTTGTCGAGGCTGTATTCCGGCGCATTGGAATGCATGTAGACGCGCACCTTGTTGCCGTCGCGGATGATGTTCGCCGCCTTCTCCAGCACGACGCCGTCCTTTTCCGCCTGCTTGCGGACATCCTCCCACATTGGATCGTCGCGCTTCCAGATCTTCAGTGGATTGATCTTGGAGCGATGGACGATCAACATGTCGTGCGGCTCGGCGAAGGCCGGATGGTCGGCCACCAACACCATCTTGTCGCCGGAAATATCGATCAGCTGATCGTTTTCCGGATGCAAGGGCCCGACAGGTATGAACCTGTCCTTGGAGAACTTGTTGAGGGAGACCAGCCACTTTCCGTCCGCTTCCTTGGTCTCGCCCATAGATGAATGGTTGTGCCCCGGCTGGTAATGGACGTCGATCTTCTGTAGCACTGGCTCGACTTTTTCGCCGGCATAGGCGCGGCGGGCGATGTCGATGTTCCACTTGACGATCTGGCTGTCGATGAAGGCGGTCGTATAGGCGTTTCCGCGTCCGTCGAAGGCCGTGTGCAACGGGCCGAGGCCAACTTCCGGCTCCGCCACCACCGTGTCGCGCGGCTTGATCTTGTCATCGAACAGATCGTCCAGCTTGCGAACGTCGACGACAGTGCAGGTCGGCGACAGTTTGTCGTTGATCACGACATGAATGCCGTCGGGCGCGGTGTTGATGCCGTGCGGCGAGCCGGGGATCGGGATGTAGCGCGTATATTTCGATCCGTGACGGCCATCGACGACCTTCACGCCATTGATCTCCTTGTAGTCGCCCGAGGCAACGGCTTGTTCGATCCGCTTGAGGTTGAACCAGACAGACCATGATTGCTCGTGATCGGTCATGCCCTTGAGGTTGGTCCCTTTGTCAGGGTTGTAGCAGGTCGAGAAGGCGTATTTGCCCTGATAGTCGCAGTCCGTATTGTCCAGATTGCCGTCGACCAGGACCTGCCAGGCGACCTTCATCGTGTCGCCGTCGACGGCGGTGAACACCGACCAATAGTTCTTCTTGGGATCGTCAAGCACCTTGCCGTCGTTTGGAATTGGGATCGGATGCTCGCTGTTGCAGAATATATAGCCGGTGCGGGGATATTTCTGCGGGCGCAAGCCGTGGATGTCCGACGCGTTGGGAACCTCGATGATCTTGTCGCACTTCATCACGTCGCAGCGGATGCGCGCGACACGGCAATTCGCCTTGTCGTTGACGAAAATGTAGCGACCATCGTAGGTGCCCTCCGTGAACGACATATGCGGGTGGTGCGTGTCGCCGTTGTTGTACATGCCGCCGCGCGATTCCAAGAATTTCCTGGTTTCCGGCAGCAGGCCTTCGGTCAAAATCTTCTTGCTCTCATTGGTCAGACCCCAGCCGGTGGCGCTGTCGCGGTTGAACACCGGGATGCGCATGATCTCGCGTCCGGACGGCATGCCCAAAATTCGGACTTCGCCGGTCTGACCGCTGCTGTTGATCCCATAATATTCATCAAGGTCGCCGGGCTTGACCTCGGATTCGGCGATATTTTTCGTCGCCGCTTTCGCGGCTCGGACGAAATCCAGATAGGCCCCCGCGCCGGAGACCGCGGCCGCGCCGACGACGGCGGTTCCTCCCAATAATTTGCGGCGGTCGACGCTTGTCTTGGATTCGTCGTTTCGCGGGTCGTTTTCATGCTCACTCATGCTTCCCTCCCTGGGACTGCTCTGCAAGACAAAGTTCAAAAGCGCATGTCGGCGTCCGGTTCGGCCTCATGGCTGCGAATGTTGGTCGCCGGCGCGCGCCGAAATCTTGGCTCTGGGTGGAAGCGGCGCATGCGATACGTCAGCGCTGGCCGACGCCGCGCGCCTTTCGCGCTTGAGCCGCCGCTGGATCATGACCGGGCATTTTTGGTCGTGGTGGTAGAGCATCTGGCAGTGCAGGCACTGGATGCATTCGTTCGGATTGATATGCCCTTCGGGATGGATGGCCTGAACGGGGCATTCGTTGCCGCATCTTTGGCAAGGATTGCCGCATTCGCGGTAGCGCCGCAGCCAGTCGAACATGCGTAGGCGAGAGGGTATGGCGAGCGCTGCGCCCAACGGGCACAAATAGCGGCAGAAGGCGCGTTCGACGAAAATGCTCGCCGCCACCATCGCCCCCGCATAAAGGACGAATGGCCATTCGCGCGCGAAACGCAGGATGATCGCTGTCTTGAACGGCTCGACTTCCGACATGCGTTCGGCAAGGCTGAGGTCGCTTAGAGAAATGCCGAACAGGACCAGGAAGACGATATATTTGAGAGCTGTCAGCCGCTGGTGCACACCGAAAGAAATTTTCAGCTGTGGAACTTTCAGGCGGCGCGCCAGGCGATTGGTCAGCTCCTGCAGGGCGCCGAACGGACACAGCCAACCGCAATAGGCGCCGCGATTCCAGAACAGCAGCGACGCCGCGGCCGCGAACCACAGAATGAAAATCAGCGGCGCCATCAGGAAATAATCCCAGCGGAAATTGGTCCTCAGGGCGCCGAGGAATGCAAAGACGTTGACGACCGACAATTGCGCTTGAGTCAGCCAGCCGATCCAAACCAGGGTGAAGGCCTGGAAGCCCAAGCGCACGCGATCATAGAAGATAGGCCGGCGCACCAGCCAATCCTGAAAGAAGAAGATCAAGGTCAGGAGCGCGATGGCCGCGAGCAGGACACCGACTTGCGCCGTCTTCGCCTGCCACAAGGTGAACCACACGGGCGGTTCAGTGACCTGCCCCGGCGCGTTTCCAAGCAGCGCGGCGGTGATCCGGGCCGCGAGCGAAGGCGGCGGCAGCGGCTTGAGATAGGCGTCCGGCAGGGAATAGTTCAAGACGAAGGTCAGAAAGGCCTTGTCGCGCGCGCCATAGGCGCGCTGCGCCAGCAATTGCAGACGCCATGGCTGAGTGGGATCGAGCGTGCCGGAGGTCGGGACCGTGAAAAGATCGACGTCCTGGAATTGCGGCGCGCCGGCGGCGCGAATGTCGCTCAGGCGGGAATGGTCGAGATCGCGAAAGCGAATGCTCGAAATCGCCTTGTAGAATTTCGAAGCGGTCGAAAAGGCCGCCGCGGACATAGCCCGAGCCCTTGAAGGAATAGGCACCGTTGGCCGCGATCAGAACGGCCTGCTGTGTCGGCGCCAGCGACTTTTGCAGGGCGGAGAAGCCTTGTTCGCCGAGCAGGCGCTTGCCGATCGCCGGGATGGACACGGGCGCAATATAGAGGTCGATAAAGGACGCCGCCGGATCGTCGGATTCGGGATGATCGGCGCCTTGCTGGTTGCCCGCGCGCTTGAAGGCGGCGGTGACGTCGCCGACGGTGAGGCTCAGGCGCCGCACCGCGCCTTCCTTGACGAGGCCGGCCCAGTCCGCCGGGGCGGCATGCGTGGGATCGAGTTCCCGGGTCACCACCTTTTGCGCAAAGGCGCCGGGCATTTTCTCGGCCTCGGCAACCTTCCGCGCGGCGCGAACCATGCTTTCGGCAATGACCGTCACGGTCACGGTCGCCCCGCTGACGATATCCACCGCGGGGCGGCTGGACGCGGCGGCCTGGCTCGTGGCCAAAACCGAGCGCCCGACATAGCCGCGGATGAAATTCGTGATGCGCGCCGGCGGAATGCCGATCAACACGATCGGCTCGTGATGCGCCATCAGGCGCGCGCCGGTAATCTTGCCGTCCGTCGACAGGCCTTCGAGGATCTCGATCGGCTGGCCCGAATAGCCGGTCGAGTTCACCCAATCAGCATTGACGAACGCATAGCCGAGCAATTTATCGGCGGCAAAGATTTTGACGACTTCCGGCTTGCTCTCGACGGGCCCGTAATGATCGGCGCCGGGCGCCAATTCTCCCGCGGGAACTTGCGTCAAATAGTTCGCCAGATGGCTTTCCGACGCGAACGTCGGACCAGCGACAAGCGCCCAACAAAGCAAGGCCAGTATTCCGACCAGCTGTTTTACCCCGAGCCTCACATTGCGCCTCGTTCGAGCGGAACAATAGGCGCGCGAATGACCCCTTTTCGCGCAGGCTATGCACGAAGCCGCCTGTTCCGGACCAAAAAAACAAGAGAATGCCTGCGTCCAAACGCACGCGGCCGTGACCACAATTATTTGAACGTCGCGAGATAGGCGATCACATTGGCGCGGTCTTCAGCATTGGGCAGGCCGGTGAAGCTCATTTTCGTACCGGGCACAAGCTTTTGCGGTCCCGTCAGCCAAGCATCGAGCGTCGCCGCGTCCCATGTCTTATTGGAGGCCTTGAGCGCATCGGAATAGTTATAGCCGGGCGCCGAAGCAGCCTTTCGGCCGACCACGCCGAACAGCGACGGCCCCACGCCGTTTTTCCCCGCCGCAGGCGAATGGCAGACCGCGCATTTGTTGAACACTTTCTTGCCGGCGGCGATATCGGCGGCGCGCACGGAAGTGGCGAAGCTGAGACCAATCAGCGCGGACAAGAGGAGAGATGCGATTTTCATAGCAAAGCCTTCAGATGTTGCGTTGGAGCCTCTGGCAATTGCCCGCGCCCTTCGCTCGCCGGCAAGCGACGGCGAAATGATCTATAATTCAACTGCGTAGCGCCGTCGCGGTGAGGGCGCCACATCCGCGCGCAATTTGAATGATCCTCTTCTGAGGGACAAATGAAATAATTTGTTAGATGAGCCCAAATTTTTTTGGATCTCTGCGTTTGTCGACGGTTCTTTCCGGCACGGAGACCACCGATTTAAAGCCGGGACGATTTCATTGCTGAATCGCAGATGCGCCACCCGATCACGGAATGACGACGATGCTGCATATCCAACTGGCCCCGAGCCGCCGGGTTTGATTATGATCAGTGCTGCTGCGGCGCGGAGGGGCCAATCTGGAATATGGGGTAGAGGAGCGAGAACGATGCGCACGCTAAGCTCGATGATCGTGACGCTCTTGCTGATGACATTGTCGGCGATGGCCCAAAGCAAGTGGCTGGAAAGCAAGAACCTCGACACATCCGAGGTCATCGCCAACTGCAAGCGCGCGAGCGATGTTCGAACATTGGCGCGCATGCAAATGATCTCGACCGGCAACCAGCGCTGGATGCGGTTGTCGTGGCAGGAATTCGTAGTGGAGGCATTTGTCATGGGCACGCCTCCCTTGGATCCGAGACGCTGCTATGTGGTGGCGCGAGCCGGGCGCGCCGAGGAAAACGAGCATCGAGCCTTCGAGGTCCGCGACTTCGCCGTCAATGCCGAAAAAACCAGCGTCTTCGTGATCGGCCGCGGCTTTGAGTGGCCCCCGAAAAGCGGAGAGCCGGGCCGTTGATTCACATTCCGTCAGTGTCGACGGCAGGCTTCTTCGAGCCGGAGCGGCGCGAGGTTTTACCGTCGATGGCGATGACCTCGGCCGGCCGCGCGCAACACGCCAATCTGGTCCCTTTCCTCCTCGGAAAGGTGCGAATAGGATCGCATGGCAGGACTCCCATTGGTCCTAAACAACCAAGCCGATAACAGATCGGCAGGGGATGTTGCACTTCGTGCCGGAACTCAGGAAGGTGCGGCTTAAGTCGTCAAGGTGACTGATGCATCCTGACCTGCGAAAAAGACGACAGATCGCTTCTGGCGTGACCCTTGCCGATGCGAGTACGGCCGCTGTCGTCACTATGCCGGACTTTCGGCCTGCGACCGGGCTCCGCTCGTTGGCGACAACTGTCTCTCCGGCCCGGAATTTCCGCCTTGGGTGTGCGCCGTGAGAAGGCGGCGCTTTTCCAGTGGGTGCAAATCCCACCCGGCGACCGCTCCAGCCGGAAGCAACCGGAGCAGGCATGGAGGCGACGAAATGTCTGAAGCCTTCGGATAGCTGGTCACGTTTTCGGTGACAGCGCGAGTGTGCGGGCAGCAACGTGAGTGAACGCTGAGCAAACCTCGAAAAGGACGATGTGCAGGCCGACCCGGCAACCCTTCCGGGGAAGGCTGACATAGATGGGTGAGTAAGAGCGACGAGTACGCCCATCTGCTGCACCGGGGTAGTGGCGGCAGCACGCACACAAGGAAAGCGCACGCAACACGGGAAGCCTCATAGCGTGGTCAGGGATGATCAACCGGACGCCCGCGAGGGACAGGTCGGGCGCTAAGAGGTGGCGGAGGGGTTCGTAGTACCGATGAAGCCGGGTAATTCCGGTGGAGGGAAGGGACCTCAGTTCAAGACAGACGCAGCAAGCGATGAGGGACGTGGAGATTGGGCAACCTATCAACTCCGAAAACTGTTCAGAAATTGCAGATAGCGTTGCACGCGAAAGCGAAGGCAGAAGCCGGCTATCGCTTTTACGCCCTGTACGACAAGATCAGCCGCGAGGATATTCTGGCGCACGCCTATGCCCAGTGCCGCTCCAACAAGGGCGCGCCGGGCGTTGACGGTCAGGACTTCGCCGATGTCGAGGCTTATGGGGTCGAGCGGTGGCTGGGCGAACTGGCGCTTGCGCTCAGACAGGAGACCTACCAACCGGACCCGATCAGAAGAGTGTTCATACCGAAGGCCAACGGCAAACTCAGGCCGCTGGGCATCTCGACCTTGCGGGATCGGGTCTGCATGACAGCAGCGATGCTGGTGCTGGAGCCGATCTTTGAAGCCGATCTTCCACCGGAATTATACGCCTACCGTCCCGGGCGAAACGCCCAGCAGGCGGTGGTCGAGGTGGAGGAGCAGCTGTTTCGCGGCCACCCGGAAGTCGTAGACGCCGACCTCGCGGACTACTTCGGGAGCATTCCACACACCGACCTCCTCAAATCGGTGGCGCGCCGGATCGTTGATCGGCGCGTGCTGCATCTCATCAAGATGTGGCTGGACTGCCCCGTTGAAGAAACCGACAGGCGCGGCCGGAAAACACGCACGACCGAAGCCCGCGACCAGCGGCGCGGCATCCCGCAGGGCTCACCCATCTCACCGCTGCTGGCGAATCTATACATGCGCCGGTTCGTGCTGGGATGGAAGAAGCTCGGGCTGGAGCGAAGCCTCGGCACTCGGCTCGTGACCTACGCCGACGACCTCGTGATTCTGTGCAGAAAGGGCAAAGCCGCAGAGGCGTTGCAGCGACTGCGCGAAATCATGGGCAAACTGAAGCTGACGGTCAGCGAGGAAAAGACACGCATCTGCAAGGTGCCGGAAGGCGAGTTTGACTTCCTGGGTTACACGTTCGGGCGGGTGTACTCTCCAACGACCGGAAAGGCCCGTCTGGCCCTTCGTCCGTCGAAGAAGAGCATCAAGCGGATGGTCGAAAAGGTCCATGTGCTGACAGACCGAGCTCGAACATGGCAGGAGACCACAAAGCTGGTGGATGAGTTGAACCGCGCGCTTCGCGGGTGGGCGAACTACTTCAACGTAGGGTCCGTCAGCAAGGCGTATCGCGCGCTCGACAGCTACGCCGCTGTGCGGTTGCGCCGGTGGTTGCGCTCCAAGCACAAAGTCAGGCGACGCAGGGGCGGGACTTATCCACTCTCGCACCTCTACGGGTACTTCGGGCTCGTACGGCTGACTTACCGGGGGCGCGACGTGCCGTGGACGAAGGCGTGAGGTTTTGTCCGAGAGCCGGGTGCGGGAAATCTGCATGCCCGGTTCGATGAGCGGGGTGTGGAAACGGGAGCAACGGCCGAGCTATTGAGGCACCGCCAGACGAAAGAGGCGGCAACAGATAGGCTCCACCTAACGCTAACCGCGCCACACTCCAACTCTACCAATTTGAGACGGACGCCGACATGATCAGGAAGGCGGCAAAGAGCCGATAGTGTTGAAAAACTCGGCGATTGATCGGGCGCCGACGCCGTGATTCACTTGTCCTGCTGATTTGGCGGGGGATGCGGCGATGATGGGCGTTCAAGCGGCGGCGGCCCGGTTGTTTTACGATTTCTGCCTCGACGATCACGTTCCCGCCGACCATCAGCTCCGGAGCATCGACCGGCATCTGAGCCTTGAAGAGGTTCGACGCTCGTTGAAGCCGTTTTACAGCAACACCGGCCGGCCATCGGTCGATCCCGAACTGATGATCCGCATGCTGCTTGTCGGCTATTGCATGGGCATCCGGTCGGAGCGCCGGCTGTGCGAAGAGGTCCATCTCAATCTGGCCTATCGCTGGTTCTGCCGGCTCGGTCTCGATGGCAAAGTCCCGGATCACTCGACCTTTTCGAAAAACCGGCACGGGCGCTTTCGCGAGAGCAACGTTCTTCGGCATCTGTTCGAAACCGTCGTCGCGCGCTGCCTGGCCGAAGGGTTGGTCAGCGCCGAGGGGTTCGCGGCCGACGCCAGCCTGATCCCTGCCGACGTCAACAAGCACCACTCAGTTCGGAGCAGCGACTGGAAGCCCGAAGAGATCAGTGACGAAGCCGGCCGCGCGACGCGCGAATATCTCGCGACGCTCGACGACGCCGCGTTTGGCGCCGCGACGCCGGTCCCGCCGAAGTTCGTCTCGCTCGCCGATCCGGCGGCCCAATGGACGGCGCAGCGCAAGGGACCCGCCTTCTTCGCCTACTCGACCAATTATCTGATCGACACGGACCACGGCGTGATTGTCGATGTCGAAGCCACGCGCTCCATTCGCCAGGCCGAGGTCGGCGCGGTCCAAACGATGTTGGATCGAACCGAGGATCGCTTCGGCCTCAAGCCGGGCTATCTAACCGCCGACACAGCCTATGGCACGGCAGAAAACTTGGCTTGGCTCGTCAAACAGAAGCAGATCACGCCGCATATCCCGGTCTTCGACAAATCGACGCGGACGGATGGCACGTTCTCGCGTTCGGACTTCACATGGCATCCTGATGCGGACCGCTATACCTGTCCGGCGGGCAAAGAACTGGTTCAGTTCCGACGCACCTACGCCACGCCGCGCACCGGCATCGACGCCGACGGCCTACGCCGTTACCGCGCCAGCAAGAAGGATTGCGCCGTCTGCGAACTCAAAGCGCAGTGCTGCCCGAATGACGTCGCGCGCAAGATTCCTCGGCACGTCGATGAAGACGCGCGTGATGTGGCGCGAGCCCTTGCCACCACGCCTGAATTTGAGGTCGCTTGCCGCCGTCGGAAAAAGGTCGAGATGCTGTTCGCCCATCTCAAGCGAATTTTGGGGCTCGCGAGATTGCGTTTGCGCGGGCCATGCGGCGCCAAAGACGAGTTCCTGCTCGCGGCGACCGCGCAAAACCTGCGGCGGCTGGCCCGATTGCGGCCAGGAGGGCTGCCAATGGAGGCGATGGCGGCGTAGCCCGCCGATGAGGCGGCCTCTGGGCCGCCAAGGCGACAGGGCGACAGCCCTCAAACCACGAAAAAATGCCTCCGACCGGAGCGCAATCGCTGAATCGCCGAGTTTTTCAACACAATCAGCCGAAACCTGAAATTCCCGCGGAGACAATTCCCAAAGCTAATCAAGATCCCAAAGCTAATCCAGCCGGTTCATCCGCTCGCCTTTGTCAAAAGCGGCCAAAACTTCGCCAAGCTGGTCGGCGAGGGTTTGCTGCGATTCCAGGCTCGCCCAGGCGATATGGGGCGTCACCAGCACGTCCGGCCGTCGCGCCAGCCGCATGATCGCGCTGTCCATGGGCGGCGGTTCGGGGCGCGTCACGTCGAGACCAGCGCCCGAAACGAGGCCCTGGTCCAGGGCGCGCTCCAGCGCCGCCTCGTCCACCAGCCCGCCGCGCGCGGTGTTGATCAGCAGGGGTTTCCTGCGCATCAGCGCGAATTCCGGCGCGCCGATCATGTTCTCGGTTTCGGCGTTGAGCGGGCAATGCAGGGAGAGAATGTCGGACGTGGCCAGAACCTCCGCGAAGGGAAACGCGCCCGGGCGCGCCGGCGCGTTTTTTCGGGTGGAAAAAACCGGCTCCATGCCGAAGGCGCGCCCCAGTTCCGCGACCCTTCGGCCGAGGTCGCCCGAGCCGAACAGGCCGAGCCTTTTGCCGCGCAGGTCGGAAATCCCGTGGCTGTGGAAGGCGAATTGTCCCGAGGCCTGCCAGGTGCCGGCGCGCACGTCGGCGACATAGGGCAGGATCTGGCGTTTCAGGGCGAGAATCAGCGCAAAGACATGTTCGGGGACCAAATCGACCGAATAGGCGCGGATATTGGTCACGGCGATTCCCGCCGCCCGCGCCGCCGCGAGATCGACATGGTCGAATCCGGTCGCCGCAATGGCGATCAGCCGCAGGTCGGGCAGGGCGGCGATGGCGGCGGCGTCGAGAGCGACCTTGTTGGTGACGACGATTTGCGCGTCTTTTCCGCGGGCGACCACGTCATGGGGAGCGGTCGATGGGAAATTCGTCCATCGGTGCGGAAAATCGGGTTTCGGCAACACCACCGCCGGGGCAAGCGTCGCCGCGTCGAGAAAGACGATTGTTTGCATGAAATCCTCCGGTCGGAACGGGCCGAGACTGACCCGCGGGCCGCGCCAATTCAAGGCTCGCGATTGCCTTGGCGGAAAGCTTCGTGCGAAATGCCGCGTCAAAAAGCAGCGATGGGAAACGACGCGATGAGCGGGCAAATCGTCATTGTCGGCGCCGGCCAGGCCGGCTTGCAACTCGCCGAAAGCGTGCGGGCGGAAGGTTTTTCGGGCGAAGTCGTCCTGCTCGGCAACGAGCGCCACGCGCCCTATCAGCGTCCGCCCCTGTCGAAAGCCTGGCTCGCCGGAGAAACCGCCGACGACCGCCTGACCATTCGCGGCCCCGATTTCTTCGCGGCGAAGAAGATCGATCTGCGCGTCGGCGTCGAGGTCGCGCGGATCGACATCGCCGGGCGCACGATTTTCATGGCCGACGGCTCGCCGCTTTCCTGGAGCGGCCTTGCGCTGGCGACCGGCGCGCGCGCCCGCCGGCCCGACCTGCCCGGGGCGGAGCTTCCCCATGTCCGCGTGCTGCGCGATTTCGAGGACGCCAGGGAAATCTCGCACCGGCTCGATTCGGCGACCAATGTCGTCATTGTCGGTGGCGGCTTCATCGGGCTGGAGGTCGCCTCTGCGGCGCGCAAGCACGGCTGCGCGACCGTCGTCATCGAGGCGCTGGACCGCCTGATGGCCCGCGCCGTCACGCCGCCAATCTCGGCCTTTTTCGCCGATCTGCACCGCGCCCATGGCGTCGGACTGGTCTTCGGCGAGCAGGTCGCGGAAGTTTCCAGATCGGGCGTGAAAACCGCGTCCGGGGCGTTTTTTCCGGCCGATCTGGTCGTGCTCGGCGTCGGCGGCGTCCCGAATGACGAACTTGCCGCCGCCGCTGGATTGGAAGTTTTGCGCGGGATCGTGGTCGACGATTGCGGGAGGACTTCCGAAAAGGACATTGTCGCGGCCGGCGATTGCGCCGTCCTGCGCCGGGCCGACGGCGCGCTGCGGCGATTCGAGAGCGTGCAATATGCGGTGGAAGGCGCCAAGGCCGCCGCCGCCGCGCTGCTGGGGCGCTCAAAGCCTTTCGCCGCAGCGCCCTGGTTCTGGTCCGACCAATATGACGTCAGACTGCAGATGGCCGGATGGAGCGAGAATTACGATTCCTTGGTCGAAAGACGGTCTGGCGACAAAGCCTTTTCGCTGTTCTATTACCGGCAAGGCGAGCTGATCGCGGTGGATTCGGTCAACCGTCCCGGCGAACATCTTTTGGCGCGCAAGCTTCTTGAGATCCATGTAACGCCCGATCCGGCCCTCGCCGGCGACCCGGGAAAGGATTTGCGGGTCCTGCTCCGCTGAAGCCTTTGATTCCCCGCAATTTTGTCGCAATCATGCAACAGCGTTGCATTATTGCCACGCATTGCATCCTCAGGTAAGAATATTCTGAAATCTCCAGCGCCTCGCGGTTGATGAAAAAAAACAAGGAAAACCGGCCCGAATCACGGCAATCGCTTCGCCGCGACCGTCGTCTGCCGTCGCGTCTTGGCCCCTATGTCGTGGGCTTGGCGATTCTCATCGCCATCGGCAGCTTTTTGCTTTTCGCCGGCCTGACGCCGTTCACGCCGACCGAGGCGAATGTCAAATATCTGTTCGTCGTCGACGCGGCCGCCGTTGCGGTCCTCGCGGCTCTGGTCGCCTTCGAGGCGGTCCAGCTCGTTCGCGCCTGGCGGGCGAAAACGGCGGCGGCGGGCCTGCATATCCGCATCGTCGCGCTCTTCGCGGTCATTGCCGCCGTGCCCGCGATCAGCATGGCGGTCGTCAGTTCGGTGACGCTCGACAAATTGTTCAATCCCGCCTTCATGCGCGACGTGCGCGGCTTCATCGGCGGGGCCACCGAAGCCGCCAATCTGTTCCGCGAAAACCAGTGCCTGTGGCTGTTGCAGGAAGCGCAGCTGACCGCGACCGACCTCGATCGCGGCAAGGCGATGTTCGATTCGGACCGCAAGCTGTTCAAGGATTTCTTCACCTCCCGCGCCCATTTCCTGGGCTTTTCCGCCGCCGCCATGATCAAGCGCGACGGCACGATCGTCGAGCAGGTCGAAACCGGCTCGATGATCCGGGATCCCGTGGTCAAGCCGCAGGACCGGGATTTCGCCGATTCGCTGAAGAACGAGCCGCTTTGCCTGATCCTGAACCAGGGCCGCACTTTCGTCGCCGTGCGGCCGCTGCCCTCGTTCAACGATACATTCCTTTACACCAGCCGCCCGGTCGATCCTTTCACGCTGGAATTCCCCAAACAGGCGATGGCGCTGAACCGGCTCTTCGACACATTCGAGCAGCAGCGCAGCCAGTTCCAGACCAAGCTCGCAATCATGTTCGGCCTGCTGGCGGCGATCATGCTGCTTTCGGCAGTGTGGATCGGCCTCGCCTTCACCAATGCGCTGGTCGCGCCGATCCGCCGCCTGATCGCAGCGACCGATCAGGTTTCGGCGGGCAATTTCTATGTCCAGGTTCCGGTGCGTCCGGCGGAGGGCGACCTCGCCCATCTGGGCGAGACATTCAACAAGATGACCTCCGAACTGCGCCTGCAGCAGAGCCGCCTGATCGCCGCCAACCACATCATGGACGAGCGGCGCATTTTCACCGAGGCGGTGCTGTTCGGCGTTCCGGCGGCGGTGATCGGCGTCGGCGCGCAGGGCGACGTGACCGTGCTGAACCCTTCCGCGCGGACCTTGGTCGGGGCCGAGGACGAGAACGGCGCCAAGAGCGACAACTGGGCGATCGGCCGGCCGGTGGCCGAGGTCCTGCCCGAACTCGCGGCGATGATCGAGGAGGCGCGGGCCGGCTATTCGCGGATGATGCAGCGCCAGATCGGCCTCAACCGCGCCGGCCGCGAGCGCACCTTCAATGTCCGTATCACGCCCGGCCCGCTCAATCGCGGCGACCGCACATTCGTCGCCACGCTCGACGACATGACCGATCTCGTCACCGCCCAGCGCACGGCGGCCTGGGCCGATGTCGCGCGGCGAATCGCCCATGAGATCAAGAATCCGCTCACCCCGATCCAGCTTTCCGCCGAACGGCTGAAACGCAAATATGGCCGGGTCATCACCTCCGACAAGGAGGTGTTCGATCAATGCACCGACACGATCATCCGGCAGGTGGACGACATCAAGCGCATGGTCGACGAATTCTCCGCCTTTTCGCGCATGCCCAAGGCGCAGCCCGCCACCGGCGACCTCACCGCCTGCATCGATCAGGTGCTGTTCCTGATGCGCCACGGCCATGGCGAGGTCACAATCACAAGCGAATACCCGCCCGAACCTGTCATCGCCCGTTTCGACCGCCGGCTGCTGTCGCAGGCGGTGACCAATGTGGTGAAAAACGCCACCGAAGGCATACAGGCCGCCGAGATGGCGGGGCGAGCGCCGAAAATCGACGTGCGCCTGCGCGTCGAGGACGGCGTGGCGGTCATCGACGTCGAGGACAACGGCAAGGGTTTTCCGCGCGAAAACCGGGCGCGGCTTCTGGAGCCCTATATGACCACCCGCGCGGAAGGCACCGGCCTTGGCCTGCCGATCGTGGCGAAGATTCTCGAAGACCACGGCGGCGGCGTCGAACTCCTCGACGCCGCCGCCGGACAGGGCGCCCTGGTGCGCCTGCATTTCCCGATCGCCGCGCCTGCCGCGGCGGAGGAGGGCGCGTCAAGCGCCAAAGAAAGCTTGAGCGAAAGTTGACCATGGCTCACGACATTCTCATCGTTGACGACGAAGCCGACATTCGCGAACTCGTCTCCGGCATTCTGGAGGACGAGGGCTATTCCGCGCGCACCGCGCGCAATTCCGACGAGGCTCTGACCGCGATCGAGGCGCGCCGCCCGCATCTCGTCTTTCTCGACATCTGGATGCAGGGCTCGAAGCTCGACGGGCTGCAATTGCTCGAATCGATCAAGCGCCACCACGAAAACCTCCCCGTCGTGATGATTTCCGGCCATGGCACGATCGAGACGGCGGTCACCGCCATCCGCCAGGGCGCCTATGACTTCATCGAAAAGCCCTTCAAGGCCGACCGTCTGGTGCTGGTGGCGGAGCGGGCCCTGGAGACCTCGCGCCTGCGCCGCGAAGTCTCCGAACTCAAGGCGCGTTCGGCCGGCTCCAACACGCTGCTTGGCCATTCCACGGCCTTGCAGCAGCTCAAGCAATTGATCGAGCGGGTCGCGCCGGCCAATTCGCGGATTCTCATCACCGGCGCGCCCGGCGTCGGCAAGGAATTAGCCGCGCGCGCCATCCATGAGGCTTCGGCGCGAGCCGGCGGGCCTTTCGTGGTCATCAACGCCGCGGCCATCGCCGCCGACACCATGGAGATGGAGCTGTTCGGCGTCGAGGCGCGCGACGGCCGCCCGCGCAAAACCGGGGCGCTGGAAGAGGCCCATGGCGGCACGCTCTATATCGACGAAGTCGCCGACATGCCGCGCGACACCCAGGCCAAGATCCTGCGCGTGCTGGTCGATCAGAATTTCACCCGGGTCGACGGCTCGACCCGCGTCCATGTCGACGTGCGGGTGATTTCCTCCTCGGCGCGCGATCTTCCGCGCGCCATTGCGGACGGGACGTTCCGCGAAGACCTCTTCCACCGGCTCTCGGTGGTGCCGGTGCGGGTGCCGACGCTGTCCGAGCGCCGCGAGGACATTCCCGAACTGATCTCCTTCTTCATGGACCAGCTCGCCGCCAATTCCGGCCTGCCGCGCCGCAAGATCGCCGATGACGCCATGGCCGTGCTGCAATCGCACGACTGGCCGGGCAATATCCGCCAGTTGCGCAACAATATCGAGCGGCTGATGATCCTCGCCGGCGGCGAACCGGACGCCGAAATCACCGCCGAAATGCTGCCGCGCGAAATCGGCGCTTTGGTGCCCTCGACCCCGACCGGCTCCGGCGGCGAAAAACTGATGAGCGTGCCCCTGCGCGAAGCCCGCGAAGTGTTCGAGCGCGAATATCTGGTGGCCCAGATCAACCGTTTCGGCGGCAATATTTCACGCACCGCGGAATTCATCGGGATGGAGCGGTCAGCGCTGCACCGCAAGCTGAAATCGCTGGCGATCGATTGACGGGCGTTCCGCCGGCGCGAAACGGCCCCACTGCAACCGGGTCCGCCCGGCGTTGTCCTTGCCTCGTCGTTCCGACCGTGAAACGGCGCCGTTCCTCGATTTTCCAAGGCCGCCATGCATCCTTCCGCCCGGATCGCCGCCGCGATCGAAGTTCTCGACGATCTCGAAACGCGCCGCCGGCCCGCCGCCGACGCGCTGAAGGATTGGGGTCTCGCCCACCGTTTCGCCGGGTCGAAGGATCGCGCGGCCATCGCCTCGCTGGTCTATGACGCCCTGCGCCGCCGCGCCTCCGCGCGCTGGATGATGAAGGCCGAGACGCCCCGCGCGGAAATGATCGGCGCGCTGCATCTCGCCCGTGGCCAGGCTCCGGATCAGATCGCGGCGGCCTTTTCCGGCGAGGGCCATGCGCCGCCGCCCTTGAGCGAGGCGGAGCAGGCGGCGCTGGCGGCGGCGGATTTTTCCGGCGCGCCGATCTGGGTCATGGGCGATTTCCCGGAATGGCTTAGTCCCCATTTCGCTCGCGCCTTGGGCGAGAAGGCGGCGCAAGAGGGCAGGGCGCTCGCCGCCCGCGCCCCGCTCGATTTGCGTGTGAACGCACTCAAGGCCACGCGCGAAAAAGTACTGGAAGAACTGGCGCATCTCGGCGCGCAGGCCTGCCGCTACGCGCCGCTCGGCCTGCGCATCCTGCAGGGCCAGGAGGGACGGGCGCCGGCTTTGTCCGGCGAGCCGGTTTTCGCGCGCGGCCTGGTTGAAATCCAGGACGAGGGCTCGCAAATCGCCGCGAAGATCGCGCGCGCAAAACCCGGCGAGCAGGTTCTCGACCTTTGCGCCGGCGGCGGCGGCAAGTGCCTCGCCATGGCCGGCGACATGGACAACCGCGGCCAGATCTACGCCACCGATTCCGACGGCCGGCGTCTGACGCCGATTTTCCCGCGGCTGGAGCGGGCGGGCGCGCGCAATGTCCAGGTCCGGGCGCCGCGCGGGCCAAAAAGCGATCCGGTCGCCGATCTTGCGCACGCTTGCGATCTCGTGCTGGCGGACGCGCCCTGCACCGGAACCGGAACCTGGCGGCGCAACCCGGACGCCAAATGGCGCATCAGGCCCGGCGCGCTCGAACAGCGGATCAGGGCGCAGGACGAGGTTCTCTTGCGAGCGGAAAAATATGTGAAGCCGGGCGGGCGACTGGTCTATGTCACCTGTTCGCAGCTGTGCGAGGAGAACGAGGACCGGATCGCCGCGTTTTTGAGCGCGCACCCCGGTTTTGCCGCCGAGCCGGCGGCGGAAAGCCTCGCCAAAGCGGGTCTTTCCGGGCTGGATGACGCGGCCTCGCCGCACGGGCCGGGCCTGCGCCTGACCCCCGCGCGCCACGACACGGACGGCTTTTACGCCGTCGTCCTGCGCCGTGCGGCCTCTTAAGCGCTCTCGGCGAAAGCGCTCTTGGCGAAAGCGCTCTTGGCCAAAGTGCTGTTGGCGAATTCGCCGGCGGGCCGGGCGGGTTGACGCAGGTCGTCGGACAGCCGCCAGCGGCCATGACGTCCGCCGCCGCCATGGGCGGCCAGCTCCCCCGCAAAGGCGGCGCGGCTCATGCTGGCGCAGAGCAGCCGGCCGGCGAGGGCCGAATTCGGCTCGAAGACGATCAGCGCGAAATTCCAGCGTTGCAGCTGGAAGGCCAACGTGTTCACCCCTTGCGCCAGCGCCTCCTCGTCACCGGCGAACACCCGCTCCACAATGAAAACGCGGCCCACGGCGACTGCGATCAAACCGGCGATCAGTTCGCCTACACCGTCGCGAATTTCGAGCGAATGGGCGAAACCGGCGTCATAGAGATCGCCGAGCGCGAGGTCGAGCGCGGGATGGCTGCGAAAGTCGCTCGCGGCCCTGGCGCTGGCGCGCAGAACTTCGTCGAAGGACTGGTCGATGCTCACGCGCGCGGCCGCCGTGCCGGCGACGGAAATCCCGCGCGGAAAATCCCACGGGCGCAGGACGGCGCGGGTCGAGGGCGACCACAGGGTCGGAACGCCGAGGAAATTGCTCAGGTTCAACCCGCGCGCAAAGGCGTCGATCAACTCGTCGGGCTCGAGCGACGCGGCGCGCTTGCAGAACCCCGGGGGCCGATCATTGCGGTTCGCGTCCGCAAGCGGTCCGTCGCCGGCGGCCGCGTCCCGCGCCATGACGCCCAGCACTTTCGCCGCTTCGACGAAATGACGTGGCGCGAGCCAATGACGCAGGGCGCGGAAACGGCGGATAAGGGCGGCGGGCAGCGTCTCGCGCAGCGCGGCGCGGCGCGCCGCGCGCCGTTTCGCGCGCCCCAGGGCCGCAGGACTTTCCTCGCCGCCCTCGGCGAACAATTCCGCGATGCGAACCGCGCGCTGGTTGAGCGGCAGTCGGGCGAGTTCGAAAAGGCGGGCGTTGTTCACTGTCCACTCCAGACGCAAGGCCAAACCCGACGCAAGGCCAAGAAAACCTTGCACGTCCGGATTGCGGCCGGGTTGGGAAAACAACTAAAATGCGCGGAAATGGGTTCGACCGCGCGATAGGCGCGCGGCCTGTCCGGCCCGGCTTTTCTTGGCCTGCGCCGCCGAATCGGCGACAGTCTCGCCAGGGCGATCTTGCCAAAGGTCTTGTTTTGCGCGCATTTCAGGTCTATCCGCCGCCCGTCGCGCCACGGCGTTTCCGCGGATTGCGAGACAATCTCGGGGAAACCGCAGCAAAAGGGGCGTCATGTTTCATTTCATGAAGTTTTTCGCGCGCTCCGGCGACGATGCGGCAGGGGAGGGGGCGGGACCCGCGCCATTCGGCGCCTATGAGCGCATGCTCGCCCTGCGCTACATGCGTTCGCGCCGCAACCGCTGGCTGCCGTCCGCCATCGCCGGGCTCTCCGTCACCGGCATCGTCGTCGGCGTGATGTCCCTGATCGTCGTCATGTCGGTGATGAACGGCATGCGCGACGAGATGATATCCAAACTGATCGGCGTCAACGGCCATATTTTCATCCAGCCGATCGACACGCCCTTGACCGACTATCGCGAAGTCACCGACGAATTGAAGAAGATCAAGGGCATAACCTTCGCCTTCCCCCTGATCGAGAACGCCGCGGGCATTTCCTCGCCGCGGCAGCAGACCGGCGCTCTGGTGCGCGGCGTGACCGAGGCCGATCTCAAGCGGCTGCCCGGCGTCGAAGGCAACGTCCGGCAGGGGACGCTCGACCATTTCACGGGCGATACCGGATTGGTGATCGGCGAGAAACTGGCCGAGACGCTCGGGGTCCAGGTCGGCGACAAGGTCTCGATTCTCACCGCCAAGGGGGCGCAGACGCCCTTCGGCGTCACGCCGCGCCTGAAAGCCTATCCGGTCAAGGCGATCTATGAATCCGGCCTCTATGACTTCGATCAGCTCATCGTGTTCATGCCGCTGTCGGAGGCGCAGCTCTTTTTCGACCGTCCCGGCGAGGCCAACCTGATCGAGGCCTTCGTCGCCCATCCCGACGACGTGGACGCGGCGCGCGCGCGGATCGTGCAGACCATCACGCGCCCGATCATGCTCACCGACTGGCGTCAGCGCAGCAAGACCTTCTTCGACGTGCTCAAGGTCGAGAGCGATTCGATCTTCCTGATCCTGTCGATCATCGTGATGGTGGCCTCGCTGCTGATCGTCCAGGGCCTGATCCTGCTGGTCAAGGACAAGGGCCGCGACATCGCCATCCTGCGCACCATGGGGGCGACGCGCGGCTCGATCCTGCGGGTGTTCATCCTCACCGGCCTGTCCATCGGCGCCACCGGGGCGCTTCTCGGCGCGGCGCTCGGCGTGCCGCTGGCCTTGCAGCTCGACCACATCCGCAATTTCATCAATCGGACCTTCGACCTCAACTTGTTCCCGGCCAGCGTCTATCACCTCTCGCAACTGCCCTCGTCGCTCGATCCCCACGAGGTCGGCGCGATCACCCTGCTGACCCTTTGCCTGTCCTTCCTCGCCACGCTCTATCCGGCGTGGCGCGCGGCGCGGCTCGACCCGGTGGAGGCCCTGCGCCATGAATGAGGCGATTAAGCCGACGCTGAAACTGGCCAGGATCGCGCGGCGCTACCGCGAGGGCGACGGCTTTCTCGAAATTCTGCGCGGCGCCGAGGCGGAGCTTTGGCCGCACCAGTCCGTCGCCCTGGTCGCGCCCTCGGGCGCGGGCAAATCGACTTTGCTCCATATCGCCGGCCTGCTCGAGCGCCCGGACGGCGGCGAGGTCGAGATCGAGGGAACGCCGACGTCGAGTCTTTCCGACGCGCGGCGCACCGCCTTGCGGAGGAACCGCATCGGCTTCGTCTATCAGTTCCATTATCTGCTGCCGGAATTCACGGCGGTGGAAAATGTGATGACGCCGCAGATGATCGCCGGGCTCAACCGCAAGGAGGCGCGGCGGCGCGCCCTGGAGCTGCTCGATTATCTCGGCCTGGCGCCGCGGGCCAGTCACCGGCCCTCGGAACTGTCGGGCGGCGAGCAGCAAAGGGTGGCGATCGCCCGCGCCGTCGCCAACGCTCCGGCCTTGCTGCTCGCCGACGAGCCGACCGGCAATCTCGATCCCCAAACCGCCGATCGCGTTTTCATGGCGCTGATGTCGCTGGTGCGCGCCACCGGCCTGTCGGCGCTGATCGCGACCCATAATCTCGATCTGGCGGCGCGCATGGATCGCCGCCTGACCTTGCGGGATGGACTTCTGGTTGAAATGGCCTGACCTGCAACCGGCGCCGGCCGGACCCCGTTGCATGGTATTTTGTCTTGACCCTCGCCAAATGCCGGCAATGCCTTAATCTCGCCGCAAGACCAAATTCTCGCATAGCGATTTATCCACAGGCGCAGTCGCAAATTATCCACAGGGCGCCTTTGCGTAACTTATTGTTTTCATGCGGCGAGGTGTCGCAAGCAAAAAAATGTGAAATTTTGTTCATGGCAGAACATAACGCGAATAGGAATCGAACATTGCGTGATGCGGACTTTTCCACAATCTTTTCACGTTTCCGCCCGCTTTGAGGACGACCTTTTGGTTTTGCGGCGGCATTATGGCCTCTGGAGCGCGGGCGCGGGAGGCGGGTTTTGGTCGAGCAGGCACTCGAAAAGGTCGGCTTCGTCCATCTTCATGTCCATACCGCCTTTTCCCTGCGTGAAGGGGCGATCGGCGTCAGCAGGCTGCTGAGACTCGCGCTCGCCGACGGTCAGCCGGCGGTCGCCGTCACCGACGCCAACAACCTGTTCGGCGCGCTGGAAATTTCGGAAAAATTCGCCAAGGACGGCGTCCAGTCGATCGTGGGCTGCCAGCTCACGGTCGATTTCGACGACGCGGAGCGGTTTCGCACGCGCGGCGAACTGCTCGCCGGCGACGCGAGCAGGGCCAATATCGTGCTGCTGGCGCAGAACGAGCGCGGCTACGCCAATCTCATGCGGCTGGTCTCCCAGGCCTGGCTTGAGGTCGAGCAGGGCGATTCTCCCCACGTCGGCCCGGCGCAACTTGCCGAAGCCGCCGAAGGATTGATCGCCTTGAGCGGCGGTCCGACCGGACCGCTCGACCGGGCCTTTCTCGCCGACAAGCCCGAAATCGCGCGCGAAAGGCTCGCCGTCCTCGCGCCCCTGTTCCCCAACCGCTTCTATGTCGAAATCCAGCGGCACGGGATGGACAGCGAGAGAAAGGTCGAGCCCTTCCTGCTCGACCTCGCCTACCGCGAAAGCCTGCCGCTGGTCGCAGCCAACCAGCCTTATTTCCCGGAAGCCGCCGATTACGACGCCCATGACGCGCTGATGTGCATCGCCGACGGCGCTTTGGTCAGCCAGGACAACCGGCGCAAGCTGACGCCGGAGCATCGCTTCAAGACCCGCGCGGAAATGGGCGCGCTGTTCGCCGATCTGCCCGAGGCGACCCGCAACAGCGTCGAGATCGCGCTGCGCTGCTCTTACCGGCCGCGCACGCGAAAACCGATCCTGCCCAGTTTCGCGGAACGAGCGGATGAAGCGGCGGAATTGCGCCAACAGGCGGAATCCGGCCTCGCCGCGCGGCTCAAGGCCCAAGGCCCCGCGCCCGGCCACAGCGAGGACGATTACCGGCGAAGGCTCGAATTCGAGCTCTCGATCATCGAGAAGATGGAATTCCCCGGCTATTTCCTGATCGTGTCCGACTTCATCAAATGGGCCAAGGCGAACGGCGTTCCGGTGGGGCCGGGGCGCGGCTCGGGCGCGGGCTCGCTGGTGGCCTATGCCTTGACCATCACCGATCTCGACCCGATCCGCTTTTCGCTGCTGTTCGAGCGTTTTCTGAACCCCGAGCGCGTGTCGATGCCGGATTTCGACATCGACTTCTGCCAGACCCGCCGCGACGAGGTCATCGCCTATGTCCGTGACCGCTACGGCAAGGACAGGGTGGCGCAGATCATCACCTTTGGCTCGTTTCTGGCGCGCGGCGTCTTGCGCAATGTCGGGCGCGTTCTGGAAATGCCGCTCGGCCTGGTGGACAAGCTGGCCAAGCTGGTGCCGCAGAACCCCGCCGCGCCGGTGTCGCTGAAACAGGCGATCGAGTCCGAGCCGCGCCTGCAAGAGGCCGCGCAGCAGGATTCGCGGGTGCGGCGGATGCTGGAAATCGCCCGGAAACTCGAAGGGCTTTATTCCAACGCCTCGACCCATGCCGCGGGCGTGGTCATCGGCGACAGGCCGCTGGACCAATTGGTTCCGCTCTACCGCGATCCCAAATCCGACATGCCGGCGACTCAGTTCAACATGAAATGGGTGGAGCAGGCCGGCCTGGTGAAATTCGATTTTTTGGGCCTGAAAACGCTGACCACGCTTGCGACCTGCGTCGCTTTGCTGAAACAGCGCGGGATCGAGGTCGATCTCTCGACCATTCCGCTCGACGACAGGAAAACATTCGACATGCTGGGGCGCGGCGAGACCATCGGCGTGTTCCAGGTGGAAAGCGCAGGCATGCGCAAGGCGCTGGCCGAAATGCGCGCCGACCGTTTCGAGGACATTATCGCGCTGGTCGCGCTCTACCGTCCCGGCCCGATGGCCAATATCCCGACCTATTGCGCGGTGAAGCACGGCGAGGAGGACGCCGACTACCTCCATCCCAAGATCGAAACGGTGCTGAAGGAGACTTTTGGGGTCATCATCTATCAGGAACAGGTGATGCAGATCGCCCAGATTCTTTCCGGCTATTCGCTGGGCGAGGCGGACATGCTGCGCCGCGCGATGGGCAAGAAAATCAAGGCGGAAATGGACCAGCAGCGCGCCCGTTTCGTGGACGGCGCGATGGAGCGCGGGCTGGACAAGGCCAAGGCCGACGAAATCTTCGATCTGCTCGCCAAATTCGCCGATTACGGCTTCAACAAGAGCCATGCCGCGGCCTATGCCCTGGTCGCCTATCAGACCGCCTGGTGCAAGGCCAATCACCCGGTGGAGTTCCTCGCCGCCTCGATGACGCTCGACAAGAGCAACACCGACAAGCTGGCGGAATTCCGCAACGAGGCGACGCGCCTCGGCATCCGGGTCGAGCCGCCCTCCGTCAACCGCTCGGGCGTCGATTTCGAAGTCCATCGCGAGCCCTCGGGGGACCTCGTCATCCGCTATGCGTTTTCGGCGGTGAAGGGGGTGGGCGAGGGCCAGGCCGAGTGTTTGGTCCGGATGCGCGCCAAACAACCATTCCGCGACCTGTCCGACCTCGCCGCCCGGCTCAATCCGCGCGAGGTCAACAAGAAGGTGCTGGAGGCCCTGGCGGCGGCGGGGGCTTTCGATGAACTTGAACGCGATCGCGCAAAAGTTTTCGCGGCGGTCGAGCCGATATTGGCGCTGGCCAACCGCGCGCAGGAGGAAAGCCACCTCGGCCAGACCGCTCTTTTTGGCGCCGCCGAACCCGAGGCCTTGCGGCTGACCAATTACGAGAACTGGTCGGCGGAGGAGCGGCTGCGGCGCGAATT
This sequence comes from uncultured Pseudomonadota bacterium, assembly GCA_963703385.1. GTDB lineage: Bacteria > Pseudomonadota > Alphaproteobacteria > Rhizobiales > Beijerinckiaceae > Rhodoblastus. Next base: position 1,268,713 of record OY969816.1, read on the forward strand.
CGAGGCGATCGGCTTCTTCATTTCCGGCCATCCGCTCGACGCCTATCAGAATGTGATGAGCCGGCTGCGGGTCGATGTCTGGGCGCGTTTCGCCAGGGCGGTGAAGCAGGGCGCCTCGGCCGGCCGGCTCGCCGCCACCGTGCTCGACCGCGCCGAGCGGCGCACCAAATCGGGCAGCAAGATGGGGATCGTCACCCTGTCCGACCCCTCCGGTCAGTATGAAGCCATCCTGTTCCAGGAAGGGTTGAACCAATATCGCGACCTGCTCGAAAAAGGCGCCTGCGTGCTGGTCACGCTTCAGGCCAATGTCGAGGGCGAGGATGTCCGCGCCCGCATCACGGCGGTGGAAAAACTCGACGAGGCCGCCGCGCGCATTCAGAAAGGCCTGCGCATCGTGCTGCGCAATCCGGCGCCCTTGCCGCGCCTCTGCGAACGGCTGAAAGGCCGGCCGGAAGGCGAGGTGACTCTTGTGCTGCGGCTGGATTCCCCCGAGCGGGAAATCGAGATCAGGCTCCCCGGCCGCTATCCCGTCAACCCCCAGGCTTCCAGCGCGATCAAGGCGATTCCGGGCGTGGCGGAGGTGGAGCTGGTCTAGCGGAGAGACCTCAACCGCCGGTTCTTGTCGCCGAGGTGTATTCGGATCCTGCCACCGTAAAATGGGATTTCGTAACGTGTCACCGGAACCTGGATCGACCGTAACCTGGATCGACAGTCGCCGCCCGCATTCTTCGCTTGACGGGCAGACGCCCGATGCTTTCTATTTTGCGCGACTGCCGAAGGCGCAGGCCGCGTAGAAATCGCCGCCGCCTTTGGCTGTAACTCCGGTCGGGCTACGACCTCCCTGCGTCACAGCCAAAGGCGGCAATCGAAAACAAACGAGATGGCGGAATGCACTTAAAAATCACGCCGGGCCGTTCAGACAACCGGAGCCACCTCTGGTCGAACGATTTAGAGTTCCGGTGGGGCTGTATTTTTATGCGATAAGAGGTGTCGTTCCGCCCCATAGATCGATAAGCGGTTGCGCGCCGAAGGCGCGTTGGCGCAGGGATATTTCGTTGAGGGCGTTTCGGGGTTTCGCCCCAACTTTTAGGGGTAGCATGATTAATCTTCCGGTCTTGGAACGATTGGACGTCGCAGGTTTTGGGCTGTATCCGGGCGCCGACGGCGGCGAGCCGGGTCTGCATATCGACTTCAGCCCCGGATTAACATTAATCCTCGGCGCTAATGGCCTTGGGAAGTCGACCCTCGTCACGATTCTCTATCGTTTGCTGACGGGCCCCTTCGACATCCCTGGGTTGGCTAACCGTGCCGACCTCGGAAACATGCGCCTTACCGCCACGGCTCTTTCCGGCTCAAACCGTGCTCTTTTTGCCCGACGAGTTGTAGATGGCGCGCGCGGGGCCAGCGCCCGTCTCAAATTCAGGCTGGGCGCGCATGTAATTATCGTCGAGCGCCGCCTGAGTGATCTCAGTATCACGCATTTTAGTGTCGACGGCAACGCACTCGCGATCTCTGAACAGGATACGTTTCAGGCGGAGATTCTTCGCCTGGCTGGCGTCTGGTCGTTCGGAGACTGGGTTCTTTTGCTCAGGCACCTGATCTTTTATTTTGAAGATCGCCGCGCCCTCGTCTGGGATGCGTCCGCACAGCGTCAAATCCTCAGGTTCCTCTTCCTTCCTGCCGAAACAGCTAGGAAATGGACAGAGGACGAGCGTGCGGTCCTTGAGCAGGACAGCCGGATGCGCAATCTTAGCGCAGCGCTGTTTCGTGAAGAACGCGCTCTCGCGACCAGCGAATTCAAGGCGCAGGCTGGGGTCGATGTTCGTCAGGAGTTGCAGACGCTTGAGAAGCTGCAAGGTATCGATCAAGAACGTTTGGAGCTGCTCGAAGGAGAGGTTGTCGAGGTTGAATCCGAACGGCAGCACGCCCGACTTCGGTTATTGACAGCCGAGCAAGAACGAGAAAGGCGATTCCGAGAATTAGAACGAGCGAAGCTTACGGCGATCGGTGCCCGCTTTCCCGATCGGTCCGAGACCGCACGCTACATCTTGGCGCAGCTAATGACGGAGAACTCGTGCTTGGTCTGCGACCATGTCGCACCGCAAGCGGCCGCAGACTATTCTACCCGGATTGATCATAAAAAGTGCGTGGTCTGCGGCACTGACTTGTCAGCAGACGAGACAGTTGTTCCGGCGACGGACGTAGCTGATAAACGTGTGGAACGCGCCGCTGCGGACCTCGATGCAGTCGACGCGGACCTGTTAAGCGCGAGGCAGTCGTTTGACGAATTTGAAGTCTCGTTATCAAAGCCATTTCAATGAAATTCAGGAACTGAATTCTAAGATTGCTGATCGATCCTACCGCATTGACGGACTCGTGCGCCGCCTTCCGCCGGCCGAAGCCGAAATGCACAAACAGCGCTCCGAACTAGCGACCATGCGAGGCCGTGTCGAAGAGCTGAAGGCCGATTTGATCACGAAGCGAAACGCCTTTCGCGGTTTCGTGGAGGACGTAAGCCGCCAACTCGCCACTCAATCCGAAAACATCAAGCGGACATTTGACAGCTTCGCGGAAGGGTTCCTTCTCGAGACATGTCGCCTTGTTTGGGCGCCGCAGAAGGCGCGCGTAGGGGAATCAGGTGATCTAATTGATTTTCCTGCTTTTGAGCTTGAAATGACAGGCGCCGATTTTCCATCGCCAGTTAGACGTACCGGACCCGAACAAGTCTCCGAAAGCCAGCGCGAGTTCATCGATCTCGCATTTCGTATGGCCCTGATGACAGTAGCGGGCAGTTCGGCTGTCGGTACGCTCGTAATTGATGCGCCCGAATCCTCTCTCGATGCGGTGTTCGTGACGCGCGCCGCAAACGTATTGTCGCGATTTGCCGAGCCCTCGCGGGGGAACCGATTGTTGATCACGTCGAACCTGGTCGAAGGGCGGCTAATCCCGAGTTTGATTCAGAAGACGAGGACGACGGCCGCCGATCGGTCACAGCGCATTGTCGATCTCTTTAGGATCGCAGCGCCGACAGCCGCCATTCGGGAACTTCGGGGTGAATATGAGGCGGTTCGAGAAAAACTCCTCGAAGCTGGGGGCGGAGGTTAGAGATGACCTCTATTGAACAGCAAGTGGACAAGGGTATCGCCAGTCTCGACCGCCGAATAAGGCTTGTCGTGCTATTAGATGCAGCAGAACAAGCGGGTTTAGCACCGATTCCGATCTTAAGGCTGCATACTATTGCCTACCTTTCGAATGTTTTGGCTCCGGTTTGGGACATGCCCGCGTTAGAAGGCAAGGTCCTTAAACGACAGGGAGGGCCTTTCTATCCTACGCTGCAGCACGATCTCGACAGTTTGGTGGGGACGGGTGTCGCGGTTATCCGCGGTCTGGATCATGTCCTCGATGAAGATAAGCGCTGGCGCTTGGAAGGCTCATATCAGCTCAATCGAGCATTCGCTGATCGAATCATTCGCCAACTCTTAGATTTCGAATCAGAACGTCGCCTCGTGAGCTTTTTTCAAGAGCTAGCTTTTGCCGTCTCGACCTTGAGCGATGATGATTTCGACAAGGCGATGACCGAAGATGCGACGTACTCCGACCCGTTAATTGATGTCGGTAACGTGGTCGATTTTGCAGAATGGCAAAGGAAGAATTACACGGCCAACGCCGCACGGTATTTTGATAATTTGCTTCCCGGCGGTCTTCGGACGACACCAGGAGAAAAGCTTCATCTTTATGTCCGACATCTGCATTCGAGGGTCCATGGTGGCCGCTGAAGGAGACGAGACGAAGTCGCTCGGATCATGGACTGGCGCTGACTTCGCCGGCACGGCTCGGGCCAATTTCGGCATTGGGGCCGACGCCGATCTGCCTTCGGATGTCCGCTTTCTGGCAGGCGTAGCTAAGCTCATCCGCCGAAGGCTGGCTGAGCATGGCGCCGAGACTGATCCAGCCCGGCCCGCAGTCTTCTTGCTGGAGCCAAATGGACGTCCCCACAAGGCCGAGGCGCCGCCAAAGCGCGTGCCCATGTTGGACAACGGACTAACCTCCGTCACTGGGAAGTTGTGGTTTGTTAGCCCCGTCGTCGTCTCCGGAAAGTACATCGAACTCGACGAGGCCGACGATGACGCCCTATTCGCCTTTGTCACCGATGCGCTTGCGCTCGGCCAAGTCCCTGCGATCGTGTTCGACCCTCGAACGACCGTACCTACTGTCCGATTCTATCCAAATGGACTCTCTGAACCTGAAAAATGCGACGCCGTGATTATCTCGATTACAGATGTGTCATTGCAGCAAATCTATGAGGCGATAAACAAAGTCTACCAACACTGTCTTGTAACCCCAGAGGCGCAGGCACTCGCCGGCAAACTCTGGGTAGATGGAAATAAGTGGTGGCCCTCTCCAAAGGCGGAGGATGTTCTCCAACTTTACCTTCGTGCCGGTCTAACAACCGCGTTTCCGACCTGCATCGTGAGGCATGAGCAGACCGCCGCGCCTGGTCGCCTCGATTTGGAAATCGAGCAAAGTGACCCGCTGGTTCCCGGGAAAATTACGCGCCATGCCGTGCTCGAGCTTAAGGTCTTAAGAAGCTTCAACAGTAGTGGAACGACTGTATCAGAAAATGAAACACTCGAATGGGTGAAGTCCGGTGTTCGACAAGCGGCGGCATATCGTGACGAGCGGGGAGCGTTGGCAGCAGCCCTATGCTGCTTCGATATGAGAAAAGAGCATACCGGCGAGAAATGTTTTGAGCATGTCCAAGAGTTTGCAGCCAAACTGATTGTCGAACTCAAACACTGGTTTGTATTTGGCACGTCGAAGCAATATCGCCAATTTTCAACAGGCGAAGCTTAATCAATATTGCGCAGCACGATCAGCATCTCAGCGAGTTTATGGCGGCCACCTTGCTGGGCCGAGGCCCGCATTGATCGACACGGTTCAACGATCTCCAGTTTCCAGCCCGTGGCGCGAGCAAGTTCGGCAAGAATGGTGCCTGTCCTGACTTGCGCCTTCACGTACTGGCTGTCGCCGACAACGATCCAAACTGACCCACCGTAAACGATGCTTTTTTTTAAGCCATCGAGGATTCGTTGCATGTCTGTGAAATAATTGGAAACCATTTCTGGTATCCGATGATCCCAAAGATCCAGCCGTCGACCACGCAACTCCTTAAGCGTTGCGGAAAGTGTCTTGGAGCCGGGCGGCTCCGCCAAGAAATCGCGTGCTACCTGAACATGAGAACATAAAGTTGATCTTCGCAACGCGCGGTTTGAGCTGCTATCGGTAAGATATCCAAGAATCCATAACTCAAGATTATATACGTCCGTATAGTCAAATGAGTTCGGGTAGGGTGGAGAAAAAACGGCTAGCTCGCAAGGAGATGCCATCTTGAGCATTTCCCTGGAGTCTCCTCGAAGCACGTCATACGTGGAGCAAGCACGTCGACCAAAGCGATGAACTTCACCGATAGCGCGTTGCGCGGCATCGCAAAACAGTTCGTCAACGGTTCGCGCATCGTGGTTTCGGCGTTCCCAGCTTCGGCGATAGCGACGTCCCTTCCCATTGACTACGACATTGCTGACTTCTACCAGGATTCCGCCAAGTAGAACGCGAAAAAGGCGTCGATGCCGGTCATTGTCGAGGGTGTCGATTGCATTGAGCAGGGCGGCGATGCGGTTGGAGATGGAGCGGTCGAATATCCATCGGCAAGCGACGCCGGGCTCTATGAAAGTCGCGGGAAGCCCAACGAACGCTTCTTCTGAATCATCCGCAGGAAACTTCGATCTGCGGACAACCGTGCCCAAATCGTGAGCCAAGGCGTCGGTGTCATAGGACACCAGCTTCGCCTCGATGAGATCAGCGAGAAAAGGATTCACCTCCATCGTTATCGGATGAATTCCGAGAAATTGACAGGCCAGAGAGGTCGTTCCTGACCCCCCAAACGGGTCGATGCAATGTTTGACAGGTAGCTGACTGTGAGCGACGGCGCGGGCGATAAGTTCAGGAGCGAAGGCCTCTTTGAAGTGTCGCCAACTCTGGAATGGGAGCTCAGCCGCGCCGGCATTTGTGCCAAGCGACGACACCGAGCGGCGCTGCGTCCAATCCTCAAATGTCACATACACGCGCAAATCCCCCCATGGAAAGGTATATAGGGTGTGGTTAGGGCTCCGTTAACGGAGAAAAAGTCCTGCTGATGCAACGCTCTATCTGGGGTTACGGTGATGGGGTGGACGGCGCCCCGAAGCGGCATCGATGTGCCATGATGGTAGTCGGTGAAACAACCATCAGATGGGTTGCGGTGACGCTTTACTAAATCCCCTTTTTCCGCCCCATTTTTGGCGGGGGCGCGCATCGCGGGCAAAATGATATAATCACGCCAAATAGGGATTTAATAACGTGTCAGCGTAACCCCAAGGGGCGTCGACGCGAGGATAAACAAGCCATGCGCGGCCGCGACGGCCCTGCGCACAGCACGCGCCGGAAGACTTTCGACCTTCTTCATTCTCGTTCTCCCTGGCCCGCGCGAGGGTGTCGCGATTGCGATTGGAAGCGCCATGGTAACGGGCCGCCCACCGCGACAAAATCGAAACTTGGTCGACTTGCCGGGCGGCGCGGCGGCGCCCATCCTGTCAAGCGAGGCGCGGCGACCGGACGATTTCAATTTGCGCCCTGGAGATTTCGATGCGCGCGGTCCTTCCATACCTGCTTTCGGCCCTGGCTATTTTTTCGGCAGGCCCGGTCATGGCTCAGGAACCGCGCGGCGATTCGTCGGTCGATGTGGCGCTGATCGTCTCCATCGACGTGTCCGGCTCGGTGAACGCGCAACGCTACCAGCTGCAAATGGATGGCGTCGCCAAGGCGCTGGAGGACCCAGCCGTCGCCGCGGCGATGTTGGGTGGCCCCCACGGAAGCATCATGTTCGCCATGGTCGAATGGTCGGAACGGGCGAGGGCGGTCATTCCCTGGACGCGCCTCGCCGCGCAAGCCGACATATCGGCGCTTGCCGCGCGGGTGCGACGCACGCCGCGCGTGGCCGGCGAATTCACCTGCGTCGCCCATATGATGGCTTATGTTCACGATCTCGTCGTCCCGACCTTGCCGGGCAAGGCGAGCCGCGTGGTGATGGACGTGTCCGGCGACGGAATCGACAATTGCGACGGCGACGTCGCCACCGGCGCGCGGCGCGACGAACTGGTCGCGGCCGGCTTGACGATCAACGGCCTGCCGATCAACGAAGGCGATCCCAATGAGCCGCTGCGCGCCGGCGCTTTCCGGGCGCCGGGCGCCCGTTCGAGAACCGCATGTTGCACGCCGGCGAGATCCAGACGCTGGAGCCCTGGTACCGAAAATATGTGATTGGCGGCCCGGCCGCCTTTGTGCTGCCCGCCCATGGCTATGGCGATTTCGCCAGCGCCATCCGGCAGAAATTCACGATGGAGATCAGCGCCATCCCCAAAAGGCCCGCCGGACCGGCGAACCGATCCCGCAAAAGCGCGGTCGCCCGAGGCCTTGCCGGTCAGTCGTGACGCCGCTGCCGATCATGGCGCGCGCGATGGCAGTCGCTGCGCATGGCGCAGGAAATGTTCGGACCCGCCGAAAAGCCGATGACCCCTCCGGCGACGAGCCCAACCGGCCCCGCGACCAGCGCGCCCGCGCCGGCGCCGAGGACGCCGTCGACCACGCGGTTGTCGGCATGGGCCATGGTGGCCATGAGCGATAGTCCGAACGCCGAAACAAAGGCCAACACGGCCCTCAACATGCGCGAATCCTCCATTCGAAATAAAGCCAAGTTCGTGTCTCAACGCCGTGTCCAAATTAAGACCCTTGCGCGCTGTCGCCGACATGCGGTCGCGCCAAGCGATTCGTTGCGGGCGCGCCGAGAAATGTTTATCTGGAACGAAACATTTACCGGAACCCGCCATGGCCGTTGTGCTCGACCTCCTCAATGACGATCCTCGCAAGGGGAGCGAATCGCGCCCGCGCCATCCGGAAAAGGCCCACCGGCCCGATCAGCCGATCGCCCGCAAGCCGGAATGGATTCGGGTCAAGGCGCCGGGTTCCGCCGGCTGGGCGGAGACCAACGCCATCGTCAAGGCCAACAAGCTGGTCACGGTCTGCGAGGAGGCCGGCTGCCCGAATATGGGCGAGTGCTGGGACAAGAAGCACGCCACCTTCATGATCATGGGCGACGTCTGCACCCGCGCCTGCGCCTTCTGCAACGTCAAGACCGGCCTGCCCGCGCCGCTCGACGCGGGCGAGCCAGCCCATATCGGCGAGGCGACGGCTCGGCTTGGTTTGAAACATGTCGTCGTCACCTCGGTCGATCGCGACGATCTCGACGACGGCGGCGCCGCTCATTTCGCTTACGTGATCGCGGCGATCCGCGCGGCGAGCCCGGAAACGACGATCGAGATTCTGACCCCCGATTTTTTGCGCAAGCCGGGCGCGCTGGAGGCAGTCGTCGCGGCCAGGCCGGACGTGTTCAACCACAATCTCGAAACCGTGCCGTCGAATTATCTCACGGTGCGGCCCGGCGCCCGTTATTTTCACTCGCTGCGCCTGCTCCAGCGGGTGAAGGAGCTGGACCCCCAGATTTTCACCAAGTCCGGGATCATGCTGGGCCTGGGTGAGACGCGCAACGAGGTCCTGCAATTGATGGATGACTTGCGCTCGGCCGAGGTCGAGTTTCTGACCATCGGCCAATATCTGCAGCCGACCAAAAAACATCATCCGGTCAAGGAATTCGTGCGGCCGGAGCAGTTCAAGGCCTATGAATCGATCGCCTACGCCAAGGGTTTTTTGCTGGTGGCCGCTTCGCCGCTGACGCGCTCGTCGCACCACGCCGGCGAGGATTTCGAACGCTTGCGCGCCCGCCGGCGCGCCGAGCGCGGGTGAGCGGGCGATGCCGAGCTTCCGCACCAGCCATGTGGTGAATCACACGCCGGAGCAAATGTTCGAACTGGTGGCGGATGTCGAATCCTATCCGCAGTTCGTGCCGCTCTGTCAGACTCTGCGGGTGCGCCGGCGTTTTTCCGGCGCCGATGACGCCGAGATCGTGGTGGCCGAGATGGAGGTCGGCTACAAGGCGATCCGGGAGCGGTTCACCAGCCGCGTGGCGCTCGATCGCGCCGGACGGCGAATCAATGTCGAATATGTCGACGGGCCGTTCAGCCATCTGGAAAATGTCTGGTGGTTCAGCGACGCCGAAGACGGCAAATGCCGGATCGAATTCTACATCGCCTATGAATTCCGCAACCGGATGCTGGCGACGCTGATGGGCTCGATGTTCGACGCCGCTTTCAGGAAATTCGCCTCGGCCTTCGAGACGCGCGCCGATCAGATTTTCCGCCCGGCTTGATTTTCGTCTCGGTCCCGGAAACAGTTAAAAAAAGTGGCCCCGTCGCCTGATGCGTACGGGGCCTTTTTTTCGCTCAATGCGAATTCTGATGATGATCAGATGTTTGTGCGGAAATTTCCGCTATGAAGCTCGATATGTTGCGTTGATTGGCGTCTCCCGTCGATGAGGCCATTTCCGAGTTGCCGCCCTGCAGTAGCGTCAAGACGCTGCGCCAAGGCGAGTGGCGCCGGACGTGGCGAGCTGAGGTGGAAGTCATCCTTCCTCGCGTCCCGATCCTCCTCGCAGTCAAAACTTGAACTCTACACAATGTGCAAATGCGCCAAAGCGTAAGCCAAGCAAGCGACCGCGAATGGTTTCGGCTGGTCGAACAATCAACGGGACAAGGGCGTTTTAAGTCTTGTCGCTCTATTGACTATATCGATCGGGTTATTGCCCGTCGGGCAGGTTCGTAGCCTGTCGGCGCTCTCCCTGGCCTCAAAACGGCACCGCACGTCTTCGGATCAAGGCTGCAACATTAGTAATGTGTGACATCTTTTTGCCTCGCGTCAATAGACGATTTCAAGCCAGCGCAATTTGTGAACAGGGGTCGGCGCGGCCTTTTTGAAAATAGCGGCCGCAGGAGCCGTTGCGCCCAAGGAAAGCTCGTAACCGGTCCAAGGCGCGTGTCGTGATGCGGACTGAACGGGCCGAGCCATGCGGCGACGCGAGCCCGGTTGGCGCCGGCTTCCGACCGCGCCGCGCCAGCGGCTCAAATGCCATTGGCGACGTTCAAATAATACTGGTTCAGTTGGCTTCCGACATAGCTCATGCCGGAAATGACGGCGATGGCGACCAACACGCCCAGCAACGCGTATTCCATCGCGGTCGCCGCGGCCTCGTCGGCAAGGAAATTTCGGATCAATCGCTGCACGGGCGTTTCCTTAAACCGAGGAACCGGGACATTAGGTAGCGGGAGCCCGCTTGGGTTCATGCAACCAGAAGGCGATTAATAGGTCATTACGATGAAAGGTTGCATTTTACTGCATGCTTCATCGCTCGGTTCGAGCGGTTAAGACAATCTTGTTGTTGCGCCGCGCGGGCCTTTGCGCTGTCATCCCGCCGCCGTCATTTTCGGCGCGCCGGGATGGCGCTTCGTTGCGCGCGGGATAGAATGATGCGATTGGACGCCCCCGCGTCCGCGCATCGCGCATTGGGTCGGCGTCCGTCGCGCATCATGGCGCGAAAGCCTTGTGGCGCAAGAATTTTCGGCGCTCCTGGCGCGGAGAGGGCAGGTTCGAGATGACGGGCAACAAGATCAGCGCTCTGCTTGCGCTGCACAGCGAGGGGCGTTTCCTTGTCGGCCACGATCGGATCGGGCTGCTCGAGAAGGTGGCCGATTTCGGCAGCATCGCCAAGGCGGCTCAGGCGACCGGATTCAGCTACAAGACCGCGTGGGATTCGGTGAATGCGGTAAACAATCTGCTGCCGACGCCGGCCTTTCGCACCCGGCCCGGCGGGCGCTCCGGCGGCGGCGCCGAGGTCACCGAGGAGGGCCGCCGCCTGATCGCGACCTTCCGTCGCCTGGAGGACAAGCTCTCGCGCATTTCGAATCTCATCGCGGAGGAAGGGCTCGAAGGGCAGGAAGAGGCGCTGCTCTGGGCTCTCGGCGTCCGGATCTCGACCCGCAACGTCTTCCAGACCGAAGTGAGCGAGGTGAAGCGCTGGACGGTTGATGTCGAGGTCGTCCTGAAATTCGGGGAAGACAAGATCATGCTGGCGATCGTCACCAATTCGGCCGCCGACGAGCTCGAACTCGCGCGGGGCAGGAGAGTCCTGGCGCTGGTCAAGGCCCCGTTCTTTCGGCTCCACGCGCCCGAGCGGGCGCTGGAGGCCGGCCGCAATTGCTTCGCCGGCGAGGTGGTGGAGCGCACGGACGCCGAGCGCAACAGCGAAATTCGGCTGGACATCGGCCACGGCAAGACGCTACACGCTGTGGCGCCGCGTCAGACGGTCGAAGACCTAGGCCTTGAGGTGGGCGCAAGCGCCGTGGCGACTGTCGATCCGAGCCAGGTGATCCTGGCTGTCAACTGACGTGCGAGAGACCGAAAGCTCGGCATGGATTCGGAAGCGGGCGGCGCCGCCGCGAGACGCAACAGCTTTTTTCTTCATCTGGCGGCCTGGGGGCCTGGCCTTCTGGTGATGCTCGCCGACACCGACGCCGGCAATGTCGTGGCCGCCGCGCAAGCCGGAGCGCAATGGAAATTCCGCCTCCTGCCTCTGATCCTCGCTCTGATCCCGGCTCTCTATCTGGTGCAGGAGTTGTCGGCGCGCCTTGGCCTGTTCACCGGCCAGGGATTCGGGGAGTTGGCGCGGAAGCGTTTCGGCAGGGGCGTGGCGTCGATCGCGCTGGCGGGCCTCGCGCTGGCGGCCTTCGGCACGCTGATCACGGAATTTACCGCCTTTGCGGGAGTAGGCGAACTTTACGGCTTCTCCCGTAGCGTCAGCATTCCGGTTACCGGCCTTGCCCTGCTCGCGGTGGCGGCGTCGGGCTCCTATCGCAAGGTCGAGCGGGTGGCGTTGGTTTTCGGCTTGTTCGAAGGCGCCTTTCTCATAGCCGCCTGGAAAGCGCACCCCAACCCTGTCGCTATGGCGAGCGATTTTCTGCACATGCCCTTCGGCGACAGCGGCTTTTGGTTTCTGGCGGCCGCAATCGTCGGCGCGGTCTTCAATCCCTGGATGGTGTTTTTCCAGCAGGCGGTGACAGCGCGCCTGCGCCTGCCGCCCGAGGATTTCGCCGCCGTCCGCGCCGATACGGCGGTCGGGGCGGTCCTCACCCAGGTTGTCATGGGCGCCGTTCTCGTCGCCGCCGCCGCGGCGCTCTATAGCGGCGACGGCGTCAAGAGCCTCGGCAGCGTCGGCGAGGTCGGCGAGGCGCTCAGCGCGTCTTTGGGACGCGACAACGCCCTTCTGATCTATAGCCTCGGCGTGCTCGGAGCTTCCTTCGCGGCGGCCATCGTCGCCTCGCTTGCTTTGGCCTGGGGCGCCGCCGAGGTGTTTTCGACCCCGAGACTGAAATCCTCCGGCGCCGAGGCCGGCCTGTTCGACTCGCGGCGCTTCATGGCGCTCTACGTCGTGAGCGTGGGCGCGGCGGCTGCGATTGTCGGCTTTACGCGCGATCTGGTCTGGCTCAACATTGCGGCCCAGGTCGCCAACGCCCTGATTTTCCCGCTGGTCGTCGGCCTCCTGATCGTCTTTGCGGCGAAGATGCTCCCGCCGCCAATGCGCCTGCGCGGATTGCGGCTCACGATCATGATCATCCTGGGCGTCAGTGTCGGCGTCATTGGCCTGATCGGGACCGTCGCCGGCTTTATGTGAGGAACCGTTGGTCAAAGTCGGCAATCTCTTTGCAGGCCTTCCGACGATTCTCGTCGAGGAAGAAACAACAATCCTCTCACGGCTTCCGGGAGCGCGCATCGAGCGTATCGTGTCAACCGGTCAGGCCAGTCCGCCCGGCTTCTGGTACGATCAGGCCTGGACCGAATGGGTGGTCGTGCTGGCGGGCGCGGCGGGCCTGCTGATCGAGGGCGAGGACGCGCCGCGCCAACTGCGTTCCGGCGATTTTCTGGAAATTCCCGCCCATGTCCGCCATCGCGTCGCCTGGACCGACGCAAGCCGGCCGACTCTCTGGCTCGCCGTGCATGGTGAAAAAATCCCTGCCTGATCGCCGGCAAAGCGCTGCAATCGTCTGACCCGCCGTAAAACATCGCCAAAATCGGCCCGCGCCAGGCGGCATTTGATTAAAATGCGCGCTTTTCCTTTTCGCCGCCCGCAACCCGCGCCGCCCGAGGATCGCTCCCGACAAGACGGATTGTTCGGGTTCGTCGCAACGGGATGCGAGACGGGTCATGTCGCGAATTGCTGCGTTCTTCCTTTCGGCTTCGCTGGCCTTCGCCAGCGGCGTGGCGCAGGCGGGCGGCGGCTTGCCCGCCAGCAGCTTCGCCCTGGTCGGCGGCGAAACCTCGATCCCCTATGGCTGGATCGATTTCTGCCAGCGCCGGCCGCGCGAATGTTCGCAGCCCGCTCTGCCCGCGCGCGACGTGGCGCTGAACGCCGCAACCTGGCGCACGCTCAACCAGATCAACCGTCAGGTCAATTCGGCGATCGAGCCAGTCTCCAATTACGATCATTGGGGCACCATGCTCGACCATTGGGATTATCCCACTGACGGCAAGGGCGATTGCAAGATTTACGCGCTCTACAAGCGCAAGCTGCTGATCGAACGCGGCTTTCCACGGCAGGCCGTGCTGATGACCATCGTCCGCGATCTCGAAGGCCAGGGCCACGCCATCCTCACGGTCAAGACCGACCATGGCGATTTCATCCTCGACAACCTGACCGACCGCATCCGCCCGTGGACCGCGACCGGCTATCGCTACGTCAAGCGCCAGTCGCAGCAAGACCCGAATGTCTGGGAGTCCTATGCGGGCGCGGCGCCGATGGTCGCATCGCATGGCGGCGTGGCGCGGGTCAATTAGCGCGCGAATTTCTCGCGCCAGCTTCGAAGCGCGCCGGGGAAGGGCAGGGGCTCGGCCTCAAAAACCGCGCGGGCCACGGCGCGGGCGAGGCAATCGGCGGCGACGGCGCCGATCCGCGTCAGGACGATGGCGTCCACTTCGCCTTTCGCCCGTCCGGTGGCGGCGGAAAAAACCGTGTCGCCGTCCATCGCGGCGTGGACCGGGCGCAGGGCGCGCGCGAGGCCGTCCTGCGCCATGATCGCCATGCGTTTGGCCTGCGCCTTGGTCAAGGCGGCGTCGGTGGCGACAATGGCGATATTGGTGTTTCTCGGCTCGGCGCCCTTCATCTTCAGCGCCAGCGCGCCCTCGGGCAGTCTGGCTGGCCACCCCAAGCCGCCGAATTCGCCGTCGCGCTCATAAGGCGCGGCCCAGAAATGCGGGGTTTCGCCGATGGTCGCCTGACCGACGGCGTTGGCCGCGACCAGCGCGCCGACCCAAAAACCGTCCTCGGTCATGGCGCTGGCCGAGCCGAGCCCGCCCTTGAGATCGGCAAGCGTCGCGCCATGGCCGGCCCCAAAACTGCCGAGCCGGAAATCCAGCGCCGCCGAATTCAAGGCTGCTTGCGCCGCTTTTTGGCCCAGCCGCCAATAGGCCGGCTCGCCCCAGAAATCTTTTTCGCCACCATTGGCAAGATCGAAAAGAATGGCGCCGGGAACGATCGGCACGAGCTGGCCGGCGACCTCGAAGCCGCGGCCCGCCTCGCGCAGGGCGGACTGGACGCCGCCGACCGCATCGAGCCCGAAGGCCGAGCCGCCGGAGAGAACCAGCGCGTCGATTTGCTGCACCGTCATGTCGGCCTCGAGCAAGGCGGCGTCGCGCAGGCCCGGCGCGCCGCCCGAAATGGCGAGCGAAGCGGTCGCGGGCGCGTCGAAAATCAGCGCCGTGACCCCGGAGGCCAGTTTTTGGTCATGGGCCGAGCCGACCTTGACGCCGGCGACATCGGTGATCAGGTTGCGCATCGCGCGGCCTTTCAATTTGAAACTTCCGCCAAATTCTATCGTATAAGCCTCGATGTGGGGATTCGAGGACCGGGCGGAACGGAGAAAAGATGACCAGCAATGTGACGATTTCAGCGGCCGCCGCCGCCGGGCTCCTGTCGTTCCTGAGCCCCTGCGTCCTGCCGCTGGTGCCGCCCTATCTCACCTTCATCGCCGGCACGGGGCTGGAGGAGATGGTCGAGGGCGGCGAAAGGCGGGCGCGGCGCGACACCCTTATCGCGGCGGTCCTGTTCGTTCTCGGCTTTTCCACGGTTTTCGTCATTCTGGGCGCCACGGCCTCGGCGGTGGGGCAGACCGTGCGCGCCCATCTGCCCCTGCTCTCCGCGCTCGCCGGCCTGGTCATCATCGCCATGGGCCTGCACTTTCTCGGCGTTTTCCGCCTGAGCCTGCTCTATCGCGAGAAAAGGATGAGCGTGGAGAAGCCGGTCGGGGTCTGGGGCGCCTATGTCATGGGGCTCGCCTTCGCGTTTGGCTGGACGCCCTGCATCGGGCCGATCCTCGCCGCCATTCTGGCGGTGGCGTCCTCGGAGGAATCGGTCGGGCAGGGCGCGGTGCTGCTCGCGGCCTATTCCCTGGGTCTCGGTATGCCGTTCCTGCTCGCGGCTTTGGCGATGGAGCCCTTCATTCATTTCCTGCGCCGGTTCAAGGCGCATTTCGGCAAGGTCGAGCGCGCCGTCGGCGTGCTGCTGGTCCTGACGGGCGTGCTGTTTCTCACCGGCGGTCTGCAAAACGTGAGCTTCTGGCTGTTGCAGACCTTCCCGGGGCTGGCGAAGCTGGGGTGAAGGAACGAATGCATTCTCCCCCTGCCGGAAAAGGGCGTCCAAAAGGACGCCCGTCTCTCGACGGGCTATGGAGGGCGTCCAAAAGGCGCCCGTCTTGCGATGAGCGATGCGGGGAGAGGAGTGGCAGACCCGCCCAGCTGACTTGTTCACCTGGAACGCATGGGCTGGTCATGGGGCCCATGCGCCGTTTGTCGGGCGAGGAAAGCAACCCGGATCGAGAGCCCGCATGTTGAACTCCGTGCGGCCGGAGCCTTCCTGGCCGCAAGCCGTCACTCGCCCGTCTTGTGGCGCGCGCGCCTGACGTGGCGGCTCCGCTTTGGTTCGCTTCCCGCATCGATGGTGATCGGCGCAACCGCCCCTTTGGCGGCCATCCTGGAAGCCAGTTTGGAAAGCGCCTGGTACGCCGCCGTGGTCGAGTGTTCGTCCGCCGCAGTCACGCCGCCCCAGCTTCCGCTGCAGGAGCGGCCGGGATAACAGGCGTCGCGAGGGTCGTAACGGCAGCCGCCGAAGAAACAGGGATTGGTCAATGCGCCGCCGAGAAAGGTCAGCGCGTATCCAACGCTTTGGGGTGGCGTCGGATTCGGTGGCCAAAAGCCGACGTCTTGGCCATATGCATTCATCGGCGCGGCCGCGGCGCAGGCCAGAGCGGATGCGAAAACCAGGGCGTACAGGCGGGACATTGAGCGACTCCGTCAGGAACTCCGACCGTTTTGGGTTATAACGCTTTGCGCCGGGGAGGTCACGCGCGCCGCATCGACAAAGGCGCAAAAAACGACGGCCGTCCCAACGCGGCGAGCGATTTACCGGATCAGCGATGCGCCAACCGCCACCATGATAGCCGCCGCCCCCGCCAAAGAAAGCCGCCGTCGTTGCTTTGGCGGGCTAGCGTCCGGATGATTCGCCGTTTCGCGCGTGGCGATGGCCGTAAGTGAGATAGAGCGCCATGCCGATGACCAGCCAGACCAGCAGCCGGACCCAGGTCTGCCAGGGCAGGCCGACCATCAGCCCGAGGCAGGCGAGCACGCCGACGATGGGGAGAGCGGGCGAGCCTGGAACGCGGAAGGGGCGCGGCGCGTCCGGGCGCGCGCGCCGCAGATAGATCACCGCCATGCAGACCAGGGCGAAAGCCGCCAGCGTGCCGATGCTGACCAGTTCGCCGAGCAGGTCGATGGGAAACAGCCCGGCGACGACGGCGACGGCCAGCCCGATCACGGCCTGGCTGCCCGCCGGGGTGTGGAAGCGCGGATGGATGCGCGAGAAAAAGGCGGGCAGAAAGCCGTCTTTGGCCATTGCGTACAGGATGCGGGCCTGGCCGAAAAGCAGGACCAGAATGACCGTGGTCAGGCCGGCGATGATCGCGAATTTGACGGCGATGGCCAGCCAGGGCAAGCCGATGACGTCGATGACGGCGGAAATCGGATCGGGCCGATTGAGCGACTGGTAGGGAACCACGCCGGTCAGAACCGCCGCCACCCCGATATAAAGGACGGTGCAAATGGTCAGCGAGGCGATCAGGCCGATCGGCACCGTGCGTTGCGGCTCATGCGCCTCCTGCGCCGCGGTCGAGACGGCGTCGAAACCGATATAGGCGAAAAACACCACCGCCGCGCCGCGCAGCACGCCGCTGAAGCCGAAATGGCCGAATTCGCCGGAATTCGGCGGAATGAAAGGCGTCCAATGGGCGGGAGAGACATGAAGACCGCCGGCGACGATGACGATCAGCACCACCGCCAGTTTGAAGCCGACCATGACATTGTTGACCCGCGCCGATTCCCGCGTCCCGATGATGAGCAGGCCGGTGATGATGGCGACAATCGCGGCGGCGGGAACGTTGACCAGCCCGACGACGCCGGCGACGCTGGTCGCGGCGCCGGGTGGGGAGGTGAATTGCGGCGGCAGACGCAGCCCGAGATTCGCCAGCAGGCTGACCAGATAGCCCGACCAGCCCACCGCGACGGTGGCGGCGGCCATGGCGTATTCCAGCACCAGATCCCAGCCGATCATCCAGGCGAAAATCTCGCCGAGCGCCGCATAGACATAGGAATAGGTGCTCCCCGAAACCGGGATCAAGGCCGCCAGTTCCGCATAGCACAGCGCGACCACGGCGCAGGCGAATCCGGAGAGCGCGAAAGACAGGACCACAGCGGGGCCGGCATAGCGCGCCGCCGCCGCCCCGGTGAGCACGAAAATCCCGACGCCGATGATCGCGCCGATGCCGAGCGCCGTCAGCGAAACCACGCCGAGGCTGCGGGTGAAGCCGACGCCGTGGGGCGCTCCGTCGCTCCAATCGCGCAGATCCTCGATGGTCTTGCGCGTCAGAAAACTATGCGCCATTCGCTCTTTTCCGGCTGGGAAACGAATTTGAGCCCGAATCCGTTGGGGCCAAAACGCCCGGATTCGCCTCGCTATTCATGCTAAGCATGAGCGGCGCGTGCGGCAAGCGACTTCGGGCGCGGTCAACAATTCCAAAACCGGCTGCGCGCGTGCTCCCGCTCGATGGCGACGCGCGACCCGGCGCCCTGGCGCGATGAAGAACGACGAAAAACTCGCGCCGCCGCCTCTTGCCGCGCCCTTTTCTTCGGCCTTAGAACAGAGCGGGGAGCCCGGATTCGGCAGAACGGGGGCGTTCAACGGGCTTGTCGGAGGCGGCGATGAAAAACAATTCCGGGAAAAGCGAGGCGGTCGAAAGCGCCGCAGCGGTCGAGGCCGATACCATCAATCAGGTGCGCGAGCTGCTGTTCGGCGCCGACAAGCGGGCGACCGACACGCGTTTCGGGCAGTTCGACGACAAGCTGGAAAGGCTGGCTGCGGATTTGCGCGCCGATCTCGCGGCCAAATTCGCCGATCTCGAAAAGCGGATCGAGACGCTCGCCCGCGATGTCGAACAGAAGCGGCTGACCTCGGTCGACGACATCGGCGCGGCCATCGCCAATCTCGGCGCTGCGGTGCGCAACATGGGCGCCTCGGGAAAGGCGCGCTGAAATGGCGACGCCGGCGAAGCCGGAACCTGAGAGGGAAAAAGCGGCGCCCGGGAGCGGGGCAGGGTCGTCGGCGGAGCTCGGCCTGCTGAAACAGCTGCTGTTTCGCAACGAGCAGTCGCGGATCGACGCGCTTCAGGAGCGCACCGAGGCCTTGGCGGCCCGGCTCGGCGACAATGCGCGGCTGGAGGCGGCGACGGCGGAAATCCTTGCCGGCGCCCTGCGCCGCGCCGAAGTCGCGAGCCACCGCGAAATGTCGCAGGCTTTGGCGCCAATGGTGGTCGCCGCCATCCGCTCGGAAATCGCCAATTCGCGCGACATGATGGTGGAGGCGCTTTACCCGATCACCGGGCGCCTCGTCGCCGCCGCCGTCTCCAACGCCTTCCGCGCGCTGGTCGAGAATATCAACGCCCGGCTCGACCGGCTCTTGTCCACCAGCCTGTGGCGGCTGCGTCTGCGCGCCCTGCTGACCGGGCGGCCGCTCGCCGAAATCCTGCTCGAAGCCGCGCAGCGCCCGCGCGTGCGCCGCATCCTGGCTGTGGAGCGCGACAGCGGCCGGCTGCTCGCGCATTGGCCCGCCGACAGCGCCGCGGATTCGCAGGATGAGATGATCGGCGGGATGATCGCCGCGATCAGCCAGTTCGCGGCGGAAGCTTTTTCGCGCGAGCATGGCGAATTGCGCACGCTCGACATGGGCGCGAGCCGGCTGCTGCTGCGCGCCTCGGCGCGGCTCATCGTCGCCGCCGAGTTTTTGGGCGAGCCGCGCGCGGGCGACGAGGCGCGGATGGACGCGGCGCTGCTGTCGCTGGTTTCGAACGCGCCCGCCGAGCCGGACGCGGCGGCGCTGACGGCGGTCGCCGCCGATTTCGCAAAAACTTCGCCGGCCAGAGGCGGCAAGGCGGGCAAGCTGGCGCTCGCGGCTCTGGCGCTGCTGCTGACCGGCTGGGCGGCTTATCGGCCGGCGCGGAATTTTCTGTGGCAGCGGCGGCTCGACGCCGCTTTCGCCCAGGCGAAAGCGGCGCAGCCGGGCCTCGACGACTGGCCGCTGAAACTGACGCTGGAGTCCGCCGGTCGACGCGCGACGCTGATCGGGCTGGCGCCGCCCGAGGCCGATCTCGCGGCGCTCCAGCGCGCGATCGACGGCGCCGGAACGCCTTATCGGCTGGACATGCGCGTCGCGCGGGTCGCGACTGCGGCAAGCCTCGACGCCGCCGCGCCGCGCGACCAGACGCAGGCGGCGCTCGCCGCTCACGGCGCGCGCGCGGAGGCTCTTTCGGGCCGAGTCTCCCGCCTTGAATCCGCCGAGGCCGCGCGCAAAACGGAGGCGGCGACGCCGGCGGCCCGCCTCGCGCGCCTCGCCGCCGCGACGACGATCTGGTTCGACGCCGGAACGGACTTCCTCGACCGGCAAAATGCGCAAGCGCAGATCGCCGTGCTCGCGCTCGCGATGAAGGAAAGCGGCGCAGCCCTTCGGGTTGTAGGCTATACCGACCGGCTGGGGTCGCACCGGCGCAACATGAAGCTTTCCCAGGCCCGCGCCGTCGCCACCGTCGCCGCACTCATTGCACAAGGCGTTGATTCCAGTAAACTTGTCTCCGTAGGCCGCGGCGACGAATCGCCCATTGCCGCCGAAAACGGGCCGGACAGCCGCCGCAACCGCCGGGTTGTCTTCGAGCTGATCCCGCAAGCGGAGCAAAAGAATTGAAATTTTCCGCGAAAGTCATGCTGATGGGCGATATCGGCGTCGGGAAGTCGTCGCTCGCCAAGCGGCTGATGTTCAACAAATTCGACGTTGATTACAAGACCACGATCGGGGTGGACATCCTGACCCATCAGCTGACCTTGAGCGCCGAAGCCGGGCCGGCGACCGCGAACCTGCTGCTGTGGGACACCGACGGCGATTTCGGCCAGCATATTTTCGAATCGGTCTATCTCTCCGGCGCATCCGGCGCCGTGGTGGTGGCCGACGCCTCGCGCCCGTCCACCATCGAAAAGATGTTCGATCTTGCCGCCGATTTTCTGGAGCGGCTGCCTGGCCGGTCGGTGCGGGCGGTGGTCAACAAGACCGATATCGTCGTTCCCGACCTCACGAAATTCGACCGCCGCGGCCTTCCGTCCGAACATGTGATGCTTTCGAGCGCCAAAACCGGCGCGGGCGTGACGGCGGCCTTCGACGCCGTCGCCATGGATATTTACCGGCGGCTGTGAATTTTCTCCGCGCGCGCTGGCCTTCGCGGTCTTTCCTCCGCGCGCGAAGGCAAGACCGCGCGCGGAGAAAAGACGGAAAAGCAAAAGGGCCTCACGCAAATATTCGTTGATCTGGTTCCGTTCGCAGCCATCGAACGAGGACAGCTGCAGATTTGTGACCCTTTCTGGCGCGACCGGGACCGGGACGAGGCTTCACGTCTTTTCCGGCGCCGCGGCCGGCGTCCTGAGCCCGGCGGTCGCGGCAAAGGCGGCGACAACGGCAAACGCGCCGACCATGACGAAGCCGCCTGTGGCAGCCCGCAGCACGTCGCCGGGCGAAACGCCGAGGCTGCCGTCCGCGACGCCTGTCACCGCCTCCAGCCGCCACGAGAGCATGGCGGCGCCGGCCGCCACGCCGACGCTGGTGCCAAAAACGCGCGTCAGGCTCAGCATGGCCGCCGCCTGGCTGGAAAGGGTCGCGGGCGCCGCGCTCACGGTCGCATTGTTGTTCGGAGCGATAAGCAGACCGAGCCCCGCGCCGAACAGGGCAAGCCCCGCCATGACGCCCATCAGGTCCGAAACGGCGCCTTCCACACCCAATTTCATGACCAATGTCAGAACGGCCAGGGCGCAGAGCGCGATCGCCGTTCCGAACAGCATCGTCCCCCGCTGGCCGAGCCGGGCGACCGCCTGTCCCGAGAAGAAAGCGGTCAGGCCGAGCCCGGCCGGCACGAGGGCGAGGTGGAATCCCGCGATCGTGTGGGTTTGGTGAAAGCCGCGAACGAGGCTGAACGACATCAGGAACAGGATGCTGTAGAGCATCGCATAGCAAAGGATCACCGCAATGATCCCGCCGGTGAAGGCGGGGCGCGCGAAAAGGTCCAGGTCGACCAGCGGCGGCGCGAAGCGCAACTCGCGCTGGACGAATAAAGACAGAAGGATCGCCGCGGCGGCGACGACCGAAACGAAGGGGATCGAGGCAGGCCCCCAGGTGTCGATCTCGCTGAGCGCGGCGACGAGCGAGATCAGGGCGGGCGTCAGCAGGAGCGCGCCGCGCCAGTCGAAGCGCTTGTCGGCGTCGAGATCGGTCGAGACCGGAAAGACCAGATAGCCCGCGACCGCGCCGATGATCCCAAGCGGCACATTGGCCCAGAAGATCCAGCGCCAGCCGAGAGTGTCGAGCAAGACGCCGCCAAAGGCAGGCCCGACGCCGGCCCCGATCGCCTGGGCCGCGGCGAACAGGCCCATGGCCTGGCCGCGCTGCTTGGGCGTCGTCGCCCTGACCAGGATGGCGACGCTGTTGGCGCCCAGCATGGCGCCACCCACGCCCTGAAGCACGCGGAACGCCACCAGCATCGGGAAATTCGAGGCCAGGCCGCATAAAGCCGAGGCGCCGGTGAAGAGAACGAAGCCGGCGATATAGAGCAGCTTGCGCCCCTTGATCGCGGCGAGCCGCCCAAAGATCGGAAGGACAGAGGCGAAGGCGATCAGATAGGCGGTCGCGATCCAGCTCACGTCGCCGATGCGCGCATGGAAAACGCGCTCGAATTCCGGCATGGCGATCTGCACGATGCTCGCATCGAGCTGGCCCATGAAGGCGCCGATGCAGGTCGTCGCGACGACGATCCAGGAATAGGAATTCCGTCGTGTCAAATAAGGCGCTGGCGCCGGCTCGTGGCTGATCAACATCGCGCATGCCCCCCGCCGCGTTTTCCCGATTTCAAACTCTGGACGCTCGGGACGCAAGCCTCGAACCGGGTCATCGTGACGAATGGTCGAAGGCCGCCCTGGAAAAGGAGCGGCGATTCCCCTGATGACGCCGGGCGAGCGAATGCCTATGTTGCGGACGTGCCGAAAAGACCCGCTCCCAGAAAACCCCCCATGCCGTCCCGCGAGGACATTCTCGCCTTCATCGCCCGCGAGCGCGCGGCGGCGGGGGAGGCGGCGCCCGCAAAGATCGGCAAGCGCGAGATCACCCGCGCTTTCGGCATTCGCGGCGACGACAAGATCCTTCTGAAAAAAATCCTGAAAGAGCTGGAAA
Organism: uncultured Pseudomonadota bacterium; assembly: GCA_963703385.1. GTDB lineage: Bacteria > Pseudomonadota > Alphaproteobacteria > Rhizobiales > Beijerinckiaceae > Rhodoblastus. The sequence continues at coordinate 1,291,610 of OY969816.1, forward strand.
TCGACGGCGAGATCGAGCGCTCGCGAACAGGCCTGCACGAGAAAGGCGCGCTGCCGCAGATCGTCCTCGCCGACATCGTCTCCCGCGACCGCGACGGCGACCTGATCGCCACGCCCGCCGAGTGGGAGGAGGACCTCGGCCCACTCCCGCGGATAATTGTTTTCGCGCCGAAAAAGCCTCGTCCCGGCATGCGTCAGGGTTCTTTTGCGCCGGGGATCGGCGACCGCGCGCTGCTGCGCGTTGCGCCTTTGCGCGAGACCGGAGGCCCCGGCTATTCCGGTCGGGTGGTCAAGATTTCTTTCACGCGCCGCCAGGCGCCTGCTGGGAATATTCCGCGAGGATCCGCGCGGCGGCGGGGGGCGCATCGTCCCGGTCGACAAAAAACTGCGCGACAAGGAATTCCACGTCGCCGAGGCCGATCGCTTTGACGCCCGCGACGGCGATCTGGTCAGCGTCGAGACTCTTGCGCGCGGACGGCTCGGCCTGCCGGTCGCCAAGGTTCGCGAGCGGCTTGGCTCGATGAACAGCGAGAAGGCGATCAGCCTGATCGCCATCAACGTCCATGGCATTCCGGACGTGTTCCGGACCGAGACCATCGAGGCGTCGGAACACGCCAAACCGGCGCGGATCGAAGCCGAAGGTTTTAGGCGCGACGACTGGCGCTCGCTGCCGCTGGTCACCATCGACCCGCCCGACGCCAAGGACCATGATGACGCGGTCCACGCCGCGCCCGACGACGCGCCGGACAATCCCAACGGTTTTATCGTCACCGTCGCCATAGCCGACATCAGTTGGTACGTGCGGCCGGGCGGGGCGCTGGACCGCGAGGCCCTGGATCGCGGCAATTCGGTCTATTTCCCGGACCGCGTCGTACCCATGCTGCCCGAGCGCATCTCCAACAACCTGTGCTCGCTGCTTCAGGGCGAGGACCGCCCGGCGCTGGCCTGCCGGATGCGGATCGGCCGGGACGGTCACAAGATCGGCCACAGCTTTCATCGCGTGATGATGCGCTCGGCGGCGAAACTCTCTTACCAGCAGGCTCAGGACGCCATCGACGGCCGCCCGGACGCCACGACCCGGCCGCTGCTCGACGAGGTTTTGCGGCCGTTGTGGAGGGCCCACGAGGCGACGAAAATCGCGCGCGAAAAACGCTCGCCGCTCGATCTCGACCTGCCCGAGCGCAAGATTTTGCTCAAGGACGACGGCACGGTGGACCGGGTGCTGACGCCGCCGAGGCTCGACGCCCATCGATTGATCGAGGAATTCATGATCCTCGCCAATGTCGCCGCCGCCGAAACGCTCGAGGCGCAGAAATCCCATCTCATCTACCGCGCCCATGACGAGCCGTCGGTCGAGAAGCTCAACGCGCTGTCGGAATTTCTCGCGACCATCGGCATCAAGCTCGCCAAGGGCCAGGTGCTGAAGCCGACGCAGTTCAACGCGATTCTCGCCAAGGTCCGCGGCACGGAGCATGAGAATGTCGTCAACGAAATCGTGCTGCGCACCCAGGCGCAGGCCGAATATGTGGCGGAGAATTACGGGCATTTCGGCCTGCATCTGCGGCGCTACGCCCATTTCACCTCGCCGATCCGCCGCTACGCCGATCTCATCGTCCATCGCGCTTTGGTGAGGGCGCTCGAACTCGGTCCCGGCGGCCTGCCTGAAATGGGCCGCGACCATCTCGCCGAGATCGCGGCGCGGATTTCCGCCTGCGAGCGCCGCGCCATGGCCGCCGAGCGCGAGACGACCGACCGTCTGATCGCGGTCTTTCTCGCCGACAAGATCGGCGCGAGTTTCGAGGGCCGCATCGCCGGGGTCACCCCCTCCGGCCTGTTCGTGAAATTGAGCGAGACGGGCGCCGACGGCTTCGTGCCGGCCTCGACGCTCGGCAACGATTATTTCCGTTTCGAGGAGGCGCATATGGCCATGATCGGCTCGCGCTCCGGCGAGACCTTTCAGCTGGGCGACGCCGTGACGGTGCGGCTGGTCGAGGCCGCGCCTTTCGCCGGGGCGCTGCGCTTCGAAATGCTGAGCGAGGGCAAGCCGCGGGTCGGCCGCGCCGGCGCGCTGAAAGCCAAGTCGTCGCCGATGAAAACCAGGAAATCCCCGCTTAAAACTTCGCGGCGGCGGGCGCGCGCATGAGCCCGGTCGGGGGCGAGGCGAAACCGCGGGCGGCGCGGCCCCACAATTCGGCGGCGCTGATCCTGATTGACCGTATCGGCGCCAGAAATCCAACCATCCTGCTGGGCCGGCGCCACGCGGCGCTGCAATTCATGCCGGGGAAATTCGTTTTTCCCGGCGGGCGGCTGGAGCCCGGCGACCGGCGCATGAATATCGCCGGGCCGCTCGACGCCCGGGTCGAGGCGCGGCTGCTCAAGGGCCGCGCCGATCCCGACCCGATTTTCGCCCGCGCGCTGGCTCTTGCCGCAATTCGCGAAATGTTCGAGGAGACCGGCCTCGTGGTGGGCCTGCGCGATTATGGCGGGCCGGACAGGCCGCCCCCGGTCTGGCGGCCTTACGCCGCCCATGATTGCCTGCCCGATCTTCAGGAGCTGCATTTCATCGCCCGCGCCATCACCCCGCCGTTTCTTGCCAAAAGGTTCGACACCCGCTTTTTCGCGGCCGACGCCGGTAATGTGGCGGCGAAGCGCGACGGCGTCGTCGATTCGGAAGCGGAACTGGTGGAACTGGTCTGGGCGCCTCTCGACGAGGCGGGCAAACTCGATCTGCCCGGCGTGACGCGGACGGTGCTGGACGAGTTGCGCTTGCGGCTCGACGCCGGCATGAGCCCGTTTCTGCCGACGCCTTTTTTTCGGCTGAGCCGAGGCAAATGGCGGCGCGACGAGCTTTGAGCGGGAAAGAGGGCGCGCAATAGGCATAGAGGGCGATCCTGTCGGATCGCACCCCTGCCACACCACCCGGCATGCGGGTCCGCACCGGGCGGTTCGAGGGATTGAGGTTAGGAGAGACGGGGCATCCCCAGCTTGTCCAACCATTGCAGAGTCAGCACGGCGTTAAGGAGGAGCCCACTGTTGCGCCACCAGCGGCGGCTGTTTGCCGCGATTGTTCGCGCCACGTTGGGTTTGGCTCCGAGCGCCAGCAGTTCTCGGTGCATGGTCTTGCCGCGTTTCCACTGCTTAAGCTGGATGGCCCGCAGCCGGTGGCGCATCCATTGATCCAGTTTTAGCCAGACCTTCGGTGTTTGCGCCAATCGGAAGTAAGCCTTCCATCCCAGGACGTAAGTCCGTAAGCGGTCCACCACATCCTGCATGCCGCGCCCGCCTGAGCGGCGGGTGAGTTGCCGGATGCGTTGTTTGAACGTCGCCATCGGCTTGGCGGCGACCCCTCGCTTGACCGCGCCCCCTGGGGCCGTCCAGAAGCTGTAGCCTAGGAACTTGCGGCCAAACACGCTCGCCACCGCGCTTTTGGCTTCGTTGACCGTGAGACGCAGTGCGCCATACAGCCGTCGAAGCAGCGCCATCACCCGTTCGCCCGCTTTCCGGCTACGAACATAGACGTTCGCGTCGTCGGCATAGCGCACGAAGTAATGGCCTCGACGCTCCAACTCCTTGTCCACCTCATCGAGCAGGACATTCGCCAGCAGCGGCGAGAGCGGCCCTCCTTGCGGAGTTCCTTTCGCGCGCTCCAGGATCACGCCATCCGCCATGATCCCGCTGTGCAAGTAGACCCGGACCAACCGGATGACACCGGCGTCCACGATCCGCTTTCGCAGGCGGTCGATGAGGATGTCGTGATTGACCCGATCGAAGAATTTCTCCAGGTCCACATCCACCACAATTCGCCGGCCCGATTGCACGTATGATTGCGCCGCGAGTACGGCGTCATGCGCGCTTCGACCAGGACGGAAACCGTAGCTGTGTTTGCTGAAGCTTGGGTCAAGGATGGGTTGCAGGACTTGTAGCAACGCCTGCTGGATCAGCCGATCCGTCACCGTCGGGATGCCAAGCTCACGCTCGCCGCCATCAGGTTTCGGGATCGTCACCCGTCGCACCGGCATCGGCCGGTACCTGCCTGACAACAATTGTTCGCGGATCGTGGGCCATGCGGCGCGCAGATATTCGGCGGTCTGGTCGATATTCAGACCGTCAACACCGGCCGCCCCTTTGTTGGACCGCACCCGTTTCCAAGCCTGTTGCAGGTTCTCCCGCGTCAGAGCCGCTTGTAGCAGCCCCGACCCTGTGTCGCCCGTCTCATGTCGCGGGCCGAGCACTTCATCGCTGTTCGAGTCGCGCGCGGCTTCACCGCCCGCTGTCCCGGACCGCCCTGTTTGCACAGGCATCTGATGCAATGTGCTCCGCATCGACACGGCGTCGAACACTTTCCCTCGTTCGGCCCTTCGCCAGCGGTCTCCCACCAACTACTACGACCTCTGCTGACTTCTCGCTCCGGCTCGACACCGTCGCCCTTTCAGGCGTGAGGCGAGACCTCCCCAGGTAAGAGCGCATTCCTTCACTGCGCGACCGCCGGATTTACGCCGCTTCCCTTTGATCACGAGAGCTTCGCGGTTTCATGCCCGCTCGCCCTGGTCGGCAGCGCCTTCTATCCGGTTCTTGTTCATCGGCCCGCAGCTTCGATCCACGCTTCCTCCCCACGGTCGGTCACCCTTCCGCAGTTGCGCTTCACTTCGTTTGCCGTGACCAGCTTACGGTGGGACTTCCACCCACAAGAATGCGCCCATGCTGGGCGCACAAAATAAAAGCCGCTCAAAAGAGCGGCTTTCATCATTTCCGGCTGAGCGGAGGCTTGTCCGCCCCATACTCCAATACGCGCGCTCAACCAGATTTTGTGTCGCTAAACGCTTCACCCCCGGCCGCGATGCGTTTCAGAGGAAACGCGTCGCGGCGCGAGTGGTTCAGGTTCTCACCAGTCCCAGGGGCTCCAGCCGCCACGGCGGCCGCCCCACGGGCCACCCCAGCCGCCACGATCGTAGTCGTCGTCATAACCACGGCCATAACCGTTACCCCGGCCGCGCCAGTCGGTGTCGCCACCGCCGCCCATGCTGAAGTTCATGTGACCACGACCATGACCACGGCCATAGCCGCTGCCATAACCACGGCCGCCATAATAGTCGTCATAGCCATCGCGGCCGTAGCCATAGCCGTAGGGGCCGTAGCCGCCGTAGGCGTAGGGCGGCGGATAGCCATAGCCCGGCATCGGCGCAACCGGCGCCGCGGCAGGAGCCTGGGCCGGAGCCTGAGCCGGAGCCGTCGCAGTCTGCGCCAGGGCGACCCCGGCAATCATGCTCATTCCCGCCGCCAGGGCGGCCATCTTGATCAAACGCATTGAAACCCTCCCGGTTTCGACTGTTAACCCAGCGTGAGTTGTTAGCCCTTGTGCTGAGATCCGCGACCGTCGGCCGCTGATTGCATTGCGAGCATATGAATATATGAATATGTTGCATTGATCCAGATTAAATTCGCCTGAAAGTAAATTTTTTTTTCGCAATGAGGGAAGCCCGCCGATCGTGACGGAAGCCGGCGCTTTTTCCCTGTCGAAATCATGGCCTATAAGGCGTCATGTTGTCCAGTTTCAATTCGCCGACCCGCAAGGCCCTGGTCGCGGCGATTTCCTGCATTTCGATCGTCGGAATCGGCCTCTCTTTGGTGATTCCGCTGTTGGCGCTGCGGCTCGAGGCCGCCGGCTTTCCCGCCCATGACAATGGCCTTCACATTGCCGTGAGCGGGCTGGCCACCTGGGCCGGCGCGCCTTTGACGCCGATCCTGGCGCGGACCTTCGGCGTCAGGGCCCTGCTTTTCGCGGCGATTTTCCTCGCGGTCGGGACGCTGCTCGGTTTCGCCTTTTGCGGCGATTATCGTGTCTGGCTGGCGCTCCGGGCTTTTTTTGGCCTGTCGCTCACAATTATCTTTGTGGTTAGCGAATTCTGGATCAGCGCGGCCGCGCCGCCCGGTCAGCGCGGCATGGTTCTCGGGCTTTATGCAACCGTTCTGGCGGCGGGCTTCGCGCTTGGGCCCGCCTTGCTCAGCGTCACCGGCGCGAAAGGGCTGCTGCCTTTCCTGGTCGCGGCGGGTCTCGTCGCCGCCGCCGCCATCCCGGTGGCCCTCGCGGGGGCGGGGGCGGCGGCCAAGATCGAGGGGCCGGGCTGGCCGGACTGGCGCGCGATTTTCGCCGCCGCGCCGCTCGCGCTGGGCGCCGGCCTGCTTTACGGCGCGTTCGAGACCGGGCTCAACGGCCTTTTGCCGGTTTTCGGCCTGCGCGCCGGCTTTTCCCCCGCGTGGGCGACCTTCCAGCTCACTTTGGTCGCTTTCGGCAATGTGATCTTTCCCGTGCCGCTCGGCATGATCGCCGACCGGACGAGAAAAAACCGGCTGCTCGTCCTTTTCGCTCTGTTCGGCTTCGCCGGCGCGCTCGCCTTGCCGGCCTTCGTCGCCGACCCCGTCGCCTATGGCGCGGGACTTTTCGTCTGGGGCGGGGTGGTCGGCGGGATTTATACCGTCGGCCTCGCCATGCTGGCCGACAAATTCCAGGGCGCGCGGCTCGCTTCGGCCAACGCCGCCTATATCATGATGTATGCGCTCGGCATGATGGCGGGGCCGCCGATCCTCGGCCTCGGACTCGATATCGCGCCGCCGCGCGGCCTTTTCGACGCCCTTGCGCTGTTGTTCATGGCTTTCCTGGGCCTGGCCGCCGCGCTGATGGGGCCTTTCCGGCGTCAGCCCCGGCCGCGATAGGGCGGGACGCCCTGATCCGGCAGCCACAGGTTTTTCGGCGGCTCGCCGGTCTGCCAGAACACGTCGATCGGCATCCCTCCGCGCGGGAACCAATACGCCGCCGATGCGCAGCCAGCGCGGCGCCAGCGCGGCCACCAGGTCCTTGGCGATGCGGATCGTGCAGGCCTCGTGAAAGGCGCCGTGGTTGCGAAACGAGGCGAGATAAAGCTTGAAAGACTTTGATTCAACGAGAAATTGATCCGGCACATAGTCGATCACGAGATGAGCGAAATCGGGCTGGCCGGTGACCGGACAAAGCAAGGTGAATTCCGGCTGGGTGAAGCGCGCGACATAATCGACATCCGCGTGCGGATTGGGCACGCGGTCGAGCACCGCCTCGTCCGGGCTTTGCGGCGTTTTCGCCCGCGCGCCGAGCATTCCGGCGCCGTCGTGGGTCTTGACCATGCGAAGAATCCTTTTTCGCCGGTTTACGTTCGCGCGGCGCTCGGAGCAAGGCCCCACCCGGATCGCCATAGCCCGTCCGATAGACGGGCGTCTCTCGACGCCCTATGCACGGCCACCCTCCCCAAGAAGGGGAGGGATTTACAAGCGTCTTTGGCCAAGGACCATCTTTTTTATTTCACTCATCCGGCGTAGAAGGCCGGCAAACAGGATTCGAAAAGCCGAAGAGGTAGGGGCCATGACTGAGATTATCGACATCGTCGCACGTGAAATCCTGGATTCGCGCGGCAATCCCACGGTCGAGGTCGATGTGACCCTGGAGGACGGCTCGTTCGGCCGCGCCGCCGTGCCCTCGGGCGCCTCGACCGGCGTCCATGAGGCGGTCGAATTGCGCGACGGCGACCAGGCCCGCTTTTCCGGCAAGGGCGTGCTCAAGGCGGTGGAATCGGTCAATGGCGAGATTTTCGACGCCATTTCCGGCCTCGACGCCGAGGAACAGGTCGCCATCGACATGGCCTTGATCGAACTCGACGGCGCGCCCAACAAGGCCCGGCTCGGCGCCAACGCCATTCTCGGCGTCTCGCTCGCGGTCGCCAAGGCGGCGGCCGACGCCTCGAAACTGCCGCTCCACCGCTATATCGGCGGCACACAGGCCCGCGTGCTGCCGACCCCGCAAATGAATATCGTCAATGGCGGCGTCCATGCCGACAATCCGATCGATTTTCAGGAATTCATGATCCTGCCGGTCGGCGCCGGCAGCATCCGCGAGGCGGTGCGCTGGGGCGCGGAAGTGTTCCACACCCTGAAATCGGCGCTGAAAAAGGCCGGCCTCAACACCAATGTCGGCGACGAGGGCGGCTTCGCCCCCAATCTGCCGTCGGCGGAAGCCGCGCTCGATTACATCTGCAAGGCGATTGAAACGGCGGGCTTCAAACTCGGCGACGATATCGCGCTCGGTCTCGATCCCGCTTCGAGCGAATTCTTCAAGGACGGCGCGTATCATTATACCGGCGAGGGCAAGGTCCGCTCGATCCAGGAACAGGCCGAATATCTGAAAAAACTGGCCGACGCCTATCCGATTATTTCGATCGAGGACGGCAACGCCGAGGACGACTGGGAAGGCTGGAAGATCACCACCGATCTCCTCGGCAAGCAGATTCAGATCGTCGGCGACGATATTTTCGTCACCAATGTCGAGCGCCTGGGCGAGGGCATCAAAAAGGGCGTCGCCAATTCCATCCTGATCAAGGTCAACCAAATCGGCACCCTGACCGAGACGCTCAACGCCGTCGATATGGCCCAGCGCGCCGGGTATACGGCGGTCATTTCGCACCGTTCCGGCGAGACCGAGGATTCGACCATCGCCGATCTCGCGGTGGCGACCAATTGCGGGCAGATCAAGACCGGCTCGCTCGCCCGCTCCGACCGGCTGGCCAAATATAACCAGCTCATCCGCATCGAAGAGGAGCTGGGCAATCAGGCGGTCTATCTCGGCCGCGAGGCGTTCAAGGCTTTGGCCTGAGCCTTTTGACCCCGCACAACATCGTCGTCGCCGCCGTTTTCCTCGCGACCTACGGCGGCGTCGCCCTCGGCAGGCTGCCTTTCACGCGGCTCGACCGGGCCGGGGTCGCCCTGGTTGGCGCCGCGGCGATGATCGTGAGCGGCGCGGTCACGGTCGACGAGGCGCTCAAGTCGATCGATCTTGGCGCGCTGGCCTTGCTGTTCGGCATGATGGCGATCGTCGCCGAACTGGAGCTTGCGGGATTCTTTCGCGCCGCCAGCCTGTTCGCCGTCCGCCGCGCCCATTCGCAATGGGCGCTGCTCGCCGCCGTCGTTGCGGTCACTGGCCTGTTTTCGGCCTTTCTGGTCAATGACGCGGTGTGTCTGGTCATGGGGCCTATCGTCCTTCAAGTGACCCGCGCCCTTCGCCTCGACTTAAAACCTTTTCTGCTCGGGGTCGCGCTCGCCTCCAACGCCGGCGGCGTGGCGACGATCACCGGCAATCCGCAGAACATGATCATCGGCGCCGTTTCCCGGATCGGCTACGGCTCCTTCGCCGCCGCCCTGGCGCCCGTCGCGGCCGTCGCGCTTGTGCTGGTCTTCGCCTTCACGGCTTTCGTCCATCGCGGCGCCCTGCGCGCGCCTTTTTCCGGCGAGCCCGATCTCGGCCGCGCCCGCAGCCATGGCGCGCTGATCCTTCGCGCGGCGCTGGTCGCGCTGGGCGTCGTCGTCGCCTTTTTCCTCGGCGTTCCGGCGCCCGAGGCGGCGCTCGCCGGCGCGGCCCTTCTGCTGATGAATCCCGGGGTCAAGCCGCACAAGGTCTATCGCCGGATCGACGGCGGACTGCTTCTGATGTTCGCGGGACTGTTCATTGTCGCGGCGGCGGGCGAAAAGACTTTCCTGTCTCCGGACCTGTTGCGGCGCGCGGAAAATTTCGGGCTTGAGAACGCCTGGACGATGACGGCGACGGCGGCGGTCCTGTCCAATCTGATCAGCAATGTTCCGGCGGTGCTGGCGCTCAAACCCTTCGTGGCCCAATTGCCGCGCGAAACATGGCTGGTGGTCGCGATGGCGACGACGCTCGCGGGCAATCTCACTTTGCTCGGCTCGGCGGCCAATCTCATTGTCGCGGAAATTGCGCGCCGCGCCGGCCAGCCGCTGACCTTCCGCGACTATTTGCTCGTGGGCTTTCCCGCAACCGTGCTGTCCCTGGCCTTCGGCGCCTGGAGTCTCGGCGGGCATGTCCTGCCTTGAGCGGGGCTCCGCGGGCGGGCGCGGAAAGCCGCAACAGCCGGAACGCGGCCGGCGCCGTAATTATGACAAAATGTTAACGCCATGCTAAAGGCGGTCACGAAACCGTGATCGCCGGGCGCGTCCCGACTTTGGCCAGCCTTAAGAAATGGTTAACCATTCAATTCAATCCTTTGGCAATTTTCTCCGCGCATTGTCGCGGATGGAGTTGTTTTCCGGCAGGACGGCTTCCGCTCTGGCGCGCGCCGGCGGCCCGAAAGGCCGCGCGGGCGTGGCGAAAAAAAGGACAAAAGGCCAGTGATCAAAACGCACCTTCTTCTCCTCGCGCAAGTCCGCGCGGCGCGGCAAGACCTCGCCGTGCTGGTCCATCGCGGGAAAGCAGGGCCCATTCTCGCCGTCTCCGGCGTTCTGGCGTTGGCCGGCTGCGCCCAGTCGCCGCAGCATTTCGCCCGCCACGGCAAGGAATATTTCCCCGAGAGCATCTATGGCCGCGCGAGCGACAGGGTCGTCGCGGATGGGCAGGACGTGCCCAAGGGCGGCGGCCATTACCTCGTCGGCAATCCATACACCGTCGCCGGCCGCACCTATGTGCCGCACGAAGGCAGATATGCGGCGGTCGGCCTCGCCTCCTGGTATGGCGACGCCTTCCATGGCCGCCGCACCGCCAATGGCGAGGTTTACGACCGCAATGGGATCACGGCCGCTCATCCGACCATGCCGCTGCCGAGTTATGCGCGTGTGACCAATCTGCGCAATCACCGCTCCTTGATCGTGCGCGTCAACGATCGCGGCCCGTACCATACCGGACGGCTGATGGACCTCTCGGCCCACGCGGCTGACGCGCTCGGCTTCAAGTCCGTAGGCACCGCCAAGGTCAAGGTGGAATATGTCGGCCGCGCCGCGCTTCAGGGGTCGGACGACCGCAAATTGCTCGCGACCCTGCGCTACGACGGCGCCCCGGCCCGTCTCAACGATTTCGCTTATTCGTCGACGGAGGTCGCGGAACAGCGCGATTTGCCGCCCGCCGCCGCGCCGGACCGCGACGAGCAGCGCGTCGCGCTGCGCGACGAACCGGCTTCCTATGCGCCGGCGCCGCCGCCGCGCATCCGCTCGACCGCGGAGCAGCAGGCCGAACCGCCGCTGCCGCCCGAGCCGCCGCAACGTCTCGCCATGGCCGAGGATTTTGGCCCCGCCGAGTCGTACGCCAAAAATCCCCTGCCCAAAAATACGCCCTTGCCGCCGCAGCGCCCGTTCCATCTTGAGGCCACGCGCGGCGCCCCGGTCGCCGACGCGGAGCGCTGACCGAGGCGCGGCGCAGGCTCTGGCGTCGCGGGAGGAAAAGGACTATTTGTCGGTCCGACGCGCTGTTGCGTTTCTTTGAGGCATAAGTGCTTTTCCGTTTCCTGCCCCACCTTGTTCGGCTTCTGTTGGCCCTTGCCTTCGCCGGCCCGTTGGTCGCGGCGCGCGCGCAGACCATTGCCACGACCGCGCCGCACGCGGTGGTGATGGATTACGACACCCAGTCGGTGCTTTACGAAAAGGCCGCCTCCGATCCGATCCCGCCGGCCTCGCTCGCCAAGCTGATGACGGCGGAACTGGTGTTCCGCGATCTCAAGAAGGGCTCGATCACCCTCGACACGCAGTTCTACATTTCCGAAAACGCGTGGAAGACCGGGAGCCGCGGCGGCACCATGTTCGCGCGCGTCAACACCAATGTCCGGGTCGAGGACCTGCTGCGCGGGCTGATCGTGCAATCGGGCAATGACGCGGCGGTGGCCCTGGCCGAGGGCCTCGGGGGATCGGAACAGAATTTCGCGGCGATGATGAATGTCCGCGCCGCCGAACTCGGCATGTCCGGTTCGCATTTCACCGACCCCTGGGGCGGCGAGGATCCGGCGCAGGTGACGACGGCGCGCGACATGGCGATCCTCGCCGAGCACGTCATCAGGACCTATCCGGATTATTATCATTATTTCGGGGAAAAGGAGTTCACCTGGAGCAAGGTGCGCCAGCTGAACCGCAATCCGATCCTGTTCATGGACGTCAATGGCGACGGCCTCAAGGTCGGCAACGAAAAGGACGGCGATTACAATATCGTCGGTTCGGCGGTCTATGAGGGCCGCAGGCTGATCGTGGTGGTGCTCGGCGCCAAGACCGCCAAGGAGCGCGCAGAAGAGGCGCGCCGCCTGTTCAACTGGGGGTTCCATGGCTTCGACGTCAGAACCCTGTTCAAAGCGCATGAGACGGTGGGGACGGCCAAGGTCTATGGCGGCGCGATCGCCGAGGTTCCGCTGGTGTCCGACGCGCCGATCCGCGTGATGACCCCGCGCGGCGCGCCGGAACGGCTCACCGGCAAGATCACCTATATCGGACCGTTGATCGCCCCGGTCGCCGCCGGCCAGACCGTGGCGCGGCTCAAGGTTTATCAGGGCGCCAGTCTCGTGCTCGACCTGCCGCTCAAGACCGCCCGGGCCGACGATCAGGGGCCGTTGGCCCAGCGCGCCAGGGACGCCGCCTTCGAACTCGGCGTCCAGCTTTTCCACAAGGGCGTGGCTTCGGCGATGCACGCGATCGAAAAGCGGACGGCCGCCAAGGCGACAGCTCCCGCCGCGGAGCCTTGAATGGCCGCTTTTTCGGGTTAAGACTTCGAAACGGCGGCTGAGTCGCGGGCGAGGTTTCCGGGAGAGCTTTGATTGCGCAAGGGTCGGTTCATCACCTTCGAAGGCGGCGAGGGCGCCGGCAAATCGACCCAGATTCGCCGGCTCGCCGTCGCCTTGCGCGCCGGCCACGCCCGCGAGGTCGTCGTGACCCGCGAGCCCGGCGGCACGCCGCTCGCCGAACGGCTGCGTTCGATCATCCTCGCCGGCAAGGCCCGCGATTTCGGCGATTTCGGCGAGGCCCTGCTGTTTTCCGCGGCGCGGATCGACCATATCGACCGGATCATCCGACCGGCTCTGGCGCGCGGCGCCTTCGTCCTGTGCGACCGCTTCGCCAATTCGACCCGCGCCTATCAGGGCGCGCGCGGCGGGGCCGGGGAGAACATGCTGGCGACGCTGGAGCGCGTGACGCTCGACGGCGTGCGGCCGGACCTCACCTTCATCCTCGACTTATCCCCGGAAATCGGGTTGGCGCGCGCGGAAAAAAGGCGAGGGCAGGGCGGGGCCGACCGGTTCGAGGGCGAGGCCGTCGCCTTTCACGCCGTCCTGCGCGAAAAATTTCTGGACATCGCCCGCGCCGAGCCCGGCCGCTGCCGCGTGATCGACGCGTCAAGGCCGGAGGACGAGGTTGCGAAGGCGATTTTCGCGGCCTGCGGGGAAAAATGGCCGCTTCCGGCTTTGGGCGAGAAACAATGGGCGTGAGCGACCGGGACGACCTGCCGCCGGAAAGCGATCGTTTCGAGCCGGCGCCCCATCCGCGCGACACTTTTGTCCTGTTCGGCCACGACAAAGCCGAGCGCGAACTGCTGGAGGCCTTTCGCAACGGGCTTTTGCCGCAAGCCCTGATCATCGGCGGCCCGGAGGGAATCGGCAAGGCGACCCTGGCCTGGCGGATGGCGCGCTTCATCGCGGCCAATCCCGACCCACGCCTGCCAGCCGTCCAACGCGCGGAAAATCTTGCCGTCGATCCCAGGAATCCGGCGGCGCGCCGGATCTCGGCCATGTCCTTCGGCGACCTGGCCCTGCTGCGGCGCGAATGGAGCGACAAGACCAAGAAACACGCGACCCGCATCACCGTCGAGGACGTGCGCGCGGTGCTTCACCTCTTCGAGCAATCGGCCGGCGAGGGCGGCTGGCGCATGGCGATCATCGACAGCGCCGACGATCTCAATGTGCACGGCGCCAACGCCCTGCTCAAGCTGATCGAGGAGCCGCCGCCGCGCAGCCTGTTTTTCCTGGTCGCGCATCATCCCGGCCGCATCCTCCCCACCATCCGCTCGCGCTGCCGGCTGCTGACGCTGCAAAAACTCGAAGAACCGGCCCTGAACAGCGCCGTGCGCGCGGCGCTGGCGGAGGCCGGCGAAGAGGCCTCCGAGGCCGATGTGGCGCGCGCCTGCGCCCGCGCGGAGGGCTCCGCAAGGGAGGCGCTGCGGCTGATCCTGGCCGGGGAGAGCGCCGTGGACGGACTGACCCAAAGGGTTCTGGCGCGGCTCCCCGATGTGGATTGGCTCCTGGCGCAGCGCATCGGCGAGGCGATCGGGGCGCGCGAAGCCGAGAGCGAATTCGACGCCTTTCTGCGCGCGCTTTACGGCTGGCTCAGCGCAAACCTGCACAAGAACAAGGGGCTTGGCCCGCGCGCTTTGGCGCCTTACGCCGACGCGTGGGAATTTCTGGAGCGCGAGGCGCGCGCGCTGGAAATCTACAATCTCGACAAGAGGGCTTTCGTGGTCGTCGTCTTTTCGCGCCTTGCGGAAGCGGCGCGCGCCGCGGCCTGAGAAACAATTGGCCGCGGCCTGAGAGACAGATGACGGACAATTTCAGCTTTCGGCTCATCGCCCGCGACGGCGGCGCGCGTCTCGGCGAGATTTGTTTGCCGCGCGGCATCATCAGAACCCCCGCTTTCATGCCGGTCGGCACCGCCGCGACCGTCAAGGCGATGTATCCCGAGCAGGTGCGCGCGCTCGGCGCCGACGTCGTGCTCGGCAACACCTATCATCTGATGCTGCGCCCGGGCGCAGAGCGGGTCGCGGCGCTCGGCGGGTTGCACAAGTTCATGAACTGGCCGCACCCGATTCTGACCGACAGCGGCGGCTTTCAGGTCATGTCGCTCGCCAAACTGCGCAAGCTCGACGAAAACGGCGTGACCTTCCAGTCCCATATCGACGGCGCCCGGCATGTGCTCACCCCCGAGCGGTCGATGGAAATCCAGCGGCTGCTCGGCTCGGACATCCAGATGCAGTTCGACGAATGCGTCAAACTGCCCTGCTCGCCTCAAGAGGCCGAGCGCGCCATGCGCCTGTCGCTGCGCTGGGCGGAAAGGTCGCGCAAGGCCTTCGGCGAGCAGCCGGGCCACGCCTGTTTCGGCATTGTGCAGGGCGGCGCGGAGCCGGCCCTGCGCATCGAGAGCGCGCGCGCTCTGGCGGATATGGATTTTCACGGGCTGGCGGTCGGCGGCCTCGCGGTCGGCGAGCCGCAGGAGGTGATGCTGGCGATGATCGAGACGGTCATGCCGCATCTGCCGGAGCACAAGCCGCATTATCTGATGGGCGTCGGGTCGCCGGACGATCTCATCGAATCCGTCGCGCGCGGGATCGACATGTTCGATTGCGTCATGCCGACGCGCGCCGGGCGGCACGGCCTCGCCTATACCCGCTGGGGCAAGATCAATCTGCGCAACGCCCGCAACGCCGAGGACCCGCGCCCGCTCGATGCCGATTCCTCCTGCCCGGCGGCGCGCGATTATTCCCGCGCCTATCTGCACCATCTCGTGCGCTGCCAGGAAATCTTGGGGATGATGCTGCTGACCTGGGTCAATCTCGCTTTTTATCAGGAGCTGATGGCCGGCGCCCGCGCCGCCATAGCGCAGCGGCGCTTTGCCGACTACCGGCGCCAGGTCAAGGCGGACTGGGAGCGCGGCGGCGAGCCGGCGGCGCCATAGAGCGCGTTCGCAAATCATCGAGTTCGAACGCGCTCCATTATGTCATTGTTTTAACGCATATTCTTCTCCGAAAAGTCTATCAACTTTTCGGGAATATGCTCTGGCAGCCGCGTCCTCGTGGCGCCACGGATCAAGAAAAAGGGGCCGAAAAAACGAATGAGCGGAAAGACGGTCAAGTCTTTCCGCTCCGCCTTACCTTGTCCTGTTTCGCATCGAAGCAGCTGGGGGGCTTGCGCCCTCGCGTCATAGCTGAGCTTTATCGCTGCGAAACGTCCTCCCACGACTTGGACAGCAAACACCGGCCCTTTTGAGCCTGGGCGCCCGTTTTCGAGCACGTGCGTACGTTAGTCGAAGCTTTTTCGCTTGTCATCAGCCCAAAACCCGAATTTTCAAAAAAATTCCGTGCGGAATGGAGCGAACAGGGCGGCGCGACCCATTCGACGCCTTGCCTGCCCCCTTTCCTTGGCTTAATCGAAGCCAACCCACGGGATTGCGCCATGACCACCTTGCTAGACGACGTCCGCCAGCATCACGACAAAGTGCTCATTGTCGATTTCGGCTCGCAGGTGACGCAGCTGATTGCGCGCCGGGTGCGCGAGGCCGGCGTCTATTGCGAGATCGCGCCCTTCCAGTCGGCGGAAAAGGCTTTTGCCCAATTCTCGCCCAAGGCGGTGATTCTCTCGGGCGGCCCGGCCTCGGTGACCGACCCCGATTCGCCGCGCGCGCCGAAAAACATCCTCGACTCGGGCCTGCCGATCCTGGCGATCTGCTACGGCCAGCAGGCCATCGCCGCCCAGATGGGCGGCGCGGTGGAAGGCGGGCATCACGCCGAATTCGGCCGCGCCAATGTCGAGATCGTCGAGCCCAGCGCCTTGTTCGACGGGGTGTGGGAGATCGGCGGCTCCTATCCGGTGTGGATGAGCCACGGCGACCGCGTGACCCGTCTCCCCGAAGGTTTTAGCGTCAAGGCGCGTAGCGAAAACGCGCCTTTCGCGGTGGCTTCCGACGAGTCGCGAAAAATTTTCACCACCCAGTTCCATCCCGAGGTCGTCCATACCCCGGACGGCGCCAAACTGCTCGCCAATTTCGTCCACAAGGTCGCAGGGCTGAAATCCGACTGGACCATGGCGGCCTTTCGCGGCGAGGCGATCAAGGCGATCCGCGATCAGGTCGGGCAGGGCAGGGTTTTGTGCGGCCTATCGGGCGGGGTGGATTCGGCGGTGGCCGCCGTGCTGATCCACGAGGCGATCGGCGAAAAACTCACCTGCGTCTTCGTCGATCACGGCCTGTTGCGCATGGGCGAGGCGGAAGAGGTGGTGACCCTGTTCCGCGATCATTACAACATCCCGCTGGTCCATGTTCAGGCCCAAAACCTGTTCATCGGCGCGCTCGAAGGCCAGGCCGAGCCCGAAGCCAAGCGCAAGACCATCGGCCGGCTGTTCATCGAGACCTTTGAGGCCGAGGCGAAAAAGATCGCCGCCGACGGCAAGGGCGCGCTGGAGTTTCTCGCCCAGGGCACGCTCTATCCCGACGTGATCGAAAGCGTCTCTTTCACCGGCGGGCCTTCGGTGACGATCAAGAGCCACCACAATGTCGGCGGCCTGCCCGAACGCATGAACATGAAGCTGGTCGAGCCGCTGCGCGAACTGTTCAAGGACGAGGTGCGCGCGCTCGGCCGCGAACTCGGCCTGCCGGACGTTTTCGTCGGCCGCCATCCTTTCCCCGGTCCCGGCCTCGCCATCCGCCTGCCCGGCGGCGTCACCCGCGAAAAACTCGAAATTTTACGCAAGGCCGACGCTATTTATCTCGACGAAATCCGCAAGGCGGGCCTCTACGACCAGATCTGGCAGGCTTTTGCGGTGCTGCTGCCGGTGCGCAGCGTCGGCGTGATGGGCGACGGGCGGACCTACGACCACGTCTGCGCCCTGCGCGCCGTGACTTCGGTCGACGGCATGACCGCCGATTTCTTCCCCTACGACATGAATTTTCTCGGCCGCGCCGCGACCCGGATCATCAACGAGGTCAAGGGCATCAACCGCGTTGTCTATGACGTGACCAGCAAGCCGCCGGGAACGATCGAGTGGGAGTGATTTTGCCATCCGCGTAGCCCGTCAATTCTTGACAAATTTGCTCATCGGTTTTCGGGCTAAAATCGGCCGGGTTTTGAGCAATCGCGCGCCGCGCATTCGCGTTTCATAATCGACCTTCCGCGATCTGGTCCGCGACTTGCTCCGTCAGCGATGCGTTGATCTGCATGTTTCAAAGAGGGACATTTGCAATGCAAGATCGTCGAAAAGAACAACGTGGCCGCACCTATTTGGGAAGCGAAGTCGCGTTCAACAACCGCTGCTCCACGATCGATTGTTCAGTTCGGAATATGTCTCAAAGCGGCGCCAAGCTCGAATTTGCTCACACGGCGCTGATTCCGAGTGAGTTCGACTTGATGATCCGTCAAAAAGGGAGCATTCGCCGAGCGCGTCTTGTATGGCGGCGGGAGTTGGCGGCAGGCGTCGCATTCATCGCGTCCGAAACTGGCGCGTTTGGCTCGAACGAGACTGCCCGCCAAATACGCAAACTGGAAACTGAGCGTGAAACACTTGCGAGACGTGTCGCAGACCTCAGTGAGCCCGCAATATGAAGTGGGCTGTAACCGTCGCTTAATTCGGCTTATTGTGATGGCCGCCGGCAAAAAGGACGATCCGCTTTTCGAAACCTTGCTGGCGGAATCCCGCCTTCGCAATCCGGAGGTTCGCGCCGGGTCGATGTTCGGCAGCCGCGCCGTTTTCGTCGGTCGCAAAATGGCGGCCTGCGTGTTCGACGGCAGGATCGGAATGCGCGTCCCGGCTGCGGTCGCGAGCCTCAGCCTGAGCGAAGGACGCGCCGCCCCGTTCCGCCCCCATGGCCGGCCCGCCATGCCGGAATGGATCGCAATCGACGGCGGCGCGCAGGCGCTGACGGAGAAGGCCGACCTGCTGAGCGAAGCGATCGCCTTCGCCGAGGCGAACAATCGGGACAAATGACGCCGCCATGACGGCTCCGGCTGATGTCCGTGAGCGATGGTGGGAGCAGGGCGTTTGGACAATTGATCTGGGCCGGTTATGTTGTGGTCACATGCGACCACCTCAGGCCAGCCTCCCCATGCCGATCGTAAATCTCAAAGACGCCAAGGCCAGTTTTTCCAGCATGGTCGACCTGGCGATCAAGGGCCAGTTCATCACCATCACCCGGCACGGCAAACCCGTCGCCGTTCTCGTGCCGCTCGAAGCGGCGGAGATCGCGCGCAAAACGATGGAGCGGAAAAGACCGAGCTTTTTCGCCTACCTCAAGGGCTTTCCCGGCGGGGGTTTCGAGCGCAATGAAGCGCCCTCTCGGGACATCGGTTTTTGAGCGGTTTCCTTCTCGACACCAATGTCGTCGCCATGCTTTCGCCGACGGGACCTGAGGCCTCGCCGGCCTTTCTCGACTGGCTTGAGCGCCGCGACCGCGAGCGGCGGCTGTTCCTGTCCATCGTCATGGTGCACGAGATCGTGAGAGCCGTCGCCGCGCTCGAACGAAAAGGCGAGGTCGCGAAGTCGGCGGCGCTCACGGGCTGGCTCGCCGGGCTGGTCGCCGCTTTTGACGACAGGATCATCGCCGTCGACGCCGCGGCGGCGGCGCGCGCCGCCCGCCTCGAGGCCAAGGCGATCGCGGCGGGCCATGCGCCTGGAATGGCGGACGCCCTGGTGGCCGGCGTCGCCGAAAGCCACGACCTGGTCATCGTCACCCGCGACACCGGAACTTTCCAGCCCTTTGGCGTCGCGGCCGTCTCGCCCGAAGCGGCGACAGAACTCTCCTGACGACGCGCCGGCGTTGCGCCTCACAACCGTTCGACCACCCGCCGCAGTTTTTCGCGCACGTCCTCGGCAATCGCCAGAAGCTCGGAATTTTCGATCGCCTGCATCGAAGCCACCGGGTCGATGACTGCGACTTCGCTTTGCCCGGGCGCGATTTCCTGGACGATGACATTGCAGGGCAGCATGGTCCCGACCTTGTCCTCGCGCTTGATCGCCTCGAAGGCGAGTTTTGGATTGCAGGCGCCGAGGATCACATAGGGGCGCAGGTCGACGCCGATCTTCTCCTTGAGCGTCGCGGCGACGTCGATCCGGGTCAGCACCCCAAAGCCTTCCTCCTTCAGCGCGGCTTCGACCAGCGCCAGGGCCTCGGCGATCGGCTGTTCGATTTTGGTCGCGGTGTAATAGGTCATCTGGTCCTCTCGGTGAATGTTACAGCGCCAACGCCCGGGCGTGGCGCCCGGTTCCGCTCTTTCTACCGCCCAATCTTGTCCAGCGCGCCGATCAGATCGGCGCGCAAATCCTCGTAATCCTCCAGCCCGATCGACAGCCGGACCAGGCCGTCGGTAAAACCGTGGCGGGCGCGCTCGTCGGGGGCGTAAGTGGCGTGGGTCATGCTGGCGGGATGCTGGACGAGGGTTTCGGCGTCGCCGAGGCTCACCCGCGCGGGTCGCCAGTTCGACCCCGTCCATGAAGGCGCGCCCGGCCTCCAGCCCCCCGCGCAATTCCAGCGCGATCATCCCGCCCATCAGCCGCATCTGGCGCCGCGCGACCTGTTTTTGCGGATGGCTGTCGAGGCCGGGATAATAAACGCGCTCGACTGCAGGATGGGCCTCCAGATCGCGGGCGAGCTTTTCGGCGCTGGCCGAATGGCGCTCCATGCGCAGGGCAAGGGTTTTCAGGCCGCGCAGGATCAGAAAGGCGTCGAAAGCCGAGATACAGGCGCCGTTCAGCTCCTTGATCCCGACAAAGCGGAACTGGTCGATCATCTCCTTGCTGGCCACCACCGCGCCGGCGATCAGATCGCCGTGGCCGCCGAGATATTTGGTCGCCGAATGGGTCACGATGTCCGCGCCGAGCGCCAGGGGCCGCTGGAGATAGGGGGTGCAATAGGTATTGTCCACCACCAGCGGGACGCCGGCCTTGCGGCAGATTTCGGCGAGCGCCGCAATGTCCACGATCCGCATGTTGGGATTGGACGGCGTCTCGGTGAAAACCATGCGGGTCTTCGGCCCGAGCGCCTTTTTCAGATTTTTCGGATCGGTCAGGTCGGCGAAACGGGTTTCGACGCCGAAACGCCTGATATGATGCTCCAGCAGGCCGAAGGTGCAGCCATAGAGCATCTGGTCGGCCACGATCTCGTCGCCCGATTTGAGCAGGGCCCAGATCACCGCCGTCAGGGCGCCGACGCCGGAGGAGGTCGCCAGCCCCGCCTCGCCGCCTTCGAGCGCGGCGAGTCGTTTTTCGAGGACGCTGACGGTGGGGTTGCCGACCCGGCTATAGATATAGCCTTCGGCCTCTCCGGCAAAAATGTCGCTGCCGGCGCGCGAAGTGGCGAAGGCGTAGGTCGAGGTCAGGAAGACCGGCGGGTTCAGCGCACCGTGATAATCGAGTGGGTTGTACCCATGGTGGATCGCCCGGGTCGCGAAACCGTAATCGGCTTTTTTGGAGGTCATGACGGGCCTGTTCGAGGAGGTTCGATATGCCGACCATACCAGAGCCCCCGGTGAAGTTCGTCGCTCTTTTCCCGTTTTCGCCAGACTGGCGCCCGTCGCGGAGCCGAAGCGGCGACCGGCGTCACGTTATTCGGATAAATAAGCTGCGACTGCGGCGCCGCTGCAACAGCGGCTTTCGCGCCCGCCCGCGGCCGGGATCCGCCCGCTCGCATGATACCAAGAAAATGATCGCGATATCAATCGATTACCACATGCGCGCGGTAGCGCTTTGTTCGCTGAGGCCGCCACGTGTGCGTCAAGGAAATCGCATTGCTCGCGCGGTTTTTTTTCGGTTCAGGGGCTTCCGGCCAGGTTTTCCGCCGCCGCCCGCGATGGCCGAGGCCAGGCGTTTCGTCTAGCCTGCGCCGATCCATTCATCCGTGACGGAAGCGCGATGGGGCAGGGGCCCGGGATGTCGTGAAGGAAACGGTTTTGCGTCCAGGCTCATTCATTTCCCGAGGTGTGCGGACCTCGGCTTTCTGGGCCCGGGCGCGCGCAATTCTCCTGGTGCTGTGCCTGCCCGGCTTGCTTGCGGCTTGCGCCCGCCCCGGCGTCGACCCGATGTATCCGCCGGTCTCGGCGAATGTTCCCGGCGCGACCAGTCACACCATTCTGATCGCGACGACGCGAAAACGCTCCGCCGATCCCGGCGCCATGTTCAGCGGCGAGCGCGGCGCGGGGCTTGATTTCGCCGAAGCGGTGGTCAGCGTCCCGCCGACCCATGCTTCGGGCAATATCGAATGGCCGTCGCAGCCCCCCGGCAATCCGGCGAGCGATTTCGTCACCCGGGAAGCGAATTACATGGACGGCGAGAAGGCGTTCATCGCCGCGCTCAACCAGCAGTTGGAGCAACGGCCGCCGGGCCAGCGCAAAGTGCTGCTCTTCATCCATGGATTCAACACCAAATTCCCGGAGGGCCTCTACCGTCTGGCGCAAGTCGCGCAGGACGCCAAATCGCCGGCCGTTCCGGTCTATTTCAGTTGGGCTTCGCGGGGCGAATTGTCCGGCTATGTCTATGATCAGAACAGCGCCACCATCGCCCGCGACCAGCTCGAGCATCTGATTATGCTTCTCGCCAGGAGCAAGGCCGACACGATCAATGTTTTGGCGCATTCCATGGGCAATTGGGTGACCGTGGAAGCCTTCCGCAACATCGCCATGACCAGGGAGCTTCATGGCTATGGCCACAAGCTGGGCCTGGTCGCTCTCGCTTCGCCGGACATCGACGTCGATGTGTTCCGCTCGCAGATGGCGCGGATCGGGGTGCCGAAAAAGCCGTTCCTGATCATCCTGTCGCGCGACGACCGCGCCCTGGCCCTGTCTCGCTTCATCGCCGGCGACGAGGCGCGCCTTGGCGATTACAAGAATTCGGCGGACCTGACCAAATATAACGCCATCGTCGTCGATCTGAGCGACGTGAAGGGCGAGAATCCGCTCAACCACGACAAATTCGCCGAGATCGCGGCGATTGCGCCGCAACTCAAGCAAGTGCTCGCGCAAGGCGTCCACACGGAGGGAACGAGTCCGGTGGAACAAGCGACCAATGCGCCGTTCGACGCGACGCCCGGCGTGGTGAGAACCGTCCTGTCGCTGCCGCTCGCGGCGGTGGCCGCGCCGATCGTGATCATCTCCCGCGCGGGGCAATGACCGCGCCCAGCGGGCAGCGCCGGTCGGCCTTGCCGTGAACTTCAAGCGCCGTGAACGATAAAAAGGCCAAGGTTCTGTTCGGTGGCGACAATATGAAAGTTCCATAATATTGATTATGCGAATCGTGGCTGTGGGCGCATCCGCATGCGCACGCTTTTCCGAACGTCCTTCCCTGAGCTCTCCCCGCCGTCCGCCGCGCCGTCGCCTCGGCCGCGATCATCTGCCAAGGCCGATGCGCGACATGACTTCCGGGTCGATGACGCGGCACTGACCTGATGACGATCTTTGACGCCAGCTTCGGCGTCGGCGTCTCCATTCCGCAGGGCCGCGACGGTCTCCCGATGGGCGACGCCTGAGCCTGGTTTTCCCGTCCGGCCCTTTTGAACAAATTCTAATTCGATTCCGTGCATTACCTACATGCGCCTGATTGACATTTCCTGGCGCGGCCATAAATTTGAGCAAATGAATCGACGTACGGGATAGAATGATCAATTTGCAGGCAAAGGCTGGCGAATTTGGCGACCGAGAGGGCGTCACCCGCGTGAAAGGCCGAATGGCGCGAGGCGCAAGCGGATTTCAGAAAAAAACAAACAGCGCCATTAATTTGACGCACTTTTGTCATGAAAACCCGTCTTGCATTTCCGCCGTTTTGAGCTAGATCAATGTTTGCATCTGAACCGATAGCGGGTTTGATTGTCGCCCACGTTAGACTGGAAGTGGAATTTCATAATGGCCGATCCGGAACGCATCGCATTATTCATTGACGGAGCAAACCTTTACGCAACCGCGAAATCGCTTGGCTTCGACATCGACTACAAACGCCTCCTGAAAGAGTTTCAGTCCAAGGGCCGGCTGATTCGGGCCTTTTACTACACCGCTCTGGTCGAGGATCAGGAATATTCCTCGATCCGTCCCCTGATCGACTGGCTCGACTACAATGGTTACGCCGTCGTCACCAAGCCGGCCAAGGAATTCGTGGACGCCTTGGGGCGCCGCAAGGTCAAGGGCAACATGGACATCGAGCTGGCCGTGGACGCCATGGAAATGGCCGATCACGTCGACCACATGGTGCTGTTCTCCGGCGACGGCGATTTCCGTTCGCTGGTCGAGGCCGTTCAGCGCAAGGGTGTGCGGGTTTCGGTCCTGTCCACCATCACCACCCAGCCGCCGATGGTCGCCGACGAACTTCGCCGCCAGGCCGACGAATTTGTCGACCTCGTGCATCTGGCCAACAAGATCGGCCGCGATCCCGGCGAGCGCACCGAGCGCATGCAGCGCTTCCAGGAACGCCGTCCGGTCGCCCCCGTCTCCGCCCCGCAGGATCATCACCCGGCGGACGAGGAGTGATCTGCTCCGCAACGCGGATCCATGAATGCAAGGAGGCGCGCCATTGACCACGGCGGCGCCTCTTTCCTTTTCCGAACCTGACCGCAATTGCGGTCTCTGTTCGCGCCTGGAAAAATTCCGGCGCGAAAACCGGCGCGCGCTTCCCGAAGGCTTCAACGCGCCCGTTCCCGCCTTCGGTCGGCTCGACGCCGAACTGCTGATCGTCGGCCTCGCGCCTGGCCTGCACGGGGCCAACCGCACCGGCCGCCCCTTCACCGGCGACTGGGCGGGCGACATGCTCTATCCCGCCTTGCTGCGCTTCGGTTTTGCACAGGGAGAATATTGCGAACGCGCCGATGACGGATTACGGCTCCGCAACTGCCGAATTTCCAACGCGGTGCGTTGCGTTCCGCCCCAGAACAAACCGACGACCGCCGAGATCAACGCCTGCCGGTGCTTTCTCGCCGATGAAATCGCCGCCATGCCGAATCTTCGCGCCCTGCTCTGCCTCGGCCGCGTCGCCCATGACAGCGTGATCCGCCTGCTCGGCGAAAAAGCCAAGACCTTTCCCTTCGCGCACGGCGCCAATCATCGTCTGGAAAGCTATCGCCTGGAAAGCCGCAGCCTCGCGCTCTACGATTCGTATCATTGCTCGCGCTACAACACCAACACCGGCGTGCTCACGCCGGAAATGTTCGACGCGGTTTTCGCGAGGATCGTGGCCGATCTTCGAAAGTGATTTTCCTAATTTCGCGCGACCGCCGTCTGGCGAAGATCGGCGGTGACGAGGTCGGGCGCGGGATCGTCGAGCCGCGCGCGATAGATGTGCAGGTTTTCGATGATTTTCTGCACGTAATAGCGGGTTTCGGTGAAGGGAATGCGTTCGATCCAGTCGATCGGATCGACATTGGGGTTGCGCGGATCGCCATATTGCTTGATCCAGTCGCCGACATTGGCGCCGCCGGCGTTATAGGCGGCGAAGGCGAGGATATAGCAGCCGCGATATTCGTTGAGCAGTTGGCCGAGATGGTAGGCGCCGAGCTGGGCCGAGAAGGCGGCGTCGTTCTTCAGCCGCATCTCGTCGAAGGCGACGCCCGCGCTTTGCGCGGCCTTGCGCGCCGTGGGCTCGATCATCTGCATCAGGCCGAAGGCGCCGGCGCCCGATCTGGCCGTGGCGTCAAAGGCGCTTTCCTGCCGCGCGATCGCCAGCACGACCGGGCGGCCGACCGAATTGGCGAGTTCGGAATATTTCGGCACGCCATTGAGCGGGAAAGCCAGGCTGTCGATGGCGAGGCCGCGGCTCAAAGCCGCCTTGCCGGCGGTCAGCGCGGTATGGGCGTCGCTGCGCGCCTCGATCAGCTCCGACAGCGCCGCCATCTGCTCGGGCGCGGTCACGCTCGCGGCGCTTTCAAGCGCGAGCTGGCGCGCGGCGTCGGGCTGGCCGAGATCGAACAGCAATTCGACCGCCCGCACCACCTCGGCGCGCGCTTCGCCGGCCGCCGGCGTCGGCGCCGGCCGCAGCAGGACCGGCTCCTTGCCGAGCTTGGCGCGGGCGACCTGGCCGTAAAAAGTCTCGGTCTCGTTGGCGGCGCGGGCGTAAAAAGGCTTGGGATCCTGACCGCGCGCCTCGGC
Organism: uncultured Pseudomonadota bacterium; assembly: GCA_963703385.1. Classification (GTDB taxonomy): domain Bacteria; phylum Pseudomonadota; class Alphaproteobacteria; order Rhizobiales; family Beijerinckiaceae; genus Rhodoblastus. The sequence goes on from OY969816.1 coordinate 1,317,257, forward strand.
GACCCGGCCCTGCCAAAAGGCGGCGCGGGCTTTCGAATGGGGCGTACGGGCGATTTCGGCCAATCTGTCGAAATGCGGCGCGGCAAGAACCGCGTCCTTGAGGAAGCGCAGCGCGATCCAGCCGGCGGTGAATTCAGCTTCGACATTGGCGGCGTTGGAGGCCGGCGCGGTTTCCGCGCAGATGCGATAGGCGCGCTGGGCGTCGCCGGCGTCGAGCAATTTGCGCGCGATCAGCCGGCGCTCGACCCACCAGTCGTCGGGACTCGCCAGCACGGCCGGGTCGCGCGGCGCGGACAGCATGAGAGTCGCCGCCTCGTCGATATGATCGGCGTGGCGCGCCGCATGGATGCGCAGATAGAGCAGCCCGACATCGTTGCGCAGACCGGCCGGCGCGCGGCGAAAAACCTTGGCCCAGGGGGAGCCATGGGCGAGATCGGACTCGGCCCGGAAAAGCCCCTGCCCGTCCTTGCCGGCGGCCTGGGCGGCGCGCGCGGCCTCGGCGAACTGCTCGCGCAGAACCAGGCGGTCGATGCGGAAATTGCGGTCGGCGGCGGAAAGCGCGCCGGAAAAATTCTTCAGCAGGCGCTTTTCCAGCGTCGCGCCAAGCTCCGCATTGCGCCACAGGTCGCGGGCGATCCGCGCGGCCTCGTCGGCGCGGGCCGGGTCGCTGCGCGTCAGCTCGGCGGCGGCAAGGCGGCCGCCCGGCGTCGTTGGCGGAAATTCGGCGAAAAAGGCGGCGGCGCGCTCCGGCTTGGCGCTTTCCGACCCGGCAATTTCCTCGCCGCGCTTGCGCAACTGGGCGGAAGGCCAGTCCGGATGGGCGCGCAGGAAGGCGACGATGCGCTCCAGACCCGCCTCGCCCGGATGAAGCCGCACGACAGTCCATTCCATGGAGTCGCGAACCAGCGGGTCTTTCGTGGTCAGGGCCGCGTCGCCGGACAGCGTCTCGCCTTCGCCGTAATAGCGCAAGGCGTCGGCGACGCCCGAGAGATCGTGCGCCGGCGAAGGCGAGACGCTGTCCGGCGACGCGCCCGAATCGCCCGCCCCTGGCGTCGAGGACAAGGTTTTCGAGGGGAAAAAGACCGGAAGCGACGGGATCGGGAGGCGGCTTGGCGCATGCTGAAAATATGGCGTCGTCAGGCAGAAGGCGGCGACGAAAGCCGCGCCCATTTTTCTCCGGTCCAGCCCCCGAATCCGCATCGAAACGCCTTGTTGTCCAATGGTCAGGCCAAAAGCCTGCGCCGAGGAAATTAACGACGGGTTAACCACGCTTCGCGGCGGGGATTTCCATTTTCGTCGACGGTGAGCTTGACGCGCCCCTTTTCGTCGCCCTTATCAGCCGCTATGAGTGACCCAGGCTAATAACCCGCCAAAAGCGGCGCCCGTGCGGCGACAAAGCGGCGGCGGCAGGACGGAACAAGGCGATGGCGACGGAAAAGCGAATTCGGGGATGGATGACGGCGCTGGTGACGCCCTTCAGGCAGGGCGCCGTCGATGAAGCCGCCTTTCGCGCCCTGATCGACTGGCAGATCGCGAGCGGAATTCGCGGCCTCGTTCCCGTCGGCACCACCGGTGAAAGCCCTACCCTCTCCCATCACGAGCACAAGCGCGTGGTCGAGATCGCCGTCGCCGAGGCCAAGGGCCGCGTTCCGGTGATCGCGGGCGCCGGGTCGAACAATACGGCCGAGGCGATCGACCTGGCCACGCACGCGGAAAAGGCCGGCGCCGATGCGGTGCTGGTGGTGACGCCCTATTACAACAAGCCCAATCAGGAAGGCCTTTTCCGGCATTTCAAGGCGATCGACGAGGCGATCGGGATTCCGATCGTGATCTACAATATCCCGCCGCGCTCGGTGATCGACATGTCGGTCGAGACGATGAAACGCTGCTATGGCGAATTGCGCAATATCATCGGGGTCAAGGACGCCACCGGCAACGTCGCGCGCATTTCCATGCAGCGCCAAGCGATGGGGCCGGATTTCCTGCAATTTTCCGGCGACGACATGACCGCTCTGTCCTGCTTCGCGGCCGGTGCGGTCGGCTGCATTTCGGTGGTCTCCAACGCCGCCCCCCGCCCCTGCGCCGATCTGTGGAACGCGGCCGAGGCTGGTGATTACGCCAAGGCCCTGACCATCCAGGACAAGCTCACCCCGCTGCACGCCGCGACCTTTCTGGAGGCTGGCGTCACCGGCGCCAAGACCGGGCTTTCTCTCCTGGGCAGGGCATCGGAGGACGTGCGGCTGCCTCTGGTTGGTTCGACCGACAGGACGCGCGAGGCGATCCGCGCCGCCATGATCCAGGCGGGCGTGCTCGCGCCTGACACGGCTCGGGAAGACGCCGTTTCTCATTGATGAGAAACGCCCGGGAACGAATGTGACGCCGAGTTGACGGAAGGGATTTTCGATCGCGACCTGTCGCGATAGATCGTGGGATTTTCGATCGCGACATGTCGCGATCGATCAAAGCAATGGAGCGGGACGACCCGGCGAATCGTGGCGGAACAACCGAAATCAAATTTCAAGATCGTCGCCGACAACCGCAAGGCGCGCTATCATTATGAAATCGGCGAGAGCTTCGAGGCCGGGCTCGCGCTGACCGGGACCGAGGTGAAAAGCCTGCGCACCGGCCGTTCCAATATTGCCGAATCCTACGCCAGCGTCGACAAGAACGGCGAAATCTGGCTGGTGAACGCCAATATTCCCGAATATTTCGCCGGGAACCGCTTCAACCACGAGCCGAAGCGCCTGCGGAAACTCCTGCTCAAGCATCGCGAAATCGTCAAGCTCGCGCGGGGCGTCGAACGGGAAGGCATGACCATCGTGCCGCTGAAACTCTATTTCAACGACCGGGGCCGCGCCAAGATCGAGATCGCCCTCGCGCGCGGCAAGCAGGCCCACGACAAGAGGGAAACCGAGAAGACACGCGACTGGAACCGTGAGAAGAGCCGGTTGCTGAAACGGGGCGAGTGATTCCGGGAGAGCCGCGGATGAGCGGGACATTGAAAAACCTGTTTTTCCAGGCGCAGGACGGGCTCAATCTCCACGCCCTGGTTCAGGACGGCGCGCCCGGTCAAGACAACGACGCGACCCCCGTGGTCTGCCTGCCCGGCCTGTCCCGCCCCGCCCGCGATTTCGCGGTTCTGGCGCGTTTTCTGGGCGCCCGGTCACGGCGCAGAATTGTCGCCATCGATTATCGCGGACGCGGCGGATCGGACTGGGATTCGGATTGGACCCATTACGATTTCCCGAGCGAAAGCGCAGATATCCAGACGGTTCTGGGCGCGCTCGGCGTGGCTACGGCGATCTTCGTCGGCGTCTCGCGCGGCGGCCTCCACGCCGTCATGCTGGCCAACCAGCGGCCCGAACTGGTCAAGGCCATCGTGCTTGGCGATGTCGGGCCGCGGCTCGAACCCGCGGGCCTGGCCCGGATCAGGCAATATGTCGGGCGCCTGCCGTTGCTGCGCGACCTCGACGCCGCCGTCGCTCATTACAGGAGCACGATGGGCGCTTCCTTCCCCGGCGCGACCGACGACGATTGGCGACTTTATGCGCAGAATTCGCTGAACGGGACGCCGGAGCGGATGCGCCTCTCCTACGATCCGCAACTGGCGCGCACGCTCGACAGCTTCGATCCTTCTGCGCCGCCGCCCGAGTTCTGGCCGCAATTCGCCGCCGTCACCGCCCCGGTCCTCGCTTTGCGCGGCGAATTTTCCGACCTGCTGACCCCGGAAGTCCATGCCGAAATGGCGGCGCGGCTGCCGTTGTGCCGGCTCCATGTCGTCCCCGGCCAGGGGCACGCGCCTTTTTTGCACGATGCGCCGACGCTCGAAAAACTCCTCGCGTTCATCGACGAGGTCGAAGCGGGCTCGCGCATATTCCCGAAAAGCTGATCGACTTTTCGGACAAGAATCTGCGTCAGAACAATGAAATAACCGAGCGCGTTCGACTCTATGATTTCCGAACGCGGGCTAGGCTTCGCGCGCTCCGGAAAATTCCGTTGCGCCGAGCGGCGAGGTGAATGTGCCGGAGAGCGCGTCGCCATCGGCCGTGACGCTGAAACCGATCGCAAAATTGCCCATCGGCGTCGGAATATGGGCGGTGAATTCGGCGCTGTCCTCGTTGACCTGAAGATCGTGCAGGGGCGCCTCGCCAATCGGCGAAATCAGGCCGCCCGTGCCGTCGGCGTTGATCCGCAGCGCAGGGGTCTGAATGCCAAAGGGCGTTTGCAGGGTGAGTTTCCAGATGCCGACGATTCCCATCGCGCCGTCCTCAAGGCAAGAGCTTCATGCCGCGCGTCGCAACAACTCGCGGTCGGCGCGATGGTAGCCGGGGACGACCCGCTCCGCCACTCGCAGGAAGTCGTATCATGCGGCTTCCGCAAGGCTCATGCGGATTTGGCGTCACCAGCCGGCGATGCGCGTGCAGGCGCGGCCGGCGTCGCCGAAGTCGTAGCGGTCGCCGCAGGCATAGGCCATCGGCGGAACATGGGTGCGCTCGAACAGGTCGTAACCTTCCTTGAGGTTATGCCAGAAGCCCGACCAGTCCCGATGCGGACGCGCTTTTTCGTGCGAGAGGAAGGAAAGCAAGGTCGAGGGCGGCGCGCTCTCGCGGGCGATCGCCTGTTCCGTCATCCGGAAGGGGAAGATATGCACCGGCGCCTCTCCCTCGCCGTTGCGCAGCGCCGCCGCCACGATCGGGTAGATCTGGTCGATTCCGGCGTCGGTCATGGCGAAACAACCGACCGATTTGCAATCGCCGTGGATCATGACGGCGTCGCCCGTGGCGCCATGGCGCCGGTCATAGGCGTTCGGATAACCGAGATTGAGCGCCAGATGATAATGCGAGCGCGGGTTCAGCTGGCGGGCCGAAATTTCATAAAAGCCTTCGGGAGACTGGTAATCCGCATAGCGCTCCTTGGGCCCGAGTCCGCCCGACCAGCGGCAGATGGGGAAGCTCTTGTAGAGCGCGTAGGTCTCGCCGCGCTTCATCCACAGTTCAAGCACCGATTCCTTCTTGAAAATGCGGATATAGACCGGCGCGCCCATCTTGAAGCCGCCGCTCGCGACCTCCGGCGGCGCCGGCTCGGTCTCGGCCGGCGACCAGGCGGAATTGGCGCCGCCCACCGACGAGCTGATGGCGGCCAGGGCGTTGGCGAAGCCGGAGAGTCCGGCTTGTTGCGGGGCGGTCGCCGTGGACGGGGCTGAAAGCACCGGCGCGGGTCCCTGCCCTGGAGCCGGCGGCGTCGGCGGCAGATTGCCGACGGCGGCCGTCGGACGGGACGGCGGCAGCGGGGCGGGCTTGCCATGGAACAAACCGTCGCCCGTGGCGGCCTGTTCAGGCTCGGGCGGGAGCGACTCGGGATTGGCCGGCGTGGCGGCGTCGCTGGGCGCGAGCAAGGCCTCGACAACGGCGGCGTCGTCATCGCTGCGCAGATCGGCAGGCAGGCTCAGCGCCGTCGCCGGGGAAAAGACCGGCGGGGCGTCCGATTCGAGACTCGCCAGGATGGGGCCGCTCGAAGGCGCAGGCGCCGGGATGGACGCGACAACTGGCGTGGGTTTGGACTCGGATTTGGGCGCTGCGTCGGGCGTCTGGGCGGCGAGCTTTTGCGGCGAAGGCGCGGCGGGAATTTGCGCGACGGAACCCTGTCGAGCCGCGACCTGGGTCGGCGGCTCCTGCTGCATGGCGGCTTCATACGACAGGAAGGCGCCAAGACAAAGCGAGGCCGCGCTGGCGACGCTCAAGCCCAGGAAACGCGCCCATTTGCGATGTTTCACCGTCAACGCCTCCGACGTCACGAGCGAATCGAAAAACGCCAATCGAAAAACGCCGCAACACGCGCGCCACGAGTCGAGCGGGACCGTAACAAAAACCAAGCATTTTCATCTTGCGCGACGCTTGCCTTGTTTCAAATCAATTCCTGGTCGAATCGCGTCCGGGGGCGGCTGTTTTTTTAAAGGAATTGCATTTATGTCACAGAATCCTATGGAATCCCGATCATCTTGTGGGTCTGGAGGCTGAGTCGCCAGCGCGGATGGGCGCGGCAGAAGGCGATCGCGGCCTTGGTGTTGCGCGCGCGGTCGGGACCGTCCATCGGCTGGATGAAGAAAAGGTCGAAGTCGAGCGCTTCGAAGGCGCGCGGATCGAGGCCAGCCTGCGGAAAGACCAGTTTCAGCTCCCGGCCCTTGCGCGCGAGCAGCTCCACACCCGCCTTGGGGCTGACGCAGAGCCAGTCGATGCCCGGCGGCGGCGCCAACGCGCCGTTGCTTTCCACCGCGATGAAGAAGCCCTCTTTTTTGGTCGCGTCGATCAGCACCGGATCGAGCTGCAACAGCGGCTCGCCGCCGGTGAAGACCACGCAGCGGCCCTCCCTGCCCTCGCCCCAGATTTCGCTTAAGCGGCGGGCGAGCGCCGGGGCGTCGGCGAATTTGCCGCCGCCGTCGCCGTCGGTTCCGACGAAATCGGTGTCGCAGAAATCGCAAGCCGCGTCGGCGCGGTCCTCCTCGCGCCCGCTCCACAGATTGCAGCCGGCAAAGCGGCAGAACACCGCAACACGCCCCGCCTGCCCGCCCTCGCCCTGGAGGGTTTTGAAGATTTCCTTGACGCTATAGGCCAAGATGCGCCCTCCCTTCTTTCAGCAATCCGCGGGAAAACCGCCGGCGAAAACGATTTCCGCCATGGTTTTTCGCGGGTTCGGCTTTTCGGAGGGTCGGCGCGCCTCGGGCAGCAGCGAGGCGTCGCCGCGCTTGCCGATGGCGACGATGGCCTCGATCTTCAGACTGTCCGGCGCATGGCTCGCGGCGCGGGCCAGATCGCGGTCGAAGGCGCCCATGGCGTGCGTGGTCCAGCCCAGAAGTTCGGCCTGGAAGGCGAGGCTTGCCCAGGCCGCGCCCGTGTCGAAAGAGGCCGAACTGGAAATGCGCTTTTCCGCCGATCCCTCGAGCGTATGGATAGCCTTGCTGGCGATCATCACCAGCGCGGAGGCGTTGCGCGCCCATTCCCTGTTGCTGTCGCTCAGGCAGGCCAGGAAGATCGCAAAATCCGGCTCGCCGCGCCGGGCGTAGGCGAAGCGCCAGGGCTGCGAATTGTGGCTGGAGGGGGCATAGCGCGCCGCCTCGAACAGAGAAAACAGGACTTGGTCCGGAATCGGCTCGGCGGTCATGGCTCGCGACGACCAGCGGCCGATGAACAGGGACGAGACCGGCGTCGCGGCGGCGCGCTCGCCGGCTTGCGAGACGAGAGAGACAAGCGAGGGATCGCGTTTCGGCATGGGCGGCTTTCGACGACTTTTCCTGACGCCCTGGACATCGCGCGCCGCCTCGCCCAAAGCAAGCCCCTTGCGGCCCCCGCGCCTTAATTGGCGACAGACGGCGGACAGGCGGCCGATTTTGCAAGTTAATCGGCGCGGACGCCACCCCATTCGCGAGAGTCCCGTGGCTGCTCTTTTCACTGGGCTGTCTGTAGAATAAAGGCGAAGCGGTATATCGCCCGATCCCGACCGTACGAGACCTGTTCCAGCGGCCGCCGCCGGGATCGGGAAGCTCTACTTTCCGATTCAGGCGCAACAACTGCCGCATAGCGGACATTGCCGAAAAACTTGCGAAACACGACCTCGATTTTTCTCGCGCCGACCGGCCGTCGCGATGGCCGGAAACAGAGCGCGGATGATCTAGCGCATTGCCGGCCCGCCATTCGCCCTCTATCCTAACCGGTCAATGAGTTCGGCTGAGGCGTCAACGATGGAGGTTGAGAGCGATGAGGATGACCCTGACTGTCATCAAGGCCGATGTGGGCTCGATCGGAGGCCATATCTGCCCCTCCGAGAGGTTGCTGGAGGGAGTTCGCGGGCATGTGAGCGTCGCCGGCAAAGACCTGCTCATCGACCACAAGATCAGTTTTACCGGTGACGACATCGCCATTTTAATGAGCCATCGCCACGGCGTCGGCGCCGAGGCGGTGCACAAACTATGCTGGGACGCCTTCATGGCCGGGACGGCGATCGCCAAGGCACAGGGGCTTTACGGCGCCGGTCAGGACCTGCTCAAGGATTCTTTCTCGGGCAACGTGCGCGGCATGGGCCCAGCGGTGGCGGAAATGGAATTCGATGAGCGCCCAAACGAGCCGTTCCTGTTCTTCGCCGCGGACAAGACCGACCCGGGCTGCTACAACCTGCCGCTCTATCTGGCGTTCGCCGATCCGATGAACACGCCGGGTCTGATGCTGTCGCCGGAAATGTCGAAGGGATATCGCTTCGTCATCATGGACGTGAACTATACCGAAGGCGACCGCGTCATCGAGCTGAACGCGCCGGAAGATCTTTACGCCATCGCCGCCTTGCTGCGCGACACCGAGCGCTTCGTTGTCGAGGCCATCTATTCGCGCGCCACCGGCGAGCAGGCGACCGCCGCCTCGACGTCGCGGTTGCACAACATCGCCGGCAAATATACCGGCAAGGACGACCCGGTGATGCTCGTCCGGGTGCAAAAGACATTTCCCGCGACGGGCGAGGTGCTGGCGCCCTACGCCATCGGCGCCTTTGTCGCGGGCGGCATGCGCGGCTCGCATCAGGTGCCGCTGATGCCGGTGAAGCTCAATTCAGGAATCAGCTATTTCGACGGCCCGCCGGTGGTGAGTTGCGCCGCTTACGCCATGCATGAAGGCCTGTTCACCGAAGCGGTCGACGCATTCGCGCATCCGTTCTGGGACCATGTGCGCGACAGCGTCTCCGCAAAAGCCATCGAAATGCGGCGGCAAGGTTTTTTCGGCGCCGCGATGCTGCCGATGTCGGAACTCGAATATACCGGCATCACGCGCATGCTCGCCAAACTCGACGAGCGCTTCCACACTCGGGGTTAGGGCCGAGTGCGATTCAGTTGAGCAGTAACGCCTGGAGGCGCTCAAGCGCGGCGTCGAACGGTTTTTATCAAGGCCCGCGGCGCCGCGTTGCGCTGTCCGACGCCCTGTAGCCTCGACATAACCCCCATCGGGAAGGTCTTTTCCAAGCTCAAGGGCATCCGCGCAAAATCGCCGAGCGAAACCTCGCAGGCCTCATGCGCGCGGTCGAAAGCTGCGCCGAGATATTCAAAACCCGCAGAATGCGCAAACTATCTTCCCACCCGCGGCTATGTTAGAGATTGGGTGGAGGCCTAGCCAATCGGCGCGAAACGCAGCCCAACTCGCGAGATTGCCGTGACCGCTCTTTTCGTCGGACATTCCTATATCGACGTGACCATGATCGCCGACAGCATGCCGACCGGCGATGAAAAAGCCGTGGCGAAGGATTACGCCGTCTCCTTCGGCGGCAATGCGGTCACCGCCGCCTTCGCCTGCGCCAGGCTCGGGATCCAGACAGATCTCCTCACCACCATGTCCGACGACTGGCTCGGCCAGATGTTCTGGGAGATGGCGCATAAATATGGCGTGTCGATCTATCCGCGCAAGGTCGCGCGCTCCTCGCTCTCCTTCATCCTGCCCAAGGCTTTCAAGCGCGCGATCCTGCGCGCCCGCGACTCAGCCTATCTGCGGCCCTTCATGAAGCTCGACGTGTCGACCTACGAGGCCCTGCATCTCGACGGGCATCAGGCCGACGCCGCGCTCTATTACGCCAAGGTTTTTCGCGAAAGGGGACTCCTGACCTCGCTCGACGGCGGCGCGATCCGCGTCAATACCGAGGAAGTGCTGCATCATATCGATGTCGCGGTGGTGCCGGAGGACTTTTGCGCGCAACTCAATCTGACGTCGCTCGAAACGCTCGGCTATCTCGCCTCGCGCGGGGTCAAGATCGCGGCGGTCACCGAGGGCGAGCGCGGCCTGTTGTGGAGCGACGAGAACGGGTTGATCTCGCGCATGCCGGCGCTGTGCGTGCCTTCCGACAAGGTCATCGACACGTCCGGCGCCGGCGACGTCTTCCACGGCGCCTATCTTGCGTCCTTCCTGCGCAACCGCACCGCGCGCTGGGCCGACCATTTCGATTTCGCCCGCGCGGCCTCCGCCTTCAAGGTCCAGCATCTGGGCAACGAATCCGGCCTGCCCACGCTCGATGACATTGCGGAAATGCAGCGCCTTTACCCCGAAAACGTGGTAGCAATATGAGGGCGTCCGCGCGCTGCGCGCGGGCTTGCGAAGGAACCGCCGCAAGGGGGATGAGAAATGTCGCGTGTGCTGATGGTTTTTTCCGCTTTGACCGTTTTGTGCGCGCCGGGCGCCGCGATGGCGCAAGGCCGGACCTGCCAAAGCGAGATCGCGCGTCTTCAGGCTCTGATCGATAAGGCCCAGGCCGGCGGTGCGCCGGTCGAGGACATGAAGGAGGGAACTTTCGCCACCATGCACCGTCAGCCGTCGGCGGCCGATGTGCTCGCCGCCGACAAGGACGCCATGGCCAGGGCCCAGAACGCGCTCGAACGCGCCAGGAAATTCCAGACCAATGGCAAGAACGCCGCCTGCCTCAAGGCGCTGGACGAGATTGCCTTTTGAAACGGCCCGCCCTTGACGCCACATCGAAATTCAATCGCGCCGCCCGCACCCAGCCGGTCGCGAGTGGATCGGTATCGGCTGTGAACGGGCTCGCAACATTGACCCCGCCAACACCAATCTGGTTAGAGCGCTAAAACGGTGATCGGCGTCCAAACCCCGCGCCGGTCCCCGGCGATTTCAGCTAAATCTTGATTTCATTGGCGCGCCGCTTACGATAAAGCTGCGGACACCTATCTTGTTGATTTACATATATGACTTCACTTGGCTCGCAAGGATTTTGCGGGCGTCTGCCAATCCAGAGGGGGCCAACTGCACTATTAATGCAATGCGTATCGCGTCCCCGCATTTCCCCTGCGACAATCCCGATTGGGCTGTCCTTCCCTGGTCTGCGCTGACGGAGCTTTGGGATAACAAGCATTGACCCATATCGATCCGCCGACAATCCATCCAGCTAGAACATTTTCCGACCATATTGGCCGCGACAGTTCGCACAAGTCCGCCGTTTTCCGCCGCTGGATATGGGGCGAACATCGGAAATAACACCGGATATCTATACTAGCTCACTGATTTTATTGGCGCGCCCAAGGGGAATCGAACCCCTGTTTTCGCCGTGAAAGGGCTTAGAAGCCGTCCTTGGCAATCCATGCCGATTTACAAAACGTCTCGTTATATCCGTTAGATAGCCATTTACAGTCCATTCTTGTCTATGGCGGTTCACGCTGCTATATTGGACAAATATTGGACAAGGGGCGCGCCGTGGCGAAGAAAATCACCAAAGCAATCCAGATCAACTCGCCGACAGCTCGCGGCAAATTGAAGGCGTCTGGCAAACCCTATTTTGTCGCCGGCGGCGTCGATGGCCTCCATCTAGGCTACCGGAAGGGCAAAGACGCCGGCAAATGGGTTTCGCGGCAATATGTCGGCGGCGAAAAATACGTCGTCAAAACGATCGGCATTGCAGACGATTTATCCCCTTCGGGCAAAGGCCCCAAGGTCGAGGCGGACGGCGCAAAAGTTCTGACGTTCAACCAAGCGCAGGAAAAGGCCCGTGCCTTGGCGCTGGCGGCCAAACAGCCCGAATCGAAGCCGTCCCTGCCCTTCACCGTCAATGAGGCCTTGGACGCCTATTTTGCGCACCTGGACGCGGATCAAGGCAAGAGCGTCGCCGACGCCATGAATCGCGCGGACCGGCTCATTCGGCCAACGCTTGGCAAAATCCTCGTCGCCGATCTGACGCGCGATGAGATACGCGACTGGCGGAATGCCGTCGGCGCCATGCCGCGCCACACACGCGGAAAAAAAGGCATGGTATCTCGCGCCCTCGAGTCGCCAAAGACCGAAGAGGAAACGCGCAAGCGTCACGCCAGCGCGAACCGAACTTTGACGGTTTTGAAGGCGGCGCTCAATCGGGCCTTCGAGGATGGCAAAGCGATTTCAGACGCGGCATGGCGCGCCGTGAAGCCCTTCCGCGAAGTCGAGTCGGCGCGCGTCCGATATTTCACCGTCGAGGAAGTCCGGCAACTCGTCAATGCGGCGCAAGGCGACTTCCGCGCCCTGGTCAACGCTGCGCTGTTCACCGGCTGTCGATATGGCGAGCTTGTCCGCCTCAAGGTCGGCGACTTCAACCCGGACGCCGGAACGGTTTTCGTCGGCAAGAGCAAGAGCGGCAAGGCGCGTCATGTCGTTTTGACCGATGAAGGACAGACATTTTTCCGGCAGTTGATCGCAGGCCGCGCATCGGAAGATTTGATGCTCAAGCGCGCGGATGGCGGCGCCTGGGGCGTGTCGCATCAACTGCGGCCGATGCGCGAAATATGCGAGCGCGCGGGCATTGCCGCCGCCGGGTTTCACACGTTCCGGCACACTTCCGCCAGCCTGCTTGTCATGGCCGGCGTTCCCCTCCCCGTCGTGGCAAAAAATCTTGGACATGCCGACTCGCGCATGACGGAACGCCATTACGCACACTTGGCGCCGTCCTATCTTGCCGAGACGATCCGCAAATTCGCGCCGACGCTCGGAACCGTCGAGGACAGTAATGTCAAATCAATCGCTTGCTGATGGGTTATGCCTGCCTTTCGTTGAAATTTGGGCGCTAATGCTTTTCCCCGATGACACCAAACGCAAGCGTTTCATTGATGCGTGGTACGGAAAGGCATTGATGGACCTCTTTCCCGAGCTATCCAGCGTTGAAAAGCGTTTTTTCTCGCGCGAATTCTGTATCCAAAACGCAATAGATTCGTCTTTTTTCGACACTATTTCCGAAGAAGGATTGAAATCTCAGCGTCTCCAAGCTTCTCGAATAGATCTATTTCCGGGCGAATTCGTTGGTGACGTTCTATTGCTTCTGATTTGTGCGCGGAGCCAAAATAAAAAAATTGGAAGAAAAGCTGTATTCAGAGCATACAGCCACGGCGGATACGGCAACAGTGAGCGGACATTAAAGGAAATTTGGGACAAATATAAATCAGTAGCTCATTTTTGGGCGGCCTTTCTTGTTTGCGGCGAAGTCCCAATCGAGCCGGAAAAACTAATAGACTTTCTTTCTTTCGCCGAATTGCTTAGGCGATTCGGCGTCTCTTACGTTCCCGAACGTGGTCGAGAAACCTTGCTCGACGGCGACGCCGTTCAGATTGATCCCAAGCTTGTTGTTCCCGTCGAATTTCCTCTTTCGGCGCTTCAACCGTCAATACAAGTCCTCGAAATCCTTGGAATCTCACCGCCGAGCGGAACCGCCCGCTTCCGAATGGATCGCATCCTTTTTCACAGGTGAAAATACGGTTTCATCTGTGCGGCCATGAGCGGCGCGGACAATCTCCCCGTGGTCCACTCAGGTTCAGGGGAACACATATGTCCAAGGAGAAGCAATCGTTAGCCGAGCGCCTGCGTTCCGGCGTTCCGAATTACAGCCCCCGGCAATCTTCGCCGGCCGCTCAAACGAAATCGACGTTGAGCGAGCGCCTGTCTTATACCGTCGAAGAATTTTGCGAGTTGAACGGCATTTCGCGGTCCGGCTATTACAAGAATCGCGCCGCAGGGATTGGCCCGCGTGAAATGCGCGTCGGCGCGCGCGTCCTGATTTCAAAGGAAGCCGCCGCCGAATGGCGCCAGGCCCGCGAAGTCAGCACGGAGGCGGCTTGAGCCATGAGCCGTCAACGTCTCCCCAATCGCCGGGCGCACGAAGTTAGGGACTTCGATTTTCGCGGGCTGCGCTATTCCGCCGGCATAGGCCGCTTCGATGACGGAAGCGTCGCTGAAATTTTTGTCGAATGCGGCAAGGCGCAAAGCCAGAGCGCCGCCGACGCCAGGGACGCCGCCGTCTGCTTAAGCATTAGCCTGCAGCACGGCGTCCCGCCCGAAACCATCCGCGCCGCCGTTCTCCGCGACAGCCAAGGGGCGCCGCAAGGCATTGTCGGCGCGGTACTCGATCTGCTCGCCGACCACGGCCCATGACTGGAGCGCGGCGACACGATGCGACCGGCAGATCGACGGGAATCGCGGCGGACAAACGATGGCGGCAAGCAAACAAGCCGAATGGCAAATTCGGATGGCTTCCGCTCGATTTGTTGAATTCGCCCGCGTGGATCGCGCTTTCGTCCACGGCGCAAAGAGTTGTCATGCGAAATCTTGGTCGAACACATCAATCAAGGTGGCCAAGAAAACGGCCGCCTTCGCGTCACCTTTTCAAATTTCGAAGCCTACGGCATTCGGCGCATGTCCCTTGTGTCGGCAATAGATGAGGCCCAGCGGGCAGGCTTCATTCTTCGCGTTGATCCTGGCCGCAAGGCATGGGGCGAATACAAGGGCCGCCCTGCCGCATTCCGGCTGACCTGGCTTCCCGTAAAGGACGAGGCGCAAGGCATCAGTCCGCCAACAAACGAGTGGAAGAAATTTCAGTCGCTGGAAGAGGCGCGCGCCGCTCTCGAAACGTCGCCAAAAAGAAATTCTTCCAGTAGCGAAACGCTACCGATCCCAGTAGCGAAACGCTACCGATAATGCCCAAAATCGACCAAAATCAGGGCCGTTCTCTGGTAGCGATTCGCTACTACTATCTATATCTACCCCCTACCCGTCAGCTTTCGGCGACACTGCCGCCTGCGGATCGACCTCACCAATCACTCGATGGCCGGACTTGCTCCTGAGCAGGATAAAACCGTCTGTTTTTGGTCGCTAAAAAAATCGCGCAAAATGTCGTCGATTTTGGCCGCGCTCGCCTCCACGCCGTTGCGACGGTTTTTCGCCCCCTTTGCGGGCAAATAAGTGCTCTTCGCCTTCCCAAGGCGAAAATAACACGTGTATGGATTGATGTAGACGTTGATTTTATTGTGATTTTTTTGGAACAAACTGTATTTTGTCCAATGACTGGCCAATATCGCCGCCCGCGACAGATTTTCGCGTTCAACTCGGAAAGCCAAAATGAGCAATCTTGCCATCGTGACAAACAATCCCGGTTCCGACGACGTTTCGGAGGCGCGCGAGCTGATGCGCAGCAATATCGCTGAAATCGCCGAATTGAACAGCGAGCGGGAACGCCTGACTGCATTGGCCGCGCAAGCCGGCGAAGAGGAAGCCGCCAAGTTGGCCGTGGACCGCGCCGAAACGGAGCTTTTTAGGGCTTGGGCTGCTTCTGGCGCTAAGGGCGAAGCGCCCGCGCTGCTGACTGCCGAAAGGAAGACCGCATCGGCCCGGTTGGCTATTGCGCAGGCCGTCGCCGCCGGCGCCGAAACCGCCATAGGGGAAATCGACGCCAAACTTGCGGCGGCGCATTTCGAGGCCCACGAAATTGGCGCCCGGATCGATGACGCGATTTTTTCCGAAATGCTCGCCAGATATGCCGCGACCTTCGCCGACTGCGAACGGAACTTCGCCGCCGCTCGCGCCAATGCAGCGACCTGCTATGGCCTGCGCCAAGCGGTCTATGCGCGGGCGCATGAACTGGCGAGCGAGGGCAAGGAAGGCCAGTCCCTCCAATTCCTGCAACGCCTTGAGCGCATCAAAATGCCGGATACCGATTTTTTGGGCGCGCCGACGAACGCCGAAGTTTCCGCCGCTCATGCTTTGGCCACGAACGAAATTCGTCGCCTTGGGGAGTTGGGCAAATGAAAAACACCATCGACAAGATCGAAGCGGCGTTTCTCGACGCGGGAAGGCTCCGCAAGAGCATTGGCATTGCCGAAGAGGCGCGCGCGATCGCCGATAGCTTTCGCGCGATTGATTCTCGAACTCGCGGCGATCGAAAAGCGGTCATCCGACGAATTGGCCGCCCGTTATGGCTTTGGCGCCGCCGATAACGAGCGTGCGCGCATCGGCGCCCTTGAAGCTGAGCTTGCGGCGCTCAAAGCGCGGCATGATGGCGACATTTCCGGCATGAGCGCGACCATAGGGCGCGGCGGACCTTCCGGCCTCGGAAACGCCGAAAGCCCGCCAGCGGCCCGCGCTGTTGACCCTTGGCGGCATTGAAATGGACGATATGCACGAGCTTGTCGTCGGAAGCGGGTTGCAGAAAGCCAGCGAAGGCTTGCCGGCGAATCTTTCACCCCTCGTCAAGGCCGCCAGGATGGCGCTTGCCCAAGCCAAGACGCCGGCAGAGCGTCAGGCCGCTGAGCGTCAGGCCTCCGATGTTTGCCGCGTGCTCGAGTCGCACGTCGGCGCGCTTCGCGCTCAGGCCGAATTCAAAAACGCGCATTTGAAACCGCTCCGCTTCCTTGAAAGGGATGAAAAATGACGACTTCGACAACTCAGACCGCTACCGGCGCCGTTACGCTCGTAACGATGGTCCTTGCCAACGGCGGACAGGTGCCAAGCGTGATTCATGTCGGCGCGACGGCGATCAAGCCCGCCGCAGACGGCAGCATCGTGGTCGATATGCAGTATTCAGACGCGCTCATGCGGGCCGGTTGGGCTTGGAAATATCCGGGCGGAGCGAGCGTGCCCGTCGTCTGACAATCGGTTTCGTCCTGCGTCTCCTGGGCGAAAAACGGCGACGGCCGGCGAATGGAATCAATGGCCGCCGACAATTCTCAAGAGGTCCGATCATGGCGACGAAGCGTCCCCGGAACTGGCGAAGCGGACCGCAATGCGTGGTCTGCAACCATCCCGAAAGAGCCAGAATTGAAGTTTTGAAGGCGGGCGGCGCGAGCTTCGAATCACTCGCCAAAAAGTTCGATAGCGTTTCCAAGGATCAGCTTTGGCGCCATTGGTCGCGGCACGTTCCCAACGAACGCAAGGCGGAATTGATCGGCGGGCCGGGCCTCAGTTCCGAGCAATTGGCGGAAAAAGCCAACGAGAAGAGCCTTGGTCTTTTGGATTCGTTCGACCACATGCGGGCGCGACTGTTCAAATCCTTCGACGCCGCGTGTGATGTTGGCGACAGGAATGGCCAAAGCGTAATCGCCGGCCGGCTTCTGGAAACCCTTCGTGAAATCGGCAAACTGACGGGCGAAATTCGACAGCTCGCGCCGGGCAACTTGACGGTGACGAACAACATTGCCGTCATGTCGAATCCCGCGATCGTCGAATTGCAAGCGTCCGTCATCAAGGCGCTGGAGCCTTTTCCAGAGGCGCGCGCCGCCGTGATTTCCAGCCTTCGCAGGCTTGAGGGACACGCGGCGCCGATGATCGAAGTCCGAAAATGCGAGGCGATCGATGTTGCCGCCGAATGACCTTTCCATCTTCGGCCAGTTCGCAAATGCGCTGGAAAATTCTTGGCGGGCCAAGGCGCGCGCCGAACAGATCGAACCTGCCGGCGATGCCTGGGCGATATGGCTCTATCTGGCAGGCCGTGGCGCTGGCAAGACGCGCGCGGGCGCTGAGTGGGTTCTTGAACAGATCGCCGCCGGCAAGCGCCGAATCGCCTTGGTCGCGCCGACTGCCGCCGACGCGCGAGACGTGATGGTCGAAGGCGAAAGCGGGATTTTGGCCTGTTCACCCGAATGGAATCGGCCGGTTTACGAGCCGTCCAAGCGGCGCCTGACCTGGGCGAACGGAGCGCAGGCCGCGACCTATTCGGCGGACGAACCGGAGAGGATGCGCGGGCCGCAGCATGACGCCGCATGGTGCGATGAATTGGCCGCGTGGCGCTTCCCCGAGGCCTGGGATATGTTGAATTTCGGCCTGCGGCTGGGCTCGCGTCCGCGATGCGTTGTGACCACGACGCCAAAGCCAACAAGGCTCATTCGCGATCTTGTCGCGCGACAAGGCCGCGACGTTGCGATAACGCGCGGGCGCACGGCGGACAATGCCGCGAACCTTGCGCCGTCGTTCCTGTTGACGGTCGAAAGGCAGTACGGCGGGACTCGGCTTGGCCGACAGGAGCTCGAAGGCCTGCTTTTGACGGATACGCCCGGCGCATTGTGGACGCGGGAAATGATCGAAAAGGCGCGCGTCCGGTTTGTCGACTTGCCGGAAATGCGGCGCATCGTGGTCGCGATCGATCCGGCCGCGACAAGCGGCGAAGACGCCGACGAAACCGGAATCATCGTCGCCGGCCTTGGCCAGGACGGCCGGGGCTATGTGCTGGAAGATCGCAGCGGGCGCTACACGCCGACAGAATGGGCGCGTGAGGCGGTGGCGGCCTATCGGAAGCACAAGGCGGACCGGATCATTGCCGAAACGAACAACGGCGGCGAAATGGTCGAAAACACCGTCCGCGTTATCGATCCGTCTGTTTCTTACAGATCAGTCCATGCGGCACGCGGCAAGATCGCGCGCGCGGAACCCGTGAGCGCCCTCTATGAGCAAAACCGCGTGTTTCATGTCGGCGCCTTTCCGGCGCTTGAAGACCAAATGTGCGAATTTTCACCTGGCGGCATGGCAGGCGGCGGAAGCCCTGACCATCTGGACGCGCTTGTTTGGGCTCTTACGGAATTGATGGTTGGCGCCCCCGACGGTTTCTCAAATTTCATCGGCTTTATGCAAAACGAAATCGCTGCGCAGGGGCAAAGCGCACTCACGATAGACGGCCAGGCGACCTCGCTGACGCGCCTTCGGGCGCCGGAAGGTCTTTCCACGGCCTATCTGCTCTCAGGCCAATGCCTGACGATCGCTGCCGATCGCATCATTGAAGTCGGCGAAGAGGATGCTTTGCCGCTCTTGGGCGCTGGTTTCGTCAAAATCGAGGGGTCATAATGAGCGACTGCCGCGAAATAAAAAAGGGCGATCGTATGTCGCCACGCGAGGAGGAGGTTTTCGCCTTTCTTGGCGCCGGCCTCATGAACAAGCAAATTGCTTGGGAGCTGAGGATTGGCGAGGCGACGGTGAAAGCGCTTGTCTCGGCGGTTTTGCGGAAAATTGGCGCGACAAGCCGGAGCCAGGCCGCGCTTCTTGCGCATGACATCCCGCTGGCGGAAGAATTGGAACGCGCCAGGGCTGCGATGGTTGAGAGAACCCCGCCGCCTTTGTCATTGCAGGGCGCCGGCGGCTAGGCCTAGGCGGCCCCGCACCCGGCATTAATCAATCTACCGCCCTGACGGTAACAGCTCTGACCGTTTCGACGTTGCCTGACGTTCGTGGCGGATATTCGGTAATTCCCGTTACAACGGCGCGCACCGTGGCGCCGTGGATTGTTGCTTCGATCTTCGTCCCGATTTCAGGGATTTTACCACGACGAATTTCTTGTTCGCTGATCCGGGTTCCGTCGTCTTTCTCAAAAGTTATTTTGTAAAACACTTGCATGTACTCCAAATTATGCCTTAGCCGGCCTGCACGTTAAGTCCGTTTTGTCGACTTGAGACGGTTGAATTCTTCCTCAATCTCATTGCCAACCTCAGGGTAACGTTCGAGCCACAATTTGAGTCTCCTCAAACCCCTCGCAACCGCAGAACTTATCCAGTGGCCTTTCTGATTCTGCAGATGTTCCGGCGACGAAGTAACCACGTGCGGTTCCCCCCATTTAGGAAATTGGAGTACGATCAAAACCTCGGCGCCCGTCTCTTTAGTCGCCTTTTTCGCAAGCGCCGCAAAAGTATCAACAACTTTGAGTTCACCCGCGCCGCGCGTCCATGTAATATGATCAAACATCTCTACTCCTTGATTCTGGAACTCTACTCCAACGGCGTCAGGGACGATGAGGTTTCGGCCGGCAGGCATCGGCGACGCGCGATTTCACTTCTGTAATGCCGTCCAGATTAAACGTCATATCGTGGCCTATTCCCTGGAAATCTTCTACTCGCAAGAACAAGCGCCCGCCTTCCGGAAGCGACGCCATGAAGGCCAAAGCTTGTTTCACATTTGGGACGAACGCTGAA
This sequence comes from uncultured Pseudomonadota bacterium, assembly GCA_963703385.1. Classification (GTDB taxonomy): domain Bacteria; phylum Pseudomonadota; class Alphaproteobacteria; order Rhizobiales; family Beijerinckiaceae; genus Rhodoblastus. Next base: position 1,336,968 of record OY969816.1, read on the forward strand.
CTCCCCCGCGCGCTCGACCCGGAACCGGGCGTCCAGGCTTGTTTCGTTGCCGGCGCATCGTTCACCCGATAAGTGACTGGAATAGGTCGTCCACCGATGCTTAATCCCCAAAACTCGTCAGCCGAAACGAAGAACTCGGTATCGTGCTCCTTGCAACGGATCATCAAGATTGCGGCCTTGCCGGCATCGGTCGTGCTCTGGTTTACTGCGGCGACCTGCAGGCTGTCATCGACTGGCGATTTGCTCTCGTTGATCTGCCAGCGCGAGACAGGCGCTGCGGCTGGCCCCGATGGCCCTGGCGCGGTTGTGGTGATGGCGTCGAAGCAGGCCAGGCGCTTGGCGGTATCACTGATGTCGCGGCATGATTCCGAGCGCGCGTTTGTGGTCAGCAATGCAAGCGACACGGCAAGCGCGAATTCCGAAAATCTCATTGGAAAATTCCATCGTTGAAATGTCAGGCTCAAAGCCTAAGCCCAAGGTGTCAACCTTTCAACTGTCCCGGGACTGACTGAGCCTCACGCCGGCACCGCCGTCATTCTCCCGGGATGAAATTCGAGCAAAGCTGCGAAGAAAGAGCGCGGTGGATCAGGCCTCCTCCGTGCCATCCCCAGTCAGCTTAGGATAGTGGCGCCTGTACCACGCAGAAATTTCGGTGATTTCTCCTGGGGTAAGCGCATATAAACCTGCAATCACTTGGTCCAGTTCTGCGAGCTTTGGCCTGTAGTCGAAGGCCATATCAATCTTCTGGTGCGCGATAATATCGTCGACCACGGCTATGATTGCGTCGCATTGAGCCTGATCGGGCAATACGATCGGAAGGTCGACGATCTGTGCGTCGACACCATGATTGATAAATGCCTTGGCGAAATACCGGAGCAGTGTCGACGAAAGGATGCCAAGCAGGACCTTGTGGTCGAGCACATCGCAAAAAATGTTTGAACTTTTCTGGTCAAAGACGCCGCCGTGCGAAAGGCGGAAGATCGGACAATAGATCCCTGTTGTTGAGAAACTGATTCCCTTTTTGAAATAGAATTGAGGGTTGCGGAAGACTCCGCCCTTCCCATGAAGTTTTTTCATTGCAGAGACGGCCTGTTCCGACCAATCGACGTAAAAGTCGACGGGACGCCAAAACATTGTTAGTAATCAGCCGTCGATATCCGATTCACCAGCCTTATCGAGCGGAACAAAATATACGTCGTTGCTAGGGTCGTTGATTTCTATTCCTGCAAGTTTCTGCATCGGTGTTAAGATAGGCAGGTTTGCGTCTGTCAGCACTTGGTGTGGAGCTACATCTTGGTATCCACCTTTTTGTGCGCCGCCCTTGATGCCTGGAGTTACGCGGTAGAAACGGCCATTGTCTCCGGACTGAAGGCCTATTTTCACACTGGCGATGTCATTTAACTTGACCACGCGGCGACCTCGAATAGCGAGGAATCGAACGTTGAGCTTCGCTCCGTTGTGAGCGAGGTCAACGGAATCCGCGGTTGGCGGAGCATCCGCCATAAATTCGTATAGGCTCGCAAGGCCTTCGAAAATTGGGTGGCGAGTATATCGTCCTAGAAGCCCCTGCCGGACAGTGTAGCGCTGGGCAATAGCCCCATCGAAGGGCCATGCTTTAGACGCGGACAGGTCATTTAAGATCGCAGTGTAGGCTTTGGCCAGTTCCTCTTGATGGGTTGTCGGATGCAGCCGCCAAAGGTCGTAGAAATGATAAAAGTGAGAGGTGCGCTGCGTTTCGTCGTCACAACGTTCTAATTCGATAATGGCCGGAAATATGTCGATGCCTGGAAAAGTGGCGCGGTGCAATTTTACAACGCGGATAATTTTGCATGTCGAAAGTATCAAATCGCGCAATGCCTGATGGGTCTTGATCGTCAGAAATGATGAGCTGACGATATACACGAGTCGCCTGCCCACCGGGAGCCGAGCAATCGCATTGGCGATGAAATAGCCATACGAATCTGGACTTGTTAGCGAATAAACGTCGTCGTAGTGAGCGCCCTTGATAACCGAAACGCCATAAGGCGGATTGCCGATCATGAGGTCCGGCTGTTCAGATCGCACGCAACTCGCCTTGCGACTTCGTGCGGCAGTCAGATCGGCTGTTTTTTCGATGTCGAAATATTGGGCCGGATCAATTGTGATTGGGTCGAGCGAATTCTGCGTATCGATGGAGCGATCGGCTAGCCAGCGATGCCGCGTGCGGCCCGCTCCTTGACCAGGCCGCACGTTGTCCTTCAGTTGCTCAAGAAACGTGGACAGCAAGGTGAGCTGGACCGCGAATGGGTCGATGTCCCTACCGAAAACATGTTCAAGTGCCTCAGTATGTGCAGCGGACGGGTCGAATGGTATTTTCGTCTTTCCGGCGTGAGACTTTACTTCGCCGATATAGCGACGATAAATTTCACGATAGAAATGCCCCGAACCACATGCGGGCTCCACGGTTTTATGGCCTCGAAACTGCCCCAAGGCGCTGCGGCCGAGTTCAACCATGAACAGCATGGTTTCATGAGGCGTGTAGATCGCACCCAAGCTCGAACGAAGCTCCTCGTCGATCAGCTTCTCGTAAAGGTTACCGATAACGTTCGTTCGTTCGGCAGCAGAACCATAAATAATCGCCGTTCGAATATCGATTTGAATAAGGTCTTGGCGAATAGCCTGCAACGTTGTGTCGGCGGGAAGAAACCGATCATAATGGCGCGCACTAAAGAGCTGGCCGTACCGCTCCATGTGGACGTCGAAGCCGTAACGGAAAATGTCCTGCCACGACACGCGCGCGAGGTCCTGCGCGAGACGTTTGTAATAAAGGCGCGAACGCACCAACAGGCGAAGCGATTTTTGGCGATCTGCCTTGTCGAGCGCATTCAAGACTTTGAAGCCGAATAGGCCGCCGATCTGATCATAGTCGCGATTAGGAAAGAGCGTGTGGATGATGCGCGGCGTGTCTGGCCCGCGCGCCAAGTCCTCGATGAGCTTTATGAAAAGTATTTTGATTGTGAAATGCAAAGCGACGGCCTGGATGGCATGTTTTATCGCTGTTTCGCCTTTCGCAGTCGTTCCTATGAAATTTTTTCGATCATCAATGATTTGCTGAAGATCGACGCCGAGTTCATGGCGCGAGAGGTCGAGCTTTTCTGTCTCGGGATCGATAAAGAGTGCGCAGATATCATTATAGGTCTCCCGCTTAAAGTTCTTCAGATAACCAAGAAGCTGGGCCTGAGTCAGAAGCTGCTTAACTTCGCCAGGAGTTTGGATAATGATTGCTGACCAACCAACGGCCGGAATTTTATTATATAAATTCTTCCCGTCGGCAGGATTGAGCGTGCTTGTTAGCTGAAAAAACTGATGCTCTTGCCCGTTCGAAACAACTATAAACGGAACTGGCTTGTCAAAAAAAATGGAGGTTGCATATGAGCGTGCTTGCTCGAAATCAGAGTCAACTAACTCGTGAGCATAACGTTTGGCCTCAAGAACAACATAGGGATATCCTCCGCATAAATATAGACCGTCGTAGCGTCCGCTCTTACCAGACTCCGTTTCAAGAGAATGCTGCGCTTGATAATCAAGGCTTTCAGGCTTAGGAAAGCCATGAGTTGAAGCTAAATATGGAAGAATTAATTTATCTGCTGTGTCCTGTTCAGAATATAATGCAAACGCTGATGATATCGTGCTTGGCTTTTTCATGCCTGTTCTGCCCCAAAGTCTCTATTTTGCAATCTCAAAATTATCGCCGACTCGCACAAAAGCGCCGCGCTAAATTTGCCTGTAATCCCGCGCCATCTGCAAGCGCTTTCAGCGCTTCAACTTTTTTGATGCCCCGCGAGCTTCGACGGCCACCACAAATTGATAACTTTGCCATGGGTTACATGCGACAGACTCCGTCAATGCCAAGCAAATCCAAAAGGCCGACGACGATCGCCAACCTGAAAGCGGCGGGCGTCCGGGGCGTCTTTGTGACCTGTCGTGATTGCCCGAGGGCTCAAGCTTACGGACGGGGCGCCCCGAATGTGCGGGCGGCCATTTTCGTCTGTGCGCGAACGTATGGCTTATTTGGGTCCAGAAGCTGCGACGGCATCAAACAAGGATTTTAGTAGGGAACCATCTATAAGCAATGTGCGATCGGAAGGCAAAATGCCAACAGCAAACAGACTATGAAAGTCATTATGCAACTCGCTGCACGAACGTCCAGGCCCATGTTTCAAACAGTTCGCTATTAACTCAAGCTTTTTGAGCTCACGCTCTTCCTTGGCAGACCCATTAGCGTTTAACCACGCAACAACTGCATTGTGGCGATACCCGTTACCGTTTACCCATTTATTTGACTCTTTTTCGTAAAAATGAAACAAGGCGATAAGAAATGCTCGCTGCACGACATCACGAATAGATGATATTTCTTCATGTAGTTCAGATGCTTCTTCGTAAAAATCAAATACTACGCTTCCGTCATCGTCTCTTACAGCATCGGGGATGGGATCGAGCTCGGACAAACCTGATCTTCGGCGTACGATTGACTCCGCCTGAGCCGGATTCAGTACACTTACACTACCTTTATAAGCCTCACGCAGGCGATCCAATCCCATCTCAAAAATGGGCTTATAGAAGGCTCTCCGCATCTGCTCGGCACTTATTCTCGGCGGCAATGCCATTTACGATCCCCTTTGTTGCATTAGCTTAGCCGGGAAGCCGCCGATTCGAAAGGGTGCCCTCTGGCGCGTCAGGACTGCCGGCGCTCGACGGCCGTTCCGTTCTACCGGCTCGGCCTGCCGGATCGAACTTTGTTCCCCGCTATGGTCCGGCTCCGCCGATTCCGCTGCGAAGGGTGCGGCGGTCGTCGCGCGGCAGTGACACCGGACTGGCGCGAGTACAAGGCGCCGGGAATGGGCCGCATGTGAGGGTTGGCGACAGCCGTGGAGGCCATCATAAGTCCGCTAAAATCCACACAAATCCATGCCCATATATTGGACAGATATTGGACAAGTCGCGGTCCCAAATCTCTAAGTGCTTGATTTTATTGGCGCGCCCAAGGGGAATCGAACCCCTGTTTTCGCCGTGAAAGGGCGACGTCCTAGACCGCTAGACGATGGGCGCTTTCGGCGAAGCGGCGGGGCCGTTCGCGAACTGGGGCGAGCTATAAACGCGGCGGGTCATGCTGGCAAGCCTCTCATGCCTGGCCTGCCGCATTTTTCCTATCCGGCGACGCCCGGATTGCAAAAGGCGAGATCGACCAGCCTTGCGCTCACTTTCGTGCGCCCGCCCCAATGGTCGAGAGTTAGCGTGCAGGCCAGATGAGCGCGTTCGCCGCGCGCCTTGGCGAGCGCCGACCCAAGCGCCGTATGCGCGGCGCGGAAGGCGGCGATTTCCATCCGTGCGCCGTCGCCCGCCTGGACCCGCAGCCGCAGATGTTCGGCGCCGAAGGGGTGGATATCGGTGATCCGATGTTCCGGCAGGGCAAAGACCGGCTCGGGATTGGCGGAGCCGAAGGGACCGGCCTTTTCGAATTCCTCGACCAAAGCCGGCGCGCAGGCGCTGGCGGTCAGCAGGCCGTCGATCGCAAGGCCGGCCTCGGCGCGGGCGCGGGCGACCGGCTCGGCGAGCGTTTCTTCCAGAAAGGCCTGGAAAGTTTCGATCTGATCGCGGCGCAAGGTCACGCCGGCCGCCATGGCGTGGCCGCCGCCCTTGACGATCAGGCCGCGATCGACCGCCGTGCGCACCGCGCGGCCGAGATCGACGCCTTGAATCGAGCGCGCCGAGCCGGTGGCGACATCGCCGTTCAAGGCGAGGGCGAAAGCCGGGCGGCCGAACATTTCCTTGAGCCGTGAAGCGACGAGGCCGACGATCCCCGGTTGCCAGTCCTCCCCCGCCGTCAGCACGAAGGCGCCCTGCTCCGCCGGGCCAAGCTGTTTATAGGCTTCGCCCAGGGCCTCCTGGAGCATCTGCTTTTCAAGAATCTGGCGCTCGCCATTGAGGCGGTCGAGTTCGGCGGCGATTTCAGCGGCCTCGATTTCATCCTTGAGCAACAGAAGCCGGGCGCCCAGAGCCGCGTCGCCGATTCTCCCCCCCGCGTTGATGCGCGGCCCGAGCAAAAAACCGAGGTGAAAGGCGCGCGGCGGGCCGTTGAGCTTGGCGACATCGGCCAAAGCCCTCAAGCCCACGCGGCCGCGCGATTTCATCAAGGCGAGGCCCTTGTTCACGAAGGCGCGGTTGAGGCCGGTGAGCGGCGCGACATCGGCCACGGTGGCGAGCGCGACCAGGTCGAGCGAGCCTAACAGGTCGGGCTCCTGCCGCTCGCGGAAAAACCCGCGCTGGCGCAGCGCCCGGTTGAGCGCGACCAGCGCGACGAAGCCCACGCCCGCGGCGCAGAGCGCGCCTTGCCCTGAAACGTCGTCCTGGCGGTTCGGATTGACCACGATGGCGTCGGGCAAGGTTTCGGGCGCCTGATGGTGGTCGAGCACGACGACATCCATGCCGAGCCGGCGCGCCTCGGCGAAAGGCTCGACACTGGTCGTGCCGCAATCGGCGGTCACCAGCAGAGTAGCGCCCCGCGCGGAAAGCGCCCGGATCGCTTCCACGTTGGGGCCGTATCCCTCGGTGATGCGGTCGGGAATATGGATCAGCCGGGGAACGCCGCAATAGTCGAAAAATTCGGCGAGCAAAGCCGAGGAACAGGCGCCGTCCACGTCATAATCGCCGAAAATGGCGATGGTTTCCTGTTTTTCGACGGCGCGGGCCAGTCTGTCGGTCGCCTCCCGCATCGCGGTGAGGGAGAATGGCTCGGGCAGGAGCGCGCGAAGAGTCGGGTCGAGATGGCCGAGCGCGGTTTCGGGCGCGACGCCCCGCCCCGCCAGCACGCGCGACAGCAGGTCCGGCAGGCCGGTCTGCTGGGCGATGGCGAGCGCCCGTGCGTCGCCCGCCGCGTCGAGCCGGCTGCGCCAGGGGCGGCCCAGAACGCTGGACTGGACGCCGAGCAGGACGCGCCGATCAGAGTCCATCGGAATTGATTTTCGTCGCGCGTAAAAAAGCCGGACGCGATTGGCAGCGCTCCAGATAGGAGGCGAAGACCGGGCGCGGCTCCAGCATTTTGAAGGCGTTGATAGTGAAATGCAGATCGGCGGCGATCAGCACGTCGGCGGCGGAAAATTTTTCTCCCAGCAGATAAGGCGTTGAAGAAAGAGCTTCTTCCAGGACATTGAAAACCCTGTCGAAAGATCCAAAGCCCGCGACGTGTTCCGGCATCTGGGCCTGGGTGAATTTTTGGGCGATCGCGCCCTCGACGCAGGAGCCCGAAAAGAACAGCCATTGCCAAAAACGCCCGCGCGTCGGCGCGCCGATCGGCGGGGCCAGCCCAATTTGAGGGAATTTCTCGGCGAGATAAGCGATGATGGCGCCCAATTCCGCGACGCAGGCCGCGCCGTCCTGGAGCGCCGGGACTTTCTCCATCGGGTTGATGGCGTGATAGTCCGGCCGGTGCTGGGCGCCGGATTTCAAATCCACCAGCACGCGCTGGTAAGGCGCGCCGATTTCCTCCAGCATCCAGAGAACGCGCAGCGACCGCGTATTGGGCGCCCAGAACAGCCGCATGGAATCCCCCCGGAATGATTGGGAACAAATTAGGAACAACGCGCTTAGACGTCAAGTCCTGAAATCGGCGCCCGTCGCCGCGCCTTGTCCGGGATCGCCGATTCCGGCATTGTGCCGCCGATGTTACGCCGATCGATCCGCTGGAACCACAGGAGATAACGTCCGGTGACCGCCATTCCCGCCCATCTGCCCCCGCCGGTCGCGGCTTCCTTGCAGCTTTGGCATGAGTTCGTTCGGCGCCGGGACATGAGCGAGCTTCATACCATTGTTCATCCCGAGGCGATCTTCCGTTCGCCGATGGCGTTCGCCCCCTACCAGCCGGCCGCCACCCTGATTCTCGTGATCAGCACGGTGATGACCGTCTTCGAGGACTTCGAATATCATCGGGAATTCGCCACCGGCGACGGGTTGAGCGTCGTCCTCGAATTCAGCGCCCGCATTGCAGATAAGCGCCTCAAAGGCGTCGATATCATTCGCTTCGACGCGGACGGCAAGATCGTCGAGTTCGAAGTGATGGTGCGGCCTTATCTCAGTCTCCAGTTGCTGGGAGCCGAAATGGCGGCGCGCATCGGCGGCAAGCTCCCCGCCTTCAAGGGCAAGGCGTGAAGGCGCCGGAGTGGCGGACGGAAAATTCCTGAATCGTCGGCGGGGCTCACTCCCGTTCGATGCGGATCACCTGCGGCTTGTCGGCGACATGGCCGTCCTTGACGATGGCCGCCAAAGCCTCGCGCACCGAGGCTTCGGTGGTCGCATAAGTCACCAGCACCACCGGCGCCACGCTGTCGTCGCCGGCGCAGGCGCGGCGCTGGACGATGCTTTCGAGCGAAATGCCGTGCTCCGCCATGCGGGTGGCGATGGCCGCCGCCGCGCCGATGTGGTTGCGCACCGCAAGCCGAATGTAATAGCCGCCCTCATGGCGCTGCATCGGCGATTTTTCGGCATTTGCGAGATGTTCGACCGGCAGGCCGAAGGGGGCCGAGCGGATGCCGCGCGCGATGTCGGCGATGTCCGCCACCACGGCCGAGGCCGTCGCCATGCCGCCGGCGCCAGGGCCGACCAGGGTCAGCTCATTGACCGCGTCGGCGTCCACCGTCACCGCATTGGTCACGCCCATCACCTGGGCGATTGCCGAAGAAAGCGGAACCATGGTGGGATGGACGCGCTGCTCGACGCCATGGGTCGTGCGCTGGGCGACGCCGAGCAGTTTTACGCGATAGCCGAGTTCTGCCGCCGCGTGGAGATCGGCGAGCGAAATGTCCTGAATGCCCTCGATGCTGATCGCCTCGGGGTCGAGCTTCACCCCGAAGGCCAGGCTGGCGAGGATGGCGAGCTTGTGGGCGGTGTCGAAGCCGCCGATGTCGAAGGTCGGGTCGGCCTCGGCATAGCCGAGTTTCTGGGCCTCGGCGAGGCATTCCGCGAAGGACAGGCCTTCAAGCTCCATCCGCGACAGGATGTAATTGCAGGTGCCGTTGAGAATGCCATAGACTCGCGCGATGCTGTTGCCGGCGAGCCCCTCGCGCAGGGTTTTCACGATCGGAATGCCGCCGGCGACCGAGGCCTCGAAGGCGAGCGCGGCGTGATGCTGTTCCGCCAGCCGGGCCAGAGCGATTCCGTGTTTGGCGAGCAAGGCCTTGTTGGCGGTGACCACCGATTTGCCGGAGATGAGAGCCGCCTCGACGCTTTCTCGCGCGGCGCCCTCGTCGCCGCCGATCAGCTCGACGAACAGGTCGATATTTTCCGAGCGCGCCAATTCCTCCGGCGTCGCGAACCAGGTCGCGCCGGAAAGGTCGAGTCCGCGCTCGCGGGCGGGATCGCGGGCCGAGACGCCGGTGACCACGATTTTCTTGCCGGTGCGGGCGGCGAGGTCGCTCGCCTGCGCGGCAAGAAGGCGAACGACCGCCGCGCCCACCGTGCCCAGTCCAGCGACGCCGACGCGCAAAATCTCACTCATGTCCCGGCCCCCGAGCTTTTCGACGATTTTGTGGCCTTTTGCCCGATTTCGGGCGGGCGATCAATGCAGGCCGCGCGGCAATGGCGAGCAAGACGTCAATCCTTCGGTCCGAGCCTGACGCGCAGCCATTCAGCGAATTCCTTTTCTGCAAGGCGACCGGAAGCGAGCCCTTCAATGGCGGCGATGGCGCCGCCGGGTTCGAATTGCAGACGAAAACCATTGTCGGCGAGAAACAGGCGCGCCAAAACCCAGGCCACCCGTTTGTCCCCATCGACGAAGCCATGGTTTTGGACAAAGCCAAACGCATAGGACGCGGCACGATCGGCAGCGTCCGGTTTGCCGCAAGCGGCGAGATTCCGGGGCCGAACCACGGCGGATTCGATAAGGTTCCCGTCCCTCACGCCGTCCGGACCGCCATGTTCGGCGATGATACGGTCGTGGATGGCGTAAACGAGTTCGGCGCCGATCCAGCGCCAGCTCATTTCGCCAGAGCTCGCAGGATATCGCGATCGTCGCGCAGGATGTCCTCGGCAAGCTCGATCTGGCGCGCGAATTCGGGATTATAGGGCGTGATGCGAAAGCCGCCGTCCGGCGCCTCGGTCAGATAGAGCGTGTCGCCCTTTCGCACCTTAAGGCGCGCCATCGCTTCCTTGTTGAGAATGACGCCGGCCGACGAGCCGACCGTTGTTACCTTGAACTTGAGCATGGGAGCACACCTATATAATGGCTATTATATAGGCGGAAAGATCAACTCTCAAGCCGACGGGCTTGCTTCAAGCCATTGCTCCGCCTGCGCCACGGCATAACGGTCGGTCATGCCGGCGATATAATCGGAAACCACCCGCGCCCGTCCCGCCTCGTCGCAGGGGCGCGAGGCCAGCGCCCATTCCTCCGGCATCTTGTCCGGATCGGCGAAAAAGATCGAAAATAAACCGCGCACGATTTTTTCGGCATTTTTCCATACCGGCAGGACCGCGGCGTGGCGATACATCCGGGTAAACAGGAATTCCTTGATCTGCTTATGCGCGCGCTCCATGTCGTCGGAAAAGGCCACGACCGGGAATTCGCAAGCACGGATGTCGTCGATGCTTTTGGGCGCCGCCATGCGCAGCCGGCGGGCGCTCTCGAAAAAAGCGTCCTCGACGAAGCGGGTGATGATCCGCCGGACCAGTTCGTGGATCGCCCGAACCCGCTCCAGGTCCGGATGGAGCGCGTCGATCTCGACCAGCAGCGCATTCAGGAAAGGAATGCGCCGCAGATCGTCGAGGCTGAACAGGCCGGCGCGCAGGCCGTCGTCGATATCGTGGGCGTTATAGGCGATGTCGTCGGCCAGCGCGGCGCATTGCGCTTCCGATGAGGCGAAAAGCTCCAGATCGAGGGGAAAAATTCTGTCGAACTCGATGATTTCCAGTGGAAGTTTTCTTTTCCTGCGTCCGAGCGGGACGTAACGCCCGCTTAAGGGGCCGTTGTGCTTCACCAGCCCTTCCAGGGTCTCGTAGCACAGATTGAGCCCGTCCCAGCCGGCGTAGCGGCGCTCCAGCCGGGTCACGATGCGCAGGGCGTGGGCGTTGTGGTCGAAGCCGCCAAAGGGGGCCATGCAGGCGTCGAGCACTTCCTCGCCGGCGTGGCCGAAGCAGGTGTGGCCGAGGTCGTGGGCGAGCGCGGTCGCCTCGGCGAGGTCTTCGTCCAGTCTCAAGCCGCGCGCGAGGGCGCGGGCGATCTGCGCGACCTCGATCGTATGGGTCAGGCGGGTGCGGAAATGATCGCCTTCGAGCGGGATGAAGACCTGGGTCTTGTGGGCGAGGCGACGGAAGGCGGTCGAATGGATCAGCCGGTCGCGATCGCGCTGGAAATCGCCGCGCGTCGGCGAAGCCGGCTCGGCGAAAAGCCGGCCGCGAGTCCGCCGCCACTCGGCGGCGTAAGGCGCCAGCGGCTTGTCTTGCAAAAAGTCAGCACCCGGCGCGGCGGACAAGGCGAACCTTTGAAAAAAGCGACGCGGGGGCGCGTCGCCTCTGGCGATACCACGTCAGGCCGGGGATCGAAAAGGAGCCTCCGCGCATTGACCGGGCGCCATTCGCGACTATCTTTGGAAAAGCTTGAATTTTCGGAGGGTCGAATGAACCAGATCGCGTCGGAACAGGTCCTGGCCACGGACAGCGCCCTCAAGCGGGTCGCGGAAGTGCTGCGCGGCGAGGCGGCGGGCGCTTTCCTGCGCATTTCGGTCAATGGCGGCGGCTGCTCCGGCTTTCAATACGCCTTCGACATCGTTGCCGCGCCCGAGGACGGCGACCTGATTCTCGGCGATTCGGAATCGCGGCTGGCGATCGATCCGCTGTCGCTCGATCTTCTCAAGGGCGCGAAAATCGATTTCGTGGACGATCTGATGGGCCAGTCCTTCAAGATCGACAACCCCAACGCCACTTCCTCCTGCGGCTGCGGCACAAGCTTCTCCATTTGAGGATTTTCGCCGGCGGCGCTATAGCGAGAGTCCGACTTTGGACGCGACCTGCCCGCCATGAATTTTCGCGCCGCCGTCTTTCCCGGTAGCTGTCGCGCGCTCCCCTTCGCGGGCGGAGCGCGCACGGCATGAGGGGCCCCAACGCCGTCGATTTCTGGCGCGGATTCGCGCTGGCGACGATTTACGTCAATCACATTCCCGGCGTTTTCCTCGAACGCTACACCTTCCGCCATTATTCGCTTTCCGACGCGGCCGAGCTGTTCGTTTTTCTGGCCGGCGTGTCGCTGCGCTATGTCTGCAATTCGCTGGCGAAGGAGCCGCTGAGCGCGGCGGTCTATCGGCTGGCGGGCCGCGCGCTCACCATCTATTTCGCGCAACTGGTCATCACCGCCATCGCCATCGCCATGCAGTCCGGCGCGGCCAAGGCGCTCGAACAGCCCTATATTCTGCAATGGAACAATGCGGCCGCCGTGTTCGAGGATCCGGTCGACGCCCACATCGGCCTCGCGCTTCTGCGCTACCAGCTCGGTTTTTTCGACATCCTGCCGCTTTATGTCGTGCTGATGGCGACGGGGCCGACCATCGCGATCATCGACCGCTACGCGCCGCGCGCGCTCTTGCCGATGTCCTTCGGCCTTTACATCTACACGCTCCTGACGGGTCTGAACCTGCCCACCTGGCCGGTCGAGGGCGAGTGGTATTTCAGCCCGTTCGCCTGGCAGTTCATCTTCGTCCTCGGCTTCGCGCTGAGCGGGCCGCGCGGCTGGTCGAGCTGGTCGCCGCGGGTGAAGAAAATTCTGTTCTGGCTGGCCGGCGCGCAGGTTTTTCTGGGCGCCGGACTGACGCTGGCGGACATCTCGCCCGACCCTGCCTTTCTGCCGAGCCCGAAATTGTTCTTCGTGTTCGACAAGACCTATCTTTCGCCGGCGCGATTGCTCCATGCGCTGGCGCTGGCCTGTTTTTTCATTCCCGCGTTCAAATATATCCAACGTCTCGCGCCGCGGCTGGTGACTTATCTGGCGATGCTCGGCCGAAATTCCCTGAACGTCTTCTGCGCGGCGTCTCTTCTCAGCCTTTCGGGGCAGATCGTTCGCTATTCCTTCAGCGGGCGTATCGAAATGGACGTCGTCATGATACTGGTCGGATGGTCTTTGATGGGCTTGGTCGCATGGTTGTCGGAATGGCGAACCAGACTCGCCGTGGCGCGCGCCGAACGCGCGGCCTCGACCTGATCCGGCGCGGGCTCCCGCGCCTCGCGCTCGCCGCGGCCTTGAGCCTGCCGAACGCCGGCGCGCCCGCGTCGGCGCAGAACGCGCCGCGGCCCGCCTCGGCCTGCGACGAACCGGCCTCGGCGCTCGCGGCCCCGGCGCCCCTGCCACATGTCGTGGCGGCGCTGAAAGGCAAGAAGGTCGACATCTTGATCATCGGCTCGCCGATCGGCATGAGCCAGAGCCTGCACAAACCTTTTCCCGCCGCGCTCGAATCCCTCCTTGAAAACGCCATGGGCGGGGTGGACGTGGTCGTCTCCGACCGGCCGGTTTCGGGCGAGACCGCGACGACCGCCGCCGAGCGGATGCGCACCGAGGTGGCGCTGGAGCGGCCCGACCTGCTGATCTGGCAGGTCGGCGCCAACGACGCGCTCGAATTCATCGCCCCGGACGACTATGAAGCGGCCGTGCGGGCGGGCGTGCGCTGGGCCAAGGACAACGGGATCGACGTGCTGCTGGTCGGTTTCGAGACCAATCCCTGGCTCCATGACCAAAGCGAGGCCAGGGCCATCCGCGAGGCGACGCGCCGCGTCGCCCAGTCCGAGAACGTGCTCTACCTGCGTCGGCTGGAGGCGATGCAGTTCCTGGCGAAAACCCGCAAAAGCGTGGCGCAGGGCGACAACCCCTTCTCGCTCGACGCCGGCTATGATTGCCTCGCCGAACAGGTCGCGCAGGCCCTCGTCGCCAATCTGGTCCTGCGCCATGTGCGCCCGACCAAACCCTGACCCGGAAGCCATGGATCAATCGGTCGTCGCCGCCTTCGTCGCCGAGGCCCTCGCGCGGGAGACCCGCGCGCCGGTCGAAACCAAATCCACCCATGTCTCGCTGCTGTTTCTCTCCGGCGGCCTCGTCTTCAAGCTCAAGCGCGCCATCGTCTTTCCCTATCTCGATTTCTCGAAAGCCTCTTTCCGCGAAAAAGCCTGCCGCGCCGAACTGGCGCTGAATTCGCGCGCCGCGCCGGAGCTTTATCTTGGCGTGCGGCGCATCACCCGCGAGCCGGGCGGCCTTGCCTTCGATGGGCCGGGGCCGCTGGTCGATTGCATCGTCGTGATGCGCCGCTTCGACGAATCGAGCCTGTTCGACGTCATGGCCCGCGAAGGCCGGCTCACTTCCGCCCATATCGACGCGCTCGCCGTCGCCGTCGCCGATTTTCACACCCGCGCCCAGCGTTTCGTTGAGGAAAGCGGCTCAGGCGTCTTCGCCCATCTCCTCGACCTCAACGAGGATTCCTTCGCCCATTGCCGGGTTTTCACCGAGGAGGAGCGTAGCCGGCTCAACGCCGCCTTCCGCCGCGAATTGCGGGAGCGGGCGGACCTGCTCGACGCCCGCGCCCGCGCCGGCTTCGTCCGCCTTTGCCACGGCGATCTTTACCTTCGCAACATCTGCTGGTTCGACGGGCGGCCGACCTTGTTCGACTGTATCGAATTCGACCAGAAACTGGCGCGGATCGACGTGCTCTACGACGTCGCCTTCACCTTGATGGACCTGTGGCTTGTCGGGCGGCGCGACCTCGCCAACCTGCTGTTCAACCGCTATGTCAGCGCCCTGTCGCGCACCGTGCCGGACATGCCGGCCAGGATCCGCGACGGTTATTCGGCCCTGCCCTTCTTCATGGCCCTGCGCGCCGCGATCCGCGCTCATATCGCGGCCTCGCAGGCCCATTCCGGCGACGCGCCGGCGGACGCGGCCATGGAGCGCGAGGCCCGCGCCTATTTCGCCCTCGCCGAGGAGCTGCTGACGCCGCGCCCCAACGCCTTGGTCGCCGTCGGCGGCTTCAGCGGCACGGGCAAATCGACCCTGACGGCGGCGATCGCCGGCGACATCGGGGCGCCGCCCGGCGCGCGGACGTTCAATTCCGACCGCACCCGCAAGGCCATGCACAGAATCGCCCCGACCGACCGCCTGCCGCCCTCGGCCTACGAATTCAGCATCACCGCGGCGGTCTATCTGCGCCTGCTGTCGCGCGCCATGGACGCATTCGCCCAGGGGCATTCGGTGGTGCTGGACGCCGTCTATTCGACCGAGGAAGAGCGCGCCGCGGCAAAAAAGCTCGCGCGCGACTGCGGGGCGCCTTTTGTCGGCCTGTGGCTGGAGGCCCCGCCCGACGAACTGCGGCGGCGCGTGCGCGAAAGGCCCCATGGCGTCTCCGACGCCGATCTCGATGTGCTCGAAGGCCAGTTGGCGCGCGGGGCCGGACCAATCGACTGGGTCAGGCTCGACGCCACCGCTCCCGATCTCGCCGAACGCGCTCGCAAAATCGTCCGCGCGGCGATCGCCAAGAAAAGGCAATGAATTTTTCGTCTGGCTGACCGATCCTTTTTGTGGTCTAATTATTTTACCCTGAAAAAAGATGATCCAGGGCGGCCGACCGAACTGCGGCAGACAGGATTTTCGATGGACCCGCTGCGGACTCCCAAACTCGCCGACGCCCTTTCCGACCATCTCGAGCAACTCATCCTCGAAGGCGCGCTCAGGCCCGGCGAAAAGCTCGCGCCCGAGCGCGAACTCGCGGCCAAGCTCGACGTGTCGCGCCCTTCTCTGCGGGAGGCGCTGGACAAATTGCAGGCGCGCGGCCTGATCGAGACCAACAAGGCGGGCAATTTCGTCAGCCGTTTCCTCGCGCCGATGACCGATCCGCTGACCTTCTTGTTCCAGTCGAGCGATCAGGCGCTGGAGGATTATCTCGAATATCGCTGCCTGATCGAGGGCGAAGCCGCGCGCCTGGCCGCAGCAAGGGCCACCGATGTCGAGCGCGACGCCATTTCCCGCTGCCTCGTCAAGCTGCGCGAAGCCCATGATTCCGACAATCTCGCGGCCGAGGCCGAGACCGACGCCGAACTGCATATGCTGATCTACGAGGCCGCGCATAATCTGGTGCTCTTGCACATCATGCGCGCGCTCTACGAAATGCTGCGCAGCGACGCCTTCTACAACCGTCGCAAACTTTACGCCAAATCGGGCTCGCGCGACGTGCTGCTTGACCAGCATTTCGCCATAGCGGAGGCCATTCTCGCCCGTAAGCCGGAAGCCGCGGCGGCGGCCGCGACCGCCCATATCAAGGGCATCGCCCAGGCGCTGAAAGAAATGCGCGACGAAGAGACGCGGGTCGCGCGGGCGCTGCGCCGCATGGGCCGCTCCGAATTGCTGGCGCGCACCCATGCGTGAGACATGGTCAAATCATTTGACCAGCATCGCGGTTTCGCGGTAAGTTCGAAATTGTTCGGTCGAGAGGGACCCATGCGGGAAGAAGGGAATGCGCCGAAAAAGCCGCGCGTCGGCCTTTTTGTCACCTGTCTCGTCGATTCCATCCGGCCCAATATCGGTTTCGCCGCGCTCGCCCTGCTCGAGGCCGCCGGCTGCGAGGTGGAAATTCCCCTCGCCCAGACCTGCTGCGGCCAGCCGGCCTATAACAGCGGCGCGGACGAGGCGACCCGGCCAATCGCCAGGGCCGTGATCGAGACGTTCGAGCCTTATGATTATCTGGTCGCGCCCTCCGGCTCCTGCGCCGGCATGATCAAGGCGCATTACACGCAACTTTTCGCCGACGATCCGCTCTGGCGCGAACGGGCGGAAAAACTCGCGGCCAAGACCCATGAACTGCTGAGTTTCCTTGCGGACGTCCGTGGTTTCAAGCCAACCAACATCGCCTGCAAGGCCAGCGCGGCCTATCACAATTCCTGCTCCGGTCTGCGCGAGCTTGGCGTCAGGGCCCAGCCGCGCGCGCTGCTCGGCGCGGTCGCGGGCCTGGACTTGCGCCCGCTCGAAGGCGAAGAGACCTGCTGCGGCTTCGGCGGAACCTTTAGCGTCAAATATGCCGATATTTCCGACGCCATCGTCGGCGAGAAGGCGCGCAACGTCGAAGCCTCCGGCGCCGACCTCCTGCTCGGCGGCGATCTCGGCTGCCTGCTCAACATGGCCGGCAAATTGCGCCGGGACGGCGCCAAAACCCGCGTCTTCCACGCGGCGGAGATCCTGGCCGGCATGGCGGAGCACGCCATCGGCGAGGAGGCGTGATGAGCGCTCCAACCCAAAATTTCCACCACCGCGTCGAAAAGGCGCTGCACGATCCGCAGCTCAGAAACGCGCTCGAGCGCACCACCGGCAACGCCCGGCGCAACCGCGCCGCCGCGGTCGCCGCCTGGCCGGAATTCGAGGCGGCCCGCGCCGCCGCCGCCGCGATCAAGGACCATGCGATCGAACATATAGCCTTTTACCTGGAGATGTTCGAGCGCAATGCCCGCGCCTCCGGCGCGCAGGTGCATTGGGCGCGCGACGCCGTCGAGGCCAGCCGGATCGTGGTGGACCTGTGCAAGGCGGCGGGCGCCAAAGTCGTCACGCGCTCCAAAAGCATGCTCGGCGAGGAAATCGGCCTGCCCGATGCTCTGGCCAAGGCTGGCCTGCGCCGGGTCGAAACCGATCTCGCCGAACATATCATCCAGCTCGCCGGCGAGACGCCCTCCCACATCATCTGGCCCGCCGCCCATCGCACCCGCGAAGACGTGGCCAAATTATTTGACCAATATCACCACGAAAAGCCGGCGGGCCATGATGTGGAAAGCATGGTTTCTTCCGCGCGCAAGGAATTGCGGGCGGATTTTTTCGCGGCGCAAGTCGGCATATCGGGCGCCAATTTTCTCGTCGCCGAAACCGGCGCGATCTGCACCATCACCAATGAGGGCAACGCCGAGCTGACCACCACCCCGCCGCGCGTCCATGTCGTGACCGCGGGGATCGAGAAAATCGTCGCCAGCACCGAACATGCGCTGCAACTGACCCGGCTGCTGGTGCGCTCCGCGACCGGCGCGGAGCTGACCCAATACACCACCTTCCATTGCGGGCCGAAACGCGCCAACGACCGCGACGGGCCGGAAGAATTCCATATTGTGCTGGTCGATCACGGCCGCACGCAAATGCTCCGCGAAATGCCGGACATGCTGCGCTGCCTGCGCTGCGGCGCCTGCCTCAACCACTGCGTGGTCTATCGCGCCATCGGCGGCCATGCCTATGGCGGCGCCTATCCCGGCCCGATGGGTTCGGCGCTCACCCCGGTCTTCGACGGGCTGAAGCAGAGCCGCGACCTGCCCGCCGCCTGCACGCTCAACGGCCAATGCAAACAGGTCTGCCCGGTGGACATTCCCCTGCCGACCCTGCTGCGCCATTGGCGCGCCCGCAGTTTTGGCGCCGGCTATGAGCCCAAGGCGGTGAGCCTGGCGATCAGGATCTGGGCTTTTTTCGCCGCCCGGCCCAAGCTTTACCGGATGGCGCAGGCTTTGGCTTTGCCCGCCCTGCGGCTGTTCGCCAGGGAGGGGTGGATTTCCTCGCTGCCGCTCGGTTCGGGCTGGACGGCGACGCGCGATTTCCCCAAGCCACCCCGGCAAAGTTTTTTGACCATGATCCAAAAGGGGCGCCGGCAATGAGCGCGCGGGAAAAAATTTTCGCCGCGATCCGCAAGGCGCGGCCCGACCGCGCGACGCCGGCCGCAATCGCGGCGCAAGCCCAGGCCTGTTCCGAGGCGATGAAAAAGACCCTGCCGACGCCGGAAAAGGATGACCTCGCGGCCTTGTTCACGGCGCGCGCCAGCAGCGAAAAAGTCGGCGCCAGCGTCGAGCGCGTCCCGACCCTCGCCGATTTGCCCTCGGCCGTGGCGCGCTATGTCGCGGCCAATGGGCTCGCGCCGGATTTTTCCCTCCAGCCCGATCCGCGCCTGCAAAACCTCGCCTGGGGCCAGTTGCATCCCGGCGCGCCCTTGCGCCCGGACAGCGCTTTTGCCGTTGGAATCGCGCTCTGCGGCGTCGCCGAGACCGGTTCGCTGGTGTTTCATTCCGCGCCCGAAGCGCCGACGCTCTACGAATTTCTCCCCCTTCATCATCTTGTCGCGCTCGACGCCAAGACTCTGCTGCCGCGCCTTGAGGATTATGCCGCTTTCGCGCGCGGCCTTGCCGTTCCGCGTAATGTCAATCTGGTCACCGGCGCCAGCGGCACCACCGACATCGAAGGCGTCCTGGCGCGGGGCGCGCATGGACCCAGCAGGCTGCATATTGTTATATTCGACTAAAGGCGTATATCGAAGCGGCGGCGCGCGCCGCCGCATGGGAGTCAGGGCAAGGGAGTCAGGAATGGACGAATCGGATCTCTCCGCCGAGACGCGGGAATGGCTTGACGCCTTGAATTCCGTTCAGGAATTCGAAGGCGTCGCGCGGGTGGACGGCCTTTTGAGCGATGTGGTGGCGGAGGCGCGCAAGAATGGCGCGAAACTGCCGTTCGCCTGGAACACCGCCTATATCAACACCATTCCCCCGGAGCAGCAGCCGCCCCATCCCGGCGTGCGCGAGATCGAAACGAAAATCCGCGCCGCGATCCGCTGGAACGCCGCCATGCTGGTGCTCAAGGCCAACAAGGCTTCCTCCGAGCTTGGCGGCCATATCGCCAGCTTCCAGTCCGCCGCGACGCTTTACGATGTCGGCTTCATGCATTTCTGGCGCGCGCCCGACGCCCATCACGCCGGCGACCTGATCTTCATCCAGGGCCATTCCTCGCCCGGCATTTACGCCCGCGCCTTTCTCGAGGGGCGCATCTCGGAAGAACGGATGCTCAATTTCCGCCAGGAGGTCGACGGCAAGGGCCTGTCCTCCTATCCGCATCCCTGGCTGATGCCGGATTTCTGGCAGTTCCCGACCGTCTCCATGGGCCTCGGCCCGCTGATGGCGATCTATCAGGCCCGCTTCCTGCGCTATCTCGAAGGGCGCGGCCTGATCGACACCGCGGAGAGAAAAGTCTGGGCCTTCATGGGCGACGGCGAGATGGACGAGCCGGAATCGCTCGGCGCCATTTCGCTCGCGGGCCGCGAAAAACTCGACAACCTGATCTTCGTCATCAACTGCAACCTCCAGCGCCTCGACGGGCCGGTGCGCGGCAATGGCAAGATCATCCAGGAGCTGGAGGCCGATTTTCGCGGCGCCGGCTGGAACGTCATCAAAGTGGTCTGGGGCACGACCTGGGACGAACTTTTGGCCAAGGATTATTCCGGCCGCCTGCGCCAGCTCATGGAAGAATGCGTCGACGGCGAATATCAGGACTTCAAGTCCAAGAACGGCGCCTATATCCGCGAGAAATTCTTCGGGCGCTATCCCGAGACCGCCGAAATGGTCAAGGATTGGTCCGACGAAAAGATCTGGCGGCTGACGCGCGGCGGCCACGATTCCCAAAAAATCTATGCGGCCTATCAAGCGGCGATGGAGCACAAGGGCCAGCCGACGGTGATCCTCGCCAAGACCGTCAAGGGCTATGGCATGGGCTCGGCGGGCGAGGCGCAGATGATGGCCCATCAGGCCAAGAAAATGAGCCTCGACGCCCTCAAACAGTTCCGCGACCGCTTCAACATTCCGGTTTCCGACGACGAAATCGAGCATCTGCCCTTCATCAAATTCCCCGAAGGGTCGCCGGAGATGAATTATCTGCGAGCGCGGCGGGAAGCGCTCGGCGGCTATCTGCCGGCGCGCCGGCGCCAGAGCGAGCCGCTGGTCATTCCGCCGCTCTCGGCCTTCGAGGCGCAGCTCAAATCGACCGACGGCCGCGAAATCTCCACCACCATGACTTTCGTGCGCGTGCTGAACACGCTTTTGCGCGACAAAAACATCGGCAGGCGCATCGTGCCGATCGTGCCGGACGAGAGCCGCACTTTCGGCATGGAGGGCATGTTCCGCCAATATGGCATTTTCTCGCAGGTCGGCCAGCTTTACCGGCCGCAGGACGCCGACCAGCTCTCCTATTACAAGGAGGACCGCTCCGGCCAGATGCTCCAGGAAGGCATCAACGAGGCCGGCGCCATGGCGTCGTGGATCGCGGCGGCGACGTCCTATTCCCATTCCAACACGCCGATGATCCCGTTCTACATCTATTATTCGATGTTCGGGTTCCAGCGCGTCCACGACCTCGCCTGGGCCGCCGGCGATCTCCGCGCCCGAGGTTTTCTGCTCGGCGGGACTTCAGGGCGCACCACGCTCAATGGCGAGGGTCTGCAGCACGAAGACGGCCACAGCCATATCCTGTCGGCGACCATCCCCAATTGCGTCTCCTATGACGCGACCTTCTCCTATGAAGTCGCGGTCATCGTCCAGCACGGGCTGGAGCGCATGTATGGCAAGGGCGAGGATGTCTACTTCTACCTGACGCTGCTCAACGAGAATTACGAACATCCCGCCATGCCGCAAGGCGCGGAGGAAGGCATCGTCAAGGGCATGTACCTCCTCAAGGCGGCGCCGGATGGCGTGGCGAAGGAGAAGAAAGTGACCCTGCTCGGCTCCGGCGCGATTCTGCGCGAGGCGATCGCCGGCGCGGTGCTGCTGGAGCGCGATTTTGGCGTCCACGCCGATATTTTCGCGGTGACGAGTTTCACCGAACTCAAGCGCGAGGCCGATTCCTGCGAGCGCTGGAACATGCTGCATCCGATGGAGGAGCCGCGCGTTCCCTACGTCACGAGGATGTTGCAGGAGCGCGGCGACAGCCCGGTGGTGGCGACCACCGACTATATCCGCGCCTTCGCCGAACAGATCAGGGGCCACGTCCCGACCCGCTACAAGGCGCTGGGAACGGATGGGTTCGGGCGCTCGGATTATCGCCGCAAGCTGCGCGCCTTTTTCGAGGTGGACCGCCATTATGTCGCTGTTGCTGCGCTGAAGGCGATGGCGGAATCCCAGCTCATCCCGAACCGGAAAGTCGCCGAGGCCATCGACCTCTATCGCCTCGACCCGGAAAAACCCGATCCGATGCGCTCCTGACATCCGCCCCGAGACTTTTTCGTTCAAGGTTCCACGACATGTCCAAATTTGAAGTGAAAGTGCCGGACATCGGCGATTTCAAGGGTGTCCCGGTGATCGAAATCCTGGTCAAGCCAGGCGATTCGATCAAGGCGGAAGACCCGTTGATCGTGCTCGAATCCGACAAGGCGACGATGGAAGTTCCCGCGCCCGAAGGCGGCGTGGTGTCGGACCTGCTGGTCAAGGTCGGCGACAAGGTTTCGGAAGGCGCGACGATTCTTTTGCTCGACCTCGCTGGCGCGGGGTCGAGCGAGGCGGCTCGCTTTGGCCTACGCCAACCGCTCGCCGGTGAAGGTGACTCAAGCGGGGCGGCTCGCTCTGGCCTACGCCAACCGCTCGCCGCCGCTCCCGCTCCGGCCTCGACGCCGGCTCCGGAGCCCGCGCCTGCGCCAGTCCCCGCGCCCGCCGCGGAAGCCAGGAAACTTTTCAGCGCCGTGCCGATCCTCGGGCTGGGCGCGCCACTGGCGGATTTCGGCGACGTCCTGGCCTCGCCCGCGGTGCGCCGTCTCGCCCGCGAATTCGACATCGACCTGACCGGGGTGCCGGCGACCGGCGACAAGGGCCGGATCACCAAGGAAGACGTGAAGACGTTTCTCGCCGGCGGCAAGGCTGCGCCCGTCGCGCCCGCCGGCGCCGGCATTCCGGAAATCCCCGCCATCGACTTTTCCAAATTCGGACCGGTGGAGGAAAAGCCGCTGTCGCGCATCCGAAAACTGTCGGGCCCCTTCCTGCATCGCTCATGGCTCAATGTCCCGGCGGTCACCCACAATGACGAGGCCGACATCAGCGATCTGGAAGATTTCCGCAAAAGGCTCGACGACGAAGGGAAAAAGGCCAAAGAACCCTATCGCGTTTCGCTGCTGCCCTTCCTGATCCGCGCCAGCGTCGCGGTGCTGAAGCAATATCCCGACGTCAATTCCTCGCTCAGCCCGAGCAAGGATTCCCTGATCCACAAGAAATACTGGCATATCGGCTTCGCCTGCGACACGCCGGAAGGCCTGGTGGTGCCGGTGATCAGGGACGCCGACACGAAGGGCGTGCTGGAACTGGCAAAGGAGCTGGGCGAATTGTCGGCCAAGGCCCGCGCCGGCAAACTGACGCCCGCCGAAATGTCGGGCGCGAGTTTCACCATTTCCTCGCTCGGCGGCATTGGCGGGACCAGTTTCTCACCCATCGTCAACGCGCCGGAAGTGGCGATCCTCGGCGTCGTGCGCGCGAAAATGGCGCCGGTGTGGACCGGCAAGGAATTTTTGCCGCGCCTGATGCTGCCGCTGTCGCTTTCCTACGATCACCGCGTGATCGACGGCGCGGCGGCCGCGCGCTTCGCCCGCGCGCTCTGCGCCGTGCTCGAAGACATCCGCCGTCTGTCGCTTTGAACTTTTTTTGACGCATAGTCTGATCTGAAAAGTCTGCAACTTTTCGGGAATATGCTTTGGGGTCCATCATGACTATCGAAATCAAGGTTCCCGACATCGGCGATTTCAAGGACGTGCCGATCATCGAAATCCTGGTCAAGGCCGGCGATGTCATCAAGCCGGAAGACCCTTTGATCGTGCTCGAATCCGACAAGGCGACGATGGAAGTGCCCTCGCCCGCCGCCGGCCTGGTCAAGGAATTGAAGGTCAAGGTCGGCGACAGGGTCGGCGAAGGCGCGGTGATCCTGCTGCTGGAAAGCGCGGCGGCCGAAACCGCGGTCGCTCCGCCGCCCGCGGCCGCTGCCCCGGCCACCGTTGCGGCGCCCGCCACGACTGCGCCAACGGCCGACCTCCATGCCGAAGTTCTGGTCCTTGGCGCGGGGCCCGGCGGCTATACCGCCGCCTTCCGCGCCGCCGATCTCGGCGCCAAGGTGGTTGTGGTCGAACGCTGGCCGATGCTCGGCGGCGTCTGCCTCAATGTCGGCTGCATCCCGTCCAAGGCCTTGCTCCATGCCGCCAAAGTGATCGAGGAAGCCCATGAAATGGGCGAGAACGGCATTTCCTTCGCCGCGCCGACGGTCGATCTCGACAGGCTGCGGGCATGGAAGGACAGCGTGGTCAAGCGCCTGACCGGGGGCCTCGGCGCCATGGCGAAACAGCGTAAGGTCACCATCGTCACCGGCGTCGGAAAATTCGCCTCGACCAATGCGGTCGAGGTGATTGCCGAGGACGGCTCGAAAAAGCTCGTCAGCTTCGACAAGGCGATCATCGCGGCGGGCTCGGAGCCGGTCACTCTGCCCTTCATCCCGCATGACGACCCGCGCGTCATCGACTCCACCGGCGCGCTGGATCTGGAAGATGCGCCGAAGCGCCTGCTGGTGCTGGGCGGCGGCATCATCGGGCTGGAAATGGCGACGGTCTATCACGCATTGGGGTCACATGTGACCATTGTCGAACTGATGGACCAGATCATCCCCGGCGCCGACAAGGACATTGTCGCGCCTTTGGCCAAGCGCATCGGCAAGAAATACGAAAAGATCCTGCTCAAGACCAAGGTGGTCGCGGTCAAGGCGGAGGCCGCCGGCCTGCGCGCGACTTTCGAGACCGCCGACGGCGCAAAAAGCGAGGATGTGTTCGACAAACTGCTGGTGGCGGTCGGCCGCAAGCCCAACGGCAAGCTGATCAACGCGGAAGCCGCGGGCGTCGCGCCGGACGAGCGCGGCTTCATCGCTGTGGACCGGCAGATGCGGACCAATGTCCCGCATATTTTCGCCGTCGGCGACATTGTCGGCCAGCCGATGCTCGCCCACAAGGCGACCCATGAAGCCAAGGTCGCGGCGGAAGTCGCCTGCGGCCACAAATCGGCCTTCGACGCCAAGGCGATCCCCTCCGTCGCCTATACCGACCCCGAAGTGGCCTGGGTCGGGGTGACCGAGACCGAAGCGAAAGCCAAGGGCCTCAAATTCGGCAAGGCCACCTTTCCCTGGGCGGCGTCGGGGCGAGCCTTGTCGCTCGGCCGCGACGAGGGCGCGACCAAGGTTCTGTTCGATGAGGAGAGCAAGCGCCTGATCGGCTGCGGCATCGTCGGCGTCAACGCCGGCGACCTGATCGCCGAAGCCGCGCTGGCGATCGAAATGGGCGCCGACGCCGAAGACATCGGCCTCACCATCCATCCCCACCCGACGCTGTCCGAAACCATCGGCATGGCGGCGGAGCTTTTTGAGGGCACGATCACCGACCTGATCCCGCCGAAAAAACGATAAAAAAATCCCTCCCCTTCATGGGGAGGGTGGCCGCGCCAGCGGCCGGGTGGGTATCCCTCCCCTTTATGGGGAGGGTGGCGAGTGAAACGAGCCGGGTGGGGCCAAACGTCAGCCGGTTTGCGCCGCCAGCAGCCGCGCCACGCAAGGCGCCAGCGACTCGCGCCAAGGCGGCAGCTCGACGCCAAAAGTCCGTTGCAGCTTTCCGCAATCCAGCCGCGAATTGGCGGGGCGCGGCGCGGGCGTGGGATAATCCGCCGTGCCGATCCTTTTGACCCGCACCGGCGCGCGGCCAAACTTTTCAGCCTCGGCGAAAATCGTTTCGGCGAATTCGGCCCAGGACGCCTCTCCCGCCCCCGTCATATGAAACAGGCCGCGCAGCGACGGCGAGGAATTCTGCGACCATCCGCCGGGCGATGGTCAAAATGGCGTCGGCGATGTCGAGCGCCGACGTCGGATTGCCGAGCTGATCGGCGACCACCCCGACCTCCTCGCGGCTTTGCCCGAGCCGCAGCATGGTGCGGACGAAATTGGCCCCCGACGGGCTGTAAACCCAGGCGGTGCGCAGAATGGCGTGATTGTCGTGGATCTGGGCGATTCTTTGCTCGCCGACCAGTTTCGAGCGGCCATAGGCGCTGGTCGGGCCGGTGGAATCGTCCTCGCGATAGGGCCGGTCGAGCCTGCCGTCGAAGACGTAATCGGTCGAGAGATGCAGCAGGGGTTTGTTCAGTTCGGCGGCGATCTCCGCGACATAGCCGGCGCCGTCGGCGTTGACCCGCAGCGCGACATCGGGCTCGCTTTCGGCCTTGTCCACCGCGGTATAGGCGGCGGCGTTGACGATGGCGTCGCAATGGGTGGCGCGCAAAGCCGCCAGAACCGCCTCGCGCACCGAAAGGTCGAGGCGCGGACGGCCCAAAGCGATCAGTTCGACATCGGGCGGCGCCCGCTCGATCAGCGCGCTGACCACCTGGCCCGTCAATCCTGTGACAACGATTCGCATGTGGCTCACGGCGAAAATCTCCCCCAAATGCAGCGACCGTTTCGCCATCGGGCGACACTGTCCCATCGGGCGACACTATCCCAACGGATCCTTGGCGGGCGCGGGCCGATGATGATAATTTTCGCCTCCCTTGTGAAGGGAGCGGAATGTGAAAGCAATCCCAGGCGTCGCAGCCGCGGCCTTTTTCGTCTCAAACCTCGCGGCGCCGGCTGTCGCGGCCCCGGTCAACGATCTGCGCGCGCTGCACGGCTATATCGACGCCTGCATGAAGGGCGTCGCTGTGGAACCCGGCGCGGAGCTGACCATCGCTTTCAGCCTCAAGCGCGACGGCTCTCTGTTCGGCAAACATGTGACTTATTCGAGGCTCCCCTCCGACGTGGGCGCGCGGGCGCGCATTCTCGACGACGTCGCCGGAAAATTCACCACCTGCTTTCCGGCGCCGATCACTGACGGCCTTGGCGGCGCCATCGCCGGGCGGCGGCTGATAATGCGCTTCGTCCCGCCTCGCCGCGAAATTTAGGGCGACGCGTCGGGCGTCCAGTCCTTCTCGACCAGATGGCGCAAGTTGCGCGCCTCGCGCAAAACTTCGTCGCAGCGCTGGAGCAAGGCCCAAAAAACCGGCGCCGCGTCGTCCGGCGCCTGCGGCAGGCGGCGCTCGGCGCGCGGCCCGGCGCTATCCAGTTCGGCCAGCGCCCCACGGCGCGTGTCGTCGAGCAGCGCGCGGCTCGCTTTGCCGTCGAGCTCATTGCGGCGCTGGCGGATCATCAGGCGCACGGTGACGATCTGGGCGGCGGCGACATAGGCCGCAGCGATCAAGGCGCTGTAATGCGGCCAGATGTCGCGCTGGCTTTGGGGGTCGGCGCGCATCCGCGCCGCCGATTCGCCGAGCGCCGAAAAACCTTCCATCAGCTCCTTGCGCGCCAGACGGTAGTCCTGCTCCGAAGCGTCCCAGCGCAGGGCGCGGTCGGCATAGACGGCGAGAGCGCGCAGAAAACCCTTGGCGAGACCCGGCGCGCTGTGGCGCTCCCAATGCGGCAGCACGAATGCGAACAGGAAGGCGACGCCCGCGCCAACGACGGTGTCGACAAGACGCGCCGCGACCAGGGGCGCTTGCGTTGGCGCCAGCAGATGCAGGCCGAGCAGCGCCATGATCGAGGCGGCGAAGGAGGTCAGGCGGTAGTCGATCTTGACATAGGCGTGGGCGACGGCGACCGCCAGAAGCTGCGCCGCGAGCAGCAGGCCCGGCGAGCCGATCCATAAAAGCGCGCCGGCCGCGCCGCAGCCCAGTAACGTGCCAACCAGCCTCTGGTCGCGGCGCTGCCGGGTCGCGGCGTAGCTCGCGCGCATGATCACCGCGATGGTCAGCAGAATCCAGTTGCCGTGCTCCAGCGCCGGAACCGTCTCGGTCAGGGCGTAGCCGCAGCCAAGCGCCAGCGACAGCCGCACCGCGTGGCGGAACACCGGCGAGGACAGGCGCAACGCCCGCCGGATCGGGGCGAGAGAGACCCGCAGCGGCGGCGCGAAGGCGCGCATGTCCACGCCGGCCAGGGCTTTGGCGGCGGTCTCCTCGCTCGCCAGCAGCGCCGGAAGGCCGGCGAGCTTGGACAAGGCCAAACCGACGCGCGCCCGGGTGAGCCGCGCGGCGCGCAAAATTT
This sequence comes from uncultured Pseudomonadota bacterium, assembly GCA_963703385.1. Classification (GTDB taxonomy): domain Bacteria; phylum Pseudomonadota; class Alphaproteobacteria; order Rhizobiales; family Beijerinckiaceae; genus Rhodoblastus. Next base: position 1,364,869 of record OY969816.1, read on the forward strand.
CCGGATCGGCGCCTTGCGCCTCCAAGGTCGCGATGGTTGCGGAAAATCGGTCCAGCTCCGCCATACGATCGGGGAAGGACAGGCTTTCGCCGCTCACAACCAGATCGAGCGCCAAAGCATCGAGGTCGTGCGCCGTTTCGCGCAGCAGAAGTTTCATTTGCGCCGCCGGAGAGACGCCAGCGCCAAAGCCATGCGCCAGCCGCAACGGCGAATGGTCGGCCAGAGTCGAAACCACGCCGTCGAAGGCGTCGAGCACGGCGGCGAGCGCGGCGATCAGGCGCATCGCCTCGGCGCGGTCGGAAGCGGAAACGATCAGGCTGCGGGCGGTCTGGAGATGGTCGGCGAAGGACGCCTGCTGTTCGACCACTTTCAGGCAGACCTCGCCCTCGTCGGCGTCGCTGCGGTAAAAGCCGGCGATGCGGCGCAAGAACGAGGCGAATTCGCGCAGAACTTCGGCAAGAGTGATGCGCCGGCCCGAGGCGTCGGAGATTCGGGTCAGCGCCAGCGCCACGGGAATGTAAAGCCCGCCGCCGAAGGTCGCCATGGCCGCGTAATTCACCCGGCCGGCGAGCGTGATGGCGGGCGCGCCGAGGGTGAAAACCATCGAAATCAGGGTGAGTACGGAAAGCGGGATCGCCCAGCGCCCGAGCGCGATCAGGAGGCCCGCGCCAAAGCCCGTCACCATAACGACTGCGCCCTCCGCGAGCGGCGTCCCGCCGGCGAAAGCCGTGGCGAAAGCCGCGACCGAGGCGGAGGCCCAGGCCAAAGGCAGGATGCGCAATTTGGCGGAAAAGGGCATGGAAATGTCGGCGATCGAAACGCACAGGGCGCCGAGCGCCGCCGCCATGCCCGGCGCAAAGCCGAACAGGGCGATCGAGGCGAGCGCGACGGCCAATACCGAAAGCGCGACCGCGACGCCATTGAGGATGTGATGGCCGAAAAAATACTTCAGAAATTTCGGTTTTACGCGCATCGGCGCAAAAGCCTCACCCCTTGGCGTCGATCAGGCGGGCCAAGCGCAGCAGCGCGAGTTCATAGCCCTGAACGCCGCAGCCGGCGATGACGCCCTCGGCGCGGCGCGAAACGAAGGAATGATGGCGGAATTCCTCGCGCTGGTGGATGTTGGAAATATGGACCTCGATCACCGGCCCGTCAAAGGCGTTGAGGGCGTCGAGCAAAGCGATCGACGTATGGGTGAAGGCGCCGGGATTGATGACAATGCCGCCTGCCCGGCCCCGCGCCTCGTGAATCCAGTCGATCAGCTCATATTCGCGATTGCTCTGATGGAAATGGACTTCCAGTTTCAATTCCAGCGCCAGCGCGTGGCAGGCGCGCTCGACGTCGGCGAGCGTCTCGGCGCCGTAAATCTGCGGCTCGCGCTGGCCGAGCAGGTTGAGATTGGGGCCGTTCAAAATTGTGACGAGGCGGCTCATCCGGGCGTCCCTTTCGCGCGCAAGATTTCGCGGCGAATCCCAGCCGCCGCCGCGCCGAATTTAGGCGTTTTTGCGGAAAAAAGCCAAAGGCGGGTTCGGCGGCGCGATTTGGACGCCCTCTGGACGCGCCTTGGATTTGCGTGCGATCTGGCGACGACGCAAAAAGCGCGTCAAAGCCAAAATTTCGGGACGCTCCCGCCATGAGTGACAAAAAGCCGATGCTGTCCGTCGACGACGCCCTCGCCGCCATCCTCGCCGGCGTGGCGCCGCTGGAGAGCGAAGATGTTCCGCTTGCCGCCTGCTTTGGACGGACCCTGGCGCGCGACATCGTCGCGCGCCGCACCCAGCCGCCCAGTGCGCTTTCGGCCATGGACGGCTACGCGCTGCGCGCGGCCGACGCCGCCGGACCGTTGAGGATCGTCGGCGAATCCGCGGCGGGAAGCGGCTTTGACGGCGTCTGCGGCGCCGGCGACACGGTGCGGATTTTCACCGGCGCGCCTGTTCCCCAAGGCGCCGACGCCGTGCTGATCCAGGAAGAGGCCGAGCGCGACGGCGACCGGCTTTTGGTCAAGGGGCCGGTCAAGGCGGGCGACAATATCCGCGACGCCGGAGTCGATTTCACCGCAGGCGCGATCGTGCTGCGCGCCGGGCGGCGTCTCAGCCCCGCCGATGTCGCGCTCGCCGCCTCGGCGGACCACCCGACCTTGCCGCTGGCGCGAAAGCCGCGCGTCGCGGTGCTCTCCACCGGCGATGAACTGGTTCCGCCCGGCGCCCCGCGCGGGCCGGATCAGATTGTGGCGTCCAATTCCTACGCCGTTCTGGGGCTGATCGCGGCCTGCGGCGGCGAACCGCTCGACCTCGGCGTCGTCAGTGACCGCCTCGACCGGATCGAAGCGGCGATCCAGCGCGCGCGAGCCGAAAAAGCCGATATTCTCGTCACCATTGGCGGCGCCTCCGTGGGCGACCGCGACCTGGTGCGCGGCGCTCTGGCCCGCGAGGGCATGGAACTGAGTTTTTGGAAGGTCAGGATGAAGCCGGGCAAGCCCCTGATCCACGGCCATATCGGCCCCATGCGCGTACTCGGTCTGCCGGGCAATCCGACCTCGGCCTCGGTGTGCGGCCATCTGTTCCTCAAGCCGTTGATCCGGCGCTTGAGCGGCGACCCGCTGGCGGGGGCCGAAAAATCGGAGCCCGCGCTGGCCGGCGCCGCCCTGCCGCCGGGCGGTTCGCGTCGCGAATTTTTGCGCGCCCGCCTGACCCAGGACGCGGAGGGCCGCCTGGTGGCGACCGCGCATAAAAATCAGGATTCCTCGCTTAGCTCGGTGCTGGCTTATTCGCAGGCCCTGATCGTGCGCGCCGAAAACGCCCCGCCCGCCCCCGCCGGAACGCCCGTCCGCGTCATCCGTCTCGATTGATGTGGGAAACCAATGGAAAGGGGCGACGCGGGCCTGTCCTTGGACCCCGTCGCCCCCGCGCCCTCTCCGCCGTGTCTCGCGGTTCAGAGAAGGAATTCTAGTCCATTTTCAAGTTTCATGGAAACATGAAAATGGTCTAACTTCTTGTTTTAACGCGTATTCGCTAACGCGGCCCTTCGGGTCTTAACGCGAACCGGGTTCCACTTCGCTTGAAAACGCTCTAAAGCCCCGCCAGATATTTGGAGGGATCGACCGGCTTCGAGCCCTTGCGCAGTTCGAAATGGAGCTGGGGCGAGGAGACGTCGCCGCTCTGGCCGGACAAAGCGATGGTCTGGCCGCGCCGGACGGTCTGGCCGCGCTTGACGTCCAGCGAGCCGTTATTGGCGTAAGCCGAGACGAAGCCGTTGGGATGGCGGATCAGCACGAGATTGCCATAGCCCTTGAGCTCGCTGCCGGCATAGACGACGGTGCCGTTTTCCGCCGCCTTGACCTGCGTGCCCTCCGGCACCGCGATATTGATGCCGTCGTTGCCGCCCGAGCCAAAACCCTGGATCACGCGACCGCGCGCCGGCCAGCGGAATTCCGGACTGGCCGAATCGGAAGACGCCGACATGGCCGGAGGCGGCAGGCTCGCCGTGGCGCTCGCGTCGTTCTTGACGATCGGCATGTTGTCGACCGGGGCGGTCGCAGCGCTATGGACGAGTTTGGCGGGAGCGGCGGGCGGTGCGGCTTGTCCGGCCGCGGCGACGTGGCTTTTTTCCTTTTTCGCCTTGAGCTGGGCGAGACGAACCGCCTTGTCCTGCGCGGCTTTCTCATGGATGGCCTTCTGCTCGGCGACCCGAGCGGCCTGCCTGGCCTTGCGGGCGTCGGCGGGGGACAGGGCCTCGGCGCGGGCGGGCTGTTGGCCTTCACTCCAGCGCAGATGTTCGCCTTTCTTGGCCTGGGCGAGCTCCTCGCCGACCAGCGAACGCGAGGCCATGCGCTGATTTTCGGCCGGCGTGGCCCGCTCGCGCGCTTGACGCGCCACCGGCGCGGGCGCCGCCGCCGCGACCCGCCCGCCCTTGGCCCGATAGACGGGAATGGTCAGCCGGGAGCCGGGCGCCAGACGGGCATGGGGCGGATAGCCGTTGAGCGTGAGCAGGGTCGCGACCGGCACGCCATAGCGCTGGGCGATGAGATCGGCGTTTTCGCCCTGGGCGACGACGATCGGCGTGCCGCCGTCGGCGGTCCAGCCGCCGAGGGAATTCGGGTTGCCGCGCAGCGCGTAGGTTGGATGCGGCGCCGGCGCCGACAATGGAGCGGGCGCTGAAAAAGTCGCGACCGGAGCCGCCGGCGCGAGGGGCGCGCTGGCGATCGGCTCGGGCGGAACGGGATGATTATATTGCGGCGCGCGATAGGCCGCGGCGTCCCTGGACTGAGGCCGGGCCGGCGCCGGCTGGGAATCGAACGGCCGGAACGTGTCCGAAAAAAAGTTCGAGACCTTCGTCATGGGCGACGGCGCGGAATTGATCGAGCCTGTCGGCGTTCGATCGACGCGGGGATTGGAACTGGCGTATGGCGTTCCCAACGAATTGCCGAACTGGCCGGTCTCGGAACATCCGCCCAAAAGGATTGTGGCCACGCCGATCAGGGCCACCCGGAACGCGCCTCCGGAAATCTTATCCCCAGCACTCATCACGCATCCCACCCACGCTTTAACCAATAGACGCAATCTAAGCGCAGGGCGGTTAAAGGAGCGTTTAAGATGAATCCTTATTCAGCAAATCCGCGGTCGAATGCAATTCGTTACACTTAACGATCGCTGAACACGCCGCGCAGCAGGCGTTGCGCCCGCCAGGCGCCAAGAACGCGCTCGTCGACGGCGCCGGAGGCTAAGCGGTCGAAGCGGACCAGTTCGCAAGGCCCCTCCCCGGCGCGGCGGCGCGGGCCGACCAGAACCCCGCCTTCCGCGAGGGCGCCCGCGATCGCGGCGGGAATCTCCTCCAAGGCGCCGTGGACGAGGATGCGGTCGAACAGGCCGTAGGACGGGGAAATCTCGAAACCGTCGGCCCAGATCACCGCGACATTGGCGACTCCCAGCCGCTCCAGCCGCGCGCGCGCGTCCAGCGCGAGACGCTCGAAACAATCGACGCTGACCACCTCGCGGCCAAGCATCGCCAGGACCTTGGCCGAAAAGCCGGAGCCAGCGCCGATTTCGAGAATCCGGCTGCCGGGCCGGGGGTCGAGCGCCGCAATCATCCGCGCCAGCGCGGACGGCGATTCCATGGTCTGGCCAAAGGGCAAGGGAACGGCGACATCGCGCAAGGCGAGATCGGCGAAGGCCGGGCCGACGAAATTTTCGCGCGGCGCCGCCTCGATCGCCCGCAGCAGCGCCAGATCCACGTCGCCCCGCGCGCGCAGCCGCATCAAAAGCTGGGCCTTGGCCTCCGCCCGCGCCGAAGCCGTGATCGATGGCAAGGTTTTGGCCGCCGGCGCCATCGCGATTTCAGCCGAAAGCGCCGGCGAAATGGGCGAGCGCCGGATCGTCGGTCAGGTCGAGCCGCAGCGGCGTCACCGAAATGCGATTCTGCGCCACGGCCTCCAGATCGGTGCCTTCGCCCGCCTTGAATCGCGGCCGCTCGAAGGCGATCCAGTAATAGGGATTGCCGCGCCCGTCGAACCGCGCCTCGATCTTCATCAGCTCCTGCTCGCGCCGTCCCTGCCGCGTCAGGGTCACGCCCTGCACAGCCGAAGGCTCGCAAGCCGGAAAATTGACATTCATCAGCACGCCGGGCGGAAAACCGCGCGCCACGATTTTCCGGATCAGCTCCGGCGCGAGCGTCTCGGCGCATTCCCAGGGCGTGCCCACCGGCGAATAGCATTGCGACAGAGCGATCGAGGCCACGCCGAGCAATGTCCCTTCCATCGCCCCGGCGATGGTGCCGGAATAGGTCACGTCCTCGGCGACGTTCTGGCCCTTGTTGACGCCGGAAAGGATCAGGTCCGGCGGCGAATTGATCATCAGCTTGCGCACGCCCATGATGACGCAGTCGGTCGGGGTGCCCTTCACCGCATAATGACGGTCGGTGATCTTGCGCAGGCGCAACGGATCGGACAGCGAAAGCGAATGGGCGACGCCCGACTGGTCGCTCTCCGGCGCCACCACCGTCACATCGTCGGAAAGACTCTTCGCAATCCGCTCCAGCGCTCTGAGCCCAGGCGCGTGAACGCCGTCATCGTTGGTGATGAGAATGCGCATTTTCTTTGCCCGATTCGAAATCAGGACGCCTTATAGCGCGCGCCTCGCCGGGAAACAGCTTTTTTGGCGCGAGGGCTTTTGCCGCGCCGCTCAGGGCTGCGTGATTTTTTCCACGCCACCCATATAGGGCCGCAAGGCCTCCGGCACGCTCACCGAGCCGTCCGGGTTCTGGTAATTCTCCAGCACCGCGACCAAAGCGCGGCCGACCGCGACGCCCGAACCGTTGAGGGTGTGGACGAAGCGCGGCCCCTTGCCCTCGGCCGGTCGATAGCGCGCGCCCATGCGCCGGGCCTGGAAATCGCCGCAGACCGAGCAGGACGAGATTTCGCGATAGCGGTTTTGCCCCGGCAGCCAGACTTCGATGTCGTAGGTTTTTTGCGAAGCAAAACCCATGTCGCCGGTGCAGAGCGTTACCACACGATAAGGCAACTTAAGGCGCTTCAGCACTTCCTCAGCGCACTTCGTTAGGTAATCGTGCTCGGCGAGCGACTGTTCGGGCGTCGTAATCGAGACCAGTTCGACCTTGGTAAACTGGTGCTGGCGAATGATACCACGGGTGTCGCGCCCCGCCGCGCCGGCCTCGGCGCGGAAGCAGGCGGTGCCGGCGGTCATGCGTAGCGGCAGCGTGGATTCGTCCAGAATCTGCTCGCGGACGAGATTGGTCAGCGGCACCTCGGCGGTCGGGATGAGCCATGAACTTTGTGACATACTCCGGACCTCCGCAAAGCCCAGAAATTTCCTCAAGATTAGGCTGCCGTTCTCGTTCAAGTTCGAATACGCTTCTTCTTCAGCTTCGCTTATGGCAGCAATTTCGCTTGATATTGCCTTTAGCTCTTTCGGTGTCAGTGGCCGTGTCAACCACGGTGCGCCAGGAACAGAATCCAAAATGCTGTCTAAGCTGTTGAAGTTGATTTCAGTCGAGGCAAAATATTGATCTTCTCGGAATTTGGGCAATTGCGCCGTACCGAACATGGCGTGGTCGCGCACGAGCAGCGGCGGAGCGACTTCCTGAAACCCATGCTCCTCGGTGTGCAGGTCGAGCATGAACTGGGCGAGCGCGCGCTCCAGCCGCGCCAGCTTGCCCTTGAGCACCACGAAACGCGCGCCGGACATGCGTGCCGCCGCCTCGAAATCCATCATTCCAAGGCTTTCGCCGATCTCGAAATGCTCTCGAGGCTTTAAGCCTTCGGGGAAGACCGGCTTGTCGCCAACGCGACGTTCTTCGCGGTTAAAATTCTCGTTGGGACCATCAGGAACGATCGGAGCCGGCAGAGGTCGATTGGGGATAGTGGCGAGAAAGTCGTTCAATTTACGATTGGCGTCACGCTCCCTTTTTTCGTGAGAGCCGATATCCGTTTTAATAATAAGGACGTTGTCTTTGAGGCTCTGCGCGCGAACGGTATCTTTCGTCTTCATTGCCTCGCCAATTGCGCGCGCGTAGGTGTTCGCCTGCTCACGAAGACTCTGGGCTTCCTTTGTCGCCTTGATACGACCGTCATCTAGTTCGATGAGACTCGCAATTTTCCCATCAGCCTCTATTTCGTCTGGATTGCGCCGCAAGAGGTCGGCGCGAAAGCCGTCGAGGTCGTCGCGGATCGATTTGATGTCGTGCATGAGAGGCTCGTCAGTCCGGGCGCGATTTTTAGGTTGCGGACGCGGCGCGATTCTTTTCGATGAGGCCGACCGCGAATACGGCGCCTTCGTAAAGAAGCACCATGGGAAGGACAAGGGAGATCATCGAAATCAGGTCGGGCGGCGTCAGAATCGCCGCGACCACCGTGATCAGGACGATCGCATAGCGCCGCTTCGCTTTCAGGAAAGCCTGGTCGATGATCCCGGCCTGGCCGAGCAGGGTGAGGATCACCGGAAGCTGGAAGGCGGCGCCGAAGGCGAAGATCAAGGTCATGATCAGCGACAGATATTCGCTGACCTTGGGCAGAAGCTCGATCGTCGCCTCGCCCTTGACGTTCAGTTGCTGGAAGCTCACGGAAAAGCGGATGAGGAAGGGCATGACCGCGTAATAGACCAGCAGCGCGCCGAGGAAGAACAGGGTCGGCGTCGCGACGAGATAGGGCGCGAAAGCCCGCCGCTCGTGGCCGTAGAGGCCCGGCGCGACGAATTTGTAAATCTGCAGCGCGATGATCGGAAAAGCGATGAAGGCGGCGCCAAACATCGACAATTTCAGCTGGGTAAGGAATTGCTCCAGGAAATGGGTGGCGATCAGCTTGGCGTTCTCGGCGCCGACCACCCGGACATAGGGCTGGAGCAGGATGTTGTAGATCTCGTGCGAGAAATAGAAACAGGCCACGAAGGCGATGAGAAAGGCGACCAAGGCCTTGATCAGCCGGGCGCGCAGTTCGATCAGGTGATCGATCAGGGGCGCCTTGGTGGCGTCGATATCGGCTTGGGTCATGCGGACTTTCCGGCCGGCGGCGCCGATTCGGGCGCGGGCGCGACAGGCTCCGGCGCGGGCGCGGGCTGATCCTCGACAATGATGAGCCCCGAGGGGGCCGGCGGCGGTTCGGGGATCGCGGCCGGCGTCTCGGTTTTGGGCGCCGCGGGCGCCTCCAGCATGTCGGCGACGCGGTTGAACGCGCCTTCCATCGAGGTTTTCTGCTTCAGGTCGTTGAGGCCGTCGCGAACCTGCGTCAGTTCGGCCTCGCGCAGGGCTTCATGGAACTGGCCCTGGAATTCCGTCGCCATCCGCCGCGCCTGTCCGACCAGGCGGCCGACCATGCGCAAGGCCTCGGGCAAATCCTTGGGTGGAATGAAGATCAGGGCCACGACGCCGATCAGCAGCAGCTTGCCCACATCGAAATCGAACATCGAAGCCTCGCCGGCAATCGCGTCCCGCGCCGATCGCCCAAGAGCAGACAAACAAGAGCCGACAACTGGATGAAGGCGCGTCAAATGTCGAGGTTTGACGGAACGTCCGGAAGAAACGACCGAAAAAGGGTTCAGCCGACCTTGTTGACGTCGCGGGAAGCGTCCACCGGCGTCGTCGCCTGATGTTCGATCGTGCGCGACGTCTCGGCGGGCGGGGCGGGCGTCTCTTCGTCGGCGAGACCCTTCTTGAAGGCTTTGACGCCCTTGGCGACATCGCCCATGATGTCCGAAATCTTGCCCTTGCCGCCGAACAGCACAAGGACGACCGCGCCGACAAGCAGCCAATGGAACAACGACATACCGCCCATGACGGCGAACCTCCAAAATAGCCTGCGCCCTTGCCGCGGAACGCAGTTTCTTCCCGCCAAACTAGTGCGCGCAACCCGCAAAAACAAGCGTCGCTTCAACTGGGGATAAGTTCCGCGCGGCGCGATGCGCGATTATGACCCTTCAAAAGCCGTGCTAAACAGATTAAGAGCAGACGCCGAGAAACCCTTTGGGGCGAAAAAAACGCGCAAATCCGTCGCTTTTTTGCGCCTCGCGGGACGCGCCAAAGGCCCGTCAAATTTCACCAAGGCCCACAGAATGAGCAGAACAAGCGCCTCCGCCGCCAAAACCGCCCGAGCCGGACAAGCCGGCCAGAAAATCGACGCCAAGCTGGTGCGCGAGATCGCAACTCTGTTGAGCGAGACCGACCTGACCAAGATCGAGGTGGAAAAGGGCGACCTGCGGATCAGGGTGGCGCGTCAGGCGAATTATGTCGGGCCGGCCGTCGTCCATCCGCCGGCTCATGTTCCGGTCTACGCGCCCGCCGCGCACCCTCTTTCGCCCGCCGCCGAGCCCGCCGCGCCGGTCTTGGACCACGCCGACGCGTTGAAATCGCCGATGGTCGGCACCGTCTATCTGCGTCCGAGCCCCGACGCCAAGGCCTTCGTCGAGATCGGCTCGCATGTTTCCGCCGGCCAGAAAGTGTTGCTGATCGAGGCGATGAAGACCTTCAACGACATTGTCGCGCACAAGACCGGCACGGTGACCGCCATTCTGGTCGAGGACGCCCAGCCGGTCGAATATGACCAGCCCCTGCTGGTCATTTCCTGATGTTCGAAAAGATTTTGATCGCCAACCGCGGCGAAATCGCCCTCCGCATCCTGCGCGCGGCGAAGGAGCTGGGGATCGCCACCGTCGCCGTCCATTCGACCGCGGACGCCGACGCCATGCATGTGAAGCTGGCCGACGAATCGGTCTGCATCGGCCCGCCGGCGGCGCGCGAACTCTTATCTCAACATCCCGGCCTTGCTCGCGGCCTGCGAGATCACCGGCGCGGACGCCGTCCATCCCGGCTACGGCTTCCTGTCGGAAAACGCCAAATTCGCGGAAATTCTCGCCGACCACAACATCGGTTTCATCGGCCCCAAGGCCGAGCATATCCGCATCATGGGCGACAAGATCGAGGCCAAGCGCACCGCGCGGGCGCTCGGCATTCCCTGCGTGCCGGGCTCCGAAGGCGGGGTGACCGACGACGACGAGGCCATGCGCATCGCCGAGGACATCGGCTTTCCGGTGCTGGTGAAGGCGGCCGCCGGCGGCGGCGGGCGCGGCATGAAGGTCGCGCGGACCGCGGTCGATCTGTCGGAGGCTTTGGCCGTTGCGCGCGCCGAGGCCAGGGCGGCCTTCGGCGACGACGCGGTTTATTTGGAAAAATATCTCGAAAAGCCGCGCCATATCGAAATCCAGATCCTCGGCGACGGGCTGGGCAACGCCGTCCATGTCGGCGAGCGCGACTGTTCACTGCAGCGCCGCCACCAGAAGGTGCTCGAGGAGACGCCCTCGCCGGCGCTGAACCAGGACCAGCGCAACCGCATCGGCGAAATCTGCGCCGACGCCATGCGCAAGCTGCAATATTCGGGCGCTGGAACCATCGAGTTCCTGTACGAGAACGGCGAGTTCTTCTTCATCGAGATGAACACCCGCATTCAGGTCGAGCATCCGATCACCGAAATGATTTCCGGGCTCGACCTGCTGGTTGAGCAGATCAAGATCGCCAGCGGCGCGCCGCTGAGCTTCGCCCAGGCCGATCTCGAACTGCGCGGCCACGCCATCGAATGCCGCATCAACGCCGAAAACCCGGCGACCTTCCGCCCCTCGCCCGGCAAGATTCTCTATTACCACCCGCCGGGCGGCGTCGGCGTGCGCGTCGATTCGGCGGTCTATCAGGGCTATACGATCCCGCCCTATTACGATTCTCTCGTCGGCAAGCTGATCGTTCAGGGGCGCACCCGCATCGAGACGCTGATGCGCCTGCGCCGCGCGCTCGATGAATTCATCGTGGACGGGATCGACACCACTTTGCCCTTGTTCCGCGCCCTGGTGCGCAACGCCGACATCCAGGACGGCGTCTATGACATCCACTGGCTGGAAAATTTTCTCGCCAAGGGCGGCATGGAGGGCTGAGTGAGGCTCGCTGTCGTCCTTCTGACCTTGTTCGCGCTCGTCGGCGCGGCATTCTGGCTGTCGGGCGGCCGAGCGCCGGCTCCGGCGCTGATCGCGGACCTTTCCGACGACGGGATGCGCGGCGCGCCCTGCCCGGCGGGCACGCTCCAGGAACAAAGGGCGCGGCTGAGACAGGGCGTCCCGCCGCCCGCCGCGCTCGGGCGAAAATTGCGCCAGAACTTTCCGCTCGGCTCGGACGCGGGCGCGCTTGCAGCGCTGCTGACCGCGCAAGGTTTCCAGAGATTCCCGCCCTGCCCCGATGACGAGAGCGTCTTCGGCGCCCGCTGGATCAGCCGGCGCTGGGGCGAGCCCGACGCCTATGTCTATTGGCGCGCCGACGACGCCGGGAAGCTGATTTTTCTCGACGGGCAGGTCAGCCGAACGCCGTGAGGGTCGGGCAAGAGCGTCTTGATTGCAGGTCCGCCGGCGCATGAATGCGCTTGAGGCGGCGCTAGAGCGTTTTCAAGCGAAGTGGAACCCGGTTCGCGTTAAGAAAACGCGTTAAAACAAGAATCTAGACCATTTTCATGTTTCCATGAAACTTGAAAATGGTCTAGCAACGGCTTAGAGCAAGGCGTCCGCAATTTTCCCCCTGGCCGCCTTGACCGCTCCCGATTCGACCGAAAACCTGCTGGCCCGCATCGCCGAAGCCTTGGAGCGGTTGAGCCCGCCGCCCCCGCCCCGGCCCGATTTCGCCGCCGCCGACGCCTTCGTCTGGCGCGCCGAGGCGGAAGCGCTCGCCCCGGTGAAAAAGGTCAGTCGCGTGGACCTGGGCCTGCTGCGCGGGGTCGATTATCTGCGCGACCAGCTCTCAAGCAACACCGAGCGTTTCGCCCGCGGCCTGCCGGCCAATAATGTGCTGCTGTGGGGCGCGCGCGGCATGGGCAAATCGTCGCTGGTCAAGGCCGTTCACGCCGACGTCGACGCGCGCCTGGCCGGAACGCCGGATTTCTCCGGCCTCTTGCTGATCGAAATCCACCGCGAGGACATCGAATCGCTGCCCGCCTTGATGGCCCTGCTGCGCGACGCCGACCGGCGCTTCATCGTCTTCTGCGACGACCTGTCCTTCGACGGCGGCGACGCCTCCTACAAGTCGCTCAAGGCGGCGCTCGAAGGCGGGGTCGAAGGGCGGCCCGCCAATGTCCTGTTCTACGCGACCTCCAACCGCCGCCACCTCCTGCCGCGCGACATGGTCGACAACGAACGCTCCACCGCGATCAATCCGGGCGAGGCGGTCGAGGAGAAAGTTTCGCTGTCGGATCGCTTCGGGCTGTGGCTCGGCTTCCACAAATGCAGCCAGGACGATTATCTCGCCATGGTGTTCGGCTATGTCGACCATTACCGGCTCGAGGCGCCCGAGGAGCAAATTCGCGCCGAGGCGCTGGAATGGGCGATCACTCGCGGGTCGCGGTCGGGCCGCGTGGCGTTCCAATTTATCCAGGATCTCGCCGGAAGGCTCGGCCGCAAGCTCGAAGGCTAACTCGCCTTCTTCTCATGGCTCCGGACAACGCCGCGCGTTGCGCTCTTGCGCGCCGTCGCCCTTGCCCGTTCGAGATCGTTGCGGGCGCGCGCCTCCAGCGCCACGCGCATTTCGCTTTAAATCGCCGGACGCTCGGCGTTCAGAAGGTCGCGTTCCTCCATGGTCGCGCCGAGATCCGCCAAAATATTGTCGTAAAAGGCTGCCAGCCCAGCACAAAACTCGCTGGTTCCAACGCCAAGCAGCGCCTTGAGGCGCTCGGCTTCGGCGAGGCGGGCTTTTACGCGTTCACGGTGGCGGCGCTGCTTTTCAGCGCCGGTCAGCGGTCGGGAGCCAATTTGACGCATCTGGCAATCTTCACGTGAGGTTCGCCCCCATAAAGCCGCAATCAGAGTTGCGCGTCAATCATGTGACGTCAGCCATGCCATCAAGGCCCGCGGCCACGGTCGGCGCCTTCGGCGCTAAATTTCGTTCATTGTCAGAGGGTTGAAGGGATGTGCCCCCCGGCGCGCGGGTTTTCGCAAATTTCTCGCAGCCATCACATTTTCTTGTGCGGGCTCTGCGGGCTTCTTCGGGGGCTTCTCCGGGGCTTGGCGGGCGCCGGTCGCGAATTTTCCTTTTTTAAGTCTTTTCAATCGGATTCTTCACTGCTATACGGCGCCCATCGCAAGCGCGATCCCTGATAGCTCAGCCGGTAGAGCAAGCGACTGTTAATCGCTGGGTCGCAGGTTCGAAGTCCTGCTCAGGGAGCCACTTTTCCCCTCGATCGCGCGGTCTTTCCCGTGTCCCTAAATCGGCCAGAACGCGCTTATCCCGATCGTCCGGGGAGAGCATGATCTACGACAATGTTTTTGGCGCGCCGCCGCCGGACCTCGCCCAGATTGCGCCCGGCGCGCGCCAGTTCTCGCCCCTCGTTCCGGGGGCCGAAGACTTCGCGCTGGTCCCGCCCGGCGCGCTGGCCAATCTGGTCCTGCTCGCCCCGCCCGGCGCCGTCGAGCGCCGCACCGCGCTCGCGCTTGCCCTGCGGGCGCTGGCCCCCGGCGCGCCCTTCCTCGTCATGGCGCCCAAGGACAAGGGCGGCGGCCGGATCGCAAAGGAACTGGCCGAGTTCGGCTGCCCGAGCGTAGAGCATTCGAAGCGCCATCATCGGCTCTGCGCCGCGGGCGCCCGGGGCGCCCCCGCCGAGATACAAGCCGCGATCGAAGCCGGGGCGCCGCGCTTTTCGCAATCCCTCGGCCTGTGGACCCAGCCCGGGGTGTTTTCCTGGGACAGGATCGACCCCGGCTCGGCTCTGCTGATCCGCAACTTGCCGGATTTTTCCGGCCATGGCGCCGATTTCGGTTGCGGCCTCGGGGTCGTCGCCCACGGGATTCTGGCCTCGCCAAAAGTGAAATCGCTTGTTCTGGTCGATATCGACCGGCGCGCGACCGAGCTTTGCGCCCGCAATGTCGCCGATCCGCGCGTGACAATTCTCTGGGCCGATGTGCGGGCTTTTAAAAACCGGCCGTTCGATTTCATCGCCATGAACCCGCCCTTCCATGAATCGGGCAAGGAAGCCAAAGAGCTTGGCCGCGGCTTCATCGCCAGCGCCGCGGCCAATCTGCGCCCCGGCGGGCGGTGCCGGCTGGTGGCCAACCGCCATCTCCCCTATGAGGCCGCGCTGGCGAAAAACTTCCGCTCGGTGTCGCTGATCGCCGAGGAAGGCGGTTTCAAGGTGATCGAGGCGATCAGATGAGCGGGAAGACCATCCGACTCGACCGCCTGCTCGCCAATCTCGGCTATGGCTCGCGGCGCGAAATTTTGGTGCTCGCCCGCGCCGGGCGCATCCGTCTCGATGGCGAAATTTTGCGCGACGTCGAGCGAAGGATCGCCCTCGACCCGACGCTTCCTGCGCGGCTCAGCGTGAAGGGCGAAGAACTCGATCCCCTGCCCGGCGTCGTGCTGATGATGAACAAGCCGCTCGGCGTCACCTGTTCGCGCAAGGAATCGGGCCCGCTGGTCTATTCGCTCCTGCCCGGACGCTGGCGCCGGCGCAATCCGGCGATTTCGACGGTGGGGCGGCTCGACAAGGACAGCTCCGGCCTGCTGCTGCTGACCGACGACGGCGCCCTGCTGCACAAGATCATCTCGCCGCGGCTTTCCACGCCCAAAACCTATCGCGCCTCGCTCGACCGGTCTTTGCGCGGCGATGAAGCGCAAATTTTCGCCGCAGGAACGCTGATTCTGGAAGGCGAGGACAAACCGCTGCTGCCGGCGCAGTTGGAAATCCTGGACGAACGCGCGGCCCTGCTGACCTTGCATGAAGGCCGCTATCACCAGGTCCGGCGCATGTTCGCGGCGCTCGGCAATCATGTCACGGCGCTGCATCGGGTTTCGATCGGCGCCCTGACGCTGCCGGACGATCTGGCGCCGGGCGAATTGGTCGTGCTCGACACCGAAGGGATCGGGCAAATCTTTCTGTCGGGAAAACAGCCGGACTTTTGATTATAATGGGCGAAGCAAGACCGATCGATCCTGATCGATTCCGGCGTGGGAGAGCCTCTTGCGCACGACCTGCGCGCCGGACCAAGGCAAAGTCATCGAGACCGACATTCCGGCGCGGCTGGAGCGTCTGCCCTGGGGCGGTTTTCATCGGCTGGTGATCGTCGCGCTTGGCGTCACCTGGATTCTCGACGGGCTCGAAGTCACGCTGGCCGGCTCGGTCGCCGGCGCCCTGAGAGCCAGTCCGTCGCTCGCCATGACCGACGCCGACATCGGCCTTGCGGGAAGCGCCTATCTCGCCGGCGCGGTCGTGGGCGCCATATTCTTCGGCTGGCTCACCGACCAACTCGGCCGCAAAAAGCTGTTTTTCACCACCATCGCGCTTTATCTCTCCGCCACCGCCTTGACCGGGCTCGCCTGGAGCAAGGCGAGCTTTCTTGCCTTCCGGCTGCTGACCGGGGCAGGGATCGGCGGCGAATATTCGGCGATCAATTCGACGATCCAGGAGCTGGTGCCGGCGCGCTATCGCGGCTTCACCGATCTGGTCGTCAACGGCAGTTTCTGGCTGGGCGCGGCCCTGGGCGCGATCGTCGCGGTCGTGTTGCTCAATCCGGCGCTGCTCTCGCCGGAAATCGGCTGGCGGCTCGCCTTCCTGACCGGCGCGGGTCTCGGCGTCGTCGTCTTTCTCCTGCGCCGGCACGTTCCGGAAAGCCCGCGTTGGCTGGCCCTGCACGGTCGCGAGGCGGAGGCGCAAAATACCGTGGCGGCGATCGAGCAGCGCTTCCGGGACAAGGGATTCGCTCTCGCGCCGCCCGACGAAGGGCCGATCCGCCTGCGCGCGCGCCACCGTACAAAGGTCCGCGAGGTTCTCGACGTCCTGTTCCGGCGCTACCGCCGGCGCACCATGGTCGGCGTGACGCTGATGGCCGCGCAGGCCTTTTTGTTCAACGCGATCTTTTTCACTTACGCCTTGGTGCTGACGAAATTCTACCATGTGCGGCCGGACCATGTCGGTTGGCATGTCCTGACCTTCGCGATCAGCAATTTCCTCGGCCCCCTCGTTCTGGGAAGACTGTTCGACGTCTGGGGCCGCAGGCTGATGCTGGCCCTGACCTATGGCCTGTCCGGCGCGTTGCTCATCGCCTGCGCCCTGATGTTCCAGGCCGATCTCCTCGGCGCGGTCACGCAAACCCTTGGCTGGATGGCGGTTTTCTTCTTCGGTTCGGCGGCGGCGAGCGCCGCCTACCTGACCGTCAGCGAGACCTTTCCGATCGAAATTCGCGCTTTGGCGATCGGATTGTTTTATGCTTTCGCCACCGCGATCGGCGGCGTCGCCGCGCCTTTCCTCTTCGGCCGTTTGATCGCCAGCGGCGAGCGCGCGAGCCTGTCCGCCGGCTATTTGTTCGCCGCGCTCCTGATGCTGGCGGCGGCCGTGGTCGCGGGGGCCTTCGCCGTCGCCGCGGAGCGCAAGCCGCTGGAGCAGGTCGCGGCGCCTTTGTCCGCGGAAGACTAGAGCCGATTGCGATTCGGTCGAAATCGCAATCGGCTCTAAATTCCTTTGTTTCCGCAGCGTTTTTTTTGCGAAAAACCGGCATCCACTTTTTCGCACGCTGTTCCAGGCGATCAAGCCGGCTCAGGCGCGCTCCGGGCGGACTTTCGCGCGATCCCCCTATATCCTCGATGAAGAAGGCCACGGCATCACGCCCCTCGACGCCGCGCTTGCCGCCGGCGACCCGCGCCGTTAGCTTGGCCTAAAATTCATCGGGTAGGTCATGAAAGTCACGTCATCGGTTCTCGACGCCATCGGCGGCACGCCGCTCATCAAATTGCGCGCCGCTTCGCTCGCCACCGGCTGCGACATCTACGGCAAGGCGGAATTCATGAATCCCGGCGGCTCGATCAAGGACCGCGCGGCGCTGGCCATCGTCCACGACGCCATTGAGCGCGGCGCGCTCAAACCGGGCGGGACCATCGTCGAGGGCACAGCGGGCAATACCGGCATCGGCCTGACTTTGGTCGCCCATGCGCTCGGCTTTCGCACCCTCATCGTCATTCCCGACACCCAGTCGGAAGAGAAGAAAAGTTTTTTGCGCCTGCAAGGCGCCGAGCTGATCGAGGTCCCCGCCGTCCCTTATGCCAACCCCGACAATTACGTGAAATATTCCGGCCGGCTGGCGGAAGAGCTGGCGCGGAAAAACCCCGGCGGCGCGGTCTGGGCCAACCAGTTCGACAATGTCGCCAACCGGCAGGGGCACGAGGAAAGCACCGGCCCGGAAATTTACGACCAGCTCGGCGGCAAGCTCGACGGTTTTATTTGCGCGGTTGGCACCGGCGGCACGCTGGCCGGCGTGGGCCGGGCGCTCAAGGCGCGCAATCCGGAGATAAAAATCGGCCTCGCCGACCCGATGGGCGCCGCGCTTTATGCCTATTACACCACCGGGGAGCTGAAATCCTCCGGCTCCTCGATCACGGAAGGGATAGGCCAGGGCCGGATCACCGCCAATCTGGTGGACGCGCCGATCGACATCGCCTTCCAAATTCCCGATGACGAGGCCCTGCCGATCCTGTTCGACCTCGCCAAAAATGAGGGCCTGCTGCTCGGCGGCTCCTCCGCGATCAATGTCGCCGGCGCGATCCGCCTCGCCCGCGACCTCGGCCCCGGCAAGACCATCGTGACGATTTTGGGCAATTCCGGCGCGCGCTATGCGTCGAAGCTCTTCAATCCGGATTTTTTGCGCGGGAAGGGTTTGCCGGTTCCGGGCTGGCTGGCGTGATGAGGCCGAGGCCATTTGAGCCTGGAATCCGTTTCTATCGCGATGCTTCCGCAGCAATATGGCCCGCAAGGCTGGTGACGAACGTTTTGAGGCTCGTCATTTCCGAAAGATCGGTAAATTCACCTGTCTCAGCCGCCGAACGCGGCGACGCCATGACCGCAGCCACCGTGTAAAGGCTTTCCTGTGTCAGCTTGCGGCAAAGGATATTGTATCGCTCAAGGTACGATGCGCCGCGAAATTCTGGAAACACAGGAAAATGCGCCGACCCGTCGCGCACCGGCGACCGCGACTTCGACCCGTCTTCAACCAGCATCAACCAACCCACAAACGGACGAGGCGCATCGCCAAAAGCCCCTTCCCTGAAGGCCGTCCAAAAATCGATTGCCGCGCCAATCGCTTCCTCGGTTCGGTTATTGAAATTATTGCCGAACGACGGTCCCACCTGTGATTTCAGCTCAAGCGCGGCAACGAGGCGGCCCTCGTTGATAATCAGCAAATCCCACAGTTTCGTCGGACGAAAAAATCCCGGCAGCATCAATACGCGGCGATCCATCATCATATGAGCGTCTGTAAGTCCGTTGGCGCGGATCACGTCTTAAATCAGGGTGATAAAACCATCCATGTTCTTGCCCGCCGTGACGCCCGCTCGCTCGCCTTGGTCGGCGCGGCCAAGTTCGTTTTGCTTCGCCACTGCCGCTGCACGGTTGCCCCAGAAGGCCTTTATAGCTTCCCTGGCTTTCCTCCTCCGGTAATCGGCAAGATCAAGCGGCACACGCGGCCCCAATCTGGCTCCCGAGGGCTTGCCGCTCGCTAACGCTCAAACCGTATAACATTCCCGCTGCATCGTTGCATGCGGCCAAATCACGCGTTTTCCCTGCGCTGATCAGCTGTTTGCGTATCTTGGGCGGCACATCCCGCCACAGCGGAAGCCGCAGGCGGCGCAAATATTGCGCTTGAAAGCGCAAATACCCCCCACGCATCTTTGTCGAATAGGAAGCGATAAAAAGCCGCGTCACGTCCGACAGCAGCACCGCTTGCAGCGCATGCAAATGCCAATCGTTTGACGTAATGAAATAAAGGTTGTGGTGCGGGTAGAGCTTCCCCGGTTCGAAAACGATGTGCGCTTCCCCCTTGATATCGGGAATCAGCAGTTTCGGGACGTTGACGAGCTCGGGGTAAATCCGGTCGATTGTCCGATACCAGTTCGCAGGGTTCTTTTTCGCGACGTGTCGCGCGCGAATGGAGGCGCCATGGCGATCGAGATAGGCCTTGAGCTTTGGATAATTCTTTAAAGGTACGAGCTTTCCATCAGGCCCGAAAGGGTTAATAACTCCCAGTCCGCGCCACTTGATTGAACCGGTGAGAATGTCCCGCGTCATTACGAGCGGAAGTTTGCATTCCGCTTCAACGTCGAGCGCCTCGAAAAGCCCGACGAAAACCTGGTCGGCCCCCGTCGCCACGCCAATTCCGACCTTGCAACCGGCTTCCTCGAGTGCGGGAAATTGACGTTCGAGGCGGCGCAAAAGTTCAAGTGAGCCGGGGTCGCCGAGCATCCAGGGTCGTGAACCGACCGGAACGCGCGCGACTTCCTGAACGCCGGTGCCACGGTCAAGCTTGTTTGCCGTTATCGCATGGGCGAGTTCGCCGAGCGTTTCAACATTGACCCGCGGCTGAGCGGCAATGCGTGTTGGACCGGATTTTTCACGGCTGATAACAACGATCGCAGGATAGGTGATTACATCGGACAGGAATGCATCGGCTCCCACCATGTCGACGAAATATTTCAGGTGGAAATGATCGGCGACCAGTTCTCGCAATGGGCCGCCATAGCGGTTTTTCGTCCATCGATCCGAGCAGATGAAGCCAAGGTGGCCATCCGGCGTAAGCAGCGACAGAGACTGTTCGAAAAATGGCACATAAATGTCCGCGCGATCGAAAATCGTCCTGTATCGCCGCCGATACTCAGCCATCAGCGCGTCCGGGATCAGTTCCTGTCGCACATAGGGCGGATTGCCGATCACATGCGTATATTCTCGATCGTGCGGCAGCAGGAGAAAATCGCCTAGCCGGAGCCAGCAACCGCATAGCGCCTGTGCTTCCGCTGGCGATACGCCCTTCGCTGTCAAAGTTGACACGACAAGACCGCGCGTTTGTTCATAGCTGGCACGATGAACTTCTACCGCCACGATGCAGTCGGCCAGGTCTTTGACGATATCGCCTTTCTCGGCGCTTTCTCGGAAATAGGCCTCGAGCAACCGCTCGATCGCCGGCGTCAGGAAGTCTCCCCGCCCCATTGACGGCTCGAGTAACCTCGCCCGATGCAGAGGCTTATCTGCCGTGTAGCCTGTCAGATCAAGGATGAATTCCACGACTTCACGCCGTGTGAAGACCGCCCCCCGCGCTTCCACGCCAGCGTCAGATAAGGACGCGACGGCCGCCGCGACTTCAGGGCGCTCAAAAAAATCCAGCTGTCGGTCGTCGCCGCGAAAAACCATGATGCCGAACGTCACGATTATCCAGGATTATAGGGCTCAGGATTATAGTGGTATTGTGGTGTTTCTTCGGTCGTGTCTGATGGTAGCCTTTTGATCGAAGACCGGCGAGCGCTTTCGCCATGAGATTGACGCTATCCACACCAATTCCGCGCATTGCCGCCCAAAAATCGGCGCGGGCGACCATTTCCGCTTCCAACTTATGGAAATCCCCCCGGCAGCCGCGCCGACTCCCACGGCCCCCCTCTCCAAGTACTTCTATCTTTCGGCCAAAGCCTTTAATCTGATCGCAAAAAGGAGGGGCTCTTGACCGAGACTCATCTTGTTTCCACCGACTGGCTCAGCGAGCATCTTGGCGCGCCGGGGATCGCCGTCGTGGACGCCTCCTGGCACATGCCCGACGCCAACCGCAACGCGGCGCAAGAATTCTGCGCGCGGCACATTCCTGGCGCGGTTTTCTTTGACATCGACGCCATCGCCGACAAATCGACCGACCTGCCGCATATGCTGCCCGATCCGGTCGCCTTCTCCAGCGCCATGCGCAAGCTCGGGATCGGCGACGGCTTCTCGATCGTCGTCTATGACAGCCACGGCCTGTATTCGGCGCCGCGCGTGTGGTGGACTTTTCGCGCCTTCGGCAAGCACGACGTTTCCGTCCTCGACGGCGGCCTGCCGAAATGGATCGCGGAAGGGCGCGCGATCGCCGAGGGCGAGGCCTGTCCACAAGCCCGCCATTTCACCTGCCGGCTCGATCATGCCCTGGTCGCCACGCGCGACGACGTCAAGGCGGCGAGCGGACGGGCCGGCGAAGCCAACGCCCCGCAGATCGTCGACGCGCGTTCGGCCGGGCGCTTTCGCGGCGAGGAAATCGAGCCCCGCCCCGGGGTGCGCCGCGGCCGGATTCCCGGCTCGTTCAACCTCCACTGGGAGGCGCTGCTGACCGACGGCCGGCTGAAGCCGCCGCACGAGCTGGCGACCGCTTTCGCCGATGCGGGAGTCGATATTTCCCGGCCGATTCTCACGACCTGCGGGTCGGGCGTCACCGCCGCGATCCTGTCGCTGGCGCTCGCCGCGCTGGGCCGCGAAACGGCGCCGGTCTATGACGGCTCCTGGGCCGATTGGGGCGGCTGCGCCGACCTGCCGCTCGCCACCG
This sequence comes from uncultured Pseudomonadota bacterium, assembly GCA_963703385.1. Taxonomy (GTDB): domain Bacteria; phylum Pseudomonadota; class Alphaproteobacteria; order Rhizobiales; family Beijerinckiaceae; genus Rhodoblastus. The sequence continues at coordinate 1,386,708 of OY969816.1, forward strand.
GCCCGGCGCAAGGCGCATCAGGGGCCTGAAATGAGCGATTTTCGGGTATTTTTTATCAACCAATGGTCAATTTGCCGCCGATTCGATCAAAATGACGCCAAAATGTCCGCGCCGACGCTTTCTTGTCGCGCGGCGCGGTGCTATGAGGCTTGCGTCGAACGCGAAACGGAGCGGCAAGCCGGCGCGCAAGACTGGAGAACCGCCCAGGCATGAAAAAAGTCGAAGCGATCATCAAGCCCTTCAAACTCGACGAGGTGAAGGAAGCTCTCCAGGAAGCCGGGCTTCATGGAATCACCGTCACCGAAGCCAAGGGTTTTGGGCGCCAGAAGGGCCATACCGAGCTTTATCGCGGCGCCGAATATGTCGTGGACTTCCTTCCCAAGGTCAAAATCGAACTGGTTCTGACGGACGAAGCCGTCGACCGCGCCGTCGAAGCCATTCGCAAATCCGCCCAGACCGGCCGCATCGGCGACGGCAAGATTTTCATTTCCAATATCGAGGGCGCCATCCGAATCCGCACCGGCGAGACCGGCCCCGACGCGGTCTGACCCCGCCCACCCCGAACTTATCTCCTTCAACGTCATCTCAAAAGAAGAGGCGCATCAATGACGACTGCCAAGGAACTACTGAAAAAGATCAAGGACGAAGACATTAAATATGTCGACCTCCGCTTCACGGACCCACGCGGCAAGTGGCAGCATGTCACCTTCGACATTACTCTCGTCGATGAGGAGTTCTTCTCGGAAGGCATGATGTTCGACGGCTCGTCGATCGCCGGCTGGAAGGCGATCAACGAATCCGACATGAAGCTGATGCCCGATCCCTCCACCGCGACGATCGATCCCTTCTTCTCGGCTTCGACCCTGTCCATCATCTGCGACGTGCTCGAACCGCTGACCGGCGAGCCCTATCACCGCGACCCGCGCGGCATCGCCAAGAAGGCCGAAGCCTATCTCAAGAACAGCGGCATCGGCGACACCGCCTTCTTCGGCCCGGAAGCCGAATTCTTCGTCTTCGACGACGTGCGCTTCAGCGCCGAACCCTACAACACCGGCTTCGTTCTCGATTCGACCGAACTGCCGACCAATTCCGACACCCCCTATGAGGGCGGCAACCTCGGCCACCGCGTCCGCACCAAGGGCGGCTATTTCCCGGTCCCGCCGGTCGATTCCGCCCAGGACATGCGCGGCGAAATGCTCGCGGCCATGGCGGCCATGGGCGCCAAGGTCGAGAAGCACCATCACGAAGTCGCCTCGGCCCAGCACGAACTCGGTCTCAAGTTCGGCACGCTGACCACCATGGCCGACCACATGCAGATCTACAAATACGCCATCCACCAGGTCGCCCATTCCTATGGCAAGACCGCGACCTTCATGCCCAAGCCGGTCTATGGCGACAACGGCTCGGGCATGCATGTCCACCAGTCGATCTGGAAGGGCGGCAAGCCGGTGATGGCGGGCAACAAATACGCCGACCTCAGCCAGGAATGCCTGTGGTACATCGGCGGCATCATCAAGCACGCCAAGGCCCTGAACGGCTTCACCAATCCCTCGACCAACTCCTACAAGCGTCTGGTCCCGGGCTTCGAGGCCCCGGTTCTGCTGGCCTATTCGGCGCGCAACCGCTCGGCCTCCTGCCGCATTCCGTGGACCAACAACCCGAAGGCCAAGCGCGTCGAGGTTCGCTTCCCCGATCCGGCCGCCAATCCCTATCTCGCCTTCGCGGCCATGCTGATGGCCGGCCTCGACGGCGTCAAGAACAAGATCGATCCCGGCCCGGCGATGGACAAGGACCTCTACGACCTGCCGCCGCGCGAGCTGAAGAAGATCCCGACGGTTTGCGGATCCTTGCGCGACGCGCTCGCCAATCTCGACAAGGACCGCGCCTTCCTCAAGGCCGGAGACGTCTTCAACGACGACTTCATCGACAGCTATATCGAGCTGAAGATGCAGGAGGTCTATCGCATGGAAATGACGCCGCACCCGGTCGAGTTCGACATGTATTATTCCTGCTGAGTTTTTGCTCAGAAAATGCGAAAGGGCGACCTGACAGGTCGCCCTTTTTGTTTGATCTTCAGGTCATTGCGCCGGCGCGCCCTGCTGCCGCCGCATCTGCTGCTCCTGCTGTTCCTTGTGCTTGTAATAATGCCGCGCGGCGAGACAGCCGGCGACCGCGCCGGTGACCCCATGGCCGACCGCATGGCCGGCGATGCCGCCGGCGACCGCGCCGCGAATGCAGCCCTTCGCCTCGGCGTTGGGCGCCGCGAGCGCGGCGACGCCGCAGATGGAGAGAACCACGCCAATCCTGGTCAGTTTCATCAGCTCGCCCCCAGTTTGCAAATGACTGCCCAAAGGCCGCGCGAAATTGCGCGCCTGCGGAATATAGGGAAGGCTTTGGCCGATCCGCCAGAGGCCGCGCGGCAAAATCGGCAACCGGAACGGCGCGGCGCCGTCAGGCCTTTTCGATTCCCGCCTGGACCTCCGCCGTCCTGTTCCGCCGCTGCGCCGGGCGGCGCATGCCAGCCGCGACCGCCAGCCAGATCAGCGTCAGCGCGACGGTCAGGCCGAGCACGCCGAAAACGCCCTTCGCCGCGAACATCATCCCCCCGGCGGCGCCGCCGACGAAAATCCCGAGGAACTGCGAGCTCGAATAGACGCCGGTGGCGGCGCCCTTGGCGGTGGCGGGCGCGACTTTGGTCACCAGCGACGGCAACATCGCCTCCATGGCGTTGAAGGCGGTGAAAAAGGCCGTCATCGCCGCGACGACGGCGACGGCGCTCGACGGCGCGGCGGCAAGCGCCGCCAGACTCGCGGCGATCACGGCGATCGAGGCGACGAAAACCTCTTTCATGCGTCCGCGGGTCTCGGCGACGATGATCGCGGGAACCATCAGCGTCATGGCCACGGCCATGACCGGAAGATAGAATTTCCACTCGTCCCCGGCCTGCAAATGCAACGCATTCTTCAAAACCGACGGAATGGCCAAAAAACTCGCCGTCAGGACGGCGTGGAGGATGAAGATGGCGAAATCGAGCCGCAGCAATTCGCCGTCCTGCAACACCCGCTTGAAGGTCGGCCAGTTGACGCCGCGGGAAACGGTGTGATCGGGCGTCGGCGTCAGCAGCAGCGTGATCGCGACGCCGGCGAGGGCGAATCCGGCGGTGATCCAGAACATCCCGGACAACCCATAGGCCGCGGCGAGCGGCGGGCCGACGAGAACGGCGAAGGCGAAGGAAAAGCCGATGGTGATCCCGACCACCGCCATGGCGCGGGTTCGCACCTCTTCGCGGGTGAGATCCGCCACCATGGCCAGGATCGATGAGCCGACGGCGCCGCCTCCCTGCAGAATGCGGCCGAGCATGACGCCCTCGATCGAGGTGGCGAGCGCGGCCACGACGCTGCCGAAGCCAAACAGCAACAGGCCGCCGACGATCACCTTCTTGCGGCCGATATGGTCGGAGAGCAGCCCGAGCGGGATCTGGAGCAGGCCCTGCGTCAGCCCGTAGGCGCCGAGCGCGAGCCCGATCATTCGCGGGTTCGCGCCGGACAGGCCGCGGGCGTATTGCATGAAGATCGGATAGATCATGAACAGGCCAAGCAACCGCGTCGCGAATACGGCGGCAAGGGAAATCGTGGCGCGAAGTTCGGTTTTGTTCATCGGGTCGTCCCTGTGCGCGCTTCAGCGACTCCGCCCCGGCCGGTCGGGCGTTGCGCGCCGTTTTCTTCCTGGGCGGGAACTCGTTGGCGCGCCGACGATTTCCCGCCAAAATCTGTTGGCTCGGTATTGGCTCCGGCAGGATCGTCGTCCGAAGACTCCGTCCGCCTTCCGCCAAACCAGGCTGGCCGCCGTTGCTCTAGCGCGCGGGCGCAGGGTCAGGCAAATAAATTTCCTTTCACATTTGCCGCCCGCGAACCTTCAGCCGGGCGCCGCCCGCAAGGGAACGGTGCGAAGACCCGTTCCTTGCCGGACAGATCCGCTCGGCGCCAGGCCGGCAGGCGGCGCCCAATTGGGATTTGCGCCCATATGGTGTAGAAAGAGCCCTTCCCGGACGACGGGCCGTTGCTTAATGCTCGTTTTTTCGGTCGCGCGATTTTTTGTCGAGCCATTTGGGCAGGTGCAGCGTGCGGCATGAGGGGCAATCTGAATTCGCCGCCGGGGATCACGGCGATCCCGACAGGGACGCAGGCGACTGGCTGTCCATGACACGGGCGCCGCTGGCCAGAATCGCCGCTCTGCGCCGCCGGGCGCCGCTCGCCTTTCCCCTCGGCGTCGGACTGCTCGCCGCCGCGGCCGGCGTCGGCGGCCAGGCCGGCCTGATCGCGGCGCGCGCCGCTTCGTCGCCGTTCCTGGCGCTCTATCCGGCCATGATCGCCGCGGCTGTGGCTGGCGGCTTTCGCGCCGGCTTCACGGCGCTGATCCTCGGCGGCGCCGGCGCCGAGGCTTTGGCCTTCACGTTGGACGCGCCCTTCGACGGCCCGGCGCTGCTGATCTTCGTTCTGTGCGGCCTCGCCGTCGCCTTGGCGGCCGAGGCGCTCCACCGCATTTTCGGCGAGCTTCGCGCCGCCGAGGGGCGGCTGGAGCTTCAGGCGCGGATTTCCGCGCTCGACGAGCACGCGATCGTCGAAGTGACCGACCAGAATGGCGCGATTACCTACGCCAACGACAAATTCTGCGCGATTTCCCAATTTTCGCGCGATGAACTGCTCGGCCGGAACCACCGGATCATGCATTCCGGCGTCCAATCCAGGGATTTTTACAGCCGGATGTGGCGCACGATCTCGGCCGGCGATGTCTGGCGCGGGGAGGTCTGCAACGCCGCCAAGGACGGCTCCCATTATTGGGTGGACACGACCATCGTGCCCTTTCTCGACGCAAGGCGCCGCCCTCGGCAATTCGTCGCCATTCGCACCGACATCACCGAACGCAAGCGCGCCGAATTCGCCCTTCGCGAGAGCGAGGCCGCCCTGCGCCAGAGCCAGACCCGCCTGCGCCACGCCGCCGACGCCGGCGGCCTCACCTACGCCGAATTCGACATGATTGAGGCCCGCGTCCATGTCGCCGATAATTTCGCGCATGTCCTTGGCTATTCGCCCAGGACGCCGGCGGAGGGCCGCGAAATGGTGGAGGTCGTCAACGGGCTGCTCGATCATGTGCCTCCGGAAGACCGCCGCCGGCTGACCCTGGCCATCCAGCAGTGCCTCAACGGCGCCGCGAGCGGCCGGATCGAATATCGCGTGATCGGCGACGACAGCCAGGAGCGCTGGATCGAAAGCGTCTGGAGCAGCGAGATCGACGCGAGCGGCAAGCCGGAGCGCATTTTCGTCACCGATCTCGACATCACCCGGCTTCGCGCGGCCGAAAACGCCCTGCGCGAGAGCGAGAAGAATTTCCGATCGCTCGCCAACGCGATTCCGCAACTGGTCTGGATCGCCTCGCCCGAAGGCGAAATCACCTGGCTCAACGAACGCTGGTACGACTATACCGGCGCCCCGCCCGGCCAGCCCGCCCCTCTGAGCTGGATCTCCTGTGTCGATCCCGACAGCCTGTCCGCCATTTTCGAGCGCTGGTCGGACTCGATCGCCACCGGACGCCCGCTGGGCATGATCATCCCCCTGCGCGGCGCCGACGGCAGGTTCAGGCCATTCCTGACTCGCGTCATGCCGCATCGCGACGCCGACGGCCGCATCGTGCAATGGTTCGGCGCCGCCACCGAGATCACCGAGCAGAAGGAGCTTGAGGAAGCCCTGCGGGCGGCGACGCTCGAAGCCGAGCGCGCCAACAGGGCCAAGTCCAAATTCCTCGCCTCGGCCAGCCACGACTTGCGCCAGCCGGTGCAGTCGCTGGTGCTGCTGCTCGCCCTGATCGAACGCCAGGTCTCCGCCATTCCCAAGGCGCTGGAGACGGTGGGAATGATGAAACAGGCGCTCGGCGGGCTGAACGGGCTGCTGACCGCCATCCTCGACATTTCCCGGCTCGACGCCGGCGTGGTCGCGCCGGCGATCGACTCGGTCGATCTCGGCGCCCTGCTCGGCCGCCTGTCGTCGGAATATGAGCCCAAGGCCGCCGACAAGGGCCTGGAGCTGCGGTTGATCAAGCGCCCGCTCCACGCCCTCGCCGACCCCTCGCTTCTGGAGCGCGCCCTGCGCAACCTGATCGAGAACGCCTTCCGCTACACCCCGAACGGCGGCGTGCTGATCGGCCTGCGCCGGCGCGGCGACCGCGTGCGGATCGATGTGGTGGACACCGGCGTCGGCGTGCCGAAGGAAAAACAGCAGGAAATTTTCGAGGAGTTCATCCAGCTCAACAACCCCGGCCGCGATCTCGGCAAAGGCCTCGGCCTTGGGCTGGCGATCGTCGCCCGCCTCGCCCATCTGCTCGACGCCCAGATCGAGGTCAGCTCAAGGGTCGGGCGCGGCTCGCGCTTCTCGCTGTCCCTGCCCGCCGCGGAAGGCGCCCAGACGTCCGAGGCCCAGCCGGCGCATTATGAAGATCCCCGCGGCCGCATCCTGATCATCGAGGACAATCTGATCCTGCGCCACGGGCTGGAAAATATCGTGCGCAAATGGGGCTGCGAGACTTTTGCCGCGTCGAGCGGCGAAGAGGCCCTGGAGATCGCCGCCTCGCGCCTTTGGCGTCTCGACGCCCTGTTGAGCGATTATCGCCTCGGCGCGGGCCTGAACGGCGTTGAGGCGGCCAAGGAGATCGCGCGGCGCGCCGGCCATGATTTTCCGACCCTGATCCTCACCGGCGACACCGCGACCGAGCATATCGCCGAAATCGCATCGAGCGGCTTCGAACTGCTGCACAAGCCGGTGAGCGCGGAACAATTGCGACGCAAACTCTCGCGGCTTCTGAGGAGCGAAGCGGCGCATTAGTTTCCGCGGGACGGCCGCGCATTCCGCATCGATCATGGGGAATACCCATCATTTGCCGCCGCGCATGGCGACAAGGCGATCGATCATGCGCTGCAAATCCTCGAACTGGAACGGTTTGGTCAGGATCGGGGCGTCGCGATAGCCGGGGGCGACGCCGCCCAGGCCATGGCCGGTGACGAAGGCGTAAGGCACGCCGTTCAGCGCCAGGGCGTCGGCGACCGGATAGGACTCTCCTCGGCCGAGCGCGACATCGAGCAAAGCGCCGTCGAGCGCATCGCCTTCCTTCTCGACCAGTTCCAGCGCCGCCTCGAGCGTCCGCGCCGGCCCGACCACCTCGCAGCCGGATTCCGACAGCCACTCGGAGACCAGGATCGCCAGGATCGGATCGTCGTCAACCAGCAGCAGACGCGGCGCCATCATACCTCCCGCGCGGGATCGGCCCGGAAAAGCTTAGCAGTTCTTTGGCGGCGCGGCCAAGTTAATTAGCTATCGACAGCGCGCGCTTCGTTTTTCGGAAAAATGAAAATTGTTTTCGTTCTGTTCGCAGCCGGCGCGGTTTTGTGCTAATCACGCCGGCGACAAGCGGCGTCCGGCCGCGCCTTTCCCGATTCGCGCGAATGGGGGAAAATGTGTGGTTGCGGGACGATTTGCCCCCGATGAGATTTTCGCTGGATCATGGCCGAACAGGATCTTTTTGGCGCGCCCAAGCCGGCGCCGACGAAAAAAGTCGAAGTGAAAAAGGCGTCCGCCACCGTTTCACTGGGCGAGGCCGGCTATACGGCCGCCTCGATCGAGGTGCTGGAAGGGCTTGAGCCGGTGCGGCGGCGCCCCGGCATGTATATTGGCGGGACCGACGAGACCGGCCTCCACCATCTCTTCGCCGAAGTGCTCGACAATGCGATGGACGAGGCCGTCGCCGGCTATGCGACCCGGATCGACGTCGTGATGGATGACGAAGGTTTTCTGTCCGTGACCGACAACGGGCGCGGCGTCCCGATCGACCCGCATCCGAAATTCCCGAAGAAATCGGCGCTCGAGGTCATCATGACGACCTTGCACGCCGGCGGCAAATTCGATTCCGGCGCCTATCAGACCTCCGGCGGCCTCCATGGCGTCGGCGTTTCCGTGGTCAACGCCCTGGCGGAGCGGCTCGAAGTGGAAGTGGCGCGCGGGCAGACCCTCTACCGCCAGATTTTTTCACGCGGCGCGCCGCTCGGCGGGCTGGAAACCATCGGTCGCGCGCCCAACCGGCGCGGGACCAAGGTGCGTTTCAAGGCGGACCCCGAAATTTTCCGCGAGAAATCCACCTTTTCGCCCGCGCGCGTTTTCAAGATGGCGCGGGCCAAGGCCTATCTGTTCGGCGGCGTCGAAATCCGCTGGAAATGCGCGGAATCCCTGCTCGACGCCACCGGCAAGACGCCGCCCGAGGCCGTGTTCCATTTCCCCGGCGGCCTCAAGGACTATCTCGCCGCCGACATCGAGGGAAAGCCGCTGGTCGCCGAGCAGTTCTTCACCGGCCGGGTGGAAAAGCCCGAGCGGCACGGCTCGCTCGAATGGGCGGTGACCTGGCTGGCCGAGGACGACGGCTCCATCCATTCCTATTGCAACACCATTCCGACCCCGGACGGCGGATCCCACGAATCCGGCCTGAGGCTCGCCCTGCTGCGCGGCCTCAAGGACCATGCCGAGCGCATCGGCCAGGGCAAGCGCGCCTCCGCCGTGACCGCCGAGGACCTGATGGCCGGCTGCGCCGCCATGGTCTCGGTCTTCATCCGCGAGCCGGAGTTCCAGGGCCAGAACAAGAGCCGGCTGATGAGCGCCGAGGCTTCGCGCATCGTCGAGAACGCCATGCGCGACGCTTTCGACCATTGGCTCGCGGGTTCTCCCGCCCAGGCCAAGGCCCTGGTCGACTGGGCGATCGAGCGCACCGAGGAGCGTCTGCGCCGCCGCGCCGAAAAGGACGTCGCGCGCAAGAGCCCGACCCGCAAGCTGCGCCTGCCCGGAAAACTCGCGGATTGCAGCAACAATTCGGCGCAGGGCTCCGAACTTTTCATCGTCGAAGGCGATTCGGCGGGCGGCTCGGCCAAACAGGCGCGCGACCGCGCCAATCAGGCGGTTTTGCCTTTGCGCGGAAAGATTTTGAACGTCGCCAGTTCATCGCGCGAGAAAATGGCGGCCAACCAGCAGCTTGGCGACCTGATCCAGGCGCTCGGCGTCGCGACCGGCTCGCATTACCGCGCCGAGGAGCTGCGTTACGACAAGGTCATCATCATGACCGACGCCGACGTCGACGGCGCCCATATCGCCTCGCTGCTGATCACCTTTTTCTACCGGCAGATGCCCAAGCTGATCGACCAGGGCCATCTCTATCTCGCCGTGCCGCCGCTCTACAAGCTCAGCCAGGGCGCCAAGGTCGCCTACGCCCGCGACGATTTTCACCGCGACGAACTGTTGAAAAAGGAATTTTCCGGGCGCGGAAAAGTGGAGATCAGCCGGTTCAAGGGGCTGGGCGAAATGATGCCGGCCCAGCTCAAGGAAACCACCATGTCGCGCGCTTCGCGCACCCTGCTGCGCGTCGGCATCGTCGAGGAGGACCGCGAGGAGACGGCGGAATTGGTCGAGCGCCTGATGGGAGCCAAGCCGGAGGCGCGTTTCGCTTTCCTCCAGGAGCGCGCGGCCTTCGCGGCGGCGGCGGACCTCGTGGATCTCTGACCGCGAGGGTCGTCCGCCTGGAATTCGGGCGTGGAAAAATTCGCGCATGACATCAAATTCCGGAGCCAATCATGCGACAAACGACGGAAAACAAGAAATTTGCGCCTTCGGTCATCCTGCTGCATTGGCTGATGGCCCTGATGATCTTCGGCCTCTACGCCGTGGGATTGAGCGTCGATTCTTTCGCCAAGCCGGTGCGCCCCATGGTGGTCAACATCCATGCCGTCGTCGGGCTGGCGCTGCTCGTCCTGCTCGCCCTCCGCATCGTGGCCCGCAAGGCCACACCCACGCCGGACTATCCCGGCAGCATGGGTCCGATCTTCCGCGTCGCCGCCGCCGCCGGCCACGGCCTGCTCTATCTGCTGATGCTGGTCGTCCCGCTGGTCGGCCTCGCCACTTTTCTGCGCGCGGGTCGGACGCTCGACCTCGGGCTGATGCAGATTCCCTCGCCGTTCGCCGCCAATCGCGACCTCGCCCATCAGCTCCAGGAAATCCATCAGCTGCTTGCGCATCTGCTGATCGCGACCGTCGTCGGCCATGCGCTCATCGCGCTCTATCATCAGTTCATCCTGGGCGACGGGATCCTGGAGCGGATCAAGCTGCGGTAATTCGCCGGCTGCCGCTAACCTGCCGTTTACCTTGAAGACCGATAAGGATTCTCGGGTCAGGTCGGGAGCGCAGCATGTCCGTCATGAAATCGTTCAGAGAGGACAATCGAGGATCAACCATCGACAAGATCGCGCTGTTTTGCGCCGTCGTCGCGATCATCAGCGTGCTGGGCGCCCATGGTCTGGACATGCTGGCGCAGAACGGCGCCCTGCCGGTCATCGCCTTCCACCATGCCGGCGGCCATCCCGACGTCGATTACAGCGCGACCGGCTCGATCCCCGACCGCGCCGAGCGGACCCAGCTCAATCCCTGCCGCGACAATGGCGGCGACCGCTGAAATTTCAGAAATTCATTGACTTTGGCGTTGCGTGGCCTAATGGTCCGCGTGGCGCTTTGGATTCGCGCGCGCCCGTCGTTTCAGAACTATTCGCCATTCAGCGGGGACAAGCTCCCGCGCGGGGCAAACGGCGTTACGATCCCATGCCGGCTTTGGGCCGTTATTCGCTCCAAGGACATGATCGTCAGGGTCGGCGTCCAGGAGCTGCAACAAAGACGCGATCCGCTCAACCCGATTTGGACCCCTAATGCAATTTACCAACCTCGGCCTCAGCGAAAAGGTGCTGCGCGCCGTTGAAAAATCCGGTTACACCACGCCGACGCCGATCCAGGCGCAGGCCATCCCTCTTGCCCTCGCCGGCCGCGACGTGCTCGGCATCGCCCAGACCGGCACCGGCAAGACCGCCGCCTTCACCCTGCCCATGCTGTCCCGGCTGGAGCAGGGCCGCGCCCGCGCCCGCGTGCCGCGCACCCTCATTCTGGAGCCGACCCGCGAGCTCGCCGCCCAGGTCGAGGAAAGTTTCAATAAATATGGCGCCGAACACAAGCTGAACGTCGCCTTGCTGATCGGTGGCGTCTCCTTCGGCGACCAGGAAACCAAGATCATGCGCGGCGCCGACGTGCTGATCGCCACGCCCGGCCGGCTGCTGGACTTTTTCGAACGCGGCAAGCTGCTTTTGACCGGCATAGAAATCCTGGTCATCGACGAAGCCGACCGCATGCTCGACATGGGCTTCATCCCGGACATCGAGAAGATCTGCAAGCTGGTGCCCTTCACCCGCCAGACCCTGTTCTTCTCGGCGACCATGCCGCCGGAGATCACCCGCCTGACCGAGCAATTCCTGCATAATCCGGCCCGCGTCGAAGTGGCGCGCGCCGCTAGCACCCTCTCGACCATCACCCAGGCTTTGGTCGCCTCCCATGGCGGCGGCGACAAGCGCGAGACCCTGCGCCGCCTGCTGCGCTCGGCCGAGGGCCTGAAAAACGCGATCGTGTTCTGCAATCGCAAGCGCGATGTCGCTATCGTCCACAAGAGCCTGGAAAAACACGGCTTTCCGGTCGGGGCGCTGCATGGCGACATGGATCAGGGGGCGCGCATGGCCTCGCTCGACGCCTTCAAGAATGGCGCGGTGGACATTCTGGTCTGTTCCGACGTCGCCGCGCGCGGGCTGGACATTCCCGATGTCAGCCATGTCTTCAATTTCGACGCGCCGACCCATCCGGAAGACTATGTCCATCGCATCGGCCGCACCGGGCGCGCCGGGCGCTCCGGCCACGCCGTCACCCTCGTGACCGACCACGATCTCAAATATATCGCCCAGATCGAGGCGTTGATTCAAAGGCAGATCGACTGGGAGGGGCCGCGCCTCGAAGAGTTGCCGCCGGCCGAACATGTCGAGCGCGACCGCGAGCGCGCGGCGCGCGCCGGCGAAAGGCCGCGGCGCGGCGGACGCGGCGGGCGCCAGGAAAACGAAAGAACTGGACACGGAAAAACCGGGCGCGAACGGACCGGAAGCCGCACCCGCGGCGACGGCGAGCAGCCGAGCCCGGCGCCGCGCGAGGCGGCCGAGCGCGAGGAGGCGCCGCGTTCGCGCCGCGCCAGCCGTCCGCCGGAAAACGAGCCCCGCCGCAAGGCCCCGCGCCAGCGCGAGGAGGATGACGCCCCGGTCGTCGGCATGGGCGATCACGTCCCGAGTTTTCTGCTCCGCTCGACGCGCACCAAAACCGTCAAGACGGCGGAGTGATCCTTTCCAGCAGATCGAGGCTCAGCTCCTCGCAGCTGGGCAGTTCGATCGCCGCCCCGGTCAAGTCGTCGTCGCTCGAAAAAGTCGAGCGCACGGCGATCACGGGCAGTCCCGCGCCGCGCGCCGCCAGCACGCCATTGCGCGAATCCTCGATCGCCACGCACTGTTGCGGCGGCTTGCCCAGTTCGCGCAGGGCCAGTTCATAGACATCCGGCGCGGGCTTCTTCTTCTTCACCATGTCCCCGGCCCCGACGACGGGAAAGACGTCCCGCCACTGCGCGCCGAGCGCGCTGGTGAGCAGAGCGTCGATATTGGGCATGGAGGTGGTGGTGGCGATGGCGAGGGTCAGGCCGCGCGCGCGCGCCGCCGCGATGAATTCCTTGATCCCCGGCCGCAGCGGCACGGCGCCCCCATCGACCATGGCGGTATAGATGTCGGTCTTGGCCTTGTGGAGCTCGGCGACAAATTCGGGATCGGCTGCGCCGCCTTCGAGCGTGACGAAATGGGTGATCCTCTCCTTGCCGCCCGTCACTTTCAGCAACTGGCGATAAAGCGGAACGTCCCAGTTCCAGCCGAGGCCAAGATCGGCGAAGGCGCGGTTGAACGCCTGGCGATGAACTTCCTCCGTCTCCGCCAAAGTGCCGTCCATGTCGAAAATCACCGTGTCGATCGTCACCTTGTCGATCATCACCTTGTCGATCACTTGCGCCTCCCCAAGAAAACCCGGCGAAATTGCAGGTTTCCGCGCGAAAAGGAAATTTAAAAAATCAACAGCCGGCGTTAGATTGATTTTCTTCCCCCCCTCACTTCGGCAGGATGCCGAAGATTTTCCTCAAGAATCCGGGCGCGATCGCGGAAAGCGGATTGATCGAGAGGGTCGGCGCGCTGGCCGAGCCGGAGACGCGGAAATTCACGCCGATCAGCCCCTCCTGCTGACCGCCGCCGAGCACCAGGCCGAGGACGGGAAGCTTGCCGAAAAGATTGTTGACCCCATAGGCCGGCACGAACGTGCCGGAGAGATCGAGCGTGTCGCCGTCGAAATCGAACCAGCCCTCGAGCGTTGAGCCGATGTCCGAATTGGCGATGACGCCGTCGCTGACGGAGAGCCGGCCATCCGATTTCTTGAGTTCGGCGTGCAGGCGGACGAAGGCCACCGAATTAGGGTCGAGCTTGACCTTGTTGACGATTTTCCCGGCATCGGCCGAATTGGCGAAGCTTTTCAAGGCGGGTTCGCCCTGCAGGACGAAATTGCTGATATCGACCACGCCGGCGAAGGAGTTGTCGGCGAGTCGCAACGCGGCGCGCAGGTCGCCGCCTTGCATGTGGCTGTAGAAGTCGAAAAAGGCGAGCAGCGCGCCGCCGTCCGTCGTGGTCAGCGTGAAGAGCGGCGCTCCGTCGTCCGGACGGCTGAGCGCGCCCTTCACGGCGTCGGCGCCGATCTTTCCTGACAGGCTCAGGTCCTGGAACTGTCCGCTCCCCTTGCGCGCCAGATGAAATTCGGCGTCGGAGATGATCTGGCGGTTCGCGCCCGTCAGAAGCGTGGATTTGAGGTCGAGATCGAAATCGGTCGATCGGCCGCTCCGCGGCCCGCTGCTGGTGAGGTCACGCAGGAAGGGCCGCGCGTCCAGCGATTCGCCGCGCGCCGTGATCTTCATCACGTCGCCCGTTTTCTGGATATCGAGACGCAGATTGTCGCCGGGCGAGAATTTCACGCCGGAAAGCCTGGCGCCCGCCAGACTGCCGTCCGGCGCCAGTTGCACAACGCCTTTGGCGCTCTGACCCGAGCCGTCGTAGACGAAATTGTCCAGGGTCGACGCGCCGCGCGCGTCCTCGGCATAGGAAAAGGACGCCTTCGCCGCGCGCCCCGCCGGTTTGAGCAGGCCGGGAACCGGATCGTTCAGACCCGTCTTGACGAAATCGAGATCGACCTGGGCCCTGGGAGGCGCCGCGCCGACGTCGCCGGCGATTTTCACGGCGACCGGCCCGGCGACGGTCGTGCCGAAATTCAGCCCCGCCTTGGCGCGCGCCGCTTCGTCCATGGGGAAGGAGATGACGCCCCGCGCCGGCAGCTTGTGGTCGCGGGTGACTTCGAGCGTCGCCGGCGCGCCGAAAATTTTTCCGGTCCCGGCCACGTGGATGATTCCGTCCGCCAGCGTCACCGCGAGCGCGCCCTGCTCGAGGCCGGCCTTGCCGACCAGATGGTCGGCTGCGAAATTGGCGACCGTGGCGTTGACCTCGATGCTGGCGAGGCTCGGGTCGTAAACCGGCGGGAGCTTGGTGCGGAAGGTAAAATCGCCCGAGACCTGGCCCCTGGTGGTCCTGGGGTCGAGCGGCAGGCTCGCCACCGCAGCAAAGCCGGGCGTCGAGAGCACGTCGCCCAATGTGTCGACCCCGCCCTGGGCGTGGGCGCTGATCATCAAGGCGATCGGCCTGGCTTCGAAATCAGGCGTGGCGTAGACGCCGTCCGACAGGTCGATCCTGTGGCCATCGCGGGCTTCGATATAGCCAGTCGTCGCCTCGATGCGCGCGGAGCGCCCGCTCGAATGGCCTCTGGCGCTGACCCCCTGCGCCGGCGGCGCGCCGTCGAGGAAGGTGAAGGCCGCGTCGCGGAACGCGTAATCCATCGAAATGCGGTCATCCATCGGCGCGTGTTGGGCGCGCATCATCCGCAGGTCAAGGTCGTCGAGATCGACCGCCATGCGGAAGCTTTCCAGGGTTCCGCGGATGAAACGGTCGCCCATCCAGCCGCGCAAGGGCGCGCCGAAGGCGTTGGGCCAGACGGCGAGCGCGCCGGCCGCCGTCATGTTGCCGGCGGAAAGGCCCATCCGGACACGGGGACCGTTGATCCAGTCGACCGTTCCCTGCGCCGCAGCCGCCACTTCCGGCCCGACGATCTCGACCCGGTTGACGGTCAGCGTCCGGTTTGGCGGGTCGAGCGCGATATCACCCTTGATCGAGGCGATGGTGACGGATTTCTCGCCCTTGCGGTCCGGCCCGATGACGCAGGGCTCGGCCTGTTTGAACAGAAGGCTCCATGGCGCGGTGTCATGGTTCGGCGGGGTGATGACGCCGGTCAGGAAGCAGCGCGAATCGCCGGAAAAGATCTGCGCCTGATCCACCAATGCGCGATGGCCGGCTGCGTCCCAGTGGGCGGCGGCGAAGAATTCATCCACGAAAACCGGCGCGAAATCCGGATCGTCGAAGCGCCAGAAGCCCTGGCCGAGCGCGAGGCGCGCGTCGGCGTCGAGCACATGGCCGTCCCCCTCGAACGAGGCGGCGGCCTTGAAGGAAATGGGAATGTCGGAATCGATCGGCAGGCTCGTCTTGCCGGCCAACAGCGCAATCTCGTCGATCGAGAAGCCGTCGCCCTGGATGGCCAGTTCATGCGCCGCGTCGCGCGCGCCGCGCGCGACGCCCGCGAGCGACCAGCGCCCGCTCGGGCCCTCGGCCGACATTTCGATCTGGGCGACGCCGCGCGCGTCTTCGATCTTGCGGTCCAGCGAAAATTCAAACCCCTCGAAACCGCGTTTCTGCCCGGCCGCGCGGTCATCGACGGTCAGCCGCCCATTCGCGATTCCGAAATGATCGAGCGTGGCGATCGGACTGTCGCGGCCCTGGGCGATGTCGAAAATCCGGTTGATCGCATTTGCCGCCTGCCGCATCACTTTCGCGCGGCTCCCGGGCGCCGGCGCGCTGGTCGGGGGCGCCACGCTCGGTCCGTTCGCCAAAGGCGCGGACTGCTGGGCGGGTTGCGGCGCGGGCTCTGGCGTGGCGGGAGCGGGTTCGCCGGCGGCGGTGAGGTCGAGCGAGCCATCCGGCAACACGCGCAAGGTGACGTCCAGCCCGTCGATATCGACCCGCGACGGCTTGATCCGCCCGGCGAGCAGCGACAGGGGATCGAAGATCAGATCGGCCTTGGGTGTGGAAACCACGCGCCGGCCGTCGGCGCGGCTGATTGCAACGCCCTCCACCGCCAAAGCCAGGCCGCGCGTCTCGCGCTCGATCCCCAATGCGCCGATGGACAGAACGTAATTGGGGCCGAGCCGGTCCTGAAGCGCCGACACCACGATCGGCTTGAAGACGTCGAGGTTGACCCGGCCCAGACCCAGCGCGACAACGCCGGCCGCCAGCATGACCAGCACCGCCATCAAGCCGAAGGAAAGCCCCGCGCTCGCAGCCCGATGCGTCCGGCGAAAGCGCCGGGACGGCCGGGAAGGCGGCGGCTCCGCGAAAATGTCCGGCTCTCTCGACTCGACCAATACGACCGCTTTCCTTGCCGATTCTTCTTGTCGCCGATCCGCGCCCGGCGCTCAACCGCCCCAGATCCGAAGTTCTTTGGTTTGCGCCTCTACGCCCGCGACCGCCGCCGGCCGCCGAATCGGCATTTTACAGCAGAATCGCGACGCCTCCGCCCGAAGGTAAGGCCCTTTGGTCCTCGGAGCCAGATCGAAAAAAGGCAGACATTTGCGACCGAATTAAGCAGAATTGGCGCCATGGCGGAGTCGTTTCACGGCGGACCATCCAGCGACAGGAGGCATCATGACGAAACTTGTGCAGGCGGGCGACGCCGCCCCGGATTTCACCCTGCCCCGCGACGGCGGCGGCCGGATGTCGCTCGCCGATTTCAAGGGCAAAAAACTCGTCCTCTACTTCTATCCCAAGGACGACACCTCCGGCTGCACAATGGAGGCTCAGGACTTCAACCGGCTGGCTGGCGACTTCGCCACGGCCGGCGTCGCCGTCGTCGGCGCCTCGCCCGACCCGGTCAAGCAGCACGACAAGTTCCGCGACAAATATGAACTGACCTTTCCGCTGCTCGCCGACGAAGCGAAGCAGGCCCTCCAGGCCTATGGCGTCTGGGTCGAGAAGAGCATGTATGGCCGAAAATATATGGGCGTCGAGCGCTCGACCTTCCTGATCGGCCCCGATGGCGGAATCGCCAGGGCCTGGCGCAAGGTGAAAGTTCCCGGCCATGCAGAAGAGGTCCTCGCGGCGGCCAAGTCCCTGTAACACAAGTCCCTGTAACGTTAACCCGCATTTCAGTCGGGATGCGAGCCCGGCGCCCCGACGGCGCGCGGCAGATTAGCTTTTCACGTCAACAGGATTACGCAGATGACTCGACGAAAAAGCTGAAACCTTGGGACGGCGAATTTTCCAAACATTAACCACGCCCGTTTACCTTGATCCGAAATCGGCCGCGCCTTGCCGGCGGGCCCTTTCGGATGGTGGGATATGCGCGCTGCTTTTTCCGCGAAGCCGCCCAAACCGGGCCTGACGCTTCATCTGGCGTCCCACAGGTTCAAGCGTCAGTTCCACCTTTCTCCCGTGCTCGCCGCCGGCCTGTTCGGCGCGGGGCCGCTTCTGCTGCTGGGCTGCCTCGCCCTCGGCGGCTATTTCATGTTCCGCGACGACATGCTGGCTTCGCTGATGCGGCGGCAGGCCAATATGGAGTTCGCCTAT
Source organism: uncultured Pseudomonadota bacterium (assembly GCA_963703385.1). GTDB lineage: Bacteria > Pseudomonadota > Alphaproteobacteria > Rhizobiales > Beijerinckiaceae > Rhodoblastus. Next base: position 1,404,445 of record OY969816.1, read on the forward strand.
GAGGACCGCATCGCGGCCCTGCGCGCCCAGATCGATACGCTGGCCTCGCGGCAAATGCTCAACCAGGACACGTTCGAGGGCAAGGTGGCCCAACTCGCGGTGCGCCAGGCCGAGCTCGAATCGCGCTCCGCTTTGCTGGCTTCGCTCGCCGCCAAGGTCGATCCCGACATGACCTCGGTCGCGGCGACGCGCCCCGCGGCGCCTGAGGCCGCGGCCGCCGCGCCCGCCCCATCGCTCGATCCCAAGCCCGCCGTCGCCAATGAGGGCTTCAAGCCCGTTCCCGAGGGATTCGAACTGCGCCCGACCGACGGCGGCGGCGCCCCGCCCCCGGCCTGTCCGAAAACGATGACCCGGCCTCGCCGGACCAGCGCCTGAATAAGCTCGCCTCGAGTTTCGACCGGATCGAACGGCGCCAGATCGGCGTGCTGAACGCCCTCAAGGAGTTCGGCCGCCGAAAAAACCGAGCGCCTGCGCGAAGCCTTCGCCGAAGCGGGCCTTCCCGTCGATCGCATGGTCCGCCACGCCAACTCCCGCGCCGCGGGCGGCGTGGGCGGCCCCTTCGTTCCGGCCGATTTTCCCGGCGCACGCAGCGATTTCGCGCGCGCCTATGCCGGCCTCAGCCGCACGATCGACCTGATGAACGACCTGCGCGGCGCGCTGCCTTTTGCGCCGCTGCGCCAGCCGCTGCCCGGCCAGATCGAAGTCACCTCGCCCTTCGGCTATCGCATCGATCCCTTTTTCGGCCGGCCCTCCCTTCACACCGGCATGGATCTCCACGGCGAATATGGCGAGGCGGTTCACGCCACCGCCGCCGGGCGGGTTACAGTCGCCGGCCCGTCCGGGGGCTACGGCAATCTGGTCGAGATCGACCATGGCGCGGGTCTCAGCACCCGCTACGGCCATTTGTCGCGGATCGACGTCGCGCCGGGGCAATGGGTGACCGCGGGGCAGGACATCGGCGCGATCGGCTCGACCGGGCGCTCGACCGGGCCGCATCTGCATTACGAGGTCCGTGTCGACGGCGCGCCGGTCGACCCGAGCCGCTACCTCAAGGCGGGACGGCTGCTCAGCGCAAGCCAGTGAGGGTTTCGCGCGCCGCCTTTGCGTCAAACGCATCGACGCGCCTAGCTTTCCGGAAGCGCGGGAGCCGCGGCCCAATGGTCGCGCGCTTCGGTTCGCCGATCAACTCAAGCGATCGTCACCCGATCGAGCCCATGGGGCCGGGATAGCTGACTTCTTCCAGTCTGCCGGCGTCGACGTCGTAGATGAAGCCGCGCACGGTGATGGCGTCCGACCCGCTGGTGGGCGTCCAGGGGTGGTTGAGAATCGCCGAGACGCCGCGGCGCACGTCCCATTGCAGGCGCTCCGTGCTTTGCCCGCTGCGCGGCGCGTCCAGCGGTTCGAGGGCGCCGCGGAAGGCGCGGAAATGAGCAGGGCTGTCCGAGCATTTGCAAGGGCTGACGAAATCGCGGCCGGTCGCCTGGCAAAGCAGCTTGCTCGCCGCCGGATCGCCCTCGAGGCCCGCCTTGAGCAGGTCGTCGGTGAAACCGAGCATGCCGCAGCGGGTGTGGTGGATGAGGATGAACTCCCTGGTGTTGAGGAGATGATGTGAAATCAGAAGGCAGCGAATGGCGTCTTCGGTCACGACGCCGCCGGCGTTGCGGATGATGTGCGCCTCGCCGGTTTGCAGGCCGAGCAGGTCCTCCACGTCGAGGCGCGCGTCCATGCAGGCCAGCACCGCCACCCGGCGCGAGGGCTGGATCGGCTGCTTGCCGGGATAGGCGGCATTGTGGGTCGCCGCGCCGCTGGCGTAGTTCTGATTATTGGCGAGAAGTTCGTCCGTGACTGAGCTGGCCATAGTGACCCTCCTTGACGATGGATCGATCGGAAATTCCCACTCCAGATCACACGCGCATTGCCGCGTTTCGGCCGGTCATGGCCAGGAGGCGTTGCGACAATCCACGCCATCACAACCGTGAAATCCGCTAAAGGTTGCGCTCGGCGCATCCTGCTCGGGGCGATTTCTCGGGTTTTTTGCGCGCAGGCCCAAAAATCCCCGAGTCAAGCCGGCGGACGGGCGTGAAGGGTCCTGTTGACCCGGCTTCGGAGCCCTTGGGCTTAATGGCGGAACGATGGCGTTATTTTCGCCCCTGGCGAAGAATATCCTGAAGCCAGCTCAAATCCATCGTCGCCGGCTGAAGCCACATTTTCAGGAGCGCCTCGGGCGAATAGCGCTCCAGCAATTCCATCATGCGCTTTTCCATCTCCTCCATCGCCCGCTTCTGCATCGGCTCGAAATCCGGCAGGCCCATGAAGGCCCGCGCCTCGGCGGGCGTGCAGTCGATATCAACGGTGATCTTCATGAACGAGAACTCCGCGCCGCCGCGCCGTTTGATAAACGCCTTAATGATCATAGCGGCGCCCCGCAGAAACGCCATGCCCTCGTCCCATGATGATTAAACGCGGGTTCGGCCTCAGCCGATCGCGTCCGCCGAGCGCGCCTTTTCGCGCAGGAGGAATTTCTGGATCTTGCCAGTCGAGGTCTTGGGCAGCGGCCCGAAGATGAAGATTTTCGGAACCTTGAAGCGGGCCAGATGGGCGCGGCAATGTTCCAGCAATGCTTCCTGGGTCGGATTGGCGCCCTCGCGCAATTCGATGAAGGCGCAGGGAACCTCGCCCCATTTGTCGTCGGGCGTCGCGACCACCGCCGCCGCCAGCACGTCCTTGTGCTTGTAGAGCACGTCCTCGACCTCGAGCGAGGAAATGTTCTCGCCGCCGGAAATGATGATGTCCTTGGAGCGGTCCTTGATCTTGATATAGCCGTCGGGCTGGATCACCGCGAGGTCGCCGCTGCGGTACCAGCCGCCGGCGAAGGCTTCCTGCGTCGCCCGTTCGTTCTTGAGATAGCCCTTCATCACGATATTGCCCTGGAACACGATCTCGCCCATGGTCTGGCCGTCGTGCGGAACGGGCTCGTAATGTTGCATGTCGAAAACGTCGAGCCCGTCCAGCAGCAGCGAGCGCACGCCCTGGCGGCCGTTGAGTTCGGCGCGACGCTCCAGCGGCTCGCTTTCCCATTCCGACTGCTTGGAGCACACCGTAGCCGGGCCATAGGTCTCGGTCAGGCCATAGACATGGGTGATGGAAACGCCGAGCCTTTCCATGCCCTCGATGATCGCGACCGGCGGCGCCGCGCCCGCGATGAGGGCGTCCACCCTGTGGTCGAGCGTGGCCTGATCCGCCGGATCGGCGTTGATCAGCAGGGAATGGACGATCGGCGCGCCGCAATAATGGGTGACCCGATGCTCGCGGATCAGGGCGAAGATCGCCTTGGCCTCGACGCGGCGCAGGCAGACATTGACGCCGGCGTTGGCCGCCATGGTCCACGGGAAGCACCAGCCGTTGCAATGGAACATCGGCAGGGTCCAGAGATAGACCGAATGCGGCGGCATGCCCCAGCTCAGGATATTGTTGATGGCGTTCAGATGGGTGCCGCGATGGTGATAGACCACGCCCTTGGGATTGCCGGTCGTGCCCGAAGTATAGTTGAGCGAAATGGCGTCCCATTCGTCTTCGAGCGGCGCGGGCTCGAAGCCGGCGTCGCCCTCGGCCAGCAAAGCCTCATATTCGATCTCGCCGAGAAAGCTCCCGCCGACATAGCTCGGATCGTCCACGTCGATCACCAGCGGCTTCGCGCCCTTCATCAGTTCGAGCGCTCTGGCGATGACCTTGGAATATTCGCGGTCGATGAGCAGGACTTTGGCCTCGCCGTGATCGAGCATGAAGGCGATGGCCTCGGGGTCGAGCCTGGTGTTGAGCGTGTTCAGCACCGCGCCGGCCATGGGGACGCCGAAATGGACATCGAACATGGCCGGGACATTCGGCAGCATCACCGCCACGGTGTCGTTCTTGCCGACGCCGCGCTTTTGCAGGGCGGAGGCCAGCCGCCGGCAGCGCTCCGCCGTCTGCGCCCAGGTGTAGCGCAGATCGTTGTAAATGACCGAGAGCTTGTCGGGATAGACGTCGGCCGAGCGGAAGAGAAAGACCACGGGGGTCAGCGGCGCGTAATTGGCGCGGTTGCTGTCAAGGCCGGTGAGATATGCGTTCCCCATTTTCTCCTCCCACGGACAGGCAAATCGTCGCCGCGACTTTAGCGCATCACGCGCCAAGGTCACCCTAGCCCTAAGCAGCAATTCGTCGGCGCGCCAACGAATTGCGGCTCAGGCTCTTTTGATTTAGCGGGATTTTTGTCCGAAAATCGGCGACCACTTTGCAGAAATCCTGCTTGGGGCAAAGAACTTGGGGCGAAGAAAAAGAATTTACGCCCGCGCCATTTTCGCCGCGCGAAGCGTGTTGGCCATCAGCATGGCGATGGTCATCGGCCCGACCCCGCCCGGAACGGGGGTGACGGCGCCAGCGACATCGAGCGCCTCGTCCAGCGCCACGTCGCCGACCAGCCGCGTCTTGCCGGGCTCGGCCCCCGGAACGCGGTTGATGCCGACATCGATCACCAGCGCCCCCGGCTTGATCCAGTCGCCCCGGATCATCTCCGGCCGTCCGACCGCCGCGACCAGAATGTCGGCCCGCCGCGCGACCGCGGGCAGATCGCGGGTGCGCGAATGGGCGATGGTGACGGTGGCGTTTTTCGCCAGCAGCAATTGCGCCATCGGCTTGCCGACGATGTTGGAGCGCCCGACGATCACCGCCTCGGCGCCCGAGATGTCGCGGCCAAGCGCCCTGGCCGCCTCCTCGATCAGCAGCATGGCGCCGGCCGGGGTGCAGGGAACCAGCGCCCGCGCGGTCAGTCCGGTCGCCAGCAGGCCGACATTGACCGGATGAAAGCCGTCCACGTCCTTTTCCGGCGCGATCGTCTCCAGCACTTTGGTCGAATCGATCCCGGCAGGGAGCGGCAATTGCACCAGAATGCCGTGAATGGCCGGATCGGCGTTGAGCGTCCGCACCAGACGGATCAGCTCGGCTTCGGAGGTTGTGGCCGGCAGATCGTGCTGCACCGAATGAAAGCCGCAGGAATGGGCCGCCCTGCCTTTGGATTTGACATAGACCTCGCTCGCCGGGTCCTCGCCCACCAGCACGACGGCAAGGCCCGGCTTGACTTTTAAGCCCGCCGCCTCGCGCGCCACGCGGTCCAGCACCGTCGCCGAGGCGGCCTTGCCGTCGATCAGCAGCGCCTTTTTGGCCGAGGGTTTTATGATTGATTGGGTCATTGCGCGGTCCCGTGGGCTTCGTTCTGCTTTTGGCAGAGCTTGGGCCGCTTGTTAACCCCCGATCGAACGACGCCTCGATTTGATTGCGCGTTTCGACGTGGGGGCGTCTCACGGCCACGACGACGGCCGTCGCGCTCTTTCGTTTTCCGGGCTGCGGCGGATCACGCTGTGGGGCGGGCGTCTCGGCGCCGCGCTTTATTTCCGGCGCCAAGGCGCGTTCCAGGACGCGTTCCGTGCCCGAACGCGGGCGCCGTGGCCGCCTGCCCGGCGTTGTCTTCGTCGCGCGACAACAATTCGATCAATGGGCAGACCGGGCGCGCGCCGTCGCCGCAACGCGCGACGGCCTCCGCGAGCGCGGCTTCCATGCGTCGCAAGTCAGCGATCTTCGCCTGAACGTCGGCGAGATGAATGGAAGCGAGGCGGCTCGCTTCCGCGCAGGGCTGGTCGCGTTCGCCGACGAGCCGGAGCAGCGTGCGGACCTCGTCGAGCGAAAAGCCGAGTTCGCGCGCCCGCATCACGAAGCGCAGCCGGCGCTCGTGCCCGGAACTCATAGCTCCGGTAGCCCTTTTCGGTTCGCGGCGGTTCCGGCAGAAGGCCGACCTTCTCGTAATAGCGCACGGTTTCGAGATTGCAGCCCGTGCGCCGCGCCAGTTCGGCGCGCTGCAGTCGCTCGGGAGAAATCCGCTCGCCCATCGAAAATTACCCCTTGACCCTGTAGTCCCTACAGACCTTAACGTAGAGAGAAATCGGGCTTCGGGCAATGGGAGAAATGGTCGGCATGAACACGACTTCATCGCAAATCGGCGCCGGCGCGGACCACGCGCCGGCGCAGGACGCGGCGCCGCGGTTGCTCGCCATGGGCGGGATCCTGGCCGCGCTGGGCGCCGCGTCCTGCTGCGTCATTCCCTTCGCGCTGTTCCTCGCGGGCGTCAGCGGCGCCTGGATCGGCAATCTGACCGCCCTTGAGCCCTACCAGCCGATCTTCGCCGGCGTCTCCCTCGCTCTCGTCGGCTACGGCGCCTGGCGGCTGCGGCAACAACGCAAGATGGCCTGCGCGAGCGGCTATTGCGCCACGCCGCAATCCGACCGTCTCGCCAGGATCGGCCTGTGGACGGCGGCCGTGCTCGTCGCCATCGCCGTCGTCTTCCCCCATGCGGCGCGCTACTTCCTGTGATGACGCGCCACACCCCTTGCCCCTCGAATGTGAGGACGGAAAAGTCATGAACACGCGCGCTGCAATTTGGATCGCCGCCGGCCTGCTGCTTTTGCCCTCTGGCGTTTGCGCTGCCGAAACGACCGTGGTTCTCACCGTTCATCACGCCGGCTGCGTGCTGTGCGGACCGATCGTCAAGCGCACTTTGGCTCAGGTGAAGGGCGTGAAAAGCGTCTCCGTCAGTCAGGCGAACGGCGACGCCGACGTCTCCGCCACTGTCGATTATGATAGTGTGGAAACCTCGCCGGCGGCGATGATCAAGGCGACGACCGATCGCGGCTATCCGGCCGAAGTCGCCAAGAGTCCGCGAGGCTGAAAGAGTCCGCGAGGCTGACGGCTTGCGACCAGCCCGGAGAACGAAATCATGAGCGATTGCTGTGAAAATAAATTCGGCGCGGCCTATGACCTTGCCGTCGTCGGCGCCGGATCGGCCGGCTTTTCGGCGGCCATTGCCGCCACCGAACAGGGCGCCCGCGTGGCGCTGATCGGCAGCGGCACGATCGGCGGAACCTGCGTCAATATCGGCTGCGTGCCTTCGAAAACGCTGATCCGCGCCGTCGAGACCCTGCACGGCGCGCGAACGGCGGCCCGCTTCGCCGGCGTCGCCGCGCATGCCGAACTGGCCGACTGGCAGGCGACCGTTCGCCAGAAGGACGCGCTCGTGGCCCAGTTGCGGCAGTCCAAATATGCCGATCTGCTCTCCGCCTACCCCAATATCACTTACCATGACGGGCCGGCGCGTCTGGTCGAAGGCGGCGTCGTCGCCGGCGACAAAAGCATCGCCGCCGAAAAAATCATCGTCGCGACCGGCGCGCGGCCGGCGATCCCCGCCATTTCCGGGATCGAGGCCATCCCCTATCTGACCAGCACATCCGCGCTCGATCTCGCCGAACTGCCGCGCTCCCTTCTGGTGATCGGGGCGGGCTATATCGGCGCGGAGCTTGCCCAGATGTTTTCGCGCGCCGGGGTGGCGGTGACTCTCGTCTGCCGTTCCCGCCTGCTGCCCCAGGCGGAACCGGAAATCGGCGCGGCCTTGGCCGGCTATCTGCGCGAGGAAGGGATCGACATCGTCTCCGGCGCCATTTACCAGGCGATCCACAACACGGAACGCGGCGTGGCGCTCGTCATTGAACGCGACGGCGAGACGTTCGAGATCGAGTCGGAGAAAGTCCTCGTCGCCACGGGCCGGCGCCCCAACACCGAGAACCTCGGGCTCGAAGAACTTGGCGTTGCGCTCTCGCCAAAGGGCGCGATCGACGTCGATGAAAGAATGCGGACGACCCGGCCCGGCCTCTATGCCGCGGGCGACGTCACCGGTCGCGACCAGTTCGTCTATATGGCCGCCCATGGCGCGAAGATCGCGGCGAAGAACGCGCTCAACGGCGACGCCTTGCATTACGACAACAAGGCCATGCCGGAGATCGTGTTCACCGACCCGCAAGTTGCGAGCGCCGGCCTGACCGAAGCGGCGGCGCGGGAAGTTGGGCTCGACAGCCGCGTCTCGACGATCGGACTCGATCAGGTTCCGCGCGCGCTTGCCGCGCGGGACACACGCGGTTTGATCAAGCTCGTCGCCGAGAAGCAGAGCGGCAGATTGCTCGGCGCGCATATTCTCGCGCCGGAGGGCGCCGACAGCATCCAGACGGCGGTCATGGCGATCCGCTGCGGCCTGACGGTCAAGGAGCTGGCCGACACGATCTTCCCCTATCTCACCACGGTCGAAGGCCTGAAACTCGCCGCGCTCGCCTTCGACAAGGAGGTCGCCAAACTCTCCTGTTGCGCGGGCTGAGCGCCGCCACCCTGGAAGCCGCCGTCGCGCAGGCAGATGACCGGAAACCCCTATCCCGTTCGGCTCGCCGCGAAGGCAGCGAAGGCCCCAAAGCCGCGAGTCGCCGGAAACGGGAGGATATTGCGGCGCGTTCCGCCGGCTCGCGTCAGGATCGAGCGGTCATTCATGGAGCGGTCATTCATAGAGAGTCATGGCGCAATCCGAAGAAAATTGTCATTTCACCGGCGCCAGACGAATCGCGCGCCGCTGCGGGCGCTCTCGCCCGGCGCCAGAACCCGCATCGACGGCTTGGCGAACAGGTCGCCGTCAAATCCTTCCGGGTCGCCGTGGCCGGTCCAGGCTTCGAGACAGAGGAAGGGCGCATGAGGACGCGACCACAGCGCGATATGGGGAAAATTCTCCAGCTCCATGCGCAGGCTCGGGCCTTCTTGCGCCGCAAATTCCAGCCCGGCGCTGCGCGCGTCGAGAAAACACAGCGCCTCTTCGAACAGTTCTGGGGTCAGGGCAAGCTCCCGCCCGCGCAGCGGAACGGACCGGCGCCGCGGCGAAAACAGCCCGCCCGGCGCGATCACCGGAACCTCGGCGCGCTCCTCGGCGTCGAAACGCACGACATGCCCGCCGCTCGCCCCAGGCAGCGGCCAGTTGAAGCCGGGATGAAAGCCGCAGGCGAAGGGCATGGCCACGGCGCCCTCATTCATGACATAAAGAAATAACGACAGTTTATTGTTATCGATTATATATTCTACATCCAGGCGGAAATCGAAGGGATAGAGCGCCTGCGTTCGCTCATTGGCGCGCAGCCGCAAGAGGACGCGATTTTCCGCCTGTTCGACCAGCGCAAATTCCTCGCCGCGCGCAAAGCCGTGCAGGCCGAGCGGGTAACGTCTGCCGCCCGTGAGGACGCCATTGCGCGTCCAGCCGACCACGGGAAAGAGGATCGGGGCCGATTCAGCCCAGAATTTCGCGTCGCCGGGCCAGATCAATTCCTTGCCGCCGACCCGCCAGCTCTTCAGCTCCGCGCCACGCAAAGCGATGCGGGCGGAACACGGGCCGGACGAGATTTCCAAATGCGCGCTCATTGTCTAATCATTCCGGTCTAATCATTCCGGTCTAATCATTCCGCCTTCCGAAAACTTTCTCAAACCGGGCCTCCATATGACCGAAGCCGCGATTCGCATGATCGGCGTCAACAAATGGTACGGCGAATTCCATGCGCTGCGCGATGTCGATCTTGAGGTCGCGCGGGGCGAAAAGGTCGTGCTGTGCGGCCCCTCGGGCTCCGGCAAATCAACTCTTCTTCGCTGCGTCAACCGGCTGGAAGCCCATCAGGGCGGGCAAATCTTGGTGGACGGACTCGAACTGACCGACGATCCGCGCGGCGTCGAAACGGTTCGGCGCGAGGTCGGCATGGTCTTTCAGCAGTTCAACCTCTTCCCGCACCTGACCGTGCTGGAGAATTGCGTGCTGGCGCCGCTCCAAGTCCGCAAGCTCCCCCACAAGGAGGCCGAGGCGCTGGCGCGGCATTTTCTCGAAAAGGCGCGAATCGCCGATCAGGCGCAAAAATATCCCGCGAGTTTGTCGGGCGGCCAGCAGCAGCGCGTGGCCATCGCCCGCGCTTTGTGCATGAGGCCGAAGATCATGCTGTTCGACGAGCCAACCTCGTCGCTCGATCCCGAGATGGTCAAGGAAGTGCTCGAAACCATGACGGCGCTGGCCAACGAGGGCATGACCATGATGGTGGTGACACATGAGATGGGCTTCGCCCGCCAGGTCGCCGACCGGGTGATCTTCATGGATCAGGGCCAGATCGTCGAAATCGCGCCGCCGGAGCCCTTCTTCACCGCGCCCCGGCACGAGCGGACGCAGAATTTTTTGCGGCAGATCCTGCGCTAATGGTTGAAATCTGACGCGTGGTTCCGGTTCCTGAATGACGCAATACGGCGGAAATCGCAAATCTGCAGAAAGGCGGAAGCGACGGCGTAAAGCGGAAATCGGCTGAAGGGCCGCTGTGGGCTGGACAGCGGTCGAAGGCGCCGCGGGGCGGAAGCGACGGCGCTGAATTTCGGCCGCCGCGACCAATGTCCAGCCTCTTTCGCCCTCCGTCTCGCCGCGATCCTGAAGGCCGAAGGCGAATTTCTGGTGAAATGAATGGCGCCGTTCTTGAATTGGTCTCGGCATCCGCATTTGCCCGTATCAAAGTGAGACAGGACATGTCAGAGCTCGCAAAAGCGCGCTTGGTTGAAATCGATCGTCAGAGTTTCGGGACCGTCTGAACGGGACGCAGTCGTAAAATTGATTGGTGGCGCCATGGCTGATCATTCCAAGGGGGAAAAACCCGAGCGGCGGAAGATGGCGTTGATCAGCGCCAGCGATCTCATGCGGGATAGCCTGCTGACGGATTTTCGTGAGGGCGTGGATGCCGACATTGCCGGCTTTCGCTCTGTGGAGGACTGGATGCGGCAAGATGGCGCCGCAGCTTGCTCCCTGATCGTTTTCCATGCTCACGGCGACCACGGCGGCCACAAAATTGCTCGTCTCGGTCGCCTTCGGGATTCCGTGGGCGGGCGCCCGGATTTCGTCGTACTGGGTGATTCTGAACGGCCAGCCGACGTCGCACGGTCAATCGAATGCGGCGCGCGGGGCTATATTCCGACGAGTTCTTCGCCCGACCTTATGATCGAGGCGATCAGGTTCGTCCTGCTCGGGGGCGTTTACTGCCCACCCTGCCATCGTCAGGGTTCACGATAAAGACGCAAGATTGGAACAGCGCTGTGTCGATTTGGGACAGCCGGAAACCGACATAAAGGCCCGCTTCGAGCCGAACGCGTCCATCTCGCGAGGGCGCCAGCCGCCGGATTTTGACGACTGGGCGGCCCGCGGAAAAGCGGACGCCGGTTTTTTGCTGGAACGATCCGAAAGCAAGCGATTTTGCAATCGATTGCCATTCGACCGAACCGCAACCGCCTCTGGCGCCAGTTGAAAACGCTGCCGCGCGCGCGGGGCCGAAGTCCTCGCGTCATGGCCTGCGACAGGATTGTCGACACGCCCCGATCCGCCCGCCCCGGACAGCCCTTTCGCCCCAGCCGCCCATTGCGCACAAAATTTTGATTGCAAAATTACATTAACAAACCTTGATGACCTGCGCAGCCTTACGTAATTGTAATTACAAGCCTTTCCTGACAACGTTTAACAGTATACAAACGAATAAATATTGGATGGATCACTATTTTATACATGTTTTTAACATTTTATTTACCTACAGCTTGCTATCGTTAACGAAATGATGTTGCGGAATTCAAAATGTTTACCTTAAGCGCGACATCCATATTGGCGCCCTGGAAACCATTCGGGGACGCTTGAAACCTTGCCTCTCGGAGGGTCAGTTTTGGTTGACAGGAGGCGGCCATGAAACATCGTCTCACGATGGCGCTGTACCAATATTGGCTGGGCATACGCTCATCGGCGACGATTCCCAACGTCAGGAACATGGAGCACGCGGCAATACGCGACATATTGCCGAATGTCTTCATTCTCGAGGGCGCGACGCTGGAAACGGTCACGATCAATTTTTCCGGCGCCATGATGAACCGCTTTTATGCGCTGGACGAGTTCGGGACGAGTTTTTTCGACCTCTGGAACGAGTGGGACCGCGATGACATCAGGAACACGATCCAGACCGTTTCAGCGCTCAAGCTTCCGATGCTGATCGGCGCCGCCGCCATTCCAGACCATGAAAGGGCAAGCTATTTCGAGGTCTTGCTGCTGCCGTTCCGCAAGAACATCAACATTCTCGGATCCATCGTTCAGGTTGACGAGGCGCGCTGGATCAAGGCGCCGCTTGGCCCATTGCATGTGATTTCCACGCGCATCCTGCACGCGGAACTCGAAACGCCGAACCGTCGCTTCGGAAAGAAACCGGCGCCGCAAGCCGCAAGACCGACGCTCATCGTTTACGACGGGCTCAAACGCAAGTAATTCGACCAGTGCTTTGCGCTATCGACAATCCGGTCGTCAAAGAGCCGCCGCCGGCGCCCCGGACTTTTCAAAGACGAGCTTCACCCCAGGCGCCGGAGCATGGCGCGGGTCTGTTCCGCCGCCGCCGCCACAACGCCCGCGTCGCGGCCGCGCAAGATGATCTGATTGTAAAATCTTCCGTCCCGCAGGGATGGATAGGAGCCGATCGACAGTTGCGGAAACGCCTTGGCGATTTCGGCAAGGCCCGCGGCGTAAGCGCCTTCCTGCAGGCCAAGGGCCTCGACCGTTTCCGACAGGATGGTCGCGCCGCGGACGAGTTTCGGCGCCACGTCGTCGAGCATGGCCTGCATCACCGCCGGCACCCCGGCCATGACGATCACATTGCCGATCCAGAACCCGGGCGCCTTCGAGAGCGGATTGGCCACCAGTTCGGCGCCCTGCGGGATGCGCGCCATGCGCCGGCGCGCCTCGTTGAGATCCTCGGGCCTGATCCGCTCCAGCAGCAAGGCGATCGCGCGCGGATCCTCGGAAAGCCCGACCCCAAAGGCCCTGGCGACCGCGTCGGCGGTGATGTCGTCATGAGTTCGGGCCGATGCCGCCGGTGGTGAAGACATAATCGTAACGCGCGCGCAAGGCGTTGAGCGCGGCGACGATTTCCTCCTCGACATCCGGCACGACCCTTATTTCGCGGGCCTCGACGCCGATCTGAAGCAGGTAGTGGACGATATATGGGCTGTTGGTGTCGCGCGTGCGCCCCGAAAGGATTTCATCGCCGATCACCAGGACGGCGGCGGTGACGCGCCGGTCATTCATCGGCGGCGGTCTCCCGTTTTGATTTGCTGCGCTCATACATGACATAGACCCTGGTCCGCGCGACCGGGACATATCCCCGGCTTTCCAGCAGGCCGAGCAGATCGACCTCCCATTTCGCCGGCGAATAGGCCAGCACCAGCGCGCGCGGCCACAGGGAGTCCGGCTCGCCGGTCAGAAAAGGCTCGAGAACCAGGTCCTCGGCGCCCTCGACATCGAGCTTCATCATGTCGATCCGGCGCAGGCCCTCGTCGCGGACGAGGGTGGCCAGCGATTTGGCCTCCACGCGGAAGGACGACCCGCCCGTCTCGGCGTCGACGATGCGCATCGAGGTCTGGGCGAGGTCGCGCGGATTGTCGAACAGGGTCGCGCGGCCGTCGACATCGGCCACGGCGCAGGCCAACGCCTTGACGGTCGCCGCCGGATTCTGGCCGAGATTGTAAACCAGCCGCTCGAACAGCGTCGGCTGCGGCTCGACCGCGAGAATCTTGGCGCGCGGGCCGGCGCGCAAGGCGACGAACAGGCTGCCGGCGCCGCATCCCGCGCCGATGTCGAGAAAGATCATGCCCGGCGCGATTCGCTCGGCCAAAAAGTGGCGCTCCTCGCGATCGGAGTGCTGCGGAGTGAACAACAGGCGCTTTTCGCAAGCGTTGTTGAAGGGATAGAGCCGCATGCGGGCTTTCAGCGTGTCCACGGTCACGTCGACCGGACGGGCGTGCAGGCGGCGCAGCCCGATTCGCCGCACCAGCAGCGCCATGCGCCGGCCAAGCCAATGCCCGCCGGCGTTCCGGGTGAAATGCAGCAGCGAACGCAAGGCCCCGTGCGGCCGGTATTGGCCGAAGGGAGACAGATCATTGGCGGGAAACGCGCGCATGAAAGGCTACATAACAGGCCGCGCCCAACGGGCCAAGTTTGGCGCAAAAAGTTGCCGCCTCCGCGAATGTCCGGCGCCGGAGGCGCCGGCGACTACCCGAGCCTTGCCTGCGTATCCAGCCGATCAACCCCTAAAGATTTTCCGGGTTGAATGTTCATTCCGAGTTGGGCGCCGGCCAAAAATCAATGCCCCGTCGGGTAATTCGGGCTTTCCCGCGTGATCGTCACGTCGTGGACGTGGCTTTCGCGCAGGCCCGCGTTGGTGATGCGCACGAAGCGGGCGCGCTGCTGGAACTGGGCAATGGTCGGGGCGCCGACATAGCCCATGGCGGCGCGCAAGCCGCCGGCGAGCTGGTGCAGGATCGGCGCGACCGGGCCGCGATAAGGCACTTGTCCTTCAACGCCTTCCGGCACCAGCTTCATCTGATCCTTGGTGTCCTGCTGGAAGTAGCGGTCCGCCGAGCCGCGCGCCATGGCGCCGACCGAGCCCATGCCGCGATAGGCCTTGAAGGACCGGCCCTGATAGAGGAACATCTCGCCCGGCGCCTCCTCTGTTCCGGCGAGCAACGAGCCGATCATCACGGAATCGGCGCCGGCCGCGATCGCCTTGGCGAGATCGCCGGAATATTTGATGCCGCCATCGGCGATCACCGGCACATTGGCCTTTTTCGCCTCCGACGCCGCCTCGAGCACTGCGGTCAGCTGCGGCACGCCGACGCCAGCCACCATGCGGGTGGTGCAGATCGAGCCCGGGCCGATGCCGACCTTGACCGCATCGGCGCCGGCGTCGATCAAAGCCTTGGCGCCGTCGGCGGTGGCGATATTGCCGGCGATCACCGCGACCGCGTTGGACAGCCGTTTTATGCGCGCCACCTGATCGAGGACCGACTGCGAATGGCCGTGGGCGGTGTCCAGCACGATGCAGTCCACGCCGGCGTCGATCAGAATTTCGGCGCGCTCAAAACCCTTGTCGCCGACGGTCGAGGCGGCGGCGACCCGCAGGCGGCCGGCGCCATCCTTGCAGGCCGCGGGGTGCAAGGTGGCTTTTTCGATGTCCTTCACCGTCACCAGCCCGACGCAGCGGTAATCGGCGTCGACCACCAGCAGTTTCTCGATTCGGTGCTGGTGAAGGAGGCGGCGGGCTTCATCCTTGGTGACGCCCTCGCGCACCGAGACGAGATTCTTCGTCATCAATTCGGAAACCGGCTGGGCCGGATTTTCGGCGAAGCGCACGTCGCGATGGGTGAGGATGCCGACCAGCTTGCCGGCCTTGCCGTCCGCCCCACGCGCGACCACTGGAATGCCCGAAATCGAATTGCGGTTCATCAGCGCCAAGGCGTCGGCGAGCGTCTCGTCGGGGAAAATGGTGATCGGATTGACCACCATGCCGCTTTCGTAACGCTTCACGCGGCGGACCTCCTCGGCCTGCTCCGCCGGCTCGAAATTGCGGTGGATGACGCCGATGCCGCCGGCCTGGGCCATCGCTATGGCGAGGCGCGCCTCGGTCACCGTGTCCATCGCCGAGGACAGGATCGGCAGGTTCAGCTCGATGTCGCGCGCCAGGCGGGTCTTGATCGAGACCTCGGACGGCATGACCTCGGAATGACCGGGGCGCAGCAGCACGTCGTCAAAGGTCAAGGCTTGGGTGAATTGGGGAAAATCGTTCATTGCCAGCTCCATGGGCGAAAAAGGCGCCGGACAAATTGCTTTGGGGCGGCGGCCACAGGTTGGCGCGTGCTCATAGCATTTCTCGCGCAGGTTTCAAACCGCGACAGTGCGATAATAAAATTTTATCGGGCGTGGCGTTCGACATCCGACGAAGGTCGGCAGACTGAGCGGCAAGTGAATTGGCCGCCCGCCTGCGGAAAACTTTAATCGTCCATTCCAAGGCCAGCGAGAATTTTCGCAATATTCTTTTCGATGCGCGATTCGCGGGTCTTCGCCTGCTTGGGCGCGGAAAAATGCAGCAGATAGGCGCGTTGCCGTCCCGGCGTCAAAAGGTCGAACGCGGCCTTCAAAGCTGGCGTCTCTGCCAATTTGCGCCTGAATTCTTGGCAAACCGCGAAATCGGCGGTCTGCCTGACGCTGACCCGGACGCCGGATTTTTCCACTTCAACCGCTTCAAGAATATAGGATTTCAGGATCGCCTCCCGCTCGACGACCTGCTCGACATTGGCGAACCGGACCTGCCGGCCGGCTTGAACGTTCTCGGTTTGCCGGATGAGAAGGCGGTTCGCGTCCTTCATCAAAGCGCCCTTGAAGAACAGCAGCGCGCAATAGTCCTTGAAGCCATGGATCAGGACGATGTTCCTGTCCTGAAAGCTGTAACAGGGCTGGCCCCATTTCAGCTCTTCGGTCAATCCGCAGTCAAGCGCGATTGTTCGCAGCTTTTCAAACTCTTCTCGCCACTTTTTGGCGTGCCGCAAAAAGGCGTCGACCTTGGGGTTCGCCGTCATGTTCGTCATGACTTCCTCCGCTGATCGCTCCAGCTCCACGCGGGCGGGACCGGACTGTTTACGATTAAAGCTAACCAGATTTTAAGGCTTCCGCCGAATCGACGCCGATTTGAGGCATGATCGTCGCCATGACCTTTCCGTTTCCGGAAAGTCGAGAAGCCAGTTGGATGATGCTCATGACCGCCGGATTGCTCGATTGGCGCGCGGAGGATTCCGCGCATTTCGGCCGCCGCCCATTGGCCATGCGTCACCGGGCGCATCTGAGCCCGCTGTTTTCCGACGCCGCCCTGATCCGGCTGATCGACGCGACGCCGCGCGAAAAAATCCATGTCAACACCATGCCGCGCGCCGTCCGCGACCCGCGCCTTTGGCGCGAGGGCGATCTTGGCGGCCTGTCCGGCGCAAGAGTCATGGAGGCGGTCGCCGGAGGCAATCTCTGGCTCCACCTGCGCCGCGTCCAGGAGACCGATCCGGCCTATGGCGAGCTTCTCGACGCCCTGTTCGGCGAAATCGCCGATCACGTTCCGGGGTTCCGGTCCTATCGCCGCTCGATGAGCGTGCTGGTCTCCTCGCCGAAAATGTCGGTCGCCTATCACAGCGACGTGCCCGGCCAGAGCCTGTGGCAGGCGCGCGGCCGCAAGCGCGCCTATATCTATCCCGCCGCCGCGCCCTTCCTGCCGCAGCGGGCGCTGGAAAACATCATCCTCAAGCGCGACCGCGACACCGACCTGCCCTATAACGCCTCCTTCGACGCCCAGGCGACGGTCGTGGAGCTCGAAGCCGGCGACTGGGCGACCTGGCCACGCGCCTGCCCGCACCGGGTGGTCAACGAGGATTGCGTCAATATATCCTTCACCACCGAACATTGGACCGACGAGTTGCGCGCCGGCTATGCGGTGGATTACGCCAATGGCCTGTTGCGGCCCTGGTTTGGCGACCGCGACCTGTCGCGAAAGGCCCACGGCCCAGCCGCGTTGGTCAAGCTCGGCGTCGCCGGGGCGCACAAGGCGCTGACCGGCCAGTTCGGGCGCCGCCGGCCGGCGCGGCTCGATCTGAACGTCGATTTCCGCGTCGATCCCGCCACCCCCGGCGGCTTCGTCGACATAGCGCCCTACCGGGTGGCGCGATGAGCTTTTGTTCGATCACGGCGCGCACGCTGGCGAGCCGGGCCGCGATCGAAAGCATCGCCGCCGAATGGCGGGCGCTGGAACAGGCCACGCCAGAGGCCACCGGCTTCCAGACGCCGGCCTGGCGGCTCGGCTGCGAATCCGCCGCATCGACCGCAAGGCTGGTCGCGGTGCGCGAAAATGGCCGGCTGGTCATGCTGCTGCCCCTGCAAATCCAGCGGTTGTACGGCGCGACGGTCGCCCGCTGGCTGGGCGAGCCGCTCGCCCAATATGGCGACGCGCTTGCTCTCCCCGACCCGCGCCGGCCGGCCTGGTTCGCCGCGGCGCAAGCGGAGATCGCCGGCTGGAGCGACATCGATCTGCTGGCCCTTGCCGGCCTGCGCGCCGATGGCGTTCTCGCCGCCTGCGGCGCCCCGATCGTTCGCGCCGATCCGTCGCGACTCGCCGCGCCTTACGTCGACCTCGGCATCGAACTCCGGCGCCATCGCAGCATCGAGCGGCGCATGAAAAGGTTGGCGGCGCATGGCCCCTTGCGCCTCGAGGCCGTCGCCGGCCCGTCCGCGCGCCGCGAGGCCGCCGAACAGGCGCTGGCCTTCAAGAACGAGTGGCTGCGCCGGCGCCGGCGCCACAGCGCCTCGCTGTCCGACCCTGATGTCGTCGCCGGCGTGCTCGCGCTCACCGAAAAGGGCGCGCTGCGCGCCCATCGGCTGTGGGCCGGCCCGCGCCTCGCCGCGGTCGAGCTGGGCCTGCGCCGCGAAGGCGCCTATCGCTCGCTGATCGGCGCCTATGACGCCGATCTGGCCGAGGGCGCGCCCGGCCACGTCTTGACCGTGATGCTTCTGCCTGCGCTCGCCGCCGAGGGAATTGGGCGTTTCGACTTCCTGCCGCCCGCCGATCCCTACAAATTGGCCTTCGCCACCGGCGCGACGGCCATCGGCGCGCTTTTTCGCCCGTTCAACGCACGTGGCGCCGTGGCGGCCTTCGTCCTCTCCCGCCTGCGCCCGCTGGCGAAGCACGCGATCCACGCGCTGGCCGATTGTGGCCTTCCCATCAATTCGCTGCTGCGACGTCTCGCCCGCGCCGAGGAGGCGCCCCGCCCGCTTGGCGGCGATTCGCGTGGTCCGACGGAAAATAAGTTTCCCCGCCACGCCCGGACGGCTATCTAAAGTTATCCAGAAACAAGCATTTCCGCCGCCGGTTGTCGCCTTGCGCCCTTTCGTTCTCACGCCGCTGATCGTCGCCGTCGCGCTCTTCATGGAGAATCTCAACTCGACGATCATCGCGACGTCGCTTCCCGCCATCGCGCTCGATCTGAAACAGGATCCGATCGCGCTCAAACTGGCGATGACCTCCTATCTCCTGGCCCAGGCCGTCTTCATCCCCGCTTCGGGCTGGGCGGCGGACCGGTACGGAACAAGGCGGGTCTTTCGCTCGGCGATCGCCGTCTTCACCCTCGGCTCGATCTTCTGCGGCCTGTCCAGCACCCTGCCCCAATTCGTCGCCGCCCGGATTTTCCAGGGCTGCGGCGCGGCGATGATGACCCCGGTCGGCCGCCTGACCCTGTTCCGCTCGATCGATCGCAGCGAGATCGTGCGGGCCATGGCTTTTCTCACCATGCCCGCGCTGATCGGCCCGATTCTGGGGCCCCCGCTCGGCGGCTTCATCTCGACCTATTTCCACTGGCGCTGGAATTTCTGGATCAATGTGCCGGTCGGCGTGGCGGGCGTGGTGCTCTCGAGCCTCTATATCCCCGACATCCGCGACGAGCAGGTCTCGCCCTTCGACCGCAAGGGCTTCGTCCTGTCGGGATTTGGCCTTTCGAGCCTGATTTTCGGCCTGACGGTCCTGGGGCGCGATTTCATCCCGCTCGGCGTCAATCTGGCCCTGATCGGGGCCGGCGCGATTCTCGTGGCCTTCTATGTCCGGCACGCGATGAATTTCGCCAATCCAATTCTCGATTTGCGCCTGCTGCGCGTAAAAACCTATTGGGCCAGCGTCGTGGGCGGGTTCATGTTCCGAATCGGCGTCGGCGCCACGCCTTTCCTCTTGCCTTTGCTGCTCCAGCTCGGATTCGGCATGACGCCTTTCGCATCGGGCATGACGACCTTCGTCGCCACCGCCGGCGCCCTGGTGATGAAAGCGACGGCTCAGATCGCCCTGAATCGATTCGGCTTTCGCGCCACGCTTTTGTTCAACGCTTTAATCAGTTCGACCTTTCTGGCCCTCTATGGCCTTTTCCGCCCCGGAACGCCCCAGTCGATTCTGCTGATCGGGCTTTTCGTCGGCGGCTTCTTCCGCTCCCTTCAGTTCACCGCCTTGAACGCGCTGGCTTTCGCAGACATCGCGCATGAGCGCATGAGCAGCGCGACGAGCCTGTCCTCGGTCGCCCAGCAACTGGCCCTGTCCTGCGGCGTCGCCGTCGCCGCCGCCGTCGTCGAGGCGACGCGCCGTTGGTCGCCTGGCGGCGCGATCGGCTATCAGGACTTCCCGCCCGCCTTTTTCGTCGTCGCTGCGATTTCCGCCGCCTCAGCGCTGATTTTCCTGCGCCTGCCGCACGACGCGGGCGCCGCGCTCGCCGGCGCGCCGGCCGTCAAGATTCGTGCGGATGCAAAAAATCAGCCATTTTGACGCCACGGATTTTTCGAAAATTTTTCACCACGAGCAATTCGCGTCCCGCGAATGAAGATTGCTCCATATCTTTTCCCCGGCCGCGGCGGCCGCCCTCGCGCCGCTGAAGGTAAATTTCGTAAAAGCCGGCGGCGCCTTTCTGACAAGAGATCGCCTTTTTGCCGCCCAAAACGCCTCCCGCCCGCTCCGCGCGCCATTTTCAAAGAAACGTGGCTGTTTATTTTTTCGGTATGGCTAACAAATCGCAAATTTTACATATGGTCTGCCGTCCTTAATGGAATATCAAATTTTTGTCATTGATTGTCCTTATGCGGCGTCTCCGCCGACCCCCGGCGAATACGCTATCCGAGTGAGGCACTTTTGCAACATGCCACGACAATCAGGCCGACAGCGGCTTTTTCGGCTGGCCTTGACGGGACAGCCGAATTAAGTTCCGGCCATGATAACGGCTTGCGGTCGTTGTGGCTTTAACAAGGAAGGAAAATTCAATGCGCACTCTTCTTCTCTCCACCGTCGCTTTTGCGGCTCTGGCGGGATCGGCTTTCGCGGCTGACCTGCCTTCGCGCAAGGAAGCCCCGGTTTACATCGCTCCGACCCCGGTGTTCTCCTGGACCGGCTTCTATGTCGGCGCCGACATCGGCGGCTCGTTCGCCTCGACCAGCCTGAACAACACGATCAACGGCTGGAACTCGCGTTCGGAAAACACCTCGGGCGTCATGGGCGGCGGCTACGTCGGCTATAACTACCAGTTCAACCAGAACTTCGTCGTCGGCCTCGAAGGCGACTTCCAGGGAACCTCGAACAGCCAGACCACCACGTGGGTTTCGGCGGCCGTCGGTCCTGGCGATGTGCTCCAAGAAAGGTCGGCCATGGACTGGCTGGCTTCGATCAACGGCCGTCTCGGCGTCGCCTATGACCGCGCCCTGTTCTACGCCATCGGCGGCGCGGCCTGGGCCGGCGCCAACGAGTTGCTTGCGGATCTGACCACGGGCCTCTCTATCTCGAACAACACCACGGCCTCCGGCTTTGACATCGGCGCCGGCGTCGAATACGCCTTCACCCCCAACTGGGTCGGCCGCGTCGAATATCGTTATTACGATTTCGGCAACGACAACTTCTCCGGGCTCGGCTACGCAACGCCGTTCCGCCTGCAGACCTCGGTCAACACCGTCCGTGTCGGCCTGGCCTACCTGTTCAGCAACCCGGCGCCGGTCGTCGCCAAGTACTGAGATCCGCAAGGATCAGGGAATTTTCCCGATCGGGCCCGGTCTAACGACCGGGCCTGTTTTTTTTGAATGCGGCAGGCCACGAATTGAGGCCCTAGGTTTCGAGACAGCGCCACCAAATTTGCGGCATTCTTGCAACACCGGTCAGCAATCCGTTCCGAAAGGTCTCTCTATTCTGGACTCGTCGGGCGGCGGGGCCTAGCTTTTGCCCATGTTCATGATTGGCGTTTGGCTGTTATCGCATACGAAGGAAAATCAAATGCGCGCTCTTCTGCTCTCCACCGTCGCTTTGGCGGCTCTGGCGGGATCGGCTTTCGCGGCTGACCTGCCTTCGACCAAGGGCGCCCCGGTTTACGTGGCGCCACCCCCGGCTTTCTCCTGGACCGGCTTCTATGTCGGCGCCGACATCGGCGGCGCTTTCGCTTCGACCAGCCTGACCGACACCGCGCTCGGGCTGACTTCGCACAGCCTCGACACTTCGGGCGTCATGGGCGGCGGCTATATCGGCTACAACTACCAGCTGAACCAGAACTTCGTGCTTGGCGTCGAAGGCGATTTCCAGGGCACGTCCGCGGGCGCCAACTATGGCTGGACCGTTCCCGGGACTATCAAAACCTGTTCTAAACCTACTATCACTATCTCTTACTGCACCACCACGCCCTTCTCCACGAATTACAACGCCAAGACCTCGTTGGACTGGCTCGCCGCGATCAACGGCCGCGTCGGCGTTTCCTATGACCGCGCCCTGTTCTACGCCATCGGCGGCGCGGCCTGGGCGGGAACCAGCTCTTCGCTGACCGCCGTCAGCTCGACCAGCGGTTTCCTCTGGTCAGGCAGCAACAGCGACACGCTCTCCGGCTTCGATGTCGGCGCCGGCGTCGAATATGCCTTCACCCCGAACTGGGTTGGCCGCGTCGAATATCGCTACTATGATTTCGGCAATTACAATATAACCCCGATCGGCCAGGTGACGCCATTCCGCCTGGACACCTCGGTCAACACCGTCCGTGTCGGCCTGGCTTACCTGTTCAGCTCCCCGGCTCCGGTCGTCGCCAAGTACTGAGATCCGCAAGGATCACGGGATTTTCCCGATCGGGCCCGGTCTAAGGACCGGGCCTGTTTTTTTTCGAAGGCGGCAGGCCACGAATTGAGCGTCCCAGGTTTCGGGACGGCGCCGCCAAATTTGCGGCATTCTTGCAACAGCTTTCGGTAATTTGTTCCGACATGCCTCTCCGTTCTGGACTCGTTGGGCGCCGGGGGCTAGCTTTTGCCCAATGTTCATTATCGGCGTTGCGCCATTTTCACGTACGAAGGAAAATCACATGCGCGCTCTCCTTCTCGCGACCGTCGCTCTTGCGGCCCTGGCGGGATCGGCTTTCGCGGCTGACCTCCCCTCGACCAAGGGCGCCCCGGTTTACGTGGCGCCACCCCCGGCTTTCTCCTGGACCGGCTTCTATGTCGGCGCCGACATCGGCGGCGCTTTCGCTTCGACCAGCCTGACTGACACCGCGCTCGGGCTGACTTCGCACAGCCTCGACACTTCGGGCGTCATGGGCGGCGGCTATGTCGGCTACAACTACCAGCTGAACCAGAACTTCGTCCTCGGCGTCGAAGGCGATTTCCAGGGCACGTCCGCGAGCGCCAGCTATGGCTGGAACGTTCCCGGGACTATCAAAACCTGTTCTAAAATTAGGGTCTTCTGCACCACCACGCCCACCTCCACGAATTACAACGCCAAGACCTCGTTGGACTGGCTCGCCGCGATCAACGGCCGTGTCGGCGTCGCCTATGACCGCGCCCTGTTCTACGCCATCGGCGGCGCGGCCTGGGCGGGAACCAGCTCTTCGCTGACCGCCGTCAACTCGAGCGGCGGCTTCCTCTGGTCAGGCAGCAACAGCGACACGCTCTCCGGCTTCGATGTCGGCGCCGGCGTCGAATATGCCTTCACCCCGAACTGGGTTGGCCGCGTCGAATATCGCTACTATGATTTCGGCAATTACAATATGACCCCGATCGGCCAGGTGACGCCGTTCCGCCTGGACACCTCGGTCAACACCGTCCGTGTCGGCCTGGCTTACCTGTTCAGCTCGCCGGCTCCGGTCGTCGCCAAGTACTGAGATCCGCAAGGATCAGGGAATTTTCCCGATCGGGCCCGGTCTAACGACCGGGCCTTTCTTTTTGCCGAGGCGCTGCAGCGCGGAACCCCGTCGCAAGCACGTAAAGCTCCGCCGAATCGGCGCGGCTCGCGCTCGGCTTGATATGGCGGACGAGGGCGTAATCGCGCTTCAGTTGCCCCACCAGCTCGCCCGTCTCGCCGCCCTGAAACAGCTTGCACAGGAAGAATCCCCCCGGCTTCAACACTTCGCCGGCGAATTCGGCCGCAAGCTCCGCCAGATGAATGATGCGCAAATGGTCGGTCGTCTTGTGGCCCGTGGCGTTGGCGGCCATGTCCGAAATCACCCCATCGGCTTCGCCGCCCAGCATCGCCTTCAGCCGTTCCGGCGCCTCTGGCGCCAGAAAATCCTGAACCGCGAAATCAACGCCCGCGATCGGTTCGATGTCGAGCAGGTCGATGCCGACGACCTTGCCCTTCCCTTCCGCCGGCTTGACCTTTTTCGCCGCCGCCTGCGACCAGCCGCCGGGCGCGGCGCCAAGATCGACAATTCTCTGCCCCGGTTGCAGCAGGTGGTGTTTCTCATCGATCTCCAGCAGCTTGAAAGCGGCGCGCGAACGCCAGCCCTCGCGCTTGGCGCGCGCGACATAGGGATCGTTCAATTGGCGCTGGAGCCAGAGAGTCGAAGAGAGCGTCCTTTTGCGCGCGGTTTTCACCCGCGTCTTCAATTCGCGGCCACCCGGTCCACCCGGCCCCTTTGTCGCCTTCGCCATTCGCCGCCCCTCTTGCCCTTGCTTTCACCCCGTAGCCGCAAATGCGCGGAATGAACAGGCCCGAGGCGTCACTCGGCGGAACGGTCGGCGCGCATCAGTTCGAGCAGCATGCCCTCGCGCAGGCCGCGGTCGGCGATTCGGATTCGCTCCGACGGGAAACAGCGCCGAATCCCCTCAAGGATGGCGCAGCCGGCGAGCACGAGGTCGGCCCGGTCCGGCCCTATGCAGGAATTCTGGATTCGCTCGGCATAAGACATGCTCCGAAGCCGTTTCATCACGGCGTCGATTTCGTCGCGCGACATCCACAGGCCGTCAACCCGGCGGCGATCGTAGCGCGGCAGATTGAGATGAACCCCGGCCAGCGTCGTGACCGTGCCCGAAGTGCCGAGCAAATGGAATCTCTGGCACCTTTCCTCGTTCGACGCGCGCGCGAGAAACTGCTGCAACTCCACCTCGACGAGATCGGTCATCGCCGAAAACTGGGCAAAAGACACCTCAGCGCCGCCGAATCTTTCGGCGAGCGTCACAACGCCGAGCTGGAGCGAAGTCCAATGACGGACGCGCTCGGCGCCCGGCACGCCATGCCCCGAGGCGAGCCAGACGATTTCCGACGAGCCGCCGCCGATGTCGAACAGGACCACGCTTTTCGCGCCGGAATCCGCCAGCGCGGCGCAACCCGCCGCCGCAAGCTTGGCCTCGGTTTCGCGGCTGATGATTTCAAGCTCCAGCCCTGTGCGCTCGCGCGCCCGCTCGATGAAATCGGCGCCGTTTTCCGCCGCGCGGCAGGCTTCTGTCGCAATGAGGCGCGCGCGGGTCACCCCGCGTAACACCATTTTCTCGCGGCAAACCAGCAAGGCGTCGATCGTGCGCTGGATCGCCAGCTCGGAAAGCCGGCCCGTCTGGCTCAAGCCTTCGCCAAGGCGCACGATTCGGGAGAAGGCGTCGACAATGCGAAAATTCTCGCCGGAACCGTTTTCGTCATCGCGAACCGGCCGCGCAACCAGGAGGCGGCAATTATTGGTGCCGAGGTCGAGCGCGGCATAGGTCGCCGCCCGCCGCGCAAAGCGCGGGCCGCCCTCTGGCGGCAGACCACGCGGACGCGCGGCCTGCCCCCCGGAACTCTGGCTCCTCGTTGTCTCAATCGACGGCACAATTCCTCCCGCGCCATGGCGCTCTCGCAAATCAACATAAGGCCCCGGAAAGAGACCCGACAAGGGATTTATGTCAAACAGCGTCGCCTTGCGCGGCGCCGACCGAAGGTTGGCCGCTCGCGGCCTTGCGCAGGCATGGGAAAACGCCCTCAAATCGCCATTCGGAAATGTGGCGCCCGGCCGGACGGGCCCCATCCGACGAACTCGCCCTATCGGCCTTTCTGGGCTGGACAAGCCGCTGCGCGCTTTCTATAAGGCGACCACCGTGACGACCCCGGTCGTTGCGGCACAAAATCGCCCAGGTAGCTCAGTTGGTAGAGCATGCGACTGAAAATCGCAGTGTCGGTGGTTCAATTCCGCCCCTGGGCACCATTTTGTCAGAATTATCGTCGTCATTTCAATGCATTATGAGGTTTACTGCCTCACCTTTCCGATTCCTGGACACCACCAGCCGCCAAATTTGAGGAAGCCAAAGTCCGGAGTCAGCTAAAAAGCCGCCCCGTCGTCGTTCGGTCCGGTCGGCTTATCGTGACCCCATAGCGGTAATTCGCACCCGAAGTCCTCATCGGCTTTATCGGCTGGTCGAAGTCGACGAACGGACGTCGGCGCCATGGGTTGCGTGAGGAGCGGTCGTTCCTCAAACTGGCGCAGAGTGGACCGAGGGCGGTGACGCCCTCAGCCATTTTGTCGTTCAGTGGGCGCGCGAAGGCGCGTCGCCATACATCTCGCTCAGGCGCGCGTGCGCGAAGGCCAGCGCAGGCGGCAGATCCATGCGCCCACCGATAATCTCGATATAGGCTCCCGACTTTGACGCGCGCGCCTTTTGCATGGCGGCGTCGATTTCCCCCAAGGTTTCGACATGCGCCGTGAACCAGTCGCCGCAGCCCAGCGCGCGGGGAAGCTCCGCATATTTCCACTGGGCGAGGTCGTTGTAGCTCCAGTCGGGGTTTTCCTCCAACGCCCGCTCGACCATGTAGCCGTCGTTGTTCAGCACGAAGATCGTCACTTTGGCGCCGAAGCGGCCCATGCTGCCGATCTCGTTGGCGGTGAGCTGGTGCGATCCTTCTCCCGTGATCAGGACGACCCGACGGCTTGGATCGGCAAGCGCAGTCCCGAGCGCGGCCGCTGTCGCCCAGCCGATCGAGCCCCACAAGACCTGCGATTCGACGCGCACGCCGTCGGGCAGCGTCATCGGCGTCATGCCCAAGGTGGAGCTCCCCGTCTCCAGAACCACGGTGTCGCCGGCCCGCAGGAAGGACGCATAACGCGGATATAGCGCCTGCATCGAAATCCGGTCGGACGGCTTTCCGTCGGGCCGGACCGCTGGGGCAGGCTTGCGGCGATAGGGCGCGGCCTTGAATTTGAGCTTCATCAGCGCCGGAAGAACGTCGGACAGGCGCACGGAGCCAAAGATCTCGTTGCCGACCCTGACATCGTTGACGCCGATCGAGACAAACCGATCCGGCTCAAGCCGCGCGGAATAAGCGGCCGTCGTGATGTCGTTGAGATTGACGCCGCCGAGGTCCAGGATCAGATCGGCCTCCTCGACTATTTTGCGGGTTTCCTTGTCCGAAGCCGCCCCGGCATAGACGCCGGAGAATTGTGCGTGGCTTTCCCCAAAAAATCCCTTTTCCATCGCGGTTGTGGCGAACGGGCAGCCGAGCGCCTCGATCAGCTTGCGCGCCTGCTGCTCCAGCCCCATTCGCGCCAGGGTGAACGCCGGCAAGGCGACGACCGATTTTGCGCCATCCACCCGGTTCTGGATCGCCGCGACCGCCTGTTCCAGCGACGCGTCGTTCGACGCCAGCCTGACCGGGCTGACGTCGCTCCAGACAACCGGCGTGACCGCGAAATCGGAGGGCACAGCGATGTAGGCAGGCTGGTTGTTGCGCCGCGCTTCCGCGATCAGTCGCTCCATCTCGATCATGCAGTTTTCGGGCGTGATGACCGCGTGGCAGCACGCGGCGCGAGCCGAAAGGTCGACGAAATTGCCGAACACGCCGTCGCCCAGCGTATGATGTGCAATCTTGTGCAGACGCTGATTTTGATAGGACGGCATGCCCACGAGGTGGAAGACGAGAGAATGTTCGGCCTTCGCGCCCATGATGCCATTGAGCGCCGACAATTCACCGACGGCATAGGTCGTCACCAGCATTGCGGCGCCGCGAATGCGGGCATAGCCGTCGGCGGCGTAGGCGGCGTTCAGTTCGTTGGCGCATCCTATCCATTTGACTTCAGGGCTGCGATCGACGGCGTCGCAGAGCGGGAAGGCATAATCGCCGGCGACGCCGAAGCAATGATTGACGCCCTCGCTTGCAAGCCGCTGGACGATGTAATCAGCGACGCCAAGCTTTTGTTGCTGTGAGGAAGAGCTGGATTGTCGAACGCGTTCGGTCATGGCCTTCTCCTTTCGGGTCCAACGTTGAACATCGGTGCTTCCAATTCGGGTCGCGCTCAACTCGCGGGATTCCTGCTTTTTTCATGAGCTGGCGACCGCTTGAGCGCGACGCTTTCTGCGCCAGCCGACCTGGCATTTTGAAACTTCCGCCCTGCGCGTGTCTTGAAGGAAAAAGGCAATTTCTTGAAAGAAACGGCGCCGCCGCCGCTAGACGCGCAGCAGCGCTGGCGTCGTGTGCAAGCGCGTTTGAAAAATGCGGGTCATGTGGGCCTGATCGGCAAAGCCGCAAACCAACGCCACCTCCTTGATTGGCAAACAGCTCTGCGCCAGCAAGCGCCGGGCCCGATCGATGCGCTGCTCCAAAATGTAAGCGTGCGGGGTTCGCCCAAAGGATTCCCGGAAGTGGCGGGCAAAAGTCCACACACCCACTCCCGCCACCGCCGCCAGCATTTCGAGGTGGAGCTGTTGGTGCAGCCTGCTGTCAATGTACCCGGTCAGCCGGTAGTGTCTCAGTTTGAAATTTCTTCGACCGCCTTTTTATAAGGGCCGCGTTTTTTGGTGGGCTGATCGGCGTCCATCATTTCCACGATGTCCGACCAGTCCATCACGGTCTTGGAAATTCCCGCTGCCATCGCAGGCGTAACCCGAAGCGTCTTGTGAATGCGAATCCAGTTGTACCAAACCGCGTAGATTGCGACCATGTGCGCGTGGTTCTCAAACTTTTTCGAGAACGCATTGGTCAGGCGGGTGAAGCGGCGATTGTGCATCCGCACGGTGAGGTTCTGGCGCTCGACATAGGAGGTCGAAACGTGCGCCAGATCGGGCTTGCCTTCGATCGGCGTCTTTTTGATGCCCGTGCATTCAGCCGGCGAATAGCGGCCTTTGAACGCCTCCGGCGCATTGCCATACATCTTGACCAGCATGGCGTAATCAATGTCGCAGCCGAAGGCGCCTTCAACGGCCTCCAAATAGGCTTTATGGCCGTCGCTGGTCAGTTGGACACGATTGGCGAGCCGAGCAGCCAAATCCTCGGTAAACCACTTGGCGCACTCGCCATCGCGACCGCCCACGAAATGCGAAATGAGTAATTTCGTATTGGCTTCAATCGCGGTCCATGTCCAGACATCCCCGGCGCCATCAACCGGCGCTTTCATGCCGGCAACATTCTTTTGCTTCGCGCCGACGAATGACCATACCTCGTCAACCTGAACCTTGCTCGCTTTCACGTCGCGCACTTTGGCGTCATGGAAGCCAGCGCAGAAACGCCCTGCGTCCACAAGGAGCTTGGAGACGGTGTTGATGCTCGTATCCGTCAGGCGCGAGACGGAGCGCATCGAAGCGCCTTCGCAGAGCATGGCGAGGATTTGGGCGCGGGTGGCGAGAGCGAGCTTGTTCATGCCCAACATCATATGAACTTATATGCTTAGCGTCAATTATTTTTTTCATAATGAAATTGGGCTAACCGTGCGCGCGCTCTCTTTTTGCATGGGCACGGGGCTTCATTTTGTAAATTCGTTCGCGTAGGCTGCTCTAATGAACGCGCCGCGCGAGGGTGGGATGGCAAAGCAACAACCAGAGATCGATTGGGAAGCACTAAAGGCAGAGGTCTATAGTTCATTTAGTCCTGGGTCGCCAATTAAAATTCAAGAAGAATTGGCTGGGCGTGAAGAGCAGGCCCAACGTCTAAGAAATATCGTTTTAGGGGCTGGCGAGCATGCGCTAATCTATGGCGAGCGTGGGGTAGGGAAAACCTCTATCGCAAACACATTCCATTTATCGTTAAACACTCCTACGCGAAGAGTTCCAGCGATCCATATTAACTGTGGCAACAGCGACTTTGACACTATTTGGCGAAAGGTATTCAGAAGAATAAGAATTATCGATGGTGGAGAGCATAGGAATCTAGACGAAATTTATACCAAACCAATAACTCAGGATGATGTTGAGATAGAGCTATCCAATTTTGCAATAAATGATCTACCAATTATTATATTGGACGAGTTTGATCAAATAAAAGATGAAAATACAAAAGCGATGGTGACAGAGGTTATAAAATCTCTGTCTGACCACGCGATACATGCAAAATTGGTGCTGGTCGGAATAGCCAAAAATGCCAGTGAGCTGCTTGTACATCATGGTTCTATATCAAGAGCATTGAAACAAGTGCAAATGCCTAGACTGGTCCTTGGGGAACTTGAGCGTATCGTTACGTCCAGGTATCGTAAATGCGGATTAAAAATCGATGATGACGCTGTGTTCCAAATTGCGTTTTTGGCTCGTGGGTTGCCTTACTATACTCACCTCATCGGTCGTCACGCAGCCATGCCCGCATTAAATAAGAAACGCCTTAAAATTGAGGAAGATGATGTTTTTAACGGGCTGCAAGACGCGCTAAAAGACGTGGATCAGGTAATAACAGAGCAATATCTTAAGGCTGTCGTCAGCCAAAAGCCAGATGAAACGCTTTACGAGCCCGTGCTTATTGCGTGCGCACTTGCTGATTCAGATGACCTAGGACAGTTTCAACAATCTTCTGTTGCTGCGCCTCTTGCGGATATAGCAACGCGCCAACCGCCATATACGGCGACAACTTTTGCATTTCACATGAACGAATTTTGCGACGAAAAGCGAGGATCAATATTGACGCGCACTGGAGAACCACGAAATCCACGATACGCATTTAACGATGCGATGATGCAGCCCTATGTTATTATTAGAGCATTGCAGTCTGGAAGACTGCGTCGCGAGACGTTTGAAAAATTCATCGCTCGTCGTCAGCGGAAGTTTTCCATCTAGCTTTTGCTGCTTTTTTAGCGATGGCCTTTCTTCGTGCCGGGGATATGACCTCGGCGCGCTTTTTTCCGCCCTTCCGGCCCAGTTCGACGGCGGCTTGGTTCTTGGTCGGCGCGGCACCGAAATCCTCCGGCTCCTCGCCGGTAGCGATCCGCATGACTTTCACGGCATTGCCGATTACGTCGGCGGGGCGTTTTTCGCCTTTAGGGCCTCTGGGCATAACTATCTTCCCGAAAGAACGTAACGCGCGGCGCGGCCAACAAGCCAAAGAGGAACCGCCACTATGGCCCACGTTCCTATAACGAGGCCCCACGGGTTTCCTGCCAAGCCGGAAGTGGCGAATCCATAAAGCAAGCCAATGGTCCACACTGCGGCTCCAGCGGAGCATCCCCAATAGAGAACGTTCCCTAGCCGAACCAACATTTGTCGCCCGCCCTCTCACATGCTTTCCGCCAAGCATAGCATGGGAGATGGGGGCGGGCGAGCGCCCGTCAAGCCCCTCAAATTTCAAACTGAGACACTACCGGTCAGCCGGCGAACTTGCGCCCGCGACAGCTTTCCTTTGCCGCAGGGTTGGCGAAACGTCGCAGCTGCGTAATTGCGCAAAAGGTGCACGGCAAGCTGCGTCGCCACAGCTTCGACATACAAGACGTTGCCCAACGCCCGCTGCTGGGCCTCGCGCGTGATGGCGGCCACTGCCGCCGTCACGATCGGATCGTGCGACTTCAACACGTCATGCAGTCGGACATCGGCGACGCATTGGTCTGCTGCCTCGGCGCAAACCCCAGCCAGCAAATTTTCGCTCAGATAGACATGGCTGACATCGATTTCCTCGGTCCAGCGCCAATGCGAAGGCTGCGACCTTGTCAACAGCGAAACGTCGCCGGGCGCGCAATGCGTCTTGGTCCATGCGCCTTCGCACCGCCGCTCCATGGAGGTGACGCCTCGGCAGTACTATATGATTGTGAAGTCGCTCACCGGCGGCACGAGGACATCCAGGGCGGCATAGCGATAGCCGCGTAGCCAAACCCCATTCCAGCCGAGACCGTCGCTCACCGCCGTGACTGCGCCAGGCACATATTTCGGCACTTCACTGGGCTTGATGATCGTGGCTATAGCCTCGTCGCCCCGCCTTTCCAGGCCGGCGTCAGCGCCAGAGCGGTCGTCGCTTTTTTCTGATTGTTCGCGCCCATCGCACGGCGGCAACGCGCTCCGTTTGAGCGTAAAACCGTAAAGTACGAATCACAAGCGAGGCAGCTGCCGGTGCGGCAATCTAGAGATAAATTGATCGTGATCGCAGCCGCAGGTCGCGTCCCCGCGCGTGGTTTAGCCGGGCGGGAGCAAGCCGCTCGCGAAGCGCGCCTTTGATGGCGCCGTAGCGAGTGAGCGGTCAGAACGCGAAATGACCGGGGTGCGACCGGAACGGAATTGCGCCTTGGGTCGCTCCGGATAGCACCCAAAATCTGCCGATTTATCAAGCATGCTGCCCAAAAAGAGCGTCGTTCTGGCTATCGATTAGACTGACGTCAGCCCCGGCTTCGCGTAACGCGCGTTTTTTCGCGCTGCGAAGGTCATGGCGTGGGAATTGCTTGGATCTTCAGCGTCAACGACGACAACCGCTTGCCGGTCGCTCGACCAAAGATGGTCGAAATGCGGGGCTGTTCGCCAGTCGCTTCTCTTTTAGAGACGCGGCGCGGCTTTGTCGTCGCCATTCCCCTGAAGACGCCAAGGCTGCTGGATTTTCCGTCAAGCACAACTTGAACGCCGTGGGGAAGGATTGGCGCGAAACGCAGTCACCGACAGTCTGACCAAAACAGCATCGCGCGGCGCCTCGGCGCCGTCGCCGCCGCCACATCCGCCAAAATTCGCGCATGCCCAACGCAAAGGACTGACAATGGCCTATCTGGCTCCATCCGAATTCGTGACCAAGATGGTCGACGCCGGCGAGGCGAAGATCTTCATGTCCACCCGCGACACAATCATCCGCGCCTATATGGCCGGAGCGATTCTGGCGCTGGCCGCGGCCTTCGCCGTCACGGTCAACGTGCAGACCGGCCAGCCGCTCGCCGGCGCGCTGTTGTTCCCGGTCGGCTTCTGCCTGCTCTACCTGCTCGGATTCGATCTCCTGACCGGCGTGTTCACCCTGGTTCCGCTGGCGGTCATCGACAAGCGCCCCGGCTGCACGATCGGCGGAATGCTCCGCAACTGGACCCTGGTATTCCTCGGCAATTTCGCCGGCGCGCTCACCGTGGCCGTGTTCATGGCGATCATCTTCACCTTCGCCTTCACCACGCCGCCCAATCCCGTGGGCGTCGCCATCGGCCATATCGGCGAAGGCCGCACGGTCGGCTATGCGGCGCATGGCGCGGCAGGCATGCTGACCCTGCTGATCCGCGGCATTCTGTGCAACTGGATGGTCTCGACCGGCGTCGTCGCGGCTCTGATGTCCACCTCGGTCTCCGGCAAGGTCATCGGGATGTGGATGCCGATCCTGGTGTTCTTCTACATGGGCTTCGAGCACTCGGTCGTGAACATGTTCCTGTTCCCCTCGGGCCTGATGCTCGGCGGCAAATTCACGCTTTCCGACTATATGATCTGGAACGAATTGCCGACGGTCCTCGGCAACGCCATCGGCGGCGTCACCTTCGTCGGATTGACGCTCTACTCGACCCACGTCAAGACGGCCCCAAAGCGTTCGATCGGCTGATCGACCAGCCATGGCCTGTCGCCGGACCCCGCCATTCAGGCGGGGTCTTTCCTTCGAGGATCGCGATGACGAGAAAACTCAAGGTCTCGATCGGCCAATGGTCCGACCGCGGAATCAAGGAAGACAATCAGGATTTTCACGGCGCAATCGTTCCCGACGAACCATCGCTCACGCACAAGGGAATCGCGGTGGCGATTGCGGACGGGATCAGCTCCAGCCGGGTGAGCCGCGTCGCGGCGGAAAGCGCGGTCAAGAGCTTTCTCTCCGACTATTACTGCACCTCGGACGCATGGTCGGTCAAAACCTCGGCGCAGCGCGTCATTTCGGCGGTCAACTCCTGGCTCCATGCGCAGAACCGCCGCTCCGAACACGCCCATGATCCCGATCGGGGCTATGTGTGCGCCTTTTCGGCGTTGGTGCTGAAAGGCGCGACGGCTCATCTTTTCCATGTCGGCGACGCGCGCATTTCGCGCCTCTCGGGGCGGTCCCTCGAACAGCTGACCGAAGACCATCGCGTCGTCGCCTCGTCGGAGCAAACCTATCTCGGCCGCGCGCTCGGCGTGGATCGGCACATCGAAATCGACTATTGCGGTATGGCCATCGCGGCGGGCGAAATCTATCTGCTCACCACCGACGGCGTGCACGAGCATGTCGGCGGACCGGCTATCGCCCAGTCGATCGCCGCCAAGGCTCCGGATCTCGACGCCGCGGCGCGCGATATCGTGGCGCAGGCCATGGCCAATGGCAGCCGTGACAATCTCACCATCCAGATCGTCCGCGTCGACGCGACCGGAGACGGCGACGCCGCCGACGTTTTGGGACGAACGGCGGACCTTCCCCCGCCCCCGCTGCTGCAGGCGCGGCAGGTTCTCGATGGCTACCGGATCGAACGTCCGCTCCATTCTTCGAGCCGCAGCCATGTCTATCTCGCCACCGATATCCAATCCGGCGCGCGCGTGGCGCTGAAGATCCCGTCGCTCGACCTGCGCGGGGAGCCGGCCTATCTGCGACGCTTCATGATGGAGGAATGGGTCGCGCGCAGGATCGACAACGCCCACGTGCTCAAGGCCGCGCCGACCGACCGGAGCCGCAGCCATCTCTACACGGTGGCCGAATTCGTCGAAGGCCAGTCCCTCGAACAATGGATGCGCGACAATCCCTCGCCGGATCTCGATCAGGCGCGCGACATCATCGAACAGATCGCCAAGGGCCTGCGCGCCTTCCACCGCAAGGAAATGCTGCATCAGGACCTGCGTCCGGCCAATGTGATGATCGACCGGTCCGGGACGGTGAAGATCATCGATTTCGGCTCGGTGCGCGTCGCGGGCGTGCTCGAGGCGGCGCCCGAGATCGACGGCGCCGACGTGCTGGGCGCCGCCCAATATACGGCGCCGGAATATTATCTCGGGCTCGGCGGATCGACGCGATCGGACCTGTTTTCGCTCGGCGTCATCGCCTACCAGATGTTGACCGGACATTTGCCCTATGGCGCGCGCGTGGCGGCGTCGCGAACGCGGGCGCAGCAACGCCGCCTTGTCTATGCGTCGGCCTGCGACGACCGGCGCAACATCCCGGACTGGGTGGATTGGGCGCTGGAGAAGGCCGTGGCGATCGATCCGCTCAAACGCCAGGAGGCGCTGTCGGAATTTCTTCATGACCTGCGCTATCCCAATCCCCGATGCCGCGCGCCGCGGAGCCGCCCACTTTTCGAGCGCAACCCGACCTTGTTCTGGAAGGTCGCCGCCTTGCTGCTCGCCTTGACGAGCCTGCTTCAGCTCTTCCTTCAATTTCGCGGTCGTCAGTGACGGCCAACCGTGAAGTCCCGCTTCTGGCGCATTGAACCGCGCCGGGTTTGCCGGAGGTTGACGGGCCGTCAAAGGCGGTTGAAACCACGGCAGCCTTGCCTTCCTCCTTCGGGAGTTTTTCCCATTCCGGCAAACCGCGCAGTTACGTCATGCGATTGCCCTGGAGCGCGATCGTAAATTCTGGAGTCGAACCCGCTCGGTCATTTCATTTCGGGAAGATGGTCCAGGCTTCGTTTTGACGAATATGCATGTCCCAAGAGTTCTACGCATGTCCCAAGAGTCTATCGACATTGGTCGCTGCGCTGCTCAGGCGCGTCGAACTGCCTTGATTGGCGCCATCGGGTTGCTCGAGCGCTCGGCGATTTCGCGATCTTGCGCCTCAAGGAAAGCGCGGGCCGGTTCGTCGCCATCGACGCCGCCAAGAATTTCCTTCGGAACTCGCCGGTTGGAGCGCTTGGCGCCGTCCTCGTACAAGACATCGAACAAGACAAATTCGCTTTTCGAGCCGGGTTTGCGCGCCATGTTGTCGGATCTCCGCCCCGCCGCAAGCAGGTCCGTGCGATGATTTCACCGTCACGGAACCGCTGCACGTTTCAATATGAAGACGATGGGTTCGCCGCCAGAGGGGCCGGCGCCGCGGGCCGCTGCCCGGCGCGCGGGGCCTTGCGCTTGGGCTTTGGCAGCAGGCCTTCATATTGCGCTTTTTTGCGCGCCAGCTTGCGCGCCCGCCGGATGGCTTCGGCCTCCTCCCGGCAGCGTTTTTCCGAGGGCTTCTCGTAGGCGCGACGCTGTTTCATTTCTCGAAACAGACCTTCGCGCTGCATTTTCTTCTTGAGCACGCGGAGCGCCTGTTCGACATTGTTGTCGCGAACCAATACCTGCACGAAACATCCGATCCTGAATTCGAGGGACCCGCTGCCGGCGCGGTGGCGGCGCCGCGAGACGCGCGAGCGAGCGTCGAAACGACCGCCTCTGCGGAAAGCGCGATTATTTTGCAAATGCGCAGGGACGCTCCGCATTCGACCATCGAACGACCCTGCCACCCTTCCATAGGGTATAGCGAGGGATTTGGCCAGATATGAAAATGCAACTCCGCCTCGCTGCGGACAACGTTTCCGCCGATGAGTGCGCAATCGATCTTGGGCCGTAAGGCTGGAGCGGTTGAGAGTGTTTTGCGCTCACGCTCTTTTTATGATCTCCACGACATCGATCGACACGAAACAGGGCGTGATCGCGCCCTGCGTTCATCGCGTGTGCCGGAAATGACAATTCATCAACAGCGGAACCGTCAAATGGTTCAACGCCGCCAAGGGCTATGGCTTCATCGCCCCCGATGCGGGCGACGGCGAGGCCCTCGCCTTCTGCGACGCCGAAGAGCGCGATTTGTTGCGAGCCATAGAAAAGCTGACCAGACAGACGATTCCGACCACGGATCTGCGCCTCGCTCCCGGCGCGCCCTGCGAGGTCCCGTCTGCGACCAAAAAGCCAGGCGCCCGATCCGGGCGTCCGAACGCCGGCCCAACCGGCGCCGCGTCGCGACGGCGACAGGCGTCGCGCGCCACGCCCTTCAGGCGAAGGCCGCCCGAGTGGCGACAAGACTCAGGCCGGCCGCCACTGATCTTGCGAAATCGGGTCGCCGGAATCCGGCGACCCGCCCAATTCGCTCACTCGCTGATTTTCAACACGTCAACCGAGGTCTTGCCGCTGCGCTTGTCCACGGCGGTCTCATAGCTGACTTTCTGGCCATCGGGCAAAGCTCGAATGCCGGCGCGCTCGACGGCGCTGATATGGACGAAGACGTCAGGGCCGCCAGCTTCCGGCTGAATGAACCCGAAGCCCTTTTGCCAGTTGAACCATTTTACCGTGCCATTCGCCATGATCTTTCCTTTCCAGACATGTGTTTGGGGCCCTGCGAACACCGCAGGGCGCCGGCGAGACCAGTTTGGAGGAAAGTGACGAGCCGGCGCGCCAAAGGACGAGATAGCAGGGTCATTCGGCTGGACTCGTTGATCAGCGATTAGGCCATCGACGCAAAATTGGCAAGTCAAATCCGCCGAAAGTTGGTTGAAACCAGCCTCTCGCTTCTCGTCAGACCGCGAACTGCCCTTTCGAACCGACGAAACGCAGCGCCTTCCATGGCAAGCTGACGCGCGTCGCGCCGGGGTTCCGTCAATTCGCAGACGCGCCGGCGCTTCGATTCCGCGATCTGGGAACCGCATTCGGGCAGGTCGGCCTCGCCCGGAATTGTCTCCAACGCCCGATTTCGTCGGTCGCCGCGCCCGCCAGGGCAATTCTTTCCTTCGCGCCGCGTCATTCAGCTCCGCGAACCAAAGACCCCTCCCTCAATTCCTGCAACCCGCTCAGGAGCGGCGCGGCGCGATCGCGTCATGCAGATCGCCTGGCGGAGGCGAGTTTTCGTGACCGACCAATTGGAAACGCGGAAGAATATTGGCTGGGAGACCTGGATTCGAACCAAGATTAACGGAGTCAGAGTCCGCTGTTCTACCGTTGAACTATCTCCCAACAAAAACCCCTAAATTTCCGGGGCTTTTGGACTTCGGTTTTGCTGGCGCGAACGGGTTTGCGGCCGCCCCCGAAGTGCGGCGTTTTCTAGTTGTTCGCGCTGCCGATGTCAACCGTGTTTCAACATGCCCCTTGCGGAACCAAGCACGAACATATATGGTCCGTTCATGATTTGTCTTTGAGCGATTCTCTAGCGCGATTCTCTGGCGCGATCCCTGCGCTGGAGGGCGAAGGCAAGACCTGACAAGGCGCGGCCATGCTGACCAAAAAGCAAAGCGAACTGCTACGTTACATTCATGAGCGCCTGAAGGAGACCGGCGTGCCGCCCTCCTTCGACGAGATGAAGGATGCGCTCGACCTGCGGTCGAAGTCCGGCATCCATCGCCTGATCATGGCGCTCGAGGAACGCGGCTTCATCCGGCGGCTGCCCAATCGCGCACGGGCGCTGGAGGTGTTGCGCCTGCCCGAATCCTCGACTCCGGCGACGCCGCGCGGCGGGCGCTTCGCCCCGAGCGTCATCGAAGGCAATCTCGGCAGGACCCGCCCCGTCGTGGCGGGCGAACCTTTCGATTCGAACCAGGTTGTCGCCATTCCCGTCATGGGCCGAATCGCGGCGGGCACGCCGATCTCGGCCTTGCAGACGCGATCCCACAGCATCGCCCTGCCCCCGGACCTGTTGTCCAGCGGCGAACATTACGCGCTCGAAGTACGCGGCGATTCGATGATCGACGCCGGCATTCTCGACGGCGACACGGTGGTGATCAAGAAGCAGGAAACCGCCGAATCCGGCGAAATCGTCGTCGCTTTGATCGACGACGAGGAGGCCACGCTGAAGCGCCTGCGCAAAAAGGGCGCCTCGATCGCGCTGGAGGCCGCCAATTCGGCCTATGAGACGCGAATCTTCGGCCCGGACCGGGTCCGCATCCAGGGCAAGCTCGTGAGTCTCCTGCGCAAATATTGAGCCGAAATGCTCCGCCCGGACGCCGCGATACGAATTCCGAAAGAACATTTCGGAATTCGTATTCCATTGGCGCGAAAATCCCCTCGCGAATTGAAGGATTTTCGCGCTAAGACGTTGCCGTGGGAATTGCGAAGCAATCTTCGCGGAAACCGTATGAGAGGCGTCAACCTTGAGGGCGCCGTCGTGGCGCGTGGGAAGGGAGATTGACATGACGCGCGAACAGCTGACGGAACGCATTCTCGACATCAAACGCGAAAGACATTTGACCTGGCGACAGATCGTGGACGCGATCGGCGGCATGGCGGATATTCTGATCGTCGGCGCCCTGCTCGGCCAGATGCGCCTTCCGGACGCCCTCGCCGCCAAGGCCGCGGCCTTTCTCGGTTTGACCGAGGCCGAACAGGTCATGCTGAGCGAAGTTCCGATGCGCGGCCAGAACTCGCCCATGCCGCCGACCGATCCCCTGCTCTATCGCTTCTATGAGCTGCTCATGGTCAACGGCGCGGCGATCAAGGAGCTGATCCAGGAGGAATTCGGCGACGGCATCATGTCGGCGATCGATTTCGACATGGCGATCGAGCGCCAGCCCGATCCGAAGGGCGACCGGGTCAGGATTTCCATGTCCGGCAAATTCCTGCCGTTCAAATATTACGGCGCCGGCCCCGGCATTCCCCCGAACGGGACCAGGGGCGGCTGAAACCCAATCATTCCGCTATTGGGGCGCGGCTTCCGTGATCGCCTCCGGCGGCGCGGCGCCGGAAGGCGCGGGCGCGCGGCGGCGCGGCGCGCGGGACCAGGGACGGTCCTCGCCCGGCGCGCGCGCCTTGCGCCATTCGACGCCGTTGGCGCCGAAAGCCAAGGTCACAGCCCCGGTTTCGCCGAGCTTGCGGCGGTCGAGCAGGATTTTCGGCGCGCAATAGCTTGGCGCGTAGAGCGGCGAAATCACGATGCTCGCCCTCGCGCAGTCCTCGTGGAAGGCGAAGCCGTCGAGCACCAGAGCAACGTCCGCGCCATCGCGCGTCCTGCCGACGCAGCCAAGCTTGTCGCAGCGGCCGGCGGCTTCCGTTTCGGGCGCCGCGCGCAAATCGGCGTCGGCGCGCAGCCATTGTTCGGCAGCGAAGGCGTCGCGATGCTTGCCGAGAACGGCAAGGCGCCCGTCGCCCTGGCGCAGCGCCGCATATTCCCCGGTCGGCGCGACCGCAAGGTCGAATTTCTGGCCGCTCGCCGCCCCGAGCAGGCCGAGACCGACCAAAGGCAGGGCCGTGAGCTTCATCAGCCATGTGCGCCACAACACCGCCGAGAGCACCGCAAGCGACAGGAAGACGATCGACCAGGGCGCGAACGCCGGCAAAGCGAGAGTCGATCCCGGCGCCGATCCGATCCATCTCGCGAAGGTCATGATCAGGCCGACGCCGGCGCCGAGATAGGACCACACCCAGCCATCGGCGCCGAAGGGCGCGAGCAGCGATCCGACCAGCGCCGCCGGCACCGCGAACAGCTCGATCATCGCCAGGGTCAGCGGATTGCCGACCAGCACATAGGGGTTCAGCTCGTGGAAATCGTAGGCCATGAAGGAAGCGGTGGCCGAAGTCGCGCAGAAGGTCGCGACCAGGGCGGCGAAAATCCCATGCCGGCTCACTTCGGCCATGTGATCGGCAAGCCCCCTCGCCGCGCGCTCCGCTTCGGTCCCGACGGCCTTCGCCTGGGGCGCCGGGCGTCCTTGCGCCGCGCCCCGC
The DNA here is from genome assembly GCA_963703385.1 of uncultured Pseudomonadota bacterium. Taxonomy (GTDB): domain Bacteria; phylum Pseudomonadota; class Alphaproteobacteria; order Rhizobiales; family Beijerinckiaceae; genus Rhodoblastus. Next base: position 1,444,727 of record OY969816.1, read on the forward strand.
GATTCATAAACCGCGATCAGCGCCGCGACCGCCGCGAAGGAAAGCTGGAAGCTCGCGCCAAGCAGGGCTTCCGGCTCCAGAAAAATGACCGCCAGCGCCGCGAAGGCGAGATTGCGCATGGAGAGCGCCGGGCGTTCGGCGATCACCGCGCCCAGCAGGATGAGAGTCATGAACAGAGCGCGTTCCGACCCGACCCGCGAGCCGGTGAACAGTCCATAGGCGAGCGCCCCGAGCATGGCGAGCGCGGCGGCCCATTTCTTGATCGGATAATTCAGCGCCAGGAACGGGAACAACGCCAGGAAACGGCGAAAGCCGACGAAGAAAATTCCCGCGACCAAAGTCATCTGGACGCCGGAAATGGTGATGATGTGGAAAATGCCGGCCCTGGCGATGGTTTCCCTTGCATCCTGGGAAAGCAGGTCGCGCTTGCCGGTGACCATGGCGGCGGCGATCGCGCCATTGTCGCCGCCTATTCGATCATAGACCCGCAGGGCCAAGGCGTTGCGGGCGCGGTCCACCGCCGCGGTGAAGCGCAGTCCCCAATCCGCCGGCTCGGGCGCCGGCAGCGCCTCCGCCTTGCCCAGAACATTGCCGACGGCGCCGATGCGCTGAAAATAAGCGTCGCGGGCGAAATCATAGCCGCCGGGCAGCGCCGCGCGAGCGGGCGGCAGCAGCCGCGCCTTGAAAGTCAGGAAATCCCCGGCGGCGAAATCGGGCGTTCCGCGAATGGTGAGCCGCGCGCGGAATGGCGTGTTTTCCGGCGCGAGCCGTTCGGCCTCGGTGACGCGCAGCAGAAAGCGCGCGCCCTGGGGCCGGAAATCGACTTCTTCAACAAAACCGGCCAGCTCGCCGATGTAAATATGGTCGAGCACGGGCGCATCGACCCGCGCCGCGCGCCAGCCGCCGGAAAACTCGCCGGCCGCCAGCGCCGCAACCCCGATGAAGACGGCCGACAAGGCCCGGCGTCCGCGCGCAACAAAGGCCAGAACCCCGAACAGCGCCGCCGTCGCGCCAACGATCCAAAGAACCGGCTCGGTCGGCGCGACCAGATAAAAGATCGCGCCGGCGCCGGCGGCGGCCGGAAGCCACAGGAACGGCCGGCGCAAGTCCCATTCCTCGTCGATCGCGGCGGCGAAGCGCGGGCGCAAGGCGGCGAGCGCGGCGCGCGGCGACAGGCCCGCCGCCGCGCCGCTTCCGAGCCTGTCCGTCAGTCCCTCTGTCAGCCCCTCTGTCGGCCTCTTGGGCAGGGACGCCATGCGATTGCCCCTTTTTCAGCGCGCGCGGCCCATGCTACACGAGCGCGCCGCGTCTTCGCCACCTCGTTCGCGTCCCTCCGCGCGGGCCATCAGGTTTTACTCGCCATGTCTACCACCGTCGTCACGCGTTTTGCGCCCTCGCCCACCGGCTATCTCCATATCGGCGGCGCGCGCACCGCTCTCTTCAACTGGCTCCTCGCCCGCCAGACCGGCGGCACGATGCTGTTGCGCATCGAGGACACCGACCGCGAACGCTCGACCGACGCGGCGATCGAGGCGATCATCGACGGCATGAAATGGCTGGGCCTCGATTGGGACGGCGAGACCATCTATCAGTTCGCGCGGGCGGGGCGCCATCGCGAGGTCGCCGAGGAGCTGCTCGCCAGGGGCGCGGCCTATAAATGCTATGCGACGCCGCAGGAACTCGACGAAATGCGCGAGCTCGCCCGCAAGGAGGGCCGCCCGCCGCGCTATGACGGGCGCTGGCGCGACCTTGGCGGCACGCAGGCTGAGGAAAAAGCCATCGCGGAGGGCCGCAAGCCGGTGGTCCGCCTCAAGGCGCCGCGCGAAGGCGAGACCGTGATCGAGGACAAGGTCCAGGGGACCGTCACCTTCCCCAACAAGGATCTCGACGACCTCATCCTGCTGCGCTCGGACGCCACGCCGACCTATATGCTCGCGGTGGTGGTTGACGACCACGACATGGGGGTGACCCAGATCGTTCGCGGCGACGACCATCTGACCAACGCCGCGCGCCAGACCCATATCTACCAGGCCATGGGCTGGGACATTCCCGCCTTCGCCCATATTCCGCTGATCCACGGGCCGGACGGCGCGAAAATGTCCAAGCGCCACGGGGCGCTCGGCGTGGACGCCTATCGCGCCCTGGGCTATCTGCCCGAGGCCCTGCGCAATTATCTGGCGCGGCTGGGCTGGAGCCAGGGCGATCGCGAGTTCTTCTCCACCGATGAGCTGATCGAGGCTTTCTCGCTCACTCAGGTCCATCGCTCGCCGGCGCGTTTCGATTACGCCAAGCTCGAAAACATGAACGGCCATTACATGCGGGCGATGGACGACGCGGCCTTGCTCGAGCAGTTCGTCGCGGCTTTGCCCTTCCTGCCCAATGGCAAGGAGATGGCGGGCAAGATCGATGAAACAAAAAAGCGCCAGCTCGCCATGGCCATGGCGGGCCTGAAAGAGCGCGCCAAGACCTTGATCGAACTGGCCGACGGCGCCCAGTTCCTGTTCGCCCAGCGGCCATTATCCTATGATGAAAAGGCGCGCGACCTGCTCAACGAGGGCGGACGCGCCCATCTCGCCGCTTTGGCGCCGAAACTCGCCGCCTTGCCGGAATGGACGGCCGCCGCGACCGAAGCCGCCGTTCGCGCCTATGTAACGGAATCGGGCGCGAAACTCGGCCAGGTCGCGCAGCCCCTGCGCGCGGCTTTGACCGGCCGCGGCACGTCGCCGGGCATTTTCGACGTGCTGGAGACGCTCGGCCGCGAGGAAAGCCTCGGCCGGATCGCCGACGCCGCGCGCCCCGCCTGAACCCGGACGGCCCGGACGACATCCGGAAATCCGCGCGCGAAAACATTCCGTTTTTCCGTAAGATGAAATTCATCGGCGCCCATCGGGCGCCGCGCGGCGCCTCTATCGTTTAAGACGCGGCGACCTTGAACCGCCCCGGACATTAAGCTACTGATGTGCAGCGCACAATTTTCACGCGTTTCGCCGCATCGCGCCCGGAGCGCATAGCTTCCCGGGAGTCCGCGGCGCGCGGATTGCGTCGGCAGCGAAAAGGCGATCCTCATGAGTGAAGCGGCCAAATTTATCTCAGGCGACAAGACGATGGAAATGCCGGTCAAGCACGGCACAATCGGTCCGGCGGTCGCCGATATTTCCAGATTATACGGCGAGACCGGGATGTTCACCTTCGATCCCGGCTTCACCTCGACCGCAAGCTGCGAATCCAAGATCACCTATATCGACGGCGACGAGGGCGTCCTGCTCTATCGCGGCTATCCGATCGAACAGCTCGCGGAACATGGCGACTTCCTCGAAACCTGCTATCTCCTGCTCAACGGCGAATTGCCGATGGCGCGGCAGAAGGCGGAGTTCGATTATCGCATCACCCGCCACACCATGGTCCACGAGCAGATGGCGCGCTTCTTCTCCGGCTTCCGCCGCGACGCCCATCCCATGGCGGTGATGGTGGCCTCGGTCGGTGCGCTGTCGGCCTTCTATCACGACTCGATCGACATTACGGACCCCAACCAGCGCATACTTGCGACCACGCGCATCATCGCCAAAATGCCGACTCTCGCGGCCATGGCCTTTAAATATAGCCTCGGCCAGCCCTTCATCTATCCGAAGAACGACCTCGACTACACGTCGAATTTCCTTCGAATGTGCTTCGCTGTCCCGTGCGAGGAATACAAGGTCAATCCGATCGTCTCGCGCGCGCTCGACCGCATCTTCATCCTGCACGCCGACCACGAACAAAACGCCTCGACCTCGACCGTGCGTCTCGCCGGCTCCTCCGGCGCCAATCCCTTCGCCTGCATCGCGGCCGGCATCGCCTGCCTGTGGGGCCCGGCCCATGGCGGCGCCAATGAGGCGGCTCTCAAGATGCTGACCGAAATCGGCCATGTCGACAACATACCGAAATATATCGCCAGGGCCAAGGACAAGAACGATCCGTTCCGCCTGATGGGCTTCGGCCATCGCGTCTACAAGAATTACGATCCGCGCGCCAAGATCATGGCCCATACCTGCCACGAGGTGCTCAGCGACCTGGGGATCAAGGACGATCCGTTGCTCGATGTCGCGGTCGAACTGGAGCGCATCGCGCTTCACGACGAATATTTCATCGAGAAGAAGCTCTATCCGAACATCGACTTCTATTCCGGCATCACCCTCAAGGCGATAGGCTTCCCGGTCTCGATGTTCACCGTGCTGTTCGCGGTCGCCCGCACCGTCGGCTGGATCGCCCAGTGGAAGGAAATGCTCGACGATCCGCACCAGAAGATCGGCCGTCCGCGCCAGCTCTATACCGGCGCGCCGCGCCGCGACTATGTGATGATGGGGACGCGTTGAACATGCGGCGCTCCCGGCTTGGCGCACTTCTTGGCGCGGCCGCCTGCGCCCTCCTCTGGCTCGCTCAGGGGAGCGGCGCGGCCTTCGCTCAGGCCAATCCGCTGGAGGAAGGCGGTTTCGGCCAGAAGCGCGGCGAGGCCGTCGTCATCGACGACAAGGCGTTCGATTGCGCTGCCTTTCGCAATCTGATCGCTGCCGCGCCCAACGGATTCAAGGCCATGCGCGGCCCGGTGACAAAAGACGCCGACGCATTGACCACCTATGGCGTAACCGAAAACTTGTTCGGCGCCTGCGAAATCATCGACAAGAAAAAGATCGGCGACGTCATCTATTCCTGCGCGGCGAAAAACATGAATATCCCCGACATGAAGGCGACAATCGACGCCTGTCTCGGCGACAAGGCTTTCGCCTATGCGGGCAACGAAAATCCGAGCACGCAATTCCTGAAATATGAGCCGCGCCTCGGCGACGCGCGCGCGCGCGTGATCGCCCTGTCCACCTTCGGCAAGCAGACGCTGGCGATCATCAACATGCGCTGATCGGCTCGCCGATCAATCCATCAGCAGGTCGCGGATCGCTTCCGCGGCCGTTTCGCTCGGGCTTTTGTTGTCGGCAAGGCTGAGTTTTTCGCCCAGCCGGCCGACCGCCTCCAACTGCCGCCGCCGCTCGGGGCTGTCCTCAATGATTTCGCCGAGTTTTGCAGCGAGGGCGGCGCCGTTGGCCTCGTCCTGCAGCAGTTCCGGAAAAGCCATTTCGCCGAGAATGATATTGGGCTGCGCCACCATATTCACCTGGATCAGGCGGCGGGCGATCCATTCCTCGATTTTCGGAACCTTGTAGGCGACGATGGTCGGGGTCCGCGACAGGGCGAGTTCGAGGGTCACGGTGCCCGAGGCGGCGAGCGCGGCGAGCGCGCCGCGGAAGGCGGCGCTTTTCTCTTCGTCGCCGATCGCCAGGCGCGGCTTCACCGGCCAGGACGCGATCAGGGCCTCAACCCTTTCCGCAAGGCCGCGCGACGTCGGAAGAACATAATCCAGCCCCGGATGCGCGGCGTCGAGCCGGGCGACCGCCTCGCCGAACACCGCGCCCATGCGCTGGATCACCGAAGCGCGCGAGCCCGGCAGAACCAGGACCGGGCCATGTCTCTTGGCCTCGTCATCGCCTTGCAGCGTCGCCCGCCGTTCGATCAGGGGATGGCCGATATAGACGCAGCGCGGGCCGCCGAGCCGCTCATGAACCTCCGGCTCGAAGGGGAAAATGGCGAGGATGAGTTCGACATAGGCGCGCATCTTCTTCGCGCGTCCCGGCCGCCACGCCCAGACCGTCGGCCCGACATAATTGACGATCTTCACATCGGGCAGGATTTTTCGCACCCGCCGCGCCACGCGATGGTTGAAATCCGGGCTGTCGATGATCACCAGGGCGTCGGGCCGCGCGGTGATCACGGCGCGCGCGGTCTGGTCGATCCGCCTCAAGACATTGCGCAGATTGGCGAGCACCGGCAGCACGCCCATCAGCGAAATCTCGTGCATCGGGAACAGGCTGACAAAACCTTCCGAAATCATCGCATCGCCGCCGACGCCGGAAATCTCGGCGCCCGGAATTTTCGCCCGCAAGGCGCGGATCAGGCCCTGTCCGAGCAGGTCGCCCGAGGGCTCTCCCGCGATCATGAAAATCTTCATCGGCTGGCTTCCCGCGTAAAACCATGGAGAAACAGCCCGGACTTTTCGGCCTGAGCCGCCACCGCGTCGCGGTCGAGAATCAGCACCTTGCCCGCCTCGACCGCGATTCCCCTCAGCCCGGCTTTGGCGGCGGCGGCCACGGTTTCCGGCCCCATCGCCGGCAGATCGACGCGCAAATCCTGGCCCTTTTTCGGCGCCTTGATCAGCATGCCCGCCGGCCCTTTCGCCCGCCAGCGGCCCTTCTCGCGCAATTCGGCGACACGAAGCAGCATGGAATCGGTGCCCTCGGCGGCTTCGAGCGCGACGATGCGGCGATGGGAGAGCACCAAAGCCTGGCCGCAGTCGAAAGCCGAAAGCGCGGCCAGGCACTCATGGCCGTAGGCGAGGTCCTCTTCCATTTCCTTCGGGAAATCCAGCCGGTTCATCGCGCCCGGCGCGGCGAGCAGCTCCGGCGCGAGGGTCTCGACGCCGACGACCCGCAACCCTTCGGATTCGAACAGTCTCACGACGCCTTTCAAGGCATGGTCGTCGCCGCCTTTCAGCAATCGGACGATCTCGGGCAGGCGCCTGATCGCGCCCCAGTCGGGCCGCAGATCGGCGAATTCCGGCCGGCCGAGGCCGCCGATGAAACAAATTTCCTCGATTCCGCGCGCCTCGATCTCGCGGAAAGCCGCGCCGAGCTGCCCGACGCCGAGCCAGATATGGGGAAATTCCGCCACGCCCTCGCTGGCGATCCCCTTGAGGGCGAGAATGAAAACCTCCCGCCCGCGCGCCCTGGCCGCGCGCGCCGCCACGAGTGGAAACTGCCCCGCGCCGCAGACGAGCGCGATCTCGCCGCTCACGACGCGACCCGCTCCGTTTCCGGCATGCACAGGGCGCGGTCGCCGCCGGCGCGGATGAAATCAACGATCATCATCACCTCGGCATTGTCGGCGAACTCCTCGGCGACGTCCTCGACACGCTCTTTCAGCGTGCCTTCCGGCGCGAAAAGAGCGCGGTAGGCGCGCCGCAGGTCGTGGATCGTCTCACGCCCGAAATTGCGGCGCTTGAGGCCGACCAGATTGAGGCCCATCAGGAAGCCGCGGCTGCCGAAGGCGAGGCCGAAAGGAATGAGATCGGCGCCGATGCCGGTCATGCCGCTGACGAAGGAATGAGTCCCGATCCGCGCATATTGGACGATCGCCGAGCCGCCGCCGCAGATCACCCAGTCGTCGATGGTGACATGGCCGGCGATCATGCAATTGTTGGAGAACACGCAATCGTCGCCGATGCGGCTGTCATGGCCGACATGGGCATTGGCGAGAAAGAAGCAGCGGTCGCCGATCACGGTCTCGGCGCGGCCGCTGGCCGTGCCCGGATTCATCGTGACCCCTTCGCGGATCACGCAATCCGCGCCGATCGTGAGGCTGGTGTCCTCGCCGCGATATTTCAGATCCTGCGGCTCATAGCCGATCGAGGCGAAGGGATAGATCTTGGTGTGCGGGCCGATGGTGGTGCGGCCATTGACCACGGCGTGAGATTTGAGCTTCACGCCGTCGCCCAGCGTGACCCTGGAGCCGATGTGGCAGAACGGCCCGATTTCGACGCCGGCGCCGAGCCGCGCGCCGTCCTCGACGATCGAAGTGGGATGGATCGACATATATCAGCCCTGCGTGTCGGCGTCGCTGAGGATCATGGCGCTGATTTCGGCCTCGGCGACCAGGGCGCCGTCAACCATCGCCTTGCCTTGATACCACCAGATGTTGCGCCGCTGGTTGATGCGGGTCATGTGAAATTCGACGCGGTCTCCCGGCACCACCGGCTTGCGGAACTTGGCTTTGTCGATGGTCATGAAATAGACCAGGGGCGGCTTGGCCCCGCCGAGTTTCGCCATGACGCAGAGCGCGCCCGCCGTCTGCGCCATGCCCTCGATCAAGAGCACGCCGGGAAAAACCGGGCGGTCCGGAAAATGGCCGGTGAACTGCGGCTCGTTGATCGTGACATTCTTGATTCCGATCCCGAATTCGTCGCCGCGCGTCTGAACGATGCGATCGACGAGCAGGAAAGGATAACGATGCGGCAGCAATTGCATCAACCGCTGAATATCCACCGCTTCCAAGGTTTGGACCTGATCCGACATATCCCGTTCCACAAATATCGAATGAGTGGCTGCAACGGCCCGCATTAACGACACATTCGCGGCGAAGGCCAGCGAAAAACGCTGTTTTCGCCGCCCATCCCGCTCCGGTTGACGCACGCCAACCGCGGGACGGATTCAATCTTCCTTGCCCCTGCGCCGGACCATGCGGTCAAGCATCGCGACGCCCTTGAGCCAGAGCCGGGCGTCGCGCGCCGGCGAGCCGCCTAGACGGGCGCCCGGCGGGACATCGGCCATGACGCCCGCCTGGGCGCCGATCTGCGCGCCCATGCCGATTTTCAGATGGCCGGTGATCCCCGCCTGCCCGCCCGCGACGACGAAATCGCCCAGTTCGGTCGAGCCGGAAATCCCGACCTGGCTGACGATCACGCAATGGCGGCCGATCACGACATTATGGGCGATCTGCACCAGATTATCGATCTTGGTCCCCTCGCCGACGATCGTGTCGCGATTGGCGCCGCGATCGATCGTGCAATTGGCGCCGATCTCGACATCGTCCTGAATGATCACCCGGCCGACCTGCGGCGCCTTGAGATGGCCGCGCGGGCTCATGGCGAAGCCGAAACCGTCCTGGCCGATGCGCACGCCGGGATGAATGATGACCCTGTCGCCGATCAGGGCGTTGCAGATCGTCGCGCCCGCTCCGATCGAAGCGTTGCGGCCGATCCGCACATGAGGCCCGATCACCGCATTGGGGCCGATGACCGCGCCGGCGCCGATTTCGGCATGGGGACCGATCGCCGCGCCGGGATCGACGATGACACCGGCCTCCAGCCGCGCCAACGGATGAACATTGGCGCCCGGCGAAACGCCGTGGCTGTCGAACCATGACCCGGGCCGCGCCGCCTCGGGATAGATTTTCGCCGCCACGATCGCGCAGGCGCGATAGGGCTCGCGCACCACCAAAGCCGCGACGCTTTTTGGCGCGCGGTCGGCGTGGCGCTCGGAAACGAGACACGCGGTCGCGCGGGTTCCCGCCAGCTGGTCCGCATATTTCGGATTATCGAGAAAGACCAGGTCGCCCGGACGCGCGCGGTCGAGCGGCGCCACGTCGAAAATCTTCTGGTCGAGGTCCACCTCGCCGATCGCACGGGCGCCGGTCCATTCCACGATCTCGGCGAGGGTCGGCGCGACGGCGCGGCGAAAGAATTTCATTTCTTCCAAGCGATGACCCCCCAAAAGCAGCCCTTTGTCAGGGCGCGGAACTGCCCCGCCGGGCGCGCAGACATGCGACCTGTAACATAACAAAAGGGCGCGGCTGAACGCCGCGCCCCTGCATGCGCATGCGGATCGCTCAGAACGTCGTGCCGCCGCTGAAGCTGAACTGCTGAACGATGTCGTATTCGGATTTCGACAACACGAAAGCGTAGTTGAAGCGGATCGGCCCCATCGGGGAGTTCCAGATCACCCCGAGGCCGACCGACGAGTCGACGTTCATGTTGTTGCTGCCGACGGTGATGCAGGGCAGCTGCGTGACCGGCAGGCCGCCGACATAGCTCTGCTTCGCAGAGCCGTTCGGATAGTGGTTGTTCATATAGGTGCAGCCATTCGGGGCGTAGGCCTGCGCGGCGGAATAACCTTCATAGGTGCCGAAATTGGTCGCGCCCCGATAGTCCCAAAGGCTGCCGGCGTCGAAGAACAGGGCGCCCCTCAGACCGATATCCTTGGGCAGGCCCCAGATCGGGAACTGGGTTTCGACCGAGGCGCCCCAGTAATCCGTGCCGCCCAGCGCATTGCCGTTGTTGTTGGAGATCTCGTTGGTGATGTCGCGCGGCCCCATGCCGCCCGGCGCGAAGCCGCGCACCAGGCTCGGCCCGAGGTTGAAATTGTCCGTAATGTGCAGCGGGTTGCTGCCGGTCTGGAAAACATTGCCGGCCTGGAGATGGACGAGGCCGACGACATCGTCGAAATACAATCCTTGATAGCCGCGCATATCGACCGTCGTGCGCAGGAAGTCCGAATAGCCGCCGAGGCCAGCGAAATCCTGCTTCAGTTGGGCCATCAGGCCGGATTGCGGATTTTTCGGATTGTCCAGCGTGTTATAGGACAGGGTATAGCCGATCATCGACGTCACCCAGTCGCCCTGCGCCTGTTTCAGCGCCAGCGAGGCTTCGCCGTTGCTCAGACAGCTATTCAAATAGTTGACCGCCGTGCCGTTGTATGGCGGCGTGAACCATTGCGGATAGCTGCAGTCGTTGTAGGGCTGGCTCTGAGTGTTGGGAATCGAGAGCCGCGAATTGTACAGCGTGTAGCGCGGCGCGATCGTCAGATCGTCGGTCAGCGGAATGCCCAGACGCAGCGTGCCGCCGGTCACCCAGTTCGAATAATAGGAGAAGTAGGACGCTTCGCTGATCTTCGAATAGAGGTCGAAGCCCGCCGCCATGCGATTGTCGAGGAAGAACGGCTCGGTGTAATTGAGTTCGACGCCGCTGGCGTATTGGCCGGCCGAAACCGAGGCGCGGACAAATTCGCCGCGGCCGAGGAAGTTGCTCTGGGTGACCGAGACCTGGGCGATGAAGCCCTCGACGGTCGAATAGCCACCCGAGACCGAGAACGACCCGGTTGACTGCTCTTCGACATCGACATCGACAATGATGCGATCCTGCGACGAGCCCTGCTCGTTGGTGATCTTGACCTTCTTGAAATAGCCGAGCGCGTTGAGGCGGCGCTCCGCCTTGTCCATCAGCACCTTGTTGTAGGCGTCGCCCTCGCCGATGTCGAACTCGCGGCGGATGACGTAATCGCGCGTCGCGGTATTGCCGCGAATATTGATCCGCTCGATGTAAAGGTGCGGCCCTTCCTCGACGTTGAAGGCGATCGTGACCGTATGGTTCGCCTGATCCTTGTCGCCCTGGACACGCACCTGCCCGAAGGTGAAGCCCATCTTCTGGACTTGCTTCGTCAGACGCGTCTCGGTCTTCTGGACCGCATCGCCGTCATAGACGTCGCCGGCATGGATATTGAGCGCCGACTTCAACGCCGCGTCGCTCAACCCGGAAATATGCAATTCGACATTGACCGCACTGACGCGATAGACCGCGCCTTCCTCGACGGTGATCGTGACGATATAGCCGCCCGCCGAGGCGTCATAGACCGGATCGACGCCGATGACGCGGAAATCGGCATAGCCATTCTTGAGGTAATAGCGCCGGATCGCCTCGGCGTCCTTCGCCAGACGATCCGGGTCATAGACGTCGGAGGTCTTGAAGAACGACAGATAGTTCATTTCCGTCGTTTCCATCAGGCCCTTCAGCTTGCCGTCGGAATAGACGTGGTTGCCGACGAAGCGGATCTGCTTGACGCCCGTCTTCTCGCCCTCGTTGATGTCGAAGACGACGTCCACCGTGTTATTGGGGGTCTGAACCGTCCGCTCGGTGACCGACGCGGCGGCATGGCCTGAACGGCGGTAAATATCGAGAATGCGCTGAACGTCGGCGTCGGCGACCGCCTGGCTGTAGGCGCCGCGGTCCTTCAGTTGAACCTCTTTCGTCAGGTCTTCCGACTTGACCTTGGAATTGCCGACGAAAACCACGTGATTGATGACGGTCGAATTCTCGACCACCCGCACCACCAGCTCGGACCCGCGGTGGCTGACCTGGACATCGGAGAAATAGCCGGTGCCGTAAAGCTTCTTGATCGCTTCATTGGCGTCGGCGCCGACGAAATAGGATCGAATGGTCGCGGAATCGACGCGATGATTCCCCTCGACGACAATGGCTTCGGCCTTCGCGCGGACCGGAACCGCGAATGAACCGACCAGCACCGCTGCCGCCAGAGCGGTTCGGCTCATAAGACCTTGGCGAAACGTCATTGAAACCCGGTCTCCGTGACTCGACCCGTCCCGAATTGGCTTGGCGACGGGGGACCGAATCAACAGGGATCCGGCCGCAAACTGCAGACTTCGAATGGATAGCATAAACCAAGCCTGTCCATTTCGACTCTGCTTCTACAAGGTTTATGGAATCCTGCAAATGCCTTTGGATCCGAGTCCCGTTTTTTTACGACGGCGTGGCTCTTAAGCCACGCCGCCGTGGCGCATTTTCGCCGTAATTCAGGGATCTCCGGCCAGCAAACGCCTTCCGCCGCGATCGCAATCGGCCGTCGTTCTCAACCGAGCTTCAGCCAGGTCCGGGTGAGACGGACGATGTCGTTGTAGGTGGCGACCAGCATCAGCATGGCGACGAAGGCCAAGCCGATCCGGAACCCGAATTCCTGGACGCGCCGGGTCAGCGCCCGCCCGCGAACCGCCTCGACGGCGCAGTAAAGCAGGTGGCCGCCGTCGAGCAGCGGAACCGGCAGCAGGTTCAGGAACCCGATCGAAATCGACAGCAGCGCCGTCAGATTGATCAGCGGCCATATGCCTGCTTTAGCCACTTCGCCAGACACCTCGGCAATGCGAATTGGACCCGACAATTGCTTCGGCGATTCCTTGCCGACCGACAGATTGCCGAGATAAGCGGCCGTTCCGGCGATCACGCTCCAGGTTTCACGGAAAGCTTCGACTGTCGCTCCGGGCGCGCTGAAGGTTTCCTTGCGCCAGTCTTCCCGCGCGCCGCCCGCCATGACTCCGAGCACGCCGCCGCGTTCCATGCCGAAGGGCGTCGCGCTGTCCTTGACCACCGGCGCCGCGTCCAGCTCCAGCCGTTTCCCGGCGCGATCGATCACGAAATGGAGCTTCAAACCGCCGGAAGTGGAAACGATGCGCTGCATGTCGGCGAAACTGTCAAGCGCCTGCCCGTCGATCGAGACCACCAGATCGCCGGTCTGAAAGCCGGCGGCCGCCGCCGGACTATCGGCCACGACGCCGGCAATGCGCGGCATCAGCACGTCGCGCCCCTGGAAATAGAACAAAGCCGTGAAGATCAGGATGGCGAGGACGAAATTCGCAAACGGCCCGGCCGCGGCCACCGCCGCGCGTTTCCACACATTCTGGGCGAAATACGAAACCTCCCGCTCCGCCTCCGGCATGCGGGCGGCGGCGTCCTGATCGATTTCGCCCGCAGCGTTGGCGTCGCCATGAAAACGCACATAGCCGCCCAGGGGCAGGGCCGCGAGCCGCCAGCGCGTGCCGCGGCGGTCGGTGTAATGGGCCAGTTCCGGCCCGAACCCCATGGAAAAGGCGTCCACCTTGATTCCGCACAGCCGGCCGACGATGAAATGGCCGAGCTCATGAAAAAATATGACGACGCCGAGAACGAACACGAAGGGCACAAGATAGGAGCCCAACGTCCACAAGGAATGGAACAGCAACATGGCGCACCCTAACTGCGCGGCCTGGGCGCCGCGCGAATGTTTACGATTTTTTTACCATGCCGTATCGCCGCCTAGCGGCCAAGGCCCGCAAGCCGCTCTTGCGACCTTTCTCTCACAATATGGTCAACGGCGAGCGCGGTCTCAATATCCGCCGGCGTTCGCGCCGCGCCTTCCTTCTCGAATAGTTCAAGAATCTCTTCCACATAGCTTGCTATGTCATTGAATCCGATTTCATTATTCAGAAACGCCGCGACCATGACCTCGTTCGCGGCGTTCATGATGGTCGGCATGGCCCCGCCTGCCGCGAGCGCGTCCATCGCCACCCGAAGCGCGGGAAAGCGCACCAGATCCGGCTTTTCGAAAGTCAACGACCCGATCTGGGCGAGATCGAGGCGGCGCGCCTGGGTCGGCACCCGATCCGGCCAGCCGAGGCAATGGGCGATCGGAACCTTCATGTCGGGGACCGCCATGCCGGCGGTCACCGCGCCATCGGCGAAGGAGACCAGTCCGTGGACGATCGACTGGGGATGAACGAGAACGTCGAGCTTGCGCGCGTCGATGGCGAAAATATGCAAGGCCTCGATCAGTTCGAGCCCTTTGTTCATCAGGCTCGCGGAATCGACCGTGACCTTGGGGCCCATCGCCCAATTGGGATGGGCGAGCGCCTGTTCCGGGGTCGCGGCGGCGATTCTTTCCGCGCTCCAGGCGCGGAAAGGCCCGCCGGACGCGGTCAGCCACATTTTTTCAATTCTTTGCGCGCTTTCGCCGCCCAGGGCCTGAAAAATGGCGTTGTGCTCCGAATCCATCGGCAGAACGCGAACGCCCTTCTCGCGCGCCCGGCGCATGAAGGGCTCGCCGGCGCAGACCAGGCATTCCTTGTTGGCGAGCGCGACGTCCCGGCCCGCCTCGATCGCGGCGTAGGTCGGGATGACGCCGGCGGCCCCGGCGATGGCCCCGACCACCAGATCGGCGTCCATTTGCGCGGCTTCCTTCAGCGCCTCGGGGCCGGCGCCGGCGCGAATTCCCGAGCCGGCCAGTTCCGATTTCAGCGCTCCATAGGCGGCGGGGTCGGCGACGGCCGCGAAGCGCGCGCTCAAGGATCGGGCCACGCGGGCGAGATTTTTCGCGTCGCGGCCGCCCGCCACCGCCACGGTTTCGAAAGCTCCGGGCGCGCCCAGGATCACCGCCTCGGTCGAGCGGCCGATCGAGCCGGTCGCGCCAAGAAGGGTGAGCTTGCGCGGACGCGCGAGCGGCATGGGCGCCGGGGATGCGGTCATGAGGATCCTACTCTACTGCCAATAAAACAGGCCGGCCGCCGCGCTTGGCGGCACGCCGCGCCACAGGCCGAACAAGGCGGCGAAGATCGCCGCCGCGATGAAACCGTCGATCCGGTCCATGACGCCGCCATGGCCAGGAATGAGCCGGCTCGAATCTTTCACCCCGAACCGCCGCTTGACCGAGGATTCGAACAGGTCGCCGCCCTGGGCCAGCGCGCCGGCGGCAAGGCCCAGCACGAAAACCGGGCCGAGCGGCGCCAGCGCATTGGGCCAGACATGGGCCACGACCGCCCCGAGCGCCGCGCCGCAGGACACGCCGACCAGAAAGCCGGACCAGGTTTTGCCGGGCGAGATGCGCGGCGCAAGTTTCGGACCGCCGATCAGACGCCCTGCGAAATAGGCGCAGACATCCGTGCCCCAGACCACCGCAAACAGCCAGCCGATGGCGCAGGCGCCAAAAAAGGGATCGTGGCGCAGAGACAGCACGGCCAGCAGCAGCCCGCCGCCGTAAAACAAGCCGGCGGCGGCCCAGAGGCGGAAACCTGGCCCGGCCGCCCAGGCGACGAAAGCCAGGACCATCGGCGCCAGCAGAAAAGCGAACTCGATCCGCCCCAGGCGAAAGAGAACGGCGCCCGCCAAGAGGAGGCCCGCGCCCGCCAGAATGCGCAGCAGGGGCAGCGGCGCCCCGATCAGGCGCTGCCATTCCCAGTTCACCGCCAGCGCCGTGATCAGCCAGAACGAGGCGAAAATCCAGCCGCCCAGGGCGAGCGCGCCCACCGCCGCTCCGGCCAGGAACAGGCCCGAGGCGGCGCGAACCCACAAGTCGTCGAGGCGATGGCGCGCCATCGGGCCCGACCCGCTTGCGGTCCCGCCCGGCGTCGGCGGCGTGCCGGTCTCATCCATGGGAGCGCCGCGACCCGCTCATGACGCGGACTTGACCTGGGCGAGGCCCGGGCTTTGGGCGAAATCCGGGGCGACGCCGCCGAAACGCCGCTCGCGCGAGCGAAAGCTGGCGATCGCCTCCTCGAACGCGGCGCGGTCGAAATCCGGCCAGCAGATCGGCAGGAAGACCAGTTCGCTATAGGCCGACTGCCACATCAGGAAATTGGACAGGCGCATCTCCCCCGAGGTGCGGATGATGAAGTCGGGATCGGGCGTCCCCGCGGTCCAGAGCCGCGCCGCGAGCGCGTCCTCGTCGATCTCGTCGGGATCGAGCCGGCCCGCCGCCGCCTCGCGGGCCAAAGCGCGGGCCGCTTCCACGATCTCCTGGCGGGAGCCGTAATTGAAGGCGACGATGAGGTCGAGCTTGCTGTTGCGGCGGGTGCGGTTCTCGGCCTCTTCGAGCAGGGCGACGATTTCCGGCTTGAGATTGGCGCGCTCGCCGATCACCCGCACCCGCACGCCGGCCTCCTCGAGCGCATGCAGGTCGCTGCGGATGAACAGCTTGAGCAGGCCCATCAGATCGGCGATTTCCTGGGGCGGTCGCGCCCAGTTCTCGCTGGAGAAACTATAGACCGTGAGATAGCGCACCCCGAGCTCGCTCGCCGCGCGCACGGCGCGCCGAAGAGCCTCGACGCCGCGCCGATGGCCCTCGAACCGGGGCAGGCCGCGCGCCGCCGCCCAGCGGCCGTTGCCGTCCATGATGATTCCGACATGCAGGCCGCCGCCGCCGGAGGGGCGCTTCGCCCCGCCGGCGCCGTCGATCGTTCGCTGTTCGCCCATCAAATCCGCCCGCCGCCTGAAGCCCGCGCCGTTTTCCCGGCGCCCGCACGCTTTAGCACAAATCGATCTCCGACACGACACGCCGCCCGCCCGGCGACCGCGCGTCAGACCTGCATGATTTCCTTTTCCTTGGCCGCCAACGCCCCGTCGATTTCGGCGATGGCCGCGTCGGTGGCCTTCTGGACTTCGCCCTCGTGGCGCTTTTCCTCATCCTCGCCGAGCGCCTTGTCCTTGACCAGCTTTTTCAGCACGTCCATGCCGTCGCGGCGCACATGGCGGACGGCGACGCGCGATTCCTCGGAATATTTATGGGCGAGCTTGACCAGTTCCTTGCGGCGCTGCTCGTTGAGTTCGGGAATGCGGATGCGCAGGATCTGGCCCTCGACGGTCGGCGACAGGCCGAGATTGGCGTCGCGGATCGCCTTGTCCACCGCCCCGACCATGCCCTTGTCCCACACCTGGACGGCAAGCGCCCGCGATTCCGGCACCGAAATGGTCGCGACCTGGTTGATCGGCATGGACTGGCCATAGGCCTCGACCATCACCGGCTCCAGCAGCGCGGCGGAGGCGCGCCCGGTGCGCAGGCCCCCGAGTTCATGCTTGAGCGCCTGGATCGCGCCCTGCATGCGCCGCTTGATTTCCGCCAGATCGAATTGCGCGCTCATAGGTCACCTGTCCTGGTTGGCGCCGGCGCGCCGGATGTTTGCTTGCGCGAGCGCCGGTCAGGGCGCGACGAGGGTCGCCCTGCCCTGGCCCGACAGCGCCGCCGTGATGGCGCGCGGCTCCGCGATGGAAAAGACGATTATCGGAATCCGGTTCTCTCTCGCAAGAGCAAAGGCGGCGGTATCCATCACCGCGAGGTTTTTGGCGATGGCCTCGTCCTGGCTCACCCGCTCGTAGCGGGTCGCGGTCGGGTCCTTCTTCGGGTCGGCGGAATAGACGCCGTCCACCTGGGTCGCCTTCATGATGGCGTCGCACGACAGTTCCGCGGCGCGCAGGGCCGCGCCGGTGTCGGTGGTGAAGAACGGGTTTCCGGTGCCGCCGGCGAGAATCACGATCCGGCCCTTGCCAAGGTGATGCAGCGCCGCCTGACGCGAATAGGGCTGGCACACCGAGGGCATGGGCACGGCGGAGAGCGCCCGCGCGGCCCGTCCGCGCTGTTCGATGGCGTGCTCCATCGCCAGGGCGTTCATCACGGTCGCCAGCATGCCGATGGAATTGGCCCGCGCCCGCTCAATCCCCTTTTCCGCTCCGCGAATGCCGCGAAAAAAATTGCCGCCGCCGACCACCACCGCGATCTCCGTCCCCAGCCCGGCGGCGGCCGTCAGATCGTCTGCGATCCGGTCGACGGTCGCGGAATCGAGGCCGTGGGTCAGGCCGCCCTGCAGGGCCTCGCCCGACAATTTGACGACGACGCGTTTCCATTTCGGACCCTGCGACGAAGCGTTCATAGTGGCTCCCTTGGCGGCTCCTTCGCTCGCGCCGCGATTCGCGGCGCTCGCATCCTGCTTCTAGAGCGCGCGGCGAAAAAGGGAAACCCGGATTCTCCAGCATTTCTAAATGGCGGCGCGACAACCGGACTCCGCGCGCCGCCAAGGCGTCGCAACAAGCCTTCGAAAGCGTTTCTTTACCCTGGTGGTCTATTGTCGCCCCGTCCTTCCCGCAAGAAAGCCGCCATGACGCTCGCCCCCGCCGCCCTTGCCGACGCCGCGCCGAATTCCGCCCGACGCGCCGACTGGGCGCCTTCGCTCGCCGCGCTGCTGTTTTTCGCCTTTGCGCTGTTTGCGCCCGCGATTCTCAACGATGGCGACACGTTCTGGCATATCGCCGCCGGCGACTGGATTCTCGCCCACCGCGCGATCCCGACCGCCGATCCCTTCACATTTTCCCATGCTGGCGCGCCCTGGACCGCGCATGAATGGCTGTCCGAGGTCTTTTTCGCTTTGTCCTACCGGCTGGGCGGCTGGGACGGCGTGATGATTCTCGCCGCCGCGGCGGCCGCGGCGACCGCTCATGTCCTGGTGGGGCGGCTGGGGCGCGACCTCCACGGCCCCGCCCTCGCGATCGTGGCGACCCTCGGCCTGTGCTTGCTGCCCAGGAGCCTGCTGGCGCGGCCCCATCTTCTGGCCCTGCCGGTTCTCGCCGCCTGGGCGGCCGGCCTGTTCGCGGCGCGCGATTCCGGCCGGGCGCCCTCCCTGGCCCTGCTGCCGCTGATGACGCTGTGGGCCAATCTGCACGGCAGTTTCGTCTTCGGCCTGGCCCTGCTTGCCCCGCTGGCGCTGGAGGCCCTGATCGAGGCGCCTTCGAAGGCGGGATTTGCGGAAAGGCGGATCGAAGCCGCGCGCGACTGGATCCTGTTCGGCCTGCTGGCGGCCGGCGCCGCCCTGATCAATCCCCGCGGCGCGGAGGCGCTGATCTTTCCCTTCAAGCTGATGGGCATGAACAGCCTGGCCGCCGTCAGCGAATGGCGCCCGGAATCCTTCGCCCGGGTCGGGCCGATGGAAATCGCTTTGCTCGCGCTGATCGGCTTCGCGCTCCATCGTCCGATCCGGGTCGCGCCGCTGCGGCTCGCGTTGCTGATCGGGCTGATCCACCTCGCCCTGCGCCACAGCCGCCATGACCTGGTTCTTGGCCTGGTCGGCCCGATGATTCTCGCCCGCCCGATCGCGCAGGGCCTCGGCGAGGCGGCGCTCGCCCCGCTGCGCCCGAGCCGCGCGCAGGGCGCCGCGCTGGCCGCGCTGTTCATCGCGCTGGCCGGGATACGCCTCGCCGTCCCGCTGGAGAGGCGCGACACCGCCACGGCGCCGGTTTCCGCCCTCGCCGCCGTTCCCGCGAGCCTGCGTGGCGCGCCGGTCCTCAATCATTACGATTTCGGCGGCTATCTGATTTTTTCAGGCGTGCGGCCCTATGTCGACGGGCGGACCGACATGTTCGGCGACGCCTTTCTCGCCGATTACGACCGCATCGTCGCCGGCGACTTCACGGCGCTGGACGCGGCGCTGGACAAGTGGAGCGTCGCCTGGACGATCTTTCCCCCCGGCGCTCCCGTGGTCCGGGCGCTCGAACTCGCGTCCCGGCTGGGTCAGGCTTTACCAGGACGCCCGTGCGGTGATCCACGTCCGCCGCGACTTTTTCGCGCCCGACCTGCGCAAATGATACGAATTCCGCACGAATCATGCGGAATTCGTATTCCGCTGGCGCGAAAATCCGCCCGCGACTGATAGGATTTTCGCGCCATGGCGTTTCCGCGCATTGCGAAGCAATCTTGCGGAAACCATACAAAAAAGGCGGCCGTCGTGGCCGCCTTTCCGCAAATCCCGCCTTCGACGGCGCCTTGGTTCAGCCCTGGCCCGAAGCGGCGGCGGCGACTTCGGCCGCGAAATCCGCTTCCTGCTTCTCGACGCCCTCGCCCAGCACATAGCGGACGAAGCCCTTGAGCGCCACCGGGGCGCCGACGGTCTTGGCGGCTTCCGCCACCGCCTGCGCGACGGTCTTGGAATTGTCGTGGACAAAGGGCTGCTCGACCAGCGTGACTTCCTTGTAATAGGTCTTCAGGCCGGACTCGACGATCTTGTCCAGCACATGGGCCGGCTTGCCGGCGTTCTTCTCGCGCAGCACGTTCTTCTCGCGCTCCAGGGTCGCGGGATCGAGGCCGGAGGCGTCGAGCGCCAGCGGATTGGCGGCGGCGACATGCATGGCGACCTTGCGGCCGAGATCGGCGAGCTGGTCCCTATCGCCGGTCGATTCCAGCGCGACGATCACGCCGATTTTGCCGACGCCCTCGCTCACCGAGCTGTGGACATAATGGCCGATGACGCCATGGGGCACGCTGAGCGCGGCCGCGCGGCGCAGGGTCATGTTCTCGCCGATGGTGGCGATGGCGTTGGAGATCGCGTCGGCGACCGTGCCGGCGCCGCCCGGATAATGCTGTTTCTTCAG
This sequence comes from uncultured Pseudomonadota bacterium, assembly GCA_963703385.1. Taxonomy (GTDB): domain Bacteria; phylum Pseudomonadota; class Alphaproteobacteria; order Rhizobiales; family Beijerinckiaceae; genus Rhodoblastus. The sequence goes on from OY969816.1 coordinate 1,465,089, forward strand.
CTCTTCCACATCCGCGACGCCCTTTTCGACGGCGACCAGGGCGATGGACTTGACCAGAGCCTGGAATTCCTCGTTGCGGGCGACGAAATCGGTCTCGGAATTGACCTCGACCACCACGCCGGCGCCATCGCGCACCGCGACGCCGACCAGGCCTTCCGCCGCGACGCGGTCGGATTTCTTGGCCGCCTTGGACAGGCCTTTTTTGCGCAGCCAGTCGACTGCGGCCTCGATGTCGCCGCCGGATTCATTGAGCGCCTGCTTGCAGTCCATCATGCCCGCGCCGGTCATTTCGCGCAGTTCCTTCACCATCGCGGCGGTGATATTGGCCATGGGGCTTTCCTTGAGGTTCTGGGCCGGCGCTCCCGCGCCTCGGGCCGAATGTTAAGACGGTAAAATGTGAAAACTCGACGACAGGCTTCTCAAGCCAAGGATAAGGCGCGCCAGCGCTGAGCCGGCGCGCCGCGAAAAACATCGACAGGCTCGCGATCACCGAAAACCAGCGCTCCCGGCGCCACCTGCCTTTTCCCTCCCCCCTCGTGGGGGAGGGTCAGGGTGGGGGTGTCAGCCGGCGATCAAGCTACGCGCCTGTTCGACCCAGCCGCCGACCTTGCCGCCGACCTTGAGGTCGGAGCCGATCTTGTTGGCGTCGTCGTCGGACATCGCCGCGAATTGCCAATAATGGAACAATCCGGCGTCATTGAGCTTCTTTTCGAGCTGCGGACCGACGCCCGTCAACTTGCTGAGATCGTCCGGCGCGCCGCGCGGCGCCGACAGAAGCTCGAAATGCTCAGCCCCCGCGCCCGCGGCTTCCGCTTCGGCCGGCAGTTCGGCGACGGCAGGCTCTTCCGAGGCGCCGAAATCGACGCCCATCGCGCCCTGGCTGCGGGAAATGCCGTCGAGCGCGGCGCGGGCGATCAGATCGCAGTACAGCGCGATGGCGCGGCCGGCGTCGTCATTGCCCGGAATCGGATAAGTGATGCCGTCCGGATCGCAATTGGTGTCGAGGATCGCCGCGACCGGAATGTGAAGGCGGGCCGCCTCCTTGATCGCCAGCTGCTCCTTGTTGGTGTCGATGACGAAGATCAGGTCCGGGACGCCGCCCATGTCCTTGATGCCGCCGAGCGCCTTTTCCAGCTTCTCGCGCTCGCGCGACAGCATCAGGCGCTCCTTCTTGGTCAGGCCGGACGCGCCCGCGCCGAGCTGGTCGTCGAGCTTGCGCAGGCGCTGGATCGAGGCCGAAATGGTCTTCCAGTTGGTCAGCATGCCGCCGAGCCAGCGGGAATTGACGTAATATTGCGCCGAGCGCTTGGCGGCGTCGGCGATCTGTTCCTGCGCCTGGCGCTTGGTGCCGACGAACAGCACGCGGCCGCCCTTGGCCACGGTGTCGGAAACCGTCTTCAAAGCCTGATGCAGCAGCGGGACGGTCTGGGCCAGGTCGATGACGTGGATATTGTTGCGGACCCCGAAAATATAAGGGGCCATTTTCGGGTTCCAGCGATGCGACTGGTGGCCGAAATGGGCGCCGGCCTCAAGCAGGCTGCGCATGGAAAAATCGGGAAGCGCCATGTTTGTTCTCTCCGGTTGTGCCTCCGCGAGCCACTTGGGCCGGAAATCCATTGAGGCGGATTTTCTGCCACCGGAGCGCAGCCTTGAAACAGGCGGCGCGACAGCTCGCGTGCGGGATGGGCGGCCATCTACAGCAGGAAGGCCGGTTTGGCAAGCTTTTCCGCACGGAAAATCGGGGCGCCGGGCTGCGGGTCCGGGCCGAAGCACGGCGCCGACGCTGCCTCAGACCGGCCGCCAGCCAATTTGACGCGCGAAGCGGATCAGCGATTCCGGGCTGGTGAAATAGCCCAGCGCGCCTGAGGCCAGACTGGCGAAAGCCTCATTGATCGAATACTCCGCCGGCCCCAGGATGCATTGATCGCACAGCGCCTGATCGCCGTTCCGCTTGTCCATCGTCTGCTCATAAGCATAGTCGATCATCGCCAGATAACAGACGAGGTGATGGTTGCAGCCGACGTCGAGCCTGATGTCGGCCTTCGCGGCATGCGGGGTCAGCAGTTCCACATGGCTCAGCGGGGAATAATCGAACGCGGGCGTCGAAAAGGGCACATGGGTTACGACATCCAGCGCGTAATTGACGACAAGAAAATTCTCCGGACCGACCGTCGCGTCGTAAAAGTCGGCAAAGGCCTTGTTTCCGGCGCGCGGCGAGGCGAACAGCGCCGCCGCGACGCGATTCTTCGCCAGTAACGCGATCTCCAGGCTGAGATAGGTCGCCAAAGCCGACCCCAGGCTATGGCCGGCGACCGTGACCGAACCATCGGCGCCCAGAATCGACGCCACGCCCTCGGCCGCCCTGGCGCCGACCGGCCTGCCGTCCTTGGCCAGCAGCCGCATCGAATCGTAAACGCCCCAAAATCCCTGCTCGACCGATTTGGCTGAATCTCCGCGATAGGGCGTCGGCGCGAATTCGGCGTCGATGATCCACTCGGCCAGGCCTTCGGTGCCGCGAATGACCGCGGCATATTGGCTCCCGTTGGCGCGGTTGCGCGCCAGATAGCCGAAATAAACCATCTCGCCCGTGTGGATTCTTTTGTTCTCGCCGGACGCGCGTTCCGATTGTTTCGGCAGGATGGCGCGGCTGGCTTCGAAATAGCCGATAATTTCCCAGCCGAGTTGCGCGATGCGCGGATCGTCCGCCAGGCGCCGTCTTGCGGCGGAATCGTACATGTCCTCGGCGCACAGCGCGAGCTGGCCGAATTGCGGCATGTCGGTCACGGCGATCATTTCCCCCTCCCCGTCTGACGGCGGCCGCATGCGAAAAACCTGGCGGCGAGCCTCTTTTGGCGAAAAAATGCTTCACCCTTCGGCCAGGCCCTCCGGCCCTTCAATCAGCGTCTTGAAGGCGGCGAGCAAAGCGGCGGCGGCGGGTTCGTCCATGGCGCGGCGGTCGATGGCCAGGGTGACGGAGATCATGGTCGCGACCGCGGGACCGCCTTGCTCCACAATCACCCTTTGCTCCGCCGCGCCGAGGCCGAGCACGCTGGTCCAGGGCGCAATGACGGCGGGCAGCACGCGCCGGACGCCGAAGGCGCCGAGATTGGCGATCAGGCAGGCGCCCTTTTCGAACGAATCGGGACCGAAGCGCCCGGCCATGAAATCGGCGCGGGCCGCGGCGATCTCGCCGAGCGACATTTCATCCGCGCCCGGCAGGGTCGGCGCGACGATGTCGCCCCCGTGGCCGAGCGCGATGCCGACATCGGCCCGACGCGCCGGCTCATAGCGGGCGCCGGCCCGCGCGACATTGGCTTCCGGCGTTCGCACCAGCGCGACGGCGAGCGCCTTGACCACGCAATCGAGCAGCGAAACCCTCGCTACGCTTCCCCCACGCGCCAAGCCGCTCGCCAACCCGCTCGCCAAGCCTCTCGCCAAGCCGCGAGCATTTAGCCGGGCGCGAAACGTTTCCAAAGCGTCGAGCCGGCACTCCACTTCCAGATGAACCTGGAGCGCTCCTTCCGCCGCCTCGACCAGCGGGCGCAGGGCCCCGCCCCCCGCGCGCGGCGCTTGCCGTTGCGCCGTGCGACGCTCCAGCGCGACGCGCACGTCGGCCTCCACGATGCGGCCACTGGCGCCGCGGCCCGTGAGTTGCGACAGGTCGACGCCCGCCTCATGGGCGAGCCGCCGCGCGCGCGGCGAGGCCGGAACCCGGGCGTGCTGCGGCGGACCCGGCTCGATCCGCCCGATTTCGGCATTGACCGCGATCGCCTCGGCGCCCGCCGCGACCAGAATATGGGTCAGAACTCCGGCCCGCGGCGCCTCGACATCCATCGTCCCGTGGGCGCCGGCGATTTCCGCCACCGGCTCGCCGGCCTCGACGAAATCGCCCACGCGGCGCAGCCAGCGCGTCAGCCGGCCTGTCCGCATCGACGGCTCGATCGAGGGCATCAGGATCGCAATCGCCATCGCACAACTTCAGTTTTTCGGCCGGAGCCCCGACTCGATATGATCCAAAGCAGAATCGAGCGCGACACGTATGTCGGCGAGGGCTTCGACGGCGGAAAGCGGCGTCTCGCGCTCAAACAGCGCCGCCGCCTGCTGCGCCAGTTCCCCCAGCAGTCGGCCCCAGGCCTCGGGCTCGGCGAAAGCCCTTTGCATGGAGAGCGACATGGCGCCGCCAGAAATGAACAGGCGCAGGATTTCCGTGCCGCCGTTGGCCTCGACATCGGGCGGGACCGACAATTCACGCTTCACCTCGGACATGATGTTTGTCCTTCAAGTCTTTAAATAGAGCGTCTTTTTCGCCGCCATGACAATATCGGCCGCAGTCGGCAGGGCGAGCTTTTCGAGGTTGGCGGCATAGGGCATGGGCACGTCCTGTCCGGTCACCCGCGCCACCGGAGCGTCGAGATCGTCGAAAGCCTCCTCCATCAGCCGCGCCGAGATTTCGGAGGCGATCCCGCCCTGCGGCCAGCCCTCGTCCACCGCCACGCAGCGGCCGGTCTTGGCGACCGAACCGAGAATGGTCGCCATGTCGAGCGGCCTCAGGGTGCGCAGATCGATCACCTCGGCCTCGATCTCCTCCTCCGCCAGCCGCTCCGCCGCTTTCAGCGCGAGGCCGACGCCGTGGGAAAAGGCGACGATGGTCACGTCGCGCCCGGCCCGCGCGATATTGGCGGCGCCGATCGGAACCAGATGGTCTTTTTCGCGCGGCGCCGGGAAAACTTCGCCGTAAAGCTTTTCATGCTCCAGGAAGATCACCGGATTAGGGTCGCGGATCGCCGATTTCAGCAGGCCCTTGGCGTCCGCCGCGCTGTAAGGCGCGACCACCTTGAGGCCGGGAATATGGGCGAACAGCGCCGAAAAATCCTGGGCGTGCTGGGCCCCCACCCGCGCCCGCGCGCCGTTCGGGCCGCGAAAGACGATTCCGACGTTGAGCGCGCCGCCCGACAGGTAAAGAGTCTTGGCCGCCGAATTGACGATCTGGTCCATCGCCTGAAGGGCGAAATTGAAGCTCATGAATTCGATCACCGGCTTCAGGCCGGCGAAGGCCGCGCCGACGCCGAGCCCGGCGAAGGCGTGTTCGCAGATCGGCGCGTCCACCACCCGCTTAGGCCCGAATTCCTGCGCCAGGCCTTGCGTGACCCTGGCCGCGCCCTGGGACTCGCCGACCTCTTCGCCCAGCACGAAAACCAGCGGATCGCGCCGCATTTCCTCGGCGAGCGCCTCGCGCAAGGCGTCGCGCACGCTGAGGCGCATGGGCGGGAGATCCTCTTCCTCCAAACGCGCCGTTTCAATCGGGGCGGGCGGCGCGGCCGCCCTTTCCGCGGCGGCGATGACGGCGATCGGCGCGTTGACCGCCACCTTTTCCGCGCCTTCGGGGACCAGAATGCGCTCCAGCACGCCGGATTCGGCGGCCTCGACCTCCATGGTCGCCTTTTCGGTCTCGATTTCGGCGAGAATGTCGCCCGCCTCGACGAATTCGCCCTCGCGCTTCAGCCAGCGGGTCAGCTTGGCGGATTTCATTTCGGGCGAAAGCGCCGGCATCAGCACATGCGTCGCCATTCCCGTCTCCCCCTCCGGCCGGCCGTCACATCAGCACCTCGGAAAAAAGCGCCGCCGCGCCGGGCTCCGGGCTCTGCGCCGCGTGTTCCGCGGCGTCCGCGACAATGGCGCGGACTTCCGCGTCGATCCGTTTCAGGACAGCCTGGTCGGCCTGGCCGGCGTCGACAATCCGCTCGCGCTGGCGCTCGATCGGATCGGGCGCAGCCACGGCGCGCGGTTCGTCCTTGCGGCGATATTTGGCGGGATCGGCCAGCGAATGGCCGCGATAGCGCTCGGTGCGCATTTCCAGGATCGCCGGCCCATGGCCAGCGCGCGCCCGCGCGATGGCCTGCGTTCCCGCCTCGCGCACCGCTTCGACATCCATGCCGTCGATGGCCTGGCCGGGAATGTCGAAGGCGGCGCCGCGCCGGGCGAGTTCGCCTTCCTGGCCGGGGACGGACCGGTTGTTCTCGATGACATAAACGATGGGAAGTCGCCAGCGCGCCGCCAAATTAAGACTTTCCGCGACCTGGCCCTGGTCGGCCGCGCCGTCGCCGAAGAAACAGACGCAGACCCGCCCGTCGCCGCGATAGGAATTGGCGAAGGCCAGCCCCGCGCCAAGCGAGGCCTGGGCGCCGACGATGCCGTGGCCGCCGAAATAATCGAGTTCCGGCGCAAACATATGCATCGAGCCGCCCTTGCCGCCGGAGAGCCCGCCGCGCCGGCCCGTCATTTCCGCCATCACCGCGCGCGGGTCGGCGCCGCAGGCGAGCAGATGGCCATGATGGCGGTAGGAGGCGATGAACTGGTCGGTCTCGCGCGCCGCGAGCCTCATGCCGACGACGATCGCCTCCTGGCCGATGTAAAGATGGCAGAAGCCGCCGATCAGCCCCATGCCGAACAGCTGGCCGGCCTTTTCCTCGAAACGCCGGATGAGCAGCATGGCGCGATAGACTGCAATGTCGTCGCCGTCGCCGAGAAAGGCGGCCAGACGCGACTCGCCCTCCTGCGGCGACCCAAAGGAAGCAGCGGCCATGACTCCTCCCCCGCTCGGGCTGGGCTCCCGCCCGCGTCTTCCCGGGCGGCGCCTCAAGAATCGCGGGACGATTTCGAGCCAAACTATCCCGAAGCCAATAAAAAAGCGAGACGGGCGGCGGCCGCCTCAACCGCGCCAGTTCTCGAAATGGCGCGAGAGAGAGACGCCAAGCGCAAGCGCGCCGAGCACGACGGCGAGAAAGCCGATATTCGGCCCGATCATGACCGGATAGAGCCCGAGCAATTGCGCGCCGACGACAAGGTTGAACAGGCCCCAGAGGAAATTCACCAGCGGCGACGACGGCCCCCTGCCGGGCGGCTTGGCGAAGGGCGTCGGAAAAATTTCGCCGCGCAGGCCCGAGGCGAGATGCGGCAGGGCGTTGCACAGCAAGGCCCCGGCGAAAAACTGGGAGAGGATTTTGAGGGCCATGCGCCGCGGCTCAATCCTGCAAGGTCAGTTTTGTTCTTGCGCCAGGATGACGACCAGATCGTCCTTGCCGACCCGGTTGAGCTGGTTGCGCGCCTCCTCGTCGAGCAGATCGCGATCGACCACGGGCCCCCGCAGCAGCGCGGTCCGCTTGTCCCACACAGCCTTTTCGGCGCGCACCTGCTTCAACTGGGTCTCGACCGCGGCGATTTCGCGACGGGTCTGGAGGTCCGCAGCGACGCCGCGTCCGCCGTGAAAGGCATGCCAGACGAAAAAACCGCCCACCGCCCCCGAAAAGAGGTGGAACAGCAAAGGTATGGCGATGGAGGTGAAACGCGTGCGGACAACCATGGCGCTAGCATCGCCGGTAAAGGTTAGACGGTGGTTAACCCGCATTTCTCGCACGGGGTCGGCCTGCGCCAGCGCAAGGCGCCGACAGGGCAGGAGAACGGCGCAGGCCGATGAGCCACATCGGCCAAGCCGTTCGACGCACACTGTCGTCGCCTTCCGCTGGCCCTCCGGGTTGCATTTCGACGGCCGCCCGCTGCGTCGGGCGGCTCAACCGTATGACGCCATACGCTTTTTGCCGCCCTCCTTGCGTTCGACTCGTCGAAATCGCAACGCAGGTCGGTCCCGTGCGAGAAATGCGGGTTAATGCTTGATTGATCAGCCCTGTTTTCGCCAGCCGCCCTCGTCCGTCTCCTGCCAAAAGGAGAGAACGGCGCCGCTTTGCCGCAACCGTCGCCATTGTTCGCGGGCGGCGGCGAGCGCTGTTTCGTCGCGTCCGTCGAACAGCAGGATCACGCGTTCGTAATCAGAGCCGGCGAAGGGTTCGGCCTCAACGCCGTCGAGGAGGAAACGCACGCGGGCGCCGTTCGGGTTGTCGTCGCCGCAGGTCAGCCAGACCGCCTGCAAGGCGGGATCGCCGTCGCTTTGCGAACCATGGGGGAGGAAGGAGCCCTCGTCATAGGTCCACAACAGATCGTCGATCGCCGCCAGACGTTCCGGCGTCCGGCATTGCGCCACGGCCCGCCAGCCGCGCTTGAGCGCCAGCTCGACCAGGGCGGGAAGCGCCTGTTCGAGCGTGCGCCTTTGCAACTGGTAGAACCAGAACTCGGGCATCAGTTTTCGTAATGGTCCCGCACCAGCCGATCCAGCAGGCGGACGCCCCAGCCCGAGCCCCAGCTCTGGTTGAGGTCGCTCGTCGGCGCGGACATGCCGGTCCCGGCGATGTCGAGATGGGCCCAGGGCGTGTCATTGACGAATTTCTGGAGGAACTGCGCCGCCGTGATCGAGCCGGCGTTGCGCCCGCCGGTGTTCTTGATGTCGGCGAATTTCGACTCGATCAGCTTGTCATAAGCGGGGCCGAGCGGCATGCGCCACAGCTTTTCGCCGGTCTTCGTCCCGGCCTCGGTCAGGCGCTGGACGAGTTCGTCGTTGTTGCTGAACAGGCCGGCGTATTCCTGGCCGAGCGCAACCAGAATCGCGCCGGTGAGGGTGGCGAGATCGACCATGAAGGCCGGCTTGTAGGCGTCCTGGACATGCCACAGCACGTCGGCCAGCACCAGCCGCCCTTCGGCGTCGGTGTTGATGATCTCGATGGTCGCGCCGGACATGGCGGTGACAATGTCGCTCGGGCGCTGGGCGCCGCCGCCGGGCATGTTCTCGACCACGCCGATCGCGCCGACGGCGTTGACCGCCGCCTTGCGCGACGCGAGCGCGTGCATCAGGCCGACAACGCAGGCGGCGCCCGCCATGTCGCCCTTCATGTCCTCCATTCCGGCGCCGGGCTTGAGCGAAACGCCGCCCGAATCGAAGCAGACGCCCTTGCCGACGAAGGCGACCGGCTGCGCGTCCCTGGGTCCGCCGCTCCAGCGCATGATCACGACCCGGCTCGGCCTTTTCGAGCCCTGCCCCACGCCGAGCAGCGCCCGCATGCCGAGCGCCTCCATCGCCGGAACGTCGAGGATTTCGACCGCGACTCCCAATTTTTCAAGCTCTTTGGCCTTTTCCGCGAAGCTTTCCGGATAGAGCAGGTTCGGCGGCAGGTTGACCAGGGTCCGGGCGAGATCGACGCCATCGGCGAGGCCCGTGACGCTGGCGACGGCGGCTTCGTCCGCGCCGGCGATCTTCAGGTCGGTCGGCCCGCCGTTTTCCGAATCGTCTTTGCTTGCTTTTTTGGTCTTGAACTGGTCGAATTTATAGGCGCGCAGGCGCAGGCCGAGGGCGAAATTCGCCGCCGCCGCGGCGGCGTCCTCGGGCGGCGCGGCGAAATCGAACAGGACGCGGGCTTGGGCCGCCTTGCCGAGCTTGGCGATGGTCAGGCCGCCGAGGCGCAGGAAATCGACCTTTTCGCCTTCCTTTTCCGGCGCGGTCCCGAGCACCAGCAGCCTTTGCGCGGCGAGGCCGGCGGGCGCCAGAATGTCGAGGGCGGAGCCGATCTTGCCCTTGAAGGCGGCCGCCTCGGCGGCGCGCGGGATCACCCCGGCCGCCTCGCCCAGCGCCGCGGCCGACGCGGCGCCGAGCGCCAGCGCGCCATCGACGAAAACCACCAGGGCGTAGCCGCCAGAATTCTACCGGCGGCGCAACAGCCTCCGCGATGGACATGACGCCAAGCGTGACGAACGCGGACATGGAAACCTCGCTTTGGGCGCGCCAAGGCGCGCGGGAACACGTGCGAAAAGAGACGGCCGTACTATGCGACGGCGCGGCGAAACCGGTCAATGCGCGCGCCGCCCGAAAATTTCAGTCCCGCAAGACATCGCTGGACCGTGCGCACCATAAAGCGACCATGGAAAGGCCCAACTGTGGCGGCTATCTGAAACCCGCCGCCGCGTACTTTGCGTCGCGGTCGTTTTGATTTATGTCGGAGGCCCGGCCGCGATCGAAAGCAGAACATGACCCTGGTCGAACGCTATATTTTCAAGATCGCCGGCATGGCCTTCGTGGTCGCGCTCGGGGTGCTGACGGCCGTGATCTGGCTGACCCAGGCGATGAGGGATTTCGACCTGATGACCACCAAGGGTCAGAGCCTGATCGTGTTCTTCCATATCACTGGCCTGATCATTCCCTCGCTGCTGATGATCATCACCCCGATCGCCTTGTTCATTGCCGTCCTGTTTGCCCTGAACAAGCTCAACGGCGACAGCGAACTGGTGGTCGCGGCCTCCTCCGGCCTGTCGCCGTTCCAGCTGTTCCGGCCTTTCGCCGCCCTGATCGTGATCGGATCGCTGTTTTGCGGTTTCATGTCGCTGTGGGCCATGCCGTGGAGCTTCCACGCCTTGCGATTCGCGCTGTCCGAGGTCCATTCCGACTTCCTGACCCGAATCGTCCGGCCCGGCGCTTTCAACGCCCTGGATAACGGGCTTTATTTCCATTACCGCGCGCGCGGGCCGGGCGGCGCCCTGCTCGGCATTTTCATGCTCGACCAGCGCGATCCCAACCAAAACAACGTTTATATCGCGGAAAAGGGAATCGCCTCGAAGGTCGGCGACGAGAGCTATCTGGTCCTTCAAACCGGGACGATCCAGCGCCAGGACAGGGGCTCGGCCGCGCCCGCCATGGTGGAGTTCAATTCCTACGCCCTCGACCTGAGCCATTTCGGGGCCGGCATGGACGCGGGGCCCTTGCGCGCCCGCGAGCGCACGACCTGGGACCTCCTGCATTATGACCCCTCCGACCCCTATGTGAAATTGGACGAGGGCCATTTCCGCGCCGAACTTCACGAACGGTTCATCGCCCCGCTCTACGCCCTGGCTTTCGGCATGATCGCTTTCGCGGCGCTGGGCGCGCCGCGGACCACGCGGCAGAATCGCGGCCTGGCGATCACGGGGGCTGTTCTGGCGGGACTGGCGCTGCGGGTCGGCGGATTCGGCGCCACGGCCCTGTTGGCGCGCCAGTCCGCCGCCGCGCCGCTCGCCTATATCCTGCCTCTCGCGGGCTGCGCCCTGGCGGCGATTTACGCCTTCGCCCCCGTTTCCGGCCTCACCTTCCGGCGCGGGCGCGCCAAGCTCGCGGCGGCCTGAATGATCGGACGCACGCTCGGCCTTTATCTCAGCTCGCGTTTCATCAAGAGCGTGGCGGTCGTGTTTTTCACGATTTTCGCCCTGATTTACATGGTCACCTTCGTGGAGCTGCTGCGCCGCTCCAGCGACAGCCCCAACTCCAGCGCGCTTTTGATGGCCGGGCTCGCCTTCCTGGACACGCCGATCGTCACCGAGCAGATTTTCCCCTTCGTCGTCCTGTTCGGAGCAATGGCGGCTTTCATCAACCTGACCCGCAAGCTCGAACTGGTGGTGGCGCGCGCGGCCGGCGTCTCGGTCTGGCAGTTCCTGGCGCCGCCGACGCTGGCGGCGCTCGGTCTCGGCCTGATCGCGATCGGCCTCTACAATCCGCTCTCGGCGACGATGAAGCAGCACGCCGAGATCGCCGAGGCGCGGGTTCTCAAGAACAAGCTGCTCGCCAACGACACCAGCATGTGGATCCGTCAGTCCAGCCCGGTCGGCCAGTCGATCCTGCGCGCGTCCGCCTCGGCAGATTCCGGCCGGCGCCTGTTCAATGTCTCGGCCTATGTGTTCGACAAGGCCGGCGCCTTCCTGGAGCGCGCCGACGCCGACGAGGCGGACATGGCGGATGGCGAATGGCGGCTCTCCCATGTCGTGATCACCGCGCCCGGAGGCGCGCCGCGGAGAGCAGATGTTTACCATCTTGCGACTAATTTGCTCCCCAGTCAGGTCGTACAGAGTTTCGTGTCGCCTGAATCGGCTCCATTCTGGTCATTGCCGCGACTGGTGAACGACACGGAGGAAGCCGGTCTCGACGCAGTGGGGTATCGTTTGCGTTTCCAGTCTCTCCTCGCTTTGCCCGCGCTTCTCGCGGCCATGGTGCTGATCGCAGCCGCGTTTTCGCTGAAGCTGTCCCGCATGGGAGGCGTCGGCATGCAGGTTTTGGGTGGCGTCGGAGCAGGCTTCGTGCTTTATGTCGCCAGGAAACTCGCGTCCGACCTCGGGGCTGCGGGCGTGCTCAGCGCGCCCGTCGCGGCGTGGTCGCCCGCGATCGTGGCGAATATGTTGGGCGCGCTCACTCTTCTTAACCGCGAGGATGGCTGATGGCGTTGGACCGTCCCGGCCGCCGCACTTGCCGTCGCACTTGCCGTCGCGCTTGCCGTCGGACTTGGGCGCGCGCCTTGCGCCTGGGCGCTTTCGGCATGCTCGCCGCCGGATTGATGGTCGCCGCCGCTTCGTCTCTTTCCACGGGCGCCTCGGCCCAGACCCTGACCGACCGCGTCGCCGGCGCGAGTGGCGGCAACAAGGGGCCGATGGTCGTCGAGGCCAACGAGGTCGTCTATGACGACAAGACCCATGCGGTGTCGGCGGTGGGCGACGCCCAGATCTATTATGAAGGGAAAATCCTCGAAGCCGACCGGGTGACCTATTTCAAGGACACCGGGCGCGTGCTGGCGGAAGGCTCGGTCAAGCTCACCGAACCCGACGGCTCGGTGACCCATGCCGAGCGGATGGAGTTGTCCGGCGACTTCAAGGAAGGTTTTGTCGATACGTTGCGCGCCGACACCAAGGAGCGCACGCATCTCGGCGCGACCCGCTCGGACAAGGTCGACCCGGACACCACCGTTTTCCTCAAGGGAACCTACACCGCCTGCCCGAGCTGCGCGAAACATCCGGAGCGCGCGCCCTTGTGGCGGCTGCGGGCCAAGAAGATCATTCACAAGAATAACGAGCAGATGCTCTATTTCGAGGATGCGACCTTCGATCTTTACGGTTTCCCGATCGCCTATTTCCCGTTCTTTTCAACGGCCGACCCCAGCGTCAAGCGCCAATCCGGCTTTCTGATGCCGACGCCCGCCTTCGCCACCACCACCGGCTACGGATTCGGCGTTCCCTATTTCTGGGCGATCTCGCCGAACATGGATTTGACGTTGACGCCGAAATATTACATGCGTCAGGGCCTTTGGGGCGACCTCGATTTCCGCGACCGGCTCGACAACGGCTATTTCTACCTCGACGTCAACGGCATTCATCAGACGGCGGACAGCGCCTTCCCGGCCCAGCCCTGGGGCGCGGGGGACGAAACCAACCGCGGTTCGGTCGCCTCCCAGGGCACGATCTGGCTCAGCCAGGACTGGAAATTCGGCTGGGACGTGATGCGTCTGTCCGACAAGTGGTACCTTTACGACTATGGCATTCCGAACCAGGTTCTGGTCCCGACCCTCCCCGGCAATGTGTTCAGCGAGACCTCTTCGACCGTGTATCTGAACGGCCAGGGCGACCGGGGCTATTTCGACTTGCGCGGCTATGCGTTCCAGGGGCTGACCAATTCCGACTATCAGCCGCAGATGGCCAATGTCGCGCCGATTCTGGACTATAACAAGACGATCGACCTCCCGCCCGAGAAGACCCATGGGATCGGCGGCCAGATCGAGATCGACGCCAATCTGACCAGCTCCTCGGCGGCGCTCGCCTCCTACCAGCAGACCAATGCTTTCGAGCTCGACAATCTCTACGGGCTCCACCCGGTCTGCAACAATCCGATCACCGGCCTCCCCGATTACACGCCCGGCGCCTGTATCCTGCGCGGCATCGGCGGCAGCTACACCACCGCCACGGTGCAAGTGTCCTGGGAACGCAAATATATCGATCCGCTGGGCGAGGTCTTCACGCCTTTCGCCTTCTTCCGCGCCCATGGCGATTATCTGGATTATTCGACCTCCGGCTCCGCGACCTTCGGCACGGACACTATCGCCAACGCCTACCAGAGCAATTATTTCTCAAGCAACAACCAGTTCCAGGGCACGGCGACGCCGGGCGTCGGCCTCGAATGGCGCTATCCTTTGCTGACGCGCACCCCGCTCGGCTCGCTGGTCATCGAACCGATCGGCCAGATCATCGCGCGCCCTAACGCCCCTGTTTCGAACACGCTGGTCAATCTCGACGCCCAGAGCCTGGTGTTCGACGATTCGAACCTGTTCGAATGGAACAAATATTCGGGCTATGACCGGTTCGAGACCGGCGTGCGCGCCAATTACGGCGCCCAGTTCACGCTCGACATGGACAAGAACGGCTATGTCAACGCCCTGTTCGGCCAGTCGGCCCAGGTCGCCGGCGTGAATTCCTTCGATACGCCGGACGCGGCCAATGTCGGCCTTGAGTCCGGCCTGAACACGCCCCTGTCCAATTATGTCGGGCGAATCACCTATGTGCCCAGCAGCAATTACAGCTTCATCGCCAAAGCCCAATTCGACGAGGCGACCTGGGCCCTCGCCCGTCTCGATCTCTCGGCCCACGCCAAATACGGGCCGCTCGATTTCAGCGGCCAGTTCGCCGACTACGAACAACAGCCGCTGATCGGCTATATCTATCGGCGCGAAGGTCTTCAATTCACCACGAAATATGACATCGTGGAGCATTATTTCGTCTCCGGCAACATCAATTTCGATTTGAGCCGGCATTATTACTACCCGGACTATCTTCCCACGCCCCAGCCGGTCTTTTCGATCGCGACCTGGGGACTTGGCGTCGGCTATACCGACGACTGCACCAAGCTGCTGCTGAATTACAGCAACACGATCTCCGACGATTACGGAAATCCGCCGGTCTATATGCGAAACCAGGTTGTGCTCCTGACAATCAACCTGCGCACGCTCGGTCAGATGAAGGCGCCGATCACGCTCACGCCCAGCGAGGTCCAGGACGGCATCCACTATAGCTACAATTGAGGGTTCGCCGGGCGCGTCGCTCGGCTTGTTGTCGACTTGCCGTCTTGCCCTGCCAAGCCTTATGCGGTTAGAGCATGATGCGCGGACCGGATTGCCGCCGCAATTTTCGGAAATGAGAGGGGCCGGCGGCGACGCGCGGCGTCGAGGAACAAGCTGTCACGGATCATGGACATGGCGACTCGGTTCACAAAAACTTTCAGCGGTTCGGCCCGCGCCTTCGCGCTCGGCCTTCTCACTTTGGCGGCGCTTGCGCCGGCGTCGCGCGCGCGCGCTCAGGCGATCGTCGCCAGCATCAATGGCGATCCGGTCACCACCTTTGACGTGGCGCAACGCGCCAAGCTCCTGCGCGCGATCGGACAGCCGTCCTCGCCCTCGGCGACGATGGACAGTCTGATCGAGTCGCGGGTGAAGGCCACCGAAATCAACAAATTCAATATTCACGTCACGTCGAGCCAGTTACAGCCGGCGATCCATTATTACGCCGAAAAGGCGCATGTGTCGGACGCGCAGCTCCAGCAGCGGATCGCGGCGGCCCATGTCGATCCCAAGCACCTCGAGAATTTCTTCTCCATCCACGTGGCCTTCGATCTTTACGCCCGCGCGCGCAACCGCGCCGTCGAGGTGAGCCGCGAGGACGTGGACGCCGAAATGGCGCGCGACAAGTCGATTTCTCAGGAACGAACCTACACCCTTCGCCAGGTGCTTCTGATCGTGACGCCTTCACAGGGGACGGCTGGCCTGCAGGCGGGGGCCAAGAAGATGGAGGCGCTGCGCGGGCGCTTCACCAGTTGCGACACCGGTCCGAAGATCGCCGCCGAAGCCGGCGAATTCGTCGTCCGCGACCCGGTCACCCGAACCTCGTCGCAGCTCGGCGAACAATTGTCCGCGCTGTTCGACAAGACGCCGGTCGGCCACCTGACGGCGCCGAGCCGCGATTCCAGCGGACTCGCCGCGATCGCCGTTTGCGAGCGCAAGGGCGCCACCTCCGACGCGCAGCGCCAGGAGGCGCAGGACAAGGTCCTGCAACGCATTGTCGAAAAGCAGGCCCAGGAGCTTTACGCCGATCTGCGCAATCATGCCGTGATCGTCAGAACAGGAAAATGAGCGAAATCCCGCTCCCCCTCTGCCTGACTCAAGGGGACCCTTCCGGGATCGGGCCGGACATCACCCTCGCGCTTTATCGCCACGCCTGCGAGCGAGGCGAGCTTTTCTTCGTCCTGGCCGACCCCGATCTGCTGCGCCGCCGCGCCGGCCAGCTCGGGCTTGCGGTCACGATCGCCGAAGCCGCGCCTGAAGAGGCGGCGAAAATTTTTCCATCCGCTTTGCCGGTCGTCGCCTTGCGCGCGCATGTCCGTGGCGAGCCGGGGCGGCCGGATTCCAACGACGCGGCGGCGACCATCGAATCGATCGCCCGCGCCGTCGAATTCGTCCATGCCGGCCGCGCCGCGGGCGTCGTCACCAATCCGATCGCGAAATCCGTGCTCTACCGCGCCGGTTTCGCCCATCCCGGCCATACCGAATATCTCGGCGAGCTGGCGAAAACGATTTTCGCGCGCCCGGCGCGGCCGGTCATGCTGCTGTGGTCGCGCGAGCTGGCGGTGGTTCCGGCGACCATCCATGTGCCGCTGGCGCAGGTTCCCGCCTTGCTCAAGACCGACGACCTGGTCGAAATCGGCGCGATCGTCGCCGAGGCGTTCCAGCGCGATTTCGGCCTTGCCCGACCGAGGCTGGTTTTCGCCGGCCTCAACCCCCACGCCGGCGAGGATGGCGCCATCGGCCGCGAGGACATCGAGATCATCGCGCCGGCGGTCGCGCGGCTCGCGGCGCGCGGGTTTTGCGTGCGCGGACCCCTGCCCGCCGACACCATGTTCCACGCCGCGGCGCGGAAAACCTACGACGTCGCGATCTGCGCCTATCACGATCAGGCGCTGATCCCGATCAAGACTCTGGCCTTCGACAGCGGGGTCAACGTCACCCTCGGCCTGCCCTTCGTCCGCACGTCGCCCGACCACGGCACGGCCTTCGCCATCGCCGGAACCGGCCGGGCCAGCGAGACCAGCCTCACCGAGGCAGTAGCGCTCGCCGCGCGAATGGCCCGCGCGCGCAGGAACGCCGCGCGCGCATGAGCGACGATCTGCCGCGCGATCTTCCCCCGTTGCGCGAGGTCGTCGCCCGGCACGGCCTGACCGCGAAAAAATCGCTCGGCCAGAATTTTCTGTTCGACCTCAATCTTACCGGAAAAATCGCCCGCGCCGCCGGCCCGCTGGATGAGGCGACGATTGTGGAGATCGGCCCCGGACCCGGCGGCCTCACCCGCGCCCTGCTTGCGCAGGGCGCGAAAAAACTGATCGCGGTTGAGCGCGACGAGCGCTGTCTCGCCGCGCTGGAGGAAATTTCTTCAGCTTTTCCCGGCCGGCTGGAGATATGTCCCGGCGACGCCTTGGCGCTCGACTATCCCGCCTTCCTCAGCGAGCGCGTCGACGGCGGGCCGATCCGCATATGCGCCAACCTGCCCTATAATATCGGCACGCAACTGCTGACGACCTGGCTCACCCTCGAACCCTGGCCGCCATTCTATGACCGGCTGGTGCTGATGTTCCAGCGCGAGGTCGCGGAAAGAATCGTGGCGACGCCGCGCGAGCGCGCCGATTACGGCAGGCTCGGCGTGCTGGCCAACTGGCGCTGCGCGACGCGCATCCTGTTCGACGTGCCGCCTTCCGCCTTCACCCCGCCGCCGAAAATCACCTCCAGCGTGGTGGAATTGCGCCCGCGTCCGGCGCCGATTCCTTGCGAGGTCAAGGCGCTCGAAGCGGTGACCCTCGCCGCCTTCGGCCAGAGGCGCAAAATGCTGCGTCAGGCGCTCAAAAGCCTTCCCGGAATTGGCGATCCGGCGCCGCTGCTGGAACAAGCCGGACTCGAGCCGACGCGACGCGCGGAGGAAATCGATGTCGAAGGTTTTTGCGCCCTCGCCCGCGCCTTTGCGCGAATGGGCGGTTAGCTTTCCGTTTTTTTGGGCCGTTCGCCCAGCGCGCGCATCAGGGCGATGATCGCCGCCACAAGCGCCGCGGCCGCCGCGATCAGGCGCGGGCTGCGGATGACGATCCGCGCGGCGATGGGCGCCGCCCGGACCAGGGCGTTGGTCTTGACCGCGACCTGGACCTGGTCCGCCGCGCGGTTCAGCGCCGTGACCGCGACGACGAGAAGGATCGCGCCGAGAGCCAGCGTCCCGACGCCGACGCTGAGCGCCGCCTGCCAGGGCGCGAGAGCGGCGAGCAGGGCGAGATAGGCGGCAAAGGCCATGAAGCCCACGGCGAGCAGCACCAGAACCGTCCCAACCAGCGCGCCGAGAGCAAAAAGCCGGAAACGGCGGGAAAGCGCGGCCGTCTCCAGACCGAGGGCGGAAAAGACGCCGCTCATGTCCGAGACGCCCGATTGCGCCACAGCCCCACGACGAGGCCAAGGCCGAGCGCCGCCGCGAGCCAGGGCAAGGGATTGCGCCGCACCGAATCCGAAAGCTGGTTCAGCCCGACCTGCCCGATGTCGCGGGCGTCGGAGGCGAGTTCGGCGAGATTGTCCGAGGCCGCCCGCCCGGCCTCTTTCAGCGCCTTCGCCGCCGCCTCGGGATCGGCGCCCAGCAGCGAAGCGAGTTCCTCCATCGCCTTCTGGACGGCGTTGAGGGCCTGCGCGACCGAGGGCGCGGCGCCCTCCTCGTCCGGCTGCGCGGTTCCTTCGGGTTCGGCAGGCTGCTTTCTGGTCATCGCGGGTTCCAAGGATGGCGGACTCTAAGGATGGCGGGCTCCAAGGCAGGCAAGAATAAGCCCAAAGAACAAAAATTCGCAAAGGGGGCGCGGCCCCGAGGCCGCGCGCCCTCCCGCTCCGAGATTCGTTCAGCTCAATGCATTTTCATGTGGTCCATTTTCGGCCCTGTGGAGGTCAGGTCCATGACCGGCGCCGAGACCTGGATCTTGCCGGCCTTGGCGAAATCCAGCGTCAGGATCACGGTCTCGCCGGCCTTCAACGGCTTTTTCAGGCCGATCATCATGACATGATAGCCCCCCGGCTCGAGGGCGACCGAGCCATGAGCGGGCACGGCGAGGCCGTCGCTGACCGCCCGCATCTTCATGACCCCGTCCGCCGTCTTCATTTCATGGATTTCGGTCGCGGCCGCGACATTCGACGACACGCCGGTCAGGCGGTCCTCGGCGTTCGAGCCGTTTTCGATGGTCATATAGGCGACGCCGGCGGTCGCGCCGGCCGGCGTGGCGCGCGACCACGGATGTTCGATCCGGACCGCCCCCGTCTGGGCGGTCGCGGGCGCGGCAGCGGCCAGAAACAGGGCCGCGGCGGCGAATTTGTGCAAAAATTTCATAGTCCGCTCCTCTCGCGCCAACGCCGGCCTCGAGAAGGCTGAACAGGACGATGGGCGCGCCGATCACAGCGGCCCTCAGCCAAAAGCGCCCATTCGCGCGCGGCGGAAACGCTCGGGCTCGACATTACAAACCGCACCCCTGAGCGGCAACCGGTTTCTTCCGGCTCCCGCCCGTGGATCGATTCGTTTCCTGTCGGTTCCGGTCAAGCGAGCCGCCCGATCTGCGCGCGCGACGACGGCGTTCCGTCCAGCCTGAAATTCGAGTTCTGAATTCCAGCGGGTCGGCTTCCTTGCCGGACCCATCCCGTTCGCGCATAAAAAACTCGTTTCCACATCGGAAACGCGGGCTTTTTCGGCGCGCGGCCTGGGCGTAGACTTAAAAAAGCCGGCGCTGCGGGCGCCGGCGAAATTTCAGTGGAACTTGTAATAATCCTCATTGAGCGCGGCGACGATCGCGCCGATTCCGTCGGGCGAAATCATGGCGTTGGCGTTGGCGACGCAGCCCTCGACCTGACGCCGCAACTGCGCAAAACTCGTGACCTTGCGGTTGGGGCGCGTGTAGAGATTCACCGCAATGCCGCCGGGCGCGTGGCGTTGATGGCAGGCGCCGTTGCAATTGTTGTCGGCGAGCAATTTCCGGCCGAGTGCGGCTTGCGAATCTTCTCCCGCCCAGGCGGCGGCCTGCATGGCCAGAAACAGCGCAAAAGCCCTCAAAACCAACATGGAAAAGCCTCCTCTCCCCGACGAGGGACAGGAGACGATGATGGCCCGCCGCCGGTCCGTCAAGAAAAATTCGTGTCGATTTCGCCAGTTAGGACAACGGCGGGCGAAGGGAGTCGAACCGCGCCGGATTGGGCGGAAGCGTTGGCGAAATCGCGCTGGTGTTGGCCGCCGATCGTCGCGGCGCCGCGTCGCCCGGCTGGGCTTTGGCCAAGCAAAGTGGAAAGCCTGTGCAAAGATCGGCGATATTTGGCAACTTTGCGGCGGGCCGGGCGTTGATTCATGGCGAAATGAGGCTGCCGATGTCCTTTCTGGCGTTCCTGCTTCCTTACGAGCCTTCGCCGACGGCGATCGCCGCCTGCAGTCTCGCCGCATTGGCCTATTTGCGCGGCCAGGCGCGGGGGGCCGGCGGCGGCGCGGCGCGGTCGGCGGCCTTGTGGATCGGCCTGGCGCTGGTCTATGCCGCCTTGCAGACCCAATACGATTTTTACGCGCAGCATATGTTCTTCCTGCACCGGCTCCAGCACCTTGCGCTTCATCACGTCGGACCGTTCCTGATCGTCCTGGCGGCGCCCGGCGCAACGCTTGTCGCCGGCGCGCCGACCGCTTTTCGCCGCGCCCTCGCCGCTCCGCTCTTCCACGGCGGGCTCGCGCGGACAATCTATCGCGTCGTGCAGCAGCCGGCGGTCGCGGCGTTCCTCTTCGTCGGATTGATTTATCTCTGGCTGATCCCGGCGGTGCATTTCGTCGCCATGCTCAACGTGCCGCTTTACGACGCGATGAACTGGAGCATGGCGATCGACGGGATTTTGTTCTGGTGGGTGGCGCTCGGCCCCCGCCCCGAAAGCACGACCCCGAGCCGCCATTACGGCGGACGCGTGCTGCTGCTGGCGCTGGTCATGTTGGCCCAGATTCCGCTTGGCGCCGGCATAACGCTGAGCAACCGCGACCTGTTCTCGGTCTATGAGGCCTGCGGCCGGGTGTGGCCGATCGACCCGATGACGGACCAGCTTCTCGGCGGCCTGATCACCTGGATTCCGCCGGCGATGATGTGCGTGATCGCCGCTCTGGTTCTCTTGCGCCGCTGGGCGCAGGACGAGGCGGCCGACCAACGGGGAGAAGAGACATGCGGCGAATTGGCGTGCTCGGGACGATACTGACATTGGGCCTGTCGCTGGCCGGCGGGGCCGGATCGGCGCCCTTGCGCGGCCACGACATCGCGGGATTGATGCCGGACCTCAAGTTCACGCTGACCGACGACGCCGGCCGGACGGTGACCGCGGCCGACTATGCCGGCAAGGTGAAACTGCTCTATTTCGGCTTCACGCACTGCGCCGACATCTGTCCGGAGACCCTCGCCATTTTGGCCAATGCGCTTCAGCGGCTCGGCGACAGGGCCGAGGGCGTCCGCGTGCTGTTCGTCTCCGTCGATCCGAGCCGGGACGACCCCGCCGTGCTGAAAAACTTTGCCGCGCATTTTTCTCCGCAGGTGGTGGGCCTGACCGGAACCGAGTCCCAGTTGCAGGCGCTGAGCCGACGCTATCGCGTCGCCTACAGCACCGGCGCGCCGAACGCCCAAGGAGCTTATGAAGTCCTCCACAGTTCGGCGATCTTCGCCTTCGACCGTCGGGGAAGCGTCCGCTCGCTGTTCGATCGCCAGGAGGGCGCCGCCGACATCGCGGCCGACCTTGCCCGACTGCTGTCAGAGCCCTGAGTAGTAGTGGTCGAGCAACAGCAGAGCGAACAAAACGCTGAGATAAGTGATCGAATAGCGGAACAGGGCCATGGCGTCGCGATCCTTGTCGGATCGCAACAGTTTCGACGCCCGGACAATGAAGGAGCCGGACAGAAAGGCCGCTCCCGCGAGATAGAGCGGTCCGGCGATCCCTGCGGCTCCCGGCAGCAGACTGACCGGAAAAAGCGCGAGCGTATAGCCGAGAATATATCTTTTGGTGCAGGCGACGCCGCGCGCCACCGGCAGCATCGGCGCCTTGACGGCGGCGTATTCGTCGCGCCGCGCGATCGCCAGCGCCCAGAAATGCGGCGGGGTCCACACCAGAACGATCAGGAACAGGGCCAGAGCCGGCCAGTCGAGGCGGCCGGCGACCGCACTCCAGCCGATCAGCGCCGGGACGGCGCCGGCCGCGCCGCCCAGCACGATGTTCTGCGGCCCGATCCATTTCAGCCAGCGGGTATAGACCACCGCATAGCCGATCATGCCCACCAGGCAAAGGAGCGCGGTCAGCGGATTGACCAGCAGCCACAAAATCGCGATTCCCGCGGCGCCGAGGACGCAGGCGAAGGCCGCCGCCTGCCGCCAGGTGAGGACGCCGCTCGGCAACGGGCGGCTACGCGTGCGCCGCATCAGGGCGTCGATGTCCCGGTCGGCGATCTGGTTGAACGCGGCGGCGGAGCCGGCCGCGAAGGTCAGACCCAGGGTGGCGGCGAGGATCGTCGCCACCGGCGGAGCGCCGGGAGGCGAGGCCAGGACCATCGCCACCTGGGCGGTGAACACCAGCAAGGCGACCACCTTCGGCTTGCACAGCCGCAGATAGGCCCGCCATGGCGCGTCTTTGGCGACGGTCGGAGCGACAGCGTAAATGCGTTCGGTCATGGCGACGCTCCTTTCAGCCGGTGGATCAGGATAACGGGCATAACAACCGGCAGGGCGGCGGCTGGGGCGGCTCTCGGCGCAATCCGAGCGGGCGGCGCTGGGCCGACCGCCGCCGCCAACGCCAGCGCGGCTGTGACCAGGAGCAGCCCACACAGTCGCGCGGAAAGGACGTCCGGCGGCATGACTCCCCCTACAGCCAGTAGACGAACAGATAGAGCCCCACCCACACCGCATCGACGAAGTGCCAATACCAGGACGCCGCCTTGAAGCCGAAATGGTGGTCGGGGCTGAAATCCCCGTGCAGCACGCGCGCGAGGATCACCGTCAGGACCGTGGCGCCGAGAATGACGTGCAGGCCGTGGAAACCGGTGAGCAGGAAGAAGGTCGAGCCATAGACCCCCGAATTCAGGGTCAGGTTGAGGTCGAGATAGGCGTGGAGATATTCATGCGCCTGCAGCGCGACGAAAGCCAATCCGAGCGCGATGGTCACCGCCAGCCAGCCCGCCAGGGCGCGGCGGCGCCCGGCCAGCAGCGCCCGGTGGGCGACGATGACGGTGACCCCGCTGGACAACAGGACGGCGGTGTTGAGGGTGGGAATGCCCAGCGGCCCCATGGCCTCCTTGGGCACGGTGTATCCGGAGGGCGCCGGCGGAACCAGCAGCGGCCATTTGCTGACGAAATGCGGCCACAACAGATGCGCCGCGCCCTTCGCCCCCTCGCCGCCGAGCCAGGGCACGGCCAGGAAGTGGAGATAGAACAGCGCCCCGAAAAAGACGCCGAAAAACATCACTTCGGAAAAGATGAACCACATCATGCCGTAGCGGAACGAGCGGTCGGAGGCGGCGTGATAGACGCCGGCGCGGTTTTCCCCGATCACCGTTCCGAACCAGCGGAAAGCCACGAACACCACGATCGCCGCCCCGATGGCGGACGCCAGCGGCCCGTCGCCGTGTAGCCATAATCCGAAGCCGCCGAGCAGCAGGAAGAAGCCCGCCGCCGCCAAGGGCGGCCACGGGCTGGGCGGAGCGACGTAATAGTCGTTGGCGTGAGCTTCATTCATAGCCGTGCGGTCCTTCCGCGCGCACGACCTCCGGCGAGGGCGGCGTGACGAATGTGTGGGCGGGCGGCGGCGAAGGCAGGGTCCATTCCAGCCCGCGAGCGCCGTCCCACGGACGGTCTCCGGCCGGCTCGCCGCCGCGGACGGCCTTGATCACCGCCCAGACCAACAGGAGCTGGGACGCGCCGAAAATGAAGGCGCCGATCGAGGAGGCGAGATTGAACGGCGCGAATTGCGCCGCATAATCGGACACCCGGCGCGGCATTCCCTCCAGGCCGGCGAAATGCATCGGGAAGAACAGGAGATTGACCGAAAGGAGCGACAGCCAGAAATGCCAGCGCCCGATCCGCTCGTCGATGCGATGGCCGGTCCATTTGGGCAGCCAATAGTAGACGGCGGCGATGATCCCGAACAGCGATCCGGTCACCAGCACATAATGGAGGTGGGCGACCACGAAATAGCTGCGCGTATATTGATAGTCGGCAGGCACGTCGGCCAGCATCAGTCCCGACAGGCCGCCGATGGTGAACAGGAACAGGAAGCCGAGCGCGAACAGCATCGGCGTCTCGAAGGTCAGCGATCCTCGCCACATGGTCGCCGTCCAGTTGAACACTTTGACGCCGGTGGGCACCGAGATCAGCATGGTCGAATACATGAAGAACACTTGCGCCGTCACCGGCAGGCCGACGGCGAACATGTGGTGCGCCCAGACCACGACCGACAGCAAGGCGATCGCCGCGATGGCGTAAATCATCGAGGTTCGGCCGAACAGCGGCTTGCGGCTGAAGGTCGGCAGGATTTCCGAGATCACGCCGAACACCGGCAGGATCATGATGTAGACCTCGGGGTGGCCGAAGAACCAGAACAGGTGCTGGTACAACACCGGGTCGCCGCCGCCGGCGGCGTTGAAGAAGCTGGTGCCGAAATGCCGGTCGGCGAGGACCATCGTCACCACCCCCGCCAGGATCGGCATGGCCAGCAGCAGCAGGAAAGCGGTGATCAGCCACGACCACACGAACAAGGGCATGTCCATCATCCGCATCGACGGCGCCCGCAGATTGGTGATGGTGACAATGATGTTGAGCGCCCCCATCACCGACGATATGCCCATCAGGTGGATGGCGAAGATCATGAAGTCCATCGACGGCGGCCCGTAGGTCGTGGACAAGGGGGCGTAAAAGGTCCAGCCGGCGTTGGGCGCGCCGCCGGCGGTCAGAAACCCGGACCACAGCAGGATGGCGGCGAAGGGAAGCAGCCAGAAGCTCCAGTTGTTCACCCGCGGCAGCGCCATGTCCGGCGCGCCGATCATCAGCGGGATCTGCCAGTTGGCGAGCCCGACCAGAGCCGGCATGATCGCGAGGAAGATCATGGTCAGCCCGTGTTCGCTGACCAGGGAATTGAAGGTGCTGGGTTCGACGAGCCGCATGCCCGGCTGGATCAGTTGGGCGCGAATCAATTCGGCCAGGATTCCGCCGGCGAAGAACATGATCAGGCTGAAGGTCAGATAGAGCGTGCCGATGTCCTTGTGGTTCGTGGTTAACAGCCAGCGCCGCCAGCCGCTCCAGGCGGGAGCCGCCCCGGGCGAGGAAGGGTGAAGGACGTCTGTCGTCATCGCGCCGTCTCCACTTGTTCCGGTGTCACCAGGGTTCCGGTGTGGTTGCCCCAGGAGTTGCGTTCATAGGTAATCACGCCGGCGATCTGGCGGTCGTCCAGTTGCTTGCCCCAGGCCGCCATGGCCGCGTTGCGCGGGCTGCCGTGAACGACGATCTTCAGATGCGCCGCCAGCGGACCGTTGACCACCGGGCTGCCGTCGAGCGCCGGAAAGGCGCCGGGGACGCCCTTGCCGTCAGGCTGGTGGCAGGCGGCGCAGATGGAGCCGTAGACCTCGGCGCCGGCGGCCATGGCGATTGGCTGCGTCCAGGGCGCCGTGGACCGGGCTTTTTGCGCGGCGGCGGCCGCCTGTTGATCCTTGACCCAGGCCTGGAACTTGTCCGGCGCAAGCGCCTGCACCACGATCGGCATGAAGGCGTGGCCGGCGCCGCACAGGTTGGCGCACTGGCCGCGATAGACTCCCGGCTGGTCGATGCTGATGTCCACCCGGTTGATGTAGCCGGGAATGGCGTCGCGCTTGAAGCCGAGCTCCGGAACCCACCAGGAATGGATGGCGTCGTCGGACGTGATCAGGAACCGCACGTCCTCCTGCGTCGGCAGGATCAAGGGATGATCGACGTCGCGCAGGTAAAAAGCGACTTTGGCCGGATTCACGTCGCCGCGGCTCTCGGCGGCAAGATTGCTGAAAAAGTCGATCCCCAGGCCGATATAGCTATAATGCCATTTCCACTGCGAGCCGCGGATTTCCACCGTCACCTTGGGATCAGGATGGGCGTTCTCGATCAGCAAAACCCGCGTCGCCGGAATGGCGATCCCGACCAGGATCAGAGTCGGAATCACGGTCCAGACGATCTCCACCCAGAATGAGCCGGCAAATTTCGCCGCTTCCGGCATTCGCGAACGACGATGGCGGACGAGCGACCACAGCATCACCGCAAAAACCGCCGCGCCGATGACTGCGACGATGGCGAGCACCAGCATATGCATGCGCCAGGCGAGGTGGCTGTCCGCCGTAACGCCATAAGGAATGTTGAATTGGAGCGCTTCCTCCGGGGCGGTTGCGTTAGTCGCCATCCAAACATCTCCCTGAAATCCGCAAGCGATCGCCCTCTTTCGGCGAACGGGCGTTGGACGGCGTCGATTCTTCGCGTCCCCAGGCCCCTCGAACAGCGACGGATCGCGGAAAAAACCAAATCGTCATGGCGCAGGCTTTCGTCGCCCGAACCCGTCCCGGCCCGTTTCGCGGGCCGCGTCCCGCAGCGCTGGTTCCCCCCTTTCTGGCGAGGACTGGGCTTTAGGCCAGACGCCATTCCAACGCTTTCAAATCGATAAGGTTGCGGTTCGTTGGCGCGGAAACGAAAAAAATTGGAATAAGAACGATGTAAAAATACCGAGCCCTGCGGTCGAAGCGCCGCCGCCAATTCGCGGCGCGCTCAAGCTGGGACCCAAATGTGACGCGGCGGCGCGTTTCGGCGATGTTTCAGGCGGCGAACGCGATCGCCAGGGCGCCGACGACGATCAGGCTCAAAGCCCAGACTATATCGAGGTTGAACCAACCGCTCGACAGCGCCTTGAGCCCGAACCAGTGGTAAACGCAGACCGCGGCAAGCCCGCCTGCCGTCACCATGGCGAAAGTATGCAGCGCCCCGACCAGCACCGCCTGGCGGAATTCGCACCCATCAGTTCGGCCATCGCCGCGTGGCCGGCGTCCCCGTTGGCGGCGCACAGCCCCAGATAGATCGGGACGAGCATCAGCGCGGCGCCATGGGCGGTGGCGACCAGGAAAGACCATAAAACCAGCCGATGCGGCGGCACGCGCGTCAGGAAGCGCGGATGGCGGCGGTAGAACAGCAGAACAATCCCCAGCCCGATCACCAGCACGCCGGCGCCAACGCGGATCTGCCGTCGCCACAGCATGAGTGCGGTCATCATCGAGAAAGGAACGAGGATCGCCAGCATGGCGAGAAAATGCCCCGCCCCCAGCCCCGCGATCGCCTTGGGCAGGGCGAGGCCCCGCCGCTCCATCAGCGCGGCCGAAACCGCGAGCGGCCAGGCCATTCCGGGATTGGCCCCGTGATAGAGACCGGAGAGGACGACGGCCGCCCACAGGGCCGCCGTCGAATGCCATGGGAGCATTTTCAGCGGGCGGACGGGTAGCAGAAACTGTCGGTCGAGCAATCTCCGCCTTCGAGCCGGATCTGGTGCGAGCGGTAGCCCTCCGGGAATTTTACGTAAAAATCCTCATCCAGCGTCAGTTCGCCGTTCGCTCCGACATCGGCCTTCACCATCGCCGCCGGCACGCCCTCCGGATAGAACTGGTTGTCCCAGGTCGAGTAGAGCGAATTGGTCCAGTAGACATGCCTGCCGTTGCGGCTGATCTCGATCATCTGCGGCCCGCCCCTGAACGGCCTTCCGCTCGGATGATCGGTCCGGCGGACGATCCCGCCGATATGGACCGAGCCGGAAAATTTCGGATTCATCGGGTCGCTCACGTCATATTGCCGCAACTCGCCCGTGCCCCAGCAGGAGACATAGAGATATTTGTCGTCGAGGCTCAAGTCGATGTCGGTGACCAGCGGCGGCACGGCGCCGAAGCCCTTGAGCAGATCGGGCAGAACCGCGGGATCGGCCGGCTCCGCCGGGATGGTCGCGGCTTTTTTGGCCTGGAACTTTCCGTCCTTCTCCCTCCACCAGGTCCAGATCGAGCCTTCGAGATTGGTGGTGTCGACGGCCACGCCACAAAAACCATATTCCTGCACCGGATCGTGGGCGGGGCGCACCTCCAGCGTTATCTGGTGGTTGGCGCCGAGATCGATGGTCTGGATATTCTTGCGCCCACGCAGGTCCCAGAAATGCAGCTTGTGGCCATATTTGTTGCTCAAGAGATCGGCCGGCACGATCCCGTTTTCGAATTGTGGCGGCAGGGCCCATTCGGAGCTGACCATATAGTTGCGCGGCAGGTTCCACCAGAAATCGTAATACTTGTCCTGGTCGCCGCGGTCGATCTCGTAGCGGCCAATGATGTCGAACGTGTCGCAATCCATGATGAAAATGCCGGACTGGCCCGCGGCGCCATCCTTGCCGCCGCCCCCGAGCGTCGAGACATAAATGCCGTCCGGCCCGCAATGGATGGTGTGCGGCCGCGAATAGCCGGTCTTGGCGAAGACCTCTTCGGGTTCGATGATCTTGAATATTTTCGCCGCCGTCGGGCAGCCCTTGACGTCCACCACATAGATCCGCGACGACCTGATGCCTAGATGATGAGATAGCGGCGCTCCCGGAACGGATGGCCGTTCATCGGCGACAGCGCGGAGGAACAGGCGTTCCAGCCGAAATGGTGAAACTCGTCGCCGACATAGGGCATGAACAGGGTGTGGACGATCTTGCCATAGCTCGACGAGGTGGGATTCACATCGACCACCGCCAGCCCGTCCGGCTTGGCGGCGTCCGCGCTCAGCATCAGCGTATAGGCCAGCATCTCCGGCGGGGCCTGGATGGCGAGAGCGGGCGAGGCGAAGAAGGTGGGGTCGGGTCGGACGGTCATCTCAAGCTCCTCCCTTGATTTTCGCGGCGAAGCCTGCGCCTTCCCGGCAATCGGGTCGTTGCGGCCGTCAACGGCGCCGGAGCCATCTGACCTGCGGCGGATTGCTTGTCTTCGCAGCTCCGGCGCCTTGCCGGATGAGGTTTGGGCGACGGCGCCGAAAATCGAGGCCGCACGATTTTCTGATCAATTCCGCGTTTTTTTTCGCCAACGCCGGAGGACCGGATGGCGAAGCGGGTGGGCGCGCGCCGACCGCGGGCGCCTGAGAAGTCTGACCTGCGGCGGTCGGCGGGAACGTTTCGAATGTTCAGCGGTTAACACCGCTGTCCGTACTGAAGGCGCATTGCCGGTCTCGGCGAGAAGCGCGGAGTTGGTTTCCATGCGGCTGAACGACGATTTTTCCCGGCGCGCCGCGGTCCATGCCGCCCGCATGGCTTGGACGCCGAGCCCCGCATCCGGCGTCGAGCGCCGCATGCTTTATCGCGTCGGCGAGGAAAAGGCGCGCGCCACCTCCATCGTGCGCTATGCGGCGAACAGCCATTTTCCCCGCCATGAACATCCCGGCGGCGAGGAGATTCTGGTGCTGGAGGGCGTGTTTCGCGACGAGCGCGGCGCCTATCCCGCCGGCGCCTATCTGCGCAATCCGCCGGGAACCGGTCATGCGCCCGGTTCGGAAAAGGGCTGCGTTCTGTTCGTAAAACTTTGGCAGTTCCGCAAGGACGACAAGGAGCGGATCGTCCGCCGCCCGGACGAGGGCGTTCACGCACAGGACGCCGACGGCGTCGAGTCCATCGTTCTTTACGACCATCCGCTGGAACGGGTCCGGGTCGCCGCCTGGCCGGCGCGCGCCGCCATGCGCGTCGCCAATGTGCAAGGCCTGGAGCTGCTCGTTGTCGCCGGTTCGTTCCAGCAAGGAGGCGAGGACTTTGAACGCCTGTCCTGGATGCGCCTGCCCGCTGGCGACGATTTTTACGGCCGCGCCGGGGGCGATGGCGCGCGGTTGTGGCTGAAGACGGGCGCCCTGCCGCCGCCTGACTTGTGCGAATTCGAAGATTGACGGGCCAATCAGTAAATCACCACCGAGCGGATCGAACTCGCCTTTGTGCATCAGGTCGAAGGCGTCGTTGATCTTGTCCAGCGGCATGGTGTGGGTGATCAGGTCGTCGATATTGATCTTGCCCTCCATGTACCAGTCCACGATCTTGGGCACGTCGGTGCGGCCCCGCGCGCCACCAAAGGCCGAGCCGCGCCAGTTGCGGCCGGTGACGAGCTGGAACGGCCGGGTCGCGATTTCCTGGCCCGAGGCCGCGACGCCGATGATGATCGACGTGCCCCAGCCGCGATGGCAGCATTCCAGCGCCTGGCGCATGGTGTGAACGCTGCCGATACATTCGAACGAGAAATCGGCGCCGCCGCCGGTGGTGTCGACAATCGCCTCGACCACCTTGTCGCGGCCGACCTCGTCCGGGTTGATGAAATGGGTCATGCCGAATTTCCTGGCCATGGCCACTTTGCCGGGGTTGAGGTCCACGCCGACGATCTTGTCGGCCCCGACCATCTTCGCGCCCTGGATCACATTGAGGCCGATGCCGCCCAGGCCGAAGACCACGACATTGGCGCCGGGCCAGACCTTGGCGGTATAGACCACCGCGCCGATTCCGGTGGTGACGCCGCAGCCGATGTAACAGATCTTGTCGAAGGGCGCGTCCTCGCGCACCTTGGCGAGGGCGATCTCCGGCAGGACGGTGAAATTGGAGAAGGTCGAGCAGCCCATGTAATGGAAGAGGGGCTTGTTGCTCGCGCCCTCGCAGGAGAAGCGGCTGGTGCCGTCCGGCATCAGGCCCTGGCCCTGGGTGGCGCGGATCGCGGTGCAGAGATTGGTCCGCTGCGACAGGCAGCTTTTGCACTGCCGGCATTCGGGCGTGTAAAGCGGGATGACATGATCGCCCGGCCTCACCGACGTCACGCCGGCCCCGACCTCGCGGACGATTCCTGCGCCCTCGTGGCCGAGAATGGCCGGGAACTTGCCTTCGGAATCGAGGCCCGAAAGCGTATAGGCGTCGGTGTGGCAAACCCCGGTCGCCATGATTTCAATCAGCGCCTCGCCCGCTTTCGGACCGTCGAGGTCCACGGTCTCAATGGTCAGGGGGGCCTCGGCCTTCCAAGCGACAGCCGCACGGGTCTTCATGACGACAACTCCATTTCGGGAATATTCACCCCATTAAATAACGCCAGCGCCGTCGCAGGCAACAATAAGCTCAAACACTAAGGAAATTCTTAGAAATTGTTGCAGCGCAAACTGCCGGGCGCAGTCGAATGACCGCTTTATTCGCTTACGTCCGATGCGGCGCGTTTGCTCCGGCGGCACAGCGTTTTGACGTAATAGCCCTTGTCGAGATCTTCCTTGAGGGCGGTGCCGGCGACGATCACGCTCCAGCCGGACATGCACTGAAGCTCCGACTTGGCGGATCGGGAGATCACGTCGATCGCCGTGTTCTCGTCGCAGGCGGCGGTCGGCGTTGTCGACAACTGGCAAACCAGCACAACAGCAGTGAAGAGCGGCATGAAGACTCCGGAAGCAGGCGCGACCCAGTAGTGCGCTCCTAGCCCGCGGTCGTGCGCATGTCAATAATCAACATTGGCATATGCAATATTATGGGGCATGGCGCCTGCCATCTCCTCAATAATAGCAATATATAGGCACAAAAACTCAGCGGTTCCGCGAGCGCGGTTCCTCCGAAAGTAGGATCCATTACTTGAGCGTGACCTTGGTTAACCCGGAAGCCGACTTGCGTGAGCGTCGCGCGTTTTTCAAAGCATAGGCCGAGGCCGAATTTCGAACATCGCTGTCTGGACGCAGGGCTTGTGCGCATGGCGTTGGACAAGCAATCGTAGTGCGACGCATTCAGTCAAAAACCAAACGCTTATAATCGGCTTAATAAGATTTTTATAAACGGCCCAGCTTTCGTGCTTCCGTTGTGGTCTTCCTTGGTCGACATTACAATTTCATTGCAACGAAAATTGGACGCGATACGCGCAGAAGCGATGGATTTGCTGCATCGCATTTGCGCTGGAGGCGCGCCGCAGCGGAGGAAGCGATGAAAATATTGATGGCATCCCTGATCTCGGTAAGTTCGCTCGCCTTGGTCCGGCCGGTGATGGCCCAGGACATGGACACGAAGCTTACGCAAAATCCCGCCGAGTGGGTCATTCCGGCGGGGGATTACGCGGGCAATCGTTATTCCAAGCTCGACCAGATCACCAGCCAGAACGCGAGCAAGCTTCAGCCGGTGTGGACCTTCTCGACCGGCGTGCTGCGCGGCCATGAAGGCGGGCCGCTGGTGGTGGGCGACATCATGTATCTGGTCACGCCCTTCCCCAACAATGTCTATGCCCTCGACCTCAACGACAACGGCAAGATCTTGTGGGAATACCAGCCCAAGCAGAATCCGGACGTGATTCCGGTGATGTGCTGCGATACGGTCAATCGTGGCGTGTCCTACGCCGACGGCAAGATCTTCCTCAGCCAGGCCGACACCACGCTGGTGGCGCTCGACGCCAAGACCGGCAAGGTGCTGTGGTCGGCGGTCAACGGCGATCCGAAGATTGGCGAGACCTCCACGATGGCCCCGCTGCCGGTCAAGAACAAGGTCCTGGTCGGCAATTCCGGCGGTGAATTCGGCGTCCGCTGCAACGTCACCGCCTATGACCTGAACTCCGGCAAGCGGGTATGGCGCGCCTATTCGGAAGGGCCAGACGACGAAATCCTGTTCGACCCTGAAAAGACCACTGCGCTCGGCAAGCCGGTCGGCAAGGATTCGAGCCTCAAGACCTGGAAGGGCGACCAGTGGAAACAGGGCGGCGGCTGCACCTGGGGCTGGTACTCCTATGACCCGGCGCTGAACCTGGTCTATTACGGCTCGGGCAACCCCTCGACCTGGAATCCGAAACAGCGGCCGGGCGACAACAAATGGTCGATGACCATTTTCGCCCGCGATGCCGACACCGGCATGGCGAAATGGGTCTATCAAATGACCCCGCATGACGAATGGGACTATGACGGCATCAATGAAATGCAGCTGGCCGATCAGAAATTCGACGGCAGGATGCGCAAGCTGCTTGTCCACTTCGACCGCAACGGCTTCGGCTATACGCTGGACCGCACCAACGGCGAACTCCTGGTCGCCGAGAAATACGATCCGGCGGTCAACTGGGCGACCGAGATCGACATGGACAAGAACAGTCCCGACTTTGGCAGGCCGATCCGGGTCGAAGAAATATTCGACCGAGGCCAATGGCGAGGACGTCAACACCCAGGGCATCTGCCCGGCGGCGCTTGGCTCCAAGGACGAGCAGCCTTCGGCCTACTCGCCCAAGACCGGCCTGTTCTACGTGCCGACCAACCATGTCTGCATGGATTACCAGCCGTTCCGGGTGACCTATACGCCCGGCCAACCTTATGTCGGCGCGATCCTCTCGATGTATCCGCCTCCCGGCCAAACCGACATGGGCAATTTCATTGCCTGGGACGCCACCAAGGGCAAGATCGTCTGGTCGGATCCTGAACGGTTCTCGGTCTGGTCCGGCGCGCTGGCGACCGCCGGCGATGTCGTCTTCTACGGCACGCTGGAAGGCTATCTGAAGGCGGTGGACGCCAGGACGGGCAAGGAGCTCTATAGCTTCAAGACCCCGTCCGGGATCATCGGCAATGTGATGACCTATATGCACAAGGGCCGGCAATATGTGGCGGTGCTGTCGGGCGTCGGCGGCTGGGCCGGCATCGGCCTCGCGGCGGGCCTGACCGATCCGCACGCCGGCCTCGGCGCGGTCGGCGGCTATGCGGCGCTGAGCAAATACACATCGCTCGGCGGCGTGCTGACGGTCTTCGCACTGCCCAAATGAGCGCGCGCGAATGAAGGGCGCCGGGCGAAAAATTTCGCCCGGCGCGGGTAAAACCCTCCCCAAGGCCTACCCAAGGCCTGACGATCCCGAAACCACCGGCCAGGATCGAAGAATGCCTCAAATTCTGTCACCTAGAAGAAACACTGCGCGCCTTCGCGCCTTCCTCTCCACCGTCCTCTTGCTCGCAGCGAGCGCGGCTTTGGCCGAAAACAAGAAGCCGGCGAGCAGCAAGGATGGCGAATATTTCGACGCCAATGGCGATCCGACCTATAATATTTTGCCCGACGGAAAGGTCGACTGGCGCACATATTCCGGCTTTCTGCGCTATTCCGCCGAATGCCTGCGTTGCCACGGCCCCGACGGGCTCGGATCGAGCTATGCCCCGAATCTGACCGATTCGCTCAAGCGCTTGAGCTATTCGCAATTCGAGGCGACTGTCGCGGGAGGCAAGAAAGACCTCAGCGCCGGTCAGGAAAAGGTCATGCCAAGCCTGGGGACGGACAAGAACGTCATGTGCTTCATCGATGACATTTACGTCTATCTGAAAGCGCGCGCGGACGACGCCCTGCCGCGCAGCCGGCCTGCGGATCACGAGCCCAAACCCAAGAGCTGGACGGATGCCGAAGACGCGTGCATGGGGCCGGAATAGGCTTTTCCTTGGCGCGGCGATGGGCCTTTGCGTCTTGACGCTTCTGTCCGTTGCCGCGCGCGCCCAATATATGCCTGATCTCGTCACGCGAGACCGCCTCAGGGTCTGCGCCGATCCCGCCAATATGCCTTTTTCCGACGAGGCGGGCGAAGGGTTTGAAAACAAGATCGCCGAAATCGTCGCCGACGAATTGAAGCGGCCGCTGCATTATGACTGGATGCCGGAAGGTCCGGGGTTCGTTCGCAACACTCTGGGGGCGAATCTTTGCGACGTGATCATCGGCTATGCGTCCGGCGCCGACATTGTCGATCACACCAATCCCTATTACGCCTCGACCTATGTGCTGGTGACCAGAAAAGGCGGGCCGCTCGACGGCGTCGACCGGCTGGAGGACCCGCGCCTCAAGGGCCACAGGCTGGGGCTCGTCGCCGCCACGCCGCCGACCGACCATTTTTTGCGGCTGGGATTGATGGCCGACGCGAAAATATACGATCTTCTCGTCGACCACCGCTTTTCCTCGCCGTCAAGGGACGCCATTCGCGACCTCCAGTCCGGCGTGACCGACGCAGTCATCCTGTGGGGCCCGATCGGCGGCTATTACGCCAAAAACGCCTCGCCGGCCTTGACGGCGACGCCGCTGATCGAAACGACCCGGCCCTATCTGGCCTTCCGCATCTCCTTCGGCCTGAGGCGCAACGAACCCGACTGGAAACACCAGTTGAACGCCGTCATCGGCAAGCGGCAAAAGGATATCGACGCCGTTCTGAAGAGCTATGGCGTCCCGCTGCTGCCGATCCAATCCGTCACGCCCGCCGCCCCCGGCGCGGCCGGCGAAGCCGAACAAATGCAATAGAGCGCGCTCGGAAATCATAGAGTCGAACGCGCTCGGTTATTTCATTGTTTTGACGCATATTCTTGTCCGAAAAGTCTATCAACTTTTCGGGAATATGCGCGAGAGCCGGCTCATTCG
Source organism: uncultured Pseudomonadota bacterium (assembly GCA_963703385.1). Classification (GTDB taxonomy): domain Bacteria; phylum Pseudomonadota; class Alphaproteobacteria; order Rhizobiales; family Beijerinckiaceae; genus Rhodoblastus. The sequence goes on from OY969816.1 coordinate 1,500,263, forward strand.
AAGCAGCGGATTTCGGCCTCGGCCTGCGCCCGCCTCATATCGGCGACCATGTCGTTGTAAACGCCGACGCCGCGAAAGGCGTTGGCGGGCCGGCCAATTCCCTGGCGCATGGACAGGACCGTCTCGACGTCGACGTAGCGATCGTAGGGCAGGATGGAGGCGATGACGTCGATCGAGCAGGAACATTTGTGCAGCGTCAGCTGGTCCTGGCCATTGGCCGCCATGCAGCCGAACACGTAATCCGCCCGCGCTTCGGTCGGATAATCGTTGGTCTCGGCGGCGCGCGCCGAGGGGATGGCCAGAGCGACAACGAACGTCGCCGCCAATATCGCCGCGACCCGCGATGGGAAGGGACAAATCCCCTTCATAACCGCGCCGCGCATTTGTAGCCCGCCATGTCGAGCATGAAACCGCGCCCGCGGACCGTGCCGATGAAAGGTCCGCCGACGCGGGTGATATCGGTGAATTTGGCGCGCAGATAGCCGATATAGACATCGACGACATTCAGCGACGTGTTGGGCTGGCCGCCCCAGAGTTCGTCGTAGATTTCGCCGCGGCCGACCGGATGATTGGCGTTGCGCATCAGCACGGCGAGGAGTTCCGCCTCGCGTTGGGTCAGTCTGATGTGGACATTGCCGAAAAAGGCCTGGCGCACCCGCATGTCGAGCAGCAATCGCCCGACCTGCAGGCGCTCGCGGGCGTCCGCGGCGATGGAATGGTGCAGCAGATGCGCCCGCAGCCTTTCGACCAGTTCATCGAATTGGAACGGCTTGACGATATAATCGTCCGCGCCGGCGTCCAGGCCTCGGGCGCGGTCGCAGGCGCCGTGATGGGGGCTGAGGACCAGTATCGGCTCGGTCCGACCCATGCGGCGCAGGGCGCGGCAGGTGTCTAACACCTGCTCGCAATGGGTCGCGGTGTCGAACAATACGGCGCAGGGATTGAGCGCGCCCGCGGCTTCGACCGGATGATCGTCGTCTTTGACGACGGTCACGTCGAAGCCTTCCGCTTCCAGGCCCAGCGTCAATGTCGCCGCTGCGGGAAGGTCTTCCTCGATGATCAAGACATTCATTTCGTCCACCAAAATTGCGTTTCCTCGCCGCGGATTTTTCGACGACGGTCGCTGGCCGTCCCCACGGCTATTCTTTCGGCGTCCACACCGCCAAGGTTCTTATAATTCTTTCATCTTATCGAATTGGGACAACCCGGATCAAGATGAAAGGTTCCTGTGACCAGCGCCGCTGACGTCCGCCACGGAACGGAAACGACCTCGCATTCAATCCTCCCGAAGCCAATAAGCATGGACGGCATGCAACTTGCGGCGTTATGCGCAGTCAATTCCGTATTTATACGTAGGCGTCGAGATCGAGGTCGATCCCCCGCCCCTGATTGGCTCCGACCCGGGCGTCGCGACGCGTCACAGCTTCTCCTGGATACGCCGCGCGATCTCGAAGGCGCGCTGTTCGAGAATTCCGGGCGTTTCGCAGACATAGGTCAAGGATTGGCTGCGCTCGCCGAAGATTCTCCTGTCCCAGGCGAATTCCACTTTCGCTTGCGCAAGCGCCTTGGCGCCCGCATCGCCCTTTTCCTGGTCGTCAGCGACCTCCTCGCTTTCCTTGCGCACTTTCTCGGCCAGGCGTTGCTGGCCCTGGGCGAAATGGGCAATGCCTGAAAGGACGCCATCGCGCTCCCGGTTGATCGAGGCCAGCGCGCCGACAAAAACTCGGGTCAGGCGCTCATCCTTGTCGGGCCCGGTCTTCTTGACGAAATCGTCGAGCAGGCCGCCGATATCGGCCAGGGGCGTGCGGCGCGAGGCGAGCTTTTCCGCCAGGGCCGCCGCCTCGCTGTCCTGCTCCCAGTCGCCGGCCTTGGCGATGTCGGGCCCCGCCCAGACCGCGGCGGCGCTGATTGTCGGCGTTCGCCGCTGCGCGCAGGGCCAGGGCGCCTCATTGGTCGCCGCATTGGCCGCCTTATTGGTCGCACCTTGGGCCGCATCATCGGGCGCCGTCTGCGCCATGGCGGCGGCGGCGAGGCCGGCGTAAAAACCGCAGATCAGAAGCGCCTTGCCGGACATTGTCTTTCTCCCGCGATGTCTCCGCCGCGCTCAATGGAGCGAGGAGACCAGATCGTTGGGCTCCAGCCCGACGGAAATCGATTTGATGACCTTTTCCCGCGCCACATCGATCGCGGTGACGTCGTTGGAATTGCCATTGGTGGTATAGAGCAGCTTTTCGTCGGGCGTGAAGGCGAGGTGCCAGACGCGCGCGCCGACCAGCAGATATTTCTCGACGGCGAAACTCTGCTGATCGACCACCGCCACGCGATTGGCGTAGCCGAGCGCGACGAAGGCTTTCTTGCCGTCCGAGGTCAGGACCACCCCGACCGGCTGGATTTCCTCTCGGGTCAGGCCCGGCGCGTCGAAAGTGATCTTGTGGATGATCTTGCGGGTCGCCGCATCGATCACCGAGACGTCGCCGCCAAGTTCCGAACTGACCCAGACCTGGGTTCCGCTGCGGTTGAAGACGGCGATGCGCGGCCTCTTGCCGACCAGCACGCTGTCGATCAGCTTGTAGGTCCGCGCGTCGATGAAATGCGCCATATTGGTGGTTTCCGAGGTCGCAACCAGCAGATCGCCATTCGGGCTGAGGCCCATGCCCTCCGGCTCCACGCCGACGGGAACCTGCGCGAGAATGAGGTTTTTGGTCAGATCGACCACCGTGACTTCGGCATTGTCCTCATTGGCGATATAGAGCAGGTCGCCGGCGCGATTGAGCGCGAAGCGTTCGGGGTCGGGGCCGGATTCGAGCGAGCGCACGATCTTCATGGTCGCGACGTCGAGGACGTTGATGGCGTTGTCGTCGCTGGCGCAGACATAGAGCAGCTTGCCGTCCGGGCTGATGCTGACGCCGCGGGGCCGCCGTCCGACCGGAACCGTCTCGATCACCTGCTGTTTGTCGGTGTCGATCACGCTGACCGAATTGCCCTTCTCGTTGGTGACGAAGATGCGAAAAGCCATGGCCGGCGCGGACACGGCGGAAAGAAAAGCCAGCGCCAGGAAAAGTCGCGACCCACCACGGAATTTCATCGCCGTCTCCCCTCGCCCTGCGTCATTGCAAGCGGCATTGCATTTCCGGTTCGTCGATCCCCAGCGTGTCGAGCGGCGTGCGCTGGTGCAGGAAGCCCGGAATGGGCGCCAAAGCCACCAGAAAGGCCGGCTGCGCCAGCAGCAGCGGTTGGCGCAATTGATGGTCCCAGGGCCGGAAGCTCGCGGCCACGCCCTTGAACACCGCGACGCTGAATTGCGGATCGACCATGAAACCGGAGAGGGCGCGCGGATCGGCCGAGCGCACATGAACGACCGCCTCGCCGATCGCGCGAACCGCTGTCCAGGCCTGATAATCGACCGGCCGCATGCGCCGGTGGGCAAGGCGCAGGAAGCGATCCTGCAATTGCTCGGCGCCGAAGGCGAATTGCGTGCGATGCCACGAGGCGGCGATGAGTCCCTGCGTGCCGCCGACCAGTTTCGGATCCGCGGTGTGATAGGGAATATAATCGCCGAAATTATCCTCCTCGTCGGCGACGATGATCATGTCGCTGTCGGCGGCGCGGGTGAAGACCAGCGCCGCGCCTTGGGTGACGGCGTCGCCACGCCCCTGGGCGAGCGGGCCGAAGGTCCAGGTCTTTTCGGCGACGATCGTCAGGCCGAACTTTTTCGCGGAGGCGCGAAAGGACGCGGCATAGCTCGCGTCCGCCTCGGTCTGGCCGACGATCAGGAAAATTCGCGGCCATCTCTTGACCACGAGGAACTGAGCCAAGGCGTCGGTGAGCATGGCGCGGCTCGGCGCGACATGAAACATATTGGCCCGGCAATCCTTGCCGCGCAGAGAATTGTCCTGCGCCGACACATTGAACAGCACCGCGTCGCGTCCCTTCAAAGCGTCGGCGACGGCGAGCAATTGCTCGGCCGGCAGGTCGGCAAGGATCAGGCCGGCGCCGCCGTCAGCCAGCTTGCGCGCGGCCGCGACCGGCGACTGGTCCGGCGGCAATATCGCCTCGTCCATGTCGAAATGCTGTCCAAGAAAGGAGCCGCTGGTGTTGTTGTCCAGGATCGCCAGCCGCGCGCCGGCCGATCCTTCGTCCTGCGGCGTCGCCGTGAGGTCATAAAGCGGCGGCGACGGAATCTGGCGGGCGACATAGCCGATCCTGACTTCCAGCGGCGCGGCGGGCGTTTGCGCGCGCGCCGGGGCGCCCGCGGCGCCCCAGACGGCAAGGACAATAGAAAAGAGGAGCCAAGCCAGGCCCGTTCTGAATCGATCAATCATCAAGGCAATCATAATCACGAAGACCGATCGAAGCAGTCCATCCTGCGATCATAAGTGATTAATAAGCTCGTCCTCGGATGCTGAGGCGCGAAATCCCACAAACTTGCGGGTAGAATGCGAGTGTCGCTGTACATTTATTGCATTGCGGCGAAGATGCGAAGATCAGCGCATCATGGTTGCTTGGCATAACAGATGGCGCAGATTGACTTCACGCTGTCATGCTTGTCGGGAGCCTGAAGGAAAAGGTTCAAGATTCGGTCGCTGAAAAAGGCCGAGCGCAGCCCCGACAAACGGCCGTGGGCAGGGATGGGACAGGGGCTTCCGGCAAGTTGGAGACAATGGCCGGGGAGCGAGCAACGGAGGCGATGATGAGCGAACATCATTTCAGTCTCGGCAATATCATCAGCTTATTCCGGGGACACAACGCAAAACCGCACCAAGAGGAGACGATGAAGATGACCGACATCCGACTTCATCCGGGTATCGACCATGGCCTGAGGCGCGGCCGTGACGATTTCGCCGGCGGAACCCTGGTCTGCAAATGCGCGACCAATCCCGTCCGCGTGGAAATCAAGGGCCAGGTGGCGCACAATCACGCCTGCGGCTGCAGCAAATGCTGGAAGCCGCCGGGCGCGATCTTCTCGGTGGTCGGCGTCGTGCCGCGCGACAGTCTGCGCGTCGTCGCCAATGAAGACAAACTCTACATTGTCGACCCCAATGCGGTGATCCAGCGCCACGCCTGCAAGGAATGCGGCGTCCATATGTTCGGACGGATCGAGAAGACGGATCATCCATTCTACGGCCTCGACTTCATCCATACCGAATTGTCGCGCGAGGACGGGTGGCCGCCACCCGAATTCGCCGCTTTCGTCTCGTCGATCATCGAACAGGGCTTCGCGCCGTCGAGAATGGGCGAGGTGCGCGACAGGATGCACGAGATCGGCTTGCAGACCTATGACTGCCTGTCGCCGCCGCTGATGGATGCGATCGCTACCCACGTCGCCAAATTGTCGGGCAAGCTGGCGGCGTGAATTTCCGGCCAGCGCCGGCCTGCTTTCCGGCGGAGAATTGACGCGGACGCGCGCAAAGCGAAAGTGCGTCCGCGTTGACGCCTTTGTTTCGGGAGCGGCGGATGGAGCAGATTTCGATCGCCAGATCGCATGGCGGCGTCCAGGGAATCTATCGCCACAAGGCGCGGACGACGGCTTGCGACATGACCTTCTCCGTCTTCGTCCCGCCCCAGGCGGCGGGAGCGCCGGCGCCCGTGCTATGGTATCTGTCCGGTCTGACTTGCACCCACGCCAATGTCACCGAAAAGGGCGAATATCGCGCCGCGGCGGCGGCGCATGGCGCGATCGTGGTCTGCCCCGACACCTCGCCGCGCGGCGACGACATTCCCGACGATCCCGACGATTGGCGCTTCGGCAAGGGCGCCGGATTCTATCTCGACGCGACCGCTGGGCCTTATGCGCGTCATTACCGCATGGCCTCCTATATTCTCGACGAATTGCCGGCGCTGATCGCCGAGAATTTTCCCGCCGACATGAGCCGGCAAGGCGTTTTCGGCCATTCCATGGGCGGCCACGGGGCCCTGACCATGGCGCTGAAACATCCGGAAAGGTTCAAGAGCTGCTCGGCCTTTTCGCCGATCGTCCAGCCGATGACCAGCGGCTGGTCGCGCCCGGCGCTGGCAAGATATCTCGGGCCGGATGAAGAAACCTGGCGCGCCTATGACGCGACCGCGCTGATCGAGGACGGCCGCCGTTTCAAGGAGTTTTTGGTCGATCAGGGTTCGGCCGACCCGTTCCTGCAGGACGGGCTGAAACCCTGGCTGTTGCAGGAAGCCTGCGCGAAAGCCGGCATTCCGCTCATTCTCAACATGCGCGAAGGCTACGATCATTCCTATTATTTCATCTCGACCTTCATGAGCGATCATATCGCCTGGCACGCCGCCCGCCTGTGAGCCGGCCGAAGCCGATCAATCCTTGATGGCGCGGTCGAGATTGAGCGCGTGCGAAAAATCCTTGGCGGCGGCGGGGTCAATATGGGCGGAGGCCACGTCCGCCCCTTCGAGATTGGCGCCTTCGAGCCGAGCGCCGCGCAGATCGGCGCCGGCGACATCGGCGTGAGCAAGATCGGCGCGGGAAAGATCGGCGTTGTTCATTTGCGCGAATTCGAGATCGGCGCGCGAGAAATTCGCCTCCGCCAGATCGGCGCCGCGCAGGTCCGCCGAGCGCATCACCGCATGCATCAGGCCCATGGACTGGTTCTTCATGTCGGCGGAGCCGTCGGCCCGCGCCAGCTTCGCCCCGGCAAAACTCGCTCCGGTGAAATCGCCGGCGAGGCGCGCGCCGGAAAGATCGGCGCGGTCAAACCTGGCGCGCAACATCTGGGCGCCGAAGAGTCGCGCGCCGGAAAGATTGGCGCCGGAGAAATCGGCGCCGAGCGCCCAGACGTCGTCGAGCGCCGCGCCGCGCAGGTCGGCGCCTGAGAGATTGGCGTGATTGAGCCGCGCGCCGCGAAGATTGGCGCCGCGCAGGTCGAGCTTCGACAGATCGAGATTGTTCAGGCTCTTGCCGGCCAGATCGAGCTTTTGCCCCGGCTTGAGTCCGGCGATCAGGCCCGCGATATCGCCGCGCGAAAATTCGGCTTTGGTGAACGCGGGACTGGTGAGGTCGACCCCGCTCATCATGCCCTGCGCCGAAAGGCTCGCGGGAAAGCCGAGCCCGGCCCCAACCAGCACAAAAGCAACAAAATAGACCGCGGCCCTCGGCCGATGGAAAAGGTCCACCTTCGCCTCCTCCTGCGCATGCCCTGCTGGACCCGACTTCCCCCGCCGCGGATCTTCGCCTCGCCGTGTCGAGTTGGCCGAGCGCGGATTTGGTGCGAAAGAACTGGGATTGATCATGCGCTCGGGCGCTCCGCCGGATACGAGGTTCGCCGACCAGCCGGTCGAAATGTCGCTGGTGATGTCCATGCCGACGCAAATCCAGGTGACGACCGGCTTTGTCCAGGCTGACGGCTTGAGGCCGGTGTCGCTGGCGCAAGGCGTCACACTAACATGATCGCGCGCCAAGCATACTTAAAAAAGTATCATATCTTCATTTGTTAATATTGAAACGCCATTATTTCTACATCGTCGAGCCTGGCGATGAAGTTTTCAATGCCGTCCTTGTTGGTGAGGCCTCTCGACGTCATCCCTGCGCCGGGAAAAGGATCGAGCGGTGGCGACGGCGCATGCGGATGAGTCTCCATGCACGGAAAGCGCAGCAAGATCTCAGGCGTGCTCGCAGGCCAGCGACTCGACAGCAAAGGAGTTGACGAAGGCGTTTGGCTCGTCAGCTTTATGAGCTGCGATCCCGGCTTCACCGATCTGGAGCAGAAAAGCTTGCAACCCCTCGACAACCCGTTCGGCCCGAGGTTGTCAGCCATGTCTCATGGACAATTTGTCACCTCTGTGTCCGGGTCGGACAAAGTTGCGACTGGAGCGGGTGAAGGGAATCGAACCCTCGTATTCAGCTTGGAAGGCTGCTGCTCTACCATTGAGCTACACCCGCGCTCGACCTGCTTATGCCAATCGCCGCAACGCTTGGCAAGCCTTGCGATGGCGCCGCCGATCATCTTCACTCCGCCTCCACGCCCAGAAAACCGCCGCTCTGGCGCCGCCAGAGCTGGGCATAAATGCCGTTGCGCGCCAGCAGCGCGTCGTGCCGGCCGTCCTCGACGATCCGGCCTTTGTCGATCACGATCAGCCGGTCCATGTGGGCGATGGTGGAGAGCCGGTGGGCGATCGCGAGGGTGGTGCGGCCTTCCATCAGCTGGGTCATTTCCTCCTGGATCGCCGCCTCGACCTCGCTGTCGAGCGCGCTGGTCGCCTCGTCCAGCACCAGGATCGGGGCGTCTTCGAGAATCACCCGGGCGATGGCGATGCGCTGGCGCTGCCCGCCGGACAGCTTGACCCCGCGCTCCCCGACCAGCGCCGAAAAGCCGGCGGCGCCGTCATGGTCATGCAGACTCTGGATGAAACCCTCGGCATGGGCGCGCCGCGCGGCGTCGAACATTTCCGCGTCGCTCGCCTCGGGACGCCCATAGCGGATGTTTTCGGCAATGGTCCGGTGCAACAAGGTGTTGTCCTGGGTCACCACCGCGATGTGGCGGCGCAGGCTCTGCTGCGTGACCTTCGAGATGTCCTGCCCATCGATCCGGATGTCGCCTGATTCGAGGTCGTAGAAGCGGAGCAGCAGGTTGACCAGCGTGCTTTTTCCCGCGCCGCTGCGGCCGATGAGGCCAACCTTCTGGCCCGCCGGAATGACGAGGCTGAGCCGTTCGATCACGCCCCCTTCCCCCGGCTTGCGGCGTCGTCCGTAATGGAAGGCGATGTCGCGGAACTCGACCGTTCCGCCGCCGCGCCTGACCTCCAGCTCGACGGCGGCGGGGGCGTCCACCACGGTATAGGGCTGCGCGATCGTCTCCATGCATTCCTCGACCCGCGCCAGGGTCTCGAAAACCGACGTGACCTCGTTGCGGATCCAGCCCGACATGTTCACGATCTGCCAGGCCATCGGCACGACCATCACCGCGACGCCGGAGGAAATCCGGCCCGCCTGCCATTGCGCCAGAGCCAGCGCCGGCGAGCCGATCAGCAGGCCCACGTTCAGCGCGGTATGGGTGACGCCCATCTGCCAGATCTTGTGCAGGGTGGCGCGGAAGCCGGCGCTGTGGCGTTCGAGCTCGGCGAGATTGGCGGCCATTTCCTCGTGTTCGCGGCCGAACAGCTTCACCAGCCCGATATTGGAGAAAATGTCGTTGACATGGCCGACCAGCGCCGTGTGCTGGCGGGCGTGGAAGAGCTGGAGCGCGCGCACGCGCGGCACGAAATAGACCAGCGAGGCGATGAAGGCCGCCAGCCAGATCGCGGTCGGCAGGGCCAGCCAGACGTCGAAGCGCATCATGGCGACGATCGAGGCGAAGATGAAAAAGCCGCAATACCAGATCGCGCTCATCGTGCTGCGCAGGGGGTCGCGCAGGGCCGCGCCGCCGTCCACCACCTTGTTGGCGATCCTCCCGGCGAAATCATTGGTGAAATAGGCCATGGAATGGCCGAGCGTATGGCTCGCGAGCTGGTAACGGATCAGATTGTTGAAACGCCCGGTATATTGGTGGTCGTAAAGCCACCACAACAGCGCCGTGCAGCCGCCCCAGCCGAACAGCACCGGAACGGCGATGCGCCACAGCCACGGGTGGCTCAGCACGTCGCGGGTCGTGGCCGAGGCGGAAATGTCGTTGACCAGCCAGCCGATCATCACCGGAATCATGGTCGCGCCGGCGGCGACGGAGGCTTCCAGTACGAGAAGAACCAGGAGAAACCCTTTGATCTGGCGCACGAAATGCCAGATGAACGGCCAAAGGCGCGCGGGAGGCGGCCCGTCGGGCGATCCTTCGAGCGAGATGATTTGCAACGACATGGCTGTTCCCAAAACTTTCCGCCCCGCCCATAGCAGAAAGCGCTGGCCAAGACGAAGGCGCCGCGCCGACAAGTTGAATGGGCCCAGGTTTAACGGGCCCAGGTTTAACGGGCGATGGACAGACGGCCTCCACCCCGCGCATAGTCGCGTCGGCGCGATCGGAATGGATGTCTCCATGGACCAGACGATGCGAGTTCTCGCCCTTGTGGCGATTCTTCTTTACATCGCCCCGCGCGTTTTCGGCGATCGCGTCTCGGATGCGCAACGCCTCTGGCTATGGCGCGCGGCGTCGGCCGCGCTCGCCATCGGTCTGGCGATCGCTTTGTTCGAGACTTTCCTGTGGTTCAGGGGCTGAACCCTGCCTCGGTCTTCAACCTAAGGCCAAATATTGCAGCGCACAATTTTGTTGCAGCGCATTAACGGCTTGCATAGCATGCGCGCGCAAACCTGAGCCCAACCCATCCTCATGAAGGTGTTTCCATGTCGAAGATCGACACCCTCCTCCCCGCCGAAATCACCCAGTTTTCCAGCGAAAATGTCCGCCAGGCCGCCGAAAAGGGCGTAGGCCAGGCGCGCGAGGCCTATGACAAGCTCAACGCCTCGGCCAAAGACGCCGCGGGCTCGTTCAACGCCAGCGCCATCGTCTTCGCCCGGGGCGTGTCCGAATTTAACGTCAAGGCTTTCGAGGCTTTTCGCGCCAATACCGGCGCGGCTTTCGACTTGCTGATCTCGCTCGCCGCGGTGAAGAGCCCGACCGAGATCGTCGCCCTGCAGGCCGATTTCGCGGAAAAGCAGCTCAAGGCCCTGAACCAGCAGGCCAATGACCTCACCGTCCTGGCGCGCAAGATCGCGACCGATTGCGTCGAGCCGATCAAGGGCCAATTGGAAAAGTCGTTCAAATCGGTCGGCTGAGCGCGGCTTTTTCCGCTGCGCGCGATTGCGCAGAGCCAGCGACGGCGTCGCCACGAAATTTTAATCGGGCGGCGCCCTCCTTTTCGGCGCCATCGGGTGGTAACGTGCCCGCGCTTCAGCTTTCAGGCTTGCGGGAGCGGAGCGTGGCAGCGAAAAGGATTCGCCCATGAAAAAACTGGTTCTTGGTTTCCTCGCCCTCGGAATGCTGACCGCCGAAATCCCGGCGGCCAACGCCGTGGTCTGCGCGCGGGGCGTCCATCGCGCAGGCTGCGTCGGTCCGCACGGCGCGGCGGTCGTCCATCGTCCGGCCGTACGTTGTTATTACCGCGCCGGCGTGCGCGTCTGCCGCTGAGTCTTTGGCGGTTTACCAGCGTCGGGCGGCTCCGCGCGAGCGGAGCCGCCTTTCGCATATTCGAACATTCTCCATCTTTAGTCGTGTTCGGCGATTGATCTTGGGCGCATCCCCCGTCTAAGCTGGCGAAGGTAAGGCGCGTGCGGCGCGCCGACAGACGGATCGCCCGAAATGTACGAACTTGCCCCGCCGGCCTCCACCATTCCAGATCCGGCAACGGAAATCTGCGAACACCCTCGCGCCTTCGATCCGGCGCAACAGGTCGTGCAATTGCGCGAAGCGGTGCTCGAAAAGCTTTGCTATTCCGTCGGCAAGGACCGCAACACGGCGAGCGAGCGCGACTGGTTCGTCGCCGTGGCGCTGGCCACCCGCGACCGCATCGTCAACGACTGGATGCGCTCGGTGCGGGCCGCCTATGAGGAAAACCGCCGCCGCGTCTATTATCTTTCGCTGGAGTTCCTGATCGGTCGCCTGCTGATCGACTCCCTGACCAATCTCGGCCTGGTCGAGCCGATGCGCGCGGCGCTTGCCGGCCTCGACATCGACCTCGACAAATTGCGGCAGGTCGAACCCGACGCCGCGCTCGGCAACGGCGGCCTGGGGCGCCTCGCCGCCTGTTTCATGGAGAGCATGGCGACGCTTTCCATCGCCGCCCACGGCTATGGCATCCGTTACGACAACGGCCTGTTCCGCCAGACCATCACCGAGGGCTGGCAGCACGAATATCCCGAGGACTGGCTGGATTTCGGCAATCCGTGGGAATTTCCCCGCCCCGAGGTCTGCTACAATATCGGCTTCGGCGGCGACGTCGGCGCGACGGCGCGCGATCATGGCTCGCCCGCGCGGATCTGGCGCCCGGGCGAAACCGTGGTCGCGGTCGCCTATGACATTCCGATCGTCGGCTGGAGCCGCGGCGAGAACAACAATTTCGTCAACACCTTGCGGCTGTGGTCGGCGCGCGCGCCGGACCCCCTGCGCCTCGACGCCTTCAACGCCGGCGATTATGTCGGCGCACTGGCCGATCAGGTGCATGCGGAATCCATCTCCAAAATCCTCTATCCCGCCGATTCCACGCCCGCCGGCCAGGAGCTGCGCCTCAAGCAGGAATATTTCTTCGCCTCGGCCTCGCTTCAGGATCTCATCCGCCGCCATCTCCAGCAGAACGGCGACATCGCCACGCTGCACGAAAAGGTCGCGATCCAGCTCAACGACACCCATCCGGCCATCGCCGTGGCCGAGCTGATGCGCCTGCTGGTGGACATCCACCTGCTGGACTGGGACCGCGCCTGGGAAATCACCCAGGCGACCTTCTCCTACACCAACCACACGCTCCTGCCCGAGGCGCTCGAAACCTGGCCCGCGCCGCTGATGGAGCGGCTCCTGCCGCGCCACATGCAGATCATCTATCTGATCAACGCCAAACATCTCGACCATTTGCGCGCCGAAGGCATGGACGATCCCGGCAAGCTCTCGGCTTTGTCGCTGATCGACGAGTACGACGGCCGCAATGTCCGCATGGGCCATCTTGCCTTTCTTGGCTCGCACAAGGTCAATGGCGTGTCCGCGCTCCATACGGAACTGGTCAAGGAGACCGTGTTCCGCGAACTGCACGAGATTTTTCCCGACCGTATCGTCAACAAGACCAATGGAATCACCTTCCGGCGCTGGCTGATCGAGGCCAATCCGCATCTGACGAAGCTGCTGACCGAAACCATCGGCAAGGATTTCTACGACCATCCCGACGCCCTCAAGGCGCTGGAGCCGTTGGCGACCGATCTCGATTTCCAGGCGCGCTATGCCGCCGCCCGGCTCGCCAACAAGACCGCGCTCGCCAGCCTCATTTCCGACCGAATGATGATCAAGGTCGATCCCAATGCGATTTTCGACGTGCAGATCAAGCGCATCCACGAATACAAGCGCCAATTGCTGAATATTCTTCAGACGATCGCCCAGTATAACGAGATCCGCGCCTATCCCATGCGCGACTGCGTGCCACGGGTGAAGATCTTCGCCGGCAAGGCCGCCGCGAGCTATTACATGGCGAAGCTCATCATCAAGCTCGCCAACGACGTGGCGCGGGTCATCAACAGCGACCCCACCGTGCGGGGACTGCTGAAGGTGGTGTTTCTGCCCAATTACAACGTCAGCATGGCCGAGGCGATCATCCCGGCCGCCGACCTTTCGGAGCAGATTTCGACCGCGGGCATGGAGGCTTCGGGCACCGGCAACATGAAAATGGCGCTCAACGGCGCGCTGACCATCGGCACGCTCGACGGCGCCAATGTCGAGATCAAGGAGCGCGTCGGAGACGACAATATGTTCATTTTCGGCCTCACCTCAGAGGAGGTCGCGGCGCGGCGCGCGCGCGGCATAGACGCGCGCGAGACCATCAATCATTCGCCGATGCTGCGGGAGGTGCTGGAATCGATCGCAGGACGGCGCCTTCTCGCCCGACGACCGTCACCGCTACGCGCCGCTGGTCGATATGCTGACCTATCACGATTATTTCCTCGTGACGGCTGATTTCGACTCCTACGTGTCGACGCAGATGAAGGTCGCGCGGCGCTGGCGCGACCGCAAATCCTGGTGGCGCTCCGCCATCCTCAACACCGCCCGCACCGGCTGGTTCTCCTCCGACCGCACGATCGCGGAATATGCCGAGGATATCTGGAACGTTCCGGTTCGCACCTCATGACGCCGCAAATGAATCGGGCGAGCGAGGCCGACGTCGCAAGAATCGTCGCCGGCCGCCATCCCAACCCTTTCGCCGTGCTCGGGCCACACGAAGGCGCCGGCGGCGTGACGGTGCGCGCCTTCGCGCCGGGCGCCAAGACCCTGTTCGCCCATTTCGGCGACGGCGAACGCTTCGCCCTCGAAGCGCGCGGCGCGAACGGCTTTTTCGAGGGCTTCTGCCTCGGCAAGCCGGCCTTCGCGGCCTATCGTCTCGCCGCCGAAAACCAGGGCGGCTCCTGGGAATGGGACGACCCCTACCGATACGGGCCGATCCTCGGCGAAATGGACGACCATCTGCTGGTCGAGGGCGCCCATCTTCGAGCTGTACCGCCGGCTCGGCGCCCATGTGCTGACCCATCAGGGCGTCGAGGGCGTGCATTTCTCGGTCTGGGCGCCTCACGCGAGCCGGGTCTCCGTGGTCGGCGACTTCAACGGCTGGGACGGCCGCCGCCATCCCATGCGCAAGCGCGTGGACAGCGGGCTGTGGGAAATCTTCATCCCTGACTTGCGCGCCGGCGCGCTCTACAAATATGAAATTCTCTCGGCCTCCGGCGACCTCATGCCGCTCAAGGCCGATCCTTTTGGCCAGCAGGCGCAGTTGCGGCCGATGTCGGCCTCGGCCGTGCCGCGCACGGAAAAATTCGCCTGGAGCGACGCCGACTACCTCGCCGCGCGGGCGCAGAAAGACCCGCGCCGCGCGCCGATGTCGATCTACGAGGTCCACCTCGGCTCATGGCGACGGGGTGAAAACGACCGCTTCCTGACCTATGACGAACTGGCCGACAGCCTGATCCCCTACACCCGCGACCAGGGCTTCACGCATCTCGAACTGCTCCCTGTTTCCGAACATCCGCTCGACGCCTCCTGGGGCTATCAGCCGATCGGCCTGTTCGCGCCGTCATCGCGGTTCGGCGACCCCGAGGGCTTCAAGCGTTTCGTCGATCGCGCCCACGCGCAAGGGCTCGGCGTGATCCTCGACTGGGTGCCGGCCCATTTCCCGACCGACGAACATGGCCTCGCCTGGTTCGACGGCGAGCCGCTCTATGAACACGCCGATCCGCGCCGCGGCTTCCACCCCGACTGGAACACCGCGATCTACGATTTCGGCCGCCGCGAGGTCGCCAATTTCCTCGCCGTGAACGCGCTTTACTGGTTCGAGCACTTCCACATCGACGGGCTGCGCGTCGACGCCGTGGCCTCGATGCTCTATCTCGATTATTCCCGCCGCGAGGGCGAATGGTCGCCGAACCAATATGGCGGCAATGAAAATCTCGAAGCCATCGCCTTCCTGCAAAGGGTCAACAGCCTCGTCTACGAGCGCTATCCCGGCGCGCTGATGATCGCGGAGGAATCGACCGCCTGGCCGGGCGTGTCCCACCCCGTCCACGCCGGGGGGCTGGGCTTCGGCTTCAAGTGGAACATGGGCTGGATGAACGACAGCCTGCGCTATATTTCGCAGGATCCGGTCTATCGCCGCTGGAGCCACAACCAGCTCACTTTCGGCCTGCTCTACGCTTTTAGCGAAAATTTCGTCCTGCCGATTTCCCACGACGAAGTCGTGCATGGCAAAGGCTCGGTCATCGGCAAGATGCCCGGCGATGAATGGCGGAAATTCGCCAACGCCCGCGCCTATTACGCCTTCATGTGGGCGCAACCTGGCAAGAAGCTGCTGTTCATGGGCCAGGACTTCGGCCAGACCGCGGAATGGAGCGAGGTCTATTCGCTCGACTGGCATCTGTTGCAATATTGGCCCCACGCCGGCCTGAGCCGTCTGGTGCGCGACCTCAACCATCTTTACCGGACGCACTCGGCGCTGCACGCCCGCGA
The DNA here is from genome assembly GCA_963703385.1 of uncultured Pseudomonadota bacterium. Lineage (GTDB taxonomy): Bacteria > Pseudomonadota > Alphaproteobacteria > Rhizobiales > Beijerinckiaceae > Rhodoblastus. The sequence goes on from OY969816.1 coordinate 1,515,874, forward strand.
CTGCGAGGCCGAGGGTTTCGAATGGCTGGTGGCGGACGATTCCGACAATTCCGTCTTCGCCTGGCTGCGTCGCGGCGGGCCGGAAGATCCGCCCATCGCCATCGTGGTCAATTTCACCCCGGTTCCCCGCGCCGATTATCGCCTTCCCCTGCCCGCGCCCGGCCGCTGGCGCGAAATCCTCAACACCAATTCCCACGTTTACGGCGGCTCGGACCTCGGCAACTTTGGCGAGGTTCACGCGCATCCCGAACCCTGGGGCGGACGGCTGGCCTCGGCCCGGATCACGATTCCGCCGCTCGCCGCGCTCTATTTCGTGCTGGAACCGGAAAGCACTCGGGAGGTTTGATACAGAATGAGGCGGGCGCGAACGGCCCCGCTTATGTTAAAAAAAACGCGCTCCAAGCGGCGCTGGAGGAACCGCCCGATGACGAAATCATTCAACGTTCCGCTTTCCAAATCCCCAACCCATGGCGCGCCGCTCGCCCGTCACGCCCTGGCCTATGTGCTGGCCGGCGGACGCGGCTCGCGCCTGATGGAGCTGACCGACCGCCGCGCCAAGCCCGCCGTGTATTTTGGCGGCAAGGCGCGCATCATCGATTTCGCTTTGTCCAACGCTCTCAATTCGGGCATCCGCCGCATCGCGGTCGCCACCCAATACAAGGCCCACAGCCTGATCCGCCATCTCCAGCGCGCCTGGACTTTCCTGCGTCCCGAGCGCAACGAGAGCTTCGACCTGCTCCCCGCCTCGCAGCGCATTTCCGAAAATATGTGGTATGTCGGCACCGCCGACGCGGTCTATCAGAACGCCGACATCATCCTCGACTACGACCCGAGATTCGTCATCATCCTCGCCGGCGACCACATCTACAAAATGGACTACGAGCGCATGCTCCAGCAGCATGTCGACCAGGGCGCGGATGTCACCGTCGGCTGTCTGGAGGTCACGCCAGAGGAGGCGACGGCTTTCGGCGTGATGGGCGTGGACAAGACCAACCGCATCATCAGCTTTCTGGAAAAGCCCAAGGACCCGCCGCACATGCCCGGCAAGCCCGGCCGCTGCCTCGCCAGCATGGGCATTTACGTGTTCGAGACGAAATTCCTGTTCGACCTGTTGCGCGAGGACGCCGCCAACCCCAATTCCAGCCACGATTTCGGCCATGACCTGATCCCCCATATCGTCAAGCACGGCAAGGCGGTGGCGCATCCGTTCTCGGCGTCCTGCGTGCGCTCGACCCAGGAAATCAGGCCCTATTGGCGCGATGTCGGCACGGTGGACGCCTATTGGGCGGCCAATATCGACCTGACCGGAATCGAGCCGGAACTGGACCTGTTCGACACCAATTGGCCGATCTGGACCTATGTCGAGCTGACGGCGCCGGCCAAATTCGTCCATGATTTGGAAGGGCGTCGCGGCCAGGCCTTTTCGTCGCTGGTTTCCGGCGGCTGCATCGTCTCGGGCGGCACCCTGCGCAATTCCCTGCTGTTCAGCCGGGTGCGGGTCAATTCCTACGCCCAGGTCGATCATGCCGTGATCCTGCCCGATGTGGACGTCGGACGCTCGGCCCGGCTCAACAAGGTTGTCATCGATCACGGCGTGCGCATCCCGCCGGGTCTGGTCATCGGCGAAGAGCCCGAACTCGACGCCACCCGCTTCCGCCGCTCCCCCGGCGGCGTCTGTCTCGTCACCCAGTCGATGATCGATCGTCTGTCCTTATGAAGCCGCTTACCGCCCTTTCCGTCACGCCCGAAGTCTATCCCCTGATCAAGACCGGCGGGCTCGCCGATGTCGCGGGCGCCCTGCCCGGCGCGCTGGCGGCGGAGCATGTCCAGTTGCGCACGCTCTGCCCCGGCTATCGCCCGGTGCTCTCCGCGCTTGAAAAGGCCGAAGCCGTCGCCCGTTTCGACGACCTGTTCGGCGGGCCGGCGCGGGTTCTGGTCGGCAGGGCCGGCGAACTCGACCTGTTCGCGCTCGACGCGCCCCACCTCTATGACCGCGACGGCGGCCCCTATGCCGGTCCCGACGGCCGCGATTTCGCCGACAACGCCTTTCGCTTCGCCGCGCTCGCCAAGGTCGGCGCGGAGATCGGATTGGGCCTGGTCGAGGGGTTCACGCCGCGCGTGGTCCACGCCCATGACTGGCAGGCCGGCCTGACCGCCGCTTATCTCCATTATAGCGGCAAGCCGCGTCCCGGCTCGTTGATCACCGTCCATAATCTCGCCTTTCAGGGGCAGTTCCCGGCCGCGGTCTTTCCCGCGCTCGGCCTGCCGCCGCGAGCCTTTTCGATCGAAGGCGTCGAATATTACGGCGGCGTGGGTTTCCTGAAGGCCGGGCTCCAGCTCGCCGACCGCGTCACCACCGTCTCGCCGACCTATGCGCAAGAAATCCAGCAGGGCCATTCCGGCATGGGCCTCGACGGCTTGCTGCGCATGCGCGGGAGCCAACTCGCCGGCGTGCTCAACGGCATAGACACAGAGGTCTGGAATCCCGAAACCGACGCGATGATCGCCGCGCCCTTTTCCGCGAAAAAACTCGCGGCGCGGGCCGAGAACAAGAAGGCGCTGCAAGCGCGCATGGGCCTCGCCCACGCGCCGGACCGCCTGCTGATCGGCGTGGTCAGCCGCCTATCCTGGCAGAAGGGTCTCGATCTTCTGCTCGCCTGCCTGCACTTCTTCGACGAGCACAACGCCCAGCTCGCTTTGCTCGGCGCCGGCGATGCGGCGCTGGAGGCGGTGTTCCAGGACGCGGCCCGCCAGCATCCCGGCCGCATCGCCGTTCATTTCGCCTATGAGGAGCAGCTCGCCCATCTGATTCAGGCGGGGGCGGACGCCATTCTCGTGCCCTCGCGTTTCGAGCCCTGCGGCCTGACCCAGCTTTGCGCCATGCGCTACGGCGCCGTGCCGGTGGTGTCGCGGGTCGGGGGACTGGCCGATACCGTCATCGACGCCAATGAAATGGCGATCCAGGCCAATTGCGCCACCGGCCTGCAATTTTCTCCCGTCACCTCGGAGGCGCTCGCCGGGGCCTTGGGCCGCTGCGCCGCGCTCTATGCGCGCAAGGCCGCCTGGAAGAAGGTCCAGCTCAACGGCCTGAAGACCAATGTCGGCTGGTCGATCCCCGCCAAGTATTATGCGGCGCTCTATCGCGAGGTCGCGCCGGCTTGATTCCGGAAAAGCTCCTTCCCGGCTCGCCCGAGCCCCTTGGACTGAGGCTCGTCGGAGGCGGCGCCAATATCGCGGTCTATTCCGAGGCCGCGCAAAAGATCGAATTGTGCCTGTTCGATGCGGGCGGCCGCAGCGAGCTTGCCCGCCTCGCTCTGCCGGGACGAACCGGGTCGGTTTTTCACGGCTTCGCGCCGAACTTGAGCGCTGGCATACGCTATGGCCTGCGCGCCTACGGGCCGTGGCGGCCGGAGCAGGGCCAGCGCTTCAATCCCGACAAACTGCTGTTCGATCCTTTCGCCCTCGCGCTCGACTGCCCGATCCGGCTGCACGATTCTCTGTTCGACGCCGAATCCGACAGCGGACCTTTCGCGCCCAAGGCCGTCGCCGCCGCCCCCGCCCTGGCGCGGCCCCATCGCCGCAGGATTCCCTGGCCGGAAACCGTCATCCAGGAACTGCATGTGCGCGGTTTTACCCGCATGCTCGACGACCTGCCGGAGGATCTGCGCGGAACCTTCGCCGGCCTCGCCCATCCGGCGGCTTTGTCCCACCTGCGACAGCTTGGCGTGACCACCCTGGAGCTGACGCCCTGCGCCGCCTGGATGGATGAGCGCCATTTGCGCGCGGCGGGCCTGACCAATTACTGGGGCTATAATCCGATCGCCTTTTGCGCGCCCGACCCGCGGCTCGCGCCGGGCGGCTGGCGCGAAGTGCGCGAAAGCGTCGCCGCCTTGCAGGACGCCGGATTCGAGGTCCTGATCGACGTGGTGCTCGACCACAGCGGCGAGAGCGACGCCGACGGCCCGACCGTCTCGCTGCGCGGCCTCGACAACGCGACTTTCTACCGGCTCGATCCCGCCGACCCCGCCGCTTATGTCGATGACGCCGGCTGCGGCAACATCTTGCGGCTCGACCATCCCGCCGTCCTGCGCCTCGCCATGGACGCCCTGCGCGTTTGGGCGCTTTACGGCGGGGTGGACGGCTTCCGTTTCGACCTCGCCACCACCCTTGCCCGCCGCGCCGAAGGTTTCGACCCGCATGCGCCGCTGCTGGCGGCGATCGACCAGGACCCGGTCCTGCGGGATTTGAAACTCGTCGCCGAGCCCTGGGACCTCGGGCCGGGCGGCTACCGGCTCGGCGCCTTTCCCGCCGCCTGGGGCGAATGGAACGACAGTTTCCGCGACGCGGCGCGAAAATTCTGGCGCGGAGACGCCGGCATGATCGGTGAAATCGCCACCCGCATCGCCGGCTCGTCCGATCATTTCGCCGGGCGCAAACCGCCCTCGCGCGGCGTGAATTTCGTCACCGCCCATGACGGCTTCACTTTGGCCGATCTGGTGTCCTATGAGCGCAAGCACAACGAGGCCAACGCCGAAGGCAATCGCGACGGAACCGACGCCAATTATTCGTGGAACAACGGCTTCGAAGGCGAGACCACGGACGAGGCGATCCTTGCGACCCGGCGGCGCGACCAGCGCAATCTCCTCGCCCTGCTGCTGCTCTCCCGCGGCACGCCGATGCTGTCGATGGGCGCCGAGCAGGGCCACAGTCAGAACGGCAACAACAACGCCTATTGCCAGGACAACGAGATCGGCTGGCTCGACTGGAACAACGCCGACGCGCGGCTGACCGCCGTCACCAGCGCCCTGATCGCGCTGCGCAAGGCCACGCCCGCCTTGCGGCAGGACCGTTTCCTGTCCGGCGCGCCGCGGGACGACGGCGGCCCCGCCGATGTCGAATGGCGCGGCGCCGATGGCGCAATCCTGCAACCCGACCAGTGGCGCGACGGCGAGCGGCGCTTTCTCGCCGGATTTTTCACCGCCGAGGGCTCGCGCGCCGGCCTTCTGTTCAACGCCGGCCGCGAGGAAGCGCATTTCCGCCTGCCGCCGCCGAGCCAAGGCCATTTCTGGCGTCGCGCGCTCGACACCAGCGCCGAGGACGGCGGCGGCGGCGCCGGCTTCGATGGCGATGAAATCGTCGTCGTTGCGCCGCGCTCGACCGTGGTCTTCATCGACACGGCGGAGCAGGAGGCGCCGCGCGCCGTTTCGCCCGCAACGCTCGACACTCTCGCCCGGGCGGCCGGAATCGCGCCGGATTGGCATGACGTCAAGGGCGAACGCCATATCGTCCCCGATGCGACCAAGGCCGCCTTGCTCAAGGCCATGGGCCTGCCGGCGACGACCCAGGCCGAGGCCCGCGCCAGCCTGAAACATTTGGCGGACCAACGCGACCGCCGGGCCTTGCCCTTCGCTCTGGTCGCGCGCGAGGGCAAAAAAATCGAGGCGCCTCTGGTCCTCGCCGAATCGCCGACGGATCTGGAGCTGGAGGACGAATCCGGCGCCCGCCGGCGCCTGTCGCTCGACGCCAAAACCCTGCGCCGCGAACAGCGCCGCGCCTGCGACGGCGCCGCTTTCATCGTGCAGGTTGCGACCCTGCCGCCGCTGCCGGTCGGGCGCTATCAACTGACGCGGCTCGACGCGCCGGACACGGCTTGCACGCTGATCGTCGCGCCGAGCGCCTGTTACTGGCCGCCGGCGCTCGACGCCCGCGTGTCCGGCGTCGCCGCTCAAGTTTACTGCCTGCGCCGCGACGGCGACCAGGGAATCGGCGATTTCACCTCGCTCGCCGAACTGGCGGAACGCGCCGGGGCCGCCGGCTATGCCACGGTCGGGATCAATCCGCTGCACGCTCTGTTCGCGCGCGATCGCGAGCGCGCCAGCCCCTATTATCCGAGCGACCGCAATTTCCTCGATCCGATCTATCTCGATCTCGAAACGCTGGGCGACATCACCGGCCTGCCCTGCCCGCTCACGTCCGAGGAGCGCGCGACGGCCAAACAACTCGCCGGCGCAGCCGAGGTCGATTATCCGGCGGTCTGGGCGCTGAAGGCGCAAAAGGTCGCGGCGCATTTCTCAAGCTTCGAGGAGGCCGCGCGGCGCGATCCCGCCCTTCCCGCCGCGCGCGATTTCGCATGTTTCATTGCCGAGGGCGGCGAGCGGCTGCGGGCTTTCGCCTCCTTCGAAGTTTTGTCGCGCGGGCGAAACATTTCGCGGCGCGCGATCCTGTTCGAGCAATTTCTTTGCGACCGGCAATTCGCCCGCGCCGCCGCGCGGGGCCGCGCGGCGGGCCTCTCGCTTGGCTTTTATCGCGACCTCGCGGTGGGGGCGGCGCCGGATGGCGGCGAAATCGCGGCCGAGCGCGGCCTGTTCCTGCCCGGCGTCCTGGTCGGCGCCCCGCCGGACCCCATCGCTGAAAACGGGCAGGTCTGGGGCCTGCCCCCGCCCGATCCGGTCGCCATGGCGGCCACCGGCTACGAGGCCTTCGCCACCTTGCTGCGCGCCAATATGCGCCACGCCGGCGCCTTGCGCATCGACCATGTCATGGCGCTCGCCCGGCTGTTCGTCACGCCGGAGGGCGCGCTCGCCTCGCAGGGCGCCTATCTCTCCTATCCGCTCGACGACCTCATCGGCGTGCTGGCGCTGGAAAGCCAGCGCGCGCGCTGTCTCGTCGTCGGCGAGGACCTCGGCACCGTGCCGGCGGGTTTTCGCGATAAGATGGCGGCGCCCAATGTCTTGAGTTATCGCGTGCTGTGGTTCGAACGACTGGCTGAGGATTTCGCGCCGCCCGCCGCTTATCCGAAAAAAGCGGTGGCCTGCGCCTCGACCCATGACCTGCCGACGCTCGCCGGCTGGCGGCATGGCGCCGACATCGACGAAAAGGCCGCGCTCGGCCTGATGACGCCGGAGGCCGCCACGGCTGAGCGCGCGCGGCGCGCGGACGATGTCGCCCGTCTGGGCGCCGCGCTCGCCGCGCAAGGTTTTTTAGCGGAACAGCTCGTTTCGGACGAAGATTTCGTCGCGGCCATCCATGCTTACGTGGCGAAAACGCCCTCGGTCGTGGCGATGATCCAGCTCGACGACCTGCTCGGCGAGAAAGTCGCCGTCAACCTGCCCGGCACCGACCGCGAGCGCCCCAACTGGCGCCGCAAACTTGCGCGCGAGATCGGCGCGCTCCCGCCGCTGCCGCGCGGCTGAAGCGGATCGCAGGTCGAGGGGGCGCCGCTCCCTTCCCCCTTGCGGGGAGGGTCAGGGGTAAAAAACCCCAAAATTTCGGCGCGACGCCCCCCACCCTGACCCTCCCCACAAGGGGGAGGGAATCCCCGGCGCCATTCTCGCGTTACGCGGGCGCTCTCGTTTCCGGCGACGATCCAGTTCGGTGACCTGCTCGGCGAGAAAGTCGCCGCGCGCTGAAGCTTTTCGCCAACAGACGGGCGCCGCTCCCTCCCCCCTGTGGGGAGGGTTGGGGTGGGGGAAAAAGCCCCATGTTTTCAGCGTGCTATCCGCCACATTGCCGCGCCCCACAACGGGGAGGGACTGCGAAATCTTCACCCGTGCGTATGGCGGTGGTGCAGATCCGGATAATGGGGATGGGAATGGGCCATCTGCTCGTGGCGGTGGGGATGGGAATGCGGCTCGGCTGCCGGCCCGTCATGGCTGTGCTGGTGGTGCTCGTCATGGACATGGCTGTGCTCGTGCTCGACCGCCTCGTGGACATGCTGGTGATCGTGCCGCTCGGCGAGATGCGGCCACAGGCCGAGGCCCATCAGCGCGCCAGCGACGAGCAGGCGGGCGGTCGGCTGTTCATGCAGCAAAGCCAATGAGGCCAGCGCGCCGATGAAGGGCGCGAGCGCGAAATAGGCCCCGGTGCGCGCCGCGCCCAGCCGCCGCAGAGCCAGGATGTACAGGACAAGGCTCACGCCGACCCCGAACAGCCCGACCAGCGCCGCCGCGCCGGCCAAAGCCGCGCCGGGCGCCTCGGCGCCGCGCGCGAGCGCGCAAAGGACATTGACCGAACCCGCCGCCAGACCCTTGATCGCGGCGATCGACACTGGATCGGCCAAGGACAATTTGCGGGTGAGATTATTGTCGATCCCCCAGGCAAGGCACGCGCCGGCGACCAGAACAGCGCCGCGGTCGAGCGCCAGTCCGCGCCCCTGCCATGACAGCACGACGGCGCCGGCCAGAATCGCCAGCGCGCCGGCGAACAGCCGCGCGTCCACATTCTCGTGAAAGACCAGCCAGGCGATCGCCATGGTCGCCAGGCCTTCGAGATTGAGCAGCAGCGAGGCGTTGGCGGCGCCGGTCGCGCTCAGACCCGCCATCAGCAGCAAAGGCCCCAGCAAACCGCCGAAAAACACCACCGCCGCGAGCCAGGGCAGATCGGCGCGGCGCAAGGGCGCCTCCGGCGCGGGCAGGCCGATGGCGCGCCGGTCCAAGCGGCGGTCCAAGCGGCGGCCCAAGCGGCGGCCCAAGTGGCGGCCCAAGTGGAAGCCGGCGAGGCCGGCGCCCGCGCCGAGATAAAGCGCGCCCGCCAGCAACTGGGGATCGAAACGCCCCAGCAGCGCCTTGGCGAGCGGCGCGGTCAGGCCGAACAGCAGCGCCGAGCCCAGCGCGAGCGGGACGCCCGGCCATAAAGGCCCGAGCCGGTGCAGAAAATTCGACGAGGGACCAGACAAGTTTCAGCGCGCTCGCATGGTGAAGACGGGTATGCGCGCCTCTGCCAGAACATCGCGGGTGACGCCGCCAAACAGCGTTTCCCACCACGCGCCATGGGTATAGGCGCCGATCAACAGGCTGTCGCCGCCGAACCGCTCCGTTTCGTTGAGCAGGTCGTGGCCGACGCTTCCAGCGCTGCGGGCGAGATGGGCGATCTCGACGGCAAGGCCCAACCGCTGGAAAAACGCGCGGGCGCTCGGCTCATAAAATCCCGCTCCGGGTTTGGCGGCCCACAGAACCGTGATCTTTTCAGCCTTTCTCAGCCAGGGCAAGGCGGCCCCCGCCGCCGCCTCGGCCGCGGCGCCCGGCTTCCAGCCGACGACGATATGGCGGCCGATGACCCGCTCGCCGTCGACGACATCGCGCGGCGCGACCAGCACCAGCCGCTGGCCGCCGAACAAGGCGGCGTGAAAGGCGTCGGCGGCGTCGAGATGGACCGGGCGGCTGACGACGATCAGGTCGGCGGCGGCGGCGTCGAGGGCGACATTGGCGGCGACGTCGCCTTCGTCGTCGCGCCAGTTGATCGGCGGCGCCGTCGGCGCCGAAGCGCGAAAGGAATCGACCACCGCCTTGACCCGGGCCGCGCGAACCTCGGGCGGACCTTCGTAAATCTCGCGCAATTGCTGGATTTCCAGCTCCTCGGCGTCAACAAAAGCATGATGGGCGTCGAATCCGACATGGGCGGCGCAAATCTCGGCGTCAAAGCCGCTGCCCGCGGCGACGGCGCATTGCAGCGTCGAAAGCGCGGTTTCGGCCTCCGGCAGCAGCGCGCAGATGTGAAGCGCGCGTTTTTCGGTCGATTCAGCCCCCGCAGTCACGGCCGTTCCTCCTTGCATACACATGTTTTAATCCCGCCACGGCTTGGCATCCATGGAAAAATGACCCGCAGAGGCGCTGCTTGACAAAAAGGTCGCGGCGCGTATGGTGCGCCCGAGTTTGGGCTGGAGCGATCCGGCCCCTTTTGTTCCGTCATCGGCCAATCTCCGCTTTCGAGGATGCGGCCCCAGCTTCGCTTTCAAGGTAACCGCCATGGCCAAGGCCGCCACGATCAAGATCAAGCTGCTGTCCACCGCCGACACCGGCTATTTCTACGTCACCAAGAAGAACGCCCGCACCAAGACCGACAAGCTCGCGTTCAAGAAATATGATCCGGTCGCGCGCAAGCACGTCGAGTTCAAGGAAACCAAGATCAAGTGATCGGTTAAATACCGTCCGTAAGGCCGCCTTCGGGCGGCTTTTTTTTGTTCGACGCACTCGTTGCGCCGGCGCCGCGCGAAAAAAATCAAGCCGTTGAAGACGCGCGCGGACGGCATTGACATGAAGCGACGAAGCCCCAAATCCGACTTAGCCGCGCGCCTTTAGTTAGAAGACGCCGAACATGAAAGCCGCAACCGCGCTCGCCTTCGCCTTCGTCGCCGCCGTCGGTTGCGCGCACGCGCAGAGCCAGGATCGGCGCCCGGCGCGGCCACAAAGCGAAATTCGGCGCCCTGCCGCCCCCATGGCAAAGCCGCACGTCCCAACGAATGATCGCGACGTCGACGGCCTGAGCCGCAATCCCGACAGATGCGACACCGGCTGCATCGGCGGCAATCCGGACTGATCCGCCTCAGAACTGGTAGCGCAGGCCGGTCGTGGGGGCGATGTTCTGGCTGTGAAGGAAACCGCTGGCCGCGCCCCCGTAAACCGCCGAGACCATCAAGCCCGTATACAGCCGCACGCGGGGAACCGGCTCATAGTTCAGCATGAAGGAATAGGAATAGCGGCCGCCCGCGCATTTGCCGCTGCTGGTCGCCGTTCCCGATCCCGTGCAGATGGCGGGCGCCGCCAAATAATCGTTGTGGTCCTCCCAATAGACCCCGGTCGCGAGATCGAGGTTTTCGAGCAACCGATAGCGAAAACCGGTCCACACCGTATCGAGCACGCGCGGCGCTATATAGCTGTTCGTCGTCACCGCGCCGGGCGGGACGACAATGCCTTGCGCGATGGTCGGCAGACCATTGGGAAAAACGTCGCTCGGATCGCCGGTCCACGCATGGAGATAGCCGAGATAGAATTTGAACGGCTTCCAGTCATAGCGGGCCATGAGCGCCAGACCGCCGGTATTGGCGAGCTTCGCCTTGACGATCGCATTCGGATCGTAGCCGGCCGGCGGCGCGCCGGAAAAACTCGACAGGCTGACCGCGTTTTGCGCATAGCCGGCGACGGCGTCGAAGGACAATCGGTCGAAATCCGCGCCGACCAGGACCTGGTATTGCGCGGTGGCGGCATTGCCGTTTTCATAGCCGCCGATCTGGCTCTGCGCGCCGAAGCGCAGGCCCGAAAGGTTCAGGCGATAAGTCACCGCGGTATTGACCCGCGCCGTCGCGCCGGCGCCGAAGCCTGCATAGATCGCCGAGAAGCCAAGCTGCGAGAAGGCCAGGGAAGCGACCGGATCGTAGGCGGCGAGGGCAGATTGGGAGAGCGAACTGGTGCGGCCGAAGGTCAGCGTCCCGTATGACGGATGGCTGAAGCCGAAAAAACCTTGCGAATTGTCCCATTGCCCGGCGCGACTCGAATTGAAAGCCGTGTCTTGATCGGGAATCTTGTGAAGATTGTTGTCGGCCAGGGACTGCGGGCCGTTGATCAGCCGAAGGGAAAAGGGATTGAAGCCTGCTTCCGCGACGCCGATCAACTCCCACTGGCCGACCACCCTTTGCCGCAGCGTGACGCCGACCACCGAAGTGCTGGTGGCGTTGGGCGACCACAGCCAATGCGTATTGCCGCTGTTTCGGGCTATGGCGTAATTGGGCTTGTCGGCGTACGTCCCGACCGGCGCGCCCCATTGCTCATAACCGAAGCCGCCGTCGATATTTCCATATAAAGTCAGCGGTCCATAGCTCAGCGGACAAGTTTCGACCGACGAATTCAGATAATCCCAAAAACTGCTGAAACAAGATTTTTGCGCGGGTCCGGCGCCGGCCATCTTCGACGCGGCCGAATCATCGGCCCGCGCCAGCGCGCCGAAGATCGCGGAGAGAACCAACACCCAAAAAATTCGTGTCATTCGCCCCCCTGACGGCCCGCACCTGGCCCGCCCCGGGAAACAGGCGGCGACACGCCCGGAAAAACACTGTTCCGGAAATGTCTTCGAGCCACGCCAGGACTTCGTCAAGCCCCGAGGCGCGGCCCAAATCGCCTCAGGATTTTTTTCCGTGCGCAATTTTCTTGGAATTTTCGGCGCGACGCTCGTCCACGCCGTCAATGATCTTCCGTGACTGGCTTGCGAAAAAGCGCCCGCCAATGGCGGATACCCGCCGGGCCGGACGGCGTATCGTCCAGGCGCTCCAGCATAAGGCCGCAATCGCCGAAAGCCTCGATGTCCTTGCGGGCGAGCGGCCAAGGCGGACCTTCGATTTCCAGATGCTCGTCGCGGGCGCGGGAAATCGCCAGCAGGCGCCCGCCCGGCTTGACGAGGTTGGCCAGGACCTTTCGCATCGCGGGCAGAAGCATCGCCGGCAGGGCCTGCAAAGTATAGGTTTCGTGCACGAGGTCGAAAGCCTCGCGCCATTCCGGCGGCGGCGCGAAAAGATCGGCGACGACGAAATCTATTGTTTTGGCCGCGAAACGGTTTTTCGCCCATTCCACCGCGCGCGGTGCGAAATCGAAAGCCGTCACCCTGGCGCCGCGGTCGGCCAAGGCGGCGGCGTTGTCGCCGAGCCCGCAGCCGACATCCAGCGCCCTCGCGCCGTCAAGATCGGGATTTTGCGCCAGCCAGTCCGCCAGCAGGGGGTGGGCGGCAAGATTGCCCCAGGGCACGCCGGCGGCGTCGCCTTCGGCCAGCTCGTAAACGGCCTCGAACCATTGCTGGCGCTTCGCGTCGGCCAGCGGCTCGCCCCGCCGCGCCGGGTCAAGCGCGTTCAGCTTTTCGCGGGCGGCGTCGCGGCGCTGTGCGAAAGCGGCGGCGAAAATGTCGTCATGCGGCGGCTTTTCGGCCATTTCGCTCAAGCCTCGGCTTCCGCCGCCTCGCCCTCTTCGCCCTCGACGTTCTCTTCCTCGCTGATCCGTTCGACCGAGACGACCTTTTCCGTCTCCGCAGTATTGAAGACGATGACGCCCTGGCTGCCGCGCCCGACCACGCGTATGCCCTCGACGGGGCAGCGGATGAGCTGGCCGCCGTCGGTCACCAGCACGATCTGGTCGGCGGCTTCAACCGGCATGGAGGCGACCAGTTCGCCGTTGCGGGCGTTGACCGCCATGGCCACGATGCCTTTGCCGCCGCGCCCGGTGACGCGATATTCGAAGGACGAGGTGCGCTTGCCATAGCCATTGGCGGAAATGGTCAGGATCAGCTGTTCCGCCGCCGCCATTTTCTCGAACAGGTCAGGGGCGAGCGGCGCGGCGTTTTCCGCGCCCTCCTCCGCCTCTTCGGGCTCGGCCGGCTCGCCGGCGGCGGCGCGGCGCATTTTCTGGAAGGCGGCGCGCTCGGCCGGGGTGGCGTCGCTGTGGGTGAGGATGGAGAGCGCGATGACCCGGTCGCCCTCGGCCAGATTGACCCCGCGCACGCCCATCGAATCGCGGCCCTTGAACACGCGCACCTCATCGACCTTGAAGCGGATGCACTGGCCCTTTGTGGTCGTCAGCAGCACGTCCTGATCTTCGGCGCAGATCTGGACATCGACAATGCCCTCGCCCTCGTCGAGCTTCATCGCGATCTTGCCGGCGCGGTTGACCGAGGTGAAATCGGACAATTTGTTGCGCCGGACGGTGCCGCCGGTGGTCGCGAACATCACGTCCAGGCTTTCCCACAGCGCCTCGTCCTCGGGCAGAGCCATGATCGAGGTGATGCGCTCGCCCTGGGTGAGCGGCAGCATGTTGACCAAAGCCTTGCCACGCGCCTGCGGCGCGGCGAGCGGCAGCCGCCAGACCTTTTCCTTGTAGACCTGGCCGCGCGAGGAGAAGAACAGCACCGGCGCATGGGTCGAGGCGACGAACAGCCGGTGGACGAAATCCTCCTCGCGGGTCTGCATGCCGGAACGGCCCTTGCCGCCGCGCCTTTGCGCGCGATAGGTCGAGAGCGGCACGCGCTTGATGTAGCCGGCGTGCGAGACGGTCACCACCATGTCCTCGCGCTGGATGAGGTCCTCATCCATCATGTCGCCTTCGACATCGAGGATCTGGGTGCGGCGCGGCACGGCATGGGCGGCCTTCACCGCCAGCATTTCATCCTTGACAATGCCGAACATTTTTTCGCGCGAGCGTAAGATTTCGAGATATTCGGCGATTTCGGCCGCCAGTTTGTTGAGGTTTTCGGCGATCTCGTCGCGCCCTAGAGCGGTCAGCCTTTGCAGGCGCAGATCGAGAATGGCGCGGGCCTGTGCCTCCGACAGGCGGCAATTGCCGTCCTCGTCGATCGAATGGCGCGGATCGGCGATCAGCGCGACCAGCGGCGCCATGTCATGGGCCGGCCAGACCCGGCCCATCAGGGCCTCGCGCGCTGTCGCCGCGTCGGCGGAGGTGCGGATCAGGCGGATCACTTCGTCGATATTCGCCACCGCAATGGCGAGGCCGACCTGGATATGGGCGCCGTCGCGCGCCTTGTTGAGCTTGAACTTGGTCCGCCGGCTGACGACTTCCTCGCGGAAATCGACGAACGCCTTCAGGCAGTCGGTCAGATTGAGGCTTTCGGGCCGCCCGCCGTTCAGCGCGATCATGTTGACGCCGAACGAGTTTTGCAAAGCGGTGAAGCGGTAGAGCTGGTTCAGCACCACGTCGGCCACGGCGTCGCGCTTGATCTCGATGACGATGCGCATGCCTTCGCGGTCGGACTCGTCGCGGAGATCCGATATGCCCTCGATTCTTTTCTCGCGCACCAGTTCGGCGATCTTTTCGATCAGCGTCGCCTTGTTCACCTGATAGGGAATTTCGGTGAAGACGATGGCCTCGCGATCCTTGCGCAAAGTCTCGATCGTCGCCACGCCCCGGATCACGACCGAGCCGCGGCTGGTCTCGTAGGCCTGGCGGATGCCGGCGCGGCCCATGATCGCGCCGCCGGTGGGGAAATCCGGCCCCGGCACGATTTCCATCAGCTCGGCGAGCGTCATGTCGGGCTTGTCGATCAGCGCGACGCAGGCGTCGATGACTTCGCCGAGATTGTGCGGCGGAATATTGGTCGCCATGCCGACCGCAATGCCGCCCGCCCCGTTGACCAGCAAATTCGGGAAGCGCGCCGGTAAAACCGTCGGCTCCTGCTCCTTGCCGTCGTAATTGGGCTGGAAATCGACGGTGTCGGACTCAATGTCCTCGATCAAGGCCATGGCCGGCCGGGCGAGGCGCGATTCGGTGTAGCGCATGGCCGCCGCGCGGTCGCCGTCCACCGAGCCGAAATTGCCCTGGCCGTCGATCAGCGGGAGGCTCATCGAGAAGGGCTGGGCCATGCGCACCAGGGCGTCATAGATCGCGGCGTCGCCATGGGGATGGTATTTGCCCATCACCTCGCCGACGATGCGCGCCGATTTCACATAGGCGCGATCAGGCGAAAAATTGTTTTCCTGCGCCGAATGGAGGATGCGGCGGTGCACCGGCTTCAGGCCGTCGCGCACGTCCGGCAGGGCGCGGCTCACGATCACGCTCATCGCATAAGCGAGATAGGAGCTTTTCATCTCCTCGGTGATCGAAACCGGACGTATGTCGGAGGAAGGCGGAACCGGATGGTCGTCGTTCTGGTCGGCCAAAATGCGCTCGCGGGCTGGTGGGCGGAAATTGTTTTCTTTCTAGGCGATTTTCCCGGCAAAGGCCAGTTTCGCCGCCTTGCCGCCCTGTACGAAAAAAAAGCGCGACGCCAATATGTTATCGGATGTTTTTCCAACCGGCGCCCGGGGGACTGGCGAAAGCTTTTGCGTAGCGCCGGCGCCGACTGGCGAAAGCGTGGCGCCCGCCTATATTGAATGCAAAGAGATTCTTCAGGAGAGGACGGCGATGAGCCAACGCGGGCCGGTCTGCGACGCCAGCGACGAGGCGAAATTCCTGCGGTTGAGCGAGAGCGCGCGGCCCCTGTCGCGCAGCGAGGCCGCGGCCTTCGAGCAGGATTTGAGCGTCGCGCGCGAGAGGGAAGACGATCTGTCGATTCAGCCCGGCGGCGTCGAGGTCGCGCTGAGACGAGCGAGTTTCGAAAAATGGCGGCTGATTTACGATTGGACGCGGCGCCATCCCTATCGCGACAATCCGCGCGCCAGCCGCCCCGACCAATGGCGCGCGGCTTTGGAAAAATTCCGCCCCCTGCGCGACAGCGAACTGATCGATTGGTTGATCCTGCAGATCGACGTGGCGACCAATCTCGCCAACGGCGTTCAGGACATGCGCCCGCGCGATCCCGGCCCGACCTGGCTGGTGACCCTGGAATATGTCTCCAATCGCAAGCGCAAGGCGCTGGCGACCCTGCATTGGGCGGAAGCCGCGGAAAAGGAAGGCTGTTTCACCGTCGATTCCGAATGGCACGCCCGCAGCGCCGCCATTCTAGGCCGCGAACCGAACAATTTCGAATGCGGCGACGGCGGCCACGAAGGCGTGCCGTTCATCGTGGGGGACGGGAAATAGCGGGCGCCGGCGAGTTCGAAACGTAACGAGTATGCTGGCGAAACTCCGGCGGCGGCCTGTTGAATGCAAGCCGTGGGCGGATTCCGGTCGAAGGCGGAACGGCAAAAACAGCAACGAAAACGGCCGGATCCGCCAAGGCGAGGTTGCGCCGATTGCTTTGGCGACAAACGATTTGGCGCACGGGCCTCGGGCGAGCGGAACCGGACTTCGATCGGCGTCGCCCCCCATTGCCTTCAGGGGAACAGCCGGTTCAGCGCCGAATTCAATAAAGCTGGACGCCATTCCGCCGGTCTTGCGCCGCGATCGTTGACCGAGCCGCAAAAGGCGACGCCCTCGCCTCAAGATAGCGGACGCACGCCGCGATATCTCCGGCGCGGTCTCTGTTTTACCGCGACAGCTTGACCCCACCTAATCCTTTGACTCAGGTTGTTGTCGCGGCGATCGGCGTTCGAGCCCCACGCCGAACAACAGACTTCGTCGCTACGACTTCTTCGCCGCCAGCACGCCCGTGAGCTGGCCTGAGGCATAGCCGAACAAGGCGCCGATGATGAAAGAGATCGCCATCAGCGCGAGCGGGTTGGCGAACGATCCTGCGGTCAAATCGCCGGTGGCGCCCTTCGACAACGTATAGCCGACGAGCGCCGCGTAGCCATAGACGTTAGCCGGAACAGCGGACAGCGGGTCTATCGAAGCGACGATGACCAGGAAAAACACCGTCACGCCGACCACGATCGCCGGCCAAACCACGCCCAGCGCCGGCACTGGCGCTTTCACGATGATCATCAGCGCAATCCAGGCGACAATCGCGCCGTAAATTGTCCCGACAATCGTCTTGGTAAGCGCTTTGGCGTCGCCGCCGGTATGGAAGAAGCATCCCCAGGCGATGAAGCCCGCCCATACGAGCGTGAAACCGCTCAAAGGTCCAAGCGCGAGATAGGCCCAGATACCGCCCAGAACCGCGATGCTGATCGATAAGGCTGTCGTTTGTGGCATGACGTCCTCCCGCTGGCTGACCTGCCGTCGAGATTCCGGAAACGTCGCCCCGAACCAACGGAGGTAGAACCACGAAATATAACCGTCGCCATCCCTCATAAGTTCCGGCGGCTTTTCGGGAAACGACTGCTTTAGGAAGACCGAGAGCCTTTAAAGCGGCAGGCCGAATTTGTCTTAGGGGCCGGATATTGCGATAAGCGAAGCCCTCGCGCGAACGAGAATACTCCGTTTGCGCCCTCAAAACGGAATGTCGTCGTCCAGCATGGCCGAGCTCTGGCCGCCGCCGCCGGAGCGAAACAAGGTCCGCCGGACACGCCGACGCGCCGGCTTACCTGCGAACGTATGTCAGCAGCGGCTCAATCGCGACACGCTCGTAATCCTCGCGTTCGCTCTTGATCCTGTATTGAAGTCCCGATCCTCCGTCAGGGAGAAGGCGCGTGACCTTGAATAAAGTCTGATCTGACTTGCCGACCAGGGTCACGAAAGCTCCCAGCGCAAATTTGTGCTTTGCGGACGAAACGTTCGGCTTCGCATTATCCGCCATCGGTTTCTGCGATTCGTTGTGCACGAGATATCCTTTCGTTCGCCCGTCTGAGCGTCCGCCGATCGAGATGATCAACGATGGCTCGCGCCATTTTCCGCAAATGGAAACGAAAAAGCCCCGGCGTCGCCCGAGGCTTCTCGATCTCGCGCCGCATCGCGCCAGTACATCCGTGGAACGACGACACGCCCGCGAGAAAAAAGATTCATTCCACCGTTTGCAGGCGTGAAGCCGAAGACTTGCCCGTGCGGCGGTCGGCGGTCACCTCGTAACTGATCTTCTGGCCTTCTTTGAGGTCATGAAGTCCAGCCTGTTCCACTGCGCTGATGTGAACGAAAACATCCTTGCTTCCGTCGTCGGGCTGGATGAAGCCAAAGCCCTTTTGACCATTAAACCATTTCACGATGCCAGTAGCCATGCGAGGACGCTCCTTTAAGCAGGCTTGAACGTGGCTCATCCTCGGGAATGAGCCATCTTTATCGATGTTTTTAGAGGAGGTCGTCAGCTGCGTTTAAAACGCGGGGCCAAGGCGTCGGCCTAAAAGTTCGATTTTCTCCAAATAAGCGGCGGCGATGGCGAAAACAAGGCCAGAAACGATGATTCTCATTTATTTCCAGATGATTTTTCACGGGCGGGAGGCCAACCATACGGCAGGGGCCACGCAAACGCCAAAGCCATCGACGCCCGAAGTCGGCGCTTCCAGCCAGCCGCGCCGGCGCAAACTCAACGCGGCGCCAAGCCGCGATCGCCATCATGATCCGCCTTGCCTGACGGGCGCGGCGGCCATGGCTCCGTGACGAGGCGTTCGCAGGCTGGGGTCAAGCGGCTCGCGCGGGCCGATCATCGCCCCGCGCGAAGCCGTCGAGTGGACGGCAAACTTCGGTCGGCGCCGTCAGAACGGTATGTCGTCGTCCAGCATGGCCGAGCTGCGGCCGCCGCCGCTCTCGGCAGGCGCGCGCTCCATCGGCGACTGGCGGCCAAGGCCGCCGCTGGACGCGCCGCCGTAGCTGGCGCCCTCCTCGCCGCCCCGGCTCCGGCTGTCGAGCAGCGTCAGTTCGCCGCGGAAGCGTTGCAGCACGACCTCGGTGGTCTTGCGCTGGTTGCCGTCCTTGTCGGTATATTCGCGGGTCTGGAGCTGGCCTTCGAGATAGATTTTCGAGCCCTTCTTGCAATATTGCTCGGCGACCTTTCCGAGATTTTCGTTGAAAATCACGATATTGTGCCATTCGGTGCGGTCGCGGCGCTCGCCCGTCGCCTTGTCGCGCCAGGATTCCGTCGTCGCCAGCGAAAAGGTCACGACCGCGTCGCCGGAGCCCATGCGGCGCACTTCCGGATCGCGGCCCAGATTGCCGATCAAGATCACCTTATTGACGCTGCCCGACATAGATCCTGCTCCCTTTTTTGTGACGCGGCATCCTATATGCCCCAACCCCGCCGCGCGCGGATCAAAATCCTTTTTCCACAAGGCCTTGTATGTTCTATTTATGTTCTAGCGCCTCGATTCGAATGATGCAAGCCCGCCAGGATGAAATTCGGCCGGAGACTCGCTAAATAAGCCGCGATCCCGCCACGGAAAGACATGATGGACGATAAATCCGGAAAGCCGAAAAAGCCAAGGAAGGCGGCCTCGCCGCCCCCGGCGCAGGAAAAATCCCGCGAGTTGGCGGAAAGCGCGGCCTGGCGCATCGGCGAGGGGCGGGTGATTTCGCTGCGCGGCGCGCGCGAGCATAATCTGAAAAACATCGACCTCACCATCCCCCGCGACAAACTGGTGGTCTTCACCGGCCTGTCCGGCTCGGGCAAAAGCTCGCTCGCCTTCGACACCATCTATGCCGAGGGCCAGCGCCGCTATGTCGAGAGCCTTTCGGCCTATGCCCGCCAGTTTCTGCAAATGATGCAGAAGCCGGACGTGGACCATATCGAGGGCCTGTCGCCGGCGATCTCGATCGAGCAGAAGACCACATCGAAAAACCCGCGCTCAACCGTCGGCACGGTCACCGAAATCAACGATTACATGCGCCTGCTCTGGGCGCGGGTCGGCATTCCCTATTCGCCGGCCACCGGCCTGCCGATCGAAAGCCAGACCGTGAGCCAGATGGTGGACCGGGTGCTGGCTCTGCCCGAACGCACGCGGCTTTATCTCCTTGCGCCCATTGCGCGCGGGCGAAAAGGCGAATATCGCAAGGAAATCGCCGAATATATGAAGCGCGGCTTCCAGCGCCTGAAAATCGACGGCCAGTTTTACGATATCGCCGACGCCCCGGCGCTCGACAAGAAATTCAACCATGACATCGACGTGGTGGTGGACCGGATCGTGGTGCGGCCCGACATTTCCGCCCGGCTGGCCGAAAGTTTCGAGACCGCGCTCGACCTCGCCGACGGGGTGGCGGTGGCGGAACTCGCCGAAAGCGCCCAAGCCAACGGAAACGACAAGACGGCGGAGCGCATCATTTTTTCCTCGAAATTCTCCTGCCCCGTGTCCGGCTTTTCGATCCCTGAGATCGAGCCGCGGCTGTTCTCCTTCAACAGCCCGCACGGCGCCTGTCCGATCTGCGGCGGCATCGGCGCGGAGCAGAAGGTCGATCCCGACCTGATCGTCCCCAATCCCGACCTGACCCTGCGCAAGGGCGCGGTGGCGCCCTGGGCCAGGTCGCCCTCGCCCTATTACGGCCAGACCCTGGAGGCGCTGGGCAAGACGTTCAAATTCCGCATGGACGACCGCTGGGCGGACCTGTCCGAAGCGGCGAAAAACGTCATCCTTTATGGCTCCGGCGACCAGGACGTCCTGTTCTCCTATGCCGACGGCGTGCGCGCCTATGAGGTGAAAAAGCCGTTCGAGGGCGTCATCCGCAATCTGGAGCGGCGCTATCTCGAAACCGAAAGCGACTGGGCGCGCGAGGAAATCTCGCGCTTCATGTCGGCGCGGCCCTGCGACGCCTGCGCCGGTTTCAGGCTCAAGCCCGAGGCCCTGGCGGTCAAGATCGACCAAAAACACATCGGCGAGATTTCCGAACTGTCGGTGCGCGAGGCCGCCTTATGGTTCAAAGATTTACCGCAAAAACTTGATGTAAAACGCAAGGAAATCGCCACACGCATCCTGCGCGAGATCGACGATCGCCTGAAATTTTTGGTCGATGTCGGGCTCGATTATCTCACTCTTGCGCGCGGGTCCGGGACGCTGTCGGGCGGCGAGAGCCAGCGCATTCGGCTGGCCTCGCAGATCGGCTCAGGGCTCACCGGCGTGCTCTATGTGCTCGACGAGCCCTCGATCGGGCTCCACCAGCGCGACAACGCCCGCCTGCTCGAAACTCTGCGGCGCCTGCGCGACCTCGGCAATTCGGTGATCGTGGTCGAGCATGACGAGGACGCCATTCTAGCCGCCGATTATGTCGTCGATGTCGGCCCGGGCGCCGGGGTCCATGGCGGCGAGATCGTGGCCCAGGGAACGCCGGCCGACATCCTGGCCGATGAAAATTCCCTCACCGGGGCCTATCTCACCGGGCGCTTGCGCGTCGCCGCGCCAAAAAGGCGCCGCAAGCCCGAACCCGGGCGGCGTCTGCGGTTGACTGGAGCGCGCGGAAACAATCTGAAAAACCTCATGGTGGAGATTCCGCTCGGCCTGTTCACCTGCATCACCGGGGTTTCGGGCGGCGGCAAATCGACCCTGATCATCGACACCCTTTACAAGGCGGTGGCGCGGCGGCTCAATGGCGCGCTGGAGCACCCGGCGCCGTTCGACAAGCTCGAAGGGCTGGAGCTGATCGACAAGGTCATCGACATCGACCAGTCGCCGATCGGCCGCACGCCGCGCTCCAATCCCGCCACCTATATCGGCGCCTTCACCCCCATCCGCGACTGGTTCGCCGGCCTGCCCGAGGCCAAGGCGCGCGGCTATGGGCCGGGACGCTTCTCGTTCAACGTCAAGGGCGGGCGCTGCGAGGCCTGCCAGGGCGACGGGGTGATCAAAATCGAAATGCACTTCCTGCCCGATGTCTATGTCACTTGCGACGTATGCAAGGGCAAGCGCTACGACCGCGAGACGCTGGAGGTGCGCTACAAGGACCAGAGCATCGCCGACGTGCTCGACATGACGGTGGAAGAGGGCGCGGAACTGTTCAAGGCCGTGCCGACGATCCGCGACAAGCTCAACACTCTGGCGCGGGTGGGGCTGGGTTATGTCAAGGTCGGCCAGCCGGCCACCACCCTGTCGGGCGGCGAGGCGCAACGGGTCAAATTGTCCAAGGAGCTGTCGCGCCGCGCGACCGGCGGCACGCTCTATATTCTCGACGAACCGACCACCGGCCTGCATTTCCATGACGTCAAGAAACTGCTCGAAGTTCTTGACGCCTTGGTCGAACAGGGCAACAGCGTGGTGGTGATCGAGCATAATCTCGAAGTGATCAAGACCGCCGACTGGATCATCGACCTGGGGCCGGAAGGCGGCGATGGCGGCGGGCGTATCGTCGCGCAGGGCCCGCCCGACGTGATTTTGCGCGAACCCGCCTCTTACACCGGCTGGTTTCTCAAGGAGGCGCTGGAGCGCCGGCCAGCCTAGAGCGTTTTCAAGCGAAGTGGAACCCGGTTCGCGTTAAGAAAACGCGTTAAAACAAGAATCTAGACCATTTTCATGTTTCCATGAAACTTGAAAATGGTCTTGGGCTGAACCGGGCGCCGCCCCAAAAATCTGTGGTTAACCAAAAAGTCGAGGCGCCCTTTTTCGCGTTTTGGGATAGACTGATCTGCAAAAGTTGCGTGAGTGATCGCTTTTTCAGTCATGCAAAAATGCATTGCTGGATTGCGCGCTGTCGGGTTTACATTTTCCACAACCGCGCACAGATAAGTTCAAAGACGAACGATTGAAGCCTTGGCTTTTCGAGCTTTTTCGTTCCGGATCAGTTTGGTAGCTGAACGGGCGCGGAAAACCCCCCGTTCAATCTGGCGCCCGCCGGCCCCTCCCCCCGGCGGGCGCTTTTTTGGCCCATATGGTCAGGGCGCGGCGATCAGCGCGGCGGCGACCAGGCGCCGCTCCCCGAGCAGGATATTATAGGTCTGGCAGGCGGCGCCGGTGTCCATCGGGTCGCAGCGCACGCCGAAATCCCGGAGTTTTTGGCGCAACGCGGCGGGAACCGGCTGAAGCGATTTTCCGCAGCCGAACAACAGCAATTCGACCGCGCCGCGCGGCAGGGCGAACAAGGGGGCGAGCGAGGCCTCGTCGATTTCCGCGAAAGTCTTGGGCGCAAAGGCATGGATTCCGTCGGGCAGAGCCAGAATCGAGCCGCGATGCGACATGCCGCCGAACTGGAACCCTCCGGCGCCGAAGGCCTCCACGGCGTGGCGGCCCGGCACAAAGCCCTCGTATCGCTGCTCGACAGGCATTCAGGCTCCGGACAGCGGTCGCGCGCCGGTCTTGCCGCCGACGCCGGTGACTTCGTCGGCGGCCGCGCGCGATTCGTTGCGCAGGCCGAGATAGATCAAGGTCGGCGAGCAGATGAAGATCGAGGAATAAGTCGCGACGAAAATACCCCACATCATCGCCAGCGAGAACGAGCGGATCACGTGGCCGCCGAAAATGACCAGCGACAGCAGCGCCAGGAAGACCGTGGTCGCGGTCATCAAGGTGCGCGGCAGCACCGCGTTGATCGACAGGTCGATCAAATTATCGGTCGGCATTTTCTTGTATTTGCGCATATTTTCTCGAATGCGATCGAGCACCACCACGGTTTCGTTGAGCGAATAACCGACGATGGTCAGGATCGCCGCGATCGAGGTGGTGTTGAATTCGAGCTGGGTGATGGAGAAAAAGCCGACCGTCAGCAGAAGATCGTGCATGGTCGCGGTGATCGCGGCTATGGCGAACTGCCATTCGAAGCGGAACCACAGATAGGCCAGAACCGCGAGGATCGAAATCACCACGCCGAGCGTGCCCTGCTGCACCAGCTGGGCCGAGACGCTGGGGCCGACGACCGAGATGCTGCGGAAGTCATAGGCCCCGCCCAAAGCTTGCTTGACCTTTTCGACCGCCGCCTGGTTGGCGGTGTCGCCGCCCGGCTGCGAACCGAAACGAATCGCGGCTTCGGCCGGGCTGCCGAAGCCCTGCACTTCGAGGTCGCCAATTCCGAGATGGCTCGACAGGTCGCGGATATAGGCGAGATCGGCGTTACCCGACTTGGCCTTCACGTCCATCATGGTCCCGCCGGCGAAGTCGATGCCGAAGTTCATGCCGACCACGAGGAACAGCATGACCGCGGCGATCGAAAGCACGGCGGAAAAGGGATAGGACACGCGCCGGAAGCGCATGAAGGGGAATTTAGTGCTTTCGGGCGCGAGTCGCAGAAGCTTCATGTCGAGAACCCGTCAAATCGGCAGCCTGGTCGGGCGCGCATAGCGATACCACAAGGTAATCATCATCCGCGTCATGGTGACGGCGGTGACGATCGTGGTCATGATGCCGAGCGCCAGCGAGACCGCGAAGCCGCGCACCGGACCGGAGCCTAGGAAATAGAGAATCGCCGCGACCACGAACATGGTGACGTTGGAGTCGACGATGGTGGCGAAGGCGCGCTTGAAGCCGGCGTCGAGCGCCGAGATCAGCGACCGCCCGGCGTGGGATTCCTCGCGGATGCGCTCATAGATCAGCACGTTGGAATCGACCGCCATGCCGATGGTCAGGACGATGCCGGCGATGCCGGGCAGGGTCAGGGTCGCGCGCAGCAGCACCAGAGCCGCAAAAATGAAGGAAATATGGATCATCAGGGCGAGATTGGCGAAGACGCCGAAGACGCCATAGGTGATCAGCATATAGGTCACGACCAGCGCCGCCGCCCAATAAGCCGCGCGCTTGCCGGCGTCGATCGAATCCTGGCCAAGGCCGGGGCCGACGGTGCGCTCCTCGACGATGGTGAGCTTGGCCGGAAGCGCGCCGGCGCGCAGCAATATGGCGAGGTTGTTGGCCTGCTCGACCGTGAAACGGCCGGAAATCTGGCCCGAGCCGCCGGTGATGGGCCCGAGGATGCGCGGCGCGGAAATCACCTTGTTGTCGAGCACGATGGCGAAGGGCCGCCCGACATTGGCCGAGGTCACCTGGCCGAATTTCTGGCCGCCGCGAATGTTGAAGCGGAAATTGACCACCGGCTCGCCGGTGCGCTGATCGAAGCCGGGCTGGGCGTCGGTAAGGTCCTCGCCCTGCACCATCACCTGCTTCTCGACCGGCAGCTGGCCGGGCTGGTCGGTCTGGTCGAGCATGTCCACATCGGCGGGATTGTAACCCGGCTCGGCGACCAGACGGAATTCCAGCTTGGCGGTGGTCCCGACGATCGCCTTCAGCCGGTCGGTGTCCTTGAGGCCGGGCACCTCGACGATAATGCGGTCGGAGCCCTGGCGCTGAATGTTCGGTTCGGTGGTGCCGAGGCCATTGACGCGCCGATTCAGCACTTCGATCGTCTGCTCGACGGCGCGGGCGATCTTGTTGTTGATCGCGGCGTCGGTCAGATTCAGCTTGAGCAGGCCGTCGCCGCCGTCGACGATATCGAGGCCCGAGCTGCCGGGGCCGGCGGAGACCTGCACGAGGCTGTAGAGCTTGGGCATGATTCGCGCCCGCGCGTCGGCGTCGGGGACGCGGACCTGAACGCCCCGCGAACTCATGCCGACGCCCCCGGAAACAGGTATCTTCGCCTCGCGCAATTCGCGGCGCAGGTCGTCGCGCAGATTGCCGACCATGCTGTGGACGACGTCGGCGCGATCGACCTCATAGAGCAGATAGGCGCCGCCCTGGAGGTCGAGGCCGAGCACGATCGATTTCGGGCTGCAGCCAGGACGGCATGATTTCCGCCAGTTTCGCGCGGTTGTCCGGCCCGATCATGCTCGGAATGCAGATCAGCATCGCGATCACGGTCGCGGCAAGGGTGAGGGCGATTTTCCAGGGGGCGTAGCGCATCATGGCGGGCGGCGAATCCGTTTCTGGCCGTCAGGCGTTGTCCTTGACCGGCTCGCCCTTGGCGCGAACTTCGGCGATGGCCGAACGCATCTGGCGCACGCGGACATTGGGGGCGATCTCGATTTCGATCTCGCTGTCGTCCACGGTCTTGGTCACCTTGCCGATCAGCCCGCCATTGGTGACGACGCTGTCGCCCCGGCGGATGTTCGAGACCATGTCCTTATGCGCCTTGGCCTTCTGCTGCTGGGGCCGAAGGAGCAGGAAATACATGATGACGAGAATGACGCCGAAGGGCGCCATCTGCATCAGCACGTCGGTGCCGCCGGCGCCGCCGCCGGCGGCCTGGGCAAAGGCGGGGGTTATGAAATTCATGTCCTGATTTCCACGCTGGTTTCGCGCGCTCGCGCGCCGGGACGGATTTGGCGGCGGACTATAGCCATGGCAGGCCCGAAAGCAATGGCGGCCTGAGCAGGTTTTCCGAAAACAGGCCGCCGCTTGCGGACGAAACCCGGCGCCACGCGCGCCGTAACGCCATCCCCGATGCGCTCTTCGGCGCGCGCCTGCCGGATCGTCTCCCCGAAAGCGGACAGATTGCGCCAATATGATCGGAAAACGCTGTGAAGTTTAGAAACCATCTAATAAACGCCAAATTGCTTCCGTATTGCGCGACGCCGATGTTCAATGGCGTGATTGGAGCCAGCGGCAAGACATGATCCTTTGTTCCTGCAACATGATCACCGATCGCGACGTGCGCGCGAGCGTAAAGCCCTGCGGCGCTTCCGCCGACCGCGCCCGCGATGTGTTCAAGTCCAAGGGCTGCTTGCCTAACTGCGGCCGTTGCGTGCGCAATATCCAGGGCCTTTGCGAACGCGAGGCGGCCGCCAAGGCGGAAAGCCGATCGCCAGGCGCGGTCGACCCGGCTCTCGCCCTGGCTGCCGAATGATTCCGCGGATGGCGTAGCAATCTTGCGGAAACTGCATGAATTGAGATGAATCGAGCCCGCGCGGAACGATTGCTTCGCCGGTTAGTTTTATGACATGGCTCAAGCACAGGGAGAGACCCGATGCGCGGCGATGCGAAAGTCATTGAATATCTCAACAAGGGCCTGCGCAGCGAGTTGACCGCGATCAATCAATACTGGCTGCATTTCCGCATTCTCGACAATTGGGGCTACAAGGGCCTCGCGAAAAAATGGCGCGAGGAATCGATCGAGGAAATGACCCATGCCGACAAGTTCACGGCGCGGATCCTGTTCCTCGAAGGCTTTCCCAACATGCAGGAACTGAACGGCCTGACCATCGGCGAGAACGTCCAGGAGATCATCGAACTCGACCTCGCCTCGGAAATGACGGCGCGCGGGCTTTATCTCGAAGCCGCCGCTTATTGCCTGTCCATCAACGACCGGGTGAGCATGAACCTGTTCGAGGAACTGGCCCATGACGAGGAGGAACATATCGACTTCCTCGAAACTCAAGCCGAATTGATCAAACAGCTCGGCGTCCAGCTCTATGCGCAGAAGCATATCGGCGAGTTGTCGTCGTAACCCGCGCAGGCAATGACGAGCCTCAATCGGTTCGTTCCGCCTTCAGGTCGAAATCGACGCCGACATTGAAGCCGACCCATTCGTCGCTCGCCCATTGCCCCTGCCCGACGCCAAAGGCGTCGCGCCTGAGATCGGCATGGCCCTTCGCCTCGGCCTTGCGCCCGTCGATCGCCAGAGTGAAGGGCAGATGGATTTTTTTGGTCACGCCGCGCAGGGTCAGGTCGCCGACGGCCTCATAACCCGCGGCGGTTGGCGCGACCCGACGCGACTCGAAGCGCGCCTGTGGAAAAGTTTTCGCGTCGAACCAATCCTTGTCCGGAAGGGCCGTGTCGCGCTGCTTGTCCCCGGTCGCGGCGCTGGCGACATCCACCGTGACGACGATTTTCGCCTCGGAGAGGTTTTGCGGGTCGAGCGAAATTTTGGCGTCGAACCGGCTGAACCTCCCGGTGAATTTCTCGCCGGCCTGCTCGCCGGCAAAGGTCAGCGCGCTCCCCGGCAGGATCTTCCATTCGGCGGCCTGCGCGGCGGAGGCGGCCGCAAAGAAGGCGGCGGCGGCGATCGCGCGTTTCATTCTTCCTCCTCCTCGGCTCGGGCGAACGGGCTCATGCGCGCCAGGGGGACATCGCCCTTGAGCGCGTGGCGCAAGGCGGCGGCGATATGGCCGGCGACAAAAACGATCAGCGCATAGGCGCCATATTTGTGCAGGGCCTGCACGACGGCATTCACCGGCGCCTTGTTGGGCAGGTCGGCCAGAAAGGAAATATGCGGCCAGGGCATGACGCCGAACAGCACGGTCGGAATGTCGAGCGGCGAGGTCGAGACCACCGCCCAGCCGGTCAGGGGCAGCGCCAGCATCAACAGATAGAGCGCGGCATGGCCGGCATGGGCCGCCTTGCGCTCCAGCGCCGGAAAGGTGTCCGGCAAGGGCGGCGCGGGCCGGGCAAGCCGCCACGCCAGCCGCGCGACCGCCAGCAGCAGAATGACGATCCCGATCGATTTATGGAGCTGGAACAGCTGGATCACCCCCATCTTGGGAAGACCCGCGTGTTTCATCGCCAGCCCGATCACGATCAGGGCGAAAATCCCGAGCGCCGTTGTCCAATGCAGGACGATGGCGACCGCGTCGTAACGCTCGCGCGCGCGCCGCCATGTCAGCGCCGCAACTCGAAGGCGGCGTGAATGGTCAGACGGACGGTGTCGCCAATCATGGGCGCGTAGGTTTTTATTCCGAATTCGGTGCGCCTGATCGCGCCTTCGCCATCAAATCCCACGGTATAGCCCTTGGTGATCGGATTGACGCCGGCGCCGACGAAACGCGCTTGAAGAGTTCAGCGGCCTGGTCACGCCATGAAGCGTGAGATCGCCTTCGATGGTCGCCTGACCGGCGCCGGTCGGGATCACCCTGGTCGAGACGAAAGTCGCCTTGGGATATTTGTCCGCGTCGAGCCAGTCCGCGCCGCGCAATTCGCCGGTGAGCTTTTCGACCGGGGTCAGGATCGTCGCCGCATTCACGGACACCTCGAGTCTCGAATTGTCCGGATGGGCGGGATCGAGCTTGAGCGAGCCCGAGCCGCCGGTGACGATGCCGGAAAAATTCGACAGGCCGAAATGCGAAACCTGGAACAGGACCTGGGTGTGATAGGGCTCGACACGATAATCGCCGGCCTTGACCTCCCGGTTCGGGCTGGCCGGCGCCTGTTCTTGGCTGGCCGGCGGCTTGGCGAGCGAGGCCGCGCCGACGCCGAAAACCAGAGCCGCGCCGAGGCCGGCGACAAAAATACGTTTCATGATCAGCTTCCTTTCGTTCAACAAAGACAATCGGCGAAAATTTTCGCCAGGCTCGCGGCTAATCTGAGGCCTCGGGCCCCTGGCGTCCAGCCGTTGGTTCATGATAGATTCCATCTGCTTTTCCGATAGAATGGCCATGCGCGACCGCCTTTCGCTCGACCAGATCCGCACCTTCGTCGCCGCCGCCGAAGAGGGCAGTTTTTCCGCCGCCGCGCGCAAGCTGGGGCGGGCGCAGTCCGCCGTCAGCGATCTCGTCCGCCGGCTGGAGGAGGAACTCGGCGTCGCGCTGTTCGACCGTTCCGCGCGTCTCCCCCGGCTCACTCCCGCCGGAAAACTGCTGCTGCGCGACGCCCGCGCCGTCGGCGGCGCCGTCGATTTCCTGAATTTCCGCGCCCGCGGTCTCTCGGAAGGGGTCGAGCCGGAGCTTTGGGCGGTGGTGGACGTCTATTTCCCCTTGCAGGCGATCACCGAGGCGGCCAGGGATTTCCGGCAGCGCTTTCCCGCGACGCCGCTGCGCCTCTATGTCGAGGTTCTGGGCGCGGCGACCGAGCCGGTGCTCGACGGCCGCGCCAGTTTCGCGGTGGTCGGCGGCCCGGCGTCCCTGCCCCCCGGCTTGAGCAGCGAGCCGCTGGCCGGCGTCGGGATGGCGATGGTCGCGAGCCCCGACCATCCGCTGGCGCGTTTCAAAGGCGTGATCCCGCGGGACGAACTGGCGAAACATGTCCAGCTCGTGCTGACCGAGCGCGCCAGCCGGCCCGACAGCCGCGAATATAGCGTGATGTCGCCGACGACCTGGCACCTCGCCGACCTTTACGCCAAACATTCCTTCGTGCTGAGCGGCCTGGGCTGGGGCTCGATGCCGTTGCACGCCGTCGAGCGCGATCTCGCCGAGGGCCGCCTCGTGCGGCTCGCCACGCCGGAAATTCCCCTGACCGGCCTCACCGTGCCGATGGCCGCCGCTTATCGCACGTCGGCGCCGCCCGGCCCGGCCGGACGCTGGCTGATCGAGCGCCTCAAAACCTGCCCGCCAAGCAAAGCCCAACCGCCGCCGAATTGACGAGCATCATGGCGGCGGACCGCTATCTTCCCTATCTTTAGAAGATTAGGGAAAAGCCCGCGCCTTGGCGGAACAGGGCGGGAGCATCGGCGGAGCCGGCTCGTTTCCCCATTGAAGCGCCGTGGAAAAGCGGCGCCCAACCCCGAAATCGGGAGTATGATCGTGCATAAAATCGCGCTTCCCCACGACGCCTTCGTCTTCATCGGCGACGGCCGCAAGGCATTGTTCCTGCGCAACGAGGGAGATGAGAAATACGCCAATCTGGTGACCGAACGTGTGATGGTCGGCGAGGAGAATCCGCCGAGCCACGAACAGGGAACCGACAAGCCCGGCCGCGCCTTCAACGGCGCCCATTCCAGCACGCGCAGCGCCATGGAGGCGACCGACTGGCATGAGATCGAGGAGCACCGTTTCGCCGAGCGCGCCGCTGAAGCGCTGGAGGTCATCGTGCGCGAGCGCGGCGCCACGGCCCTTGTGATCGCGGCGCCCGCCCGGACGCTCGCCGACCTGCGCCGCTGCCTGCACGCCGACGTCAAGGCCAAGCTGCGCGCCGAGATCGACAAGGATTTCACCAAAATCCCGGTGTGGGAGATCGAGAAGCATATCGTCGGCTGATCCCGCCCGCGCCGCCCCTCCCCCGGGCGGCGCGTCCGCTTTCTCACACAAGGCTGAGGCAAACTTGCGCCGCTAGATTCGCGCCAATTCCGACCGCCCTTGGTAAAGGAGAGCGCGATGCGAATCTGGCGCGACTTGAGCATAAGAACGAAAATCCTCTTCGCCTTTTCCGCCATGCTCGTGGCGCTGATTGCGCTTGGCGCGCTGGCGATGACCCGCATGGCGGGCATGGCCGAACAGTCCGCGACGATCCGCAGCCAATGGATGCCCGCGGCGACGAAAATCGGCTCTTTGCGCAAGGCGGCGCTCCTTTACCGTCAGGCGGAAACCGAGGCGCTGCTGGCGATCGCGTCCAATACCGGCGCGGCGGGCACCGAGGACGCGATGGCCGCCGCCGCCGCGCGGGTTGAACAGGCTTACGATGAATATCGGCCCTTCATCATCGCGGGCGGCGAGCCTGCCCGAATCATGGCCGAGTGCGACCGCGAATGGCCGGCGTTCCGGCAGGCGGCGCAGGAGGTCGTCGCCAGCGCCCGCAGCGGCCATCTCGCCGACGCCATCAAGGCTTACGCAAAGGCCGACGACGCCGGGATCGTGAACCTCCTCAATGGCCAAAGCGTTTCGATCGAACAAGGCGGCGCCGAGGCGGCGGGAAAGGTCGGGCAGGCCTATCGCGATAGTCGCTGGCTGCTGTTGCTGGGCGTCGTCGCCGCCATCGGTCTCGGCGCGGCGATCAGCCTGGGCCTCGTCTTCAGCATAGCCGCGCCGCTGGCGCAGGCCACGCAGGCCGTGGACAGGCTCGCGCGCGGCGACCTCGACGCCACGGTGGAGGGCGCCGCGCGGCGCGACGAAATCGGCGCGCTGGCGCGCGCGCTGGAAATCTTCAAGGCCAACATGCGCCGGGCGCGCGACATCGAAAGCGAGGCGAAAAACGCCCGAATCGGACAGGAAGCCCAAAGGCGCGCGATGGCCGCGCAACTGGCCGGCCAGTTCGAAGGCAAGGTCCGGTCGATTCTGACCGGGGTGCTGCGGGCGGCGGACGACTTCCGCCAGTCCTCGCGAATTCTGAGCGACGCGGCGGTCGAAACCGCCGCCCAGGCCAAGGCGGTGGCGGACGCCTCCGAAGCCTCGTCGAGCAATATTTCATCCGTCGCCTCGGCGACCGAGGAATTGACCTATTCGGTCAAGGAAATCGATGCTCAGGCGCGCGAATCCCGGCAGATCGCCGGCGATTCCGCCAATCAGGCCGAAGGGGCCGACCGGCAGATGCGCGATCTCGCCGCAGCCGCCGACCGCATCGGCGGCATCGTCAACATGATCGCCGACATCGCCGGACAGACCAACATGCTCGCCCTCAACGCGACGATCGAAGCCGCCCGCGCCGGCGAGGCGGGACGCGGCTTCGCCGTGGTCGCCCAGGAGGTCAAGACGCTCGCCGAGCAGACCAGCAAGGCGACCGCCGAGGTCGGCGCCCAGATCAACGACATCCAGGCGACCACCCAGCGCGCGGCGGAAAATATTTCGACCATCGTGCGCACCACCGAACGCGCCAACACCATCGCGCGAGCCATAGCCGAGGCGGTCTATCAGCAGGGCGAGGCGACCAAGGAAATCGCCTCCAATGTGCAGCACGCCTCGCAGGGCGCGCATCAGGTGGCGGAAAATATCGGCGGCGTGCTCGAAGCCGCGCAAAGCTCCTCCGCCGCCTCCAACCGCATGCTGGATGCGGCCGGCGATCTCGCCAAACAGGCCGACGCCCTGCGCGGCGAGGTCGATTCCTTCCTCGGCGCCCTGCGCGCAGCCTGATACGGTTTCCGCAAGATTGCTGCGCAATTCCCACGGAAACGCCACGGCGCGAAAATCCTACAGATCGCGGGCGGATTTTCGCGCCAACGGAATACGAATTCCGAATGATTGATTCGGAATTCGTATGACAAGCCGCGCGACAAAAGGAAGCGCCTTTTCCGGGTTGGCTTGATGGGGGCGTCACTGCATTATGGTCCCATGAAGCCAGACCCGCGCGCCATCGCCCTCGTCGTTGCGCTCCTCCCCGTTTCGCTCCTGTTCGCGAGCGGAGCGCAGGCGGCGGGCCTTTCGATCGACCATGTCTGGGCGCAACCGACGCCGCCCAGGGCCATCGTCGGGCGCGTCTATCTGACCATCGTCAACAATGGCAAGGCGGTCGATCACCTCGTCGCGGCCTCGACCGATGTGGCGCGAACCGCCGAGGTCAGCGGCGTCCGCATCCTTCAGGACGTGCCGAACCAGCGCCATCTGGTGAATGTGGACATTCCCCCCGGGGGGAAAATCGTGTTCAGCCCCGGCGGCTATCACGTCCTGCTGCGCAACCTGAAACGTCCGCTCGTCGCCGGGGAAAGGTTTGAGGTCGACCTGACCTTCGAAAAAGCCGGCGACATTCCGCTCGACGTCAAGGTCGAGGCGCCGAAGCCGGGGGCGCCGTGAACCGAATTCAGGAAGGGCGTGAAGGATCGCCCGGCCGCGCCGCCTGGCGAACGAGCGCCTGGCCATCCTTGACGACGATCGCCTCGCCTTCCGCCAGGGGACTCCAGTTCTCGCCGCTCAGGGGAACGCTGGCGAACAGGACGATGTGCTGGCGCGCCCCTTTTGGGAAATCCGCCGCGTCGCGGTCCGGCTCGCAGCGCCGCTCCAGCCGCCACAGGCCCGGCGGCGCGATGGCGCCGCCGTTCTGGATCCGGCGGTGGCCATGAGCGAATAGAGCGTCGCCGTCGGAATAAAGGAAATTCGCCGGTCCGAGCGCGCGCATCACGGCAGCGAAATCCTCGAAAACCGCGCGCCTTTTTTCGAGTTCGGGCATGGCCCCGTCCGCCCAAAGCGGCGCAAGACGCTCCAGCAGGATGCAGAAGGCGATCTCGGAATCCGTCTCGCCCACCGGCCCAAAACGCCGCGCCGCGCCGGCGAATTTCTGGTCGATCCCGTCGAGGACGCCATTATGGGCGAAGACATGGGTCCGTCCGCCCAATTCGCGCTGGAAAGGTTGGGTGTTGGCGTGGGTTTTCGCGCCCCGCGTCGCGCGGCGGATGTGGGAAATCATCAGGCGGCTGGCAATCCGCCGCTGTTCGATGAAACGGAGCCAGCAACTGTCGGCGGCCGGGGCCGGCTCCTTGTAGAGCCGCGCGTCCCGCCCATCGAGGAAGGCGAGGCCCCAGCCATCCACCGAAGCGCTGGTGAATCCGCCGCGATCCGCGAACGAGCGCAGCGAGAACGTCGCCCGCGTCGGCAGAAGGCTCGAAAAGCCGAAAAGTTCGCACACGCCCTCGCCTCGCCGGTCTGACCTCAAGGCGGCGAAATCTTCCACGTTCCCCGCCGCCGGTCAAAGGTCCCGGCGAGGGATCGCGTGCGTCACGGAGGGCGTCACGGAGGGCGTCACGGAGCACGTCACTTGGCCGTGGCGTCGAGCGGCTTCTTCAAGCTAAAGGCGCCGCGCAGGTCGCCGAGCTTGAATCCGATCGCCCGATCCTTGGGGTAGAGCTGCGAAATCTTCTGCTTCAGTTCGGGCGCGACATTCGGGCCGTGGCAGGTCAGGCAGACCTCGCCGGTCGGGATCGCCTTGATGAAACGAAAAACCTTGCCGCCGTTCTCCTCGACGACTTCGGCGCTGACAAGATCGGCGGACTTTTCGCCCTTGGCCAGCCGCGCGTCAAAATTTTGCATCACCTTGCGCTCATAATCGTCCGGCGCGGCGGCGGCGTTGCGCGGCTTCAGGCTGGTGCGGGCCACCGACCAGCCGCTGCGCTTCGACAGATCGGCGGCGATTTTCGGCGCTTCCTGGTTGCAGACGTCCAGCGCGCCGAGCGGGCCGCTCTTCGCCATCGCGCCGCCAAGCGCGGCCTTGAGCTCTTTCCCATATTGCGCTGTCAGATCGGCGGCCTGCGCCTTCAGCGCCGCCTCGTCGGCGAAAGCCGGTCCGCAAAGCATAAAAAGCCCGAGCCCCGCCAGCGCGCCCTTGATCATCAAAGCCTCCTTAAAGTTTGATAAGTTGTATATCTTATTTAACCGCCGACCGGCAAGGGCGGGCGCGCCGCCGGCGAATTTGCCTGAAAGTCAGACGTTTACGGCTTTTTGTCCAGGATTCAGGCGCGACGAAACGACGCAGCCGGCGCCATGCGCGCCCTGTGCATTTGACAAAAGACGAAAAAAAGTTTCATAAAATTTATAACTTAACGTCGCCCAAAGGGCTGGCGCGCTGGAGTGATTGCTGGCCAATCGCCGCTCCGGCCGGGGAGTGAGCGGAACGGCTATGACGACCAAAGCGCGATATTTCACTCTTGCCGGTTTCGCGCTTTTCGTGGCGACAGGCGGAGCCACGGCGCAGGAAAAGTTCCAGACCACGGATTCGCCGCCGGCGCCGCCAGCCAAGTATCAGAAAATGGAGACGCCGCCGCCGCCCCCGCCGCCGGTGGTGAATCAAACCTCAGGCGCGGTGCTGGGCGAGACGGCCGACCACAGCAAATTCGAGGCGCTGAAAGGCCCGTTCGCGGACAGCGCCGCCGTCACCAAGGCCTGCGCGACCTGCCATACCGAGGCCGAAGCCCATATCAAGAAGACCATCCACTGGACCTGGGACTACGTCAATCCGCGCACCGGCCAGCATCTCGGCAAAGAAAACGTCATCAATAATTTCTGCACCAACGCCAAAGACAACGAGGGCATGTGCGGCGTCTGCCATATCGGCAATGGCGTGAAGGCCGGCGAGCAATATGCCTTCAACAAACAGACCAGCGTCGATTGCCTGGTCTGCCACGACCGCACCGGGAAATATTACCGCCTGCCGCCGACGCGCGGCAATTCGGCCTGCGCCGCGATGTTCGAGGGCCGCGATCCGATCAATTTCACCGAGGTCGCCCAGCATGTCGGCCTGCCCGGCCGCGAGAACTGCGGAACCTGCCATTTCAACGGCGGCGGCGGCGACGGCGTCAAGCATGGCGACCTCAATTCGTCGCTGATCCGTCCGAGCAAGGCGCTCGACGTGCATATGTCGGAACAAGGCCAGAATTTCGCCTGTTCCGAATGCCATCTGTCCAAGCAGCACGCCATCGTCGGCAGCCGTTATGACATGGTCGCCAAGGACGAGGGCGGACTCGGCAAGCCGGGCCAGCGTCGCGACGTCGCGAGTTGCGAATCCTGCCACGGCGCCACGCCGCATCCCAAGCCCAGCCTGATCGGCTATCAGCTCGACGCCCACGCCCAGCGCATCGCCTGCCAGACCTGCCATATTCCGAAAATGGCGCGCGGCGGCGTCGCCACCATCACCGACTGGGACTGGAGCACCGCCGGCAAGCTGTACAATGGCGCGGGCTATTACGAGGAAGAATATACCCAGGGCAATGGCGAGAAGCGCCATACCTACTGGTCGATCAAGGGCGATTTCAAATGGGGCGAGAACCTCATCCCGACCTATAAATGGTTCAACGGCGAGATGATCTATACGCTCGCCGACACCAAGATCGACACCAGCAAGCCGGTCACGCCGATCAATGATCCGCAGGGCGGGTGGCAGGATCCCAAATCGCGCATCTGGCCGTTCAAGGAAATGCACACCAACATGCCCTATGACGCCGGCGAGAAGACCCTCGTCTTCAACCACCTGTGGGGTGCCGACAACACCGCGTTCTGGGGCAATTTCAACATCAAGAAGGCGATCGCCGCCGGCATGGCGATCGAGCACCGGCCTTTCTCCGGCCAGATCGGTTTTTTGAAGACCGTTTCCAACTGGCCGATCACCCATATGGTCGCGCCCAAGGAGGACGCGGTGAAATGCGCGGAATGCCATTCACGGAACAGCCGGCTCGCCGATGTTCCCGGCATTTACATGCCCGGCCATAGCCGCTTCCCCTGGATGGACTTCCTCGGCCTCGCCGGTCTCGGCCTGACGCTGGCCGGCGTCGCCTTCCATGGCGGCCTGCGCATCGCCCTCAACAAGAAGAACAAGGGAGAGGCGAAATGACCGCGGTCGCGACCAACGATTTTCTGGGAAAGCAAGAGCCCAAGCGCACGGTGATGATCTACAGCCGCTACGAGCGGTTCTGGCACTGGTCGCAGGCGGCGCTGATCTTCATTCTGGCCTTCACCGGCTTCTCCGTCCACGGGCTCGTTCCGATGCCGTACAAGGCGGCGGCGCAGGTCCATTCCTACGCGGCGATCGCCCTGATCGTGCTGTGGGCCTTCACCACCTTCTGGCATTTCACCACCGGCCAGTGGCGGCAATATCTGCCCAAGCTGGCGAGCCTGCCGGCGATTCTCAAATTCTACGCCTGGGGCATCCTCGCCGGTGCGCCGCATCCCTATACCAAGACGCTGAAGCGCAAGCAGAACGCCCTGCAATCGCTGGCTTATCTGTGGTTCATGGTGATCATCGGCCCGGCCCTGTGGTCGTCCGGCATCGTCTATCTGACCTATCCTTGGTGGGCGAAGATGGCGGCGGGGACCATCGCCCTGCCGGTCGTCGCCTTCATCCATCTCGCCGCGGCTTATCTGATCAGCCTCTTCGTCATCATCCACATCTACATGACGACGACCGGCAAGACCCCGCTCCACTATGTCAAGACGATGATCACCGGCTATGACGCGATCCCGCTGTCGAAAGCCGAGGCCGCCTATCTCGCCGAGGACGAGCCGGGCCGTCTGAGATCATGATCTGAATTCCTGAACGGCCGCCGGGCTTCCCCTCCCCCCACGCCTTCAGGTCAACTTGAGGACATTCCCAACCCATGGGGAATGTCCTCTTTTTTTTGACATTCTCCTCCAGTAAGGGACAGCCACACTGGCGTTCTGCGACACTGCGCCATGTTCACCAAGGGCCTCGATCCGACTTTTCGCGCCCGCCTGTGACGCCGAGCCGAAACCCATGCCGACCAACCGCCGAACTGTCCTCGCCGCCATGGCGTCCTGCTCGCTTCTTGCCGCCGGCCTCGCGCGGCGCGCGGGAGCGCGGGAATTCACCCTCGGCACGATCGCGAACGATCCGGAGGCGCCGGTCGCGGGAAATCCCCGCGGCGACGTCACCATCGTCGCCTTCCTTGATTACGACTGCCCCTATTGCAAAAAATCCTCGCCGGTCCTCGATGAACTGCTCCTGGCCGACAATGGCGTCAGGCTGGTTTACAAGGATTGTCCCGTTCTGAGCGAAGCCTCGGTTTTCGGCGCGCGCATGGCGCTGGCGGCGAAATACCAGGGCGCCTATCGGCAGGTTCACGCCGCGCTGATGCGCATTCCGGGCCGACGCAACCCGCAATCCGCCATGGAGGAGGCGATCACGGCTTCAGGCGCCGATATGACGCGGCTGGCCTCGGACCTTGACGCCCATGGCGGCGACATCGACCGTCTCATCGGACGCAATATCGCACAGGCCCGCGCGCTTGGCTTCGACGGCGTGCCCAATTTCCTGATCGGACCGTTCGAATATAACGGCTTTATCGATTTTGAAGCCTTGAAAACGACGGTGGCCCAGGTCCGGGCGGCGGCGGCGGCGGCCAAAGAAAAGCCCGACATGCTTTGACGCGGGCGCCGCCGCCCGGCATAGATCGCGAATAGATGTGATCCCGAAAAGAAAGGAGCGCGTCGCCTTTCCGTGGAAAGCCAACGCGCTCCCTGAGCGCCGGGAGAACTTTTGCTTCCTTATTCGACCGCGATTCGCGGGGCTTTTTTGGCCGGCGCCTGATTCATGGCGTCGCGGACCATTTCCGCCAGAACGAGATAGGGCTTGGCCTGCGGCGAACCGGGGTCCTTGGCGACGACGGGCAAGCCGGCGTCCGAGGTTTCGCGCACCGAAGCGTCGAGCGGCGCCTCGCCCAGGAAAGGAACGCCCATCTTTTCCGCCTCGGCCCTGGCCCCGCCATGGGAGAAAATATCCGTTCGCTCGCCGCAATGCGGGCACAGGAAATAGCTCATGTTTTCGAACAGGCCATAAATCGGCACATGCACCTGGTTGAACATGGCGATGCCGCGCCGAGCATCGATCAGCGCGAGATCCTGCGGCGTCGAGATGATCACGGCGCCGGCGAGCCCGACGTTCTGCGCCATGGTCAGCTGGGTGTCGCCGGTGCCGGGCGGCATGTCCACCACCAGCACGTCCAGCTCGCCCCAGGCCACGTCGCGCAGCAACTGGGTCAGGGCGGACATCACCATCGGGCCGCGCCACACGATCGCCGCGTCGTCGGGCACCAGAAAGCCGATCGACATCACCTTGACGCCGAATTTCTCGATCGGCTTCAGCGCGCCGCCTTCCTCCATGTCGGGGCGGCCGGAAATGCCGAACAGGCGCGGCTGCGAGGGGCCGAACAGGTCGGCGTCGAGCAGGCCGACCTTCAGGCCGAGCCCGGCGAGACCGATCGCGAGATTGGCCGAGGTCGTGGATTTGCCGACGCCGCCCTTTCCGGAGGCCACGGCGACGATCTTCTTGATTCCCTCGACTCCCGTACCATGGGTCGCGCCATGCGGCGCATGGCCATGGCCGCCCTTGGGCGCCGCCTGTTGCGGCGCGCTGCCCGGCGCACGCTCGGAGGTCAACACCACCACCGCGCCCTTGACGCCGGAAATGGCCTTGACCGCCTCTTCGGCGGCCTGTCGCATCGGCTGGCAATGGGGCGCCTGCTCCGGCGTCACCGCGATCGAGAGGAAAACCTTGCCCTCGCGGAGGCTGATTCCGGAAACGGCGCCGGATTGTGGCAGCGGCGTCTTGCCGTCCGGTCCAGGAACCTTGGCCAAAGCCGCGAGAATGTCGTCATTATTGAACATGAATTGACCCTTTGCTGCGCTTTCCCCGTCCGATTGCGCGTGTTGTCGTTACTGGCCCGGCATGCCTCATGATTGTGTGATCGGCGCTGGCAGGCCTTGTGCATGTGTGACCGGCGACGGCAAATGTCCAGCCGCCGGATACGCGAAAAAGCACTCAGGCCCCGCCTTGCGGACGGGGCCTGACGATGGGCGCGCCGGCCTTAGTCGGCGGCGACGTCGAGGCCGGCCTCGCGGGCCTTGCGCTCGAAATATTTCTCCGCCTCGTCGGTGAAGTCGTCGGTGCGGACGTAGCACGACGTGCGGGGATGGTTGACCATGTTCGGGTCCGGATCGATCTCCATCGCCTCCAGGAACGCCGGCAGGCCGATGCGGTCGATCGTCTCGCCGATGCGCTCGTGCTCCAGCGCGTTGTCGGCGAAGAACTCCATCATCCGGCGCGCCAGATCGATGAGGTTCTGGTAGTCCTCGTCCGTCCGGAGCTTGAAGAACGGAATGAGGTTGATGCCCATCAGGTCGCCGACCTTCAGCGCGCGCTTGCCGCCGACCAGAATGGTCGCGCCGCGGTCGTCGCCCGGCGACAAAGCCTTGCCGCCCAGGACGTTCAGGCAGTGCATGCAGCGCACGCAGCTCTTGTTGTCGACGTCGAGCGTGTCGTCGTCGTTCAGCGACAAGGCGCGGGTCGGGCACATGGCGATCACATGGTCGATCGCATATTTGCGGCCGACGCGCGCCACATAGGCCTTCACGCCGTCCTGGTTGACCTTCATGTCGTCGCGCCAGGTGCCGATCACCGCGAAGTCGGCGCGATGGACGGCGTTCACGCAGTCGTTGCCGCAGCCCGAGAACTTGAACTTGAACTTGTAGGGCAGCGCCGGACGATGCATCTCGTCGAGGAACTCGTTGATCACAATGCGATGCGCCTTGACCTCGTCATAGCACGACAATTCGCAGCGCGCATGGCCGACGCAGGACATCGAGGTGCGCAGCGCCGGGCCGGCGCCGCCAAGGTCGAAGCCAATTTCATTGAGTTCGTCGAAGGCCGGCTGGACGTTGTCGCTGGAGCAGCCCTGGAACATGATGTCGCCCGACTGGCCGTGGAAGGCGATCAGGCCCGAACCGTGACGCTCCCAGATGTCGCACAGCTTGCGCAGCACGTCGGTGTCATAATGCATGCCGGCCGGCGGCTGGACGCGCAGGGTGTGGAATTCCTTGGAGGCCGGATATTTGGAGGCCACTTCCGAAAAGCGCGGAATGACGCCGCCGCCATAGCCGACGACCGAGACCGTGCCGCCCTTCCAGTAGCCGGTCCGCGTTTCGTAGGAATGTTCGAGCTGACCGAGCAGGTCGTCCATCATCGGCGCATAGGCCGCGCCGGCGTTGTCGCGCAAACGCTTCAAGCCGGTGACAAAGCTCGGCCACGGCCCGCTCTCGAGTTGGTCCAGCATCGGCGTGGGATGGTGCGTTTTGGCTTCTTCCTGTGACATTTACGTCCTCCTTCGCGACGCGCCAAGATGCGTCACCGGTTGGCTCATGCGTGATTGCAGGCTCTCCCCTGCCGGGAGATCGCGACCTGACCCTGTCATTATTATTTTCGCTGATGATAACATGGATTATGAATATGAGAATGGGGCCGGGCGACAAATTTGGAATTTTTCTCAAAACCAGATAACAAGATTGTAAATCAGGCTGTTACGCCTATATGAGCCACGGTTTCTTCAACACGCTGGATGGGAGTGAAGCAATGATCGACGCGAACTGGCCGAGCGAAATTCGTCTCGCCGACAAGGGCAGAACGCTCAAGGTGACTTTTGAAAGCGGCAAATCCTTCGCCCTGCCCGCCGAGCTTTTGCGGGTCGAGAGCCCCAGCGCCGAGGTCCAGGGCCATTCGCCCGCGCAACGCAAGACGGTCGCGGGCAAGCGCGACGTGACGATTCTCGCCGTCGAGCCGATCGGCAATTACGCGGTGAAGCTGCAATTCGACGACATGCACGACACCGGGATTTACACCTGGGTCTATCTCCACGAACTCGGCGCCTGCCAGGATGCGATCTGGCAGAATTATCTCAACGAATTGAAGGAAAAGGGTCTGTCGCGATAAAC
Organism: uncultured Pseudomonadota bacterium; assembly: GCA_963703385.1. Lineage (GTDB taxonomy): Bacteria > Pseudomonadota > Alphaproteobacteria > Rhizobiales > Beijerinckiaceae > Rhodoblastus. The sequence goes on from OY969816.1 coordinate 1,557,505, forward strand.
GAAAAAATTCAGCCATTCCGCCTTTCGCCTCTTGCTTATTATTTGATCTGGATCAAACTCCGATCGAACCAAGCCGGCGTGGGCGGGCGCTCGCGCGAAACATCAAAGATCGGGGCGGAGCCATGGTGGAAAGCGTCCAGAGATCCGGAACCGGCCCCGCGCCGGAGGTTCGGCGCGCGATCGTCATCCGCAAGGTGCAACAACGCGACATCGACAAGGCGTTGCTCGCGGGCCTGAAGGATTTCAGGACCGCTCCACGCTTCGGCGTCGTCGTCGGCGCCTTCCATGTCGCGATCGGCTGGATGGCGATTCTTTTCACACTATCCTCTGACCTGCGCGCCTTCGCCTATCCCCTGCTCACCGGCGTCGCGTTGGTGACCCCCTTCTCCGCGGCGGCGCTTTATGAAGTGAGCCGCAGGCTGGAACGCGGGGAAAAGCTCTCCTGGAGCGCGGAGCGTCGATCGCTTTTGGCTTACGGCGGCCGCGATCTCGGCGGGATGTGCTTGGTGTCCTTATTTGCCTTCATCATCTGGGTCGATATCGCCGGCTTTCTTTACCTGACGTTCTATGGCCTCCAGATGCCGGACCTGACGGTTTTCGTTCAGCAGGCGTTGACCACGCCCAAAGGACTGCTGTTCATTGGCGTCGGCAATTTCTTCGGCGCCTTGATCGCCTTCGCGCTCTTTTCGGTCACGGTCGTCTCTTACCCGCTGCTGCTGGATCGCGACGTCGATTTCGTCACCGCGATGATGGCGTCGATCAAGGCGGTCAAGGCCAATCCCGTGCAGATGCTCTCCTGGGCCGCCTTCATCGCCGTTGCGCTGGCGCTGGGCGTGATGACGGCCTTGCTCGGCCTGATCTTCGTCCTGCCGCTGCTCGGCCACGCCACCTGGCATGTCTATCGCGCGGTGGTTGAGCCGGAGCCCCAGGCGGCAAGCGCCGCCGTCTGAAACAGAATCCCCCGGCCGATGCGAGAACGCCATCGGTCTTGCGCCTGCGCCGCGTGATCGCCATTCGCGCGTTTTTGGGCCTGCGGGGCGTAAACCTGAGCGCCTCCTGCGCATGTCCCCGACGCGAAACCCGCCCTTGCGCCACGCCCGGTTTGGGCTAAATCTGGGTGTGTAAACAGATCAAGGCGGGAAATCCGCCCCAAAAGGACATCATCGCTCAATGACCTTCATCGAAGCCGACTCGCTGTCGAGCCGAAAGACCGGCCATATCCGCATCCACGGGCAGGAAGGGTTCGAAGGCATGCGCAAGGCGGGCCGAATCGCGGCCGAAGCGCTCGACCTGATGGTCGAGGCCGCCAAACCCGGCGTCACCACCGACGCGCTCGACACGCTGGCCTATGAATTCGGCATGGACCACGGCGCCTATCCGGCGCCGCTCGATTATCGCGGCTACCGCAAGTCGATCTGCACATCGGTCAACCATGTCGTCTGCCACGGCATTCCCGATTCCAAGCCGCTGCGCGAGGGCGACATCGTCAATATCGACGTCACCTACATCGTCGACGGCTGGCACGGCGATTCGAGCCGGATGTATTTTGTCGGCGAGGTTCCGCGCCGGGCGCAGCGCCTGTGCGAAGTGACCTTTGAGGCCTTGATGCGCGGAATCGCCGTGGTCAAGCCGGGCGCCACCACCGGCGACATCGGCCACGCCATCCAGGCTTTCGCCGAATCCGAGCGCTGCTCGGTGGTGCGCGAATTCTGCGGCCACGGGCTTGGCCGGCTGTTCCACGACGAGCCCAACATCCTGCACTATGGACAAAAGGGCCAAGGCGTTCCGCTGCGCGAGGGCATGTTCTTCACTGTCGAGCCGATGATCAATCTCGGCAAGCCGCAAGTGAAAATCCTTTCCGACGGCTGGACCGCCGTGACCCGCGACCGCTCGCTTTCCGCCCAGTTCGAACATGCGGTCGGCGTGACCAGGGACGGCTGCGAAATCTTCACGCTTTCGCCGCACGGGCTGCATTGCCCGCCCTATGCGTCCGCGCCCTGATCCGGGGCGGCCGTGGACGAGCAGACGACCAGGGACTCACTCAACGCCGGCCATCGCGAGCGGCTGCGCGAACGCTTTCTGAGAGGCGGCACCGCAGGGCTGCACGATTACGAACTGCTGGAGCTGCTGCTGTTTCGCGCCATTCCGCGCCGCGACGTCAAGCCCGTCGCCAAAATGCTGCTTCAGCGCTTCGGCTCCTTCGCGGAAGTGATCTCCGCGCAGCCGGCCCGCCTGAAAGAGGTGGATTATGTCGGCGACGCGGTGGTGGCGGAGCTGAAGATCGTCGAGGCGGCCGCCCTGCTGCTGGCGAAACAGTCGATGAAGAAGCGGCTGGAGCTTGGCTCCTTCGCGCAGGTGCTGGACTATTGCCGCGGCGCCATGGCTTTCCGGGAAACCGAAGAATTCCGGGTGCTTTTTCTCGACAAGAAAAACGGCCTGCTCGCCGACGAGGTCATGGGCCAGGGCACCGTGGACCATGCGCCGGTCTACCCCCGCGAATTGGTCCGCCGCGCGCTGGAATTGAACGCCAGCGCGATGATCCTCGTCCATAATCATCCTTCCGGCGACCCGACGCCCTCCACCGCCGACGTGACCATGACCGAAACCATCGCCGCTCTCGCCAAGCCGCTGGGGGTCAAGCTGCACGACCATCTCATCGTCGGGCGCAACGGCCATGCCTCGATGCGCGCGATGAAATTGATTTGAGGACGAATGCAATGACCAAAGTGAAGGCTGGCGCGCTGACCCTCAATGTCGTCACCGAAGGCCCGCGCGAAGCGCCCGCCGTGATCCTCGCCCATCCACTCGGCGCCGATCTCTCCGTCTGGGACGATGTGGCCCCCAATCTCGCCAAAAAATTCTTCGTCGTGCGTTTCGACGCGCGCGGCCATGGCGGCTCGGACGTTCCGCCCGGGCCCTATGCCTTGGCCGACCTCGGCGGCGACGTCGTCGCCCTGATGGACGCGCTTGGCCTCGCCCGCGCCCATTTCATCGGCCTTTCGATGAGCGGGGCGGTCGGGCAATGGCTGATGATTCACGCGCCCGGACGGCTCGACAAGATCGTGCTCGCCAATACCGCCGCTCATTTCCCCGGCCCCGAAGGCTGGAACGCCCGCATCCGCGCCGCGCGCGGCGGGAAAATGGCCGATCTCGCGGCGATGGTGGTCCAGCGCTGGCTCACTCCCGCCTTCCGCGCGGAAAATCCCGAAAAATACGATCAGGTGGAAGGCCTGCTGCGCGCTTCGCCGCCGCTCGGCTATGCGGCCTGCTGCGCGGCGCTGCGCGACGCCGATCTGCGCGACTCGATCCGCATGGCGCCGCCGCGTCCGGCCCTGGTGATCGTCGGCGAATCCGACGCCTCGACGCCGCCCGCGCTCGGCGAGGCCTTGGCCGGCGCCCTGCCCCAAGGCCGGCGCCAGGCGCGGCTCGCGCGTCTGCCGGCCGCGCATCTCTCCTGCGTCGAGTTCGGCCGAGGGTTTTCTGGCGGAAGTGGAGAAATTCCTGGGCTAGGCTTTCAGCTCGCGCAGAAAAGCGCGCGCCGCCGCCGTCGCGGCGACCAGACGATCGGCGTCGATCTGGCCGAGCGCGCCGGCGCGGGCGGCATGTTCATAATGGTCGGCGGCGATGGCGACGGCGTTGGCGCCGACGGCGCGGGCCGAGCCTTTGAGCTTGTGGGCGAGATCGGCCGAGGCCGCGCCCGCGTCCGGGATTTTCAGCTTGTCCGCGATCTGGGCCGCCTGCCGGTCGAACAGGGCGAGCAATTCGCTTTCCAGTTCGCGGTCGCCCATGGTCTGGCGGGCGAGATGGACGAGATCGATGGGCGTGTCGGCGCGCGCCGAAGCGCCGGAAAGGGCAGAGCCGTCGAACGGACGATGTGCGGCGAAATTCATTTTAACCCCAATTGGCGGGGCGGCGGCGCGAGCCGAGGCTTCTTCCGCCGCGCAAGGCCGCGATCGAAAGCTGTGGCCTGCGCGAATCCACACCTTTCTGTTGCAACCAGTCTAGCGCGCCCCTATTCATGGAAGCCTTATTTCTCAGGCCCTTCCGGATTTTTTAGCAAATATGGCTAATCGTCCGTTAACGACGTTCGCAAAAGCTGGCGCCGCGCCCGTTTTCATCGCGTCGGCGCGAGCGTAAAGTGAGACTTGGTTAACTGGCGGAAATCCGGCCGTTTACCAGGCGCGGGTTTTTGCGCCCCACGCCGTCGTGTCAGTTGTAAAGGCGATTTCGATATGTCCACACCGAGCAAGGCTCAGGATCCCGCGGCCGCCGCTTTGTCGGCGATCGAGGACGCGCTCCGGCTCAATCTCGAGTCGGAGGCCCCGGCGACGCCCGCGTCCGAACCGGAATCGCCCGAGCAGCCCGCCAAGCTGGACTTCCATCTTCCGACCCCGCGCTCCGACCCGCGCCTCGAAGATGTGGAGCCCGCCCCGCGCATGCCCGAAGTCGCGCCGGACGAACTTACGCCAGCTTCCAGACATCCCGAGCCGACGCGCCCGCCGTCGAGCCCGCGCCCGGCCAATGACGACCTGCCTTCGGTCGGCCAGATCCTGCAGACGCTGCAACGCCGTCCCGACTCCAGCGCCATGACCGTAGCGATCATCGGCTCGGCCGCCTGGATCGGGCTGTGGGTCGGCCATTTCATCTTCACCCATGGCGAGGCCTTCACTGGCCCGCTGTTCGGACCGCGCGCGGCGATCTCGGCCTTCGCCCTGATCGCGCCGGTCATTTTCTTCCTCGCCATGGGCTCCGTTCTGCGCCGCTCCCAGGAAATGCGCCACACCGCCCGCTCCATGGCCCAGGTGGCGATTCGTCTCGCCGAGCCCGAAACCATCGCCACTGAACAGGTTGTGACCTTGAGCCAGGCGATCCGCCGCGAGGTCGCGTCCATGGGCGACGGCATCGAACGGGCGCTGGCCCGCGCCGGCGAGCTGGAAAGCATGGTCCGCGCCGAGGTGACCCAGCTTGAGCGCACCTATGGCGACAACGAGCGCCGCATCCGCGTCCTGCTCAATGAACTGACGAGCGAGCGCGAATCCATCGTCGCCAACGCCGACCAGATTTCGGAAGCCCTTTCCAGCGCCCATACCGCCGTCGCCAGCGAACTCGACTCGGCGACCCGCCAGATGACGGAAATGCTGGCGCAGACCGGCGACCGCATCGCCTCCGCGCTGGACGCCAAGGGCGGCGCCATCGAACAGGCCTTTTCGCAATCGGGCGAAACCTTGCTGCGTCAGGTCGACGAGCGCAGCCGGAGCCTGCTCGAACGCTTCCACGAGTTGAGCCTTCAGACCACGGGGCGGCTCGAGGAGCGCGCCGACGAACTGGCGGCGAGCCTCGCCCGCCAGGCCGAGCGCTTCGACGAGCTCATCAGCGTCAAGGGACCGGAGTACCAGCATTCGCTCGCTTTGACCGGCGAGGACCTCGCCATGACGTTCAGCCAGCAGTCCGAAGAGGCGCGCAGGCAACTAGCGGCGTTGAGCGACGCTTTTTCCGGAGCGTTGGTCGGCCATCGCCAGCGCGCGGTGGAGGAATTTTCCGCCGCCGCCGCCGCCGCGATCGAGCAGATGACCGTCAGGGCCGAGGCCTTCCATCGCCATGTCGGCGAAACGACGCAAAAGACGATCGAGGATTTCGGCGCCAATGTCGAAGCGATCGGCGAGGCCTACGCCACGGTCAGCGCCAGGACCGCCGAGGACGTCGCCGGCCACGCGACCGCCATGCGCGAAAACTTCGGCCAGGCGGCCAACGAGACTCTGGCCGCCTTCGCCGGCCATGCCGAGGCGTTCAACGCCCAGTTCGCGCAGGTCGCGGGCGAGGCCGTGGAAGCAGTCGCTGGCCATACCGTCAACCTGCGCGACATTCTGGATCAGGCGACCCAGTCCAACCTCGCCGCCGTCGACGAAAAGGTGGAAAACATCAAGCAGCGGCTCGAAGAGCTGACCGACGCGACGCTGGAGCGGTTCGAATCCGAATCCGGCCGGATCGAAAGCGCGCTCACCCATAACGTCCAGAGCCTCGAAAACAATGTCGGCGGCGCCATGCGGGAAACACTCGCCGCGCTGGCCGGGCAGAATGAGGCCTTCCAGGAGCAATTCGCACGGACCGCGCAAAACACCATCGAAACCGTCGCCGCCCAGGGCGAACGGCTCGAACATCTGGCCGCGGCCGCGACGCAGGACCAGCTGTCCTCGCTGGTCGGCCATACCGAAACCTTCCAGCGGCTGTTCGGCGAGACGGCGCAGCAGACGGTCGAATCGATCGTCGCCCAGGCCGACCGGCTCGAGCGCGACGTCGCTCTGGCGACCGAAACCCGTCTCGCCGCCATCGCCAGCCATACCGATGGCTTCGAACAGCGCTTCGGCGAAACCGCGCGGCAGGCGACCGACGCCATCGTCGCGTATAGCGAGCGTCTCGAGCGCGGCGTCATCGCGGCGACGGAAACGCATATCGCCGCCCTCGCCGACCAGACCGACGCGCTCGAGCAGCGGCTCGGCGACGCCACCCGAACCGCATTGGACGCCATCGGCGCCCATATCGAGCATCTGGACCAGGACATCCTTGCCGCCGTCGAGGCGCCTGTCGGCCAACTGATCGCCAAGGCCGAGACTCTCGCGCAGCGCTTCGGCGAATCGGCCCGCGAGGCGGAGCAGGCCATCGGCGCCCATGCCGAACGGCTCGAAAAGGGCGTCGCCGCCGCGACCGACGCTCCGCTCGCGGCGTTCACCCGCCAGACGCAAGACTTCGAGCAGCGCTTCGGCGAAACGGCGCGGCAGGCGACCGACGCCATCGTCGCGCATAGCGAGCGTCTCGAGCGCGGCGTCATCGCGGCGACGGAGACGCAGATCGCCGCCCTCGCCGGCCAGACCGACGCGGTCGAGCAGCGCTTCGGCGCAGCCACCCAGGCGGCGCTGGACGCCATCGGCGCCCATGCCGAGCGGCTCGAAAAGGGCGTCGCCGCCGCGACCGACGCTCCGCTCGCGGCGTTCACCCGCCAGACGCAGGACTTCGAGCAGCGCTTCGGCGAGACCGCCCGCCAGGCGGCCGACGCCATCGTCGCGCACAGCGAGCGTCTGGAGCGCGGCGTCATCCTGGCGACGGAAACGCATATCGCCGCGCTCGCCGGCCAGACCGACGCGGTCGAGCAGCGCTTCGGCGAAGCCACCCAGGCGGCGCTGGACGCCATCGGCGGCCATATCGAGCGGCTCGAACACAGCGTCGCCGCCGTGTCCGACGCCCCGCTCGCCGCCCTCGTCGGCCACACGGAAGCCTTCGAGCAGAGATTCGGCGAGGCGGCGCAAAACACCATCGAAGCCCTCGCCGCCCATACCGAACGCCTCGAACAGAGCGTCGCCGCTGCGACCGAGGCGCCCATCGCCGCGCTGTCCGCGCAGGTCGAAACCTTCGAGCAGCGCGTCAGCCAGAGCGCGCAAGCGGCGGTCGACGCCGTCGCGACGCAGGGCGGCCGCGTCGAAAAGAGCATCTACGAAGCTTCCGGGAGCCAGATCGCGGCCCTCGCGCGGCACGCCGAAACCTTCCAGGCGCAATTCGGCCAGTTCAACGCGCAAAACGCCGAACAGACCGAGCTTCTGCGCCGGTCGCTCGCCGAAATCGGCCAGTCGGTGGCGGAAGTGCTGGGCGCGCATGTCGCAACCACCCAGGCCCAGTTCCAGGAGGCGTCCGACGCCACTGTCGCCGCCCTGCTGGCGCAGACTGCGAATCTCGACCACAATTTCGCCGAGACCGCAGGCAGGACCGCCGAAACCATCGCCGCGCGCGTCACCGAAGCCCAGAAGCGCTTCAGACAAGTCGCATCGGAAGCGGTCGCGGCGATCGGCGTGCACGGCGACCGCGTCACCGAAACCCTGTCGGAGCGTCTCGACGCCTTCGAACAGACGATGCTGCGCGGCGGCGAGGACGCCTCGGGCAGCCTCGGCCAGCACGCGGCTTTTCTGGCGCAGGAGATCGCGTCGCAGCTCGACGCCTTCGAGAACAGCATGGCGGCTGGCGTCGCCGAGACGCAGGCGCGGCTCAGCGACCATGCCGAGCGCCTCAAGGCGGATTTCATCGGCCAGTTCGCGGCGCTCGACCAGCTGCTGCGTTCGGGCGGCGAAGGCTCGGCGGACCATATCCGCATGGAGACCGAGGCCTTGCGCGTCATGCTGGCCGATACGCTGGCCGGCTTCGACAGGACCATCAACGATCTGGGCGGCGCCGCCTCCGAGCGGATCGGCGCGCAGTCCGAAGCGCTCGCCGCCTCGATCTCGTCGCGCCTCGCGGCGATCGAAATGGCGATCAACATCCACGGCGCGCAGCTTGAAACGCGCCTCGGCCGCCGCGCCGAAGAGACGGCGCGCCTGCTGGAGCAGCAGATCGACCGCTTCGAAAACAGCACGGCCGGCAAGGCCCAGGATGTGACGCAGGTGATGGACGAACTGATCGCCAGGGCGGAGAGCAGCCTCTCGACCCGGACCAGCCATCTCAACGACACTTTGGCGGGACGCGCCATCGACATCGCCAAGGTGCTCGGCGAAGGCGGACGCGAAGTCGGCCGGGCGCTCGAACTCCAAGGCGCGGGAGCTGGACGCCGTCATCCTCGCCCGCTCGACCGCGCTCACCGAGGAGTTGTCCGCCAAGGCGATGGAAATCGACGCCACGCTCGGCGGGCGCGCCCACGAGATCGCCAGCCATCTCGACAACCATATCGACCTGTTCGAAAACAAGGTCGTCGCCCGCCTCGCGGAAACCAGCGACAGGCTCGAGGTCAAGGGCCGCGAACTCGACGCCGCCCTCGGCGGACGCGCCCATGAGATCGCCGCCCATCTCGACAACCATATCGACCTATTCGAAAACAAGGTCGTGGTCCGCCTCGCGGAAACCAGCGACAGGCTCGAGGTCAAGGGCCGCGAACTCGACGCCGCCCTCGGCGGACGCGCCCATCAGATCGCCAGCCATCTCGACGACCATATCGACCTGTTCGAAAACAAGGTCGTCGCCCGCCTCGCGGAAACCAGCGAAAGGCTTGAGGTCAAGGGCCGCGAACTCGACGCCGCCCTCGGCGGGCGCGCCCATCAGATCGCCGCCCGTATGGACGACCAGATCGACCTGTTCGAAAACAAGGTCGTCGCCCGCCTCGTCACGACCGGCGAGGAAATGGACCGCCGCATCGCCCATATGGAAGAAACCGTCGATGGCCGTGGCCGCGCGCTGACCGAGGAACTCGGCGCCCGCGCCGCCGAGCTGCGCGACTGGTACGAAACGCAAGGGACGAGACTGGTCGAGACGCTCACCGAGCGTGGCGGCGAGGTGGTGTCGCAGATCGTGGCCTTCAGCGAGAGCGCGGTCGGCGCGCTCGCTTCGCGCTCGAACGATCTGGTCACGCATCTTGGCCGCCGCCAGACCGAAATGACCGGCGCCCTCGACGAGGCCAACCGGCGCATCAAGCAGGGAATCGACGGGCTGGCCGCCAATCTGGCGCAAACCCACAGCGCCCTGGTGACGACCATCGATAACGCCGAAGCCGGGCTGGCCCAGGTCGACAGCGCCCTGGCGCCGAGAATTGACGCGCTCGCCGCGGTGGTCACAACCCTGCAGGGCGAGGCGGATCGCCTCGACTCGGCGGCCCAGCAAATCGAAAGCGGCGTCGGCGGCGCCGCCCAGGCGGTGCAGGGCCAGGCGCAGACGCTGCAGGAGGCGCTCCGCGACCTGAACGTGGCGCACTCCATGATCGGCCGCGCCTTCGACACCCGCCTGCGCGAATTGAGCGCCGCCCAGACCCGGGTTGACGAAGCCTTGCAGGCCCGGCTGAATGACACGGCGAGCGCCCAGGAGGCGATCGACGCTGCGCTCGAAGCGCGCATGCAGAGCCTCCAGGCGCTGCATGACGAGGCCCGGAAGCAGCAGAACGAATATGAAATGCGCCTCGACGGCTTCGCGGCGATGATCGCGCGCACGCTGTCCCAGGCCGACGCGCGCGCCCGCGAGGTGGGAGCGTTCCTCGCCTCTGCGGCGTCGGGCACGGCGGGCGTGCTGACCAAACAGCACGACGAATTGCGCGACCAGCTGGCGCGCGAGCGCGAAAAGACCGCGGGCGAACTGACCGCCGCCTACGACCAGACGCTGGCGCAGATGAACCAGCTGTTCCATCAGGCCTCCGAACGCTACAAGGGCGTGTCGCAGGAACTGCGCGCCATGACCGGCGAGATCCAGCGCGAGCTGGAAGCGACCCGCCAGGAGCTGAAGCGCGGCATGGTCGACCTCCCGCGCGAGACCGGCGAACAGGCCGCGACCATGCGCAAGATCGTCGCCGACGAGATGAAGGCCCTGAACGAATTGACCGAACTGGTCGCCCGTTCGGGCCGGACCTTCGACGTGGTCGAGCCCCAAGAAACCGCGCGTCTTGAGCCCGCGCGTCTTGAGCCCCCGCGTCCGGAGCCGGCGCGTCCGGAGCCGGCGCCGCGCCGGGAGCCGGCTGCCGAAACCACGGTCCGCGAGGCGCCGCGCTTCGATCTGCGCCCGCAGCCGCCACGGCCGGTCGCCCCCGCCCCCGCCCCCGCTCCTGCTCCCGCCCCTGCTCCCGCCGCTCCGGCGGAGCGCGGCGGCTGGATGAGCGAGCTGCTGGCGCGCGCCTCCGCCGAGGAGCCAGCCCCGCGCCGCGCGGCCACGCCAGCCGATTCGCTCGACAGCCTGTCGGCGGAAATCGCCCGGGCGGTGGACGAAGCCGCGCTGATTGACGCCTGGAGCCGCTTCCGCCGCGGGGACAGGTCGGCGTTCAGCCGCCGCATCTATACCGCTCAGGGCCAGAAGACCTTCGAAGAGGTGCGCCATCGCTACAGCGAGGATCGCGACTTCCGCCTGACGGTCGATCGCTATGTGCAGGAATTCGAGCGCCTGCTCGGCGACGTGGGCCGGCAGGACCGCGACGGCCTGATGACGCGGTCCTATCTCGCGTCGGAAACCGGAAAGGTGTACAGCCTGCTCGCCCACGCCTCAGGCCGACTGGGCTGATCGAGGCGCATCGTTGGAAATCGAACGCCCGGGGCGATCCGGGCGTTTTCTTTTTCGCGTGAGCGATTCACCGTCCGAGGGAAGCGGTCCAGGGGATCATGCGGGCCAGAACGTCGGCGAGCGCGCGATTGAGCGCCATCGCCGGCGCGGCGCCGCCGATTTCGGCGACGGGCTCGGAGGCCGAAAAGATTTTCGCGGCGAGCGTGCGTCCGCCGGTTTCCGCGACCAGCCGCGCGGTCATTTCGACCGTCGCCATATGGCTGGCGGCGTCGATGTCGAAACGCCGCACCTCGACCCGCAAGGCATATTGCGCGGCGCCGTCCGTGTCCGCGACCTGACGGGCGAGCCCGGCGTTCTCGAAAGTCTCGACAATGCGTCCCTGCAGCAGGGACGGCGGGCGGCCGGCCCATTCCACGCCGGGAACCCGGCTCAGCGACCCGTCGGCGCCGCGCACCACGATCAGTTCGCTGTCCAGGGGGCCGTAGGCGGTCGGCGTCGGCACGACGAAGGTCGCGCGCGAGGGATGCGCCCGTGCGGAAGCGGCGTGAAGATCGAAACGCTCGGGCGTGGCGAGATTGGCGCAGCCGGAAAGGCCGAGGGCGATCGTGGCGGCCAGCGCCGAAAGGGAGGCTGGCTTCCGCCCCCCCTGCCGCGCCCGCGCTCCCCTTGCTTGCCTCTCCACGTTTCCTGCTTTTCCTTAAGGTCCGACGCGAATCAGCCGCCTGTTCAACGCCCGTTATAGTCGGGCAGCGCCGGCTTCCGGCCGAAAAGAATGCTCTGCGGGTCCCGCTCGATGGTTTTGACCGCGTGATCGACGTCCTTGATCGTCTTGCGGCCGTCGACAGCCAGGCCCTCATATTGCGGCAAGCCGGTGTTGGCGAAACGATTCAGGCTTTCCGCCAGTTTCTTGATCGACCGCGCGGCGCTGGAAATATCGGCGATCATCGCCTTCCCGGAGTCGCCGTCGAGCAGGTTGTTGATCTTGGCCACCGCCTCGTCGGCGTTGCGCATGATGTTGCGGACCTTGGCCGGATCGAGGCTGTCGAGCGCCTTGAGGAAATTGCCGTTCTTGTCCGCGAGCGCCGCGGTCACCTGCTGGATATTGGTCACCGAGGACTCGATTCCCGGGCCGGAGTTCCTTCAACAACCCGTTCACCCTGGTCAAGGCCGTGTCGAGCTGGTCGAACGCCTTGTCGGCCTTCACCGAGAGTTTTTGCGCCGTCTGCATCAGAGATTGCAACTCCGAGCCCGTGGCGTTGATCACGCCGCCCGGCGGCAGGGGCGGCGCTTCCGCGCTGCCGCCTTCGAGCCCCACCCAGGAGACTCCGGTGATCCCGCCGGTCTTGAGCGAAGCCGTGGTGTCGGTCTTGACCGGCGTGTTGGCGCCGATCGAAATCCGCGCCTCCACCCGCCTGGGATCCTTCGGGTTGAGGCTGAGTTCGGTGACCGAGCCGACCTTGAGCCCGTTGAATTCGACCTGCGCGCCGTTCAGCAGGCCGGAGACCGGACTCTCGAAGTGAACGAAATAGGTTTTCTGGGCCGTCTCCCCGCCAAAGGTCTTGAACCAGTAAATAAAGCCGAAAGCGCCGAAAATCACGGCCAGGGTAAACAGGCCGACCAGCGCATAATTGGCGCGCGTCTCCATGTTCCGGCTCCTCCTAGAGCATATTCCCAAAAAGTTGCAGACTTTTTGGACAAGAATATGCGTTGAAACAATGAGCTAGAGCATTCTTCCGATTCCGAAGGAACGGAAAATGCTCTAGCTGTGCGCGCCGATGGCGCCGTGTTCCGGCGCGACGATCGACCGCGCGCGCTTGCCGTGGAAATAGGTGCGCAACCAGGGATGATCGGAAGCGAGCATGGTCGAAAGCGGGCCGGACGCGATCACCTTGCCATCCGCGAGCGCCGCGATGGTGTCGCATATCGAATAGAGCGAGTCGAGATCGTGGGTCACCATGAAAACGCTCAGACCGAGGGTGGCGCGCAAGGTTGCGATCAGATCGTCGAAATCGGCGGCGCCGATCGGGTCGAGCCCCGAGGTCGGCTCGTCGAGGAACAGAAGCTCGGGATCGAGCGCCAGCGCGCGGGCGAGAGCGGCGCGCTTGACCATGCCGCCGGAAAGTTCCGACGGAACCTTGTCCGCGGCGTCCGACGGCAGGCCGACCAGCTTGATTTTCAGCATCGCCAGCTCGTCCATCACCGGCTGGCTGAGCTCGAGATATTCCCGCATCGGAGCCTGGATGTTCTGTTTGACGGTGAGCGCTGAAAACAGCGCCCCGCCCTGGAACATCACGCCCCAGCGGCGCTCCAGCGCCCGATGCTCGGCGGGCGACAGCCGGTCGATATTCTCGCCGAAGATTTCGATGGTCCCGGACCGTTTGGGGAGCAGGCCGAGGATCGTGCGGGCCAGGACCGATTTTCCCTGCCCGGAGCCGCCGACGAGGCCGGTCACCTGTCCCGGCGGAACGTCGAGATCGAGGCCGTTGAGGACCAGCCTGGAGCCGAAGCCGACGTCCAGCCCGCGCACCCTGATGATCGGTTCGTTCGACCTCGGCCCCATCTGTTCCCTCAATAATGGATGCCGGCGAAAAAGATCGCGAACAGGCCGTCGACGAAAATCACCATGAAAATCGCGTTGACCACCGAAATCGTGACCTGACGGCCAAGCAATTCGGCCGAGCCCTTGACCCGGAAGCCCTCGACGCAGGCGATCAGGCCGACAACCAGCGCCATGAAAGGCGCCTTGATCAGGCCGACCAGAAAAGTGTTGAGGCCGATAAAGTCCTGCACCCGCGCCAGGAAGGACTGGAAACTGATGCCTTCATAGAAATAGGCGGTGACCATGCCGCCGCCGAGCCCCGCCATGTCGGCGATGAAGGTGAGCAATGGCACGGAGAAGATCAGCGCCAGCACGCGCGGCAGGACCAGCACCTCGATTGGCGACATCCCCATCACCCGCAGGGCGTCGACCTCTTCGCGCATCTTCATCGAGCCGAGTTCGGCGGTGATCGCGGAGCCCGAACGTCCGGCGACCATGATCGAGGTCAGCAGCACGCCGAGTTCGCGCAGGACCAGAAGGCCGATCAGCTCGATGGCGTAGGACGACGCGCCGAATCGCCGCAATTGATAGAGCCCCTGCTGCTCGACAATGCTGCCGACCAGGAAATTGATGGTCACGATGATCGGAACCGCGCGCAGGGCGAAATTTTCCATATGGTAGATCATCGACGTCGGGCGGGAGAGCGCCGGATTGAACATCACCCGCAACGCCGCGGCGGACAGTTCGCCGAAAAAGGACACGCCGGTCGCCACATTGTCCGCGATCATCGCGCTCCATTTGCCGAACCGGACCAGGAAGTCGACGACCGTGCTGCTCTTGCGCTTCGCCTCGGGCGTCGGAGGCGCGTAAGCCGCCTCGCGCAGCAAAATGCTCTGGTCCGAATCGAGGCTCTGATATTCCGTCGCGGCGCCGCCTGCGGCCATTTGCGTCCGCGCCTTGTCGATCAGCCACGCGCCGGCGGTGTCGAGCCGCGCGACGCCGGCGAAATCGATCGCCACCCGCGCCGCCCCCCGACCCGCCGCGCCGAGCGCGTCGGCCGCGCTTTCCAGCGCCCGCGAAGCCGAAATCGTCCACGCCCCGCGCAGGACGAGGCGAAGGGTCTCGCCGTCCCTTTCGACCGAAAAGGCCGGCTCCGCAGGCATCGAGTTCGGCATTCGGCGCGCATCCGCTGTCTGACGGCCAGGGCCGGGGATCGAAGCGACCCCCGGCTCTTGAATACATTCCGCAGGCCGTTTACGCAAAAGCGAATTGCGGGCGGCCCGCTCGTCCAACATGAAGCTTGCATTGGCGCAACACCATGGCCTCGTCCGAACCTCGCCGGCTCTCCCTCGAGATCGCGCGCTTCCCGCTGAAAAACCCCTTCGTCATCTCGCGCGGGGCCAAGACCGAGGCCGTGGCATTGGTCGCCACGATTACGCAAGGTCAGACTGCCGGGCGCGGCGAATGCACGCCCTACGCGCGCTATGGCGAGAGCGTCGAGAGCGTGGCGGCGGCGATCGAATCTTTCCGCGCCGCGATCGAATCGGGCGCCGGTCGCGCCGAACTGCAAGGGCTCCTGCCCGCCGGCGCCGCGCGCAATGCGCTGGACTGCGCGCTTTGGGACCTCGAGGCCAAGACTTCCGGCGTCCCGGCCTTCCAGCTCGCCAGCCTGCACGCAATAGCGCCCTGCGTCACCGCCTACACCCTGTCGGTCGGGACGCCGGAGGAGATGGCGCGGGCGGCCCAAGCCGCCGCCGGCCGCCCGGTGCTCAAAGTGAAGCTCGCGGGCGCGGGCGACGCCGAACGCCTCGCCGCCGTGCGCGCCGCCGCGCCCGAGTCCGAACTGATCGTGGACGCCAACGAGGCCTGGCGGCCGGAAAATCTCGAAGAAAATTTTTCCGCCTGCGCGGCGGCCGGGGTCGCCCTGGTTGAGCAGCCCCTGCCGGCGGGCGACGACTCGGCGCTGGCGATGAAAAAATGGCCGGTCGCAATCTGCGCCGACGAAAGCGTCCACGACCGCAACGGGCTGGCCGGCCTGCGCGACCGTTACGACCTCGTCAATATCAAGCTCGACAAGACCGGCGGCCTGACCGAGGCCCTGGCGCTGGCGGCCGAGGCCGAAAAGCTCGGCTTCGGCCTCTTCGTCGGCTGCATGGTGGCCTCCTCGCTCGCCATGGCCCCGGCCCTGCTGCTCACCGGGCGCGCCCGTTTCGTCGATCTCGACGGCCCGCTGCTCCTGGCCCAGGACCGCGCCTGCGGCCTGCGCTACGACGGCTCGACCGTTTTTCCGCCCGAACCCGCGCTGTGGGGGTGACCCGCAGATGGCCGATAACAAAAATCAACATTTCGTCCCGAGGGCTCATTTTAAGCCGTTCAGCATTGGCGCTCAAGGAAAAGTCATAAATCTTTATAACCTCGATCGTAAGCAGGCTATCTTCAACGCACCACTTAAAAATCAATGCGCCGGAAGTTATTTCTACGGGCGCGACTCAAAGCTCGAAAAAGCAATCCAAACAGTTGAGCAAGGCTATTCAAAATGCGTCGCGGACCTGCAGAAACCAATCGCGCATATACATGATGCTCACGAATTAATTCTTAAACGTTTTATCTATCTACAATACCTAAGAACAGAAGCAGCAGCACGGCGCTCGGCAGAGCTCGTATTTGAAATGACAGCTGTGTCGGGTGACGAAAGTGAGAAACCACCATTTAAGGAGACGGTCAAGGAGGCCGTCATCTCAGCTATGCTTACTTACTCCGATACAATGCACATTGTCGATGATTTAAAGCTTATAATTGTCCGCAATCTCACCAAATTCCCATTCATCACATCTGACGATCCTGCGGTCCTTGCCAATCGATGGCACCAACTCGATCGACGCAGACGACATATGGCCTTTGGGATAATCCACGCCGGCGTGATCTTGTTTTTACCAATTTCACCAGACTTGTTAGCAATTCTATATGATAGAGATGTATACACGACAAACCACTCTAACGGCTGGATCAACACACATAAGCCTGAAGATATAAATGCATGCAACTATCACCAGGCGCTTAATTGTACTGCAAATACGTATTTTTCAGCTTCTGACGATAATATTTACGTGCAGCAAGCTGTTAACGACGTTGTGCATTTGTGGCCAAAACGCCGAATCCAAATCGTCATTGCGGTTCCTGCCCTCACGTATCCCCTCATTTTAAATGACCCCGAAAGCGTCGGAGAAAGCAGAGCTTTGGCGTAGGAGATCCTGGTATCGCTCGATGAGGGGCCGGAGTCTCTTCTCCGGCATGTTGGGGATCAGGTCATAGAGCAGGCAGCCTTGTCGGAAAAGGGAATGGACGCGGCGCTTGACGGTGCTGGTTCTCAGTTGCCGGTCCATTCCGAGGCTTTCGCCGGCGGCGCCCAAGAGCGTCAGCAGCAGGATGGCGAAGGCGTTGAGGAGCAAGAGGCGGTCGCGGCGTTGCGGATCGTCGATCCTCAGCGCGTTCATGCCCATTCCAAAGCGCAAATCCTTGCTGTCTCGAAAGCTGGGCTCGATGGTCCAGCGTTTGGAATAAAGCTTGATGATCTGCGGCGCGGAGAGCGCGCCGCCGCTGGCGGCCAGATGCCAGGCCTCCTTCATGCCCGCGGCCTTCACGCATACGACCGCCCCAACCCTTTGGCGGGCGGCGGACACTTCGGCGTCGCGCAGTTTTCGCGCTCGCCCGCCCTTGCCGACCCAATCGGCGGCCAACCGGGTTTCGCCATCGGCTGCGCTGACGTGGATGTTGCCGCGAAAGCGGATGACATATTGAAAGCCAAGGCTGCCCAGGAATTCGAATAGTTTGATATCGCCAAAGCCGCGATCGGCCAGAATCGTCGCCGTCACGCCCTCGGGCAGCAGCGCCTTCAGCCGGGACAGGCACAAATCCTCGAAATCGTTGCGCTGGTCCTTCAATTCGTCCTTGTCGACGGTCAGCCAAAGCAGCGGCGTGGCTCTTCCGTGGCGCGTGACGAGATGCAGCGCGAGCGTGGACTGATTGTCGGGATCGAAATCCGTCCAGTCCATCGCCACGACGATGTCGCGCCGCGCTCCAACGACTTCGGGAACCCACGACCCGAACAACTCCCAAGGAGCCACGCCCGCGTTGCTCAGCAGCCGGTCGACCTGCTTGATCGCCGACTTCGCGATCAGTCCGCGCGCCGTCGCCAACGCCTGTCCGATCAGGCTAACCGCGAGAGCCGCCCCCGTCATCACTCCAAGCGTCCCATTCGCCAAAGACAGAATGCGTTTGGCGTGCAGGTCGTCAACAAAGACGCGGCTCACAAATTCATGAACAAAATCAAATCGCTCCTTCGGCGCGCGCATCGCTCTCCCCAACCGGCAGATTCTCCGTCACGCCGCTCGGAAGAATCCCAAATTCGGGCTTTTTAGAGTCACGCAAAAATGAGGGGATTCATGAGGTTCCTGACACCAAAACTGACACTCACACCCGTTACGCTGTTGTTCAGAACGGGGACTTACACGAACACGCAGAATTACTCATACACGGAAAGGCTGTCAGTCCCGTTCCGCCAAAGTGGCCGTCTTTCCTGAAGCTCCGAAATAAGCGCGTCGTCTATACCAATGACACGGGCTCAGGCTTCCGTCGCCGGATGACGGCCGTCTCAAGCTCTTGGGACAGCCCACCTTGGCGGAAGGTCGCGGGCTGAAAGTTATTGCCTACAATCGGGACTCACGTACTACAGGTCGCACTGCACCACAGACCGTTTTAGGTCGATCGCTAAGCGGCGCAGACACTCTTGATGCTTCGCTGTGAGCTTCGGAATACAAAACATTTCGCGCGGACGATGCGCGCATGGGCGACGCGCGAAAATTCTGTTATTTCGATCTTCCCATCGTCCCCCCAACCGAAGCGAGGCTAGCGATGACGCAGAACGATCAGCCCGATACGCCAGCCGGAAAATCGGGATGGGCGCGGCGCCTTCTCGCCCCCAACTGGCCATTCCTGATCATGTTGCTGCTGGCGCTGAGCGGGGTCGCCACCTCGAGCCTGGCGCGAAGTCTGACCATTCCCTATTGGGAAATCGTCGTGCCCATTTTCGCGGTCTCCAGTTTTTTCGCACGCGGCAATTTTCGCGACAGAACCGACCGGATCAGGGCGTTGCGGCAGGACGCGCTGCATTGGATCGCGGTTTTCGCGGCCATGCGCCTGCTGATGCTGCCCCAGATTTTCGAGCTGCTCGGCGCCGACGCGGCGCCGCTCGTTCTGCTGACCGTCCTCGCGCTCGGACTTTTCACCTCGGGGAATCTGATCGGCTCCTGGCGGATCGGGCTGCTCGGGATTTTGCTCGCGGCCGCCGTCCCGGCCACGGCCTGGATGGAGCGATCCACGCTGTTCATCCTGCTGTTCGGCGCCGGCGCCGTGAGCCTTTTCCTTTTCCTCTGGCCGCCGCATTCGTGGGGCCGGCGGACGAAAAGCCGATCGGGCGACGGCGCGACCTCGTCGTGACCCGGGGCCCTGCGTTTCTGCCGCGCCGTTGTTCTCGTCGGCGTCGCCGCGCGACCGCTGAACGCGCAACGCCGCCTGCCGACGAGGCCGCGTCAGGCGCGGGATTCGTCGGCCTGGCCTTCTCGCTGAAAACGCCCTTTTGGGTCGGCGTGACAAAAAGGTGTAAAATTCCTAATTTAGGTTGGTTTCGGGGCGCGCCACTATTCCGGCGGGATTTTGGCCCAGATGTTGGTGTGGAGTCGTGCAACGAGTCGTTCCCGGCTTCGGCCAAGAGGCGTTGAAAACAGAAAATTCCTTCAGACCGGGCGGCTTGCCCGGAAAGGCGAACGGGATGGCGGTGGAAGCTCACGCGGGCTCACAACGGGGTGGCCTTGAGGCTTTCCCCGCCAGCATCCCGCTGTCCGGCGATCAGCCCGGGACCGTTTCCACCGCGCAGCCGTCACGGGTCAAATTTTCCGTGGCCTTCTCCCGCATTCGCCGGCGCTTCGAGGCGGCGGAAATGCGCGCGGTCCACACGGCCTCGCGCAGCGCGCGGCCCGCCCCGCTGAAAATTCTGGCGATCGCTCTGTCCAAGCTCGGCAACGGCTGGATTTACCCCCTGCTCGCCGCCGCGATACTGGTGAAATGGCGGCTGTCCGGCCTGCGCATCATCGCCCCGGCAACGATCAGCGCGATCCTGCTCCACAGCATCTATCCCTATCTCAAGGACTGGTGCGGCCGGCGCCGCCCGTTCCAGGCCGCCCCGGAACTGCCGAACCTGCTCGACACTCTGGATGCGCATTCCTTCCCCAGCGGCCATACGATGACCATGGTCGGCGTCCTGACCCCCGTGGTGATGCTCTGGCCGGCGGCGACCGCTTTGGCGGTTCTGATGGGCCTTGGCATGGCCTGGTCGCGCGTGGCGACCGCCCATCATTACCCGAGCGACGTCCTCGCCGGCGCGGCTCTGGGCTTCGGCGTCGGCTATCCGATGACCGAATGGGCCGTGCATCTTTTCGGCTGATCGAGTCGACCGCCGCCCGGCCCCCCAACCTTTCCAGTTTTCCACGTGCCCTGGCCCTGTGGGACGGAACGAAACGCCGGCCGCCGACCGCGACGCGGGAAAAGGTCCAGGAAAAGGGCGCGAAGGTGGCGGCCACTGCCCGCCATGCCGTTTTTCCAGCCCAATTTGCGATCCCGTTCAAGGCGATGGCCGAACCCGCCGGCGCCTATGGGACATCGCGTCCCCTTCCAACAACGCCGGAAACGAGTTAATGAGCCGCCTGTAATGGGCGGACAGGGAGAGAGTGGGAATGACGGCCAAGACCGGGCAAGAGGGCGTGAACGGCTGGCGGAAGCCGCTGTCGGGAATCAAATCGCCGGTCGAACTGGCGCGTCAGTTCACGCCCAACTGGTTCGCCACCACCATGGGCACCGGCATTCTATACATCATCATGCTGATGTCGCCGGCGCAGCTTCCCTACCAGCGCCAGGTCGCCGAAATTCTATGGGTGTCCGACACCGGCTTCTACCTGCTGTTCGCCGCTTTGCTGATCGCCCGGATCGTTTTCTTCCCGGAAACGATTGCGCCGCTCATGCGCCATCCGGTGCAGTCGATGTTTCTCGGCGCCATACCGATGGGCTTGATCCCCATCATCAACGCCAATCTGACTTTCGGCCCCGATCTGTTCGGCCCGGAGCGGGCGGTTCTGTTGTCCCACGTCCTGTGGTGGTTCGACGCCGCCTTGGCGGTCGGCGTGGCCTGGCTGGTGCCGTTCTTCATGTTCACCCACCAGATTCACGCCGGCGAACAGATCACGCCGGTGTGGCTGCTGCCGATCGTGGGACCGGAGGTCACCGCCGCCTCGGGCGGACTGCTGGCCCCGCATCTCGGCGTCGGCGCCGCGCAGCTTATGGTCGCGACGGGCTATGTGCTATGGGCGGTCTCGGTGCCGCTCGCCTTCAGCATCATCACCATCGTGTTTTTGCGCCTGGCGCTGCACAAGCTGCCGCAAAAGGGCATGGCCGCGTCGATGTGGCTGATTCTCGGACCGATCGGTACGGGCAGCCTTGGCTTGCTGACCCTGGGCCAGGCGGCGCCGGCGGCCTTCGCCGGCTCGTCGCTGGCCTCTGCGGCTCTGGTCGCCCGCGACCTCGGCCTTATCGGCGGGCTGATGCTGTGGGGCGTGGGCTTCTGGTGGCTGGTGATGGCGCTGGTGCTGACCGTCCGCTATCTGCTTCAGGGCCTGACTTTCAGCCTGGGATGGTGGGGCTTCACCTTCCCGCTCGGCGTCTATACCGCGGCGACGCTGATTCTCTACCGTCTGACCGGCTTCGCCTTCTTCTCGATCGTCGGAACCGCGGGAGCCCTGCTTCTGCTCGGGATCTGGCTGACGGTCGCCAGCCACACCATGCGCGGCATGTGGACCGGCGACCTGTTCCACGCGCCCTGCCTGTGCGAGGAAATGCTCGAACCGGACGTCGAAGCCGAGGTCGTCGCGGCGGGCGGCTGAATTTTTTGAGCGAATTTCGTGAGCGCGGAAAACCCGGCCTCGCGCCGGGTGAAAACCTCTCTACGAATTTTCTATCCGGATCGCTTCCGGCGAATAAAGCAGCGTCACGCGGTCGCCGTATTTGATGCGGTCGATCTTTTGCGCGATCACCTCGATCGTTGTCGGCGGATGGACATGCGCGGGCTTTGTTTCCGGAGCCGGAATGTAAATCAGCGCCTTGAAACTTTTTCCCGCGAACAGGATCGCGGCCGGGCTGAGATAGAAATCTTCCGTGAACCCAGGGCTTTGCTGGTCGAACTTGTCGGTCCAGCGTACTGATCTAAAATGATATTCAGGCCGCACGATGGTCATTCTTCGCGGGCTGATGTCGCAGCCGAGGGTTGCGGCGACATAGGCCTCGTCAATTCCGCCGCCGAAATATTGGTCGATGTCGAGGCCGCGTTCCCTGAATTTCGGGATTTGCAGCCTGATCGTCCCGCCATCCTCGTTGAAGCGCTGGTCATGGCCCTCGAAGGCCTGGCCCGAGGCGACCCTGTAGCCCGGTCTGATGACGGCGCCGACTTGGTCCATTTTTCCCGCTTTTTCGAAATTGCCGAATCCCGCGCGATTCATGCAAATCTTGCGAGGGCGGCGCCGATCCACAGCAGGCCGGCCATCAGCAGCGCGCAGAACACGGCCGCTGAGCCCAGATCCTTGATGATCCCGATGGCGGGGTCGATCTGCGGCGTCGTGCGGTCGCATAATTTCTCGACGCTCGTATTGAGCAGTTCGACCGCCAGCACCGCCAGCAGGGACGCAATCAGTTCGGCGCGGCGAAAATAATCCGGCGTCAGAACAAAAGAGACGGGAACGGCCGCGACCAGAACCGCGACTTCCAGCCGGAAGGCGTTTTCGGTCTTGATGGCGCTGGCGAGCCCCGCGACCGAGGCGGCGAAAGCCCTGAAAAGATGCGGCTTGCTCAAATCGGTCGTCATTCCTCGCACAGAAAACGCCTCTCGATCATATTGGCCGGACGGTCGCATGAATTTGTTTCCGTTCTCTGACGGTTCGGCCAGGACAGGGAGAAATCAACAAGCCGCGCTCGTCCATCCTTGACCGATTTCCGCCACGGCGACAATCGGCCCTGACCGCCTGGCTTCGCCGATTGCGGGCGTAGGCGGCGACGAAAACGCGTCGCGAACAGGCGTCACGAACTCGCGCCTGGCGACCGCGACGAAAATTCTGCGCCGGCGCCGCGATTTTGGGCAAATTTGGGTCATAGTATGACTATAGAAGCGCTGGCGTCGTCACAGCGACCCAATTCCAACCGGTCGAACGAATTGCCAGTCGAACGAATGGAAAACTGCGGACAAATCGAGCCCGACGACATCGAGAGACGGAATTTGACCAGGTTATACCAGCCGCTCGGCATTCTCGCCGCGGGAGGGGCTCTGCTGCTCATCCTCGGGCGCGACATCGCGTTGATCGATTACCACGCCATGCTGTCGACGCTGTTTCACATGCGCCCGTCGATTCTCGTTCTGGCGGGCGCGGGAACGCTGCTCAGCTTCCTCGCGCTGGTCGCCCGCGACGCCTTCGCGGTCGGCTATGTCCGCGAACGCGTACCCTTCGTCGCAAGCCTTCTCTCCGGCTTCTGCGCCAACGCCGTCGGCCAATCGATCGGCTTTGCGCCACTGACCAAGGCGACCATACGTTACCGCATCTATCGCGGCTTCGGCGTTCCCACCGAAAAGATTGCGCGCCTGCTGTTGTTCATCAGCGGCGGTTTCGCGCTGGAACTCGCCGGCGTCGCCGCCGTCGCCGGATTGGTCGAGGCGCAGGATGTCGGCGAACTGATCAATCTGCCGCCGGATTGGGTGCGGGTGATTTCTCTCGCCATTCTTGCGCTCATTATGGCCGTGATCCTGGCCGGCTCCAATCGAACCTTGCGCATCCTGCAGTTCGAGATCGTCTCGCCCAAACCCGCAGTCGCGAGCGCGCAAGTGGCGCTCGCCGCGATCCAACTCACCGGCGCGGCGCTCGCGCTCTGGGTTCTTCTGCCCAAAACCCCGATGGGATTTGTCGGCTTTGTCGCGGTGTTCTCGGCCGCTTCCGCCATCGGCGCCTTCAGCACGATTCCGGGCGGCCTCGGCGTATTCGAAGCGATCGTGATCTGGGTTCTGGGCCAGCACGCCTCGAAAACCGACATAGCGGCGGCCCTGGTCGCCTATCGCTTCATCTATTTCATCATCCCGCTATTCCTGGCGGTGGCGCTGCTCGCCGGGTTCGAACTTGGCCTGCCTTTTTTCAGGCGCCGGATCGAACGCGATCCCGTGGTTCAGGCGATTCAGCGCCTGGCGCCGCTGCTGCTGGGCGGCTTCGCCTTCGCCATCGGCGTCATGCTGCTGATTTCGGGCGCGACGCCGGCCTTCGAGGGGCGGTTGCTGCTGCTGGAGCGCCTCGCGCCGCTCTGGCTGGTCGAGGCCGCGAATTTTTCCGGCGGTCTGGTCGGCGTCTCCATGCTGTTTCTGGGCCAGGGGCTGCTGTATCGTCGAAGGGCGGCGTGGTGGCTCGCCCTGGCGCTGGCGACGATCGAAATCGCCATGTCTTTCGGCAAGGGCCTCGCCTATAGCGAGGCGGGCGTTCTCTTCGTTTTCGTCACGATGCTGCTGGCCACGAAAAGCCAGTTCCGGGCTGGCGCGCTCATGCTGGACCACCCATTCAGCCGGAACTGGCTGGCGGCGATCGGCGTCGTTCTTCTGGGCGCCTTCGGCATTTATTTCTTCGCTTTCCGCGAAGCCCTGGCCAGCGGCCAGAACGCCTGGCTCGATTTCGGCTTCTTCGCCCAGGCGCCGCGCGCGCTGCGCGCCTTGAGCGGCGCGAGCGTCCTCGCCCTGGGATGGGGACTGTGGGCGTTGTTGCGCCCGCCGCAGGGCCGTTTCGTCGCGCCGGACCCCGAAGCTTTGACGCGGGCCGAGCGAATTCTCGCCGATCAAAGCCAAAGCGCGGCCTATCTCGCCCTGATGGGGGACAAGGGCCTGCTGTTCTCGCACTCCGGCCGGTCCTTCCTGATGTATGGCAAGAAGTGGCGAAGCTGGATCGCCTTGTTCGATCCCGTCGGTCCGGAAGGCGAAAGAAAAGAGCTGATCGACGCGTTCATCGCCCTCGCCAGCCAGCACGGCGGCCGCGCCGCCTTCTACCAGGTTCCGCCGGAAAGCCTGCGCGCCTACCTCGACGCCGGCCTGTCGGTGGTCAAGCTGGGCGAGGAGGCGATGGTTGATCTCGATGCTTTCGATCTCTCGGCCAGCCGTTTCAAGAGCCTGCGCTATTCGGCCAAGCGCGGCGCGCGCGACGGCCTGTCCTTCGAACTTTTTCCGCCTGACCGGAACGCCGGCGCGCTGGCCGAGGCCGAGCGCATTTCGGCGCAATGGATGGCGGAAAAGAATGTCCCCGAGAAAGGCTTTTCCGTCGCCGCTTACGACCGCGACTATGTGCGGCGGCAGTGGATCGGTCTGGTGCGCCAGGCGGGCGTCCCGGTCGCCTTCGTGACGGTGATGGCTTCGGCGGATGGGGCGAATGCGACGGCGGGCCTGATGCGGCATGTCGGCGAGAAGTCGCCCTATACGATGGAATTCATGTTCATCAGCCTGCTGCTGGCGTTCAAGGAACGGGGTTTTCACAGCTTCAGCTTGGGCGTCGCGCCCTTGAGTGGCGTCGAAGCGGGTCCGCTCTCGTCGATCTGGCACAGGATCGGCTCGCTGGCCTGGCGCCACGGCAAGCAGTTTTACAATTTCGAGGGCCTGAGGCTGTTCAAGGACAAGTTCGGCCCCGAATGGGCGCCGCGCTATCTCGCGGTCAGCGGCGCGCTCGGCCCCTATGCGGCCATCGCCGATATTTTGAGCCTGATCTCGTCGAGCCAGCGCGACCGAGAAAGCCGGGCATGAGATTGCGCCTGATCCTGGCGGGCCTCGTCCTCGGCCTTCTCGTCCTCGTCGTTCTCCTGGCCGCGTTCTTCCTGCCGCGCGTCGCCGTCGTCGAGCGCGACGGCGGACCCTATGGCCGCATCCTGCTCGCCGAGCCCAACGGCGAGGCGGCGGCCTATGTGCAAATCTATTTCGAGTTCGAAGGATTGGGACGACAAAGCGCGCGACATGCTGCGCGCGCTCGCCGGACGCGGAGCGATCGCGGTCGGCGTCAACACGAACATCTATCTCGACCGCATCGCGCGCGGCGCCCCGAAATGTCTGAACCTGCTCGGCGACGCGGAGACCTTGAGCAAGCTGATCCAGCGCGAACGGACCGGCGCAGGCTATCATCTGCCGCTGCTCGCGGGCGCCGGCCCCGGCGGGACCGCCGCCTTGCTCGCGCTGTCACAGGCGCTGCCCAACACGTTCGCGGGCGCAGTGACCATCGATCCGACCGCCGAACTCGACACCGCTGCGCCGGTCTGCGCCAAAGCCCCGCCGGCAGCGCAAGGAAAAGGTTTTGTCTATGCGTCGCCGCCGGTCCTGAATGGCCTGTGGATGCTTGGCGAAACGCCCGCCTATGCGCTGGAAGACCAGGCGCATTTCCGGAAATGGACCGACGCCGGCCTCTCGGCGACGCGGGTGGCGCTCGCCTCCGGCGACGGCAATGAACTCGTCGGCCTGATCTCGCGCGCGATCAAACCGTCGGGAAAGACTTTGGACAACCTGCCAATCGTCGAACTGCCCTCGCAAAAACCTTCTCACCTTCTGGCGATTGTCATTTCCGGCGATGGAGGCTGGCGCGATCTCGACAAGACCATCGCCGAACGGCTTCACAAGGACGGCGTGAATGTCGTCGGCCTCGACAGCCTGCGCTATTTCTGGGCCCGCAAGAGCCCCGCGCGCACGACGCAGGACGTCGCGGCGATCATCGAGGCCTATTCCCGCAAGTGGGGCGCGGACGATGTGGCCCTGATCGGCTATTCCTTCGGGGCGGACGTCGCGCCTTTCGTCTACAACGGCTTGCCCCAGAACTTGCGCGACAAGGTCAAGCTGGTTTCGCTGCTCGGTCCCGAAAAGGCCGCCGACTGGCAGATCCGCGTCGTCGGCTGGCTGGGCGCCGCGCCAAGCAAGGACGCGCTCGCCACCGGACCGCAACTGGCGGCCATTCCCGGCAAAAAGATCCAGTGTTTATATGGCGAGGATGACAAAGCCGCGTCCTGCGCCACGATCGCAAATCCCGGCGCCGAGATCGTCGAGACCAGCGGAAATCACCATTTCGATAGAAACTACAATGCCTTGGCCGAAAAAATTCTTGCAAGACTCAAAATTCTTGCAAAACTCGAATCCAGTTCCGCTGCGGGAGTGGGACGGTAGGCTTCATCGGCGGCGGTTGCGCTTCACGGCGACCCTCCGCCAGTTGAGGCGGCCTTACTCCATCACTGCCGCTTTCAGAATGCAAATCATCTCCGCCCGCGCCGGCATGGGAGACAGGTTGCGGATGACATGCCGCCGGTCGGCGCGGTAGCGCAAGGTCTCGCCGGCGCGCGCCGTTTCCCTTTCGCCGCCGACCTCGACCTGCAATTCGCCCTGGATCACCGAAAGGCTTTCGACCGCGCCGCGCTGATGGGCCTCCAATTCCAGCGCGCCGCCGGATTCGGCGAAGAAATCATAGCATTGCAGCCATTCCACGGTCTTGATCCAGCCGGTGACCGCGAGCCTGCACTTGCCGTCGTCGGACACCAGCATCGGCGTGTCGCCGCGCGAAACCTT
Organism: uncultured Pseudomonadota bacterium; assembly: GCA_963703385.1. GTDB lineage: Bacteria > Pseudomonadota > Alphaproteobacteria > Rhizobiales > Beijerinckiaceae > Rhodoblastus. Next base: position 1,584,756 of record OY969816.1, read on the forward strand.
TTCGATGAAGGCGGTATCGTCGCGGTCCTGCAACACCCGTTCGATCGGCACGTTGAGCGCCTGGGCCAGCCGCCAGATGGTGGCCAGCGTCGGATTGGTCTCGTTGCGCTCGATCTGGCTGATGATCGACTTGGCGACGCCGGCCTGCTCGGAGAGTTCGGAAAGGGAGAGATTATAGGACTTGCGCAGCCGCTGGACCGTGCGGCCCAGTTGCCCCGAGAGCGCGATCGCCCCCGCCTCCAGCGCTTTTTGTTTGTCCTTGCCCTCGACGCCCATTTCGCCTTTCCGACCATTCCCTAAGGCGATCTGTCAAAGTTTTTAGGCGCTAACTCTTGACCGTCATGACCGGGCTTGTCCCGGTCATCCACGCCATGCCGCGCCCCACGAACGCCAACCGCTCGCTGCTCCCCTCGGCGTGGATGCCCGCCACACGGGCGGGCATGACGGAGCGCTTTAGCCCAAGTTAACTCGGCAGGCTGCTGCCCCGTCGCCCCGTTGCGTTTGGCATATTATCCGAAATCGTTTGGAATATCGAACGGATTGTTCATGCCGCGCCAATCGGGTCGTTGCCTTTATGACGATATCGAGCGGCCAGGACCGGATGTTTGCGGACGCTCAGCGCCGTCTCCAATAATGGCCGAGATGGGCTCCAAGCCGTCATCCGCAGGATATTCGGCGACCGTGTCCGGTCGACCCAGATGGGACTATCGGCCTGCCGCCCTGATCGTCTCTTCATAGCCTCGAACCGGTCACTGCGGTCGCGCGCCGCAACGTGTCGGCGCGGAGAGGGGAACCCCAAGTGGCGACCCGGGTCAGAGAGCTTTGACTATCGGGGATCGAGTTCAAATCTCTGAGGTTTGACGGCGGCGCGCCCATTCGCCAGTGGCGCGGCGCACCCGCGCCGCCGCAAGAGATACGCATCAATTTGGAACAGCTCACGTTGTATAATTGTCACTCTCGGGCGCGAAAGCGCGCGGGCCCAGGAATATGGCCTCATCGAGACGGGCCTTCCGTTGCGGTCGCGACTTCGCCATGTTTTAGTTTTTCGCAAATCGTCACGACGAGAACTTAAGGCGGTTCGAGCGAAGTGACGGTCGGGTCGTTCGGGGGCGCCGGCCGATGATTTCTCCACCTTTCGGTCGGCAATCGGCATCGATGCGTTCTCGTTGGCGGACCCGCCTGTCTAAGCAAGCGGGGGATCGGCCGATGGAGATTCGATTTATGTTCGCCGCCGCGGCGGCAGCCTCGTCGGTTGTGATCGGCAGCGCTCCGGCTCAGGCCGGGCTGGATGGCTCGACTGTGACGGCCAATTCTTGGTTTGGCGGGACGAACTCGCCGCCTGGGGTCTGCGATCCGCAGACGAACGCGACCTGCAACCTCATGGACTATACCGGGCCGGGCGGGCCTACGAACGCACCTCTGCCCATCGTCCCGGTGACGTTCGACGAGGACTTCCTCACCCTGACGACGACTTCGATCTCCGACACGACGATCACCATCGTCAACAACTCGGCCCTGCCGTTCTGCACGACGAAACTGCCCTGCGCCGACGTCTTCGACGGTTTCGCCTTCACTTTCTCGGGCGCGCCCCCAATCAGCAGCGTCACCGTGGACCCGGGTAGCTCCGCCAATTTCCTGCCTGTGTCCCTCGCCTCCAACGCCACCGCGATCTTCGTGAATCTGGCGGGCGATTCTCCGGCCGTCAACAGCACGCTCATACTCGACGTCACGACCGGCAACCCGACGTTCACGCGCACCGTGAGCGGCAATTGGACGGATACGACAGGCTGGACGCCAAACGGCGTCCCAAACGGCGCGACCGTTACAGCACAACTCGTGAACCCAGCTTCCGGGACCAACAACGTCAACCTCGGCGGCGGAACTTTTACCGTAAACCAGCTTCAATTTTCGGGAGCCAACGCGGGGACCTGGAGCGTAACCAACGGAACAATCGTCTTTGGCGGGACAAATCCGACTTTTTTGAACCAAGGTGGCTCCAGCGGACTGGCCAGCAGCCTGCCAAATCTGACGCTGAACGCGACAACAACATTCGAGATCGACAACGCGCGGGCAGTGACTCATGTCACCGGCGACATCACCGGCGCCGGTGGACTGATAAAAACGGGCGCCGGGACGCTGACGCTGTTCGGGACCAACACCTACAGCGGCGCGACGACGATCGGCGCCGGGACGCTGCAGATCGACGGCGCCGGCGTGCTGGGCGGCGGGTCTTACGGCGGCGCGATATTCGACAACGGGACGCTGCAATATTCGAGCAGCGCCAACCAGACCCTTTCGGGGGTCATCTCCGGCGCCGGCGCGCTGATCAAGGACACCTTTTCCTCGACGCTGACGCTGACCGGCGCCAACACCTACACCGGCGTGACGAATATCGGCGGCGGCGGGACGCTGCAGATCGGCGGCGCCGGCGTGCTGGGCGGCGGGTCTTACGGCGGCGCGATCAATGACTACGGGACGCTGCAATATTCGAGCTTCGCCGCCCAGACCCTTTCGGGGGTCATCTCCGGCGCCGGCGCGCTGATCAAGGACACCAGTTCTTCGACGCTGACGCTGACCGGCGCCAACACCTATTCCGGCCCGACGGCGGTTGACGCCGGGACGCTGCAGATCGGCGGCGCCGGCGTGCTGGGCGGCGGGTCTTACGGCGGGGGGATATTCGACAACGGGACGCTGCAATATTCGAGCAGCGCCGCCCAGACCCTTTCGGGGGTCATCTCCGGCGCGGGCGCGCTGATCAAGGACACCAGTTCTTCGACCCTGACGCTGACCGGCGCCAACACCTATTCCGGCCCGACGGCGGTTGACGCCGGGACGCTGCAGATCGGCGGCGCCGGCGTGCTGGGCGGCGGGTCTTACGGCGGGGGGATATGCGACATCGGGACGCTGCAATATTCGAGCAGCGCCAACCAGACTCTGTCGGGGGTCATCTCCGGCCCCGGCGCGCTGACCAAGGACACCAGTTCCTCGACGCTGACGCTGACCGGCGCCAACATCTATTCCGGCGGGACCACGATCGGCGCCGGGACGCTGCAGATCGGCAATGCGCTCGCGCTCGGCACGGGAACCGTAACCTTCGCCGGCAATTCGACCCTCAAGGGCAATTTCACCGGAACGCTATCCAACAATCTGGATATCATTTCGGGCGTCTCGGCGACGTTCGGCGCGACCGGCGGCAATACGCTGACCTTAGCCTCGGCCAACACGATGGACTTCAACGGCGGGCCCGGAACGACTGTTCACTTCGGTTCGGCGACCGACACCGGCACGGTGGTTCTGGCGCCGGCGGGGCTCGTGTCGAGCCCAACGGCCGGCGCCGCCTCGGTCGACGGAGGAACCCTGAAGATCGGCAACGCCGAGGGCTCGCTCCCGATCTTCGACCTGCAGGGCGGGCTGACGGTCGGCTCCGGCGCGACACCGGCGACGCTCGACATCAACGGCTTCTTGCAAACCGCGTGGAATCTCACCGGCACGAGCGCCGGCACGATCACCAACAGTGGCACGGCGGCGACGCTGACGATCCTCAACACCGCCAATTCGGCCTTCGCCGGCGTCATCCAGGACGGTACCAGCGGACCGGGCGGAATAAGTCTGCAAGTTGCGGGTTCTGGCGGCGCCACCCTGACCTTGACCGGCGCCAACACCTATACCGGAACCACGTTCATTAGCAGCGGTCTGACGCTGCAGATCGCCGGCGCCGGCGGGCTGGGCGGCGGGTCTTACGGCGGGGGGATCGCGGACAACGGGACGCTGCAATATTCGAGCAGCGCCGCGCAGACCCTGTCGGGGGTCATCTCCGGCGGCGGCGCGCTGACCAAGGACACCAGTTCCTCGACGCTGACGCTGACCGGCGCCAACACCTATTCAGGCGCGACGACGGTGAACGCCGGCACGCTGATGGGCGGCGTCGCCAACGCCTTCAGCGCCGTTTCCGCGACGACCATCAATTCCGGCGGCGCGCTCGATCTCGGCGGCTTCGCGCAGACGATCAACAATGTGTCGCTCGCCGGCGGAGCGCTGCGGGACGGCTCGCTCACCGGCGCGATCGGCTCGACCGGCGGGTCGATCGACAATATCGCCGGAAATTCGACGCTGACCACGACCAAAGGCGTGACCACGCTGACGGGCGCCAACGTCTTCGCCTCGATCGACAATAAGGCGACAACCATCAACAATGGCGTCACCACCGACGATCTGACCAATTCGGGGACCTACACCAACAACGCAACGCAAAACGCCAATGTCGCCTCGAATACGGGCGTGATCACCAATTCCAGCGGCGCCTTTTGGAACGGCGACGTCAAGGTCGGCGCCAATACGACCGGAACGATCACCAACCAGGGAACGTGGACGGGAGCCGGCAATAACGCCGGCGGCCTGATCGACAACCAGGCGGTCTGGACCGGCGCGATCGTCAATGCGTCGGGGACCTTCACCAATGAAGGCTCCGTTTCCGGCGGCGTGACCAATGGCGGAACGGCGGCCAATAGCGGTTCGATCGTCGGCGGCCTGACCAATAGGGCGGGAACATTCACCAACTACGCCGTCGGGACGCTCGACACCGCCAATGTCACGGGCGGCGTCCTGGTCGATCTCGGGACCATCTCCGGCGCGGCGGCAATCGGATCGGGGGCGACGATCGGCGGCTCCGGAACGATCGGCAGCCTCAACGCGCAAACGGGATCGACGGTCGCGCCCGGCCTGGTCAGCCCCTATTCGACGCTGAAGGTCAACGGGGCGGCCACATTCGCCTCGGGTTCGACCTTCGTGGCCAATGTCAACGCCGCCGGCCAGAACGACAGGCTGAACGTCGGCGGCGCGTTGACGGTCAATGGCGCGGGCGTGCAGATCGCTGCGGCGCCGGGGAATTTTTCGGCCGCGACCGCCTATACGCTCATCACCGCCCAAGGCGGCCTGACTGGAGCATTTTCGACTCTGTCGACATCTTCCAATCTGGCATTTCTATCGCCCGTTCTGACCTACGACGCGAACGACGTCTATATGCGGTTCAGGGCGATCGCCGATTTCGCCTCGGTCGCGCAGACGCCCAATCAGCTGGCCGTCGCCAACACGCTCCAGCCCCTGGGCTTCGCCTCGCCGCTCTATAGCGCCGTCGTCACGCAGACGCCGGCTGGCGCGCAGCAGGCCTTCAACGCGCTCTCCGGCGAGATCCACGCCAGCGCGATCTCGGCCGCCATCGAGGATTTGCGCCTGCCGCGCGAAGCGGTTCTGGATCGTCTCGCCAGCCCCTATGGCGCGCTGCAAACCAGCGGGCCGGGCGCCTTCATGGCGACCGCCAATGTCAACGCGCCCGGCCTGGCGCCGGTGGTCCAGACCTGGGGCCAGGGCTTCGGCTCCAGCGGCCACATCGGCGGCGACGGCAACGCCGCTTCGCTCAACCGCTGGCTCGACGGCTTCGTCTTCGGCGCCGACGCGACGCTGGACAACCAATATCGCCTCGGCCTGGCGACCAGCTACACCCATTCCGATCTGAGCGATCCCGACCGCGCCTCGAGCGGGCGGATCGAATTCGACCTCGATCGGACTCTATGGCGGGACGAGCCAGCAGGCGCTGCAATTGCGCGGCGGCGGCTTCTACACGTTCAACCATTACAACACCAACAGCGACGTCGTCTTCCCAGGCTTCGGCGAGGCCGACGGCTCCGGCTACGACGGCGACACCCTGCAGGCCTTCGGCGAGGCCGGCTGGCGGCTCGCGCTGCAAGGGTATGGCGGCGAGAGCTGGTTCGAGCCCTTCGCCGGCTTCCTGGCCATGCGCGTCGAAACCGACGGTTTCACCGAAAGCGGCGGCGACGCGGCGCTCAATGGTTTTGCGGGCTCCTATGGCTTCGGTGCGTCGACGATCGGCGTGCGCTCGGAGATCGCCCCGCTCGACGGTCTGCCGCTGATCGCGCGCGTCATGCTGGGGTGGCGGCATGTCTATGGCGACGTGGACCCGTCCGCGCGCTTGGCCTTCGCCAGCGCTCCCGCCACGCCTTTCACCGTCTTCGGCGCGCCCATCGCCCGCGACGCTTTGGCCGCCGAACTGGGTGTCGACTGGCGCGTGACGCAGACCGTCGCCCTTGGCCTCTATTATTCGGGCCAGATCGGCTCCGGCGCCAACGACAATGCGATCAAGGGAGCCTTCACGGTAGCGTTCTGAACGCGCGCCCGCGCGTCAGGCAGAGCGCCTTTTTCTCCACGCAAAGGCGCCGCAACGCGATAGCTTTTGGACTTGGAAAGGCTGCCGGCCCGTAACATGCGAAAGCCTGAAGGGCCCCGTCGGCCTCCGCCACGTCGGACAAGGGACGTTCTGCCGCCGTCCTGCATTTGCCGACTCCAGACTCGCGTGGGGTCTCGAACCGGACCAGGGAGCGTTCGACGATTGTCCGCATATGGCGCAGCCTTGCCATTGGGCCTTTGACCGATGTCCCTCATAGACCGGCCTTCGGCCTAGGACCGCTTCCCCCCATCCTTGCGCTTGTCGGCGACGCCCGCGGCCTTCCGCTTTCCGCCGAACGGCGTCATTGCCGCAGGAAATGACCACGGCGCGAGGCGTTCGTGTCTTGCCGCCAGTTCTGCCGCCATGCGCGCGCTCCGGATCGGCGCGGTTCATTCGACGGAGGCGATGGAAACGAAAACCCGCTCGCCGAGCAGCGCCAGCAGGCCCGATCCCGCGATGGCCGCCGCGCCGAAAAACACCATGGTCGAAGGCCATTGGCCGAAGAAGATCACGCTGGCGAGCACGGCCCAGACCATGGCGAAATAATCGTAAGCAGCGAGCAGCGAGGCGTCGGCGTAGCGATAGGACGCGGTGACGAAAATCTGGGCGCAGCCGCCCATCAGCCCGGCGCCGATCAAAGCCGCCCAGTCCGCCGCCCGCGGCGCGACAAAGGCCTGCGACGGCAGGAGCGAGGGCGCGGCCTGAGCGAGGGCGAGCACGGCGGCGCCGGCGAAAGTGGTGAGAAGCGTGAAATAAAACACGATGGCGGCGGTGTGTTCGGAGAGCGCCAGCCGCCGGGTCTGGATCATCGACAGGGCCGCGAACGCCGCCCCGGCCAGCGCCACGCCGGCGCCCAGCCCCTGGGCGCCCAGAGTCCTGGCGCCCAAGACCTTGGCGAAACCGCCAGAGCCGACATGCTCGGCGAGCATGGCGAGCACGCCGCCAAAACCGATCAGCACCGCCAGCCAGCGGCTGGCATGGACTTTTTCGCGCAAGCCCAGCGCCGCGATCACGGTGACGAAAATCGGCGAGGCGTAGAAATAGGCGGTGGCGTCGGCGAGCGGCAGCAGAGCGAGGCTGGCGAAATTGGCGAACATGCCCGCCGCGCCGGTCAAGCCGCGCCCGAGATGGCCAAACGGGCGCCGGGTCGCCAGCGCCCCGGGAAACGCGCCGGTCGCCGCCAGCCAAAGCAACAGCAGCGCCAGCGCCACGGCCGAGCGGAAAAACACGATTTCCGCGAGCGGGATGCGCGGGCTCGCCACGCGCACGCCCACCGCCATCACGGTAAAGGCGAGCGTCGAAAGAATCTTGAGCAGAATTCCAGGAGTCATTTCCCGACTAAAAGCAATGGGGTCATCCCGCGACTAAAAGCAATATTGTCATCCTGGCGCAACAATAAGATGGCAGCACGTTGGGCATGAACGCATCAGCAGGCATGACCATGAACGCCAACTCCGACGTTGATAGCGATGTACTGGCCGAGCCGCAGGCGACCCACCAATACCGCACCCTGTTCATTTCGGACGTCCATCTCGGCACGCGCGGCTGCCAGGCCGATCTGCTGCTGGATTTTCTGAAACACAACGAATCCGAGGAGCTGTTCCTGGTCGGCGACATCATCGACGGCTGGCGGCTCAAGCAGTCGTGGCACTGGCCGCAGGCCCACAACGACGTGGTGCAGAAACTGCTGCGCAGGGTGCGCAAAGGGGCGCGCGTGGTGTTCGTGCCCGGCAACCACGATGAATTCGCCCGCGATTTTCTCGGCCTCGAATTCGGCGGCGTCGAAGTGATCGACCATGTCGTCCATAAAACCGCCGACGGCAGAAAAATGCTGGTGATTCACGGCGACCAGTTCGACATTGTCGTCAGTCACGCCCGCTGGCTCGCCCATCTCGGCGACTGGGCCTATGATTTCGCGATCTGGATCAACAGCTGGTTCAATCGCGGCCGGCGCAAGCTCGGCCTGCCCTACTGGTCGTTTTCGAAATGGGCCAAGCTCAAGGTCAAGAAGGCGGTGAATTTCATCGGCGACTTCGAGCGCACCCTGGCCGCCGAGGCGCGCAAGCGCGGCGCCGACGGCGTGATCTGCGGCCATATCCACCATGCCACGATCCGCGACATCGACGGCGTGACTTATGTGAACACCGGCGATTTCGTCGAATCCTGCACGGCGATCGCCGAACATTTCGACGGAAGGCTCGAACTGATCCATTGGAGCCTGCTCGAACACGAGCGCGCCGCGGACTGGGCTTTTTGCGCGCCGCCGGCCCTGCCCCGCCCCATCGATCCGCCCGAGCCGGCGCTCCCGGAAAAAGCGGTCGCCAACGCTTGAGCTAGAGCGTTTTCCGACCATATTGACGCAATCTGTTCGCTTTCGGGGAGACGATCCGGCAGGCGCGCGCCGAAGAGCGCATCGGGGATGCGGTCGAGGCGCGCGCCGCACCGGGCGTCCGCCGAAAGCGAACCCTTCGGGCCGGGGGCTTTCGCGCCGTCGCTGCGTCGGCCGGCTCGGCCGTGTCCCCGACACGGCCGTCGCCACCCTCCTTGCCACGGCGCGAAATCCCCTCGGCAGATTGCGCTAATATGGCCGGGAAACGCTCTAATATTCCAGCGGCTCGCCGGCGCCGGCCCAGTCCAGCAACGAGCCGGCGTAATGGGCGGTGGCGTCGCCACGGCCGAAAAGCCGCGACATTTCGATCGCCATGAGCGTGCGCCGGCCGGAGCGGCACACGAAGACGACGCGCTTGTCTTGCGGAAGTTTCGAAGGGTCGAAGCGCGACAGCGGCAGGCTCATCGAACCCGGAATATGTCCCGCCGCAAATTCATGAGGCTCGCGCACGTCAACCAGAACGATCGACTGGTCCGCCAGCCCCGCCTTCACCTCCTCGCGTGTGACTACATCCACCATTCGGCAGCTCCAACATCCCGATTCGCCGACTAAAATAGTGATCGGCGCCGCGATTTCCAACTTCTCGCCAGACATTCGACACGCGACTCGCCTAAATGGCGGTTGGGCGGCGGCAGCGTCGCGTCGAACGGGCCGGACCTTGGCAAACCCGGCGAATCCACCGAAACTGCACGGATGAGACACGACATGCCGCAATTTTTTCGCGCCGCTCTCCTCGTCCTTGGTCTGAGCCTGGGACTGGGTCTGTCCGCCGCGTCTTCCGACGCCGCCGATCTCGCCATTCCCCAGGCCACGCTCGACGACGGCCATGGCGGAAAGGTCGCCTTCAAGGACATCTCCTTGAAGGATTGCAACCTCACCCAGGACGAGGCGACCAAGCTGTTTTCGGGCGCGCTGACCCGCGAGGCCGCCGCCGCGATGTTTCAGCGGATGACCGCTGGCGAGGCGCGCATCGCCGAGGCCGACATCAAGACCGCAGCGGGCGACAAGCTCACGGTCAAGGACATTGTCGCCGAGAAGGTCGCCGACGGCGGCGCGCAAAATCTGACCATCGCCTCGACCGACGGCGTGATTCCCGACGACGCCGGGGATTCCACCCTCCATTTCGGGGCTTTGCAGATCGACCGCGTCTCCCTGAGCGACCTCGCCGCCGCCTTGCGCGCGGGCGATCCCGCGCGCGCCGCGCTGCGTTTTTCCCATCTGGCCTGGGAGGGCGGCGAGATTGCCGCCGTGGACAAGGGCACGCCCGCAGGCGCGCCCGGCGGCAATCGCATCACGCTTCACATCGGCCCGGCCAGGATCGACCAGAATTTCGACGCCCAGGGCGCGCCGCTCGACGCCGCCGCTTCCTTGACCGGCCTGTCGCTGAAAATGCCGCCGCAATCGCGTCTGGGCGCCGTCCTCAACGCTTATGGCTATCCGGAAATCGACGCCGATTTGACCATCGACGGGGTCTATGACCCCGCAACCAAGACTTACCAGCTCAAGAATTACACCATCGACCTGAAAAAGATCGGCCGCGTCGCGATCAGCGCCCAGTTCTCGAATCTCAACGAAACGGCCTTCCTCGGCGACAAGGACGCGCGCGAAAAGGCGATGCTCGACGCCACGCTCGACTGGGCGCGGATCGAAGTGGCCAACGCCGGCCTGTTCGACAAGGTCGTCGCCTTCGCCTCGCTCAGCCAGGGCAAGACGCCCGCCTCGGTCAAGGAGGATTGGCGCGCCATCATCGCCCAGGCGCCGCTGCTGTTTTCCGGCGCGCCGGCCATCGCCATCGTCGCCAAGGAGCTGGAGCGGTTCGTCGCCGACCCCAAAGTGCTGACCCTCACCGTCAAGGGGAAGGGGTCGCCGCTCAAGATGAGCGAATTCATGCATATAGAAGACCCTACGGATTTCCTGAACCGGCTCGACGTCACCGGCTCGCCCGGCCCGGAGAAACCCGCGAAACCGGCGGCCGGAACCAAGCTCTAAGCATATTCCCGAAAAGCTGTTAGACTTTTCGGATCAGAATATGCGTAAAAACAATGAGTTAACAGAGCGCGTTCGAACTCGATGATTTCCGAACGCGCTTCCTGGTCGCGCGCGTTTCGCCGACCATACCGGAGGGTTCGTAATGTCAGAACGCCCATCGTCCGATCTGCGGTCGGACGCGCTGGTCTATCATGCCCGTCCGCGGCCGGGCAAAATGGAGATCCGCGCCACCAAGCCGCTCGGCAACCAGCGGGACCTTGCGCTCGCCTATTCGCCCGGGGTGGCCGCGCCCTGCCTCGAAATCGCCGCCGATCCTGCCAAGGCCGCCGATTTCACCATCCGCCAGAACCTCGTCGCCGTCATCACCAATGGCACCGCAGTGCTGGGGCTCGGCGACATCGGTCCGCTCGCCGCCAAGCCGGTGATGGAGGGCAAGGCGGTCCTGTTCAAGAAATTCGCGGGCATCGACGTCTTCGACATCGAAATCGCCGCGCGCGACGTCGAGAAGCTGGTGGACGCCATCGCGGCGCTGGAGCCGACATTCGGCGGGATCAATCTCGAAGACATCAAGGCGCCCGAGTGCTTCGAGGTCGAACGGCGGCTGCGCGAAAGGCTGTCGATCCCGGTCTTCCACGACGACCAGCACGGCACGGCGATCATCGTCGGCGCCGCCGTGCGTAACGGCCTCGCCCTCGCCGGCAAGCAAATTTCGCAGGCGCGGATCGTCGCCTCGGGCGCCGGCGCGGCGGCGCTCGCCTGCCTCGAACTATTGGTGGCCCTGGGCGCCCGGCGCGAAAACATCTTCGTCTCCGACATCGAAGGCGTGGTCTATCAGGGCCGCGAAAAACTGATGGACCCGATCAAGGCGACTTTCGCGCAGGACACCTCCGCGCGCACGCTCGCCGAAATCATCCCCGGCGCCGATGTCTTCCTTGGTCTCTCGGCGGGCGGCGTGCTCAAGCCCGAAATGGTCAAAACCATGGCGGCGACGCCGCTCATCCTGGCGCTCGCCAATCCCGATCCGGAAATCCTGCCCGAGGAGGCGCTCGCCGTCCGGCCCGACGCCATGCTCTGCACCGGCCGCTCGGATTATCCCAATCAGGTCAATAACGTCCTCTGTTTCCCCTATATCTTCCGCGGCGCCCTCGACGTTCACGCCAAGGCGATCAACGAGGCGATGAAACTTGCGGCGGTGGAGGCCATTTCGGCGCTGGCGCGCGAGACGCCCTCCGAAGTGGTGGCGCGCGCCTATGGCGGGGTCGCGCCGGTCTATGGCAAGGAGTCGCTGATACCCTCGCCCTTCGACCCGCGCCTGATCCTGCGCATCGCCCCGGCCATCGCGCGCGCGGCGATGGAGAGCGGCGTCGCCAGAAAACCGATCGAGGATTTCGCCGCGTATCAGGAGAAGCTGGAACGCACCGTCTATCGCTCGGGGTTCATCATGAAGCCGCTGATGCAGGCGGCCAAGGCCAGCCCCAAACGGGTGGTCTATAGCGAGGGCGAGGACGAACGCGTGCTGCGCGCGGTGCAAACGGTGGTCGAGGAAGGGATCGCCCATCCGATCCTGATCGGCCGGCGCGGCGTGGTCGAGAAAAGGCTGAAAACCTTCGGCCTGTCGATCGCCGCCGACCGCGATTTCGAACTGATCGATCCGCACAGCGACCCGCGCTACAACGATTATGTCGCCACTTTGCTCGCCGTCGCCGGCCGGCGCGGCGTCAATCCCGGCGCCGCGCGCACCCTGGTGCGGACCAACGCCACGGTGATTGGCGCGCTGGCCCTGGTTCGCGGCGAAGCCGACGCTTTGTTGTGCGGCCTCGAAGGGCGCTTCGGCGCCCGGCTCGCAAATCTCAAGGACATTATCGGCGTCGCTCCGGGGGTGAGCGATTTTTCCTCGATGAGCCTCCTCATCAGCAGCAAGGGCGCGTTCTTCATGGCCGACACCCATGTCCGGCGCGATCCGACGGCGGGAGAAATCGCGGAAACCGCCCTGCTCTGCGCTATTCACGTCCGCCGCTTCGGGGTCACGCCGAAAATCGCCTTGCTGTCCCATTCCGATTTCGGCTCGGACAGTTTTTCGCCCGCGGCGGCCAAAATGCGCGAGGCTTTGGAAATCATCCGCCAAAAGGCGCCCGATCTCGAAGTCGATGGCGAAATGGCGGCAGACACCGCCCTTTCCCAGGATGTGCGCAATCTCGTCCTGCCCCGATCGCGACTGAAGGGCGAGGCCAATGTGCTGATCATGCCGGATTTGTCCTCGGCCAATATCGCCTATCAGATGACCAAGACCATGACCGACGCTCTGCCGGTCGGCCCGATCTTGCTTGGCGCCGCCAAACCTGCCCATGTGCTGACGCCTTCGATCACCGCCCGCGGCATCGTCAATATGACCGCGGTCGCGGTGGGCGAGGCCCAGCGGCGGCAACATGACGACGGCATGGCATGACGCAGCGTAACAAGATGGGGGACAAAGCCGTTCGGAATCATTAAGTTCCACTCATGTCCGATTCCATTCTGGCTCTTGCCTTGTCCCGCCGCATCTTCGGCTACGCCCGGCTCGACGCATCCTTGCGCGTGATCGAGCGCGTCGGCCCGCTGATGGATTGGGTTCCCTTGCCCGGCGCGCCGATCACCAATTCTCCGGTGTTCTTTGCCATGGAGCCGGAATTCGACACTCTGCGCGAGGGCCGTCGCGCCGTGCTCGACCTGCCTGGCCTGCGCCTGTCGCCCGATGACGCCGCGCCGTTCTCGGTTTCGGTTCTGCATGACGCCGCCTCGGACCGCTTCCTGCTTTTCGCCAGCTCCGACCGTGGCGCGCGCGATGTCGAGCGTCAGTTCGCCCGCGAAAGGCGCGAGGCGCGGCTGATCGCCGAACAGGCCGCCGCCGCCGGGCGCCTGATCCAGGAACAGGCGGCGCTTTATTGCGACATCGTCGAGAGCGCCAACGACCTGGTGTTCCGTCTCTCGGCCGATCTGCGGATCACTTTCGTCAACGCCTGCGCCTGCGCCCTGCTGGGCGAGGACGAGCGCCTGCTGCTCGGCCGCGCGATCGACGAGGTGTTCGGCGCGCCCGCCGCCGAGGACGGCTGGCGCGCCCGGCTGGCGACGCGCGGCGACGCTTCGTTCGAGCAGGAGTTGAAGCTTCCGGACGGCGGGCCGGTGTGGATCTGGTGGAGCGTTCATTGGGTCGGCGACCGGACCGGCCCGGGCGAATTCCAGGCGCTGGGCCGCGACGTCACCGATCTGCGCCAGCTGCGCGCCGAGGCGGCGCGCGGCGCCGACGAGGCCCGCCGCGCCGCCGTCATGCGCGAGCGCCTGCGCATCGCCCACGACCTGCACGATACGCTGGTCCAGTCGCTGGTGGCGCTCGCGCCGCAGTTGCGCCTGATCCGCAAGGTCGCCGGACCCGACGCCTCGCCACGCCTGATCGAAGAGCTGACCCATGCCGATTCGGCTGTGCGCGAGGGCCTGGCGCGCGCCCGCGCCGCGCTCGGCGATTTGCGCGGGCAAACCATCGAAACCCAGGGGCTCGGCGCGGCGCTCGAAGCGCTGGCAGCGCGTTTCGCAGAGCGCACCGGCGTCCATGCGCTCGCCGAAATCGACCAGCGCGCCCGCCCCGCGAGCAACGCCGAGGCCGCGACGCTCTACCGCATCGCCGAGGAGGCGCTGCGCAATGTCGAGCTGCACGCCAATGCGCGCAGTGTGAGCCTGCGGCTTTCGGCCGATTTTTCGGGCGCCTTGACCATGTCCATCGCCGACGACGGGCAGGGTTTCGACACGGGCGAAGTCGCGGCGGGCCATTTCGGATTGATGGGCATGCGCGAACAGGCCGAATTGATCGGCGCGTCCTTCGATCTGCGCGCCAGGAAAAGCGGCGGCGTCCGAATCGATGTCGTCGCCCCCACGGCGACCTCGTTCTAGAGCGCGTTCATAAATCAAAGAGTCGCACGCGCCCTGCTATTTCGTTGTTTTGACGCATATTCTGATCCGAAAAGTCGATCAACTTTTCGGGAATATGCTGTAGTTTTCGCAACAAGTCTTGATGAAAATTGTTGTTATCGATGATGATGGTTACGGACGAACCGGCCGCCGCAATTCATCGGGGACAAGCAAATCAAATCCTTTGCTTCCAGCATGTAGTTGTTTTCAAAGAAAATTGCAATTTTTCGGAAAAGCCTTTACAATTTGCTGTGGAAAACAGCAGAGCGTCTGGCAGGCGCTTTGGCGCCGGTTGCGGATTGGGTTGCCGTGTTTCAGCCCTCTGATCGCGACGAATGCCTGCGGGCCGAGGTCATCGCGCCCGCGCATTGTCCGATTTGAGGTTTTCACCAGGAACGCCCGCGTCGCGCCCGCGCGCGCGGCGTCTTTCGTGCGGAATTCCAACGACGCCGTCGAGGCGAGCGGCCATGATTTTTACGCAAGGCCGGTTTCGACCACTGGAATTGGACGATCGAGCGTCGCCGTTTGTCGCGGCGGAGGAAATGTTTTGCCGCCCGAAAAACCTATTCGCATCCTGATCGCCGAAGATCAGCCATTGATCCGGCGGGCCTTTGCGTCGATGCTCGCGCTCGAGCCAGATTTCGAAATCGTCGCCCAGGCTGCCGACGGGATCGACGCCGTGCAGGCGGCGCGCCGCTATTTGCCCGATGTCGTGCTGCTCGACATCCAGATGCCCCGCCTCAACGGCATAGCCGCGACCCGGCAGATCGTGCGCGACTGTCCGGACGCGCAGGTGATCATCCTCACCACCTATGACACCGACGACCTGATCTTCGATTCGATCTGCGCCGGCGCCCAGGCCTATCTGCTCAAGGACGCCGAGGAGAGCGAAATCCTCGACACGATCCGCGCCGTTTCGCGCGGCCAGTCGCGTCTCGCGCCCAATGTCGCGCGCAAATTGCTCGACGAATTCCGCCGCGTCCGCCGCGCGCCCCGGCTCGGCGACGCGGGCGGCCTGGAAGAACCGCTGACCGATCGCGAAAGCGACATTCTCCAGCTGATCGTCGCGGGCAAGGGCAACAAGGAAATCGCCGCCCAGCTTCGCCTCGCCGAGGGCA
Source organism: uncultured Pseudomonadota bacterium (assembly GCA_963703385.1). Classification (GTDB taxonomy): domain Bacteria; phylum Pseudomonadota; class Alphaproteobacteria; order Rhizobiales; family Beijerinckiaceae; genus Rhodoblastus. The sequence goes on from OY969816.1 coordinate 1,600,432, forward strand.
CGGTGAAAAATTACGTCAGCCGCATCCTCGATAAGCTCAACGCCCGCAGCCGGACGGAACTTGCCGTCAAGGCGCTGAACCGGCGGCTGGACTGATGGCGATTACGCGTGATTGCGGCGCGGCTGAATTTTCCATCGTCCTGGCGTCCGCCAGTCTCCCGCTTTCAAACCCTGGCGACCGCCTCGATGATCACTTGCGCCTGGGCGAGCGGATATTCGTCGGTCAGGGTGAGGTGCACGCGCGCCTCATGGCCCGCCGGGGTGAGGCGGACGAGGCGGGCCGCGGCGGCGCCCCTCAGCGCCAACGACGGTCGGCCGTGAGAATCGTTGACCACGCCCATGTCGAGCCAGGCCACGCCTTGCCCCAGCCCAGTGCCGAGCGCCTTGGCGCAGGCCTCCTTGGCGGCGAATCTCTTGGCGTAGGTGGCGGCGCGGGCTTTTCGGCCATCGGCCCTGGCGCGCTCGACCGGGGTAAAGCAGCGGCGGGTGAAGCGCTCGCCATATTTCTCCAGCACTTTTTCGACACGGCGGATGTCGCAGAGATCGACGCCGAGGCCGATGATCATGTGCGGCGTCCTTGAGACAAAAGCGGCGATGTTTCGCCGCGTCCCTCTTCCAACAGCGGCGATGTTTCGCCGCGTCCTTCGGAAATCGCGGAAATCATCCGTTTCACCGACTCCTCCAGCCCGATGAAGACCGCCTCGGCGACCAGGAAATGGCCGATGTTCAACTCCACGATCTGAGGCAGAGCGGCGATTTTTCGCGCGGTGTCGAAGTCGAGCCCGTGGCCGGCGTGACATTCGATCCCGAGTTTTTGGGTTTCGGCCGCCGCCGCGCGCAGCCGCGCGAATTCGGCTTCCGCTTTCTCCATCTCGCCGATCTCGATCGCATGGCACCAGGCGCCGGTATGCAGTTCGACCACCGGCGCCTTGATCTCTTTCGCGGCCGCGAGCGCTTCCAGCGAAGGCTCGATGAACAGCGACACGCGAATTCCGGCGCGCAAGAGTTCGGCGACGAAAGGCGCGAGCCTTTCGCGGCCGCCGACCACGTCGAGCCCGCCTTCCGTGGTGCGCTCGGTGCGCTTTTCCGGCACCAGACAGCAGGCGTGCGGTCTGATCTTCAGGGCGATGTCGAGCATCTGCTCGGTCGCGGCCATTTCGAAATTGAGCGGCGCCGGCAATTCGCGCAGGCGCTTCATGTCCTCGTCGTGGATATGGCGGCGATCCTCGCGCAGATGGGCGGTGATCCCGTCCGCGCCCGCCGCCAGCGCCGCGTGCGCCGCGCGAACCGGATCTGGAACAACCCCGCCGCGCGCATTGCGCAAGGTGGCCACATGATCGACATTGACGCCGAGTCGGATTTTTCTGGCGGAACTCATTCTGGGCCTTTCGGAGACTCTTAGAGCATTTTCCATTCCTTCGGAATCGGAAGAATGCTCTAGCTCATTGTTTTAACGCATATTCTTGGCCAAAAAGTCTGCAACTTATTGGGAATATGCTCTAGAGCGCGTTCAGAAATCAAAGAGTCGAACACGCTCTGTTATTTCATTGTTCTGACGCATATTCTTGTCTGAAAAGTCTATCAACTTTTCGGGAACATGCTCTACCCGATCACGCGCTCGACGCTGTGGACCATGGGCAGGACCCGCAGGCGCGAGAGAATATCGTTGAGATGTTTCAGGTCGAAGACCTGAACGTCGAAGATCATCTCACGGAAATCCGGGGATTTCTTGTTGAAGGTCACGTCGTCGATATTGGCGCCCTGCTCGCCGACCACCATCGCCACCGCGCCGAGGCTGCCCGGCTCGTTGATCGCCGCCACGATGATCCGGGCGGGGAACAGGGCCTGGGAATCCTCGACGTCCCAGCGCACGTCGAGCCAGCGCTCCGGCTGGTCGTCGAAGGCGGCCAGCGCCGGCGACTGGATCGGATAGACGATGATCCCCTCGCCCCGCGTCATGATGCCGACGATGCGGTCGCCGGGCACCGCGCCATTGGGCGCGAAGCTCACCGGCAGGTCGCCGTGGAGGCCGCGGATCGGCAGCGCCGAGGCCGCCGCGCCCGGCGACTTGAACTCTACCCCTCGCGCCTTCTGCATCCGGAACCAGCCGGGCTCGGAGCGGTCGGGGACGGGCGCCTTCCGCTCCTCCTTGAATTCGGGATAGACCGCCTTGACCACATCGCCCGAAAACATTTCCCCGCGCCCGACCGCCGCGAGAACGTCCTCAACGCTGGAGCGCGCGAGGCGCGGCAGCGCCGGGCGCAATTTCTCCTCGGAGAATTTCTTGCCCGCGCGTTCGAAGGCGCGCAGCACGATCTGGCGCCCCAGGCCGGCATATTGGGCGCGCACGGCGTCGCGGGTGGCGCGCCGGATCGCCGCGCGGGCCTTTCCGGTCACCGCGATGGATTCCCAGGCCGCCGGCGGCGTCTGCCCCTCCGCGCGCACGATCTCGACCTCGTCGCCGTTGACGAGCGGGGCGAGCAAAGGCGCGAGACGCCCGTTGATCTTGGCGCCCACCGCCGAATTGCCGACGTTGGTGTGGACGGCGTAAGCGAAATCGATCGGCGTCGCGCCACGCGGCAAAGCGATCAGCCGGCCCTTGGGGGTGAAGCAGAACACCTGGTCGTGGAACAGCTCCAGCCTGGTGTGCTCCAGGAATTCCTCCGGGCTCGACCCTTCGGCCAGCATGTCGATGGTGCGCTTGAGCCAGAGATAGGCGTTGCTCTCGTGCGAGAGCGCCGGCGCCGGCGCGTCGCGGCCGTCCTTGTAGAGCGCATGGGCGGCGATGCCGAAACAGGCGATGTCGTGCATGTCGCGCGTGCGCACCTGAAGCTCGACGCGCTGGCGTCCCGGCCCGACCACCGTGGTGTGGATCGAGCGGTAATCGTTCTGTTTGGGCGTCGAGATGTAATCCTTGAACCGCCCCGGCACCATCGGCCATTTGGTGTGAACGACGCCGATCACCCGGTAGCACTCGTCCGCGTCGCGCACGACGACGCGGAAGCCGAAAATATCCGACAATTGCTCGAAAGCGAGCGACTTGCGCTCCATTTTCGACCAGACCGAATAGGGCTGCTTCTGGCGGCCGCGCACTTCCGCCGCGATGCCGCGCAAGGCCAGCTCCTCGGTCAGCTCCTCTTCGATGGTCCGGATCAGCTCGCGATTGGTCTCGCGCAAATCCTCCAGCCGCGTCGAGACCATGGCGAAGGCCTCGGGCATCAGATATTTGAATGAGAGATTCTCCAGCTCGTCGCGCAGGTTCTGCATGCCCATGCGCCCGGCGAGCGGGGCATAGATGTCGAGCGTCTCTTCCGCGATGCGGGCGCGCTTTTCCGCCGAGATGTAATGCAGGGTGCGCATATTGTGCAGCCGGTCGGCGAGCTTCACCAGCAGCACCCGCACGTCCTCGGAAATGGCGAGCAGCAGTTTTCTGAAATTCTCGGCCTGCGCCGCCCGTTTCGAGACCAGATCGAGCTTTTTCAGCTTGGTCAGGCCATCGACCAGGCTGCCGATCTCCGGTCCGAACAGGGAATCGATCTCGGCCTTGGTCGCGCCGGTGTCCTCGATGGTGTCGTGCAGGACGGCGGCGACGATGGTTGCGTCGTCGAGCCGCAACTCGGTGAGGATCGCCGCGACTTCGAGCGGATGGGTGAAATAGGGATCGCCGGAGGCGCGCTTCTGCTGGCCGTGCGCCCGCATCGCGTAAACATAGGCGCGGTTGAGCAGTTCTTCGTCGGTATGCGGGTTATATCTGCGAACGCGATCGACGAGTTCGTATTGCCGCATCATGCCGACGAAAACCTCCTGGCTCCGGGATCCGCCTGCTAATATCGGCCCGGCAAAGGTTTGGAGCAAGCACGGTTTTTCGTCGGGGTGGCGAAAAAAGCGCCGAAAACAAAAAGCGCGCGTGAGGATTTTGCGCGGCTTGCGCCGGTCCTATTCGGAATCGTCGTCGGTTTCGGCCGGCGGGACCAGGCCCTCCAACCCGCGCAGGAGATCTTCCTCGGTCATGCGGTCGAACGAGACATCGCCGTCCGTCTCCCCGACCGGGGTGACCAGAGTCGGAACGACCTCCGCTTCGGGCTCGTCCACTTCGACATGCTTCTGGAGCGAATGGATGAAATCTTCCTTCAGGTCCTCTGGCACGACGGTTCCGTCGGCGATTTCGCGGAGGGCGACAACCGGATTCTTGTCGTTGTCGCGTGACAAGGTGATCGGCGCGCCGGATGAGATCATCCGCGCGCGGTGGCTGGCGAGAAGGACGAGATCGAAGCGGTTGTCGACCTTTTCAATACAGTCTTCGACGGTGACGCGCGCCATTCGGCCACACTCCTGAAATGCGAACGCTGTTGGGATTCCTGTTCAAGTACAGAAAAAACCTCGCCAAGGCAAGGACTGATCGAGGGTCAGCGCCCAAGTCAGCACGCCCAAGTCAGCACGCCCAAGTCAGCACGCCCAAGTCAGCCCGTCCAAGTCAGCCCGCCCAAGTCAGCCCGCCCAAGCCAGCACGCCGCCGCTGACCGGCTCGCGCACGCCGGTGGTGGTCGGGAATGTCAGCGGCAGGCCCTTGACCGAGCGCACGGCCAGGAAGGCGAAGGCCTGGGCCTCGACCGCCTGCGAATCCCAGCCGAAATCCTCGGCCCGGCGCACAGCGCAGGGCGCGCGTCGCGCCAGGGCTCCGACAATGGCCGGATTGCGCGCGCCGCCGCCGCAGAGAACGATCATGCGCGGCGCCTCCGGCAGGAATTTCAGATGGGCGAGAATGCCGGAGGCGGTGAAGGCGGCGAGCGTCGCGGCGGCGTCGGGGGTGGCGAGCTTTGACACCGGTTCAGACGAAAACGCGTTTCTGTCCAAAGACTTAGGCGGATTTTGCTGAAAAAACGGATGAGCCAGGAGCGCCGCCAGCGCCGCCGCGTCCACCTGGCCCGACAAAGCGCAGGCCCCATCAGCGTCCATGGTGGCGCCGGTGCGCAAAAGCATCAGATCGTCGAGCAGGGCGTTGCCGGGGCCGGCGTCGCAGGCGATCGGGTCCGCGCCTTCGGCGACATAAGTGAGATTGGCGACCCCGCCGATATTGACCAGAAGCAGGGGCAGAGGCGCGCCCGAGGCCTCGACAAGCGCGCGGTGATAGACCGGGACCAGCGGCGCCCCCTGCCCGCCCGCCGCCAGATCCTCCGCGCGCAAATCGTAAACCACGTCGATTCCGATGGCGCGGGCGAGCGCCGGGCCGTCGCCGATCTGGACGGTCAGGCCGCGCTCGGGCCGGTGAAGCACGGTCTGGCCGTGGAAGCCGACGACATCGACCGTTTCCGGCTTGATATGCGCCCTGGCCAGAAAATCGCCGATCGCCTCGACATGGCGGCGGGTGATCAGGTCCTCCGCGGATTTGAGCGGTCCGGGCCGCTCGTCGCGGCGGCCCAGATATCTGGCGGCGTGCATGGCGGCGCGCAAAAGCGCGCGCTCCTCGTCCGCGAAGGGAAAAGAGGCGGTGGGGCCGAATTTCAGGGCCTGCCTGCCGTCGGTCTCAAGAAAAGCGAGATCGACGCCGTCCATCGACGTGCCGGTCATGGCGCCGATGGCGCGAAAGATTTTCGGCATTGCCAAGCCCGCCGGGATTTCCAACAATGTTTCTCAAAGCAGGCTAACCCCAAAAAGCGGGAAAGGCGACCATGATCCAACTCTTTTACTGGCCGACGCCCAATGGCCACAAGATCACGATCTTCCTTGAGGAATCCGGGCTGCCCTATGAAATCCGCCCGGTCAATATCGGGGCCGGCGACCAGTTCAAGCCCGATTTCCTGAAAATCTCCCCCAACAACCGCATGCCGGCGATCATCGACCACGCGCCGGCGGACGGCGGGGCGCCGATCTCGCTGTTCGAATCCGGCGCCATTCTCGAATATCTGGCCGAAAAGACCGGCAAATTCCTGCCCGGCCCGACGCGCGAAAAATACCATGTGCTGCAGTGGCTGCACTGGCAGATGGGGGGCTTGGGCCCGATGGCGGGGCAGAATTCGCATTTCGCGATCTATGCGCCGGAGAAAATCCCTTACGCCATCGACCGCTACCGCAACGAAACCAACCGCCTTTACGGGGTGCTCGACCGCCAGTTGGCGAAAACCCGCGAGAGCGGCGGCTTCATCGCCGGCGCATATTCCATCGCCGACATGGCCAGCTATCCCTGGATCGTCCCGTGGAAGAACCAGGGCCAGAACCTCGACGATTTCCCCGACCTGCGCCGCTGGTTCGACGCGATCCGCGCCCGTCCGGCCGTGCAGCGCGCCTATGAGATCGGCGACCGCATCCGCCCGCCGCAGCCGATGAAGGATGACGAGAAAAAGGTGCTGTTCGGCCAGACCGCCGCCAGCACCAAGCCGAAAGGCTGACGGGCGAAGGTCACCCCCCGATCACGCTGGTGATCACCTGGCCGCCGCGGTTGATCTGGAGCCTCCAGACATAGGGGCTTTCCCCCGCCGCGCGCTGGAGATCGCGGGTGGTGTGGATTTTCTCGCCATTGAGAGCAAGCGCGATGTCGCCCTTCTGGAGGCCGACCAACGCGGCCGGGCTGTCGTCCTGAACGGCGATCACCGCGACGCCGACGCTGGCGTTGGCGAGAGAGAATTCCTCGATCGTCGCCGGCGAGATGTTGACCACGGTCGCCCCGGCGAAGGGCGACGAGCCGCCGATGGTGAGCTGGTCGCGCGGCGGGCGCTCCGGCGCGGCGACAAGTTTCAGCGGCACGGCCTCACTCTTGCCGTTGCGCAGCACCGAAAGCGAGGCGACGCCGCCGATCGGCCTGGCGCCAAGCCGATAGCCGACGCTGGCTGAATCAAAAACTTCCTTGCCGTCCACGGCGGTAATGACGTCGCCCTGCTTCAATCCGCCTTCCGCCGCCGGGCCGCGCGGATCGACATCCGCGACGAGCGCGCCGGCCTGCCGGTCGAGCCCCAGGGAATCGGCGATGTCGCGGTTGAGATTCTGCAAGGTCGCGCCGAGCCAGGGCCGGTGAACCTCCTTGCCGCCGGCAACCGCCGTGGCCAGCACGTCCTTGACCATATTGACCGGAATGGCGAAGCCGATGCCGACCGAGCCGCCCGATTGCGACACGATGGCGGCGTTGATCCCGATCAGCCGCCCATTCATGTCCACCAAAGCGCCGCCGGAATTGCCGGGATTGATCGCCGCGTCGGTCTGGATGAAGAAGCCAAAGTCGGAAATGCCGGCTTCGGTGCGCGCCAGCGCCGAAATGATGCCCTGGGTCACGGTCTGGCCGACGCCGAAGGGATCGCCGATCGCCAAAGCGAGGTCGCCCACCTGGATGGCGTCGGAATCGCCCATCTGCAGCACCGGAAAAGTCGCGCCCTTGGGGCCCTTGATGCGCAATATGGCGAGATCGCTGCGCGTATCGCGCAACAGGATGTCGGCGGGGAATTCGCGCCGGTCGGCAAGCGCCACCTTCACCTCGTTCATGTCGGCGACGACGTGGTTGTTGGTCACGACCAGGCCGGAAGGATCGACGATCACGCCCGAGCCCAGCGACTGCGCGGTCGCCCCGCCCGGCCCCCGGCCCTCGCCGAAAAAGCGCCGGAAAATCGGATCGTCGAACAGGGGACTGCGGCGCGGCGTCCGCTCGATGCGTTGGGCATAGACATTGACCACCGCCGGCGCGGCCTTTTTGACCACCGGCGCGAAACTCAAGGTGACCTGCGTTTCCGAGGCGGGCGGCTGCCGCACCGTCTCGGCGTGGAGCGGCGTGGCGAAAAAGGCCAGAACGATGGCGGCGACAATTTTGCGGATCATGCAACTCCTCATGGCTTGGGTCGAATATAGGAGTCGCCGCGCGGCGGAAAAAGGGAGCGCGGCGGCGCAGCCGCTTTGTCCTCTTGCTCCTGTTGTGTAGACATGATTATATTCTTGTCTACACAGCAGGAGCGCATATGCCTCTTAATATCAGGGACCCGGAGGTGGACCGGCTCGCCGCCCAGGTCGCGGCGCTGAAAAAGACCACCAAGACACAGGCCGTGAAAGACGCGCTCAAGAGCGAACTGGAGCGCGCGCGCAGAAAGCCGCCGCTTGGTGAAAGGCTGAAACCTTTGCTTGATGAGATCGCCCGCTATCCAGATAGCGGCGTGACAATCGATAAAGCGTTTTTCGATGAATTGAGCGGTGAATGAGATTTATCGACGCCTCCGCCATGGTCGCGATCCTGTTGCGCGAAGCCGAGGCCGAGCAAATGATGCTGGCTCTCCAAGACGACGCCGACCCGTTCACTAACGTCATTGCGATCTGGGAAGCTGCGGTGGCTCTCCATCGCAAGAAGAGCATGGCAATGCCGGTCGCCGAGGCGCGTCTTGGCGAATTCGTCGCAACAGCCGGGATCGAGGTTTTGCCAGTGACGCCTCGCGACCTCCGCCTCGCGCTGGACGCCTTCGCAGCCTATGGCCGCCACCGCTATCCCGACCCCGCCGACCGCAACAAGGGCCTCAATCTGGCCGACTGCTTTGATTACGCCAGCGCCAAATCTCGGCGCGCTGCGATTTTGACGACCGACGAGGGCTTCGCGGCGACGGATTTGGCCACAGGCGCCTAAACCCGCCCCAGCCGGAACATCGGCTCGCGGCTCGGGCGGATCGTCACCGCGCCGACCGGCAGGACCGGCCTTTTGTCCGCGAGCGATATCGCAAAGCGCGACAGGAAATGGCCGAGCACGATCTGCGCCTCGGCCAGCGCGAATCCGGCGCCGATGCAGATGCGGGGGCCGGCGCCAAAGGGCATGAAGGGCGGGCCGGAACTCCAGGGCGCAAGTTTTGCCGCGAAACGCTCCGGCATGAAGGATTCGGGATGGTCCCAAAAGCGGCGATGGCGGTGGATGATCCAGGGGGAAAACCAGAGCTGCGTTCCCGGCCAGACCTTCTGGCCGCACACGACGTCTTCCCCGATCGCCTCGCGCAGCACATGGGGCGCCGGCGGATAGAGCCGCAAGGCCTCGAACATCGCGCAGCGCAGGCGGGGCCAAAGGCTCAAGTCGTCGAGGCTTTGCACGCGCTCGGGCGGAAAGGCCGCGAGTTCGGCGCGAATCCGGCCCTGCTCGGCCGGGTCGAGCGCAAGCAGATAGCACAGCCAGAACATCAGCCGCGCCGTGGTCTCGAAACCCGCCACCAGCATGGTCGCGCATTGGTCGCGGATTTCCTCGGTCGAAAGCCCGGCGCCGGTTTCGGACTCGCGCACGGCCAGCAGAAGGTCGAGCAGGTCGCGGCCCGCGCCCTCCTTCGCGGTCGAGCGCCGCGCGGCGATCAAGCCGTCGATCGCCGCGCGCCATCGCGCCTGGAATTTTTTGCGCTGGCGCAGGAAGAAGGGAAAGCTCTCCTCCTCCCGCGCGAAAATGTCGAAAACGTCGGGCCGCCCGACGCCTTCGAGATAAAAACGCGCCAGCGCGCCCAGTTTCTCGCGGCGGTCGGCTTCAGGCAGCGAAAACAAGGCCCGGAACACGGCCTCCAGCGCCGCGTCCTGGAAGTCCCGCGACAGATTGCTTGTTTCGGCGCCGCCGAGCCGGCGCAGCAGATGCTCCGCCGCCGCATGGAAATGGGGAGTCAGCAGGCCGACGCTCGCCGGCGTGAACAAAGGCGAGAGAATCTTGCGCTGGCGGCGCCAGTCGGCGCCCTCGGCCAGGAAAACCCCAAAACCGCCAATCGGGCGCAAGGCCCGCGCGGCCATCGCCGGGCGGCGATAGTTTACCGCCGCCTCGTTCAGCACATGCCGCGCGCCGGCGGGGTCGCTGACCACCAGAATATCGGCGCCGAAAAAGCGCGAGCGCCAGACCGGCTCTTCAAACGCCTGAAGAGGCCAGGTCGAAAGATTGTTGCGCACGCCCATCCACAGCGCCACCAAAGGCGGCAGGCGCCTCGGGTGGACCGGAAGGGTCGGGGGAACCAGCGGCTCGGCTCGGGACATGGCGGACATCTTGCGCAATTCACCCTTGTCGCGGCGTCGGCCGGCGGCGACAATAGACCATGCGCTCGCCGCCGCCCAAGCCTGAACCGATCACGCCGCACATTCTGATGCGCGCCTATGCCGCCGGCCTGTTTCCGATGGCCGAGGACGCGGAGGCCGAATATCTGCACTGGTTCGACCCGCGCGAGCGCGGGATTTTTCCGCTTGAGCGCCTGATGGTCTCGAAAAGCCTCGCCAAGGCGATAAAAACGCAAAAATTCGACATACGGGTCGACACTAGTTTCGACGCCGTGCTCGCAGGCTGCGCCGAGAGCCGGCCGGGGCGCGAAAAGACCTGGATCAACAACACCATCGCCGCCCTGTTCCGCGAATTGTTCACAATGGGCTTCGTCCACACCGTCGAGGCCTGGCGCGACGACCAACTGGCTGGCGGGCTTTACGGCCTGGCGCTGGGAGGCGCTTTTTTCGGCGAGAGCATGTTTCACCGCGCCACCGACGCCTCGAAGATCTGCCTGACCTATCTCGTGGCGCGCCTGCGCGTTGGCGGCTTTTCCCTGCTCGACGCGCAATTCGTCACGCCGCATCTCGAACGCCTCGGCGCCATTGAAATCACCCGCGCCGAATACCGCCGCAGGCTCGATGCGGCGCTGGCGATCGAGGGCGATTTTCACGCCCTCGACGCCAAGGCCGCGCCCGAGACGGTTCTGGCCCTCGCGCGTGGAGAATCGCGCGGAGGCTAACGCCTGCCTCAATGCATGAAGGGCAGGTTTTTCAGGAGATTCTGCGGGCCGGAGGGCTGCGGCGCCGGCTGCGGCGCGGGCGCGGGAATCTCGGCCGGAGGAACCGGCGCAGTCGCAGGGATGTCGGCCGGCGGAACCGGCGCGGCGTCGGGATTTGGCGGCGGCTGGCGCTTGTGCTTCGGACGCCGCCCATGCGCCGGCGGCGCGATGGGCTCGCCTTCGGGCTGCATGCCCGGCGCCGGCCCGACCTCGACCGGCGGGCCGAAGCTGTTGTCCGGGTTCTCGAGCTGCTGCGCCGGCGCGGCCTTGCGTTTTCCGCGCGCGCCTGGCGCGGGGGCCGGCGGAAGGGGCGCTTGGGTCTCGGGCGCTTGGGTCTCGGGCGACTCCATCCCGGGCGATTGCTCGTCGGGCGCCTGCGCGCCGGGGTTCTGAAGTTCGGGCAAATCGACGTCGGGCGGGCTTGGCGGCAAGCTTTCCATCGACGGCTCGACCGGCTCCTGCGGCTTGATGGTGCGGCTCGCCTTGCCGGCGGGCGCTCCCTGCGCCGGTTCGGGCGCGGCGTTGGGCGGCGGCGCGCGATTGACCTCGGGCGCGGCGTTCGCCGGCGAGGCTGTGACCTCCTTGCCGCCGACGCAATCCTTCAGCCAGACGTCGAAGACCGGATGTTCCACGCCGTGGAGGCCGGGGCTCGCCGCGAACATCCAGCCGGAAAAAATCCGCTTCATCTTGCCGTTTTCGACATCGTCGACCTGGACGAAGCCGTCTGTCAGCGGAGCCTCGGTCTGAGGACGGGTGAGGCAGACGCGGGGCGTGACCTGCAACGTGCCGAATTGCACCGTCTCGTCGATGGTGACGTCGAAAGTGGTGATGCGGCCGGTGATCTTGTCGATGCCGGCGAAAATCGCGGTCGGATTGCGGATCTCGTCGGCGCGCGCCGGCGCCGCCAGCGCGCCCACGGCCGCCAGGACCGGGATGAAGGAGCGGAAAAGCCTCATGTCGCGATCGAACCCCGGCGCCAGCGCGTCACAACCCGCGCGTCACGCTTCGGGCGACCAGGCCTGATAATCCCCCGTGGCTTGGGGGCGAATTCCGGAGGCGAGGGTCGAACCCTGCGGACGCCAGGCGTTGGGCGTGCCGGTCTGGTTGGGGACATAGGGCTTTTCCCATTCGCGCGGCTGGTAATCCGTCTCGGTGGGGAGTTCGTCGGTCATATGGTGGAGCCAGCCATACCAGCCGGGCGGCACCTTGGAGCCCTCGCTTTCGCCGTTGAAGATCACCCAGCGGCGGTTGAACCCGAGCGCCTTGTCGATCTCGCCATTGCGGAAGCGGTAATAGATATTGCCGAACTGGTCCTCGCCGACGCGCTCGCCATAAAGCCAGGTGTGGAGCCGGGTGTTGAGCGTCTGCCCGTTCCACCAGGTGAGAAATTGAACGAGCCATTTCATCGCGTTGATCCCGTTTTCGCCCCGCCGACCACAAGTCGCGCGGAATATGGCCGCGTCGCGACCTTCTGTCCAGTCGTTCCTTGTTCTATCGTGGCGCCGCGCCGAGGCCGGACGCCGTTTCCGGCCCGATGGAGAATCTAAATGGTCGCCGCTTTCGCCGGCATACTGGCCTGCCAATTGGCTGGGGAATTCCTCGTCCACGCCTTCGCCCTTCCCCTGCCCGGCCCGGTGCTCGGCATGTTCCTGCTGTTCGCCATCCTCGTGGTGCGCGGCGGCAAGCGCGCGGGCGCCGTTCCGGCAAAGCTCGGCGGCGCCGCCGACGGCCTGCTCGGCCATCTCTCCCTGCTGTTCGTGCCGGCCTCGGTCGGGCTGATGCGCTATCTCGACGCCCTCGCCGCCAACGCCATGACCGTGATTGTCGCGGTCGCCCTCTCCACCGCCCTCGCCCAGGCCGCGACCGCCGTCACCTTCCGCCTGCTCGCGCGGAGCAAGCCATGATCCCCACGCTGCTCAAGCCCCACCCCGAAGTCTGGGTCTATCTCGCCGCCAGCCCGCTGTCCTGGCTGACGCTGACTCTCGTGGCTTACCTCGTCGCCGACCGGATCTCGATCGCCTGCAACCGCCACCCGGCGGCCAATCTCGTCGCCATGGCGGCGATTTTCATCATCCTGGCGCTGAAAGCGACCGGGACCAGCTACGAAACCTATTTCGCCGGCGCCCAGTTCATCCATTTCCTGCTCGGCCCGGCGACCGTCGCCCTCGCCGTGCCGCTCTACCGCAATCTCGAGCGGGTGCGGGCCACGGCCTGGCCGATCGCGGCCGCGCTCTGCGTCGGCTCGCTGGTCGCCATCGCGAGCGCGGTGGGAATCGCCAGGCTTCTCGGCGCGCCGCATGAAATCGTGGCGTCGCTGGCGCCGAAATCGGTGACCTCGCCCATCGCCATGGGGCTTTCCGAAAAACTCGGCGGCGCGCCTTTCCTCACCGCCGCCCTGGTGATCGCGACCGGCGTGTTCGGCGCCATCATCCTCACGCCCCTGATGCGCGCGCTGCGAATCACCGATCCGGCCGCCGTCGGCATGGCGGCAGGGCTCGCCTCGCATGGCGTCGGCGCCGCCCGCGCCTTCCAGATTGATTCGACCGCGGGGGCTTTCGCGGGGATCGCCATGGGCCTCAACGGCGCCCTCACCAGCATAATTCTTCCGCTTCTCAGACCCTTGCTCGGATTGTGAATGGGGCGAATTTGTGGCTGCGCCAAGGCGCGGGCGATTGCAAATTCTTTCTTAAGATTCGGTTGAAATTGTCCCCGTAATCCTCAAATTGTAGTGGTTGAGTGGAAAAGCGACGCAATATCTTGACGTCTGTCACGAGCTGGATTTAACTCAAGACATCCCGGCGCCGTCGCCGGCCGCCTCGACGTTCAGGGTTTTAGCCCGATCTCGACGAGAGGCGCGCCGCCCAACGGCCCGCCGGGGAGTGACGAGCGCGCGCCCCAAAACCGCGTTCCCGCGCTGCTTTCATATTCATGTCGCGTGACAAAGGCGTTCGTCTCGTCCGGCCGGGGGCTTCCCCCGGATCGACGTTTCATGCGGCGCATTCGCCCATGCGCGCGGGTTCACGAATTTGGGCAAGCTATTGAAAAGCGTCGCGGCAGACGCAAATCGGGGGATATGATGCGGATCGAGCGGTTTTACACCAAGGCGGGACAATCTCCTTATCAGACGATCGAATTCCGGGAGACCAAGAGCGAAATCCGCAATCCCGACGGTTCGACCGTTTTTTCCCAGAACGGGATCGAGGTCCCCGCCGCCTGGAGCCAGGTCGCTTGCGACGTGCTGGCGCAAAAATATTTCCGCAAGGCCGGGGTCCCCGCCCGGCTCAAGCGCGTCGAGGAAAATTCCGTCCCCTCCTTCCTGTGGCGCTCGGTCCCCGACGAGGAGGCCCTGGCCCAACTCCCCGAAAAGGAGCGCTTCGGCGGCGAGATTTCGGCCAAGCAGGTGTTCGACCGCCTCGCCGGCGCCTGGACTTTTTGGGGCGCCAAGGGCGGCTATTTCGATACGGAACAAGACGCCCAGGCTTTCTTCGACGAGATGCGCTTCATGCTGGCGCGCCAGATCGCCGCGCCCAATTCGCCGCAATGGTTCAACACCGGCCTGCACTGGGCCTATGGCATTGACGGCCCCGGCCAGGGCCATTTCTTCGTCGAACACGACACCGGCGTGCTCAAGGCCTCCAAGTCCGCCTATGAGCATCCCCAGCCCCACGCCTGTTTCATCCAGTCGGTCAAGGACGACCTGGTCAACGAGGGCGGCATCATGGACCTGTGGGTGCGCGAGGCGCGCCTGTTCAAATACGGCTCCGGCACCGGCGCCAATTTCTCGTCGCTGCGCTCGGAAAACGAAAGGCTTTCCGGCGGCGGCAAATCCTCCGGCCTGATGTCCTTCCTGAAAATCGGCGACCGCGCCGCCGGCGCGATCAAGTCGGGCGGCACCACCCGCCGCGCCGCCAAAATGGTGGTGGTGGACGTCGATCATCCCGACATCGAAGCCTTCATCGACTGGAAGGTGCGCGAGGAGGAAAAGGTCGCGGCGCTGGTCGCGGGCTCGAAAATCCTGCGCAAGCATATGAAGGCGGTGTTCAAGGCCGCGGTGAATTGCGAGGGCTCGGGCGACGATTGCTTCAACCCGGAAAAAAACCCCGCCTTGAAACGCGAGATCAAGCTCGCCCGCCGCGCCCAATGCCCGGACAGTTTTATCAAGCGCGTGATCCAATACGCCAAACAGGGTTTCCGCGATTTCGACCTGCCCGAATATGACACCGACTGGCAGTCGGAAGCCTATCTGACCGTCTCCGGCCAGAACTCCAACAATTCGGTGCGCGTCACCGACGGTTTTTTGCGCGCGGTCGAGCAGGATGGGCCGTGGAATCTAAACCGCCGCACCGACGGCAAGGCCGCCAAGACGGTCCAGGCCCGCGCGTTGTGGGAAAAGATCGGCTATGCCGCCTGGGCCTCGGCCGATCCCGGCCTGCAATTCCACACCACGATCAACGACTGGCACACCTGCCCGGCGGGCGGCGAAATCCGCGCCTCCAATCCGTGCTCCGAATATATGTTTCTGGACGACACGGCGTGCAATCTCGCTTCGCTGAACCTGTTGCAGTTCCGCGATCCGGAGACAAAAAAGTTCGATGTCGCCGCTTACGAGCACGCGGTGCGGCTGTGGACCATCGTGCTGGAAATCTCGGTGCTGATGGCGCAATTCCCCTCGCGCGCCATCGCCCAGCTCTCCTATGACTACCGCACGCTGGGCCTCGGCTTCGCCAATATCGGCGGCCTGCTGATGTCTTCGGGCCTTGCTTACGACTCGCCCGAAGGGCGGTCGCTTTGCGGCGCGCTGTCCGCCATCATGACCGGCGTGTGCTATGCGACCTCGGCGGAAATGGCGAAAGAGCGCGGCGCCTTCGTGCGCTATGTGGAAAATTCCGGCGCCATGCTGCGGGTGATCCGCAACCATCGCCGCGCCGCCCATGGCCTTTCCGAGGATTATGAGGGCCTTGCGGTGACGCCGGCGCCACTCGACGCAGCGAGTTGCCCCGACCAGGACCTGATCGTCCATGCCCGCGCGGCCTGGGACAAGGCGTTGGAACTGGGCGAAAAGCACGGCTATCGCAACGCCCAGGTGAGCGTGGTCGCCCCGACCGGCACCATCGGCCTGGTGATGGATTGCGACACCACCGGCATCGAGCCCGATTTCGCTTTGGTGAAATTCAAGAAACTGGCGGGCGGCGGCTATTTCAAGATCATCAACCGCGCCGTGCCGGAGGGCTTAAGGGCGCTGGGCTATGGCGAAGCCCAGCTCGCCGAGATCGAGGCTTTCGCGGTTGGCCACGGCAGCCTGAAACAGGCGCCCGGGATCAACGAGACGACGCTGGCCGCCAAAGGCTTTTCGCCGGAAAAACTGGCCGAGATCGCCAAGGCTTTGCCGGGAACTTTCGATATCAAATTCGTCTTCAACAAATTCGGCCTCGGCTCGGATTATCTGGTCAACGAGCTCAAAATCCCGGCGGAAAAGCTCGACGACCCGAGTTTCGAACTGCTCGCTTTCCTCGGCTTCACCAGGGGAGAGATCGAGGCGGCCAATATCCACGTCTGCGGCGCGATGACGCTTGAGGGCGCGCCGCATCTTAAAAACGAACACCTCCCGGTGTTCGACTGCGCCAATCCTTGCGGGCGCACCGGAAAACGCTACCTCTCGGTCGAGAGCCACATCCGCATGATGGCGGCGTCGCAGCCTTTCATTTCGGGCGCGATCTCGAAAACCATCAACATGCCGAACGACGCCACGGTCGAGGATTGCAAGGCGGCCTATCTGCTGTCCTGGCGCCTCGCGATCAAGGCCAACGCGCTCTATCGCGACGGCTCCAAACTGTCGCAGCCGCTCAGTTCCCAGCTCATCGCCGATGACGACGAGGAGGACGAGGACGCTTTTGACGCCTTCATGGCCCAAAGCCATCCCGCGCGAACGAGTCAGGTGGCCGAACGCATCGTCGAACGGGTGATCGAGCGCATCGAGCGGCGCCGCGAGCGCGAAAAACTGCCCGACCGCCGCAAGGGCTATACCCAAAAAGCGGTGGTCGGCGGCCACAAGGTTTATCTGCGCACCGGCGAATATGTCGACGGCCGCATCGGCGAGATTTTTATCGACATGCACAAGGAGGGCGCCGCCTTCCGCAGCCTGATGAACAATTTCGCCATCGCCATTTCGGTCGGCCTGCAATATGGCGTGCCGCTCGAGGAATATGTCGACGCCTTCACTTTTACCCGCTTCGAGCCGGCGGGTTTTGTCCAGGGCAATGACGCGATCAAGAACGCCACCTCGATCCTCGATTACATTTTCCGCGAGCTGGCGATTTCCTATCTCGGCCGCAACGATCTCGCCCATGTCGACCCGTCCGACATCGGCCATTCGGCGCTGGGCAAGGGCGAGGACCAGGGCCGCGCGCCGCAGGGCAACCAGCCCTCGCCCACCTCGCGGCTGGTTTCGCGCGGTTTTGTCCGCTCGAAAGCCGACAAGCTGATGCTGGTCCAGAGCAGCGCCCCCGAACCGGCGCGCGCGCCGACCATCGCGGTGGTCAGCGTCGGCGCCACGGCGCTGAAACCCGGCGCCCTCACCGAGCCGACCAGCCCCAGCGTGCTCGACACCCTGACCTGGACCCCGCCGACAAAACTCCCCGACGACGCCCTCGACCGCAGAGCCGAAGCGCGGATGAAAGGCTATATCGGCGAGGCCTGTCCGGAATGCGCAAATTTTACGCTGGTGCGGAATGGGACGTGTTTGAAGTGCGACACGTGCGGGGCGACCACTGGGTGTAGTTGAGGGTTTGGAATTGGGGCGGCGGGCAAGAGCCCGCCGCTTTCGTTATCAACACACCCAGAGGTAAACCGAAAAACCCTCATTTTTATCGCATCACCTATACGCTATTTGCTGATGAGCTACTTCAGATGACAAAACTAGATGCTCACTTTTTTGCCTATCCGAGCCAACCGGATGACTTGGCCGAAACGATTGACGCGGCCATTCGCCGTGTGAATACAGATGGACGAATTGATATATTACCGTGGAAGGAAATGGGTACCTTTGGTACACCGATACACGACCGGGTACGTCTCATGAATCCCCTCATTTTTGCGTGACTCTAAAAAGCCCGAATTTGGGATTCTTCCGAGCGGCGTGACGGAGAATCTGCCGGTTGGGGAGAGCGATGCGCGCGCCGAAGGAGCGATTTGATTTTGTTCATGAATTTGTGAGCCGCGTCTTTGTTGACGACCTGCACGCCAAACGCATTCTGTCTTTGGCGAATGGGACGCTTGGAGTGATGACGGGGGCGGCTCTCGCGGTTAGCCTGATCGGACAGGCGTTGGCGACGGCGCGCGGACTGATCGCGAAGTCGGCGATCAAGCAGGTCGACCGGCTGCTGAGCAACGCGGGCGTGGCTCCTTGGGAGTTGTTCGGGTCGTGGGTTCCCGAAGTCGTTGGAGCGCGGCGCGACATCGTCGTGGCGATGGACTGGACGGATTTCGATCCCGACAATCAGTCCACGCTCGCGCTGCATCTCGTCACGCGCCACGGAAGAGCCACGCCGCTGCTTTGGCTGACCGTCGACAAGGACGAATTGAAGGACCAGCGCAACGATTTCGAGGATTTGTGCCTGTCCCGGCTGAAGGCGCTGCTGCCCGAGGGCGTGACGGCGACGATTCTGGCCGATCGCGGCTTTGGCGATATCAAACTATTCGAATTCCTGGGCAGCCTTGGCTTTCAATATGTCATCCGCTTTCGCGGCAACATCCACGTCAGCGCAGCCGATGGCGAAACCCGGTTGGCCGCCGATTGGGTCGGCAAGGGCGGGCGAGCGCGAAAACTGCGCGACGCCGAAGTGTCCGCCGCCCGCCAAAGGGTTGGGGCGGTCGTATGCGTGAAGGCCGCGGGCATGAAGGAGGCCTGGCATCTGGCCGCCAGCGGCGGCGCGCTCTCCGCGCCGCAGATCATCAAGCTTTATTCCAAACGCTGGACCATCGAGCCCAGCTTTCGAGACAGCAAGGATTTGCGCTTTGGAATGGGCATGAACGCGCTGAGGATCGACGATCCGCAACGCCGCGACCGCCTCTTGCTCCTCAACGCCTTCGCCATCCTGCTGCTGACGCTCTTGGGCGCCGCCGGCGAAAGCCTCGGAATGGACCGGCAACTGAGAACCAGCACCGTCAAGCGCCGCGTCCATTCCCTTTTCCGACAAGGCTGCCTGCTCTATGACCTGATCCCCAACATGCCGGAGAAGAGACTCCGGCCCCTCATCGAGCGATACCAGGATCTCCTACGCCAAAGCTCTGCTTTCTCCGACGCTTTCGGGGTCATTTAAAATGAGGGGATACGTGAGCGGGTACGTAACAGCATCAAATCATCTAAGGCTTTCATTTTTGACGTTACGCGCCCAAATCAAAATGTTTATTATGAAGCAGGCTTCGCACTAGGCCTGGGAAAGCCAATCGCGCCAGTAGTCAACTCTTCATTCGCAAAGGCTGTGAGCGATTTACAGCATGATGGCCTTTTCGATAACATCGGCTACAAATCATACGAAAATAGCGAGACTCTTTCACGTATTTTGGTCGACATTCCCACGGATAGTCTCCTTGAGCTTTACGGTAAGGAATTAGATCGGCAGCAACCCTTATTTATATTGGATACGTACCGAAAAACGGATTTTCGCAATTCTATTGTCTCCGCAGTAAAGCATTCTGGCGTCCACTATCGTAGTTTCGATCCTGTTGAGATACCACGATTCTCAACGGTCGCGATGATTTCGCAGATCAGCGCATCATCAGGACTAATTTTACCAATACTCGCTGATCATATCGAAGACTCATTTCGGCACAATCTCAGAGTCGCATTCCTCGCTGGCCTTGGTCATGGCCTTGATCGACCAACTCTTCTCATCGAACTCCGTAGATTCGACAAGACCAATCCGTTAGATTTTCGCGAACTCGTCAAGCCCGTTGCGGACGAGAAATCAATAAATTCAATGGTCGAGGAGTTCGCACACAGTGCCTTCTTGGCAGGGCAATCAATAAGATTGCCGAAACGAAAATCGACAAAGACCGCCCTTCAACGACTGACCCTAGGTTCATCAGCCGCCGAAAATGAATTTAGAACATTGTCGTCGTATTTCGTCGAAACAGCAGAGTTCATGAAGACGATTCGTGGAGAGGTAAATGTCGTTGCAGGCCGAAAAGGTTCTGGAAAAACAGCAATATTCTTTCAAACCCGCGACCACTTCCGAGAACGTAAAGACTCGATAGTTACGGATCTGAAACCAGAATCGCATCAGCTTAGTCTTTTTAGGGAAGAACTACTATCTCTTGTTAACCTCGGCGCCTTCGATCACACCTTAGCTGCTTTTTGGTATTTCCTTCTCCTCTCCGAGATATTACTCACCTTGAAAACTGACTACGAATTCAAAAGTCGCGTTGATAGCAGGCTCTTAGAGACATCCAAAGAGATCGCTCATTTTCTAGATGCATACAAGATCAACGAAAGCGGTGACTTCACAACAAGAATTAGTAGACTTAGCCGATATATTGTTGACGAAATTGACGCCGCGAAGAAGAAAGGGCAGTCAATCTCGCCCGAGTTTCTGACAAATGTTATTTTTCGTGGGGGCATTAACGAGCTCAAACGTGTTATCGTCAAGGTTACGAAAGGCGTTGATTTTATCGTACTTTTATTTGATAATATTGACAAAGGGTGGCCTTCTAATGGCGTGAGTGAGTTTGATATTCGGTTAGTTCGATTATTAATTGAAACCTTAGATAAACTAAAGCGCGATTTTGCCACTGCACATAGAGATTTCATGCCAGTGGTATTTCTTAGAAATGACATATACGAAATGTTAATTCAGGAAACACCCGACCGTGGGAAAGCGGGTCAAGTACGAATTGACTGGACCGACCGCGCGAAGCTTAAACAAGTTATCCTCAGGCGCCTTCAAGTCTCAGCTAGGGAACCATCGGCAAGCTTCCATCAATTATGGCTACGTTTTTTTACTCCGTCTGTTAACTTTGTTGATTCTTTTGAATTTTTTGTCGACCATTGCTTAATGCGACCACGTTTCTTGCTCAATATCATTGAGAATGCCATTTCAAATGGGATAAACCGGGGGCATACGATTGTCGATGAAAATGACTGCCTCGACGCTGTTCGGCAGCATGCGCTATACTTAGTCGATGATTTTGGCTATGAGATTCGCGATGTTTCTGGAATTTCAGCTGATTTATTGTATTCCCTCGTTGGCACAACAAAAGAAATGACAAAAACCGATTTTCACGCGCGCCTGGCTGACTTTGGTCTTTCCGCCGAAGATATCGATAAGGCATTTAATTTAATGCTTTGGTACGGCGTTGTTGGAATAAAAGAGCCGGATGGATGCGAAAAATTCATCTACGACTATGAGTATAACATGAAAAGGCTTAATGCTGAAGCAAAGATGCTTGGCGTAGGTGCAAAATATATCATCAATGCGGCTATTCATGTGGCGCTTGCTTAAAACATTCGCAAAGGCTCATTCCGCGTGTTCTTCCCGCCTCCTTTGAGAGAGCGTGAGTCACGCGACCTGACGCAAATTTCGTAACTTTCGGCCATCACCGCACCGATTTTTTCCGCGCACGCGCTTGGTCCCGGCGGTCATCGCGAGCGCAGCGAAGCGATCAACTTTGCGGGCGGATCGCGGCGTGGATCGCTTCGTCGCTGGCGCTCCTCGCGATGACGGCGCTTTCCGTTTCTCTCCCTCGCCCCGCATAGCCCGTCGGAAGACGGGCGTCTTTCGACGCCCTATGCGGGGAGAGGGCGGGGTGAGGGGCTGGGGCGCTGGGCTCGATGTCGTCAGGAAAGCATTGCGTCGCCCGCGAAAGACCGCGCCGGACCCGCGGTCCACACGCCTTGCCGGCCTGTTCCCGCTGTAACGCCATTTCAACAAAATCCTTGTACCAAAAGAAGCTCAACAGTCTGGGCCCGCCGATATCGTTTCGGTGAGGCGGTAGACAGCCTGCGCGCAGGCGAAAAGATCGAACGCCGGACCATCCGGAACCGCCGCTTGCGCCATCGCGCGCGGGCTGCATAACATGAAGCGAATGAGCCGGGGCCTCCGCGCCTGAGGCCGCCCAAATGTCCCACTGAAATGCACGACGGATACATGACGCAGGCACAAGTGTTGACGCCGAAACGCATCCGCTTCACGTCGCCTTTTATGGCCGCGATGTCCCATTCGCGCTTTGCCTTTCAGAATGTCGCCTTCCTTCTCGTCCTCGCCGGACTGCTGCTCGGCGGACCGTGGATCTGGTTCAACTTTCTGATTGTCGTCGCGATCGTCCTCATCGGGAGCGCCAGATTTCCCTATGACCTGACCGAGCCGGAAAATCCCCCGCAGGCTTTGCATGATTTCCTTGCGCGCATGGGCTTGCCCCTGATGCTCACGAATGGGGTGCTGCTCGCGCATTACTTCACCGACGGCGATCCGCTTCACCTCATCGCCGGCTTGCGACACGTTGGCGTGGACCTGAACGCCGCGCGCGCGGCAAGTTCCACTTTCGACAAATTGGTCGCCATCCTCGCCAATGGTTTCCTCTGGGGCGTCGGGCAAAGCACCGCGCACGAATTGTCTCACCGCCTCAATTCAAGATCGGACCTTATCATTTCCCAATGGATGAGCGCGCTGGCTTTCGATCCCGTCTTTTCCCTCCAGCATCCCTACTGCCATCATCGCCAGGTGGGCCTCGCCACCGACCCCGGCACGGCAAGGCGCGGCGAAAACCTTTATGCCTTCATGCGGCGCTCCATTTCCGCAAGCACCCGTTACGCCGCGAAATTCGAAGCCGCGCGCCTGAAGCGCCTCGGCCTGCCCTTGTTTTCGCTCAACAACAGGTTTCTCAGGGCCTGGGCGATCCCGCTGTTCTATGTCGCGGTTTGCTTCGCCATCGGCGGCGTCCCGTCGGCCCTCGCCTTTCTCGCAGCGGCATATGTCACGCGCGTCATCCTCGAAAGCATCGGCTATATTCAGCATTATGGCCTGATCCGCCTCGAAAACGAACGCATCGACGAACGCCTCAGCTGGGACGTCTATCTCACCGTCACCTGCGCGATGCTCTACAATGTCTCTCGCCACAGCGACCACCACCTCCATCCGCTGCGCCAGAGCAGCGAATTGAAAATCTCGGCGAAATCTCCGAACCTGCCCTATACCTATTTCGCGCTCATCCTGATCTCGCTCATCCCTCCGCTCTACCGAAGAGTGATTCAACCGTATCTCGACAATTGGGACCGGAATTTCGCGACGCCCGCGGAACTTGATTACATGCGCGCCAACAACATCCCTCACGCCGAACCCATCCCCGCGGAATGAACCGGTGATGACAGGCATTACGCTGACATGATACGAATTACGGAAATTGGTCGTTGCGCGTTTCGAGTTTTTCGAGTTTCGGCGCCATGACACCAATTCCCGAAATCATTTGCCGCCCGCCAAGGCATGATACGAGCGCGCGAAACATTCGCGATGGCAAGTCCCGCTCATGGCGGGGCTCATCCCGCATTCCACATTTCGCACTGGGGATTTCGCATCATGTCACCGCATCCCCTCTCGCCATGCCTCCGGTTTTCTCGGACACGTTTTCCGGGCGCTCGCGGAACCGGCGGCGACTTAAGGGGGTTAATGACAAGCGCGGGGGCGACCCGACGGGAAACAGAACCGATTGGGTCGGGGACTGGCCAGAAAACGGAGTTTGCACATGAAAACCCGCTTGATCAAAGCCGCTGTCGTTCTCGCCGCGCTTTCGGCGCCTCTCGCCGCGCAGGCCCAGGGCGTCGTTGGAGGCGGTGAGCGAGGCGCCGCCGAAGGCGGGCGCGCGGCCGGCCCGGTTGGCGCGGCGGTCGGCGGCGTTGTCGGTGGAGTCACCGGGGGCGTCGTTGGCGGCGTCAAAGGCGTGGTCGGCGCTCCTCGGCGCCATCACCATCACCATCACCACCATCATTACTGATCGGCGCTCGCACTTCCGGCCAGCCGGACAAGGCCAAGGCCAGATCATGGCCGACAGCGTTTCCGTTACAGGGACATGATCCGAATTCATAATAAGGCGGAGTGCGGCATGGGACGCGCCGAGAGGGCGATTGTGCGTTTACGCGCGCACGGAAAATTTCAGTAAAACGATGGCCCTCTGTGGATTTGTCGTAGGATCAAGGACGCGCTAAAACGACCTTGGTTGTTAGGTGGAGCAAAACATGGAAATCAAAGGCGCCACCCTTTTGTACACATTGGCTGGACTGATGATCACGTTCGCGGGGTTCTCGGCGCTGTTGTTGACGATCCGACAGGCCGCTGGAGGGAGGGTGTCACTGCTTGACAGATACCTTGCAAGAACGGTCATGACATACATTTTCGTATTGACGGCGGCAGCGCTGCTGCCGGCGCTATTTGCGCTCTACGACATTCAGGAAAAGTGGATTTGGCGCGGCTCTGGCGTGCTTTTCGCACTACCGATGCTGTCTCTTCAGGTCACCTATCCGCGCCGACGCCGCAAAATGGTCGGCAATGCACCGCCGCCAGCAATATTCGCGGTCTTCGTTGTGCTCGGCGCCGCTGTGACACTGGCGATGCTTGCATACATTTTAGCAGGCCTCCAATACAGCGCCGCAGCCTACATCACGGCGTTGACGATCGACTTCTTTACGGTCATTTTCGGCTTCGTGACCGCGCTCGATGTCGTTATGCTTCAGCCAATGGAAGTGTCGGAGCGGCCGGCGCCGCACTAGCTCCGGAATTACGGTGATACAATTGCATATTTCCTAAGCCCCTTGAGCGCCTCGGTTGTCCGGCTGCGCAAAGCGCGGCCCTTCCGGCCCGGGGTTACGGCAAGGGAGGGGATTGCCTCGCCGTAATCCCATCGACGCCGGAATTCGGCTTGCATCAACGAATAAATCCAAGGCCGATGATTCCCGACAGGATCAGGTAAATGGCGACGATATAGTTCAGCAGCCGCGGCCTCACCAGGATCAGGAGTCCAGCCGCCAGCGCGACGATCGGCTGCAGATGGGCGACACCGAAATTCAAATGCATGGAACGATTTTCCGCATCGGCGAGGTTTGGTGGTCTCGCACCTTCGAAATTTGACGGGGTCGGCGCAGCGAAATCCATCGGCCCTGAATGAACGGCATTGGACTGCCCCTTCCCTGGCCCTCCGCCTGCCCTCTCCGTCATGAACGGCCATAGCCGTCGAAAGACGGCGTCGCTTCGCTCGCGTGTGGCGCCGGCCATCCACGCCGGGCAACATGTATCAAGGCGCGGAGGATGGGTCTATATCGTCACAAACCGCCCGAACGCGACGCTGTACATCGGCGTGACCTCCAAACTGTCGCTGCGGCTCTTCACCCCGGCCTGCGCCGCCGCACAGGGCGCTCGCGAGAACGTCCATAACTCAGGAAGACGCTGCTCGTTCTGCGCCGATTGAGCGAACGGCACAAAAATTCAGAGTTTTGGCGGCGTCACGCTGGCCTTCCTCTTCCGCTCTTGCGCATCAAGATCCTCGGATAAAACAGCAACATCCAGGATGCGGAGCATGGGCGCGCCGTAATTGAACGAGAAACTGATCTCGACACGCTTCGTGTCACCCATCATCATCTTGTAGGGAGTCTTGTCATCAGAAAATTTCTTGGCGAAGTAGACCCATCTGCCGGAGGCGCAATCCGGGGGCTTTCTCTCGTGGAGATTATATTTGGCGATAATGAGCTTGGTCAGCTCATCGCAGTCCATGTTGGTCTTTATTGAATATTCGATATCGTTGAGAGCCCTGGTTTCCGGCGTGAACCTCAAGGTTATGAACGAGCCGTCGTCGAGGGTGCAGCTGGCGCGGTCCCTTTGATAATCAACGCATTCCTTTTCCATGACGCGCGACGCATCGGCCTGGCTCATCCCGGTTTGAAACTCCCGGACGCGGTAGGCGACGCTGTCGGCAAGGCAATGGGACGGAAAGGAAACTGCACATACCCACGCCACCAACGTCAGTATTTTCGCCATAACCGGTTCTTCCACAAGCCTGTTTCCATCAGCCTGTCAGCTAAAGCCTTCGTCGTCAACGCCGCGGGGGTTACGCTTCCCGGCGCTGGGGAGAAGGCGTTTCCGGCGTCGTTGCGCGCGGCCTTTCCGCGGTATAGATGCTGGTGGCGGCGGCACGGATGCGGACGTGGCGAAATCGGTAGACGCAGCAGACTTAAAATCTGCTTCTCTTTGAGAGTACGGGTTCGAGTCCCGTCGTCCGCACCAATCCACGCTCCTTCGGCAAATGGCGGCGGGTCACGGCGCGTCGAGCTTTTCCAGCGTTTTTTGGCCCAGACCGCGCGCGAAAATATCAACCGCGCGAGCGACAGCCGCCGACCATTGCGGATCGCCGAGCGGCGTCGCCGCGACGATGGGAAAGACCGCGAGCTTTTGAGGCAGAATCACGCTGTCGAACCGGTTCACCCCCTTGTGCAGCCGCAGGTCGATCAGGTCGGTGATTTCGGCGGCCGCCGCGCGGCAATGGCGCGCGTTGTATGCGTCGCGCCATTCGACATCTTCCTGGAACGGCATGGCGATGAAATTTTTGGCCCTTTTGGCAAAAAATTCGGCCAAAAGCCCGGCGGCGGGATCGGCCTCGCGCAGGCAGATCGAAGCCCCGGCCAGATCCGCCAGTTTTGTCGTCGCCGAGCCTTTTTCGACCATCACGGCATAGGAATTGAAAAAGACCGCGGGCCCCGGCGCGATTTTTGCCGCGAGCTTATTCTGGGCGATCGTAAGCGTCCATCCGGCGCCGTTCACTCGTCGGGCTTGAAATTCCACGGCATCAGTGCCTCGATGTCCTTGTTGGGCCATCGGTTGGCGATCCGCTCCAGGGTCTGTTTCGCCCAGGCGTTAGGGTCGACGCCGTTCATCTTGCAGGTCTGAAGCATGGTGGCGACGGACGCCCATGTCCGCCCTCCGCCGGCGGAACCGGCGAAAAGTGAGTTTTTTCTCGTAATTGCCTGGGGCCTGATGGCCCGCTCGACTATGTTGGAGTTGATTTCGACGCGGCCATCCTCAAGGAAACGCCCGAGGACCGTTCGCTGAGATCGGGCATAGCGGATCGCTTCCGCCAATTTCGATTTGCCGGAGATGCGCGGCAGTTCGCGCTCCCAGAGATCGAACAACACCTGCACGATATCGGCCGACGTCGCCCTCCGCGCCGCCAGGCGCGCGTGCGGAGGCTGACCGCGCACCTCGTCCTCGACCGCCCACAATTGCTTCATCTGTTCGACGGTCGCCGTCGCGACAATGGATTTGCCGTTGGCATGCAGGTCGAAGAACCGGCGGCGCAGGTGTGCCCAACATCCGGCCAAACGCAGGCCGTTGGCATGCGGAGCGCCCGCAAGCTTTCGATATCCCGCGTAACCGTCGCATTGCAGGATGCCGCGATAATCGCCCAGGTGACGCACCGCGCAGTCGCCGGATCGACTGTCTTCATAACGATAGGCCACCATCGGCGGCCCCGCGCCGCCGAACGGCCGATCATCCCGCGCATAGGCCCACAACCACGCCGTCTTGGTCTTTCCGGCGCCCGGGTTCAACGTCGGCAGCGTCGTTTCGTCGGCGAAAATTCGCTCGCCCTCGCGGATACGCACGAGCACGTGGGCCGCCAGCGGCTCGAAATGGAAACCGACCGAGCCCATCCATTGCGCCATCAGCGAACGACTGAGTTCGACGCCGTCGCGCCCGTAGATCGCCTCCTGGCGGTAAAGCGGCAGGCCGTCGGCGTATTTGGACACCGCGACTTGCGCGAGCAGCGCTTCCGTCGGCAGGCCGGCTTCGACGATATGTTCGGGCGCCGGGGCTTGCAAGATCGCGGCGGGCTCCTTGTAGGCGTATTTTGGCCGGATCGTCACGATCAGCCGGAAGCGCGCCCGCACGACGTCGAGCCTGACGCTTTCCTCCTGGCCGATCCTGACCCGCTCCTTGCCCTCGAACTCCGGCGGAACCTCAGGCTCCAGGATCACCTCGACCCGCTCCAGATGCGAGGGAAACCGCGGCTTGTCGGTAGACGCCTTGCGCGGCTTGGGCTCCGCCTTCGCGGCCAGCCGCGTGGCGATCGCCGCGAGTCCGGTTTCGATTTCCTCGAACACGAAGCTCTGTTGCTCGGCTTCGTCGGCGCCGAGTTTTTCGGACCGTTTGCCGAAGCGATCGCGGCGAAGCGTCTTGATGATCGAAGTCAGCCGATCGATCTCGGCTTTCGCCGCCGCGTTCGTTTGCGTGAGGTCCTCGACCTTCGCCGTCAGGCTCAACGTTTGGGAGCGGAAAACCTCCGCGTCCTTCTCGTTGGCGCTTGCTTGAGCCTCTGAACGATCGGCGCGAGCCATTGCGCCAAGCGCCAGCGCCTTCAGTTGATCAACATCGTCAGGAAGTTTGCCGAAGCGCTCGATCATGGTTTGTATGATACTGTTTTTTCCGCAAAAATCCCAATGTTTTCTAGGCGTTCAATGGATTCTAGCGCAACTTTTTCATATCAGCCGGCGCTCTGCGGCGCCCGCACGTCCACCGCGCGAACCCGCTTCCAATCCAGCCCTTCGACCAGCGTCATGACTTGCGCGTAACTCAGACGAATCTCGTGGCTTCCCGCCGACGGCCAGCAGAAATGCGAGCGTTCGAGACGCTTCGCGAAAAGACAAAGACCCGACCCGTCCCACCAGACAATTTTTATTCTATCGGCTCGTTTCGCCCGGAAAACATAAAGAGAGCCGTCGAATGGATCGGCCCCGGCGTCCCGAACCAGAGAAACAAGTCCTTCTGGGCCTTTGCGAAAATCAACCGCAGCCGCCCGCAACAGCACCCGTACGCCTTGCGGGATCATGCCTCGCGCACCGCGCGCAGCAGACGGCGAAGGTCGGCTTCCGGAATATCCGCGCTTACCCGCACCACTGCGCCGCCGATCTCGATCTCCACGCGCCGCATCTTGGCCGCACGCGGCTCCGCCGGCGCCTGGCGCTCGATCTTCTCCGCCCGGAGACCAGCAGCGCGACGCCAAGCGAAAAGTTGCGACGGCGTGATATCCAGCGAACGCGCCAGCGCCGAAATGTTCGTGCCCGGCTCCAGCGACGCGGCGATCGCTCGATCCTTGAAGTCGTCGGACCAGCGCCGGCGTTCGCCAACCGGCGCTCCATCGAGCCGTTCGGCTCGGACCTCTATGAACTGGTTCGTGTTGGTTCTGCGCATAGGCCTAGACATAGATGTTGCTATCCATGTCTAACCATTACCAAACACGCGCCCTGCGCCGCCAGAATGGCGCCGGGTGTACGCTTACGGGCGATCTCTTCTTCGGTCAGGAACAGGACGTCGAAATCGCCGTCGTCGAGCGCTTTGTCGTCTTCGGGCAAATCGAGGGTCTTGAACTCGAACCTCGCCTGGGGCCCAAGCGCGGCGATGGCGACGGCGCGACAAAAGTCCGGCAACAAACCCGTCCAGCCCGACGGAGTCTCGCGCGCCAAACTCGGGCGCTCAAAAGCAGCGCAGGCCAGATGGCCGCGCGTCTTGATGACGGAAAGGCGCGTCTGCGCGAAAGCCGGCGGCGCCAAAAGGCCGGCGAGCAGGACAGAAGCGAGAATTCTGGCAAACATCGCAAGAAGCCGAAACGCCCGTTCAGTCATAGCGCGACAGGGTGGACGGCAAGCTGTTGAAGCCGGGCGGCGGGGGCGCCTCGATGTGCTGGCGCCGGTCTTCCGGGACCACGCCGATCGCCGCGCAGGCGCCGCCGGGCGCATCGCCGTAATGCGGCAGTTTATTGACCACGGCTTCCGGGATCATCGCCAGGGAAGCGGGCAGCGGCGGCCTGGTTCCTTCGAGGCGGCCGAGGTCGAAGCCGGAAAGCAGGCTCTGCGTCCCCGCCCCGGGGAGATCGCGCGGCCCCAAGAATTTCTGGTGGAAGCCCGGCGGGCCATATTGGTTGAAGTCCGGGCTGTCGCCGGCCTTGAGCGCCCGCGCCTCGTCGGGCAGTCTTGCCAGCGGCGTGCGGCCGAAAATGGCGTTGATGGTCTCGATGATGGCGTTGTGGTCGCCTTCCGCGCTCGAAACCGCGTGAGCGCGGGCGTAAGGCGAGATCAGGATCAGCGGGACGCGGGCGCCGCGCGCCTGCGGCAGCCGGTCCGGCCCATAGGCGAGGATGCGCGGCGGGACATGGTCGTAATGGCCGTCGGATTCGTCATAGGCGATGAGGATCGCGCTCTCGCTCCACAGTTTTTCATTGCCCGCGATGGCGTTGATCACCCGCGCCGCCATGGCCTCGCTGATTTGGCGGTCGGAATAGCCGGGATGGTCGTCGTCGCCCGCCTTGGAGGCGCGGATCGCGGAAAAATCGGCGGCGGTGAGCGGCGCCGGGAAATCGGGGTTCTGGATCGGCGGCGACAATCCGGCGATGTTCTCGTAGCCGCCACGAATGTAGATCACGCCGCCGTCGGGCAGCCGGCCCCTGGCGATGTCGTCGAAAAAGTCGCCGAGGCCTTTCAGATTGGCGTTCATCCGCGGGTTGTTGGCGATATAGCCGAAATATTGCGCGCCATTGTGATGGCTGACATAGCTCCGGTGGCTCGCCGTCGGCCCAACGTCGGTCGGCTCGCGATCGTAGCCTTCCTGATACCAGCGCCAGGCTGCTGGCGCCTCGCCGCTGCGGCTGAGAAAATCGAGGTCCTGCTGAACGTCTGGCAGATCGAAGGCCTTGTTCAAGTCGGCGTCCGCGACCTTTTTCGCCGTCTCGCCGAGCAGGCTGAGCGGCAGGCTGGCGAAGGTCAGATTGGCCATGATGTGGGTCGAGGCGTAATGCTCGCGACAGCCCGCCGGCTCGCGGTCCGTGGCCGTGCGATCGAATTGCGAGCCATAGAACGGTTGCGCGTCGCTGACCATGGGCGGGGCTCGGGTCGCGCCATCGGAAAAAATCACGCCGCACACCGGGGCGACGGCAGGAAAATCCTGGCTTTTCGCGCCATGCTCCACCCATTGGCTCTCGCCCGCCTGACCGGAGAGCATGGCCACGGCATTGGGGGAAGAAGGCCCGTCCTCGGCGGCGAAAATATTATCGAAAATCGTGAAACGCGACGCCCAATACCAGAAGAAGGGGATGGTTTCGCAATCGATATGGGACATGACCAGACGCGCGAATTGCCTGCCCTTGGCCTCGCCCTCCGGCGTCCCGTTGGCGTAGCGGCCATATTCGTCCGCCGAAAAACCGTCCATCCGGGCGACGCCGTCCCGGCCGACATCGAGCTTCCGCGCCAGACCCTTGTGCGAATGGTCGGTGCTGTCGGCGAAACTCGCGTTCTGGCGCGGGCCGATGAGGAAAGGCTGGACGCTCACCGTCAGGCCGGTGGATTTGTCGGCATAGACTTGCGTGAAGCCGGGGGTTTCGGCCGACGCGCACGGTTTCTCGCCGTCGGAATAAAGGCCGTTGACGCCCGGAAATGTCCCGAATTCATTGTCGAAGGACTGGTTCTCGTTGAAGATAACAAAAACGAATTTGACGCGTTTTTGCAGCGCGCGAAGGGTGCGCGCCTGGGTCGTCGCGCCGTAATCGAGATCTGGGTCATTTCCGCGCGCAAAAGGCGCGACATCGCCGGTCGGATCGGGCTGCCGGCGAACCAGTTTCTGGTTCGCCTGCCCGGCGAATTCGCCGCGCCAGAGGTCGGCCGGGTCGGCGCGCGCCGGGGCCACAAGCGCCGCCAGGGCCGCGCCGCAGGCGAGGACATTTTTCAAGCCTATCGTCATGCGCGGCTCCCCCGGTCCGGCCAGATGACGGCCTCAATAAGAAGCGTAGCTTTTCTCTTCAACAATTTTGCTGCCGGTGACGAGATTGATCCGGCGCTTGAGTTCGGCGCGGAGGTCGTTGGTCTGGTATACGGCGCGCGCGAGGGCGATGAATTCGGAGCCGAAATCGCCGGCCCGCTCCTTGTCCCTGATCTCGTCCTCGATGCGCCAGAGTTCGCGATTGACCGCTTCGAGCTCGCCGCGCAGCCGCGCGATTTCGATGTCGGGCGCGATCGCGCCGTCGAGTGTTTGGGCGAGGGAGTCATATTCGCGCTGGATATTGGCGCGTTTCGTCGGGTCCTGGATGTGATCGAGCTTGATCTGAAGAATCGTGATCTTGTCGATCAACTCTCCGGCCGAGATTTCGGCGACAAGTTTCATCCGGTCCGCCTCCGCTTGCTGCTGCAATCCTGTTCTTTCTGTACAGCGTCCGAAGATTGCCCGAAACCTTTGGTCGCAATCGGCGCGCCCCATCCTGCCCCGGCGCCGATCTGAAGACCAGCTGGCCAAAATTTCCGCGCCGGCCGGATCAAAACCCGAAGGTCGGAATTTTCGGCAGCAGTTTGGACCGTCCGTCGATCACGAAATCGCGGAATTTTCGCGCCGCGTTGCTCATTTCGCGATCCGGGCGATGGAGCAGGAACCATTGCCGCACCAGCGGCAGGCCGGCGACCTGAAGCGTGGTCAGGTGGCCGTCGGCGATTTCGGTCAGGCAGGTGTGGGCGGAGATGAGGGCGATCCCCAGCCCTGCCATCACCGCTTGCTTGATCGTCTCGTTGGTTCCCATTTCGACGACCTCGAACACCCGCCCGCCGCCGATGCGCTCGAGAAAGCGCTCCATGAGGATACGCGTGCCCGAACCTTCCTCGCGGGCGAGGAAGCGCTCTTGCAGCAGGTCCTCGGCGAGAATGTCGGGATCGCCGGCGAGGCGATGATCGGGCGGCGCGATCAGGACATAGGGATGGTCGCCGAGCGTGACCGCTTCGACCTCGATATGCGCCGGCGGGCGTCCCATGATGGTCAGGTCGAATTCGTTGCGCTCGAGCCCCTGCGATATTTCGCCGCGGTTGCCGACGGCCAGGGTCACCCGCACGCCCGGCGACGCGCGCTGAAAGGCGGCGACGATCGAGGGGGCGAGATATTTCGCGGTGCTCTCCACGCCGAAGACGACCGAGCCCGAGGCGCCGGCCTTGAGGGCGGCGATCCGCTCCCCGACCCGCACCGTCATCCGCTCGAAATCCTGCGCCAACCCAACCAGTTCTAGGCCGATCTCGGTCGGCGTGAACGGCCCGGCGCTCGAACGGCGGAACAAGGGCGCGCCGATCAGCTCCTCCAGGGACTTCAACTGGACGCTGATCGCGGGGGGAGTCACGTGGAGAACGGCCGCCGCGCCGCTGACGGAGCCGCGCTCCACGGTGGCGGCGATGACGCGCAATTGTTTCCGGGTGAGGGCCTTGAGATCGATCATTTAGATAAACTAACAGGCCGTTGCATTTTTTTAAATTTCTTTTTGGTCATAAAGTCGTAAAGAGTCCACGCAGCCGGTGGACAACAGCTGGCGCGGAGGATGCCCATGACAAATTCCCAAACGCCGGCGGCTTCCGCCGGGAGCGAGAGCCTTGATGCGTATCTCAAGACCTGGGCCGCCGCGGGCGAAGGGCGCCAGGGTCTCGCCAAGACCATCGCCGGTCTGGCCGGCGCGGGCGTCGCGCTTTCGCAAATCATCGCCGGCGGCCCCCTGAGCGGCGCGCTCGGCTCCGAAATCGGCGGCCGAAGCGCCGGCGGCCACCAGCAGCGCCAGCTCGACGCCATCGCCGACCGCCTGATCGTCGACGCCTTGCGCAAGACGCCGACCGCCTATTACGCTTCCGAAGAGGAAGAGGCGATCCTCACCCTCGATCCGGCGGGCGAATTCGCGGTCGCCTGCGACCCGCTCGACGGCGCGTCGAACATCGACTGCAATATGCCGATCGCCACGATTTTCGGCATCTTCCGCGCCACGCCCAATGACGCCACCGCCTCGTTCTTCCGCAAGGGCGAGGAGCAGGTCGCGGCCGGCTATGTGATCTACGGCGCTCAGACCGCCCTCTTGCTCACGCTCGGCGAGGGCGTCGCGCAATTCACCCTCGATCATTCGAGCCGGCGCTTCATGCTCGTTTCGCCCAATGTCCGCATTGCCCCCGCGACGCGCGAATATGCGATCAACGCCTCCAACTATCGTCACTGGCCTGACCAGATCCGCAGCTTCATCGACGATTGCGTCGAGGGCGAGAGCGGCCCGCACGGCAAGGATTTCAACATGCATTGGCTGGCCTGCACGGTCGCCGAGGCTCATCGCATTTTTTCGCGCGGCGGTGTCTTCCTTTATCCCGGCGATGATCGTCCGGGCTTCCAGCAGGGCCGTCTGCATCTGCTCTACGAGGCCTTCCCGATCGCCATGCTGGCCGAGCAGGCGGGCGGCGCCGCCACTGACGGCATGGACCGCATCCTGGCCAAAAAGCTGGAGAAGGTGCATCAGCGCACGTCCCTGATCTTCGGCTCGGCCGAGAAGGTCGCGCGCGTCGCCAAATATTATGCCGAGACCGATCTCAACCGCGCTCAATCCCCGCTGTTCGGCGAACGCGGCCTGTTCCACAACTGAGGACTGACAAGAATGTCCATCAAGCATCCCATCGTTTCCGTCATCGGCTCCTCGGGCGCGGGCACCAGCACCGTCAAGTTCACCTTCGACCAGATCTTCCGCCGCGAGGGCATCGTCGCGTCCTCGATCGAGGGCGACGCCTTCCACCGCTACGACCGCGCCGACATGAAGGCCGCGATGTCGAAGCACCACGCCGAGGGCGATCACAACTTCAGCCATTTCTCGGAGGAGGCCAACCTGCTCGCCGAGCTGGAAAGCTCGTTCAAGACCTATGCCGAAACCGGCAGGTGCCTGTCGCGCACCTATGTCCATGACTCCGAGGAAGCCGAACGCCATGGCGTTCCGCCAGGCCGCTTCACCGACTGGCGCGAGATCGGCGAAGGCTCGGACGTGCTGTTCTACGAAGGCCTGCATGGCGCGGTGAAGACCGACAAGATCAACGTCGCCGGCCATCCCGATCTCAAGATCGGCGTCGTGCCGGTGGTCAATCTCGAATGGATCCAGAAGATCCATCGCGATCGCTCGCAGCGCGGCTATTCGACGGAAGCGGTCACCGACACCATCCTGCGCCGCATGCATTCCTATGTGCATGTGATCTGCCCGCAGTTCACCCAGACCGACATCAACTTCCAGCGCGTCCCGGTGGTGGACACCTCCAACCCCTTCATCGCGCGCTGGATCCCGACCGCCGGCGAATCCCTGGTCGTGATCCGCTTCACCAATCCGCGCGGCATCGACTTCCCCTATCTGGTGTCGATGATCAACAACAGCTGGATGAGCCGCGCCAACTCCATCGTCATCCCCGGCGACAAGCTGGACCTGGCGATGCAGCTCATCCTGACGCCGATGATCCTGCGCATTCACGAGCGCAGCCGTCGCGCCAAGTAATCACGCAAGCAGTAATTCCTCAAAACCGAAATCCACGATACGTCATTCCTCAAGACTAAGGACACTTCGCGATGAACGATACTAAGCTCGCGGAACGCGCTTCGGCGGCCGGCCCCGCCTTCGCCGACATGGCCAACGCCATCCGCGCCTTGGCCATGGACGCGGTTGAAAAGGCCAAATCGGGACATCCCGGCATGCCCATGGGCATGGCCGACGTCGCCACGGTGCTGTTCACCCGGTTCATGAATCTCAACCCGGCGGATTCCGCCTGGCCCGACCGCGACCGCTTCGTGCTCTCGGCCGGCCACGGCTCGATGCTGCAATATGCGCTGCACTACCTCGTCGGCTATCCGGACATGCCGATCGAGCAGCTGGAGAAATTCCGCCAGCTCGGCAGCCACACCGCCGGCCATCCCGAATATGGCCATGCGCTGGGCATCGAGACCACCACCGGCCCGCTCGGCCAGGGCGTCGCCACCGCCGTCGGCATGGCGCTCGCCGAGCGCATGATGAACGCCCGCTACGGCAATGAGCTCGTCGATCACTACACCTATGTGATCGCCGGCGACGGCTGCCTGATGGAGGGCATTTCCCACGAGGCGATCGACCTCGCCGGCCATCTCAAGCTCGGCAAGCTGATCCTCTTCTGGGACGACAACCACATTTCGATCGACGGCTCGACCAATCTCTCGACCTCCACCGACCAGATCGCCCGTTTCCATGCCGCCGGCTGGCACACGATCCGCGTCAATGGTCATGACGAGAAGGAGATCGAGGCCGCGATCGCCAAGGCCCGCGCTCACAGCGACAAGCCGTGGCTGATCGCCTGCAACACCATCATCGGCTATGGCGCGCCGACCCGCGCCGGCACCGCCAAGGCCCATGGCGAGGCGCTCGGCGCCGAGGAAATCGCCGGCGCCCGCGAAAAACTCGACTGGCCGCACACGCCCTTCGTCGTGCCGACGCCGGTGCTGAACGAATGGCGCAAGGTCGCCGCGCGCGGCGCCGCCGCCCAGGACAAGTGGAAGGCGCGTCTGGCCGCCAGCGCCAAGGCGGCCGCCTTCACCGCCCAGGTCTCCGGCGAGCTTCCCGCCGCCGCCCAGGCCGCGCTGAAGGAGCTGATCGCCAAGCAGGTCGAGGAAAGGCCGAAGATCGCCACCCGCAAGGCGTCGGAAATCGCGCTCGCCGCGATCAATGGCGCGACCGAGCTCACCATCGGCGGCTCGGCCGACCTGACCCATTCCAACCTGACCATCACCAAGGGCATGGAATCGGTCAAAACCGGCTCCTTCGGCGGCCGCTACATCCATTACGGCGTCCGCGAACACGGCATGGCCGCGGCCATGAACGGCCTCGCGCTCCATGGCGGGTTCATCCCCTATGGCGGCACCTTCCTGATCTTCTCCGACTATGCGCGCGGCGCGCTCCGCCTGTCGGCCCTGATGGGCGTCCGGGTCATCTATGTCCTGACCCATGACTCCATCGGCCTCGGCGAGGACGGCCCGACCCATCAGCCGGTCGAGATCATCCCCTCGCTGCGCGCTTTGCCGAACATGCTGGTGTTCCGTCCCTGCGACGCCGTGGAGACCTCGGAAAGCTGGGCCGTGGCGCTCGCCGAGAAGTCCACGCCCTCCTCGCTCGCCCTCAGCCGCCAGGCGCTGACGCCCCTGCGCACCGAGGCTTCGAGCGAGAACCTGACCGCCAGGGGCGCTTATGTGCTGCGCGAGGCGGACGGCAAGCGCGACGTGACCATCCTGGCTACCGGGT
The DNA here is from genome assembly GCA_963703385.1 of uncultured Pseudomonadota bacterium. Taxonomy (GTDB): domain Bacteria; phylum Pseudomonadota; class Alphaproteobacteria; order Rhizobiales; family Beijerinckiaceae; genus Rhodoblastus. Next base: position 1,637,255 of record OY969816.1, read on the forward strand.
CTGAAGTCGAGATCGCGGTCGCCGCCGCGCATGAGCTGGCCATGGAGGGAATCAAGGCCGCGGTGGTCTCGATGCCCTGCTGGGAGCTGTTCGAGCGCCAGAGCGAGGACTATCAGCGCCAGGTGCTCGGAACCGCGCCGCGCGTCGGCGTCGAAGCCGCGCTGCGCTTCGGCTGGGACCGTTGGCTCGGCGAGCGTTCCGCCTTCATCGGCATGAAGGGCTTCGGCGCCTCCGCGCCCGCGCCCGACCTTTACAAGCACTTCGGCATCACGGCGGAAGCCGTGGCCGCCGCCGCCAAATCCCTGATCTCGTAAGGAGTGACGTCATGGCCCGTATCACGCTCAGGCAAATGCTGGACCACGCCGCCGAACACGGCTACGGCGTGCCCGCTTTCAACGTGAACAATATGGAACAGGCTCTCGCCATCATGGAGGCGGCCCGCGCGGTCAACGCGCCGGCCATCATCCAGGCGAGCCGCGGCGCCCGCGCCTATGCCGGCGACATCATGTTCGCCAAGATGATGGAAGCCCTTGAGGCGATGTATCCGGAGATTCCGCTTTGCATCCATCAAGACCATGGCGAGCGCGTCTCGACCTGCCTCTCGGCGATCCAGAACGGTTTTACCAGCGTGATGATGGACGGCTCGCTCAAGGAAGACGGCAAGACGCCGTCGACCTATGAGTACAATGTCGCCATCACCTCCGAAGTCGCGCGCCTCGCCCATATGGTCGGCGCCTCGGTCGAAGGCGAACTGGGCTGCCTCGGCTCGCTCGAAACCGGCCACGGCGAAGCCGAGGACGGCCACGGTTTTGAGGGCAAGCTCGACCACAAGGACCTGCTGACCGATCCCGACGAAGCCATGGCTTTCGTCGCCGCCACCAAGGTGGACGCGCTCGCCGTCGCCATCGGCACGTCGCACGGCGCCTACAAGTTCACCAAGAAGCCGACCAGCGACGTGCTGGCCATCAGCCGCATCGCCGAGATCCACGCCAAGCTGCCCAACACCCATCTGGTGATGCACGGCTCCTCCTCGGTGCCGGAGGAATATCGCCACTTGTTCAACGAGAACGGCGGCGAGATGCGCGAGACCTATGGCGTGCCGGTCGAAGAGATCGTGCGCGGCATCAAATATGGCGTGCGCAAGGTGAATATCGACACCGACCTGCGTCTGGCCGCCACGGCCGAGTTCCGCCGCGTCGCCAACAAGAACAAGTCGGAATTCGACCCGCGAAAATTCCTCAAGCCGGCGATGGACGCCATGAGCAAGGTCTGCCACGACCGCTTCGAGGCCTTCGGCTGCGCCGGCAAGGCCCAGCTCATCAAGGTCAAGCCGATGAGCGAAATGGCCAAGCTCTACGCCAGCGGCGCGCTCGACCCGGTGATCCCGGCCCGGTCGGCGGCCTGATTTCTCAAGCCGGCGCCATTCGCGCGGCGCCGGCTTTTTCAAAACGACCGTCCGGGCAGACGGAAAAAATCAACCACGCCAAAGACAAACCACGCCAAGGAAAACGAAAAATGGACCAGTCAGATCGCTACGCCAATCTCAACCTCAAGGAAGCCGACCTCATCGCCGGCGGCAAGCATGTTCTCGTCGCCTATATCATGAAGCCCAAGCCGATCGCCGGAACCTATCTCCAGGCGGCGGCGCATTTCGCCGCCGAGTCCTCGACCGGCACCAATGTCGAAGTCTCGACCACCGACGATTTTACGCGGGGAGTCGATGCGCTGGTCTATGAGATCGACGAAGCCAAGCACATCATGAAGATCGCCTATCCGGTCGAACTGTTCGACCGCAACATCATCGACGGCCGGGCGATGCTCGCCTCCTTCCTGACCCTGACCATCGGCAACAACCAGGGCATGGGCGACATCGAATATGGCAAGATGCACGATTTCTACGTGCCGCCGGCCTATCTGCGCCTGTTCGACGGCCCCTCGACCACGATCAAGGATCTGTGGCGCGTGCTCGGCCGTCCGGTGGTCGACGGCGGCTTCATCGTCGGCACCATCATCAAGCCGAAGCTGGGGCTGCGCCCGAAACCCTTCGCCGACGCCTGCTACGATTTCTGGCTCGGCGGCGACTTCATCAAGAACGACGAGCCCCAGGGCAACCAGACTTTTGCGCCGTTCAAGGAAGCGGTGCGGCTGATCAATGACGCCATGGTCCGCGCCCAGGACAAGACCGGCGAAGCCAAGCTGTTCTCGTTCAACATCACCGCCGACGACCATTACGAAATGGTGGCGCGCGGCGAATATATCCTGGAAACTTTTGGGCCCAACGCCGACCATTGCGCCTTCCTGGTCGACGGCTATGTCGCCGGCCCGGCGGCGATCACCACCGCTCGCCGGCGCTTCCCGAAACAATATCTGCATTACCACCGCGCCGGCCACGGCGCCGTGACCTCGCCGTCGGCGAAGCGCGGCTATACCGCCTTCGTGCTGTCGAAAATGGCGCGGCTGCAGGGCGCTTCGGGCATCCACACCGGCACCATGGGTTACGGCAAGATGGAGGGCGAAGCCGCCGACAAGGCCATGGCCTACATGATCACCGACGACAGCGCCGACGGCCCGTTCTACCACCAGGAATGGCTCGGCATGAATCCGACCACGCCGATCATTTCGGGCGGCATGAACGCCCTGCGCATGCCGGGCTTTTTCGAAAACCTCGGCCATTCCAACCTGATCATGACGGCGGGCGGCGGCGCTTTCGGCCATATCGACGGCGGCGTGGCCGGCGCCAAGTCGCTGCGCCAGGCGGAGCAATGCTGGAAGGCCGGCGCCGATCCGATTGAATTCGCCAAGAGCCACCGCGAATTCGCCCGCGCCTTCGTCAGCTTCTCGCATGACGCGGACATGCTGTTCCCCGGCTGGCGCCAAAAGCTCGGCCAGGCCGCCGCGTAACCATACGAAATCCCCTCTCCCCGCAACACGGGGAGAGGGGCTCCGCGTATCCAAGTCTCGAAAGGACCGCCCATGAAACCCTTCGACCGCAGCATCAAGATCGCCCCTTCGATCCTCTCCGCCGATTTCGCCAATTTCGGAGCCGAATGCCGCGCCATCGAGGCCCAGGGCTGCGATTGGGTCCATGTCGACGTCATGGACGGCCATTACGTCCCCAACATCACTTTCGGCCCCGCGACCTGCGCCGCCATCCGCAAGCACATCAAGGGCGTGATGGACGTCCACCTCATGATCGCCCCGGTCGATCCCTATATCGAAGCCTTCGTCAAGGCGGGTTCCGACATCGTCACCGTCCATGCCGAAGCCGGTCCCCATCTCGACCGCTCGCTCCAGCTCATCCGCTCGTTCGGCGCCAAGGCCGGCGTGTCGCTCAATCCCTCGACCCCCGCCTCGGCGATCGAATTCGTCCTCGACCGCATCGACCTCGTCCTGCTCATGACGGTCAATCCCGGCTTCGGCGGCCAGAGTTTCATTGAAAGCCAGATCGAGAAGGTGAAACAGGTCCGCGCCATGATCGGCGACCGCCCGATCCATATCGAGATCGACGGCGGCATCACCCCGGAAACCGCGCCTTTGGTGGTCGCGGCGGGCGCCGACGCCCTGGTCGCCGGCTCCGCGGTGTTCAAGGGCGGCTCGGTGGACAATCCGGAAGTCTATGGCCGCAACATCGCCGCCATCCGCGCGGCGGCCGAGGCGGCGCGGATCAAGTCCGCCGCCTGATACTTCTGCGCGAATCCCTTCTCCCCTTGCGGGAGAAGGGTATCGGCTCAATGCGTCGCGCCGCGGAAATGTTTCGCTTGCCCAAATCAATCGCAGGCGCTTTTATTACGCCATCGGCGCCTTGGCCTCGCGCCGGCGGGCGTGCAGCACCGGCTCGGTATAGCCATTGGGCTGCTGCGCGCCTTTGAACACCAGATCGCAGGCGGCCTTGAACGCGACATTGTTATCGAAATCCGGCGCCATCGGCCGATAATCCGGGTCGTCCGCATTCTGCGCGTCCACCACCGCCGCCATGCGCCGCATCACCTCGCGCACCTGATCCGCGCTGCAAATTCCATGGCGCAGCCAATTGGCGATGTGCTGGCTCGAAATGCGCAAGGTGGCGCGGTCCTCCATCAGGCCGATTCCGTGAATGTCCGGCACTTTGGAGCAGCCGATGCCAAAGTCGATCCAGCGCACGACATAGCCCAGAATCCCCTGCGCGTTGTTTTCCAGCTCCTCGTTGACCTCGTCGGGCGACCAGTTGACCCGGTCGGCCAGCGGAAGCGTCAGGATGGCGTCGAGTTTTGCCGGCGCACGGCCGGAAATCTCCTTCTGGCGCGCCGCCACATCGACGTCGTGATAATGGGTCGCGTGAAGGGTAGCGGCGGTCGGCGACGGCACCCAGGCGGTATTGGCCCCGGCGCGGGGATGGGCGACCTTGGTCTTGAGCATGGCCGCCATCAGGTCCGGCATGGCCCACATGCCCTTGCCGATCTGGGCATGGCCCGGCAGGCCGGCGGCGATGCCGACATCGACATTGTTGTCCTCATAGGCCGCGATCCAGGCCGCGTTTTTCATATCGTTCTTGCGGATCATCGGGCCGGCTTCCATCGAAGTATGGATCTCGTCGCCGGTGCGGTCCAAAAAACCGGTGTTGATGAAGAACACGCGGCTCTGCGCCGCGCGAACACATTCGGCGAGATTGACCGTGGTGCGGCGCTCCTCGTCCATAATCCCCATTTTTATCGTGAAGCGCGGAAGCTTGAGCGCGTCCTCGACGCGGCCGAAAATCTCGTCGGAAAAGGCGACTTCCTCCGGCCCGTGCATCTTCGGCTTGACGATATAGATCGAGCCGGCGCGGCTGTTGCGGAAGCGGCCGAGCCCTCTCAGGTCGTAAAGCGCGATCAGGCTCGTGAACATGGCGTCGAGCAGGCCCTCGGGCGCCTCGGCGCCGTCGATCAGCACCAGGTCACTGGTCATGAGATGGCCGACATTGCGCACCAGCAAAAGCGCGCGGCCGGGCAGGACCAATGCCTCGCCCCCGGGCGACAGAAAGCCGCGGTCGGGCGCCATATGGCGCTGCAAGCGCTTGCCGTTCTTCTCGAAAGTCGCGGCAAGATCGCCCTTCATCAGGCCGAGCCAGTTGCGATAGACGGCGACCTTGTCCTCCGCGTCCACGGCGGCTATCGAATCCTCGCAATCCTCGATCGCGGTCAGCGCCGCTTCAAGGATGATGTCGGCGACGCCGGCGCGGTCGGTCTTGCCGATCGGATGGCCGCGGTCGATGCGGATTTCCACATGCAACCCGTTGTGCTTGAGCAGAACGGCGCTTGGCGCCGAGGCTTCGCCGGCATAGCCGGCGAACAGGCGCGGATCGGCCAGCGCCGCGACGCCGCCGGCCAATTTCGCGTGGAGCGCGCCGTTCTCGACAGAATATTGGACGACATCGCGATGCGAGGCGCCGGCCAGGGGCGCGATCCGGTCGAGGAAATCGCGGCCCCAGGCGATCACGGCCTCGCCGCGCGCCGGGTCATAGGTCTTTTTCGCCGGGTCCGGCGGCAGGAGCGCGTCCGTGCCGTAAAGCGCGTCATAGAGCGAGCCCCAGCGCGCATTGGCGGCGTTCAACGCATAGCGCGCGTTCAGGATCGGCACGACGAGCTGGGGCCCGGCCTGGAACGCGATTTCGGGATCGACATGGGCGGTTTCGACCTTGAACGCCTCGCCGCGCGCAACGAGATAGCCGATCTCGGTCAAAAAACGCCGATAGGCCTCCGCGTCAAAAACCTTGCCCCTGCGCTCGCGATGCCAGGCGTCGATCCGCGCCTGAAGCGCGTCGCGCTTTTCGAGCAGAGCGCGGTTGCGCGGGGCGAGATCGGCCAGAAATTTTTCCAGCCCCCCCCAGAACGACGCCGCCTCGAAGCCGAGACCGGGCAAAACTTCGCGGTCGATGAAATCATGCAGATTGGCGGCGACTTCCATGCGCCCAAAACGGATTCGACTCGACATTCCATCCTCCCGACCCGGCCGTTTGGCTGCGGCCTGTTTTTTGGCCTGTTTTTTGGCCTGTTTTTTAACCTGTTTTTTTTGGCGCGTCAGGCGCCGTTTGCCGACCCTGACGGCCCAAAGCGCGCCGGCGCCCTTCTATTCGAACTCCGAGTTCGCTCCGTCAAGCATCCATCCGCGCCAGTCCAGGATCGCCCAGCTTTGCCAAGAGAATTCGCCAAGAGAATATGCACGAAACAGCAGCGCGGGCAGCTAACGAAAAAGTGGGAGGCGGTTCCGACACAGCAGCCTTGAACGCCCTGCCGCCGCCAGGTTACAGCCCCAGATCGGAAAGGCGTCGCCCGCAAAGGCTGATCAGAAGGCCGCAGGCGGCGCCGAGGGCGCCGCAGGTCCCAGTGTTTCCCGCGCGCAACAGTCCGCCGGAAAATAACACGAAAACGGAGGCGCCGGCTCCTCGAACCTGCAAACGACCCAGTTCGGCCCTTACAGCGCGTGGAACGGCAAGAACCTTTTCGCCGAAGGCCTGCTCTCCTATGGCTTGCTCGCCTATAGCAACAGCCGCCCCGGCGTGGTCAGCACGATTTCCTCCAGCCCCACCGGAGAGACCTTCGGGGTAGCGGGCTATCTCTTCGACCTCACCCCCTCGACCCGGCTTGGCCCGATCCTGGGCGTCATCTATGCCCAATCCAATGTCGGCGCCTATAGCGAAGGCGGCGATCCGCTGCTGACGCTGAATGTCGCCCAACAGAATCTCGAAGCGACTTTGGGCTCGGCGGGCGCCCAATTGCGCCATGCCTTCGAGATCGGCTGCGACGCGGTGGATACGTTCGTCAATGTGACGGCGGAAAACAATTTCCAGGGCTATGGCCGCGTCGTCCAGTTCTCCGCGCTCTCGGCGCCGCTGATCGTCAACACCTACGACGCGCAGCAATTGCCAACCACGCCTTCGCGCGCATCGCGCTCGGCGCCAACATCAAGCTGACGGCGAACCTGTCCTCGTCGCTTTACCTGTCGCAGACCATCGGCCAGCCGGGCGGGCAGTATTTCGCCGCCTCCGGCGCGCTCAACTGGTCGTTCTGAGTCCTTTCGCGCCGACGGTCGGGTCCGCCGGCCTTTCGAACCGGGCAGCCAGCTGTCCCCCCCGCGCCTTTCAAGGCGCGCGGGCGGGTGGGTCTGTCGCTGATTGACTTCGCCGGGTCATGCGCTCAATAGAGAAAAGGCTCAGGCAGAGTGTTCCATGACATCCGTCACGCTGATCGACAATTACGATTCCTTCACCTTCAATCTGGTGCATTACCTCGGCGAACTCGGCGCCAAGGTGAAGGTTTTGCGCAACGATGTGGCGACCGCCGAGGACATCGCCGGCGAGGAGCCGGATTGCATCGTGCTTTCGCCCGGCCCCTGTACGCCGCATGAGGCCGGCGTCTGCCTCGATCTGATCCGCGTGGCGAGCCCGCGCATCCCGATCTTCGGCGTCTGCCTCGGCCATCAGGCCATTGGCGAGGCTTTTGGCGGCGAGGTGGTGCGCGCGCCCCAGCCGGTCCATGGCAAGATCGCCGATATTATCCACGAAGGCGAAACTTTGTTCCGTGGCCTGCCCAGCCCCTTCAAGGCGACCCGCTATCATTCCCTCGTCGTGCGCCGCGACACGCTTCCGACCGAACTCGCGGCCACCGCCCGGACCGGCGACGGCCTGATCATGGGGCTGAGCCACCTCACCCGCCCCACCCATGGCGTGCAGTTCCATCCCGAAAGCATCGCCTCGGAACATGGCCACGCCCTGCTGCGCAATTTCCTCGATCTGGCGAAAAGCTGGAACGCCGCCAAACGCGCCACATAACATGGACGCCTTCAAGCCCTTTCTCGCCAAGCTCGCCTCGGGCGCTCCCCTCACCCGGAAAGACGCCGAGGCCGCCTTCGACCTGCTGCTCTCCGGCCAATCGACCCCGGCGCAGACGGGCGCCTTTCTGATGGGTTTACGCACGCGAGGCGAAACGCTGGACGAGATGACCGGCGCGGTTTCGGCCATGCGCGCCAAAATGCTGACAGTCCGGGCGCCCGAGGGGGCCATCGACATTGTCGGCACCGGCGGCGACGGCGCCCAGACCTACAATATCTCGACGCTCGCCGCGCTGATCGTCGCGGCCTGTGGCGTGCCCGTCGCCAAGCACGGCAACCGCGCCGCCTCCTCGCTGTCCGGCGCCAGCGACGTGCTGTCGGAACTCGGCGTGCGCATCGGCATCGCGCCGGACCTCATCGAGCGCAGCCTGCGCGAGGCCAATATCGGCTTCATGACCGCCCAGGCCCATCATGCCGCCATGGCCCATGTCGCGCCGGTGCGCCGCGAGCTGGGCGCCCGCACTCTGTTCAACCTGCTCGGGCCACTTTCCAACCCCGCCGGCGTCCGCCACGCCCTGATCGGCGTCTTTGCCGAAAAATGGATGGAGCCGATCGCGGAAGTCCTAAAAACCCTCGGCGCGGAAAAGGTCTGGGTCGTCCACGGATCGGACGGGCTGGACGAAATCACCACCACCGGCCCGACCAAGGTTCTGGCGCTGGAACACGGCGCCTTCCGCCGCTTTGAGATCACGCCTGAGGAAGTTGGCGTAAAGCGCGCAAAACTAAACGATTTGCGCGGCGGCGACCCCGCCCATAACGCCGCCGCTTTGCGCGCCGTGCTCGCCGGGGAAAAGAACGCCTATCGCGACATCGCCGCCCTCAACGCCGCCGCCGCCCTGGTCGTGGCGGGCAAGGCCGCCGACCTCAAGGCGGGGTTCCGCCTCGCCGAACAGGCGCTCGATAGCGGTCGGGCGCTTGCCGCGCTGGAAAATCTGATAAAAATTTCCAATCAGGCCGAAAGCCCAAGTACACAGCCGGCGAAATAGGGGCTAAGGTCAGGTCATGTCGGACATATTGAGAAAGATCGAAGCCTACAAGCGCACCGAAATCTCGGAGGCCAAGGTGCGCGTGCCTTTCGCCACCCTGGAGCGCAAGGCGCATGACCGCGACCCGCCGCGCGGTTTTTTGCGCGCCATCGAGGCCCAGGTCGGGGCCGGCCTGCCGGCCCTGATCGCCGAGGTGAAGAAGGCGAGCCCGTCCAAGGGCCTGATCCGCGAGAAATTCGACCCGCCGGCGCTCGCCCTCGCCTACGAGGCAGGTGGCGCGACCTGCCTTTCGGTGCTCACCGACGCGCCCTCCTTCCAGGGCAAGCTCGACGATCTCACCGCCGCCCGGGCGGCGACCCATCTGCCGGCCCTGCGCAAGGATTTTCTGTTCGATCCCTACCAGGTCTATGAGGCCCGCGCGGCCGGGGCCGACTGCATTCTCATCATCCTGGCCTGCGTCAACGACCGCGAGGCCAAGGCGCTCAACGCCGCCGCCCACGATCTGCACATGGACGTGCTGGTCGAGGCCCATGACGAAGCCGAACTCGACCGGGCTTTGGCTCTGGAGACGCGGCTGATCGGGATCAACAACCGCAACCTGCGCGATTTCACCGTCTCGCTCGAAACCACCGAGCGTCTCGCCGCCCGCGCGCCGAAGGACCGGCTGATCGTCGCCGAAAGCGGCATCGCCTCGCATGACGACATCACGCGGCTGCGCAAAGCCGGCGTCCACACCTTCCTCGTCGGCGAATCCCTCATGCGGCAGGCCGACCTGAGGGAAGCGACCAGCCGCCTCCTCACCGGCGCTTCTGCCGCGCAGCCGGCATGAGCCCGAAAAAGCCCGCCCTCACCCATATCAACGCGGCGGGCGAGGTTTTTATGGTCGACGTCTCGGACAAGCCGCGCACGGCGCGCGAGGCGGTCGCGCGGGGTGCGGTGGCGATGAAGCCGGAAACCCTTGCCCTGTGCCTGTCGGGCCAGGCGAAAAAGGGCGACGTTTTCGCCGCCGCGCGCATCGCCGGGATCATGGCGGCCAAGAAAACCCATGAGCTCATCCCGCTCTGCCACCCGCTCAATCTGACCAAGGTCGAGGTCGAGATCGCGCCGGACGACTCCCTGCCCGGCCTCCGCGTCGCTGCGCGGGCAAAAGTTCTAGGCGAAACGGGCGTCGAAATGGAGGCGCTGACCGCCGTTTCGGTCGCCTGCCTCACCATTTACGACATGCTGAAAGCCGCCGACCGCGCCATGCGGATCGAGGGAATCGTGCTGGCCGAGAAAAAAGGCGGCAAGTCCGGCGATTATTTGCGGGAAGAATGACGGATCGCGCCGGCGCCGGCGTTGCGGCTTGGTCTCAACAAAGCCTGTCCGGGTTGGATAGGAACGATCCAGGACAAGATACCGGCCAAAACGGCCGACGCCGCCAATCTCCCCGCAACATGCGATCGGCTGCGCAACCCCGACCGGCTACGCCGCTCGCATCTTGCTCACGCCGGCGCCCGAGGGCGCGAATCTGCCGAGGCTCTCATCGCCGCTGGATGAAACTTCATTGGCGGGTCACCCCCACCCGGCCGCCATTCGCCGGCCGCCCTCCCCACAAGGGGGAGGGATGGAGCCGCCATCTTCGTCGTTGCGACGGCAATCCCTCCCCGTTGTGGGGAGGGTGGCGAGCGTAAGCGAGCCGGGTGGGGCCACGCCGCGCTAAAGCGCGGCGCCCTCGCCTTCGAAGGCGCGCACCCACATGGCGCAGATGCCTGAGCGCACGATGTCCTCGATTTCGAATTCGACCACCGGCACCGGGAGATCGTTGGCGCGGATCAGTTCGATCATCTTGCGCAGGCCGGAAGCCTGATGAATGTCGGACTGGTTGACGTCGCCATTGACCACGCTGACGCAATTCTCGCCGACGCGGGTGAGGAAGGTCTTGATCTCGGAGACCGTGGTGTTCTGCGCCTCGTCGAGCAGGATGAAGGCGTTTTTCCAGGAGCGCCCGCGCATCACTTCAAAAGGCGCCATTTCGATGTCGCCGCGTTTCAGCGCGATGTCGAAGGCGGCGTCGCCGATGCGCTCCTTGATCGCGTCCGCGATCGGAACCGCCCAGGGCGCGAATTTTTCCTGAAGCGAGCCCGGGAAAAAGCCGAGCGAGCGGCCGCAGGGCACATTAGGGCGGGTGAGGATGATCTTGTCGATGCGCCCGGCGCGGAACAGATCGGCGGCATGGGTGGCGGCGATCCAGGTCTTTCCGGTTCCGGCGGGGCCGAGGACGACGATTTGCTGACTTGATTTCAGGAAGGCGAGATATTGCGCCTGCGTGGGGTTGAGGGCTTTGATCGGTGGAAGGATGCGACTATTCTGGAACTTGTTTCCCTTGAACTCGATGATTTCTGCATCTCCATGCTGACGGGAATTGCGGCTCTTTCTTCGGTCCAGTTGCTTGCCCACGCGCAGACTCCTCATAGGTGAATCGACGGGCGCGTCCTCCGCCTGTTCAAGGCGGACAACACGGTGGAGGGATATGCGAATTTACTGGAGACAAAGCGGGAGCGGCTTTTGCGCTGCTTGGTTTGAGTGACGCCATCGGCTTAGCTCCTCGCTAAACTCAGGATAGGCGATTCGTCCCAAATACAAAATGAATTATTTAGACTGTTCCGAACCGAAAAAGCTTGAGATGACGCTGAAAGTCGCTTTCACGATCGCGAATCGATGAAAATGTTTCTCGCCGGCAACGCGCCTGTCGAAGCGCTCGCGAAAGCGCCGATTTCGCATAAGCCGAAGACTAGAATTTCACATTGCTGTCGCATTCCGCCGATGAGCTGTGCGACAGCAATGTACTCATGGCGCCCGCCAAAAAGGCGCCATCAACGCCTCTCCCGCAATAGTGCCGCCCGCGTCAAGCGTTGGGGAGATTCCGCGCCAGCGCCTCCAGCACCGCCATGCGCACGGCGACCCCCATTTCGACCTGTTCGCGGATCAGGCTCTGCTCGCCGTCGGCGACGCTGGAATCGATCTCGACGCCCCGGTTCATCGGCCCCGGATGCATCACCAGAGCGTCGGGTTTGGCAAAGGCGAGCTTGTCGGAATCGAGACCGAAAAAGCGGAAATATTCGCGCGTGGACGGGACGAAGGAACCGGACATGCGCTCGCGCTGCAGGCGCAGCATCATCACGATGTCGGCGTCGCGCAAACCGTCGCGCATGTTGTTGTGAACCTCGACGCCCATCTGGCCTATGCCGGTGGGCATCAGGGTCGAGGGGCCGACCACCCGCACCCGCGCGCCGAGCGCCGAGAGCAGGATGATATTGGAGCGCGCGACGCGCGAATGCAGCACGTCGCCGCAGATCGCCACCACCAGCCCCTCGACGCGGCCCTTGGCGCGGCGCATGGTCAAGCCGTCGAGCAGGGCCTGGGTCGGGTGTTCATGGGCGCCGTCGCCGGCGTTGACCACGGCGCAATCGACCTTGCGCGCCAGAAGATGCGCAGCCCCCGCCTGATGATGGCGCACCACGATAATGTCCGGGCGCATGGCGTTGAGGGTGATCGCGGTGTCGATCAGCGTCTCGCCCTTTTTCACCGAGCTTGTCGCCACCGACATGTTCATGACATCGGCGCCGAGGCGCTTGCCCGCGAGTTCGAACGAAGACTGGGTGCGGGTCGAGGCCTCGAAGAACAGGTTGATCAAGGTGCGGCCCGAGAGCGCATGCTTCTTCTTCTCCACCTGGCGCGACACAAGAATCGCCTCTTCGGCGAGATCGAGCAGATGAAGAATGTCGAGCCGATTGAGGCCCTCTATGCCCAACAGGTGCTTGTGCGGGAAGGAAAAGCCGGGAATGGACATTTTCGGGCTCGATCCGGGAAAGCGGCGGCGCGAGATGCATGCGAAAATTTGAGGCGCGGCGCAAGGACCATTTGACATCAGCGCCCCGCTCGCCCATTTTCCCCCGCCGTTCGGGGCCGGGGGGCCCGGGGGAATTTCGGGCCGCACAAAGGGCCCGCGGGGTTGCCGCATGGATCTGGTCATCGTCGAATTGCCCGCCAAGGCCAAGACGATCAACAAATATCTGGGCCGGAATTTCGATGTCGTGGCCTCTTTCGGCCATGTGCGCGACCTGCCGGCCAAGGACGGCTCGGTCGATCCCGACGCCGATTTCAAAATGCTGTGGGAAGTGGACGGCAAGGCGGGCAAGCGCCTGTCCGACATAGCGGCAAAAGTGAAAAACGCCGACCGCATCGTTCTCGCCACCGACCCGGATCGCGAGGGCGAGGCCATTTCCTGGCATGTGCTGGAAGTTTTACGCGCAAAACGAGTTCTCAAGGACAAGCCGGTCGAGCGGGTGGTGTTCAACGCCATCACCAAGGACGCGATCCTGGAGGCGATGAAACATCCGCGCCGGATCGACGAAAGTCTGGTCGAGGCCTATCTCGCCCGCCGCGCCCTGGATTATCTGGTCGGCTTCAACCTCTCGCCGGTGTTGTGGCGCAAGCTGCCCGGCGCGCGTTCGGCCGGACGCGTGCAATCGGTGGCCCTGCGCCTCGTCTGCGACCGCGAGCTTGAGATCGAAAAATTCGTCCAGCGCGAATATTGGTCGCTCATCGCGCATCTGCGCAACCAGGCCGGGGCGCCTTTCACCGCGCGCCTCGTCGGCGCCGACGGCAAGAAAATTTCGCGGCTCGACATCGGCGCCGGCGCCGAGGCCGAGGCCTTCAAACGCGATCTGGAAACAGCGGTTTTCCGCGTCGTTTCGGTGGAGGCAAAACCCGCCAAGCGCCACCCTTACGCGCCCTTCACCACCTCGACCTTGCAGCAGGAAGCCTCGCGCAAACTGGGCATGGCGCCCGAAATCACGATGCGGGTGGCGCAGAAGCTTTATGAGGGCGTGGACATCGGCGGCGAGACGGTCGGCCTCATCACCTATATGCGCACCGACGGCGTGGACGTCGCGCCCGAAGCCATCGCCGGCGCCCGCGCGGTGATCGGCCGCGAATTCGGCGACAAATATGTGCCGCATGCGCCGCGCAAATATCAGGTCAAGGCCAAGAACGCGCAGGAAGCGCACGAGGCGATCCGCCCGACCGACATTTCCCGCCTGCCGAAGGACATGGCGCGCCGTCTCCAGCCCGATCAGGCGAAACTCTACGAGCTGATCTGGACCCGCATGGTGGCGAGCCAGATGGAATCCGCTGTGCTGGAGCGCACCACCGCCGAAATTGAAGGCATAGTCCGCAGCACTGCTGCGGACGTCCAACCGAAAACCGCGGGCGCGCGCACGCTCGACCTGCGCGCGACCGGCCAGGTGGTGCGTTTCGACGGTTTTTTAAAGCTCTATCAGGAAGGCAAGGACGACGAGGAGGACGAGGACTCCGGCCGCCTGCCGCCGCTGGCGAAGGATGAAATCCTGAAGCAGGATAAGATCGACGCCACCCAGCATTTCACCGAACCGCCGCCGCGCTATACCGAGGCGACCTTGGTGAAGCGCATGGAGGAACTCGGGATAGGCCGCCCCTCGACCTATGCCTCGACCCTCGCCGTTCTGCGCGAGCGCGATTACGTGAAGCTCGAAAAGAAGCGCCTCGTACCGGAAGACAAGGGCCGGCTGGTCATTGCCTTTCTCGAAGAGCTTTTTCGGCCGCTATGTCGAATATGGCTTCACCGCCGGGCTGGAAGAACAGCTCGACCGCATTTCCAACGCCGAAGTCGACTGGAAGCAGGTTTTGCGCGATTTCTGGCGCGATTTCTCCGCGGCGATCGACGGCGCCAAGGATTTGCGCACGGGACAGGTTCTCGATCACCTCAACGACCTGCTCGGGCCGCATATTTTCCCGGCCAAAGACGACGGCTCCAACGCCAGAGCCTGCCCCGCCTGCGCCACCGGGCAATTGTCGCTGAAACTCGGCAAGTTCGGCGCCTTCATCGGCTGTTCGAACTATCCCGAGTGCAAATATACCCGCACCTTGTCCGACCGTGGCGAAACCGCAGGCGGCGCCGAGGGCGAGCGTCCGGGGGTAACGGTTCTGGGCGAGGACCCCAAAACCGGGCAGGAAATCACGCTGCGCGACGGGCGTTTCGGCGCCTATGTGCAGGAAGGCGAAGGCGACAAGCCACCCCGCTCCTCCCTGCCCTCGACGCTCAAGCCCGAGGATGTCACGCTGGAAAAGGCGCTGGCGCTGCTGTCGCTGCCGCGCGAGGTCGCCAGACATCCCGAAACCGGCGAGCCGATCCTGGCCGGCATCGGGCGCTACGGCTCTTATGTCCAGCACGGAAAGACCTACGCCAATCTCGCCAAGGACGAGGATGTGCTGACGATCGGCGCCAATCGCGCCATCGACCTCATCATGACCAAGGAGGCTGGCGGAGCGCGCGGCGCGGGCGGCGAAATCCGCGTGATCGGCGACCATCCCGAAGGCGGCGCCATCGCCCTCAAGGCCGGCCGTTTCGGCCCCTATCTCGCCTGGGGCAAGGTCAACGCCACTCTGCCGCGCGGGACCGACATGACCGGCCTGACGCTGGAAAAAGCGGTGGAGCTGGTCAACGCCAAGGCCTCCGGCGCGCCGGCCGGCGGACGCATTCTCGGCGAACATCCCGACGGCGGTCCGATCGTGGCCCGCGGGGGGCGTTTCGGCCCCTATGTGTCGTGGGAAAAGGTCAACGCCACCCTGCCCAATTCGATGACGCTCGACGACATCGGGCTGGAGCAGGCGATCCGGCTGATCCAGGACCGGATCGCCTCCGGCGGCGCCAAGGCCCCGAAGAAGACGGCGACGAAAAAGCCGGCGACGAAAAAGCCGGCGGCGAAAAAGCCTGCCGCGACGGCGAAAAGCGCCAAGGCCAAGAAAGACATCGTCGATGCCGACGAGCCGCCTTTCGAAGCCGACGCCCCGGCAAAAAAGGCGGCGCGGACGAAATCGGCGGGCAAGAATTGAGTTGAGCGGCATGAGCCTCGGTCCGCCCCCCTCCCCGCAAACGGGGCGACGGGACGGATGGGGCGCTTCATCCGGGTCCGTCCGCAAACAAATCACGCCCGCGGCGCGATTTTTTCGCGTTTGCGCAGCCAGGCGGCGTCGAGCAGCATTTGCGCCGCCCAGCGATAGACATTGCGCGCGCTGATCTGCTCCACCATCACCTGCATGCGCTCGGCCTGTTCGTCCGGGCTCATGCGCAGCGCCCGGTCATAGGCTTGCGCCATGCCGTGGGTGTCATAGGGATTGACGATCAGCGCCTCCGGCAATTCAAAGGCCGCGCCGGCGAAACTCGACAGGATCAGCACGCCGCGCCCATCGTCGCGGGCGGCGACGAATTCCTTGGCGACGAGATTCATCCCGTCATGCAGGCTCGACACCACGCAGACGTCGGCGGCGCGGAACAATTCGAACACTTCGTCCGGCTCGTGGTGGCGGACCACCAGATGAATCGGCTTCCAGCCATCGCGCGCATAGGCTGCATTGATCCTGTTCGCGAGTTGCTCGGCCTCCTGTTGCAAGGCGGCATAGGCTTCCAGTTTCGAGCGCGTCGGCGCCGCGACCTGGATCAGCACGAATTTGCCGAGCCATTGCGGCGACTGGGTCAGAAGATCGTCCACCGCGCGCATCCGGTCGAGAATGCCCTTGGTATAGTCGAAGCGCTCGACCCCGACGGCGATGCGGACGTCCTCATCCAGCCCGAAGCGGGCGCGCACATTGGCCCGGCATTGGGCCGCCGGCGGCTGACCGATCAGCGCGCGCGGCGGCCATTCGATCGAGATCGGATAGGGCCGCACCAAAGTCTCGGCGCAGCGCAGCCAGATCGAGGAATTCTCGCGATCGATCCGGCTTTCGATGAAACGGTCGGCGGCGTCGAAGAAATTATTGCAGTGAAACTGGGTGTGGAAGCCCAGGATCGACGAGCCGAGCAGGCCGTCGAGGATTTCCTCGCGCCAGGGGCAAATCGAGAAGGTTTCGGCGTTGGGCCAGGGAATATGCCAGAAGGTCACGATGGTGGCCCTGGGCAGGCGGTCGCGGATCATGCGGGGCAGCAGCGCGAAATGATAATCCTGGACCAGCACGATGGGGTTTTCGCTGGTCGCCTCCTGCACGACGATCTCGGCGAACCGCTGGTTGACCGCCCGGAAACTGGCCCAGTCCTGCTCGCGAAAAGTCGGACGGACGAAGGCGATATGACAGAGCGGCCACAGGCCCTCGTTGGCCGCGCCATAATAATAGCCGTCCTGCTCCTCCTCGGTAAGCCAGACGCGCCGCAGGCTGTAGGTCGGATCGTTCGGCGGAACCATCAGCCGATCGTTGTCATCGACGGTCTCCCGGTCGGCCGAACCGCCGCCATGGGCGATCCAGACGCCGCGGCAGGCGCGCATCACCGGTTCGAGCGCCGACACCAGGCCGCTGGCCGGAATCTGCAGCCTGATCTCGCCGTCGACCCGGTTGTGGATATAGGGCTCGCGGTTGGAGACGATCATCACCTGCGCGTCCGGCAATTCGTCGTGCAGCAGCTGGCGCAGGCTTTCCGGCGACCATTTGACATGGATGCCACGGGCGAATTTGCGCCGGACGCGCAGATCGGCGAGAAGCGCGTTGATCCGGCCCTCGGCGCCGGACCGGCCGTTGGCCTGCGCCCTCGGCGGATGCAGGCTTTCCTCCAACGCTCCGCGCAGCGACTGCATCCAGCTGCGGCGCAAACCAAACGCGAGCGCAGCCCCCGTGACGACCAAACCCATCGCCATGGCGCCGAGGGCGGCGGTCACATAGAGCTGGGCGGCGCGCTCGCGGCGCTCGGAGACATCAAGATCCTGCGCCACCAGCAGGCGGCCCTGCGCGGCGCCGACTTTAAGCGGAAAATGATTGACGCGGATGCGATCGCCCTTGGGCATGGTCAGATTCACAGCCGCGCGGCGCTGACCCGCGAAGGCCCGGCAATCGAGTTGGACCGGCAGGTCCAGGGTCGCGATCGCGAGCTGGCCGTCGGAGGTGCAATAGCCAAGGCCGAGAATACGCTCGTCATCGGCGATCTGGTCCATCACCCTGCTCAGGTCGCCGTTCTCGTTGACGCCAGAAGCGGCGGCCTGATGGCGGATCGCGCGGTAGATCAGCTCGGCGCGCAGGTCGACGTCGCGCTGAACCCTGCCACGGATGATCGTCGAGGACAGGGCGCCGATGGCGATGATCAGAATCACGCTGGCGAAAGCGCCCAGCAGGGCATAGAGCGCGCCCGGCCTGCCGAAAAATTCCCTGAAAAACCGGAGCGCGGGATTCATCGCGCCTCCTCCCAGTTTTTCGACAGGCGCCAGGCGCAGAGGATGATCCCGACCAGCGAATAGGTTTGCGGGAAATTGCCCCAGAGTTCGCCGGTTTCCGGATCGATGTCCTCCGACAGCAGCCCGACATGGTTGCGGCGGGCGAGGATTTTCTCGAACAGGCTGCGCGCCTCGTCCGCCCGGCCGATCGCGGCCAGGGCCTCGACATACCAGAACGTGCAAATGGTGAAGGCGGTCGAAGGCGCGCCGAAATCGTCGGGCTCGGCATAGCGGAAGAGATAGCCCTTGCGCCCGAGCGCATGGCCGACGACCTCGACGGTCGAGATGAATTTCGGATCGTCGGCCTTGACCAGGCCGAGTTCGGCGAGCAGCAGCGCGCTGGCGTCGATATGGTCGGAATCGAGGCTGCCGGTGAAGGCGTTCAGCTGGGCGTTCCAGGCGCGCGAAAGGATCGCCTCGCGCAGGCCTTGGGCCGATTTTCGCCATTGCTGCGCCCGGTCCTGCAGGCCGAGCCGTGTCGCGATGCGCGCCAGCCGGTCGCAGGCGACCCAGCACATGGCGGCCGAATAAGTGTGGATCGACGGCTTGTCGCGATATTCCCAGATGCCGGCGTCCACCGTCAGCGCCAGGGCGAGCGCCCGCATGCCGAGCGGCTCCAGCATGACGAACAGGGCTTCGTCGCCCTTTTTCGGCAGGCGCTCGTCGAAAAACATCTGCGAGGCGGCGAGGATCACGCTGCCATAGACGTCGTGCTGGACCTGATCGACGGCTGCATTGCCGATCCGCACCGGGCCGTGGCCGCGATAGCCGGCAAAATCCGGCGCGATCCGCTCCTCCAGGCTTTTCTCCGGCAGGATAGCGTAAACCGGCCGCAGATTCGCCCCGCCCTCCATCGAAATCACATTGGTCACATAATCGATGAAACGCTCCATGGTCACCGAGGCGCCGACGCGATTGAGCGCGAGCACAGTGAAATAGGCGTCGCGAATCCAGCAGTAGCGGTAATCCCAGTTGCGCTGCGAATTCGGCGCCTCGGGAACCGAGGTGGTGAGCGCGGCGACAATGGCGCCGGTCTGTTCGAAACTGCATAATTGGAGGGTGATGGCGGCGCGGATCACCGTTTCCTGCCATTCGAACGGCAGGTTGAGATGGCGCACCCAGCCTTGCCAGTTCTCCAGGGTCTTGTCCTGGAATTCGCGGCCGACGCGCGCGATCGAATCCGTCAGGGGCTCGTCGGCATGGACGATCAGCGTCAGCCGCCGCGACAGGACGAAGGCGCCTTCGGTCGCGACATAGGAGATCGGCGCGTCGGTGGTGAGCCGGATCGAGCCGCAATCCGTCGCATAACGCACATGGTTGCTGCCGATCACCGGACGCGGTCGCAGCGAGCCGCAGCACATGCGCGGCCGTAACCGGACCCGGATGCGGCACAGGCCCGACAAGGGCTCGACGATGCGCACGATGTTCGGCGGATTGTACAGCCGATCATGGAAGTCGAAGCGCGGCGCAAAATCGGTGATCGAAAAGGCGGCCCCGCTTGCCGAGCGCAGAACCGTCCGCACCATGGCGGAATTGCGCAGATAGCTCTGTTCGCTCTCGCCCTTGTCGTCGTCGAAGGCGATCGAGAAAAAACCGTCCTGCGGATTTACGCCGTCGATCAGGGCGCAGAACACCGGATCGGCGTCCAGGCGCGGCCAGCACATCCAGACGATGGCGCCCGAGCGATCCACCAGGGCCGATAGATTGCCGTTGCCGATCACGGCGACGTCCAGCGACGGATGGATCGTCATGGGTCTCACCCTCCCGAATGGGACAGAAGCGCCAACAATTCCATGAGCCAGGCGCGCACCGCGTCCGGCCCCGCGAAATCGGCTTGGTCGGCGCAAAAAAACTCGCCGGCGACGGTGAAGCCGAAGCCGCCGCGCGCGGCGCAGGTCTGCATCGCCGGAATGTCGGTATGATCGTCGCCGATCATCACCGGCTTGCGGCCCGCGAAAGGCGGGCCCGCCATGAAACGGGCCAAGGCCTCGCCCTTGGAAAAGCCGCCGTTGAGGATTTCGAACACCTTGCGGCCGCGCAACAGGCGCAAGCCCCCGTCCGCCGCAGCGATATAATCGGTCAATTCGCGTTCAAGACGCGGTTCGGCCGATTCGGCGGCGCGAAAATGAACCGCGATCGAGGCGCCCTTGTCCTCGATCAGGAGGCGCGGCTCGAAAGCGGCGAGGCGCCTAATGTCGGCGAGCGCGCCGGATCCCAAGGCCGCGCCTTGCCGGGCCGCGCCGGCTTTCGGATCGAACCGGATTTCCGCGCCGTGAACGCCCGCCGCCCGCCCCCGGAACGGCGCAAGCCGGAGATCGAGATCGGCGATCTCGCGCCCGGTGACGACCGCCAGCGCCCCGCCAAGCGCGTCCGCAAGCTCCGCGAGCAGATCGGCCAGACCGCCTGGCGCGGTCGCCGCGCCGGGCGTCGGGGCCATTTCGATCAATGTGCCGTCGAAATCGAGAAACAGCGCCAGATCGCCGCCATTGCGCGGCGAAAGTTCGAGGAGTCCCGCCGGTCCTGGTCCTAAAACTTCAAAATTCAACAGGTTTCGCCTTTCCGCGCATCCACGCGGCCCGGCGCCGTGGGCGGCGCCTGCTCGACCCTCGCGGCGGAGCCATTGCGCAATCAATCAACGCCGCGCGGGGCTTCCTTGTTCCCCAATTTGCCACGCAAAAGCCGCGCCCTTGAGGCAAGGACGCGGCTGGAAAGTGGCGCTTCGGCTGTCGGTCAGTAGATCGGGAAACGACTGGTCAGCGCCTCGACCCGCGCTTTCACCGCCGCCTCGACCGCCGCATTGCCGGCCTGGCCATTCCTGGCGAGGCCGTCGAGGGTTTCGACGATCAATTCGCCGACCTGTTTGAACTCCGCGGCTGCGAAGCCGCGCGAGGTCGCGGCCGGGGCGCCGAGGCGGACGCCCGAGGTGATCCAGGGTTTTTCGGGATCGAAGGGCACGCCATTCTTGTTGCAGGTGATTTCCGCCCGTTCGAGCGCGATTTCCGCCGCCTTGCCGGTCAGCTTCTTGGGTCGCAGATCGACCAGCATCAGATGGTTGTCGGTGCCTCCGGTCACGAGGTCGAGCCCGCCCGCGAGCAAAGTTTCCGCCAGAACTTTCGCATTGTCCACGACCTGCCGCGCGTAGGCCCTGAATTCGGGGCGCAAAGCCTCGCCGAAGGCGACCGCCTTGCCGGCGATGACATGCATCAGCGGCCCGCCCTGAAGGCCGGGGAAGATCGCCGAATTGATCTTTTTCGCCATCTCCTCGTCATCGGTCAGCACCAGACCGCCGCGCGGGCCGCGCAGGGTCTTGTGGGTGGTGGAGGTCACGACATGAGCGTGGGGGAAGGGCGAGGGATGGGCGCCGCCCGCCACCAGCCCGGCGAAATGCGCCATGTCCACGAAAAGCCAGGCGCCGACCGCGTCGGCGATGGCGCGGAAGCGCTCGAAATCCCAGAACCGGGCATAGGCCGAGCCGCCCGCGATGATCAGTTTCGGATGGTGCTCATGGGCCAGCCGTTCGACCTCGTCCATGTCGATGCGCCCGGTTTCGCGGCTCACGCCGTAGGACACCGGCCTGAACCAGCGCCCGGACATGTTGACCGGCGAGCCGTGGGTGAGGTGGCCGCCCGCCGCGAGATCGAGGCCCATGAAGACGTCGCCCGGCTGGAGCAGCGCCAGAAAGACCGCCTGATTGGCCTGGCTGCCGGAATTGGGCTGCACATTGGCGAAGCGGCAGCCGAACAATTTTGTCACGCGCTCGATGGCGAGGTTTTCGGCAATGTCGACGAACTGGCAGCCGCCGTAATAGCGTTTCCCCGGATAGCCCTCGGCATATTTGTTGGTCAGGACCGAGCCCTGCGCTTCCAGCACCGCGCGCGAAACGATGTTCTCGGAGGCGATCAGCTCGATCTCCTTGCGCTGGCGCGAAAGCTCCAGCCCGATGGCCCGGGCGATCTCCGGATCGGATTCCGCGAGCGAAGCGGCGAAAAAGCTGTTGGAGAGTTTTTGGGCCGTCGCGGCGTTGGCTGTGCTCATTGCGCGCTCCATCGGGGAAGAAGTCCGGGGCCAATTATCACGCGGAAAGCCGCGAAGAAAGGCCGCGCGCGAAAAAGCTGCGCCCCGGAGGCAAACCGCCGGGGCGCGTGAAAAGGCGAAGGACCGGTTACCGGTCGTCCGGTCCGGGGTCGAGGCCGGGGCCGCGGTTGATATTGGGATTGACGCCTTCCTGCGCGATCGGCTGGACCGTGGGCGCCGCGCCGGCGCTCGCGGTCGAGAAGCCGTCGCGCTGATAGATGTCCTCGCGGAACTGCACCACGCCCTCGGGCGTGCCCCAAGCGGTGATATAGACCCAATAGACATTGACCGGCGGATCGATCTTGACGTCGAGCCGCTCGCCGGAGGCGATGACCTGATCGATATGGTCGCGGTCCCAGCCGGGCTGGTTCTTGAGCAGCCATGCGACATAGTCGCGCACGTTCTGGAGGCGCATGCAGCCCGAGGAGACGAAGCGGAAATCGTCGCCGAACACGCCCTTCTCAGGCGTGTCGTGCATATAGACGCCATAAGGATTGTTGATGTTCACGCGCACCACGCCGAGCGAATTGGCGGTGCTCGGATCCTCGCGGAAGCGGTAGTTGACCGCGTCCATCGAATGCCAGTTGATCTGGCCCGGCTGAACCTCGTTGTTGTTCTTGTCGTAAATGCGGATGTGGTTTTCGGTCAGGTAATTCGCATTGGCCTGCATGCGCGGGATCAGATCCTTGCGGATGAGCGATGCCGGCACCGTCCAGTAGGGATTGAAATCCACGTCGAGCGCGCGGGTCTGCATCACCGGCGACTGGCGGTCGATGCGGCCGACGCCGGCGCGGTGGCGCGTGACGATCGCGTCGTTCTCGACCGTATCGACCATCGCGGCGGGAATGTTGGCTTCGACGAAGCGATCGCCGAGATTGGTCGCGAAGGAATGCAGCCGGACGAGATTGACTTGCAATTGATGCAGGCGGTAGTCAGCCGGGACGTTCATCACCGTCAGGGTCTCGCGCGTGGCGACCCCGGTCGGGATCAGGCCGTGGCGCGTCTGGAACCTTTTCACCCCCGCCTCGACATAGGAATCGTAAATCCCCGATTCCGAAGCCGCCGGATCGAGATCGCCGGTAATGGCGAGGCGCTTGCGCAAGGCCAGCACCGCCGGCCCGCTCGATCCCAGCTTGAGCGTAGCGGCCGCGGGAACCTTGTTCCAGCCGCCGTTGGTCACGATGCCCTGGTATTTCTGGATCGCAACTTCCGTCGCGGCGAGCGTGCGCGGCGACAGCAGCGGCGTGCTCGACCTTTCCACCGACACGCTGGCGTCGGCGTCATAATGCTGCTCCCATTCCGCCTGGCCGAAGCCGTCGCCGGCGAAGGCCGGGGCGGCGCAAGTCAAGGCGCCGACGGCGGCGCCCAAAGCCAGACGAGAGCCGAAACGAGAGGCGAGACGGGCTGCCGCGCCCCATTGGCGCGGCGAAAACGGGCGGATGCGCGACAAGTCGGCGAGTTTCAAGAGTGAGGCTCCAAAAAAACCCAAAGGTCCAGGCTGATCATTCCGGCGCGCCAGCGCGCCCGCGCCAAAGAAAGGCGCGCGCGGAAGAGTCCGCGGAACAGTCGATGACGATGGTTAAAAAGCCGCGAATAGAGCGGCGATTTTAAGGCGTTCGACCGCGCCCTCTTAAGCCCCG
The DNA here is from genome assembly GCA_963703385.1 of uncultured Pseudomonadota bacterium. Taxonomy (GTDB): domain Bacteria; phylum Pseudomonadota; class Alphaproteobacteria; order Rhizobiales; family Beijerinckiaceae; genus Rhodoblastus. The sequence continues at coordinate 1,661,075 of OY969816.1, forward strand.
GACGCTTTTTCCGCAAGTTTTGGCGGGCGCCATATGGTTGAGCCGCCCGACGGTGCGGGCGGCCGTCGAAATCGCAACGCAGGACGACCCCGTGTGAGAAGCGCGGGCTGGCCCCCCGAGGCCCAATAGGCATAGAGGGCGATCCTGTCGGATCGCACCCCTGCCACACCACCCGGCATGCGGGTCCGCACCGGGCGGTTCGAGGGATTGAGGTTAGGAGAGACGGGGCATCCCCAGCTTGTCCAACCATTGCAGAGTCAGCACGGCGTTAAGGAGGAGCCCACTGTTGCGCCACCAGCGGCGGCTGTTTGCCGCGATTGTTCGCGCCACGTTGGGTTTGGCTCCGAGCGCCAGCAGTTCTCGGTGCATGGTCTTGCCGCGTTTCCACTGCTTAAGCTGGATGGCCCGCAGCCGGTGGCGCATCCATTGATCCAGTTTTAGCCAGACCTTCGGTGTTTGCGCCAATCGGAAGTAAGCCTTCCATCCCAGGACGTAAGTCCGTAAGCGGTCCACCACATCCTGCATGCCGCGCCCGCCTGAGCGGCGGGTGAGTTGCCGGATGCGTTGTTTGAACGTCGCCATCGGCTTGGCGGCGACCCCTCGCTTGACCGCGCCCCCTGGGGCCGTCCAGAAGCTGTAGCCTAGGAACTTGCGGCCAAACACGCTCGCCACCGCGCTTTTGGCTTCGTTGACCGTGAGACGCAGTGCGCCATACAGCCGTCGAAGCAGCGCCATCACCCGTTCGCCCGCTTTCCGGCTACGAACATAGACGTTCGCGTCGTCGGCATAGCGCACGAAGTAATGGCCTCGACGCTCCAACTCCTTGTCCACCTCATCGAGCAGGACATTCGCCAGCAGCGGCGAGAGCGGCCCTCCTTGCGGAGTTCCTTTCGCGCGCTCCAGGATCACGCCATCCGCCATGATCCCGCTGTGCAAGTAGACCCGGACCAACCGGATGACACCGGCGTCCACGATCCGCTTTCGCAGGCGGTCGATGAGGATGTCGTGATTGACCCGATCGAAGAATTTCTCCAGGTCCACATCCACCACGATTCGCCGGCCCGATTGCACGTATGATTGCGCCGCGAGTACGGCGTCATGCGCGCTTCGACCAGGACGGAAACCGTAGCTGTGTTTGCTGAAGCTTGGGTCAAGGATGGGTTGCAGGACTTGTAGCAACGCCTGCTGGATCAGCCGATCCGTCACCGTCGGGATGCCAAGCTCACGCTCGCCGCCATCAGGTTTCGGGATCGTCACCCGTCGCACCGGCATCGGCCGGTACCTGCCTGACAACAATTGTTCGCGGATCGTGGGCCATGCGGCGCGCAGATATTCGGCGGTCTGGTCGATATTCAGACCGTCAACACCGGCCGCCCCTTTGTTGGACCGCACCCGTTTCCAAGCCTGTTGCAGGTTCTCCCGCGTCAGAGCCGCTTGTAGCAGCCCCGACCCTGTGTCGCCCGTCTCATGTCGCGGGCCGAGCACTTCATCGCTGTTCGAGTCGCGCGCGGCTTCACCGCCCGCTGTCCCGGACCGCCCTGTTTGCACAGGCATCTGATGCAATGTGCTCCGCATCGACACGGCGTCGAACACTTTCCCTCGTTCGGCCCTTCGCCAGCGGTCTCCCACCAACTACTACGACCTCTGCTGACTTCTCGCTCCGGCTCGACACCGTCGCCCTTTCAGGCGTGAGGCGAGACCTCCCCAGGTAAGAGCGCATTCCTTCACTGCGCGACCGCCGGATTTACGCCGCTTCCCTTTGATCACGAGAGCTTCGCGGTTTCATGCCCGCTCGCCCTGGTCGGCAGCGCCTTCTATCCGGTTCTTGTTCATCGGCCCGCAGCTTCGATCCACGCTTCCTCCCCACGGTCGGTCACCCTTCCGCAGTTGCGCTTCACTTCGTTTGCCGTGACCAGCTTACGGTGGGACTTCCACCCACAAGAATGCGCCCATGCTGGGCGCACATGAAAAAGCCGGGCCACGGGGCCCGGCGGGGTAATTCCTGGATCGAGGTGGAACAGCGCGGCGCGGAAATCAGAGGCGATATTTGATCTGGTCGGTCCAGAAGCGCTCGAGACGGGTCAGGGCGTTGTTGACCGTCTTGAACTCGTCCGCCGACACGCCGCCGATCTGCTCGACGGTGAGCACGTGTTTTTCATAGAGGCCGGCGACGATGTCGCGCACTTCCTTGCCCTGGGGGGTGAGGCTGATGCGGACCGAGCGGCGGTCGATGCGGGAGCGGGCATGGTGGAGATAGTCCATTTCCACCAGCTTCTTGACGTTGTAGGAAACGTTGGAGCCGAGATAATAGCCGCGGGTGCGCAGCTCGCCGGCGGTGAGTTCGGAATCTCCGATGTTATAGAGCAGCAGCGCCTGCACGGCGTTGATGTCGGAGCGGCCGCGGCGGTCGAATTCGTCCTTGATGACGTCGAGCAGGCGGCGGTGGAGGCGCTCCACCAAGGTCAGGGCCTCAAGGTAAGCCGGGCGAACCTCGGCGCAACGTTCCACCCGACCGGCGGATTGGCTGTTCTTGGTCATCGTGTTCATCGTCATCGTCCCTGCGGTCTGTTTCGCGCCGAACGTTTTCCGGCGGCCTCGATGGTCCGCAATCTAAACAGCGCGAATGAAAACCAGTTTAAACAACAGGCTGAATCCCTCGTTACCGCGATTTGCAGGATTCGCGGTGAATCTTCAGTGAATTAAAACAAGTTTTTACGTTGATTTTTGTTCAACTTTGTCTGTTGTTCCGCCGCGCCAGTTCGCGCAGGCGCGCGACGAGATTCTCGATCGCGGAAGGCTCCCCGTGAAGGCTGTCGGCGCGCCAGGACAGGAAGAGGTAAAGCCCGAACAGCAAGGCGTCGACGAATTTCAGCGCGCCGCCGAGCAGGAAGAAGGACGGCTTGGACGACGCCACGAAAACCTGCGCGACCAGGGTCAGGAGCCAGACCACCCCGCCCCAGGGCGCCAGCAGCCACAAGCCCACCGCCGCGACGGGATTGAGCACGGCGAAGAAAAGGATCGCCGTCATCGTCGCCGGCGTCAGGTCGGCGAACGAGCCTTGCGCCGGAGCGATGATGCGCAGCCATTGCTCCAGCGCCTGGACGATCCACAATAAAGCGACGGCGCGGACGAACAGGGTCAAGGCCAACAGCCGGCGCGCCTCCTCGTCCTCGGGGCCCCGCCGCGCGCCGACCCTGATGACGCCCGAATCTTCCGTATCGAACTCTTCGCGCGCGCGGCGCGCGCCGGACGACTTGTTCATCGTCTTGTTCATCGTCTTTCCCTGCTCCAAAACCCTCCCGCGATAGCGCATTTGACCATGCGCGGCAAAATTTTTCGCCGTTTCCCCGCGATATGCTATGGGAAGCGACCTTCACGGAACGAGATCATGACCGACGCCAAAAGCCCTGCTCTCAGCCTTTCCCTCGCCCTTTCCCACCGCCCCCGCCGCAACCGCAAGGCCGAGTGGGCGCGACGGCTGGTGCGCGAGAACGTCCTGACCGCCGACGACCTGATCTGGCCGATCTTTCTCGTCGAAGGCGAGAATGTCCGTACGCAAGTCAGCTCGATGCCCGAGGTCGAGCGCCTTTCGATCGACCATGCGGTCGCCGCCGCGCGCCGCGCGGCCGAGCTGTCAATCCCGGCGATCGCGCTCTTTCCCTACACCGATCCCGACCTGCGCGACCTCCACGGCTCGGAGGCGCTCAATCCCCAAAATCTCGTCTGCCGCGCCTGCCGCGCGATCAAGATGGAAGTTCCCCGCATCGGTCTGATCACCGATGTCGCCCTCGACCCTTACACCAGCCACGGCCACGACGGGGTGATGGAGGGGGAGACCATTCTCAATGACGAATCCGTCGCCATTCTGGTCGAGCAATCGCTCAACCAGGCGCGCGCCGGCGCCGATGTGATCGCGCCCTCGGACATGATGGACGGTCGGGTCGGCGCGATCCGCGCCGCGCTCGACGGCGAGGGCTTCATCGATGTCCAGATCATGGCCTATGCCGCCAAATACGCCTCGGCCTTTTATGGCCCGTTCCGCGACGCCATCGGCACCAAGGCGGTGCTGACCGGCGACAAGCGCACCTATCAGATGGATCCGGCCAATTCCGACGAGGCCCTGCGCGAGGTCGCGCTCGATCTCGAACAGGGCGCCGACATGGTGATGGTCAAGCCCGGCCTGCCCTATCTCGACATTATCCATCGCGTGAAGGAGCGATTCGCGGCGCCAACCTTTGCCTATCAAGTTTCCGGGGAATATGCGATGATCATGGCGGCGGCGCGGAACGGGTGGCTCGACGGCGACAAGGCGATGCTGGAGAGCCTGCTCGCGTTCAAACGGGCGGGAGCGGACGGCATCCTCACCTATTTCGCGCCGAAAGTAGCGGAATTGCTCAAAAAGAGCGCGTGACGGCTTGAGCTGAACGCCAAGCCGAGTTCGACGGGCCAAGCCTTTCCGCTGGAATGCGGGGAAACGTCCTCTGGTGCGGAGGCAGGACATGGGCGGCGGGCTTGGCGTGAATTCGGCGCGTATAGAGCGACTTCAACAAAAATTGTTCCCGGACGAAGGATTGAGCACCGGCCGGTTGTTCATCCGGCCGCTTCAGGCCGCCGACGCCTTCCAGCTGGTCGTGCTCACCAACGATCCCCTGGTCGCGGCCGGCGTCTCCTTCCTGCGCCAACCCTTCACTTTGGCCGACGCCCAGGCCCTGATCGCCATGCCCCGCGACCAGCAAGGCTGTTTCGCCGCGGTGCGCGCCGGCAGGGACGGCCCGATGATCGGCTGCGTCGGCGCCTTCTCCCGCAACGCCATCGACATCGAGATCGGCTTCTGGCTCGGCGTTCCCTATCACGGCAGGCGCTACGGCGCCGAAATGGCGGAAGCCATGCTCGTCCGCCTGCGCGAAGTTTTTCCGGAACGGCGCATCGTCGCCGAATGTCCGCGCGAAAATTCCGCCTCGTGGCGGCTTTTGAGAAAGCTCGGCTTCACGCCGAGCGAGGACCCAGCGACGCGCAGAGGCGCCAGGCTCCTGGCGTTCGAGGCGACCGAAGTCGTGGATTGAAAGGCTTCCGGCGCGCCGCCCCTTGCGCGCCGCGTCCTGCGCCGCCAAATTGAAGTCTCGCAGCAATTTTGGAGCGCGCGACCATGACTGACGCCAACAGCTGGAACGCAAGCCGTCCGGCGGTCTATCCCCTGGCCCCCCTGCCCGCCAGCGCCCTCGAAGGGGTGCGGCGGCGCCGCATTTTCGCGGTCCTGCTCGACCTGATCCTGGTCTCGCTGCTGTCCTTCGCGCTCTGGTTCGTGCTCGGCCTGCTGACCTTGGGCGTCGCCTGGCTGCTGCTGCCGTCGTTCTTTCCCCTCGTCGCCTTTTTCTACAACGGCCTGACCGTCTCCGGCGCGAACATGGCGACGCCGGGCATGAAGGCGATGGACCTCGAAATGCGCCTGACCAACGGCTCGCGCGTCCCCTTCATCAACGCCTCGGTTCATGCCGTTCTGTTCTACTTGAGCCTGTATCTTTTCGCGCCTATCCTGCTGTTTTCACTCTTCGCTTCGGACAAAAGGTGTCTGCACGACGTTCTGGCGGGGGTCATCGTGTTGCGCCGCGCGTGACCTTCTTCGCGGATCGCGCGGCGGTCTCCCGGAAACCGGATGAGAGGGAAAGGCCTTGACCAGCGAGCCGCGCGACCCGCCGCAGTTTTATCTGACCTCGCCCGCGCCCTGCCCCTATCTCCCCGGCAAGGAAGAGCGCAAGGTTTTCACCCATCTGGTCGGGCGGCGCGCCGCCAATCTCAATGACGCTTTGACCCATTCCGGCTTCCGCCGCTCCCAGACCATCGCCTATCGTCCCGCCTGCGACCAGTGCAAGGCCTGCGTTTCGGTGCGCATCCTGTGCGACGAGTTCACGCCCGGCCGCACCCAGCGGCGCATTCTCGCCCGCAACGCCGATCTTTCCGCGACCATGAGCGAGGCGCAGGCCGACGCGGAACAATTCGCCTTGTTTCGCGCCTATCTCAACTCCCGCCACAGCGACGGCGGCATGGCCGACATGGCGATGCTCGACTATTCCATGATGATCGAGGACAGCCATGTCGACACAAGATTGGTGTCCTACCGCCTGCCCTCCGGCAACGGCCTGGGCCCCCTGGTCGCGACCTGCCTGACCGACGTGCTCGAAGACGGCCTGTCGATGGTCTACTCCTTTTACCACCCCGCCGAGCCGCAACGCTCGCTGGGCGCCTATATGATCCTCGAACACGTCGCCCGAGCCCGCGCCATGGGCCTGCCCCACCTCTACCTCGGCTATTGGGTCGAGGGCTCGAAGAAGATGGGCTACAAGGCGCAATATCTGCCGCAGGAGCGGTTGGGCACTGAGGGCTGGAAACGGGTGGGGTGAAGGCGGGGTCCGCCCCAAGTCGACCCGTCGCGCCAATTCGCTGCTGTGCGGCAACCGCGTCGCCACAGCGGCGAAGCGGCGAAGCGGCGGTTCGCGGTCGCCAACAAGGGCCACTCGTGACGATCGCCGCCGATCATGTCGACCGGCATATGTCCAGGTGCGAAAACCGCAATGGTTCTGGAGCGGTAGCGACTGCGGCCTGGCGCTCGCGCCACTGCGCTGGGCCCTTTGGCGCGCCGGTCGATCTGTCTGTGCAGGCTGATTTCGAAAGCAAGCCTGGGCCGCCCATTTTGACGGCGCCGCGGAAACGACGACGTGAAGCGACGTCGCGCCTCGGGCCATCCAATATCATGACCTACGCCGGCGGCGGCTTCACCCGACCGTCGCGAGCGAATTGGGCGCGGCGGGTCCCGCGCCGGCGCCTGTTCGCTCGATCGCGCCTGCGATTTCCGCCATGTCCGCCGGCGTCAGCTCCAGCGTCGCCGCGGCCAGCCAGCCGTCGACCTGCGCCGGGCTGCGGGCGCCGACGATGGCGCCGCTTACGCCCGGCCAGGCCAAGGTCCAGGCGATCGCCGTCGCGGCGACCGAGACGCCATGGCGTTCGGCAACAGGCCGGAACGCCTCGACGAGTTGCAGATTGCGCTGCAAAGCCTCGCCCTTGAACAGCTGATTGCGCGAGCGCCAGTCGTCGGCGGGCAAGGCGGCGGCGCGCTCGACCGAAAAGCGCCCGGACACCAGCCCCGACTGCATCGGGCTGTAAACGATCACGCCCGTTCCATGCGCGCGACACCATGGCAGCAGCTCCGCCGCCGTTTCCCGCCTTATCGCCGAAAACGGCGGCTGCAGCGTGTCGACATGGCCGATCCGCTCTGCCGCCTCGAGCTGAGCGATATTATGGTTGGAGAGGCCGACGGCTCGCACCTTGCCCTCCTGCTTGAGGTCGAGCAGCGTCCGCCAATAATCCTCGATCGGCGTCCCGTCTTCCGCCGGCCAATGCATCTGGTAGAGGTCGATGCGCTCGACCCCAAGTCTCGACAGCGAGGCCTCGACCTCGCGACGGAGGCTGGCGGGCGCGCCGACCTGGCGCGGCGCCGCCTTGCGGTTGGACGGATCCCAGACGAGGCCGCATTTGGTGAAAATATAGGGATGGCGATCGGCGGGCAGTTCGCTCAAAGCCTTGCCAACGATCTCTTCCGAATGACCGAGGCCATAAATCGCGGCTGTGTCGATCCAGTTCATGCCGCGATCGATCGCATGACGGATCGCGACGATCAACTCGCGGTCGTCCTGCGCGCCCCAGCCGACCGCCCAATCGGGCCCGCCGATCGCCCAGGCGCCGAAGCCGACGCGCGTGATGGACATGCCCGTCAAACCGAACGGGCGCAGGGGAAGCATGGCGAAAGCAATTGGAGCGCTCATGATTGACTCCTTGAGAATGCGAGGATGAAGGGAAGTCGTGGGTTCCCGTTTCATGACGCCGTTTTAACCCACCGGCGGGGCGACGCGTTAGGTCGCAAAATTCAACGCGGCATTGAATGGCGGGCGCGCTTCGCTGGCTTGCCCTTCGCAAGGCCTCGGCCCAAATTGAAGCCTCAAGGGAGTCTCAGGCCATGGAAATCGGATTTATCGGGCTCGGGCAGATGGGCGCCGCCATCGCCGGCAATCTCATCAAGGCCGGCCATAATGTCACGGTCTGGAACCGCAACATCGACAAGACCAGGCTGTTGGTCGAGGCCGGCGCGCGGCGAGCGGAAACGCCGGCCGACGCCGCGGCAGGAAAAATCGTCTTCACGATGCTGGCGAATGACGAAGCGGTCGAGAGTGTCGTATTCGGCGAGCATGGCGTCCTGGCCTCGGCGGGCCGCCCGATCCACGTTTCGATGAGCACGATCAGTGTGGCGCTCGCCGAACGGCTGACCGAGGCGCATGCGGCGGCCGGCGGCGACTATGTGTCCGCGCCGGTTTTCGGCCGGCCCGAGGCCGCCCAAGCCGCCAAGCTCGCGGTGGTGGCGGCTGGCGACGACAATGCCCTGGCGGTGTGCGATCCGTTGTTCGCGGCGATCGGCCAGCGCACGTTCAAGGTCGGCGCCACGCCCAAAATGGCCAATGTGATCAAGCTGTGCGGGAATTTCATGATCATGGCGGCGATCGAATCCCTGGCCGAGGCAATGACGCTCGCCGCCAAAAACGGCGTCGACAAGGCCGCCCTGCTGGAGGTGCTGACCAACACCTTGTTCAGCGCGCCGGTCTATCGCACCTATGGCGACATTCTATTGCACGAGCGCTTCGAGCCGGCGGGTTTCGCTGCGCCGCTCGGCCTGAAGGACATGAATCTCGCCGATTCCGCCGCGCTCGCGGCAAAGGTTGCGATGCCATTCCTGGGCGTTTTGCGCGGCCAGTTGGTCACAGCGATCGCACGGCATGGCGAAAAGGTCGACTGGTCGGCGCTGGCGAAGGTCGTGGACGAAAACAGCGGGCTTTGACGCCAGATGCGGGTGGAATTTGCCCGATTTTGTTTGGCGTCCTACCCTTGCGGCGACCCGAACAGGACGCCCACATGCCCGCCTTCAGAAGGTCCGATCTGCCGGAGCTGCAAATCTTCCTCACCATCGCGCGCCGCCGCAGCTTTGCGCAGGCGGCGAAGGAACTGGGCTTGACCGCGTCGGCCCTCAGCCGCGCGATGCAGAAACTGGAGGACCACCTCGGCGTCCGCCTGTTGCACCGCACGAACCGGACGGTGGCGCCGACCGCGATCGGGGAGCGCCTGGCCGAGCGCCTCGATCAGGGTTTTGAGACCATCGCAAAAGGGCTGGGCGAAATCGAAACTTTTCGCGCCAATCCGGTTGGCGAGCTTCGCCTCAACATTCCCAGGGACGCGGGCCGTCTGTTGATCGGACCTGTCCTGCCAGCTTTCGTGGCCGCCTATCCACATGTCGAGCTGATGATCACCGCCGAGGACAGGCCCGTCGATATTATCGCCGAAGGATTCGACCTTGGCGTGCGCTATGGCGGCACGGTCCCGGAAGACATGGTCGCGATTCCACTAACCCCCCCGCTGCGCTGGGTCGTGGTCGGGTCGCCGGATTATTTGCAGCGGCGCGGGCGACCGCAAACCCCGGCCGATCTGTTGAATCACGACTGCATCAGGATGCGGCTTGGCGACAATTCCATTTTCAAATGGGAGCTGGGCGACGGCGACGACATGGTTCGCATCGACGTGCGAGGCCCCTTGGCGGCCAATGACACCGAAACCACAATCGACGCCGCGCGCCGCGGCGTCGGCCTGGGCTATGTGCTCGAACGGCGAGCGCAACAGGAAGTGTCCTCCGGCGCGCTGCAGATCGTTCTTCCCGACTGGGCGTCCACCGGTCCCGCCTTTTTCGCCTATTATCCGAGCCGCAAGCAGACTGAGCCAGGACTAAGGCAGATCATCGCCATGATCCGCAAGAACGAGGGCGTCGGCTGATTTTGTTCGCCTGGACGCATCGCCTCGGAGGCGTCAGAATCGATGCCGCGTCGGGGCACCGTCCACCCCATCACCATAATTCGAAATCGGGACACAGCCCTCAGCACCGTATAAAGTATCAGCGACGACAATTCAGGGAAGTCGGGCAAGCTTGTTCGCGCAACGATGGCAGTCGGTTGGCTGAACTAGCTGAACTTAATTCCTGCCTCCTGATAACGCGCATCAACGGCCCCTTGCTCCGACGTCCAACCCTTTGGCATTTTGTCTCGAAAAAGACGGTTCATCGCCTTATCTTCTTCAACGGTAATAAGACGTGCTTCAATTCGATCGAGGATCAATCGAATCTTGCGAGGCTTATCATGGGCAGCAAGGAGTTCGTCGATCACCATACGCATCGGAATCGCATGATCATAACGAAGATTATTTCGTTTTATCGCATCGCTGCTATCTATGAATTGCCTAGCGGCTATCGAATACATTCGGCCAGCGGCGTATTTTTTTTGCTTTTGAATTTCCCAAAAACCGAAGATGGCCACTCTCAAAATCTTTCGAACGCGCCTTTTGACGGTTTTTTCCGTCTGAGGAACAGGGCATGACGCGAGCAGGGCGTGACTAGATTGGATTAACCCGGTGAGAAACCTGAGTCGGTCAGCTTCAGAGGCTCCGTCTTCCCGCTCATCCAACTGTAAAACGGCTTCGAGTTCTGTAGTCTCAGCCATGAGCGCTTTCCTTTTTTAACGATAGGTTTGCAGTTCATCGAAATCGGAATTACGGAATTATGGCGACACTTTACTAAATCCACAAAATGTTCAAACTTGAAGTTTTTCCACTTCAGCCGAAGGATATTCTTTTGGGCTAGTATCGCGCGCCTCGTCATCCCAAGACTGCCGCACCATGCGACGCAGCGCGGTAATCGACGTTTGAACGTGTTTTTTTGGATGTGGATGCCCCGCTTTATCTCCGTTACGCCACTGTAACCCCGGAAACGCCGCCCAAACGTTGATTTCCGCGGACACGTCAAGGAAAGGACTTCCCGACCCGCCCCTCCGCCCGCAACGTCCCGAAATAGCGGCGCAATTCGCTCCGCGCGGCGTCGAGCGCCTTTTCGTTCTTGGCGGATTTCGCCAAGCCGATGGCGCCTTCGAAGGCGGAGAAGATGAAGGTCGCGGCGTTGTCGCAATCGACTTCGGGCCTGATCAGGCCACGTTTCTGGCCGCCTTGGAGCGCCGCCGCGATATGGCGCACGATCCCGGCGAACAAAGCGTCGAGCCTTGCGCGAAATCTTTCGTCCAGCGCGCTCATTTCCTGGGCGAGATTGTTCATCGGGCAGCCGAGAGTGGTCAGGCGCGGGCCGAGCAGGCCCATGGCGAAGCCGATGCTCGCCTCGATTCCCTCCAGCGGGTCCGCGAATTGCTGCAGATGCTGGCCCCAGATCAGATCGGCATAGCCGGCCAGAAGCTCGTCGATCACCGCCAGCCCCAGATCGGTCTTGCTGGCGAAATAATGGTAAAACGCACCCTTGGTCAGATGGGCCTTGGCGAGCAGGACATCGACCCGCAGGCCCTGGAATCCGTGCTCGTGCATTTCGGCGAAGGCGACATCAAGCAGGCGCGCGCGGGTTTCGCCGGACGGCGCCTCGCCGCCCTGCCCCTCTGGCGCCCGTGACGACTGCGCGGCCCGCGCCAATGTCCGGCCTTCGTCCATTTCTCCGATCCGATTCGCCTGTTCGGCCATCATAACGCCAATCCGCCACTCTTCGCCCGATTTCAGCCCTGCGCGCAAAATCGCGTTCAGTTCGAATATTCGACCAGCTTCATATTCTACGACCGAAATATGTTTAGACAAACCAGTTGGTTTGTCATAGGCTCACGCTACAGACCAACTGGTTTGTATCAAGAAAAATCAGCCTGAAGCCAGCCAGTTTCAAGGGAGAATTCGCCATGAACGCCACGCAAGCCGCCACGGGAACGGTCCAGGCCGCGCAGACGCTCGACGCCAAAGGAGAAATCCTGCAGGTCGTCTCCACCGATCCCGGCTCGGTCGCCGATTTCGCCTCGTTCTGCCGCCAGACCGGCAATGAACTGATGGCGTCGAACGCCGCCGCCGGCGTGTTCCAATTCCTGATCCGCAAGGCGTGAGGCGATGGCCATGACCAATGTGACCAGCTTGAAGGCGTCCAGTGACGCCGCGTCGGCGCCGGAAGGACTTTCGCCGGAGGAACAGGAAAAATTCGACAAATGGTTCGACGCCCGCTTCGAGCAAAAGATGAGGGAGCGCGAGGCGGCCCATACGCCCTCCATGGCGATCATCGCCACCAAGGGCACGATCGACTGGGCCTATCCCCCTTCATCCTCGCCTCGACGGCGGCGGCGCTCGGCTATGACGTGTCGATCTTTTTCACCTTCTACGGGCTCAAACTGCTCAAGAAAGACCTCGACCTCGAAGTGACGCCGGTCGGCAATCCCGCCATGCCGATGAAAATGCCGATCGGTCCCGACTGGTTTCGCGACATCGACTGGCCAATCCCCAATTTCGTGACATCCAACCTGCCCGGTTTCGAGCGCATGGCGACCGCCTTGATGAAGCGCACTTTTCGGGAAAAGGGCGTCGCGTCGATCGAGGAATTGCGCGAATTGTCGGTCGAGGCAGGCGTGAAATTTTACGCCTGCCAGATGACGGTGGACGCCTTCGGTTTCGAAAAGTCCGATTTCATCCCCGATATCGCGGGCTGGGTCGGCGCCGCGAGTTTTTTGCCGATGGCGCAGAAATCCGACATCACGCTGTTCATCTGAGACTGTTCATCTGAGACTGTTCATCTGAGACTGTTCATCTGAGACTTGGCGGTTTTTTTTGGCGGGGGAAAAACCCCCGCTTCCACGCCTTACTCGTCCGAGCTTATCCTGCCGTCTTCCAGCGCGAGGATCGGCAGAATTTTCATGCGGTCTTCGCGCAATTTGCGCAATTTGTTGAGCGTCGTTTTCACGCCGATGAGCAGGCTCGCCTGATAGGCTTGCAGCAGTGGGTCGGCGGCGACATCGGGCAGCGGCGGCGCCAGGGCGCCGGCGCGGGCCGCGGCCAAAGCCGCCAGCCAATCCGGCGGCGGGGCGACCGGCGCCTCGTCCATCTGCCTCCGGATCGCCTGCGCGAAAAAGGCGGCGGCGGTCATGTCGCCGGCTTGCGTCGCCGCGATCAGGTTTTCGACCAGCGCGGGGAGCGCCGCCGCTTGATTTTGCGGCAGGCCGGTCGAAATGGCCGTCAGCTTGAGCGCGCCCGCCTCGCCCTGGGCGGCTTGAAGGTTTTCGGCGAGCGCGGCGGCCTCCTCCGACGCGCCGGCGTCCAAAGCTTGCAACAGGCTTTGCAGGCCGGCGGCGAAAGCGCTCTGCTTCGCCTCAGCCAATGCGGCGTTCAGGCTGTTTTCGATCTCCGCAAGCGCGCCCTGATACTGCTGGACGGTCGCCGCCGCCGTCTGTTGCGGTAAAAAGTCGGTGGAAAGAGTCGCGCGCGCCAGGGCGTCCGAGGCGATGTCCTGTCGCAGAAGATTTTGTTGCTGGATGTCAGTGGCCTGAGCATCCGCCGCGAGCGCCTGTTCGGCGGCGTTCGCCGCCGCGTCCGGGGCGGCGGAATAGAGCCCGATCAAGGCGTCGGATGGCGCGGCGCCGTTCAAAAATTCGTTGAGCGCGGCGTCGGACGCCCTTTGGGCCTTGTCCTCCAGCGGATTCGCCGGCGCCGAGGCGGCGGAGCCATTGCTGGTCTGCGGCGCGGCGGGCGCGGCGCCTTGGGCCAGACGGATCGACGTCGCGATGTCCGGCCCAACCCCATTCAAGCCTGGGACCGACATGCGCGCCTCCTCAGCCGCGTGGCATCAAAGAGGCTGAAGCTTGCGCGAAGGTGGAGGGCGGGCGCGAGGGCTTAATCCCCCTGCCCCTCGTCCGTCTCGCCGCGGCGCGGCGAGCCGCCTTTTCCGGCCATAGCCCGTCTTTCGGCTGGCGTCCTTCGAAGCCCTATGGGGGAGAAGGGATTCCCGGCGTTGCGGGCTTCTTCTGTCTGATCCTTTTGCGCGTTTGCGGTTTTTCGCGCCGGCCTTCGACCAGGCGGACGATCGCGCCCCACAGGGTGCGCACGTCCTGTTGGGTCAGGTCCATGCGGTGAAACATGTTGCGCAGGTTGCGCTGCATCACCGGGCGTTTCGACTCCGGGCGGAAGAAGCCGGCGGCGTCGAGCTTGCCTTCGATGAATTCGAAAAAGGACAGAACCATTTCGCGCTGCGCCGGGGGCGAGCGTTCTTCGCGGGCGAAGGGCAGGACGCCGCCCTCGCGCGCCTTGAAATATTCATAGCCGCACAACAGCACCGCCTGGGCGAGATTGAGCGAGCCATAGGCCGGATTGACCGGAAAGGTTAGGATGGCGCTGGCGAGCGCGACATCGTCATTGTCGAGCCCGGTGCGCTCAGGGCCGAACAAGATGCCGTGCTTTTCGCCGGCCAGCGTGGCGGCGGCGCATTCCGGCATGGCGAGCGCCGGAACCTCGACCCTTTTGAACTGGCCGCGCTCGCGCGCCGTCGCAGCCCAGACGAAATTCAGATCGGCTGTCGCGGCTTCGGTCGAATCGTAAACGGAAGCGCGCTCCAGCAGATGGACGGCGCCGGCGGCGGCGGCATAGGCGCCCTTGCGCCGCGCGCCCGTTCGCGGCCAGCCTTCGCGCGGCGAAACCAGCCGCAGGTCGGACAGGCCGAAATTGGCCATGGCCCGCGCGCACATGCCGATATTCACCGCGAGCTGCGGCCGCACCAGAATGATCGCCGGGCCGCCCTCGAAAACCGGCTTTGTCCGATCCGTCCCTGCCCCGACCAATGGCGCGCCCTCCGAAAAAGGAGCGCAAACTAGAGCCTTTTCCGGGAAAGGGAAATCCGGCTTCGGCCAAAGACGCGCTTTACCCGGCGCCGGCGCCGAAATCGAGAATTTGCCGGGCGATGGCGATCAGCTCCCGCTGTTCGCTCGGCTTCGAGAACACCAGATCGGCGCCATTGGCGCGGGCCTCGTCATGGACAAGCTTTTCGGTCGACGTGGTCAGCACCACGGCCCTCAGGTCGGGAAGGTCCATTTCGGCGCGCAGCAGCTTCAGAAAACGCCCGCCGTCCATCACCGGCATGTTGAGATCGACCACGACCACCTTGGGCAGGCGGTTGAGCAGGTCCTTGCGCGCGACCTCGCCCATGGCGTCGAGGCCGTTGACGCTGTGCTGAATGTCGAGCTTGAGCCGACGCTCGCCTGCAACCTCGTTCAAGGCGCGGATCAGCAGATAAGCGTCGTCCGGATCGTCCTCGATGATCAGAACCTCAACCCCGCGTCCCGCGGTCTCGTCATCCGCCATTCCCAGAACCTCTCGATCGCGCCACAACAATTCGCGACAACTGGACGAAAACGATTTCGGTTAAACCTGCCTTGGAGTCGCGCTTATTTGCAGCGCAGCATAAAACCAGTGCGTGAAATGATAGGACGCGCACGTTACGCTTGCAATCGGGGCAGCAGGGCGAATGCGCTAAAATCACGCTTCGCCGCATGACCCCGCGAGGCGTAAAAAAATGCGTGACGAGAACGAGATGCTGCGGCTGGCCTTCGACGCCTGCCCCGCCGGGATGCTGCTGATCGACGGCGCGGGGCGCATCGAGCTCGCCAACGGGGAAAGCGAGCGCATCTTCGGCTATGACCACGGAGAGCTGACGGGTAAAAACGTCGAGAACCTGATGCCGAAGCATCTGCGCCAGGCGCATCGCCACCATCGCGCCGGCTTCGCCGCCGCGCCGGCCAAGCGCCAGATGGGGACCGGCCGCGATCTCGTGGCCCTGCGCCGCGACGGTTCGGAATTTTTCATCGAGGTCGGCCTGACGCCGATCGCCACGGCGCGGGGCCCCAAAGTCGTGGCCTTCGCCATCGACGTCAGCGCGCGCCGCGATGCCGAATACGCCCTGCGCCGCGCCTTGGACGAGCTTGAAACGGCCAACCAGAATTTGGCGCGCTTCGCCTATGTCGCCTCCCATGACATTCAGGAGCCTTTGCGCAAGATTTCCGCCTTCGCCGACATTCTCAACTCGGCGATGGCGAACGAAGACCGCGAAGAGGCGCATTACGCGGCCGACGTCATGGCGGCGTCTGCCCTTCACGCCCGCCGCCTGGTCGCCGACCTGCTGGCTTATGCTCGCGCGGCGAACCAGTCCCATGCGGCGGAGCCGGTCTCGATCAGGGCGGCGCTGGCGCGCGCGCTGGAGTCGCTTTCGCTGACGGTTGCCGAAACCAGGGCGGAAATCGTCTGGGCGGGAGAGGATTTTCCGGTCGAGGCCGACCGGCTGCAACTTCATCAGCTGCTGCAGAATATTCTATCCAACGCCTTGAAATACCACAAGCCGAACCTTCCGCCTCAGGTGACCCTGCAACTCGAGCCGGGCCATGCCGAGAACCATGTCACGATCGCGGATCGCGGCATCGGATTCGCTGCGGCCGACGCCGAAGCGATTTTCGAGCCCTTCCGCCGTCTGCACGGGCGGGGGGACTACCCGGGAACCGGAATCGGGCTCGCGATCTGCAAGACCGTGGCGCAGCGGCACGGCTGGCGTCTGACCGCGACCTCCATGCCGACAGTCGGCTCGGCGTTCGAGATTACCTTTCCTGTCGCCGCCCACGCCGGACGCGGCGCCGAGCTTTGATTTGAATTCCGCATGAGTTCCCGCGGAATTCAAATTCCGCTGGCGCGAAAATCCGCCCGCGACCTGGAGGATCTTCGCGCCACGACGTTTCCGCGGATTGCGGAGCAATCTTGCGGAAACCGTTTCAAAGCCGCCGAAAATTCGCGCGCAACCCGCCCAAAGCCGTACTAGGCGTCAAGGACCGCCGATGCTATAGGCGCGGCGGACGCGCGTCCTGAGTGGACGCGGCGCAGGCAAGCCGAGCGAAAGGTCAGCGTATGAGCAAGATCAAGGTCGCCAATCCGGTCGTCGAAATGGACGGCGACGAGATGACCCGTATCATCTGGCAGTTGATCAAGGACAAGCTGATCCAACCCTATCTCGACCTCGACCTGAAATATTACGACCTCTCGGTCGAGCACCGCGACGCCACCAACGACCAGGTGACGATCGATTCGGCGGAAGCGACCAAGAAATATGGCGTCGCGGTGAAATGCGCGACCATCACTCCGGACGAGGCCCGGGTGAAGGAATTCAACCTCAAGGAAATGTGGAAATCGCCCAACGGCACCATCCGCAACATTCTCGGCGGCACGATCTTCCGCGAGCCGATCGTCTGCAGGAACGTGCCGCGCCTGGTGCCCGGCTGGACACAGCCGATCGTCATCGGCCGTCACGCCTTCGGCGACCAGTATCGCGCCACCGATTTCCGCGTGCCCGGCAAGGGGCGCCTCTCGATCAAATTCGAGGGCGAAGACGGAACATTGATCGAGAAGGAAGTGTTCAAATTCCCCGGTTCGGGCGTGGCCATGGCCATGTACAATCTCGACGAATCGATCCGCGATTTCGCCCGCGCCTCGATGAATTACGGCCTTGAGCGCCATTGGCCGGTCTATCTCTCCACCAAGAACACCATCCTCAAGGCCTATGACGGCCGCTTCAAGGATCTGTTCCAGGAGGTTTACGAAAACGAGTTCAAGGCCAAGTTCGACGCGGCCGGCATCACTTACGAACACCGCCTGATCGACGACATGGTCGCTTCCGCCTTGAAGTGGTCGGGCGGCTATGTCTGGGCCTGCAAGAACTATGACGGCGACGTGCAGTCCGACACGGTCGCTCAGGGCTTTGGTTCGCTCGGCCTGATGACCTCGGTGCTGATGAGCCCGGACGGCACGACGGTGGAGGCGGAAGCCGCCCACGGCACCGTCACCCGCCATTATCGCGAGCACCAGAAGGGCAAGGAAACCTCGACCAATTCCATCGCCTCGATCTTCGCCTGGACCCGCGGCCTCGCCCATCGCGCCAAGCTCGACAACAATGCCGAACTGGCGAAATTTTCCCAGACGCTGGAAAAGGTCTGCGTGGACACGGTGGAAGCCGGTTTTATGACCAAGGATCTGGCCCTGCTGGTCGGCCCGGAGCAGAAATGGCTCTCGACCACGGGTTTTCTGGACAAGATCGACGAGAATCTGAAGAAGGCCATGTCGGCGTGAGCCGACAAATGAAAGATCCATGTCGGCGTGAGCCGACAAATGTGCGAGATGCGGCGTAAGCCGACAGATGCAAGAGATGCGGCCTAAGCCAGCTGCATCCCTGCCAGCGAAGCGGGCCTTCACGGCCCGCTTTTTCATGTGCGCCCAGCATGGGCGCATTCTTGTGGGTGGAAGTCCCACCGTAAGCTGGTCACGGCAAACGAAGTGAAGCGCAACTGCGGAAGGGTGACCGACCGTGGGGAGGAAGCGTGGATCGAAGCTGCGGGCCGATGAACAAGAACCGGATAGAAGGCGCTGCCGACCAGGGCGAGCGGGCATGAAACCGCGAAGCTCTCGTGATCAAAGGGAAGCGGCGTAAATCCGGCGGTCGCGCAGTGAAGGAATGCGCTCTTACCTGGGGAGGTCTCGCCTCACGCCTGAAAGGGCGACGGTGTCGAGCCGGAGCGAGAAGTCAGCAGAGGTCGTAGTAGTTGGTGGGAGACCGCTGGCGAAGGGCCGAACGAGGGAAAGTGTTCGACGCCGTGTCGATGCGGAGCACATTGCATCAGATGCCTGTGCAAACAGGGCGGTCCGGGACAGCGGGCGGTGAAGCCGCGCGCAACTCGAACAGCGATGAAGTGCTCGGCCCGCGACATGAGACGGGCGACACAGGGTCGGGGCTGCTACAAGCGGCTCTGACGCGGGAGAACCTGCAACAGGCTTGGAAACGGGTGCGGTCCAACAAAGGGGCGGCCGGTGTTGACGGTCTGAATATCGACCAGACCGCCGAATATCTGCGCGCCGCATGGCCCACGATCCGCGAACAATTGTTGTCAGGCAGGTACCGGCCGATGCCGGTGCGACGGGTGACGATCCCGAAACCTGATGGCGGCGAGCGTGAGCTTGGCATCCCGACGGTGACGGATCGGCTGATCCAGCAGGCGTTGCTACAAGTCCTGCAACCCATCCTTGACCCAAGCTTCAGCAAACACAGCTACGGTTTCCGTCCTGGTCGAAGCGCGCATGACGCCGTACTCGCGGCGCAATCATACGTGCAATCGGGCCGGCAAATCGTGGTGGATGTGGACCTGGAGAAATTCTTCGATCGGGTCAATCACGACATCCTCATCGACCGCCTGCGAAAGCGGATCGTGGACGCCGGTGTCATCCGGTTGGTCCGGGTCTACTTGCACAGCGGGATCATGGCGGATGGCGTGATCCTGGAGCGCGCGAAAGGAACTCCGCAAGGAGGGCCGCTCTCGCCGCTGCTGGCGAATGTCCTGCTCGATGAGGTGGACAAGGAGTTGGAGCGTCGAGGCCATTACTTCGTGCGCTATGCCGACGACGCGAACGTCTATGTTCGTAGCCGGAAAGCGGGCGAACGGGTGATGGCGCTGCTTCGACGGCTGTATGGCGCACTGCGTCTCACGGTCAACGAAGCCAAAAGCGCGGTGGCGAGCGTGTTTGGCCGCAAGTTCCTAGGCTACAGCTTCTGGACGGCCCCAGGGGGCGCGGTCAAGCGAGGGGTCGCCGCCAAGCCGATGGCGACGTTCAAACAACGCATCCGGCAACTCACCCGCCGCTCAGGCGGGCGCGGCATGCAGGATGTGGTGGACCGCTTACGGACTTACGTCCTGGGATGGAAGGCTTACTTCCGATTGGCGCAAACACCGAAGGTCTGGCTAAAACTGGATCAATGGATGCGCCACCGGCTGCGGGCCATCCAGCTTAAGCAGTGGAAACGCGGCAAGACCATGCACCGAGAACTGCTGGCGCTCGGAGCCAAACCCAACGTGGCGCGAACAATCGCGGCAAACAGCCGCCGCTGGTGGCGCAACAGTGGGCTCCTCCTTAACGCCGTGCTCGACTCTGCAATGGTTGGACAAGCTGGGGATGCCCCGTCTCTCCTAACCTCAATCCCTCGAACCGCCCGGTGCGGACCCGCATGCCGGGTGGTGTGGCAGGGGTGCGATCCGACAGGATCGCCCTCTATGCCTATTTCTCACCCCGCCTGACGCCGCGCACGCTCCATGGTCGAGAGGGCGTAAAAGCCGCGCCCGGTCGAGACCAGCCGGCCCGCCTTGAGCATGCGGTGTAATTTTACAGACAGGTTGCCTTTCGTAATTTCGAAACCAGTCTCGGTCAGCAGCTCGAAAATCGCGTCGACATGCAGGCCGCCAGTTTCGCCTTCGAGCATTTCGACGATCATCGGTTCGATTTCGCTGGCCCGTTCGTTTTGAGGCCGCCCGACCACGGACAGGAAGGACTCGCCGCGCCGGGCGCCGGAATCGCCGGCCGCCGCCAGAAATTCGACCGTGGAGCGCCGCAGGTCGAGACCGGAAGCGGGGTCCTTGGCGGCGAGGCCGGCGATGACGATTTCGAGGCGCGCCAGCAGCCGGCGGGTCTCGTCGCGCGCCTCGCGCGCCGCGAGTGCGAGGAATTCCGCATTCTGTTCGAAACCCGCGCCCATTCAGCTCTCCATTCGCGGCGCCGGCAAAAACGGAACATACAGAAAACACCGACCGCCACGTCGAAATTCTAGCGAAAAGACGGCAAATTTACGAATGAAAACTTTACATTTCATTTGGCATGATTAACACTATAAACCGTAAATTAACCTACATTATTGAAAACTTTACAAATCCTGCGGATCGGTCAAGGGGAGCGGCGAGGATGAAAAGAAGGAAATGGTTCGCCGGCAAAACGGCGTCGCACGACCGAGATCCGCTGTTTCAATCCTTCTTGCGCCTCATCGCGCGCTCCCGCGCCGTTCCGCAAGCGCAGGCGAGCGGGTCCGCCAGGAAGCCGGCGACCAATTCGGGGGCCGAAGCTTGCTGGACCGCCGCGCTTCATCGCGGCGACAGCCTGCCGCTTTTCCGCCTCTCCATTCTCAGCGCCGAGGATTCTCCTGCGGCGATGCGGCTCGAGCCCTGCCGCCGCGACCCCAGCCCATCCCGCCCCGGCGAGTTGTGATCGACGGCGCCCATGACGCAAGATCTGCACACTGATTGCCGGTCCCGATTGTAGAGTTGGACGGCCCGATATATACAGGCCGCGAAATTCCTTGGGGAGACTGGGAATCATGGCCACGGCCAATGACGCTAAAACCTACCGCCCGTCCGAGGACGAGCCGTTCATGAACGAGCGGCAGCGCGAATATTTCCGCCGCAAGTTATTGCAGTGGAAAGACGAAATCCTTCAGGAGGCGCGCGAGACGCTTCACGCGCTCCAGGCCGAAAGCGAAAACCACGCCGACCTCGCCGACCGCGCCTCCTCCGAAACCGACCGCGCGATCGAATTGCGCGCGCGCGACCGTCAGCGCAAGCTGATCTCCAAGATCGACGCCGCCATCGGCCGAATCGATGACGGAACCTATGGCTATTGCGAGGAAACCGGCGACCAGATCTCGTTGAAGCGCCTCGACGCCCGGCCGATCGCGACCCTGTCGATCGAAGCCCAGGAGCGGCACGAGCGCCGCGAACGCGTCTATCGCGACGACTGACGCGGAAAACGAAAACTGCATGGATCATGCGGAATCCATGTGAGGCGGCCGGCCACCTCATGCCCGATCGCCGGACTTTTGGTTAAAAAACAAGGGCGCGAAAGGCTTCGGCCTTTCGCGCCCTTTTGGTTTCGCGCCAGCGCGTTTGCGCCGCTTGCGAAGCAATCCTGGGCAAACATTATTATTTTTTCAGCGGCCGTCCCAGCAGCTTGGCCATTTCCTCCTCGAGCGACTCGAGGGGTTCGAAATCGATGTCGGGCGTCGGCTCGGGCGCCGGTTCGGGCGCTGGCGGAGGTTCCGGCGCGGCTTCCGGCTTGGCCTCAACAACGGCCTTTGGCTCGGGGGCGGCCACCGGCGTCGGCTCCGGCTTGATTTCCGGCTTGGGTTCCAGCTTGGGCTCAAACTTGGGCTCAAGCGCGGGGAACGGCGGCAAGTCGGGCAGCGGCGGCAGAGCCGCAAGGTCCGCGGACGCCGGCGCGGCGGGCGCCGGCGTCCCCGGACCTTGCGGCGGGGCGGCCGGCGGCTCCGAAGTCGGCGGCGTCACGCGCCGGGCGAAGGTCGGCGCGACGAAACGGGGTCTTGGCGGCTGGTCGCCGGCGGGGGCGCCCGGCGGCGTGAAGCGTGGCGGCGGCGTGAAAGTCGGCTTGGCCGGCCCGACGCGAGGCGGAAGGGGGAAACGCGGCGCCGGCGACGGTTGAACGGCAGCGGCAGGCTCGGGCGCCGCCGTCGGCGCGCGCGGGGCGGACGACGGCTCGGGCGCGGCGGCGACAGGAGGAGCGGCGGGCGGCGCGGCCAAGGGCGCAGCGACCGGCGCAGCGACCGGCGCAGCGACCGGCGCGGCGGGCGGCGCAAGGGGATGCGGCGGGGCGGGCGGCGCAAGGGGATGCGGCGCGGTCGGCGGCGGCGCGGCGGGCCGCTCGACGGCGGAGGGCGCGTGATGCGGCGCCGAGGCCGGTGGCGGCGCGCCGCCGGCAAGCGTCTCGGCCGAACGCGGCGGGCGCGCCTCGCGCGGCTCGACCCGCATGATGCCGGCCTCGACCAGCAGGTCGTTCGGTCCGCCGATCATCAGCAGATGTTCGACATTGTCGCGGCGCACCAGCATGAGCCGGCGTTCGCCGTCGAGATCGTAGCTTTCGACGAAACCCAGCCGCAATTGGCGCGATTTCGACCCCCGCGGCAGGCGGCGGCGCAAATCCGCCGCGATCTCCACGATTTTCAGGATCAGCAGGAAGGCGACGAGAAAGGCGACGGCGGCCAGACTCCACGCCAGCATGCGGTTATCGTGCAAAAAAGTCGGCATGGCGCCGCCCGCCTCCCTAGACCCGGACCAACTCCCGATCATCTATAACCAAGGCCGCCGCGGTTGTCCGAAAAACGTTAAGATTTGGTTAACGTTTTATCCGCAAATCGACATTGGCCTTCCAGGCTGGCGACGAATCTTTAAAATCCTGCGTAAAAAGGGGCCGAGGCGTGCGTAAACATTCCTCCGAATCGCCAAAACGTATAGACTCCGTCGCTACCCCTTTGCATAAGGTTTTCATGAGCCAGACGCCCTCCCATTCCAGCGTGGATCGCTCCGAACGCGCCGGCAGTCCGGGGCTGGTGCTGCTGCTCGCGGCCGCCCTGCTCGCGGTCATGGCCTTTTTCTCGATCCTGCGGCACGAGCAGGCCACGCCCTACATCCTCGTCTTGCTGGCCTTTCTCGCCTTCACCGGCGTTTCCGCCCTGCTCGGCTATGCCGTCGGCTTCCTTCAGCTCGCCGGCGCCCATGCGCGCAACGACGTCACCAAGGCGATCGCCGACACCAGCCCCGACGGGATGATCGTCACCGAGGGCGAATCGCGGATCATCTACGCCAACGAAACTTTTCTGGCCTTGTGCGGCGCCGGCGACGAATCCGGCCTGCGCACGGTGGACCGGCTTTTCTTCGGCGCGCCGGAGGCGGCCGAACCGCTTTATCGCCTCGCCCAGGCCGCGCGCGAGGGCAAGCGCGGCGCCGAGGAATTGCGTCTCACCCCGCCTCTGCTCGGCGACGGCGAATTCGGCTGGTACCGCATTCGCGTCAGGCCGATCGACCGCCCCTCAGGCCCGCCCGCGGCGCTTTGGACCATTTCCGACGTGACCCGCGAGCGCGAGCGCCACGAAAACATCTTCCAGGAGCTGCAGCACGCGATCGACTTCCTCGATCACGCCCCAGCCGGTTTTTTCTCGACCGAGCCGAACGGCAATATTTCCTACATGAACGCCACCCTGGCCGGCTGGCTCGATTTCGACCTCGCCCAGGTCGGCTCCGGCGGGCTTGCGCTACGCGACATCGTCGCCGGCGATGACGCCGCCATGCTGTCCTCCGGCCTGGGCCCGCCCAATATGGTGCGCACCGAGCAGATCGACCTCGACCTGCGCCGCCGCGACGGCCGTCGCCTGCCCGTGCGCCTGCTGCACCGGGTCGCCTATGGCCATGACGGCGCGCCCTCCGCCTCGCGCACGCTCGCGCTCAACCGCGCGCCCGGAGAAGAGCCGGCGGAAGAAGCCCGGGCGGCGGAAGTGCGTTTCGCGCGTTTCTTCAACTCCACCCCCATGGCGATCGCCAGCGTGGACCGCGAGGGCGCGATCCTGCGCTCCAACGCCGCCTTCGCCAGGCTGATGCCGGGCGCCTTGCAGGACGCCGCCGCGGGCCGGAGGCTCGTCGCCAACGGCGTCGCCGAGCCGCATCGCGAGGCCTTGCGTGCAGCGGTCGCGACGGTGGCGTCGGGCGCCGAGGCCAACGATCCGATCGACGCCGCGCTGGCAGGCTCTTCGCGTTCGGCGCGGCTGTTCGTCGCGCCCAGCGAGGAGAACAACCAGCGCGTCGCGCTGGTCTTCGCCCTTGACACCACCGAAGAGCGCAGCCGCGAGGAGCAGCTCCACCAGTCCCAGAAGATGCAGGCCGTCGGCCAGCTCGCGGGCGGCATCGCCCATGACTTCAACAATGTGCTGACCGCGATCATCGGCTATTCCGAGCTTCTGCTCGCCAATCACCGGCCGACCGACCCGTCCTTCCAGGACATCATGCAGATCAAGCAGAACGCCAATCGCGCGGCCGGACTGGTGCGGCAGCTGCTGGCCTTCTCGCGCCGCCAGACTCTTCGCCCGCAAGTCCTGCAGCTTGGCGACGTCCTGTCCGAACTCCAGATGCTCACGCGCCGGCTCGTCGGCGAAAAGATCGAGGTCGATCTGCGCCAGGGCCGTGATCTCTGGCTGGTCAAGGCCGACCTCAACCAGTTCGAACAGGTCATCGTCAATCTGATCGTCAACGCCCGCGACGCCATGCCGGACGGCGGCAAGATTTTCCTGCGCACCAAGAACGTCCCGGCCGCCGAATGCGAAGTCCTATGGTGAAAAGCTCCTCACCCCCGCCGATTACGTGCTGATCGAGGTCGAGGACACCGGAACCGGCATTCCGCCCGACATATTGGGCAAGATTTTCGACCCGTTCTTCACCACCAAGGAAACCGGCAAGGGCACCGGCCTCGGCCTGTCGATGGTCTATGGCATCGTCAAGCAGACCGGCGGGTTCATCTTCCCCTATTCCCAGATGGGACGCGGAACCATCTTCCGCATTTTCCTCAACCGCTACATCCCGATCGACGAGCCGGAGGAAGCCCCCAAGGCGGAGGAGGAAAAGCCGAAAGCCGCCGCCGACCATACCGGGCGCGGCGTGGTCCTGCTGGTTGAGGACGAGGAGGCGGTGCGCGCCTTCGGCGCCCGGGCGCTGGCCTCGCGCGGCTACACGGTGCTGGAGGCGGATTCCGGGCTCGATGCCTTGCGCGTGGTCGAGGAGACCACGGAACATATCGATCTCGTGGTCTCGGACGTGGTGATGCCGGAAATGGATGGCCCGACGATGTTCGGCGAATTGCGCAAGCGCGGCATCAAATGCCGCGTGGTCTTCGTCTCCGGCTATGCCGAGGACGCTTTCGCCAAAAACCTTCCCGAGGGCGAGGAATTCGGCTTCATGCCCAAGCCCTTCACCCTGAAGCAGCTGATCGAGACGGTGAAGGAGAACATGCGGGCGTGATTTCCGGGCGTCAATTGCGCGCGCTTCCCCCGAGCCCGCCGTCCGCGACGCGCGGCGCGGTTCATTTTTTAGCTGTTTTGCCTTGCGTCAAATCAAACCTTGGGTCCTGCCGGCAGCCGGTCGGAAACGCGAATCCGGCTCGGTCAGGATGGCCCTGCGCCTTCGCCGACGGGATTGATTAACGGGTCGGATCGGATATGGTCCTAAAAAAAAGCGCTTTTGAATCTCGGACGATCTTTTTGGCAAGGAGCATGACATGACGTTGAAGGGCTCAAAGACCGAGCAGCATCTGAAGGACGCTTTCGCCGGGGAATCCCAGGCGAATCGCCGCTACCTCTATTTCGCCAACAAGGCCGACGTCGAAGGCTATCCGGACGTCGCCGCGCTGTTCCGTTCGACGGCGGAAGGCGAGACCGGCCATGCGCATGGTCATCTGGAATATCTCGAAGCGGTCGGCGACCCCGCCACCGGCCTGCCGATCGGCCCGACCAAGGACAATCTCGCCGCCGCGGTCGCCGGCGAGACGCATGAATATACCGACATGTATCCCGGCATGGCCAAGGACGCCCGCGCCGAAGGCTTTGATGAAATCGCCGACTGGTTCGAAACCCTCGCCAAGGCCGAGCGTTCGCACGCCAATCGCTACCAGAAGGCGCTGAACGAACTCGTCTGAGCCGCGCCGGCTTTCCCACGACACTTCAGGACGCCGCCCCCCGCGCGGCGTCCTTTCATGCGTAAGCGAGAGGGGACCGCGCGAAGCGCGGCCGTCCCGACATCGGGAGAATGGAAATGGCCGGCCCTGTTCGCGAAGGCAATCTCGAAGCCCCAACTCGCCATCCGCTGGATTGGCTCAACCCCGAATTTTACGACGATGCCGCGCTCCACAGGGAGATGGAGCGGGTTTTCGACATCTGCCACGGCTGCCGCCGCTGCGTCAGCCTGTGCCAGGCCTTTCCGACCCTGTTCGATCTCGTCGACAATTCCGAGACCATGGAGGTCGATGGCGTCGCCAAGGCCGATTACGCAAAAGTGGTCGAGCAGTGTTTTCTCTGCGATCTCTGCTACATGACCAAGTGCCCCTATGTGCCGCCGCACGAGTGGACTATCGACTTCCCCCATCTGATGCTGCGCGCCAAGGCCGTCGCCTTCCGCAAGGGCGAGACCAGGTTCCGCGACAAGCTTCTCACCTCCACCGACACGATGGGCGCGATTCTCGCCAAGCCGGGGATCGCGCCGGCCGTCAACGCCGTCAACCGCGCCGGTTTCGTTCGTAAAGCGCTGCAAAGCCTGCTCGGCGTCCATGCCGAAGCCTGGCTTCCGCCTTTTGCCGGAAAAAGCCTGCGCCGCCGTCTCGGCGACCTGCCCGCTGCGGCGGACGGCGAGCCGGCCGGGCGGACAAAAGGCAAGGTCGCGCTTTTCGCCACCTGCTACGTGAACCACAACGAGCCGGGTCCCGGCGAGGATTTGTTGGCCGTCTATCGCCACAACGGCGTCGGCGTCGTTCTCGCGCCGCAGGAAAAGTGCTGCGGCATGCCCAAGCTCGAACTGGGCGACCTCGAAGCCGTCAAACGCGCCAAGGAATATAACATTCCGATCCTCGCCCGGCTGGTGGATCAGGGCTACGACCTCACCGCGCTGGTTCCCTCCTGCGTCCTGATGTTCAAGCAGGAACTGCCGCTGATGTTCCCCGGCGACGCCGATGTGATGAAGGTCAGGAACGCCTTTTTCGATCCGTTCGAATATCTGATGCTGCGTCACCGGGCGGGCAAGCTGAAAACCGATTTCAAGCAGGGTCTCGGCAAGGTGTCCTATCAGTCCGCCTGCCACCAGCGCGTCCAGAATATCGGGCCGAAGACCAGGGAGCTGCTGGCGCTGATCCCCGGCACGGAAGTGGATTTGATCGAACGCTGTTCGGGTCATGACGGAACCTATGCCGTCAAGGCGGAATTCCACGAGTCCGCGATGAAGATCGCCCGCCCGGTGGTTTCACGGATCGAGCGGGCGGAACCCGACCATTACGGCTCCGATTGCTCGATGGCTGGCCATCATATCGCCTGCGCCCTCAAGCGCGGCGCGCCGGAGCATCCGATGACATTGATCCGCAAGGCTTATGGAATCTGACGCCGGTTCCAAAACGAACCGGCCAGGAGCGAACGCGACCATAGGGCGTTTTTCGACGCCGGTCTGACGACGGGCGACGGCTCATGCCAGGGATTCGTTGATCGCAATTCATCGCGATCAACCACAAAGGAAACCCCATGCTCACTCATGAAGACCTTTACAGCCTCGAGCAATATCACCGCCTGCGCCCGGAATTCCGCGCCAAGGTGATGGCCCACAAGCGGCTGCGCAAGGTCGAGCTGGGGCTGCACGCTTCGCTGCATTTCGAGGACTGGCTGACGATGCATTACCAGATCCAGGAGATGATAAGGCTCGAACGCATCTACGAGCCGGAACTGATCCAGGACGAACTCGACGTTTACAACCCGCTCATCCCCGACGGCGCCAACTGGAAGGCGACGCTGATGATCGAATATCCCGACCCCGAGGAGCGCAAAGCGGCGCTGGCGCGCCTCGTCGGCTTCGAACAGGCGGTCTGGATGCAGGTCGGCGAATTTCCCCGCATCGCGCCGGTCGCCAACGAGGACCTCGACCGCACGACCCGGACCAAGACCTCCGCCGTGCATTTCCTGCGCTTCGAACTGACGCCGGAAATGGTCGCGGCGGCCAAAGCCGGCGCGCCGATCCGCGCCGGCGTGGACCATCCGAACACTTCGACAAGCGTCACCCTGTCCCCGGCGACGAGGGACTCGCTCGCCGCCGATCTCGCCTGAGGCACGAATGAATCCAGGCGAAAGCGGTCCTGTTGGTTCATTCTGGCCTGTGGCGCCCGAACAGGCTTGGCGCCATGGCATAGCCGACGCTTTGCGGCCCCATCCCCTGCTCTCCCACGGCGCTTTTTGGCCAGCCCGCGGACATGGCATGGCCTTGCAGCCCGAAATCGCGCGCCGGCGTCGCCGCCGCCCAATCCTTGACTGCCACGCGCCGTCGTCGATAGACCCGGCCTCTTGATTTTGTGGCGTTTCCGCGCGACCTTGGGCTCGGCTTCCTTTGGGTCGCTTGAACGCGCAACCCATTGCGAACTTTTTGCTAGCACCCGGATGTTGAAGGTATTTTTTGCGAATTAACCATTTGGCGATGGTTAAATTTACAAATAATTAACCAGCCTTATACTGCTGATCAACTCTTGAGCCCGCGAGCCTAGGCGAGGATCGGCAATGACGTTGATGTCCTTCACAAGTTCCCCGCTTTCCGTCCCAACCTACACTGGCGACGAGGTTGTCGGACTGATCAAGCAGCAGGCCGGCGAATTGCCGCAGGTCGAGCTCGCCTACGAGCCTGAAATCAAGACGCTTTGGCTAACGCTCGCCCCCGAACCCCGGCCGGTCATCACGCTCGCCATGATGACCAGCCTCAACAAGGTGCAGCGCGCCGTCCACGCTTTGTGGGGCCCGGACAAATACCCTCAATCGCCGATTCGCTTTGTCTCGCACGTCGCCAAGGCCAACAGTCCGATTTGCACCTTGGGCGGCGATCTCGAATTCTATCTCGAATGTATCTCCAAGGGTGATTTCGCCAGCCTTGAAGAATATGCGATGGTGTCAATAGAAAGCATCAAGTGGAGCGCGTCGAGTCTTCGTGGCTCGGCCATAACGGCCGCATCCGTCCACGCCCTCGCTCTCGGCGGGGGGATCGACGCCCCCAGATCCTGCAACGTCATGATCGCCGAACGCCGGGCGTCCTTCTCCTATCCGGAGATCAAGTTCAATCATTTCCCGATCAGCGCCGTCGCCGTCCTCTCGCGTATCGTCGGCCCCCGCGTGGCACAAAATATTCTCGCCAGCGGCAAGGAATACACCGCGGATGAATTCGCCAATCTCGGCGTTCTCGACGCGGTTGTCGACGACGGCGAGGGAGTCGCTTCGCTCCGGAAATACGCGGTGGAAAATCTCAAGACCCATAGGGCGCGCCTCGCTCTTTTCCAGGCGTTTTACGCGCAAAGCGGCGAGGCTTTCGAGGACGAGCTGAACCATCTCGCCCAACGCTGGATCGAACACGTCGCTCGTCTCACGCCGCTCGAAATCTCGGCGCTGCAGAAGATTGTCTCCGCCCAGGACATGTTCCTCTCGCGCATGTTCAAGCCGTCGGCGCAGACACAAGTCAAACATTGACGCCGTCGTCGAGGCGGCGCGATCGACGGCGCCCGCGCCGATAAACCCGCACGCCGACGTTTTGAGTTGTTCACGCGCGCGCAGAAACGACGGCGGACAGGCTCCTCGGCCGCGGGACTTTCCCCCGCGCCGGTTCGCGGGCGACGGCAATTCGCTAAAATTATAAAAAACAGCGAATTGCAATGACGAAATATTTAATGTTCCGGCAAATCATGGCGCATGTGAGATTCCGACGATGATGGGCGGATTTTATGGGCGCGCCGAGAACGATCTGGCGACGGATTATCGGTCTTGACGACCATGCAGACGACGACCGGCTCTATATGCACCTGGTCCATTCGCTGTTCACGTCAAAAAGCTCGCTCTACTCGTCGAACATCATGGGTTTGGCCGTGACGATCGCGGCCTATATCATCACCCGCGACAAGTTGTTTTTTTTGGCCATCGCGGCGACAATCGTGTTTGGCGGATGGCGCGTTAAGACCGTTCACGATTTCGCCTTGAAGTGGAAGACCGCCGCAACTCGGCGCGCCTACGAAAAGTTCGACCAGGCGTTCTTTTTGAGTTCGTTGGCGTTCGGCCTGACCATCGGCCTGGTGTCGTGGCGGCTGATTTCCCTACCGCCGGCGGCAGAGGGCCATGCGCTGGCCGCGGCCACCGCCATCGGCTATGCGATGGGCTTCGTCGCGCGCAACGCGGGACGGCCAAAACTGGTCATTGGCCAGGTCATCGCCTGCCTCGGCCTGTTTGCCGTCGGCTATGGTCTTAATCATGAACAATTCGGCCATCTTTACGTCGCCATGCTCTTGGGCGCCATGATCGCGAACATCTATGTCGCAATCTCACTCTACAAGAACATTGTTAGCGTATATTACGCGACGGTAGAGACAGAGTTTCTTGCCCACTACGATAAATTGACCCGACTTGCCAACCGTTTCACTTTTACAGAATCTGGTTGCGGGCGCGATCGAAAAGGACCGGGACAAGCCGTTTGCGATCATGTTCGTCGACCTCGACAAGTTCAAGGACATCAATGACACGCTGGGCCATACAGTCGGCGACGCCGTGATTTGCGAAATGGCCCGCCAAATCCAGGCGTGCGTCGGCGAAGTGGCTCAGATCGCCCAATTCGGCGGGGATGAATTCCTCATCAAGCTGAACCAGAGCGACAGGAATTCGGTCGTTGCGGCGGCCCAGCATCTCCTGACCACATTGAGCCTCCCCTATTCCATTGGTCCGAACGTCGTGCGCGCCACCGCTTCGTTAGGCGTTTCCCGCTATCCGGACCACGGCCAGTCCGTTGAAGAGCTGGTCAAGAAGGCCGACATCGCGCTCTATGAAGCCAAGCAGGACGGCGGCTCGGGCTCGCGAATTTTCGACAGGAACATCGAAAACAAGCTCAATGAAATCCGAAGAATCGAAACCGCCCTGCGCGCCGGAATCGAAAATGGCGAGTTCATGCCTTATTTCCAGCCGATCTATTCGCTGAGAACCCACGAGATCGTCTGTTTCGAAGCGCTCGCAAGATGGGATAATCCGGCGTTCGCCACGGTCGCGCCTTCCGTTTTCATCCCCATCGCGGAAAATGCCGGTCTGATCGATGAGATTGGCGCGCAAATCCTGCGACGCGCCTGCGCCGCGGCGAAGAACTGGCCCGATAACGTCGGTTTGGCCGTCAACGTCTCGGCGAAGCAATTCCGCCGGCCTGCGCATTTGTTCGCCGCCGTCGTCAAAGCCTTGCGCGAAACCGGGCTTTCGCCCAAGCGCCTGAACGTGGAAGTGACGGAGTCCCTGCTGATCAGCGATCCGACGGCGACGCGAAAAACGATCGAGCAATTCGCCCTGCTCGGCGTGCAATTCTCGCTCGATGACTTTGGCACCGGCTATTCGTCGCTTTCCTATCTCAAGGATTTTCCATTCAAGAAAATCAAGATCGACAAGAGCTTCACGGACACGATGGCCACACATCCGGCGTCGGCGTCGATCATTCGCGCCGTCAGCCAGATTGCCTCCGATATCCATCTCGACGTTGTCGCCGAAGGCATCGAAACAGAGGAACAAGAAAACATGCTTGCCAATTTCGGCGTGAAATACGGTCAAGGCTACTACTTCAGCCGGCCGGTGCCAGAGGCGGAGGCCGCCGCTTTCTTTCATTCGCCCCGCCGCGCGCAAAACGCGTAAAGCTTCAAATTTGCGGCGGGCTTTTCTGTTATCAGGTGAAGAAAAAGGCGCAAACAACTCGGCAGTGAAGTCGCTCGGTCAGGCGCAACTGGAGAACCGGCGCCTTGTGCGAAGCCTTGCGATGCCGCCATCGCCCGCCTTTTTGTCGATTCCCGCCCCCGAGCCTGTAATCGGTTCCAGGCCACAGGGGTCACCCATCCGTGGGAGCCACGCATTGGATTTTCGCCACCAAAGCGTTTTCCTGCAAAGCCTTCCGCAACACCGCCCCCAATTCCCTGAACATCGCCTTGCGGCTTGAGGTCAGGCGCCAGGCCAGCGCAATGACGCGCGGGGGGCTATCGTCTTCCAGCGGGCGGGTGACGAGGTTGAGGCCGCCCAATATGCCGGCGTCAATCGCCATTTGCGGAACGAGCGTGACGCCGAGCCCGTTGGCCGCCATCTGAACCAGCGTGAGCAGGCTCGTGCCCTGAAAGCCGCTGTTGCGCCGCGCGCCTTCGAGCGAGCAGGCGGCCAGCGCATGTTGGCGCAGGCAATGGCCGTCCTCGAGCAGCAGCAGGTCGTCCGCGCCCATGTCCTGGGGACGGATTTTTTCCCGCGACGCCAGGCGATGACCCGGGGGCACGACGACGAAAAAGCGGTCGCGCCCCAGTTCCATCGTCTCCAGCCCGTCGCTGGCGTACGGCAAAGCGATGATCGCGGCGTCGGCCTGCCCGCTCTCGAGCCGGGCGACGATCGGCGCCGACTGCTCCTCGCGCAGATAGATCTTGAGCCGGGGAAAAGCCTCGCGCAGAAACGGCATGACGCGGGGCACGAGGAAGGGGCCGATGGTGGGGATGACGCCGAGCTGGAGCATTCCCGAATGCGGATCGCGCGCCTCGCGCGCCGCCTCGACCAACTCCTCCGCGCCGCGCAGCAGAACCCGGGCGCGCTGCGCAAGGTCCAGCCCGATCGCCGTCGGGATGACCACGCGCTTGGTGCGCTCCAGCAATTTGACCCCGAGATGGTCTTCCAGTTCCTGGATCGCGGCGCTGAGCGCCGACTGGCTGACCCGACAATCCTCGGCCGCCGCGCCGAAATGGCGGCGCTCGACCACGGCGACGAGGAAGCGCAATTGGCGAAGGGTTGGAAGCGGGATCATGCGTCAAGAGTAATCGAAAAATTGTATCAATAAAACTTGTTTTTTGAATTTTACTCGATCAATAGCTCAGTTTACGTATCATTGCGACGCACAAACTTGGTTGCGTTGCAGCACCGGAGAAACTTATGTCGCTGATCAGCACCGCCGTTAAGCCCTTCCAGGCCAAGGCCTTCAAGCAGGGCAAATTCATTGACGTCACCGAAGCCGACCTGATGGACAAATGGTCGGTGGTGTTTTTCTATCCGGCCGACTTCACCTTCGTCTGCCCGACCGAGCTCGAGGACCTCGCCGACAATTACGCCGAATTCCAAAAACTCGGCGTCGAGATCTATGCGGTTTCGACCGACACCCATTTCTCGCACAAGGCGTGGCATGACATGTCGCCGGCGATCAAGAAGATCGATTATGTCATGGTCGGCGACCCGACCCACGCGATCTCGCGCAACTTCAACGTCCTGATCGAGGACGCCGGCCTCGCCAACCGCGGCACTTTCGTCGTGGACCCCGACGGCATGATCCAGGTCGTCGAGATCACCGCCGGCGGCATCGGCCGCGACGCCAAGGAGCTGCTGCGCAAGATCAAGGCCGCGCAATATGTCGCCGCCCATCCCGGCGAAGTCTGCCCGGCCAAGTGGCGCGAAGGCGAGAAGACCCTCGCCCCGTCGCTCGACCTTGTCGGCAAGATCTGACCCGCTCCTTTCCGGTCCTCACCGGCTTTCAGGCCCCGGGCTCAGGCCCGGGGCCAAGTTTTGCCCGCGCCCCGCGGGGCGCTTTCCGCCCTTTTGAACCGGAGACCGTCACCATGTTGGACGCGGCCCTCAAAGCCCAGTTGCAGGCCTATTTCGAGCGCATTGCCGTTCCCGTCGAACTGGTCGCCTCGCTCGACGACAGCGAAAAGTCGCGCGAAATGCTGGCCCTGCTCGAAGATATCGCGTCCATCTCGCCCAAAATCACCGTGTCGCGCGTCGGTGCCGACGCGCGGAAACCGTCCTTCGCGATCAACCGCGTCGGCACAAATATCTCGACCGCCTTCGCCGGCCTGCCGATGGGCCATGAATTCAATTCGCTGGTCCTGGCCCTGCTGCAGGTCGGCGGCCTGCCGCCAAAGAATCTCCGGAGGTCATCGAGCAGATCGACGCGCTCGAAGGCGACTATCTGTTCGAGACCTTCTTCTCGCTCTCCTGCCAGAACTGCCCCGACGTGGTGCAGGCGCTGAACCTGATGAGCGTGCTCAATCCCAAAATCCGCCACGTCGCCATCGACGGCGGCCTGTTCCAGGACGAGGTCGAGGCCCGCAAGATCATGGCCGTGCCGACCGTCTTCCTGAACGGCGAGGTTTTCGCGCAAGGCCGGATGAACGTCGAGCAATTGCTGGCGAAAATCGACAAGGGCGCCTCGACGCGCGCCGCCGAAAAGCTGAGGGACAAGGCGCCCTTCGACGTGCTGGTGGTGGGCGGCGGCCCGGCCGGCGCGGCGGCTGCGATCTATGCGGCGCGCAAGGGCATCCGCACCGGCATCGTGGCCGAGCGTTTCGGCGGCCAGGTGCTGGACACGATGGCGATCGAGAATTTCATCTCGGTCCAGCACACCGAAGGCCCGAAACTGGTGGCGGCGCTGGAAAACCATGTCAGGGAATATGGCGTGGACGTGATGAACGCGCAGAAGGCGGTCGAATTGATCCCGGCGCGCGATGCCGGGCGGCCTCGCCCAGCTGCGGCTGGCGAACGGCGCGACCCTTTCTGCGCGCACAATCGTGCTGTCGCCCGGCGCGCGCTGGCGCCAGATCAACGTTCCCGGCGAGGAGGAATATCGCAACAGGGGCGTGGCTTATTGCCCGCATTGCGACGGGCCGCTGTTCAAGGGCAAGCGGGTTGCGGTGATCGGCGGCGGCAATTCCGGCGTCGAGGCGGCAATCGACCTCGCGGGCCTCGTCGCCCATGTCACCCTGATCGAATTCGACGGCCAGTTGCGGGCCGACGCCGTGCTGCAGGACAAGCTGCGGTCGCTGCCCAATGTCCGGATCGTCGTGTCGGCCCAGACCACGGAAGTTTTGGGCGACGGCGAAAAGGTGACCGGCCTGAGTTTTACGAGACCGTGCGACCGGCGCGATACATCGCCTCGATCTCGCCGGCGTCTTCGTGCAGATCGGCCTGGTGCCCAACACCGAATGGCTGAAGGGCGCGCTTCGCTTGAGCCCGCGCGGCGAGATCGAGATCGACGCCCGCGGCGAGACTTCGGCTTACGGCGTATTCGCGGCGGGCGACGCGACCACCACGCCCTACAAGCAGATCGTCATCGCCATGGGCGACGGCGCCACCGCCGCGCTGTCGGCCTTCGACTGCCTGATCCGCCAGGCCCCGCCGGCGACCTCGCAGGCGGCGTGAAAAAAGTCGGTGGGGTTCGACCAGCCGCGCGCCCCTCTCTGACCCGGGCAATCGCGGCTGGATATGAGATTGAGCAGCAAACTCGCCAGATGACTTTTTTCTGCGGCGTTAACCATATCCTCTCTTAAACCTTAGATTGTTACAATCGACACATTCGGACGGTTAACCAACATTTAAGCTAATCAATTATTTGCGCGTGTAATGGGTTCAAACATGGGCGATAGTTTTGAGGCCCTTATCGAAAGGGCGATCATCAATTTGCAATTTGCGCGTGCGGAGGCGGCCTTGCCCGCAACGACGCGTCAGATCCAGCAAATATTGGCGCATATCGACATGGCGTTGGTCGATCTCATAAAACTTGCCCCGAGATACGACACGCCGATGTGCAGGACCGCCGGATACTGAGGCGCGGCAGACGCAAGCGACGAGAAGCCTCTCCGGTCGCGCCGCCGGCGCGACGCTCTGAACTCTTGACGGATTCGCCGGCGTTTCGGCGACGCCAAGGCGTCTCGTCGACCGCGCGGGTCACCGGCGATCACAAATACGAGGGGTGGAGGCCGGTTAGGATGCCGTTTTTGCCGACGGATGCGACCCCGCGCGCTGGGGCAGAGCGTGGATGCACACGACAATGACGACAGCGATGATCGCCGACGCGAGCGGCCGGCTGAAAGCCAGCCCGCCATCCTTCAGAGGCTTGTCGAGGAAATCGCCGACGGTCGCGCCGAGCGGACGCGTAAGGATGAAGGCGGCCCAAAACAACAAGACGCGTGACGTGCTCGTCCAGAAATAGAGCGCCGCCAACACAGCAAGCCCGGCGGCGAAAGCAAGCGCGCCATATTCGTAGCCGAGGCCGAGTCCGCCACGGTCCGTCGCGGCCATCCAGTCTCCGAGCGCGGTCCCCAGCGTCTGCGAGAATGTAATCGTCACCCAGTAGAAGATTTCCACTTTCGGCGTTGCGACCGTCTGAACATCGATCGAGCCGAGGCTGACATACCAAACGCCCAGCGAACACCAGACGCACGCTAACAGGATCGACGCGCCTCCTATGTAGCCGACGCCTAACGAGCGATCGAAAAAATCGGCCAAGGCCGTTCCCACCGTCGTAGAGGCCACGATCGCGAGCCAATAGATCGAGGGATTGAACTTTCTTGCTAAGATCTGGGCGATCACGGCCGCAACAAACACCACAAAGAATATGCCGGCGCCAATCAGGTATCCGCCGTTGTGAGGATATGCGTCTGCGTGCAGCCAGGTCATCGTCACCGCGTCGCCGCCGGTTTCGCCGAGCGTCGTCGCGAGCACCTTGATGATCCAGAAGCCGAACGTGACCTCGGGGACCTTGCTCAGGGTTTCAGCACGCGATTCGTTCATTGAATTTCTCGGAGCCCGAAGACCTTCCTCCGCACGAGGCGTGAGCAGGAATTAGGGTGGAATTGCAGTGACATCATGCAAAATCCCCAAGACAATTCGTCGGGATCCCATCATGGCGCAGGTTTCTCGCGTCATCGCCCCTATCGTCCCAACTATGCAGCGTAGCGGCGACAGGCTGCAACCGCCGTATGGCTTCCTCGATGTCCGAGCGCGGCGCGGCAAGACAAATGGCCACGGATCGCCACATGCGGGCGCCACGCCGGGCGCCCCTCGCCGGCTCGGGATTTCCCTGCTATAGCGCCGCCACGCTCCACCGAATCCGCCATGCCGCAAAGCTCCAGCCGAAAAAAGATCCTGATGTGCCCGCCGGAATTTTTCGGCGTGGACTATGTCATCAATCCCTGGATGGAAGGGCAGACGGGCCGCGCCGAAGCCGCGGCGGCCCGCCGGCAATGGCTCGAACTCAAAGCGCGGGTCGAGCGCCATGCGGACGTGCATCTGCTCTCGCCCCGTCCCGGCCTGCCCGATCTCGTCTTCACCGCCAACGCCGGCCTGCCCAGGAACGGAAAAGTGGTGATCAGCCGC
Source organism: uncultured Pseudomonadota bacterium (assembly GCA_963703385.1). Taxonomy (GTDB): domain Bacteria; phylum Pseudomonadota; class Alphaproteobacteria; order Rhizobiales; family Beijerinckiaceae; genus Rhodoblastus. The sequence goes on from OY969816.1 coordinate 1,698,540, forward strand.
TTCCGCTTTCCCGAGCGGCGCGGCGAGGAGGTGTTTTTCCGCGACTGGTTCGAGGCCCATGGTTTTCGCGTCGTCGACCCGCCGAAAAACCTGTTTTTCGAAGGCGCCGGCGACGCGCTCTACGACGAAGCCCGCGATCTGTTCTGGGTGGGGCACGGCTTCCGCTCTGACGAAGGGATCGCGCCCTTTCTCCAAAAAACCCTGGCGACGCGCGCGGTCCAGCTCGGCCTGACCGACTCGCGCTTCTATCACCTCGACACCTGTTTCTGTCCCCTGGCCGGCGGCTTTCTGCTCTATTTCCCCGGCGCTTTCGACCCCGCGTCGCGCGCGCTCATCGAATCGATCGCGCCGGACGACAAACGCATCCCCGTGGACGGCGCCGAGGCGGAAGCTTTTTGTTGCAACGCCGTGGCGCTGGGGAAAACTTTGATCCTGAACGCCGCCTCGCCCGCCTTGCGCGACCGTCTCACCCAGGCCGGATTCATGGTCGAGGCCACGCCGCTCACCCAATTCATGAAAGCCGGCGGCGCGGCCAAATGCTTGACCCTGGAATTTTAGCCTTTCAACCCAGCACGCCGTAGCGCCGCAACCATTCCGCCATCCGGCGCCAGGCGTCCTCGGCGTCCTCCTTGCGGTAGCTTGGCCGGTAATCGGCATGGAATCCGTGCGGCGCGTCGGGATAGACATGGAATTCGGCGGTCTTGCCGGCCGCCCGCAACCGCGCCTTCATCTCCTCGATTTGCGCGGGCGTGATATGCGCATCGGCGCCGCCATAGAGGCCGAGCACGGGCGCCTTCAGCTCCGGCGCAAGCTCAAGCGGGCTCCTGGGCCAAAGCGCCTTTTGCGCCGGCGGATCGACCAGCGTTCCGTAAAAGGCCACACCGGCCTTGGGGGCCGGGCTTTCCGAACAATAGACCCACACCGCCCGCCCGCCCCGGCAAAAACCGATGACCCCCAATCTCTCCGTGTCGCCGCCCTGCTCCCGCGCCCAGGCGGCGGTCGCATCGAGGTCGGCGACGAGTTCGGCGTCGGGCTTGGCGTTGACCACTTTCATGATCGCCGCAATGTCGGTCATTTTCGCCAGGTCGACGCCGAAGCGGAAATAATAATCCGGCGCGATGGCGAAGGCGCCGAGCTTGGCGAGCCGGCGCACCACGTCGCGGATATATTCGTGGACCCCGAATATCTCCATCGCCACCAGAACGACCGGCGGATGCGCCACGCCTTCAGGCCGCGCGAAATAAACCGGCATGTCGCCGCCCCGCGTCGAAACCGTCGCGCCGCCTGCGACCAGGCCCTGCGCGTCGGTCGCAATGGCCCCGGCCCGCAACGGCCCCGCCGCCAGCGCATACCCCCCCGCCGCCGAAGCCGCCACGAAGGCGCGGCGCGACAGCGATCCGGCGGTGGCGTCAGGCGGAACCTTCTGAAACAGGCTCATGATTTCTTCTCCCAAGCCGGACTTCGTCTGAACCCGCCTTGCATTGACGCGTCAGGATTCCCAGACAGCGGCGCAAAGGCGGGCCTCGCCATCGTTCGTTTCGGAGCGCGGGACAGGCGCTCTGGAAATGACGGCTGATAGGACCATCGACCCCGCTCTCCGTTCCGTTATTTTCTCGCCACCGGCCGGTATATGCAAATTCATAAGACTTTGCTTTGTCAGCAAGGCGCCACCATTGATTCGTCGCACATTGCAAAGGCCTATAATGCGCGCATCGCCCTCGCTGGGCGAACCGCAATCGGGCTCATGCCCCGCGCGGACTCGTAAGGGCTGATGACACCGCCGTACTGGCGCAGAGGTCTCGTTGACGAAAGACTATTTTTCCGCCGTCTCATTTTGGTCGCCAGAGTACGTCGTTAATTCTGGATGGCTTGAACATGCGAATTTCGGATTCTGGCTGATCGAGAAACTTGGCCCAGGCGGAGACCAGATGCAACGGCTCACGGCCCTTGCCGCGCGCACGGGTTCGCCGCGAGGTTTTGCCGTCGCTGGCGATGATGTCGGCCGCACGGTCGCACAATGCCTCGACCCAATTGGCGAAGCAGGTCTTGAACAGTTCGGCGTCGAGCCCGTTGATCACGTCGTTGAGTGTGTCGTGGGCCGGAAGGCCGCGCTCGTAGGGCAGGAAGCGCCGCAGAAAATCGAGCCTCTCCTCGCCCCAAAGCCGGATCTCGACGAAGTCCTCCATCCCGCAGAGCGTGGCGCAAAGCACCAGCAACAATATCTCCGGCAAGGGATAAAGAACCCGCCAACGCTGATGCGGGTCCGACAGGGCTGAAAAATGTCCAAGCCAAGAGGCGGATCGCGGGGCAAGCGGCATGGAAGGCTCCGAATCATCGAAGTCTCCTATGAATGACATTTCGTCAAACCGCGCTTCGCGCGTTAACCTGAAGCGATTGCCCTGATGTTTTAGCAGGGCTGCGAATCCCGGTTAACGAGGATGATTCAGTGGCGTCATGGCCGGGCTTGTCCCGGCCATCCATGCCCTCATCGAGTGCGGCAAACTGCGGAAGCCGTGACCAGCGCGGCTCCATTCGGCGACGCCGAAGCAGCGGCCCGGCGTGGATGCCCGGCACGATAGGTGAGCGAAGCGACGCCGTCTTTCGACGGCTATGGCCGGGCATGACGGCCTTGTTAACTTGAGTTCGGAGCCCTGCATCGTGACCCGCGGACCGGCGCTTCCCCCCAAGACGCCGATCGATCTTCGGGCGACGACCCATATGGCTGTCGGAAGGACGACAAAGCTTATCGAAACGCCCGCTTCGACCCCAAAGGAGGCTTGACGGCGCCCCAACCGGGCGCGGCGAAACGCGACGGAGCGTCTCGCAAGAGTCGCTCCCTCACGGCGCCTTCATCCGACAAAGGCGACGGCGTCCCTGGCGCGCCATCGTCAAAATTAAACAAGATGCGAATTCAAGCTTGCTTGTGAGAACAAATAGAGTACATTTGCAACCTACAAGCTGATTGCGCGGCGGGCCGCGCCCATGCCAAAAGGATAGAGCCGATGTCGCAAGCAAATCTCCGCCTCGTGGAAGGAACCTCCGTGGACAAGACCAAGGCTCTTGACGCCGCCCTGGCGCAGATCGAACGCGCTTTCGGCAAGGGCTCGATCATGCGCCTGGGCAAGAATCAGCCCGTCACGGAAATCGAGACCATTTCGACCGGCTCGCTCGGCCTCGACATCGCGCTTGGCGTCGGCGGCCTGCCGCGCGGCCGCGTCATCGAAATTTTTGGCCCTGAATCCTCCGGCAAGACCACCCTCGCCTTGCACACCATTGCCGAGGCGCAGAAGAAAGGCGGCGTCTGCGCCTTCGTGGACGCCGAACATGCGCTCGATCCGGTCTATGCCCGCAAGCTCGGCGTCCAGCTCGACGACCTGCTGATCTCGCAGCCCGACACCGGCGAACAGGCGCTCGAAATCACCGACACCTTGGTGCGCTCCGGCGCCGTTGACGTGCTGGTGGTGGATTCGGTGGCGGCGCTCGTCCCTCGCGCGGAGATCGACGGCGAAATGGGCGAGGTTCAGCCCGGCCTTCAGGCGCGGCTGATGAGCCAGGCTTTGCGCAAGCTCACCGGCTCGATCTCCAAGTCGCGGACCATGGTGATCTTCATCAACCAGATCCGCATGAAGATCGGCGTGATGTATGGCTCGCCGGAAACCACCACCGGCGGCAACGCCCTGAAATTCTATGCCTCCGTGCGTCTCGACATCCGCCGCGTCGGCGCGATCAAGGACCGCGAGGAGGTCGTCGGCAACCAGACCCGGGTCAAGGTCGTCAAGAACAAAGTCGCGCCGCCCTTCAAACAGGTCGAATTCGACATCATGTATGGCGAAGGCATCTCGAAATTCGGCGAATTGATCGACCTCGGCGTCAAGGCCGGTGCGGTCGAGAAATCCGGCGCCTGGTTCTCCTTCGACAGCCAGCGCCTCGGCCAGGGCCGCGAGAACGCCAAGACTTTCTTGAAGTCCAATCCGGAAATCGCCGCCCGGATCGAGCAGGCCATCCGCGAGAACGCGGGCCTGATCGCGGAGCGCATTCTCGACAATATCGAACCCGGCGCGGAAGACCACGGCGGCTGAGGCCTGGCCCCGGGCTCAAGATAAATTGGCGACCGCTCTCGACAGGCCTTTGGCCGGCCTATAGATATTTCCGCCCGCTCCGCCCGGAACGATCGCGACATCGCGGCGGAGCGCGCGGGTAGCGAGGCGGAAGGTCGAGAGCATTCCATGAGCGGCGTCAACGAAATCCGGTCCACTTTCCTCGATTTTTTCGCCAGGAACGGCCACACGCTTGTCGAGTCCTCGTCGCTGGTGCCGCGCAACGACCCGACGCTCATGTTCACCAACGCCGGGATGGTGCCGTTCAAGAACGTCTTCACCGGCGCCGAGAAGCGCGACTATGTCCGCGCCGCCTCGTCTCAAAAATGCGTCCGCGCGGGCGGAAAACACAACGATCTCGACAATGTCGGCTATACCGCCCGGCATCACACCTTTTTCGAGATGCTCGGCAATTTCTCCTTCGGGGATTATTTCAAGGAGCAGGCGATCCATCTCGCCTGGAGCCTGATCGTCAAGGAGTTCGGCCTGCCGAAGGACCGGCTCCTGGTCACCGTCTATCACGACGATGACGAAGCCTTCGGCCTGTGGAAGAAGATCGCCGGCTTAGCCGACGACCGCATCATCCGCATCGCGACCAGCGACAATTTCTGGTCGATGGGCGAGACCGGCCCCTGCGGCCCCTGCTCCGAAATCTTTTATGACCAGGGCGAGTCCTTAAGCGGCGGGCCGCCCGGCAGCCCCGACGAGGACGGCGACCGGTTCCTGGAGTTCTGGAATTTGGTCTTCATGCAATATGAGCAGATCGCGCCGGGCGAGCGCATTCCGCTGCCGCGTCCCTCGATCGACACCGGCATGGGCCTGGAGCGCATCGCCGCTTTGATGCAGGGCGTCCATTCCAATTTCGACATCGACCTGTTCCGCGCCCTGATCCGCGCCGTCGCCGACGCCACCGGCGTCGATCCCGACGGCCCGATGCAGGCGAGCCATCGCATCATCGCCGACCATCTGCGCGCCTCCGCCTTCCTGGTCGCCGACGGCGTCCTGCCGGCGAACGAAGGCCGCGGCTATGTCCTGCGCCGCATCATGCGCCGCGCCATGCGCCACGCCCAGATGCTCGGCGCGCGCGACCCGCTGATGTGGCGGCTCGTCCCGCCGCTGGTGCGCGAAATGGGCGCCGCTTTTCCCGAACTCGCCCGCGCCCAGTCCCTGATCGAAGAGACGCTGAAGCTCGAGGAGACGCGGTTCCGCGTCACGCTCGCGCGCGGCCTCGCCATTCTCGAAGAGGAATCCCGCGACCTTCGCGAGGGCCAGAATCTTTCGGGCGACGTCGCCTTCAAGCTCTACGACACCTTTGGATTCCCGCTCGACCTGACCCAGGAGGCGCTGCGCGCCCGGAAAATCGGCGTGGACAAGGACACATTCGACGCCGCGATGGCGCGCCAGCGCGCCGAGGCCCGCAAGGCCTGGGCCGGCTCCGGCGAAGCCGCGACCGAAGCGGTCTGGTTCTCGATCAAGGACGAGGTTGGGGCGACCGAATTCCTCGGCTACGAGGCCGAGAACGCCGAAGGCGTCGTCGTCGCCTTGCTGCGCGACGGCGTCGAGGTGGATGCGCTCAAGGCCGGCGAAAAGGGTTTCTTGATTCTCAACCAGACCCCTTTCTATGCTGAAATCCGGCGGCCAGGTCGGCGACACCGGCCTGCTTCATGCTGGCGGGACGCGGATTCGCGTCGAGAACACGACCAAGAAGGTCGGCGACCTGTTCGTCCACGAGGTCGTCGTCGAACAGGGCGAAGTCACCAACGGAATGGCGCTCGAACTTCAAGTCGATCACGCCCGCCGCGCCGCGATCCGCGCCAATCATTCGGCCACCCACCTGCTGCACGAAGCGCTGCGCGAAGTGCTGGGCGACCATGTCGCGCAGAAAGGCTCGCTGGTTGCGCCGGACCGGCTGCGTTTCGATTTCGCTCATCCCAAGCCGGTCACCGATCAGGAACTGGCCGAGGTCGAAGAGATCGCCAATCGCGTGGTGCTGGAAAACGCCGCGGTGGCGACCCGCCTGATGGCGGTGGACGAGGCGATCAACTCCGGCGCGATGGCGCTGTTTGGCGAAAAATATGGCGACGAAGTGCGCGTCGTCTCGATGGGAGCCGGCGCGCGCCGCCCGTTCTCTGTCGAATTATGCGGCGGCGTCCATGTCGGGCGCACAGGCGACATCGGCCTGGTGTCGATCGTCGGCCGCAGCGCCGTCGCCGCCGGCGTGCAGCGCATCGAGGCCAAGACCGGCGCGGCGGCGCGCCGCCATCTCAACGCCGAAGCGCGGGTGCTGCACGATCTGTCCAGCCTGCTGCGCGCTCCGGTCGAGGACGCCGCCGAGCGGCTCTCGACCCTGCTCGAGGAACGCAAGAAGCTGGAGCGCGAACTGGCCGAGGCCCGCCGGAAGCTCGCGATGGGCGGCGGCGCCGCGGGCGAGCAGCCGGTGCGCGAAATCGCGGGAATCAAGCTGTTTTCGCGCGCCATTTCCGGCGTCGAGATGAAGGACCTCAAGTCTCTCGCCGACGAAGCGAAACAGTCGATCGGCTCAGGCGTCGTCGCCATTGTCGGCGTCGCCGAGGACGGCCGCGCCGGCGTGGTGGTCGCCGTGACGTCCGACCTGACCCAAAAATTCAACGCCGTCGATTTCGTCCGCCTCGCCTCGGAAAAGCTCGGCGGCAAGGGCGGCGGCGGCCGGCCGGACATGGCCCAGGCCGGCGGCCCGGACGGCGCCGCGGCCGACCAGGCGCTCGCGGCCATCGCCGAAATGCTGGAGAGCCGCGCGTCGTCCTGACCGCCAGCGCTTCACCCGCCGCCGCTGGCGCATATTCCCGAAAAGTTGATAGACTTTTCGGACAAGAATATGCGTCAGAACAATGAAATAACCGAGCGCGTTCGACTCTATGATTTCCGAACGCGCTAGAGCATATTCCCGAAAAGTTGATCGACTTTTCGGATCAGAATATGCGTCAAAACAATAAAATAGCCGAGCGCGTTCGACTCTATGATTTCCGAACGCGCTTGGTGGCGGGCATCGCGTGAAGCCGCGATCTTCGGACGTCGCGGAACGGGATCTCCCATAACAAGCGGCGGCGCAAGAAAAGCGCCGACGCGGCCCCGTTCGCCCAAATCGCCTGTCCCTGCGTCCGCCCTCGATCGTCCGGTTCGCAACCGCTTTCGAGCAAGTCGTTGCGTGTGTAAGTCGATTCGTGAAACGACAGCCGGGTCTCAAATCCCCGGATTCCGGTTTCGCCATCGACCAAACGCCGTCGGAATGCAACTTTTGGCTAGATTTCGTGGCTTCGACATTCTTCAAAATTCGTTTTGCCTCTCGAGAATGTGACATTTCTACAACTCCGGCCAAATGATTGTATTCAAATGGCGGAAACGGGGCAGGTGTGGCGCGCCGGTCCTATCGGAGCATTCGTCTGATCGATTAATGTGCAGACCTCGGATCACCCGTGCGGACAATATCGCAGCTAACGCCGGATAGAGCGTACGGGAACGAAGTGAGATGCGTTTTTTTCTGAAGTAGCAAAACCCTCGGGAGGGGTATACGAATGAGCACGAAGTCCAAAATCATCGGCGCCGCCGTGGGCGCCCTCGGCCTGGTCGGCCTGACCGGCGCCGCCCACGCCATCTCCTTGACGCCTCCTGGCGAGCGCGTCGGCCTCGACCTCGCCACCCCGCTGCCGGAAGGCATCTATTTCGTCGACATCGGCATTGTCGGCGGCAACCCCTTGGACGCGCCGAGCGGCGCCTCCATGTTCAACGGCAACGTCCCGGTCCTCGCCTGGTCGACCCCTTGGAACATCCTCGGCGGCCACATCACGTTTTATGGCGCCCTGCCTGAAGCTGAAACCGGTTACGACACTGTTCAGGCTCATGGCCTCGGCGCGCTGAACGGCTTCGTCAACAGCGCCTACTCGACTGGCCTGTACAACCCCTTCCTCGCCGGGTCGATCAACTGGAATCTCGGCAACGGCTGGAGCGTCGGCTATCTGGCTGGCGTCTATCTGCCGATGACCGGCAACGCCTGGAACACGGGTCCCGGCGGCGTCGAACTGTTTGACGCCACCGTCTTCCATCAGATGCTGGCGGTTGCCTATCACCAGAACGGCTGGAACTTCACCAGCAACATCCAGTACGGCATCGCCGGCAACACCGGTGGCTCGGGCACTCTCTGCAGCGCCACCCTCAACACGTTCGGCGGCGGCTGCCAGGTTCTTTGGGGCGACTACTTCAACTATGACGTCGCTTTGACCAAGAACTTCGGCAAGTGGGAAATCGGTATGGTGGGCTACGGTTCGTTCGATACGACCACGACCGTCATCAACAGCGGCCTTCTCACCAGCGGCTTGTGCTCGACCCCGGGCTACACCGGAACCTACGGCAAGACTGGTTGCGGCAAGCAGTCGCAGTTCGCTCTCGGCGGCTTGGTCGGCTACAACTTCGGCCCGGTCATCACCCAGTTCATCCTGGCGAACGACGTCTACGAAGAGAACTATGGCCGGTATAACACCCAGGCGATCGTTCACGTGATCGTCCCGCTGTGGAACCCGGAAACCCCGAAGGTTGTCACCGCCAAGTACTGATCGTTCGATCGGTCTGGCCGGCCTTCCGGCATAACGACAAAGCCGACGATGGTTCGCCATCGTCGGTTTTTTTGTTTCGGAAATCCGCAACTTGCTTTTTTTTCCAGGCTCCGCGCGCCGCCCCTTCGTTCGCTAAAGCACATTTTCGAAAAGCTGATAGACTTTTCGGATCAGAGTATGCGGCAAAACAATGAGATAACAGAGCGGGTCCGACTCCGATCATTCCCGGACGCGCTCCAGAAGCGTTGAACGCTCGCCATGCGGGGAGCGCCTACGCCTGTCGAGGAACGACTTGGCGTCGCCCACGAAGGCGAAGCCCCGGTCGTCCCTGCGGCGGCCTTGGCGGCTTCTTGACGAAAATCCGGTTGGACGAGTTGAAAAACGAGGCTTTCCGACTCAACGAACGCCCGCCGGATTCGCTGTCAGCCCCGCGACGACAAAAGCATTTTCGGCAACAAACTTAGGGCGACAAGAGCGCGCGCCGTCGACTGCGCGATGCGCGCGCCTGCTCTTGTCGCGACCGGCCGCGAAAAGACATTGCCGCATAAAAGTCGAACGGCCTGTCCGGCGCGTCAGGACGAGCCGGACTCTCCCCCTGTCCGTGAAGGGTATCAACGCGGCGCCAAGAGCCTTGCCCCGTAAACGGCGCGGTTTCATTTCTTCCCGTCTGCGGGCGCCGGTTCGGGTTTCGCCGCTTCGGCCTTGGCGGGCGCGGCGCCCATGGCCTTCAATTCGCCGACCGCCCCGAAATATTCGAAGTAATTCTTCGGGCAGATTTCCCCGGCCTTGGCGAGATCGACCTTCGCCTCTCCATTGGCCTTTGTCGCCATCAGCCCGGCGCCGACATAAAATCGCGCCTCGCATTGCTGGTCTGGCGTTCCGGCCTCGGCAAAAACCTTGTCCGGGCCGATTTCTCCGAGGTCGAATTGAACCACCGGCCAGGGCCAGGCTTTCCGGGAGAATTTCGCCGAATTTTCCTGGAGTTGGGCCTTGCCTTCGGCGCCGCCGGTCGCCAGAAACAGCCAGAGCGCCGTATAGATGTTCGCGGGGTCGCGCTTGACGCTCTGCCGGAGCGCTTCGACCGCCTTGGCCTTGTCGCCCTTGAGAAAAGCGGCGGCGCCGAGGTTGAACAGGGCGAAGAACTCATTCGGCGCGATTTTCAGCGCCTGGTCGAAATCGGCGATCGCCCGGTCGGGATCGCCCGTGGCGAGCCAGGCGCCGCCGCGCTGGACATAGGCGCGCGCGGGCGCGCCATCGCGTGCGACCAGCCGATCATAATCCGCCAGCGCCTTGTCCGCATCGCCCCTGGCCAACAGGAGGTCGCCGCGATCGGAGAAAATCGCCGGGTTGTTGGCGCCGAGTTCAATCGCCTTGTCGAAGTCGGCCAAGGCTTTCTCGCCCTGCCCGCCATCCTTTTCGATCATGCCGCGGGTTTGAAAGGCGACGGCGTTCTTGCCGTCGAGTTCGATCGCCCTGTCGCAGTCGGCCAGGGCCTTGTCGGCGCTCTTGAGTTCAAACAGGGCGAAACAGCGATTGGCGTACGCCCAGGCGATCTCCCCTCCCTTCCATTTGCCGGAATCGATCAGCTTGCCGCAGGCCTCGGCGCGCGCCCCCGCCGCGACCTTACCGCCGTTATTCGCGCATGCCTCGGCCGCCGCCGACTGTTTTTTGGCGGCAAGCGCGCCGCCAGGCGCGGGAAGGCCGCGAATCGTGAAGGGATCGATGGTTTGCCCCATATTGGCGGTCGATCCGGGCGCCGGCGCCTGGCCGAGGGCGGCGCCACTGAAAACGACAGCGCCCGCGGACGCCAGCAGACAGACCGGTAATCTCATTTCTCCTCCCATGGGACCCGAAAAACACTATCCTCGATAGCGATGAGGGTTAGCCGATCGGCGGCCCGAGAAAAAGCCCAAATTTGGCCCGGCCCCGCTCCGATCGGCCTATTGCCAGAATGTCGCCAAGCCGTGCTAATGAAACTCATGCGCCGTCTCCTTCTTTTCCGCCACGCCGAAGCAATTCACTCCAACCGCTACCGCGACCACGAAAGGCCGTTGACCGAGGCCGGCCGCAAGGAGGCGGCCCACGCCGGCGCCCGGCTCGCGGAATCCGCGCTGCCGATCGACCTCGTCCTGGCCTCGGATTCGCAGAGGACCCGCGAGACCTGGGACCACGCCCGCGCCGCGCTGAAAGAGGCCCCCGAGACCCGCTTCGATCGCAAGATTTACGAAGCCGAGCGCCACGACCTCATGGAAATGATTCGCGCGCTGCCGGATTCGGTCAAAACCCTGATCCTCGTCGGCCATAATCCCGCGCTGGCGGAATTCGCGACCCATTTCGCCGGGCGCGGCGAGTCCCAGCCGCTCAAACGGCTCGGCAGGGGCCTTCCGACCAGCGCGGTCGCCTTGTTCGAAATTGAAGGCGGCGAATGGCGCAAATTGCGCTGGGGCGACGGCAGGCTGATCGATCTCTGGGTCTGAGGCCTGAACGGGACCCCTGGGATCGCCATAACCGTTTAAGTTAATTTTTATGGTAAACCAGATGCTTATAGACAAGATTTCACCGCCAGCGTCAAGGATGCGACGCAAAGGTTCAGGTCGATAAGCGAAGCCACTGTTCTCAAGAAGCTTTTTCCATCACCCGCATTTTCCCGCGACGAAAATGGCGGCGGCCGCCTGTTCTTCCGCCCTTTTCGCCCTAAATTCGGCAAGGGTTCAGCTCGAACCCTTCGGAGCCCGTCTTGTCCGTCCTGACCGACCTTTTCAGCGAAGCCCGCAACAGCGTCGCCAGTGTCGCGGAGGCGATCTCGCGCGGACGCGGCCTTCGCCTCGGCGTCACCGGCCTGTCGCGGGCCGGCAAGACGGTGTTCATCACCGCCCTCGCCCAGCAGCTCACCACTCTGGCGCACGCCGCCGCCGAAGGACGCAAGAACCCGCTGCCGGTGTTCCGCGTCGCCGCCGAGCGCCGCCTGATTTCCGGGCGGCTGGAGCCGCAGCCCGACGACAACGTGGCCCGCTTCGCCTTCGAGGACCACGTCGCCGCTTTGACCGGGCCGGACCGCCATTGGCCGCAATCGACCCGGGCAATCTCGGAGCTTCGTCTGCGGCTCGATTTCGACCGGAGAACCGGCTTTCGTCCAGGCCCCTCGTCCTTCGTCATCGATATCGTCGACTATCCCGGCGAGTGGCTGCTCGATCTGCCCCTGCTGGAAAAATCCTATGCCGAATGGTCGCGCGAGACTTTTGCGGCCAGCGCCTCGGCGGCGCGAGCGCCGCTCGCCGCTGAATGGCGCGGCTTTTCCGCCGGCCTCGACCCCACCGGGCCGGAGGACGAGGCCATCGCGCGGCAGGCGGCGGAATTGTTCACCGCCTACCTGCGCGCGGCGCGCTCGGAACGCTATTCGCTCTCGACGCTTCCGCCAGGGCGTTTCCTGATGCCGGGCGACCTCGAAGGCTCTCCCGCGCTGACCTTCGCGCCACTGCCCCTGCCCGAGGGCCACCAAGCGGTCAAGGGCGCGCTGGCCGCGATGATGGAGCGCCGCTACGAGGCCTACAAGAGCCATGTGGTCAAACCCTTCTTCCGCGACCATTTCGCGCGGCTCGACCGGCAGATCGTGCTGGTGGACGCGCTGTCCGCGCTCAATTCCGGACCGGCGGCGTTGCGCGACCTCCAGCACGCCCTCGACGAGGTGCTCGCGGCCTTCCGGGTCGGGCGCGGCAATGCGCTGAACCGGCTGTTCCGGCCAAAAATCGACCGGATCCTGGTGGCGGCGACCAAGGCGGACCATCTCCATCACCGCAGTCACGACCGGCTGGAGGCAATCCTGCGGCAACTGACCGCACGCGCGATTTCCCGCGCCGATTTTTCCGGCGCCAAAGTCGATGTCGTCGCGCTCGCCGCCATCCGGGCGACCCGCGAGGCCGCGGTGCGACGCGGACGCGAAACGCTCGACGCCATTGTCGGCGCGCCGCTCAAGGGCGAAAAACTCGACGGCCAGACTTTCGACGGCGAGACGGAAGCGGCGATTTTTCCCGGCGAATTGCCCACCGATCCCCAAAAAGCCTTTCGCGGCGACACCCTCGCCACGCCGGAGGGCGAGGCCGATTACCGTTTTTTGCGCTTCCGCCCGCCGGCGCCAACCTTCGGAATGGATGGCAAGCCCGTGCCCGCGCCCCATATCAGGCTCGACCGCGCCTGCCAGTTCCTGTTGGGAGACCGGCTGTCATGACCGACGCGCCCAGATCGCGCCCGCGCGCCTTCCGCCTCGACGAGCTTGCGCCGGGCGGCGGGCGCGATTTCGTGCTGGAGGAGCGCCCCGACGCCTATGAGGCGGAAACCGTGCGGCTGACCGGCGATCCCGACGAGCAGGCGGCGGAACAGGCGCAGGCCGTCGGCTTTCTGCCGCGCGCCTCCTTCGGCTGGGGCGGTCTGCTGGCCTCCTCGCTCGGCGGCCTGATTGCTTTTTCCTTCGGGCTTTGGCTCGACCAGCTGGTCGAATCCCTGTTCGCGCGCTCGGCGGCGCTGGGATTTCTCGGCCTCGGTCTCGCCGGCCTCGCCTTGCTGGCGCTCGTCGCGCTGATCGGCCGCGAGGCGCGCGCCATTTTCCGCCAGCGCCGCGTCGCTTTGCTCCACAAGGCGCTGGCGCTCGCACATGAGACCGACGACCGCGATCTGGCGCGGGCGAAAATCGGCGAACTCGCCGCGATTTACCAGGGCAGGCAGTCTACGGCGGCGGCCCGCGCCCATCTTGAGGATTTGCGCCGCGAGATCGTGGACGGCCGCGACCTCGTCGAAATCGCCGAGCGCCAGCTGATGCCGGCGCTGGACGCCGCCGCGCGCCGCGAAGTCGCGATCGCGGCCAAGAGGGTGTCGCTGGTCGCCGCGATCAGCCCGCGCGCCGCGATCGACCTGATCGTCGTCGCCGCCCAGGCCTTGCGCCTGATCCGCAGCATATCGGAAATCTATGGCGGGCGCCCCGGCCTGCTCGGGGCGTGGCGGCTGGCGCGGGCGGTCGGCTCGCATCTCGCCATCACCGGCGGCATGGCGCTGACCGACGGGCTGGCGCAGCAGATCATCGGGCACGGCCTCGCGGCCAGAATCTCGGCGCGGCTCGGCGAGGGCGTGGTCAACGGAACCCTGACCGCGCGGATCGGAATTTCCGCGATCTCCGTCTGCCGCCCCATGCCCTTTTTCGCCGAAAAGCCGCCGTCTCTTGGCGACGTGGCGCCGTTCCTGTTCAGCGACTCGCCAAAAATTGAAGGGCGTTAACGCATATTCCCGAAAAGTTGAAAGACTTTTCGGACAACAATATGCGTCAAAATAAAGAAACAACCGAGCGCGTGCGACTCTATGATTTCCGAACGCGCTCTGGGGTTCGCGCTCAGAACCAATCGCCGACGGTTGCGGCAAGGCAGACGCGGCGAGGAAGTCGGCGGCGTCGCGATCGTAGCGCCTTGCGGTTGCGGGCGAACAAGGGCGAGAAGCAAAACCTCGATTTGCGATTGGCCTTGGGCGCAATATTGGCGCGCGCCAAGCGGGTCTGCACAATCGCAGCGCAAGGGCGCGATCGCGCCTTGTTCATGGCCGCCCGAGGAATCTCAAGTAGAAAGCTGCGAACACCAGGACAATGCCGATATTCACTATCAGCCGTTCCCCGAATCGGTTTCTGAAGAACAAGAAATCGACACCGACGATAACGGCCGCCATCGCCACCACGTAAAGCGCCACCGCGCCCTGTCTGCTCATTTCAGCCAACGCGCTCCGGATGACCCCCTATTTATTGTGAATGATAGCATTTTTCCAAGCCCCGTTGAAGCGCTGGACGCCGTAGACGATCCTGCTAGCCCTGACGGAGGGGCGTCTCGATCACGATGCCGTCGAGTTCCGGCGTCAGGCTGATCTGGCAGGACAGGCGGGAGGTCGGGCGCGGATCGATCGCGAAATCGAGCATGTCGGATTCCATCGGGCTCGCCTTGGGCAGTTTTTCCCCCCATTCCGGCGCGACATAGACATGGCAGGTGGCGCAGGCGCAGGCGCCGCCGCATTCGCCGACGACCTCGTCAATGCCGTTCTTGACCGCGACCTCCATCACCGTCATGCCCGCCTGGGCTTCGATCTCGCGCCGCTCGCCGGCGGAACTGACAAAAACGACCTTGACCATGCAGCATTTCCCCCATCCGGCGCGGGCGGCGCCGCGGATTCTCGATTAGTGCGTCCTTCTAATCGGGAATTTGCGGCTTCGCCACCGCCGCGCTCGGGAAAAATCGCCGCGGCTCAGCTATCATGCGGTTGCCGCAAGATGAAATCATGCTCAATTCGCATCGCCGGAAAAAGCTTCCGGATCGAGGGCGCGATGCGCGGCGGCGACGGTCTCCGGCGCCTTGCCGGCGGCGGCGGCGAAAGCCGTCAGGGTCTTTTCGTGGCCGGCGACAAAGGCGAGGACGCCCCCGAGAAAACCAGGCTGCGCCGCGGCGGCGCGCAGCGAATCCGGCGCGATCCCGGTGAGGGCGAGGAAGCGCGACAACAGCTCGGGATCGCCGGCCAGGAAGCCGAGCGCCTCGATGGCGAGCGATTCGGCCTCGTCGCGCGAGACCGGGCGCGGGGCGGCGCGGAGGGTCATGGCAAAGGCCCGGATTCCTTAATTACCCCCGTTAGTTTCGAATCGAATTTTTGTTTCGTCAATTTCTGTCGCATAGGTTGAACTCGCGATCGCCCGCGCGAAATGGCGGCGCGACGGCATGGACGGGGTGAGATGAAAAAGACGGTGCTGATCGTCGAGGACAATGAGCTGAACATGAAGCTCTTCAACGATCTGTTGGAAGCGCATGGCTATGCGACGGTCCAGACCAAGAGCGGCGTGGAAGCTGTCGGCCTTGCCCGGCAGCACCGGCCGAATCTGATCCTGATGGACATCCAGCTGCCGGAGGTCTCCGGCTTGCAGGTCACCCAATGGTTGAAGGACGACCCCGAACTCGCGCCGATTCCGGTCATCGCCATTACCGCTTTCGCGATGAAGGGCGATGAGGAAAAGATCCGCCAGGGAGGCTGCGAGGCCTATCTGTCGAAGCCTATCTCGGTGGTGAAATTTCTGGAAACGGTGCGCAACTATATCGGCGACAACTGACCGCGCCGGATTCTTGCGTGTTTTGAGGATTCTTGCGTGTTTTGAAAGGACCGGACCATGACCGCCCGCGTTTTGGTGGTTGACGACATCATTCCCAACCTCAAGCTGCTCGAAGCGCGGCTGACGGCGGAATATTTCGACGTGGTCACCGCCACCAGCGGCCAGGAGGCGCTGGAAATCTGCGAACGCGACGAATGCGACCTCGTATTGCTGGACGTGATGATGCCGGGCATGGACGGATTCGAGGTCTGCCGCCGGCTCAAGAGCAATCCCGAAACGCTTCACCTGCCGGTGGTCATGGTGACCGCGCTCGACCAGACCGCCGACCGCGTGCGCGGGCTGGAAGCGGGCGCCGACGACTTTTTGACCAAGCCGATCGACGAAATCGCGCTGATCGCCCGCGTCCGTTCGCTGGCCCGGCTGAAATTCGTCATGGACGAATTGCGCAACCGCGCCGAAACCTCGGCGACTCTCGGCGTCTCGAGCGCCATCAGCCATGCCCTCGACGACGGCCAGGGCGGCCGCATCCTGGTGGTCGAGGACCGGCCCCATTCGGCTCAGCGCATTGTGACCGCCTTGCGCGACCGCTATCAGGTCGACATCGAATCCGAGGCCCATCAAGCCCTGTTCACCGCCGCCGAACGTGACTACGAACTGATCATCGTCAGCCTCGGCCTTGCCGATTTCGACGGCCTGCGCATTTGCAGCCAGCTGCGCTCGCTCGACCGCACCCGGCACACCCCGATCCTTTCGCTGGCCGATCTTGAAGACCGCCAGCGGGTCCTGCGCGGCCTCGATCTCGGCGTGAACGACTATCTGGCCCGTCCGATCGACGCCAATGAGATGCTCGCCCGCGTGCGCACGCAGATCCGCCGGAACCGCTATGCCGACGCCCTGCGCTCGAACGTCAAGACGGCGATGGAGCTGGCGGTGATCGATCCGCTCACCGGACTCAACAACCGGCGCTATCTCGAAACCCACCTCCTCGGGCTGATGGAGCAGGCCGCACATAATGGCCGGCCGCTTTCGGTGATGATGCTCGACGTCGATTTCTTCAAGAAGGTCAACGACAGCTATGGCCACGACGCCGGCGACGAGGTGCTGAAAACCTTCGCCGCCCGGGTGAAGCGCAAGGTGCGCGGCGCCGACCTGATGTGCCGGCTGGGCGGCGAGGAATTTGTCGTGGTCATGCCCGACACCAAACTGGAGATCGCGCAACGCGTCGGCGAGCGCATTCGCGCCGCCGTCGCCGCCTCGCCCTTCGCAATCGACAATGGCGCGCGCGCGCCGTTGTCGATTGCGATCACGGTGTCGATCGGCGTCGCCAATTCGATGGGCCGCGAATCGCCCGACGCTTTTCTGCGGCGGGCCGACCAGGCGCTCTATCTCTCCAAGGGCGCCGGCCGCAACCGCGTCACCGCCGCGGCGGCGTGAACTCCGTCTCTTCCCGGGCGCCAGTTCGCCGGCGGCGCCCAGAAGTACCGCGGCCATGTCGGGCGCGCGTTCTCACTCCCGTCCTGCTTGGAGCATTTCCTCGCCGAAGTCGGCGAGCGCTGCGCCAAGGCCCTCGCCAAAGCCGGGCTGGCGGCGGGGCGCGCGCATTGAAGCCAAGGCCGGCCGCCTCCCGCGAATCGCGCCGGCCGCGCAGAGAGCGCACGCAACAGGCGGCGCCCCTCCTTGACCGCCGGCTTTTTATTTTTAAATTAGAATAATTCCATGTGTCTGCGCCGCACGCGGGAAAAAGGCATGCAACGGCGTCGAGGAGTTTTTGATGAATTTGCCCCAGCGTGACGGAGACGGCTATCTCCAGGACATGGACCAATGGACGCCGGAAATCGGCAAAGCGATGGCCGAAGCCGACGGCTTCGAGATGACCGACGAAAAATGGGAACAGGTTCTCAAGGCGCGCGAGTTTTACGACGAGAACCAGACCGTTCCGCCGATCCGCAAACTCGCCGCCTATGTCGGCAAGCCCAACAAGGAAATGTTCGACCTCTGGCAGACCGGACCGATGAAGCCGATCACCAAATATGGCGGCCTGCCCAAGCCGACCGGCTGCGTTTGAGAACTGTTGTCCGCCGGGTGAGAAATCCGGCTCGCCAGAATACGGGGACCCCTGCCGCTTCCCTGATCGCAGAACGGACGAATCGTATCGACGCTTTGGTTTTTGTCGGGCGCGACGCCGCGGTCGAAATGTTCCGCCTTCGGGAAATTGGTTCTGGGGTCCCCGTCAATCCGTCAAGGATGAATTTCGACCGCGTGAAATGAAGCCCCGCAGCTATTTTGCGCATGTGCGCGACACGGACCGGATTTTGCACTTTCCGCGCAACAAAACCGCGCTGGATCGGCCCGCAATTCCGCGACATGATGCGGCGCAATAAATCCGGCAAAATTCCGCATCCGCCAGATCGCTTCGCTTGACGCCATTCCGGCGCAAGATTGGGACGCCTGCGCCAACCCGGCTGAGCCAGCGCCGGACGCAAGCGAGCGATATAATCCTTTTCTTTCGCACGCCTTTCTCGCCGCCCTGGAAGCGACCGGCTGCGTGGGCGGACGCACCGGCTGGCGTCCCGCCCATCTGGTCGCGGAGGCGCCGGACGGGCGGATCGCGGCCTGCGCGCCGGTCTATCTGAAAACCCATTCGCTGGGCGAATATGTTTTCGATCAGGGTCTGGCCGAAGCTTATCAGCGGGTGGGCGGACGCTATTATCCCAAGGCGCAGGTGGCGACGCCTTTTACCCCGGTTCCGGGCCGCCGGCTGCTGGTCGCCGCCGACGCGCCGCCCGGCGCGCGCGAGGCTTTGCTGGCCGGCTTGCGCGCCTTGCCCGAGTCGGCAGGCCTTTCCTCGCTGCACATCACCTTTCCCGACGCCGCCGACCAGTCTTATCTCGCCGCCGCCGGCATGATCCAGCGCAAGGGCCAGCAGTTCCATTTCTTCAATCGCGGCTATAAAAATTTCGACGATTTTCTGGGCGCCCTGGCGTCGCGCAAGCGCAAGGCGATTCGCAAGGAGCGCGCCGTGGCGCTTGAGCCCGGCCTGGTCATCGAACGCCTGACCGGACGCGACCTGACCGAGGCGCATTGGGACGCTTTTTTTGAATTTTACACCGACACCGGTTCGCGCAAATGGGGCCGGCCCTATCTGACCCGCGCCTTCTTCTCGCACTTGAGCGCGGCGCTCGCCGACCGCATCCTGCTGGTGGTGGCGCGGCGCCAGGGGCGGATGGTCGCGGGCGCGCTCAATCTCATCGGCGACGACGCGCTCTACGGCCGCAACTGGGGCGCGATCGAGCATCACCCCTGCCTGCATTTCGAGCTGTGCTATTATCAGGCGATCGAATTCGCCATCGAGCGCGGCCTCAAAAGAGTCGAGGCAGGCGCCCAGGGCGAGCATAAATTTTCGCGCGGCTACGAAGCTGTGCCGACCTTTTCCGCCCATGACTTCGCCGATCCGCGCCTTGCCGCCGCGGCGGCGGAATATTTCGCCCGCGAGGCCCGCGCGGTGGACGCCCTGATCGCCGAATATGGCGAGAGCGGGCCGTTCCGCAAAGCTTGACCGCGCGACCGCAAAGCTTGACCGCGCGACCGCAAAGCTTGACCGCGCGACCGCCCTTGGGCAGTTTTGAAAAAACGTCTCCCCTTGCGGGAAAGCTGCTATTCCTTTCATCCGGCCCTTCGGGCCACCTTCGCCCGCCATAGGCCGTCCACCAGGACGGCCGTTCTGACAAACGGCCTATGGGGAGAAGGGTTTTGCGGAGCCGTCCATGAGCGCATATGACCCCAACAACATTTTCGCCAAGATCCTGCGCGGCGAGATTCCCTGCGAAAAAGTCTATGAGGATGCGGATGCTTTGGCCTTCATGGACGTCATGCCGCAGGCCGAGGGCCATGTGCTGGTGGTTCCCAAGCGCGGCGCCCGCAACATGTTCGACGTCCCGCCCGAGGTTCTGTCGGCGCTCATCCTGCGGGTCCAGAAACTGGCCCGCGCGGTCATGACCGGCATGGGGGCGGATGGGGTCACCGTGACCCAGTTCAACGAGCCGGCCAGCGGCCAGAGCGTCTTTCACATCCATTTCCATGTTATTCCGCGCTGGGAAGGGGTCGGCCTGCGCCCGCACGCCGGCAGGATGGCGGACCCCGGCGGGCTCAAGGCCAATGCGGAAAAAATCAGGGCCGCGCTCGCCGCCGGGACTTGAGTTTCAGCGCCCCAGCAGCCAGACCGCGAGGACGATCGTCGCCACGCCGGCGACGACCGCCGCGAAGACCGAGCGGCGGAAGGCGAAAAAAGCCGCCGCCGCGACGGCGAAAGCCGCGCCGCGCGTCCATAGCGGCGCGGCCGCCAGTTCGCGCGAGGGCAGGACGACGATTTTCACCACCACGCCGACCAGAAGCACGGCGGCGACGCTGCGCACGAAGCGGAAAAGCTCGGAGTTCTCATCGAGTCCATGCGAAATCGCCACGCCGAGCACCCGCCAGACTTCGCTCGGCAGGAAGCCGAACAGGATCAGCGCCAGATAGGGTGTCAGGGTCGGATCGGCGGAAAAAATCGTCATGACGCCCGCCTCGCGATATAGCCGGCAAGCCAGGCCCCGCCCCCGCCGACCAGAGCCAGAATGGGAAGATCGAAGCCGCCGCCGACAAAGCGGATGGCGACCGGCGCGAGAACCGCGCCGAACAGAATGGCCAGCCAGTCGGCGCCGGAGCGCGCCGAGCGCGCCGTGGTCGCCAGGAAATAGATCGGCGACAGCATCATCATGCCGGCGCCAAGCGGCTTGGGCAGCGAGCCGGTCATCCAGAAACCGGCGGCGGTCGAAATCGTGGTCAGGCCCATGCAGGTCGCAGCGACGCCGAAAAAATAAGGCAGCCGCGCCGGGCGCTCCAGATCGGGCAGGCGGCGCAGGGATTCGGCCCAGACCGTGACGGCGATGAAATGCGCGGCCGCCAGCAGGACCGGCAGGCGCGTCTGCCGCCCCCGCAGCATGGGCAGGACGGAAAGACACATCGGCAACAGGCGCACCGAGGACAGGCTGACCGCGAAAGCGATCGCCGGGGGCGCGGTTTTCGCCAATGCCGCGCCGAAGAACAGCAATTGGCCGGGCCCCGCCCAGACGAGAAGGGTGGAAAGCGCCGCCACGCCGACCGGAAAGCCCGCGGCGCGGGCGAGCGAGCCGACGCCCATCAGCGAAATGGCGACATAAAAGGCCGGCCCCGCCAGCGCCCGGCGCACGCCGGTGAAAAACCACGGCCAGGACCAGTCTTCAAGGAAAGGCCCGGCGGGTTCGGCGCCAGTGGTCACATTTCCGCCAATTGCTCCAGGCGCGCCACTTCGAGCAGGCGGACGCCGTCGGGCACGATGACGATGGTTTTTTCGCGCGCCATGCGGGTCATCATGCGGCTGACCGTCTCGACCGTCAGGCCGAGATAATCGCCGATATCGAGCCGGGTCATCGGCAGCGGCACATGGACCGAGGGGCCATGGATGCGCGCATAGCGGCTGCGCATGCCGATCAGGAAGGAGGCGATCTTTTCCTCCGCGGTGCGGCGGCCGAGAACCACCATCTGGTCTTGCGCCAGGGACAGTTCATGCGCGGCCATGTTCAGCACTGCGCGCATCAGCCTGGGCTTCCGGTCGATGAGGTCGGAAAAGCCTTGCCGCGAGAACTGGCAAACCTTGACCGGCGTCAGCGCGTCGGCGGTGAACATATGAGTGGGCTGCATGGCGAGGCCGAGAAAATCGCCCGGCAAGGCGAAGCCCACCACCTGGCGGCGGCCGTCGGGAAGAAGCTTGGACAACCGCAAGGCGCCCGAAGTGATGTTGGAGACGAAAGGCGCCTCGCGGCTCTGTTCAAACAGCGTCGCCTTGGCGGGAAACGCCTGGGTGCGGCCGATGCGTTCAAGCAGTTCGAATTCGCCTGGTTCGAGGGATTCGCAAATGCTCAGGCCCTTGATGTCGCAATCGGCGCATTCCAGCCCGAGACTGGGCGCCGGTCTGTTGCTGGAGCAGACCAGGTTGCGCGGCGTCGCTTCGATGCGCCCGAAAACCGTGTCGAACAGAGCTTTTTCGGCCAAAGTTTCCAAAACTCGCTCCCCTGTGGCCTGGATCTGTTCGATCCGTATTCCGTCCTGCGCATTACAATAGCACGCCCGTTGCAGAGGACAAATTTTTTGATCTTCATCATGGACAGTTAAAAACGCGCGCCCCCTCAAGGGCTTCGCGCGGTCAATGGGCGCGCCTTGCCCAGGTTTCGCGCGGCCGGTGGGCGCGCCTTGCCCAGGTTTCGCGCGGCCGGTGGGCGCGCCTTGCCCAGGTTTCGCGCGGCCGGTGGGCGCGCCTTGCCCAGGTTTCGCGCGGCCGGTGGGCGCGCCTTGCCCAGGTTTCGCGCGGCCGGTGGGCGCGCCTTGCCCTTGCGCGCCGCATCGCCTATTGCTTGGACGATTCCCAGACCCGCCCGCGATGCCAAAGCCCGGACAACCGAAGATCGGTACGGAACATGAGCGACTCATCGGCCCACGGGAACGGTTCTGGCGGGGGAAGCCAAGAGGGACGGCCTGTGGAGGGACGGCCTTTGGAGGGACGGCGTTTCGAGCGGATCAATTTCCTCGCCGCGAACACGCCGGAGGCGCAGCACGCCCGCGCGCGGCTGGTCGGGCGCTATGGCGACGTTCATTCCGACGAAGCCGACGTGGTGGTGGCGCTCGGCGGCGACGGCCTGATGCTCCAGACCCTGCACCGTTTTCTGGGCCGCAACGTCCCGATCTACGGGATGAACCGCGGCTCGGTCGGGTTTCTGATGAACGAATATCGCGAAACCGGTCTGCGCAAGCGCCTCGCCGCGGCGCAGAGTTCGCTCATCCATCCCCTGATCATGGTCGCGGAAAATCGCGACGGCGAGACGGCGACCGCTCACGCCATCAACGAGGTCTCGCTGCTGCGCGAGAGCGCCCAGGCGGCCAAGCTCCGGGTCTATGTGGACGGCCACGTCCGGCTGGACGAGCTGGTGGCGGACGGCGTGCTGGTCGCGACGCCCGCCGGTTCGACGGCTTATAATCTCTCGGCCAGCGGCCCGATCCTGCCGCTGGGCGCGCCGCTGATGGCCCTGACGCCGATCTCGGCTTTCAGGCCCCGGCGCTGGCGCGGCGCCCTGCTCTCCGACAAGGCCGAAGTGCGGATCGAAGTTCTGGAAGCCGACAAGAGGCCGGTCGCCGCCGTGGCGGACCATTACGAAATCCGCGACGTCGTGAAGGTGCGCGTCGCCACCGACCATTTCGTCGGGCTGCACCTGCTCCACGACCCCGGCCATTCGATGGAAGAGCGCATATTGCGCGAACAGTTCAGGCAATAGGCGTTTCATCAAAGCATGTTCCCGAAAAGTTGATAGACTTTTCGGATAAGAATATGCGCAAAAAACAATGAAATAGCACAGCGCGTTCGACCCATGGATTTACGAAATGCGTTTGCGAACGCGCTCTATTGCGACAGGAAAGGACAAGGCGATGTCCGAGCACGGAAAGCTTAACCCGCGCGGCCTCGACGAGACCATTCTCGCCGACGAGAAATATTCCTTTTCGCGACTGACCTTTGAGCTGCGCCGCGCCGACGGGCGCTGGGAAAGGCACGAGCGCAACCTGTTCCGCCGGCCCGACGCCTGCGTCCTCCTGCCGTATGACTCCGCGCGCGCAAAAGTTCTGCTCACCCGGCAGTTCCGGCTTGGGGCCTATATGAACGACAGGACCCCCGGCCTGCTCGAAGCCTGCGCCGGCACGCTCGACCCCGGCGAAGCGCCGGACGCCTGCATGAGGCGCGAGGCGATGGAGGAGATGGGCCTGGAGGTCGGCGACCTGCGCTTCCTGTTCGAAGCCTTCGTCAGCCCGGCCGCCTCCACCGAAAAGCTTTATTTCTTCGTCGCGCCCTATGGCGCGGACGCGCGCGTCGCCGACGGCGGCGGCATGGAGGAGGAAGGCGAGGAGATCGAAGTGGTCGAGGCGGATTTCGCCGAAGTCCTGCGCGAGGCCGAAGCCGGCGCGATCCGCGACGGCAAGACGCTGACCCTGCTCTACTGGCTCAAGGCGTCCGGGTTGATGGGTTAACCCGGGTTAAGCCGCCATCAATTCCTTTTCCAGCGCGACGAGATCGACCACGATGTCGGTCTCGGCCAGAGGCTCGGTCATGCGCTCCACTTGGGGCGCGACTTGGCGGGCGATTTGGGCCGCGATTTGCGGCGCCGCATCGCTTCGATCCACAAGCTCTCGATGAGTCGCCGGCGCGAAAGAATGCGCCCCTTGTTCGCGCAAGTGGGCCACGCGCCTGCGGCTGGCCTCGCGCGCGGCGTCGGCCTCGAAACGGCGCAGCAGAGCGATGAGCACGCCGAGCTTCTCGTCGCGCGCCGCCTCGCATGCCGCCAGCGCCGCCTGGACCAGCGGCAGGCGCAGGGCGCCGTCGTCCGCCGCCTGCTCCCGCGCGCCGCGCCTAGCTGAGGCGAGAGCGATCAAAGCCGCGCGGAAGGCGGTCAGCATCGGCGCGGGCAGGCCCGCCTTTGCGTAAAGCGCGGCGAAACCGGTCGACGCCGGCTCGCGGATGATTCCCTCGACCCGGCGCGGCCCCATGCCGCTGAGTTCGGACAGCGTCGCGGCGAACAGGCCGCTCTGCCCGCACAGCAGGGCGCGCAACGTGAGACTGGCGGTGAGCTGGCCCGAGACGCGAAGATAGGCCGCGAGCGCCGCAGTTTCTCCTGAAAAGGCGGCGCATCCGGCGGCGATGATCATGGCGGCGCGCTCACGCGAATCCTTGGCGATGCGTTCCGAACGCGCGGGCGAAAGCCAGTTGCGCTCGGCCGCGTAGTGGGTGAGCTGACGCGCCGCCGCCGCGGCGATCGCCGCCCGCGCCGAGGCCGGAATCCAGGACCGCCCGAGCAGGGCTTCGCGCAATTCGGCGTCTTCGCCGAAACGTTCGATCATCCGCCGCATCGCGAATTCCGGCAGATTGGCGCCTTCGTTCACCGCAAGCGTGATCAGGGCCTCGCGCGCCGCGACCTCGGCCAGGGCCGAGCAGACGGAAGGGGAAAGTTCAGGGCGCAGAGCGATGGCGGCCTGGGCGACCGCGTCGCCGACCGCGGCGCAGTCGAGGAGCTGGGCGTCGGTGAGCAGAGGCGAACGCGTCAGCACGACCGAGGCGATGTCGGACTGGTCGAGCGCGAGGCCGAGAACGATGGCTGGCGGCGCGTGAGCGGCGCTGGCGAAGCTTTCGGCCAGGGCGCGGCGCACCAGCGGCGAGGGATCGTCGAGCATGGCGTGAAGCGCCAGTTCGGCTTCGGCGCGCTCCTCCGCCTCCATATCGGCGTAAAGATAAGCCCGCGCCAGGGCGCTGACCCCATCCGCGCGCGCTCTGGCCGATGCGTTTTCAGACCACAGGATGAATTTGCGAACGATCATGCGAGACCCGCCGGACTTGAGCGCCGCCGTCCGCGCGGACGGTTAACGCAGGATGACGAAACAAGGTAAAGTTTCGCTTAATCGTCGCCCCGATTCGCGGCGCGCCGCCCCGGAAACTCAAGCCATGCGCTCCATTCTCGTCGTTCCTGCCTCGCGCTCTTCCGCCCCGGCGGCGCTCGCGAGCGAGGCCGACGCCATCGCCATCGACCTCGCCGGCGCCGGCGGCGAAGACGACGCGCGCCGCGCCGCGGTTGAAATGCTGAACCTCGCGCGCGAGGCCAAGAAAACGGCGCTGGTCGTGATCCGCCCGCTGGCCTCGGGCCTCGCCGACGCCGATCTCGACGCGGTCATGCCGGCAAGGCCGCAGGCGATCGCCCTGCCCGACGCCATCGGCGGGCGCGACGTGCAGCATCTCGGCGCCAAGCTCGCGGTGCGCGAGGCGGAATACGATCTTGCCGATGGTTCGACCGGAATTCTGGCGCTCGCCGCAGATTTGCCCGCCGCGATTTTCGCGCTCGGCTCGCTCGCCCGAGCGACCCGCCGCCTGATCGGGGTCGGCCGCGACGAGCGCCGGCTGGCCGAAAACCTCGGGCTCGCGATCGCCGGCGAGGAAAAGGCCGAGCCCCTGCGCGTCGCCCGCGGCCTCGCCATTCTGGCGGCGGCGGCGGCGGGCGCGCCCGCCTTCGACAGCGCCGAGCCGGGCGACGGCGAATTTTTCGCGCGCGCCTGCGCTCGCGCGGCGCGCGATGGTTTTTCCGGCAAATTCGCGCTGACGCCCGATCAGGCGCGGGCCATCAACGTCGCCTTTCGGGCTAGAGCGTTTTCAAGCGAAGTGGAACCCGGTTCGCGTTAAGAAAACGCGTTAAAACAAGACTCTAGACCATTTTCATGTTTCCATGAAACATGAAAATGGTCTAGAACTTCGTAACCAGCGTGTCGAGATCGGGCCGCGCGCGATCCTCGGGCGCATTGTCCACCCGGCCGATATGGATGAAGCCGGCGATGCGCTCGTGGTCGGCCAGCCCGAACCGCGCCATGGCCTCGCGGTCATAGGCGCACCATTCGGTGACCCAGGCGGTGCGAAAGCCCATGGCGGTCGCGGCGACGGTCAAAGCCATGCAGACCGCGCCCGCCGACAATTGCTGCTCCCATTCCGGAATCTTGACATGGGGCGCGGCGCGCGACACCACGCCGACGACCAGCGGGGCGCGCGTGAACCGGCCGCGCTCCAGGTCGAGGCGCGGCGAATCGGCGCCCGGCTCGCGCTCGGCCACGATCCCGGCGAGGATTTCGCCGGCGCGGGCGCGGCCCTCGCCCTCGAACACGATGAAACGCCAGGGCGCGAGCTTGCCATGGTCGGGCACGCGCGCGGCGAGGGTGAGCAACCTGCGCAATTCCTCCGGCGTCGGACCGGGGCCGCGCATGACAATCGGCGGCGCGGAGCGGCGCCTGGCGAGCAGTTTTAGCGTATCGTTCATGGAAAGATCCCGGATTTTTGCCGGACAAAGCCCTAAAATGGCCGCTTTGTAAACCGATGGCGAGAGCTGAGCACGGGAGAGGGCCATTGCGTCGCGCGGAGACGGATTTTGCAAGATTGCGGATGCGCGCTCTCGGCGCCTTGATGGCTCTCGCCGTCCCGGCGGCGGCTTTCGCCGAGACGCCGCCCCTGCCCGCGCTCCCCCCGCCCCCGCCCGTCGTCGGCGCGCCGGGCGACGCCGCTGCGCCCGGTCAGGACAACGCGCAGGACAGCCAGCCGCGCGCGGCGGTCTCGTTCAACGCGGTCTTCGCGCCCGGCGACATCCAGGCGATCGGCTCCGGGCTGATCTGGCGGGTTTTCGACGCCCGAAGCGACGTCAATGGCGGCCATGCCCTCGTCGCCGAATCGAACGATCCAGCGCCGACTTTCCAGCTTCCCGACGGCGATTACATCGTCCACGCCGCCTGTGGCCTCGCCGGCGCGGACAAGGAGATCGCGGTCAATGGCGCGCCGTTGAACGAACGGCTGGTGATGCACGCCGGCGCCCTGAAGATCGAGGGCCGCCTGGGCGACGCCCCGATCGCGGCGTCGCGGCTCGACAACACGGTTTATCTGCCCGACCATAACGACCCCGAAGCGAAGCTGATCATTCCCAATCTCAAGGCCGGCGCGCCGGAATGCCTGCCGGAGGGCGCCTATCATATCGTCTCGGTTCTGATGGACGTTTCGCCGGGCTCGAGCGTCCCGACCAATTCGAACGTCAGCGCCGACATGAAGGTGCAGGCGGGCAAGCTGACCGCCGTGGTGCTGCGCCACCGCGCCGCCGCCATGACCCTGAAACTGGTCAATGCGCCCGGCGGCGAGGCGCTCGCCAACACCAGCTTTTCGGTGCTCACGCCCGGCGGCGACGTGATCCGCGAGATGATCGGCGCCTTTCCCACCATCGTCCTCGCCGAGGGCGAATATGTCGCCATCGCCCGCCACGACAACACGACCTATCAGGCGACCTTCAAGGTCGTCGCCAACCAGAATCGCGATGTCGAAGTGATCGCGTCCCAGCCCGCGCCGTGATCCAAGACCGTGATACAGGACCATGATTCAAGACAAAGCGCTTGCGCCTGCCCTGGCGGATGATCAATGATTGCCGGACGGAGTTCGAACTCATGCGCCTTCTCGCTATCCCCTCCCTTCTCGCCGTCATGGCCTCCCTGCCGGCGCTGGCCGCCCCGCCCGACGCTGACCATGGCAAGGTCATCGCCAAGCGCTGGTGCGCCGCCTGCCATGTCGTTTCGTCGGGCCAGAAGGAGGCCAGCGCCGACGTGCCGAGCTTTTTCTATGTCGCCCGGCATAAGGACAAGCGCGACCTGACCTCCTTCCTCACCGATCCCCATCCGAAAATGCCGGACATGAGTTTGACGCGGCAGGAGATCGACGACCTGACCGCCTATATCCGCTCGCTCGCCGACCAGAAATAATCCCTCACGGCGCCGGATTGCCGCGAATCTGATGGATGGCGTCGACGCGCTGTTCGATCTCCGGATCGAGCCCATTGGGCGCGTCGAGGATGAGCTTGAGCTGGTCGAGATTGGTCGCGCCGACAATACTGGCGGTGACGAAGGGCCGCGAGGTGACGAAGGCCAGAGCGAGATGGACCGGATGGAGGCCTGAGTCCCGCGCCAGGGCCAGATAATCCAGGATGGCCTCGTCCGCGCCCGGCTTCTGGTAGCGCTGAGCGCGCGGAAACAGTGTGAAGCGCGCGCCTTCCGGCCTGGCGCCCTGCAGATATTTGCCGGTCAAAAAACCCTGCGCCAAAGGCGAATAGGCGAGCAGTCCGACCTGCTCGCGGAAAGAGAATTCGGCGAGGCCGATCTCGAACTGGCGGTTGAGCAGGTGAAAGGCATTCTGGATCGAGACGAGGCGCGGCCCAGCGCCGGCTTCCGATGCGCGCAGGAACTGGCTGACGCCCCAGGCCGTCTCGTTGGACACGCCGAAATGACGGATTTTTCCCTGCCGCACCAGTTCGCCGAGCGCGGAAACAGTCTCCTCGAAGGTGACGCCGTCCGGCCCGCCGCGATCGCGATAGCCGTTGGAATTGGCCTCGAACAGGTCCAGCGGCCGGTCCGGCCAATGAAGCTGATAGAGGTCGATATAATCGGTCTGGAGCCGTTTCAGCGAATGTTCGACCGCGTAAAAGATGTTCTGGCGGTCGAGCCGCGCCATTTCGCCATTGCGAAACCAGGGCGACGCGCTGCGCCCGACGATTTTCGTAGCCAGGATAATCTTTTCACGATTTTTGCGTGCGAAAAGCCATTTGCCGATGATGGTCTCGGTCGCGCCATAGGTTTCCGCGCGAGGCGGGATCGCATAAAGCTCGGCGGTGTCGAAGAAATTCACGCCTTTGGCGACGGCGTAATCCATCTGCGCGAAAGCGTCGGCCTCGCCGGTCTGCTGGCCATAGGTCATGGTTCCGAGGCAGATTTCCGAGACTTTTATGTCCGTGCGGCCAAGCGGGCGCTGCTGCATGCCAAAGCTCCTGTGGCGGCAGAGCATAAGCTTTTACCGGCGCGGGGAAAGTTTTCCGCGCGGGTTTTAGAACCCGAAATGCGTCCGCACCTGGCGCAGGCAGGCCAAAAAACCGGTCAGGTCGCTTACATCCGGCAGGGTGACGTCGGGGCGGACGACGCGCCGCCCTTGCGCCTTGAGGGCGCCGTCGAGCATGAGATTGTCGGAATTGGCGAAATTCTCGATCAGCAGGCCATGGGCGTCGCAATATTCGCCCTCGGGCGCGCCATCGACGCCGTGGGCCGCGGCGACGCGGTCGAACAAAAGCGCGGAATCGTTGGTAAAAGCGAAGACCGGTTTTCCAAGGGCGGCCATGAAGCCCAGTTCGAAGGCCGTTCCCGGATCGGCGTTGACCCCGCGAAACGGCGTGAGATTGAAAATCCCCGCATCCGCCTCGCGTATCAGCGCGACATTGGCGGCGAAGATTTTTTGGTCCGCCGTCTCGCCCGGCGCGGTCGCAAGGTCATGATCGAGCGGATAAAGCCCGACAAAGCCGAATTCCTCGCATAAAATTTTCTTGCGCAGGCCGATCGCCCGCGCCTCGGGCAGGAAGACTTCGGGTCCGGCGAGATAGATTCTGGGCTGGGACAGCAAAGGCGCGCGCTCCTTCCCACGATCCGAAGATCAGGTCCACAGATTGATCTTGGCGCCCTGCTTGTCGGTGAAGCCGCCGAGGATGATCAGGACGAAATCATAGACCGTCCACACCACAAAGCCGCCGCCGGTCAGCAATTGCAGAATGCCGGTTCCGATCTTGCCGACATAGAAGCGGTGAAAGCCGAGCAGGCCGAAGAAGAAGCACAGCAGCGCCGCCGGCAAGATGCGCTTGGTCGAGGCGGTGTTGGGCGCGCCGCAATGCGGACAGACGGTCGCGGTCTCGTGGATGGGTTGACCGCAGCCACGGCAAGGAATCATGACCATGGAAGCTCTCCCAGGATTGTCGTTCGTTGGCGCAACTCCGGCGGCGGCGCCCCTCTTGCGAAAATCATCAGCCCGAGCGCCGGCCGACGCCGCGTCTCTGCGTTGGAGCGCCGTCGGCTAAGGGCCGCGTCGCATCGGCGCGCTGGCGCAACACGGCCAGCCCGCTCCGGTCGCGATCCAGCAAGGCCAAGGCGCTGCCGATGGCGCGGCTCGGCAGCAGATCGCCGGCTTCGTATTTCTGGAAGGCGCGCGGCCCGCCGCCGATCCATTCGCCCGCCTGTTCCTGCGTCAATCGCAATTTCTGCCTGATCCGCCGGATTTCCTCCGGCGACGGCAGATTTTCCGCGCGGGCTTTCAGCCGGTTCAGGGAGCGGTCGGAAACTTTCATATCCTCGCCGGTATGGATGCTCTCGTCCGACTGGCCGCAATACCAGCCCGGCATGTCGAAGGTGAGTTCAGCGCCCTTGTAGCGAAGCGTCATCGGACGAAACCCGCGCTGCATCGGCGCCCCGGTGACCGGGCAGAAAGGCGGAGAATTTTTCTTTTCGAGGTCAGCCATTGTCTTTCTCCTTGAACGACAGCAGCAAGAATTCGCTCACGACATCCGCCGTGAATTTCACGTAAATCATCCCGATGTCGGATGGGACATGATAGACGTCCTGCCACAGGTGATGATCGGCGTAGGCGGTCATGGACTTATAAAAATGCTCGCGTTTCATGGTCTGGATCGTCGCGACGATTTCGGCGCGCCCAAAACCGAGAGCGGCCGCGCCGCGCAAGGCCGCGCCAGTGACGTTGAGTTTTCCGATGGCGTCGAACGCCGCCTTGAAGGCGGCAAGATCATAGGTCGGCCGGCGCTTTTCGGTCATGGGGCATGATACACCATTATGGTGTCACGCGAAAGCCGTAACCACCCCGCGTACCGATTCCCGCAAGGCGCTCGGTTCAAATGGGCAATCGTAACCGAGCGTCTTTCGTGATCCAATTTTCGATCGGAGTTAAGTGGACTGTCACGTAACGCCAGTCTCTCCTGCCGCCAAAACGACATTTTTTAAAGAAGCTTTGAACCTAATGTATGCATCCGAGATAAACCTCCCCAAAGCGCCTAATTGCAGCACTCTTCAATTCTTCGTTGCAACTGTCAGCGATATGCAGACCATATCCCAAAACTTCGTATGTCCGCTTGCTCGTTATATCCTCCGAAGAGTTCCATTCTGCGTTTGGCGGCCCCCTGAAGAATGCATATCTAAGCGACGCCCATAATTCAAAACCAAGAGAAAACTCCGTCTCCGGCAAATAGCCAGAGCCCTCACCAGCGAGCACCGTCTTTGTGATCAGTCCCATTTCCTGCAACAGCATCGAGCCCAGGCGATGTGCTGCATAGTCTGCAACCTGTATCCCAGCGCAAAGCTCAGACTTTTGGTCGGCGAATATTTTACAACAGCGCTCCAAGCTCGGGTAAATCGGCTTAAGAAAATTTATTTCTTCATCGAAGTATGCCTCATGGCACACTCCCTCTAATCCGTTTGCTTTAATAAAATTTGCAAGGGCAGTTAGCGCCTCGCTACCAAGTTTTTTTCTTTCGGCTTCCGGCGCAACGACTAAACCTAGGCTACAATTCTCAATCAATAATTGTGATAGCGAACTTCGTAGCTGACGTAAGTTATCGTTGTCCCTCATAATGAAACTACTTTTAAACTCGTCTTTTCCCGGAACAAGCCCGTGTGCTGCAATTTTCTGCAGAACTATTGGCGTTAAATCAGTCTCAGAATAAACGAAGGCGCCGACGATGAAGTTGCCGCGGCTCTGGATGCTTTCGTCGAAATAAAAATATCCCATAATTCAATACCTTGTTTGCGGTTATTGAACGATGGCCGGTCGTTCGCTGGGCCATACTCACCGCAAATCCGGCGGCGTCGCCTCCAGCGCCAGCGAGGCCAAAGCCTCGTCGAGCGTCGCAAAATTTTGCGCCTGCGAGCCCAGGCGGCGGATCGAGACGGTCCGGTCCGCCGCTTCCTTGCGGCCGACCACCAGCAGCACCGGGATTTTGGCCAGCGACAATTCGCGCACCTTGTAATTGATCTTTTCGTTGCGCAGGTCGGTCTCGATCCTCAGGCCGTTCTTTCGGGCGAGCGCGGCGATCTCCAGCGCGTAATCGTCGGCGTCGGAGGTGATGGTGCAGATCGCCGCCTGGACCGGCGAGAGCCACAACGGCAGATGGCCGGCGAAATGTTCGATCAATATGCCGCAAAAACGCTCGAGCGAGCCGAAAATGGCGCGATGGATCATTACCGGGGTCTGCTTTTCCGAATCCTGCCCGATGTAGAAGGCCCCGAAGCGGCCCGGCAGGTTGAAATCGACCTGGGTCGTGCCGCATTGCCATTCGCGGCCGATGGCGTCGCGCAAGGTATATTCGAGCTTTGGGCCATAAAAGGCGCCCTCGCCCGGATTGATCCCGGTCTTGAACCCTTGGGCGGTGAGAAGATCGAGCACTTTTTTCAGCGCGGCTTCCGCCTTGTCCCAGCCCTCGTCGCCGCCGACGCGTTTTTCCGGCCGGGTCGAAAGCTTCACCACGATGTCCTCGAACCCGAAATCCTTGTAGATCGAGATGACCATGTCGTTGATCTTCATGGCTTCCGCCATGATCTGGTCCTCGGTGCAGAAGATATGGGCGTCGTCCTGGGTGAAGGCGCGCACCCGCATCATGCCGTGGATCGCGCCGGACGGTTCGTAGCGATGGACGATGCCGAATTCCGCGATGCGCATCGGGAGATCGCGGTAGGATTTTAAGCCGTTCTTGTAGATCTGGATATGGCCGGGGCAGTTCATGGGTTTCAGCGCGAAAACGCGGTCATCGTCCGTCTTGGTGATGAACATGTTCTCGCGATAGGTCTGCCAGTGGCCGGAAGTCTCCCACAAGGCGCGGTCGAGCACCTGCGGCGTATTGACCTCGATATAGCCCGCCGCCTGCTGGCGCCGGCGCATGAAGGAGATCAGGGTCTGGAACAAGGTCCAGCCCTTGGGATGCCAGAAAATTGTCCCCGGCCCCTCCTCCTGGAAATGGAACAGGTCCATTTCGCGCCCCAGGCGGCGATGGTCGCGGCGCTCGGCCTCCTCGATCCGCTTGAGATAGGCGTCGAGCTCTTCCTGTCTGGCGAAGGCGGTGGCGTAGATGCGCTGGAGCATCGGTTTTGTGGAATCGCCGCGCCAATAGGCGCCCGCCACTTTCATTAGCTTGAAGGCGTTGCCGATCTTGCCCGTCGAGGGCATGTGCGGACCGCGGCACAGGTCGAGCCAGTCGCCCTGACGATAGACCGAAAGTTTTTGATCCGCCGGAATGGATTCCACCAGTTCGACTTTAAAAGCCTCGCCATGGGTCTCGAACCAGGCCTTGGCCTGATCCCTCGTCCATTCCTCGCGGAAAATGGGCTTGTCGGCGGCGACGATCTCCCGCATCTTCTTCTCGATGGCGGCGAAATCCTCCGGGGTGAAGGGCTCGGCGCGATAAAAGTCGTAGTAAAAGCCGTTCTCGATCACCGGGCCGATGGTGACCTGCGTGCCGGGATAAAGCGCCTGGACCGCGTCGGCCAGCACATGGGCGGCGTCGTGGCGGATGAGCTCCAGCGCGCGAGGATCTTCCCGGCTCAGAAATTCGACCTTAGCGTCGGCGCGGATGGGCGTCGCGGCGTCCACCATATTGCCGTCGAGCATCATGGCGACGGTTTTTTTCGCCAGCGAGGGGGAAATGCTTTTGGCGATGTCGAGGCCGGTGGCGCCGGGCTCGAAGGAACGCGACGCGCCATCGGGAAAAGTGACCGAAATCATCCGTCTCTCCTTGCTCACTCGCCGAGACGAGCCGGCGTAAGCTGTTTGCGGACGCCTTGGTAGGCGAATCGCGGCGGAAGCGCAATCATCGAGGCTTGCGCAATCGCCTGTGGCGGCAAAGCCGCGCGGCGCGGAAATTCACGGCGGAAGGCGCGAAGCCGCTGGAAATGGCGACAGCCTTGGGCATCATTCGCGCATGACGCCTCGGAACAACCCAACCTATCTCCACCATTTGCGCGCGGACCGCCGCTATGCGGCGATGGTCGGCCTCGGCTTCAGTTCAGGCATGCCCTTCCTGCTGGTTTATATCACCCAGTCGGCCTGGCTTTCGGAGGCCAGGGTTCCGATCCAGCTGATCGGCCTGATGAGCTGGCTGACCTTCGCCTACAAGCTGAAATTCCTCTGGGCGCCCCTGCTCGACCAGTTTGACGCGCCGATTCTCTCACGTCTGCTCGGGCGCCGGCGCGGCTGGATCGTCGCCTCGCAGATCGGCGTGGCGGTCACGCTCGCCGGCGTCGCTTTCGGCGATCCGGGCGCGCGGCTGTGGTGGACGATTCTGTTCTCGGCGGCTTTGGGCGTGGCCGGCGCGACCCAGGACATTGTCATCGACGGCTGGCGCATCAACGCGGCCCCGCTGGACAAGCAGCCCTTGATGGGGTCGTTTTCGGAAATGGGCTATCGCGTCGGCAATCTCGCCGCCGGCGCCGGCGCGCTCTATCTCGCCGATCGTTTCGGCTGGCGCTCCGCCTATCTCTGCATGGCGGCGCTGATGGCGCCGGGCATGATCTCGGCCCTGGCCGCGCCGGAGCCACAGATCGACCTCATCGCGGCGCAGCATGCCGAGCGGCCGGGGCTCGCGGCGGCGGTCTGGGCGCCGATCAAGGAGCTGTTCACCCGGCTCGGGCCTCTGGCGGTCCCGGTTCTGCTGCTGATCGCGGGTTTTCGCATGCCGGGCTATCTGACCAGCGCCATGGCCATTCCTCTGTTCAAGAGTCTGCATTTTTCGGATTCGGACATCGCCACGGTGACCAAGCTTTTTGGCTTCGGCGTCGCTCTGGCCGGGGTCTTCGCCTGTTCCTGGCTCGTGCCGCGCATCGGCCTGATGTCGTCCATGCTGCTCGGCACGGTCGCGGCCTCGGCCGCGCATCTGAGCCTCGCCTGGCTCGCCGGCCACGGCGGCGAAACCTGGGCCTTTGCGCTCGCGGTGGCCGTCGAAGCCTTTGCCGCCTCCTTCGCCACCATCGTGCTGATCACTTTCATGTCGTCGCTGTCGAAGGCCGAATTCGCGGGCAGCCAATATTCCCTGATGACCTCGCTCTGCGCCATGCCGGGCTTTGTGCTCGCCGGCTTTTCCGGACTGATCGTGAAGACGACCGGCTTTGTCGTTTTTTTCCAGCTCACCTCGCTGATCGGCGCGCCTGTCGCCTTGCTGTGCTTGTGGCTGTGGCGCCATCACCGCGAGGCCTTTTCGCTGCAGCACGCGCCCGGCGCGCCGATGGAGCATTGAGCGCCATCCAACGCCTTGTGCGGTTCAAACATTGACGCGCGAGCGTCGCCTGGGCCAGAGTGCGCGCGCTATAATACGGTTTCCGCAAGATTGCTTCGCAATCCGCGGCAACGTCATGGCGCGAAAATCCTTCAATTCGCGAGGGGATTTTCGCGCCAATGGAATACGAATTCGCAAATGATCGATTCGGAATTCGTATAACAGGCTGTTCGACGCGCCATGGGTCATTGGAAACAACATATTCGGATCGCGGTTCTGGCGAGCGCCGCGGCGCTCGCCGCCGCTTTCGGCAGTCTGTTTCTCTCCACGGGGAGCCAGAAGCCGGGGCCGGCCGAGCCGCCGCTCGCCGCCAGGCCGGTGACGACGACCCCGGTCACGTCCGAGCCGGAGGCCGCGCAAAAAACGCCTGCCGAGACCCCCGCCGACGCGCAAAAGCTCGCCGCCCTCAAGGACAGGCTGGCGGAGGCCCCGGAATATGGGCCCTTCCTGGCGAAACTCCGGGCGCTTTATCCCGCCGATGATGACGCCGCCACGAAAGCCGCGCTCTCGCGGGATGTCGAGACCCGCGACGACGCCGCCGATCTGTTCGTCAGCATCGCGGTCCAGACCCTGCGGCGCAATCGCGGCCTGCTGGGCGCCAAGGCCGGCGGCGCGGCGCTCGACCGAGTGTTCCGCGTGCATCAAAATGTGCTGAAACAGCTTTCGGCGAGCGATCCCGCGCTTTGCGTCGATTTCCTCAACGGCGCGCCCGCCGACCGTTTCGCGGCATTCGCCAGCGCCCATCGCGCGCTGATGGCCGAGGAGGCCCTGGCCGGGCTCGACGCGATCGAGGACGGCGCGCAGAAGAAAATCGACCGCGAGGCGCCGAGTTCCGCCGATTTCGACGATCTGGAAAAGCTGATGCTCGTCCTGGGCGTGGACAAGGCCGCCGTGGGCCTGCTGCTCGATGGCAAGACGCCCAATCCGCCCTTGAGCGACGCCCAGGAGTGCCAGGATGGCATAACCTATCTTGACGCGATGAAAGCCTTGTCCGACCTCCAGCGCTATCGGCTCTATGCCCTGGCGCTCGAAGTCATGTCGCATGAATAGCTTTTTTTGTTCGCCGCTCGCCGACGCGAGCGTCGCCCTTCGCGCTTGCCTGGCGTCACTTCGTTTCTAGAGTCCTTTGTCTTCGCAGCGTTTTTTACGAACCGAAGGTCCGCGTCAGCGAATAACCGGCATCCACTTTTTCCCACGCTGCTCCAGCTTCAGCGGTTTGCCGCTGACGCGTCATTCTTTTCGTTTTCCGCTTCGACCGCCTCGCAGACCGGGCGCTTGCGCCAGGAGCCGTAACGCCAGGGATGCAGGGCGTCGGCCCGTTCGGGCAGATTGGGCGGAACCGGGTCGAAGCCCGAATCGCCCCACGGGTGGCAGCGGCAGACGTGCGCAAAACCCATCCAGCCGCCGGCCCACAAGCCGTGGCGGGCGATGGCCTCGTCGGTGAAGGCGGAACAGGTCGGCAAATAGCGGCAATTGCGTCCCGCGACGCTCGACAAGCTGACGCGATAGAGATGGATCAGCCCGCGCGCCGCCAGAGCCGGCGCTTTTTCCAACGCGATTTTCATTTCCGCCAAATCCAGCCGTCCAAATCTAGTCATCCAAATCTGGTCACACAAATCTAATCGCCCAAGCCTAATCGCCCAAGTCTAATCGCCCAAGTCTAATCGCCCAAGTCTAATCGCCCAAGTCTGATCGCCGATGTGACTGTTGCAAGAAAACGACGCCGGCCACAATCTTAAATTCTCGTTCATTTCACCGGTTCGCAAATCGCCAGGCGCTGGTAGGATCGCGCGCATGATTTGGGGGACGAGCTTTTGAAACTCTCGCTGCGCGGGCTGGCGTTCACAGCCTCTTTGGTGCTCTCGGTCCCGGCCCTCGCCGCGGACCTGCCTTCGATGAGCGCCGCGCCGGCCATGCCGCAGACGCCGGACTGGATCGTCACGATGGGCGGGACGATGGGCGTTCAGCCGAGCTATCCCGGCGCCAGGAGCTATACTTTCCTGGGCATGCCGACCCTGGAATTCCGCCGCGAGGATCAGCCGCCGCGCTTCAGTTCGCCGGACGACGATTTCAGCTTCATCGTGCTGCACAACGATTGGCTCGCGGTCGGTCCCGCCGCCAACTATGTCAACAGCCGGTCGGTGCGGGACAATCCCGCCCTGTATGGCATGAACGGCGTCGACGCCAGCATCGAGCTTGGCGCCTTCGCCGAGTGGACGCCTTTGTCCTTCCTGCGCGTGCGCGGCGAAGTCCGCAAGGCGGTGACCGGCTACGACGGCATGGCCTACGCGCTGGACGGCGACCTCTGGAAAAGGTTCGGGCAGGTGACGCTGTCGATCGGCCCGCGGCTCAATTTCAACAACGATCAATACGCGTCGTCGTTCTTCTCGGTGGCGCCGTGGCAGGCCGCGCTGAACCAGACGGTCGGCGGCTTGCTCACCCCCTACCGGGCCACGGGCGGCCTGACCTCGGCCGGCTTCACCGCCGCCGCGCGCTATGAGGTGAATGAATTCTGGCGCGTCAGCGTCTTCGGCAATTATCAGGTTCTGACCGGCAGCGTCGCCGACAGTCCGCTGGTCCTTCATACCGGATCGCGCGACCAGTTCACGGCCGGCGTCGAAATCGCCTACCACTACCGCACCGGCGCCCTGTCCTTCCTGCCGACCTTCTGATCGAAGCCCGACGTAGCGGCGCAAATGCGTACGGCCCGGACATCCGGGCCTTTTTTTCCTTGCGCGCGGAAGAATTGCGCGCGGAAGACAGGCGTTCAGTCGCGCTTTTTCAGATGCTGTTCGAGATAGACCAGCGCGACCTGACGATCCGCGTCATTGGCCGCCTTCATGTCCTGGTCGTAGAGGACCAGGACCCATTGCTGGACCTTGCCGTTCGCGCCTTCGCGCGCGAGCGTCAGCCACATCAGGCCGCGCGCCCGCTGGACCGGAAGGCCGTCGCCGCAAAACAGCAGATGGCCGAGCAGCGCCTGAGATTCGACATGGCCCTTTGCGGCGGCGAGATAGAGCCAGCGCGCGGCCTGCCGATTGTCCTTGGCGAGACCGGCGGCGCCGTCCATGTAAAGCCGAGCGAGATTGTACTGGGCGTCAGGATCGCCGAAATTCGTCGCGGCGTAACGGAACATGCGCATCGCATGCTCCGGATCGGCCTTCAGGCGCGAGCCGCCGATGCCATTGAGCTCGAACACGCCGACCGCGACAAAAGCGCTGGCGACGACGGAATGCTCGCGCCAATTGGCGTGGTCCTCGTCATATTTGTCGACGATCTGCAGAAAATATTGATAGGCCTTGTAATCGTCGTGCGGCACGCCGTCGCCATCGGCGTACATTTTGCCGAGCTTCCATTGCGCCAGCGTCTCGCCGCCGGCGGCCGCGTATTTCAGCGCCTCGACCGACGACGCGGCATGGCCGGCGCGAAAATCCTCCACCGCCGCTTCCAGCGCCTGGTGCGGATTCTTGAAAATGTCGAGAGTCTTGCCCGAGGACGAGGCGGCGCCGGAGCCGTCGAAGGCGAAAGCCGTCGCGCCGCAGCACGCGGCTCCCAGACATGCCAGAAATATTCGCCCCAACGCCGACATCACGCACAGTCTCCCGGCGCCCTGCACCGAAGGACGCCTACCCCTGACGAACTAGCTTTTCTTTTATGGCTGAATCGCGGCGGCGCCTTTTCAAACTTCGGGCTTTCTGAAGTTGGATTTCGACTGTTGCGCCCAAGCCACAACACCCGCCGCGACCGAAACCCGCAAAAGCTTGATTCACGAAGGCGAAAAAACGATCGCCGAAAAAGTTGCAAAAAAGCCAAGCTCGCGGATCGCGAAGAATTGAACGCGTGAGGGCTGTCCCCTCTCCCCATGGGCCGCCCGCCAGAACGGCCGTCCCTTTGGAAGGCCGTTCTGACGAACGGCCTGTGGGGGAGAACGGAATCGGCGTTCACCCCAGCAATTTCAGCGCGGCGGTCATCTTTTCCAGCCGCGCGACGGCCTGCTCGCGCCGTTCGTGGTTTTCCTCGACCACCTCTTCCGGCGCGCGGCGGAGGAAATCGGCGTTGCCGAGCTTGGCGTCGATCCTGGCGATTTCCTTTTGCTCAGCGGCGACGCTTTTTTCCAGCCGCGCGCGTTCGGCGTCGAAATCGATGATCC
Source organism: uncultured Pseudomonadota bacterium (assembly GCA_963703385.1). Classification (GTDB taxonomy): domain Bacteria; phylum Pseudomonadota; class Alphaproteobacteria; order Rhizobiales; family Beijerinckiaceae; genus Rhodoblastus. The sequence goes on from OY969816.1 coordinate 1,738,253, forward strand.
CTTCGAGCGGCAGCGCCAGGACTGTCCCGCGCGCGACCAGTTGAACCGATTGCGGCGGCGCCTTGGCGCGCGTCTCGATGCCCGAGAGCCGCGCCAACCGCTGCATCGTCTCCGCCCAGCGTTTTGCGCGGCGCTCGTCGGCGTCGCCCGCCCCGACCAGAACCAGCGGGACTTGCGCGCCCGCCGGCACGTTCATCTCCGCGCGGGCCGAGCGCACCGCCGAGACGACATCGACCAGCCAGCCGATTTCCGCTTCGGCCTCCGCATCCTCCAGCCCGCGCAGATCGGGCCATTGCGCCAGCGCCAGCATGGATTCGCGCGGACAATCCTGGCCGCGGATCGCCCAGATTTCCTCGGTGAGGAAGGGCATGAAGGGATGGAGCAGCTTGCAGATCTGGTCGAGGACGAAGGCGACGGAATCGCGCGTCTCGTTCTTGGTCGGGCCGTCCGGCCCCTGCAACAGGGGTTTGGCCAGCTCCAGGCTCCAGTCGCAGAAAATGTTCCACACGAAGCGATAGGCCGCCTGGGCCGCCTCGTTGAATTTATATTGGGTCAGCGCGGTTTCGACCTCGGCTGACGCCCGCGCCGCTTCGCCGATGATCCAGCGGTTGAGGATTTCGCGCGGCTTGGTCGGGTCGAAGCCGTGGCGGCCCCGGCACTGGTTCATTTCCGCGAAACGCGCGGCGTTCCAGATCTTGGTCGCGAAATTGCGATAGCCTTCGACGCGCGAGGTCGCGAGCTTGATGTCCCGCCCCTGCGCCGCCATGGCCGCGAGCGTGAAGCGCAGGGCGTCGGCGCCGTAAGTGTCGATGAGATTCAGGGGATCGATGACGTTCCCCTTGGACTTCGACATTTTAGCGCCCTTCTCGTCGCGCACCAGCGCGTGAAGATAGACTTGGCGGAACGGAACCTTGTGCTGGAAATGCAGCCCGAACATCATCATTCGGGCGACCCAGAAAAAGATGATGTCGAAGCCGGTGACCAGGACGTCGGTCGGATAGCGCGCCGCGAGATCGTTGCTGTCCTCGGGCCAGCCGAGCGTGGACATCGGCCATAGGCCCGACGAGAACCAGGTGTCGAGCACGTCCTCGTCGCGGGTCAGCAGGTCGGCGGCCGTGTCGGGATCGCCAGCGATGGCCTGGGCCTCGGCGTCGCTGTAGATTTCCCGCTTGACTGCGTCGGCCAGCGCGTCGGCCAGCGCCTCCTCCTCGCTTTCGGCGACGTAGACCGCGCCCCAGGGCGAATACCACGCGGGAATCTGGTGGCCCCACCAGAGCTGGCGCGAGATGCACCAGGGCTGGATTTTTTCCAGCCAGTCGAAAAAGGTCTTTTCCCAGTTCTTCGGGACAAAGGCCGTCTCGCCCGAACGCACCGCCGCAAGCGCCGGGCCGGCCAGGGCCCTGGCGTCCACATACCATTGGTCGGTGAGCCATGGCTCGATCACCACGCCCGAGCGGTCGCCATGCGGGACCTGATGTTGGTGGGTCTCGATGGTTGCGATCAGGCCGCGCGACTCCATGGCGGCGATCACCGCCTTGCGCGCCTCCTCGCGCGATAGGCCATGCAGGCTGTCGAGGGTCTCGGACAGGTCGTCGTTCTCGATCACGCCTTGCACAAAAGCCTCGTTCTCCTTCAGCAACAGGCGGGCCTCGGCGTCGAGGATGTTCACCAGCGGCAGCTTGTGACGCGAACCGACCTCGAAGTCGTTGAAATCATGGGCCGGAGTGATTTTCACCGCGCCCGAGCCCTTTTCGGGATCCGAATAGGAATCGGCGACGATCGGGATCAGGCGTCCGACCAGAGGCAGGCGCACGAAACGGCCGTGCAGATGGAGATAGCGCTCGTCCTCGGGATGGACCGCCACCGCGGTGTCGCCAAGCATGGTCTCGGGGCGGGTCGTGGCGACGACGATATATTCGTCGGTCGCGACGCCGTTCTCGTCGACCAGCGGATATTTGAAATGCCAGAGCGAGCCCTTGACGTCCTGAGACACGACCTCGATGTCGGAGACCGCCGTCAGCAGCTTGGGGTCCCAGTTGACGAGGCGCTTGTCCTTGTAGATCAGCCCGGCGCGATAAAGCTCGACGAATGCCTTCAGCACGGCTTTAGACGAGCCGGGGTCCATGGTGAAGCGCTCCCGCGACCAGTCGCAGGAGGCGCCGAGGCGCCTGAGCTGGTTGACGATGGCGCCGCCGGATTCCGCCTTCCAGGCCCAGACCTTTTCGAGAAAGGCGTCTCGGCCCAGATCGCGGCGACCGGGCTCGCCGGCGGCGGCGAGGCGCCGTTCGACCACCATCTGGGTGGCGATGCCGGCATGGTCCACGCCCGGCTGCCATAGCACATTCTTGCCGCGCATGCGCTCGAAGCGGCAGAGGATGTCCTGCAAGGTATTGTTGAGCGCGTGGCCCATGTGCAGCGTGCCGGTGACGTTCGGCGGCGGAATGACCACGGTAAAAGTCTTGGTGCCGAGGCGCTCGGGACGGTCGGCGCGGAAGGCGCCTGCGGCCTCCCAATCGGCCGCGATGCGGGCCTCGACGGCGGCGGGGTCGAAAGTCTTTTCCATCATGGGCTGAGAACCGGATTCGCGCGGGATTTCGGCGCAACAAATCCGAGCGCGCCGCGCAAGTCAATGAAGATGGAGCGGGTATGGGCTATTTGGAAAGAAAGAACCGGCTGGCGACTGCCGATCGAGGAAGCGCGAAGGCTGGCTGGACCCCTCATCCGGCGCTGACGCGCCACCTTCTCCCGCCATAGGCCGTTCGTCAGAACGCCCGTCCAAAGACGGGCTATGGGGAGAAGGGAAGCTGCGGCGCCGGCGGAATCCTTCTCCCCTTGCGGGAGAAGGTGGCCCGAAGGGCCGGATGAGGGGTTCACCCCCGCCCGCGCGCGATGCGTTCGATTTCGGCGCGGACCAGCCGTTCGACCACGACGGGCAGATTGTCGTCGAGCCAGGCCTTGAGCATGGGCCTCAGCATTTCCCGCGTGACCCGCTCGACCATTTCGGGATCGCGCAGCATCAGGCTTTCCGCCAGCGCCTCGAACGAGGCGCCGATGCGGGCGCCGCTGGCCGATGAAAGCAGCACGGGCTCGTCGGCGCCGCTTTTCAATTGCGGCGCCGCGACGCGGCCCGTGGCCGGACGAGCGGACGGCGGCGCGTCCGGGATGGGCGCGGGCGTCTGATCGGCGGCGCCTGGCGCCTGCAGGGGCGGCGTCGCGACTTTGAGCCGGGCCTCCGCGTGTTGGTCGATGGACGCCGCCGGCTGCGGGGCTTTGGGTGCAGCCAGCTCCAGGCGCGGCGCTTCCGCGACGGCAGGCGCGAGTTCGCGCGGGGCGGATTCGGCCGGCTCGATGCGCTGCTCGACCTCTCGGGGCGCGTTCGCCGGCGCTTCGGCTTGAGCGCGTTCAGCCGCGGCGGCGGGCGCGGAAATTTTTGGCGCTTCGCGCAGCGACGGACGCGCGGCCGGCGCCTCGGCCGGGGCGAAGTCGCGCAATTTCAGCGACGGCGCCTTGTCCGCGACGGAAACGATGCGCGGCGACGGAGGGCGAAAGAGAGGCGCCGTCGCCACCCCGCCTGTAAATTCGGACACAGCTTCGCCGCCCCGAAACAGCTTCTGGCCGGAGCCGGGCGGAACTTCGGTCGTCGCCGCCGGCGCCGGCGCCGGCGCGGCGGGACGAGCAGGAGCAGTGGGGGTGGACCCGGGCGCGGCGGCGCGGGGGCGGCTCAGGGGCAAGACGTCGTCGTCGGCGATGATGCGGCGAATTGAGGCGAGGATGTCATCCATCGACGGTTCGCGCGCGGCGACCTCCGCGGGCGACGGGCTGGATTGGGACGGGCCGTTCTCTACGGTCATGTGTCTCATCGCTCGCAACGAAACGCCAAGGGGTGAAAATGCGAGGCGCTCACGATCAGATTCGCCACCCGGTCACGGTGCGCTCTTGCGCCAACGCGCGCAAGAGCGCAGGGCGCCACTTCGATCGCCGCCCACCGATTTTTGTGCGGCGGGCGCTCGAAGCCGCGGGTCAGCGGCCGTCCGGCGTGTCGATGCCGAAGAACCGGTTCTTCGTCTGCTGATAATGCTGGCTCGGATTGTATTCGACGACGCCGAGGCCGAGATTTTGGGCGGAAAGCCGGCCCATAGCCCCCAGCACCGCATAGGAGGCGACCACCCGGTCGTGCTGGGCCTGCACCAGCTCGACGCGCGTGTTGAGCAGGGTCTGCTCGGCGTTGAGCACGTCGAGCGTGGTGCGCTGGCCGACCTTGGCTTCCTCACGCACGCCATTCAGCGCGATTTCCGCCGCCTTGACCGCCGCCTCGAAGGACACGATCGCGGCGCGCGCCGCCTGCAACTGGCCCCAGGCGGTCACCACGCCGGCGCGCGCCTGATCGCGCGCGCTGGCGACCGCGATCTGCGCCTGGTTCAGCTTCTCCTTGGCCTGGCGAATCGCCGCATATTCCTGGCCGCCCTGATAGATCGGCACGGTGACCTGGCCGCCGATCGAAGCCGAAAAGACGTTGTAACCCGGATAGCCGCTGGTGTCGGTCGAATTTTGCACCTGACCGACCACGCTGACGGTCGGCGCGAGCGCGGCTTCCGCGACCTTCACCGCGTCCTCGGCGACGTCGACCTGATGGAGGGCGCCAAGGACCGCCGGATGTTCGGTAAGGGAAATCGCGATCGCCTCGTCGAGCAACGGCGGCAGCAGTTTTTCGATCGGACGGGCCGGCTGCAAACGCGCCGGCTGGATCCCGATCACTTGGCGAAAGGTGGCGATGCTCGCCTGGAGATTGGATTCAGCGACCGCGACGGTGGCGGTTCCGCTCGCCAGCGAGGATTCCGCCTGGGCGACGTCGGTGCGGGTCACCTCGCCGACCTGGAAGCGGTCACGCGTCTGCTGCAGCTGAACCTCGAGAACCTTGACGTTGTTGCGGTTCAGGCCAAGCACCGCCGTGTTTGCCAAGACGTCCATATAGGCCTTCGAAGCGGTCTGGAGCGTCGTCACTTCGGTTTGGCGCAATTGTTCGCGCGCCATCAGAACCGAGGATTCCGCCTGATTGACCGAATTTGCGGTGCGCATGCCGTCGAAAAGGGTCTGGGTCACCTGCGCCTGTCCCGTCACGGGCACGGCGGCGAGCTTCTGAGCCTGGCTCGTCTCGCCGAAAAGACCTTGGACATTCGACACCTGGTAATTCACCGTCCCCTGCGCCTGCACCTTGGGCATCCAGCCGGACTTGGCCTGGGGCACGCCCTCGTCGCTCGCGCGGACGGCGGCGCGCTGCTGATTGATGTCGGGATTGTTCAGATAGGCGCGCGACAAGGCGTCGGACATGGTTTCGGCCGCGACCGGACCGGGTCCGAGAACAAGGGCCGCCAAAGTCAGGCCGACATGAGATGAAAGCCGCAAAATCAATGCCCCCACAAGGCGCCGGACCGTGCAACCCCACGGACCGCGGACGACCTCTGCGCCCGCCCTCGCCGACGGTCATGTAAACTGTTCAAAGATTTATCGATATGAGCCATGGCGTCAACCTGAGGTTCCGGGCTGCAGCCCCGGATTTTCCGAAATCCTGCCGTCATAGGTACGATTGTTCAAACACTGAGCCCCAAAAGACACAGCGCGTCGAGCCGGCGCGGCGTGACGGCCCCGATCGGAAGCGAGTTCAGAAAACGAACGCCGCCGGCTTGGCGAAAGCGTGCAGCGCGCCCGCCGAGGCGTCGAACAGCGGACGCGGCGACGCCTGCCCGCCGGCGCGCCGGTAAAGGATCGCCTTGCCGACCCGCGCGTCGGGCTTGTCGGACACGATCCCGACCAGCCGGCCGCCCTCCGCGAGCTGGTTCAGCAGGGCGCCGAAAGCGCCCTGGCTCACGCCGTCGACGATGATCGCGTCGAAAGGCGAATCAGCCGGCGCCCCCGCCGCCAGCGGCCCGACAAAAGATTTGGCGTTGGTCAGGCCGAGGGTCTCGAAATTGGCCGTGGCCCGCGCCGCCAGGCTCTCGTCGTCATCGAGGCTGACCACCGATTTGACGAGGCCGGCGGCCAGAGCGGCGGCATAGCCGGTCCCGCCCGCCACCACCAGGACGCGGTCGTCGGCGAGCAGATGCGCCTCCTTGAGCAGGCGGGCGAGAATCAGGGGCGCGGTCATCTCGCGCCGGGTCTTGCCGGAAACAACCAGCCGCGCGTCGGAATAGGCCAGGCTGGCGAAGGCGGGATCGACGAAGATTTCGCGGGGAACGTCTCTCATCCGGGCCTGCACGCGGCGGTCGGACACATCGAAGGTGCGGATCTGGCGCTCGACCATGGTTTCCCGCAGCGCGGCGGTGGAGGCGAAGGAAAGGTTCTGCATTGTTCGTCCGTCGAAAATCCGTCTCGCCGGGAAGGGTGAACCCGTCCGATCGGCTTTCCGGCTTTATAAGCGGAGGCGTCGGCTCTGTCCACTTGACGCGGCGCCGAAGAAGATCGCAGGCTCCCGAAAAACGGATAGGCCCGGGGAACTCATGGACGAATCGCCGACCGAACATTTCGAACACGCCGAACACGCCGAGCATGTGGCCCATCTCGGCGACCGTCGCCTGATCATGGTCTCGATCACCATCGCGGTTCTGGCGGTGCTGGCGGCGGCGGTCGGCAGTCTCGAAACGATCGAGACGGCGGCCACTCTGGGCGCGAAGAACGAGGCCGTGCTGATGCAGGCCCGGGCGAGCGACGCCTGGGGCTTTTATCAGGCCAAGAGCATGAAAAGGAATCTCTATGTGGCCTTGTCGGAGATGGCGGGAGCGAAAGCCGCCGATTTCACCGCCCAGGCTGGCCGCTACGCCAGGGAGCAGCAAGCGATTCAGGCTCAGGCCAGGGAATATGAGGCCGAGGTGACCGCCGCCCTGACCAAGAGCGAAGTCCATGAGCGGCGCCACCACATTCTCACCTTCGCCGTGACCCTGCTTCATATCGCCATCGCGGTCGCGACCATCGCCATCATCCTGCGCGGAATGCTGTGGCCGTGGCGCACGGCGATCGGCCTCGGCGCGGCGGGAACCCTGGCCACGGCCCTGGCCTATCTGCTCTGATATGCATTCGGCATGAATCATGCGGAATATCGATTCCGCATGATTTGCCACGGCGCGAAAAAAAAGCCCCGGCGCGGGGCCGGGGCTTCGACAGGGTCAGATTACTTGAGCTTGGCGTTGCACTGGCTGTAGTAGCCGCCGCCCTTCTCGATCCATCTCAGGCCGCCGTTGCCGCCTGTCGCCTTGTTGGCCTTGTACTGGTCGAGGCAGCTGTGCATGCGCGCCTTGCCCGCCGACTGGCTCTTGTAGGCGGGATTGATCGCCGTCGGGAAGACGACCGGGCCGGTTGCGGCGGGCGCGGCGGCGGGCTTGGCCGGCGCCGCCGTCGCTGCGGGCGCGGGCGCCGGAGCGGGAGCGGCGGCGGCGGGCGCCGCGGCGGGAGCAGCCGCCGGCGCGGCGCCGCCCGCCTTCAGCTCGGCGCGGCATTTCGAGGAAAATTGCAGATAGGTCAGGCCGCCGGTCTGATTGGCGGCCTTGGCCGCCTGCCATTTGGCGGCGCATTGCTTCATCGCGGATTCGGCTTCTGCCGAGCCGACGCCGAGCAGGGCAATGGCGCCCGCGAGCATCAGAGCGGAACGGATGGACATGAACAGCTCCCCGGAAAGCCGGCGGCCAGGTCGCGGCGCCGGCGCGTGGTCAAGCTTTCGGATTTTTTCGTCCCCGTCAATGTGGCGAAGGTCAATTCTCGGGCTCCGAAAGCCTTATTTTTCCAATTCCCGGCCGCTGAACCGGAATTGAACGCGCCCGGGAAGCAAAACCGGGGCTTTTGGCCCCGGTCTCAGAAGGAATTCCAATCAGCTGATCTTGGCGGAAATGATGTTGTCGGGGTCCTTGACTGGCTCGCCGCGCTTGATCTTGTCCACGTTCTCCATGCCGGAAATCACCTCGCCCCAGACGGTATATTGGCCGTTCAGGAAGGGCGCCGACGCGAAGCAGATGAAGAACTGCGAATTGGCCGAATGGGGATTGGAGGCGCGGGCCATGGAGACCGTGCCGCGCACATGAGGCGCGTTGTTGAACTCGGCCTTGAGGTCGGGATATTTCGACCCGCCCGTGCCGGCGCCGTGGGGGCAGCCGGTCTGGGCCATGAAACCGTCGATCACGCGATGGAACACGATGCCGTCGTAAAAGCCTTCGCTGACCAGCTTCTTGATATGGGCGACATGGTGCGGCGCGAGATCGGGCCGCATGCGGATCACCACCGTGCCTTGGGTGGTTTCCAGCGTCATCAGATTGCCTTCGTCGGACATGTGCTTTTCCTGCTGTTGATGGAATTGGCGGCGCCGGACCTTATTTCGCGTCCGCGCCGAGTTTGATGCTGATGATCTTGTCGGGATCCTGCGGCGGCTCGCCGCGCTTGATCTTGTCGACATATTTCATGCCGGAGACCACCTCGCCCCAGACGGTATATTGGCCGTTCAGGAAGGGCGCCGGCGCGAAGCAGATGAAGAACTGCGAATTGGCCGAATTGGGATCGGAGGCGCGCGCCATGCCGACCGTGCCGCGCTCGAAGGGCGTCTTGGTGAATTCGGCCGGAATGTCGGGCAAGTCCGAGCCGCCCATGCCGGTGCCGGTCGGGTCGCCGGTCTGGGCCATGAAGCCGTCGATTACGCGATGGAACACCACCCCGTTGTAAAAGCCGCGCTTCACCAGGGTCTTGATCTGAGCGACGTGTTTCGGCGCAAGATCGGGACGCATGCGGATCACCACCATGCCGTCCTTGAGCTGCAGATAGAGCAGGTTGGACGGGTCGTCGGCGGCGTGGGCGGCGCCGGCGGCGGCCGGGCCCGCGCCGAGCGACAAGACGCCCGCGCCGAGCGGCAAAAGGGCGGCGAACCGGCGGCGGCTGACCCGCCGCGTGGAAACATCCTTCATGAAGGCTCCTTCATTTTTGCGCTTTCTTGCGGCAACGCTCTTTCAATTTCGCGCCTTGCGGCAACGCTCTTTCAATTTCGCGCCTTGCGGCAACGCTCTTTCAATTTCGCGCCTTGCGGCGCAGGGCCTCGACGACGAGGGGGGGCGCGAAGGCCGAAACGTCGCCGCCCATCAGGGCGACCTGACGGACGAGCGTCGCCGTTATATGGCGCACATTGAGGCCGGCGGGAACAAAAACCGTCTGCACTTCCGGCGCCATCACCCCGTTCATCCCGGCCATCGACATTTCATAATCGAGATCGGTCCCGTCGCGCAGGCCGCGAATGATCAGGCCGGCGGCGGCCACGCGCGCCGCCTCGACGGCGAGGCCGGAAAAAGTGACGACCGACAAGGTGCAATTCTGCGCCGCCGCCTCGGCCGCGCAGACGCGCATGATCATGTCGGAGCGCTCTGCCGCCGTAAACAAAGGCTTCTTGCCGGGATGCAGGCCGATGGCGACGACCAGCCGGTCGCACAGGCGCGAGGCCGCGCGAATGACATCGACATGGCCATTGGTGACGGGATCGAAGGAGCCGGTGTAAAGCGCGACGCGTTGCATGAGGCATTGCTACAGAAAGCCAGGCCGTGACGCAAGGACTGGCGGACCGCCCGATTTTCATCCGGCGGCGCGCTTCGGGCAACGAATTATTAACCATATTCCCGCTCTGATCCCGTCGCGGTCGCGGCATCCGAATCCGATCCTCAGCGGCCGCCGAAATACTCGTCTGGAGGGAAAACATGCCTGCACCCACCGCCCGCCGCCCCGCGCCGCGCAAAGCTTCCACCCCAGCCAACAACGCCGCGCCGGCCAAGAACGCTGCGCCGGCCAAGAACGCTGCGCCTGCAAAGCGCGGCGCCGTCGCGAAAAAGCCCGCCGTCGCCCCGGCGCTCAGCGCTCCGAGGGACGCAGTCGTCGCCCGGCTGGCCTATTCCTTCGCCGAAGCCCGGGGCTTCGCCCCCGGCAAGGAACTGGAGGACTGGCTCGCCGCCGAAGCCCATTACGAAGCCATGCCGGAAGGGGCGCGCGTGGCTGTTGGGTAAACCGGAACGCCGAGTCCTGCCACGGAACCGGCTCCGGCCAAAGCATCGCGCTTGAGCGTGAGGGCCATCGGGCGCTGGCGCGCGTCCGAGCCCTCTCCTTCAATCAATCGCTTTTCGACGCGTTCGAGACGTCGGCTGGCGCCACGCGCGGCCTCAACGCGGGGCGCGGCCGACTTTCCTCGACCGCCAGCGCGATCCACAGGCCCGACAAAGCGACCAGCACGGCGGTCGCCCATATCGCGGGAGCTGCGCCGTGGGCCCACTGGGCGACGGCGCCGAGCACCAGCGCGCCGATGGCGTAGCCGGTGTCGCGCCAGTAGCGATAAGTCCCGAGCGCCCGACCGCGCCACAGCGGCGGGGCGAGGTCGGCCATGGCGGCGATCAGGTTGGGATAGAGCAGCGCCATGCCGAGGCCCATGATTGCGGCGGCGATGCTCCACCAGAGAATCGCGCCGGTCGCCGCGGTGAGCGCGATGCCGAGCGCGAGCAGGGAAAATCCGGCCACGATCGGCGGCTTGCGGCCGATCAGATCGGCCAAATGCCCGGTCCATAGCTGGGACAGGCCCCAGACCATGGCGTAAATTCCGGTGACCCAGCCGATCTGCACCAGGCTCAGATGGTTGGCGCGGAAATAGACCGGGAACAGCGCCCAAACCAGCGTATCGGCGATCTTGTTGACCACACCGCCCTGGCACAAAGCCCGGTAGGTCGCGTGGCGAAACGAAACCAGCAGGAAAATGCTGACCCAATGCGCGTCGTCGTCCCCGGTGTGGGTCCCGTCCGCTTTCATCTGGGCGTGTTCGGCGTGGACCCAGGGCAGCGTGTCCCGCACCCAGATCATCACCGCCAGCGCCGCTCCGATCACCGTCAGACCGAACACCAGCAACGCCCAGCGCGGGTCATAGAGCGACGCCAGATAGCCGGTGCCTAGTCCCGCCAAACCCACCGCCGCGTAGCCGGCCGCCTCGTCGATGCCGACCGCAAGTCCACGCTGGTGGCTGCCGGCGAGATCCACATGCATCGTCACCGTCATCGTCCAGGCAAAGGCTTGATTGACGCCAAGAAAAACATTGGCGGCAATGATCCACCACCAGTTCGGCGCGAAGAAAATCAGCAGCGGGATCGGCAATCCCGCCAGCCAGCCCAGCAGGAGCACCCTTTTGCGGCCAATCCGATCCGCGAGGTTTCCGGCGACCAGATTCAGCGCCCCTTTCACCAGTCCGAACGAGAGGACGAACGAAGCCAGGAAAAGATAAGCGCCCTTGGCCACGCCAAATTCCCCGCTGAGCGTGGGCAACACCGTGCGTTCCATGCCGATCGTCAGGCCGACGAAGAAAACCTGCACGGTCTGCAAGGTAAACTGGCCGAGGTTGGCCCATATTCCGCGCTGATGCGCAGCGGTCTTGTGGTCGGCCATAATTGTCCTCTCAAATGTCTTTGGCGCGCGTCGCGGCAAAAGCGATGAAGGCGGCGCCGAGCGTCGCGCGCCGGCCGAGCCAGGGATCGATCGGCGCCATGACGCGCGCCAGCGAGCCGACCGGCGGATAGAAGATCGCGCCGCGCATCGCCGTCACTTTCAGCCCGGCGGCTTCGGCGAGATGGCGCAGTTCGCCGGCGTCGCGAAATCGCGCCGCGTTCCAGGTCGCCGAACCGAGCCAGCCGCGAAGACGGCGCTTGGCCGCCCAAAGACTCCATCGCCCCAGTTCGCCGAGAACCAGCCGCCCGCCCGGCCGCAGCACGCGCGCCATTTCGCGCACGGCCTTCAGCGCATCCGGGATGAAGCAAAGGACAGTCACGGCGGTCACAGCGTCGAAGGAAGCGTCCGGAAACGGCAAGGATTCCGCGCGACCATCCACAAATGTCGCCAAGACATTCGCCTCTGTGGCGCGCTCTTGCGCCGAGGCCAGCATAGCGGGATCGGGATCGACCCCGACCGCCGTCGCGCCTTGCGCGGCAAAAGCGCGAACCAGGGCGCCGTCGCCGCAGCCGATATCGAGGACGCGAACGCCTGCGAGGTCCCCAACAAGATCAAGCATCAGCCGCTGCTCCAGCGTTTCCGTCACCGCGCCGAGCGAGGTCGCGCGCCAGGCGGCGTAAGCCCGCGGGCCGATGGCGGTCGTTTTATCGGCGCCAGTCATGCCAGAGCCTGCGCCAATTCCGCGACGACCGCATCGATCTCTTCTTCCGTCGTGCCGCGCCCGAGACTGAAACGGATCGCGCCCATGCCGATGTTTTGGGCGACGCCCATCGCCGCCAGAACCGGCGACAGCGTGACCGCGCCGGAGTGACAGGCGGAGCCGGTCGAAGCCGCGACTTGCGGAATCCGCGGAAGAATGTCGGCGCCGACGCGGCCGACGAAAGAGACATTCAAAGTGTTCGGCAGGCGCAGCTCCGGATGGCCGTTCAGCACAATTGCGGCGCCGAAGGCCGATTGAAGCCTGTTCCAGAACAAATCCCGCAGCCGTCGCACATCCTTCATGCCGATCGCCGCGCCAGCGATCTCGCAGGCCGTGCCGAGCGCTGCGGCGAGCAGCACGCTTTCGGTTCCGGCGCGCCGGCCGCCTTCATGGCCCGCCCCGTGGATCAAAGGCTCGATTTCGACGCCGCGGCGGACATACAGCGCGCCGACGCCTTTGGGCGCATAAAACTTGTGCCCCGCGAGCGAGAGGAGATCGACGCCGAGATCGTCCACCCTCGTTGGAATCTTGCCCAAAGATTGCACCGCGTCGGTGTGGAAAAGAACGCCATGGTCGCGCGCGATTTTTGCGATTTCCGCGAGCGGCTGGATCGTCCCGACCTCGTTATTGGCATGCATGACGCTGATCAGGAGCGTATCGCTTGCGATCGCCTTGCGGATGTTGTCGGGATCGACCAGCCCAGCGCCGTCAACGGGGATAAGAGTGACGCGCGCGCCGAGGTTTTCCAGAAAGCGGCAAGGCCCCAGCACGGCCGGATGCTCGATCCGGGTGGCGATGATATGCGAGGGTTTGCCGCTGCGACGGAAGAAAAGGCCTTTCAGCGCGAGATTATTGGCCTCGCTGCCGCCGCTGGTGAAAACCACCTCCTCCGCGCCGCAGCCCAGCAGCGCCGCGACCTGGCCCCGCGCCGTCGTGAGCGCCGCTTTCGCGGGAGCGCCGGCCCAATGGCCGCTGGAGGGATTGCCGAACGCCTCCCGCAACAGCGGCTCCATGGCCGCGACGACTTCCGGCGCGATCGGCGTGCTGGCGTTGTAGTCGAGATAGATCCGGGTCATGCGCGGGCGGCGTCCAGGTCGCCGGCCCGAAGGCGGCGATCGCGCGCCAATTCGCGGCGCTCGGAAAACAGATGAAGGTCGGAAAACGCGCCGGTCGAGCAGTGCTCGGACATCGCCGACCTCGCTGGTCAGAACACCAGAACCTTGTCGGCCGCCAGTGTTTCGGCGGCCAGTTCGTCCATGGTGGAACGGCGCGCGCCCGCCATGATTTCGCCGTCCGCGATCCCGCGCGCGTCCATGCAGGTTCCGCACAACAGAACCTGGCCCTTGGCGGCGATGACCCGTTTCAGCATCCGTTCGACGTTGTAAAAGCCGTCCGGCGTCTTCTGGCCCGCCTTGGCCGAAAGAACGGCGTCGGCCATCAGAAAGACGACCGCCTGGCTTTCCGCGTTGTTTTTCGGCAGCGTGTGGGCCAATCGCAAGGCGTTGTAAACCCGCTCCGTTCCGTAGGGAGGGTCATTGACGATGAACAGAAATTTCATTTTCGCCTTCCTTATTGGCAATCGGCGGCGCTCCGACGCTGGCGCGCCTTCCGCCTCCAACGCCTGGAGTCCCGAAAACACGGACTCGCCGTCGCGCGAAAAGCCTCATTCGCCCAGCACGCGACGGCGCTGGTCGAACTCCTCCTTGTCGATCTCTCCCCGCGCGTAACGCTCCTTGAGAATGTCGAGCGGCGTGCGCTCCGGCGGCATGCGGCGCGGCGTCTCCCAATTCCCGGGACCGAGCAGCGCCCGCACGATGCCAATGGCCAGGGCGATCGCGATCGCAAGACCAAGGATCATGAACAGCGGACCGAAAAACATCCCGAACCATCCGCCATGCCAATACATCATGTTCGGCCCCCAACAATCGTATCTTTCCGGCCCCGCCGGTGGTTGCGCCCAAGCCGAAACCGGCGCCAGCGCAACCGCCGCGCTGGCCGCGGCGCGGATTGAATTTGCAACCCTCTTCATCGGATTGCTCCAGTATGGGATCATCCGGCTGGAGGGCGGGCCGGAGCTCATTTCTCGTATGCGATCGTGCCGGTTCGCGGGTTAACTTTCAGCCGTTGCACCAGCGAGTTATCGACGGTGACGATGTCGGCGGCGATCATAGCGCCGTCGGCCTTCACGTCCCCTACCTTAAGCCGCTTGTTATTGAGGCGATCGAGTTGCAACTCGAGGTAGCCGCGCACGTCTTCGACGGACAGATGCATCACCGGCGTGACGCGCGCCCCGAAAAGCCCTGCGCCGCCTGGCCCCATGCCGCCCTGCATCATGCCCGGCCCCATTTGACCCATGCCTCCCTGCATCATGCCCGGCCCCATTTTAGCCATGCAGCCTTGCATCATGCCGGGCCCCATGCCGCCCTGCGTCTTGCCAGGTTCCGTCTGACCCATGCCGCCCTGCGTCATGCCGGGCGCTACGCCGCCTTGCGTCTTGCCAGGCTCCATCTGAGCCATGCCGCCTTGGGCGCCCTGGGCAACTGCCGCGCCAACCGGGGCGACGGCAATACCCAGAGCCAAAAACGTCGCCACAAGAGTTCTATTGCTGTTCATGTCGTTCTCCCTTTTTCATCGTTGCGCTGATCGCCACAATCGAGCCGGTTCAGGAACGACCACGCCCTCGATCGGGAGGACAGATCGTTCAAGGTCAACCAGACTTTCCTTACCACGTCCCTCCGGCGCCGCCGATGCGGCAATTCCGCCGGCGGCTCTCGGCGCCTGAGGTTTAGGCCAATGCAAGTCCCGCATTGGCCGCGCGAAGCTCGGCCGCGCCGGGCGGCGGCGGCGGAACGTCCTTGGACATGGCGGCGACGAACGCGTCTTCGTCCTCGATGCGGAAGGCCGCATTGTAGCGTTTTTCGAAGCCGATGGTGGACATCGGCCGGCCGCTGAGACTCCTGCCGCAGACCGAGCCGGAAAAAGCGCCGGGCAGGACTTCCACATAGTCGGGAAGCTGCTTCAGGCGGCGCAGGCTGCGGAACAGCTCGCGGGCGCCGGCCTCGAGCGTGGTGGCGAGTTCGGTCCTTCCTACATCGCCGACCATCAGGGTGTGGCCGGTCAGGAGGAACCACGGCTCCGGCGCGCGGGTGCGGTCGGTGACCAGCAGGCAGATGTGCTCAGGCGTATGCCCGGGCGTGTGAAGCACCTCGGCCGTCACATTGCCGAGCGGCAGGACGTCGCGATCCCGGACGCCGCGAAAGGCGGGTTTGGCGTCCGCGCCGGCGAACAGCACATATTCCGCCCCGGCGGCCTCCGCCAACTGCCGACCGGCCGAGGCGTGATCGGCGTGAATATGGGTGTCGACGACATAGAGAATCCGCATCCCGGTATCCTGCGCGGCTTGCAGATAGGGCGCGATGTCGCCGATCGGATCGACCACCGCGGCGCAGGATTTGCCGCCGCAGCCGAAAAGATAGGACGCGCCGACCGGGTTCATATGCAGGAATTGCCTGAGGATCATGAGAGGCTCCCACCTCGCCGGATGTCGAACCGGCGGGCTTTGTCTGGCATCGGGAACGCGTCGCTTGACATTGCCCGGCCGATGAAATTCAATAATTATGTTGAATAGTTTTATATTGTGGCGCCGATGTCAAGTCCCTCACCCAAATTCGAGCTCTTCACGCAATTCGCCGAGATCGCCAAGGCCCTGGGCAACCCCCACCGGCTGGCCATTCTCGAACTGCTGGCGCAGCGCGAGCGCGGCGTCGACGATCTGGCGGCGGCGGCGCGGCTTTCGGTGGCCAATGCGTCGCAGCATCTGCGGTTGATGCGAAAGGTCGGGCTTCTCGTCTCCCGCCGCAACGGCACGCAGATTCTCTACAGGGTGAGCGATCCCGCGGTGCTTGATCTGGTCAAGGCCCTGCATCGCGTGGGCGAGCGCAATGTCGCCGAAGTGCGCGAAATTGTCGGCGGCTATTTCCGCCGGCGCGACGCGCTGGAGCCGGTTTCGCGCGATGAACTGGCGCGGCGGATGAGGGACGGGCTGGTGACGGTGCTCGATGTCCGCCCCGAAGACGAATTCGACGCCGGCCATCTGCCGCAGGCGCTCAACGCGCCGTTACGGGAATTGGAGAAGCAGTTGCGCGATTTGCCGAAAGACCGCGAAGTCGTCGCCTATTGCCGCGGCCATTATTGCGTCTTCGCCTTCGAGGCGGTGGCTCTTTTGCGCCAACACGGTTTTTCGGCGCGTCGTCTGGAGGACGGTTTTCCGGAATGGAAGGCCGCCGGCTTGCCGGTCGTTTGAAGCCGGCGGAAATGTTCGGGGCGTCGAATTCCCTGGTTGGCGTGTCGATTATCACCGTGACGAGCGCATCAGCCTGACATCGAGATCGCGCACTTTCTTGCGCAACGTGTTGCGGTTCAAGCCCAGCAGTTCGGCGGCCTTGATCTGGTTGCCTCTTGTCGCCGCCAGCGCGATCGAGATCAGGGGATATTCGATCTCGCGCAGAATGCGGTGGTAGAGACCAGGCGGCGGCATTTTGTCGCCATGGGCCTTGAACAGATCGGTCAGGTGGCGCTCGACCGCCATGCTCAGGGATTCGTCAAGATCGCGCGCCGGCGCGGCCGCGGCCGTCCCCGCGCCCGAGGGCGGCGCGAGGAAGCCGCCGGTTTCGCGCGAAATGTCGAGGCCCAGTTCGCTGACGATGATCTGCTCGGAAATCATCTCCTGCGGATAGAGCGCGGCGAGGCGGCGCACGAGATTCTCCAGCTCGCGGATATTGCCCGGCCAACGATAGCGCTTCATGCGCTCCAGCGCCGCCGGCTCCAGCGATCTCAGCGGCAGGCCCTCGCTCGCGGCCTGGGCGAAGAAGTGGCGGGCGAGGTCGCCGATGTCCTCGGCGCGCTCGCGCAAGGGCGGCAGGCGCAGGGGCACGACATTGAGGCGGAAGAACAGGTCCTCGCGGAACAGGCCCTGCTGGATGAGGATGCGCAAGTCCTTGTTCGTCGCCGCGACGATGCGGACATTGGACTTGATCGGGGTGCGGCCGCCGACGGTGGTGTATTCGCCCTGCTGGAGCACGCGCAGAAGGCGGGTCTGGGCGTCCATCGGCATGTCGCCGATCTCGTCGAGAAAAAGCGTGCCGCCCTCCGCCTGTTCGAAACGCCCGACCGAGCGCTGGCTGGCGCCGGTGAAGGCGCCCTTCTCGTGGCCGAACAATTCGCTTTCGATCAGGTCGCGCGGAATGGCCGCGACATTGATGGCGACGAAGGGCCCCTTCTTGCGTTTGCCGTAATCGTGCAGGGCGCGGGCGACCAGCTCCTTGCCGGTGCCGGATTCGCCGGTGATCATCACCGTCAGGTCGGACTGCATCAGCCGCGCCAAAGCGCGATAGATGTCCTGCATGGCGGGCGAGCGCCCGATCAGGGGCATGCCCTCCAATTCCTCGGGCGCCGGGGCGGGCGGCCGGTTTTTGGGCTCGCTCAGCGCCCGTCCGACCACGGCCAGAAGCTCCTTGAGGTCGAAGGGCTTGGGCAGATATTCGTAGGCGCCGCGCTCGGAGGCCTTGATCGCGGTCATGAACGTGTTCTGCGCGCTCATGACGATGACCGGCAGATCCGGCCGCGCCTTTTTCACCCGCGGCAGAAGCTCGAAGGCGTTTTCGTCGGGCATGACGACGTCGGTGATGACCAGATCGCCCTCGCCGGCCTGGATCCAGCGCCAAAGGGTGGCGGCGGCGCCGGTGGTGCGCACTTCATATCCCGCGCGCGTCAGCGCCTGACCCACGACGGTGCGAATGGCCGCGTCGTCGTCCGCCACGAGAATATTGCCGGTGGGCATTCAATAACCTCCAGGACCTTGCAAAATCAGGCGGCGCGGACGGAATAAACGGGCATGAGCACCCGGAACAGCGTTCTTCGCGGATGGGATTCGCATTCGATGACGCCCCCGTGATCGCCGACGATCTTTGCCACCAATGCAAGTCCGAGGCCAGAACCTGAAGCCTTGGTGGTGACGAAGGGATCGAACAGATGGGGCGTCAGATCCTCGGGCACGCCGGGGCCGTTGTCGCGCACGCAGAACTCCAGAGGCAGGCTGACCGGCGCCGCTTTTCCAGGCGCGCGGATGGAGACGCCGGGGCGAAAGGCGGTGGTCAGCTCGATCTCTCCATCGAGGGAATCCTCGCCAATCGCCTCGGCGGCGTTCTTGACCAGATTCAGGAACACCTGGACCAGTTGGTCGCGATTGGCGAGCATCGGCGGCAGGGAGGGATCATAGTTCTCGATGAAGCGGATCCGGCGCGCGAAGCCGGCTTGCGCGACGCGCCGCACATGATCCAGAACCTCATGAATATTGATCGGGCCGCGCTCGACCGGGCGGCCGTCGGAAAACGCCTCCATCCGCTCGACCAGCGCCACGATGCGGTCGGTTTCGTCGCAGATCAGTCGGCACAAGGCGCGGTCGTCGTCGCTCACCGCCGTGTCGAGCAATTGCGCGGCGCCGCGAATGCCGGACAGCGGATTCTTGATCTCGTGGGCGAGCATGGCGCCCATCGCCGACAGCGAGCGCGCCGCGCCGCGATGGGTGAGCTGGCGGTCCATCTTGTCGGCGATGGTGCGCTCCTGGAGCATGATCACCACCCCGTCCGCTATATTGGGCAAGGGCGCGATGTGGATGTCCACATAACGCTCCACGCCGATCTTGGGCGTCCCGAGATCGACCCGATATTCGTTGATCGGCGAGCGGCGCTGGCGGACCATGTCGATCGCGGAAATCAGAGGCGAGCCGAAGGGCAGCAGGTCGTGGAACTTGATCTTTTTCAGATTGTTCCTCGAAATGCCGAAAAACAGCTCCGCCGCCGGATTGACGTCGCGGATCGAGCCGTCGCCCGCCACCGAGAGCAAGGGATGCGGCAAGGCATTGAGCAGTTGCGCCGAGGGGCAGTCGCCGTCGCCTGGCCCTGCGAATTCTTCAGGCGCCTTTGGCAAAATTATGCCTCTTTGTTGAGCAGGTTTGCTTTTCATGCCGCCTCCGTCTCGGGCTCGCGTGCATAGAGCCGGCCGAGAAGGGCGAAAACCTCCTCAGCGTCGTGGCTTTCGACCAGGCGCCGCCGCGCCGCCGGCTCCAGCCCGCCGCCCGCTTGCGCCGCGACATCGGCATAGGCCGCGAGATGTTTGCGCGCGTGGCGCAGGCCCTGGCGGTCGCCCATCAGGTCGAGCAGGGTCGCGAGATGTTCGCGCGCCGCGTCGCGCCGCGCTTGCGGCGGAATTTGCGGCCTCGCCCGGCCAAAGCGCAGGACATGCGCGATGTCGCCGACCAGCCAGGGTCGCCCGAGGGCGGCGCGGCCGATCATGACGGCTTTCGCGCCGGATTGCTCAAGCATGTCGCGGGCACCGCCGGGCGACCGGCAATCGCCATTGGCGACCACGGGAATCTTCACCGCGGCGCAGACCGGGCGGATCGCCGCCCAATCCGCCGAACCCTGGTAGAACTGCGCTCGGGTGCGGCCGTGGACGGTGAGCATCGCGGCGCCCTCGGCCTCGGCGCGGCGAGCAAGCTCCGGCGCGTTGAGCGAAAATTCGTCCCAGCCGAGCCGCATTTTCACGCTGACCGGGATTTTCACCGCGCCCGTCACCGCCGCGATCAGTTTGGCGGCGAGGTCGAGGTCGCGCATCAGGGCCGCCCCGGCGGCGCCGCCGACCACCCTTTTCGCCGGGCACCCCATATTGATGTCGATGAGATCGGCGCCGGCGTCCTCGATTTTTCGCGCGGCTTCAGCGAGGCTTGCCGGCTCCCTCCCGGCGATCTGCACGGCATGGGGCGAAACCCCTTCGCCCAGCGCGCGCACCGCGCTCTCCTTGCCACCCTCGGCAAAATCGTCGCTCGCCACCATTTCCGAAAAGGCGAGGCCGGCGCCGAAACGGCGCGCCAGGCGGCGCATGGCAAGATCGGTGATCCCGGCCATGGGCGCGAGAAAGGCCGTCGCCTCGATGGCGAGGGCGCCGATGCGCAAGGGCGCGCCCAGCGCCGACGTGCCTATCTTTTGAGCACCAAATGTCATGCTTTCATTTTAGCCAATTTTCTTGGCGTCGCAATATCCAAGCGCGCGAAGAATGCGCGCGGCGTTTGACCTCGCCAAGGATTCGCGCGACATGTCCGGGCGCGAAAAAAGGCGGGAGCACATGGCCCGGGAACACATGGCCGAGGACGAGGGGACGAGCGACGCGGTTTTTCTGGTCGTCGCGGCGGGGCGCGGCGCGCGCGCGGGCGCCGGCGGGCCGAAACAATATCGCGAACTCGCCGGCCGCCAGGTGCTCACCCGCACGCTCGAAGCTTTGCTAGGCGGCGCGCCGGACGCCCAGGCTCTGGTGGTGATCCACGCCGACGACCGCGACCTCTATCAGGCCGCCGTCGCGCCGCTCTCCGAAATTTTCCGCGCCCGACTTTTTCCCCCGGCCATTGGCGGCGCGACGCGGCAGGACAGCGTGTGCAACGGCTTGGAAGCTTTGGCGGCGCTTGGCGTCGCGGAGGGCGCCGCCGTCCTGATCCATGACGCGGCGCGGCCTTTCGCGCGGCCGGACCTGATCGCCCGCGCCAGAGACGCGGCGCGGCAAAAAGGCGCGGCCATTCCCGGAATCGCCGTGGTCGACACGATCAAACAGGTGGCGGAAGATTCGCGCATTGTCGATACGCCCGAACGCGCAGCCCTGCGCGCGGCGCAGACGCCCCAGGCCTTCCGCTTCGGCCTGATTCTCGCCGCCCACCGCGCCATTCGCGCCGATGGCGGCCGCGAACTCACCGACGATGCGGCGGTGGCCGAATGGGCCGGCCATTGCGTCTTCGTCTTTCCGGGCGAAGCGGAAAACGTCAAGCTCACCACGCCCGACGATTTTTTTCGCGCGGAGGCCAAATTGCTCGAACATCTGTCCGATATCCGCACCGGCCAGGGCTTTGACGTCCACGCCTTCGGCGAGGGCGACCATGTCTGGCTCGGCGGGGTCAAAGTGCCGCACGACCGCGGACTGGTCGGCCATTCCGACGCCGACGTCCTGCTCCACGCCATCACCGACGCCGTGCTCGGCGCGATTGCGGACGGCGATATCGGCGCCCATTTCCCGCCGAGCGACCCGCAATGGCGCGGCGCCTCCTCCGACCGCTTTCTGCGCCATGCAGTCGAGCGCGTGGCCGCGCGCGGCGGAAAACTCGCCAATATCGACGCCACCTTGATCTGCGAACGTCCCAAGGTCGGCCCCTACCGCGAGGCCATCCGCGGAAAAATCGCGGAAATTGCGCAATTGCCGCTCGACCGCGTCGCGGTGAAAGCGACGACGACGGAACGGCTCGGTTTTACCGGACGCCAGGAAGGCATTGCGGCTCTGGCGATGGCGACCGTCCGGCTGCCCTGAAAAGGTTGGGAGGCGAGATGCAGGATGAAATGATCGCTCTGGCGCGACGCGTGCTCGACGCCTGCAGGGCGCGCAAGCTGAAAATCGCGCTCGCCGAATCCTGCACCGGCGGGCTGATCGCCGCCGCCTTGACCGAAATCCCCGGCTCCTCGGACGTTTTCGAGCGCGGCTTCGTCACTTACTCGAACGAGGCCAAGCAAGAGATGCTGGGCGTCGCCGGCGATCTCGTCGCCGCCCATGGCGCGGTGTCGCCGCAGGTCGCGGAGGCCATGGCGCTCGGCGCTTTGGACCATTCGCGCGCGCAGATCGCCTTGTCGGTGACGGGAATCGCGGGCCCAGGCGGCGGCTCGGCGCAAAAGCCGGTCGGCCTCGTTCATTTCGGCCTCGCCCGCAGCGAGCGCCCGACCCTGCTGGTCGAAAAGCGTTTTTCGGGAGCGGACGGCGGCATGCTGTCGCGGGAGGAAATCAGGCGGCAGGCGGCGCTGACCGGGCTGCGCCTGGTGCTGGAAGCCGCCGAACCGCGACTTTTCGCCTGACGCCTGCAGGGGTTCTCGCGCGATCGCGCCGCGCGCTCACGATAAGCGCGAATGAGCCGGCGCGCTCGCCGGCGGATATGGTCACGGCCCGCTCGATTTGAAACAAAAAAGGCCGCTCCGCGACGACGGATGCGACCGGACAGAAAAAAAACGCCTCGGCGCGGCAGGGAGGAGCGCCGCGCCGGCCGTTTCTTTTAGATTTCGGCGGACATATAGGAAGTGACTTCCATGCCGCAGCAAATTTCGCAAACTTCCGGAGCGGTCCAGGCCATAACTTTCTCCCGTGAGTGTAGTTGCTTGTCAGATTGAAGCGTCAGCGACGCATGCTCTCTTGTAAACGCGGCTCGCGCCGAATGGGTCAGGCCTTGGCGAGAATTTTGTAAGATTTTTGTCAGGCGTCCTCGTCATAGCGGTAGCCGACGCCATGAACCGTCTTGACGATGCGGGGATGGGCCGGATCGCGCTCGATCTTGCGCCGCAGGGTCGACACATATTGGTCGAGCGCGCGGCTGTTGGGCATGTAGTCGCGGCCCCATGCGCTGTCGAACAATTCATCGCGCGACACCGCCTTGCCCGCGCGCTCGCGCAAAATTTTCAGGATCGCCAGTTCGCGCGGCGCGAGATCGATGCTCTGTCCGTCGCGCCAGGCGCGCAAGGCTTCCGCGTCGATCTCCAGATCGCCCATGCGCCACCGCTCCGAGGTTTTGGGCGCCGCGACCGGCAAGGCGATCTCGGCCCGGGCCTTGGCCCGGCGCAGGCCGGCCTTGATCCGCGCCACCAGCTCGCGGGCGGAAAAAGGCTTGGCGATATAATCGTCGGCGCCGATTTCCAACCCAATGACCCGGTCGATCTCGGCGCCCCGCGCGGAAAGCAGCAGGATCGGGGTATGCGAATCGCGGGCGCGGATGCGCCGGCACAGGTCCAGCCCGTCAAGACGGGGCATCATCACGTCGAACAGGCAAAGGGCCGGCGTTTCCTCGTTGAAGGCGCGCCACGCCGCCTCGCCGTCCTCGGCGACGATGCAGTCGATCCCCTCCAGCGCCAGCAGATCGGTCAGCCCGGCGCGCAGGTTGGGATCGTCCTCGGCGATGAGAATCTTCATCCCGGCTCTCCCTCGGCCAGCGCCCGGATCGTGGCGCGCGCCCTCAAGCCCGGATAGGCGCCGCCGAGGGAAAAGCTGCCGCCATTGGCGCGCGCCAGCTCCTGGACGATCGACAGGCCCAGGCCATGCGAGGGCTTGGCTTCGCCGCCGTCGGGCCCGGCGGCGCCGTGGTCGCGCACTTCGATCATCAGCAGACCGTCGCGCCAGGAAACCGCCACGTCAATCCTCCCAGGGGCGTATTTGCGGGCGTTGTCGAGGAGATTGACGAGAATGCGTTCGAAGGCGCTGGCGTCGAAACGCAGCCTTCCCGCCGCCGTGCAATGGGTTTCGCACCGACAGTGCGAAGCCGAATACAGCCGCGCGTAGCGGGCGACGACCCGCCGCGCCAGGTCGCAAGGGTCGGCGGCGACGAGTTTCGGCGCCGCTTGCGCATTGCGTTCGCCGAAAATGGTTTCGCCCGCCAGCGCGTCGAGCCGGTCGATTTCCTCGGTCAGCACGGCGCAATAGCGATCAAGTCCCGCGACATCGCCGGCCTTGCGGGAAATGAGTTCGGCATAGAGCTTGAGATTGGCCAGCGGGGTGCGCAGGTCGTGCGACAGCCGCGTGGCGAGCGCCGCCCGCGCCGCCGCCTCGGCCAGCCGCGCCTTGTCCGCTTTTCGCGCCTGAAAAACCAGCAGCAGCCAGACCAGGGCGAGCGGCGCGGCCAGCGCCAGCCGCCCGAACACGCTGTGGTCCGGCGTCCTCGGGCCGACGACATCGACCGCCCAGCCGTGCAGCGCCCCGTTGAGGAGAAAGCTTTCATAGCCTTCGGGCGCCAAGCCCTCCTGCCAGATCGGCTGCCCGAAAGGATCGCGCAGGCGGAAGGCCCAGCCGGGAAAATCCTTGGCGCGCTTGGCCAGCGCCGCGATGAGATCGGGAAAGATGAAACGCGCGTTGAGGGCGATGCAGTTTTCCTTGCGGGTCTCCGCCGCGCCAACGCGCACGCATTCGAAATAATATTCGCCGGAGGCGTCGGGGAACCAGCCGTCGACGAAATCGCCGTCGCGCAGCAAGCTCGCGACCCCGATCAGAGTCCGCGCCTTTTCCTCCCACATTTTCGGCCCGGCGAGCGGATCCTCGGGCGGAAAAAGGGTCTGGTCGCCCAGGCGGATGACGACCAGAAGACCCTGGTCATAGCTGGAAATCACCCGCCACAGGGCATTGGGCGGGTCGAGCCCTTCCGCCGCCGCGCGGTTGACATTGGCCCGCGCGAAAGCGGCGAGATTGGAAACCTCGCCGGCGGCGACCGCCCCCACGGTCGCGGCCACCACTTGCGCCCGGCGCCGGGAATTCTCGCGCAGGGCGCGATAATCGGCGTCGAGCCATTGCGCGGCGAGCAGCGCGACGAAGCCGAGCGGCAAGGCGTAAAGCAGGGCCTGCCGCGCGGTCGCCGCCCAAGAATTGGACCAAGAATTGGACCAAGAATTGGACCTGGAATCGGACCTGGAATTGGACCTGGACCCCGGCGCGCGCGGCGCGAATTTTTCCAAAAACGATTTCACGTCTTTCCTTTCGCCGCCTCCTCTTTCGGGCGCCCGGATTTTTGCGCGCGATTTGCCAATGCGCCACAAGTTGCGGCAAAAAAGAAGAGGAAGGCAAAAAAGAAAAGGAAGGATCGCGAAAATTTGTCTGACCGCCGCGCCGAACCCGAAAAACCGCCCGCCAAAAAGGACCGTAACGGCGTCCTTGCCCTCGGCGACGCCGCCGCGACCGTTTTTTTCCGCGCGCGGATCGCGCCGGAAGTTCACGCTCAAGTCCGCGCCTTCTGCGCCGCGCTCGCCGCCGCGTCGATCGCGGGCGTCGAGGAATGGGCGCCGGCTTTCGGCTCCGCGACCGTGTGGTACGACCCCGACCGGATCGCCTTTGCCGAACTGGCTTTGCTGCTCGCCGCGCTGGCCCAGGCGCCCGACGCCGAAATGCCGGAAGGCGCGCTGTTCGAAATTCCCTTCTGCGCCGAGGGCGATTTCGCCCCCGATCTCGACGAGGTCGCGCGGCTTAAGAATCTGACGGCGCGGGACTGGCTCCAAAATTTCGGCGAATTGACGCTTGAGGTTTATATGCTCGGCTTCCAGCCCGGCTTCGCCTATCTCGGCGTGCTGCCGGAAAAACTTTCGGTCCCCCGCCTCGCCACGCCGCGCCCCAAAATTCCGGCGGGCTCGGTCGCCATCGCCGATTCCATGTGCGCCGCCTATCCTTTTGCGAGCCCCGGCGGCTGGCGCCTGATCGGCCGCACCCCGGCGCCGCTGTTCGACGTGACGAACGAGGCGCGCCCCGCCCTGCTCGCGCCCGGCGACCGCGTGCGCTGGCGCGCAATATCCCGCGCCGAATTTTTCGCGCTGGAAGGTTTTTGCCGCGCCGACGACTTGCGGGTAAAGGAATGAGCGCGCGGCTGAGTGTTTTGCGCCCCGGCGCCGGCGTCACGGTCCAGGATTTCGGCCGCAAGAATTTTCGCGCTTTGGGCGTCGCGCTTTCCGGCGCGCTCGACCAAAAATTTCTCGCCGCCGCCAATTTTTTAGGCGCCGCGCCGGAGGGCGCCGCCGGGCTCGAAATCCTGCTCGCCGCGCCGGAGTTGCGCGTGACGGAAGGCGCGGCGCGGATCGGCCTTGCCGGCGATTTGGTTGGCATGATCGAGCGTGCCGAGGGAGGGCGCGAGGAAATTTTCTCCTGGCGCGGCGTGGTTTTGCGCGCAGGCGACGTTTTAAGCCTGAAACTCGGGCGCGGCCCGGCCTATCTCGGCTTTTCCGGCGGGCTCGACCTGCCCAAGGTTTTGGGTTCGCGCTCGACTTTTTTGCGCGCGGGTTTTGGCGGCCTGGAGGGCCGCGCCTTGCGCGCCGGCGACGCGCTTTGCTGCGGCGCGGCCGAAGGCGGCGATGTTTCCGCCCCGCCTTTTTCGCACCAGGCCGGCCTGATCCGCTTCATCCCCGGCCCGCAAGACGATCATTTCACCCCCGAGGCCCAGGAATTGTTGGTGTCGGCGCCATGGCGCGTCGGCGCCGACAGCGACCGCATGGGCCTGCGCCTCGCCGGCCCGCGCCTCGCCCACACTGCGAAGGGCGCCAATATCGTCTCCGACGGAGCGACTCCCGGCGCGATCCAGGTCCCCGGCGACGGCCAGCCGATCGTCCTGCGCGCCGATGGACAGACTTCTGGGGGCTACGCCAAGATCGGCTGCGTCATCTCGGCCGACCTGCCAAGACTCGCCCATCTCGCGCCCGGCGATGTTTTGAGCTTTGCACGAGTCGATCACGAAGAAGCCGCGGCGGCGCGGCGCCGGGCGCGCGAGATTTTTGAACAATGGCGCGCGCGGGTCGCGCCGGCGGGCATTTTGGACGACGGGAAATTATGGACCGAAAATCTGATCAGCGGCGCGACATCGGGCGAGTGAAAGGCGCGTCTCGGTTTCAACGCCGGCTTCCGGTTCGTTCCTGCGCGATTCCCGCAAGGTTCAAATATCAAACCCGACAGGCCTGCATGGGCGCGAGTTTGCGGTGTAATTTTCAGCAAATCTGCGCAGCGGCTTTGGGGTAAAATCGGCGTGGTTTTGAGAGACGCCGCGCCACTCGCTCACAGTTCCATAATCGGCCTTGCGTGACACATGCGTGAGGTCCGGAATTGGCGTGGCTGGCTCTACATTAAGGCGTGCCCTTGTTCAACTCTACGCAAATCTAAATGGCAATGGTGTAACCTACCACGCGTGCCTTCTGGGAACCGACACAGACGGGTGTCGTAAACACTTGCTCGACGCTCCCTCCGCTGTCCCGAAGTCGGCCTAGGTGGCCCAACCACGGCTGAGGCGGGATGCCGCTGTCAGGCATGGGATATACCAACAAAAATAGGTGGCGCTTAGATTCCAAAGGTAGTCTCGCCAACCTTTCAACGTCGCGGATTACGTCCGATATTTGGCTGGTGATCGGCCGTGCTGAGTTAGGTCCGTACTTCTGTTCGTAATTGGTAACACACGTCTTGAGTTCGACCCAGTTCTCGTGTCCATAGACATCCCGGCACCAAAAGTCACAACGCTCTTGACCGCCCGATGGGTAAGCTCGTTCCAGCGCCATCTCAATTTCGGGAAACTGCCGGATGAACAGTTTGAAGACTTCGATCTGCAACCAGCTCTCACACCGTTTGCGGGTCGCCGCGAGGCGGGAAATCACATCGGCGTCCTCGAAAAGAATGCTTCGAATGGTGTCGGCAATAAAATCGATCAGCAAATGGAAAATCCCTGCCTTAAGGCGCGATGGAGCAATGTGGAGCAAACCAATGATGACGGCAAACGTTTTTCGTCGCACCTTCTTTATTCGATATGGCGATGCGACCGGCACGGCGTTCACCATTGAACAAGATAAGCGACAATATCTCGTCACGGCAGCACATGTTTGCGAGGGCATAAGAGATGGCGATGCAATTTTCGTTAAGCGCCATGATCGCTGGGCCGAATGGCCGGTGAAAATCGTCGGAATAGGCGGCCATGGCATGCTAGAAGCGGACGTGGCAGTTTTTGCTTTGCCGCACCAAATTTCTCCGTCATTTCCGATGCCCGCGACGTCGCAGGGCGTCGTTTGGGGGCAAGAGGTGTTTTTTCTGGGCTATCCTTATGGATTGCATACGACTCTTGACGTAAATAACGGCTATCCGTTGGCGATGATAAAACGTGGCTTGATGTCAGGTAGTCGGGGAGACAAAAGCGGAGACGAGACGTTCTTGCTTGACGGCCACAATAACCCAGGCTTTTCCGGTGGCCCAGTTGTCTTCCGACCGCATAGCAATGCGTCGCTTGATTTTCAGGTCTTGGGGGTTGTGAGCGCATACCGAACAGAAAAAGTAGATGTTTTTTTTGAAGGGAAGCCTACCGGCCCTCACGTATCCCCTCATTTTAAATGACCCCGAAAGCGTCGGAGAAAGCAGAGCTTTGGCGTAGGAGATCCTGGTATCGCTCGATGAGGGGCCGGAGTCTCTTCTCCGGCATGTTGGGGATCAGGTCATAGAGCAGGCAGCCTTGTCGGAAAAGGGAATGGACGCGGCGCTTGACGGTGCTGGTTCTCAGTTGCCGGTCCATTCCGAGGCTTTCGCCGGCGGCGCCCAAGAGCGTCAGCAGCAGGATGGCGAAGGCGTTGAGGAGCAAGAGGCGGTCGCGGCGTTGCGGATCGTCGATCCTCAGCGCGTTCATGCCCATTCCAAAGCGCAAATCCTTGCTGTCTCGAAAGCTGGGCTCGATGGTCCAGCGTTTGGAATAAAGCTTGATGATCTGCGGCGCGGAGAGCGCGCCGCCGCTGGCGGCCAGATGCCAGGCCTCCTTCATGCCCGCGGCCTTCACGCATACGACCGCCCCAACCCTTTGGCGGGCGGCGGACACTTCGGCGTCGCGCAGTTTTCGCGCTCGCCCGCCCTTGCCGACCCAATCGGCGGCCAACCGGGTTTCGCCATCGGCTGCGCTGACGTGGATGTTGCCGCGAAAGCGGATGACATATTGAAAGCCAAGGCTGCCCAGGAATTCGAATAGTTTGATATCGCCAAAGCCGCGATCGGCCAGAATCGTCGCCGTCACGCCCTCGGGCAGCAGCGCCTTCAGCCGGGACAGGCACAAATCCTCGAAATCGTTGCGCTGGTCCTTCAATTCGTCCTTGTCGACGGTCAGCCAAAGCAGCGGCGTGGCTCTTCCGTGGCGCGTGACGAGATGCAGCGCGAGCGTGGACTGATTGTCGGGATCGAAATCCGTCCAGTCCATCGCCACGACGATGTCGCGCCGCGCTCCAACGACTTCGGGAACCCACGACCCGAACAACTCCCAAGGAGCCACGCCCGCGTTGCTCAGCAGCCGGTCGACCTGCTTGATCGCCGACTTCGCGATCAGTCCGCGCGCCGTCGCCAACGCCTGTCCGATCAGGCTAACCGCGAGAGCCGCCCCCGTCATCACTCCAAGCGTCCCATTCGCCAAAGACAGAATGCGTTTGGCGTGCAGGTCGTCAACAAAGACGCGGCTCACAAATTCATGAACAAAATCAAATCGCTCCTTCGGCGCGCGCATCGCTCTCCCCAACCGGCAGATTCTCCGTCACGCCGCTCGGAAGAATCCCAAATTCGGGCTTTTTAAAGTCACGCAAAAATGAGGGGATTCATGAGGACCGGCCTCACCAGCCCGATGAATACAGGAATTGTCGTTTGTCCGTCGATAAAGCGTGTCACAGATTTGATCGCGGCTAATCCGATCGGGCCAGAAATCACAACCTGAAAAGTAAGATTGAACCTATCGGCGGGCCGTTCTGTGCGAAAATCAAGAATTTTATAGTGCGAACCGCGCCCATTGAAATCAATGGGTAATTGTCATTATGCTGACTCCCGGTTTCGACTGACGTTGGCGGCTGTTCATCAACCAGCACGAGAATCCTTGCAGCCCGTTGACATTTTTGCCAACATGCTGGTATCTTTCAAACACGCTCAATTTCCTGGCTCAAGGCGGCCCGTCGCGATTTTGAGGATTTCCCTCAAGAGGTTCAGTTGCAGACGCGGCGCGCGCTCACCTTGGCCGCCGCGGGCGGCAAGAGCGACAAGGCCAAGCCGTTCAAGGCGTCGATGGCGGCGTATTCGAAATTGCTCTGGCGCATCGCGGCGACGCTTTTCGCGCGATTTACGCCGTGCAGGTCGGTGAAGATATCTGGGTCATTCACGCCTTTCAAAAGAAGTCGAAAAGCGGAATCAAGACGCCGCAGACGGACGTGAATCTCATTGGTGAGCGCTTGAAGCGGTTAAAGGAGGCGCTGAAATGACAGACAAAGAGCTTGAATTGGCGCGCGGCGGCGGAAACGTCTTTCGCGATTTCGGCGACGAGAATCCCGATCTCGAACAAGCGCGAGCCATTCTCGCCGCGAAGATTGTTCGCACACTAGACCAACGCAAACTTTCGACACGCGAGGCCGAAAAGCTGACGGGCGTCGCGCATTCGGAATTTTCGCGCATCCGCAACGCGCGGCTCGGACGCTTCACCCTCGACCGGATGATTCAAATTCTTGGCAAGCTGGATCAGCAGGTCGAAGTTTCGGTGTCGTTCAATCGACGCCGCGTTTCGGACCCGGCTGGCGCTCATGCTACGGCCCTGCGACCCTGTGGCTGAGGCCATTTGGGTGGGGCGACATCTTGAAACGTCACGGGTTCTCCCCCCACCCCAACCCTCCCCACAAGGGGGAGGGAGTCGCCATCCAATTGAACGTTGTGGCCCCGCATGACCCAAAAAATCAACCTCAACGCCGATCTCGGCGAAAGTTTTGGCGCCTGGCGCATGGGCGACGACGAAAAACTGTTGGGCGTCGTGCAATCGGCCAGTCTCGCCTGCGGCTTTCATGCCGGCGATCCCGTCACCATGCAGCGAACTGTGCGCGCGGCGCTTGAGGAGGGCGTCAGCATCGGGGCGCATCCGTCCTATCCCGATCTGCAAGGTTTTGGGAGGCGCTCGATGCGCTGCTCGGCGGAGGAAATCGAGGCTTTGGTCCTCTATCAGATCGGCGCGCTCGAAAGTTTCGCCAAAGCCGAAGGCGGGCGCGTCAGCCATGTAAAACCGCATGGCGCGCTCAGCAACAATTCCTGCCGCGACGCCGCGCTGGCGCAAAGCATCGCGCGCGCCATCAAGGCCTATGACCCAAAACTGATCCTGCTCGCGCCCGCCCATTCGCGCCTCGCGGAAGCCGGGGTTGCGGCGGGGCTAAAAGTCGCGATCGAGATTTTCGCCGACCGGACTTATGAGGACGATGGCGCGCTGACCCCGCGTTCCGAGCCGGGGGCGGTCCTGTTTGACGCCGCCGCCTGCCGCGCCCATGTCGCCGCCATGCTCGACGCCAAGGGGCTGGTGACGCGGAGCGGAAAAATCCTGCCGACGCCGATTCACAGCGTCTGCGTCCATGGCGACGGGTCGCGCGCGTTCGAGACCGCGCTGACTTTAAGGGAATTCCTGAGCGAAAAATTTTTTCTGGCGCCGCTCCCGGCCCTGTTTGGCTGAACTGCGCTCATGCGCCGTCTTGCGCCGTCTTGCGTCGGCGCGCGGGGCGATTATGCTCGCGCGCAAATAGCGTGCAAAGCAAGTCCCGACAGGAGCGCCCAATGACTCCGCCTCTCCCCAACCGCACGGAACGCTACGCCAAGGGCAAAGCCCTGCGCAAGATCACGCCGCGCGGCGCCCATGGCAAGCTGGTCGGGCCGATGGACCGCGACGCCAATGCGATCCTTGAGGCGCAGAACAAGACCCGCCTGCCGGCGTTGATCCCGTTGCGCGCGCAATTGATGGCGTCAAATCCCTTCGCTTATTTGCGCGGCGCGGCGGCGGTGATGGCGCACGACCTGCAATGGCAGCCGATGGTCGGGGCCAAGGTGCAGGCCTGCGGCGACTGCCATCTGATGAATTTCGGCGCCTTCGCCACGCCCGAGGACAATATTCTTTTCGACATCAACGACTTCGACGAAACGCTCCCCGGCGTCGATTTCACCGTTGACCTGAAGCGGCTCGCCGCCAGCATCGCGGTCGCCGCCACCGATCTGGGGCTGACGGAGGCCAAGCGCCGCGCTCTGGCGGCCGGTTCCGTGCGCGCCTATCGCAAGCGCATGGATGTTCTTTCCGATCTGACGCCGCTCGAAATCTGGCACAGTCGGATCGACCTCGAGAGCGAGACGCGGAAATTCCGCAACGCCGCCCTGCGCCGCCAGATCGCCACGCTGATCGCGCGGGCGCGCGGCCAGGGTCTGGACCGCGACGACAATTTCCCCCATCTCGCCGCATCCGGCGCGCCGCTCGTCCACGACAAGGCGCCGCGCATTTTCCATTTCCCGGCGGACTCGGACGCGGCCAGGGGTTTCGACCCCGAAGCCGACCTCGCGGCCTATCGCGACATGCTGGCGCCGGCGGTGCGCAATCTGCTCGATCGCTATGCGCTGCGGGATTTCGTGTTCAAGGCGGTGGGCGTCGGCTCGGTCGGCACTTACTGCTATGTCGGCCTTTTCATGACCGGGGACGAGGAGCCGATCTTCCTGCAGATGAAGGAGGCCAGCCATTCGGTCCTGGAAGTGCTGGACGAGCGTCTCGCCTTCAAGGGCAACCAGGGCCAAAGGGTGGTCGAAGGCCAACGCATGATGCAGGCGGCCAGCGATATTTTCCTCGGCTGGACCCGGAACAAAAAATCGGGCCGTTACTATTACCTCCGCATTCTCAAGAACCGCCATCTCGGCGCGATGAGCGAAATCGCCGAGGAGGGGGGCATCGCCGATTATGCGCGGCTGTGCGGACGGACCCTGGCGCGCGCCCACGCCCGTTCGGGCGATCCGGCGCTGATGTCGGGCTATATGGGCGACGGCGAGGCCTTCGACGACGCCATCGCCGATTTCGCCGTGGCTTATGCGAAACAGACCGAGATCGACCACGAGGCATGGGCGCGCGTCCAGAAACCCTCGGGAGGAGAAAAAAAATGACAAATGACACGATCTCCCTCGCCAACGACCGGATCGAAATCGAACTCGCCGCCCTCGGCGCCGAATTGATCCGCCTGCGCGACAAGGGGGGCCGTGATTTTCTTTGGAGCGGCGACCCGCAATATTGGAACGGCCGCGCGCCTTTGCTCTTTCCCATGGTGGGCCGCGCGGCGGGGGATCACATCAAGGTCGGCGGCAAATCTTTTCCCCTGCCCCAGCATGGCTTCGCCCGGCGCAGCCGTTTCGAGACCGTGTCCGTCTCATCCACCCGCGCCGTGCAGCGGCTGGAGGACAGCGAGGCGACCCGCGCCGGCTTTCCTTATCGCTTCCGCCTCGACATCGCCCATGAATTGCGCGGCGCGACGCTGGCGATCTCCGCGACCGTGACCAATCCGGGCGACGTCGCCCTGCCGGTGTCCTTCGGCTTCCACCCTGCTTTCCGCTGGCCCCTGCCCGGCGGAAACGGCCCGCATGAGATCATGTTCGAGAAGGACGAAACCGCGCCGGTTCGCCGGCTCGACGACGGCCTGATCGCGCCTCGGGACGTTCCCACGCCCATCGTCGGGCGGCGGCTGAAACTCAATCACGACCTGTTCGCCGAAGGGGCCTTGATTTTCGACAATCTCGCCAGCCGTCGCCTCACCTATGGACCGCCTGGCGGCCCGTCGCTGGCCTTTTCTTTCCCGGACCTGCCGCATCTCGCGCTATGGACCAAGCCGGACGCGCCGTTCCTGTGCATCGAACCATGGCAAGGCTATGCCGCGCCGGCCGGATTCGACGGCGAATATGCCGATCGCCCCGGCGTGGTTTCGATCGCGCCCGGCGCGCGACGCGTCTTCGCGATGGAGATCGAAATCCGCGCGTGACGCGCCTTTACTCGATCGCGATTTCGTGGGTGCGGCCGATCAGCCGTCCGAGCTGCTTCATGCGCCCATTCAGACGCTCGCCGGCGAGATTGGCGAGGTCGCGCGGCAGGGTCAGGGTCACCTTGCCCTTGCCGCACAAGAGCCTGGTGCGCAGCAGCACGCCCGGTGCGGACGCCGAGACATTATAGGCGACCCTTTGCGCCACCCCGAGGATGCGGGCGCGGTCCATCAGACGCGGCGTGGCGAGGCTGCGCATCTGCGGATTGACGTCCTCGTCGACGCCGAGATGGCGATAGGCGACCGCCAAGCCGAGATAGGCGCGTCCCGGGTGATCGACGCCGACGAAGGGCGAATTCGCGATCAGGTTCAGCGAGAGTTCGGCGCGATAATCGGGCGAGGTGCGCCAGCCGATGTCGCCGAACAGGCAGGCGGCGTGGCGCAGGCGTTTTTCTTCCGCGGTTTCGTCGATATGGCTCGACGCCATGAAGGCGTCGCTCCAGTGGATCAGCTCCTCGCCATGACGCGGCGAGCGCGAGCGCAGGATATTATGCTCGCGCGCGCTTTCCAGCAGCGGGTCGCGCGCGCGCTTTTCCGGATCGAGCTGCTCATAGAGCAGGCCCTCGCGCAGACCGCCGATCGACACCACCACCCTGCCCGGCTTGCCGCGCCTGATGATCTCCTCCAGCACCACGGCGCCATAGGCCAGCGTCGGACGGCGCGCCTGGGAAATGGCGCCGACGGCGACCAGAGCGTCGGTGTCCACGCGCTCGACCAGCGAGGCGAAATCGGCGGCCTCGCGCGCGGGAATGACATAGCCGTGCATGACGTCGAGCGGATAATTGCGCTGGGCCATGTGCAATCTGGCGAGCGAGCGCCAAGCGCCGCCGACGATATAGAGCGTGCGCCCGCGCAAATGGTCGAGCGGCGCGCAGGCAGCCATCGCCTGTTTGGCGATGCGCAAGGCGTTCCTGGGCGAGCGGCCCGAGGCGTCCATCAGCGTCAGGGCGCCCAGCTTGAGCGAGACTCCGGCGCCGACGCCGCCGGCCTTCACGTCGATCAGCTCCAGCGACCCGCCGCCGAGGTCGCCGACCACGCCGTCGGCGACGTGGCAGGTCGAGATCACGCCGAAACCCGACAATTCGGCCTCGCGACTGCCGGAGATCAATTCGATCGGGCGGCCGATCGCCTCGCCGGCGGCGGCGAGAAACAGCGGGCCGTTGCGCGCGTCGCGCGACGCCGCCGTCGCCACCGGGCGGATGTCCTCGATCTGCATGAATTCGCAGAGCTTGCGATAGCGCCGCAGGGCTTCGAGCGCCTTGTCGATTCCCTCCTGCGCGAGTTCGCCGCTGGTCGCGACGCCCTTGCCGAGGCCGCAGATCGCCTTCTCGTTGAACAGAGGCGTCGGCGCGCGCGACAAGGCCTCATAGGCGACGAGGCGAACGGAATTCGAGCCGATGTCCACGATCGCCGTCGGGCGCGCGTCCGGCAGCCTGCCCTGTCCCTTGACCATGCCTCAACCCTGCTCGTTCTTGGGCCGTCCGGCCTTTTTCTGAAGGCTTTTGGGGCTGGACTCGCGCAGCGCCTTGCCGCGCCCCGAAAGCGACGGATTGGTCATGAAATATTTGTGGACGTTGAAATGCTCCTCGTTGGGGGCGCATTGGACGCGCACGCTCGAACCGTCGGGCAGGATGCGGTAGGACTGCCGGTTGTCGATCAGATTGGCGAGCAGGATCTGCTCCAGCACCTGCTCGTGGGTGGTCGGATTGGTCACCGGCATCAGAACCTCGACGCGGCGGTCGAGATTGCGCTGCATCAGGTCGGCGGAGGAAATATAGACCGCCGCCTTGGCGTGGGGCAGGCCGTAGCCGTCGCCGAAGGCGTAGATGCGCGAATGTTCGAGGAAACGCCCGATCACCGATTTGGCGCGGATATTTTCGGAGAGGCCCGGAATGCCGGGACGCAGGCAGCAGATGCCGCGCACCACCAGATCGATCGGAACGCCGGCCTGGCTCGCTTCGTAGAAGGCGTCGATGATTTCCGGATCGACCAGAGCGTTGCACTTGGCCCAGATCGCGGCGGGGCGCCCCGCCTTGGCGTGGGCGATCTCCTGCGCGACATGGTCGAGCAGTTTCTTCTTGAGCGAGAAGGGCGAGACCGCCATGCGCTCCAGCCCCGCCGGCTCGGCGTATCCGGTGATGAAATTGAAGATGCGCGACACGTCGCGGCCAATCGCTGGATCGGCGGTGAACAGCGAAATGTCGGTGTAGATCTTGGCGGTGATCGGATGGTAATTGCCGGTCCCGATATGACAGTAGGTGACGAGCGCGCCCGCCTCGCGGCGCACCACCATCGACAATTTGGCGTGGGTCTTGAGCTCGATGAAGCCGAACACCACCTGGGCGCCGGCGCGCTCGAGGTCGCGCGCCCAGCGGATATTGGCCTCCTCGTCGAAACGCGCCTTCAGCTCGACCAGCGCCGTCACCGATTTGCCGGCGTCCGCAGCCTCGATCAGGGCGCGGACGATGGGGCTGTCGGACGAGGTGCGATAGAGCGTCTGCTTGATCGCCACGACATTGGGGTCGCGCGCCGCCTGCATCAGGAACTGCACCACCACGTCGAAGGATTCGTAGGGGTGGTGGACGACGAGATCCTTCTGCTTGATCGCCAGGAAACAGTCGCCGCCATTGTCGCGCACCCGCTCCGGGAAACGCGCGGTATAGGAGAAGAATTTGAGGTCAGGCCGCGGCAGGTTGACGACTTCGGACAGGTCCCTCATCGCCAGCATGCCGTCGAGCGCGATGACATCCTCCGCCGGAACGTCGAGCTCCTTGGCGACGAAGTCGCGCATGTCGTTCGGCATGTGCGAGTCGGTTTCGAGCCGGATCACCGAGCCGCGCCGTCGCCGCTTCAGCGCGGTCTCGAACAGACGCACCAGGTCTTCCGCCTCTTCCTCGACTTCGAGATCGCTGTCGCGGATGACCCGGAACACGCCCTGCGCCTTCACCTGATAGCCGGGGAACAATTTCTGGACATGGGTGAAGATCACCGATTCCAGCAGAACCAGGCGAATGCCCTCGCCGGGAGCGTCGGGCAGGCGGATGAAACGTTCGATCACGCTCGGCATGCGCACCAAAGCCTGCATCCGCGCGCCGGTCGGGCCATGGACGAGGTCGAAGGCCAGGGTCAGGCCGAGATTGGGGATGAAGGGGAAGGGATGGGCGG
Organism: uncultured Pseudomonadota bacterium; assembly: GCA_963703385.1. Lineage (GTDB taxonomy): Bacteria > Pseudomonadota > Alphaproteobacteria > Rhizobiales > Beijerinckiaceae > Rhodoblastus. The sequence goes on from OY969816.1 coordinate 1,775,063, forward strand.
GATCGACCGCGAGCGGCGTCAGCACCGGGAAAATATGCTGGAAGAAATGGTCGTCGAGCCAGAACTCTCTCCGCCTTTTTGAGCGCCGCCGGATCGACGAAAGCGACATGTTCCGCCTTGAGGTCCTCCTCCAGCTGGCACCACAGGCCGACCTGGGTCTCGGCCAGCTCGGAGACGCGGGCGTTGATGAGCGGCAATTGCTCTTCCGGCAACAGGCCGTCGTCGGAGGGGGTCTCGACGCCGCTGCGCACCTGGCCGCAGATGCCGGCGACGCGGACCATGAAGAACTCGTCGAGATTATTGGCCGAGATCGAGACGAAACGGACGCGCTCCAGCAGCGGATGGCTGGCGTTGGCGGCCTCCAGCAGCACGCGGCGGTTGAATTCGAGCCAGGATAATTCGCGATTGATGAATCTCTTGGGCGAAGCGCGCAGGGCCTCGCCGGTCATAGCCTCGCCGTTCGATTGCGCCGCCTGAATATCCACGATCACGTCGGTCATGTTTCCTCGTCGCCTTTTCTGTACGCTGCGCAAAGCTTTCGTCACAGGATTTGCCCCGGCGCGGCGATCCGTCAATGATCCTCGTCATGATCCTCAGCCTGATCTTGTTCTCGGTGGCGCGACGAGGCGAGCAATTCGCCGGCCAGGGCGCGCGTGACCGGGCGCCCGCGCGCCAGGCCCTCGGCGTCGAGCGCCGCGACGATTGTCTGCGCCGCCGCGAACGACCGGTCGAGCCGCAAGGCGAGATAATCGATGAGATTGGCCTCGACCCTGATCTGGCGGTCCTGAAACAATTTGACCAGGATCGCGCGCAGAAAAACCTCGTCGGGCTGGCCGATCGCCACGCTCGGCGCGCGGCGCAGACGCGAGAGCAGATCCATGGTGCGCAGGCCCCAGGCGTCCGGCGCCTTGCGCGCGGTGATCAGCAGGAAGGTCCCGCGCTCCATCGCCAGATTGATGAGATGAAACAATTCCGTCTCGCGCGGCGGCGGCCGGTCCGCGTCTTCGATGAGCAGCGCCGGCGCCTTGACCAGATCGGGCAGCGCGGCGATTTCGAGTGTTGGGGCCGCAACGACGGCCGCGCCCGCGCGCCGCGCCCAGACCGCGCCGAGATGGCTTTTCCCCGCCCCCGGCGGCCCGGTCAGAACCAGCAGCCGATGAGGCCAGTCGGGCCACAGGCCCAGCAGCGCCAGCGCCTCGCGGTTGGAGGGCGCGGCCAAAAAATCCTCCTCGGCGTAATTCGGCCGATGCGGCAGGTCGAGCGGCAATTGCCCGATCATGCGGAATCGAGGCCGATGCCGCTGAACAAGGCGCTCTGCTTGTAGCGCCTCACCGCGAAGCGGATCAGCACGCCCATCGCGGCGGCAAGCGGCACCGCGAGGATCATGCCGCTGACCCCCATCAGGCTGCCAAAGGCGAAAAGCGCGAAAATGAGCCAGACCGGATGAAGCCCGACCGACTCGCCCACCAGTTTGGGCGAGAGTACATTGCCCTCAAGGAACTGGCCCGATCCGACCACCAGCAGCGCCAGTCCCAGCAGGCCGAGATGCGGCCAGCCCTGAACCAGCGCGACAATGATCGAAAAAACCAGGGCGACGGTCGAGCCGACATAGGGGATGAAGCTCAGGAAACCCGCCGAAATGCCGATGAAAAAGCCGAAATTCAGCCCGATCAGGGTGAGGCCGAGGCCGTACCACGTTCCCAGGAACAGGCAGACCAGCGACTGGCCGCGCAAAAAACCGGAGAGCGCGCGATCGATTTCGCCGGCCAGCGTGAAGGCGGTGGCGCGATAGCGCGGCGGAATCAGGCTGCGGAGGTTGGAAACCATCTCGGGCCAGGACAGCAGGAGATAGAAGGTCACCACCGGCGTCACCACGACCAGGGCTATGATCCCGACCAGGGCCTGCCCGCCGGTCCACAGCGAGCGCAGGAAATTGCCGAGATATTGCGTGCCCTTCCCGACGAATCCGCCGAGCGTCTTTTGCAGCTCGTCGGCGCTGGCGGGCAGATCGACGCCGTATTTCTTGAGCCAGTCGCCGCCGGAATTCTGGATCAGGTGAGCGATCTCGCCGGCGATCAGGCTTTGCAGCTTGTTGGCGTAATCCGGCAGGGATTCGGCGAAGCCGACAAGCTGCCGGCCGAGGATGGGGCCCAGGGTGAAGATCAGGACGGCGTTCAGAAGCAGGAAGATCGCGAGAATGACCAAAGTCGCGGCAAGACGGTTGAGGCCCAGGCGCTGAAGGCGCGTCACCACCGGATCGAGCACATAGCCGAGCGCCAGCGACGCGATGAAGGGCGCGAGCACACTGGCGAACATATAGCCGGCGACACCGAAGAGAATCAGCACGGCCAGCCAGAAAGCGATCTGCCATTCCATGCGCATGGACCGCGCTCCCCCCAGCCGCTTAGCAGCGCATATTCCTCTCCGAAAAGTCTTCAACTTTTCGGGAACATGCGCTCAGGCGCTCATATGCGTCATCCAGCGTTTGAAATAGGCCGCGAGCGAGGCCAAGGTCAATGCCGCCACGGCCCATTCCGCGGCGACCGCCCAGACGCCGGGCGGCCAGCCGAAGGCGAGCGCCGCGAGCAGAGCCGCGATCAGGCCGATCTGGGCGAAGGTATTGGCCTTGGAGATCGCCAGAGGCTGGATTGCCATCGGCCGGTCGAGCAGCCAGGACAGGATGACCGCGCCGATGATCATCAGGTCGCGCGAGACGACGAGCAGCGCCAAAGCCATCGGCAGTTCCTCGACGATCGCCAGGGTCACGAAATCGCAGATCAGCAGGGCCTTGTCGGCGATGGCGTCGAGATAGGCGCCAAGCTCCGAGCGCAGGTCGAAGCGCCGGGCGACCCAGCCGTCAAGGGCGTCGGACATTCCGGCGACGAGAAACACCGCCAGGGCCTCGGGCCAGCGCCGGGACGCGATCATGTCCACGCTGACCGGCACCAGCGCCAGCCGTCCGAGGCTGATGAGATTGGGCAGGAAGGCGAACCATTTTCTGTTCATGATCGAAGATTCGCTCGAACGCGGCCGGATGGCCGCCTTGAACTATAAAACTCGGGCGCGAGCGCCGGCAAGCGCCGCGCCGGCCCGAAGCCTTGCCAGCTCAAAGCTGAGCGGCTAGAGCAACGGCGCAAAGGAAGGATTTCGCATGACCCAGCCCGGCGACAAGACCGAGGGCCTGACCTATTCGCAGGCCGGCGTCGATATCGACGCCGGCGCCCGCATGGTCGATCTGATCAAGCCGCTGGTGCGCGCCACGCGGCGGCGCGGCGCCGACGCCGAGATCGGCGGCTTCGGCGGCCTGTTCGACCTGAAAGCCGCCGGCTTCGCCGACCCCATCCTGGTCGCGGCCAATGACGGCGTCGGCACCAAGGTGAAGATCGCGGTGGAGAGCGGCCTTCACGGCACGGTCGGGATCGACCTGGTCGCGATGTGCGTCAACGATCTGGTGGTCCAGGGCGCCGAGCCCCTGTTTTTTCTCGACTATTTCGCCACCGGCAAGCTGAACCCGGAAATCGGCGCGGAAATCGTCAAGGGGATAGCCGCCGGTTGCCTCGAAGCCGGCGCGGCGCTGATCGGCGGCGAGACCGCCGAAATGCCCGGCGTCTATTCCAGCGGCGATTACGATCTCGCCGGATTCGCGGTTGGCGCCGCCGAACGCGGCGACCTGCTGCCGCGTGGAAACATTTGCGACGGCGATGTCTTGTTCGGCCTGCGCGCCTCGGGCGTTCATTCCAACGGCTTTTCGCTGGTGCGCAAGATCGTCGAGCGCGCCGGCCTGAAATGGTCCGACCCCGCGCCTTTCGCGCCGGCCCAAAGCCTCGCCGAGGCGCTGCTGGAGCCGACCCGCATCTATGTGAAGCCGCTGCTGGCGAGTTTGCGCAAGACGCAAGGCATCAAGGCTTTCGCCCATATCACCGGCGGCGGCTATCTTGAAAATATTCCGCGCGTGCTGCCCGAGGGCCTGGGGGCCCATGTCCATCTCGACGCCATTCCGGTGCTGCCGGTGTTCCAATGGCTGGCGGCCACTGGCGGGGTCGCGGAGCGCGAAATGCTGCGGACCTTCAATTGCGGGATCGGCATGATCGTCGTCGCCGATTTTTCGCGCGCGGCGGAAGTCGAGGACGCGTTGCGCGAGTCCGGCGAAAACCCGGTCCGGCTCGGCCATGTCGTGTTGGCCCAAGGGATCGCCGGCTTGTCCGAGCGCGTCACCTTCGAGGGAAAGCTCGCGCTGTGACTTTTTCCCGCAGACGCGTCGGCGTGCTGATCTCGGGGCGCGGCTCCAACATGCGTTCGCTGGTCGAGGCGGCGCGCGCGCCGGAATTTCCCGCCGAGATCGCGCTGGTGCTGTCCAATGTCGCCGACGCCGCCGGGCTGGATTTCGCGCGTGCGCAGGGAATCGCGACCGCGGTCGTCGATCACAAGGCTTTTGGCGACCGCGAAAGTTTTGACCGCGCGATGCATGAGACACTCATTGGCCATGGCGTCGAAATCGTCTGCCTCGCCGGCTTCATGCGCCTGCTGACGCCCTGGTTCGTCGAGCAGTGGCGCGGCCGCATGCTCAACATCCACCCGGCTTTGCTGCCGTCCTTCCGCGGCCTCCACACCCACGCGCGCGCACTCAAAGAGGGCGTGAAGATTCACGGGGCGACCGTCCATTTCGTCGTCCCGGAACTGGACGCCGGCCCGATCATCGTTCAGGCCGCCGTGCCGGTGCTGGGCGACGACACGCCCGAAGCGCTCGGCGCGCGGGTGCTGGCGCAGGAGCACCGCATCTATCCGCTGGCGCTAAAACTCGTCGCCAGCGGCGCCGCGCGGATCGACGGCGCGCGGGTGCTGATCGAAGGCGAGCCCCCGCCCCCGGACGCCCTGCTCTGGCCGAGTGCTTGAACTCAGGAGAGGAAAAGCTCATCCTCGCCCCGCAGGGGGACGACCATGATCACGCTACATGTTTTTGGGCCGTCCATGGGCCTGCCCGACGGCAGCCCCTTTGTCATGAAGGCGATGATCCTCCTGCAAATGGCCGGGCTCGATTATGCGCCGAAGCGGGACGCCCCGTTCAAGGCGCCCAAGGGCAAATTGCCCTTCATCGACGATGCCGGCGAGACCATCGCCAATTCCACCTTCATCCGCTTCCACATCGAGAAGAAATACGGCTTCGACTACGATTCCGGCCTGACGCCCGAACAGAAGGCGCAAGCCTGGGCGCTCGAGAAATTTTGCGAGGACCATCTTTACTGGCTGGTGATGATCGACCGCTGGCTCGACGACGAGAATTTCGCCAGGGGACCGGCCCATTTTTTCGATTCCGCGCCGGCGCCGCTGCGGCCGTTCCTGCGCAAGATGGTGCGCGGCAAGATCCGCAAGGCGGCCTACGCCCAGGGCATGTGCCGCCATAGCCCGGAGGAACGGCGCGAACTCGCGCGGCGCGGCGTCGCGGCCTGCGCGGTTTTGCTCGGCGACACGCCTTTTCTGTTCGGCGACGAACCGCGCGGCGCCGACGCCACGCTCGGCGCTTTCGCGATGAGCGGGCTTTCTCCCCTCTTCAACAGCGCGGCGCGCGACGCGATGGAGGAGGCCCCCAATCTCGTCGCCTATGCGAAGAGGATCGAGGCGCGCTTTTTCTCCGCCAAAAAATAGGCATAGAGGGCGATCCTGTCGGATCGCACCCCTGCCACACCACCCGGCATGCGGGTCCGCACCGGGCGGTTCGAGGGATTGAGGTTAGGAGAGACGGGGCATCCCCAGCTTGTCCAACCATTGCAGAGTCAGCACGGCGTTAAGGAGGAGCCCACTGTTGCGCCACCAGCGGCGGCTGTTTGCCGCGATTGTTCGCGCCACGTTGGGTTTGGCTCCGAGCGCCAGCAGTTCTCGGTGCATGGTCTTGCCGCGTTTCCACTGCTTAAGCTGGATGGCCCGCAGCCGGTGGCGCATCCATTGATCCAGTTTTAGCCAGACCTTCGGTGTTTGCGCCAATCGGAAGTAAGCCTTCCATCCCAGGACGTAAGTCCGTAAGCGGTCCACCACATCCTGCATGCCGCGCCCGCCTGAGCGGCGGGTGAGTTGCCGGATGCGTTGTTTGAACGTCGCCATCGGCTTGGCGGCGACCCCTCGCTTGACCGCGCCCCCTGGGGCCGTCCAGAAGCTGTAGCCTAGGAACTTGCGGCCAAACACGCTCGCCACCGCGCTTTTGGCTTCGTTGACCGTGAGACGCAGTGCGCCATACAGCCGTCGAAGCAGCGCCATCACCCGTTCGCCCGCTTTCCGGCTACGAACATAGACGTTCGCGTCGTCGGCATAGCGCACGAAGTAATGGCCTCGACGCTCCAACTCCTTGTCCACCTCATCGAGCAGGACATTCGCCAGCAGCGGCGAGAGCGGCCCTCCTTGCGGAGTTCCTTTCGCGCGCTCCAGGATCACGCCATCCGCCATGATCCCGCTGTGCAAGTAGACCCGGACCAACCGGATGACACCGGCGTCCACGATCCGCTTTCGCAGGCGGTCGATGAGGATGTCGTGATTGACCCGATCGAAGAATTTCTCCAGGTCCACATCCACCACGATTCGCCGGCCCGATTGCACGTATGATTGCGCCGCGAGTACGGCGTCATGCGCGCTTCGACCAGGACGGAAACCGTAGCTGTGTTTGCTGAAGCTTGGGTCAAGGATGGGTTGCAGGACTTGTAGCAACGCCTGCTGGATCAGCCGATCCGTCACCGTCGGGATGCCAAGCTCACGCTCGCCGCCATCAGGTTTCGGGATCGTCACCCGTCGCACCGGCATCGGCCGGTACCTGCCTGACAACAATTGTTCGCGGATCGTGGGCCATGCGGCGCGCAGATATTCGGCGGTCTGGTCGATATTCAGACCGTCAACACCGGCCGCCCCTTTGTTGGACCGCACCCGTTTCCAAGCCTGTTGCAGGTTCTCCCGCGTCAGAGCCGCTTGTAGCAGCCCCGACCCTGTGTCGCCCGTCTCATGTCGCGGGCCGAGCACTTCATCGCTGTTCGAGTCGCGCGCGGCTTCACCGCCCGCTGTCCCGGACCGCCCTGTTTGCACAGGCATCTGATGCAATGTGCTCCGCATCGACACGGCGTCGAACACTTTCCCTCGTTCGGCCCTTCGCCAGCGGTCTCCCACCAACTACTACGACCTCTGCTGACTTCTCGCTCCGGCTCGACACCGTCGCCCTTTCAGGCGTGAGGCGAGACCTCCCCAGGTAAGAGCGCATTCCTTCACTGCGCGACCGCCGGATTTACGCCGCTTCCCTTTGATCACGAGAGCTTCGCGGTTTCATGCCCGCTCGCCCTGGTCGGCAGCGCCTTCTATCCGGTTCTTGTTCATCGGCCCGCAGCTTCGATCCACGCTTCCTCCCCACGGTCGGTCACCCTTCCGCAGTTGCGCTTCACTTCGTTTGCCGTGACCAGCTTACGGTGGGACTTCCACCCACAAGAATGCGCCCATGCTGGGCGCACATGAAAAAGGGCCGCCCTCGGCGGGCGGCCCTCCGGACGTCCGTTCCGGAAAAGATCAGAGCGTCGAAACGCGGACGTGGGCGACGCCGGCATGGCGCATGCCCAGCACGTTGGCCGCGCCCGTGGAGACGTCGATGATCCGGCCGTGCACGAAGGGGCCGCGATCGTTGATCGTCACGACCGCCGAGCGGCCGTTGGAAAGGTTGGTGACGCGCACTTTCGTGCCGAAGGGCAGCGACCGATGCGCCGCCGTCAGGGAGCCGACATGACCGCCGCTGGCGGTGCGCCCGCTGCCTGAATAGTAGGACGCCCTGCCGGACCAGCTCTGCGCCTGCACAGGCAAGGAAAGGAATGACATACCGATACACGCACCTACAATAGCTAACTTACGCAATGCATACGCCTCCGTATTGTTGACGATGGCGTAGCCTTCACCTCAAACTCAGGCATAAAAATGACGTAAACAACTGTCAACTATTAACAGGTTATCGTGCTATACGATAGCATCTAGATTACTTTACGCATATATACGACAACTGTATTTAGGTATCCATGGCCAAATAAACACTTATTAGCCTGAAAAAGTCATGAATTGCTATACTCTAGAAATGATAAGTTGGTTTTTCTGTCCTAATAATCATATATTTTTTCGTTCTAAAGTTCACAGAAATGTGATCGGCGCGCAAACAAAACGCCGGGCTTGCGGCCCGGCGTCATGAAACCAAATCTTGGCGGTCGGTTCAGCCGACGATTTCGTTGCCCGAAAACCATTGCCCGATTTCCGTCGCGGCGGTTTCCGGCGCGTCGGAGCCATGAACGGAATTCTCGCCCATGTTCAGCGCGAAATCCTTGCGGATCGTGCCCGGATCGGCCTTTTCCGGATTGGTCGCGCCCATCACCTCGCGGTAGCGCTTGATGGCGTCGTCGCCTTCGAGCACCTGGACGACGACCGGCGCCGCCGACATCTGCTCGACCAGCTCGCCGAAGAACGGGCGCTCCTTGTGGACCGCGTAAAAGGTCTCGGCCTGGCCACGGGTCATGTGGACGCGCTTCTGCGCGACGATGCGCAGGCCGGCGCCCTCGATCTTGGCGTTGATCGCGCCGGTCAGATCGCGGCGGGTCGCGTCGGGCTTGATGATGGAGAAAGTGCGTTCGATCGCCATGGGCAGGAATTCCGTTGAAAGAGAAGGCGCCGCGCTTATAGACGCGGCGCCTCGGCAGGGCAAGCTTGCCTTGGGCTTTGCCGATCAGGGCTCGATGATCTTGGCGCGGAACAGCGCGCCCGCCGCGACCGCGCCGGCGATCGGCGCGACGATGAACAGCCAGAGCTGCGCCAGCGCCTTGCCGCCGACGAACAGAGCCGGGCCGAGCGAACGGGCCGGATTGACCGAGGTGCCGGTGACCCGGATCAGGTTGATGTGAACGACAAGCAAGGCCACGCCGATGGCCACGCCCGCAACCGGGGTGATGCCCTTCTCGGAGGTCGCGCCGAGAATGACCACCAGGAAGAAGAACGTGCCGACGAATTCGGCGATGAAGGCGGAGGCCGTCGAATAGTCCGACCAGCCGTTCTGGCCGAGGCCGTCCTTGGCGAGGTCCCAGCCGCCGTTATGACCGGCCAAAATCGCATAAAGCACGCTCGCGCCAATGATCGCGCCGATGCATTGGGAAACGATATAGCCGATCAGATCGCCGGTGGAGAGCCGGCCCGCCGCCCAGGCGCCCGACGAAACCGCCGGATTGACGTGGCAGCCCGACACCGGGCCGATGCCATAGCAGAGGGCCGCGAGCGTCAGACCGAAGGCGAGGGCGATGGCCAGCACGCCGAGCGGCGCGAAGGCCTGACCCGAACCGAGCACCGAGCCCAATCCGCCCATGGTGACCGAGCCGCAGCCGAAAAACACCAGAGCCGCGGTCCCTATGACTTCTGCAATATATTTTTTCATATTCGTCTCCCCCCTTGAAGCCGTCATGGCCAAGCAATGTTAAACGCCGCATGCCGCGCGCCTAGTGACTTTCCGCATAGAACGCCCCGGCGAAGCTTGCGTTCCATGTCAGCTTGCCGTCTTCACACATGACTTTGATGACGGCCCGAGGCCAGCCGCCGCTCCACGCCGCGCGCATAGGCCGACATGGACAGGCAGAAGGCGAGATAGAACAGGCCGGCGAAGACATAGGCCGTGACGGCTATTTTCGGGCCGGCCCAGCGCGGATCGAGCCGCGCGACATCCACGCTATGCAGAAAATCGAATATGCCGACGATCGCCACCAAAGTCGTGTCCTTGAACAGAGCCACGAAATTGTTGACGATCGCCGGGATCACCGCGGCAAAAGCCTGCGGCAGGACGACGAAGCGCAAAGTCGCGATCCGGCCAAGCCCCAAAACCTGCGCCGCCTCGCCTTGCCCCGCCGGCACGGCGTTGAGCCCGCCGCGCACCACTTCCGCCATATAGGCCGAGGCGAACAGCGCGACGCCGAAAATGGGCCGCAGCAGCCGGTCAGGCGCCCAGTCGGGCGGCAGGAACAGAGGCAGCATGGCGTTGGCCATGAACAGCACCGCGATCAGCGGCGCGCCGCGCGCGAATTCGATCAGCCCCGCGCACAGAAGCCGCAGCGCCGGCAGGTCCGAGCGCCGCCCCAGCGCCAGCAGCGCGCCGCCGGGAAGCGCGACGACAATGCCGGTCAGCGCCACCAGCAAAGTCACCATGGCGCCGCCCCACAGATTGGTCCCCACCTTGGGCAGGCCCAGGCTTGGCGCGCCGTTGAGCAGCGCGAAACCGACCAAAGGCAGGACGACGAAAAAGCCGAGCGCGGCAAGGCTTTTGCCCCGCGCGTCCGGCCACAGCGCCCAAAAAATCAGCGCGGCGGCGAGGCCAAAGGCGAGATCGACGCGCCAGCGCTGGTCGGGCGGATAGGAGCCATAGAGGAAAAACGGCGTCTTGGCGGCGATGAAGGCCCAGCAGGCCCCCGCCCCCGGCGCGCGGCACAAAGCGCCGTCGGGCGCCCGCCACACCGCGTCCTCGATCAGGAAACGCCACAGCGGCGGCAGCGCGAGGGCCAGAAGGGCCACGACGGCGAAAGTGATCCCGGCGGAGGTCCAATCGGCGAAAAAATTTTCGCGCAGAACGGCAAGGAACGGGCGCGAAAATTTCGGCGGCGGGCGTTGCGGGATCGGCGCGGCGCGCCAAGAATCCGTCATGTCCGCCCTCCCCAGCGCAGGCGGCGCTGGTAGAGCCGCACCAGGGCGAGCGTCGCCAGGGAGAGAGCGAGATAGAGCGCCATCACCAGCGCCATGACCTGCAAGGCGGCGCCGGTCTGGTTGAGGATCGTGCCCGAGACCTGCATCAGATCGGCGAAGCCCACAAAAGCGGCGAGCGACGAATTCTTGGTCATCGCCAGATATTGGCTGATCAGCGGCGGCAGGATCACCCGCATCGCCTGCGGCCGGATCACCAGGCGCCGCGCCTGCGCCGCGCTCAGGCCCAAAACCGCCGCCGCCTCTGCCTGGCCGCGCGCCACGCTTTGCACCCCGGCGCGCACGATCTCGGCGATATAGGCGCCGGTATAGACCGACAGAGCGAGGATGAGCGCGCAAGCCTCCGGCGACAAGCGCCAGCCGCCGACGACATTGAAGCGGTTGAGCGCCGGATCGAACAAGGGCCAGTCGATCGCCGGCCAAAAATGAGGATAAGAGAGCGCGGGCGCAAACAAACCGCGATCGTTCAGGATAAAGCCGGCGAAATGATAAGACTGCGCCGGCCCCGGCAGCGGCGCGAGCAAAGCGGCGTAGCAGAACAGGATTTGCAGCAGCAATGGCAGGTTGCGCACGATCCCGACATAGGCCGCCGCCAGCCGCGACAGCGCGAGATTGCGCGACAGTTGCGCGAAGCCCGCGGCAAAACCGATCGTTGTGGCGAAAATCCCCGCCAGGACCGAAACCAGCAAGGTGTTGAGCAAGCCGACCAGCAAAGCGCGGCCATAGGTCGACAGCGGCGAAAAGGAAATCAGGCTCTGGTTGATGCTGAAGCCGGCGACATCGCGCAGAAAGGCGAAGGAGGTCGGGATACCAAGCGCGCGAAGATTGTCGCGGGCGTTGAGGAAGGCAAAAGCGAACAGCGCGCAAAACGCGAGCAGCAGCCCGGCCTGGATCGCGAGGCGTCGCACCGCCGGCGTCCTCATCGCACCGGCGGGGCATAGAGCAGCCCGCCGTCCCGCCACAAAGCATTGAGGCCGCGCGGGATTTTCAGGGCCGACTCATGTCCGAGATTGCGCTCGAAAATTTCGCCGTAATTGCCGACGGCTTCCAGGATCCGCGCCGCCCAGTCGGGCGTCAGGCCGAGCCCCGCGCCATAATCGCCCTCCTGCCCAAGCAGGCGGCGAATTTCGGGATTCCGGGACTTTTTCATCGCCTCGACATTTTGCGAGGTCACGCCCAGCTCCTCGGCGTCGACAAGCGCGAATTGCGTCCATTTCACCAGATTGAACCAGCGGTCGTCGCCCTGGCGCACCGCCGGGGAAAAAGGTTCTTTGGAAATGGTTTCCTTGAGCACGACATGGTCGTCCGGATGGGTCAGTTTCAGGCGTTCGGCGTAAAGCCCGGAGGCGTCGGTGGAAAAAGCGTCGCAGCGCCCCGAGTTCATAGGCCTTGATCGCCTCGTCGGCGGTGGCGAAAACCACCGGCTCCATTTTCAGCCCATGCGAGCGGAAGAAATCGGCGAGATTGAGTTCATTGGTGGTGCCCTGCTGGACGCAGACCGAGGCGCCATCGAGTTTCAGGGCGGAAGCAATCGCCAGATTTTTGGGGACCAGAAAACCCTGGCCGTCGTAAAAATTGATCGCCGTGAACAAAAGCCCCTGCCCGACTTCGCGCAACTCGGTCCAGGTGGTGTTGTGCGACAGAAGATCGACCTCGCCCGACTGCAAGGCGGTGAAGCGGTCTTTTGAAGACAGCGGGATATATTTCACCTTGGCGGGATCGCCAAAAATCGCCGCCGCCACCGCGCGGCAGGTGTCGATGTCGAAACCGCGCCACACGCCGCGATCGTCGGGCAGGCCAAAACCCGCAAGCCCGATATTGACCCCGCAGACCACGAAACCGCGGGCGCGCGCCGCATCGAGCGTATCGGCGCGCGCCGCCCGCCCGGCGACAAGGCCGACGATCAGGACCATCGCGGCGGCGATCCGGGTCGGCAAGATTGATCTGCGCATAGGCGGCGATTCCATTCCCGCCAAGCGTATGAGCTGATCGGATCATTTGCAAAACAGACGCGCCGGCGCACTCCGAGGGGGACAGCGCTTGTTGCGAGCGCAAAAATTGCGTTCTTGTTTTGTTTCATGTGGAACATCAGCGCCAATTCATCGCCTCAAACGGATGGCGAAAGCTCCGCTATAGGATGATCTAATTTATTGTTTCTTATGCTACTTTTCGCAGGGATGACGCTCGAAGGACCGGCGCGCCGCAAAATTTTCGGAAGCGCGATTCCTGCACAACCGTTCGGTTGTATGATCAAAAAGTGGCGACTTTTGTCAGGAAAATCGCGGAAATTTGCAAAAAAACGCGCGTTTTTGCACAGTTTTGCACACCGCTTTGCAACCTGCCATTGAATTTTTGCGCGGATTCAGTCCTGTTCGAACTCACGACGCCGACAAATGGCGCCGGTCGAGTCCATACGCGAAAGCGGCGCCGATTTTCGAATCTACCGCAACCTGAAAATTCCGAGAACGTCGCCGCGTCTTCCGCCCTGTCCATTGGAGGCGAATCCCTCTAATCCTGTTTTCCGCGACGATGGATATTGCGATGATCGGGTTTTTTGACGGCTATTTGCACGCCTTGCGACAGGACCGCGATGACAAGACCGAATTGTCGGATCGCTCCGCGTTGCAAAGCCTGCTCGAAAAGCTCTGCGCCGAGGCCGACCCGGCGATCCGGCTCATTCACGAGGCGAAAAAGGTCCCCGGCAAGGGCGGGCCGGATTTCAAGGCGATCAAGAACGGCATGATCGTCGGCTATGTCGAGGTCAAGGCCCTGGGCGCCAATCTCGACGAGGTGCTCAAGTCGGACCAGATCAAGCGCTACAAGCAACTGTCCGGCAATATTCTGCTCACCGATTATCTGCAATTCATCTGGCTGCGCGACGGCAAGGTCAATGGCCGCGAATTGCTGGCCTTCCCCAGCGATCTGGAAGGCCGTCCGCAGCCGCCGCGCCCCGAGCGGGTCCAGGCCATCGCCGACCTGCTCGCCGCGTTTTTCTCAACGCCGCCCGAGGGCATTGGCCGCGCCTCGCGTCTGGCGCTGGCTCTGGCGACGCGCAGCCATTTGCTGCGCGAATTTCTCGGCGAGGAACTGGAACGGCAGGAGCGCGAGCATCGCGAGGGCCGGCTTTACGGTCTCTACGAGATTTTCCGCGATCAGATTTTTCACGAACTGACGCTCGGCGAATTCGCCGACGCTTTCGCGCAGATGCTCGCCTATGGCCTGTTCCTGGCGCGGCTCAATTCCGGCGACGAGGCGGTGACACTCGCCAACGCCCGGCAATTCGTGCCCGGCTCCTTCCGCCTGATCCGCGAACTGGTGCAGTTTCTCGATGATCTGTCCGCGCCCGAATATGGCGGAATCCGCTGGGTGATCGAGGAGATTCTTTCCATCGTCAACGGCCTCGACCTCACGGCGATCCGCGAGGACCTGTCGTTCAGGAACCGCAGGGCTATCAGCCGAAACGTGCGGGCGCGCGACGAGGAAGAGCATCGCCTGTTCGAGCGCGACCCGTTCATCTATTTCTACGAGGATTTTCTCGCCAAATACGATTCCAAGATGAAAAAATCGCGCGGCGTCTACTACACCCCGCCGCCGGTGGTCAATTTCATCGTCCGCGCCATAGACGACATCTTGAGACAGAGCTTTGGCATCGGGGACGGCCTCGCCGACCACAAGAAGGTGACGGTGCTGGATTTCGCCTGCGGCACCGGCACTTTCCTGCTCGAAGTTTTCGAGCGGATTTTCGACAATATCGGCGGCGCGGACACGGCGCGGGCGGCGCTGCTGACCCGCGAACATCTGCTGAAAAACATTTTCGGTTTCGAATATCTGATCGCGCCCTACACGATCGCCCATCTCAAACTGTCGCAATATCTCGCCGACAAGGGCCATGCGCTGGGGCCGGGCGAGCGGCTTCAGGTGTTTCTGACCAACACGCTGGAGCCGATTGAGCCACAAAAGAACTTTATCGTTCCGGCCGTGACTGCCGAGGTCGAGGCGGCGCAAATGGTGAAGGAAAAGCCTATTTTGGTGATCACCGGCAATCCCCCTTATTACGCATTGTCACGAAATATGGGAAAGGCCGCACGTGCGTTAATTGAAAAATACAAATTTATCGACGGGGTCTACTTTGGTGAAAAAAAGCACTGGCTTCATGATGATTATGTTAAATTTATCGCATTCGCTGAAGAAAAAATGCTCTTTTGTCGTGACGGAGTTGTTGGCGTCATAACAAATCACTCGTGGATCGACAATCCAACTTTTCGGGGAATGCGTCATTCGTTAATGCAGACTTTTGATCAAATCTATATTATTGATCTGCATGGAAGCACTAAAAAGAAACAGATTCCACCAGATGGTTCAAAGGATGAAAATGTCTTTGACATCGAGCAAGGCGTGGCCATCAGTGTGTTTGTTCGTTCTCCGGATCTACCTAAGGCCATTTTACACGCCGAAATGTGGGGGACACGAATTGAGAAATATTTGACCCTTTCGAAGGTGACGTTGGGAGAAATAAATTGGCAAAACTTAACCCCAGCAGCGCCGCATTTCTTGTTTATTCCCCAAAATCAGAGTCTACAACAACAGTATAACGGCTTTTATGCAGTTGACAATATATTTAAGGCTTTTGTAACCGGTGTCGTTACGGCGCGAGATGGCTTAGTTGTTGCTATTGATGACGCCGAGATCGCGAAGAAAATTGAAACTTTCTTAGACCAAACTATTTCTGACGACGAAATACGGCAAAAATATTCCGTCGGCGACAACTATCAATGGAAGCTAGCCGATGTCAGAAGTGCATTCAAGACTGAAAAATTTGATAAAGCGCTTGTCAGAAGCTACGCGTTTAGGCCGTTCGACGAGAGGAAAATTTATTATGATCGAAAATTAGTTTTCCGAACTCGCGACGAAGTAATGAGGCATTTGGTAGTCGATAATATTGCGCTATTGACGACGCGAATCACCAAAGATGAGGGCGCGGTATTTTGTTCATCGTCAATTGCTGCGCACAAAAGTGCGTCGTCTTATGATATAACTTATGTGTTTCCGTTACGCCTTATCGGCGAAACGAAAGAGGAAAATTTTCACAGCTCCTTCAGGCAATTTATCGACGCTCGCTACACCCATCACTACACGCCCGAAGAAATCCTTGGCTATATTTACGCGGTCTTGCACGCCCCGACCTATCGTCGGCTGTATGCGGAATTTCTGCGCATCGACTTCCCCCGCGTTCCCTTCCCGGAACGCGCCGAGGATTTCGAGCGGCTGTCGCTGCTGGGATGGGCCTTGGTTCAGGCCCATCTGCTGCGCGAATTTCCGCGCCAAAAACTCGGCGATTATCACGGCAAGGGCGACAATCGCGTCGAATTCGTCCGCTATGCCGAGGCGGAAGAATCCGTCGCCATCAACGACAAACAATTTTTCGCGCCCGTGCCGCAAAACGTCTGGGACTTTGACATCGGCGGTTATCAGGTGCTGGAAAAATATCTCAAATCGCGCAAAGGCCGCGTCCTGACGCTCGACGAGATCGACCATGTCGCGGCGATTGCGGCTTCGCTGGCCTTCACCGTCGAACAGATGCAAAAAATCGACGCCGCCTATCGCGCCGCCTTTCCCGACCGGGGATAAGTTTTTTTGCCTCTCGCTCCCGCCGCAATCGCGCGGCAAGATGAATGCGATTCGAGGGGGAGCGCAAAACCATGGCGCGGGCGAGTCAGGCGGCAAAAGACAATCAAATCGACCTGTTCGGCGCCCCGGCCGCGCCGGTCTATCGGCCTGACCTGGGAAAAGTGCGGTCGCGGCTTGGAAAGCTTCTCGGCGAGGCCCGCGCGGCGGAGGAAATGCCGTGGGAGCCAGCGCAATTGTCGCTCTATCGCGTGATTTTCCCGCAAATGGCCGCGTATCTCCCGGCGGAAGAAGGCGAAAGTTTTCGGCGCGCCTTCGATGCGGAATTGTCAAGGCTGGACCCGGAAAAGGCTTGAGCGCCAGCACGGCGTCGCGAACGTCCCGCGAGAGGCCCAGGTGACGAAGCAATCCCGCGGCCATGCCGCATCGATCGTCGCAGGCCCTCCCTCCCCCTTGTGGGGAGGGCTGGGGTGGGGGTGCGAACGGCTGGCGTTTAGGTGTGTTGCCCCCCACCCGGCCGCTTCGCGGCCACCCTCCCCACGAGGGGGAGGGATGACGCCTTCATCTGAATGAAAGGCTTTTGCCGCAAGCTGGCGGAAACGCTTTTTGTTTGGGAAGTGTTCGATGACCGATGTTGAAAACCTTTCCCCGCTCGCCGCCTTGCGCCGTTCGATCTTCGAAAATGGCAAGGCTTCGCGGGCCGATTTTTCCCGCGCTTTGGCGTGGAACGGTGGGGATTCGCCGGACTATGCGCAATTGCTGGCCGATATCGCCGTCGATCTGCTGGTCGATCAGGCCGATCCGCCGCAATATATTTCGGCCGAGGGCTCTGATTGGCTCATTGGGCAGATTCAAGCCAACCAACTTTCCTATCCGACCGAAATGCGGCTGCTCACCGAAACCATGCGCTATGCGGTCAGCCTGCCTTCGACGCTTTCAGGCTTCTGCCTCGGCGAAATCGAGGCCGCCGTCACGCAGGGCCGGCCCGGCCATCCCGCCGGCCGCATCGACGCTCGCGATGTCGAAAATCTGCGCCTGGCGGTCTATGCCACCGACGAAAAATCTTCGCTCCATGTCAGCCGCGACGAGGCCGAGGTTTTGCTCCGCATCGCCCATGCGGGCGCAAGGAGCGCGATCGATCCGGCTTTCGACAAATTTTTCGCCCAGGCCGTCGGCAATTATCTGATGGGCATAGCCTTTCACGGCACGCCCCAGGCGGCGGAGGTGAAATCGCTGGAGGCGTTCGAAGACGCGCCGGCGACGGGTTTCGGCGGTTTCCTCAGCGCGATGTTCAGCTGGATCAAGCGGCCGACCCTTGAAGACCTGAAAACGCCGATTGAGATGGCGGACGACGACTTGCGCGCCCAGCTCGACGCCGATGACAGGGAACGGGCGCAAGCGGAAAAAATCGACGCGGACGAGACCGCCTGGCTCGTCGCCCATCTCGCGCGGCCGGGGGCGCTGACGTCTGCCGAAATCAGCCTGCTCGCCTTCCTCAAACAGGAAGTCGCCGCGCCGCCGCCGGCGCTCGACGACCTGTTCCGCAAGGCGGGGGTTTAGGGCGTTTTCAATCGATGGTCTCGGGCACGTCCGCCCATTGAACGGTCTTGAAATTGAAGCCGCTTTCGAGGGTCGGCTTGACGATCTCGAAAAAGGGCGAAACGTCGAAGTCGCGTGGCGTGAACAGGGAATGATGGCGGATGTGCAGGATTTCCTTGACGCAATCCGGACAGTCGTCCCCGCTTGCCCGGATCAGCTCGATCTCGGGCAGGATCGGATATTGAATCGACTGGAAGGCCTGGGCGATCAGGGTCGAACAGATCGCGCGGGTCGGATCGCCGCTGCCCACAGCCAGCATCCGCCGCCGCCAGCGTGAGGGAATGGGCGGGTTGGGCAGGAGATAGCGCGCGAGATCGACGACATTGCGCAGATCGTAGCGATTGCCAAGCCGCTCCTCGGCGAAGCTTACGATCGCCTTTCGATCGGCGTCGTCGAGCCCGACCGGCCGGCAGATGCGGGTGTGAAAGCCGGCGTAGCGCTCGACGCCGACCTGGCGCACGCCCCCGACCAGATCCGCCTCGATCAGGCAAGGCGCGCCGGATTGGCGCGACGGGCCGACATAGAGCGCGGCATGGGACCAGGTCGAATGGGTCAGATATTTGATCGCCGAGGAAATGCGGGCCTTGCCCTCGACCAGCAGCACATCGCAGGGGCGCAGAGAGGCGAGCAGGACATCGGGCGGCGTCGGCGGACTCGCGGCGCCGCTGTCGCGCTCCTCGGTCAGAAACTCGGCCAATGCGCGACCGATCAGGTCGAAAATGAACATGACGCCCTCGTCTCGATCTCCGCCCTTCGCGCCGCCCTGCGCGCCGCCTGAGGCCTGCTCTCGTCAGGCGCCATTTGTACGAGGCGAAAACCAAACCGCCAAATAACAAGCTTGAGCGCGCCCGGCGCCGCCCTTGACGCGCCCCCTTCCCTGCCGCCAAGCTCGGGCGACAAGGTTTTCTCCCCAAAGGTTTTCGCCCGATGTCCAAATCAAGCCCGCCATCGCAACAAGACAGGCGTGTGCGCACAAAACTGGTTCACGCGGGGCGCGACCCGTTCGAACAGTTCGGCTTCGTCAATACGCCGATCTATCGCGGCTCGACCGTGTTGCAGCCGACCCTCGCCGATCTCGAAGCGCGGCACACAAAACGCTTCGTCTATGGCACGCTGGGCACGCCGACCACCGAGGCGCTGGAAAAAGCGTGGTCGGAAATCGCCGGCGCCGCGGGCACGGTTCTGGCCGCCTCGGGCCTCGCCGCGATCACCGTCGCCCTGCTCACGGCGGTGAAAACCGGCGACCATCTGCTGGTCACCAATTCCGCCTATCAGCCGACCCGGACCTTTTGCGATTTGTTTTTAGCCCGAATGGGCGTGGAGACGAGTTATTACCATCCGCTCGTCGGCGCCGAGATCGAGGCCGTGATGCGGCCCAACACCAGGGCCGTGCTGGTCGAGGCGCCGGGCTCGCAGAGTTTCGAAATGCAGGACGTTCCCGCCATCGCGGAAGTCGCGCATGCGCGCGGCGCCTGCGTGATCATGGACAACACCTGGGCGACGCCCTTGTTCTTCCCGCCGCATCAGCGCGGGGTCGATCTCGCCGTGGAGGCCGGCACCAAATATCTGTCCGGCCATTCCGACCTGCTGCTCGGCCTGGTGTCGGCCAATGAACAATGGCTCAAGCCGTTGCGCCAGACGTTCAACCTGTTCGCCATGTGCGCCGGGCCGGACGACGTTTTTCTGGCCTTGCGCGGCTTGCGGACCATGGATCTGCGCCTGCGCGAGGCGGAGCGTCAGGGATTTGCGCTGGCGAGATGGCTTCAGCAGCGCCCGGAAGTTTTACGCGTGCTGCACCCTGGCCTGGAGAGCGACCCTGGACATGCGATCTGGAAGCGCGATTTTCTCGGCGCCTCGGGCCTGTTCTCGGTGATTCTCAAGCCGGTTTCCAAGGCCGCCCTTGCCGCGCTGCTCGACGGACTGGAGCTATTCGCCATGGGCTACAGCTGGGGCGGCTACGAGAGCCTGGTCATCCCCTTCGACTGCCGATCCTATCGCACCGCGACCGCCTGGGCTCCGGAAGGGCCGGCCCTGCGCTTCTCGGTTGGACTCGAAGACATCGAGGATCTCAAGGCCGACCTTGACCAAGGTTTTACGCGGATGCGGGCCAGCGCATGACATCGGCCAGGTCGATCGAGGCGAACAGGCGGCCGTCGCGCGCCTCGATCCGCTCGAAGAAGCGCCGCGCGAGGGCGAGCATCGATTCATTATCGGGCAGGATTTCCAGCTCCAGCCGCTCGAATCCGGCCTGAACGCCGGCGCCGATCAATTCTTTCATCAGCGCCGAGCCCATGCCTTTGCGCTGGCAGTCCCCTTCGACGGTGAAAGCCAGTTCGCCGACCTCGGGCCGCGTCGGATCGGCCAGCAATTCGGCGGCGGCGCGGATCACGCCGTCCTCCTCGCAGATCACCACAATTCTCTGGTCGGACGCCGCAGCGCCCGCGTGAAGCTCGATCAGAAAGTCCTCGGCGTCGCCAAAGAAGCGCAAGCGCCGGTCCTTGTCGCTGAGGCGCAGCAGATGATCGGCGTAACGGTCGGCGTCGCGCGGCCCCAGCCGGGTCAAATTGCGGCAGCCGCACATCTCCAGAACTTCAAGCAAGTCGAAACCTCTCTCGTTAACTTATATTCGAATAAGTGCATATTATTAGGCATTTGTCAAGTTTGGCGTCGCCCCGGCGAGTTTCCGTCCGCGCGGCTTGGGCAGGATGGCGTCGGGCGCAAGGGTGAAGGCGATGCGGCGCCGGGCGAAAATCCGCGCGACGACGAGCGCCGAAGCGAGGCCGAGGCAGGCGCCGCCGAAAACGTCGCTCGGGTAATGGGCGCCGAGAATAATTCGCGACGCCGCAACCGGCAGGGCCACAATCAGAAAAGCCGGCCCCAGGCGCGGCCACAGCAAAGTGAGCGCGGCCAAAGTGGCGAAGACCGTCGTGGTGTGGCCTGAGGGAAAACTCGCCTCCACCGCCCTGAGCGAAAAGAAATCGAAGTGGAACGGCCCGTCGAGATTGATGAGATAGGGCCGGGCGCGGCCGACGACATGTTTCACGATCTGGACGGCGATCCCGGAGAAAGCCAGGACGGCGAAGAAATAAAAGCCGCGCGAGGCGACGAGCCCCCAGGCCGCGCGCCGCCTCGGCCCCAAAACCTTTTCGCGCCGGAACAGACCGAGGACGACCGCCATGACGGACAGCGCGAACAGCCAGTTCGATTTGCCGGCCTGACTGATCGCGCCGAAATAATGGATGAACCGGGGGTCGAGCCGAATTGCGGCGCGGGCGGCTCCCTCGTCGAGAAACAGGCCGATCGGGATCAGCGCCGACGCCGCCAGGATGGCGAGCGCGGTCCACAGCGGCCACAGTTGCGCGGCCGGCGCCAATGGGCGGCGCCAATGCGCGACGAGATCGCGCCAGGCGCGCCCCGCGCCATTGGCGACCCCTCCGCGACCCGAAACCGCTTGACCGGTCAAATTCCTGTCTCCAGTCCGAACGAAGGCGCTGTCGCCTTGCGACCAATTTACCATCGCCGCGACATGGCTGGACGCCCGCCACGGATGCGCTGGCGGGCATTTTTTGGCGCCGTATGTCGGCGCATCCGCAACGCAAGCTACCTAAGGCGTTTTATTAGGTGTTGCGCATAACGCATTGACCTTGTTGGCGACCCCGGCAGGATTCGAACCTGCGACCTACTGCTTAGAAGGCAGTTGCTCTATCCGGCTGAGCTACGGGGTCGGGATCGCCAAAACCGGCGATCAATGGGTCCAGGGCGTCGCGCGGTTGCTGCGAAAATTGTCGGAATAGGACACGACCCGGCGCGCAACCTCCTTGGGCTCCTCGACGCGATAGGGAATGCCGTTGCGTTCCGCATAAGCCACCGCTTCTTCGCGGGTCTCGAAATCGAGCTTGATCTGGCTGTTCATGTCGCTCGACGAGGTCCAGCCCATCAGCGGGTCGATGCTGCGCGCGCTTTCCGGCATGAAATCAAGCCGCCAAAGTCTGGTCTTGCCCATGCCCGACTGGTTGGCGTTTTTCGCCGGACGATAGATGCGCGCCGTCATGACCGTTCCAATCTCTAAAAGTTTCCGGCTCCCGCTTCCGACGGACCGAAAGCAGGAGGCTGTCCTTAAGGACGGGCGATGGTCGGGGCAGCAGGATTCGAACCTGCGACCTGAAGTACCCAAAACTTCCGCGCTACCAGGCTGCGCTATACCCCGAACGAGCCCTGCCGTGGCTACCACGGGCGGCGTCCGGCGACAAGCGTTCGCCCTATTTCGCGAACATCGGGTGGCGCACCAGATCGCCCTCTTTCAGCCCGATTTTCCGGGCGTAGCCGGCGTTGACCTCGAGCACGCCGAGCGCCGGTCCATCCGACGAAATGATGCTTTCCGACATCGGCTCGGCGTTCGCATGGATGTGGGTGACCTCGCCGGTGGGCGCGATGAAGATCATGTCGAGCGGGATATAGGTGTCTTTCATCCACATCAGGATGTTCTGCTCCCGCGCAAACTGGAACAGCATGCCGCGGTCCGGCGGCAGATATCGCCGATCCATCAGCCCATGCTCGCGCTCGGCCGCTGTGCGCATGACCTCGACCGAGAGATGATGCTCTTGCCGGTGGCCGCCCCTGGGATCGGTGACGATCGTGAGGGGTTCGAGCGCGGCCGGGGCGTCTTGCGCCAAGACCTCCTGCGCAAAGGCCGGCGTGAAGTACAAATTCGGCGAGGCGCGGAGGACAGGCGCGGCCAGCGCCAAAACGCCCGCAAGCGAAAGAAGGCGGGCGGCAGACCCAAGAAAACGCGCCATGAGCGAACCTCGTGACATCGACGCCGCGCGCGCTCAATGGGCGCTGGGCAGCCTTGTTTCCAGCGCGCGGACCTCGGCCGCCATCAGACCCTTCGGCCCCTGGCCGAAACGCGCCAGCAGCGAATCGCCGGGCTTGAGATCGACGACGCCGTAGCGGCGCAGCGTCTCCATGTGGACGAAAATATCCTCGGTGCCCTCGCCCCGGGTGAGGAAGCCGAAACCCTTGATGCGGTTGAACCATTTGACGACGACAATCTCGAAGCCGCCGACCGATTCCGCCATGCAGTGGGTGCGCGCCATCGGCAGTTGCGCCGGATGCGCCGCCGTCAATTCGTCCATGGAAATGATGCGGAAAACCTGCAAGCCGCGTGTGCGGTTCTGCGCCTGGCAGACCACCTCCGCGCCTTCGGGCGCCGTCTGATAGCCGTCGCGCCGCAGCACCGTGACGTGAAGCAGGACATCGGCGAGGCCATTGTCCGGCACGATGAAGCCGAAGCCCTTGGCCATGTCGAACCATTTGATCCGTCCCCGGACTTCAACGACCTCGGCCGCCGTCTCGCCCGACATGGCGGCTTCGGGGCCCTGCGAAATCTCCGGCTGTTCCCTGGCGCCCAATGAAGCGGCTCCCGATTAAAACGCCCCTCCGCGAGAGCCGGGCCCACCCCCGGCCCGCCTCGCGGCAAGCTCAGAATCACCGGACCAAGGATAGCATCGGCTTTCGACCTTCCTAGCCATTTTTTGCGGCCAGAAGAGTCACCCACACAATTTTTTCACCGGCCGCGGAAGCTGGCTCTGAAATGGCGTCCCTTGGCGCATTACGCGGGTCTTGGCGCATTACGCGGGTCTTGGCGCAGCCAGAGCGCCATCGGCGAGCCTGGCCGCCTGTTCGCGCCAATGCTCGCGTCCGGCCCGGCCAGGCTCGGCGAGGTAGAACTCGACCCAGCGCGCCTGATCCGCCGTCCAGCCTGCGATCTGGGCGAAAGTCCAGATCCCCAGACCGTGCAGGCGGCGCGCCGCCACGGCGTCGATTCCGGCGATGCGGGTCAGGTCGTCGGCGCCGCTTTCCGGCGCGACCGGCGAACCGGGCGGCCTTTCGCCGGGATAGAGCGCATCCATGGCCCGGCTCGCATCGGCCCGCGGCGGATCGTCGTGGATTGCCGAGGCCGAAGCGGCGGCGGGGCGCGTTTCGGCGGCCGCGCCGGAGGGAGGACGCGCGACGCCATGCGCATAGAGCCGCGCCTGGGCCGACCAGAAATCGATCGTGGCCTCGTCGAGACCAAGCCGCTCGGCGGCGGACTTGCGGCCCGCGGGGGTGAGATCGGCCAAGGAGTCGAGATCGTTCACGCCCTGGGCGCGCAGCTCCCGCGCCGACCGGCTGTCGAGGCCGACGATCGCCGTGAGGGCGTCCTCCGCCTCGGGCGCCGGCATGTCTTCGGCCGACGCGGCGGCAGCCGGCGGGGCCGCTTCGGGCGAAACGGCCGCGGCTTCCGCCGGAGTCATTTCCGGCCGCGAGGCTTGAAGCGGCGGAGTCTGGGGGGACGGAGCGGCCATCGTCGCCAGTCCCGCCGCCGCGGTTTCATTGGCGGCGAGGGCGGCCGGCGCGGCGGCGACAAAGGCCTCGGCCTGGGCGAGCGTCTCACGCGCCGGGCCGATCCAATCCGGCGTTTTCCGTGCGCGGGGCGCCAGCAGGGACGCCAGCGCGCGAACGACCGCATAACCCAAGGCGTAGCAGCCGAAAATCGTCAGGCCGATCTCGAGCCACAGGCCGTAACGGCCGGGCGCGAAACCGAATGCGTCGGCGGCGGCGCCTGAACCCAACAGCAGCGCCAGAGCCAGCACGAGGACGCTGGGCCGGCGCGTTCCGCCGCCGGAAAGCAGGCCGAAGACAAGGCCCAGCGCCCCGGCCGCGAGCGCCCATGGCGCGAGATGTTGCAGGAGAAAAAACATCGCCGGCGCCTCACTTGACCTGAATGGCGATGGCGACGCCGCCGCCCGTCGGCGGGGCCTTGCCCTCGCCGGCGATATCGAGATCGCGCGGCGCGATTCCTTCCGCGAGCAGAACGGCCGCCACCGCTTCCGCCCGCCGCCAGGCAAGCTCCGCCTCGCCGCCGACTCCGGCGATCTCCAGAACGGCGCCGGGACAGGCCTTCGCAGACGCCGCCAGCGCCTTCAGCAGCCCTTGCGCATCGGCGGTCAGCCGGACGGCGCCCTCGAAACCGATCGCCGCCGCGCCCGCCGTCCGCGCCAGCGCCGTCTTGCAGTCCTCGACGTGAGCGGGTTTGGGCGCGGGTTTGGGGGCCTGACGAGGCGCCGCCGTTTGCGCCGGGACCGGGCTTCGCTGGCCCGTCTCCGCCTTGGCGACCGGGGCCGGGGCAAGGTTTGGCTTGCTCGAGGATTCGGCGGCGCGCGCGTCGGCTTTTTTCGCTTCTTTCACGTCGAGCGACGCGACTTTTCCGCGCAGGCGCGCCTCGCCGCCGCGCGATTGGACCAGCGCCGCCAGGAGGCCCGCCGCCCGCTCCACGAAACCCGGCGGCGCGCCCGAGGCGTAGCTCATGTCGTCGACGATTCGCGCGGCGGGCGCGGCCTTGCGCGCCGCCGCATTCAGAGCCGCGCGCGCCGCGGGCGAAGGCGCCGCCCCCGAAAGTCTCAGCGCCGCGCCATCCCAGACGCCGCGCCATTCATAAGGCGAAAGCGCGGGCGGCGGCGCGAGACCGTCGGCGACGCTTTTGACGCCCGGCAGCGCCCGAATCGCGGCGAGCGTTTCCGCGCGCGCCGAACCGTCGAAAACCAGACCTTCGATGCGCAGGTCGCGACCGCTTGCGAAAACTTTCGCCGTCGGCCCCAGTTTCTCGCGCAGGATGTTTTCCGCGCCAGCGGACAGAGTTGCTTCGAGCCCGGGCGTCACGACATCAATCGCCGCGAGCCACAACCCGGCCGCCGCCGCGAGACCCAACCATCCCATGCCGGGCCGACCCATCGATTCGCCCCCTGTCGTCCTTGCCGGAGTCTATTTAGCGCAAAATCCCGGAAAGCGATCCCGGTTTTCGAAAAAAGAAGGGGCCGCCGGGCGCCGCGCGCCTTTCGCCGTGGAGGCGGATTTGCGGCTTGCCATTCCTTTACCGGTCGGGCATATCTCCCAGCCACGCGCTGATCCGAGGCGCGTCGGCGGGAGACGTGGCCGAGAGGCTGAAGGCGGCGGTTTGCTAAACCGTTATAGGGTTGTAAAGCTCTATCGAGGGTTCGAATCCCTCCGTCTCCGCCACCTCATCGCCCCGCAAGTCAAGGCTTTGGGCCGCGGCTGTTCGGTCCAGTCACGCCCGGCCTGTTCAGGTCATTGCAAGCCAGACCGATGTTCGCCCTCGCCAAGTTCAACAGATTTTGCAACAGATTTTGCAACAGATTTTGCCGAGGCGCCGTGCGCGGACGCGCTGTTCCAGCGCCCATCGCCCTGCTTGCTCCTGTGATGTTTTTCGCGGGCGCGGCCTGGGTCGGTGAAGCTTGGGCCGCCTTGCCCTTGCCCCCGCGACGCCCGCCCGAGTTTTCGGCGCCCATTGCGCCGGCGCCAAACAGCCCGGCGCCAACCAACCCCGCGCCTCAAACCGCCCCGCAGACGCCGGAGTCGACCTTGGCGCCGGGACAGCGCATGCCGGTTGACGTCCAGCCGGAGAATTTGCAGCCCTTCAATCTCCCCACCGCTTCGCGCCAACGTATGCGCCTGTGCGGCGAACGTTGGCGCAATCTCAAATTGGCCGGTGAAAGCAGGGGGCTGACCTGGCGCTCCTTTGCCGAGAAATGTCTTCCCGGCAAAGATTGACGAAGGCTCAGGACTGGCCTTCGCCGGATCCGGCCGGGGCCGATCCCTGGCCAGCAGGCTTCTCCGCCGGCGCGGCTTTGGGCTTGCGCGGCGCCGCGCGCTTTGCTTTCGGCTTTTCGGCCGCCGGCGCGCTTTCCGCTGCGACTTTCTTCGTCACCCGGCGGGACGCCGCCGCAGTGCGCGCAGCCGGTTTGGCCGCAGGCTTCGGGGCGGATTTCGCGGCAGGTTTCTTGGCCGCCGCGGGCTTCGCCGCGGCAGGCTTGCTCGCCTTTTTCGCCGCAGCTTTCTTGGCGCCCGCCTTTGACCGCGCATTCTCGGTCGCCGCGGATTTGGCGGCCGCTTTCTTCGCGCCCACAGTTTTGGCGGCCGGCTTTTTCGCGCCCGCGGCCTTGGCGGCCACCTTGGCGGCGGAGGATTTCGCCGTCTTTTTCGCGGCGGCCGCCTTCACGCCGGAAGCTTTTTTCTCGGAGGTCTTTTTGCCCGCGGCCTTGGTCGCGCCCTTCTTCTCCGCCGCCTTGGCGGCGGGCTTCGCTGCCGCCTTCTTGGCGGGGGCCTTGGTCACGCCCTTGGCGGACTTCTTGGCCTCGGATTTCTTGGCCTCGGACTTCTTGGCCTCGGACTTCTTGGCCTCGGATTTCTTGGCCTCGGATTTCTTCGCGTCA
Organism: uncultured Pseudomonadota bacterium; assembly: GCA_963703385.1. Lineage (GTDB taxonomy): Bacteria > Pseudomonadota > Alphaproteobacteria > Rhizobiales > Beijerinckiaceae > Rhodoblastus. The sequence continues at coordinate 1,802,293 of OY969816.1, forward strand.
GCCTTCTTGACGTCGGCCTTCTTGACGTCGGCCTTCTTGACGTCGGCCTTCTTGGCGTCGGCCTTCTTGACGTCGGCCTTCTTGACGTCGGCCTTCTTGGCGGCGCTCTTTCCGGCCGCGGCTTTCGCCTTCGTCGCGTCTGACTTTTTCTCCGCCGCCGCGCCGCCTTCGGCGGGCGCCGTTGGTTTTTTCGCAGCCGAACTCTTTTTTGGTGATCGCGCCATCATATCCCCCTTTCGCGCCGCCGGCGCATGGTCTGCCCGTTAGAGCGCAATCAGCCTAAACCTGTTCAAAACTCTTGCAAGAGAGCGCAATCGCCTTGACCATGCCGCGCGACGCATTTTTCGCCGCGTCGGCGGCGCGTGAGGCGAAAAAATTCGCTCCCCAAGCGCCGTTTCATCCGCACAACAAGGCGTTTCGCAGCATGCGCGACATTCTCCTTCTTTCGGCGCGCGACAACTCGCCTTGTAGCGCGCGCCGGATTTCTTGAAAAAAACGCCGAGGCGAAGCAGACCCAAAGCTTCAGGTAATATCAATATAAAACAATATCTTATTGTGCCTTTCCGCCTTCGTCGCCGGCAGCTTTTCGCGTCCGCGCGCCGGCGTCGTCTTCGCTTGCGGCGCGACACGCGCGCATTCGTTCTTGGCGATAAATTTCGCGCGTTTCGACACAACGCGTGTCCGCCCGAAAACGCCGCGAACAAAATTGCGCGAGGAGAAAAAAATTTGTTGAAATAGAAAACGCGCCGCAAAAAATGCGACGCGTTCACAAAATTGACGTTTCGATACGCAAAACCACGCGCGACTCAGATGCCGAGTTTCGCTTTCAGAAGCTCGTTCACCGCTTGCGGATTGGCCTTGCCGCCGGTGGCTTTCATCACCTGTCCGACGAACCAGCCGAGCAAGGTCGGCTTGGCTTTCGCCTGTTCGACCTTGTCCGGATTCTTGGCGATGATCTCGTCCACCGCCTTCTCGATCGCGCTCGCATCGGTGACCTGTTTCATCCCGCGCGCTTCGACGATTTTTTCCGGATCGCCGCCCTCAAGCCACACGATTTCAAACAGGTCCTTGGCGAGCTTGCCGGAAATCACATTGGAGGAAATCAGATCGACGATCGCCCCGATCTGCGCCGCCGAAACCGGCGAATCTTCGATCGATTTTCCTTGCCTGTTGAGCCGCCCGAACAGTTCGTTGATCACCCAGTTGGCGACGAGTTTTGCGTCGCGACCGTTCGCGGCCTGTTCGAAATAGTCGGCCGAGGCGCGCTCCAGGATCAGCACGCCGGCGTCATAGGGCGAGAGGCCGTATTGCGCGATGAAACGCGCCTTCTTCGCGTCCGGCAGTTCCGGCAGAGTCTTGGCCAGCGCATCGACATAGGCTTGGTCGAATTCGAGCGGCAGAAGATCCGGATCGGGGAAATAGCGATAGTCGTGCGCCTCTTCCTTGGAGCGCATCGAGCGCGTCTCGCCCTTGCCCGGATCATAGAGCCGCGTCTCCTGATCGATGGTTCCGCCATCCTCCAGAACGCCGATCTGGCGGCGCGCCTCGACATCGATCGCCTGACCGATGAAGCGGATCGAATTGACGTTTTTTATTTCGCAGCGGGTGCCGAATTTTTCGCCCGGCTTGCGCACCGAGACATTGACGTCCGCGCGCAGAGACCCCTGCTCCATATTGCCGTCGCAGCTGCCGAGATAGCGCAGGATGGTGCGCAGCTTGGTCACATAGGCCTTGGCCTCATCCGCCGAGCGCATGTCGGGCTTCGACACGATCTCCATCAGCGCCACCCCGGAACGGTTGAGATCGACATGGGAATCGTTGGCGCCGAGATCGTGCAGCGACTTTCCCGCGTCCTGTTCGAGATGCAGGCGCTCGATGCCGACGGAAAACTGCTCGGTCGGCGACAGATCGACCAGCACCTCGCCCTCGCCGACGATCGGGTTCTTGTACTGGCTGATCTGATAGCCCTGCGGCAGGTCGGGATAGAAATAGTTTTTCCGGTCGAACACCGAGCGATGGTTGATCTGCGCTTTCAGGCCGAGGCCGGTGCGGATCGCCTGTTTGACGCATTCCTCGTTGATCACCGGCAGCATGCCCGGCATGGCGGCGTCCACCAGCGAGACATGGCTGTTGGGCGCGCCGCCGAATACGGTCGAGGCGCCGGAAAAAAGTTTGGAATGACTGGTGACCTGGGCGTGGATTTCGAGGCCGATGACGACTTCCCAGTCGCCGGTCGCGCCCGGAATCAATTTCGACGAATGGCTCAGCGTGTTCATGCGGGGTCCACTTTCCCGTCCGACTTTTCCTTCATCAGACGCTCTTCATAAACGATCGACCATTCGATGATCGCGCTCCACAGGGATCGCGCGAGATCGGGGTCGAGATTTTCTTGCCTCGCGCGCGCGGCGACGCGGGTCAGCACTTCGTCGACGCGCGGGGGAATGCGCGCGGGCCAGCCGATGCGGCGCTTGATGTCGGCGGCCGTCTCGATGCAACGCTGACGTTCGGCAAGCGCGTCGACCAGAGCGGCGTCGATCGAGTCAATCTTCATGCGCAATGCGGCCATTTCCGCATTGGTCGCCGGGGTCGTCTCGTCGGCGCCGCTCATCTGTTCAGGCCCACCACGGTTCCGGCAGGGACATTTTTGGCGCGGCCTCCTCGATGGCTTGGCCGAGCGCGAAAAGCGTCTCTTCCTCGAAGGGGCGTCCGATCAATTGCAGGCCGAGCGGCAGGCCTTCCGACGACAGGCCGGCAGGGACGACGAGGCCCGGCAGGCCGGCCATGTTCACCGTCACGGTGAACACGTCGTTGAGATACATTTCCACCGGATCGGCCGAGCCTTTTTCCCCCAAAGCGAAAGCCGCCGAGGGCGTCGCCGGGGTGAGGATCGCGTCCACGCCGGCTTGAAAGCTGAGGTCGAAATCGCGCTTGATCAAGGTGCGGATTTTCTGGGCGCGCAGGTAATAGGCGTCGTAATAGCCTGCCGACAGCACATAGGTGCCGATCATGATGCGACGGCGCACTTCCTTGCCAAAGCCTGCGGCGCGGGTCAGCTCATAAAGATCGACAATGTCCTTGCCGGTTTTCCGCAGGCCATAGCGCACGCCGTCATAGCGCGCGAGATTGGAGGACGCCTCCGCCGGCGCGACGATGTAATAGGCCGGCAGCGCATGGCGCGTATGAGGCAGCGAGATGTCGCGGATTTCGGCGCCCGCCGCGCGCAGCCAGGCGACGCCCTGATCCCACAGCGCCGCGATCTCGGCGGAAAGACCTTCGAGGCGATATTCCTTCGGAATGCCGATCACCTTGCCTTTTACGGAAGCGCCGGCCGCCTGCTCGTAATCGGGCACGGGGGCGTTGACGCTGGTGGTGTCTTTCGGGTCGTGGCCGGCCATCGAGCGCAGCAGGATCGCGGCGTCGCGCACGTTCTGGGCGATGGGGCCGGCCTGATCGAGCGAGGAGGCGAAGGCGACAATGCCCCAACGCGAGCAGCGGCCATAGGTCGGCTTGATCCCGACCGTGCCGGTAAAGGCGGCCGGCTGGCGGATCGATCCTCCCGTGTCGGTAGCCGTGGCGCCCAGGCACAGCCGCGCCGCGACCGCCGTCGCCGAGCCCCCCGACGAGCCGCCGGGGACGATTTTGGCGTCGGAATTGTTGCGCCGCCAGGGCGAGATCACCGGGCCGAAATAAGAGGTCTCGTTCGACGAGCCCATGGCGAATTCGTCGAGATTGAGTTTGCCCAGCATGGTCGCGCCGTCGCGCCACAGATTGGCGCTGACGGTCGAACTCATATTGCGGGACAAAACCTTCGAGGATATGGCTGGCGGCGGTGGTCTGGACGCCCTCGGTCGCATAAAGGTCCTTGATGCCCAGCGGAATGCCTTCGAGCGGTCGCGCCTCGCCCCTGGCGATTCTCTCGTCGCTCGCCCTGGCCTGCGCCAGCGCCTTTTCCGGCGTCTCGACAATATAGGCGTTGAGGTTTTTCGCGCGCGCCGTGGCGTCGATGAAAGCCTGGTTCAGCTCGACCGCCGAAAATCGTTTTGCAGTAAGGCCCTCGCGCGCTTGCGTGAGCGTCAGGCGGGTCAGATCGGACATATCAATCTCTCTATTCGATCACTTTCGGCACGACGAAAAAACCGTCCTCGCGCGCAGGGGCGTTGGCCAGGACCTTTTCGACGATCTCGCCGTCGGTGACGACGTCGGCGCGCTTCTTCATCGTCATCGGCAGGACGGAGGTCATCGGCTCGACGCCCTCGACATCGACCGCGTTCAACTCCTCGACGAAGTTCAGGATGGAATTGATCTCGTTCTGCAAGAAAGGCGCTTCCTCTTCGCTCACGCGAATGCGTGCGAGATGGGCGATGCGCCGCACCGTCGCCAGATCGACCGACATCAGGGACTCCGTGCTGAATGAGGCGGGCTCGCGCGCCGCCCGTAAGTTTCTAGCCTATACAGAACCGGGCGTCCCGGCGCAACGATGGCGCGTTTTGATCGCCTGCCGTCGTCGATCGCGTTTCTAGAGCGTTTTCAAGCGAAGTGGAACCCGGTTCGCGTTAAGAAAACGCGTTAAAACAAGAATCTAGACCATTTTCATGTTTCCATGAAACTTGAAAATGGTCTAGCCGAAACCCTCGTCGCGGCGCGCCGGCGTCGGCCCTCCAGCCTCAGTCAGCGCCGCGCCACGGCAGGCGCCATGAAAAACACGTCCACCCGCAATCCGGCCGGCAATTTGACCTCCGGGTCGAGATCGATCAGCGACTGCAGCACTTTCATATCGATTTTTTCGGCCGGGCGTCCGGTCTCGATCTTTTTGGCGCCGAGCCGTTCCGCGATCCGCGCCACCGTCCCGCCGAATCTCTTGCCCGGAAAGGCGTCGGCGGCGACCTCCACCCTTTGACCCACGGCGATGCGGCCGATGTCGGTCTCGTCCACTTCGGCCCGAACCCTCAGCCGGCTGAGATCGCCGACGATGGCGATCGGCGTGGGATCGAAATTGGTCACCGATTCGCCGGCGTTGCGCTGCTTGCGCAGGACGATTCCGGCGATCGGCGAGCGGATGGTGAATTTGTCGAGTTCGGCTTGCGCCAGCTCGGCCTCGGCTTTGGCGCGCGCGACCGCGGCGCGGGCGATGGCGATGTCTTCCGCGCGCGCGCCGGTCTGGATGATCGCCAGTTTTTCGGCCATGACGGCGCGGCGCATCTTCAGCGAATGGAGGGTCGAATCCGCCTGATCGAGCGCCGCTTGCGTGGCGGCGCCATGGTCCACCAGCGGCTTCTTGCGGTCGTAGTCGAGCTGGGCCAGTTTCAGTTCCGCGTCGAGTTCGGCGAGCTGGTCCACCGCCTCGCGCCGCTCCTCGGCGCGCGCGCCGTTGATCGTCTTGTCGAGCTGGGCCTGGGCGTCGGCGAGATTGGCGCGCGCTTCGGCCAGCCGCGCCGCCTGTTCGCTGTTCTCGACAATGGCGATCGGCTGGTCGGCGGCGACCTTGTCGTTTTCCTCGACCAGCATTTTGGCGATCACGCCGATCACCTGCGAGGCGACCTGCCTTTCCTCGCCCCACGGCTCGACCACGCCGGGCGCGGCCGCCGCATAGCTACCGATCTTGACCGAATCCGCGGCGCCGGGCGACGGCTGGGCGCGGCAAGGCGCGACCGAGCAGGCGGCAAGAGCGCAGGCCGCAAGGGCGGCGACGAAGGAGTCTCGAAGCAAGGAGTCTCGAACAAAGGTCATGGGGCGGCTCCCGCGGCGTGAACAATGGAGGCGGCCTGGACGCCGGACTTGTCGGGCGCGATACGGCCATCTTCGATACGGACGATGCGATCGGCGAGCGATAGGATGCGCGGATCGTGGGTGACGATCGCCACGGCGCGATTCTGCTCATGCGCCAGCCGGCGAAACAGCTCCATGGTCCGATGACCGCTTTCGGCGTCGAGCGCGGCGGTCGGCTCGTCGGCCATCAGGATCAGCGGATCGCCGGCCAGCGCCCGGGCGATGGCGACGCGCTGCTTCTGGCCGCCGCTCAATTGGTTGGGATAAGCGTCGAGCCGCTGTTCCAGCCCGACCTCGCACAGCAGGCGGCGGGCGCGCGCCCGGCCCTCGCGCAGATCGGCGCGGGCGAGATCGAGCGCGACCAGGACATTTTCGGTCGCGGTCAGGACCGGGAACAGATTATAGCTCTGGAAGACAAAGCCGAAATATTTGAGCCTGAGCGCCCCTCTCTCCTCCTCGCTCAAACTCTCGATCGGCGCGCCGTCCAGCCAGACTTTTCCAAAGCTCGGGCGCAGCAGTCCGCCGAGAATATGCAGAAGCGTGGTCTTGCCGCTGCCCGAGGGGCCCATCAGCAGCAGAACCTCGCCGCGCCGCACCTCGACGTCGATCGCGTGCAAAGCGGCAAAAGCCGTCTCGCCGGTTCCGAAGACGTGGCCGACGTTCTGGGCGCGGAGAATGGTCGCGTTCACCGAAAAACCTCCGCGGGATTGATCGCCGTCAGCTTGTTGATCGAAATGAGCGACGCCATGACGCACATGGCCTCCATCACGACGCCGATCGCGAGCGAGAGCCATGTCGGCGCCTCCGGCGCGGCGCTGCTGTCGCTGCCGAGCCAGACCATGGTCAGCACCGCCGCCATGCCGACAATATAGCCGATCAGCCCGCCGATCAGCGCCTGCTTGACGACGATGGCGTAGAGATAGAACCGGCCGCCGCCGATGGCGCGAAGGGTGGCGTATTCGGGCAGCCGGTCCATGGTGCTGGCGTAGAGCGTCTGCGCGGCGATGACCACGCCGACCAGCAAGGCCAGCAGGGAGGACGAAATCATGGTGACGCCCGCGCCCGTCGAAAACAGCCAATAATTGCTGCTGCGGCTTGAGAATTCCGCGCCGGTCAGCACGTCCACATCCGGCATGCGCGCCGCCAGTTTTTCGCGCGTCGCTTCGATGGAGCCGCCGGGCGCGACGCGGATCGGCACGTAAGTGATGGCGTTTTCCGCATCGGGCAGGCTGGAAGAGATCGCGCGCGCCTTGCGCAGCGAGGTGAAGACATAGGGCGACTGGGTGAAGGTGCGGATGCCCGAGGTGAAGCCGACCACGCGGACGCGGCGGTCGTTGATCTCGAAAGTCTGGCCGATGCGATCGACGCCGAGTTTTTTCGCATAGAGCCGGTCAACGACGACGCCGTCGGGCCACAGCAGCGCCTGGCGCGGGTCAACGCCGTCGCGAAGATTCCAGGGCAGCCCCATTCTGGCGTCCGGCTCGATCCCGACGATGATCACCGTCTCGCGGACGCCGTCCGGCTTTTTCCAGAATCCGAAGCCGAGCAGATAGGGTTCGGCGACGGCGACTCCGGGAGTCGACAAAGCCTCGAAGCGCCGGCGCTCCTGAAGCGGCGTGGCGAGATCGATGGTCTTGACGCCATGCGCCGCGATCCACAGATCGGCGCCCGAGTGATCGACCAGCGTCGCCGTCGTATGCACGAAATTGACAAGCATGCCGAGCTGAATGCCCATCAGCAAAGTGGCGAAGGCGATGCCGACGATGGTGACGGCGAAGCGGACGCGGTCATGGACCAGATTGCGCCAGGCGATCAGCCCGGTCATGCCCGGCCGCCACAGTTTTTCGCGCGGCGCGGCGGGCAAGGACGAACGATCGAGAACCAGCGCGTCCTTCTGCGACACGGCGCTTCTCCTCTGGCGCGTTGCGTCTTGACGGGCCCGGACCGTCAGGGTTAATGTTTACGCTGTATACATCACGATGTTTACAACGTCAACATCGCTTCGGGGAAATTCCTTGACCGCCCTTCCCGCCTCGCCCTCGACAAACCGACCGGACGATCTCAAGCGCCGGCTCACCCAGGCCGCGCGCGACATTCTGGCACGCGAGGGTCTCGCCGGTTTAAGCCTGCGCGGCGCGGCGCGGGCCTGCGGCGTGTCCCATATGGCGCCCTACCGGCACTTCGCCAGCAAGGACGATCTGCTGGCCGCCGTCGCCGCACAGGGCTTCCACGACCTGTCCGCCGCGCTCGACGCGGCGGCGGCGCGGTCCGGCGGCGATCTGGCGAGTCTGGAGCTGGGCGTCGCCTATGTGCTGTTCGCTTGCGACAATCCCTCGCTGTACCGGCTGATGTTCGGTCCGACGCTGGACCCTTGCGACCGCTTTCCCGAACTGACGGCGGCCGGACAGGCGGCGTTCGCGCGCTGTGTCGCGGCCGCCCGCGCGCTGGGCCATGATTGCGCCCCGCCAGCCGAAGGCGAGCCGCCGCCTCCCGCCGCGGCGGCTCTATGGGCTCAGGCGCATGGCCTTTCCTCCCTGGCCATCGACCGCCTGATTCCCTTGCCGGACGATCTGGCGCGGCGCCGTGAATTCATTACCCAGGTTTTGCTCGTCGGACTGGGCGGGCTGCGCGGCGGCGGATGATCGCCGTCCCAAAGCCGCGATTTCAATCGAAAGGGCGCCAGCCGATTCAGAACTGGATGGCCTCGCCGATTTGCGGCACATGGACTCTGGCGCGCGAGCCCTCCATGGCGGCGACAAAAGCGTCGGGCGTCTGGTCGATGATCGGGAAAGTGCCGTAATGCATCGGAATGACGTGGCGGAAATCGAAATAACGTTTTGCCGCCAGCGCCGCCGTCTTGCCGTCCATGGTGAAGCGGTCGCCGACCGGGATCAGGCCGATTTCCGGGCGGTACAGCTCGCGGATCAGGTCCATGTCGGAAAAGATCGCGGTGTCGCCGGCATGATAGACGTGGGGGCCGAATTGCGGCAGTAGGACCACGCCATTGGGATTGCCGAGATAGACCGGCTGGCCGTCGATCATCGTGCTCGCCGAATGCAGCGCCGGCGTCAGGGCGACGGAAAATTCGCCGCAGGGGATCACGCCGCCGGTATTTCCGGGATTGATGTTTTCCGCGCCCTTGCCGGAGAGATACATGCAGATTTCGAAATTGGCCACGATCTGCGCGCCGGTTTTTTGGGCGATCTCCGGCGCGTCGCCGATATGGTCGTCATGCCCGTGGGTGAGCACGATATGGGTGACGCCCGCCGCGACCTCGTCCAGGCTGCCGGTGAATTTCGCATTGCCGGTGAGGAAGGGGTCGATGAGGATGTGGGAATCGCGCAGGTCGACGCGGAAGGCCGAATGGCCGAGCCAGGTGATTTTCATGGCGGACGCCTCTCGTGTAAAACCAGCGCGAGTTTAGTCCCGCGCGAGCGCGACGCAAGCCGGTCCCGCGGCGCGCTATTCGACCGCCGCCCAGGAAAATTCCGCCAACTGCGTCCGCGCGAAAGTGAACTGGCGCCTGGCATATTGGCGGCTGTCGCGCTTGCCCTGCTCGGCCGCCGCCTCAAGCGGCATTTCGCCGCGCAGAAAAGCCATCAGGCCCGGAACCCCGACCGCGCGCATCGCCGGCAGCGCCGGGTCGAGGCCGCGCGCCATCAGGCGGCGGACTTCCTCCAAGGCGCCTTGCGCCATCATCTTGTCGAAACGCGCGTCGATCCGGGCATGGAGTTTTTCACGCTCGGGCGCCAGGAAGAGACATTGGCACTGGGCCGCATCGAGCAAGGCCCCCTCGCGCGCGCCCTGAAAATGTGCGAGCGGCATGCCGAAAGCCTCGAAAATCTCCAGCGCGCGGAGAATGCGCTGCGGGTCGCTGGGGCGCAATCGCGCCGCCGTCTCCGGATCGCGCGCCCGCAGTCTCGCGAAAAGCTCTTCCGGCGCGACGCCTTGCGCTTGAGCCCGCACCCGCGCCCGCACGTCCGCCGGCACGGCGGGGATATTGGACAGCCCGTGCAGCAAAGCCTTGAAATACATGCCGGTGCCGCCGACGAAAATCGGCAGCTTTTCCAGCCGCGCGGCTTCGATCAAAGCGGATTTGGCGTCGGCAAGCCACAGGCCGACGGAATGGTTGCGCTCGGCGCCGACATGGCCGAAAAGCAGATGCGGAATATCGCCCATTTCCTCGGGCGAAGGGCGGGCCGAGAGGATTTCCAGGTCGCGATAGACCGCCATGGAATCGGCGTTGATCACGACGCCGTTTTCCTCCTGCGCGAGCAGAACCGCGCGCGCGGACTTGCCGCTGGCCGTCGGCCCTGCCAAAAGGATGGCTCGGACATCTTTTCGAATCGGTAGTTCGCGAGCGTTCAACAACTGATGACCCATGTCGCCACTCTGGTCGGCGCGCCCGGCGCTGAAATCCTGACCGCCGATCTCCTCGCCGCCGCCGCCAAACGCCTGCCCGGCGCTGGCGAGCCCGTGATTCTCTCGGCCGGCGAGGCCGCCGATATTCCTTTCGCACCCGGCGCCGCCCATGGCAATCGCGACGACGGCGCGTTCGCCGACGCGGCATATTGCCGCGCCGCATCTTCCGTGCTGCGGCTCGGCCTGGGCGAGGCGCCGGTCGATATTTTCGTCCAGCCGATCGAGGGCCGGCGCAAGAAGCTGCTGCTCGCCGACATGGATTCGACCATGATCGGCCAGGAGTGCGTCGACGAACTGGCCGATTTCGTCGGGCTGAAGGAGATGGTCGCGGAAATCACCGAACGCGCCATGCGCGGCGAGGTCGCCTTCGAGCCGGCGCTGCGCGAGCGCGTCGCCCTGCTCGCCGGGCTCGACGCCGGCGTGGTGGACCAGGCGATTCAAGAGCGCATCACTTTGACCCCCGGCGGGCGGGTTCTGGTGCAGACCATGCGGGCGCATGGGGCCTATACCGCGCTGGTCTCCGGCGGCTTCACCGTCTTCACGTCGCGCGTCGGCGAGGCCATCGGTTTCCACGAGAACCGCGCCAATATTCTGGAGATCGAGAACGGCAGGCTCGCCGGCCGCGTCGCCGAGCCGATCCTGGGCAAGGCGGCCAAGCTCGCGACGCTGCAGGAGCTAACCGCCGCCCACGGCCTTGCCCCCCATGAGACGCTGGCGATCGGCGACGGGGCCAACGATCTCGCCATGCTGGAGGGGGCGGGCCTCGGCGTCGCCTATCACGCCAAACCGGCGGTGGCCGCCGCCGCCCAGGCGCGGGTCGATCACGGCGACCTCACCGCGCTGCTTTATGCGCAGGGTTTTGCGGCCGATGAATTCGTGACGGATTGAAGCGCGGCGCTCAATCCGCTCAGCTATCCTGCCAACCACGCCCGCGCTCGGTCCATCGGCGGCGGAACGCGCCTCACTTGATCCGTGCGATCTGCGCCTCACTGAGCCCGCGGACGAAATCCGGCAGCGGGATGAAGCCGACAGGCGCGAGATAAGCCTCGCTATTGCCGCCGGTCGCCGAGATCGCCCACCGCAGAAAGGCGCTCAGCGCCTGGGTCGTTGCGCCGTCGGGCTGCGCATTCGACACCATCACATATTCGTAATTGACCAAAGGATAGCTGTCGTCGCCGGGGGCGAAGACGAGGCTGATGCGCTCGTAAGGCGGGGTGCGGGGGTCGAGCTCCGCGGCGCCGGCGGCGATTGTTTGCGGCGTGGGAAGAAGGAACTTCCCGTTCTGGTTCTTGACCACCGCCGTGTGGAGCTTGGCTTCGGCGATCTGCTTGGCGTAGCTGACGCCCACATAGCCGATCGAATCAGGGGTGGCGGCGAGCGCCTCGACCACGCCGGTGTTCCCGGTCGCGGCTTTTTCCGCCGCGACCTTGGGCCATGCGATATCGGTGCCGAAGCCGGGATTGTCCTGCCAGCTTTCGGCCGAGAAATCCAGGAACTGGGTGAAGACGAACGTGTCGCCGGAGCCGTCGGCGCGGCGGATCGGGACGATCGTCCTGTGGGGCAGGGCCACGCCCGGATTTATCGCCTTCAGCGTCGGGTCGTCCCATTGCGTGACGGTCCCGCGATAGATGGCGGCGAGCGTCGGGCCGTCGATCTTGAGGTGGGCGTAAGCCATGCCCGGCAGGTTATAGTTGATCGTCAGAGCGGAAATGGCGAGCGGGATATCGAGAATTTGAGGGTTGTGCGCCGCCACCGCGTCCGAAACATAAGCGTCCGAGGCGCCGATGCGGACGGTTCCGGCGATTGCGTCCTTGATCCCGGCGCCGGAGCCGGTCGCCGCCGCGGTCAGCGTGACGTCGGGGGCCACTTTTTTATAGCCCGCGACCCAGGATTGGAAGAGCGGGTAGAGAAGGGTCGAACCGCTCTCGCTGAGGCTAACCTCAGCCGCATGCGCGGCCGGACCCGCAACCACGAAGGCGACGGCGACGGCGCCGACGAAGGCTCGGTGAAGTCTGTCGAACATAACGGCCCTTTCGCAGGTGTGGAATTCAGCGCCCGATCCGGTCGAGATTCACGCCGGTGGTCTCGATGCGGAACAGCCAGGTCACGATCGCGCCAAGCACGGAGCTGACGGCGAGGCCGTAAAGCAGGGTGCGGGTTCCGATCGAGGCAAGCAGGATCGGGAAGCCGAAAGTGGTGGCGACCGCGCCGATCTTCCCGATCATCGCCGCAAATCCGGCGCCCATCCCGCGCACCTCGGTCGGGAACACCTCTCCGGCAAGCAGATAGGTCTGGGCGTTGGGGCCGAGATTGGTCATGAAGTTGAAAAGCATCACCCCGACCATGATGAGTTCGAGCTTGAGCGGGCCGCTGGCGTCGATCGACGTGGTGGCGATGATCAGTCCGACCGCGCAGCCCAGGAAGCCGAAGACCTGCAGGCGGACGCGCCCCAGACGGTCAGACAGCATGATCGCGACGGCGATGCCGACGATGAGCAGCGAGGTCGTCAGCGCCGCGGCCTCCGCCGAATGGATCCCGCTCGCGATCAGGTCGGCGGGACTGCGGATGTGCTCGGGCCCGCTGCCCAAAGCGGCGGCGATCAGCGTGGGGGTGAAGACGCCAATGCCGTAAGTGCCGAGATCCTGCAGGAACCACGGCGCCGAGGCAAAGATCGTGGCGCGACGATTCTTGGCGTTGAACAGAGACCAGAATGAACAATTCGAGGCGCTCTCCTCGTCGACGACGTGGCGGGCGAGCTCCACCTGCTGCGGATAGAGCGGCTTGCGTTGGAGCAAACGCGTCACCGCCTTTTCCGCTGCATCATGCGCGCCGCGGACGATCAGCCAGTTCGCGCTTTCGGTGATGAAAAAGCGGCCGACGGTGATCGCCAGCGCCGGCAGCAGCGCGGTCGCGTACATCCAACGCCAGGCGTCGAGGCTCGGATGGAGAATCAGCACCAGCGCGCCGATCGCGATGCCGCACATGGCGCCGATGGCCTGGAAGGCGAAGGCGCCGAGCACGAGGCGGCCGCGCGAGGCGCTGGGAATGCTCTCCGAGATGATCATATGCGCCGTCGGATAGTCGCAGCCGAGCGCCATGCCGATGCCGAACAAGCAGATCACCAGGGACCAGAAGTCCTGCACCAGGATGAGCAGCGCGAGGAAGAGGCAGAAGATGATCATCTCGGCGATGAACATCCGCTTGCGTCCGAAATAGTCCGACAGACCGCCGAGCAGCATGGTGCCGACCAGGATGCCGGCGAGGCTCGCGGAGGTGACCAGGCCTTTTTGGGAGGAGGCGAGATGGAATTCGCGGGCGATCAACGGCACCGTCACGCCGCCCATGAAGACGACGAAGCCCTCGAAGAACTTGCCGAAAGCGGCAAGCGTCCAGATCAGCCACTGCATCCCGGTCATGGGCGTGGATTTCAGGGTCGTGCCGTCGGACCACATCGGCAATTCGTCGATATAATCCTGGACCGTCTTGGACGGCGGCGGGGCGCTGGTTTTCGGCGTAGCGACGTCGACCATTGTACGAAGACTCCCCTTCCCCTGAAACCCTGACGGGACCAGGGCCAGACCGAACGCGTGCAACATCGACGCCCGCCGCGCAATCCGGCGAGACCTCCGCCACAGACCGATTGCATGGTTAACCGTCGACTATGACAACCTGACGAAACAGAAAACCGCGCCTCGCGGCCGTTTCCCTTTCGATCGGGAGCGCCCATCGCGCCGAACTCCAACGCAAAGCTCGGCGACAGACGGCTCCGAAACGCGCCGTCGGCCTGTTTTGAAGCGTGTCGGATTGAAGCGGACCATCATCCGCGAAGGCGTAAGGAGGGCGCGATCTTGGCCGCCGTCCGGTCATGCGCCGGAAGATTGTATCCGACGGTCTTCGGCGACGCTAAGGAGCCGGTCACGCGGGCTTGTTTGCCGGGCCGGCGCAAGGCCTTGGCGCGTCAAAAAGCGCCTTGGAGAAAGGCGAGCATGGTGTCGGCGTCGGAAACTTGCACGCCGACGCCCGCGGGATCGTCCCGCTTGTTCGGCTCGACGAACATTTTCATGATGCGGCTGTCTTCGACGAGCATCGAATAGCGCCAGCTTCTCAGGCCCATGCCCTGCCGCCGGCGATCGACCAGCATGCCCATCAGGCGGGTGAAATCGCCGTTGCCGTCGGGCAGCATGAACACTTTTTCGATTTTTTGCGCCCTGGCCCAATGGAACATCACGAAAGCGTCGTTCACGGCAAGGCAGATGACCTGATCGACGCCCAAAAACTTGAAATCGTCGTAGAGACGCTCGTAGCCCGGAAGATGGCTCTCCGAACAGGCCGGGGTGAAGGCGCCGGGCAGCGCGAAAAGTACGACGCGCCGGCCCCGGAACATCTCGTCGCTCGCAACCGCCTTCCACTCGAACGGATTGGGCCCGCCCAAGGCCTCGTTGCGTACGCGGATATGGAAGATGACATCGGGAACGGTTTCGGGCGTCATGTCGGCTGCTCGGTTTCGGTTGTTTCGCGCGGGCCGCGATTTCGCCTGTCGGGCGCGACTCATCGCTCCGCACAAGCCATAACGGCGAGCGAACCAAAGGGTTTCAATCCACCGGCGCCTGAAATTCAGGCGCGGCGGGGCCGGACGAAGACGAAGCGGCGGTCGGGCTCGAAATAGCGGTCGGACGGCCCGCAATCGCCGCGCAGCCACAGCCCGCCGCCGCCGCTGACCTCCATGACGAAGAGGTCGAGATCCTCGCCCGCTTCGGCGGAGGGTCTGGTCGCGATGATCAGCCTTTCGCCGCGCGGCTGGTCCTCATAGGCGAGCCGCAAAGCCGGCCCCACTTCCGCCGGGCACAATTCCAGGCCCAGCGCCAGCGCCCTTTCGACGATCTGGCTGTAGAGCGCGCCTTCCACGAAGCCGAGCTCGCCGACCGAGACCACCGCCAGGTCCACGTCGGTCTCCTGCCTGGCGCATTCGAAGGCCGGATGGCCAAGGTAGTTGATCACCCAGTCGACGCTGCGGTTCCGGCCGGCTTCGAGCGCCTTGCTGTAAGCCGCGGCGGTCTTGTGGGCGCCGAGCCTTACGGTCTTCCATATTGGAAACTCGCGCGGCCGCGCTTCGACCAGCGTCAGTTCGCCACGCAGAAATCGCTGGAGCCCCGCTTCCCCGCCCAGCCGTTTCATCAGCGCGCTCATCTCTTCGGCGCTGAGCTTTGTCGATTCGACGTCCATTGGTCCTCTCCCTGGGCTGTTGCGCAACCTCTTGTCCGAGGCGAAATCTGGCGCCGACCCCCGCCGCGGCCCGGCGAAGCCGGTGAATCCGTTGGACTTGCGCTCCCCTCGCTCTGGGAGCCTGAACGTGGCGGGCATTCTCGCGCGCCTGTCGCCGATGTCAATAAGACAATAGCGCACGGCAGCGGTCGAGCGCAGGCGCGCGCCCAATAAACGCCTTGACGCCGTCGTCCGAAATCAGCATGGTGCGCCGCATGACGCATTCGAACATTCTTTGCGGGATTTCGATTATCGGCTAGCCGCGAAGCTGGCTGGCGCCGTCATGTCTCCCTCACTTTTCCGCGAGATCGACGCCCCGGCCAGAGCCAGGGGGAATCATGTCCGTCTCGACGCCCATGAAGCTTTACAACATTAAGCTTTACAACACGCTCACCCGCGAGCGGGAAGTTTTCGCGCCGCTCGACGCCGGCAATGTGCGGCTCTATGTTTGCGGGCCGACGGTCTATGACTTCGCCCATATCGGCAACGCCCGGCCCCTGATCGTCTTCGACGTGCTTTTTCGCCTGCTGCGCGAAAGATATGGCGCGGATCATGTCACTTATGTCCGCAACATCACCGACGTGGACGACAAGATCAACGCCCGCGCCGCCGAACGCGGAATCACCATCCGCGAACTCACCGAAGAGACCAACCGTGTCTTCCAGGAGGATGTCGCCGCGCTGGGCTGCCTGCCGCCCAATGTCCAGCCGCGCGCGACCGAACATATCGCGGAAATGATCGCGATCATCGAGCGCCTGATCGCCCGCGGCCACGCCTATGAATCCTCCGGCCATGTGCTGTTCGACGTTCCCTCCATGCCCGATTATGGCGCGCTGTCGCGCCGGACGCTGGAGGACATGATCGCCGGCGCCCGCGTCGAGGTCGCGCCCTACAAGAAGGGCGAGATGGATTTTGTGATGTGGAAGCCGTCGAAAGACGGCGAGCCGGGATGGGACAGCCCCTGGGGCTTCGGCCGCCCGGGCTGGCATATCGAATGTTCCGCCATGTCGGAAAAACATCTCGGCGAGGTTTTTGACATCCACGGCGGCGGCATCGACCTCGTCTTCCCCCATCACGAGAACGAAATCGCCCAGACGCGTTGTGCGTTTGGCCACGCCATCATGGCCAAGGTCTGGATGCACAACGGCTTTCTGCAGGTCGAAGGCGATAAAATGTCGAAGAGCCTGGGCAATTTCATCACCATCCACGAATTGCTGCACTCCGACAAATTCGGCGGCAAGCCATGGCGCGGCGAGGTCCTGCGCCTCGCCATGCTGCGCAGCCATTACCGCCAGCCGATCGACTGGACCGTGAAAGCGCTCGAAGAGTCGGAAAAGACTCTTTCGCGCTGGTATGGAATTTTACGCGCCCATGGCGTGACGGCGGCGAGCGCCTGCGAGGCGCCTTTGCGCGCGGCCTTTGTCGAGGCGCTGTGCGACGATCTCAACATCCCGCGCGCCATGGCCGAACTGCACGCCATCGCGGGCAAGGCCGAGCCGCGCGAAGAGGACAGCCAGACCGCGAAAGCCGAAGCCCAAAAACTCGCCCGCGCCGCCGGCCTGCTCGGCCTGTTGCAGGACGACCCCGCCGTCTGGGCGCATAAAGCGCCCGAGTTGAACGTGGATAAGGCCGAAGTGGAAAAACTGGTGGCCGAACGCCTCGGCGCCAGAAAGGCGAAGAATTTCGCCGAATCCGACCGCCTGCGCGACGTGCTGGCCGAGATGGGCGTCAAGCTCAAGGACAGCAAGGACAAGGCGACCGGCGAGCCGACCACGGAATGGGAGGTGGCGTGATGACCCAGCCCTCCGACGACAAGGAAAAGGACTGGCGCGCTTCGCTGCCGTTTCCGCATCACTGGCTCTATTACATCGCCGCCAAGGTCGCAGTGCTGGGGCTGCTCACGCTCATCGCGCTTCATTGGTCCGGGCTGCTGTGATGGCGGAAAAGATCGTCCTGCGCCCCGCCTTGCCCGCCGACGCCCAAAAACTCGCCGCGCTGTTCCGCGCCAGCGTCGAGGAACTGGCGCGGGAGGATTACAGCGAGGCGCAGGTCGAGGCCTGGGCGGCGCTGGCCGACGACGAGGCGGCTTTCGCCGCCAAGCTCGCAAGCGAATTGACCGTTGTCGCGCTCGTCAGCGGCGAGATCGCCGGCTTCGCCAGCCTCAAGGGCGCCGACCATCTCGACATGCTCTATGTCCACCCGGCCTTCGCCCGGCGCGGCGTCGGCAGCGGTCTGTGCGAAGCGATCGAAAAGCTCGCCGGCGCGCGCAAGGCGGTCACGCTGACGGCCGACGCCTCCGATTGCGCGGAAAAATTTTTCGCCGGGCGGAACTATGCGGCGCAAAGACGCAACATGGTTTTCCTGGGCGACGAGGTTCTGGGCAACACCACCATGACCAAGAAACTAGGCCCCGCCAAAGAGACAACGCCATGAGCCGCGAACGCGTCACGCTTTTCGACACCACCTTGCGCGACGGCGCCCAGACCACCGGCGTCGATTTCTCGCTCGACGACAAGAAGCAGATCGCTGGCCTGCTCGACGCGCTCGGCGTCGATTATATCGAGGGCGGCTATCCCGGCGCCAATCCGCTCGACACCGAATTTCTTTCAAAAAAGCCCACCAAGAAGGCGCGTTTCGCCGCTTTCGGCATGACCCGGCGCACGGGGCGCTCCGCGGCCAACGATCCGGGCATTGCCGCTCTGCTCGACAGCGCCGCCGATGCGATCGTCTTCGTCGCCAAGAGCTGGGATTTTCAGGTGCGGGTGGCGCTGGGCTGCACCCTGGAGGAAAATCTCGAGGGCGTGACCGACAGCGTCAAGGCCGCGGTCGCCGCCGGACGCGAGGTCATCCTCGACTGCGAGCATTTCTTCGACGGCTACAAGGACGATCCCGATTACGCCCTGGCCTGCGCCCGCGCGGGCTACGAGGCCGGGGCGCGCTGGATCGCGCTGTGCGACACCAATGGCGGGACGCAGCCGCACGAGGTCGAGAGAATCGTGCGCGCGGTTTCCGTCCATGTCCCCGGCGACCATCTCGCCATCCACGCCCATAACGACACCGAACAGGCGGTGGCCAATTCGCTTGCCGCCGTGCGCGCCGGGGCGCGGCAGATTCACGGCACGCTCAACGGGCTCGGCGAGCGTTGCGGCAACGCCAATCTGTGCTCGATCATCCCGACGCTGGTGCTGAAACCCGAGTTCGCCGACCAGTTCGAGATCGGCGTGAGCGCGGAGGGCCTGCGCGGCCTGACCAAGATCAGCCATGCGCTGGACGAAATCCTCAACCGCGCGCCCAACCGCCACGCGCCCTATGTCGGCGCCTCGGCCTTCGCGACCAAGGCGGGCATCCACGCCTCCGCGGTGATGAAGGACCCGCGCACCTATGAGCATGTGCCCCCCGAGAGCGTCGGCAACACGCGCCGCGTTCTGGTCTCCGATCAGGCCGGCAAGTCGAACATCCTCGCCGAGCTGGAGCGGCTGGGCGTGCCGGTCGCCAAGGACGATCCGCGCGTCGCCCGGCTGCTGAATGCTGTGAAGGACAAGGAGGCGCAGGGCTATGCCTATGAGGGCGCCGACGCCAGTTTCGAACTGCTGGCGCGCCGCGTGCTCGGCCATGTGCCGGACTTTTTCGAGGTCGATCGTTTTCGCGTCGACGTCGAGCGCCGGCACAATGCGCAAGGCGAACTCGAAACCTTTTCGGAAGCGACCGTCAGGGTCACCATCGACGGCCAGACCCTGATCTCGGCCGCCGAGGGCAATGGCCCGGTCCATGCGCTCTATGGCGCCCTGTGCAAGGACCTCGGCAAATATCAGAACATCATCGACGGCATCGAGCTGCTCGACTTCAAGGTGCGCGTCTTCCAGGGCGGCGCCGACGCCGTGACCCGGGTGCTGATCGAATTCGGCGACAAGGCCAGCAGCGACGGCGGGGAAACCTGGACCACGGTGGGCGTCTCGGCCAATCTGATCGACGCCTCCTTCCAGGCGTTGCTCGACGCGATCCAATATAAATTGCTCAAGGCGGGGGCCTGATTCCCGGCGATCGTCGAATGACCCATTGCGCGGGATCATGGCCCGCGCAAGATTAGCGCGGTAGTGTGACTTCAACTTCCGGCGCGCTGCGAGGCGTGCAGGTCATCACTGCGTCGCGCGGAGGACATGCCTTTGTCCCGAATTGTCGAACCGGCCAAAAAGAACGGGAATTCCCAGGATCAAAATCCCCCGCCGCCCCTCGAGGAAAAGCCCAAGGCTGCGTCAAAGGCCGCGTCAAAGGCCGCGTCAAAGGCCGCGGCCAAGCCAAAAGAGGCGGCGGTCGCGACGCCGCAGCCGGACGTTTCGGCCCAGCATCAGCTCGCGCAGATGCGGCACGACCCCGCCGCGATCCGCCGCGTGTTCGAGACCGGCGAGTACCCTTACGCGGCGCGCATGCGCACCGGGCCCTATGAACAGCATATGCTGAAATTGCAGCAGGAACTGCTCAAGGCGCAGCGCTGGGTCGAGCAGAGCGGCGAAAAGATCGTCATGCTGTTCGAGGGCCGCGACGCGGCCGGCAAGGGCGGCACGATCAAGCGTTACATGGAGCACATGAATCCGCGCACCGCGCGGGTGGTGGCGCTGCAGAAGCCGACCGAGCGCGAGCGCACCCAATGGTACTTCCAGCGCTATATTTCGCAACTGCCCTCCGCCGGCGAGATCTGCCTGCTCGACCGCTCCTGGTACAATCGCGCCGGCGTCGAGCGCGTGATGGGCTTCTGCACGCCCAACGAATATCTCGAATTCATGCGCCAGTGCCCGGAAGTCGAACGCATGCTGGCGCGCTCGGGCATCCGCCTGTTCAAATATTGGTTCTCGGTGTCGCGCGAGGAACAGCGCAGCCGTTTCGAGTCGCGCAAGACCGATCCGTTGAAACAATGGAAGCTGTCGCCGATCGACATGGCCTCGCTCGGCAAATGGGATGAGTATACCGAGGCCAAGGAGGCGATGTTCTTCTATACCGACACCGCCGACGCGCCGTGGATCATCATCAAGTCCGACGACAAGAAGCGCGCGCGCCTCAATTGCATGACCCACTTCCTGTGGTCCCTGCCCTATCCCAACAAGGATCTCTCCATCGTCCGGCCGCCGGACCCGCTGATCGTCGGCTCGACCGAACATGTCATCGGCCACGACATGAACATCATCGACAAGACGGTCCACCCCGAACTGAAGCGGGGCTAGAGCATTCCCCGGCTAACATGATCCATAGCCATCATGTCGGAAATAATTTGAGCATTCTGGTGGGCTGAACTCGTCGAGGATGGCGCCGATGCGGTCCCATAGTTTATCGACGGTTCTTTCCTTGGCTTTTCGCAGCAGGGCCTTGAGCTTGGCGAACATCATCTCGATGGGATTGAGATCAGGCGAATATGGCGGCAGATACAGCAGCCTGGCGCCCGTGCTTTCGATGATCGTGCGCACGCCTGCAACCTTGTGAGCCGGCAGGTTGTCCATGACGACAATGTCGCCTTCGGTCAGGGTTGGCGCGAGGTTCTGCTCAAGCCAGGCTTGGAAGATCACGCCGTTCATCGGCCGATCGACAACCAAGGGTGCGGTGATGGCGTCATTGCGCAACCCGGCCACGAAGGTCGTTGTTTTCCAGTGCCCATGCGGCGCGTAATCGACCAGACGCTTGCCCTTTTGGCAGCGTCCACGCGTGCGCGTCATCTGGGTGTTTGTGCCGGTTTCATCGACGAAAACCAGTTTGTCCGGATCAAGCGCCAGTTGCGCCTCTTTCCATTCTTCGCGCGCCTTGGCCACGTCTTCCCGGTGCTGCTCGCTGGCGTGCAGCGTTTTTTTTATAGCTGAGTTTGTGGCGCTGAAAAAACCGCGCGATCGAGCTGTCTGTGGTTTTGCAATGAAGCTCTTCCAGAAGACGAGACTTCAATCTCGGCTAGCGTGAGGTCGGGTTGGCGGGAGACCAAAGCCAACAACCATTCCGCATGGGCGTCCAGCGGTGATGGCCTCGCTTTCTTGCCGGGCTTTTCAGCAAAGCTGCCCGTCTCTTTAAAGCGCCTGAACCACTTTATCGCCGACGATTCAGAAACCAACAATTGCCGCGCCGCAGCCCGCCGCGACACCCCTCCTTCAACCAACGCAATCACACGCTTACGCAGATCGAAGGAATGGCCTCGCGACATCTTGCGCCCCCAAATCAGAGAGAAGCGCAGATTCGCTCATTCCTGAGCATAAGGGAATCCCACCTCGTCAAAAATGCGAGTCAGAACATGCGGGGAATGCTCTAGTCCTTCCTCGCCTCGGCGAGCATCGGATCGATGACCGGCGCCAGAATGGTTTTGACGGCGAAAATCGAGCCGTCAAAACTGTAATGGCCGTAATCGGTCGCGATCATTCCGTCGGGCAGCTTGTCGCCGACCAATTGGCGGCAGGCGCCGTCGCGGCAAAGTTTCGCCGCCTGCGAGACATAGGTCGCGCCCGGCCCCCAATCCATCGTCCGGAGCGCCGCGTCGGCGGCGAGCGATTCCGGCCGCAGGCCCAGGCGCGAGAATTCCCGCGGCTTCCTGCCGGCCAGGACATCGAGTCCGACGATGATCGGCAGCTCGGGCGACCAGGTCGGCGCCTCGCCGGCGATCACGACGTTTTTCACGCCATCCTCGACTAAACCATGCAAACTAGCGCGTAATGCATTGAAATAACCTGGATAAATCCAGCCGCGATTCTGCGTGTACAGGACGAAATAAGCCCCCACGACCAGGATGTCCGGCTTGATGGCGCGGATCTGCCGGAAAACATATTCGTTGATCGCGTGGCAGCGCGGCGTGCCGCCCATGCCCAGATCCATCGGCGTGTTCTCGATCAGGGGGACGCAATAGGTCGCCGTCATCGCGATGATGTTGGCGCGCGCGCCGAATTCATGCTCCAGCCCGGCGAAAAGCACGGCGGCATGAGAATCGCCCACCACCATGATGGTCGGCTTGCGCGGATCGGCGACCACGCCGCAACGATGCGAGTCGAAGAATGACGCAACGCGGCGCCTTTCCTCGTCCAGCGGAAAGCGCCGGCTGTCGCGCTGGTAGAAACAGGCGCTGAGGCGCGGAATGTCGGCGCCGTTCCTGCCGGCGTTGAAGATCCGGGCGACCTGCGGCGGGAAGCGGCCGGGAAAGCCGTTGGCGCGCCGCGTGGCGCTGCCGATGACGCCGCTTGCGGCGAGAAGCGCGACCAGAGCAAATGCGACCGTCCGGGGGCGGCGGCGGAACAGATGGCCGAGCGGCCGCTCGATATAGCGCCAGGTCAGGAAGGCCAGAACCACGGCGAGCGCCGACAGCGCCGCCATGGTCGCCGCGTCCGGCGTGATCCCCGGACGGATGTGCGAAAAAGCGAACAAAGGCCAGTGCCAGAGATAAAGCGGATAGGAAATCAGTCCAAAAAACTGGGCGACGCGATTGCCCAGCACATAGGCGCCGATCCGCGAACCGGGGAAGGCGATCACCAGAGCGCTCCCCAAAGCCGGCCC
The DNA here is from genome assembly GCA_963703385.1 of uncultured Pseudomonadota bacterium. Classification (GTDB taxonomy): domain Bacteria; phylum Pseudomonadota; class Alphaproteobacteria; order Rhizobiales; family Beijerinckiaceae; genus Rhodoblastus. The sequence goes on from OY969816.1 coordinate 1,825,252, forward strand.
CAAAGCCCGCCAGCCGGGAAAGGCCTGGGACTCGTCCAGCAGGACATAGGAGGCGCAGATCAAAACCACGCCCAGCCCGGCGCCGACGTCGGCCCATGGCGGCGCGGGATGGGGCGCGCGATGCAGGACAAAAACTTCGCGCCAGGCCAGCAGCGCCCCGAGCGCCAGTTCCCAGGCGCGGCTCCACAGCAGGTAGAAGGCGGCGGAAGGATCGACCGGCGTCTTGTAAAGGCTGAAGGCCAGCGACAGCGCCAGGATCAGGGCTATGCCGGGGCCGATGAACCGCCGCCCGGCGGCAAACAGCAGCAGCGCCGTCGCCGGCCAGAACAGATAAAACTGTTCCTCGATGCTCAGCGACCACAGATGCAGCAGCGGCTTGGTGGCGGAATCGCTGTCGAAATAGCCGCCGACCGCCGTTGTCCCGCGCAACAGCCAGAGATTGACGGTGAAATAGGAGCTGCCCTCGATATGGCCGCCGATTTCGCGGAATTGTTTCGGATCGGCCCACAGCCAGCCGACGACCCAGACGAAGGCGGTGACGACGAGCAGCGCGGGCAGGATGCGCTTGGCGCGCTTGGCGTAGAAAAACGGCAGCGAAAATTTTTGGGCTTCGCGCTCGCTCAGGATGATGCGCGTGATCAGGAAACCGGAAATGACGAAAAAGACATCGACCCCGGCAAAGCCGCCGGGCAGCAGGCCGCGCTGGGCGTGAAAGGCCACCACGCCCAGCACCGCGAGCGCGCGCAGGCCGTTGATGTCGGGCCGGAAGTCATGATGGCCGAGCGGCCTGGACGAGACGGCGGCGCGCGCATCATCGGTCGTTGAGGGAATGAGCGCGGGCTTGTTCAGTTCTTGCTCGCCTGTTCGAGAAGGGGGTCAAGTATCGGCGCGAAAATGTTTTTTGCCGCAAAGATCGAGCCGTTGACGGTAAAGTGTCCATAATCAAACGCGATCAGGTCGTCGGGCAAATCCGGGCCGACGAGCCGGCGGCAGACGCCGGCGCGGCACAAGCTGTCCGCCTGCGAGACATAGGTCACGCCCCGACCCCAGTCCATCGCCTTGAGCCGCGCGTCGAGGGCCAGCGACGACGTCCGGACGCCAACCGAGGAAAACGCCGCCGGCTTCTTGCCATGATAAGCCTCAAGCCCGACCAGGATCGGCACGCCCGGCGCCCAGACCGGAACTTCGCCGGCGATGACAATGTTTTTCACGCCGTCCCTGTGCAACCTGTGCACGTTCGACAGGAAATCACTGAAATAATTCCTGTAATACCAGGCATGATCGAAGGCGTAGGACCCGAAATAGGCCCCCACGAACAATATGTCCGGCTTGATCTCGCGAATCTTGCGAAAAACATATTCATTGATCGCACGGCAGCGCGGCGTTCCGCCGGCTCCCTGATCCATCGGCGGGTTTTCGATCAGGGGCATACAGAAATTGGCGGTTGCCGCGATCACATTGGCCCGCGCGCCATATTCATGTTCGAGGCCGGCGAACAAATGCGCGGCGTGGGAATCGCCGACAATCATGATCGTCGGCTTCTTCGCATCGACCACCTCGAAGCACCGATGCGAATCGAAAAGGGTCCGGACGCGCCGCCGCTCCTCATCGAGAGTATAGCGAGTTCTTTCGGGAAACAGGAAGCAAGGGGACAGACGCTGAGATAGAAGACTCGCCGGCCCGACATTGAAAATGCGCGCAACCTCGGGCGGAAAGCGGCCGGGATCGCCGTTGGCGCGCCTCGTGGCGCTGCCGACAAAGCCGCTGCCGGCGAGCAGCGCGACCAGGACCAGCGCAACCGTGCGGGGGCGGCGGCGAAACAGATGGCCGACCGGCCGCTCCACGTAGCGCCAGGTCAGGAAGGCGAGCGCGACCGCAACGGCCGTCAACCCGGCCATGGTCGCCGCGTCCGGCGCGATCCCGGGACGCATGCGCGAAAAGGCGAACAACGGCCAGTGCCAGAGGTAAAGCGGATAGGAAATCAGCCCAAAAAACTGGGCGACGCGATTGCCCAGCACATAGGCGCCGATCCGCGAACCGGGGAAGGCGATCACCAGAGCGCTCCCCAAAGCCGGCCCCAAAGCCCGCCAGCCGGGAAAGGCCTGTGACTCGTCCAGCAGGACATAGGAGGCGCAGATCAAAGCCACGCCCAGCCCGGCGCCGACATCGGCCCATGGCGGCGCGGGATGGGGCGCGCGATGCAGGACAAAAACTTCGCGCCAGGCCAGCAGCGCCCCGAGCGCCAGTTCCCAGGCGCGGCTCCACAGGAGGTAGAAGGCGGCGGAAGGATCGACCGGCGTCTTGTAAAGGCTGAAGGCCAGCGACAGCGCCAGGATCAGGGCTATGCCGGGGCCGATGAACCGCCGCCCGGCGGCAAACAGCAGCAGCGCCGTCGCCGGCCACAACAGATAAAACTGTTCCTCGATGCTCAGCGACCATAGATGCAGCAGCGGCTTGGTGGCCGAATCGCTGTCGAAATAGCCGGCGACGCCCGACGCCTGGCGCATGAGCCAGAGATTGACGGTGAAATAGGAGCTGCCCTCGATATGGCCGCCGATTTCGCGGAACCGCTCCGGGTCGACCCACAGCCAGCCGACGACCCAGACGAAGGCGGTGACGAGCAGCAGCGAGGGCAGGATGCGCTTGGCGCGCTTGGCGTAGAAAAACGGCAGCGAAAATTTCCGGGCCTCGCGCTCGCTCAGAATGATGCGCGTGATCAGGAAGCCGGAAATGACGAAAAAGACATCGACCCCGGCAAAGCCGCCGGGCAGCAGGCCGCGCTGGCCGTGAAAAGCCACCACGCCCAGCACCGCGAGCGCGCGCAGGCCGTTGATGTCGGGCCGGAAGTCATGATGGCCGAGCGGCTTTGCCCCCAGATCGGGCCGCCTCTCGGAGACAAGCTTGTCCATTCACATGCCCTGCGGCCCGCGCGTGATCGCGGCGACGCCGGTGCGCGCGACTTCGACCAGGCCGATCGGACGCATCAGCTCGACGAAATCGTCGATCTTTTTCGGCGCGCCGGTCAGTTCGAAGATGAAGCTCTCGGTGGTCGCGTCGATGACGCGGGCGCGAAACGCTTCGCCGAGACGGAGAGCCTCGGTGCGGGCCTCGCCCTTGCCGCGCACCTTGATCATCGCCAGCTCGCGCTGGAGGAAACCGTCGACCAGCGACAGGTCGGTGACCTTGTGGATCGGCACGATGCGCTCGAGCTGATGCGAAATCTGCTCGATCGTCTCTGGCGCGCCGGTGGTGACGATGGTGATGCGGGACAAGGCCTGGGCGTGGGCCACCTCGGCCACCGTCAGGCTTTCGATATTATAGCCGCGCCCGGAAAACAGGCCGACGACGCGGGCGAGGACGCCCGGCTCGTTGTCGACCAGGACGGACAAGGTGTGGGTCTCGGTGCGCGAGGCCTTGCCGGCGGAGGAGGAATAGGGCGAAAGCGCGGCGGGGGTCTGGGCGTTCATGGAAGGCCGTCCATTGTTTCATTGAACACGGCAAAGTCGAAGCATCGCGGCGCAAAAGAAAATCGCGCCGCGCAAAAAACTCACACCAGCATCTTGCCCTTGTCGTCGATGACATTGCCGATGTCTTCATCCGTGTCGGGCAGGATCATTTCGTTATGCGCCTTGCCCGACGGGATCATCGGCAGGCAGTTTTCCGCCTTGTCGACGACGCAGTCGAACACCACGCCCTCGGGGCTGTCGATCATTTCCTGGATCGCGGCGTCGAGATCGGCCGGGTTGGAGCAGCGCATCCCTTTCAGTCCATAGGCCTCGGCAAGCTTGACGAAATCGGGCAGAGCCTCGGAATAGGACGAGGAATAGCGCCCGCCGTGCAGCAATTCCTGCCATTGGCGCACCATGCCCATATATTCGTTGTTCAGGATGAAGACCTTGACCGGGCAGCGATATTGCTTGGCGGTGGACAGCTCCTGAATATTCATCAGGATCGAGGCTTCGCCGGCGATGTCGACCACCAAGGCGTCACGGTTGGCGAGCTGGGCGCCGATCGCCGCCGGCAGGCCGTAGCCCATGGTGCCGAGGCCGCCCGAGGTCATCAGCCGGTTGGGCTCCTCGAAGCGGAAATGCTGCGCGGCCCACATCTGATGCTGGCCGACTTCGGTGGTGATCAAGGTCTTGCGGCCCTTGGTCAGCTGATAGAGCCGCTCGACGGCGTATTGCGGCTTGATCGTCTGGTCGGATTTCCTGTAGCCGAAGGAATTGCGGCCGCGCCAGCGGTCGATCTGGCCCCACCAGTCGGCAAGGGCCTTCTTGTCGGCGGACAAGGATTCCGAGCGCCACAGCCGCACCATGTCCTCGAGCACATGGGCGCAATCGCCGACGATGGCGAGATCGACCGCCACGTTCTTGTTGATCGAGGACGGGTCGATGTCGATGTGGATTTTCTTGGAGAACGGCGCGAAGGCGTCGAGCCGGCCGGTGATGCGGTCGTCGAAACGCGCGCCGACCGCGATCATCAGGTCGCAATCGTGCATGGCGTTGTTGGCCTCGTAGGAGCCGTGCATGCCGAGCATCCCCAGCCAGTTCTTCCCCGAGGCCGGAAAAGCGCCGAGGCCCATCAGGGTCGAGGTGATCGGGAAGCCGGTCTGCGCCACCAGTTCGCGCAGCAAGGTCGAGGCCGCCGGGCCGGCGTTGATGACGCCGCCGCCGGTATAGAAGATCGGCTTTTTCGCCTTGGCCATCATCGCCAATGCCTGCTTGATCTTGCCGAGATCGCCCTTGACCTGGGGATGATAGGTCTTGTGCTGGATGTTTTTCGGCGGCTGATAGGTCCCGGAGGCGAACTGCACGTCCTTGGGAATGTCGATCACCACCGGGCCGGGACGGCCCGAGCGCGCGATGTAAAAGGCTTCGTGCAGGATGCGCGGCAGATCCTCGATCTTGCGGACGAGATAATTGTGCTTGGTGCAATGCCGGGTGATGCCGACCGTGTCGCATTCCTGGAAAGCGTCGGAGCCGATGAGATGGGTCGGCACCTGGCCGGTGATGCAGACCACCGGGATCGAATCCATCAAAGCGTCGGTGAGGCCGGTGACGGCGTTGGTCGCGCCGGGGCCGGAGGTCACCAGCAGGCAGCCGACCTTGCCGGACGAACGGGCGTAGCCCTCCGCCGCATGGGCCGCGCCCTGCTCGTGGCGCACCAGAACATGCTGGATCTTGGTCTGGTGAAAGAGCGCGTCATAAATCGGAAGGACCGCGCCGCCGGGATATCCGAACAAATGCGTCACGCCCTGGTCCTGCAGGGCCTGCACCACCATTTCGGCGCCGGTCATCGTCTTCGACATATTGAGCTCCAGACTCTCTTTAGTTGCTTGCCTGCGACACGTCGCAGGCGCCCCTCGCAACGGCTCGGCGTCGCATTCGCTCCTAACCGGGCCTGCGGCCCGGTGACCGCGCAGCAAGCGGCCAAAATAAAAAAGGCCCCTTTCGGGACCCGGATATGCGCCATCGGCAGGAAAACCGGGTCAGTCCCGGCCCGCTCGTGGCGCTTCGCTAACTACAAGGATGTTCCGCATGAGGATGTCCCAAATTGGTTTTCTCTCATAGGGCAGGCTGGCAGGTCGGTCAAGACTGTCCATTTGCCGCGGGGCGCAAAAAAATCACTTCCGTTTCGCCGTAATCGCGCCGCTCAAGCACATCGAAACCCGGCGCCGGCTCGAACATGGCCGCCGCCGCCTCCTCGACAAGAACCAAAGCCCCCGGCGCCAGCCAGCCGCCGCGCAGCAGCGAAGTGAGCGCCGGCTCGGCGAGGCCGCGATGGTAGGGCGGGTCGAGAAAGGCCAGCGTGTAAGGCGCGCCGGGCGGCTTTTCTCCCAGTTTTCGCGCGTCGCGGCGGAAAATGCGGCTGACTCCGCCAAGCCCCAGGGCATCGACATTCTCGCGGATCAGGGCCCTTCCCTGAGCGCCGTCGTCCACGAACAGGCAAAATTCGGCGCCGCGCGAAAGCGCCTCCAGCCCGAAGGCGCCGGTTCCCGCGAACAGGTCGATCACGCTGGCGTTGGCGACAGGATCGCCATGGGAATGGGCGAGGATGTTGAACAGGGTCTCGCGCAGCCGGTCCGAGGTCGGGCGTATCCCCTCGCCCTTGGGACCTTGCAGCGCCCGCCCCTTCAGCCGCCCGCCGACAATGCGCATGGCCTATTTTCCGCGAGGTTTGACGGGCCTGCCGGGCTTTTGCGTGCCGCCGGACTTGGGGGCGCCGCCGGACTTGGGGGCGCTCCCGCCCGGCTCGCGACGAAAAAATTTGGCGGCGCCGGTGTCGCCGGAGAATTTATCCTTGCCGCCCGCGGTCTTGCGCGTCCGGCCCGGCCTGTCGAAGCTGGTTTCGCTCATCTCGCGCTCCGCCCTGAACCGCCGGGCGTTGCGGCTGTGTTGGGCTTCCGCGCCGCGTTCCGGACCTTTGGCCGCGACGCTGACGCGCTCGACCAAAACCTTGCGGCCCTTGCGGTCCTCGGTGGCGGCGCTTTCGATGCGGCGGCGCGGGCCTTTTTCCGCTTTGGCCCGGTCATCGCGCAAGGCTGACACATACTTGCGCGGACGCGGCTTTTCCGTCCCGGGGCGCGGCTTTTCAGTCGCTGCGCGTGGCTTTTCAGTCGCTGCGCGAGGCCTGGGCTCGTCGCGGTCGACCGGCGGCCGTTTTGGGCGCGGCCCGGTTCTTTCCCGCTCGGGGTCCCATTTGGGGCGCGGCTCCGGCTCCGGCGTCCGGTCGATGATCGGCCCGTCGAAATCGACGCCGGCCTGTTCGGCGAGGCTCGCGCCAAGCTGGTCGGCGAGCACCCGCGTGCGCACTTCCTCGACCGCGCCGTCGGCCATTTCGCCAAGCTGAAACGGCCCGTAAGAGAGGCGGATCAGCCGGTTGGTCGCAAGCCCCAAAAATTCGAGCAGACGCTTGACCTCGCGGTTCTTGCCCTCGCGCAGGCCCAGAGTGATCCAGACATTGGCGCCCTGCACCCGGTCGAGCCGCGCCTCGACCCCGGCGTAATCCACGCCGTCGATGGTCACGCCCTTGGCCAAAGTATCGAGCTTCGCCTGATCGGTCGCGCCATTGGCCCGCGCGCGATAGCGGCGCAGCCAGCCGGTCGAGGGCAGCTCCAGCACCCGGGCCAGCCCGCCGTCATTGGTCAGCAGCAGCAGGCCCTCGGTATTGATGTCGAGCCGCCCGACCGACATCAGGCGCGGCAGATGCGGATTCTTCTCCGCAATGTAATCGAAGACGGTGGCGCGGCCCTCGGGGTCGCGATCCGTCGTCACCAGCCCGCGCGGCTTGTGGAACAGGAACAGCCGCGTGCGCTCGCGGGTGGACAGCGGATGGCCATCGACCGTCACCTTGTCCTGGTCGGTGACATTTTTCGCCGCGCTGGTCAGGACCTGGCCATTGACCGCCACCCGGCCCTGCGCGATCCAGCTTTCGGCGTCGCGGCGCGAGCACAGCCCCGCGCGCGCCATGACCTTGGCGATGCGCTCGCCCTCATGGGCCTTGGCCTCCGGCTTTTTCGCCGGCGCCCGTTTCGCGAACGGCTTGCGGGCGGGCTTTTTGTCTCTGTCGTTTTTCATGGCGGTCTGATAGCAGAGGCGGCGATCTTTGCGAAACGATTTGCGCCATGCCCGCCACGCCCGCCGACGAGAGACCGGACCCTTGGGAGCGCGCCTTCGCCGAAGCGCGGGCGGCCGCCGCGCGGGGCGAGGCGCCGATCGGCGCCTGTGTGGTCAAGGATGGCGAAATCCTTGCCGCCGCCGGCAACCGCACGATCCAGGACCATGACCCGACGGCGCACGCCGAAGTCATCGTCCTGCGCGAGGCGGCAAGAAAACTCAAGGACGAGCGGCTGACCGGCTGCGATCTTTACGTGACTTTGGAGCCCTGCGCCATGTGCGCCGGGGCGATGTCCTTCGCCCGCATCCGTCGGCTTTATTTCGCGGCGGAGGACGAAAAAGGCGGCGCCGTCGAGAACGGCCCGCGTTTTTTCGCCCAGAAAACCTGCCACCACCGCCCGGAGGTCTATGGCGGCATCCGCGCCAGCGAAGCCGCCGACCTGTTGCGCGATTTCTTCAAGGCGCGTCGGTGAAGTCCCCTTTCGGGCGTTTACCGGGAAAGGGAGCGCAACCTCGATGGCGCGGCGGGTGCAACTCGTGCGATATAGCCGGCGTCGCTTGAGCTGGAGCATCGGGGAAGAATGACGGACTTGAGCCTGGGGGCTTCGGCCTTCGAACAACATCCCTTTCGCGCGCGCATCCTCGGGGAATTGCATGCGCGGCCGACGCGCCCGCTGGAGGCGCCGGCGCGCATTCTGCATTTCGCCTTTCCGACCGATTCCGCCCGCGCCGAGGCCGACCGGGCCGCCGTGACCACCTTATGCGTCGAACGCGGCCTGCCCGGCCCCGATCCGCAAAGCCGCCAGTTCCGCGTGGAGATGCAGGGCGCGGCCCTGGTCTGGGAGCGCCATGGCGAATTCGTCACCCATAGCTGGGAATTCTCAGGGCTCGACGCCGAAGAGCCGTTCTCGCCGTCGCCGGACGCCTTGATGCGGAAAATTCGGATGCTGCCGCAGCCGGGCCCCCTGCTGGTCGCCGCCGATCTCCACCTGCTTCCCGGCGACCGCGATCCGGCGCAAATCGCCGCCCTGTTCGGGCCGCTGCAGGCGGCGGTCAGCGAGGCCAATTCCGGCCGGGCGCTGATCGCCAGCGATTTCGCCCCCGACACGTTCGGCTTCGTGCGCATTTTCGTCGCCAACCGCTCCATGCCGCCGTTGTCCGCCGGACGACTGGCGCAAAGACTGCTGGAAATCGAGACCTATCGCACCCTCGCCCTGATGGGCCTGCCCGAAGCCCAAAACCTCGCGCCCTCGATCCGCCGCATCGAACATGAATTGCCGCGCCTGCTCGACGCCATGACCCAAGCGACCGGCGTCGAGCAGAATCGCGCCCTGCTCGACGCGCTCACCGGCCTGGCGTCGGAGCTGGAGGTCGGCGCGGCGGCGAGCCTCTATCGTTTCGGCGCCACCCGCGCCTATGACGATCTGGTGCGCTCGCGGCTCGATGCGATCGGCGAGACGCGGCTGGCCGATTACCCGAACTGGTCCGGCTTCCTCACCCGCCGCCTCCAGCCGGCCATGCGCACCTGCCGCAACACCGAGGAGCGCCAGGCCGATCTCTCCCGAAAACTGGCGCGCGCCGCCCAGCTTTTACGCACACGCGTCGATACGGAAGTGGAGGCGCAGAACAGCGACCTCCTGCGCCAGATGGGCGAGCGCGTGCAATTGCAGTTGCGCTTGCAGCAGACGGTGGAAGGGCTCTCGGTCGCGGCGATCACCTATTACATCGCCAGCGTCTTCCATCATGTGCTCGACGGCGCCAAGGAGGCCGGCGTCCGGCTCGAGCCCAGCAAGGACACCGCGATCGCGATTCCCTTCATCGCCGCCTTCGTCGCCTGGACGGTCTGGCGCATCCGCCGCAAGCATCACGGCAAGTGAACTTGGTGGGATGAGCCGGAGACGCGCGTCGCTCCCCCGGCCCCGGAAAGATCAGTCTTCCAGCAGGCTGCGCAGCATCCACGCCGTTTTTTCGTGGATGTCGAGGCGCTGGGTCAGCAGATCGGCGGTCGGCTGGTCATTGGCCTCGTCCACAAGCTGGAACAAATCGCGGGCGGTTCGGGCGGTGGCTTCTTGCGCCTCGACCAGATGATGGACCATGGCGAGAGCCTTCGGAACGCCGTCGACCTCCTTCACCGAGGCGAGATTGACGAATTCCTTATATGTGCCCGGGGCCGGGAATCCGAGCGCCCGAATGCGTTCGGCGATCAGGTCGAGCGCGTTCCACTGCTCGGTATATTGCCCCATGAACATGAGATGTAGCGTGTTGAACATCGGGCCGGTGACGTTCCAGTGGAAATTATGGGTCATCAGATAGAGCGCGTAGGAATCCGCGAGGAGATGCGAAAGACCCTCGGCGATCTTCTCGCGCTTTCCCTCCGGAATGCCAATGTTGATTGCGGTTGATTTTTTCGACATTGTAAAACCTCGGTTTTCGATGAATTGACCAGTTTATCGCCCTTCGCGGCGGACTACGCTCGCGCGCTCTGCCTGTCGCCAACTTACGACGCGGCGCCAGAAAACATAGAGAATAAATGCAATTTTTTTGATCGATTTTTTCGATCGCAGACCCCGCACTCCCGGCGTCAAATTGCATCTCCCAGGAAACGCATTCTGCGCTAAAACTTTTATTTGAGCATGATTTTTTCCGAAATCCGGTTTCCGTTTTTCGGCATCATGCGCTTTCCTTGCGCCAGACGAACAGCGAGCTGAGGGCGTAGTTCCACACCGAGCCCATGAGCACGCCGGCGAGCGCCGAAAGCGAGACCTCGGGATAGAGCCGGTAAAGCCAGGCGGCGACGCCGACATTGGCGACCGCGCCGAAGCTGCAGACCACGTAGAAATACAGCAGCCCGCGCAGCAGGGGCCCCAAACCCTTCAGCTTGGCGTCGCGGTAGGTGATCATGTTGTTGATGTAGAAATTGCTGGTCATCGCCACGACCACGGCGATGCTCTGGGCGACGGTGAAGGTGATGGGCAGCAGCGCCAGGGCCAGATTGACCGTGGACAGATGCACGACCACGCCGCTCAGGCCCACCAGAGCGAAAAAGATGAAGCGCACCGGAATGCGCCCGCCGCTGACCTTGTTCAGCATCAGGCCGAGAAAATCGAGGCCGACCTTGATGTCGAATTTGGACTCGCCCGCCAACCGTTCCCGGAACATATAGCCGACCTCCTCGATCTTCAGGTCCTGTTTGGCCGAGGCGACGAGATCCGCGAGGATCTTGAAGCCGGTGGGCGCGAGATCGGGCGCGCAATCCTCGACGATCTCGCGCTTCAGCATGAAAAAGCCGCTCATGATGTCGGAAAAGTCGGCGCGCAGAGCGTCCCTGGCGATCCGGATGGCGAGCCGGCTGATCGCGGCGCGGCGCGGCGAAAAGCCGGCCTCGGCGGAGCCGCCCGCGACATGGCGGCTGCCGACCACGAGATCGGCCCCCTCGCGGATCTTTTGCAGCATTGTCGGCAGGATGCGCTCGTCGTGCTGCAGATCGGCGTCCATCACCGCGACCACCGGCGCGCTGGAGGCGAGCATGCCCTCGATGCAGGCGCCCGCGAGGCCACGCCGGTTGACGCGGCGCAGGCAGCGCACGCGCGGGTCGTCGCGGCCGATTTCCTTGGCGAGCGCCGCCGTGCCGTCGGGGCTGTCGTCGTCCACGACGACCATTTCCCAATCCGCGCCGGACAAGGCGGCGTCGACGCGCCGCACCAGTTCGCGCAGATTGCCGCTTTCGTTGAAGGTGGGAATGACGAGGGTGAGTTCGACGGCCAAGGACGGAAATTTCCTTTCGTGCGGCAAATCTGTTAGCTGCAAAGCCTCGCCGAGTACAGCCGGCCTTTTCGCCGCCGCGAGCAAAGGCGCATCGTCCGGGGCCGGCTCGCGCGCCTGCTGGATATCGGACCCAGGAGAAACGATCGCCCGCATGAACGACAGCCTGTCAAAGGGAATCGAAGCCGCGTCCGGCGCCCGCTGGACGGCCGAACGGCGGACCTTTGTCCTGATTGTGGCAGTCCTTGCGTTAAGATTTGTTTTCGCCGCCGCGACCGGGCTTGGGATCGATGAATCCTATACGGTCGCGACCAGCCGCGTCCTGACGCTCAGCACATTCGACCATCCGCCGCTCGCCTGGTGGATCGCTCATTTCGCCGCGAAAATCTTGGGCCAAGGGCCGCTGGCCCTGCGCGCGCCCTTCGTGCTGCTTTCCGGCGTCACGAGTTTCCTGATGTTCGCGCTGACCCGGCGGCTTTTTTCGGCAGAGGCCGGTTTTTACGCGGTTTTCGCGCTGGCGCTCTCGCCCGCGCTCGGCGTCGCCGACGCGGTGTGGATTCTGCCCGACGCGCCCCTGCTCACGGCCATGCTCGCCTGCGCCTTTTTTTTGGCGCGGGTCTTTTTCGCCGAGGACCGGGCCGCTGCCGGCAGCAACTGGCTGATGGCCGGTTTTTTCGCCGGGCTCGCCATGCTGTCCAAATATCACGGCGTGCTGCTGTTCGGCGGCGCCGGGCTTTTCGTGCTGCTCAGCCCTCGCCAGAGGTTCTGGCTGGCGACGCCCTGGCCCTGGCTCGCGGGCCTCGTCGCGCTGATCGTTTTTTCCCCCGTTCTGATCTGGAACGCACAGCATCATTGGGTTTCCTTCCTGTTCCAGGGCGGGCGCCCGGGGGCGGCGCATCTCCAGCTCGTCGCGCCGCTCGCCTTGATCGGGCTGCAATCGCTCTTTCTCGCGCCATGGATTTTCTTTCCGCTCGCGGCTTTGTTCCTGCGCGCGCTGTGGCGCGGGCCCGCTCAAGAGCGCGATTTCTTCCTCGCCTGCCTCGGGGCGTTTCCCATCGTGCTGTTCACCCTGGTTGCGCTGTGGTCCAGCCATCGCGTCCTGCCGCATTGGGCGGCGCCCGGCTATCTGATGATCTTTCCGCTGCTCGGGCGCGAGATCGCGGCGCGCGTGCAAGCCGGATCGGCGTTGCCGCGCCGGGCGCTGGCCGCCGCGACAGCCTTCACCTTGCTCGCGGCCGGCGCTGTCGTCGCCTTGCCGCATGCGCCGCTGAAAATGCTGGCCGGGAAGCGCGATCCCCTGATCGAAACGCTGGGCTGGGACGATTTTACGCACGCGCTCGAAGCCCGCGGATGGCGCAAGGACGATATGTTCATCGCCGCGACGCGCTGGTTCGAAGCGGGCAAGCTCGATGTCGCCCTGCAGGGCGACCCGCCGGTTCTGTGCCTCTGCGATGACCCGCGCGGTTTCGGAATCATCCGAAATCCCGACCATTTCGTCGGCCGCGACGCGCTGATCGTGGGGCAAAACCTTTCGCTGGCCGAAGCCCGCGCGCGTTTCAAAAAATATTTCGAACTCGGTCGAACCGCTCGCTCCGGTGAACATACTGGCCGGCGATGAGCCCGCGGTCGTCCTCGACGTCTATCGCGCGACCCGGTTCCACGATCCCGCGCCGGAATTTTCGCTGACGCCTCCGACGCTTGCAAAAACGCCGCCCCGGCCCCAGTTCAAGGGCTGACGATTTTCCGCGCCCGTCGGGACCGCGTCGGGAAGTCGCGTCCGGAGTCCGCATGACCGCGACCACGCATTTCCTGCGCGAAACCTCGTATCGCGCCCTGCCGTCCGAGTTTTTCACGCCGGCGCCGATTTCGCCGCCGCCGTCGCCGCAATGGGTGGTGTTCAACGGCGCGCTGGCGGCCGAACTCGGCCTGCCCGAAGGCGCGGCGACGCCGGAGCTGCTGGAATGGCTTTCCGGCGGCCCGCCGCCCAAGGGCCGCGAAAATATTGCGCTCGCCTATGCCGGCCACCAGTTCGGCCAGTGGAACCCGATGATGGGCGACGGCCGCGCCGCGATGATCGGTGAGATCGCCGCGCCGGACGGCGCGGTCTACGACGTCCATCTCAAGGGCTCCGGCCCGACCAAATTCGCCCGGCGCGGCGACGGCCGCGCCACTTTGTCCGCCATGCTGCGCGAATATATCGTCAGCGAGGCCATGGCCGGGTTGAAAATTCCGACCACCCGCGCGCTGGCGGTGGTCGCCACCGGGGCGCCCGTCTATCGCGCGACCCCCCAGCCCGGCGCCGTGCTCACCCGGATCGCGCGCAGCCATGTGCGGGTCGGCACATTCGAATATGCCGCCAACGAGGACGCCCGGCGCAACCACGGCCCGCTGCTGACCCGAGCGCTCGCCGATCATTGCATCGCCCGGCTCTATCCCGAATTTTCCGGCGAGCCGGACGCCTATCTCGCCTTCTATTCGCAAGTCGTGGCGCGGCAGGCGCGGCTGGTCGCGCAATGGATGCTGGTCGGCTTCATCCATGGGGTGATGAACACCGACAACATGTCCATTTCCGGCGAAACCATCGATTTCGGCCCCTGCGCCTTCATGGACGGATTCAACCGGCGGCAGGTCTATTCCTCGGTCGACGCCGGCGGGCGTTACGCCTTCAACCGCCAGGCGCCGATCGCCTCGTGGAATCTGGCCCGGCTGGCGGAATGCCTTCTGCCTCTGTTCGACGCCGACGAGGGGGTGGCGTTGAGCCGGGCGGAACAAATGCTGGAACAGTTTCGGCCGGCTTATGGCGCGGCTCTGGCCGAGGGATTCGAGCGCAAGCTCGGCCTCAAGCCGGGCGATCCCGGCAACGAGCCCTTCATCGCCAGCCTGTGGCGGCTGCTCGACGCCTCGAGCGCGGACTTCACGCTGTTTTTCCGCCGCCTGACCCGCGTCGCGGGCGGTGCCGACGACACGGACTTCCTGGATCTTTTCGCGCAGAACGAAGCCGCGACGCGCGAGGAGGCCGCGCGTTTCCTGGGCGATTGGCGCGGCCTGACGGCCGGCGAGGATTTCGCCGCGCGTGTAAAACTGATGCGGGGAGCCAATCCGATCGTCATCCCCCGCAATCACCGCGTCGAACAGGCGCTCGCCACCGCCAACGAGGGCGACCTCAAACCCATGCTGCGTCTTTGCGCGGCGGTGAAAAACCCGTTCCGGGAGCCGGCGGCGCCGGAAAATCCCGACGACGACCTGGAAACGCCGCCCCGCCCCGAAGAAAAGGTGTGGGAGACTTTTTGCGGCACGTGACTTTTTGCGGCGCCTGAACCGCCGGCGCATGGTTAACGCCGTTCCTCCACGCGCGTTAACCCTGACGTTGCGTACCCCCTCGGTGCGATCATCCCTATAGTTAAGCTTAACCGTTTTTTCATCCGCCCGGTCCATCCTTGACCCATGTAAATCAGCGCAGGCGCGGCCAACCCGCGCCGCGCCCGGCATGGGTTCCGGCGATGAAATTTCAAGAATTCGAGCATGTCTATCTGCCGCGCATTCTGCTTCCGCTGCTCGGCGGCCTGTTCGTGATCTGCGCGCTGCACAGTGCGGCCCGGGCCGAAACCGGCGTTCTGGCCCTCGGGGCCGACAGTTACGTCGTCAAGGCCGATGAGGGCTATGGCGTCAACGACTGCATTCGCGGCGGCGACGATTGCGCCAAGGTAGTGGCCGACGCCTGGTGCGAGGCCCATGGCCATGGCGACGCCAAGGCCTACGGCCGCGCCAGCGACAATATCACCGGCTCGATCGTGAAATCGGCCGTCCGCGCGGGCGCTCGGCCGCATATTTCGGACGACGACGTGTTCATTACCTGCAGCGAATGAATTTTTCGCGGATGCAGGGCTGTTCGCGCCAGCGGATTTCCGGTGGCGCGCCGGCTCATTTATTGAAGGAAATCCCCGCATTTGGGGGCCGCGCCGGCGCCCCAGGGCTCGATCGCCACCGTCGAGGTCGAATTCTTGGGCGAGCCTTCGACCAGCTTGTCGGTATAGACCATATAAACCAGCACGTTGCGTCTGGCGTCGCAGCCGCGCACGATCTGCATGCGCTTGAAGAACACCGAGCGGCTCTCGCGGAACACCACATCGCCTTGGGCGAATTTCTGCTTGAACTGGATCGGCGCATATTGCCGGCAGGCGAGCGAAACGTCCGAGGTCTGCTCGACCAGGCCAAAGGCGCCGGCGATCCCGCCCCGTTCCGGCGCGGTGAAATAGCAGGCGACCCCGGCGACGACGGGATCGTCGATGGCGTAGGTCGCGAGCTTGTCGTTGGGCGTCAGCAGCTTGAAGGTCGTGGACTTGCGAAAGATCAGGTCGGGCTCGTCGCCGGCGCGCGCGCTCGCCGCGAAGGCCAAGAATCCAAAGGCCAAGCATGCAAAGGCGCAAAACAGGTTTTTCCGGAAAAAAGAAGTCATCGGCTCGCCGCTCCTTATGGCGCCGCTTATATGACGACGCAAAACTCCGTTTCAAAGGGGCGCCCGCCAGAAAAGCATGAGCCGAGCCATGACCGGGACATCGAATTCCTTGCCGAGCCTTTTTCTCTCCCATGGCGCGCCGAATATCCTGCTTTACCCGAGCGGCGCCCTCGCCTTGTGGCAAAGTTTAGCTACGCGTTTGCCCCGCCCCTCGGCCGTTCTGGTCATGAGCGCGCATTTCCCCGCCGCGCAGGCGACCTTCGAGAAAGGCGACCATCCGGGCACTATCCATGATTTCGGCGGCTTCGAGCCGGAACTTTACGACATGACTTATCCCGCTCCGGGGCGCCCGCGCTCGCCGAAAAGGCTTTCGGCCTCGCCCGCGCGGCTGGCTTTTCAGCCGCGCTGTCCCAAGGACGCGGCTATGACCATGGGACCTGGGTTCCGCTGACAGTCATGTTTCCGCAAGCCGATGTTCCAGTCGCGACTCTCTCGGTCCAGCCGCTCGAGAATGGCGCGCATCATCTGGCCCTGGGCCGCGCGCTCGCCCCCTTGCGCGACGAGGGCGTGCTGATCGTCGGCTCCGGCGGCGCGACCCATAATCTGCGCGCCTTTTTCGGCGGCGAGGACACGCCGCCCTGGGCCCGGTCCTTCAACGACTGGCTGTGCGAAAAACTCGAGGCCGGCGACGCCGACGCCGTCGCCGGCTGGGAGCAAGGCCCCGACGCCTTGCGCAACCATCCGACGCCCGAGCATTTTTTGCCCCTGCCCTTCGCCCTCGGCGCCGGCGGACCCGGCGCCAGGGGCAGGCGCCTGCATCACGCCTTCGTCGGCCCGATCAGTCTCGACGCCTATAGTTTCGGGTGAAACGCCCGCGGCTGTTTTCATCCAGGGTCGGCGCGCTGGTGGTCAAGATAATAGTCTTGGCGCCCCGCAGCGATGACCGCGTTCGGCGCAAAGCGGCGGTGGCCGCGGTGGTTGTCGCGGGTTTCATCATGACCCCAACCCGTCGTTCGGCGCAGGTGTCTTGCGTCGCAGGTGTCTTGCGCGAAAATTGACGGCCCAAAGCTGCCATTCGCTATTTCGAGGAGACCGTCTCTATTGCCGCGATGGAGGAACTGGATTCAATTCGCGGGTCACCACTTCGAAGCGCGCGAGGTTGGCGATTCCAAAAGCTGTGGAGATCGGGACGTCCGCGGCGTCGCGTCCACGCCCCATCACGATCCGGCCAGTGCGCGGTACGTTGTGACGCGCGTCGAATGTGTACCAGCGCCCGTCGAGAAACGCCTCGAACCAGGCGCTGAAATCCATCGGACTGGGGTCGGGCGGAACGCCGATGTCGCCGAGATAGCCGGTGCAATAACGCGCCGGGACATTCATGCAGCGGCAAAGCGCAATAGCGAGATGGGCGAAGTCGCGGCACACGCCGACGCCTTCATGCATCGAATCGCTGGCGCATCGCGTCGGGCGGGCGTCAGGGTAACTGAAGCGGATTTTCGCATGAACAAAATCGCAAATCGCCTGCACGCGCCGGTAGCCGCCGGTGATCCTTCCGAAGGTCGCCCAGGCGAAATCAGCGAGTTTGTCGCTATCGCAATAGCGGCTCGAAACCAGAAACAGCAACACCTCGTCGGGGAGGCGGACGATTGGCGTCAATTCCGTGTCGGGCGGCGTCGCTTCCGGCGCGCCGGAATCCTGAATCACGAAGCGGTTGCTGAACGTGACAAGTCCGGGCGGAACTTCCAGACGCGTAACGCGATTGCCGAACAGATCGATATAGGCGCTCATGGGAAGTGGAGGATCGGAACGGATCGTGTCCGGCGAACGCAGGTCGGCCTCGCGTGAAGGATGGATGTTAAGCTGAAGCAGCATCGGCGTCTGCGCCGGGCAGTCGAATGCGATGTCAAAACCGGCCTCTATCAGCATTTGGCGAACTCATCTCGGCGCGGCGGAGGCCGTGCGACGGCGCCGATGCAAGTTTCGCGCAACGTTGGCGGGCCCCTCAGGTTCCCGCTTGCTTCAGCTCAGGACGGGGCGCAGCCAAAAACCCGCCAGGCGGAAGCTGCCGCACGTGGACGGAGACGTTCATTTCGCTTTCGATCACGGCGTCGCCATAATAGCAGCCATGAAGTGGAATGGCCTGTTGGGCTTCGCGCGCGACGGCCACGCGAATGAGATCGCGGTTGCCGACGATGCCATTGGTCGGATCGAATTCAACCCAGCCGGAGCCGGGCAGATAAATCTGGCACCACGCATGCGTTGAACCGCCGCCGAGGTAGTGCTCTCCGGTGTCGCGGTCGGGAACGTAGAGATAACCGGAAACGAAACGGGCGGCGAATCCCAGGGCTCGCGCCGCCTCCATCATCAAGGTCGCGAAATCGCGACAGGAACCGCGACGGCGCTCGAGCGTCTCCAGCGCGCTCTGCGTTCCTTTGGCGATGCGGCGCTCATAGTAAAACCCCTCCTTGATCGCGTAGTTCAGGGTCATCAGCAATTCAGCGGTTTCGGTCGGACGGCCCTGACGGAGGAAACGATGGACCCATCGGTCAAGCTCGCCGGATGGGTCGGGAAAATGTCGCTCGATCGAACGGGCAAGGTCCGGCATTTCGTCGCCGTCATAGGCAAAGGGATAGAAATGCGCCCGATCCTCGAGCAGGAATTCGGCTTCCTCGAATGGGGTGTGTTCGAGGGTGATGTTGTTCTCGAACCGAAGCTTTTGCGTCATGCCGGAAAAATTGGCTATGGCGACGCAATTTTCGAAGACGTCATGAATCCACCGCAGTTTCTGCGGGCGCGGATCGATATCGAGTGTCGCGTCGAGCAGCCGCTGATCATTGCTGTCGCGGGGACGCAGCATCATGCGATGTTCCCCCAGGCGAACGGGCGCGGCATAGGAATAGGTCGTGACATGATTCACGGAAAAAACCGGCATGCGAGTCCAAACCAATGTTCAACGGTCGGCAGAACGTACATCGCGCGCCAAAAATTAGAAACAATACGCCTTGCGACCTACGGAATCATGAAAACCTGGCCGGGATAGATCAGATTCGGATCGCGGATTTTGTTCGAATTGGCCTGGTAAACCATCGGATACAGGGCCCCATGCCCGAGCCTGTCGCGGCTGATTCGCCAAAGCGTGTCTCCTCTCACGATCGTCGCTGCGTTTTTGCTCGCGTCACCACTGGACGACGATGGCTCCGTTTGGCTGACGGCCAGGGCTGGAAGCGGCGGCTTCGCGGCGATCGAGGTCTTGCCTTGCGGCGCGACCGAAATGGTCATGACAAAACTTTCCGGCGATTGGCCGGCATGAGACGAGGACGTGCTGCGCAGCGACAATCGGTGCGTTCCTGCTTCGAGGCGCGGCGGCAACAAGACGAATTCTCCGGTCGTCGGATCGGTTGCCGTCTCGAGCAAAGTCCTGCCGCCATCGAGCAGCGCGACCTTCGCGCCCGGCTCAGCCCGGCCCGCGATCACGACGTCCCCCTTCGGCGACGCCTGAGCGACGTCGATGTGCGGCCCCGATGGCGCGCCGCGAAGTTCGGGCGGCGCGACCGAGGACGCGCCGGGGCCCGAAGCGGCGGAAGCCAGCGAGGGAGATGAAGACGGCGCTTGCTGTCCAATGTTTGAATGGCTCGCCAGAAATTCAGCCTGGCGCACGACTTCCGGCCAATGCGGCGCCAGATAGAACCACGAGACCGCTATACTCAAGGCGCAAATGACGAGGCCGCCCGACGCGGTTATGGGCCCCCGCGCGCCCGACTTGTGCATCATCTCGCAACCGCCCGCAAAACAACACCTCTTTTAAACGCAAGAACCGCCTGCCAAGCACTTGGTTCCCGACAAATGCCAAAAATTGTGTAAAGTCTGACCGCCGGTACCGCAAGGTTCGGACCTCATGTCGCAGTTCCTGGGCTTGGGACTCGGGTTCCCGGCCTTGTCAGCGAGGACGGCTTCACGCCGCGACGAATTTGGCCGCTTTCCGCCGCTGGGGTCATTCACGGCCGGGAGCCAGGCGTCGGATTTCGACCACGCAGAGCGTTTTCCGACCATGTCCCGGTAATATTGTCACGGTAGGATAAGTCCCGATCTTCGGCGTTTCCCCCACCCCCAGGAGCCTTTCATGGCGCAGGTCACCGGACTTTCGGGCAATGAGATTTTTTGCCTGGCGATGAAGGGGTTTTCGCCCGGCGAGCTCGTCGTCGGCAACAGCGTCAATTCCATGGGCTTTCTCGGCTCGCTCGGCGCGGGCGTCAGCAGCATTCTCGGCGGCGAGGTTCCGCAGGTCACCGAGGCGATCCACGCCGGGCGCGAGGCCGCCCTCGAACGGATGACGCGCGAGGCGGCGGAACACGGCGCGGCGGGCGTCGCCGGCGTGACCGGCGAATTGCGCGCCTTCAGCGGCAATACCGAATTCCTGTTCGTCGGCTCCTGCGTCCACAGGCAAGGCGCCAATCGCCTTTTCACCAGCGCCGGCGACGCGCAGGAGCTTTTTTGCCATATCGACGCCGGCTACGAGCCGGTCCAGCACGTCTTCGGCAATGTCGCTTATTCCATGGGCGTCGGCGGCGGCCTGCTCGGGTCGCTCAAAACCCTGGCGCGCGGCGAAATCCGCGAATTTTCCGACGTGTTCAACCTCACCCGCCACGCCGCGCTCGACCGCGCCGCCGCGCTGGCGAAAAAGGACGGCGCCAATGCCGTGGTCGGCGTCCGCACCATCATCGAGCGCTGGGCCGGAACCCATGAAATGCTGATGTCCGGCACGGCGGCGATCAATCGCGCGCTGCCGCCGCAGACTTTTCAGACCCCGGTGACCTCCGACCTCACCGGCTCGGAGCTTTGGGCCATGACCCGGCTCGGCTATGCGCCGGTCAAGCTGCTGATGTCCACCTCGATCTATTCGCTCGGCTTCGCCGGCGGCTTCCTCGCCGCCTTCAAAAGTTTTGTCAAAGGCGAGATCAACGAGCTGACGACGATGATCCACGACGCGCGCGAAATCGCCCTGGCGCGGATCAAGGACGAAGCCGACGCGCTCGGCGCGCAGGATGTGGTCGGCGTCAAAACCTATATCGCCGAAATCGCCAATGGCCTGGTCGAATTTTTGGCCGTCGGCACCGCGGTCAAACAGACGCCCGGCGTGGCCTGCGCCGCCGAAACCCTGCCGACCCAGGCGATCACCGCCGACAGCGACACCTGGATCGACGGCGATTTCGGCTTTTCGCTCGACCGCAACAAATGAGGCGGGAAAGCTGTCGGAAAGGGAACTTAGCCCGCGTTTCCCGAAAACAAATCAATTCCCTGAACTCGCCGTCGACGTCCCCGGTTTGGGCAAATCTTTTTCATCTGGCGAATGCGTCATCGTCTTGAAGCGCGCGATCGCCGTCCGGGTGTTGAAGAACATCCGGTCGCGCCCGAGTTGTTGGTCAAGGCCGGAACGCCGCGCCATCGCCAGCGCGTCGGGATTGAGACCGGCGAGCCAGACGACCACCCCTCGCTCCATCGCGCGCTGGTCCCGCTCGATCATCATCTGCAATGCGGAGAACTCGATATCGGGAACGCGACTCATGTCCAGGACCATGACCCGCGGCTGATATTCGGCCAGCAAGGCCGCGATCTGATCCGCGACATTCTGGGCGTTGAGGAAGAAAAGGCGGCCCTCGGGCCGAACGATCAGCAGGCCTTCGATGGTTTCGTCGTCGGGGTGGTCCGGCGACAGGGGACGCAGGACGTCGGCGCCGCGCTTGTGACCGATGACCGAAACGCGAGGCCGCGCGGTCTGGCTGCCGAGGCCGATCAACGACAGGATGATGGCGACGAGGATTCCCTTGAGCGTGCCGAAGGTCAGAACGCCGAACGCCGCGGCCACCGCCCACCAGAACTCCATGTTGCGCACGCGACGGATGGCGACGAATTCAGGCAACTGGATCAGGCTGGCCGAATAGACGATGACAATGGCCGCCAATGTCGCGTTCGGCAGAAGTCCGAGCAGCGGCGCCAGCGCCAGCATGGTCGCGAGCGCGGCCGCGGCGCAGACCAGAGAGGCTTTTTGCGAACGTCCGCCCGCCGAAAAGACCACGCCGGTCTGGGACGTCCCGCCGCCGGCCGCCATGGCGCCGAAGAAGGCGCCGGCCAGATTGGCGGCGCCGGTCGCGACCAGTTCCCGATTGGCGTCGATCGGCGGATCGCCGGGACGCGCGAAGGCGCGCGCGGCCGCGATGCTTTCGGTAAAGCTCATCAGGGCCACGCCAAGCGCCCCCGGCGCGAGATCGCGAACCATGGCGAGGTCGGGCAGGGTCAGGGGCGGGAGGCCCTGCGGAATGTGGCCGACCGTCGCGACGCCATGCGCGGCGAGGCCGAGGAGCCATGACGCCAGGACCGCGCCGGCAACCGCCGCCAGCGGCGCCGGCGAATGGGGGCGGAATTTTTCCATGCCGACCAGGAACAACAGCGTCGCCGCGCCGATCGCCAGCGTCGTCGCCGACGTTTGCGGAATGTGATGGATGAGAGACGCCAGGTCGGAGAAAAAGGCTTGCCGGGCGAGATGAACGCCCAGCAGTTTCGGCGCCTGGTCGAGCAGGATGACCAGGCCGATGCCCGCCTTGAATCCGGTGAGCACAGGGCTTGAGATGAAATTCGCGACAAAGCCCAGCCGCAGCAGACGGGCGACGATCAGAGCAACGCCGACGAGCGCCGTGAGAGTCGCGGTGGCGGCGGCCAATTTCGCAGCATCGCCGTCGGGGACGGCGTCGCCGAGTTCCGCGCCGACGAGAATGGCCAGGGTTGTCGTGGAACTGACGCTCAGAACCCGGGACGAGCCAAGGAGGCCATAAAGCAGTCCGGGGACGAAGGCCGTGTAGAGCCCGACCGCCGGAGGCAGCCCCGCGACCGTCGCATAGGCCATCGCCTTGGGAAGGACGACCGCCGCCGCCGTCAGTCCGGCCACCAGGTCGAAGCGGAAATCGCTTCCCCGCAACGTTTCCCCCCTTTGGGCTTCGGGAGCGGGCCGATGGGACGCGGTCATGCGAGAGTCCCGAAAAAGACGCCAGTGGCTGGGCCAACCAGATTAAACCGGAAATGAAGGTCGCTCAAATCGAAGTGACGCAGCAGAACAACTATTCGTCCTGGGCGTTCGCGGTTTCCTCCAGAGCGCGAACGGCGACCGCCGCGATGAGGCCCATGACGACGACGCCGTCCAGGGCGATCGCCACCGCGGCAAGTCGCGAAAGGAAGTGTTTGGGAACAAAGTCGCCATAACCGATCGTAAGTCCGGTTATGAAGGTGAAATAGATCGAATCTCCGAGCGACCAATGTTCGATGAAGCCGGCGAAAACGCCCAAAGCGATCTGGATCAGCACGAGAGCGAAAATGATCGGCGAAATGATCTGTAATTTCCGCCAGAAAAAGATGCGGAAGCGCCGCCTCACCAAGGCGTTGCCGGACTTCGTCCGTGACATTGCGGCCTCCGGAAAAAGGCGTCGCCCGGATGGGCGTTGCGCCGGGAAGATACTGGCTCGCGCCGAGGAAAAGCAGGGGTTGAGCTTGGCTGTCGATCGGCGCAAGATTACAGTCCGAGAAGCCGGGTGAAAAGCGCGACGTCCGGACGAATGATCGTCTGACGTGTGGGGGCGAGGTGAGCGACAATGAACCAGAGAAGCCTTCGGAAATTGGCGAACAGGCTGCTGAGCAGCGCCGCTTGTCTCCTGATCGGGCTGACGCCCGAATTCCGCCTTCGCGGTGGACGCCCCCGCCGCGGCAAGCCCGCCGCCCGCAACGGCCCAACCGGCGGCGGAAGCTCCCGCGCCGGCGGCGACGCCAACGCCCGCGCCCGCGCCCGCGCCGAAATACACCCAGGCGCAGCTCGAACAAATGCTGGCGCCGATCGCGCTCTATCCCGACGCCCTTCTCGCCCAGATCCTGCCGGCCTCGGCCTATCCGCTCGAAATCGTCCTGGCCGCGCGATGGCTGGACGCCAACGCCGCGGCCGTCGCCAAGCAGGATTTTTCAGGGGTGGACGCCCAGAACTGGGACCCGTCGGTCAAGGCGCTGGCGCGTTTCCCGGAAGTCATCAAGAAACTCAACGCCGACCTCGACTGGACGACCAGCCTCGGCGCGGCGACCGTCAACCAGCCCCAGGACGTCGCCAACGCCATTCAGACCCTTCGCGTCCAGGCCATGAAGGCGGGCGCCCTCGCGACGACGAAGCAGCAGACGGTTTCCAGGCGGACGCAGGACGGGCGGGAGGTCGTGATCATCGAGTCGGCCGACCCCAATGTCATCTACGCGCCGAGCTATAATCCTGCCGGCATTTACGGCTGGCCCGGCTATGACCCGGCGGTCGCCGTGGCCACCGGCCTGCTGGTTTTCGGCGCCGGCGTCGCGATCGGCTCGCTGTGGCGAGGGAATTACTGGAACTGGGGCACGGGCGCGTTCTACCGGCCGGTCTGGCCCGGTTATTCGGCCTGGCGCCCGCCTTATGCGGGCTGGCGCCCTGGAGCGCCCATCCCGCCAGGAACTATCGGAAACGGCATCGCCAACCGCCCCTGGGCGCCTGACGCCGGCCGCTACCGTCCCGGCGGAATCGGCGGCGTCGGACGGCCTGGCGGCATTGGCGGCGTTGGAGGCGTCGGGGGCGTAGGCGGCGTCGGCCGTCCCGGCGGCATTGGCGGTCCTGGTGGAATCGGCGGCGTCGGCGGCGCTGGCGGCGTCGGCGGCGCTGGGCGGCCAGGGGGAATTGGCGGCCCCGGAGGCATTGGGGGCGGCGCCGGCGCCGGAGTCGGCAAGCCAGGCGGCCCGTCGGCCGCCGCGCGTCCGTCCAAGCGGCCTGCCGGTCGCGCGAAGGCGCGGCCAGCGGCCCGTCCTCGGGCGGGCGCGCGCCCGGCGGTCCATCGCGGCGGAATAGGGGCCGCGGGGGCCCGCGGGGGCGGAATGAGGGCCGGCGGAATGAGAGGCGGCCATCGCGGCGGAATGAGAGGCGGACATCGCGGCGGCGGACGCGGCGGCGGACGCGGCGGGCGGCGTTCCGACCTCAGGCTGAAACACGACATCACTTTTCTGGGCGCCATGCCCAATGGCCTCGGCCTTTATCGTTTCGTCTACAACGGCGGCCGCAAAGCCTTTGTCGGCGTCATTGCGCAGGAAGTGAAGGCTGTGATGCCTGACGCCGTCTTCCGCGCGAAAGACGGTTACCTTCGGGTCGAATACGACAAGGTCGGCGTAAAATTCCAAAGCTACGACGCGTGGGAGGCTTCGGGCGGCCGCATCCCCGGCGCGTCGCCGACGACGATCCATTGATCCGCTCGCCGGGCGAAATTTTCGCCGCCGTCGCGCTTTTTTGGCGGCGGCGATGGAACGCGCCAATCTGACGAGGGGGCGCCCAATGGCCTGGAACCGATGGTACGGGATCAGGAGTTATGTTGGCTCCTCGCTTTGGGTTGTCCCTTTCGTCGCTCTGGTGCTCGAACAGATCGCCCTGCGCGGCGTCCTTGCGCTGAGCGACAAGGTGGATTGGACGCCGCTGTGGCCGCTCAGCCAGGAGGCGACGTCGGCGGCGCTGCAAACCATCATCACCTTGTCGCTGTCCTTCCTGGTTTTCACCTTCGGATCCATCCTGGTGGCGATTCAGGTCGCGAGCGGCCAATTAACGCCGAGGATCATCGCCACCGCCCTGCTGCGCGACAATGTCATCCGGCTGACGGCGGGGCTTTTCGTCTTCACCCTGCTCTTCGCCATCGGCGCCGTCGCCCGGCTCGATCCTTCCGGGCCGCGCCTGATTCTGTGGCTCGCCGGATTTCTCGGCCTCGCCTCCATCGGCGCCTTCCTCCACCTCATCGATTACGCGGCGCGGCTCATGCGTCCGGGCTCGATCCTGTGGCGGATCGCCGAGGATGGGCGAAAGGTGATCACGGAGGTCTACCCGCGACCGGTGCAAGAGGCTGATGGCGGGTTGCGGGCGCCTCCGCCTGGCGAGCCGGACCTCACGATCCCGCATCGCGGCAGCGCCCGCGTGGTCATCGCGGTCAATATTCCCGCCCTGGTCGCGGAGGCCCGCCGCGCCGACTGTCTGGTGGAGCTGGTTCCGCGCGTCGGCGATTTCGTCGGCGTCGGCGAACCCTTGTTCCGGCTCTTCGGCGGCAAGGAGGCGGCAAACGTCAAAAAATTGATCGGTTCCGTCGCGCTCGCGCCGGAGCGGACGATCGAACAGGATGCGACATTCGCGCTCCGGGTGATTGTCGATGTCGCCATCAAGGCCCTGTCGGCGGCGATCAACGATCCGACGACCGGCGTGCTCGCAATCGACCAGCTCCATCGCCTGCTGCGGATGATCGGCCAGCGCCATCTGCACGACGAGATCGTCGCCGACAGCGACGGCACGGGAAGGCTGGTGCTGAGAACGCCCAAATGGGATGATTTCGTCCAGCTCGCCTGCTGCGAGATCCGGCTCTATGGCGCCGGCAATTTCCAGATCGCGCGGCGTATGCGCGCGATGATCGAAGACCTGATCGCCAACCTGCCCGAACGTCGTCACCCGCCGCTGCGCCAGGAACTGCGATTGCTGGACCAGACCATCGACCGCCTCTATCTGTCGCCCGAAGACCGGGCGTTGGCGCGCACGCCCGACATGCAGGGGCTTGGCGGAGGCGGCGTCGTCAGCCGGACGTGACGGCCATCGGGCTTTTTCGCGCGGGCCGCGAAGGCGCCGATTCTGGAGCAACGCCGCATGTCGATCGATCGAAATCATCAGCGTCCTCGTCAATGTCACATTGATCCAGTTGATGGCGACGATCGGCCTCGGCGTCACCGCGCCGCAAATCGCCGCGGTCGCCACCAATGTACGGCTGGTCACGGCAGCGGCGGTCGCCAATTACGTTCTCGTCCCGCTCTGCGCCGTCGCGCTGCTGCTGGCGTTCAAATCCCCGCCCCTTGTCGCCGCGGGCTTTTTGATCGTCGCGGTCTGTCCGGGCGCGCCCTATGGGCCGCCCTTCACGGCTCTGGCCAAAGGCGATGTCCCGGTTTCGGTGGGCCTGATGGCGCTTCTGGCGGCTTCGTCGGCTTTTCTCTCGCCGCTCGCGCTCAAATTGCTGTTGCCGCTGACCGCGGGCGATCAGGATCTCACCATCGATGTGGTGAAAATGGACGCGACGCTGCTCGCGACCCAGCTTCTGCCCCTTGCCGTCGGCGTGCTGATCCGGGCCAGGCGGCCGAAGCTGGCCGAGCGCCTGGCGGGACCCTCGAAGCGCGTGAGCCTCTTCCTCAACCTGCTGACGGTTGGATTGATCATTGCCGTTCAAACCAGGTTTCTGCTGGGCGTCCGCCCCATCGGCTACCTCGGCATGCTGGCGCTGGCGCTGGCGAGCGTCGGCATTGGCTGGATTCTGGGAGGCCCCGGCGGCAGTCGCCGGACCGCCATGGCTTTTTCCACCGGGGTCCGCAATGTCGGCGTCGGCCTCGTCATCGCGACGTCCAGTTTTCCCGGCACGCCGGCGGTGACGGCGGCTCTGGCCTATGCCCTGTTCCAGACCCTCGCGCTGGCTTTGCTGGCCTTTAGCTGGGGCCGGCTCGCCGTTCCCGCGGCATGATTTGCCGGCGGCGCCAGGACCCGAGCATACCAATACGGTGATGGGGTGGACGGCGCTCCATCTGACGGTTGTTTCACCGACACCCATCATGGCGCATCGATGCCGCTTCGGGGCGCCGTCCACCCCATCACCGTAACTGCCCGTAACTGCCATGCTAACCTATTTATGCAATTCGTATCATGTCACCGTAACTCAAGCCCGGTGGCGCCAAGCCTGGGCATGAAGGCCGTTCACGCAGGCTTTGCGAAAATCTGGACGCTCTCGAAGATCACGCGCCGACGCATTGCGGATTTTGCGATCTTGCAACCGCAGAGCAAAGGGCGCAGTCTCCCCGCGCCCAAGGCACATTGGGGAAGCTCCGCTTGGAGGCGCGTCATGACCACACATGCTTGGCAAGTTGTCCTTACGGCCGCAAACGCAACTCCCGCTCCGGGCTTGACCGGCAGCAAGACCGTTAGCAGCGGCGACGCCTTCGCCGACACGACTTCGGTCAATTCCACCCTGAGCGTGGCCGCGAACGCCTATCTCCTGAGCTATGCCGGCGGAGACGGCGCCGACATCAGCGATTTCACCAGTGTGACGGTCAATGGCCTCGTCGCCGGCTATGGGTCGGCATACGACGGCATTTACAACTTTCTCACCAGCACGACCAACGCGCTGGCGCTGACAGTCGGCGCGGCCGGGCAAGTCTATGGTTACGAATATGGGGTCGAAAGCCTCCAGACCGACCACATCAGCAATTATGGCACGATCACCGGAAAATACGACAGCGGCATCTATGAACATAGCGCCGTTTTTGGGGCGTTTTCTCTGACCAATTACGCATCGGGCCAGGTCGTTGGCTATGATTACGGACTGTACCAGACTGCGGCAAGCAATTCGACGCAGACCATCGTCAATTCCGGCCTGATCGAAGGAGAGTTCGACGAGGCCGTCTATTTGACCGGAACCGGCGCCACGACCATAACCAATGGCGCGACCGGACGGATGATCGGCGAGGATAGCGGGATTTACGACGAAAATTCTTCGGGAGCGCAGGCGATCTCCAATGCGGGACTCATCGAAGGCTATGACGATGAAGCCGTCTATTTCGACAATACGGCCGGGTCGATAAAAATCGGCAACGGCGCGACCGGAAGGATCGTTGGAGATTACGGCATTTATGACGACGATTCATCCGGAGCATTCACGGTCAACAATTTGGGACTCATCGAAGGCGGCGATGCCTTTGGCGTCGATTTGGACACCATTAGCGGCGCGATTTCCATCACCAACGCCGTCAACGCTCAAATATATGGGGGTTATGACGATGGCATTTATATCGATGACGCGCTTAAAGGCGTAACCATCGCCAACTCCGGCCTCATCGAAGAAGGCGGCGACGGCTACGGCATTTATTTAGAGGACGTCACTGGCGCGGTAAATATCTCCAACGCCGCCACTGCTCAGATCATCGGGACCGACGATTACGGGATTTATGTCGATGGCGTGACCGGGGCGCTGACGATAAAGAATGCCGGGCTGATCGAAGGGGGCTACAGCTACGGCTTGTATCTGGAGGACATGACAGGCCTGACCACCATCGCCAATTCCGCGACGGGTCAGATCGTCGGCGGCGACGAGTACGGAATTTATCTCGACGAGTCGGCCGGAGTGACGATCAGCAATGCCGGCGAGATTGAAGGCGGCGACAGTTACGGAATCTATCTGGACGATATAACGGGGCCGACAACCATCACCAATGCCGCGACGGGCCGGATTGTCGGTGGCGACGACGTCGGAATTTATGTCTACGAGTTGGCCGGAGCGACGATCAGCAACGCCGGCGCGATTGAGGGCGGCGACGACGATGGTGTCTATCTAGACGATATAATAGGGCTGACAACCATCACCAATGCCGCGACGGGCCGGATTGTCGGCGGCGACGACGTCGGAATTTATGTCGAGGAATCGGCCGGAGCGACGATCAGCAACACCGGCTTGATCGAGGGCGGCAGCGACGAGGGTGTCTATCTCGACGATATCACCGGCGCGATGAAGATCACCAATGCCGCGACGGGTCAGATTGTCGGCGGCGACGACAATGGAATTGAAGTCGACGATTCGACCGGGTCGGTGGCGATCGCCAATGCCGGCGCGGTGCACGGCCTCCGCGACGCCGGCGTATATTTATACGAAGTCACTGGCGCGATGAGCGTCACCAACGCCGCGACGGGCCAGATCGTCGGCACCGACGACGAGGGAATCGACATCTACAAATCGACGGGATCCGTATCCGTCACCAATGCGGGTTTCATCGAAGGCGGCGATGAAGCTGGCGTCTATGTCGATGACGACACAAGCAGCGGAAGCGTCACGATCAGCAATGCGGCGACCGGCAACATAACCGGCTACGATGATGGACTCTATCTCGACGATGTGACCGGCGGTCAGACGATCACCAATTCCGGTTTGATTTGGGGTGAATTCGACTATGGCGTGTATCTCGACGATGTCGGCTCTACCTCGATAAGCAATGGGACAACTACGACACTGACCGCGGCGATAAAGGGGGAAGAGTACGGAATATATGATGACGCCTTTTCCTCCGCGGTAACGCTCGCCGTCAGCAACTATGGCTTGATTGCCGGCACAAACGGTTACGGCATCTACGAAGAACTGGATGGCGGCGCCAGCACGATCACAAACTACAGCGCCGGCAAAATCACGGGCGAGGAAGGAATTTATGATAATTCCTCTTCGGCGTCGCGGACCATCACCAATGCGGGCGCGATACTGGGCACGGATGGCGACGCGATCGATGAATACACCAGCGGCGCCTTGACATTGACGAACGGCGCGTCGGGACAGATTTCCGGCGCGGACGACGGGCTTTATGACGACGTGTCGTCGGGACTGCGGCAGATCACCAACAGGGGCCTCATCCATGGCGCCGATGGCCGTGGCGTCTATGAAACTTCGACCGGCGGCTGCGACATCACCAACACGTCGACCGGCGAGATCGTCGGCGTTGGCGCCGCTTTGACCGGATTTGGAATCGAAGACACTGCGTCGTCAGGAACCGTGACGATCTCGAATGCGGGCGTCATCACCGGCAGCGCTCAGTCGATCGTAGCCGTGGGCGGGGCGGCGGTATATTTCACCAATTCCGGCCTTGTCAACGGCAATGTCATTCTTGCGGGCGACGACACGGTGGACCTGACCGGAGGGACGGTGACCGGCAATGTCGATTTGCTGCTGTCCACCGGGACAAATACATTCACGATGAGCGGCGGCAAAGTCACGGGCGCCGTTTACTTTGGCGATGGCGCCAATACCGCGACGATCGAGACCGGCGCGGCCGGGACGACTTTCTACACCAATTTGGCGGGGCCGGGCACGACCTTCGATTACAAGGAGGCCAACGCCTCCTACGGAACCACCGCCGCCACGCGCGACACCATTTACAACTGGTCGGCGCACGACCTGCTCGATCTGAGCGCTTTCGCCGGCGCGCACACGCTCGTTCAGTCCTTTACGGCTTCGCCAGGCAATGACATCGTCACCCTGACGGGTACGGCGTTCTCGGTGGAATTGGTGGGAGTTACGACCGCCATAACCAATGTCC
The DNA here is from genome assembly GCA_963703385.1 of uncultured Pseudomonadota bacterium. Lineage (GTDB taxonomy): Bacteria > Pseudomonadota > Alphaproteobacteria > Rhizobiales > Beijerinckiaceae > Rhodoblastus. The sequence continues at coordinate 1,856,266 of OY969816.1, forward strand.
ACCTGTAACGAAGCCCCTGTGCCCCCCGCTCGGAATTTGTCGCCGGGGAGCAGTTGGAGTCATCCATAGTTGCGGTGATGGGGTGGACGGCGCCCCGAAGCGGCATCGATGTGCCATGATGGGTGTCGGTGAAACAACCGTCAGATGGAGCGCCGTCCATGGGCAAGTCTATCAAGAATCTGTCTTCTGTCACGCAGGCTGGAGTCACGGTGTCACGCAGGTTGGAGTCACGGCGACACTTTACTAAATCCCCTTTTCCGCCTCGCTTTTGGCGGGGGGCGCGCATTGCGGACAAAATGATACAATTACGCCAAATAGGGATTTACTAGCCTGCTCGCGGCAACCCGTAACCTGTGCCACCTGAACCCTTGCTTCCGCCAAACCGGAACCAAGGGCCAAAAGGATGAGGCGAAACGTCGCCGCACAAATTTCGCTCCCGGACTTGCGGCGAAGCTCACGATCGCGGAAATTCCCCGACGAGGCGCAACGCCCCTCGCCGGTTTTTTCGCGCGCGAGCGGGAAAATCGAACCTTCGCCCAGAGAGACAAGAATGCAATCCGGCCCGAGAGAGATCGTCACCCCGTTCCGTCCGATCCCGCTTGACGTGCCCGAGGGGATGAAGCCCAACGAGTTTTTCAACAGCACCGAAAATCTCGACGACCTGACCGGCAACAACGGCCTGTTGCGCAACCCGGAAGGCCTGCTGCTCTATCGCAAGGCGCTCGGCCACAGCAATCTGTTCGACGCCTCGATCATCTACAACACCTCAAACAGCATTTTGGACCCGCTCGGGCGCCCGTTCGCCGCACCCAGGTGCCGGAGCCGGTGAAAAACGTGTGGAACCGGATGAATGAAATCATTTTCGCCTTCATGCTGGAGCTTTATCCCGACGCGGAAAAGCATCTGGTTCTGTGCGGCGAGGCGAGCCTCGACGCCACCTGGCCGCTGACCTCGCCCGGCGTGCCCAGCATCCGCATGCTGCACAACCATTTCATCGCCTTCGACAAGGCCGAGCTGGCGGCGGCGCCCCTGGCCGATCCCGACAACCCGAACCTGACCGACGGCGGCCAGCATTCTTTGTTCCAGGCGCATCTGCGCGAGGTCTATCGCAATTTCTTCAACGGGCTCGACCTGCAAATCCTGCGGCCCTGCCAGCCCGGCTCATGCAGGATCGCTTTGACCGGCTATCCCCAGGGCCTGCCGAGCTGGGAAGTCACCGGCGGGATCGCCGACCTGTCCGACCATCGTTTTTGGCGCGAATACGACATCATCCTGAAAGGGTTCATCGACTTCTACCGCGCCTTTTTCGGCCAGGTGTCGATCCGCAACGCGCCGATGCCGGAGCGGATCAACTTCCCCGACCTCGTGGAAAACAAACTGCTGCACAACAACACCTTCCTCAAGGCCGCCAAAATGGTGCGCGACCGCTGCATCGTCGACGCCAAATACGCCAACGCCATCCGCTGGCAGCCGGCGTTCAAGCAACTCATCTACCGCAACGACGCCGGCAAACTGATCGTCACCATCAGCCAGAATTCGATCGGCAACGCCATCACCGAAGTTTTGGGAGTGGTGGTCCGCCGCGCGCCCGACGCCGACGCTTACGCCAGAGCCGAACCGGCTTTGCTGGAACAGCTGCTGGAAGTCCGCCGCCGGCTGGTCGAAGCCGATTGCGGCGAAGGCGTCGCCACCCCCTATTGGGGCGCGGCGTAAAGCTGCATCGCCTCGGTCTGGCCGAGTGTCGCCGGGCGCATCACCTCGCGCGCGACCGCGCCGACGCAAATGAAGTCGGCGCATTGCCGCGCCAGCGCCGGCGCGAGCAGAAAACCGTGGCGGAACAGACCGTTGATGAAAATTTTCCGGCCCCGGACGATGATCCGGGGCAGATTGTCGAAAAAGGCCGGGCGCAGGTCCGAGCCGGTTTCGACGATCTCCGCCTCGGCGAAAGCCGGATGCACGGCGTAAGCGGAATTGACCAGTTCGACGATCGATCGCGCCGTGACCCGCGCGCGCTCCTCATTCTCGATCTGGGTCGCGCCAAGCATGTATGTTTTGTCCTCGCGCGGCACGACGTAGACCGGATGGCGGGGATGCAGCAGCCGGATCGGCCGAGAGAAATTCAGGTCCGGCGCGGCGAGGATCATCATCTCGCCCTTGACGCCGCGTAGCCCGGGCAATTCCGATTTCGCCGAATATCCGGTGCAGTCGATTGTCCAGTCTGGCTGGCCATCCGCCGCGGCGGCGTCGAGCCCGAAGCGGAGACGCACGTTCGCCATGGCGGCAAGACGGCGCGTCGTCGTCTCCAGCGCCGCGCGCGGATCGAGATGCGCCTCTTTAGGAAAAAAAAGCGCGCGCGAAAAACGTCCGGCGAGGTCCGGCTCGAGTTCGGCGATGCGATTGCCGCCGATCTCCTCGAACTCTTCGGCGCGGCGGGCGAACAGCCGCAGTTCCGCGAGGTCGCGCGCAGTCGCGACGACGAGGCTGCCGCGGGTCTGCGCCACCGGAATTCTTCGCGTCCAGAATTTTAGCGCCTCGACGCCCAGCTGGCACACCAGCGGCTCGGCCGATTCGAGCTCGCACCACGGCGCGACCATGCCGCCGGCATACCATGAACAGCCGCGGCCGGGGCCTTCTTCGCGTTCGATCAGTTCGACCTCGGCGCCGCGCGAGGCCAGTTCATAGGCTACGGTGAGACCCGCCACGCCGGCGCCGACAATTCTTACGCGCATCCCACTCTCCTTTTCTCGCGCGTCCCGGTTCGAGGCGCCCTCAAAAGGGCGGCAGAGGCGCCGCGCCGCAATCGCCGAACAAAAAACCGTCGGTGAACTCGGCCCCCGGCGTCGCGCCGCGCAGGCGGAAAAGCCCCTCGTTGGGCGAAATGCGGCCCACCGCGACGTCGGCGAAGGCTCTGGTCACCGCGACAAAATCGCCGCTGTGGGGCGACAGCCGAAGGCCGGCGACGCCGGCTTCGGCCAGACGGTCGAGGTCGCCGATCAGATTGGCGTATTTGAAGGACAGGGTCTGAACGCCGTTGATCGCCAGAAAATCCACGCCTTCGAGGGTTTTCGTCGGCAGTCCGTCCGGGTCCTTTTCGCAGACGAACTGGCAGGAATCCTTGCTCAGGCCATGGGCGCGGGCGTGAGTGCAGCGCCCCGAAATCGCCAGCGGGATGCGGCCATAGGCCCAAACCTCGATTTCCGCGCCTATTTCCCTGGAGGCCTTGGCGATCGTTTCGACCGAGGCGAAGGGAAGCTCCGGCGGCAGGCAGACCCGCCGCGCCCCGCGCCGGGCGAGAAAATCCACACTCGCCTCATGATAGACATTGACCAGCGGACCGACGGAGAAAGGCGTGTCTTCCCGCACAAAATTCATCAGGGCGAGATCGTTGATCTCGACTTCATGCTCCGACTGATGAAAAAGTTCGCGCGCCGCGCGGCGCTCGCGCTCCAGCGTGACCAGCGCGAGCGAAGCGAGAACGACCTGCTTGCCGCCGCGCTCAAGCCTTTCGATCGCCTCGGGGAGTCGGTCCTGATAGAAGGGCGCGCGCTTGGAGCAGACGAGCTCTCCGATGACGACGCGATCGACCGGCGCTTCATCGGCGATCGAAGCGTAGAAATCGGCGAATTTTTGCGCCGGCCAGTTGAATTGCAGCGGCCCGAGCGTGAGTTCGAAATTCCTGTCAGCCAATGCTGATCTCCCGTCGAGGTCGATTCAGCGCCAAGGTCAGCGCCATGTCTTGCGATAGGCGCCGGAGGTTGTCTGCTGTCCTTCGGTCAGCGCGCGCAATTCGCCGGCGGCGATCGGCCTGCCCGCCGCATAATCGTCCAGCGCGCGTCGAAAACTGCGCACGACGGCCTCGGTATAGGCGCGGCTGCGCTGGCGGCCCTCGATTTTCAACGCCGTGACGCCGGCTGCGGCCAGTTGCGGAATCAGCGTCGCCGCGTCGAGGCTGACCGGATCCTCGAAGACATGGCCTTTATAGTCTCCGGCTTCGAACACGCCCTTGCACAAGGTCGGGTAAGGCGCCGGCTGGCCCGCCGCGACGCGGTTGATGGCGAAGCCGCCGAGTCGCGAGACGAGAGCGCCGCCCGCCTCGCGATATTCGACATGGCTGGCAGGTGAGCAGGCGCCGTTCATGTTCGGCGATTTGCCGGTGGCGTAAGACGAGAGCGAGCAGCGCCCCTCCGCCATCACGCACAGGCCGCCGAAGATGAAAACTTCGGTTTCGGCGTCGATCTCGCGGTTGATCGCGGCGATTTCCTGCACCGTCAGCACGCGCGGCAGCACCACGCGCTTCACCCCGAAGGTCCGCGCATAGAAATTGATCGCGTCCGCGTTGGCCGCCGCCGCCTGGACCGAGAGATGTAAGCGCAAGCCGGGATGGCGGCCCGCGGCGTAATCCAGCAGGCCGAGATCGGCCAGGATGACGGCGTCGGCGCCGAAACGGACGCAATCGTCGACCGCCTTGCTCCAACGCCAGAAGGCCCCGGCGCGCGGAAAAGTGTTGAGCGCGACGAGAACCTTGGCGCCATGGCCATGGGCGAATTTGATCGCCTCCGCCATTTCCTCGCGCGAAAAATTCAGGCCGGGAAAGTTGCGGGCGTTGGTTTCGTCGTTGAAGCCGCAATAGACCGCATGGGCCCCCGCCTCCACCGCCGCGCGAAAAGCGGCGGGCGTTCCGGCCGGGCAGACGAGTTCGATCGATTGGGGCGCCGTCATTCCCCCGTCCCGCGCTGCGGCCGGGTGAGGGCGACGCCGCTCCAGCGCGCCGCGAACGCCGCCAGTCCGTGCGCGGGACGCAGGGCGAGCGGTTCGAAAGGCCCGAACAGCGCGGCGGCCTCGCGGGCGAGGTCGATTTCCTCATTGTCGATGGCGTTGCGCAGCGCCAGCACCGCCGCGGTGTCGCCCTCGATGACAAGATCGCGCGAGAAGAACAGCGCGTCGCCATCATAGGCGCCATGGACGAGGCCGATCAGCGCCGCCAGAGAACCGGCGATGCGGGCGTCCCAAGAGCGGGCGTCCCAGGAGTGGGCTTGCAAGGAGCCGGCGGCGGCGCGCCGGACGGTCTCCAGCCGGGGGGCCTCCGGACGAGGCAGAAGGCGGAAGGCGAACGGCAGATCGGTCGGATCGATCAGGAAAATCTTGTCCGCCTCCTCGCCAAGCCGCGCGAAAAGCGCGGGATGGCGGCGCCCAAGGCTCCTGGCGAACCTGGCGGCGACGAAGGACAATGGCGCGAGGGGGGCAAACCGCAAGGCGGCCGCGCCCACCGGCGGGAGCCGGGGAATGGCGTTGATGCTCGACATGAACCGGTTAAAGCAGACGGCGCGGCGAATCGCTTTGACCGTGGTCAAGGCGGGCGCACTTCTTTCACGGCAGGAAGGGCCATGTCCTTTCGCACCTTGCCGCCGTTTCGCGATCTGCGCGCCTTCCTTGCCCATCTGGAGGGGAAGCGGCGGCTCGCCCGCATCGGGGAGCCGGTCAGCCTCGTCCACGAGATGACCGAGGTTCACCGCCGCGTTCTGCTCGCGGGAGGTCCGGCGCTGCGGTTCGACCACGCGACCGGCGCCGCCATGCCGGTGATCGCCAATCTGTTCGGAACCACTGAGCGGGTCGCGGCCGGGTTCGGCGTGAAGCCCGAGGGAATCGGCGAACTGGGCGAGATGCTCGCGGGCTTGCGCGAACCCGCGCCGCTCGACGGCCTTCGCGACGCGCTCGCGCGCTGGCCGATGGTCCGCGCCGCTTTGGCGACGCGCCCCCATCCCGTCGCGCGGCCGGAGTGCCAGCAGGAGCGCCGGCTCGCCGCCGACGTCGATCTGGGAAGCCTGCCGATCCAGACCTGCTGGCCCGGCGAGCCGGCGCCGCTGATCACCTGGCCGCTGGTCATCACCCGTCCGCCGGATTCGGACGCCGACGACACCGCGCGGATGAACATCGGCGTCTATCGGATGCAGGTTCTAGGCAAGGATCGCGCCATCATGCGCTGGCTCGCCCATCGCGGCGGCGCGGCGCATCATCGCGCCTGGGCGGCTCAGGCTAAGGACATGCCGGTCGCGGTGGCGATCGGCGCCGATCCGGCGACCATTCTCTCCGCCGTGCTGCCGCTGCCCGAAACCGTCTCCGAATTGCGCTTCTCCGGCGTGCTGCGCGGCGAGCGCCCGCGCGTGGCGCCCGCGCTCACCGTGCCTCTGCTTGTTCCCGCCGAAGCCGAAATCGTCCTGGAGGGCTTTGTCTCGGCGACGGAAACGGTGCCGGAAGGGCCTTATGGCGACCACACCGGCTATTACAACAGCGTCGAATCCTTCCCCGTCATGCGCGTGACCGCGATCACGACGCGGCGCGATCCGCTCTATCTCACCACCTTCACCGGCAAGCCGCCCGACGAGCCCTCGGTGATCGGCGCCGTGCTCAACGATCTGGCGCTGCCGACCATCCGGCGCCAGATGCCGGAAATCGCCGACCTCTGGCTGCCGCCGGAGGCCTGCTCCTACCGCACCGCGATCGTCGCGATCCGCAAATCCTATCCCGGCCAGGCGCGCCGGGTGATGATGGGCCTGTGGGGCATGCTGCCGCAGTTCAATTACACCAAAATGATCATCGTGGTGGACGAGGACATCGACGCGCGCGACTGGAAGGAGGTCGCCTGGGCGATGGCGACGCGGATGGACGCCTCGCGCGATCTGCTGAGGCTGGACAACACGCCGATCGACTATCTCGATTTCGCCTCGCCCGAGACGGGTCTCGGCGGCAAGCTCGGCCTTGACGCCACCAGGAAGATCGGCGCGGAAACGCGCCGCGAATGGGGCCGCACGCTCTCGATGGCGCCGGCAATTCAGCACAAGATCGACGCGCTGTGGCCGCGCATCGCCCGCGACCTCGGCGAAGGAGGCGTGAAATGAATTCGCGTGTGGTTCTCGGACTCAGCGGCGCTTCCGGCGCCGCCATCGGCCAGCGCATCTTCGAGATTCTGCAAAGCCTCGGCGCCGAGACCCATGTCGTCGCCACCCGCGCCGCCGAGCGCACCTTCGCCGAGGAAATCGCGCCCGACGCCATGGCGCGTCTGCGCGCCCGCGCGGAATACTGGTATAGCGTCGATAATATCGGCGCGCCGATCGCCTCGGGCTCCTTTCCCACCGCCGGCATGATCGTCGCGCCCTGCTCGATGCGCACCCTGTCCGCCATCGCCTATTGCAACGCCGACAGCCTTTTGACCCGCGCCGCCGACGTCCATCTCAAGGAGCGGCGCCCGCTGATTCTGCTGGCGCGAGAAACGCCGCTGCACCTCGGCCATCTGCGCGCCATGACGGCGGTGACCGAAGCCGGCGCCATCGTCCTGCCGCCGGTCCCGGCCTTCTATCTGGCGCCCAAATGCGTGGACGACATCATCGATCAGATCGCCTATCGCGCCGTCGATCTCCTGCGCGCCTTCGAGCCCGCCGCGCGCGAATGGCGCGGCCCGGCGTCCTACGCCGGCTGACGGCGGGTCGAGAGGCGCGGTCGCCGAACCGCGCCAGCCCTTTAGGCCCCTCCCCGCCGCAAAGGCGCCCCTTTCCGGCGTCAGATTGGCCGAATGACGGTTTGGCGCGCGGGCCGCTGTGGTGTATAGACCCGCCTTTCCCATATCATGTCATGCGGCGCGGGCCGCATGTGGAGTCTTGCGTGTGATGGAACGTTGGTCGCCCGACAGCTGGAGGTCCAAGCCGATCGTTCAGGTCCCCACCTATGCGGACCCGGAGGCGCTTGCCGATGTCGAGAAGCAGATTTCGACCTTTCCGCCGCTGGTCTTCGCCGGCGAGGCGCGCAAGCTGAAACAGCTGCTGGCGCAGGTTTGCGCGGGCGAGGCCTTCCTGCTTCAGGGCGGCGATTGCGCCGAGAGCTTCGCCGAACATTCCGCCGACAATATCCGCGATTTCTTCCGCGTCTTCCTCCAGATGGCGGTGGTGATGACGTTTGGCGCGGCCATGCCGGTGGTCAAGCTCGGCCGCATCGCCGGCCAGTTCGCCAAGCCGCGCTCGGCGCCGACCGAAACCATCGACGGCTTGGAATTGCCGTCCTATCGCGGCGACATCATCAATGACATCGCCTTCACGCCGGAAGCGCGCGAGCCCGATCCGCGCCGCCAGCTGATGTCCTATCGCCAGTCGGCGGCGACGCTGAACCTGTTGCGCGCTTTCGCCACCGGCGGCTTTGCCAATCTCGAGAACGCCCATCGCTGGATGCTCGGCTTCGTCAAGGACAGCCCGCAATCCGATCGTTACGAGAAGCTGGCCAACCAGATCACCGAGACCCTCGGTTTTATGCGCGCGATTGGATTGGACCCGGAGCATCACCACGAGCTGCGCCAGACCGAGATCTACACCTCGCACGAGGCGCTGCTGCTCGGCTATGAGCAGGCGCTGACCCGGGTGGATTCGACCAGCGGCGACCATTACGCCACCTCCGGCCATTTCCTGTGGGTCGGCGACCGCACCCGCCAGCCCGACCATGCCCATGTCGAATTCTTGCGCGGCGTCAAGAACCCGATCGGCCTCAAATGCGGCCCAACCACCACGCCGGACGGGCTGTTGCGGCTGATCGACCTGCTCAACCCGGCCAACGAGCCGGGCCGCCTGACGCTGATCGCGCGTTTCGGCGCCGAAAAAGTCGGCGACCATTTGCCGCAACTGATCCGCGCCGTGACCCGCGAGGGCCGCAAGCTGGTGTGGTCCTGCGACCCGATGCACGGCAATACGGTCAAGGCCGGCGCCTACAAGACCCGCCCCTTCGACCGTGTGATGCAGGAAATCCGCTCCTTCTTCGACGTTCACCGCGCCGAAGGGACTTATGCCGGCGGCGTTCATCTCGAAATGACCGGAGCGAATGTCACCGAATGCATCGGCGGCGCCCGCGCCTTGTCGGAGGCCGACCTGCGCTCGCGCTACATGTCCTATTGCGATCCGCGCCTCAACGCCGAACAGGCGATCGAAGTCGCCTTCCTGATCGCGGAAAAGCTGAAAAAGGACCGCGCCGCCGCGCTCGCCGAGGCCAATGCGGCGGAATGACAGCCATAACCGGAGGCGGCGCGCGGATTTGACGACGGAGAGACCAATGGCTTCGGCGGGGAGGAAATCTGCGCCCGCGGCGCGTTTTTTCGCCCTGAGCCTGGCCCTGCTGGCTCTAGCGCCGGGCGCCCGCGCCGAGAGCGGCGAGTGCGACCAGTTGCGCGCCGCCCTGGCGCAGCCGGCCATCGTCGACCCCACCGCCGCAGCCGGCGCCCACCGCGCGCGCGCGGAACTCGATCAGCTGACGGCCCAGGCCCACGGCGCGGGCTGCGACAACCAGCAGTTCCTGTTCTTCGGCAGCCCGCCGCCGCCGCAATGCGGCGGCCTCAAGAGCCGGATCTCCGCGCTGAAAGCCCGCTACAACTCCCTCGCCGCCAGCGCTTCGGGCAACTCGCCGCAAAGACGGGCGCTGCGGGCGCGCTATGACCAGTTGTGCCGCGCGCCGCCGCGCCAGAAGAATTTTTTCGAGACCCTGTTCGGCGGCTCCGGCGACGATCGGCAATCCGACCAGCCGCCGCCCGACGGCCTGCCCCAGCCGGGCGACCTGGGCGCCTATGGCGGGTCGCAGGCGATCTGCGTGCGCACCTGCGACGGCGGCTTCTTTCCGCTGAATTTTTCCGCGCGCAGCGCTCCTCACGACGAGCTGGAAAACCTCTGCCAGGCCCAGTGCCCCAACGCCGAAGTAAAGCTTTACACGCGGAATCCGTCGAGCCCCATCGAAACCGCGCTGGGCGCGGATGGAACGCCCTATCGCGACCTGCCCAACGCCTTGAAATTCCAGCAAACCTTCGATCCGAGCTGCACCTGCAAGCCGCCGAACCAGAGCTGGATCGAGGCGCTCGCCCATGCCGAACAGTTGCTCGGCCAGATGGGCGGCGCGCGGGCGGGCGACACCATTGTCACCGAGGCGCAGTCGAAAGCCATGGCCCAGCAGGCGCTCGAGCGCCCGCCGGGGAAAACGGGCGACAGTCCGGACCTCCGCCCGTCGCAGCCCGCCGCCGCGCCGGCCCCGACGCCCGCAGCCGCCAACGACCGCGTGATCGAGACCAAAGGCCCCGACGGAACGCCACGCCAGGTGCGCATCGTCCCGACCAATTGAAAAAGCGCGTTTCCTGGGCGAGCGCCCATCAGATCCGGCGCCTCGCGGCGTGGAGGCCGCGCGAGTTTGTCCCGATCCCAAGCTCGTGACGCGCGGCGCCTAAACGCCCAGAACTCCAAGCGAAGCGTGACCGAACGTCCTGAAAGCTGAAAAAGGATGCTGATAAGATTCTGACGCTCAGTTAACGCTTGGTCATCATTTGATCGTTACAAAACTATTTGGGAGAGGATGCCGAGACACATAACCACGGTACGCGGGTTCAGCCATGATGCGTTCTGTACGAAAACACGCGGAAAGACGTGCGTCGAAGACGGCGTCGGCGTCGTGGAATGGACCGGCGCATTTGCGCTTTCGCTCGGACGCCGGAGGCGCCATAGCCGTCATGTTCGCCCTGGGCGCGACAATTCTGATCGGGGCGGTCGGCATCGCCGCTGACGTCGGCCTTTGGGAAGCCGCCCACAGGCGCCTGCAAGACGCCGCCGACTCGGCGGCCATCAGCGCCATTGTCGGCGCCGAGGCGGGGGTCAATATCACAACCCAGGCTGACGCCGTGGCGGCGGGCTACAATTTCGTCAACGGCGTCGCGGGAGCGACCGTCACCGCAAACAGTCCACCCCTTTCCGGCTCCCACGCCGAAGTCAGCGGCGATGTCGAGGTGATCGTCAGCCAACCGCAGGCGCGCCTCTTTTCGTTGATCTTCGGGAGGCAGCCGGTCAATGAATCGGCGCGCGCCGTCGCGGTCCAAACCTCCAACGATTGCATCCTGGCGCTGGACCCGACCGCCTCGGGCGCGGTTTCCGCGCAGGGCAACCCCACCGTCGATGCGAACGGCTGTGCCATTTACAGCGATTCCAACAGTTCGTCCTCTGTCAGCGCAGGGGGGTCGGCGACCATCACGGCTTCGCAGATCGGCGCCGTTGGCGGCTTTTCCGGCCAGAGCAACATGACCGCGGTCAACGGCTTTACCCATGGCGCGGTCATCGCCGATCCTTACGCCTATTTCTCGCCCCGGCTTTTTCCGGTTGCGATCAGAATAATTACAGCGCGAAGGACACCGAGACGATTAATCAAGGCGTCTATTGCGGCGGCATCAAGCTCAACGCCAAAGCCAATGTCACAATGTCGCCCGGCATTTACTACCTCGATCAGGGATCGCTCGACATCAACGGCAACGCGGCGCTCAGCGGGTCCGGCGTCACGATCATCTTCACCTCCAGCACCGGCAGCAATTACGCGACGGCCAAAATCAACGGCGGCGCCACCATCACTCTGTCCGCGCCCACCTCGGGACCGACCGCCGGGATCCTGCTGTACGGGGATCGCAACATGCCTTTGGGAACGAGTTTCAATCTGTCCGGCGGCGCCACCCAGACCTTCAACGGCGTCATCTATTTTCCGAAAGGCGCGTTGAGTTACGCCGGCGGCGCGCTGGGTTTCAACGGGTGCTCCCAGATCGTCACCGACACTTTGTCGTTCGTCGGCAATTCCGGGCTGGCGATCAATTGCCAGTCGTATGGCGTCAAGAAGATCGGCGCCATAGCGCAACTTGTCGAGTAATCCGCATGACGTTCCGCCCTCGGCTTGCGCTCTCCCGCATGGCCGGCCTCTTTCATCGCTCTTTGCCCGGATTCGCTGGCGCCCGCGGCGGCGTGTCCGCCGTCGAGTTCGCGTTCGTGCTTCCGATTGCTCTCTATCTCTTTGCCGGCGTCGTTGACTACGGGCTCGGTTTTTATATGAGCATGGAGGTGCAGCAAGCGGCTCAGGTGGGCACGGAATATGCCGCTATGAACGGTTTCATCGCCAACGCGGCTTCGACCGACGCGCGTTCGCCCGCCGCGCTTTCGAAGATTGTCGCCAATGCGACAATTCTCCCCGGGGTCACCGCCAGTCCGGCGCCAACGTCTTACTGCGGCTGCGCCTCCGCATCCGGCGTCGTCACGGAGGACTGCGGAACAACCTGCAGCGATGGAACATTGGCGGGAACCTATCTCACCGTCAGCGCGTCCGCAACATACAACACCTTGGTTCCCTTTCCTCTCATTGCCAACAGTTTCAATCTGAACGGCTCGGCCACCCTGAGGATGCAATGAAATTTCGCGACTTCGTTCATCGCCGCGATGGAGCGACAGCCGTCGAATTCGCCATGGTCGGCCCCATGTTCATCGGCATCATGATGGCGATCGTTCAGGGCGGTCTCCTGCTTTGGACACAGCTTGGCTTGGAGCACGCCGTCGAAGTCGCGGCGCGTTGCTCGGCGGTCAATTCATCCAGCTGCGGCAGCGCGTCGGATATCCAAAGTTACGCGGCGACGCAGGCCTACGGCCTGAACCTGCCCGCGTCGGTCTTTTCATTCAGCCAGCCGTCCTGCGGCAATATGGTTTCGGCCACCTATAGCTATTCCCTCTTGTCGCAGGTCTTCAAGAAGGCCTCGATTCCGCTCAACGCGCAAGCCTGCTTTCCGACCTCCTGAGCCGCCGCCTGGCTCGGGTCATCGGCGCGGGGCGACGGATCGTCGCCGCTCACCCACCGATCCGCGCCAAAACCTTGGCGCGGCCGATCAGCGGCAGGAGCTTTGCAAGCTCCGGCCCGAACTCGCGGCCGGTCAGAGCGAGGCGCAGGGGGTGGAACAAAGCCTTGCCCTTGAGCCCCGTCGCTTCCTTGATCGCCGCGGTCCAGGCGGCCCAGGCGCCCTCGTTCCAGGGTTCTGGCGGCAGCGCGGCAAGGGCTGCGGCGCGCAGAACTTCGGGCAGGGCGACGACCGTAATGTCGCCTTGGACGACGTTCCACCAGTCCAGAATGTCGGAGCAACGGGTGAGATTTCCGCGCGCGGCGAGCCAAAGGGGTTCGGCCTTGAAACCGACGATGTCATGGGCCGCCAGACGGTCGCGCACGAACTCGTAGGACAGGCCATGCAGCACGCGCTGCGACAAGGCCTGCAGCTCGGTCTCGTCGAAACGGGCGCTGTTGCGCGACATGGCGGAAAGATCGAACAGACCGGCCAGTTCCGGCAGGCTGTGGACCGCCTGGACCGCGATCGACGATCCGGTGAGCGTGGCCAAGGCGGCGACGGCGAGCAATTCCACCCCCGCCTCGCGTAAGGACGCGATCGACAGGGCGCCGGTGCGTTTCGAAAGGCCCTGCCCGTCCGCGCCGGTCAGCAGGTTGTGATGGGCGAAATGCGGCGCCTTTTCGGCGCCCAGCGCCCGGAAGAGCTGGATCTGCACCGCCGTATTGGTGACATGGTCCTCGCCGCGGATGATATGGGTGACGCTCGCATCGATGTCGTCCACGACCGAGGGCAGCGTGTAGAGATAGGAGCCGTCCTCGCGCACCAGGACCGGGTCGGACAGCGAGGCGCAGTCGATATGGCTGTCGCCGCGGATGAGATCGTCCCAGCGCACGACCTCGGGCGTCAGCTTGAAGCGCCAATGCGGCTTGCGGCCGGCGGCCGTCAGCGCGGCGCGTTCGGCTTCGGTCAATGTGAGCGCGGCGCGATCATAGACAGGCGGCGCCCCGCGCGCGATCTGGAGGCGGCGCTTGCGCTCCAGCTCCTCCGGCGTCTCGTAGCAAGGATAGAGCCGCCCCGCCTCGCGCAAACGGCGCGCGGCGGCGTCATACCAAGCGAAACGCTCCGACTGGCGGAATTTGGCGTCCGGCGTCACGCCCAGCCAGGCGAGGTCCACCTCGATCCCGAGCGCGTATGCTGTGGTCGAACGCTCCGAATCGGTGTCGTCGAAGCGCAGGATGAACGCGCCGCCGTGCTTCCTGGCGAAGAAAAAATTCACCAGCGCGGTGCGCGCATTGCCGATATGGATGCGGCCGGTCGGCGACGGCGCGAAACGCACGACGGGCGCGATCGGCGCGGGAGAAGGTTGAGCCGGATGAATCATCAAGGCGTTTTAGCGCCTCGGCGGCCTATTTGGAAATGGCCGGCGCGGAATGTCATAGAAAAGTGACAAAAAATCCGCATAAGCGCAAAAACGCCGCAGCGCCCGTTTAGATTGACGTTCGAGGCCGTTTTTCCCGATGGCCCGCTCCCCGCAAGGACGGCCGCGTCACATTGCAGCCGCTTTTGCGAGCGAGAGCGTCGCGGGCAAGGCGCGGCTCAGGATAAGGAAGACTGGTCGGATGACGGGATATATCGCCGTGGCGTTCTGCGCGGCCGTGACCTTCCTCAATCTGTTCTCGCTCGCCCTGACAGCTTGGCGTTGCCGTGTCCGCCCCGAGCCGCTGGCCGGCCGCATCAAGGCCGCCGGTCACGAGAACCCCACCCCGCCGGTCAGCATCGTGCGCCCGCTCTGCGGCCTGGAGACCTTTTCCGAACAGACCTTGCGCTCGACCTTCGAACTCGACCATCCCGAGTATGAAGTCCTGTTCTGCGTCCAGAAAAAGACCGACCCGATCATCCCGCTGGTCGAAAAACTGCTCGCCGAACAGCCCGAAGGGCGCGGCAAGCTGCTGATCGGCGACGATCCGATCAGCCCCAATCCCAAGCTCAACAATTGCTTCAAGGGCTGGGAGGCGGCGAAGCATCCATGGGTCGTGCTGGCGGACTCCAATGTGCTGGCGCCCAGGGACTATCTCCAGCAGATGCTGGTCCGGTTCCAGCCCGATGTCGGTCTCGTCTGTTCGCCGCCGCTCGGCGTGTGGCCGGAGGGCGCCGGCGCCGGGCTTGAATGCGCCTTCCTCAATTCCTACCAGGCGCGCTGGCAATTCACCTCCGACGCGCTCGGCATGGGCTATGCCCAGGGCAAGAGCATGATGTGGCGCCGCGAGATCGTGGAACGGGCCGGCGGCATAGCCGCGCTCGCCTCGGAGATCGCCGAGGACGCCGCCTCGACCAAGCTCGTGCGCGCCGCCGGCATGAAGGTCGCGCTGGTGGACCGCCCCTTCGACCAGCCGCTCGGCAAGCGCGGCCTGCTCGCCGTGTACCGGCGCCAGACCCGCTGGGCGCGCCTGCGCCGGGCGAGTTTCGCCCATATGTACGCGCTCGAAATCTTTTCCACCTCCCTGCCGCCGATTCTCGTCGCCGCCTATGCCGCGCCCGAATTCGGTTTTTCGCCCTGGGCCGCCGCCGCTCTGGTCGCCGCCGTCTGGCTCCTGCCCGAGGCTTTCGTCAATTGGCGCCTCGGCTGGCCGGCGACATGGCGTTCGCCGCTCGTCTTTCTGCTGCGCGACCTGTTCTTCCCCATCATCTGGATCGACGGCTGGCTCGGCGACGATTTCGAATGGATGGGCAATTCGATGACCGTGCGCGAAGCCGCCGACAATACGGTCGACGGCGCGGCCTGAGGCGACGGCGCGCCTTCCGATCCAGGCAAGCCCAACGGATATTTCTGATCTCGTTCCTCGCGCCGCGCGCTGGGGCCCGCAGCGTTTTCCGCGCGCGGAAAACGGCGTAAAACGATTTGGCGAGTTCGCAGAGGATTGCGCAAAGTCCAATCCGGCGGGAGATGGGGAATGATCGACCTCTTTGGCGCCACCCGCGGCGCGGGCGTCGCGCTGCTTCTTGCCGCGGCGGCCGCTCCCGCCCATGCGGGCGGACCGGAGCTTCGCGCCTGCGATTTCTCGGTCAAGGCGCGCTGCGCCTCCGGTTCGGCGCAGGCGACGCTCATCGACGGCGTCCTCCAGAAGATCGAGATCGACATCGCGTTTTGCGCGGCGAACGGCGGCCTGAGTTATGGCTGCACCGTGGATTCGTCGCGCGGCGACGGCGAATCCCTGTGGTCGGACGCCGCCGGCGCCACCCTGATCGCCAATGCGCATCCGTTCAGCAGCGCCCAGCCCGACCGCATCAAGGTCACCTTGGGGCGTCATGTGTCGGTCGACCTGAGCGAAGCGCAATCCCTGGGCCGTTGCGGCGCGGGCGCGGAACTGCCCCGCGCCATCGTCATCCCGGCGAAAACAGGCCCCTGTCGCGTCTGGCTCGACCGGGAATAGCCCGCGTTTCTCACACGGGGTCGGCCTGCGTTGCGATTTCGACGAGTTCGAACGCAAGGAGGGCGGCGAAAAGCGTATGGCGTCATACGGTTGAGCCGCCCGACGCAGCGGGCGGCCGTCGAAATGCAACCCGAAGGGACAGCGGAAGGTGATGACAGTGTGCGTCGAACGGCTTGGCCGATGTGGCGCATCGGCCCGCGCCATTCTCCTACCCTGTCATCACCTTGCGCTGGCGCAGGCCGACCCCGTGTGAGAAATGCGGGCTAGCCCGCCCGCGTCAGTCCTCGAACCGCTCGCTCACGCCCACCGGACTTTCCGGCGCGATTTTCGGATCGGGATGGAAGGCCGGGGCGCCGGAATCGCGGAAGCGGTTGACGATGGGATAGCGGCGGTCGCGGCCGAAATTTTTCCGCGTGACCTTCACCCCCGGCGCGGATTGGCGGCGCTTGTATTCGGCGAGGTAAAGCATGCGCTCGACCTTTTTCACTGTCTCGGGATCGTGCCCGCGCGCAAAAATTTCGGCGAGGCGCATGTCCTTTTCGACCAGGCATTCCAGCATGTCGTCCAGCGCGTCATAGGGCGGCAGCGAATCCTGGTCCTTCTGGTTGTCGCGCAATTCGGCGGTCGGCGGTTTTTCCAAGATATTCTGCGGGATCACCCGCCCGTCCGGTCCGAGCGCGCCGGGCGGTTTCCAGCCGTTGCGCAGGGCGCACAGGCGGAACACCTGGGTCTTGTAAAGGTCCTTGATCGGGTTGAAGCCGCCGTTCATGTCGCCATAAAGCGTGGCGTAGCCGACCGACATTTCCGACTTGTTGCCGGTCGTCACCACCATCGGCCCGAATTTGTTGGAGACCGACATCAGCAGCAGGCCGCGCGCGCGGGCCTGGATGTTCTCCTCGGTCACGCCGCGTTGGGTTCCCGCGAAAAGCGGCGCCAGCGCCGCCTCGACGCCCTCGACGGCCTGAGCGATCGGCAGAATGTCGTAACGCAGGCCCAAAGCTGAAGCGCAATCCGAAGCGTCCTTCAAGGATTCAGCGGAGGTGAAGCGGAAAGGCAGCATGATGGCATGAACCTTTTCCGGCCCCAGCGCGTCCGCCGCCATGGCCGCGCACAGCGCCGAATCGACGCCGCCCGACAGACCTAAAACCACGCCGGGAAAATTGTTTTTTTGCACATAATCGCGCAGGCCCAGAACGCAGGCCGCGTAATCGGCCTCGTCGCCGTCGGGCGCGGGGGCTTTTCGCGCCTCTTCGCAAATCCAGCCCGCCGCCTCGCGCCCGAAAACGATTTTGGCCACCGTTTCCTCGAAAGCCGGCAGCCGGCCGGCGATTTCGCCATTGGCGTTGACGACGAAACTCGCGCCGTCGAAAATCAGTTCGTCCTGGCCGCCGATCTGGTTGAGATAGACCAGCGGCAGGCCGCTTTCGACCACCCGCGCGGTGGCGACGGCGAGGCGTTCGGCGTCCTTGCCGCGCCAATAAGGTGAGCCGTTGGGCGACAAAAGAATTTCCGCGCCGGTCTCGCTCAGGGATTCGACAATATCCGGCCCCCAGATATCCTCGCAGATCGGCAGGCCGAGCCGCACGCCGCGACAGGCGACCGGCCCCGGCGACAGGCCGGGCGCGAACACGCGCTTCTCGTCGAACACCCCATAATTGGGCAGATCGACCTTGAAGCGCACCGCAACGACGCGCCCGCGGTCGAGCAGGGCATAGGCGTTGTGGCAAAACCCGTCCTGCATCCACGGCAGGCCCATCAGCACGGCGGGACCGCCATCGGCGGTGTCGCGCGCCAGCTCGTCGAGCGCGGCGCGGCAGGAATCCACAAAGGCGGGTTTCAGCACCAGATCCTCTGGCGGATAGCCGGCGAGGAACAGTTCGGAAAACATCACCAGATCGGCGCCGAAACTTTTGGCTTCTTCGCGCGCGGCCCGGGCTTTTTCGAGATTGACGTCGATCGCCCCGACCACGCAATTGATCTGCGCCAAAGCCAGGACAAGACGGTCGGGAGGACTGGAAGACTGGGTCATGGCCCTGTTCTAGGCGAAGGGAGGCGGCCGGGCAATCGGGGCGCCCCGCGCCCGCGAATCCCTTCTCCCCATAGGGCGTTCGTAGAACGCCCGTCTAAAGACGGGCTATGGCGGGAGAAGGTGGCTCGCGCGGAGCGCGAGACGGATGAGGGGGCGCCAATCGCGAGAACCCCTCATCCGGCGCTTCGCGCCACCTTCTCCCGCAAGGGGAGAAGGGATTCACGCCAGATGCTGGCGTGGGAATCCCGGTGTGGACCAGACTTTGCCGGCTTTGGTGATCCCATAGGCTTCGGCGTCGAATTTTTGCAAAAGTTTCGCGCCCTCAATGGGGCCGAGCACCATGACCGCCGTCGAAAGGGCGTCGGCGACAACCGCGCGCTGCGCGATCACCACCACGGTGGCGAAAGAGGCCGGCGAAAAGCCGGTGCGGGGGTCGAGGATATGGTTGCGGGAATAATCAGCCGACCACGTATAGGCATAGTCGCCCGCCGTCGCCATGGCGCCGGTCAGGGGCGCCGTGCCGAGCATGGCGTCGGGCTGGCGCGGGTGCTTTAGCGCCGCCGTCCAGGTGCGGTCATGCGGGGCGCGGCCGAGCGCCTCCATTTCGCCGGTGTCGACAAAGGCGCGCCGCACGCCGAGATCGGCCAAAACTTTGGCGACGCGGTCGGCGGCATAGCCGTGGGTCAGGCTGTTGAGGGTGATCCCCATGCCAGGTTTTGCGAAGGAAACCGCCCTTTCGTCGAAACGCAAAAAAATCTGGCCGATCAGGGCGCGGGCGGGCGCGGCTTCCTCGTCGCTCGGCCAGGCGCCGCGCCTGGCGAACAAATCGTAGAAAATCCACAACGGCTGCACGGTGACGTCGAACGCGCCGCCGCTTTCGCGAAAAACTTCGTCGGCCACGGCCAGCATCTCCAGCATCGCCGGATCGGGCTTTTCGAGCCGCCCGTCGGCGTTGAGACGGCGGATATCGCTGCCCGGCGTGGACAGGCCGACGATCCGCTCCAGCCGGCGGATTTCGCCAAAACCGGCGTCGAGCGCGGCCTCGGCCTCGTTTTTTTCCAGCCCGGCCACGGTCAAGGCGACGCTGGTGTCGAAGGCGAGGCCGGGGCGGCGGAAAAGTTTTTCCCCGCGCCTCTCGCCCGCCGCCCCAAAAACCGAGGCCCCAAAACCCGCGCCGATCAAGGCGAGTTGCAACATCTGCCTGCGGTTGCTTGTCATTGCGCCGCCTCCAGGTTTTGGCGTTGGCGTTTGCGCGCCCTCTTCCGTTCGAGCACCAGCGGCACGCATTTCTGCGGCGAATCGTGGATGACCACGCAATCCATGCATTGGAAACATTCGGAATAGATGATCTCGCCGCTGCGCTCGATCGCGCCATAGCGGCATTTCACCCGGCACATCTGGCAGGGCGCGCCGCATTCCTTGCGGCGGGGAATCCATTTCCACCACCGCACGAAGCTCAAAGCCGCCAGCGACGCGCCGAGCGGGCAGAGATAGCGGCAGAAGAATTTGTAATGGAACATGCCGGCGATCAGCAACGCGACGGCATAGAGCACGAAGGGCGCGGAACGCAGGAAGATCAGGGTGATCGAGGTCTTGAACGGCTCGACCTCGGCGACTTTTTCGGCCTGGCTGGAGAAGAAGAGCGCGGTGAACAGAATGACCGCCAGCACCAAAAATTTCGGAACCCGTGACAGCCGCTCATAGCGCTGTGGCAGGCCGATCTGGCGCAGATGCAGAAGGCGCGCGACTTCGCCGGCGAATTCCTGCAAGGCGCCGAAGGGGCAGAGCCAGCCGCAAAAAGTTCCGCGTCCCCAGACGAACAAAGCGGCGAGGCCGAACAGGGTCACGATCAGGGTCGGCGGGTCCCACAGGAAGAAGACGAAACTGCCCTCGCCCTTGAGCGCCTTGATCAGGCCGAACAGCCAGACGATGGAGAGCTGCGCCTGGGCGATCCAGCCGATGAAGACGAGGGTGAAGGCAAGATAGACGAGCCGAAAAATCTGGAACTGGCGCGGCGAGCGCACCAAATCATGTTGCCGCGCCAGGGCGAAGGCCAGCACGATCAGGCCCACGGCCAGGATCGAAATGTCGCGGATGCGGCTTTTCCAGATCGACCAGATCCCAAGGCCGGAATCGTCGGGCGGCAGGATGAACAGGTTTTGGGGCAGGCCATAGGCGAGCTTGAAATCGCGGGTGATGCGCTCCGGGTAGATCTGGCCCTTTTCGCGCAGCACGCGGATCGAGAAGGTCGAGGGCGAGGCGGGATCGAAGGCCGCCTGCGGCGCGATGCGCATGATGGCTTCATCCGCCTTGGAAAGATCGAGGTCCTTGGGGACCGGCAGGTCGAGCCGGTCGCGCCAGACGAAATCGCGCCACGCCACCGGCGCGTCGGCCTGGGAGAGGGCGATGAAATCGGGCGTCGCGCCGGGAATGAAGGAGTCCGGCATGAAGGTCCAGCGCCCCGTGGAGACCACCAGCATGGCCGGGGCGCCGTCGAGCTGGTCCATCAGCTTGCGCCAGTTCTTTTCGCTCAGGAGATTGCGCCCGACAATCGGGACATCGACCTCGGCGATATAGAGATCGGCGAAGGTTCCGCTGGGGTCGGCGCGGCCCTCGGGGTCGAGCCCTTCGCCGGCGCCGCCCTTGTACGCCTCTTCCACATCCGCGTTGGCGAGACGCAGATGGCGGATAAGCCCTCGGTCCAGCATCTGCTGGAAGGTCAGCGGCTCGAACACGTCCTCCCTGGCGTGAGCGACGCGGTTCGGGTCGCGGCCTTTGGAAAAGCCCAATCGCGCCCGCGCGACCTGGAGCGCGGATTCGATGATCGTCTCGTTGATGATGCGCACCGAGGCCGTCGCCTTGGCGACGCCGTCGATCTCGGCCGCGACGCTGTCCGAGCGCGGGTCGCGCGTGCCCGGCGCCACGATCTTGATCGATTGCTTGATCGACTTGCCGGCATATTGCTTGACGAAATTCATCAGTGGCTCGGGGCCGAGCCCATCGACGAAGACCGGCTCGTGCTGGCTGAGCACCCGAACGTCGAGCAGCTCGCCCGAGGGTTTTATCGCGATCAGCAGATCGAGCGGCGTGCCGGAAAAGCCAGGAATCGGCTCGAAATCGATCGATTCGAAGGCGTAAGCCGTGAGAACGTCGCCATTATAGCTCTGTCGGAAGATCGGCCAGATCGGCAAAGTCGCATCGCGCTCGCCGATTCTGAAAGGCTTGGGAAAGAGCTTTTCCATCGCAGCGCGGTCGAGCGTCGAGGCGGTCGCCCCCGCTGTCGCGAAACCAAAACAAAACAGGACCGCCAGCAGCGCCGAAAGGCGCGCAAGCGCCACCTTAAGCCCCGGAAGGCCCGTCCTTTTTTCCGGCATCTCCTTCTCCCGCGACAAGGTTGTTTTAGGCAGGAGACATCGCCTATAGTACTTTTTCCCTATTGCGCGGGCCCAAGCGCCGCCTTGCGCCGTGTCAGGGCGCTCTCGCGCGATCGCGGGAACAAAAAGAATGCGCGGGAAAACCCTGATGCGCGCGAAAAAAATCCGGGAGACGCAGGACTTGCGAACCAGCGAGACGAGGGCCGACCTTCTGGAGGGCGTCATCGTCCTATCCGCGAGCGCTTCGAGCGCCGAAGCCGCCGCGCGCGATGTCGCGGCTTTGCTGCGCGAGCGGCTGGCCGACCACGGCGAAAAACCGGAGGACGCGCTGACGGGATTGATCTGTTTCGTCTGCGCCAGTTACGACACCGCGGCCTTCGCCGCCGAAATCCACGCCTGCCTGCCGGACACGCCGATCTATGGCTGCACCACGGCGGGCGAGTTGACGCTCTCCGGCTGGGCGTCCAATTCGGTGGTCGCGATCGGCTTTCTGCGCAAGGACTTCACCCTTGTCGCCCATATGCTGGCGAAGCTCTCCGATTTCGGCGTCGAGGAGGGCCGCGCCGCCGCCGCCGAGGCCCGCGCCGCCTTGATGGCGAAAATCCCTGAAGGGGGCGCCGACCATTGTTTCGGCATGCTGCTGATCGACGGCATGTGCCGGCGCGAGGAGGCGGTGATCTCGGCGCTCTATTCGGCCTTCGACGACATTCCGGTGATCGGCGGCTCGGCCGGCGACAGCATGAGTTTCGAAAGGACCTGGATGATCCGCGACGGCGCCATCCATCGCGACGCGGCGCTGCTCCTGCTGTTCCACACCGACATCCCCTTCTCGACCTTCAAGAGCGATTATTTCGAGCCGACTTCGCTCAAGATGGTGGTGACCGAGGCCGACACCGAGCAGCGCGTGGTGCGCGAGCTCAACGCCGAGCCGGCGGCCCAGGAATACGCCCATCAGGTGGGATTGATCGAAAGTTCGCTCGACGCCGCCTCCTTCGCTTCGCATCCGGTGCTGGTGGGGGTCGGCGGGCAATATTACGCGCGCTCGATCCAGAAGGTGAACGCCGATGGTTCGCTGAGTTTTTTCTGCGCGATCGACGAGGGCCTGGTGCTGACGGTGGCCAAAACGCTCGACCCTTATGAAAGCACGCTCGCCACCTTCCAGCGGATGGAGGCGGAGCTTGGCGCGGTGTCGGTCTATATCGGCTTCGACTGCGTGCTGCGGCGGCTCGCCGCCGAGCGCAGCCAGATCGCCCATCGCCTCTCGGACCTTTACCGCGCGCACCGGGTCGTGGGCTTCAACACCTATGGCGAGCAATATCGCTCGATGCATGTGAACCAGACTTTCACCGGCATCGCGCTGGGCTACCGCGACGATAACGAGCAGCCGTCATGACCATGCATCGGGGCGAGACCGGCGACGATCTCAAGCGCCAGATTCTCAAGCTGGAGAAAATCAACCGCGCGCTGATGTCGCGGGTCGAACGCTCGGTGGACAGCCAGTTCAACGCCTTTTCCCTGTTCGAGACCGCAATCGCGCTCGACCATCAGGTCCGCCGCCGCACCCAGGAATTGCAGCAGGCGATGCGCTCGATCGAAAAGGCGAAAACGCAGGCGGAGGCCGCAAGCTCGCTCAAGTCGACCTTCGCAGCCTCGGTCGGGCACGACCTGCTTCAGCCGCTCAACGCCGCCCGGCTCGCCTTGTCCGCCCTGGGCGAAATGCAGACCGGCCCCGAGGGCGGCGCGCTGATCGATCAGGTGGACCGCTGCCTGGTCACGCTCGAAGACCTGATCCGCACCCTGCTCGACCTCTCCAAGCTCGACGCCGGCGTCATGCAGCCGGAAATCCGCACCTTCGAGCTGAATGACGTCATGGAGCCGCTCACCCGCGAATTCGCGCATTTCGCACAAAAACGCGGGCTGAAGCTGAAAATCTTCGCCACCCGCAGCGCGGTGCGCTCCGACCCTTCGATGCTGCGGCGCATCTTGCAGAACCTGCTCGCCAACGCCCTCCGTTACACGTCGCATGGCGGCGTGCTGGTCGGCGTCAGGCGACGGGGAACAAACATTCTGGTGCAGGTCTGCGACACCGGACCGGGCGTTCCCGAGGACCGGCGCGACGCGATCTTCCAGGAGTTCCAGCGCGCCCATAACGACATTCCCGGCCAGACCGGCTTCGGCCTCGGCCTCGCCATCGTGCGCCGCTTCGCGCAGGTGCTCGGCCATCCGGTGTCGCTGGCGTCGCGAGTTCGGACGCGGCTCGACCTTTTCGGTGCTCATCCCCCTGAGCGAGGAGGCGCCGCCGCCGCCCGCGCCGGTTCCGCAGCTGTGCCTTTATCCCAATCGCATCGCCGGGGCGAAAATCCTGGTGATCGAGAACGAGCCGGAGGTCAGCGAGGCGATGCTGCTGCTTCTGGAGCGCTGGGGCTGCGACGTCGCTGTGGCGACCTCGGGCGCCGAGGCGATGGAGAAATTGCGCATCCTCGCCGATCCGCCGCAAATCGTCATCGCCGATCTTCATCTCAACCATGGCGAACTGGGGCCGGAGGCGATTCGGGCGGCGCGGCGCGCCTGCGGACAGGAGATTCCCGCCTTGCTGGTGACCGCCGACCATTCGCCCCGCGCCGAGGAGATCGCCCGGCGCGAAAAGCTCGAAATGCTGCTCAAGCCGGTGCGGCCGGCGGAGCTGCGCTCGCTGCTCGCCTTCCTGCTGACGTGACAATGCGACTTTATGAATAGGACTTTATGACTGGAGAATCCTGACCGATCCGGTGCTTTAATTGCCTTGCATCATGGCGAAAAACCGTGATTCCCGATAGCACTTCGGTCATGGCGCGGCGCGCCGGCCGCGGCGCGGCGGGCGCCCATCACGGCAAGCGGAGCAAAAATTATGCGAAGCAAGATTCTGGTTCTCTCCGGCGCGCTGTTCGCCGCGCTGGCCTTCGGCGCGCAGGCCGCCGAGATCAAGGGCGATCCCAAGGCGGGCGAGGTGGTGTTCAACAAATGCCGCCAGTGCCACCATATCGGGCCCGGCGCGACCAATTTCTATGGCCCTGTGCTGAACGGCGTCATCGGCCGCCCCGCCGGCACTGTTCCCGGCTATGATTATTCCAAGGCGAATGTTCATTCGGGCAAGGTTTGGACGGTCGCGGCGCTCACCTCCTATCTCAAGCAGCCACAGCACGACATCCCGAAAACCAAGATGACCTTCAAGGGCTTGAAGAGCGAGACCGACATCGCCAATGTCATCGCCTACATGTCGCAGTTCGACCGCAGCGGCGCGAAACACGCCCCGACTGAATAAGCAGACAGGTTCGAAACTTTCGCGTGAGCCGCCGGTCCCGCCGGCGGCTTGCTTTTTTGCCTCCGCCGGCGGCTTGCTTTTTTGCCTCCCGGGCCTATTTGCGTCGCCGAATATCAGCCTCTATGAGATGACCCGAATTCGAACAAGGCGATGCGCATGAACGATCTGTTTTCCGGCGAAGACCATATTGCCGTGGCCCTCGACGAGGTCTGCGTCGATGTCTCCTGCGGCCTGCATCCCTGGGAGCGCCATGCCGAGCGCCCGACCCGCCTGGTGATCTCCGTCCGGCTTTATGCGCCGCTCAAAGCCCGCCACGCCGCCGACGAACCGATCATCGACTACGACATCGTGCGCGACCGTATCCGCGCGCTCGAACGTGAGGGCCATATCGACCTGCTCGAAACCGTGGGCGACCGGATCGTCAATTCCTGCTTCCGCGACGAGCGGGTCGTCGCCTGTCGGCTGTCGATCCGCAAGCCCGACATCTACAACGAGACGCGCGGCGCCGGCATCGACCTGTTCCGCACCCGGAAAAGATGGAGCGCCGGCAGGTGAAGACGGCGCTGGTCACCGGCGCGGCCAGCCGGCTGGGCGAAAGAATTGCGCATTTCCTCGCCGACCGAAACTTTTCGATCGTGCTGCACGCCAAAAACTCGGCCGATAAGGCGCGCCTGCTTGCCCGAAGCCTCGCCGAAAAGGGCGTTGAAACCCATGTCATCGTCGCCGATTTCGCCGACCAGGCTTCGATCGCGCATTTCTGCGGGGAGTTGACCGCGCGTTTCGGCGCGCCTGACGTGATCGTCAACAACGCCTCGGTGTTCGAGTACGATTTTCCCGGCCAGGCCGATCCCGAAAAGCTTGCGATCAGCCTGTCGGTTCATGTGCTGGCGCCCTTTTCGATCATAGAGGCGGCGGCGAGGGCGAAGCAGCCGGAAGCCCTGATCAGCGTCTTCAACATTCTCGACCACAAGCTGCTCAGTCTGAACCCGGATTACTATTCCTACACCCTGGGCAAGAGCGCGCTGATGGCGCTGACCGAGATGTGGCGGCGGGCGGAGCGGCCCGATATCCGTGTCTTCGGCCTGCTTCCCGGCCTGATGTTCCCCTCCGGTCCGCAGACCGATCAACGTTTCGCGGCGGATTCCGCCAAAATCCCGACCGGGCGCGCCACGCCCCCCGAGCATGTTTGCGCCGCGATCGGATTCTACCTCGATCACCCCGACATGCCGGCGCAGCTGTTGCCGATCGACGGCGGCGAACATCTCCTCCCGCGCCGCCGCGATGTCGCTTATGAATGATTTTCGGCTTCAGTTGCGCCGCAAACGGAGCTATGACCGGTTCTCACTTGTGAGAACCGGTTAGGAGCGAATGCGACGCCGAGCCAGTGCGAGGGATTCGCTGGGCGCGTCGCAGACGCGACCAAAAAAGAAGCCCCGCCCATCATGCCCGTGACCATCACCCAGGCCTTCACTTTCGAGGCCGCGCACCACCTGCCCCATGTGCCGGAAAGCCATAAATGCCGGCGCCTGCATGGCCATTCCTATCGCGTCGAACTGCGGCTCGGCGGCGGGGTCGATCCCCATACCGGCTTCATCGTCGATTTCTTCGATGTCGAGAAAGTCTTCCAGCCGTTGCTGGAGCGCCTCGATCATCATCTGCTCAACGAGATCGAGGGGCTGGAAAATCCCACCGCCGAGAACATCGCGATCTGGATTTTCCGATGCGTCAAGCCGGACCTGCCGCAACTCGAGTCGGTGAGGATTTTCGAGACGCCGATGAGCTGGGCGGAATATTGCGGCTGAGTCGATGGCGCGGCGGGGGAGCGCCCCGCCGCGGAAGCAGGATCAATAGCAGACCCAAACGTAACTGCCATAGAACGGATTGTACCGCCAGCAGGGGCCAATGCCGTACCCCCACCAGCGCCCGCCCCAATAGCGGCCCCGCCCGCCATACCCGCCATACCCGCCATATCCGCCGCGGTAGACGCCGCCGCGGTAGACCCCCCCGCGGTAAACGCCGCCGCGGTAAACGCCGCCGCGGGCGACGCCATGGCCACCGCCGTGATGCTGGGCCAGGGATGGCGTCGGAGCCGCCAAGGCGGCCGTAACGGCGACCGCCGTCGCCAAGATGAATTTGCGCATCATGCATTTCTCCTTCCGCCGGTCGTGTCGATTGCGAACGGACCGAAGCGCGGCGACTGGAATTTTCGCCGGCGTCCGCGAGCTTCCCTGATGATTCAGCCGCCCTTTCCTGGCGCGCCGCGCAACCGTTTTTCCCGCGAAGCCAAGGCTACTCCAAAGTTTCGCAAAACAAGAGAAATTTTGCGCTCGGTTTTCCGCAATCGCGAATCCGCCGGCGAACCAAGGCTCAGTCGTCCCGGAAATCCTTCGGGTCATAGCGGCGAAGGGTCGAGCAGAATTCACAGGTCACGCTGATCATGCCGTCCTCGCCGACCATGTCGTCGCGCTCGGCTTGCGAAAAGCTGCGCAGCATGGATTCGACCCGTTCGTCGGAGCAGCGGCAGGCGTCGCGCAAGGGGTGGGCGGGAAAGACACGGACGCCGCGCTCGTGGAACAGCCGATAAGCCAGCCCCTCGCTGGAAAGGCCGGGATCGAGCAGTTCATGGTCCTCGACGGTCGCGGCCAGGGCCTGGGCCTCGGTCCAAGAATCGTCCAGAGCCTCGTCTTCGGACCAGTCGTGCGGCTGGAAATCTTCGGGCGCGTCGCCGGGCGGGAAATCGGCCTGACGGCGGCGCTCCTCGGCATGGGGCAGGAATTGCGCCAGCAGCCCGCCGGCGCGCCAAAAGGTCGCGGCCGGGGTCACGACCTGGCCTGCCGCGAGCCGGATGAAAGTCGGAATCTGCTCCGACTGCTGGAAATAGATTTTGGCCGCCTGTTCCAGCGAACCGCCGTCGATCGGCGCCACGCCCTGATAGCGGGTGATTTCGCCGCCCTGCTCGACGGTCAGGGCGAGATGGCCGCGCCCCAGCAGCGCCTCCGCCGCGACGCTTCCTTGCGACGGCAGCCGCGCCGCGTCGAAACGCGCGAAGGCGCGCAGCCGGTCGGGAGCGTCGAAATCGACCACCATCATATCGACCAGACCGTCGGTGCGGGTCTGAAGCTGGAAACGTCCGCCGGATTTCAGCACCGAGCCGAGCAGAACGGTCAGCGCCGCCGCCTCGCCAAGCAGGCGCGCGACCGGCTCGGGATAGGCGTGCCGGGACAAAATGGCGTCAATCGCGGGACCCAGCCGCGCCAGCCGTCCGCGCAGATCGAGCGGCTCGACCGCGAAAGGCAGAACCGCATCGTCCTGTCCGGCGGCCGGCAGGCCCTCCGCGACAAAGCGCGCGGAATCGGAGGTCACGGCCCCGCCCCCAGGCACCAGGCGAGAACGCCCTTTTGCGCGTGCAGCCGGTTTTCCGCCTCGTCGAACACCAGCGACTGCGGGCCGTCGATCACCGTGTCGGTGACTTCCTCGCCGCGATGGGCCGGCAGGCAGTGCATGAACACTGCATCCTTGGCGGCGTGGCGCATCAGCTTGGAATTGACCTGATAAGGCGCGAGCAGCGTGTGGCGCAGCTTTTCGTCCTTGTCGCCCATCGACACCCAGCAGTCGGTCAGGATCAGACTGGCGTCTTCCGCGGCCTCGAAAGGATCGCGCAGCACATTGACCACGCCGCCTTGCGCGCGCGCCCAGGCGATCAGCTCCGGCCGCGGCGCCAGCTCCTCCGGCGAGGCGATGTCCAGGGTGAAGCCGAATTTGGCGGCGGCGTGGACCCAGCTCGTCAGCACGTTGCAGGCGTCGCCGACCCAGGCGACCCGCGCCCCGGCGATGTCGCCGCGATGCTCCTCGTAGGTCAGGATGTCGGCCATGACCTGGCAGGGATGGCTTTTCCTGGTCAGGCCGTTGATCACCGGCACGCTGGCGTAGGCCGCCATTTCCATGAGATGCTCATGGGACAGGATGCGGATCATGATCCCGTCGACGAAACGCGACAGGACGCGCGCCGTGTCGGCGATGGTTTCGCCGCGCCCGAGCTGCATCTCGGCGCCGGTCAGCATCAAGGTCTCGCCGCCGAGCTCGCGCATGCCGACGTCGAAGGAGACGCGGGTGCGGGTCGAGGGCTTGTCGAAGATCATCGCCAGAGTGCGGCCTTCGAGCGGTTTGTCCGGCGCGGGACGCCCCTTGCGGCGGCGGCGCTTGATGTCCGCGGCGAGGTCCAGGACGCCGCGCAGCTCGTCGAGCGAAAAATCCGCAATATCGAGGAAACAACGGCGCGCCGGATCGATCGGCGGCATGCTCATGTGTCGGCTCCCTGTTTGCCTTCCTGCGCCGCCGGAATCCCGAAATGGCGGCATGTCGCGCCAAGGCGGCGGATTCCCTCGCGGATCTCGTCGTCGGAGACGATCAGCGGCGGCAGGATCCGAACCACATTGTCCGCGGCCGGAATGACGATGATCTTTTCGGCCCGCGCGGCGGCGGCGAAATCGGCGTTGGGCACCCGCAGCCGAACACCCTGCATCAGGCCCTCGCCGCGGATTTCCGCGACGACATCGGGATGCTCGGCCGAAAGACCCGCGAGCGACTGGCGCAGCAAAAGGCCCTTTCGCGCCACGTCGTCGAGAAAGCCAGGCGCGAGCAGCACGTCGAGCACCGCGTTTCCGCAAGCCATGGCGAGCGGATTGCCGCCATAGGTCGTGCCGTGCGCGCCCAGCCCCATGCCCTTGCCGGCCTCGGCGGTCGAAAGCACCGCGCCGAGCGGAAAGCCGCCGCCAATGCCCTTGGCCGAGGCGAGAATGTCGGGCGCGACGCCATAAAGCTCATAGGCGAACAGCTTTCCGACGCGGCCCATGCCCGATTGCACCTCGTCGAAGCACAACAGCATATTGTGTTGGTCGCACAGCGCGCGCAGGCCGCGAATGAAATCGGGCGATCCGACGCGGACGCCGCCCTCGCCCTGGATCGGCTCGACCAGAATGGCGCCGGTCTGCGGCCCGATCGCCGCCTCGACCGCCTTGAGATCGCCGAAGGGAACCTGGTCGAAGCCCGGCGTCGGCGGGCCGAAACCATCGAGATATTTCGGATTGCCGCCGGCGGCGATGGTCGCGAGCGTCCGGCCGTGGAACGCCCCCTCGAAAGTGATGATGTGGAAGCGGTCCGGCTCGCCATTGGCCGAATTCCACTTGCGCGCCATCTTGATCGTCAGCTCCAGCGCCTCGGCGCCGGAATTGGTGAAAAAGGCAAAATCGGCGAAAGTCGCCTCGGTCAGGCGGCAGGCGAAGGTTTCGCCAAGCGGGATCTGGAACAGGTTGGACGTGTGCCAGAGTTTTTTCGCCTGTTCGGTCAGGGCCTCGACCAGATGCGGATGGTTGTAGCCCAGGCTCGCCACGGCGATGCCGCCGCCGAAATCGAGATATTTCTCGCCATTCGCAGCGTAAAGCCAGCAGCCCTCGCCGCGATCGAAGGCCAGCGGATAGCGCGCATAGGTCGGCAGAAGAGCCGAAGTCACGTCCTGAACTCCCGACAGGTTTGGGGGCGGGCCATGCCCGAGGCGCCGGCCGACAAATGAAAGCGCCGTCCCCCCGGGGACGGCGTTGGCGGAGTTGCAATCTAGAAAATCCCGGCGGCAAGGTCAAATCGCCGGCGTCACCAGATAAAACGCTTCCGGGGCCGTGCGACGCAAAGGGCTGTTGAAAACCTTCCTTGTTCCTTAACAACTCTTGCGTGCAATTCAACGGCTGGTGTAATCTCCCCTCAGTCGGCTACGACATCTCGTGCGGCGCGCATTCGATGCGCGTTTCCAAGTCAGTCCTCGTCAGGTTGGAGCCTTGCGGCGTCCGTGCATGCGGGCGTATGGCTTGGGATTGCCTGAACGCGGGAGCGCACGGGAAAAACAAGAACATGAACAGGTTTGGAGGCCAAACGATGTCCTGGACCGATGAACGCGTCGAGCAGTTGAAAAAGATGTGGCTCGACGGTCTGAGCGCAAGCCAGATTGCAAATGAACTCGGCGACGGCATCTCGCGCAACGCGGTCATCGGCAAGGTGCATCGCCTCGGCCTTTCGGGCCGGGTCAAGTCTCCCACGCCCGCCCGCCCACGCGCCAAGAGCCATGGCGAGGGCGACGCGATCGCGCCCGCCGCGCCCGTCGTCCATGGCAATCTGGCGGTCGCCGTCGAGGCGCGCCCCGCTCCGGCGCCGGCGCCGCGCCCTGCCGCGGCAGACGTGGTCGTGCCGATCTCCGAGCGCGTCGGCATCATGGATCTGCGCGAGTCGATGTGCCGCTGGCCGCTGGGCGACCCCGCCAGCCCCGACTTCCGCTATTGCGGCGCGAAGATGCAGGTCGGCGTCGGCCCCTATTGCACTTATCACGCCCGCATCGCCTATCAGCCGGCGATGGACCGCCGCCGCGACCGCGAAAGGCGCGCCGCCGCCCGGAGCTGAGCCGCCGCTCCGCCGCGCCCGAAGGGCAAAGGCGAGGGGCCAGCCCGTCAGCACGAGGCCGAAACGGGTTCGCCCGCTCCGGCCGGTGCAGAAACTGGATTGTCGCCCAGGCAAAACGTCCAACCGCGAAACGTCCAGTCCTCAAAATGACGTGGAATGCGACTCCTCCCCCTTGCCCTTCACAAAAAACCCGGCGCCGCCTCGCGGCGCCGGGTTTTTCGTTGCAGCGAACGAGGGGCGAGTATCCTATGCGAGGTCTCCAAGGATAGATGGCGCTGACGGGCGGGAAGCGGCCGTCGCTCGACCGGCAGCTTTCTGCGCACTGCTGACCTTCCTGATCGGTTTGGCGACCTTCTCATCATGATTCCCAAGGCGGTTGTCCGCGCTTGGAATTGTTACCGGCTCCAGCCGGGAGGAAGCGGAAATTGGCAAGCGCCAAACCCTTACGCCGTCAACGCGTCCCGCGCCGCGCCAGGAAAAACGCCCTACTTGCCGTAATGAAGAATCAGACTGAGCTCGGTTCCCGTTGGCGGCGGAGGAAAGGGCGCCGCCGCGTGGATTGCGGCCATGGCGGCGGAGTCCAGTTCGGGCGATCCGCTCGACTTGACGACACGCTCGCGCAGAAGACTGCCGGCAAGATCGACGCTAAAGGTGATCTTTCCCATTGTTTGCGCGCGACGGGCCGCGACCTCCGGCAAATGAATGCGAGCCATCACCATGCCATAGACGACGGAAAGATAGGTCGAAGCCGCTTTTCCTGAGGCGATGGGCGCCTGTCGGGAGGCGGGAGCGAAACTGTAGTCGGGCATGGGGGTAAAGGCCGAGAACGAAGCTTGCGTCGTTTTCTGTTGTGTCTCCGGTTGAGGCGCGGCCTGTTCCGTCTTCGTCTGCTCCAGCGTGTCGGGCCGGTGCAATTCTGCAGCTTCGACGGGATCCCCATCGGCGCGATGATCCATCGATTGTGGCGCCGACGCTTCGGCTGGTTTGGCATTGACTGACTTTTCCGACGCCGCCGCGGCTCTGTTCGCTGGCTTTATCTCGGCAGGCGCGCTATTCGGCGCCGCTTTTGGAGAATGCGAGGCCTCGTCCGGGGCGTCCTTCATGACTTTTTCGTCATTGGGCGGGCGTGGCGCATCGGTGGCCATTTTTTCGTCGAGCGCAGCTTGCTTGGGCAACTGTTCGCTCTTGGGCGCAGGCGGCTCCGGCGCCTTTGGAGGCGGCGGCTCGACGATGACCTCGACAGGGATTTCCTGTTCTCCCGGCGCCAAGTCGTCCGATCTGTCGGGGTGGAGGAAAAGTGAAATCGGGATCACATGCAAAAGAAAACAGATCAGGAGAACGAAGGTAAAGCGGCCCTTGGCGGCAAATGTCGGGGGCTGTGGTCGCTCAAGCAGACGTTCTTCGGGAGGCGCTGCAAAAATCATGGTCAATATTCGCACGGATCGGTCGAGAGGCAAATCGGCGAGACTTGCGCCGCAGGGCCCCATTCCGCCGCTAAATGGCAGACATCGTCCAGCCGGTGATCCGGCCCCTCAAGCAACGGACGACGACCGCCAACATGTTGGCTTCGGCAGCCGACGCCGATGAAAAAAGCATGGACCAGATTTATGAAGCCGATTTCTATTCTGGCGGAATGTCGTCTTGGGGTCGGACTCGGCGCGGGGGAATGACGCGGGTTCCGTAACCGGATGGCGACTTTGAGCCGCGAGATTGAGGGAGAGTCGGCCGCGCCCAAAAGTCTCGTCGAAGGAATAGCCCGAGCCGCGCACGGTGCGGATCGGGTCGTTCTCGTCGTCTTTCGCCAGGGCCTTGCGCAGGCGGCCGATATGGACGTCCACCGTGCGCTCGTCGATTTCGGCCGACAGGCCCCAGACGCTGTCGAGCAATTGCGCGCGCGAAAACACCCGGCCCGGCTTTTCCATCAGATATTCAAGCAGACGGAATTCGGTCGGGCCGAGATGGACTTCGCGCCCGGCGCGGCGGACGCGGCGGGTCTCGCGGTCGAGTTCCAGTTCGCCGGCGCTCAGCCTCACCGCGACGCGCTCCGGGCGGGCCCGGCGCAGAAGAGCGCGAACCCGCGCCATCAGCTCCGGCACCGAAAAAGGCTTGACCACATAATCGTCGGCGCCGACGGAAAGCCCGCGCACGCGCTCGCCCTCCTCGCCCCGCGCCGTCAGCATGATGACCGGCAGCGTGCGCGTCGTCTCCCGCGCCCGCAGGCGGCGGCAGATTTCGAGGCCCGACACGCCCGGCAGCATCCAGTCGAGGATGACGAGATCGGGCGGCGACTCCTCCAGCCGCAATTCGGCCTCGTCGCCGCGCTCGACGCGCTCGACGACATAGCCTTCGGCTTCGAGATTGTAGCCCAGCAGCAGGCCGAGGGCGGCTTCGTCCTCGACGACCAGGATGCGCGGAGCCCCCCCGGGGGATGCGGCTCCAATGATAGAGGCGCGCGGTTCGTTCATGAGAGCAGAAGGCTCCTAAATTTCACGGGAGAGCCGCGGCTTCGGGACCGCGCGGCCGATCCTCGCCCAACAGAGTCTCGCCGGTGACGATATAGACCACGGTCTCGGCGATATTGGTGGCGTGATCGCCGACCCGCTCCAGATTCTTCGCGCAGAACAGCAGATGGGTGCAGAAGGTGATGTTGCGCGGGTCTTCCATCATGAAGGTGAGGAGATCGCGGAACACCGAATCCTCGAGCGCGTCGAGTTCGGCGTCACGCGTCCAGACCGCGCGGGCGGCGTTGGCGTCGCGCTGGGCATAGGCGTCGAGCACGTCCTTGAGCTGGTTGGCGGCGACTTCATGCATCGACTTGAGACCGATCACGGCGCGCGACAGGCGGGCCTCGCCGGCGATCTTGGTCGTGCGCTTGGCGATATTCTTGGCCTGGTCGCCGATGCGCTCCAGATCGGCGGAAATGCGGATCACGCCGACCACATCGCGCAGATCGATCGCCACCGGCTGGCGCCGCGCCAGCGTGCGCACCGCCAGATCCTCGACCGTCTGCTGAAGATGGTCGAGGCGCAGGTCGGTCTCGATGACCCGGTGGGCGAGATCGACATTCATGGTCGCCAGGGCGTCCATGGCGTCGGAGAGCATTTTTTCGGCTATCCCGCCCATTTCCGAAATATGGCGGTCGAGCGTTTCGAGATCGGCGTCGAAAGAGCGGACGGTATGATCGACCATTGTCAGAACCCTGTTGAGGCGGAATTTCGGATCAGCCGAAACGGCCGGTGATATAGTCCTGGGTGCGGCGTTCTCTCGGCGACGTGAAGATGTTGTCGGTCTGGTCGAACTCGACCATTTCGCCAAGATACATGAAGGCCGTGTATTGGGAGACGCGCACCGCCTGCTGCATGTTGTGGGTGACGATGGCGATGGTGTACTCGCGGCGCAATTCGTCGATCAGCTCCTCGATCTTGGCGGTCGAGATCGGATCGAGCGCCGAGGCCGGTTCGTCGAACAGGATGACCTCGGGTTTGATCGCGACGGTGCGGGCGATGCACAGGCGCTGCTGCTGGCCGCCGGACAGGCTGAGGCCGCTGGCGCTGAGCTTGTCCTTGACCTCGCCCCAGATCGCCGCGCCGCGCAAGGCCTTTTCGACGCGCTCGTCCATGTCGGCCTTGCCCAGCTTCTCATAGAGCCGGACGCCGAAGGCGATATTGTCGTAAATCGACATCGGAAAGGGCGTCGGCTTCTGGAACACCATGCCGACGCGGGCGCGCAGGGCGTTGAGGTCCTGCGAGGGGTTGAGAATGTTTTCGCCGTCGAGCGACACTTCGCCGGTGGCGCGCTGGCCCGGATAAAGGTCGTACATGCGGTTGAGCACGCGCAGCAGGGTGGACTTGCCGCAGCCGGAGGGGCCGATCAGGGCGGTCACCTGGTTGATGTAGAGCGGCATGTTGACCGATTTCAGCGCGCGGCTGTCGCCGTAGAAGAAGTCGAGATTTTTCACCGACATTTTTTCGGGGAATTTTTCGGGCGCCGGAGCGGGGGCGACGGCGGGAGAGACAGCGTCGGTCATGGACTGGTCCTTTGCGCGCCGAGTACGCGTGCGGTGATTGACAGAGCGAGGACGGCCAAAGTGATGATCAGCGCGCCGACCCAGGCGAGCGATTGCCATTCCCTGTAGGGCGACAAAGCGAACTGGAAGATCACCACCGGCAGGCTGGCCATGGGCGCGTTGAAATTGGTGCTCCAGAACTGGTTGTTGAGCGAGGTGAACAACAGCGGCGCCGTCTCGCCGCTGATGCGCGCGACGGCCAGCAGCAGGCCGGTGATCAGGCCCGATTTGGCCGCCTTGTAGGCGACATGGCGGATCACCAGCGAGCGCGGCAGGCCGAGCGCGCTCGCCGCCTCGCGCAACGTGCCGGGCACCAGATTGAGCATATCTTCGGTGGTGCGCACCACCACCGGCACGACCAGCAGCGCCAACGACAGCGAGCCGGCGAACGCCGAGAAATGGCCCATTGGCGCGACGGCGATTTCGTAGATGAACAGGCCGATGACGATCGACGGCGCCGAGAGCAGCACGTCGTTGATGAAGCGCACCACGATCGTGAGCTTGGTGTTGCGGCCATATTCCGCCATATAGGTGCCGGCGAACAGGCCGAGCGGCGCGCCGATCAGCACGCCAACCAAGGTCATGATCAGCGAGCCGACGATGGCGTTGAGCAGGCCGCCGGATGAGCCGGGCGGCGGCGTCATCTGCGTGAAGACGGCGAGATTGAGGCCGGAAAAGCCCTGCCACAACAGGGCGATGAGAATCAGCGCCAGAGCGACGAGGCCGACGCCGGCCGAGCCGACGCACAGGCCCATGACGATGGCGCTGCGCCATTTGCGCCTCAGCTGCAGTTCGACCATGTCAGCGCCCTCCCTGCTTTTCGATGCGCATCAGCAGCAAGCGCGAAATCGCCAGCACGATGAAAGTGATGACGAACAGGATGAGGCCGAGCGCGATCAGCGACGAGGTGTAGAGATCCCCCACCGCCTCGGTGAATTCATTGGCGATGGTCGCGGAAATGGTGGTGCCCGGTCCGAGGATGGAGGGTGAAATCTTGTGGGCGTTGCCGATGACGAAAGTGACCGCCATGGTTTCGCCCAGCGCGCGGCCCAAGGCCAGCATGATTCCGCCCATCAGGCCGACGCCGGCATAGGGCGCGACAATGCGGCGCACCACTTCCCAGCGGGTGCAGCCGATGCCGAAGGCGGCCTCTTTCAGCACCGGCGGCACCGTGTCGAAAACGTCGCGCGAGATCGCGCTGATCAGCGGCAGGATCATGATGGCGAGGATGATCCCCGCCGTCGCCATCCCGATGCCATAGGGCGGTCCGGCGAAAACGTCGTCCAGACCGGGAACGCCGGCGAAGGCGTTTATCAGCGCCGGCTGCACATGCGCCTGCAGGAAAGGCGCGAGAATGAACATGCCCCAGATGCCATAAATGATCGAGGGAATGCCGGCCAGCAGCTCGACGGCGATGCCGATCGGACGGCGAAGATGATGGGGGCAGAGTTCGGTGAGGAAAACCGCAATGCCGAGGCCGAGCGGCACGGCGATGACGAGGGCGATCAGCGAAGTGACGAGCGTGCCGTATATGGCCGGCGCCGCGCCGAATTTCTCGGTGACGGGGTTCCAGACCTCGGTGACGAGAAAGCCGAAGCCGAATTGCCCAAGAGCCGGCGCCGCGCCATAGGCCAGCGACACAATGACGCCGCCGAGCAGGAGCAGCACGACGACGGCGCTGCCGCGGGTGAGGATGTGGAACGCTTTGTCGCCGAATTCGAAGCGGCGCAAAACCTTGTCGCGAATATCGATTCGCGCGGTCGATTTCGCCACGGAACTCAAGAACGCCTCCGCCATGACCCTTCCTCATAACTCGAAAACGGGCCGGGGAGCAGCCCCCGGCCCGAATTTTTCACGCGGGTGCTCATTTGCTCGAATAGATCGTCTTGCCGTCGGAAGTCTTGATTTCGGTCGCCCAGGTGTTCTTGATCTGACCGACGACGCTCGCCGGCAAAGGCACGTAATCGAGATCCTCGGCGAGCTTGCCGCCCTTGGCGTAAGCCCAGGAGAAGAACTTGAGCGCTTCGCCGGCGGCCACCGGGTCCTGCGGCTGTTTGTGGATGAGGATGAAGGTGGCGCCGGCGATCGGCCAGGAAGCGGCGCCGGGCTGATTCGTCAGGATCACGTAATAATGGTCGGAATGCGCCCAGTCGGCGTTCGCCGCAGCCGCCTGGAACGCTTCGGCGCTCGGTTCGACCGTCTTGCCCGCCTTGTTGATGACCTTGGTGTAGGTCATCTTGTTTTGCAACACATAGGCGTATTCGACATAGCCCAACGCGCCGTTGGTGTTGATCACATTATTCGCGACGCCTTCGTTGCCCTTCGCGCCGAGGCCGGTCGGCCATTGGACGGCGGTGCTGGCGCCGACGTCGGACGCCCATTTCGGCGAGACTTTGGACAGGTAGCTCGTCCAGATGAAGGTCGTGCCCGAACCGTCCGAGCGGTGGACGATGACGACCGGCAGCGACGGCAGCTTGATCGTCGGGTTGAGCTTCGTGATCGCCGGGTCGTCCCAGTTCTTGATTTCGCCGAGGAACATTTTCGCCAGCGTCGGGCCGTCGAGAACGATTTCGCCAGGCTTCATCCCTTCGATATGGACGACGGGCACATCGCCGCCGATGACCGTGGGAAACTGGATGAGGCCGGCCTTGGTCAGGTCCTCCGGCTTCAAGGGCATGTCCGATGCGCCGAAGGTGACCGTATTGGCCTTGATCTGCTGGATGCCGCCGCCCGAGCCAATCGATTGGTAGTTCAGGCCGTTGCCGGTTTCGGTCTTGTAGGTGTCGGCCCATTTGGCATAGATCGGATAGGGGAAGGTGGCGCCGGCGCCCGAAATATCAAAGGCGTAGGCGGAGGTCGCGACGCTGACAACAGCGGCGGCGAGAGCGGAGCGAAGGATGTTCGACATGTCAATCCTCTCCAGAGGTTGATTCGGGCGCGAGCGCCTTGGCGGCTCGCGCCATGCGCTAGAACGCGGCGCAGCTCTACGACGCCCAGATGACAGTTGCGTGACGCCGGCGGCCCCCGAATTCAGGGGCAAGCCGTCGCGCCGGATTGCCCTGCGTAAACGTTGAAAATTTTTTTCGCGGCGGGCCTATTGCGCATCGAGCGGAACGCAGGCGGTAAAAACCGCCCCGCGCCCCAGCGACGCCTGGACGCCAAGACGGCCGCGATGGCGGGCGAGAATGTGCTTGACCAGAGCGAGGCCGAGGCCGGTGCCGCCCTTGGCGCGGCTCTGGCCGACATCGACCCGGAAAAAGCGCTCGGTCAGGCGCGGGATATTTTCCGGCGCTATGCCCGGCCCCTCGTCCCGCACCGAAAAATATCCCATGCCCTCGCGCGCGCCGACCTCGACCCAGACCCGGCGTTCGGGCTGGTCCACGTCCGGCGCGCTGTATTTGATCGCGTTTTCGACCAGATTTTCGGCGACCCGCAGCAATTCGTCGCGCTCGCCGCGCACCATCGTTTCCTGAACGTCGAGTTCAAGCCTGATCCGGCTCTCCCGGGCCAGCGGCGTCAAGGCGTCGCGGACATGGCGCGCGATCGAAGCAAGATCGACCGCAGCGCGGGGCTGGACGTGGAGGCTTTGCTCGATGCGCGACAGCGAGAGCAGGTCGTCCACCAGACGCGCCATGCGGCGGGCCTGCTCCAGCATGATCGAAAGGAATCGCTCGCGCGCGACCGAATCGCCGCGCGCCGGCCCCTGCAGGGTCTCGATGAAGCCGAGGAGCGAGGCGAGCGGGGTGCGCAATTCATGGCTGGCGTTGGCGACGAAATCCACCCGCGCCTGCTCAAGCCGCCGCGATTCGGTCGCGTCATGCAGGTTGAGCGCAACGAAACGGGCGTCGTCCGAGTAAAAGGCCGCGACATGGACCTGGAACAGCCGTTCGACCGGCACGCGGTCGAGCCAGGACACATCCTCCGCGTCGCCGGTGGCGAAGACGCGGGCGATGGCGTCGTGCAGATCGACCGCGCGCAGGGTCGAGGCCAGCGGCGCCTTCAGCTTCATCAGGGGAAACACCGCCTGCGCCGGCCGATTGGCGGCGACCAGCCGCACCGCCCGGTCCACCACCAGCACCGGCTCCGGCATGGCGTCGATCAGGCTGGTGACGACCGTGGCCACCGCGTCGAATATATCTGTCATCCAGGCGACATCCCGGATCAGGCGCCCTTCTCGCGATCGGCCTGGGCGCGGTTCATCTCCTCGCGCAGGGCGTCCCACCGGCGCCCGCCTTCATTGGCGCCGAGGAGCGCAAGAGCCAACACGAAAGGAATGACATAATAAAGAATGCGGAACAACAGCAGCGAGGCGAGCAGGCCCTCCTGCGAGGGCGCCGGCAGAAGCTTCAGCATGGTCGCCTCGAACACGCCGATGCCGCCCGGCGCATGGCTGACGATGCCAAGCAGGCTGGCGAAGACATAGACCGCCGCGAAGGTGAAGAAATCCAGCCCTTGATCGCTCGGCAGCAGGACATAGAGCGCCCCGGCCGCGCTGCACAGGTCCATGACGCCGAGCGCGATCTGGCCGAGCGACAGGCCCAGTCCCGGCAACTCCAGCGACAGGCCCTGCCAGCGCGCGCGGCGCGGGCGCGCGGACACCCAGTAGAGATAGACGCCGATGGCGACCAGCACGCCGAGGCCGATCAGGCGATTGAGATTGACGGCGAGATGGTCGATGTCCGCAAGCCGCGCGGCTTCGACCGCCAGGCCGAGCGCGATCACCACCGCCATGCCAAGCCAGAAGGTGACGCCCGCGACCACGGTGAGGCT
The DNA here is from genome assembly GCA_963703385.1 of uncultured Pseudomonadota bacterium. Classification (GTDB taxonomy): domain Bacteria; phylum Pseudomonadota; class Alphaproteobacteria; order Rhizobiales; family Beijerinckiaceae; genus Rhodoblastus. The sequence continues at coordinate 1,896,327 of OY969816.1, forward strand.
GGCGATCTTGCCCGGCCGGACGCCGGCGCGGGAATAGATCCAGTAGCGCACCGTGCCGCCGGTGAAGATGGGAAAGCCGAGATTGAACGAGACGGCGTAGGAGGTGAAGGAGGCGAGCGCCGTGGTGCGGTAGGGCACGCGCAATTTGAGCTGGCGCAGGGCGATCGCGTCATAGCCCGTGAGCATCAGATAGGAACAGGCGGTCAACACCAGGCCAAGCCCGATCTGGCCCCACGAGGTCGCCGCGAGGGCGGCCCGAAGCTGGGCCATATCGAGATGGGAAATGGTGCGGGTGAGGACAAAGACCGCGACGCCGACCAGCACAATGCTGGCCGCGGCGCCGAGGCGCGCGGCGATCTTGCGCCGACGCTCGGCCTTGGCCGCCAGGGCCTCCCGCTCGTCGCGTCGCGAACGGGCGGAAAATGACGCGGACGCCGCCGGGTCCTGCGCCTCTGGCTCTTGCTCCTGGTCGCTACCCATCCGTTCCATCGCTGACGCTGCCTGAGCGGGATCGCGCGCCCGTTTTTCCGGAACGCAGTCGGTGATTTACGGCGCCCGCCCTGCTTCGGCAAGCGAAGCGAGCGACGACGACTGAAAATGGAAGGCCTGGCGGCGCTCAGCCGCCGGCCGGCGGCAGATCGACATCGAGATAATGGCCGGCGCGATCGCGCTTGGTGGCGAGATAATGGATGTTCTGCGGCGTCGGCCGGCCCTGGATGCGCTGGTCGGTGACGTCGAGCCCGGCCGCGCGCAAAGCCTCGATCTTGGCCGGATTATTGGTCATCAGCCGCACCCTGGTCACGCCGAGCAGGTCGAGCATGCGCGCGGCATAGCCGAAGCGGCGCTGGTCGAGGCCGAAGCCCAGGATTTCGTCGGCGTCATAGGTGTCGTGGCCGCAGGCCTGGAGTCGATAGGCGCGCACCTTGTTGGCGAGGCCGTTGCCGCGCCCTTCCTGGTCGAGATAGAGGATCACGCCGCCGCCGCTCTCGGCCATGATCCGGGCGGTGTGGCGCAACTGGTCGCCGCAGTCGCATTTCAGCGAACCGAACAGGTCGCCGGTGAGACAAGCGGAATGCAGCCGGACATGGACCGGGCCGGAGAGGTCGGGCTTGCCGACGATCACCGCCGCCTGGTCGCGCAGGCCCTCGCCGCCACGGAACACCACGATCTCGGAATTGGGCGCGCCTTCGAGCGGAACCGGCGCCCGACCGACGAGATGGAGCGACATAACCTTTTTGGCGCGATAGGCGCGCACGTCCGCGCCAAAAACCTCCTGCAATTGCGCCAAGGGCTCCGGGAGAGGCGCAACGATTGCGCCGGGCAGCAGATTGGCCAGGCGCAGCAGGTCGAGCGCCGCCTCCTCCGCCGCGCCAGGAGAGGCGACCGGCGCGTCGATCCGGGCCTCCTCGTCGGCCAGCAGAGCCCCGATCCGCTCCACGTCGAGGCGCGGGGTCGCGATGGCGCCGGGCCGCTCCCGCTCGACGCCCAACCGGCGCAAGCGCTGCACGGAAAGGATCAGATTGGCGCGGCCACGGGCGAGATTTTCGATAATGGCGGCGGACTCAGGCTCGAGATTTTCGGCCGCAAAGACCAGAAGCCGCGCGGCGCCCTCGGTCAAAGCGACGGGGCGCCCGGCGCGCAATTCCGCGATGGCGCGCTCGACAGCAAGCGCGCCGGAGACCGAGGAAGAAGAGAAAAGAGACGTTATATCCGTCATTTACCCGTAAATTCCCAAGCCGCGTATTGCTTTTTCGCCCTTTACATAAACATTTCACGGCGCAAGAGCCAGCCTTAAGCGCGTAATCAGACCGCGCGCAGGGTGGGCCGAGCGCTCCCGTCGCCGCGCCCAAGATTTAGGTTTAACAAAACAATTACTATAAATCATATTTTTAGCACGAACTTTTCATGCGTTTTCAAAGGTCGGAGGCCGGTTGAACCATCGCTTCAAACGCCGAAATCGGCCCGGTTCCGGCGCTTGCCTTGGCCCGGCGGCGGGCTTAAAGCCGGATATCCCCGCACGGAAACGCCCCATGCCCAGCATCCGCCTCGCCCTCGCCGCCGTTTTTCTTTTCGCGCCGGCGCTCGCGGCGCCGGGTCGTCTTTTTCTCGCGCCGGCGCTCGCGGCGCCGGCTTGGGCCCAGGGCGCGAGGGATTTCGGGGCCGAGCTTGCCGTCAAAGTGGTGAACAAATCGACCCCCGAAATCTGCGCCGAGCGCGACAATGTCGAATTGGATTTCGTCTCGCCGCAGGTCCGGCACATGGAGGTCCAGGCCGTCCACCCGGCTTTTATCGGCATGATCGGCAAGGACCGCTGGGCGCCCGATTTCTCCGCCTGCAACATGCCGCACGCCGAAGGCGCGTTGCCGCGAAAAACCTTTTTCGAATCCCCGACCCTGTGGCTGACCGGCCTGACCGACCCGAATTTCTGGCGCCCGACCGATATAAAGATCAAGGTCGGCGACCGCGTGGAGAGCGGTTTCGCCTATATCCAGCTGTGGATTCTCTTTCGTGAGCGCGCCGAGGAGGTTCTGGTGCTCTATCCGGCCGATGGCAACTGGCGCATCCGCCCCCTGCCCTTCGACGACATGCGCTGGACCGCCTATGGCTCGTCCTTCCAGATCGGGCCGCTGGAAATCCAGAACTCCCCCGCCGGCCCGCGCCCGATCGTCGCGATCAAGGACATAGCCTTCGATCCAGCCGCCAAGGCTTTTACCCTGAATTTCGTGCGCGGCGGCTCGGCGGTTGTGACCATAAAACAGGTCGATCAGGACCATATCGCGCTCGCGGTCGATTATTCCGGCGCCATGCCGGGCAATCTGCCCTTCGCGGCGTTGCGCTCGATGTACACGACCGAGACCAATTCCGACGTCGCCCGGATCAACTGGCGCGAGAAGGACGGCAAGGGCTGGAGCGAATCCCCGGTCATGAGCTTTCCCGGCGCCGCCGTCACCGAACTCTGGGCGGGACGCCATGCGCCCTCGCGCCATAATCTCTCGGCGCCGGACATGATTTTCTCGCATTTCCTGCCGTGAATGTCCCTCCCGCGAAGCCCTCGCGCCTGCTCTGGGTCGATTCCGCGCGCGGCCTTGCGCTGTGGGCGATGTTCGCCTTCCACCTGACCTGGGATCTCGGCCATTTCCGCTGGATCGATCCGGCGCTGCTCTCTGCGAACGGCTTCCGCTGGCTCGGCCACGCCATCGCGTCGAGTTTTCTGCTGCTGGTGGGGATCGGGCTGGTCCTCTCCCGACATGCGCGCGGAAAACTGTTGCGCAGCCGCGCCTTCTGGCGGCGCTGGGCGGTCATCGTCGCCGCGGCGGGCGCGATCAGCGCCGTGTCCTTCCAGCTTTTTCCGGAAACGCCGATCTTTTTCGGCATTCTCCACCTGATCGCCGTGGCGAGCCTGATCGCCGCGCCGCTGGTCGATGCGCCGGTCTGGCTGATCCTGGCGCTGGCCGCGCTGTCCCTCGCCACCCCGGAATTTTTTGCGGGGTTTTTTTTCAACGCCAAAATCTTCTGGTGGACCGGGCTTGGAACTTTTGCGCCGCCCAGCAACGACTACCAGCCGCTTTTTCCGTGGCTCGGCGTCGTGCTGCTCGGCGTGGCGGCGGGAAAACTCCCCTTCTTCACGAAAACGCAAAGGGACTCAGGGCCGTCGCTTGCCAAAATCCTCGCCTTTTTCGGGCGACATTCGCTTTTCTTCTATCTCGTCCATCAGCCTGTGTTTTATGGCGCCTTCGCCCTGCTGGCGCTTTTCGTCGTCTCGCCGGGACAGGAGGATCTGTTCCTCGGCCAATGCGTGGACCAGTGCGTGCGCGAGTTCGGCCCAGCCCGACCTTTGCCAGAAAACCTGCGCCTGCGTGGTTTCGCGGGCCAAATCGGCGGGCTATTGGCCGCGCCTTGTCGGCGACGCCTTGACCGCGGATGAAAAGACGCAGGCCCACGACGCCATCGTCGCCTGTTTCGGCGACGCCCGCGCGAATTGATTATTTTTGTCGATCGCGCAGTGGCGCGATCGACCATCCCTCGCACTGGCCGCAGCCCGTCGTAAGACGGGCGTCTAAAAAGACGCCCTATGGTCGCGGTCGCTCCTAGCCGGCTCTCAAACGGAGAGCCGGCGCTATTCCTTTGGCGCGAGCATCTCCTCGGGCTTGACCCAGGCGTCAAAATCTTCGGGGCGGACATAGCCCAGGCGGATCGCCTCCTCGCGCAGGCTGGTCCCGTACTCATCGGCCGCCTTGGCGACTTCCGCCGCCTTGTCATAGCCGATCCTCGGCGCGAGCGCGGTCGCCAGCATCAGCGATCGGCGCATCGTCTCGTCGAGTTTGCGGCCGTCGGCTTCGATTCCGTCCACGCAACGAACCGCGAAACTATCCGCGGCGTCGGCGAGCAGGCGCGCGCTTTCGAGGAAGGCGAAAGCGATCACCGGCTTGAAGACATTCAGCTCGAACTGGCCCTGCGAGCCGGCGAAGGCGATGGTCGCCTGATTGCCGAACACGCGCGCGCAGACCATGGTGAGCGCCTCGGCCTGGGTCGGATTGACCTTGCCCGGCATGATCGACGAGCCGGGCTCGTTGGCCGGCAGGATCAATTCGCCGAAACCCGCGCGCGGCCCGCTGCCCGCCAGCCTGATGTCGCTGGCGATCTTGAACAGGCCGGCGGCGGCGGCCTCCAGCGCGCCATGAGCGAAAACCAGGGCGTCATGGCTCGCCAGCGCCTCGAAGAAATTGCGCGCCGGCGTGAACGGCAGGCCGGTCTCGCGCGCCATTTCCCGCGCGAATCCTTGAGCGAAGCCGCGACGCGCATTGACGCCGGTGCCGACCGCCGTGCCGCCCTGAGCCAAATGAAACAGGCCCGGCAGCGCCGATTCGATCCGCTCGGCGCCGAACCGGACCTGCGCCGCATAGCCGGAAAACTCCTGCCCCAAAGTGATCGGCGTCGCGTCCTGGAGATGGGTGCGGCCGACCTTGATCAGTCCGACGAAGGCCTGCGCCTTGACGGCGAGACTCGCTTCGAGCCGGCGCAGGGCCGGCAGGAGATTCTGTTTCAACGCCAGCGCCGCGGCGACATGCATGGCGGTGGGGAAGGAATCGTTGGAGGACTGGCCGAGATTCACATGATCGTTGGGGTGAATCGGCGCCATCGACCCGCGCGGCGCCGAAAAGGTTTCATTGGCGCGATTGGCGATCACCTCGTTGACGTTCATGTGGCTTTGCGTGCCCGAGCCGGTCTGCCAGACTTTGAGGGGAAAATGATCGTCGAGCCGCCCCGAAATGATCTCGTCCGCCGCCGCGGCGATCGCCTCCGCCAGTTTCGGGTCGAGCGCGCCGAGCTCCGCATTGACTTTTGCCGCGACTTTCTTGCCCAAGGCCAAGGCATGGATGATCTCGCGCGGCATAATTTGCGCGCCGATCGCGAAATTGCGCAGCGACCGCTCGGTCTGCGCGCCCCACAGCCGGTCTTCCGCCACCTCGATCGGCCCGAGAGAATCCTTTTCGGTGCGAAACTTCGACATGCGCGCCTCCTTTGTCGGATCTTATGCCACGGGCCTTGAAAAGGACCGATGGCATCCGCGCCGACGGGCGCGGCGCTCGCTGACGCGGGCGGGCGCCTTTGTTTCCGACTCGTCGGAAACAAAGGCCGATGGCATTATGTGGCGATGCAAAAAGGCGAAGGCGCGGCGACCGGGGCATCACCATTTCGTGATCACAACACGCGCTACCAAACGCCGCGTTGGCGCGTTTGAACCCTATATTGGAATTTGAGCGCGTCCGGGTCGCGCCGAAGAGGTCCATGACATGGAAACGATCAAGAAGGCTCGGGGCTTCGCCTCGATGGATCCCGAGAAGCAGCGCGCCATCGCGCGCAAGGGCGGCGAGAGCGTGCCGCGCGAAAAGAGAAGCTTTTCGCAGAACGCGGAACTGGCGGCCGAGGCCGGGCGCAAGGGCGGCCGGAGCGTCAGCCCCGCCAATCGCAGCTTCGCGCGCGACAAGGATCTCGCCAAGACCGCCGGCCGCAAGGGCGGGCGGGCCGCGCACGGCGGCCCCGAGATCGAGCGCCGCTGAATGAAGGGACTTAAAAAAAAGAGGCCCCGCAGCGGGGCCTCTGTCGCATCTCGCTTGCGCAAAGATCAGTGGGCGACGTCGGCCCAGATCCTCTTCTTGGTGAAATAGAGCAGGACCGCGAAGACCATCAGGAAGACCAGCACCCGGCGGCCGATCTCCTTGCGATATTCCATGTTCGGCTCGGCCGCCCAGAAGAGGAAGGCCGCGACGTCCTTGGAATATTGCTGGACGGTGGCCGGCGAGCCGTCCTTGTACTGGACCTGACCGTCGCTCAGCGGCTTGGGCATGGCGATCTTGTGACCCGGGAAATAGAGGTTCCAGTTCGGGTCGTCGTCATGGGTGTAGCCATTGAGAACGGCGTAGATCAGATCCGGGCCGACCTCCTGATAGGTTCCGATGACCGGAATCGGCAGCGGGTCGAACACGAATTTCGGGAAGCCGCGCTCATATTTGATCGATTTGCCGAGCAACGACATGTCCGGCGGCGCGGCGCCGAGCGCGGTCGCCGCGGCTTCCGGGTTGGGGAAGGGCGACGGAAAATAATCCGCCGGACGGCCGGGCCGGTCGAACATTTCGCCCTGCATATTCGGCCCGTCGTGGACGGTATAGGTCGCCGCGAGCGCCTTGACCTCGTCGACGGTGAAGCCGGGGCCGCCCGGCTGCGCCAGGGTGCGCATCGGGATGTGCAGCGCGTGGCAGCTGGAGCAGACTTCCTTGTAAACCTGGAAGCCGCGCTTCAACTGGGCCTTGTCGAAGACGCCGAACACGCCGGCGAAGGTCCAGTTCTGGCGGGTCGGCTGCGGCTCCTCGGCGCCCTCGGCGGCGCGCAGGCTGGGGGTGGAGATGGCGACGAGGCCGATCACGGCCGCCGCGGCGATTCCGAACTTTTTGATGAAAGCCATTGTTGGAGTTCCTCGAAATCGGCCGTTCAGCCCTTGGAGCCGTGCTTGGCGAGAACCGCGTCGGCAATGGTTGCGGGGACCGGCTTGGTCTTCTCGACGAGGCCAAGCACCGGCAGAATGACCAGGAAGAAGGCGAAATAGGACACCGAGAGGATGCGCGCCGCCAGGACATAGCCGCCCTGCGGAGGCATGGCGCCGAGATAGCCGAGGCCGATCGCCGTCGCCGCGAAGATCCAGAAGAAGATCTTGAAGACCGGGCGATATTTACCCGAGCGGACCTTGGACGTGTCGAGCCAGGGCAGGAAGGCCAGCAAAGCGATCGACGCGAACATGGCGATGACGCCGGCGAGCTTGTTCGGGATCGAACGCAGGATCGCGTAGAACGGCAGGAAGTACCATTCCGGAACGATATGCGGCGGGGTCTTCATCGGGTTGGCCTGGATGTAATTGTCGGCGTCGCCGAGATAGTTCGGCACGAAGAAGATCAGCCAGCAAAAGACCAGCAGGAACACCGCAATGCCGAGCGAATCCTTCATCGTCGCATGGGGCGTGAAGGGGACCGTGTCCTTCGCCACATCCTTGATCTCGACGCCGTCGGGATTGTTCTGGCCGACGACATGGAGCGCCCAGACATGCAGACCGACCACCGCCGCGATGACGAAGGGCAGCAGGTAATGCAGCGAGTAGAAGCGGTTGAGCGTCGGATCGCCGACCGAATAGCCGCCCCACAGCCAGACCGTGACCTGGTCGCCGACGTAAGGGATCGCCGAGAACAGATTGGTGATGACGGTCGCGCCCCAGAACGACATCTGGCCCCAGGGGAGCACATAGCCCATGAAGCCGGTGGCCATCATGAGCAGGAAGATGATCACGCCGAGGATCCACAAAACCTCGCGCGGCGCCTTGTAGGAGCCGTAGTAGATGCCGCGGAACATGTGGATATAGACGGCGAAGAAGAACATGGAGGCGCCGTTGGAGTGGGAATAGCGCAGCATCCAGCCCCAGTTCACGTCGCGCATGATCTTTTCGACCGAGTCGAAGGCCATCGTCGATTCGGGCGTGTAATGCATGGCCAGAACCACGCCGGTGACGATCTGCGCGACCAGCATGAAGGAGAGGATGGCGCCGAAGGTCCACCAGTAGTTGAGGTTCTTCGGGGTCGGATAGGCGACGAAGGATTCGTGCGCGAAGCTCAAAATCGGCAGGCGCGCCTCAAGCCATTTCACGAAGCCGTTCTTCGGCTCAAAAGTTGAGTGTCCGTGCATTGGGAATCTCTTTGCGAATTGTTCGAGAAAGGCGGAATCGCCCGGCGGAGCCGCGATCAGCCGATCTTGACCTTGGTGTCGGTCAAGAAGCTATATTCGGGAATCAGGAGATTAAGCGGCGCCGGGCCTTTGCGGATGCGGCCGGAGGTGTCGTAAACCGAGCCGTGGCAAGGGCAGAACCAGCCGCCGTAATCGCCCTGGTGACCCATCGGGATGCAGCCGAGATGGGTGCAGACGCCGATCACGATCAGCCATTCCGGCTTCTTCACCCGCGCCGAATCGGGCTGCGGGTCGCGCAGGGTCGCGAGATCGACGTTCTGCGCCTCTTCGATCTCTTTCGGGCTGCGGTGGCTGATGAAAACCGGCTTGCCGCGCCATTTGATGATGACGATCTGGCCGACCGGGATCGAGCCGATGTCCACTTCGGTGGAAGCCATCGCCAGCGTCGAGGCGTCGGGGCTCATCTGGTTGATCAGCGGCCACACCACGGCGGCCGCGCCCACGGCGGCCATCGCGCCTGTGGCGATGAAAAGAAAGTCTCTGCGTGTCGGTTCGACCGTCGATGCGCTGGCCAAGTTCTTTCCCCGTGCGTTGGCGGCATGGCCTCCCTTGAGCGGACTTTCGCTCCGCGAAGAAAGCCAAAACCTTTGGATTTCGCGCGCCCGTGAGCGAATCGTAGAGCGCGCGCCGATGAAATTTCCGCCAGAATTCCGCGTCGCGCCGGGCATGAACACCGCGCGGCGCGATGTGAAAGGATGCGGACCCAGTCTTGTAAGCGCCGTTTTTGGCGCCTTTCGGCCCTATTGTCCATAGACCTGATCATGGTTAAGTTCCGGGAATGCGCGGCCAATTCGTCGGCTCGGCCCTGCTCCGTTCGTCGCGGCCGAGACTTTCGGATTTTGCGGCTTCTACGTTGCTTTCCCTCCAGGGCCGGTTTCATGCGCCCGCGCCGGCACAGCGCCAACGATCCCCATGCCCTCGCCCGACCCCACACTCTGTCTCGCCCTCTTTCAGCCGGAAATCCCGCAGAACGCGGGAACCATGCTGCGCCTCTGCGCCTGTCTCGGCGTGGACGCCGCCTTGATCGAGCCGGCCGCCTTCCCGACCTCCGACCGCCATTTCCGCCGCGCCGGGCTCGACTATCTCGGCCACGTCCGCCTGGCGCGCCACGCCTCATGGCGCGCATTCGACGAATGGCGTGCGACAAGTCGCCGCAGGCTGGTCCTGCTCTCGACCCGAGGCGTGACGTCTTTTCTCGATTTCGCCTTTCGCCCCGGCGACATCATCATGGTCGGCCGCGAATCCGCCGGCGTCTCGGAAGAGGTTTTTCGCGCGGCGGATGCGACGCTGCGCATACCTTTGCGGCCGAAAATGCGCTCGCTCAACGTCGCGGTGGCGGCGGCCATGGTTTTGGGGGAAGCTCTGCGCCAGACCGATGGATTCGTCCATCCTGGCGGCGAGGGAGAACGGGTTTGATCGAGAGTTTGCACGACACGATTCTGGACGTGCGCAAGCGCGCGGCGGTGGAATGGTTCGAACTCGCTGCAGGGGCGGATCATCGCGGCTTTCGAGGCCCTGGAGCGGCGCGACGACGCCGCCTTCGCCGAGCCCGGCGCCGAGCCCGGCCGCTTCACCCGGACCGCATGGGAGCGGACCAACCACGACGGCGCCCCGGGCGGCGGCGGCGGGATGGGCCTGCTCAAGGGCCGGCTGTTCGAAAAGGCCGGCGTCCACTGTTCGGCCGTCCACGGAACTTTCGCGCCGGAATTCGCCCGGCAGATTCCCGGCGCCGAAACCGACCCGCGCTTCTGGGCTGCGGGCATCTCCCTCATCGTCCACCCCTGGAACCCGAACGTGCCGGCGGTCCACATGAACACGCGGATGGTGGTCACTTCGCGCGCCTGGTTCGGCGGCGGGGCCGACCTCACGCCGGTGCTGGACACGCGCCGCACCCAGGACGATCCCGATTCGATCGCTTTCCACGCCGCGATGCAGAAAGCCTGCGAGGGCCACGCTGTCGCCGACTATCCGCGCTTCAAGGCCTGGTGCGACGATTATTTCTTCCTCAAGCACCGCAACGAGCCGCGCGGGATCGGCGGAATTTTTTATGATTATCTCGAAGCGGGCGGCGGCGCCTTCGAGCCGGCCTTCGCTTTTACCCGCGCGGTCGGCGAGGCCTTCCTCGACATCTATCCGCGGCTGGTCGAGGCCAACATGGCCCGCGAATGGACCAATGCGCAACGCGAGGAGCAATTGGTGCGGCGCGGCCGCTATGTCGAGTTCAACCTGCTCTATGACCGCGGCACGATCTTCGGCCTAAAAACCGGCGGCAATGTCGATTCCATTTTGTCATCGATGCCGCCCATAGTGAAATGGCCGTGAGCGCGGGCAGATTCGGCGAGCGCCCTTTCCCCAACGCGAAGCTTCAAAGAGGCGGAAAATGGACTTCAAACCCGGCGCGGTCGTGCAACTGAAATCCGGCGGACGCGGCATGACCGTCACGCGCCAGGTCAAGGATCAGGTGGACGTGATCTGGTACGCGGAAAGCGACGACGCCATCCGCACGGCGACCGTCCCCGCCACCTGCCTGGCGCTGATCGAATTCGACGACGACGATTTCGACGACGACGAAGACTGAGCCCGAGCGATCATGCGCCTGCGCGGGATAATGAGGAAACGCTCAGGAATCCGGGCTTCTTTCGCTTGACGCGCCCCGTTTTCTGCGGCGCGCTTGCCTCTGACTCTCCCGACGGGGCGATCGCCGAGCGCGCCTTCAAAGATCGTTGCTGATGAAGTTGAACTCCGCGTTCAGCTTGCCGGCAAGGTTTTGCATGCCGACAAGGATCGGCAACGCGATCATGGCGGAGAGCAGGGAATATTCGACGGCGGTGGCGCCGGACTGGTCCTTCACAAAACGGGTCACCAAATTCTTCATCTCCATCCAATCCCTGACTGGTTTATCGCGCCGGACATCGCTCGCCGCCGGCGGCCCTGGAGCGCTGTATACCCGACGATCCTCGTGACCCTGTTAATCCGGCTCCCGCAGAAACCCGAACGCCCGTTAAGGTTGGCGCCAGGTTTACGCGCGTCAAGATCGCGCAGCGGAGCGAACTCGAACAGCCAAGCCAACGTCCGATGGAGCGGCGCGCTCGACGGCCGGTGGCGAGGACCCTGGACCTGTCGCGTGGCGCAGCGCCGTATTCGATCCAGGCGCCGAACGCCAAAAGGATTCACGGGGCGAGAAAGCCGCACGGCGGATGACGTCAGTCTGGTTCGAAACGCGTTAATGCAAATCGAAATCGGACGGCGCGCCCTCGGGCACATAGACCCCGTCCTCGCGCATGGCGCCACGCTGCCCGCGGCGCGGCGGCGGGTTGTTATACGAACGCAATTCGGCGTGCAGCGTCAGCGGTCGGGGATGGCGCGACAGCGGCGGCCGTTGCAGCAGCCGCGCGATTTCGTCGAGATCGGGCTGCGCGCGTGTCCGGATCGCCGGCGGCGGCCGTCGACGGATCATGTCGGGCGCGGCGGCGGCGACCGCGAGGCTTTCCCCGTTCATCGCCAGGGCCGACCGCGCAGGCGGCGCGCCGGCTTGCGCGATGTCGAGATCGTCGTCGAAATCCGGCGTCTCGGGCAGGTTGTCGTGGGGCTCAGGCGCGATGGTATTCTGACGCTCGGGGCGGCAGACGTGGCGCAGCCCCGTCGAGCGCATGCCATGCATCGCCAGATCGACATGCATGTGGTTGTAATGGAACGGATTGGATCCTGGGCTGAGCACGGTGGTGAAGCGGTCGCAGGCGCCGCCGTGGAGATCGCGCAGAAAAGCCTGCGTCTGCGGATCGCCACGGGTCCAGTCATGGACATAGGTGATCCTGCGGCCGTCAGCGAGGCGGTAGCCGCCGATGTCGATGGCGTTGCCGAAGGAATGTTCGGACAGCCGCGCCCCCACCTGGTTATTCATCGAGCGGCAATTGTACGAGCCCATCGACTCGATCTCGACGACATTCTGGCGGAAGCGCGCCTGGGCCGCCGGCTGCGCCACCTCGGCCAGCCAGTCGTTCAGCGCCGCCACCATCGAACAGTCGAGCGTCTGGGTGGAGTTGAACAGCACCGCGCCGTTCTGCAGCGCCGTCACTTTCAGCGGCCGGGTCAGCCCGCAGATCGAGCGGCCTTCGATTTCATGGGCCGCCGGCTGGACATAGGGGCTCAGGGCGACGAGATGGCGGGCGAAACAGGCCTCTTCCGCCTGCGTGCGCCAGGCCGGGCGCTGGGCGCGCTCGAATTTCGAGCAACCGGCAAGGCCGCCGAACCCGATGACAAGCAAAAGGAGAGGTAAGCCGCGACGCGCCATAGCGCGATTCCTGCGGCAGGAGCGTTAATCGCCCCTCAAGCAAGATGGTTAATCTGTAAAATTCAAGCGACCGTGGCCGGCTCGCCGCGTTTGGCGGCCGCCGCGCGCGGCGCGGGCGCCGAGGCGCATCCCGGCGCCAGAACTTCCGCCGCCCGGATTCCCGACAGCGCGGCGGCCTCGACGCCCGGCCCGAGATTGATCGCGCCGGCGACGACGAGGCCCGGGATCGGGCTTTTCGAGCCGCGCATCCGCCCCGGCGGCGCGATCCCATAGATCGATCCGGAGCTTGAAAAGTCATAGCGTGCATAAGTGACGGGGCTCGCCTCGCAGCGGAAGACGATTTTCTCGCGCAAGCCGGGCAAGACGCGCTCGGCCTGGTCGATCAGGAGGTCGGCGAAAGCCTCCTTGCGGCGCCGATAATCGCCCGAGCGCCGCCACGCGCGCCAGTCCGGCCCTCCGGCCGGCGGCAGCCAATCCTTCGCCAGTTCCTGCGGCAGCAGGGCGAGGATATCGATGGCGGAAAAACCGCCAGGCGCGTCGGCCGGATCGACCAGCCCCGGCCGCGCGATCAGGATTTGAAGGTCGCCCTCGACGAAAGTCAGCGGCCTGCCCTCCCATTCGCCCTCGACGCCGAGATGGAGCGCGAAGCCCGAGCCCGCTGGCAGCGCGGCGGCGATTTTGCGCCGGAACTTTTCCGGAAGATGCTCCGCGTCGATCAGCTCCAGAAAGGTCTTGCGCGGATCACTGTTGGCGACCACCGCCCGCGCGCGGATTTTTTCGCCGCTTTCCAACAGCACGCCGGCCGCGCGGCCATTCTCGACCAAGATCTTTGCGACCGGCGCATGAAAAGCGATCGCGCCGCCCTTCGCCGTCACCGCTCCGGCCAGAGCCTCGGAGAAGCGGCTGGTTCCGCCGCGCGGATAAAAGCCGCCCTCGAAATAATAGCCGAAAACCGGCGCCATGTCGGCGCAGGTGGGCGCGACGGGATCATGGCTGACATAGCCGACCATCGCCGTCAGCGCGGCCCGCGCCGCCTCGCCACGGACATGGCGCGCGACGAGATCGACAAAGCGGCGTTCGCCCCATTGCACGAAAAGCGGATTTTTCGACGCGAAATCCATCATCGCGTCCACACTCGCCGGCGGACTCGAAAAACCCTCCGCCGGCCGGCTGATCGTGTCGAACAACGCCTCCATCGTTTGGAACACCGCGATGACGCCAGCGGAATCCGCGGGATAAAGTTGCGCAAGCGCCTCGACGTGCGCCCGCCGGTCGCGCGGCGGGTCGAAGGTCTCGCCATCGGCGCGGACGAAACGATAGTCGAGCCGAAGCCATTCGACCGCGTCCGCCCGCCCCAGCCGGCGCAAGAGGCGATCGAGCGTTCCGCCGGGAAAGGCGCCGGAGAAATCGTGCGGCCCTGCGTCGAAACGGAACAGGAGCGGCTCGCCGCCCTGCCGCGCCTTGCGCAACCAGGAATGGCAATAGCCGCCGGGCAGGACATGCTGCTCGAACACCTTGACCTTGAGCCCCGTGCCGGCGAGCATGGCGGCGGCCGACAGGCCCCCGACGCCGGCGCCGATAACCGCGACATCCAGTTCCTCGTCCGCACGCGGCGCGGCGAAATTCGGCGCCGGCCAGTCGAATTCCCGACGTTCCGCAAGCTTGCGCGCCATCACCCACCGCACCTGCCAGTTCGGCCCGAAAATGGTGAGGATCGCGCCGCAGAGCGTCAGCGCCCCGGCGACCACGGGCGGCGCGCCAAACCAGGCCAAGCCGCCGAGGACAACAAAAATCGCCATCCACAGCGTGGACAGCGCCTTGTTGATTCCGATGAAGATCGGGCTTTCGGCGCGCCCGGGAAAGGCGGCCGCCGCATATTCGGCCGTCCAGGGCATGTTGCGCGCCAGCGAAACGAAAGCCGCGAGGGCGACCGCGAAAAAGGACCAGGGCAGCGCCCGCGCCGCGATGAATTGCGGGGCGGCCAAAAGGCCGACGGCCAGAACGGCGAACAGGATCAGGCCCGCGATCTCCATCTGCCGGACTTCGCGGCGGCGCCGGCGCCAGAGATGGACGGCGATAGCCAAAGCGAGCGCCGCGACAATCGCCGGCCCCGGCGCGACAGCGACCAGGGACCAGAAAAGAACAAAGGGAAGCAGGCCGATATTGGCCAGAATGAAGGCGCGCATGGCTCGCTCCGCCAGACAAAATAAAACGGCGGCCGGAAGGCCGCCGCCGTTTTGCTATCAGGATTCCCTGTGCTCCGGCGGGTTGTTCTCCGCCCGCCGGGCGGCGCGGCTCGCCATGAAGCGTTCGAATTCCTCGCGGTCCTTGGCGCGGCGCAGGCCTTCGAGATAATCGTAAAAAGCCTGTTCCGCCTCGTGGATCTTGCGGCGCTCCTCCTCGAGCCGCTCCAGCTCCGCCTTGCGCCAATCGTCGAAGGCGGAATTGCCGCTCGTGCGCCAGCCGCCAGCGAAATCGCGCGACATCGAACCGAGGCCGCTGCGCCTTTCGAACTCGCCCCATCTTTCCCTTGCGAACTGGCCGAAATCGCCGTCATGGCGGATCTTGCCGCTGAAGATTTTCCAGCCCAGCAAGGCCAGCCCGACCGGCCAGAACAAGACGAAGCCAAGGACGATCGCCGCGATTTCCATCGGCTTCCAGCGCAGGCAGCGGCGATGGCCGTCCAGCGCGCCCATATGATGTGAACAACCCATGAGATGCTCCATTCATCCCGGTCGATGCGGCCGGCGATGTGAATGTTATATACATTTACATTGGCCGGACGCCAGGGGGCCGAATGCAAATTTTTGCGATCAGGGCGGCGGCATGATCGGGGCGACGCCCAAGGCCTTGCGCACGGCGGCCTCGACCAGGGCCCCGACCGATTCCTCAAGCATGGCCTGAGGCAGATCGGGGCTTTCGCCGAAATGGCCGGCGAGCATGAGGTCGGCGATTCCGTGGGTGGTCGCCCAGATTTGCAGCGCCAGCGCGCGGGCGCCCTGTTCCGGCGCATGGAACTGGCGCAGCACCGCGACGGTCGTCCGCAACAGATCGTCAAAAGCTGTTTGGCCGGCCTTGTCGCCGCTTTGCCGCGCCAAGGCCCCGGCGTCGCCGAACATCGCCTTGTAGAGCCCCGGCTCTTCCCGCGCGAAGGCGAGATAGGCCGCGCCGCGCCGGCGAAGGGCGGAAATGGCGTCGGGCCGGCCGCCGTCCCAGGCGTGCGCCAGTTTCTCGTTGAAATGTCCAAAACCTTCTTTCGCCAGTTCGGCGATCAGGGCGTCGCGGTCGGCGAAATGGCGATAGGGCGCCGCGCCGGTGACGCCGACCCTCTTGGCCGCCTCCGCCAGGGTGAACCCGGCCGGGCCGCGCTCGGAAATCAGGGCGCGCGCCGCCGCGAGCAGCGCCTCGCGCAATTTGCCATGATGATAGCTTCGCCCTTTTTCGGCGCGCCGTCTGCAAAAACCGCCCCCGGCGCCCATTCTCTTCCCCTGCCCAACTCTACACTCTCTATTAAAGCGCTTCGACGCGCCGCGTTTCAACGCCTGCGCGACTCGAAAGCCGCGGGCGCCCTTGGCCTGTGCAAAAAAAAAGCGCGAATGCCCAGAGTTGAGGCGCGATTGCCCGTCATTTGGAATTGTTCGCGCAAGCCATGACATTTACATTTGCTTAAACGTTGCGGAATGGAACTCAAAGCAAAGACGATCGAAGTCTCTCACCGATTTTCGTCCCGACTTGCTGGAGGGCTTAGAATGACAAGCACGCTCAAAGTCGAAATCGCTTCGGTTTGCGCCGCCTTTGCTTTCATTACTGCGATTCTGGCGGTCGTCTGGTAAGTCTTGCCCGTTTGGCCGGCGCCGTTTGGGCGCGGCGCCGGACTGCCTGTCGCCCCGGCCCGGACGCGCCGGAGCGGGGGAAAGCCTCCTTCCCACCTCGCTCCGACGCTCCGGGCCATGCGAGTTGCATGGGCGACAAGCACAGAACCTTCCGCGATCTGGTCAGTCGCGGAAGGTTTTTTCATGCCGAGAGGTCAGGCATTCCCGGCGCGGAAGTCGGAAGCCCCGACAGGCGAAGCGATTCACCGCGCGAATCTCTGGCTCGCGGTCTGCCGGAACAGGCGGTCCTGCGACAACGCCAGCATTTCCATGTTGCGCAGGTTGATCGGCGCGAAACTCATCACCAATTCAACCCAGATGTCGGTAATGTCCCGCAGTTCCTCCAGCATCAGCGGCGCGAGGCGGCGGCGCACCCTGCCCATCGCCCCGAGCAAGCCGTGACGCCGGGAGTTCTCTTCGATGAAGGCGTCCGCGCGCGCCCCTCGCCTTTTTCGACCAGGACGTCGATCAGGCCCATTTCGTGAAAATCGTCGGACTTGTAAATGCGGCCGCCCATGATCAGCTTTTCCGCGCGACGCGTCGCGCCAGGGTCTGCCGCGGCCTGCCCAAAAACTCGAGCGGCAGCGGCAGCGCCTTGCCCCGGGTTGGGCCTTGATGGGGTCCGCGGGCGAGATGGCTCGGCACGGGACAAGCGTTCGGCAAGGACGAAAGACTGATCGATTGCGTCAGGGCTCAAACATTCCGACAGGGCCGGGCGCCGAACAACGCATGTTGGCGAATTTACCGATTGTTAACCGCCGCAAATGTCACGAAACCAACGAACGCAAGCGCCCGGCGTAAAAAATTTATGGTTTAAGTCCAAACAAATCAACAGGATATACAACCAGCCGCGTGTGGCCGCCTAAACCTTTCCGGCCATGGACCTGTCGATCAGGGCCTGGCCGTGACGGGCCAGCAGGCCGCTGGGATCGCCCTGGGTTCCGATCAGTTCGGCGAGGCTGCCGGGCGGCGAAACGGCCATGGCGAACAGCGCCTCCTCGCCGAGGATCCGCCCCGGCGCGAAACCGGTCTTGCGCGCGATGGCGAGCCGCGCTGCGCGCAGACGCTCCAACCGCCGCGCCTCTTCGACGCTGAGGTTTTTCCGCACGGGAGACCAGTCTGCCGGCGGCGTGGCCCGCTCGGCAAATTCCGCCGTCGGCGCGGAGGTCGGGAACAACAAAGCGAGCCCGTTTCGCACGCCGTGACGGGCCAGGCTCCAGGCCTCGCGCGGCGCGGCGCCGACCAGGCGCAGGGCGCGACGCGCCAAACGGCCGCGACCGCGGCAATTGTCGCAGCGCCCGCAGGGCGGCGCCTCTTCGCCCAAAGCCCTGAGCAGGGTCTGTTCGCGGCAGGCTGCGCCGAGAAAATAAGCCGACAGCGCCCCCGCCCTTTCGCCCGCGGCAGGATCGAGCCGCGCCAGATCGAATCGCGCGGCGCGCAGTTTCGCCATTCGCCCCGGCGCATAAAGGCCGATGGCTTCCGCCGGCAGGCCGTCGCGGCCCGCACGCCCGGTCTCCTGGTAGAGAGTTCTCCAGCTCGTCCGGCGGATCGTAATGGATGACGAAGCGCACGTCCGGCTTGTCCACGCCGAGGCCGAACGCGATGGTCGCGGCCATGATCAGGTCGGAGCGCGCGCGAAATTCATCCTGGCGCGCCGCGCGCAGCTCCGCCGGCAGGCCGGCGTGATAGGAGGTCGCTGCGAGACCCGCGCTTTTCAGCGCCGCGGCCAGGCGATCCGCCGTCTCGCGCATGCGGCAATAAATGACGCCGGCGCCGCCGCGCCGCGCGGCGACCAGCCTGATCAGCTGGCCCACTGGATCGTGTTCGCGGGGCAGAGCCGAAAGGGCGATCGAGGGGCGCCGGAACGAGCCGACGAACAGGCGCGGCGGACGGGCGAACAGATTTTCGACAATGTCGGCCCTGGTGCGCGCCGAGGCGGTCGCCGTGGCCGCGATGATCTGCGGCGCGCCGAGCGAATCGGCGAAAGCAGCGATCCGGCGATAGTCGGGGCGGAAATCATGCCCCCATTGCGAGACGCAATGCGCCTCGTCCACGGCGAGGGCGCGCACATTCGACTCGCGCAGGAGGGCGAGCGCTTCCGTGTCGCCCAGACGCTCCGGCGCGAGATAGAGCAGCCGCAGCCGGCGCAATTCGAGGCCGTCATGGACCCGTCGCCAGGCTTCCGGCGCGATGTCGGCGTGCAGGGCGGCGGCGGGCAGCCCGAGCGCCTCGAGCTTGCGCGCCTGATCGCGCATCAGGGCGACCAGCGGCGACACCACCAGGGTCAGGCCCGGACGAAGAAGCGCCGGGAGCTGATAGATCATGGATTTGCCGGCGCCGGTGGGGGCGAGGACGAAAATGTCCTCGCCGTCGAGCGCGGCTTGAAGCGCGCCGGCCTGGCCCGGCAGAAAATCGGCAAAGCCGAAGCGGTCGCGCAGAAGCGCCAGCGCTTCCCCGAGATCAGCCATGGCGCGGCCTCGCCGCGACAAAAAGCAGCGCCGAAATTGCGCCCGGGGCAAAGAAAGAAGCGATTGTCATTCGCTTATCCACGGCCTAGATTATGCAAACGAAGATATTCCTCGGCCGCGCGCCTTGGAAGTCCTCTTCAACTCCGTTTTGCAGTCCAGCTTCTTCAGGAAGGAAACGACACATGAAGCTCATCCACGTTTTGCCGGCCGCCGCGGCTCTCGCTTTCATCTCCACTGCCACCCTCGCCGCAGGCGATCCCGCCGCGGGTGAAAAGGTGTTCATGAAATGCAAGGCCTGCCACCAGATCGGCCCGGGCGCCAAGAACGCCGTCGGCCCCGAACAGAACGGCCTCAACGGCCGCAAGGCGGGCTCGGTCGCCGGCTACAATTATTCCCCCGCCATGAAGAACGCCGGCTTCACCTGGGACGAGAAGAACTTCCTGGAATATATCGCCGCCCCCAAGACCAAGGTCCCCGGCAACAAGATGCCCTTCGCCGGCCTGCCGGTCGAAGCCGACCGCAACAATGTCTGGGCCTTTATCTCCCAGTTCAAGGCCGACGGCTCCAAGTAAGCCTCGGTTGACGACGTTTTTCGCGCCGGCCGCCCTCGCGGCCGGCGTTTTCGTTTCCGGCCAAGAAAAACCACACCAAGCGAAAGCCATTTGCGGGCTTTCGCATTTCCGACTAAATCCCGACCATGACCGACCTGTCGCTCCATTACGCCCATGCCGCGCCCGCGGATCGTCCCGCGATCCTGAAACTGGAGGAGCGCGCTTTCGGCCCCGGCCGTTTCGCCAAAACCGCCTATCGCCTGCGCGAGGGCGTCGAGCCCGACTGGAGCCTGTCCTTTCTCGCGCGAATCGGCGGCATGCTGGTCGGCGCCAATCTCATGACCCGCATCCTCGTCGGCGGCGCCCCGGCCCTGCTGCTTGGCCCGCTCACGGTGGAGGAGCCTTTCCGCGCCCGCGGCCTCGGCGAGGCCCTGGCCCAGAAATCGCTCCAGGCGGCGCGCGAGGCCGGCCATAGTCTGGTGATTCTGGTGGGCGACCCGCCCTATTACGAGAAAATGGAATTTTCCCGCGCCCCGTTCGGACATTTCGTCTTTCCCGGCCCGGTCGATCCCGCCCGCATCCTCTATTGCGAATTGCAGCCGGGGGCCCTGCAGAGCCACAAAGGCGCGGTGCGCGCGGCGGTGTAGTGTCGTTGGCGTTTTGGTCTGGCGGAAACGTTTTTCGCGCCGCGCTCATGATCGAAATCCGAGGCTTTTTCAGTTCGCGAATGGCCTGAATCGGCGGAACGCGGAAGCACCGCGATTTTTCGCGGCAATGATTGCTCGGCGCCACATCCGGAAATTCGTGGCTGGTCGGTCCAGATTCCGAACTCGACCCATGGCCGGCTCACAACGTCAACCCACGAATAGCGGCATCGCAATCCAAAGCGGTCATTTCGCCGGCGCGGCGGAATCAGCGGCGACCGGCGGTGAAAAACGCTGCCGCCGCGGCCATCCATGTTTCTTGTTCTCTCTCACACATGGCCAAGGATGGTTGTGCTTCCCGCTCCGGCGACGAGGGTGAACTCCGTCTTAGCGTAGTCGCCGACCAGGTGGACAATGTCGGTGGCCGCGCCGTTGTTGAGCGTCAGCGTCGACATCGTACCGGCGCTGTTCGGCGTCACGCTCAGCAAGGACCACGAACCCGCGAAGTCGATCGTGTCGCTCGTGGCAAAACCACTGATCGAGCCTGAGAAGCCGGCCGGATCGGTCAGGTCGAGCACGTTGTTCGAGCCCGAGAAGGCGATGGTCTGGCCGGCCGCCACCGTCGAGTCGAACTCCAGCGTCGCGCCCCCTGAGATCGTGTCCGTCCCGGTTCCCGTGACCGCTCCCGCGAAGTCCAGCGTCCCGGAACTGACCGACACGCCGTTCCCGTTGACGAAATTCGGCGCGATCACGCTCGTTGCCGTCCCGCCGGTTTTCTCGAACAGTCCGCTATTGACGATCCGCGAGGCGGTCGACGTTCCCCGGGCGACGCCGCTGTCGTCGGCGATGTCATAGGTTCCCGGCGCGGCGTTGAACAGGATCGCGGCGGCGCCGCTCGCATCGCCGACCGTCACCGTCCCGCCGCTCTGCGTCAGCGCGCCATTATTCTGGAACATCGCCGTCCCGCCGACCGTCAGGCTGGACACCGTTGACGCCCCCGCGTTCACGAGCACGTGCGCGCCCGTCAGTGTCGCGCCGCTAAAACTGTTCGCTCCGGACAGGACAAGGTTCCCGCCCGACAGGTTCAATGTCGCGCCGTCGCCGGCCGAGAACACATGCGCAAAAGCGAACGCCTCGCCGATGGCGAGGGTCGTCGCCGCGCCGGTGACCGACAAATTCGCCACCGAAACCGCCGCCGAGGGAAGAATGCTCGTCGTTCCTCCGGTGATCGCCAGGCTTCCTGGCCCGGTGACCTTGGCGCTCAGCGTCGCCGCCCGCGAAAGGCTCAAGGTCGCCCCGCTCGCAATCGAGAGCGTCGCGCCCGAAGCGTCGGAGAAGCTCACGGCATAGGACAGGTTGCCGGCGATCGCCAGCGTCGTCGACGCCCCGGTCGCCGTCAGCGAGGCGACGCTGACCGTCGTCCCGCCGTTGATCGTCGACACGCCGCCGGTGAAGCTGACCGCGCCGTCGCCGCCGATCGTCCCCGAGAAAGTGTTGACCGCCCCGGAAAAGGCGATCGTTCCCGTCGCCGCCGTCACTATTCCGGTGCTGATGACACTCGCCAGCACCGCGCTCGTTCCCGTCCCGCCGGTCTTCTCGAACAGGCCGTAATTGACGAACCGCGAGGCGGTCGAAGGTCCCCTGGGCGATGCCGCTGTCGTCGGCGATGTCATAGGTTCCTGGCGCGGCGTTGAACAGGATCGCGGCGGCGCCGCTCGCATCGCCGACCGTCACCGTCCCGCCGCTCTGCGTCAGCGCGCCGTTATTCTGGAACATCGCCGTCCCGCCGATCGTCAGGCCGGACACGGTCGACACCCCCGTGTCCACAAGCGTGTGCGCGCCCGTCACTGTCGCGCCGCTGAAGCTGTTCGCTCGGGTGAGGCCAAAATTCCCGCCCGCCAGGTTCACCGTCGCGCCGGCGCCGGCCGAGAACACGCCCGCATAGGTCCTGGAGGCCGCAATCGTGATCGTGGCGTTGTTGCTCGACCAGTTGGCGACGTTGAACGACGCGCCGGAGCCGAAGGCGATCGAGCCCCCCGTTTCCGAAAGCTTGCCCGCGCCAGTCAGGGCTCCGTTGATCGTCAGCGCGCCCGTTGTCGTCAATGTGTCGCCGGAGGACAGCGAAAGAGTCGCGCCCGCGCCGACGGTGAGCGCGCCGAGGTAGGACAGATTCTCCGCCACGGTGAGAGCGGTTCCCGAGCCTGTGAGCGCGAAGCTCGGCGCATTGATGACGTAGCCTGAAAGCGTGGCCGTCCCCGAGATTGCTGTCAGCGAGATGGCAGCGGAATCGGCGTTGAGGCCTGGGAGATTTGCGACGATATTCGTCAGGCTGTCCGAAACCGCAAAATTGCCGACGCCGTTGTGTGCGGCGAAAACCGCCTGAAGCACGGGATCGTCGCTGAGCGCCGTATCGCTGTTCTGCGAACCCCAGCTGTAGGTATAGTCGAAAGCGGGCGTCGGAACGACCGACGCCCAGGTCGCCAGAATTTGCTCCTCCTGCGCCGCCGTCGGCAGGAAATAGGTCGAATAGCCGCCGCCGCCGAAGGCCTGATAGGTGGGCACGATGTCGGCGAGCGGAATGCCGACCTTTTCCGCCTCGGCGACAGCCAGCGGGATGATGTTGTAATCGAGATTGTTCGGCACATTGGTCTGCACCGGATAAGGATCGAGTCCGAACAGATCGATGTCGGTGTTCGCCGGCGTGTAATAATAGCTCGGAGTGGTGTTGCTGCTGAGATTCTGCTCCACCATGAAGGTTTCGGCGCCGGGCAAATTGGCGTGGATGTAATCGGCCTCGGCTTTCAGATTGGCCGCGGTGGTCGCGCTCGCGTCCGGTTCGTCGGCGAGATAAAACCCATAAAGATTGGGGTTGCCCTTGCAGGCGTCGACCAGCGCCGTGAACGCGGCGGTCACGCCATCGGTCATGCCGACATAGACAAGCCCCTTGATGCCGGCCGGCAGGTAATTGAGCATGTCCGCGGAGCCGACGTCGGCCAGGTTGAAGCCGTCCGCGGCCGGCGTGTAGACGCCATTCACGAAAACGCCGTTCGCCGTGTAATGCAACGACGTAATTGGACCCTGTGTCGAAGCCATTTGTCCTCCGCGAACGTTGGCGACGGAAATCGCTTCAGCGGTAGGCGATCAACTTATCGTGATATATGACAAAAATATGTCCTTGATGGAAGGTGGTAAATTATTGCACCAACAACCAAGGTTTTCTTTTTGTAAAAACAAGCAAAAAAGCACGCGCGATCGCGAATGAGTTGTTGATAAGTCAGCGATATTTTTCATTTTAGCTTTAGCTTGACCGCATTTTGTTTGGACATTCGTACAAATTTTTAGAGCAATTTTCGATGCGAACACGGTGTCGTCAAGGCGCTGTCTTCTCCGGGAGCGAAGCAAGTTTCGTCTCTCGGCTCAAGATTGCCGGTGTTCGCCCAGCCGCTGCAAATCCGGGACCGGACGTTCGGGCAGCGCCCCTTCCCGCCTGTGACCGCCACCCAGCAATTCGACGGGGAATTTCCGGTTCGGGTCTTGATGAAACGATCGCCAACGACTGCGGCTACGACCGCTTCGAGCCGAGCGAGGCCGTCTCCCGAAGGCGCCAATCCCGACGGCGCGAGGCGTCGGATTTCGACGACTAGACCATTTTCAAGTTTCATGGAAACATGAAAATGGTCTAGATTCTTGTTTTAACGCGTTTTCTTAACGCGAACCGGGTTCCACCTCGCTTGAAAACGCTCTAGCTTGCGTTTGCGGCTCGCCCCCGCAACCCCTCCCACGCCCAGGTCGCGACCAAGGCGCCGAGCAGCAGCAGCAGGCCGAACCAGCCGAGCGCCAGAGGGGTCAGCTTGACGCCGCGCGCCACGCTCGATTCGGTGCGGCGCATGCCGATGAAATCCGCGCCAGCGTAAACCGGGCTGTCGCCCATGGCGACGACGCGCGGCATGGTAATGGCGCTCGTTCCCGCCGCGCCGATCCTGCGCGCCGAACCGCCGCTCGCCTCGGCTATGGCGCGCAGCTTTTCCGTGGTCGAGACCACGTCGCGATATTCGAGCGGATTTTCCGGCCCGACATTGACCAGAGCCTTAAAATCGCCCTGGCTGGCGCGATAGAGGCCGAATTCCCGCGCCTTGATCTGCGCGCGGAACAGGCCGGGCGCGGCCTGCGCCGGCGTCACGTCCTGCGCCTTGCCCGAGGGCGCGACCAGATGAATGGGGCCGGACTTGTCATCGAGCGTCTGGCGCTCGAGGGTCAGGTCGCGGCCATGGGCCGTCGCGCGCAGCGCCTCCTCTTCGAGTTCCGGCTCCTTCATCAGCCAATGGGCGGCGCGGCGCATCAGGTCGGCATAGGGGCCGCCGCCCTCGAACCCGCGCGCCCACAGCCACATCTGGTCGGTGAGCAGCAGCGCGACCCGGCCCTTGCCCTCGCGCGACAGCACCAGAAGCGGAGCGTCATCCGGTCCTGACAGCACGCTGGCGCCGCGTTCGGGCGCCGCCTTCACCAGCCGGAACCATTGGCTCCAGCCCGGCGGCTGGCTTTGGCTTCCCGGCAGGTCTCGGGTCACCGGATGGCGCTTGCCGATTTCGGTCAAGGCGGCGCGAAACGGCGTCTCGACGAGGTCGCCGTTGGGCCGCGCCGGAACCACGTCGCCGATCGGCGTGTAAAAAAGCCCGTCGGGCTGGGAAAAATCCGGTCCGGCGACAATCGCCAGCGCCCCGCCGTCGCGGACATAGCGCACGATATTGTCGAAATAGGCCGGCGGCAGCAGGCCCATGTTCGAATAGCGGTCGAACACGATCAGGTCGAAATCGACGATCTTGCGCCCGAACAGCTCGGCGGTGGGAAAAGGGATCAGCGCCAGTTCGCGCAGGGGCGTGGCGTCCTGCTTGTCCGGCGGGCGCAGGATGGTGAAATGGACCAGTTCGACATTGGCGTCTGACTTCAGCAGGTTGCGCCAGGAGCGTTCGCCGGGATTGGGTTCGCCCGACACCAGCAAGACCTTGAGGTGGTCGCGGATTCCCTCGACCGTGGCCACCGCCTTGTTGTTGATTTCGGTGAGTTCGCCATCCATCGGCTCGGCGTCGAATTCGAGCACGCTCTTGCCGCCGTGAACCAGACGCAGCGGGATTTTGAGCGGCTCGCCCGGCTGGGCCAGCACGCGGGTGACGACATCGCCGTCGCGGCGCACGGTCACCCCGACCGGATCGCCGGGACCATTGGTCTCCTCGACCTTGATGGTGAACACGATGTCCTTGCCGATCAGGCCGAAGCGCGGCGCCTCGACCAGTTCGATCCGGCGGTCGCGCTCATCGGCGTTTCCGGTGACCAGCGCGTGGAGCGGCGCCTTGAGATTGGCGGCGGCGGGCGAGGACGGAATGTCGTGAACCTGCCCGTCGGTCACCATGATGACCGCGCCGACGCGCGAGGGGGCGACATCGGCAAGGCCGGCGTTGAGCGCCGAAAACAGTTTTGTGCCGTCCTCGCCCTCGGAATCGGCCTCGCCGCCAGCGTCATTCTGGCAGTCGCTCTGGCATCCGCCAACCGCTCCTGCGTGATTCTGGCAGTCGCTCTGGCATCCGCCAACCGCTCCTGCGTGATTCTGGCAGTCGCTCTGGCATCCGCCAACCGCTCCTGCGTGATTCTGGCAGTCGCTCTGGCATCCGCCAACCGCTCCTGCGTCGATCCATCGGACCTCGACATTGTCGAGACCCTTCAGCGCCTTGGCCAAGGCGGCGCGCGCGGCAAAAGTCTGGGCGCGGCGGTCGCCGAAATCCTGCGAGGCGCTGTGGTCGAGCACCACCGCGACCACGTCGCGCAGGGTCTCGCGATTTTCCTCGACCAGCGAGGGATTGGCCAGCGCCCCGAGCACGGCGACGAAGACCAGCGCGCGCAAAACGGCGCCCCGGCGCCGCAGCAAAAAAGCGGCGGCGACCAGCCCCGCCGCCAGCGCGGCGAAAAGCGCGATCAGCCACAGCGGCGCGAGCGGCGCGAAGGCGAGGCTGAATTCCTTCACGGCCCGAGCCTTTCCAGCAGCTCGCGGACATGGACCTGATCGGCCTTGTAATTGCCGGTCAGGGCGTACATCACGACATTCACCCCGCCGCGCAGGGCCATTTCATGCTGGCGCGGCCCGCCGGGATCGAGCGGATAGAGCGCCTCGCCGTCCGAGTCGCCGGCCCAGGCGGCGGCGAGATCGTTCGAAGCGATGATGATCGGCGAGACGCCGTCGCCGGCCCGCGCCGGCCGGTTTTCCTTAGCCGTTTCCGGGGGCAAGGCCTCGATATAGGTCGGGCCGTTCTCGGCGCGGCCGACCAGCCCGTCGAGAATGTAGAAAGTGCGATAGACGACATGGTTCGGCGGCGCCGGCGCGAGCGGCGGCAAATCGATATTTTCCAGAAAATCCTGCAGCCATTGCCGCGCCCGCGTCGGCGGTCCGCCGGAAACCTGCATTTCGGCGTCGCGGGTGTCGAACAGCACCAGGCCGCCCTGTTTCATATAGGCCCCGATCCGTCGCGCGACCTCGGGTCCGGGCTGGGGCTGGTCCGCCGCGACGGGCCAGTAAATCAGGGGATAGAACGCCAGTTGGTCATGGGCTGGATCGATGGCGCGCGGATCGCCCGGCGAAAACGAGGTCCGCTGCGCCAGGGTTTCCGACAGGGATTGCAGCCCCTGACCGCTGATGCGGTCCACGCGCGGATCGCCGGTGACGACATAAGCGAGCCTCGTCGTCAGCGCGGTCTGAATGTCGCGCTGGTCGACGTTTTGCGCCTTGGCCGGAGGCGGCGCGAGCGCAAGGAGCAGAGCGAGACCGGCGATCGCCGTCCCGACCTGTCTTCGCCATCTGCCGCCGAGCCAGACCGAGGCGAGCGCGTCGGCAAGAGCCAGCAGAAAGGCGAGGATCAGCAATGGCGCGCGCAAGTCGACGGGGTGCGGTCCTTCGAGTTCGGCAAGGCGCAACGCGAGGCCGGAAAAATCAAGCGGCGTCAGCTTCATGCCACGCGCGAAAGCGTTGAGCGCGCGCGGCGCGGCGGCGGGGCCATAAAGGCCGGCGGGGTGGCTGGCGTCGGGCGCCGCCAGGCCCCTGGCGGGAAGGGGTTTCGCCTCGGCCGGCGGCGCGCCGAGCGCGCCGAAACCGTCGAGAACGCGAAGCGGCGGCAGAAAAACCTCTGGATGGGCGCCCGGCTCAGCCGTTTTGGCGACGATTCCGGCGCGATCGACGATCCGCTTGAGCATTTCCACCAACAGGCCCGACAGCGGCAGGTTGGACCAGGCCGGGTCCGCCGTGACATGGAACAGGATCAGGCTGCCCGGCCCCCGCCGCTCGGCGGTGACCAAAGGCGTGCCGTCGGCAAGCCGCGCCCAGGTTTTGGCGTTCAGGCCTTCATCCGGCTCCGCCAGAACCTGACGCGACACCGTGACTTCCGCCGGCGGGGTCAGACCGAAGAACGGGCTCGATTCGTCGAAGGCCGCGAGCGGCTTGGGCCTTTCCCACGACATCGCCCCGCCAAGCGTGCGCCCGCCGCGCCGCAGGCGGGCGGGAAAAAGATCGTCATCGCGCGCGGCGGCGAGGCGCGGACCGGCGAAACGCAGCAGAGTCCCGCCCGAGGCGAGAAAGGCGTCGAGCCTTTTGCGCAAGGAGGGCGCGGCGGCGTTGACGTCGGCAAGGATCAGCACGTCCACGCCCTCGTCGAGCAATTGGCCGATCGGATCGGCGGCGCCGGGCCTGGGCTCGCGCAGATCGGCGAAGGGCGACAAGGCGTCGCGCAGATAATGGAGCGAGGACAGCAGCGGCGGCTCGTCCGCCGCGCCCGCGATGAGCCCGACGCGCCGGCGCCGCGATCCGGCGTCGAGCAACTGGACCGCGCCCGCCGAATCAACGCCCAGAATTTCCAGCCGCGCGATCTCGTTGCGCAACTGCACCGGCAGATCGAAGGACGCCTTGGCGGTCAGTCGATCAGCGAAATCGAAATCGGCGTCGCCGAGCGAGGCGCCCTTGGCGTCGAAGGCCCGCACCCGCCCCATGGCAGGCCCGCTCGCCATCGAGCGGGCCAGATGGGCGTCGAGCGTGGCGACGCCATTGTCGGCGCTGGCGACGACCCGGACGCCGCGCGGATCGCGCAGGATCTCGGCGCCGGGGGCCAGCGCCGCCAGTTTTTGGGCGAAAACGGCGCCGTCGGCGTCCTCAAGCCCGTCGCTCAGCCAGACCACCTGCGCCGACTTGTGCGTCTTGAGAAAGGCCGAAACCGTTTCGAGCGCCGGCGCCCGGGCGGGCAGAAAGGCCTTGGGCTTGAAGGCCCGCAGCCGGTTCAGCGCGCCCGCCGCGTCCTGCGCCGTCACCCCTTCCTTCGGCGGTTCGGAAAAAGCCAGAACCGCCGCCGGGCGCCCGTCGCGGGCGGCGGCTTCAAGCCGGGACTGGGCGGCCTCGACGCGCAGGCTCCAGTCCTGCGCCGCCGGCCAGCCGTCATCGACCAGCAGCAGCAGCGGCCCGCTGCTCGCGCCGGGCGCCCCGCGCGGCGTCAGCATCGGCCCGGCCATGGCGAGAACGGCCAGCGCCGCCAGCGCCATGCGCAGGATCAGCAGCCACAGCGGCGTGCGCGCCGGGGTGGCGTCGGGCTTTTTCAGGTCGAGGATGAGTCTTAACGGCGGGAAAGCAACGCGCCGGGGCGGCGGCGGCGTGACCCGCAGCAGGAGATAGAGCAGCGGCGCGCCGGCCAGGACCAGCAGCAGCCACGGCGAGGCGAAGGAGAGCGACAGGAAACTCATCGCGGGCCGTCCGCCGTCAGCGCGAGCCGCAGGTTAAGCAGCGCTTCGGAGGCCGGGCGCGCGGTGGAATGAAGGGCGAAGGTCCAGCCCTGCGCTCGCGCTGCCGCCGCCAAGGCCTCGCGGTGTGCGGCGAGTTCGCGCCTGAAAAGGCGCCGCATAATCCTCGGCGCGGCCGGCGCGCAATATGTCGCCGGCTTCGTCGTAAAATTCGGTCTGGCCGGAAAAGGGAAAGGATTCTTCCGCGGGATCGAAGATCATCAGGGCATGGCCGCGCGCCCCCCGGGCGCCCAAGCGTTGCAGACAGGCGGAGAAATCCGCCGCATCGACCAGGAAATCGCCGATCAGCGCCGCCTTTTCGCGCATGCGCAAGGGCGCGGCCTGGGGCAAATCCTCGAAATCCCCGTCATTCGCCCTTTCCTGCGCGACCAGCGCCACGGCGAGGCTGTCCACGATGTCGCGCGCCGCGGTGAGCCGGGTCAGGCCGAGCCAGCCGACGCGCTCCCCCGCGCGGACAGTGGAATCGGCCAAGGCCAGCGCAAGGATCAGCGCGCGGTCGAGCTTGGATTGGGCGCTCGCCGGCGAGCGGTAATTCATCGAGCCGGAAAGATCGGCCCAGACCCACAGCACCTGCGCCGCCTCCCATTCGCGCTGGCGCACATAGAGCCGGTCGTCGCGGGCCGAGCGGCGCCAATCGACATTCTGCGCCGCCTCGCCGGGAATGAAGGACCGGAACTGCCAGAAATTCTCGCCCACGCCCGCCCGCCGGCGCCCGTGCAGCCCGGCCTGGACGGAAGCCGCCGCGTGCCGGGCGGAGAGCGTCAGCGCCGGCAGGCGGCGCGCCAGATCGAGCGCCTGGACCCGCTTTTCATGATCGGGACGCGCCGCGTCGCGCGGCAGGAAGGAAAAATCCTTCCCCAGTTTCGGGGCCATCAGGCGAATCTTTGTTTCAGGCGCTCGATGACCGCGTCGATGGTTTCGCCATCGGCGCGGGCGCTATAGGTCAGCGCCATGCGATGTTTCAGCACCGGACCGGCGAGCGCCAGCACATCGGCCTTGCTCGGCGCGAGCCGCCCCTGAGCCAGGGCGCGGGCGCGACAGGACAGCATCAGCGATTGCGCGGCGCGCGGCCCCGGCCCCCAGGCGATATGTTGGGTCAGAGCCGGATCGCCCTCGCCGGGGCGCGCGGCGCGCACCAGATCGAGGATGCAGTCGACCACCGAGGCGCCGACCGGCATCAGCCGCACCAAGGCCTGAATGTCCATCAGGCCATCGGCGTCGATCACCTGTTCGGGCGCGGGGCGGGCGCGGCCCGTCGTCTCGATCAGGATGCGTTTTTCGGCCTCGCGCTCGGGATAGGGCACGTCGATCTGCATCAGGAAACGGTCGAGTTGGGCCTCGGGCAGCGGATAAGTGCCCTCCTGTTCCAGCGGATTTTGGGTCGCCAGCACATGGAAGGGTTTTGGAAGGTCGTAGCGCTCGCCGGCGATGGTGACGTGATATTCCTGCATCGCCTGCAGCAGCGCGGACTGGGTGCGGGGGCTGGCGCGGTTGATCTCGTCGGCCATCAGCAATTGGGCGAAGATCGGCCCCTTGATGAAGCGGAAGGCGCGGCGGTGGTCGGCGCTCTCCTCCAGAACTTCCGAACCCAGAATATCGGTCGGCATCAGGTCGGGCGTGAACTGCACACGATTGGTATGCAGGCCGAGCACGCGGCCGAGCGTATCGACCAGAAGGGTCTTGGCGAGGCCCGGCGCGCCGACGAACAAGGCATGGCCGCCGGAAAGCAGGGTGACCAGGGCTTCCTCGACCACCAGCTCCTGGCCGAAAATCGCGCCGCCGATCGCCTTGCGCGCCGCGGCCAGCAGATCGAGCGCCTTTTCGGCGCGCGCCTCGATCTCGCGGTCGCTTTGGGAAATGTCTTGAGTCCGAAGGGCGGGTTCGGCTGTCATGCCAGAGGGTCTCCTGTGCCGACGGCACTATAGGCTGGCGCCGGCGCGCGGATAAACAGATAATAGGCGCCACGCCGCCATTCACGGCGTAAAATGCCGCCAAAACAAGGCGCGCCCGGTTTGAACAGTTAAAATGAACGACCCCTCCACACCCTCGCCGAACGCCCCGTCCGATCCGTTGCGCGGGCTCGCCGCCGCGCGCGAATTGCGCGGGCCCGCGCCGGTCCATTTGTGGAACCCGCCCTATTGCGGCGAGATCGACATGCGCATCGCCCGCGACGGGACATGGTTTTACAACGGCACGCCGATCGGCCGCCCGGCTCTGGTCAAGCTTTTTTCCAGCATCCTGCGCAAAGACCCCGAGCGTTTCGTGCTGGTGACGCCGGTCGAGCGCGTCGGCATAAAAGTCGAGGACGCGCCCTTTCTCGGCGTCGAGTTTTTACGCGACGGCGAAGGCGAACGCCAGGTTCTGCGACTGCGCACCAATGTCGACGACTGGATCGAGATTTCGGCGCAAAATCCGCTGAAATTCCTGCCCGGCGACAGCGGCGGCTTAAAACCCTATGTGCTGGCGCGCGGCGATTTATGGGCTCTGGTCAAGCGCGCCTTGTTTTACGATCTCGTCGCCTGGGGCGAGGCCCGGACGGTCGAGGGCGAGGACATGTTTGGCGTCTGGTCCAAAGGCGCCTTTTTCGCCATGGCGCCGATGCGCGACATCGCGGACCTGACATGACCTTCGACGCCGAAGATTTTCTGGCGCGCGCCCAAAAAAGGCTGCGCCAGGGCTGGCCGGAGGAAGCTTTCGATCCAGCCGCGCGCCCGCACCATGGCGACCACAAGCTCAACGAGCCGATCGCCGACGAGATGGCTGTTGTCGCCGCGCCCGCCCGCCCCGCGGCCGTGCTCGCGCCGGTCGTCGCGCGAGAGGGAGGCCTGTTTCTGCTGCTGACCCAGCGCGCCATTCGTTTAAGCGAACATTCCGGCCAGATCGCCTTTCCCGGCGGCAAGATCGAGCCCGGCGAATCGCCGCTCGACGCCGCCTTGCGCGAGGCCGAGGAGGAAATCGGCCTGTTGCGCGAACGGGTTGAAATCCTGGGATGTCTCGATCCTTATCAGACCAGCACCGGCTTCCGCGTCTTTCCCATCGTCGGCCTGACCCATGCGCCGCTCGATCTCGCGGTGAACGGCCAGGAAGTGGCCGATGTGTTCGAAACGCCTTTGTCCTTCCTGATGGACGCCGCCAACCACCAGCGCCATTTCCGCGCATGGCAGGGGCGGCGGCGGCAATTTTACGCCATGCCTTACGAAAACCGCTATATTTGGGGCGCGACCGCGGGCATGATTCGCAATCTCTTTGAAAGGCTTTATTCCTAAATGGCGCGTTCGCTGCTCGAGTCGCTCGGCCTGTTCGCCGCGCCCTTTCTGTTTTACGCCTTGTTCCTGTTTTATCGCGCCCGCCATCCGCTGGTTGTCGCCCACTGGTCGCGCGGCGCCTTGTTCTGGCTGACGCTTGCCGGTTTTTCCTTTGTCATCCTCGGCTTTGTCTATGCCGGGCTTTTCGGCACCGCCCCTTCGGGCGTCTATGTGCCCGCCCATATCGATCATGGCCGCCTGACGCCGGGGCGCTTCCAATGACCGGCGCACTGCTGAATGGGAATCTGCGGCGTCTGCTCGACCGCCCGGCGCTGAAAAGGGTCTTTGGCGCGCTCGAAGGCGTGGAGGCGCGGGTGGTCGGCGGCGCCGTGCGCAACGCTTTGCTCGGCGAGCCGGTCGCGGATATCGATCTCGCCGTCGCCGCGCCGCCCGAAATCGTCGTCGAAAAAGCCGAGCGCGCCGGGCTGCGCGCGGTCCCCACCGGGATCGAGCACGGCACGGTGACCCTGGTGCTCGAAGGCGCGCATTTCGAGGTCACTTCGCTGCGCGAGGATATCGAGACCGACGGGCGCCGCGCCAAGGTGCGTTTCGGAAGCGATTTCGCCGCCGACGCGCAAAGGCGCGATTTCACCATCAACGCGCTCTCGGTCGACGCCCGGGGCCGGATTTACGATTATGTCGGCGGCCTGGACGACCTCGCCCGACGCCGGGTGCGCTTCATCGGCGACCCGCGCCGGCGCATCGCCGAAGATTATCTGCGCATCCTGCGTTTTTTCCGCTTTTCCGCCTGTTATGGCGAGGGTCCGCTCGACGCCGACAGTTTTGCCGCCTGCATCGCCCTGCGCGACGGGATGGCGCATCTGTCGCGCGAACGGCTGGGCGGCGAAATCCTCAAAACCCTGTCTTTCCCGCGTTCGGCCACTGTCGTCGAAACCATGAGCCAGGCGGGCCTCCTCGCCTTTCTTCCGGTCGCGCCCTGGCCCGCGCGCTGCCGCCGCCTCGCCGCGATTCTTTCCGCGCGAAACGCCTCGGACTCATTGCTTTCGCTTGCCGCGCTGGCGCTGCACAGCGCCAGCGACGCCGAGCGCCTCAGCGAAGCGTTGCGCCTGTCGCGCGCGCAAAAGCGCCGCCTCGCCAGGATCGCGGACGTCGCCGCCGCCTGGCATGGCGCGACCAAAGCCCCGGCGCCGGCGCAATTGCGCGAACAGCTTTTCCTGCACGGCGCCCCCGCCGCCCGCGACGCCCTGCTCCTGATCCAGGCGGAAAGCCCGGCGGGGCCGAACGACCAGGACTTTCTCGCGGCGGAAGCCTTTTTGCGGGACACGCCGGCGCCCAGAGCGCCCTTCGCCGCTGTCGATCTTCTCGCGCGCGGCGTCCGGCAAGGCGCGGGTCTCGGCGCGGCCCTGAAACGCCTGCAAGCCGCCTGGATCCGCGCCGGTTTTCCCCACGACCCGAAGCGGATCGCGACGCTGATCGACGCCGCCTGCGCCAATGACCAGCAAGAATCGGGCCCGCAAGAATCCGGCTGGACGCGGAGCGAGCGTTAGGTTTTACTTTCAGGCGAGGCGCCGATCGGCGCCAGAGCATATTCCCGAAAAGTTGATAGACTTTTCGGATCGGAGTGTGCGTCAAAACGTTGAAATCGTAGAGCGTGTTCGACTTGACGTTTTGCCAACGCGCTGCAACGGGAAAGACGCTCCAACGGGAGGCACATGGCGGTCGAGAGCAAACATCCGGGCGAACTCGCCGCGCGCATGGCGGGAAATCTGCGGCGGGTGTCCCAGGCGCGGCGCTCCGACGGATTCAAGCGGGAGTCCTTCATCCTGCCGCGCGACAAGGCGCGCGAGAAGGCGCGGGAGATTTTCGCGTCCTTCCCCAAGGCCGCCTATATGACCGAAATCGAATCCTGGCGCGAACTGGCCGACGGACAGATCGAATTTACCATGCGCCGCCTGCCGAGCGCCGATTGAGCGCGGGTTTCCTGCTCGACCTTTGCTTGGGCGCCCCCGATATTAACCAACATCCTTTTATGATGTTCTACACACGCAAGATCATTCTTGAAAAAAAAATAGCCCATTAACCAACTAAGCGCGCCTAATTTTAATTAAACCCGTCGTGACAGGATTCATCCATTATTCGTCTTGATCGCATCATATTTCCTAATTTGCATAAACCATTTATTTTTACACTCCAATTACCTTTACGATTCTAAATCACTCCAGACCGGCCGTTTCATGGCCTCGATCCGGAGTTGAAAGATGAAAAAGGTTTCGATCGCCTTGATCAGCGGCGTGGCGATCTCCTTCGCCTCGCTGGCGCAGGCTGCCGATCTGCCCTACAATAAGGATGCTCCGACGGCTTATGATTATCCGCCCTCTTTCACCTGGACCGGTTTTTACGCCGGCCTCAACCTCGGCGCCGGGCTTGGCTCCTTTCTCGGCGGCGGGAACACTTATTTCGGCTCCAATCCGGACGGATGGCTGATCGGCGGAACCATCGGCTACAACTACCAGTCGGGCAATCTGCTCGTCGGCGCCGAAGCCGATTACGATTGGTCGCATTTCGCTTCGAGCGCGACCAGCGCGCCCGGCATCACTTCCAGCGGCAACATCGAAAATATCGCCACGATCCGCGCGCGGTTCGGCTACGCGATGGACCGGTTGCTGATTTTCGGAACCGGCGGCTATGCGGGCGCCGAAGTGGCCGGCACGCTCAACAATTATGCCGCGAGCGCGGTCGCCAATCAGAGCTTCTGGTCCAACGGCTACGCTTTGGGCGTGGGCGCCGAATATGCCGTCACGCCGCACATCACGCTCAAGGCCGAATATCTTTTTGCGTCATTCGGCAGCAACAACTTCTTCGCCCTCACGCCCAATTATATGAGCGCAAGCGCCAATGTGAACATGCTGCGCGCCGGCATGAACTACAAGTTCTGATTGCCGCGGCAAGTTCTGATTTCTGCGGATTGCGCGTTCATTGCGCGGAAACCGCAACAGACGGGCGCCGCTCCCACGCCTGTCCTGACGTCCCGGCGCAAAATCGCCGGGACTTTTTTTCACGCCTTGGTCCTGTCGAAGGCCGGGACCGCCGCCGCGAAGGAGTTGAGCCAGGCGACAAGACGCGGATGGCCGGCGCGCCACGAGCCGTCGAAACGCAGGTCGAGATAGCCAAGCGCGCAGGCGAGCGCGATCGCGCCGACATGCGTGACGCCGGGCGCCGGCGGCGCGGCGTCGAGCGCGGCCATCGCGCGGTCGATCTTGCCGCGCTGATGCGCGATCCAGGTCTCGCTATATTGGCTCTCCGCACGCATGCGCTTTTCATAGATTTGCAGCATCGCGGCGTCGGCGATTCCGTCGGCGAGAGCTTCGAGCGTCAAGACGGCGAAACGCGCCTCGCGCTCGGCCGGGATGACCCGCCCGCCGCCGGCGAGATCGTCGAGGTAGGCGCAAATCACCGCGCTGTCGTATAGGCAGGCGCCGTCGTCGCGCTCAAGCGTGGGAATTTTGCCGAGCGGATTCTTGACGCGAAGGACATCCAGCGGATTGCTGGTGTCGGCGCGAACCAGCTCGATCTTGTCGTCCAGGCCGACCAGGGCGGCGACGATGCGCGCCTTGCGCGAAAAAGGCGAGGTCGGTGAAAAATACAGTTTTATGGCGCGAACTCCGGATGCGCGGGAGCCGCGCCCAGGAAGGCGAAACCGATTCTGGTCCCGGCCGCCAGCCTTTTGGCCGCAGTGCGGAGGCCGCGAGAACCCGCCCGGCCCCTCACTCCAGATGGAGATTGACCGCCTTGGGACCTTTGCCCTTCTTGTCCGGCTCAATCTCGAAGGTGAGTTTCTGGCCCTCGTTGAGCGCGGTCAGGCCGGCCTGTTCGACGGCGGTGATATGCACGAAAATATCCTTGCCGCCGTCGGCCGGCCTGATGAAGCCCCAGCCTTTGTCCGAGTTGAAGAATTTGATCGTCCCCGACTGAGCCATGACGTGTTTCCTCCGTTCAAGGCCGACAGTTCGGGCGGCGCGCCGCTGGGATTGCAATTCCAAGTGCAGTCCACCCGGCCCGATTCCCTCGGCCGCTTGGCGGATCGCTTGCTGTTATGCCGGCTTCTTATGCGCAAGGCAGGCTGCGTTTTTTGTCAGCCCCTCGCGGAAGCGAAGTCCCCCATGGCACAGGTTGCGACATATTGTCGCGGTTGGCAAGAGCCTGTTTTTCCGACCTAAGAAGGATGCGCGCCGCCGCCGCTCTCGATCAGAAATTCGCCGCCTGGCCCGCGCGCGAGGGTCCGCGCCAGCGTCGGGAGGATGGTTTTCATTTCCTCTTCAAGAACATAGGGCGGATTGACCACCATCAGCCCGGTGCGGGCGAGCGGGCGCCCCGGCGCCGGCGTCTCGACCTGGAGCTCGACCCTCAGCCAGTCCGGCGCCTGCGCCGCGAGCGCGCGGCAGAAGGCGCCGGCGATCTCCGGCTCCTTCACCGGCTGCCAGACGATGAAAATGCCGGTTGGCCATTTGCGCAAGGCGGAGACGGCCGCATCGAACAGACGCTCATATTCGTCGCGGCGCTCGAAAGGCGGATCGATCAGCACGAGGCCGCGCCGCTCCTTGGGCGGCGCATAGGCCTTGAGCCCGGCATAGCCGTCAATCTCGATGGTCTTGATCCGGGGATCCCGCCCCAGGGCGCCGCGCAGACTTTGCGCTGCTTCGGGCAGCAATTCGCAGAACAGGGCGCGGTCTTGGCGGCGCAGCAGGGACTGGGCGATGACCGGCGAACCGGGATAGAAACGCGGCGGCTGGAGGGCGCCGATCTGGGCGGCGCGCACGGCGTCGAGATAAGGCGCCAGCAATTCCGCCGCTTCGCCGAGATCGGCGCCCTCCAGCAAACGCAAAATCCCGTCGCGCGCCTCGTTGGAGCGGACCGCCTCCGGCCCCGCGAGGTCATAGAGCCCTGCCCCGGCGTGGGTGTCGATGACCCGGAACGGCTTGTCCTTGCGGCGCAGGTAAAGCAGCGCGCGGACCAGGACCGCGTGTTTTAAGACATCGGCGAAATTGCCGGCGTGGAAGTCGTGGCGGTAGTTCATGGCCCGGCGGGCGCGACGACGCTTTGGCTCCGGCAGCTCTCCCGCGCGACCTGCGGACAGGCGACGAAATTCCGCAAGTCCTTTGACAGGCAGAACCGCGCCTCAAGAAACAGGCCGCGCCGGCAGGTCACCGCCATCATGCCGGCGCGCAGGCGCGGATTGGCGTCCATGAAAGCGCGCTGGATATCGCGCGGCGCGAGCCTCTGGTCCGCCTGGGGCGCCTTGAACGCCGGCGGCACGACGACCGAATCGCGCGCGGCGCGGACATCGGCGAAATAGCCCGCCGGAGTCTTGGCGGAGCACAGGCCGTGCTGGCGCCATTCGTGACGCGCGAGGCCGGAATCGGCATAGAGATCGCTCAAGCGCGACAGGACCGAATAAGGCAGGGAGGGGTCCCCTGGGCACTGGCTGGGATAGCCGTCGTCATTCTGCGGCCAGAGGCCGTGAACGACGAAGCCCGGATGGGCGCCCGGCGCGCATTGCGCCGAACCGCGCCGCGCGCCGGTCGTCTCGCAAAAGCTCGGCGACCACGACAGGGCCAGAACGTAGAAGTCGAAATCGCCTTTGGCCGGGCCGCCGCGCCAAGCCTCTGGCCCGAAACGGTCGCCTGCCCCGGAACCGCC
Source organism: uncultured Pseudomonadota bacterium (assembly GCA_963703385.1). Lineage (GTDB taxonomy): Bacteria > Pseudomonadota > Alphaproteobacteria > Rhizobiales > Beijerinckiaceae > Rhodoblastus. The sequence goes on from OY969816.1 coordinate 1,934,228, forward strand.
GCCCGGCGCCTGCTGGGCCTGGGGCAAGGGCTGGCGGTCGGCGCAATGATCGAGAACGCAGTCTTCGGCCCAAGCGGGCGCCACGACAGCGGGCGCCACGACAGCCGGCGCCGCGACCAGAAACGCCAGGACCGCGGCGAGGAGCGCCTTCATCTTTTGTTCCGGGAGCCGATCAAGCCGTCGATCAGGGGCCGACGCCGTCGCACATCGGCGCAAAGGCGCGATAGCGGTCGAGGCCTTCCACGCACCAATCCACGCCGCGGTTGAAGCTCATGAACCCCCCACGCTCGATGATGGTGTATTTGATCGTGCGCACGCTGGAATCGTTGAACGAGGCCTTGGCGACGCAGTACCGGCGCGGAATGAATTCCGCGCCATTGGCGCGGAAGGCGTATTCGCGGATGTCGTTGAAGCCGCTGATGCGCAGGGGCGAGTGGAAGCTGAAGGCCTCCGACGCGGCGAAACGCTGCGAGATTTCATAGAGCGAAACCCCGTCGTCGCACGTGGGCATGCGCCCGTCATAGGGAAGGGTGAAAAAATCCTCGGCGCGCTCCCGCGGATCGGCGGCGGCGGCGCCGGCGCCGGCGCAAAGCGCCAGCACTGCGGCCGCCAGAACGGCGCTACGGGTCGAATGCATGGTGTCCCTCGGCTGCAATGTTAGCGGACGATGCGCAAAGAACGGCAGACGCGTCAAGGCGCCTTTCAAGAAAAAAGCCGCGCCAGGCCAGCTTCGCACGGCTCGCGTTGCCCTGGAACAACAATCGCGAGCGCAATTCCTGACGGAAAGCGCCCGCTCCATGGCATCACGCCCTGGCGATCTGGTAATCCTTGATGTCGGCGAAATGGATCGCCGGCCAGCGCTCCTGGTCATAGCGCAGGTTGAACGCCGATTGCGCCAGAAAGACCGGCGCGCCGTCGAGATCGTCGGCCATGGCGGAGGGATAGGCGCGGACGAATTTTTCGAGTTCGGCCGGATCGTCGGCCGAGATCCAGCGGCAGATTTCGAAACGGCTGGGCTCGAAACTGACCGGCAGGCCATATTCCGCCTGAAGGCGCTCGGCGAGCACGTCGAGCTGGAGCGCGCCGACCACGCCGACCATGGCCGGCGAGCCGTCATGGGGCAGGAAGAGCTGGACCACCCCCTCCTCCGCCATCTGCTGCAAGGCCTCGCGCAATTTCTTGGCCTTCATCGCGTCGCCGAGCTTTACACGACGCAATATCTCTGGGGCGAAACTCGGCACGCCGCGAAACACCAGGTTTTCCCCCTCGGTCAGCGTGTCGCCGATGCGCAGGGCGCCATGGTTGGGGATGCCGACCACGTCGCCGGCATAAGCCTCGTCGGCCAACTGGCGGTCCTGGGCGAAGAAGAACTGCGGCGCGTTGAGCGCGATATTCTTGCCGGTGCGCGACAGCCGCGCCTTCATCCCGCGCAAAAGTTTCCCGGACGTCACGCGCAAAAAGGCGATGCGGTCGCGGTGGTTCGGGTCCATGTTCGCCTGGATCTTGAAGACGAAGCCGCTCATCCTGTTCTCGCGCGGATCGACTTTTCTGGTCGAGGCCTCGACCGGCTGGGGCGGCGGCGCGAATTCCGCCAGGGCGTCGATCAGATCCTGCACGCCGAATTTCTTCAGCGCCGAGCCGAAAAAGACCGGCGTCAGATGGCCTTCGAGAAAGGCCTCGACCGAGAACGGCTTTTGCGCCTCGCGCGCCAAAGCGATTTCCTCCGCCGCGATTTCGGCGTCGACGGGATTGGAAATTTCGGCGATTTGCGGATCGTCCGGGCCGGAGACTTTTAGGGGCTGGGCGTCTTCCTCCAGCCGGCGCACGACATTGGCGCGCAAATCATAGGTTCCGGCAAAGCTCCTGCCGCGTCCGATCGGCCAGGTCAAGGCCACGGTGTCGAGGGCGAGGGTCTTTTCGATCTCGTCGAGCAGGTCGAAGGGATCGCGCAACTCGCGGTCCATCTTGTTGATGAAAGTGATGATCGGAATGTCGCGCAGCCGGCAGACTTCGAACAGTTTTCGCGTGCGCGCCTCGATGCCCTTGGCGGCGTCGATCACCATGATCGCGCTGTCGACCGCGGTCAGGGTGCGGTAGGTGTCTTCGGAAAAGTCCTCGTGGCCCGGCGTGTCGAGCAGGTTGTAGACGCAATCGCCATATTCGAAGGTCATCACCGAAGTGACCACCGAAATGCCGCGCTCGCGCTCGATGCCCATCCAGTCGGAGCGGGTCTGGCGGCGATTGGCTTTTGCCCGCACCTCTCCGGCAAGCTGAATGGCGCCGCCGAACAGCAGCAGCTTTTCAGTGAGCGTGGTCTTGCCGGCGTCGGGATGGGAAATGATGGCGAAAGTGCGCCGACGCGCGACGGGATCGAGATTTTTCATGATGAGCCGGAATGAGGAAGTCGCCGGCTGATTAGCGCAGATGGCGGTCGGAAAGCAATTTTTGCGGCGCCCGCCGCCGAGAATGAAAGCGGCAATGGAGTTTCCTGGCCATGTCATCCGGCATTCTGTTGACCGGGCCGGTTCGTGGCGGGCAAAGCGCCGAAAAGCAAAATTGAGCCCGCGACCCCAGCCGATCGCTTAAGGTATTGATGCATTTATGCAACACCTGAATACCATAAGCCGCCATTCTGGTGAACCGCGCTTCGGCGCGGTTATCGTCTTTGGACTGCCCGCTTTGCTCGGTAGGCTCAGAGTTCGAAATTTTGGGTCCTTGACGGTGGTCTCGCTCCCACAATAGGGTCGGTCGCTTGGCGGAAAGTGGGAGGCCGGGATGAGGTTAGATGACGCCATCCTTGAGGAACTTGAGCGGGGCGAGGGCACCGTGGCTCACATCATCGAGCGTATCTCCGGGCGCGTCCGTCACGCCTTAGACCGCCTCGAAAAGAGCAAACAAGTCGTCAGAGAAAATCTCGGCGGGAAGAACAATGAGTTGGTCTACAAGCTGACTCCGGGCGAACCGATTACGCGTCGCTTCTAACCCGAAAGCAGCCTTGAAATTCGAGGGTCTTGACGCGCGCTCGTCTTGCCGTGCTACGCTCAGGCATCAGCATTGGAAGGTGCGCTATGGGTGACAAATTAATCCACCAAGCCTACGACGAACTCGCCTATCTCCGTCTTTGCCTTCACGGAGCCGAACAACATCATCTGAAAACGGCTGACCTTCGACGCCGCATCGCATGTTGCGAAGGTCGAATCAAGACCTTGGAATACGCGGCATTTTCTGGCAACCGGTCCTAAGTTTGCGTCTGAGTCCAAGGTGCCGGATGAAAATAAACCAGAGAAAATTGGCGTTATCTTTGGGGCTTGTCGGTGCAGTATTGTTTCCAATGAGCACCGGAAGCCTTAAACAATTCAGATTAAAGCCATCTATATTTAAAGAAGTTGATGAATATGATGAAGTCGAGCGACAAAAATGGCTCAAATTTCATGAAGACAATCATTTGAACTGGGAGGATTGTATAACATTGACAGAAAATGACTACAGAGATAAAAAGACAAAAGAATTGTGTGCAGAGGCTGATAAGTTCAAAGTTATAAAAAATACAACGAGGGTTATTTCGAACGAGTTCGGGTGATTTATGGCTGAGGCCGTGCTTGGCTTTTTGATCCCGTCGCTGATCGTTTTGGCGGGACCGCGCCTTGTTATGTCCTACATTAACTGGCTGACCCGCTGAATTTTGACCCGGATATTAAAAGCGATGGCTTTGGCGAACGGATAGGGCTTGACCTGTACTCGCGCGCTCCTATCTCTCGTATTCCGCTTAGCGCAAAGTAGGAGGTTGCCGTGTCATCGGAAAAAGATGAAGCCGAGGGAGCCGCCGCAAGATGGCAGACGGCGGCTCAGATTAATGATTATCGCTGCATCGTGTGTGGATCGATCCCACCTTACGAGGAGAGAGACACATATTTTGAGAAAGGCTTGTGTGACTGGTGCAGGCATCAGGCCGAGAAGGACGATTAATGCCGAGACGCGGATGCGTCCAAGCCCGGCCCACGCGGACCGCATCGGAGGAGCGGAAATGTCAAAGACGAATCCGAGAAACTTTGACTGTCCCGAGACAGGGAGTCCCTGTCTCGACGGGGAGTGCTTAAAGACAGAGGGGCGCTGCCGTCAGCGCGAAATGCGCCAGCTTGCGGAGACTCGGGAGCAGTTTGCGAAGAAACAGCGCGTCTTCGCAGCTAAGGTCATCGAGAGCTTAGAGGTCATGCGGAAGAATAGAAATTAAAACTTATAATGTATATAGCCATAGCCTGATTATAAAATATAAATAAAAACATACTAAAGAAAATCATCACCGAAAATGTTGTAAGCATTTCACCTGATAACTTTGACAATTACAAAGGCGTCGATGGCGAACTCATATTTAATCCCGGGGGTTACGGTGACAGTGCATTTTATTGACGCCTCGCGCGTTTCGCATTAACTTTCGCGCATGGCCCGTCTTTCACGCGTCGTCATCCCTGGGGTTCCCCACCATGTCACGCAACGCGGCAATGGCGGGGCGCGGACGTTTTTCGGCGACGAGGATTACGCTTTTTACCGAGACCTTCTCAGCCGCCATTGCCGCGATGCCGGCGTGGAGGTCTGGGCCTGGGTGTTGATGCCCAACCATGTGCATCTTGTCCTGAACCCGGCCGATCCGGACGGCTTGAGACGGGCGCTATCGAAAGCGCATCGCCAATATGCCGGACATGTTCATGCGCGTCAGAAGAAAACCGGGCATTTCTGGCAGGGCCGTTTTGGCGCCGTGGCGATGGACGAAGCGCATCTGGCGGCGGCGCTGCGCTACGTCGCCCTCAATCCGGTGCGGGCGCGGCTCGTCAAGCGGGCGCAGGATTGGCGCTGGTCGAGCGCGCAGGCCCATCTGAACGCCCGCGACGATGGCGTGACCCTGCTCAAGCCCGTGCTCGATCGATTTCCGCGTTTCGCCGATCTTCTTGACGACGCCGAACACGACGCCCTCTTCGCGCCGCTGCGGCGGGCCGAAACCATCGGCCGCCCGCTCGGCGACGAACCCTTTATCGCCCGGCTGGAAGCCGCGCTGAAAAGAAGGCTCCACCCCCTCCCGCGCGGCCCCAAGCCGAAGATCAAGGAACAGAGCGAACAAGAACTATTAAATGGACTGTCACCGTAACACTGAAGCTCGATTACGGCGATTTCGTCCTGCGCGGCGAACTGACCCGGATCGAATTCCCGCCTCCGGCGAAATGCGGCCGCTGAGGTTTTTCGCATGCCGCTCTCGCTCACTTGACGGCCAGCCGCCGAGTTTAGTGGACTGTCACCGGACCCCCCGGACCCCCTAACAGGCTGCTGAAAAAGGCTCGGGCTTGGCTTTGAGCACGGCTTCGTCGCCATTGCGATAGGCGAACTCGATCTCAATTGAGCCATCGTCGAGCAATTCTGCTGAACCTTCTCCTGACACGTCGTCGCCCTCATCGAAGCCGATCCAGGTGAAGTCGATGGAGGTTCGGCCATAGGCGATTTCAAGGCCGGCTTCCATCGCGCCGAAGGCGATTTCGCCGTGTCCTCCTGCGCCGATCGTGATCATCGCCGGCCCACAGAGATCGAGATGGTCGCGATCCCAAATGTCGGCTTCAACAATGCGCCAGCGGCCGAGGATCTGGCAGTCCGCCGGCGCGCTCATGGCGACGCTGCCATGAGTTTGGGCAGTCGCACGAGATTATAGGCCGCGGCGGCGAAGGCGAACGACCAGCCTACGCGCTCGGCGCCGCGAAACCGCGTCTTGCGCTGACCGCCGACGGTTTTCATCCAGCCGAACGCCTCCTCGATGCGTTTTCGAATGCGCTGGCTGACCGCGTATCCGGCGTGGCGCGTGGTCCGTCCATCGATAGCGGAACGCCGTCCGCTGGTGTTTTGCGTCACATGCGGGCGCACATTCATCGCGCGCAGTTCGTTGACGAAGACACGCGCGTCATAGCCCTTGTCGGCGCCGAGCGTGACCCCGATCGGACGGTTGGCGAGCGGCTCGATCATCGCCAGCGCGGCGTTGCGCTCGCCATGCCCATCGGCGGGCGTCAAGCAGGCGTTGACGATCAGGCAGGACCGGTTCTCCATCAAGGCGTGGCCGAGATAGGCGAGCTTGGCCTCCATGCCCGGGCCTTTGCGATAAAGCTGCGCTTCGGGATCGGTCGTCGAGGCGTGCGTCTCGTTCGAGCGCTTCTGGCCCTTGAAGTCGACCTCGGCGTTTCGCCCTGAGCCGGGCGGCGGCTCGTCTTTCGGACCGTCTTTGGGCTTGAAGCTCTTCATTGAAGCCCAGGCCTCGATCAACGTGCCGTCGACGGAAAAGTGGTCGCTCGACATCAATTTCTTGACGCGCGGCTGACTCAGCACGGCGGCCAAAAACTTCGACGCAATGGCGCCTTCGAGCAGACGGTCGCGGTTTTTCGAAAACACGGTGGCGTCCCAGACTTTGTCGTCGATGCCCAGGCCAACGAACCAGCGAAACAGCAGGTCCGTGTCGAGGCGCTCCATCAGCTGGCGTTCCGAGCGCACGGAATAAAAGGCTTGCAACAGCATGGCGCGCAACAGCCGCTCCGGCGCGATCGAGGGCCGGCCAATCTTCGAATAAAGCGAGGCGAAATCTGGCGCCAATGTCGCCAGCGCGTCGTCGACGATCGCCCTGACCGAGCGCAGCGGGTGATCGGACCGCACCCGCGATTCCATATCGACATAGCTGAAAAGCGTCCCAGGCTGCTTATCGGTCCCGCGCATTCCTCGCTCCCTTTCATAGAGCGAGGGAATCACAAACCCGGCTTAAGCGGAAGCCTTTTTCAGCAGCCTGCTAACGGGCAATCTGGGTAATCGATAACGTTACAGGAAACGTAATACATGTCTGCGGACCAGGATTCAAATACTGAAACAATCTACATTCCGCTTCTCGATGAGGGCCTCCCAGTGGTGCGGCCGACGCAAGCAAATCCAATTGGGGGAAAAGAATTTCTGGTATTGCCGACGCCAGATTATGATCCTGAGATGGAACATTGGGAATTCCCGCCGGGCAGCATAGTCGAGTGCGTGATGGAAGACGCGGACGGGAGCAAGATTCTGGTGGCTAGGAAGTTGGGGTTGCGGGACGGGGTTACGCGGGGTTACGGTGACAGTCCACCAAACTGATCGAGTTACGGCGCGGGGTTACGAGTTACGGTGACAGTCCACTAAACTGATCGCACGTAACTTCTGAAAGGTTAACGCCCCGCGCCCAGCGAATCGGTGCATTGTCACCGTAACCCCTTTCAATCATACAGCTTATCGCAGAGCGCCTGCTCGGCGTTCATTTTTGCCGAGGTCCCATCCAGCTCAACGTCAGCTGCATAGGCGAGGAATCTTTTTATCGCGCGCCGTTGAACCAGGCTTAATGTTTGCATGAATTGCTGCCACCAAATTCCCCGTGGTTCATGTCGTTGGTTCGGAGGAATTAGCGCTTCGACGGCGTAATCAAAACTATTATTGTTCAACGCAGCGATTAGTAAAGACGGCATGTAATAAATATACGCTGCCGGAGTCATATATCTCATAACGATAGGCACGCTTACACCGAGCATTCGCCAATCACGCTCACTTATTTCTGTCCATTTATGCGCGCCAAGCCGTGCAGCAATCTCATTTTCAATATCGTCATTCCGATGATATTTCCCAAATAGGTCAGACGGTATCGGTGTAGCAGGAAACGAATTGTATATCTCTGCCTTAACATTATTTGTTTCTATGGGTTGGTGCATGTCGCCAACATCCCTCCACAGATCGCGGCTTCCCGTCTTGAGTTACGGAGTTACGGGAGTTACGGAGTTACGCGAGTTAGGTTACGGTGACAGTGCATATATTACGCAGGCGCGCTACGTTGACGGTCCATTAAATCAAGAACGCATTTAAAACGGGCGTTCGATGTCAATGTATGCACTGTCACCATAACCCCAGTGGGCATTTTAAAACCTACGATTGATTGGTTCGCGTTTAGGCAGACCGTAGGTCTTTTCGTTTCCCTTCCCAGGGAAACCTTCTTTGGTGACCTTACCACCCGCGACAAGGCGATCTAGCGCGTGCTGTACGCGCGCAACAAGGCGCAGGCCGATCTCCTTGACCGTGCCGTCGCCTCGCTCAAGCTCTTCTAAAATTGCATCGTCTAGCCTCATCGCCATCCCCTGCTTTCAGCTATGCATATCACGGAAATGGGCGCTGGCGAGAGATGGTCAAGTCCCTCGGATTTCAAACTGAGACACTACCAGCCGCGGCCGGGCGTGGCTCCGGGACTCAAAACCTGCTAGGCCTCTCTGCATGTCCAGCGAAACAGCAGAGCCGCGCATCGCCATCGTGGTCGGCATGAAAGCGGAAGCGCGCCTCGCCGGCGCGGGGGGCCTCGTCGTGGTCGGCGGCGGATCGTCGGCGCGGGTCGAGGCGGGACTCGCCCAGTTTCATGCGGCGAAACCGCTTCAGGCGGTGTTGAGTTTTGGGGTCGCCGGCGGCCTGGCGCCGGGTCTGCGGCCCGGCGATCTCGTCGCGCCGGCCGCCGTCCTGTCGGGCTCAACGGCTTTTGCCTGCCATCAAGGCTGGACCCGGCATCTCGCGCGCTCGGCGTCAAAAGTGGGCCTTGGCCCGCTGCTGGGCGTGGATGAGCCGATCCACGCGCCGGAACGCAAGCGCCGGCTGCACAAGCAAACGGGGGCCGTCGCGGTGGATATGGAATCGCATGGCGCGGCGCGTTTCGCTTACGCCAACAACCTGCCGTTCGCGGTGTTCCGCGCGATCTCCGACCCACGCGACCGCGCCATACCTTCGGCGGCGCTGGCGGGCTTCAAGCCCGACGGCTCGACGGACGTCTGGGCGGTTCTGGCCGCGCTGGCCAGAAATCCCGGCCAGACGGCGGCGCTGATCGCAACAGCGCGCGACGCCAAAGCGGCCTTCGACGCCTTACTCGGCGGCCGTCGCCGTCTCGGGAGCCTTTTCGGTTTCGACCAGCTGGTTTAGCTGGCGTTCGACCTGCTCCGTATAGACGAATTCCGCCGGGCGCTGCTTGTCGAGCGGAATATCCGGCGCGAAGGGGCCTTCGGTGTTCACGCCAAACAAAGCGACCTTGAGCGCGGCGAAGGGATTTGTCACCGCATGGGCCACGGCGCTCGGCTCGAAGCCGGAATGGACCATGCAGTTGGCGCATTTCTCGTAATTGCCGACGCCGTAAGAGTCCCAATCCGTAGTCTCCATCAACTCCTTGAAGGACGTGGCGTAGCCTTCGTTGAGCAGATAGCACGGGCGCTGCCAGCCGAAGACGGTGCGCAGCGGATTGCCCCAGGGCGTGCAGCGATAGGCCTGATTGCCGGCGAGGAAGTCGAGATAGAGCGAGGACTGGAAGAACGCCCATTTCCGGCCCTTGTTCCCGCGCCGGAAAATGTTGCGGAACAATTCCTTGGTCTTGGTGCGGTTGAGGAAGTGATCCTGGTCCGGAGCGCGCTCATAGGCGTAGCCCGGCGAAATGGTGGCGCTGTCCACGCCGAGTTCTTTCAGCTTATCGAGGAAGCCGGCGACGCGCTCGGGATCGGCGTCGTTGAACAGGGTGCAATTGATGGTGACCTTGAACCCCTTTTTGCGCGCGGCCTTGATCGCCGTCACGGCGCGGTCGTAGACCCCAGCCTGGCACACCGATTTGTCATGCATCTCGCGGTCGCCGTCGAGATGGACCGAGAAATTGAAGGCGCGATGCGGCTCGAACTCGCCCATCTTCTTTTCGAGCAGCAGCGCATTGGTGCACAGCGTGACATATTTCTTTCGCGCGATCGCGCCGCGCACGATCTTGCCGATGTCCTTGTGCAGCAGAGGCTCGCCGCCGGCGATCACCACCACCGGCGCGCCGCATTCGTCGATCGCCGCCATGCAGTCTTCGAAAGGAAGGCGCTGGTTGAGGATCTTGTCGGGATAATCGATCTTGCCGCATCCGGCGCAGGCGAGATTGCAGCGGAACAAAGGCTCCAGCATCAGGACGAGGGGATAGCGCTTGCGCCCAAGCAGATGCTGCTTGACGATGTAGGCGCCGATCCGCGCTCCCTCGATCACCGGGATACCCATTGCTTCTCCTCTACGCCGCGTCGACCCTTGAGTTCGGGGGCGACCAATAGGCCGAACCCCCTCAGGCCCGCAAGCAAAAACCCGTCCCTGCCCAAAAGGTTGCAGAAAAATGCGCCGGCCCGGTTTCCTTTCCCTGAAAAATGAAGCAATTTCCGGGCGCCGGGGAGAAAGGGCGCTATCGCCGCCGGCCCGGGAGCGACATGGCCGAGGCTGACGAATTTCTCCATCCCGAAACCGAGGAGATCGGCATTGTCTCCAGGACCGTGGCCTTCAGCGCCGCCCACAGGCTCAAGGTCCTGGCCCTGGCGCTGCTCGCGACCCTGCTCGCGGGCTGGTATGCGGCGGATCATTTCGCCATCACCACCGATCTCAACAAGCTGATCAATCCCGACCTGCCGTGGCGCCAGCGCGAGATCGCGCTGAGCGAAGCCTTTCCCCAGCGCGACAACACTTTGCTCGCGGTGCTCGACGCGCCCTCGCCGGAACTGGCGACCGAGGGGGCGTTGAAGCTGACGTCCGCCCTGCGCGCCAAGCCTGCCTATTTTTCCGATGTCTCCAGCCTCGAAACCAGCGCCTTCTTCCGCCGCAACGGCCTGCTCTATCTGCCCCACAAGGAGGGCGAGGCCAAGACGGACCAGTTGATCGACGCCCAGCCCTTTCTCGGCGCGCTGGCGCGCGATCCCTCGCTGCGCGGCTTCGCCGGGGCGCTCGGCCTGATGGCGCGCGGCGGCGGAGAGGCGTCCGGACTGGCCAAGCCGCTCGAAACCATCACGGGCGCGATTGACGCCGCGGCGTCGGACAAAAAAAGCGATTTTTCCTGGTCGGCCCTGTTTTCCGGGACGCCGGCCTCGGTCCGCGACAAGCGCCGCTTCATCGAGGTCAAGCCGGTGCTGGACTTTTCGGCGCTGGAGGCTGGCGCGGAGGCCTCGGACGTCTTGCGCGAGACCGCCAGGAAAATCGGCCTGACGCCCGAAAACGGCTATCGCCTGCGGCTGACCGGCGAGATCGCCTTGCAGGACGAGGAGTTCGGGACGCTGGCCGAGGGCGCCGCGCGCAGCAATCTGATCACCCTTTTCGCCGTTCTCTTCATCCTGTGGCGGGCTTTGCGCTGGCGCCGGCTGATCGTCGCCGTCATGGTCAACATGCTGATGGGCTTGGCGATGACCGCCGCCGCGGGATTGGCGATGGTCGGCTCGCTCAATCCGATCTCGGTGGCCTTCGCCGTGCTGTTCGTCGGGATCGGCGTCGATTTCGGCATCCAGTTCAGTGTGCGCTACCGCGAGGAGCGTTTCCGCGACGACGACCTGCGCCGCGCCCTGAATGCGGCGGGCGCCAAGGCGAGCCTGCCGCTGGCCCTGGCGGCGGCGGCGACGGCGGCCGGCTTCTATTCCTTCATTCCGACCGACTACCGCGGCGTTTCCGAACTCGGCCTGATCGCAGGAACCGGCATGATGATCGCCTTCCTGACCTCGATCACCGCCTTGCCGGCGCTGCTTTCCCTGCTGCGCCCGCGTCCGGAATCCAGGCCGGTCGGCTATGCCTTCCTCGCCCCGCTCGACGAATTCCAGATGCGCCATCGCAGGGGAATCGTCGCCGCCGCGCTGGGCCTCGCGATCATTGGCGCGCCTCTGCTGCTGAAAGTGCGGTTCGATTACAACCCGCTGAACCTGCGCAGCAGCAAGACGGAATCGGTCTCGACCCTGCTCGACATCATGCAGGACCCGCATATGACGCCCAATGTCGTCGAGATTCTGGAGCCTTCGCTCGATGACGCCAATGCGCTTGCCGTCAAGCTGCGGGCGCTGCCGGAAGTCGAGAACGTGGCGACCTTGTCGGATTTCGTCCCCGACGACGAGAAGGCCAAGCTCGCCATGATCGCCGACGCGCGCAGCCTGCTCGGCCCCAGCCTCGACCCGGTCAATCCGCCGGCGCCGCCGACCGACGCCGAGGACGCCCGCGCCCTGACCGAGGCGGGCGCGGCGTTGCGAAAGGCGGCCGAGGGCAAGCCCGCTTTGGACGCCCTGGCGCGGGCCGGCGCGGCGCTCGAAACCCTTGGCAAGGCGCCGGAGGCCGCGCGCGTCCGCGCCCGCGCCCTGCTGATCGCGCCGATGAAGGTTGTGCTGGAGGAGGTGCGCCTGAGCCTCCAGGCGGCGCCGGTGACGCTCTCCGACCTGCCCGCGCAATTGCGCCGCGACTGGATCGCAGCCGACGGCCGCGCCCGGATGGAGGTCGCGCCGCGCGGCGACAAGAACGATTACGAAAAGTTGCGGCCTTTCGTGAATGCGGTGCTGAAAGCCGCGCCCAACGCCTCGGGCGCGCCGGTGGGCATTCTTGCCTCGGGCGACACGGTGCTGAAAGCCTTCGCCGAAGCCGGGGACTCGCCTTCGTCTCGATCGCGCTCCTGCTCTATATCGCCTTGCGGCGGATCGGCGATGTCGCCTTGACCTTGGCGCCTCTGGCGCTGGCCGGAGTTTATACGATGGAGATTTGCGCCCTGATCGGGCTGAAGCTCAATTTCGCCAATATCATCGCCTTGCCGCTGCTGCTTGGCCTCGGCGTCGCCTTCAAGATTTATTACGTCATCGCCTGGCGCGCCGGTTCGGCCAAATTGCTGCGCACCGGCCTCACCCGCGCGATCTTCTTCAGCGCCCTGACCACCGCCACCGCCTTCGGCAGCCTGTGGCTGTCGAGCCATCCCGGCACGTCGAGCATGGGCAAGCTGCTGGCCTTGTCGCTCGCCACCACGCTTTGCGCGGCGATCCTGTTCCAGCCTGCCTTGATGGGGCCGCCGCGCGTCAGCCGGGAAAACGAGCCATGACCGCCCTCGCCAAAATCGGCGTGCTGACCGTTTCCGACCGCGCCAGCGCCGGGGTTTACCGGGACGTCTCCGGCCCGGCCATCGCCGAATGGCTCGGCAAGGCGCTTTCCGTTCCTTTCGAACTCGACATGCGGGTCATTCCCGACGGTTTTGACTCCGTGCGCGACACATTGATCGAGATGGCCGACAAAGCCGGCTGCTGCCTGGTGCTGACCACCGGAGGCACCGGCCCCGCTCCGCGCGACCTGACGCCGGAAGCGACACTTGCCGCCGCTCATCGCGAATTGCCCGGCTTCGGCGAATTGATGCGGATGAAAAGCCTGGAGCAGACGCCGACCGCGATTTTTCGCGCCAGACCGCCGCCCATCGCGGCGCCTGCCTGATCGTGAACCTGCCGGGCAGCCCACGCTCGATCGACCTTTGCCTCATGGCGGTCTTTCCCGCCATTCCCTATTGCGTCGAACTGATCGGCGGGGCCTGGCTCGACACGAATCCGGAATTCGTCAGAACGGTCAGGCCGTCGAAAAAATAGCCGGAGCCGCCGCCTTTTGCTCCAACCGGCCGCTGGCGGCTTTTTCGGCGCGCTGGCGCGCGCCCAAATAAAATCGCCGACCCCGAAGGGCCGGCGTCAAGTTGGCGGCGACTTTTGGACGCCGCCTCCGACGCCACGCTTGAGCGCACGGCGTCATGTAAACCAGTACGTTTCGAAAGCTGCAGCCCTGCCGCGCCAAAATGCTCGCGACTCTCTGGCCGCTGTTCGCGCTTTGACGCCTGAAGGCATGGTTTTTGGCTGACGCCAATCCTGGATCGGGCTCTGCCGGCGGATTCCCTGGCGATATTCCTTCGCCTCTTCCCGATTTGCACTCCACCCAGCCAGCGCCCCGGGAGGGGAATCAAATCTTCCGGCCAAACTCCGCGCCCTTCCGAAACGCCTGATCTCCCCCTCATCCCAACAAATGACCTGACGGCTCAACGCATGCCGCGCCAAACCGCCTGTCCGGATTCAAAAGGCTGCCGGGACTCATTGTTATGAGTTGTGAATGGAACACGCTTCTGACGCCCAGTGCGGTCTTTCGCCGCTTTTCAGGCCCCCGCTTCCGGTCTTCAGCCGGTTCGACGGGCTGTCGTTTTGGCCCCACTTATTCCAAAGACGTAGATAGCAAATCCGCCGCCGGCTGCAATTGATTCAACGCAAAGTCAGCGCGGGGACGGGAGTTCCGGAATGCGATAGGCGGAACTGGCCTTGATCCGCTCCATGGCGAAGCGCGACGTGACCTTTTTCAGCGGCGCCGCCGCGATCAGGCGCCGGTAGAAGCCGTCATAGGCCGCCGTGTCCTGGACCACCACCCGCAGCAGATAATCGACGTCGCCGGCCATCCGGTAGACATCCATCACCTCCGGCATGGAGGAGACCGCCTGCGCGAACCGCGCGAGCCAGGCCTGCGAATGATCGTCGGTCTCGATCGAAACGAAAACGGTGAGGCCAAGGCCGATCTTCTGGGGATCGACCAGGGCGACCCGCCCGGTGATGACGCCGGATTTTTCGAGCTTCTGCACCCGTTTCCAGCACGGCGTGGGCGACAGGCCGACCTCCCGCGCGAGATCGGCGACCGCGATATTGGCGTTCGCCTGGAGCACGGTCAGGATCTTGCGGTCGATCGCATCCAAGGTTTCGTTCGCCACAATCCGCCCTCCTTCCGCGCCGGGGACGCGCGCCCGGGCTCCACGCCAGGATTGTTAGCTCGCCGGAGACTCGGCGTCCACGGTCAAGGCGGCGCGCTTTTCTTCGCGGGCGGCGGTGAGGCAGACGGCGCGCCGGGGCGCGGCGGCGAAGTAATCGAGCCCAGTGGCGAGGCGCAGATGCGCGTCGCGCGGGCAGAAGCCGAGAGCGGGATCGAAGCCGATCCAGCCGATGGGATCGAAAAAGACCTCTGCCCAGGCGTGATGGGCGCCGGCGTCCGCCACGCGCCCGCCGCCGAGGTAGAAGCCGGAAACGAAGCGCGCCGGAACGCTCAAGCCTCGCGCCGCCGCGACAAAGACCTGCGCCAGTTCGCGGGCCGATCCGGCGCGCGCCGCGAAAACCTCAAGCGCCGGCCGCGGGGCGTCGGTCTCGCCCGGCGCGAAGGCCAAAGTCTGGTGCAGCGCGCCCATCAGAAGATGCATCTGTTCGAGCCTGTCGGCCTCATTGGCCAATGCGTTCCGCGCGAAGGAGGCCAGTTCCCTGTCGGCATGGGTCGCCGGCGCATCGCGCAAAAAGGCGTCGGGCGGAAGCTTTTCGGCCAGCCCGCGCAGGACGCCGTCCGCGTCATGGATTTCGACGACGCCGCCCGCCGTGACCGTCAATCTGTCGAGCGGGCCGTCGTGCGAACAGGCGTGGACGATATTGCCGTTGGCGTCCTCGCCGCGCCGCAATTCGGCCTCAGGCGATACGTCGACCCGCCAGTCCCTGACCACCTGACTGTCGAAGCCGCGCGGCGTGAGCCGCAGAATCTGGTTCAGGCCGCCAACCGGCTCGGCATAGGCGACCTGGAGCTGAAATTGGACTGAAGCGCGCATGGAGCGGAGTTTTCTCCGAAATCGGACCAAGAGTTCCATCCGAGCCGCTATGGCTCGCCGATTTTTGGCCTATTGCCGAATTGGCGCCGGCGTCGCCACGCCCACATCGATTCCGACGGCTTCCAGCGCCTGATGCAAGCGTGAAAAAATCTTCTCCGCGCCCAGCGCCTCGACGACGCCGTGCCGCTCGAGGTCGCTCCGCAGCGATTGGTTGACGCGACCCATCGCCACTTCGATCCGCTTTTCCTTCAATTCGGCGAGCAGGTCGCGCAGGGCGGCCGCGGCGGAATAGTCGATATCCGTGATCGCGGCTGCGTCGATGACGAAACGCCGCGTCGGCGACGGCGCATGGGCGATCAATTCGCGCGCCTCGTCCACGAAACGGTCGGCGTTCGCATAAAACAGATCGGCGCCGAAGCGATAGACGATGAGGCCCGGCGCCGTCTCGACGCCCGGCGCCGCGTCTTTCGGCTCCCAGGGTCCCAGGGCGCTCGGCGCGAGGATCGTGATATGCGGCCGGTAGGAATGACGCACATGCTGCACGAGCGACAGGGCAATGGCCAGCAGGATGCCTTGCTCGACCCCGATGCACGGCACGGCGGCGGCGGTGAAAAGGGCGAGCCGCAGTTCGCCCGCGCTCTCGCGCCAGATGGCCTTGAGGCCTTTCACGTCGATCATTCCGATGGCGATGGTGAAAACGATGCTGGCGAGAACGCAATGCGGCAGATAACGCAGCGGCCCGGTCAATGCGACCAGCACGACGACGACCACCCCCGCGAACGCCAGCTGCGCGAACTGGCTGCGCGCCCCGGCGTTGTCGGCCATCGCCGTCTGGGTCGGGCTGCCGTTGACGACGAAGGCGCCGGTGAGCGCGGCGCCGGCGTTGGCCACCGCGAGGCCGAGAATATCGGCGTTCTCGTCGACGCGCTCCTTGTGGCGCAGAGCATAGACGCGCGAGGTCGCGGCGCTCTGCGCGATGATCATCACGAAACAGGAGACGGCGACGGGCAGGAGCGCAAGCGTCTCCTCCCAGCTCACGTCCGGCCAGCGCAGCGACGGCAGGCCGCCCGGCACGTAACCGATCGTCGCGACGCCGTGGCCGGCGAAATCGAAACCGGCGCTCGCCGCGATCATCCCGACGACCACCACCAGGGACACCGGGAAATGTGGCGCGAAACGCCGCCCGAGCAGAATGGCGGCGACCACGAGGACGGCAAGGCCGAGGTCGAAGCGATTGAGATGCGGCAGGCCGCGCAGGACGTCCCAGGCCTGGATCAATGTGCGGCGCGAGTTGGCTTCGACGCCGAGCATGTCGGGCAGCATGGCGACGCCGACCTGAACGCCGACGCCGGTAAGGAAGCCGACCAGCGCCGTCCGGGAAAGAAAATCGGCGAGAAAGCCGAGCTTGAAGATTCGCGCCAACAGCAGGAGAAAAGCCGTCAGCAAGGTGAGCATGGCGACCAGGGCCATGTATTTTTCGCTTCCCGCGGGCGCCATGCGCGACAAAGCGCTGGAAAAAATGGCAGCCGTCGCGGAATCGGCCGCGACAACCAGATGGCGCGACGAGCCGAACAAGGCGAAAGCGACCAGGGGCAGCAGGACCGTGTAAAGGCCGGTGACGACGGGCGTGCCGGCGATGCGCGTATAGCCGAGCACCTGCGGCGCATTCATCGACGCAAGCGTCAGGCCGGCGACACCGTCCTTCAGCGCCTCGCGCGGCTTCAACGGCAAAAGCCCTTGCAGAATCCTGAACCCCATTTCCCGGCGACCCTCGATCGGTTTTCGATTCGGCTCCATCGCTCGTGCGAGCGGCAGGCGGCAAGCGAAGCGTAAATCGGAACGCGCCGCAACCGTTTCGCGCAGGGTCGAGCCAACTGCATCTTGCGGCGTCCGGCCAAAATCGCGGTTTCGTCACAACCGCGCCACGTCGCCGTTTGCGTCGAGGGCCGGCGGGCGGTAGAAGCCTCGGCGGCCTCCGGGCCTTTCGCGCGGAACGGTCCGGCACATGCGCAAATTGGTCTTCGGCCTTGTCTTTCTCATGCTCGCCGCGCTGATCGGCGGGGCCTGGTTCTTCCATTTTCATTTCAAGCCGGAAATGGCGCGCGTCGCGATGGCCGCCATGAAGCCTCCGCCGGCAGGCGTCGCGGTGGAGGCGGCGCGTTCGGAAGACTGGGCGCCCCATGTCTCGGCCATCGGCACCTTCAAGGCCGTGCCCGGCATCGACGTCGCCAGCCAGGTCGCAGGAATCGTGGCCCAGATCACGTTTCAGAACGGCCAGGATGTCGAACAGGGCGCGCTGCTGGTCAAGCTCGACGATTCGACCGAACTGGCGGATCTCAACGCCAATATGGCGCTGATGAAGAACGCCCAGTCCGCCTTCGACCGCCAGCAGGCGCTGGAGGCGCGCGGCGTTTCGGCCCGCTCCAATTTCGATCTCGCCCGGGCCGTGCGCGATCAGGCCGCCGGCGCCGAGGAAAAGACCCGCGCCCTGATCGCGCAAAAAACCCTGGTCGCGCCGTTTTCCGGCCGGCTCGGCATCCGCAAGATCGATGTCGGCCAATATGTCGCCGCGGGCGCGCCGATGGTGTCGCTCCAGCGGCTCGACCCGATCTATCTCGACTTCCCGGTCCCGGAGCAGATTTTTTCAAATCTCGCCCTCGGCCAGCCGGTCTCCGCGCAACTGGATTCCTTTCCCGGCAAGAATTTTCTTGGCAAGATCAGCAACGTCGACGCGCGGGTCGATCCCGCCACCCGCGCCATTCTGGTGCGCGCGGAATTCGCCAATCCGGACAAGAAAATACTCCCGGGCATGTTCGGCCATGTCGATTTTTCGGCCGGCAAGCCGGCGGCTGTCGTCGCCGCGCCGCGCACATCGGTCGATTATTCGCTCTATGGCGATTCCGTCTATGTCGTCGTCCCCGACGACAAGGAAAAAGGTTTTGACGGCCCGCTCCATGTCGAGCGGCGCACGGTCAGGGTCGGCGACACGCAAGGCGACCGCGTCGTCATCCTTTCGGGCGTCGCGCCCGGCGATAAAATCGTGGCGGAGGGCCAGATCAAGCTCCAGCCCGGCGCCGCCGTTCGCATCGAATCCGGCTCGTCGATGACGCCGCCCGCCGTCCGGCCCTTGCCGTGAGCGCGTGACCATGGGAGCTTTCACCGATCTCTTCATCCGCCGGCCGGTGCTTTCGGTGGTCGTCAGCCTGCTGATCCTGCTCGTCGGCGCGCAGGCCGGCTTCAACCTGCAGATCCGGCAATATCCGGCCTTGTCCTCGGCGAGCATCATCGTCA
The DNA here is from genome assembly GCA_963703385.1 of uncultured Pseudomonadota bacterium. GTDB lineage: Bacteria > Pseudomonadota > Alphaproteobacteria > Rhizobiales > Beijerinckiaceae > Rhodoblastus. Next base: position 1,952,973 of record OY969816.1, read on the forward strand.
CCACGATCTATCCGGGGGCCAACGCCGATCTCATCAAGGGCTTCATCACCGTTCCGATCGAACAGGCGGTGGCGAGCGCGGAAGGCGTGGACACGCTGGTCTCCAATTCCCAGCAGAACGTCTCGACCATCACGCTCAACCTGCGGCTCAACGCCAATGCCGACCGCGCCATGACCGACGTGCTCGCCAAGGTCGCCCAGGTCAAATATCTGCTGCCGAAAGAGGCCAATGACCCTGTGGTGGTCAAGCAGACCGGCCAGGGCACGGCCCTGCTCTACATGTCGTTCAATTCGGACAATTTGAGCCAGGCCCAGATCACCGATTACATCACCCGCGTCGTCCAGCCCCGCCTGCAGACCATCGACGGCGTCGCCAGCGCCCAGATCATCGGCGGCCGGAATTTCGCCATGCGCGTCTGGCTCGACCCCGACAGGATGGCGGCGCGCGGGGTGACGGCGGGCGATATCCGCAATGCTTTGATCGCCAACAACTTCACCTCCGCCGCCGGCCAGATCAAGAGCGATTTCACGCAAGTTAGCATCAACGCCTTGACCTCGCTGGAAACGGCAAAGGCCTTCGCCCAGCTGGTGATCTTCAACAAGGGCGACGCGCTGGTGAAACTCGGCGACGTCGCGCGCATCGACCTCGGCCCGGAAAGCGTCGATTCCTCCGCCGTGTTCGACGGCCTCAAGGCGGTGTTCATCGGCGTTTACGCGACGCCGACCGCCAATCCGCTGAGCGTGATCGCCGACGTGCGCAAGGCCTTTCCCTCAATTCAAGCCGCCCTGCCGGAGGGCATGACGGGCGCCATCGCCTATGACGCGACCGAATTCATCCGCGCCTCGATCCATGAAGTCGCCAAGACCCTGGTCGAAGCGGGCGTGATCGTCATTGTGGTGATCTTTCTGTTTCTGGGCGATCTGCGCTCGACCTTGATCCCGATCGTCACCATCCCCTTGTCGCTGATCGGCGTCATGACCTTCTTGCTGCTGCTCGGCTATTCGATCAATCTCCTGACCCTGCTCGCCTTCGTGCTGGCGATCGGCCTCGTGGTGGACGACGCCATTGTCGTGGTCGAGAACATCTACCGCCATATCGAGGAAGGCCATGCGCCGCGCGAGGCGGCGCGGCTCGGCGCGCGGGAAATCGCCCTCCCCGTGGTCGCCATGACCCTCACTTTGGCCGCCGTCTATGCGCCGATCGGCTTTGTCGGCGGCCTCTCCGGCGCCCTGTTCAAGGAATTCGCCTTTACGCTGGCCGGCTCGGTCATCGTGTCGGGCTTCATCGCGTTGACCCTGTCGCCGATGATGTGCTCAAAGCTGTTGCGCACGCATGAGCGCCACCTGCCCGGCGGCGGCCGCGGGGGCCGGCGCGGCATGGTCGAATTTCTCGACGACGCCTTCGAGTCCTTGCGGCGGCGCTATGAGCGCCTGCTCCATCGCACGCTCAATTTCCGCGCCTTGACCCTTCTCATCCTCGCCGGGGTGCTGGCGCTCACCGGCCTGCTCTATGTCACCACTCCGCGCGAACTGGCGCCGGAAGAAGACCAGGGCCTGATCCTGACCATGGTCAAGACGCCGCAATACGCCAATCTCGATTATCTCGAGCACGTCACCGCCCGCCTGCAGAACAACGTCTTCGACAAGGTCGCGGAAAAGGAGCATGTTTTCGTCATCAACGGCTCGCAGGGCGTCAACAGCGCCTTCGCCGGCATGCTGCTCAAGCCGTGGAGCGAGCGCAAGCGCAGCCAGGCCCAGATCCTGCAAAGCCTGCAACCCCTGCTCGCCGACCAGACCGGCGCCAAGATCTTCTCCTTCGCTTTGCCCTCGCTGCCCGGCTCGACCGGCGGCCCGCCGGTGCAATTCGTCATCCGCACCGCCGGCGACTATCTCTCCCTCGCCCGCGTGCTCGACGAGATGCTGGCGGAAACGCGCAAGAGCGGATTGTTCATCTTCACCGACGGCGACCTGAAATTCGACACGCCGCAATGGCAAGTGAAGATCGACGCCGCCAAGGCGTCGAGCCTCGGCGTCACCATGCAGGACATCGGCGTGACGCTGGCGACTTTTCTGGGCGGCAATTATGTCAACCGCTTCAATCTCGCCGGGCGCTCCTACGAGGTCATCCCCCAGGCGCCGCGCGACTTTCGCCTGAGTTCCGACTGGCTGATGCGCTACCAGCTGCGCACGGCGAGCGGCGCGCTGATTCCGCTTTCGACCGTGGTCAGCATCACGGCAAAGACCCAGCCCAACGCCCTGACCAGCTTCCAGCAGCTCAACGCCGCGACCCTCTCCGGCGTGCCCTTCCCCGGCCATACGCTCGGCGAGGTTTTAGCTCACCTCGAAAGCACGGCGCAAAAAATCTTCCCGGCGGGCTATTCCTACGATTTCCAGGGCGAGAGCCGGCAATTCGTGCAGGAAGGCAATGTGCTCGCCTTCGCCTTCATCTTCTCGCTGATCGTGATCTATCTGGTGCTGGCGGGCCAGTTCGAGAGTTTCCGCGATCCGTTCATCGTGCTGATCGCGCTGCCGACCTCGATGTTCGGCGCGCTGCTGCCGCTCAACATTCTCGGCGTCATCGGCGCGGCCTCGATCAACATTTTCACCCAGATCGGCCTGATGACCCTGATCGGCCTGATCTCCAAGCACGGCATATTGATGGTCGATTTCGCCAATCAGATGCAGCGCCGCGAAGGGCTTTCGCCGCGCGAGGCGATCGAACACGCCGCCGGCGTGCGCCTGCGCCCGATCCTGATGACCACGGCGGCGATGGTGGTCGGCATGATCCCGCTGATCGTCGCCTCCGGCGCCGGCGCCCGCAGCCGCGCGGCGATCGGCATCGTCATCGGCGCCGGGATGAGCGTCGGCACGATTTTCACGCTGTTCGTCACCCCGGCGGTCTATTCGCTGCTGTCGCGCCGGCACGGGAAGGACGAGCTTTTCGACCCCGCGCCCTCAGCAACCGGGCCGGAAAAGGCGCGCGCGGCGGTGGAAGCCTGAGGCGCCAAATCCGGCGCCTTTACTTGCTGGCGCAGGCGATGCAGGTCAACGCGGTTGGCAGCGCCTTCAACCTCTTGGGGTCGATCGGCTCGCCGCAGCGCACGCAAATGCCGTATTCGCCTTTGGCGATCCGCTGCAAGGCGGCGCGAATCTGCTTGATTTCCAGTAACTTGGACTTTTCCAGACCTTCGAGCGCGTCCTGGGCTTCGAGCTGGGTCGCCTGTTCTTCCCAATCGGCGGCAAGCTGGGAGCGCAATTCGCTGCCGATCTCCGCGACGTGGCCGGTCAGTTCCTGAAGACGATGTTCGAGCTTTTTGGCGATGTCTTTATGTTCGGTCATATTGGGTCGATCCAAAACAGTCGGGCGTCCGCGAATCTTGTCCGTGAAGTTTCCGCTTATTGCGCACAGCTTAGACTTGCGCGCGGCAGATGCAAATGTGTTTTGGAGCCTGGTTTATCGCCCGCCGCGATTTGGGACTGGAGAAGGACGGCGCGATCGGTCATGATTATGCCGATTTTGAAAATTGTGATCGATTCCTTACGGCGGCGCCGCATGATCGGCCCGCTTCCTCGACAGGAGAGTTGATCCGGTGCGGTCAAGAAAAATCCTTCCCCGTCTTTTCGCCGCTTTGGCCGCCGCCGTGCTGTCGGCGGCGCCGGGAATCGCTCTCGCGGAATCCCCGGACTTGCCGTCCTGGCTCCAAAGTCATGTCGGCGCCGGCGAGGGCCAGATCGCGCCGGTGGTGCTGCGCCGCGCGCGGGCGCTCTATTTCCATAAATTGCGCGCGGGCGAGATACGCAATCCCTGCTATTTCGCCATGGACGCGACCCGCCCCAATGACCTTGGCCACGGCAATCTCGGCCGGCGTTTTTATATGATCTGCGAAAACCGCCAGGTTTTCCGAGCCATTCCCGCCGGCCACGGCGGCGGGCGCGACCTGAGGGGCCTCGCCGATTTCCAAAACGGCCGGGTCTGCGCCAAGAATTTCGGCAATGCCGAGGATTCAAAGCTCACCACCGGCGGCGCCTATATCACGCGGGAGATCAAGACCTCGTTCAAGGGCTATTACCACGTCGCCTCGGGCCATCAGGCGGCCCTTTACCGTTCCTTCGTGCAGTTCGACGGCGAAGGCGACACCGCCAACGCCCGCGAGCGCGTGATCGGCGGCCACCCTGCCGAACTGCTCAGAAACATGTGCCGGCGCAAGGCGCCGGGCGATCCCCATGCCGACGGCGACGGCTACGTGCCCTTCGGCAATCTGGTGTTTTACGCCGGCGGCCGCAGCAACGGCTGCACCTCCTGGTCGCCCGAAGACGCCGGGCTGGTGATCCCGATCGTGAAGGACGATCCGACCGCGCTGTATATCTACCCCGAATCGGAGGACATCGACGCGGTCGCCCATGCGGTCAAGGCCGGCCGTTCGCCGGCAAGCGCGGGCCTGTACTGGAACGCTTTCTGCCTGAGGGAGATTCATGCGCCGAAATACTGGCCGCAGGGAGTCCTCGGCCCGATCCTCGCGCGCTATGAACGCGACCACCCGCCCGCGCCGCCGCAGCCTCTGCCGCTCTGCCGGCGACAGTAGGATTTTCCCGGCGGCGCCCGCGTCAGGGCACGATCAGCCAATAGGCGGCGCCGGCCTTTTCCCGCTCGGGCAGGCCGCGCTGCGGCGCCTTGATCTCCTGATTCACCACCTCCTTGAAATCGCCCATCGCCTTGGGCTCGTCGAACACATAGGAATGACCGGACAGCCGGGCGTCGACCGATTCGATTCCATGCGCGACCAGAATGGCGGCGCCGCCGCTGCCGGCGCGCGGCGCGCTGTGATAGCTCTCGGAAATCTCGATCGCGCGGTCATATTCCGAGGCGTAGAGCGTACGCAGGGCGCCGAGGTTGCGCACCTGCCGCAATTGCTGGCGAAACACGTCCTGCGATACGTCGGGCGCGGCGAAAACGGCGACGCCGATATGCAAATTCGCCTTTTCCAGCGCGAAATCGCGCAACATCTGCAACAGGATGCGATTGCCCATGCTGTGGGCGACGAAATCGATCCGCATGTCCGGCGCCAGAGCGGCGATTTTCGTCACCAGATCGGCGAGATGCGGCTCGCTCCAGGCGTTGGAATCCTCGTCATAGGGATAGCTGAAGGCGGAGCCCTCCGAGGGCCAGCTCCAGGCCAGAATCGTCCCGGCGTAATCGAGGTCGGCGCCCAGCTCCACAGCCCGTTGCGCAACCGCGCTGAAGGAGGTGTTGAAGCCGTGGACCAGGACGAGGATTTTCGCGGCGCCCGCCGCGCGCGTCGCGGCCACGATTTCTTGCGCGCAATCGTCCACCCCCTTGGTGAGTTCTTTCGCCGCCGGCGGCAAAGGCGGCGGCGGCGCCCGCCGCGCCGGAGCGCCAAGAAATCCGCAGGTCGTTTGCGCCGGGTCGAGCCGGCGCGCGCCGAAGCGGCTCGCATAATCCGCGCCCCCCTCGTCGTCGCGGTCGGTGGCGAAGAAGACCGGCGAATTCATCGCCATTTTCGGCATCGGCGCTGCAGGAGGTGGGGGCGCCGGCTTGCCATGGGCTTCGATCTCGGCCTTGCGCCACAGCATCATGTCGCGCTTCATCGCGTCCTCAGCCCCCGCCGCATGCATCGCCATGCGCATCTGGGCCTCGTGGTCGAGGCGGTTGATCTCGACATTGGGCAGGCTGCGAAACGCTTCTTCCCGTGCGGAAAATTCGGCGTTGGCCGCCGCGCGCGCCTGATCCGCGGCGAGCGCGATCGCGTTTTTCTCCGCCTCGCTGCGCTGCGTCCAGAAGGCGGGCGCGGCCGCGAGCAGGCCGGTCTCGGGCTTGCCGACGGTGAGGTACAGCTTGCCCGGGAAAGCTTTCGCCAAAGCGAGCGACTTGTCGTCGAGGCGGGTCTCGACGGTGTTTTCCTTGCTCGCCTTCATTGCCTCCATGGCGCTGCTCGGCGACGCCATCCGCAAGCGGTCGAAATCCTCCGTCGTGCGCACGGGCGCCCGCGTCAGCAGGTAATCGATGGCGTGGGAATAGAGTTTCAGCGGGAACAGGCCGGCGCGCCCGGCGTCGGCGGTGGCGACCGCGCCGAGAAAAGTGTCCTGCATCAGAAACACTTCGCTCGCCGACTTGAAAAGATAGGGGCGGCTGAGGATTTGCGCCTCGGCGCCCTCCGCCGCCAGGGCGTCGCGGTCCTTGTCGCCGATCGCGAACACGCCGAGATCGGCCCCGCCACGTTTCAGCGCCGCGATGGCGTCGGCGCCGTTGGCGACCGGCTCCCGCTGGATCGTCAGCCCGGCGCCCGCGAGCGCCTTGCTGGCGAAAAAATGCCGCGCGAAAAGATCGTCGCCAAAGCCCGCCGGAACGACCAAGCGGATGTCCGCCGCTCGCGCCAGGCCGGGCGACCAGAGCAAGGCGAGAAGGAGCACATGCCGAAGCTTCATCGGTTCCTCCTGAAAAACGATCGCAGAGGATACGCGCAAGTCGGCGGCGAGGTTACATCATTTCGCGGGATTTCGACGACGGCTTTACCAAGCCGCGGCGCATAATCCCGCCGCCTTCAGCCCCGAACGCACCGCGCCTTCGATGGTCGCGGGCAGGCCGGTTTGCGTAAAATCGCCGGCAAGGAAAAGATTGCGCCATCGGGTTTCGGCGCCCGGCCGCAAGGCGTCCTGCGCCGGGGTCGCGGCGAAGGTCGCGCGCTTTTCCTTGATGATTTGCCAGGCCGGCAGGGGCGCGGAAAAGTCGGCGACCGCCTGAACCTCGCCCCAAATTTTTTCCGCCAGTTCTTCGCGCGGCGTGGCCAAAAAACGTTCCGCCGCGCTGATCGTCACCGACAGGCGGTCGTGAAAGCCGAACAGCCATTCCGTCGCCCCGCCAATGACGCCCGTCAGCAACGGCAGGTTTTTCGGCGCGGGAAATGCGAAATGGGCGTTGACGATGGCGCGGAATTCATCAGGCGCCGCAAGCCCCGGCAGCAGCGCGGCCGCGACCGGCGACGTCACCGCCAGCACGATTTTCTCGCCCTCGGCAAGCGCAATTCTTTCCTCGCCGAAATCGAGCGCGATCGCGCGATCCCCCTGGAATTCGATCGAACGCAACTTGGCGCCGAAACGAACATTCGCGCCCTTGTCGCGCAAAAATCCAGAGCCGGATCGACAAAGGCCGCCGACAACCCGTCGACCGCCACCAAAGGCCGGCAGGCCGCTCCCCCTTGCGCAAAAGTCTCGCGGACAATGGCGCCGGCGAGCGCGGCGGAAGCTTCCGCCGGATCGGTGTTCAGCGCCGAAACGAACAATGGATCCCACAGGTTTCGGGCGATCTCGCCTGTCCCCAGGAACGGCCGCAAGATCTGGTCGGGCCTCGCGAAAAGCAGTCTTATCAAAGCGAGATAATCGCGGCCGGCCGTGTTGGGAACGCGGCGGTCGGGCGAGAGAATCCACCACGGCAATTTTCCGGCGTTGGGCCGCAATTTCCAGCGCTTGCGCCGCGCCAGATCGCAGAAATCGAAAACGGCTTCGTCCGGCCCCGCCAGCCTGCTCTCTCCACCGATTTTTTTCGCATAAGCCAGAGCGGCATGGTTGCCCGACAACAACAGGTGGTTACCATTGTCGATCGTTATATTGAGGCTGGCGTCGAAGTAGGAGCGGCAGCGCCCGCCCGCCTGCGGCGCGGCCTCGTACAGCGCGACCTCATGGGAGCCCGCGAGCTCCACCCCCGCCGACAGGCCGGCGAGCCCGGCGCCGACGATGTGAACCCGCGCCATCAGAACAATCCGTAGCGCAGGATCGCGCCGATCAAGGCGATCTTGGGCGTGCCAATTCTTCCACGCGGCTTTCTGAAACCCCGCGCGTCGAGTTTTCGCCAGATCGCGCCATAGGCGAGGCTCATGATTTTCGGCGCCCGGATTTTTTCGCGCGGCTGCGACGCCATGATGGCGTTGGCGGCGTCGAAATGCGCCTTGGCCTGAAGCAGCAGCGGCCGGCAGACCGCGTCGAGATTGTCGAGGTCCGCGACCTTTTGCGGCGTCGGATCGAAAACGCCGGCGGCTAAAAAATTCTCGCTCGGCAGATAGAGCCGGCCTAAACCGGCATCCTCGTCGATGTCGCGCAGGATATTGGTAAGCTGGAGCGCCCGGCCGAGGTGATAGGCCAGCGCAATCCCCTCTTTTTCGGGCAAGCCGAAGACGCGCGCCGACAGGCGCCCGACCGCGCTCGCCACCCGGTCGCAATAGAGGTCGAGGGTCGCGGCGCTCGGCGCGACAATGTCGGACTCGACATCCATTTCCATGCCGTCGATCACGGCCAGAAAATCCTCGCGGGAAAAACCGAAGCGGCGCAGGGGCGCGGCAAGCCCCGCCGCAAGCCCCGATTGGTCGCCCGCGTAAAGCGCGTCTATGGCGCGCCGCCAGGCGTCGAGCCCGGCCTTTTTCGTCGGCCTGTCGCCGCCCTCGTCGGCGATGTCGTCCACCGCGCGGCAGAAGGAATAGATCTCGAACATGGCGTCGCGCTTTTCCCGCGGCAGGATCGCCATGGCGCGATAGAACGAGCTTTTGCGCGCGCGTTCGCGGGCGAGTTCGGCGGAAAGACCGAGCGCAGCCGTCACGCCGCCCTCCCTTTCAAACGCGCCAAAGCCTCGGCTGTCGCCGCGACCGCCGCGCCCAAAAACATCTCGCCTTTGGAGAGCTTGACATTCTCGCTGAGCGGATCGCGCGCAATCAGCAGATCGGCGATGCGGAAGGCGTGGCGCACGACCACGGCGATCTCCATGCCGAGACGCAAATTTTTGATGTCATGCGGCAGGTTTTGGCCTTCTTCCAGCAGCGCGCAGTTTCGGACGGCAAGGCCGCGCAAGCAGGCGCGCAAGGCCGGCGACGCTCTTGCCGCGCCCAAATCCTCGACCCGCGCCCCCGCCGCGTCGAGCGCGTCCTGCGGAACGTAAACGCGTTTCAGGGCGCGGAAATCCTTGGCGCAATCCTGCAAATGATTGTTGATCTGGAGCGCGGCGCAGATCGCGTCGGAAGCCGGCCACAGTTTTCTGCTCTCGCCATGGACGTCGAGCAGGAAACGCCCGACCGGCATGGCGGAAAACCGGCAATAATCGATCAGCTCGTCCCAGTTCGCAGTGCGGTTCTTGTCGACGTCGCGGCGGAAGGCGTCGAGCAGGTCGCGGGCGTGGCGGTCGGTCAGCCCGCGCTCGCCAAGTTTTGCGCGCAATGTCACGCCGAGCGGCTCGGCGTCGCTCAAGCCGATCAGGCTATGGTCGAGCTGATCGAGCAGAGCATGTTTTTGGTCGGGCGCGAGGTCCGGGTTGTCGGCGACGTCGTCGCCCGCGCGCACGAAATCGTAAAAGGCGAGGATCACCGGGCGCAGCGGCGCGGCGATCAGCAGCGAGGCGACCGGAAAATTCTCGTCGCTCCCGCTTTTCCCTGTGCGAAAGCTTTCCGCCGTGACCGGCGCGGGCTCGACTTGTTTCACAGCGGCGCTCATGGCTTTTCCGTCTCGATTTCCGCGCGCCCTTGCCGCGCCAGATGCGCCTGCGCGCGGCCCTTCCACATGCCGCCGCGCCCGCGCTTGTAGCCCCAGGCGGAATCGAGCGTATAGAGCAAATAAGGCGCGGCGATAAGCGGCAATGTCAGCGCCCGCCAGCGGGGAAGGCCGTAAAAGCGCTGGATCGGCGCGAAGCTCACGCTCATCAGGACATAAGCCGCGAGCCCGAACAGCGCCGCGGGGCCATCGGCGAAAAAGGCGAGCAGGACAGGAACGAAAAAGGTCAGGACGAGGCCGAGGCTGGTCAGCGCGAGCAGCGGATACGAGAAACGCAATTGCGCGAAAGCCGAGCGCGACACCATGCGATGAATGTCGGCGAAACGCGGATAGGCGCGCAGCGAGCGCAGGCGATGGGTCAGGCCGAGCCAGATCGGCCCCACGTTTTTCATCAGGGCGCCGAAGGCGCAATCGTCGATCAAGGCGTTGGAGATCGCGGCGACGCCGCCGGCTTTGGCGAGAAGGTCGGCGCGCGCCAGCATAAAATTGCCGGCGGCGGCGGCGATTTTTTGCCGCGGATCGGACACCCAGCGGAAGGGATAAATCAGCTGAAAAAAATAGCTGAAGGCGGGGATCAGCCATTTTTCCGCCGCGCTGTCGCAGCGCCAGGCCGCCATCAGCGAGACCAGCCCAAGGGAACCGACTTCGGCCCGCGCCACCACGGCGCGCAGGTTTTCCGGCGCGTGAAGAATATCGGCGTCGGTGAAGAGCAGATAATCGGGGGCGAAATTTTTCCGCGCGAAAATTTCGCCCTGCGCCATGGCCCAGACTTTTCCCGTCCAGCCCGCGGGCAAGGGCGCACCGGCGAGAACAGTGAGGCGGTCGCGATGGGGCGAGGCGGCCGCCGCTTCGCGCGCCTTGTCCGCCGTGCCGTCGGAACTCTGGTCGTCGACCAGAACGACGCGAAATTCGCCGGGATAATCCTGGGCCAGCAGCGAGCCCACGCTTTGCCCGATCAGCGCCGCCTCGTCGCGGGCGGGAACGATCGCCGCGACGCGCGGCCATGCGCTCGGCGCCGGCGGATCGAAGAAATCGTCGCGGTCGCGGCAGCGCCAGAAGCCGCCGCGCCGAAAAACCAGAACCAGCCAGATCGCCAGAACCACAAGGCCGAGCCAAGTCGACGCGGACGCGCTCACCGGATCATGCCTTTTTCGCGGAACCATTCGACGGCGTCGGACAGCGCCTGCGCATAGGGACGCGCGGAAAAGTCCAGTTCGCGCTCGGCCTTGGCGGAAGAGAAATACATGCGATATTTCGCCATGCGCAAGGCGTCGGCGGTGACGAAGGGCTCCTTGCGGGTGACGAGCGCAAAAGCTTCCGCCGCATAGGCCAGCGCAAACAAGGGCGTTCGCGGCATTTTCAGTTTCGGCGGCCGGCGCCCGACCAGCGCGGCGATCTCCGCGAGCATTGTCCCCAACGGCGCATCCTGCCCGCCGAGAATGTAACGCTCGCCGATCCGGCCCCTGTCCATGGCGGCGAGATGGCCGGCGGCGACATCGTCCACATGGACCAGATTAAGCCCGGTATCGACATAGCCCGGCATTTTTCCGTTCGCGGCTTCGACGATGATCCGGCCGGTGGGCGTCGGCTTGATGTCGCGCGGTCCGATGGGCGTGGACGGGTTGACGATCACCGCCGGCAGGCCGTGCTCCGCCACCATTTTCTCGACCAGCCTTTCGGCGATGGTCTTGCTTTTCTTGTAGGCCCCGATCGCCTCATGCGGCGCTGCGGGCCAGGTCTCGTCCGCCGGGCGGCCGTTGTCCCGGAGCTTGAGTGTCGCCACCGAGGAGCAATAGACGATGCGGCTGACCCCGGCGCGCAAGGCCTCGGTCATGATATTGGCGGTCCCGGCGCGATTGGCTTCGATGATATCGTTGGGGTCGGGCGCCCACATCCGGTAATCGGCGGCGACATGATAGAGCCGCTCGACCCCGGTCAAGGCGCGGCGCAAGGAGGCGGCGTCGCGCAGGTCGCCGATCGCGACCTCGGCGTCCAGTCCCTCGATATTGCCGCGCGCCGAATTTTTGCGCGCCAACAGCGTGACTGTTTCGCCGCGCGCGATCAGCGCGCGGGCGACCGCCGCGCCGACGAAGCCGGTCGCCCCGGTCACGAGCACTTTGCCTGACGGATTCATCCCCTTCCCGCCTTTCGTTCGCCTCCCTCCTAACATGGCGCGGGCCGCGCCTGAACGACGAAAACGCCCGCCCGACCGAGCATTGCAGTTGGTATAAATAGCAAATTCTTCTCTATTTCGCCTCATAATCTGTGAATGTGTAGCACAATCATCTCTTCCTTCCTCGCTTTTTGCCAGAACATTCTTTTTTGTGGCGTTGCAACGTGATTCACGCGGACCTATCCTCTTCGCAATGGCGCGGAAGAAGCCTGCCGCGCTTTCCCAGTTGAGGCCGCCGCCATGCGGCGGCGAAAAGGATGAAAATGGCCGCTGCAAAGCATCCCGAACTGCCGGCGATCCTGGTCGCCAACGATCTCCGCGAAGGCGAAGTGGTCTTCGCGACCGTCGAAGGCTGGACCCGCGACCCGCGCCAGGCGCTGGTCGCCCAGGACAAGCGCGCCGCCGAAGCGCTGGAGCGTTTCGGCGCGACGGAATTCCTCCACGCCAAAGTGGTCGACCCCTATCTGGTCGCCGTCGAGATCGCCGCCGACGGCGGGCCCCGCCCCCGCCATTACCGCGAAGCCTTGCGGGCGCTTGGCCCCAGCGTGCGCCCCGACCTCGGCAAACAGGCCGATTTCCAGATCTGATAAGGCGCGCCATGTATATTTTCGACGAATTCGACGAGCGGCTGGTGCGCGAGCGCGTGGCGCAATTCGCCAGCCAGATCGAACGCCGCTTGTCCGGCGCGCTGACCGAGGACGAATTCCGGCCCCTGCGCCTGAAGAACGGCCTCTATCTCCAGCTGCATTCCTACATGCTGCGCATCGCCATTCCCTATGGCGCGCTCAATGCGCGGCAGTTGCGCCAGCTCGGGCTTATCGCGGACGTCCACGACCGCGGCTACGGCCATTTCACCACCCGCACCAATCTCCAGTTCCACTGGGCCAAGCTGAAGGAGGTTCCAACCGTTCTTGGCCTTCTCGCCGATGTCGGGATGCATTGCATCCAGACCTCCGGCAATTGCATCCGCAATGTCACCGCCGATCCTTTCGCCGGCGTCGCCTTCGACGAGATCGAGGACCCGCGCCCCATCGCCGAACTGATCCGGCAATGGTCGAGCCTGCATCCCGAATTCGAATGGCTGGCGCGCAAGTTCAAGATCGCCGTCTCCGGCGCCGCGCAGGACCGCACGGTGATGAAATCGCACGATCTCGGCGTGCGCATTGTCCGCGACGAAGCGAGCGGCGCAATCGGCTATCGCATTCTCGTCGGCGGCGGGCTCGGCCGCTCGCCGATGGAAGCCCGGATCCTGCGCGATTTCCTGCCGCGCGAAGATCTGCTCAGCTATCTCGAAGCCGCGCTGCGCGTCTACAATCTGGCCGGGCGGCGCGACAACAAATGGAAGGCGCGGATCAAATTCCTCGTTCATGACATCGGCGTCGAGACCTTCCGCGCCCAGGTCGAAGAGGAATTCGCCCGGATCGACAGAACAAAAGCGAATGCGGCGCCCGACGAACTGGCCCGCATCGCTACCTTCTTCGCGCCGCCGCCTTACGAAAACCTGCCCGCAATCTCGCGCAAGCTGGAGCAGGCTGTCGCGCGGGACGAGGAGCTTGGGCGTTTCGTCGAGCACAATCTCACCCGCCACAAGCGCAAGGGCTATGCGGCGCTGACGATTTCGCTCAAAGCCATCGGCGGAATCCCCGGCGACGTCAGCGCCGACCAGATGCGCGCCATCGCCGATCTCGCCGAACTTTATTCCTTCAATGAGACGCGCGTGACCCATGCGCAGAATCTCGTCCTGCCGCATGTGCGGCTCGACGACGTCCCGGAGATTTTCGCCCGCCTCAAGGCGCAGGGCCTTGCGAGCGCCAATGTCGGCCTCATCACTGACATCATTGCCTGCCCCGGCCTCGATTATTGCGGCCTCGCCACCGCGCGCTCGATCCCTGTCGCCCAGGCGATCGCGCAAACTTTCGCCGATCCGGCGCGCCAGAAGGAGATCGGCGAGCTGAGCATCAAGATCTCCGGCTGCGTCAACGCCTGCGGCCATCACCATGTCGGCGCCATCGGCATTCTCGGCCTCGAAAAGAAGGGCGCCGAATCCTACCAGATCACCATTGGCGGCGACCCCGGAGATTCTTACGCGCTCGGCGAACTGCTGGGGCCGGGCCTGCCCGCCGAAAAGGTTCCCGAGGCGATCGGGCGCATCGTCGCCGTCTACCTCGCACGCCGCCAGCCCGGCGAGAGCTTCATCGAAACCACCCGTCGTCTCGGCCTTGCGCCGTTCAAATCCACCTTCAAGGAGATCGCCGATGCTGTTGCTTGATCGTCATGGCCCCAAAGAGGATGTCTGGGAGCGGGCCGAATATCTCTGCCAGGCCGAAACCAAATTCGTGCTCGCGCCGTTCGGCGCCATCGCCGATTCCCCGCTGGTCGACAGCGATCTCAGGCTTGCCGCCCTGCTGGAGCCGGACCGCGCGCTGGAAGAGGTCGCGCCTTTTTTCGACCGGCTCGACCTGATCGTCATCCATTTCCCCAGCGCCGCCGACGGGCGCGGCTTTTCGACGGCGCGCCAGCTGCGCCAGGCGGGATTCAAGGGGCTCTTGCGCGCCTTCGGACCCTTGATTTCCGACCAGTTCCCCCAGGCGCTGGCCTGCGGTTTCGACGAGGTTGAAATCATCGGCGCTAGCGCGGCGCGCCAGCCGGTCGAACAATGGATGGAGGCATTGAAACGCATCAGCTTCCTCTATCAGCGCGATTACGGCGCTCAGGACAGCATCCCCGAACAACGCCTTGCGAGAGCCGCCCATGTCTGAGTTCCTTCGCACCCTTCCCAAGCCGCTCAACGCCCGTTTCCCGCAAAAAAGTCTTGCGGAGCGCCTGGTTTTTCTGCGCCAAAACGTGCCCGGACGCATCGTCTTCACCACCAGTTTCGGGATCGAGGACCAGGCGCTGACCCATGCCATCATTTCCGAGGATCTCGACATCGAATTCGCCACGCTCGACACCGGCAGGCTTTTTCCCGAGACCTATGACCTCTGGGCGCGTACGGAACAGAAATATGGCTTGCGCATCAAGGCCTTTTACCCCGACGCCGACGCGGTTCAGGCGCTGACCGCCGACCACGGAATCAATGGGTTCTATCATGGTCTCGACCTGCGCAAGGCCTGCTGCGGCGTGCGCAAGATCGAGCCTCTGGGCCGTGCGCTCGCCGGCGCGCAAGGCTGGATCGCCGGCCTGCGCGGCGACCAGTCGGGCCACCGCTCAGGCATGCGTTTCGCGGAATTCGACCAAGGCAATGGCCTGATCAAGGCAAGCCCCCTGCTCGATTTTTCGCGCGAGGCGATTGCCGATTATTGCGCGCAAAATCAGGTCCCTGTCAATGATCTGCACGAGCGCGGATTCCTGTCGATCGGCTGCGCCCCTTGCACCCGGGCGCTCCTCCCCGGCGACCCGGAGCGCGCCGGCCGGTGGTGGTGGGAAAGCGAAGACAAGAAGGAATGCGGCCTGCATGTCGCCGCTGCGGAGTGAAGCACGCGAGAGGACAGGCAAATTCATGATCCAGCTCACCCATCTGCAAAAGCTCGAAGCCGAATCCATCCATATCTTCCGCGAGGTCGCGGCGGAATGCGAAAAGCCGGTGCTGCTCTATTCGATCGGCAAGGATTCGGCGGTCCTGCTTCATCTGGCCCGAAAGGCGTTCTTTCCGTCGCGTCCGCCCTTCCCGCTGCTCCATGTCGACACGACCTGGAAGTTCCGCGAGATGATCGAATTCCGCGACAGCGGCGCAAGTACGCTTGGGCTTGAGCTTCTGGTCCATGTC
This sequence comes from uncultured Pseudomonadota bacterium, assembly GCA_963703385.1. Lineage (GTDB taxonomy): Bacteria > Pseudomonadota > Alphaproteobacteria > Rhizobiales > Beijerinckiaceae > Rhodoblastus. The sequence goes on from OY969816.1 coordinate 1,968,457, forward strand.
AACCAGGACGGCGTGAAGGCGGGCGTCAACCCGTTCGAGTCCGGCTCGCGTCTTCATACCGATGTGATGAAGACGCAAGGATTGAAACAGGCGCTCGACGAATATGGCTTCGACGCGGCTTTCGGCGGCGCGCGTCGCGACGAAGAAAAATCGCGCGCCAAGGAGCGCGTCTTTTCGCTGCGCTCCAGGGAGCATCGCTGGGACCCCAAGAACCAGCGCCCGGAACCCTGGCGGCTTTACAATACCCGCAAGCGCCCCGGCGAAAGTTTTCGCGTCTTCCCGCTCTCCAATTGGACCGAGGCCGATGTCTGGGACTATATCGCCAAGGAAAACATCGCCATTCCTTCGCTTTATTTCGCCAAAACGCGCCCGGTGGTGCGCCGCGACGGCGCGCTCATCATGCGCGACGACGAGCGCATGACATTGCGCCTTGGTGAAAAGATCGAACATTTGAGCGTCCGCTTCCGCACGCTGGGATGCTATCCGCTCACCGGCGCGGTCGAGAGCACGGCCGCGACCTTGCCCGACATCATCGCCGAAATGCGCGCTTCAACAGTCTCGGAGCGCGAAGGCCGCATCATCGACCACGATGGCTCCGCCTCGATGGAGCAGAAAAAGCAGGAAGGCTATTTCTGATGGCTTACGCCTTTGCCGAAAGAGAACTTGCGCATGAGGCGCCGGCGCCGCTCGCCGCGCCGCGCGCGAGCGAAAAGGCCCTGCTGCGCTTCATCACCTGCGGCTCGGTGGACGATGGCAAATCGACCCTGATCGGGCGGATGCTTTATGACGCGCGAGGAATCGCCGAGGACCAGCTCGAAGCGCTCGCCCGCGACTCCGAAAAATTCGGCACGCAGAACGGCGCGCTCGATTTCGCGCTTCTGGTGGACGGACTTGCCGCCGAGCGCGAACAGGGCATCACCATCGATGTGGCTTATCGCTATTTCCACACCGAAAAGCGCGCCTTCATCGTCGCGGATACGCCCGGCCATGAGCAATATACCCGCAACATGGCGACCGGCGCCTCGACCGCCGATCTCGCGATTCTATTGATCGACGCGCGCAAGGGCATTTTGGCCCAGACCCGGCGGCACGCCTTCATCGTCTCGATGCTCGGCGTGCGCGACGTGGCGCTGGCGATCAACAAGATGGACCTCGTCGATTACAGCGAGGCCCGTTTCAACCAAATCGTCGCGGCCTTCCGCGACATGGCGCGCGAGCTGAATTTCCGCGCCATCGCGCCGTTGCCGATCTCGGCGCTCAATGGCGACAATATCGCCACGCTCTCCGAGCGCACGCCCTGGTTCCAGGGCGAGGCGCTGCTGCCATTGCTCGAAAATATCGAAACGGCGCGCACGCCGGCCGAGGAAGAGCCCTTCCGCTTTCCGGTGCAATGGGTCAACCGGCCCGATCTCGATTTCCGCGGCTTTTCCGGCTGGGTCGCCGCCGGCGCGATCCAACTCGGCGACGAAATCGCCTCCTTGCCCTCGGGCAAGACCAGCCGGGTGAAAAGAATCGTCACCCAGGACGGCGACCTCGACGCGGCAACCGCCGGCCAGTCGGTCACGCTGACGCTCACCGACGAAATCGACGCCTCGCGCGGCGACGTGCTGGTCGCGGCGAAAAACCGGCCGCAAGTCGCCGCGCAGACCCGCGCCCGGCTGCTATGGACCGCCGAGACCGACATGCATCCCGGCGCGTCCTATATCGTCAAGCTCGGCGCCCGCACGGCCAATGCGAGTGTCGCGGACATTCATCATCTGATCGATATTCATACTTTCGAGCCGGCGCCGGCGCGGCCGCTTGGCCTCAACGAGATCGCTTTCGCGACGCTCCGCTTCGACCGCCCGATGATCTTGAGCGATTATCGCGACAACCGCGATCTCGGCGGCTTCATCCTGATCGACCGCATCACCAATGAGACGGTGGCCTTCGGCCTGATCGACCAGCGCCAGGCTCCGCAACAGAGAGAAGCGCCGCAAAGCGAAGAAACCACCCCGGCCCCCGACCGCCGCCCGCGGCGCCTGCCGAAGTCGCTTGCGCCGGCCTTGTTCAGCGGGTTCTGCGTGGGATCGGGCGCGGTTCTGCTCGGCGCCAGCCCGGCGACCGGGCTCCTTCTCGGCCTCGCCGACGCTCTTCTGCGCCCGTTCGCGCGCGGACTTTACGCCGACCATCGCCTGAGCCGGGCGCGGCGCGCGACGGTTCGCAGCGAGGAAAACCTTGACGGCGGCGGGGGGATTTAGAGCGTTTTCGCCTTACCAGCGACGGCCCCAGCCACCGCCCCAGCCGTAGTAGAAGGGACCGCCATAAGCATAGGGGCCCGGGCCATAATAGGGGCCCGGCCCATAAGAATAGGGGCCGGGGCCATAGGCGTAATGCGCGACCGTTTCCGAAATCTCATAGCCGCGGTTGAGCATGCAGTCGGAATAGATGGAATTATACGGGCCTTGCAGCCCGAACTGGCCGGCGGCGGCGGCCCTGGACGTCGCCGCATAGGCCCGCGCCCGGCAGGCCGAATCGTCGCGGGCGAATTTCTGATCGGACACATTGGCCCCGGCGACGGCGCTTACCGTCGGCGCCGTCGGCGGAACGCTGGCGCAGGCGCCCAAGGCCAGCGGCAGGGCGAGGGAAAGCGCGAAAGGCGCATTCTTGATCCATTTCGAGGCGATGGCGGCAGAGGTCGGCGCGAAGGTCATGATTGTCTCATCGGCAAATTGGCGCCGGGGCATTTTGCATAAGCTGCCCGCGCGCGCAACCTTGATCGAGGCAGATCCTACACTTCGGCGTCCGGCCCGCCGTCGAAATCGCGGCAGGAATGGCCGAAGGCGGCCAAGGCGTCCTCCAGATAATCGGGAAGCAGAGGCTCGCCGAGCAGATAACGGGCGGCCGGCGTCTGGCTGCGGTCGCGCGCCTGCGCCACCGCGTCCTCCCAGTCCTTGAACTCGAAATCGCCGCGCCCGATCCACATCAGGGCGACCAGCGCCGCGGCCTCGTCCACGTCGAGATCGGCGATGAATTGCTCCAGCTCCGCGCGGATCGGACCATAGGCGGCGTCGGTGAGGATGGTCCGCCCCCCGTCGTCCGTGGCGTTGGAGGCGTCGGGCTTGGCGCCTTCGTCCTCACTGAGCAGCTCGCGCGCCTTGGCGGCGATGAAGCAGACCTTTTGCGGATTGATCTCCGGCATGTCGGGATTGGTTTCGTCAATGGTGCGCATTTTTCTCCGGCCCGCGCCGCTCCCTTTGGTTCTCTTCCGTCATATAGGCGCTTGGACGCGTTTTTGCCTTGCGGCGGGTCAACGATGCGGCTCGATGCTCAGGCTATCGAACCAGCGCTCCCCGGGCTGGATGTCATAGCGATGGTCCGGGGTGAAGAAAGCCCTGCTCTGGTCGTCGGGCGGGATCGCGATTTCGTCGAGGTCGATCGATTGCGCCTTGCCGGCGAAGCCGTCCTTGGTCGCGGTCAGGGTGAAAATGATCCCATGCGACATTTTCGCGCCATAATCGCCCGGATTTTTGTAAAAGAACAGCAGGGCATGTTCGAGCCATGACGGGTCGAGAGCGGTCACGACGCCGGGATTGGCATAAGGGTAAGGCACATGGCACAGGATTTCCTGAGCCTCGACGCATTTGAACTCGCGCATCGAAAGGAAATATTGGGTGAATTTTTTAGCATCGAGGTCGATCCTGAAACGCGCCTTGTCGCCCTCCGGCGTAAAGGTCGCGCGCCCGATCACGATGGTCTTGCCGTCCTTGGCGTGGAGCGCGATGTCCTTGACGCCCTCGAGCGTCGACGGGGCGGCTGTGGCGGCGAGGCAAGAGAACGTAACGGCGGCGAAAACCAGGGCGCGCATGAACATGGCCCATTCCCTCCCTTCGAGGGGTGAAAGTCTGAAGCCAATCGCCGGCTTGCGCAAGCGCCTGATCGCCGCCCTCTTTTTCGCCGCGCCGCTTTGCGGCGCCCATCCGGCGCAGGCCAAACAATTCGTACGTTACGAAACCGGCGCCGAGCCCGGAACCGTGGTGATCGACACGGCGCGGCGCCGCCTGTTCTTCGTCCTCGGCGATGGGCGGGCGATCGAATATCCGGTCGGCGTGCCCAAGCGCGGATGGGGATGGTCGGGAAGCGCCTCGGTCAACGGGAAATATGTGCGGCCCGACTGGGTTCCGCCGCCAGAAGTCCTGGAGGAAGAGCCGTTTCTGCCGCGCCACGTGCGCGGCGGCGCGCCGAACAATCCGATGGGCGCCCGCGCCATCACCCTCGATCGCTCCGAAGTCGCGATCCACGGCTCGACCCGGAGGATGCGCGCCACCATCGGCGGCGCCGCCTCGCATGGCTGCATCCGCATGTACAACGAGGACGTCGTCGACCTTTACAATCGCGTCCATGTCGGCACGCCGGTGCTGATGCTGCCCTGAAATTGCGTGGGCTTGGCTTGTGGAAGCGGTCAAATCGGGGCATGGTCCGCCCCGATTGGATGCGCTGATAAGAGAAGGGTTCGATGAACAGATATTTTCTCCTCGTCATGACGGCGGCTCTGCTTGCCTTCTCCCCGCTGCGCCCGGCGGCGGCGGAATCGTCTCAAGCCTCGGCCCCGGCGCAACAATCCGAGGCGGATCGCGCGACCATCGTCGACGCGCGGATCGCCGCCATCAAGGCCGGGCTGCGCCTGACGCCGGCGCAGGCAAAGGACTGGGACAATCTGGAACAAGTCGCGCGCCAGGTCATCGCCGCGCGGGCCCAACGCCAGAAGGAAGCCATGAAGGAAGCCGCCGCTTTCCGCGACCAGGACGACGTCGTCTCCGGCATGAAGCTCGCCTCAAAAGACCTCATCGCGCGCGGCGAGGAACTGCAAAGGGTCGCGCAGGCCGCGGCCCCGCTGTTCGCCAGCATGGACGCGACCCAGAGGCACAGTTTCGCCGTGCTCCTGCATTCCTTCGCGCCTTCCGCCCAAAGGTGAGCCTCCCGCGACGCTGGAAAAGAGGTTGAGATGCGCAAAATTCTTTGGGCCTTGGGCGCCGCGTGCATCGGCGCCGTTGCGGCTTTCGGCTCCGTCCTGGCTCAATCGGCCCTCACGGTCCATCCGAGCCGCGGCATCCCCCTGCCGTCCTATGTCACGTCGAGCGACAGCTGGCTCAATCCGGGCAATGTCGTCCCCGAGCGAAGCGACCCGAGCGGCAATTACGCCCGGCTGGTCGAAGACCCGATCGGCAATATCGTCCCGGTGGGCCCCGATCTTGGCCCCGAGCCATGGAACTAGCGCATATTCCCGAAAAGTTGATAGACTTTTCGGATCAGAATATGCGTCAAACAATGAAATAACGGAGCGCGTTCGACGCAATGATTTACGAACGCGCTGTAGCGGTCGAAATCTGACCCATGTCGCCGTCCGGAGATGACCGCGTTCGGCGCGAATCGGCCATTGCAGCCGGCGCAGGCGACGGTTTCATGTTGTGAAGATCCTATGAGGGCCACACGGCGGCCAAGGTCGAGTATCCTTGAGCTGTCGAATGACCTCAAGGAGAAGGAACATGTCTCAATTCTCGGGATCCACGCAGGCCGGCCTTGACTACGACTCCGCCATAATTGGCGCTCTGGAATTGAGCGAGAAGAAATGGGTGCTGGCGGTTCAATTGCCTGGCGTCAGCCGGCATTCGCGACATGTGCTGGAAACTTGCGGCGACGGATTGGCATCGTTTATCGAGCGTCTAATAGCCAGGTGCTCGGCGGCGGGTCGCAAGATCACCAGGGTCATACTTACCCATGAAGCTGGGCGCGACGGATTTTGGCTGGCGCGTTTCCTGATCCGACGCGGCATCGAAGTCCACGTGATCCAGCCGTCTAGCCTTCCGGTGGATCGGCGGGCACGACGGGCAAAGACAGATATCATCGACGTCGAGATGTTGCTGCGCACTTTGATGGCTTGGCTACGGGGCGAGCCTCGGGTCTGTTCAATGGTGCCGATCCCGAGCGAAGCCGACGAGGAAGCGCGGCGTGCGTATCGGGAACGGGAGGATTTGACCGGGGAGCGGCGCTCGATCGTCAACAAGATCGACGGCATTTTGGCGACGCTGGGCATAAAGGGATACAAGGCGTTGCGGCGAGATCGTCGCGAGCAATTGGATTCCCTGCGCCAGCCGGACGGCGATCCCATTCCTGAAAAGGCGAAAGCGCGTATCGAACGTCTGCTCGATCGTCTTGATCTCGTTCTGAAATTGATTGAACAGGTGGAGTCGGCGCGTGACGCCGTTCTCAAAAAAGACGCGCCGGCAGATGAAGCGGAAAGGATGATCCGTTCGCTGACGGCATTGCGGTCCATCGGCGCGGACTTCGCCACACTTCTTGTGCGTGAGGCATTCGTGCGGCAGTTTCGAAACCGACGCGCGCTTGGCGGATATGTTGGGCTTGGCGGAACGCCGTTCTCCAGCGGCGGCAGCGAGCGTGAGCAAGGGATCGGAAAAGACGGCAACCGAAGATTGCGCGCCGCGATGGTGGAACTCGCCTGGATGTGGTTGCGCTGGCAACCGGACAGCGCTTTGTCCATCTGGTTCCGCGCTCGCGTCGGCGCAATGGGAGGAGGACGGGTCAAGAAAATCATGGTCGTGGCGCTGGCTCGCAAGCTGCTCGTCGCTTTGTGGCGTTACGTGAAGGATGGCGTCATTCCTGACGGAGCGAAAATGAAGCCGGCGTAAGATCGGCTTTCATTTTTCGTCAAAAAGAGGTCGATGGTTGGCGGTCGCCGAAGAAACCCGAGGGCCCATCAGGGCGCCGATGTGAAGATTGGACCCGCCGCAAGTAACTCCTTCTCCCGGATGCTGGGATCGTGGTTAGGGATCAAAAGATCCCACCGGATACGAGGTTGGCAGGAAGTTCACCCTGTCTCACAAATCGGAGTTCACCGAGACCAAAAATTGGCGATTGACACCAGTGCCCTCATACGAGGGTTTCGGACGCCGGCCCATTGGAGGATGCAGCGGGTTTCCGGCGGGCCGGCGTCATAAGGCCTCCGAAGGAGGAAACCGCGGGACGGCGAGGCCCGATGGTTCACTCGGCAAACCATGAATCGCTTTGGTCGAGCATTTTTTTCGCCGAACAGATCCAAGCCTTTGGTGAGCCAATATCAGCCGTCGCAATTGCGGCCCCGCGACGAAGGAATTGAAGACTTTGTTGGCGACTTGGACGGACGCGTTGGCCTACCGGCTGAACCGCCGCACCTCGCGCTTCAGATCAGCGTCATTGAAGGGTTTATGCACCACGACGGCGTTTCGGTGCCCCAGCGGGAGGTTGTCGCGCCCATAAGCGGTCACGAACAAAAACGGGACCTGACGCTCGGTCAGAATATCGGCGACATCATCGACGCGGCCGCCGTCGAGGTTGACATCGAGGAGCGCGCCGTCAAGTTCTTCGGCGCGAGCCAGATAAGTCGCCTCATCAACCGTCCCGACGGGCCCGATGACTTCATGCCCCTCGTCGCTCAATAAGTTATCGATATGGGCCGCCACGAAGAACTCGTCTTCAATCACCAGGATGCGTAACATTCTGCTGGCTCCGTCCAATCGATACGAAATCGACGCCAATGGATAACTGACATTCTACAACTAATGTGCGGCGGCGCAATTTTTTCTTTTGAAACAATGGCTGGCGACGGTCATGGTCCAAAACGGCCAATCGACGAGGGCGCCGGGCGTCTATTTGCAGGCGTGGGGAACGGGCTCGGAAGCCAAGGCCAGGACCGGGCGCGGGATGTTTTCTCCAACCGCCTGCCGTCGTTGTCTGAAACAGGATAAGACCAAACCATCCGGCCCGAAGAGGAGCTTAAATCACCCGGGAAACCGTCCCAAAGATGGGGGAAGCTCGATATCCAGCGTGGTATGGACCGGCGCGCGCAGCCTCCACGATAGACCGGTTTCGGGATAATCGACGACCACTTTTCCTTTCATGGCATGTTCGGTCATCGAAACGATCACCGTGCGGCCAAAGCCGGTGCGGGTGGGCGCCGCCACTTTCGGGCCGTCCTCTTCCAGCCATTGCATCCAGAACATCGGCTCCGTCTCGTCGGCTGCGACGCCCCAGCTTAGGCGTACGCGCCCATTGTCGTTCGACAGCGCGCCATATTTGGCGGCGTTGGTGGCGAGCTCATGCAAGGCCATGCCGATTCCCTGCGCCGCGGCGGGACGAAGCCGCATTGGCGCCCCCTCGACAACAATGCGATGGTCGATAAGATCGCGGAACGAGCTCAATTGCGCATGTGTCAGATCGGCGACGTTGACGCCCTTCCAATCGCTGGCGACCAGAAGGTTCTGGCACGCGGCCAGGCTCGAAATGCGTTCCGACAGGTCCGACGCGTAATGGACGGGATCGGCGTGTTTCGCGGACAGTTTCGCGATGGACTGGACGATGCCGAGCAGGTTGCGCGAGCGATGATTGACCTCGCCCATCAGCAAGCGGATGTGCTCTTCGTCCTCCTTGCGCTTGGTGACGTCAAGATTGGTCCCCACCACCCATTCGACCCGACCCTCCGAATTGGCGCGAACCGTTTCGACCCCGTGGATCTCGCGGATTTCGCCGTCGTCCTTGCGCCGGATGCGGAATTCACGCTCGCCGCGGCCGCCATCGCGAACAGTCTTTTGCAGCGATTCTTCCTGCCGAGGCAAATCCTCCGGCGCCACGGAGCCGGCCCAGTCGGCGTATGAAATAAAGCCGTCGTCGGTGGGAGCCATGCCGTAGATCCGGAACATCTGGGCGTCCCACCAAATCCTGTCGGTCGCGACATTCCATTCCCAGATGCCGACCTCGGTCGCCTCGGTGGCCAGCAAGGTTCGATGCTGGCTTTCGCGCAGCTGAGCCTCGGTGTTTTTCCGATCGGTGATGTCGGCGCGGATGGCGACATATTGGCGGGGCCTGCCGTGCGCGTCGAGGAACGGCACGATGGTCGTGTCGACCCAGTAAATCGAGCCGTCTTTGGCCCGGTTCCGCAACTCGCCGCGCCACACCCCGCCGCTGGCGATGGTCGTCCACATGACGCGGAAGAATTCCCGGGAATGGAAGCCGGAGTTGATGATGCGGTGGTTCTGACCCAGCAATTCCTCGCGCGAATATTTCGAGATCGCGCAGAACTTGTCGTTCACATAGGTGATCCGTCCAGCCCGATCGGTCATCGCGACGATGGCGTGCTCGTCGAGCGCGGCCTTGAGGTCCGTCACCTCCCTGAGCGAGTCCCGCAACGAATTTTCGGCGCGTTTCGATTCGGTGATGTCATGGACGACTGTGGAAATAGCGACCGGCCGACCCGAAGCGTTGCGGATCGGCGACGCCGTGACTTGCGCGGCGAAGCGGCCGCCGTCTTTCCTTTGGCGTTCGGTTTCGAGGCTGCGGTAAGCCTCTCCTTGGCTGATGGCCCTGATAATCGCCGAAACTTCTTCCTTGCGGTCGGGCGGCGTCAGCAGGGCCACGTTCCGGCCGATGATTTCGCTCGCCGCGTAACCATAGAGGTCTTCCGCGCTCCTGTTCCAGGTGAGAATCCGCCCCTCGAGATCGGAGGAAAAAATCGCATTGGCTGAGGATTCGACAATCGCCGAAAGCATGGCGCCGTATTGATGCGTCGCCTCGGAGGCAAGCGCCTGCGCCCGCGTCCGCAGCAGCATTTCGGTGAGCCCGACGATGGCGGCGCTGCTCAGGATGAACACCGCGGAGGCGAGCCAGTCGGCGGCGTCGTTGGCGGGGACGAAAAGGTGAGCCAGCACGGCGGAAAAAACGATCGCCGCCGCTCCGCCGGGCAGTCCGCCGACAAGGGTGGCAATGGTCACTGCGGGATAAAACGGCAGGTAAACGACCCTGGTCGACGTTTCTCCGGCCAGCGCCAGCCTGCCCAGTCCCCCGGCGGCGGCGGCCAGCACGCCCAAGGCGACGCCCGACCACCAGGGCGCCTGTGATCGCCATGCGGCCATCCTGACCAGACCCGCCGAAATCGGGCGCGTCCACGCCGGATCCGACGCATGGCTGCCTGCGCGAAAAAACGGATCGCGTTCGGCTGGCGTCCCGTTCATGACAGTAAACCCGATTTCAACTCAGGACCTGCGACTTATGCTCGGTTGCTATAAAAAATCATTCTAGAGCACTTTCGGTTCCTTGCGGATCGAAAGAATGCTCTAGTTCATTGTTTCAACGCATATTCTTGTCCAAGAAGTCTGCAACTTTTTGGGAATATGCTCTCAACCGAATTTTGATGCCGGCGCCGAGGCGGAGCGCTGAACCACACTCATGCCGCTTTGCAGCATCCACGCCGACAATGGCTGATGACCGGCCGACGCGCCCCTCACAAAATTTTGAAGTGGCGGAAAGGCAAGCGGCCGTTCAGGAAGCGCCCAGCGACCGTGTCGGCCCCATTGACTTCCACCGAAAAATCGTAAGTCTCGTTCTCCGCACTGGCAATAAAAAAACGCCCCTTGTTCGGGGCGCCTGCCGCGCGCCGGGGGGTCCGCCGTGCTGCGCCTGCGAGGAACCGCATGACCTTAAACGTCGATGTCGTCCTGAAACATGACCCGGCCTCGAACGGCTTTCATATCGCGGTCCACCATCAGCCTGGTCGCCCGCCGCAGCAATTGCTCGACGCGCTGTTCCATGCCGGCTGGGCCAAAAGCCCCGACGTCGACGCCTGGACAGTCCGCGGCAAGACCGTGCTGCTGCTCTCCCATGGCGGCCAGCCTGCCTCGGACGACTGGTCTGACGAGGAGGCGCGCGCGCAGCTCGCCCAGCGGGCGCGCGCGGTGCTCCGGCGCTTCGGTTTCAGCGCGCTGACGCTCGACGCCGCTTAGAGCCTCCTCCCGCGCATGGTCATAGGCAATGAGCGTTGTGGCGAGGCCGACGATCGTCAGCAATCCGTGAGCCAGATCAGTGCGGCGCGGCGCAGCGAACCGGTCATGATTCCGCGATCATCCATCCGGCGCCCCGGACTTTGAGAATATGCCGTTGCTGAATTTGCGGCGGATCGCACGGATCGGGGGGCGACGGCGTTGCTCTCGACCTCCTCACCGCAGCCGGGAGCTTGAAAAAGGCCCCGGCGATCGCCAATTCTCCAGAAAGGCGTCGCGATTTCTGGAGGCGGCCGGATGGGTATGCGTGTTTTCGCAATCGGCGCGGCCATCGCCTGCGCTTTCGCCATGTCCAGCCCGGCTTTCGCCATGAGGCGGCTGACGGTGCATCCCCGTCCAGGCGTGCCTTTGCCCTTTTTCGTGACCTCCAACCATTACTGGCTCTATGCCGGCCCGATCCGGACGCGGCGGCGCGTGATCGGCAATGACGACTATATCCGCCTTGTCGCCGAACCGGTCGGCAATATCGTTCCCGTCGGCCCCGATCTCGGCTTCGAGTGGTGAGCCGCGGAGGGGCGGCCTTTCAAACGTGGCGCCGCCTGATCGCCCAGCCGAGCCCCAAGCCGATCAGCGCGAGAAAAGCGAACACGATCAGTTGAAAGAACACATTGCTCATCGCGCCGGGCAGTTTGCCGCCGCCGCTGGCCTGCGCGAAAAGGTCGGACGCATAAATCGCCTCGGCGGCGACGACCGGGACGATCCACCAGGGCCGCCAGCCACGCCAGCCGATCAAGCTGGCGAGAAGCAAGGTCGGAAAAGCCAGCCCGTCCTGGAAATGGGCGGCGGCGGCGGCGAGCATGAGCCAAAAAATTCGAGAGACGAGCAGCAAGGAATTCTCCGGCCCTTGGCGTCGCATCGCGACGGCGCCCCGAAATTATGTCGAATTAGTTTGCTTTGAAAGCCCGCGCTTGGGTAAGAAGGCCGCTGATAGTCGCAGTTCAAGAGTAAACCCATGCCCGAGGTGATTTTCAACGGACCCGCCGGTCGTCTCGAAGGACGGTTCCACCCGTCCAAACAGCGCGGCGCGCCCATCGCGATCATTCTTCATCCGCACCCGCAATTTGGCGGGACGATGAACAACCAGATCGTCTATCACCTGTATTACACTTTCGCCGAGCGCGGATTCTCCGTGCTTCGCTTCAATTTCCGCGGCGTCGGCCGCTCGCAGGGCTCTTTCGACCACGGCCAGGGCGAATTGTCGGACGCGGCGGCCGCGCTCGACTGGGCGCAGGCCATCAGCCCCGAGGCCCGCTCGTGCTGGATCGCCGGGGTTTCCTTCGGCTCGTGGATCGGGATGCAGCTCCTGATGCGCCGGCCGGAAATCGAGGGCTTCGTCTCGGTCGCCCCGCCCGCCAACCGCTTCGACTTCACCTTTCTGGCGCCCTGCCCGTCTTCCGGCCTGTTCGTCCATGGCGACCAGGACCGGGTGGCGCCGATCAAGGACGTCACAAGCGTCATCGAGAAGCTCAAGACCCAGAAGGGCATCGTGATCGAACACGCCGTGGTCGAAGGCGCCAATCATTTCTTCGAGGACCGCGTGGAAGACCTGATCGGAAAGGTCGGCGCCTATCTCGACCGGCGTCTCGGCAACCCGCCCAAGATCCCCATCGCCGCGCGGGGAGATTAGGCGAGCGCGGGCAGGATTTTCGCCCGCAGTTGAGCGACCGTCATCGGGCCTTGTTCGACCAGGGCCAGATTCGGCGCCGGGGCGAAGACGAAATGCGTCGGTACGCCGCGCGCGCCGAGCGCCCGCAACAGATAGCCGTGGCGGTCCACCCCGAGCCTGGCGAAGGGATTGCCGCGCTGTTGCAGGAAACGAAGCGTTTCCTCCGGCGCGTCCAGCGAAGCCACGCCATGGATCCTCGCGCCCGAGGCGGCGAATTCCATCAAGGCCTGGTGCTCCTCCCGGCATGACGGACACCAGGAGGCGAAGGCGTTGAGATAGACCGCCTGCCCGGCGATGCTCGCCGAGGAAAAGCCCGGAACCGGAGCGTCCGAAGCGTCCTTCAGCCCGGGAAGGGCCGGAAGATCGAAACGATCGGCGCGAAAAGGATTGAACAGCCGCGCCCTCAGACCCGGATGACGCCAGGCCAGCAGGCCGGCGCCCGCCGCGGCGGCCAGCCCCGCGCCGACCACGAAAGCGCGGCGGTGGATCTGCGTGTCGGTCGTTTCGCTCATGCGCGCATATTGGCGGGAAGCCGTTAACGCGCCATGGATGCGGCGTTTCGACTTGTCCGCAAAGTCCGCTTGCCCTTCCAAATCGCCGCGCCGTAAACTGATCCGGGCAAAGAAGAGGATTGGGCCATGAGTCCGGCGAAAAATAGTCCAGCGAAACATCCGGCGAAGGCAAAGCCGAAAGAAGACATTGGGGATGGCTCTCGCTCTGGCGTGCGCCAAAAGCTCGACGAGAAAGAAGGCTCTCGCTCTGGCGTGCGCCAACCGCTCGAGCATATTGCATGCGACGTCCTCGTCGCGGGCGCGGGCGCGGCGGGGCTTTCGGCGGCGCACGCCTTCGCGGCGCAGGGCCGCAAGGTCGTCGTCGTGGGCAAGATCGAGACCCATCTCGCCGGCCGCACCGTCGCCTTGTTCGAAGGCTCGCTGCGCTTTTATCGCGCGCTCGGGCTTTGGCCGCGCCTCGCCGAACATTCCGCCCCGATGGAAGGCATCAGGATGATCGACGACACCGGCTCGATCTTCCCGACTAGCCCTAAGGAATTCCGCTCGCGCGAAATCGACCTCGACGCCTTCGGCGAGAATATCGAGAATAATGCTTTGGTCGCGGAACTGGCCGAGGCGGCGCGCGAAAATCCCTCGATCAGCCTGATCGAAGACCTGATCGACCATTTCGATCTGAATTTTTCCGGCGCGCGGGCGCGGCTCGCCTCCGGCGGCTCGATCGAGGCGACCTTTCTCGTCGCGGGCGAGGGCCGCAATTCCCAGGCGCGGCAGATCGCGGGCATCACCGTCACCACCTGGTCCTATCCGCAGGTGGCGCTGACCGCTTTGCTCGCCCACGAAAAGCCCCATCACCAGATTTCGACCGAATTCCACAAGCGCTCTGGCCCGTTCACCTTCGTGCCGCTGCGCGGGCGCGAGGGCGCGCCCTACCGCTCCAGCCTCGTCTGGCTGGTCACGCCGCGCGACGCCCTGCGCCTGCAGGCGCTGGCGCCGGAGGAGCTTGCCGCCGAGATCGAGGACGCCTCCCACGGCCTGCTTGGCAAGATCACGATGGACGGCCCCCTCGGCGCCTTCCCCATGGGCGCGCTCAAAACCTCGCGGGTGACCGGAACGCGGATGGCGCTGATCGGCAAATCGGCCCATCTCTTCCCGCCGATCGGCGCCCAGGGCCTCAACCTGAGTCTGCGCGACATCGCCAATCTGGTCGATTGCCTTGAGGGCGTGAATCTCGACGAGGCCGACGACATCGCGCGCGGGCTGCAGCGTTACGAACGCCAGCGCGCCCGCGACATCGGCCTGCGGATGCGCAGCATCGACGTTCTCAACCGTTCGCTGCTGATCCACGCTTTGCCGGTCGATTTCGCCCGCGCCTTCGCCCTCAATTTCTTCTCGGCGGTGGGGCCGTTGCGCCGCGCTCTTATGCGCGAAGGCGTGACGCCCCACGGGCCGACGCCCAAGCTGATGCGCGCCGAAACCAAGTCCTTGGCGCCGGAGCGCGCCTCGGCGCGGCGGAGCTGAGCTTTGCGCGTCGCCACCTGGAACGTCAATTCGGTGCGCCAGCGCGTCGAGGCGCTGGTCGCCTATCTGCGCGAGGTCAAACCCGACGTTCTATGCCTTCAGGAGCTGAAATGCCTGGAGGAGCAATTCCCGCGCCTCGAAGTCGAGGCCGAGGGCTATAATGTCGCGATCCACGGCCAGAAGAGTTACAACGGCGTCGCCATCATCTCCAAGGCGCCGATGGAGGTCGCCGTCGGCCTTCCAGGCGACGAAGGCGATGCGCAATCGCGCTATATCGAGGCGGTGATCCCCTGGAGCAAGACGGTGCTGCGCGTCGGCTGCCTCTACCTGCCCAACGGCAATCCGCTCGGGACCGACAAATTCTTGTACAAGCTCGCCTGGATGGACCGGCTGATCGCCCATGCGAAAAAACTGCTGACCAACGAGGAGCGGCTGGTTTTATGCGGCGATTTTAACGTCATTCCCGACGCCCGCGACGTCTATGATCCGGAATCCTGGCTCGGCGACGCGCTTTACGCCCCGCCGACGCGGCAAAAGTTTCGGGAATTGTTGGCGCTCGGTTTTACCGACGCCCTGCGCGCCACCACCGACGCGGACAAGCAATACACTTTTTGGGATTATCAGGCCGGCGCCTGGCCGAAGAACCATGGCCTGCGCATCGACCACCTCCTGCTCTCGCCCCAGGCCGCCGACCGTTTGCACAGCGTGACCATCGACAAGGACATGAGGGCGAAGGACAAGCCTTCGGACCATGTGCCGATCAGGGTGGATTTGCGGGATTGACGTGATCGCGCCGCCAAAAAGCTCCGGCCCCCATTTGAGGGGGCCGGCCGGGTGCTTTTCGATTTGGTTTGACGCCGTTACTGGACTTTCGGCGGTTCTTCGGCCTTGGGCGCGCCAGCCATAACGGGAATGGTCTTAGCGGCCGTCACCTTGGCGGCGGGTTTCTGAACTCTCAGATGCAACACGCCCTTGTCATAATGGGCGGTGATCGCATCCGCCGCAGGTTCGAACGGCAGCGCCACCGTGCGGTAGAACGAGCCGAACCGGCGTTCCATCACGTGCCAATCTTTCTCCTCGCGTTTGGTTTCCCAGTTCTTCTCGCCGGAGACGATCAGTCGATCGCCCTCGACGCGAACTTTGATGTCCTTTTCCTCGACGCCCGGAATTTCCAGGGTCGCCTCAATGGCGGTCTCCGATTCGGCGATGTTCATCGCCGGCACCGGAGCCATGGATTCCTGCGTTGCGAGCGTCTGGAACATTTTCGGAAATTCGCGCCCCAACATATCCCTTTCGAAGGCGCGGAAGGGATCTGTCAGAAAGTCGCGCGTCCAGAGATCCGGAAGCAGAGTTTTCATGACATTCTCCTCATCGTCCCGCGTTCGGCAACCTGAACTTCGCTGTTCGCGGCACGTCTGGCGACATGGGCTTGCCCTTGCGTTGCCGCACGTTCAGATCCCTCGCTAGAACAAACAACCTAACATATTCGATAGAAAATGCATTGATCAGGATCATTGACCCGATCGGGCGCGATTTTGCTCGATTTTGTCCAAAGCTTCAGCCACCGCGTCGAACACCAGCAGGATCGAAGCGTGGCGCGCCTTGTAGTCGCGCGCCGGCTCCAGCACGCCGGCGTCGGCGAAGCGGCCCTGAGGCGGCGGGCCGTTTTCCTTGAGCATCTTGCGCATCGTCTCGCGCAGGCGCCGCAATTCCTCAGGATCCGTCCCGATGATGTTGCGCCCCATGACCGAAGACGCCGCCTGGCCCAGCGCGCAGGCCTTCACCTCCTGCGCGTAATCGGACACAAGGCCGTTCTCCAGCGAAAGATCGACAATGATCGAAGAGCCGCACAGCCGCGAATGGGCCTCCGCCGAAGCCTGCGGCGCCGCGAGCCGGCCGAGCCGCGGAATATTGCCGGCGAGTTCGAGGATTTTGCGGTTGTAGATGTCGTCGAACATGGTTTTCGCGCTTACCCTCGCTGAGATAGAGAGCGGAGGCAAGGGTTGCAACCACCTCGCCGGGGTCATTGGGCCCCAGCCAGCGCCAGCCAGGCGTCCTCGTCGATCACTTCCACGCCGAGTTCCCGCGCCTTGGTCAGTTTCGAGCCGGCCTCGGCGCCGGCGATGACGAGATCGGTCTTTTTCGACACCGAGCTCGACACCTTGGCCCCGAGCCGTTCGGCCATGGCCTTGGCCTCGTCGCGGGTCATTTTCTGCAAGGCGCCGGTGAAGACCACGGTCTTGCCCGCCACCGGGCTGCCGCTCTTCACCGCCTCCATCGGCAGGATGCGCACTTCCGCCAGCAGCGCGTCGAGCGCCCGCTCGTTATGCGGCTCGATAAAGAAATCCGCCACCGCCTCCGCGACGACGTCGCCAATGCCGTCGATGTCGTTGATCCTCTGCCGGGCCTCGCTGTCAGGCGCGGCATGACGCGCGGTCTCGCGCAAATTTTCAAAAGTCTCGAAGGACCGCGCCAGCCTGATGGCGTTGGTCTCGCCGACATGGCGTATGCCGAGCGCGAAAATGAAACGGTTGAGCGCGATCTCGCGCCGCGCTTGAATCGCCTCGAACAGGTTCCGGGTCGAGACCTTGCCGAAACCTTCGAAATTTTCAATGCGCGTCAGACTCTTTTTGTCCTCCCGTTCCAGCTTGAAAATGTCGGCCGGCGTCTCGATCAGGCCTTTCTCGTAGAAAAAGGCGATCTGCTTGTCGCCCAGACCCTCGATGTCGAAAGCGTTACGTGAACAAAAGTGTCTCAGTCTTTCAATTGCTTGCGCCGGACAAACTAACGTTCCGGTGCAGCGCCGCGCCGCCTCCGGCTCGCCGGTCTTGGCGTCGATTTCGCGCACCGCCGCCGAGCCGCAGGCCGGGCAGACGTGAGGGAATTGGTAGCGCGCCGATTCTGCCCTCACCTCCGCCGGGCGTTTTTCAAGTACGACGCCGAGAATTTGCGGAATCACGTCGCCGGCGCGCTGCACGATCACTGTGTCGCCGATGCGTATGTCCTTGCGGGCGATTTCGTCCTCGTTGTGCAGGGTGGCGTTGGAGACCACCACCCCGCCGACGGTGACCGGATCGAGCCGCGCCACCGGGGTCAGCACGCCCGTGCGCCCGACCTGGATCTCGATGTCGCGCAACACGCTGGTCGCCTTTTCCGCCGGGAATTTATGGGCGGTCGCCCAGCGCGGCGCGCGCGCGACAAAGCCGAGCCGCTGCTGGAGCGCAAGATCGTTGACCTTGTAAACCACGCCGTCGATGTCATAGCCAAGCGTTGCGCGCCGGCTTTCGATGTCGCGGAACTGCGCGAGCATCTGTTCCGCCGTATAACAGAGCCTGGTCAACACGTTGACCTTGAAGCCGAAGGCGCGAAAAGCCGCCATCATGCCGATCTGGCTGTCGGCGGGCATGTCCGGCTCGACGGCGCCCCAAATCAGCTCCCCCCAGGCGTAGGCAAAAAACTTGAGCGGTCTTTGCGCCGTCACATTGGGGTCGAGCTGGCGCAGCGAGCCGGCCGCCGCGTTGCGCGGATTGGCGAAGACCGGCTTGTCCGCCGCCGCCTGTTTGGCGTTGAGCGCGGAAAAATCGGCGTGGCTCATATAGACCTCGCCGCGCACGTCGATGATTTCCGGCGCCGCGCCCGAAAGCTTTTGCGGAATGTCGGCAATGGCGCCAACATTGGCGGTCACGTCCTCGCCGACCAGACCGTCGCCGCGTGTGGCGGCGCTGACCAAAAAACCGTTGTCATAACGCAGCGAACAGGACAGTCCGTCGATCTTGGGCTCGGCGGTGAAGGCGAGTTCAGCCTTCGCGTCGAGCCCCAGAAAGCGTTTTACCCGCGCGACGAAATCCGCCACTTCGTCGTCGGCGAAAATATTGCCCAGCGAGAGCATGGGGACGGCATGGGCGACCTTGGCGAATTTCTCCGCCGGCGCCGCGCCGACCTTCTTGCTCAGCGATTCCTCGTCGGCGAGTTCCGGAAACTGTTTTTCCAGCGCCTCGTAGCGGCGGCGCAAGGCGTCATAGTCCGCGTCCGAGACGACCGGCGCGTCTTCCTGGTAATAGGCGCGATCATGCGCGGCGATTTCCTCGCCGAGCTTTTGGTGTTCCGCGCGAGCGCGGGCGAGATCGTCGCCTTTCTTCATGCTAGCCGGCGTTCTCGATCAATCGCGCCGCCGCCGCCCGCGCCTCGTCAGTAATGGTCGCGCCGGCGAGCATGCGCGCGATCTCCTCGCGCCGATGTTCGTCCTGCAATGGCGCGACGCGGGTGGCGGCGCGGGCGCCCTTGTCGGCGAGATCCTTGGAAATCCGCATATGGGTGGTGGCGCGGGCGGCGACCTGCGGCGCGTGGGTGACGGAGAGCACCTGCACCCTGGCGCCGAGCCGCGCCAGCCTCTGCCCGATGGCGTCGGCCGCCGCGCCGCCCGCGCCGGAATCGATCTCGTCGAACACCAAAGTCGGGGCCGAGCCGCGATCGGCCAGCGCCACTTTCAGCGCCAGCATGAAGCGCGACAATTCGCCGCCCGAGGCCACCTTCATCATGGGCCCCGGCCGCGAGCCGGGATTGGTCTGGACCCAGAACTCGACTCGTTCCGCCCCCTCGGGGCCGGCCTGATCGAGGTCGGTCACAACCTGGGTCGAAAAAACCGCGCGCTCCAGTTTCAGCGGCGGCAGTTCGGCGGCCACCGCCACGTCGAGCGCCTTTGCGGCTTTTTGACGCGCCTCGGTCAGTTCGGCGGCGCAGGCGCGATAATGGGAGTCCGCCGCCTCCCGCGCCCTGGCCAGCGCGACGAGACGCGCCTCGCCGGCGTCGAGCGCGGCGAGATCGGCGGCGAATTTTTCCACCAGCGCCGGGAGCTGATCGACTGGCGCGCCATATTTGCGCGCGGCGGCGCGCAGGGCGAACAATCGTTCCTCGGCCTGCTCCAGCGCGCGCGGATCGAATTCGGCGTCGCGCAAGGCCTGATCCAAAGCCTGCTGGGCAAGGTCGAGCGCGGTGAGCGCCGAATCCAGCGCTTTCAGCGCCGGGTCGATCAGCTGCGGCGCCTGCGGCTGGCGCCGCTCCAGCCGGCGCAAGACGGCGGAGAGCGTGGACAGGGGCGAGCCGTCGCCTGCGACGCTGTCATGGGCGTCGCGCAAATCGCCGGCGACTTTCTCGGCCTGCCGCATCGCCGTGCGGTCGGCCGCAAGCGCCTCTTCCTCGCCCGGGCGGGGGCTGAGCTTCGCCAGTTCCGCATGGGCGTGAGCGAGATAATCCGCCTCCTTGCGCGCGGCCTCGACCGCCGCGGTTTCTTCACGCAGGTCCCTCTCCGCCTCCCGCAGGGCGGCGTGGGCGGCGCGGGTTCTGGCGACAAGATCGCCATTGTCGCCGAAAGCATCGAGCAAGTCGCGATGGACGCCCGCGTCGACCAGGGCGCGGTCGTCGTGCTGGCCGTGGATTTCCACCAAAGCGTCGCCGAGGGCGCGCAAGGCCTGGACGCTGACCGGCTGGTCATTGACGAAGGCGCGGCTGCGGCCATCGGCCATCTGGACACGGCGCAGGATGAGGTCGCCCTCGACGTCGAGGCCCTGTTCGGCGGCGGCGAGGCGGGCGGGATGGCGCGGGGGCGGATCGAAAATCGCCACGACCTGCCCCTGCCCCTGGCCGGAGCGCACCAGGGAGCCGTCGCCGCGCCCGCCAAGGGCCAGCGAAAAGGCGTCGAGGAGGATGGATTTGCCGGCGCCGGTCTCGCCGGTGAGCACGGTCAGGCCGGGGCCGAATTCCAGCTCCAGCCGGTCGATCAGGACAATGTCGCGAATCGCGAGCTGAACCAGCATGGACCCTGCCTCGACAGGAGCTTTTCGCCCCCGGGTCCGCAGGAATAAACGGAAACGCGCCTCAGCTCAATCCGACCTTCTTGAAGGTCTTGGAAATCCACGAATCCGTATGTTCGTGCGGCGACAGGCCGTTCGACTGGAGACGCTCATAAGCGTCCTTGTACCATTGCGAATTGGGGTAGTTCGCGCCCAGAACCGCGGCGGCGGTCTCGGCTTCCTGGGTGATTCCCATGGCGAGATAGGCCTCGGTCAGGCGCTCCAGCGCCTCTTCGGCCTCGCGGGTGTCCTGATATTTGGCCAGCACTTCGTGGAAGCGGTTGATCGCCGCGGCGTAGTTTTCGCGCTTCAGATAATAGCGCCCGATCTCCAGCTCGTGGCCGGCGAGCTGGTCGCGGCAGATCGCGATCTTCAGACGCGCGTCCGCGGCATATTTCGACTTGGGATATTTGTCGACCACGGTCTGGTAATATTTCAGCGCCTTGACGACGCGGTCCTGGTCGCGCTGGACATCGGGCATGTCGCCATACATCGCCTGTCCGGCGAGATAGTTCACATAAGGCGCGTCGTCCGTGTTGGGATAGAGCGAAATATAGCGGTCGGCGGCGGTGGACGCGTCGACATAGGAATGGTTGAGGTAATTGGCGTAGACCTCCATCACCAGCCCTTTGCGCGCCCATTCGCTGAACGGATATTGCTTCTGCAGACCGGCGAACTGCTTGGCGGCGGCCTCGTAATCGTGATGGTCGATCTTGATCAGGCCCTCGTTATAGATGCGATCCGCCGGGACGTCCGGCTCGAGCTTCATCTCGTATTTCTTCTTGCCGAAGGGATTGAGATCGTCCAACGAAAAGCAGAAGGCCGAGTGCGCGCTGACGGTCAATGCGGCCCCGGCGACCAGAAGGGCGCGGAAAATCCTGAGGCCAAGGGAATGCGAATCGTTCATTCAACACGCTCGTGATCACGCGGGCGCGCCAGGCCCGGACAAGTTCAGCTGTATCGCGGCGAAAGCGCCAATGGGGCGCGCCCGGCCAGCGCCGCCGCGGCCAACCCATAGCGCGGCGCACGGGCAAAAGCAAAAGCGGCTTTTTGAGGCAATTTTAAGACCCGGCCGTCGCGACCGGACCTGCCCGCAAGCGGGTTCAGTTGCGCTCCGCCATATAGACCGGAGCCGCGACCAGACCGAGGTCGGCGCGGGCGCCTTCGCGCGGGACCGGCGCATAATCGACGAAACGATAGGCCGAACGGTCGGCGAACAGGGCCGCGAGCACGGCGACATTCAGCTTGTGGCCACCGCAATAGGAACGGTAGGCCCCAACCATCGGAGCGCCCGCCAGCGCGAGATCGCCCACTGCGTCGAGCATTTTGTGGCGGACGAATTCGTCGGAATAGCGCAGACCCTCGGGGTTGAGGATGCGGTCCTCGTCGATGCCGACGGAGTTTTCGAGCGACGCGCCCAGCGCGAAGCCGGCCATGACCAGCCTCTTGACGTCCGAGAGAAAGCCGAAGGTGCGCGCGCGCGCCAGATCGCGACGGAACGCCGCCGGTTCGAGATCGAGAATCTTGCGCTGGCGACCGATCGCCTCGCTCTTGAAGTCGATCTCGACATCGAGCCGAAAACCCTTGTCCGCCGGCAGAAGCTCGGCGAAAGCCCGGCCCTGTTCGACGCGGACCGGCTTGAGAATCTTGAGATAGCGGCGCCGGGCGTCGAGCTGGACGATCCCGGCGCGGTCGATGGCGTCGACGAAAGCGGCAGCCGAGCCGTCCATGATCGGAACTTCGGGGCCGTCGACCTCGACAAGGCAATTGTCCACCCCGAGGCCGCGCAAAGCGGCGACCAGATGTTCGATGGTGGCGACCATATGCTGAGCGCCGTCGCCGATGACGGTGCAAAGCTCGGTCATGGTCACCCTGGACCAGTTGGCCTCGATGGTGCGGCTGCCGCCGTCGGGCAGGCCGCTGCGCAGGAACACGAGACCGGCGTCGGCTTCAGTGGGATTGAGAACGAGACGAACAGGCTTGCCGGAGTGAACGCCAATCCCTCCAGCCAGAACGATGCGTTGGCGGAGCGTGGTCTGAAAGCGCTGCTTCATCATATTTCCGTTTGCTCGTCCCGTAGAGCCGCGGGACCATTGCGGTTGCGCCCCGGTTTGGCCACGACATTGCGACGTCGCCCCGAAAACGCCATCCCGAAAGTGGCGCGACGAAACCCCAAGACCGAAGTCCGAGGCGCCTTGCGGCCCTCGGAAACCAAGGATTCGCCGTACATGAAAGGTATCGGGCGCGGCCTATCCTCACAAATCACTCTTTCTTACGCCCCTGTTACAAATTAACCTCATTTTCGACGCGATCGCCTCAATCAAACGTCTAGACCATTTTCAAGTTTCAAGGAAACATGAAAATGGTCTAGCTTCTTGTTTTAACGCGTTTTCTTAACGCGAACCGGGTTCCACTTCGCTTGAAAACGCTCTAACTCTGCTCGGATCAGGACCGCCATGACGAAAAAAACCCGCCTTTCGGCGGGTTTTTTTGTTTCTTGCGCCGCTCGTGCGGCCTTGTCAACTCGATTGACGCCGCAGGAAGGCGGGAATTTCCAGATGATCTTCGTCGCCGCGCGGATAGCCGCGGCCATTGGCGTCGATCATGGCGGCCGGGCGCTGCGCCGGCGGGCGCTTGGCATATTCGGCGTGAACAGGCGAAGGCTGGGCGGGGCGCGGCGCATAACCCGAGGGAGCCTGGGCGTAAGCCTGCGCGGGCGCCTGGGCGGGAGCCTGCGCGGGCGCCAGAAGCGCGGGAGCCTGGAGCGCGGGCGTTGGCGCGGCGGCGGCCTGTTCCTCGGCGCGGCTCAGGCCGAAGGTGGCGAGACGCTCGAGCAGGGTGCGGCGGCGGCTCTCCGGCGCCGCAGCGTTGTGCTGGGCGCCGCGCATCAGGTTCTGGCCCGGCAGCGGCAGCTCGTCGATGCTCGGCATGCGCGGGGCGCGCAGAGGCTGTTCGGCCGGCGGCGGAACGAAGGGTTGGGCGACCGCAGGCGCCTCCATGCGACGCATGGGCGCGGCCGGGGGCTCCTGATAGGCCGGCGGGGGCGGCGCCATGCGTTTGATCTGCACATCGGGGTGGTGCGGCGCATAGCTCTGTTCGGCGGCCAGCGGCGGCGCATAGGCCGGGGCCTGCTGGGGAGCGTGCGCCGGCTCGGCCGGTTGAGCCGCATAATAGACTTCCGGCGCAGGCGCGGGCGCCGCGGGACGCGGGGTCTGCGGGGACTCGGCCTGACGGGCCGCCGCCTGGAGGCGCAGGCGTTCGACCGCCTCGGCCGCGACGCGCTGATCGTTCAGCTCGGAGGCGCCGGCGGGCTTGTCGATGCCGGTGGCGACCACGGAGACGCGGATCACGCCTTCCAGGCCAACGTCGAAGGTCGCGCCGAGGATGATATTGGCGTCTTCGTCCACTTCCTGGCGGATGCGGCTCGCGGCTTCGTCCACCTCGTAGAGGGTGAGGTCGTTGCCGCCGGTGATCGAGATCAGCAGGCCCTTCGCGCCCTTCATCGACACTTCGTCGAGCAGCGGATTGGCGATGGCGGCCTCGGCGGCGAGAATGGCGCGGCGGTCGCCGGTGGCTTCGCCGGTGCCCATCATCGCCTTGCCCATGTCGCGCATGATCGCGCGCACGTCGGCGAAATCGAGATTGATCAGGCCCTCGCGCACCATCAGGTCGGTGATGCAGGCGACGCCGGAATAGAGCACCTGGTCGGCCATGGAGAAGGCGTCGGCGAAGGTCGTCTTCTCGTTGGCGACGCGGAACAGGTTCTGGTTCGGGATGACGATCAGGGTGTCGACCGCCTTGTGCAGCTCTTCGATGCCGGAATCCGCAATGCGCATGCGGCGCTGGCCCTCGAACTGGAAGGGCTTGGTGACGACGCCGACGGTGAGGATTCCCATGTCGCGCGCGGTGCGGGCGATGACTGGGGCCGCGCCGGTGCCGGTGCCGCCGCCCATGCCGGCGGTGACGAAGACCATATGGGCGCCGGCGAGATGATCGCGGATTTCCTCGATCGCTTCCTCCGCCGAGGCGCGGCCGACTTCCGGCTGCGAGCCGGCGCCGAGGCCCTCGGTTACTTGCAGGCCCATCTGGATGATGCGCTCGGCCCTGGAGCTGGTCAGCGCCTGGGCGTCGGTGTTGGCGACGATGAAATCGACCCCGGCGAGACCGGAGTCGATCATGTTGTTGACGGCGTTGCCGCCAGCGCCTCCAATGCCGCACACCATGATGCGGGGCTTGAGTTCACGCAATTCCGGCGCTTTCAAGTTGATCGTCATTTTCTGTCCTCTTGTTCCCTGGAGCAGCGCGCTCGCGCCCTTTGCCTTTGAACCCTGCCGCCATAGGGCGGCGTCGCCTTTCACTTCTAGAAACTGTCCTTGATCCAGCGGCCGACCCTGCCGAAATAGCCCGCCGCTCGCAGCTCCCCGCCCCCGCTGGAGCGGCTTGGCTCGAAATATTCGACATTCGAGAATTGCGGATAGACCAGCAGCCCGACAGAGGCCGAAAAGCCGGGGCTTTTCGCCGATTCCGGCATGCCCTGGACGCCGAGCGGACGCCCGACGCGGATCTGGCCGCTTAAGATTCGCCGCGCCGCTTCGGGCAGGCCGGTGAGCTGGCTCGCGCCGCCGGTCAGAACGATCCGGCAGCCGGAGGTTGGCTGGAAACCCGCGGCCTTGAGGCGGTCGCGCGCCAGTTCGAGAATTTCCTCGACGCGCGGGCGAATGATCCGCGTGAGCTGCGACTTGGAAATATGGATCGCGCCGTCGCCGTCGTCGCCGACCTGAGGAACCGTCAGGGTTTCGCGGTCGTCGGACGGCGAGGAGATGGCGCTGCCGTACAGCGTCTTGAGCCGCTCGGCGTCGGCGAGCTTGGTGTTGAGGCCGCGCGCGATATCCATGGTGATGTGCTTGCCGCCGACGGCGAAGGCGTCGCTGTGCAGCAGCTTGCTGTCGCGGAACACGCCAACGCCGACCGAGCCGCCGCCGAGGTCGAGCACGGTCGCGCCGAGCACCGCCTCGTCGTCCACGAGAACCGCCAGGCCGGACGCATATGGCGTCGCGACCACCGCCTCGATCGACAGGTGGCAGCGCTCGACGGCGAGCAGAAGATTGCTGAGCGCCGCCGCGTCTGCGCTGACGACATGAAGGTCGGCGCCGAGCGCCTCGCCCATCATGCCCTTGGGGTCGTGGATGCCGCCTGCTCCGTCGAGGGTGAAGCCGGTCGGCAGGCTGTGCAGGATCGCCCGGCCCTGTTGGGCGGTGCGCAGGCTGGTCGCCTCCAGCACCCGATGGATGTCGTTCTGCGAGACGCTGCGGGCGACCGGCACGTGGGCATGGAAATAGGCCGAGCCGAGACGGCCGCCGTGATTGGCGACGATCACGCTTTCGACCTGCGCCTTGGCCATGCGCTCGGCGGCGTCCACCGCGAGACGGATCGCGGCCTCGGCCTCGTCCATGTCGATGACCACGCCGCCCTTGATGCCGCGCGACCGCTGATGGCCGATGCCGAGGATGCGGGTGCGGTGGGTGCGGCCGCGCAGAAGGTCGGACGGTTCGGCCGGAACCAGCTTGGCGATCAGGCAGACCACCTTGGAGGCGCCGACGTCGAGCACGCAGAGGATCGAGCTCTTGCGCGTGGAGATCGGCTTGATCCGGGGCAGATGGACGGAGGCGATCATTTACGCGCTCCCTTCGCGTGCGATTGGGCGGCGGCCCGCGCGGCGGCGGCTTCCTCGGTCAGGCGCACGTAAAGTTTGCCGGGAACGCGCAGGTCGAGCGAAACGACCGCCTTTTCGACGAGGCCGGATTGAGCTTCGAGCCGGCCCAGAAGGACGACAGCCTGTCGCGGATTGGCCTCGGGCAGCAGCACGTCCACGCCGGAGGTCATCTTGAGGTTCCAGCGCCGCCGCGACACCAGCACGCCGGCGCGGATCTTGCCGCGCAAATCGCCGGCGGCGTCGAGCAGCGCGACATATTCGCCGATCCGCTCGTTGGCGCCGTCGCCGACGACGAAAGGCAGGGATTCGAATTTCGGATTGTTCAGCTTGTCGATCGGCGCGCCGTCGGCGGCGACGATCGAAACCGCGCCGTCCTTCTGCCACAGGCCATAGGGCTTGCGCTCGGTCACGTCGATGACGAGGCGGTCCGGAAAAAATTTGCGGACGCTGGCGTTCTTGATCAACGGCAAGGCGAGCAGGCGGTTGCGCAGTTCGCCGGCGTCCAGGAACAGCAGCGATTGTCTGGAATCGGCTCCGACGATCTCGAGAATCTGCTTGTCGGTCACTTCATGCTGGCCGGCGATGGTGACCGAGCCGATCCCGAAGCCGAGCGCGCGCGCGATCATGTCGTTGGGCGCGCCATAGTCCTGCACGTAAGCAGCATATTGACCGTTGGCGACGGCGCCGAACAGACCGGCCCCGGAGAGGAAGACGATGGCGAGGACCGAGCCGAGCCCCGGCAGTCTCAGAAAGGTGGTGAGCGCGCCGTTTTCCTCGCGGATGCGGGGACGGCGCCGCGGCGCGGCCTTTGGCGCTGTCTTGGCGTGGCCCGCAACCCGCGGATGGAAAAGCGAAAAACCCGGGAAGGAGCTTGCCGCGGCGCCTGTGAGCCCAGCGCGCGGAGACGCGAGGGCTGGATCAAGCCCATCTACCGGTCGCAGGAGGCGTCTTCCACCATCCATTTCACAAGCTCACCGAACGGAACGCCGGCATAAGCGGCCATTTCGGGCGCAAGGGAGGTCTCGGTCATTCCCGGCTGAGTATTGACTTCCAGAACGACGAGCTCGCCCGCACCACCGGGGGTATCGTCGTAACGGAAATCGGTTCGGCTCATGCCGCGGCAACCGAGGGCCCTGTGCGCCTTCAACGCCAAATCTTGAACAAGTTGGTAAATATTTTCTTTAACTTTTGCAGGAAGTTCATGAATTGACCCCCCCGGAGCATATTTGGAATCGAAATCGTACCAATCGCTCGACACGGCCTTGATCTCGGTGACGCCCATCGCCCGGTCGCCCATCACCGCGCAAGTCAACTCGCGCCCGGCGATGAATTTTTCCGCCAGCATCAAGTCGCCATAGGACCAGTCGGGGCGCAGCAATTCCTGCGGCGGATGCGAGGTTCCCTCCTTGACGATGAACACACCGTAGGACGAGCCTTCCGAAATCGGCTTGAGCACATAGGGCGGCGGCAGGACATGCTCCTTCGCCGCCTCGAAGCGCGAAACGGTCTGGCCAGCGGGAACCGGAATTCCCGCCGCAGCGAAAACGATCTTCGCCTTTTCCTTGTTGGCGGCGAGCGCCGAGGCCAGCACGCCGGAATGGCTGTAGGGGATGCGCAGCAGCTCCAGCACGCCCTGGATGATTCCGTCCTCGCCGCCCGGTCCGTGCAGGGCGTTGAGCGCGGCGTCAGGCTTGAGCTTTGCCAGAACTTCCGCAACGTCGCGGCCGACATCGACGCGCGAAACCTTGAAACCCTGGCCTTCGAGCGCCCTGGCGCAGGCTTCGCCTGAGCGCAGGGATACGCCGCGCTCGCTGGAAAAACCGCCCATCAGGACGGCGACATGCTTGGTCATGTATTTTCCTTTCAACCACCGTCACTGCGGGGAGCGATCGCGACGAAGCAATCCACGCCGTGGCTTGCGCGATTGGTGGATTGCTTCGCGGAGCCTGTCATCGGACCGGCCGAAGGCCGGATCCGTTGGCTGGCAATGACGGAGCGTGTTGATTACCCCTTCACTCCGATTCGCTTGATTTCCCATTGTAATTCCATGCCGGTCGCGGCCTTGACCCTGGCGCGGACTTCCTCGCCGAGATTTTCGATGTCTTGCGCCGTCGCCGCGCCGCGATTGATCAAAAAGTTGCAGTGCATCTGCGAAACCTGCGCGTCGCCGACGACGAGGCCGCGGCAGCCGGCGCGGTCGATCAACGCCCAAGCCTTTTCGCCGGGCGGGTTCTTGAAGGTCGAGCCGCCGGTCTTTTCCCGGATCGGCTGCGATTTCTCCCGCGCCTCGGTGATCCGCTCCATCTCGGCGACGATTTTCGCGGGCTCGCCCGGCCGCCCCTGAAACAAGGCGCCGGTGAAGATCACATCCTCCGGCGCCCCGCTGTGGCGGTAGGTCATGTGGAGGTCTTCGACCGCGAATTCGACGATCTCGCCCCGGCGATCGACCCCCCGCGCGGAAACCAGAACATCCCCGGTTTCGCCGCCATGGGCGCCGGCGTTCATCCGAAGCGCGCCGCCGATGGCGCCGGGAACGCCGCGCAGAAAGGAGAGGCCGTCGATCCCGGCCTCGGCCGCGACTTTGGCGACGCGCATGTCGGGCGCCGCCGCGCCGGCGCGCAGCCTGAAACCCTCTTCCACCGCGATCTCGCCGAAAACCTTGCCGCCGAGACGAATCACCACGCCTTCGACGCCGCCGTCGCGCACGATCAGATTGGAGCCGAGGCCGATGGTCGTGACCGGGATATCGTCGGGGAGGTTTTTCAGGAAATAAGCGAGGTCGGCCTCATCGGCCGGATTGAACAGGACTTCCGCCGGCCCTCCCACGCGAAACCAGGTGAAGGGCGCAAGCGCGACCCCCGCCGCCAGCCGTCCGCGCAATTCAGGCGCGGCGGCGGCCACGCGCGCGGCCAGCCCAGACCAAGCCGCGCTCATGTAAAGGCGCTTTCAAGCCAGGACGTCACGACTTCGGCGCCGAGCGCGGCCGTCGCCGCGCCGAATTGCGCCGCCTGCTTGCGCAGGCTGGCCGGCCGGATTTTCGCCGCCGACAATTCGACTGCATGGCCGATCAGCCAGCTTTCGATGGCTTCCGGCGGAACCTCGACATGAAATTGCAGGCCGAGGGCGTAGGCGCCGAGGGCGAAAGCCTGATTGGGACAGGCGGCGGTGAAAGCCAGACGAACCGAGCCGGGCGGCAGGTCGAAATTGTCGCCATGCCAATGGAGCACGGGCTGGTCATTGAGGGGCGCCAGCACCGAATTGAGGCCGGGCGGCGTGAGATTCAGGGGCGCGTAGCCGATTTCCTTCGCCGGCCCCCGCCCGACCCGCGCGCCGAGCGAGGCCGCCATCAATTGCGCCCCCAGGCAAATGCCGAGCGTCGGCCTTTTCGCGCGCAGACGGTCGCCGATCGCCGCGGTTTCATTGACCAGCCAGGGATAGGCCTCGACCTCGTAAACGCCGATCGGGGCGCCCAGCACGACCAGCAGATCGCAGTTCTGCATTTCCTCGACGGGAAAAGGCTGAACGCCGGCCTCGAAATAACCAATCTCGAAGCCAAGCTCGGGCAGGAGCGCCCCCAGAACGCCCAGATCCTCGAAGGCGACATGGCGAATGACGAGGCAAGACCGACTCACGCGGCATCTCCCGCCGC
This sequence comes from uncultured Pseudomonadota bacterium, assembly GCA_963703385.1. Taxonomy (GTDB): domain Bacteria; phylum Pseudomonadota; class Alphaproteobacteria; order Rhizobiales; family Beijerinckiaceae; genus Rhodoblastus. The sequence continues at coordinate 1,998,229 of OY969816.1, forward strand.
GAGCTGACCGGGCAAAGCATAGGCCCATTGGGTGATGTTGCCGGCGCCGAGCATGACCACATAATCCCCCGGCGCGGCGATTTTACGGATCAGGTCCGGCAAATCGTCGGGGCTTGGCAAGGCGATCGCCTGGCGATGGCCGTGGGCCTTGATCGCGGCGACCAGGGCGTCCTTGTTGACGCCCTCGATCGGCGCCTCGCCGGCCGGATAGACATCGGCCACGATCACCACGTCGGCGTCGTTGAAACAGGTCGCGAACTGGTCGAACAGCGACTGAAGACGGGTGAAGCGGTGCGGCTGGGCCACGGCGATCACCTTGTGCGGGGTCGAGGCGCGCGCGGCGCGCAGCACCGCGGCGATTTCCACCGGATGATGGCCGTAATCGTCGAAGATCGCCGCGCCCTTCCATTCGCCGGCGCGGGTGAAGCGCCGTTTCACGCCGCCGAACGACGCCAGGCCCTTGCGGATGTTCTCGACGCTGACGCCGAGCTGATGGGCGACGGCGATCGCGGCGGTGGCGTTGAGGGCGTTGTGATGGCCGGGCATGGGCAGGGCCAGATCGGTCAGGACCTCCTCGCGGCCATGCTGGCGGTCCCGCAGGGTGACGTCGAAGCGCGACACGCCGCCCGCGAGGTCGATATTGGAGAGCCGCACGTCGGCCTGCGGGTTCTCGCCATAGGTCACGACGCGGCGGTCCTCGATCTTGCCGACCAGCTCCTGCACCGTGGGATGGTCGAGGCACATCACCGCGAAGCCGTAGAACGGCAGGTTCTCGACGAAGGCGCGGAAGGCCTCCTTGATCGCGTCATAGGTCTTGAAATGATCGAGGTGCTCAGGGTCGATATTGGTGACCACCGCGACGTCGGCCGGCAGTTTCAGAAAGGTGCCGTCGCTTTCGTCGGCCTCGACCACCATCCAGTCGCCGCCGCCGAGCCGGGCGTTGGTCCCATAGGCGTTGATGATGCCGCCATTGATGACCGTCGGGTCGAGCCCGCCGGCGTCGAGCAAGGTCGCGACCATCGAAGTCGTGGTGGTCTTGCCATGGGTGCCGGCGATGGCGACGCATTGCTTGAGCCGCATCAGCTCGGCGAGCATTTCGGCGCGGCGCACGACGGGCAGGCGTTTTTCGCGCGCGGCGGCGAGTTCGGGATTGTCGCGCTTGATCGCGGTCGAGACCACAACCACGGCGGCGTCTCCCAGATTGCGGGCGTCGTGGCCGATGAAGACGCGCGCGCCTTTTTCCCGCAGGCGCTTGACATTGGCGTTGTCGGAGGCGTCCGAGCCCTGGACGTCATAGCCGAGATTGAGCAGCACTTCGGCGATGCCGGACATGCCGATGCCGCCGATCCCGACGAAATGGATGGGGCCAAGTTTGCTCGGCAATTTCATTGGCGAAACTCCAGGAAAGCCGCGCGGGGAGCTAAAGCCCGGCGGTCTTGAGGGCCAGATCGGCCAATCGTTCGGCGGCGTCGGGAATGCCCGCGCTCTTGGCCGCTTGCGCGCGCCGCGTCAAGCCCTTTGGATCGTCGAGCGCCCGGGCGAGCCTGTCGGCCAGCCATTCCGGGGTGAAGCCGGTCTGGCGCATCACCTCCGCCGCGCCGGTCTTTTCGAGATGCCTGGCGTTGGCCGCCTGATCGGCGTCGAGCGCATGTGGGAAAGGCACGAGAATCGACGGGCGGCCGATCACCGCCAGCTCCGCAACTGTCGAGGCGCCGGAGCGCGCCAGCACCAGATGGGCCTCCGCCATGCGCTGGGGCAGATCCGGAAAAAAGGGCGCGGCCTCGAAATTCACGTTCAGGCGTTGATAGGCGTCCCGGACCCGGGCCAGATCCTCGCCGCGCGCCTGCTGCACGATGACCAGCCGCGCCCGCTGTTCGGGCGCAAGCAGGCCGATCGCCGCCGGGATGACGTCGGACATGATCCGCGCGCCCTGCGAGCCGCCGGTCACCAGCAGGCGCAGGCGCCCGTCGTCGAAACCGGGATAGGACAGGCGCGCCGCCTCCAGCACCGCCGGGCGGACCGGATTGCCGACCTGGACGACGCGGTCGCTCAAGGAATCGGGCAGGCCTTCGAGAGTCGGAAATCCGCAGGCGATTTTTTCCGCGCGCTTGGCCAGAAAACGATTGGCGCGCCCCATCACCGCGTTCTGTTCGTGCAGGATCAGCGGAAGCGCGCGCAGCGAGGCGGCCAAAGCCGGCGGCACGGTGGGATAGCCGCCGAAGCACACCACCGCGCGAGGCTTGATTCTCCCGAGCAGCCCATAGGCCTCGATCACCCCCTTGCCAAGGGTGAGCGCCGCCGAAATTTTGGCCGCGAGGCCGGCCGAGGTCGGCGTCGCCGAGGCGATTTGATGGATTTCCTCGGCGGGAAAATCGCCGCCATAGCGCAAGGCGCGCTCGTCGGTGGCGAGGCGCACCCGCGCGCCGCGCGCCGCCAGGGCGTGGGCGAGCGCCTGCGCGGGAAAGAGATGGCCGCCGGTTCCCCCGGCGGCGACCAGGATGAGATTGTCCTTCATGTCCCCAAGACTTGTTCCGCCAAGACTTGTTCCGCCATGATTCATTCCGCCGGGACTCCCGTCGGCGCATCGGCGGGCCCAGGCTCGGCGCGGTCGAAAAGGATGGTGGATTTCGACCGCTTTCGGGTGACCGCGAGCAGGAAGCCGACGGTGATTCCGAGCGACAACAGCGACGACCCGCCGTAGGAAATGAACGGCAAAGTCATGCCCTTGGCCGGCATCAGATGGAGATTCACCGCCATGTTGATCGAAGCCTGAAGGCCGAACAGCAGCGCGAGCCCGGCTGCCGCGAAACGGCAGAACGGGTCGTCGTCGCGCGACGTCTTGAGCAGGGCCCGCAGAACGATGAAGGCATAGACCCCGACAATGAACATGCAGAACAGCAGGCCGAATTCCTCGCCGGTGACGGCGAAGATGAAATCGGTGTGGGAGTCCGGCAGAACCTGCTTGAGCACGCCCTCGCCCGGCCCCTTGCCGAACCAGCCGCCGGAGATGAAACTGTCGCGCGCCGTGTCCACCTGGAACGTGTCGGCTATGCCGCCGATCTGGCCGGGGTCGAGGAAGTGCATGATGCGCGAGCGCACGTGAGGCACGAATTTATAGGCCAGCGTCACGGAAACGGCGCCGGCGGCGCCGAGCCCGCCAAGCCAGAACCAGTGCAGGCCGGCCATGAAGAACAAGGCGCCCCAGACCAGCGACAGCAGCATGGTCTGGCCGAAGTCGGGCTGAAGGATCAGCGGCGCGACCGTCGCGGGAAAGAGCAGGATGGCGATCCAGTTGGCCGGCAGGTCACGGCGTTTCGCGCCTTCGGAAATCGCCCAGGCGGCGAGGACGACAAAGGCGGGTTTTAGGAATTCCGACGGCTGAACCCCGAGAATCCAGCGCTTGGCGCCTTTCACCTCGTGGCCGAACAGCAGAGCCGCGAAAACCAGCCCCATCGAGGCGATGTAGATCGCCAGCGCCGTCCGCCGCACCAGGCGCGGCGGCAGGAAGGACAGCGACAGCATGATGACGACCGTCGGGACCAGGAATTCGGCCTGCCGGTTGACGAAATGGAACGGCGGCAGATGCAGCCGGTCCGCGACCGGCGGGCTGCCGCCCATGACCAGGACCAGCCCGAGCACGACCAGGGCGCCGACGCCGAGGAGCAGCCAGCGATCGACCGTCCACCACCAGTCGGCGATCGCCGAGCGTTCCGCGCGAGAGATCATGTAAGTTTCCTCAATTTTGCCATCGCTTGCGCGATGGCGCCCCTCGCATCAGCACGGCCATCAGCCCGTCTTCAGACGGGCGTCTTCCGACGCCCTTTTGGCATTCGCTCCTAGCTGGCTTCGCCAGCAGCCAACGCGAATAATAAGCCGTGCGCTCACAACTCAAAACAACGCGCCCTGCGCGGCGTCGTCCGCCAGCAGGCCGGCCACATAGTCGCGAAAGGCGTCGCCGCGCTTCTCGAAATTGGCGAACTGGTCATAGGAGGCGCAGGCCGGCGACAGCAGCACGACCGGTTCGGCCGCGTCGCTCGCCTGCGCGTCGCCGGCCGCCGCCGCGACCGCGGCGTCCAGCGTCCCGCAACGCTGGTAGGGGACGGCGCCTTCGAGCGTGGCGGCGAAATCCTGCGCCGCCTCGCCGATCAGATAGGCCTTGCGGATCCTGCCGAACAGCGGCCGCAGCGGCTCGATCCCGCCGGCCTTGGCCTTGCCGCCGAGGATCCAGAAAATGTCGCCGAAGCTCAGCAAAGCCTTTTCCGCCGCGTCGGCGTTGGTCGCCTTGCTGTCGTTGACGAAAATGACCTTGGCCCGGCGCCCGACCTGCTCCATGCGATGGGCGAGGCCGGGGAAGCTGCGCATGCCGAGCCCGATCTCGTCGTGGGGAAGGCCGAGCCGCTCGCAGGCGGCGAAAGCGGCGGCCGCGTTCTGGGCGTTATGGGCGCCGCGCAGGGCGGGCGCGCGGGAAAGATCGAATAGATTTTCCTCGAGCGTCTTCAGCATCGGCAAAGCGAAGGTGCGGCGAAGATGGCCCGAATCGAGACTGACGCTGGCCAAGGCGTTGGGCCGGCTGTTGGAAACGCCCACCACCGCATGGCCCGCCCCCTTGAGATATTGGAAGATCGCCTCGCTCCAGTCGTCGTCGCGCCCGACGATGGCGAAATCCGACGCCTCGACCAGACGCCGCTTGATCGCCGCGTAATTCTCCATCGTCCCGTGACGGTCGAGATGATCCGGCGTCAGGTTGAGCAACAGGCCGACGCTCGGGTTGAGCGAGGGCGTGAGGTCGATCTGGAAGCTCGAACATTCTATGACATAGACGCGCTCTTGGATCCGCTCTTGGACCCGCTCTTGGACCCGCTCCTGGACGCGCTCGGGCGACGGCGGCTCCAGGTCGAGGATCGGCGTCCCGATATTGCCGCCAAGCTGCGCGTCGTAACCCGCCTCGCGCAGGATATGGGCGATCAGCGCCGTGGTCGTGCTCTTGCCATTGGTGCCGGTGATCGCGACCAAGGCCGCGCCGGGCGCGATCAACGCGCGCTCGCGGCAGAACAATTCGATGTCGCCGATCACCGGGACGCCCGCCGCATGGGCCCTGGCCGCGCTCCAATGCGGCTCGGGATGGGTGAGCGGCGCGCCCGGCGCCAGGATGAGCGCGGCGAAAGCAGACCAATCCGCGCGCTGGAGATCGTCGAGACGGATTCCCTCCGCCGCCGCGTTGTCGAGCGCGGCGGGCGAATCATCCCAGGCGTGGACATGGGCGCCGCCGGCGGCAAGGGCCCTGGCCGTGGACAGGCCGGAGCCGCCGAGGCCGAACAAGGCGACCGACTGGCCGGCGAAAGAGGTGATCGGGATCATCAGCGCACCTTCAGGGTGGCGAGGCCGATCAGGGCCAGGACGAAGGCGATGATCCAGAACCGCACCACGACCTGGGGCTCGGCCCAGCCCAATTGCTCGAAATGATGGTGGATCGGCGCCATCTTGAACACGCGCTTGCCGGTCATCTTGAACGACGCCACCTGGACGATGACGGAGAGCGCCTCCATCACGAACAGGCCGCCGACAATCGCCAGCACGATCTCGTGCTTGACCGCCACCGCAATGGCGCCGAGCATGCCGCCGAGCGCGAGCGAACCGGTGTCGCCCATGAAGATCTGGGCCGGCGGCGCGTTGAACCACAGGAAGCCGAGTCCCGCGCCGATCATCGCGCTGGCCATCACCGTCAGTTCGCCGGCGGCGGGGACATAATTGATCCCGAGATAATGGGCGAAAATATCGTTGCCGGCGAGATAGGCGATGATGCTGAAAGTCGCCGAGGCGATCATCACCGGCACGATGGCGAGGCCATCGAGGCCGTCGGTGAGATTGACCGCATTGCCGGCGCCGACGATGACAAAGCCGGCGAAGGGCAGGAAGAGCCAGGAGAGATCCACGATCCAGCCGTGGATGAAGGGCGCCGCCAGCTTGGTCGCGGGCGCGGCGGCGGTGAAGGGCGCGGCGAAGGCGGCGAAGAAATCGCCGAGATTGGCCACCGGTCCGGCGGCCGAGGCGCACATCATGAAATAAGCCGCGAGCATGGCGATCCCCGCCTCGGCGCCGAGGCGGGCGCGGCCGGGAAAGCCCTTGTGGCTCTGTTTGGTGACCTTGAGATAATCGTCATAGAAGCCGATCGCGCCGAAGCCGAGGGTCACGAAAAGCACGATCCAGACATAGGCGCTGCGGGGATTGGCCCAGAGCACGGTCGAGACCGTCAGCCCGGCGATGATCATCAGGCCGCCCATGGTTGGCGTGCCCCTCTTGGCGAGGTGGGACTGCGGGCCGTCGATGCGGATCGGCTGGCCCCTGCCCTGTTTGATCCGCAGCGAATTGATGATCGACGGGCCGAAGAAGAAGACGAAAGCGAGCGCGGTCGCGGTGGCCCCGGCGGCGCGGAAGGTGATGTAGCGGAAGACGTTCAGCGGGCCGAAATGATGGGACAGCGCCGCGAGCCAGATCAGCATCGGATTTCCTCGACTTTTTGCGGTTCGGGCGCCGCGAAGCGGCTCTTGAGCGCGGCGGCGAGCGCGTGCAGTTTCGATGCGTTGGAGCCCTTGACCATGACCACGTCGCCCGCGCGCAGGGCTTCCGCGACCGCCGGCTCCAGGGCGGCGGCCGATTCGGCCCATGCGCCGCGCTTGTCGGGCGGCAGCGCGTCGAAAAGATGGCGGCTCAGCGGCCCGGCGGCGAAAACGAGATCGACGGCGTTGCGCGCCAGTTCGTCCTTGAGCGCGGCATGCAGCGCCGGCGCGGCCGGCCCTAGCTCCAGCATGTCGCCCAGAACCGCGACGCGGCGGCCCTGCGCGTCAGGCCTGGCCGCGCCCAACAGATCGATCGCCGCGCGCATCGAAGCGGGATTGGCGTTGTAGCTTTCGTCGATCAGCACGAAGGCGCTCGCGGAATCTTCGCGGTCGCGCCACAGGACGTCGCGCTGGCCCCGTCCCTGCGCCGGCGCGACATCGGCGAGCGAAGCGGCGGCGGCGCGAAAATCGACGCCCACCGCGCGGGCGGCAAGCAGAACGGCGAGCGCGTTGACCGCCATGTGGCGCCCCGGCGCGCCGAGCCGGAAATGCAGGTCCTGGCCCAGCAGGCGCGCGGAAACCCGCGAAAAAGTCGGTTCGGGATCGAACTGGATCAGATGCGCGTCGGCGGCGAGATTCTCGCCGAAACTCAGCACATAGCCGGCGGGCGAAGCCTCGGCCGCCGCCTGGAGAATCGGGAAGGTCTCGATATCGCGGTTGAGAACCGCGACGCCGCCCTTGACGATCCCTGAAAAAATCTCGGCCTTGGCGCGGGCGATGTCCTCGACGCCGGAAAAATGTTCGAGATGGACCGGCGCGACATGGGTGACGACGGCGACATGCGGGCGGACCATATCGACCAGAGCCGCGATCTCGCCGGCGTGGTTCATGCCGATCTCGAATACGGCGTAGCGCGCGCTTTCCGGCAGGCGGGCGAGCGTCAGCGGCACGCCCCAGTGATTGTTGTAGGACTTGTCCGCGACGTGGGTCGGGCCGGCGTCGGACAGGACTTTTCGCAGCATTTCCTTGGTCGAGGTCTTGCCCACCGAGCCGGTCACGGCGATGATCCGCGCCTTGCTGCGCTTGCGCGCCGCGGTTCCCAAGCCTTCCATCGCCTTGAGCACGTCATGGACGACGTAAAGCGTCCCGAGATGTTTCAGCGCTTCGGCATGGGCCTCGTCCACCACCGCCGCGACCGCGCCGCGCTCGAAAGCCGCGCCGACATGATCGTGGCCATCGGCGCGGTCGCCATGAATCGCGAAAAACAGGTCGCCCGGCTGGAGGGTGCGGGTGTCGATCGAAATGCCGGTCACGCCCAGCGGCGGCAGGCCGTGAACCCGCGCCCGCAAGGGCGCGACGAGACCAAGGCCGCTCCAGAGAACTCTCGCTCATGCGGAAGGCCCTCTTGAGGAAATTTCCTGGATCGCGGCGCGCGCCTCGTCCTGGTCGGAAAAGGGCAGCACGTTCTTGCCGACGATCTGCCCGGTTTCATGGCCCTTGCCGGCGATGAGCAGCAGGTCGCCCTCGCCGAGCATGGCGACGCCGGCGCGAATCGCCCGCGCGCGGTCGCCGATCTCGCGGGCGCCCGGCGCGGCGGCGAGAATATGCGCCCGGATCGAGCCTGCGTCCTCGCTGCGCGGATTGTCGTCGGTGACGATGACCGCGTCGGCGCCGCGCGTGGCGATCTCGCCCATGATCGGGCGCTTGCCCGCGTCGCGGTCGCCGCCGCAGCCGAAGACGACGACGAGGCGCCGTTTGGCGAAAGGCCGCAAGGCGGCGAGCGCCTTTTCCAGCGCGTCGGGCTTGTGGGCGTAATCGACAAAGACCGGCGCGCCGTCGCGGTCGCCGACGCGCTCCAGTCGCCCCGGCGCGCCGCGTAAAATTTCGAGCGCGGCGAAAACTTTTTCCGGCGGCGCCCCGGCGGCGAGCGCGAGCCCCGCCGCGACCAGCGCGTTTTCCGCCTGGAACAGGCCGGCAAGCGGCAGTTTTACCGCGATGTCGCGGCCTTCGAACCCCAGATCGAGCTGCAAGCAGAAACCTTCCGCGCGCGCCTCTTTCAGGCGCAGGCCCTCGCCTTTGGCGCCGACGGTGAACAGGTTCAATTTACCGGCGCGGCAGGCCGCGATGACCTGCCCCGCGTGGTCGCCGTCGGCGGCGACCACCGCCGTCTGGCCGGGCTTGAGCAGATCGCTGAACAGCCGCAGCTTGGCGGCGAGATAGTCGTCGAGATTGGCGTGATAATCGAGATGATCGCGCGACAGATTGGTGAAGCCGGCGGCGGTGAGGCGCACGCCGTCGAGCCGGCGCTGATCGAGGCCATGCGAGGAGGCTTCCATCGCCAGATGAGTCACGCCCTCGTTCGCCAGGGCGTCGAGGGTCTTGTGCAGGGTCACCGGGTCGGGCGTCGTCAGCGAGCCGTAAACGGCGCCGCCGGGCTTGACGACGCCGATCGTCCCGAGCGAGGCCGCCGCAAAGCCGCAGAAATCAAAAATCTGGCGGGTGAAATCGGCGACCGACGTCTTGCCCGACGTGCCGGTGACGGCGACGATTTTTTGGGGCTGGCGGGGAAACAAGGCCGCCGCCGCCAAGGACAGGCTTTTCCGCGCATCGGCGACCTGAATATAGGGCGAGCCGGCCAGTTCGGGCGGCAAGGATTTTTCGCCCACCACCGCCACGGCCCCGGCGGCGAGAGCCTGGGCGGCGAACTGCATGCCGTCGGCCCTGGCGCCGGCAAACGCGAAAAACAGCGCGCCGGGCGTGACAGCGCGGCTGTCCGCCGTCACGCCGGTCACGTCGAGGCCGCGCCAGGTCGAAGGGGCGTCGGGCAGAAGTTCGGCAAGGCGCATCATTGGTCTCCCGGCCCGGTGATCGGCGGGGCGTTGGCGAAGCCATAGCCCATGCGCGCCAGCAGGGGGAAGGGTTCGGTCGGCAGGTTGAGGCGCGGCGCGAGGCCGAGCAAAGGCGTGACGCGCTCGATCAGCCTGCCGGTGACATAGCCGGAATTATAGGCGGCGGTGTCCCAGCCGCCGTCCTGCTTGAGGCCCTGCGGCTCGTCCATCACCGTCATGAACAAATAGCGCGGCTTGTCGGCCGGCACGACCGCCATGAACGTGGTGAACACCTTGTGCTTGGCGTAATGGCCGGCGACCACCTTGTCCGCCGTGCCGGTCTTGCCGCCGACGAAATAGCCCGGAATGTTGGCCTTTTTCGCCGTGCCGACGATGGCGTTGAGCCGCAGGATATAGCGCAGCGCCTCGCTGGTCGTCGGCTTGACGACCTGCGGCTGGCTCGTCTTGTCGAAACCGTCGGGCCGCTTGAGGAAGGTCGGCGTGATCAGAAAGCCGCCATTGACGAGGGCGGCGACCGCCATCATCGCCTGGAGCGGCGCGACCGCCAGACCGTGGCCGAAAGCGATGGTCATGGTCGAAACCTCGCCCCAATGGCGCGGGACGATCGGCGCGGAATTCTCCGGCAGTTCCGTGCGCATGCGGGTGAGCTGGCCCATCTTGCGCAGAAAGGCCTGGTGGTTCTCGACCCCGACCGACAAGGCCAGTTTCGCCGAGCCGATATTCGAGGAATACGTGAAGACTTCCGGGAGCGACAGCGGCCGATGCTGCGGCTCGAAATCGTGAATGTAACTATGGCCGGCGCGCAGCGGGCTGCTGACGTCGACCCTGGTGTTGAGCGTCGCCTTGCCCGAATTCAATCGCCATGGCGAGGGTCAGCGCCTTGAAGGTCGAGCCCATTTCATGGACGCCGACCGTGAGCTGGTTGATCGCATTGGGCTTGAGCGCGTCGACCGGATTGGCCGGATCGTAATCGGGCAGCGAGGCTTCGGCCAGCACTTCGCCGGTGTTCACGTCCATAATCGCGGCGGCGGCCGCTTTGGCCGAAAAGCGCCCCATCGCCTGAACGAGTTCGTCGCGCACGGCGTGGGTGGCGCGCATGTCGAGCGAGAGAGCGACGGGCGCGAGATTTTCCTGAGTGAGCTTGAAACCGGCGTCGTGCAGATCGGACAGGCCCTGGCCGTCGAGATATTTCTCGACGCCCGCAATGCCCTGGTTGTCGGGATTGGTGAAGCCCAGCACATGGGCGGCGAGCGGCCCGTTGGGATAGACGCGCTTGTTCTCCGGCAGGAAGCCGACGCCCGGCAGTCCGAGGCGGAAGATCGCCTGCTGCTGCGAGGGCGAAATGTCGCGCTTGATCCAGACGAAGCCTTTTCGCGCGCCAAGACGGGCGCGGAGGTCATGGGCGTTGAGGTCCGGCAGGATGGCGGTGAGCTCTTCGGTCGCCTCGTCCTTGTCGATGATCTCGCGCGGATCGGCGAAGACCGACATCACCTTGACGTCCATCGCCAGCAGCTGGCCATTGCGATCGACAATTTCCGGCCGCGCGGCGGAAACCGCCTGCGACGCCTCGCGGCGCAGGGATTCCGGATCAGGCTTGGTTCCGAGATAGGCGAGACGGCCGATGAACAGCAGAAAAAGCGAGCCGAAGGCCACCGCCGTCAGACGGATGCGGAAGCCGCTTTTCGAGAAATGAGTGCCGAAGATCGCAAAGAACGCCGTTTTCAGCTTGAAGCGGCGGCGCGGCGGCTGGTTGGGCTGCGCCGACTTATTGGGCTGCGCCGGCTTGGCGGGCGGCGCGGGTTCGGCCGCGAAGGCCAGCGCCTCGACCGGCGCCTGCGCGGGCGCGCAAGCCGGCTCGAATTCAGGTCCGATCCGCGCGGGCGCCCCTGCCATGGTCTATCTCCCGGTCCGCGACGACGCCGACGCGCCCGGACCCGTCCGGGCCGAAACCGCGCCCGGCGCGACCGGACCCTTGGCCGCGCCAAGGCCGAGGTCTTTCAGCTCATTGCCGATGGCGTCGGTCGCCGGACCCTTGTCAGGCAGGCTCGACAGGGTGGCGATCTGCGACAATTGCATCACCTGCCCGCCGAGATATTGATCGGCAAGGGCCTCGACCCGCACCGGCGCGGCGACATGGGCCCATTCCGCGCGCGCCATGGCGAGGCCGTCGGTCTCGGCCTGCAATTCGTGCTTCAGCCTGGTCAGTTTCTCGACCTGGTAGAGCGTCGAATATTTGATCGAATAGGCGTAAACCGCCGAGCCGATCAGGACGACGACCGCTATGACATTCATCAGGCGCAGCATGTCAGCGCTCTCCCCCTCATCCGGCGCTTCGCGCCACCTTCTCCCGCAAGGGGAGAAGGGGAGCGCTCGTTGCGGTGCGTTCGGCCCAGCGCAATTTGGCCGAGCGGGCGCGCGGGTTGCGCGCGCATTCCGCCGCGCCCGGCGCGACGGGCTGGGGCGCGAGCAGCCGGAAGGTCGGCGGCGGCGGCGGAATTTCGCCCGGCAGCAGGCGCGAAGGGGCGCGGCCGCGTCCCGTGCGTGCGGAAAAGAACTGCTTGACGATGCGGTCTTCCAGCGAATGGAAGGTGACGACCGCGAGCCGGCCGCCCGGACGCAGCAGGCGCTCGGCGGCGTCCAGCGCGCGGGTCAGTTCGTCCAGCTCCTCGTTGACCGCGATGCGCAAGGCCTGGAACGTCCGCGTCGCCGGATGGATGTCCCCCGGGCGGCCGGGATTGGCGCGGGCGACGATCTGCGCCAGCGCGCCCGTTGTCAGGATGGGCGCCCTTGCGCGCTCGGCCACGATGGCGCGAGCGATGCGGCGCGAGGCGCGCTCCTCGCCGAAATGATAGATCAGGTCGGCGAGCGCCCCCTGCTCCAGCTGGTTGACGAGATCGGCGGCGCTCACGCCCGCCTTTTCCATGCGCATGTCGAGCGGACCGTCAAAACGAAAGGAAAAGCCGCGCTCCGCCTCGTCGAGCTGCATCGACGACACGCCGATGTCGAGGACGATTCCGTCGAAAGGCCCGAGCTTTTTTCGCGCGCCGCGTTCTCCATCAGCGAGAAGCGGGTTTGGGCCAGCATCAGCCGGCCGCCGCTCGCCTCGACGAGCTCCGCGCCATTGCGGATCGCGCTGGGGTCGCGGTCGAGCGCCAGCACTTTTCCGCCCGCCGCGAGAATCAGCCGCGTAGTGCCGCCGGCCCCAAAAGTTCCGTCGAGATAGAGGCCGCCGGGCGCGACCGCCAAAGCATCGATGGCTTCCGCCGCCAGCACCGGAATATGGGGCGTTTGCGCGGACGCCTCACTCATGCGCGCGCTCGCGGCGTCGTGGGCGAATTTTCCGCGCGTCCCACGCGACACGCGCGCCGCAAAAGGGCGCGGCGGCGCAGGGCTGACGGCGTTTTGCATTCGACGGACATGCGGCATGGCGGCGGGCTTCGAGACAATGCATTTGGCTCGATTAAAACACTGTTAGCGTTAAGAACCCATTTACGCGACGATTAAGCGCCAGTCGGCCTGTAAGCCGGGTTCTGTATGGCGCCTTGCGGCGCGCGATGGCCATTCCTCTGGGACGGCAGTCGCCTGCCGCCTCTTGCAACCAACCCGGACGACGCCCCGGAGAAGGGTGGGAAATCCCTGTCGTCCCTATTCGGTTTTGCTCCCGGCGGGGCTTGCCGTGCCGCCGACGTCGCCGTCGGCGCGGTGCGCTCTTGCCGCACCCTTTCACCCTTGCCCTTGGAAAACCAAAGGCGGTTTGCTTTCTGTGGCGCTTTCCCTGGGGTCGCCCCCGCCGGACGTTATCCGGCGCCGTTTCTCCGTGGAGCCCGGACTTTCCTCCGCCCGTGAAGGGCGGCGGCCATCCGGCCGACTGGCGGTCCCGGCATAACAGCCGGAGGCGCCGCGTCAAGTTTTTTCGGCGCCGGCCGACGGAGCGGCGGCGGCATTTGTTAAGCGCAGCGTGGCAATTTTGCACTTGTGCCGCGCGCCCGGGCCGGTCATCCTTCGCCGCGGTTTTCGTTTGCGGCCCGTCTCCAAGGGGCGGCGCCGAGGAGTTTCCGATCCATGAAGAACAGCCTGATGTTGACTCTCGCGCTGGCGACCGGCCTTGGCCTCGCCGGCTGCGGCTATACGCCCGAGCAGCGGGCGGTCAATGGCGCGGTGATCGGCGGCGCGACCGGCGCGGCCATCGGCGGCCTGGCGACGGGCCGGGCCGGCGGCGCGGTCGCCGGCGGGATTCTGGGCGCCGCGGCCGGCGGCATTCTCGGCGCCAACAGCGCGCCGCCGCCCCCGCCCCCGCGCCGCTGCGCGGAGTTCGCCTATGACGATTACGGCGGCCGCCATTGCGTCGCCTGGTTTTAAGCGGCTTGAACCTTTCCCACCAAGGCGGCCCGGTCAGGGCCGCCTTTTCGAATTCGGTGAAGCCAAAACGCCAAGACCCCATAACGCCATGACGCCGCCCGACAGCCCACTGGTGGAAAAAGTCCATCCCTCGCCCAACCACGGCGAGCGTCAAAAAAGCCCGACCGACTTGATCGTGCTGCATTACACCGGCATGCCGACCGGCGAATCGGCGGTCGCCCGCCTTTGTGCGCCCGAGGCGTACCTCTCCTGCCATTATGTGGTGTGGGAGGACGGGAAGATCTGGCAGCTCGTCGCCGAATCCCGCCGCGCCTGGCACGCCGGCGCAAGTTTCTGGGCCGGCGAGACCGACATCAATTCGCGCTCGGTCGGCATCGAGCTGGTCAACCCCGGCCATGACGGCGGCGCCCCGCCTTTTCCGCGGGCGCAGATCGACGCGACCATCGCCTTGGTGCGCGACATTGCGCAGCGCCTGAATATTCGCCCTGCGCGCATCCTCGCCCATTCGGACGTCGCGCCCTCGCGAAAAAAAGACCCCGGCGAATTTTTTCCCTGGGCCCAGCTGCATGGGGCGGGCCTCGGCCATTGGACGCCGCCGGCGCCGATCCGTCCCGGCCCGGTTTTTGAGCCGGGCGCGATCGGGCCGCCGGTCGCCGCGCTCCAGTCCATGCTCGCCGCCTATGGCTATGGGGTGACGGCGAACGGCGTTTACGACGAGGCGACCCGCGACGCCGTCGCCGCCTTCCAGCGCCATTTCCGGCCGGAAAAGGTCGATGGGATCGCCGATCTTTCGACCGTCGAAACCTTGCGCAATTTGCTCGAGAGCCTGCCGGCCTGATCGGGAAAGCGGCAAGGAGCCGGGCGACGCCCTTTTGGGTCAGCCCGATCCGGTTCAGGCCGCGCGATTGAGCGCGCGCAGCATCACCGCCAGCATGTCGGTCTGGGTGATGAGGCCGACGATGCGGTAATCGGGATCGACCACCACCAGCTCATAGACGCCCCCGCTGGCGAAATCGGCGGCGAAGTCGAGCACCGGCGAATCGGGCCTGGCGACCGGCGCCGTCGTCATCACCGCCGCCACCAGAGCCGCGTCCTCGATCAGATGGCGCGCCTCGACCATGCCGGCGTATACGCCCAGCCGGTTGACGACCGGAAGGCAGCGCAAACGGCGCGACAGCATGGTTTCGCGCGCCTCGGCCACGGCGGCGTCGTGGGGAATGCTGACGATGTCCTTGGACATGACGTCGGCGCAACGCGGCGATCCGTTGGTCCGCGCGAAAGCCCGCTCCTCCAGCCGCCACAGCAGTTCTTCGAGATCCTCGCGGTCGATGTCGAAGCTCTCGTGCATTTCGCCGAGCACGGCGTCGAGGTCGTGAGCGCGAATTCCGGCGCGACGCAACGGCGGCGCGTCCGCCGTCCCATGGGCGCTCTTGCGCGAGGCCGCCGGGACGTGAGGATAGCTGTGGCCCGAAAACCGATGAAAGATCAGGCCGACCATGACCAGCAGCAGCGAATCGGCGCCGATCGGCAGAAAGGCGAACAACAGGTCGGGCGGCGTGGCGTGATGCGCCGCCAGCGCGGTCAGCAGCGCCACGGCGCCGCCCGGAGGATGCAGGCAGCGCATGATCGACATGACGATAATGGCCCCGCCGACCGCGACCGCCGTGACGAGATAGGGATTGGGAACGACCCGGATCGCGGCGAGCGCCACGAGACAGGAAATGACATTGCCGCCGACCACCGACCACGGCTGGGCCAGCGGGCTGGAGGGCACGGCGAAGACCAGAACGGCCGAGGCGCCGATGGGCGCCACGATGAGGGGCGACTGGGAGCCGTCGACCCCCAAGGCCACGAGCAGGCCCGACAGGCCAATGCCCAAAAAGGCGCCGAGCCCGCCGAGCACAAAGTCCTTTGGCGTCGTGCCCGCCAGCGCCGGCGGCATGCGGTTCCATAAGGCGTTCACGCCGTCCCCCCCAGTCGATCTGCCTGTTTTTTGTGCTTTTGTCACACGGGCAGGCGACCGGCAAGGGCTCAAGGCCGGTAATTCAGCACCGGCGCCAGCCAGCGCTCGACCTCGCCCACGCTCATGTTCTTCCGCGCGGCGTAATCCTCGACCTGGTCGCGCTCGACCTTGGCGACCCCGAAATAATGCGCCTGCGGATGGGAGAAATAGAGCCCGCTGACCGAGGACCCCGGCTGCATGGCAAAACTTTCGGTGAGCGAAACGCCGATGCGGCGCTTTGCCGCGAGCAAATCGAAAATCGTCTGTTTTTCGGTATGGTCAGGCTGGGCGGGATAGCCCGGCGCCGGGCGTATGCCGCGATAGTTTTCACCGATGCGCTCGTCGTTGCTCAAAACTTCGTCGGGCGCATAGGCCCAGAACTCCTTGCGGACGCGCTCGTGCAGATATTCGGCGAAGGCTTCCGCAATGCGGTCGGCGAGCGCCTTGACCATGATCGAACCGTAATCGTCATTGGCGCGCGCCAGCTTGTCCGCGATCTTGTTCTCCTCCGGCCCGGCGGTGCAGACGAAGGCGCCGATGTAATCGGGCTTGCTTCCCTCCGGCGCGACGAAATCCGCCAAGGCGACATTGGCCCTGCCGTCGTGGCGGGCGAGCTGCTGGCGCAAGCTGTGGAGCGTCGCCAGCTTTTCGGTGCGCGACTCGCCGGTGTAAAGCGCGACGTCGTCGCCTTTCCGATTGGCCGGCCAGAAGCCGATGACCGCCTTGGGGTTGAACCAGCGCTCGTCCACGATGCGCTTCAGCATCTTCTGCGCGTCCTCGAACAGCTGGCGCGCGGCCTCGCCCTGTTTCTCGTCCTGGAGAATTTTGGGGAATCGGCCCTTCAATTCCCAGGTCTGGAAGAACGGCGTCCAGTCGATATAGGGGATCAGCTCCGCGACATCCTGCGATGACAAAATGCGTACGCCGGTAAAGCTCGGCTTCGGCGGCGCATAAGCCGCCCAGTCGATCTTGAAACCATTGGCCCGCGCCTGCGCCAGCGGCACCCGGCGCTTCTCGCTTTCGGCCCTCGCATGGGCCTCGGCGACATGGACGTAGTCCTCGCGGATCTTCGCCTTGTAGGCGTCGCGATTGGCGCCGATCAAGGACTGCGCCACGCCGACGGCGCGGCTGGCGTCGGTGACATAGACCGCCTGATCGTTGGAATAATTCGGCGCGATTTTCACCGCGGTATGGACGCGCGAGGTGGTGGCGCCGCCGATCAGCAGCGGCATTTTCAAACCCTCGCGCTGCATCTCGGCCGCGAGAAACGCCATTTCGTCAAGCGAAGGCGTGATCAGGCCGGAGAGGCCGATCATATCGACCTCTTGGGCTTTCGCCTCATCGATAATGCGCTGCGCCGGGACCATCACGCCGAGATCGACGATCTCGAAATTGTTGCAGGCGAGCACGACCCCGACGATGTTCTTGCCGATGTCATGGACGTCACCCTTCACCGTCGCGAGCAGAATCTTGCCGGCGCTCGATCTGCCGCCGTTCTTGTCGGCCTCGATATAGGGCAGGAGATAGGCGACCCCCGCCTTCATCACCCGCGCCGATTTCACCACCTGCGGCAGGAACATTTTTCCGGAGCCGAACAGGTCGCCGACATGGTTCATGCCGGCCATCAGCGGCCCCTCGATGACATCAAGCGCGCGCGAAGACTTTTGCCGCGCCTCCTCGACATCGGCCTCGATGAAATCGGTCACGCCATTGACCAGCGCATATTCGAGCCGCGCCTCGACCGGCTGTTCGCGCCAGGCCGCGTCCTTTTCGCGGGTCTCGCCGGCCTTGCCGCGATATTGCTCGGCGATCGCGAGCAAACGCTCGGTGGCGTCGGGGCGGCGGTCCAGCACCACGTCCTCGCAGGCCTCGCGCAGAGCGGGATCGATCTTCTCGTAGACCGTGAGTTGTCCGGCGTTGACGATGCCCATATCCATGCCGGCTTTGATTGCATGATAGAGGAACACGCTGTGCATGGCCTCGCGCACCGGCTCGTTGCCGCGGAAGGAAAAGGACAGATTCGACACGCCGCCCGAGACATGGGCGTGCGGCAGGCGTTGGCGGATTTCGTGCGTGGCCTCGATGAAATCGACGCCGTAATGATTGTGCTCCTCGATGCCGGTCGCCACCGCGAAGACATTGGCGTCGAAAATGATGTCCTCAGGCGGAAAACCGAGTTTTTCGGTGAGGATTTTATACGCCCGCGCGCAGATTTCGACCTTGCGTTGAAAAGTGTCGGCCTGGCCCTTTTCGTCGAAAGCCATGACCACCGCCGCCGCGCCATGGCGGCGCACGACCTTCGCCTGTTCGACGAATTTTTCCTCGCCCTCTTTGAGGGAAATCGAATTCACCGCCGACTTGCCTTGCAGGCATTTCAGGCCCGCCTCGATCACCTCGAATTTCGAGGAATCGACCATCACCGGCACGCGCGCGATGTCGGGCTCGGCGGCGACGAGATGCAAGAACTCGACCATGACCTTTTGCGAATCCAGCAGCCCTTCGTCCATGTTCACGTCGATAATCTGGGCGCCGTTGGCGACCTGATCCCTTGCGATATCCAGCGCCGCCGCGTAGTCGCCAGCCTGGATCAATTTGCGGAATTTGGCCGAGCCGGTGACGTTCGCCCGCTCGCCGATATTCACGAAATTGATGTCCGACGTGAGGGTGAAAGGCTCCAGCCCCGAAAGGCGCAGCAGCGGCTCGATGCTCGGAACGGCGCGCGGCTTGACGCCCGCCACTCTTTTGGCGATGGCGGCGATGTGATCGGGCGTGGTGCCGCAGCAGCCGCCGACAATATTGACCAGGCCGCTGTCGGCGAATTCGCCGACCAGATCGGCCATCGCTTTCGGGCTTTCGTCATAGAGCCCGAATTCATTGGGCAGGCCGGCGTTGGGATAGGCGCAGACGAACGTGTCGGCAATGCGCGAAATTTCCGCGATATGGGCGCGCATTTCGCGCGCGCCGAGCGCGCAATTGAGGCCGATGGAGAAAGGCTTGGCGTGGCGCAGCGAATGCCAGAAGGCGGTCGGCGTCTGGCCGGACAGGGTGCGGCCGGAGAGATCGGTGATCGTGCCGGAAATCATGATCGGCAGTTTGACGCCGGCCTCTTCGAAAGCCTCGTCGATGCCAAAAAGCGCCGCCTTGGCGTTGAGCGTGTCGAAAATCGTCTCGACCAGCAGAATATCGGCGCCGCCCTCGATCAGGCCGCTCGCGGCCTCGCGATAAGCGATGCGCAGATCGTCGAAGGTCACGGCGCGGAAGCCGGGATTGGACACGTCCGGCGAGATCGAGGCGGTGCGATTGGTCGGCCCCATCGCGCCGGCGACGAAACGCTTCCTGCCGTCGCGCTTTTCGGCCTCGATCGCCGCCTCCACGGCCAGCCGCGCGCCGAAAACATTCAGCTCGCGGGCCAGGGATTCCATGCCGTAATCGGCCTGGGCGATGGTGGTGCAGGAAAAGGTGTTGGTTTCGACGATGTCCGCGCCGGCCTGAAAGTAAGCGAGATGGATGTCGCGGATGGCGTCGGGCTGGGTCAGGATCAGCAGGTCGTTATTGCCGCGCAGGTCGCGCGGCCAGTCCGCGAAGCGCTTGCCCCGGAAATCGCTTTCGGTGAATTTGCGGCTCTGGATCATCGTGCCCATGGCGCCGTCGAGCACGAGAATTTTTTCGCGCGCAGCGTCAACGAGACCCTCGAGAACCGTCTTGCCGCCGAAGCGATTTTGCGTCGTCATGGTGTCATCCCAAATTCGTCGGCGCTGTTGCCGAATCCTTCACCACCTCATTGCGAGCCAACGGATCCGGCCTTCGGCCGGTCCGATGACAGGCTCCGCGAAGCAATCCATGGCTTGACAGCCGCCAGGTAGATTGCTTCGTCGCTTAGGCTCCGCGCAATGACGGCTCCAGTGTTTGATGCGTCGGCGTGGCCCTGACCCCCAGCAGATGACAAACCGCGTAAACCAGATCCGCGCGGTTCATCGTATAGAAATGGAACTGATCGACGCCGCGGTCGAGCAGGTCGAAAACCTGTTCGGCGGCGATCGCCGCCGCGATCAGGCGGCGGGTGGCGGGGTCGTCATCCAGGCCCTCGAAACGTTCGCTGAGCCAGCCCGGCACGCTCGCCCCGGCCTTTGTGGCGAAATTGGCGGTCTGTTTGAAGTTTTGGACCGCCGTCACGCCGGGGACGATGGGGATCGTGATCCCCGCCGCGCGGACGCGGTCGAGAAAGCGGAAATAGATGTCGTTGTCGAAGAAAAACTGGGTGATCGCACGAGTTCGCGCCGGCGTCGATCTTGCGCTTGAGCACGTCGATGTCCTGCTCGAAGCTTTTGCTCTCGGGATGTTTTTCGGGATAAGCCGCAACCGAGATTTCGAAATCGCCAATGGCGCGCAGGCCGGCGACGAGATCGGTCGAATGGGCATAGCCTCCGGGCGTCGGGGCATAGGCGCCGCCAATCCCGCCTTGCGGATCGCCGCGCAAGGCCACGATATGGCGCACGCCGACGTCCCAATAGGCGCGCGCGACCTCGTCCACCTCTTTGCGCGTCGCGCCGACGCAGGTGAGATGGGCGGCGGGCTTGATGTCGGTCTCGCGCAGGATTCGCGCGACTGTGGCGTGGGTGCGCTCGCGGGTCGAGCCGCCGGCGCCATAGGTGACCGAGACAAACTTCGGACGAAGCGGCGCGAGGCGCGAGATCGCCTCCCATAACGCCTTCTCCATTTCCGGGGTTTTGGGCGGAAAGAATTCGAACGACACCTCGATCGGCCGATGGCGGCGGCGGCTGCGCCTCTGCTGCTGCATGTCCAACTCTCAATGCGCGCTCGCACGCGCATTGCGCGCGAGCCAAAGGGAAACGGTGAGTATTTGCTCGCCGGCGGCGTCGCCCGGCGCGAGATCGCGATGGAGGCAGGGCTCAAGCCCCGCCTGCCGCAGATAGTCGCCAACCTCCTGCGCAGCGAAGCCGAGACGGCGGTGCTCGTGTTTTTCGCGCAGCATTTCGCACTGGTGAGGGGCAAAATCGACCACGATCAGCCGGCCGCCGGGGGCGAGCGTCAGCGCCGCCTCGCGCAAGGCGCGAGCGGGATTGTCGAGATAATGCAGAACCTGATGCACGACGGCGAGATCGACCGAGCCGCGTTCCACGGGAAGCGCGAAAATGTCGCCCTGGCGCAATTGGACATTGCGCAGGCCGACGAGTTCGAGCCGCGCCCGCGCCACGCCGAGCATGGCGGCGGAAAGATCGACCCCGATCGCGCTTTCCGCGCGCGGCGCGAGCAATTCCAGCATCCGGCCGGCGCCGCAGCCGATGTCGAGCAGACGCTTCACCTTCGGCGCGCCGTCGAGCGCGGCGGAAAGAATCGCCGCCTCGACCTCGGCCTCCGGCGCATGCAGGCGCCTGGTCTCGTCCCAGACCGGCGCATGTTCGGCAAAGTATTTCTGGGCCCGCGCGGCGCGGGCGGCGCGGGTTTCCGCAAGGCGTTCGCGGTCGGCGGCGAGCACCGGATCGCTCGCATCGAGCCGCGCCAGGACGGCGCGGGCCAGCCCTCCCGCCGCGCCTTTTTCCGGCGCATGGAAAAAGGCCCAGGCGCCTTCGCGCCGCCGCTCGACCAGGCCTGCTTCGAGCAGGAGTTTGAGGTGGCGCGAAACGCGCGGCTGGGACTGGCCGAGGATCGTCACCAATTCGCCGACCGCCAGATCGCCCTCCGCCAGAAGCGCGTAGAGGCGCAGGCGCGATTCCTCGCCGAGGGCGGCGAGCCAGGCGAGGGCGTCACGCAGGGAGGTCGAGGATTCGCTCATTTTCGATCCAGAAGGATATAAACATATCTTTATACGTCATTTGCGAAACGCGCAATCCTTCAGATCGACCGCTGCCCGAATGCGGTTCGACAATTTCAAAAGTTGCAGGGATTGAGGGTCTCGAATTTGACGCTGGCGGGCTGCTGACGAAACAATTGGCCGTGGTGGAGACGCCAGTCGAAAGAGGACTCCATCGAGACGCGGTCCGCGCCTTTCAACCACAGGGTCGATCCGGTGGCGCGGAAAGCGCCGGCGTCTAAGCGCGGTTCGATGTCGCCGCTGAACTCCATTTTGCTCGGCGGGCCATAGACGCTGAAAATGCTCGCCAAGACACGGGCGTAATCGGTGTCGGACTGGATATTGCGGCTATAGGAGACCAGAATGTCTCCGCAAAAACCCACCCTGCTCAGGAGGAGCGGCGGGGAGCCGGCGCCGAGGTAAAAATATCCGGCCTCGTCCGGCTGCGCGATCAAGCCTTGAGACGTCACGACAAAGGCGAACTGCTGCGAGGACATGCCGCTCCAGAAGCCATCGACGTAAAAAGCCTGCGCCGCGCGGGGCGGAAAAGTGCAAAATGGCAGGCAAATGAGCGCGGCAATGTTGCGCGAGCGAATTGACTTCACTTTCTCGCCCTTCCGAAATGGCGTCCTTCACGCCGGCGTCCGTCCGCCAGGCCGCCATGAATAGACGTAATGATTCGGAATTGAAATACACCGCTCCGGCCGAACCGCCCGAAGCGGGTTTGGGCAAAACATGATGTGCGGGATGCGTGGGCAAATGACTGAAAAAACGCCAGATATTCTCGCCCTGATCCTCGCCGGAGGGCTCGCCCGCCGCCTGGAGGGTCGCGCCAAGCCGTTGCTGCGCCTCGGCGGCCGGCGGCTGATCGACCTTGTGGTCGAAAAAGCGCGGGCGCAATGCGGCGCGGTCGCGCTCAATCTTCAAGACGGCGCGCCGGAAACGCTGGCGCCTTTCGCCGACCTCGGCTTAGCCATCGCGGTGGACGCGGCGCCCGGCCGGCTGGGGCCGCTTGCGGGCGTGCTCGGCGGGCTCGATTTCGCCGTCGAGCATTATCGGAAAGCCGAATTCGTGCTGAGCCTGCCCTGCGACGGCCCCTTCCTGCCGGACGACCTCGCCCGACGTCTGGTCGAGGGCGGGCGTAAAACCAAATCCGGACTTGCTTGCGCCGCTTCGGGAGGGCGAATCCATCGTGTCGTCGCGCTGTGGCCGCTCGGCTTGCGCGAAGAGCTGCGCCGCGCCTTGCTGGAGCAGGACATTCGCGCCGTCGGAGAATTCCAGCGCCGCCATGACATCGCGGCGGTGGAATGGCCGGCGGCGCCGCGCGACCCTTTTTTCAACATCAACACGCCGGATGATCTCGCCCAGGCCGAAATTCTGTTGCGAGGCGAAACATGAGGCCGCGCGCCCTTGCCGCGATCGTTTACGACGAGGGAGAGCCGATCGACGCGCTCTTCGCCCGTCTGCGGGAAATCGTCGCCGCGCGAGGATTTCGCGTCGGCGGGCTGCTGCAGGAGCCCTGCGGCGAGTCCATTTTCGTCACCCATATCGACAGCGGCAAACGCATCGACCTGATGCAGGATCTCGGCGCCTGCGCCGAAGGCTGCCGGCTGGACACCGCCGCCCTGGCCGAGGCTTCGGGCCTGCTCGCGCAAAGCCTTGCCGCCGCGCCCGATCTCCTGCTGATCAGCCGTTTCGGCCGGGTCGAAATGGAACGCGGCGGTCTTTTGAATGAGATCGGCGCCGCATGTCTCGCGGAAATTCCGACCGTGGTCGGCGTCGAAACCAGGCGGGCGCCGGGCTGGCGGGAGTTTGCCGGCGACTGCGCCGAGACGCTGCCCTGCTCGCTCGACGCGGCGCTGGACTGGTGGGAGGCGTTGGCGCCACACGGCCATCGGCGGCGGTCCGGTCGCCCATGACGCCGCCTTTGGTTGTTCCAGCAGCGCCTTCGGCGAGGAAACGGCCCGGATTTTTCCCTTCTTTCCCTAGGAGACACGGGGCGCATTAGACGCTAACATGAGCTCGGCGGCGGCGGAATCGTTCGTCGCCCAAATCCATCGGAACCGGTTCCGGAGGCAAACCATGAAACTTGTCAATTCCATTGCCGTCCTTTCTTTCCTCGCCTTCACCGGCGCGGCTTATGCCCAAGCTCCAGCGGCTCCGGCCGCTCCTGCCGCCGCGGCTCCGGCCGCCGCTCCCGCCGCCGCGGCCCCTGCCGCCAAAATGAAAGCCGCCAAGCCGCGCAGCGCGAAATCCCTGGAGTGCTCGAAACAAGCCGACACCCAGAAGCTGCACGGCAAAGACCGCAAAGCTTTCATGGGCAAGTGCAAGAAGGGCTGACGCGCCTTTGACGACCTGGGCCGGCGTCACAGCTGGCCCAGAACCTTCTCGCCCGACCTTCTCGCCCGCCACGCGCAGGTTCTCGCCCGCCACGCGCAGGTTCTCGCCCGCCACGCGCACTTGGAGGGCCGCGATATTTTCGGCCGGGCGGCGTCGCTCGGCGACATTGCGCCCTCTCCCTCGGCAATAGAGCGCAACGAAGTTTTCGGGCTCATTCCCCGCCGAATTTGTCGCGCAACGCCCGCAACACCCTATCGATGAACAGGGACGCCTTGCGCGGGGCGCGGCCCGGCGGGCGAACAGCAGCAGATTGACGTCGACGCCCGGAAACTCGCGGAGGAAATCGCGTACGACCGGCATGACGTGCAACCCGCCGAACATGACCGGCGCGGTCAGCGTGACCGCAGCGGGCAGGCGTTTCCAGATCGACAGAGTTGAAAAGCTGATGCGGCCGCGCGTCCAATCCAGCCGTCTTGTCGCCCGCTTCGCCGGCAAGGGAATCGGCAAGCCGCCCCCAGCCAAGGGGTTTTCCGCAGCCTGTTAGGCCTTCATTAACCATCTTTGTCCAGGTTGGCGGAAATGGACAACAGGCAGAACGGCATGTGGCGCCCCACTCCATCGCCCATGTCTCCATCGCCAATGTCGACGCGCCGCCCGCCGGTGACGACCGCCGACCAACTGCCGCTGGTCTTCGTCTTCGCCTTCGGCCTCACCGCCCTTCCGGTATTCCTGCATATTCTCGGCCAGCCATTGGCTCTTGCGGTTTGCGCCGCCTTGGCGGTCGCCGCCGCCTGGACGATCGAGGCGCATGTCCCTGTCGTCGTCCTCACCGCGACGATATTCCAGAACGTTTTCGTCTCGATCGCGTCGGTCAATTACACCGACATCCATGACCTCGATCCGATCAAGAGCTACAATTTTGTCACCACCGTCGTGATATGGCTCGTGGTGATGGCGCGCTTCCTCAACCGCTGGCGGTCCTTTTCGCCTTTCACGCGGCGGATGATTTTCACGTCTTGCGGCTTGCTGGCGATCTACGGCGTCTATTTCCTGGTCGGCGTCCTGATCAATCCTCGAAGCGCCGTCGTCTATATGCGCAATATCGCAACGCCGATCCTGTTGTTTCAGATGTTTCTCGTTGTCTCGGCCCGGCACGAACTGGCCCTGCCGAGAATCGTCGCAATCTTGCTGGGACTGATGATCGGCGCCGGCTATTTCGAATTCCTGGCCCACGATCTGTGGCTCGACCTCACCAACGGCTGGCATTACCTCACGCTTTCCTACGCCGACAACGCCAGCAGCGTCAAAACCCTTCAAGAGGCCGAACGCTCCGGCGTCGTGCCGGTCAACCTGGTCGATTACGGCAGAACCGACCTGTTCAATTCCCCCCTGTTCGCCGCTTTGCATGTCACGGTGCTGCGCCTCGAAGGACCGAATCTCCATTCGATCAGCTTCGGCTACGCCCTGGCGGCCCTGCTGTCCTTCGCCGCGATTCACAAACGCTGGGCCGCGGCGCTGCTCGCGGCGCCCCTGCTGTTCCTGACCAGCGCCAAGGGCCCGCTCTTGCTTGCCGTCTTCACTCTTGCTTTTTACGAGGTCGCGCGCCGCTGGAACCCGAGGACGGCGCTCAAAATCCTAGCGCTCGCGCTCGCTGCTTTTGCCATTTTCGCCTTGGCTTTCGGTTTCAAGAGCGGCGACTACCACGTGCTTGGCCTCATCGGCGGGGTCAACGGCTTCATGAAAAACCCGATCGGCCACAGCCTCGGAGAGGGCGGCAATCTTTCGTTCGCCAGTTTCAACGTGATCGACTGGAGCAAGTTTCAGCGTGAAGGCGCAGCCGACGTCGCGGTGGAAAGCGCGGTCGGCGTCATGCTGTTCCAGCTCGGCGTCGCGGCGGCCGCCGCTTTCGCCTTTTACGCCTGGATCGCGCGGACGGCCTTGTCTCTGTTCGAACGGACCCGGGCGCCGGCGCTGGCCTTCGCGGTCGGCGCGCTGGCGACGACCCTGGTCAACGGCCTGTTTCAGGAAGAAGCCTATTTCGCGCCGCTGGCGCTCGGCCTGGTGATGGGCCTTGCAGGTCTGTCGCTCGGCGCGGCGGACCGCGCCCTCGTCGCCGCGTCGTCGCACGGCCTGTTGGCGCAGCGACCGCGCGTCTCCAAAACTCCGCGGCATGGCGCCGGCTTCAGCCGTCCGGCAGCAATGCGCTGATGACGCCTTCGTCGAGCGAGCCCTGTTCGTCGAGCAGGCCGAAGCCGCCGGCGTAATCCCAATGCGCCCAGCCGAAGCCGCTCGCCTCCGCGGCGGCGCGCACCGCGGCAAGCCAGGCCAGACGGCCGGCGCGCGGCGCCTTGAAGCGCAGGACGCCGAATTCGTTGACGATCACCGGGACGGAATGGCTGGCGCTCCAGGCCGCCAGCGCAGCGAATTGCGCCGAAACGGCGGCCGGCGTCCACGCCGTCCGTGCGGCTTCCTCCAAAACTTGCGCCGCCGCTTGATCTCCCCGCGCCAGCGCCTCCGCGCGCAGCCGCGCCAGCGCCGGATCGTGCTCGGCCAGCGGAAACGGCACGCCCTCCAGATGTCGATAGGGACTGGAGGCGTCCCAGTTCAGCCCCTGATGGGTAAAGATCATCGGCGTGTAGAAATGGACCGCATAGACGACATTGCGGTCCGCGAACGGCCGCCATTGCGCCAGTTGTTCAACGCGCTGAAAGGGCGCCGGGCCGGTGATCAGCGTCGTGCGCGGCAGCAGCGCCCTGACCTCTCCCGCCAGTTCCTCCGCGAAGGGCCGCCAGACGTCGTCGCCGACATCGGGCTCGTTCAGCAGTTCGGCAAAGACGCGAGACGCCGGCCAATGGCCGATGCGCGCCGCAACGCCGCGCCATCCGGCGCGCAAGGTTTTCTGCGCCTCGGCGGGATCGGTGCGCAGCAAATCGTGGAGCGGGCCGTCCGGGTGAAGATCGATCGTGACGGAATAATCAAGCTCAAGCAGCAGTCCCACAATCCGCTCGAGATCGTCGAGCGCCGCGCCGCGCGCGGCTGGCCCGGAAAAATAGGGCAATGCGGCTTCGGCGACGAGGGGCAGGCGGATGTGGGTCATGCCGCGCCGGCGCAACGCCGCGAGTATCGCCGGCTCGGCGGCTTTGCCCTCCCGCCGCGGCGCCTGATCGGGCAGGTTGAACCCGCGCCGCAGCGCGGGCGGGATTTTGCCGCCCGGTCTTTGTTTTTCTTCCCCGGCGCGGGCGGACGCGCCGAAACCGCCGGAGGCCGCAAGGCCGGTCAGGAATTTGCGCCGGTCGAGGGCGAAAGACACGTTTCGCTTCCTTTCCGCCGACCGCGATCATCAGCGGGCCAACGCGCCACGGGCAAGCCGCCAAGGGCGTTTCGGCCAACCGGCAACACATCATTTACCATTTCTGTATTTTATAGCCGAAAGGGTTCCGCGCCAAACCGCTTATTTTCTTGGGCTTCTTTTCTTGGGCTTCGAGTCGTCAATCGACATGAAAAACGTTGGGACATGACAAACCTTGGTCCGTTCTGGCGCCGACTCTGGGGCGAAGACAGTTCCGACGGCGCGATCGAAATCTGGAGTGAATCGCCCGCGAGCGTCGCGCCCATCGTGACGCTTTCGAGTTTCTGGTTGTTTCTGCGTCGCAATGCGCGTCGCATCGCTGTTTCCTCCGCGCTGGTCGCCGCCGCGCTTTTCGTCGTCTTCTTGCTGGTCTTCAACAAATATTCGGCCGTCGCCACGATCATGGTGGAGCCGCGTGTCGCCAATATCACCCAGGACGCCGACGTCGTGCAGAATATCGGCGCCGACGCGATCGCCGTCGAAAGCCTGGTGCAATCGTATAGGACGGACGCGTTTCTGGGCGCCCTGGCCGATCGTCTCGGCCTGGTGAAAGACGGCGAGTTCGGCGATCGCGACAAGGCCATCAAAGAGCTGGCGAAAGAACTCGATATATCGCGCCGGGGCGCAACTTACGTCATCGATGTGACGGGGCGGAACCGCTCCGCCGAAAAGGCAGCCAGGATCGCCAATGCCGCGGCGGCGGCGATCATCGACAGCCAGCGCGAGATTCGCTCGCGCGCCAACGACAAGGTCGCGGGAGATATCGCGGCGCGGCTGGACGAAGTGAGCGGGCGGGTGACCAACGCCGAACAGGCGGTCGCCGAACGCAAGGCCAAACTCAAAGTGACGGATGTGGGCCAGGGGACGACCCTGCTGGAGCGCCGCGCCTATGATCTCGGCCAGCAGCTTGCGCTGGCCAGCGCCAAGACCGCCGAGGCCAAGGCGCGATTCGAACAGTTGCGCCGGGCGGGCGACGGCAGCGAGCTTTCCCCGGCGTTGCAGTCGAACCTGCTGGCGGGATTGCGGGCCGATTACGCCCGCCTCGCCGGGCAGGCGGCGGATCAGACGGCAATTCTTGGCGCCCGCCATCCGGCGGTGATTGCGATGAACGCCCACGTGGCCGCCCTGAAGCGGCAGATCGGCGCCGAACTGGCGCGCCTGGCCGCCGCCGCCCAAAGCGATTTTGCCGCGGCGCGGCAAAGCGAGGACGCCCTCGCGATCCAGCTCAAGGCGACGCAGGACGAAGCCGCCGACCTCGGGCCCCAGCTGGTGAGGCTCGACCAGCTGCAGCGCGAGGCGAAAGCCGAACAGCTGATCTACCAGCAATTGCTCGACCGGCAGAAGCAGCTGGTCGCGACACGAAACCTCTCGCCCGACGACATCAGACTGGTTTCGCCGGCGACCCCGCCCAACCGGATCAAGCCCGGCCTTGCCGCGCGCGCCGCCGCCGCCGCTGTTTTGGGCCTGCTGGCGGGGCTCGCTTTCGCGCTGGCGCGCGAGACTGTCCCCGGCGTGCTGACCACTGCGTGCCAGGCGGAGCGCCTCGACGGCGTCAAGGTCGTCGGCATGGCCCCGCTTTTGCCGCAGCCGGACCAGGATCCATCATCGTCCAAGCCGGCGGCCGGGCTGGACCTTGCGCCCTGGCTCGACGGCCTTTGCGCCCTCGCGGCGCAAGCGCCCGAAGGCCGGGCCAGCGTCGTCCTGATCTCGTCGCCCTGCCGCGGCGCCGGACGTTCGACCGTCGC
Organism: uncultured Pseudomonadota bacterium; assembly: GCA_963703385.1. Taxonomy (GTDB): domain Bacteria; phylum Pseudomonadota; class Alphaproteobacteria; order Rhizobiales; family Beijerinckiaceae; genus Rhodoblastus. Next base: position 2,027,242 of record OY969816.1, read on the forward strand.
GCGGGCTTGCGCCGCTTTTCTCGCCAACGGCGGCGCCCGCGTCCTGTTGATCCGGGCGGACCGCCCGCCCGACGCCGGCCGGCGCCCGCGTTTCGGCCTGATCGACGTGCTCGACCGCGGCGCGGACCTGCAGCGCGCCTTGGTCGAAAACGCCTCGGCCGGCTATACAGTTTTGCCCTTCGGCGGGCGCGAGGCCGAAGGCCGACCCTCGACCAGCGCGCTGATGAGCGGCGTGACCCTTCGCGCGCTGATGCATCTCTGCCGGCAATGGTTCGACGTGGTCGTGATCGACGGCCCGCCGGCGCTCGAAGCCGGATATGGGCCGCTGCTGGCGCGCCATGCCGACGTGACCGTGCTTGTCGCGGAATGGCGCAAGACTGTTTCATCCGAAATCGCCGAGGCGATCGATCGTCTCGGCGTCGAGGACGCCGCGCTGTTTTTCAACAAAGTCGACATCGCCCTGCTGCGGCGCTTCGATCCCGCGGAATCGCGCCGGATCGAAGTCCAGGCCGAGAGCTGCCGCCTCGCCTCCTGAACCCGCTTTTCCGCGCCCATCGCTGAACTGGCAAGGTTTTTTCTTCGCCGGCGGAAACAGGTCGCCGTAGCGTCATTTTGATGCATGGCGGTTTTACGCGCGGGGGGAGCGCCGATGCCAACCAGGGACAGTGCGGAAATTCTCGCCGGAGTGGAGCGCCGGATCGTCGGCGGCGCCTCGATCGCCCGGCTCGATCTCAAACAGACCGCGCGAACTCATGATCGATCTGGCCCATGCCGCGCCGAGCGGACGCGGGCCGCTGTTCCTCTCCTCGGCCAATGGCGAAGTGCTGGCGCGCCGCCATTTCGATCCGCAATTCGCCAGATTGCTCGACCGCGCCGATCTCCTCAACGCGGACGGCCAGGCGATGATCTTCGCCTCGAACCTTTTCACACGCAGGCCGCTTCCGGAGCGCGTCGCCACCACCGATCTCTACCCTGTCGTCGCCGGCATGGCCCAGGAGGAGGGCGTCAGCTTCTACTTGTTGGGCGCGACGGAAGAGGTCAATCGCGCCACGTTCAACACCACCCGGCGTCAATTTCCGCGGCTGGACCTGCGCGGGCGTTCGCACGGCTATGTCACGGACGACGCGCTCAAAGCCAGGCTCGCCGAGATCAACGCCCTCGCGCCGGACATTCTCTGGCTTTCGCTCGGCGTGCCGCGGGAGCAGGAATTCGTGGTGCGTTACGCCCACCTCCTGCCCAAGGTCAAAATGATCAAGACCTCGGGCGGCCTGTTCGATTTCCTCTCCGGGGCGAAAAAGCGCGCGCCGCTGTGGATCCAGAAGGCGGGGCTCGAATGGGCCTATCGGTTTGACCTCGAACCGCGCCGCCTCGCCCGCCGCTACATGACCACCAATCCGGTCGCGCTTTATCTGCTGCTGACCCAGACCCGGTAGAGGTCGAAATCTAACTTTTGGCGCCCTCGCGAGATGGCCGCGTTCGGCTTAAACGCGTCTTTCGAGCTTTTCTAGGAGTGGCCGCAGCGACGCCGTCAGCGGGCTTTCCCGGCTTCGGTCGAACGCGTATTCGTGACCCTGAACAGCCTTTCATAGAATTTGTGGCGCGAGAGGATCAAAAGCTGGAAGCCGACTTTCGCCGAGACGAGGCGACCACCGCGATTGCACCGTTTCAGGGTTATGGTGAACCAATATCCCACCCTGCGAATCAGAGTGCGCCGGAGGATTTGGTCCAGCCAATATTGGCGTCAGGAGTGAAACGGCGCGCTGTTTCGTCTGGCTTATAGCCTGGCGCTATAGATTCAAATCCTGTCCCCGTCACCAAAAGCCCACGACCTTCGCGATCTGCGACAGCCCGCGATAATAACGCCGGCGATCGTTACATTTCGGTGCGGAAGCACCGCATGGAACGCGTCCGGAAAGCCCTTCAGCTTGCATTGACCCTTGCTTCCGAGGCGTCCGAAGCGAGGGCGCCCGACAGGCGGCGTGAGCGTTGGAAAGGCCGCGTCATGTCTCCAGGGCGTAACCCGCCTCGCGCCAGGCGCTGATGCCGCCATCGAGCGCCACCACGCGGCAATAGCCGAGTTCACGCAAGGTCGCCGCGGCGAGGGTCGAAATCTTGCCCAACTCGCAGCAGGTCAGGATTCGCACGGTCGGATCGGGAAGTTCGCTATTGACGCGAAGCTCGAGCTGGCCGCGCGGCAAATGTTTGGCCCCCGGAATATGGCCGGCCCGGAAGGCGTCGCTTTCGCGCAGATCGAGGATCACCAGATCACCGCTGTTGGCGCCGATCCGTTCATTGAGGGCGGCAATCGACATGAAGGGTACTTTGGCGCCCGCTTCCGCCAGCATTTGGGCGACGGTCTTGCCGCCGGTCATGTTGGCGCGCAAAGCCTCGGTCAGATGGGTGGGGGCGGCCAGATTGAGATGGTCCATCATGGCGACGAAGCCGGCGCACTCTTTCTGTTGCAGGCGAGGATTTTCGGCGATTTCGACGCCGATGGTCGAACTCGTTCGACCCTTGTAGTCATGCGCCGGAAAGACCAGGGTTTCGCGCGGCAGTTTCAGGACTTTGTCGAATAGGCTCTCGTAAAGGGCGCGCGGGTCGCCAGTCGGCAGGTCGGTGCGGCCGGTGCCGCCGATCAGCAAAGTGTCGCCGGTGAAGACGCGGTCGCCCGCCACGAGGCACATCGAATCCCGGGTGTGGCCAGGCGTGTGGAGGGCGGTTAGCCGCAACTGGCCGACGACAAGCATGTCGCCGTCGTCGAGCCGCAGGTTTGCGTAAGGCGCCGGGCTCAGCCGGTGCATGACGACCGGCGCCGCCAACGCCACGCTCAATTCGCGGCTGGCGGAGAAATGGTCGGCATGGGTATGGGTGTCCACGACATAGCGAATATGGACGCCGTGCTGGCTGGCGGAGCCCAGATAATGATCGATCAGCGAAAGCTCGGGATCGATCAGCGCGGCCGCGCGGGTCGCGTCGCATCCGACGAGATAGGATTTGCATCCCCCGGCCGCGAAGGTCTCGAAGATCATCCTGCCGTCCCCCAGGCAGGATTTCGGAAAAGCGGATGCCGGTTTTCCGATAAAAATCCTGCCAAAACAAAAAGTCTAAGCGGGCGCGCCGTCAGTCCTTCGGCTGCGCGACGACCCGGAGATAGGGCTTCAGAGTCTGCCAGCCAGCGGGATATTTCTGTTTCGCTTGGTCGTCGGAAACCGACGTCGGAATGATGACGTCCTCGCCCTGGTTCCAATTCACCGGGGTCGCGACATTGTGCTTCGCCGTGATCTGGCATGAATCCAGCAGGCGAAGCACTTCGTCGAAATTGCGCCCCGTGCTCATCGGATAGGTGAGCGTGGCCTTGATCTTCTTGTCGGGTCCGATGACGAAAACCGAGCGCACGGTCGCATTGTCAACGGGGGTGCGTCCTTCGGAGGTCGTGCCGGCGCCCTCCGGCAGCATGTCATAGACCATGGCCACTTTTAATTCGGGATCGCCGATCATCGGATAATTGACGGCGTGACCCTGGGTCTCCTCGATATCCTTGGCCCAGCGGGAATGGTTGTCGACCGGATCGACGCTGAGGCCGATGATCTTCGTGTTCCGCTTGTCGAATTCCGGCTTCAGCGCAGCCATATAGCCGAGTTCGGTGGTGCAGACGGGAGTGAAATCCTTGGGATGGGAAAACAGGATCGCCCAGCCGTCGCCAATCCATTCGTGGAAATTGATCTCGCCCTGCGTCGTATTGGCGGTGAAGTTTGGCGCTTCCGAATTGATGCGTAAGGACATCGCTTTTCCCTCATCGTCGCGAATTGGCCTAGGCCGAGCGCGGGATTAACGACTACGGCCTGGATTGGTTCCGCGTTCAGGCCGGCCGCGAGGCGAAAAGCTGGTCGATTTTGGCGGCCATAATGAAATCGTTCTCGTGCAGTCCCTTGATCTTCTTGGTTTGCAGGGAGACGTTGGCGTAACCCCAGCCGAAGCTGATGTCGGGGTGATGGCCTTCGGCCTCCGCGAGCGCCCCGATCTGGTCGACGAACGCGAGCGCCTCGCCAAAGTTGCGCAACTTGAAGTTGCGCGCGATCATGGCGGTGTCGTCGCTCAGGCGCCAGTCGGGAGCGGCCGCCAGAAATGATTCGGCTTCGGCTCGGGTCAGCGGCGGAATGCCGCCGCGGCAGGGCGTGCAGGTCTTGCCCGCGAGCGTTTCGGTCATGTCTCGGTTCCGTTCCGATCATCGCGACGCCGATGGTCAGACTATCACATTTGGCGTCGTATTGGACCGGCGCCATCGGGCGCGCGTCGCGCGCCCATCAAATAAGCTGAAATTCTCCAGATCGAGGCCTGGTTCATACCACGATTGCCTATGGCGCCGGCATTTTGCGAGACGGAAGCGTATCTTGCCGCCCCATATCCGTCCATCAGGTGACAGACGCTCTGGAGCGCCTGACGGAGGAGGATGCGGCGGCGGACCGCCCGTTTACCGCGGCGCTCGTCATTAGCAAGGCGTGCCATGGCCTTCCCGGTCCAAGGTTCTTTGAGCCGATTACGGCGGATAGTCGCGGCGCACGGCAATGTCCGGACATGGCGCCAAGGCGTCTTTCGCAGTCGCAGGCGAATGGCCGCTCCAACCGATTGCCGACGCGCGCGCGGGGGCGGGGGGGGTGGCTTGCGGCAGAACCGTCCAACACCCCCTGACTGGCCCCCTCGGCGATCGGTGACGAAAAAAAGCCCCGGGGAAAGCTCTCCCTGGGGCCTGTTTCGTGCGTCCGCTGCCGGAATGGGTTTCAGTAATCCATTCCCATGCCGCCGCCGGGCGGCATGGCCGGTGCGTCCTTCTTGGGCGCATCGGTGATCGTCGCCTCGGTGGTTACAATCAGGCCGGAGATCGAAGCGGCGTCCTGAATCGCGGTGCGCACGACCTTGGTCGGGTCGATAATGCCGAGCTTGACCAGATCGCCATATTCGCCGGTCTGGGCGTTGTAGCCGAAGGCGTAGTCCGGCGATTCGAGCAGCTTGCCGACCACGACTGCGCCGTCGTCGCCGGCGTTGTCGACGATCTGGCGCGCGGGCGCCTGGATCGCCTTGCGGACGATGTCGACGCCGGTTTTCTGGTCCGGGTTCTGGACCTTTACGCCCGCAAGCGCGGGAATCGCGCGCAGCAGGGCGACGCCGCCGCCGGGCGACACGCCTTCTTCCACCGCGGCGCGGGTGGCGTTGAGGGCGTCGTCGACGCGGTCCTTCTTTTCCTTGACCTCGGTTTCGGTCGAGCCGCCGACGCGAATGATCGCGACGCCGCCAGCCAGTTTTGCAAGACGCTCCTGCAGTTTTTCGCGATCGTAGTCCGAGGTGGTTTCCTCGACCTGCGCCTTGATCTGGGCGATGCGGCCTTCGATATCCTTCTTGTCGCCGGCGCCGTCGACAATGGTGGTGCTTTCCTTGTCGATGCGTATTTTCTTGGCGCGGCCGAGCATCGCCAGAGTCACGTTCTCAAGCTTGATGCCGATATCCTCCGAAATGACCTGGCCACTGGTGAGGATTGCGATGTCCTCAAGCATGGCCTTGCGGCGGTCGCCAAAGCCGGGCGCCTTGACGGCGGCGATTTTCAAGCCTCCGCGCAGCTTGTTGACGACGAGCGTCGCCAAAACCTCGCCCTCGACGTCCTCGGAAACGATCACCAGCGGTTTGCCGGTCTGGACGACCGCTTCGAGCAGGGGCAGGATCGCCTGTAGCGAAGACAGTTTCTTCTCGTGAATCAGGATGTAGGGTTCGTCGAACTCGGCGATCATCTTCTCGGCGTTGGTGATGAAGTAGGGCGAGAGGTAGCCGCGGTCGAACTGCATGCCCTCGACGACGTCGAGTTCTGTTTCGAGGCTTTTCGCCTCTTCGACCGTGATGACGCCCTCATTGCCGACCTTCTGCATCGCCTTGGCGATCATGTCGCCGATCGACTTGTCGCCGTTCGCCGATATCGCGCCAACCTGCGCGATCTCGTCGTTCGAGGTGACCTTTCTCGAATTTTTCTTGAGATCGACGACAATGGCTTCGACGGCCAGATCGATGCCGCGCTTCAAATCCATCGGATTGAGGCCGGCCGCCACCGCCTTGGCGCCTTCGCGCGCTATTGCCGCTGCGAGCACGGTCGCCGTGGTGGTTCCGTCGCCGGCGGCGTCATGCTGCTTGTTCGCGACTTCGCGCACGAGCTGGGCGCCGAGGTTTTCGAACCTGTCGGCGAGCTCGATCTCCTTGGCGACAGTGACTCCGTCCTTGGTGATGCGCGGCGCGCCGTAGGATTTTTCGATGACGACGTTACGGCCCTTCGGGCCCAGGGTGACTTTCACCGCATTGTTCAGGATTTCGACGCCGCGCAGGATGCGGTCGCGCGCGTCAGTTGAGAAACGGATGTCTTTAGCGGCCATGGTGGTTCGAACTCCGAAAGAAAAATCTTGGGTTCATGAAAAGCGTGGAGGATCAGCCGACGATTCCCAGAATGTCGCTTTCCTTCATAATCAACAGCTCCTGGCCGTCAATTTTGACTTCTGTGCCGGACCATTTGCCAAACAGGACGCGATCGCCGGCTTTCACGTCGAGCGGGACAATGTTGCCGCTCTCGTCGCGCGCGCCGGGACCGACGGCGACGACTTCGCCCTCCTGCGGCTTTTCCTTGGCTGTGTCGGGAATGATGATGCCACCCTTGGTCTTCTCTTCGCCCTCAAGGCGTCTGAGCACAACCCGGTCATGAAGGGGACGGAACGCCATATTGTTTTCCTTGATTGGAGCCCGAGCGCGCTTTGAGAAGGAAGGCGCGCCGCTGGGCGAAGGTTTCGGCCGTTTAGCACTCATCTACCATGAGTGCTAAACGGCTACCTCCACATGGTCATGCCTTCGCTGTGAGTCAAGGCGTGTTCAGGCCATATGCCCGAGGTTTGCGATATCACTAAACAGGCTTCAACTGCGACGCACACTCGTACTACGGCAGCCCCGCAAAGGGCAGACAGGCTCAAAGCGGTCGTCCGCTCGCAAACGATCAAGCCAGACGAGGCGCCGAAGGCAGAAACGCCTCACCGGCCACCCTGCGCTGGCTCCGGGAGGACAAGCCGGCGAGATTCGGGATCACTTCGAGTGGGCGGAAAGCCAGGCCTCAGCCTCCTGCAACGAAAAGGAATACTCGTGGTCGGCGACGCCAGAACGCATCCTTGAGCCCTCGGCCACATTCATGATGTAGAAACGGCCATGGCCCTTGCCGTGTCCGGCCTTTTCCAGATGAAATCCCTTGCGCTCGGCCAAGTGATTGACGCGCTTCTCGTCTGCGTTGCTCAAGGTTTTGCTCCTGTTGAGCCGCCCGTAACCCGATTTGGTCGTCGCCGCCCTCAAGGTGGCGCCATGGGGCCGGCTCAATAGAATATACCTGATTTGCCGCCGGCGAAACTCGTCCTGTTGTTTGGATCCGAACCTGTCTATGACCCGGCTAATCGCCCAAACCTTCGTTTTCCACCCAAGATTGCGCGATCGCAGAACCGAGGGGAATGACCGGTTTCCACCGAACATTCCAGTTCTTACGGCCGGCGCCGAATTTCCGCTGGTGGCGCATCCTTGCCGTAGCGTCTCGGTCCGTTATCCGTCCCGAACCGGACCTTCGGCCTAAGACCGCAATCCGCCGTTCTGGGTCCTTCGCGAACGGGAACCAGGCGTTAGATTTCAACCATAACAAAAGGTTCTCGTGCCATAACCGGCCCACGGCGAACGCTTTTTTCGCTATAGTCGCCAAATCGCGGTTATGCCGCCTCGAGGACCCCGCATGACCCAGTTTGCCGCGCCCAAAAATTCGGTTGCGCTCGATTCCGGCTCTCGGGCTGCAAAGCGGCTTCGAGCCCGCGACCGGAACGCCGACCGGCCGCGGCGCGTGCTTTTCGTGCAGACCCAGGCCGAAAACGCCGGCGCGCAGGAAGTCGCGCGGCAATTGGCGCTTGGCGCAGGTCGCCACGGCTGGCTGACCGGTCAGGTCTTTTTCTTCCGGCGCACCGAATCCTTCGACGCCGAGGACAATGTGTTCTTTTGCGCGCCACGGCGGCCGTCGTCGCCGCTCGGCCTGGTGAAATTGCTGATCGCGCTCTATCGCCATTTGCGCCGCGAAGCGCCCGACGCCGTTGTCGCCCTGCAGCATTACGGCAATCTGATCGCCGCGCCCATCGCCCGGCTCGCCGGCGTGCCTTTGATCATCGCCAACCAGGTCACCACGCCGCGCAATATTCCGTCCTGGGCGCGCGCCGCCGACCTTTGGCTCGGGCGCCTCGGCTTTTACGATCGCATCGTGGTGAATTCGTCCGAGATCGAGGCCTGGTACGGCGCCTATCCCTCGTCCTATGCCCGGCGCCTCGCGCGGATCGATCACGGCTTTTTCGACAAATCTTTGCCGATGACCAAGGCGGAGGCCCGCCGCGCGCTCGATCTGCCGCCCGGCGCGGAAATCGTCGGCTGCGCCGCGCGCCTGCACGAGGGAAAGCAACTCGATCTCGCCATCAGGCTGCTGTCGATCAACCGGGATCAGCTTCTCGTCCTCGCAGGCCAGGGGCCTGACAGGCCACGTCTGGAGGCGGTGGCGCGCGAGCTTGGCGTCGCCGGGCGCGTGCGTTTCCTCGGCGAACTTGACACCAGGAAGATGGGGGTCTTTCTCGCCGCGCTCGACGCTTTCGTCTTTCCCAGCGCCGGCGAGAGTTTTGGGCTGGCGCCGGTCGAGGCGGCGCAGGCCGGCCTGCCGGTCGTCGTCAATGATCTTGCGGTGCTGCGGGACGTTCTGTCGGTCGACGGCGCGCCCTGCGCCTTGTTCGTCGACGCCAGGGATGCCGAGGCTTTCGCCGCCGCCGCGCGGCGCGCCTGCGAAGACAAGGATCTGGCGGCGGAATTTTCCGCGCGGGGACGGCGATTGAGCCAGAAATTCCCGCTCGACGGAATGGTCGATGAATTCATGCAGCTTCTTCAGGCTGCGGACGCCAAGCCCCACAAATAGACAAGCCGTGAAAATAGAAATCCTGGTCGATCCGCGCAATTTCCGCCGCTGGCACCAAAAGCTGCGCGACCGGCTGGCGCATGTGCTGCCGCGGGCAAATGTTCGCCTGGCGCGCCAGGAGGGCGCCGGCGGCTTTCCCGCCGAGGTCGGCGCGTTGCTCGGCCTGGAAAAAACCATCCTGCGGCGCATGCGCCCGACCCTGTGCGACCGGGCGCCGGCCACGGCGCTCGAACCGGCGCGCGACGCGGGACAAAAGCCCGATGTCGTCATCGACCTGACCGGCGCCATCGCGGCCGGGCGGGCGCCGGGAGCGGCCTTGTGGCGCGTGCTTTATGACAACGCGCCGGGCGAGGCCGCAGCGGTCGCCGCGCTGCTCGGCGGCGCCTGCCCGTCGCTGGCGCTGGAGGACGCCGGCGGCGGCGCGATTCTGGGCGAGGCTTTGCCCTCGCTCGAAGCCGCCGACGGTCTGACCGGCGGCCTGGAGGCGGTGTTTTCGCGGGTCATTTTCCTGATCGAACAGGCGTTGCTGTCGCCGCGCCGCGCCCAAAAACGCCCGCCGGCCCGGCCGGCGATGGGACGCCGCCCGGCGGCCTTTTTCGCGCGCGCCATGGCCCACGAAGCCCTGCGACGGATTTATCATTTGTCCTGCCATTCGCCGCATTGGCGCATCGGCTGGCGCCTCCACGACGGCCCCGGCGTGCTGGAGACCGGGGTTTTGAGCGGGCCGCGATGGCAAGTCCTGCCCGATCTCGGCGCGAGTTTCGCCGCCGACCCCTTTCCGATCGAATGGCGCGGCCAGACAGCCCTGTTCTATGAGCGGCTCGATTACGCGACCAACAAGGGGACGATCTGGGTCCAGCCTTTCGACGAGTCCGGACCAATCGGGCCGCCCTTGCCCGCCCTGGAAGAGCCCTGGCACCTGTCCTATCCCTTCCTCATCGTCCATCAGGGCGAACTCTACATGGTCCCGGAAGCCTCGGCCTCGGGCGCCGTCGCGATCTATCGCTGCGAGGACTTCCCCACCCGGTGGCGTTGCGTCGGCCAGTTGCTCGAAGGCGTCGAAGCCGCCGACGCCACCATCTTCCGCCATGCCGGCCGGTTCTGGATGATGTCCGTCGTGCGCGACGGCGCCGGGGGCTATTCCGACACGCTGGCGATCCATCACGCCGCCGATCTGTTCGGACCCTGGCGGGAACATGCCCTGCGCCCGGTTCTCATCAACTCCCGGCTCGCGCGCCCCGCGGGCGGCGTGGTCGAAGTTGAGGGCGCGCTGTGGCGCCCGGTTCAGGATTGCTCGACCGGATATGGCAAAAAGCTCGCGCTGGCGCGCATCGACGCGCTGGACGAGGAAAATTTCGCCCAGACGCGGATGAGCCTGATTTCGCCGGGACCGGAATGGCCCGGCGGCAGGCTGCATACCCTCAATCGCTGCGGCCAACTCGAAGTGATCGACGGCGCGATCCTGACCCCCAGGAACGCCATTCTGCGGCGGATCGTCCACGGCGCGATCGACCGGCGGCGGATGGCTTGAGCCGATTTCGATTCCGTTGCGGGGGTGACGGCGCGGCGCGCGCAACCGCGCAACATGGAAATCAGAGGATATTGGCGCTGCCTTAGCGCGTTCGCAAATCATAAAGTCGAACGCGCTCGGTTATTTCATTGTTTTGACGCATATTCTGGTCCGAAAAGTCTATCAACTTTTCGGGAATATGCGTTGGAGTCAGGACGCGAACCGGCGCAGCCGGTCGCGAAAACTCCGCGCCAGGTAATAGGCGGTCTGCCGGAATTCGCCGGCGCGCAAATCGTCCGTCACCGCCTTGCGGCGCTTGAAGGCGAGCGCGTGGGTGGAAAAATCCCGCGCCATTTTTCGTGGCGCGCCATAGAAGGCGGCGATCTTCTCGACGCCCATGCCCGGCGTCGCCAACCATTGCCCGACGAGATCGCGCAGGCAGACGACATCCATCAGGGCGCAACTCAGGCCGGTGCCGACCGCCGGACAAGAGGTGCGGAATGCGTCGCCGATCACGACCAGACCGGAGCGGACGACATTTTCAACTTTGCACAATTCGACCGGAAAGGAGGCGAAATCGCCGACCCAGCCGCAATCGTCGATCCAGGGCCGCAGGCCGGGCAAAAGCTCGAACAAGGCGGGCAAACCCCGCTCTTCGATCGCCTTCAAGCGCCGATCGCCGATATCCGAGAACAGGAACAGATTGGCGCGCATGTTGGCGCCGATGGGGAACAGCGAAATATAATCGACGCCATCGCCCTGGCGCTCGCCATAGGCGGTCAGCGACTGGAATCGGAAGCCGCCGGCGGGCGGGGTCAGCGTGAAAGCGACGCTGACCGTCTGCAGCGAATGCGCCCGCACCCTTTGCATGCCGAGCTTGCGGCGCAAGGCTTCGCCATGTCCCGTCGCCAGCGCCACCAGCCGCGCCTCGATGGTTTCGCCGCCGGCCAGCGTCACGCGCTGCCTGTCCTCGCCGGTGACAATGTCCTCGACGCGATCCCATTTGATCGTGACTTGCGAGGGAATGCGTTTTCGCAAGACCTCGATCATGTCGCGATAGGGCATGTTCAATTGCAGGCTGTGGCTCACATCCACGACGTGGCGGCCGCGAATGTTGATGAATTCCGCGACCGGGGTCGAAGCCGCCTTGAAGTCGTCGAGCAGCCCCAGCTCTTCGAGCAGGGGCAATTGGTCTCCCGCCAGTTTCTCGGCGCGGAACAGATCCGGGATGGTCGGCGTGGATTCGACCAGGGTGACCCTTCGGCCCTCGCCGGCAAGCGCGATCGCCGCCGCACATCCCGCGAATCCGCCGCCGACGATGACGATCTCTGTCGTCTCGGCCTTGCGCCGGTCGCCGGTTTCGCTTCGCGCTTGAAGGGCGGCGTCGCTCATGACTGATTTCCCTGTTCCGCCTGGAGCCTCCGCCCGTTCGAGGCAAGATCGCAGGGCGAATCGAGGTCGGCTTCGCTTACCCGACCGGATTTCGCGCGCTTGAACCGTCCGATCCAGCGCCCGAGAGATTTGCGGGCGGCGAAGGCCAACGCCAGGGCCGAAGCGAGCGGCGCATCGGCCGGCGTCAGCGGCCGCAGGGCGCAATAAAGCTGCGCCGGCGCGGCGCCAAAGCGCTTCTTGTAGTCCTCGTTGCCGATGGTGAGATCATAACAGCCGATCCCTGCCGCGATGCAATGTTCGACCGCGGCGAGCGTCAGCAGATTGCCGAGCGAACAGTTGCTCCATTTGCCACCTTCGAAGGTCGCCATGATGACATGCAAGGCCTTGCCGCGTTCGAGCGCGAGGATCGCTCCCAACGCCTCGCCGCCGACCTTCAGGAGGAAAAGCTTGACCAGGCCGGCGTCCAACTCGACGGCCACGGCTTCATAGAAGCGGCGATAGGCGGGGCTGGCGAGGCTGTTCCCGCGCCCCATTTCGTCGCAGCGCTCCTGCCTTTGGCGCGCCAGCAGATCGAAGCCCAGGCGCCTTGCGTCCGCCGTCCGCGCCAGGACAAACTCCACCTCGCCGAACCTGGCGACGCGCCGCGTCTTTTTCGCGATATCCTTGGCGAATTTCCGCGAGAGAAACTGCGCCCGGTAGGCCGCCGCGGTCGCCGGCAGTTCGATCCCCCAGGACGCGATGTCCATAGGCGCGGAAAAGCGGTCGTAACGTGTGAGGGGATTGGTCCGCCCCGCGATCAGCCGCGGCATGTTCTTGAACCGCAATATGCCGCCAAAGCCGATCGCGGCCAGGATGCGGCGCCACAGCCGGCGCCATTGCGCCGGAGTCGGATCGAAACTTTTGGCGAGGATCGGCGCGTTGTAATCGCTGACGCCGAGATCGGCGAATTGCACGACATTGACGCCATAGATCCGGCGCGCGCACAGCGGCAGCAGCATCAGCGGCGCGCCGTTGGCCCTGTCCCGCACGACGATGATGAGAGGCTTCGCCTTCAGACGCGGCGCCAGTTCGCGATAAAAGGGCGCCAGCCAGGCCAGGGTTTGAAAAGGCGTCAGCAGTCCGTCGGCTTCGAGCCGCGCCCAATCCTGCTCCACGCTGCCGAGATCGCGCGCGACTTCGATCGCGAACCGGCCGTCGAACGGATCGCCGGATTTGATCTCGCGCATCCCGGTGGTCGCCGGCTTTTCATGCGCGCCCGAATTTTCCCGATCGCGCCGAAGACTATCCGTGCGGTCGATCGCGAAGTCTCTTTTCCATGCCGCTTGGTTCAGGATCATTGCCAGATGACGCAATTCATCGCTTTAACACGAAATCTATAGCCTCTCTTTCAGGGCGGCGACAGGTCGTCTCGAATACATGCTTAATTTAACCGATTTTCTATCACCCGCTTGAGCGGGTTGGAACGCGACCTGCATTCTTCGACGATTCGAGGACCAAATGCGGTCAATCCGCGACGCGATCGCTTCAAATTGGCACGTCCCATGTTTCATTCTTTCGCCCAAACGCGCCCCATTGCGCCCCATGTTCCGGCCCCGCCGGCCATCTCTTGCGGCGCGATCGTGTCCGCAACGATTTTACCGCAGCCCTTTACCTTAATAGGGGCTCCTCCTTGACTCTCAACACTACAATTGAGATTTTTCTGAAAATATTAACTTATTTGGCGAGCAGCGGCGTGAATATAACGGTCTGACAAGGGTCGATATGACTTAACTTGGATTGCTTGAGCCGCTGCGGTTTTTTTACGCCCAAGTCGAATCGTCTTTTCAGACGGCGCCGGCTGGAAAGACGATTCGACTTGGGCGATGGCGCCGGCCCTTCGACGGCGGCGTCGACGGGAATGCGCGGGAGGGACAGTGAGCGACGAGAAAAGTGCAACGCTCTCCGCGATCGGAAGCGATTTCGATCGGGCGCTTGGAGCCGCTGCGGGCGCAAGAGGCGCGCGAGCGGGCAAAATCGACTTGCGCTCTTCGCTGGCGGGGCTGGTCCTCGGCCAGCACATGCTGGCGCTGATCGACCAGGCCATCGTGAGCGGCGCGAGTTTTCTGACCACCGTTTTTGTCGGCCGCGGGGCGCATTCCAGCGAGTTGGGGATTTATGCGATCGGCGGCTCGATTCTTGTCTCGGCGCTGATGATCCAGGATTCGCTGATCATCCTGCCCTACACGATCCATCGCCAGGAACGCGACGGCGCCGAGGCGGCGCAGTCGGGAAGCGCGTTGACCCATAACGTCCTGCTGTCGATCCTCGGCGTCCTGCTGCTCGCCGCCATCGCCGCCCAGGCGGGTCTCTTCGGCCTGTCTCCGCGCTTCGAGCCGATGATCTGGGCGCTCGCCGGGATCGCGCCTTTCGTCCTGACCAAGGAGCTGTTCCGGCGGTTCGCCATCGCTGAACTGAACATGGTTCGGGCCTTGGCGCTCGACGCCGCGGTCGCGGCGACCCAGCTTTCGACGCTCGCCTGGCTGGCGTGGACGGACCGGATATCGGCGTCCGCGGCCTTTGTCGCCATCGGCCTGGCGTCGGCCGCGCCCGCCGCCGTCTGGCTTGCGATTCATCGGCGCGACTTCGCTTTCTGCCGCCGTTCCGCGCGGGCGGAGCTGCAAAAGAACTGGCGCCTCGGCAAATGGCTGTTCGCCGGACAATTGATCGTGCAGGTGGAATCCTATGCCGCCTTCTGGCTGTCGCTGGCCGTCGTCGGCGCCGCCGGCACCGGAATTTTCGCCGCTTGCGCCAGCATCATCGCCTTCGCCAACCCGTTCATTTCGGCGTTCCGCAATGTCTTGACGCCCCGCTTCGTCAGGGCGTGGAAAAAGGGCGGAAGCGCGGGCTTGCGGGCCCAGGCCGCCAGCGACTCGGCGCTGCTCGGGGCAGTGACCGCCGCCTTCTCTCTGGCCGTCGGTTTCCTCGGCGAGGATTTATTGCGGCTGCTCTATCACGGCGGGGAATATCAGGGCCAAACCACCTTGCTCCGTCTGCTCGCCCTGGCGCTGCTCGCCAGTACGATGAGTCTGCCCGCCTCGACCGCGCTGGCGGCCATGCAGCGCCCGCGCCTTATCGTCGTGGCGGGCGCCTTCGGCGCCGCCGTCACCACCTTGCTGCTGTGGGTCCTGACCGTGAAATGGGGGTTGACCGGGACGGGCCTCGGGCTCTTCCTGGGCAGCCTGTCAGGGGCGGCGGCGCGGTGGATCGCCTTCCTTCATGTCGCGTCGAAACAGCCGTGCGTCGACGACGCCGTGGCCGAAGTCGGCAGGAGCATGGCGCTGAACCGCCCCTTCGAGCGCAACGAGATCGCGCGCCTCGACGAAGGCACGCAAGCGATCGTTTACGCCGTGCGATCGACGGCGCCGCTTTTTCCCGCCGGCGAGGGCGCCCGCCTGATCGTGAAGATGTTCAAGTCGGGCGCCGCGGTCGACGTGGAGACCGTGCGGGGTGAGGCGCGCGTGCTGTCGCGGCGCCGCTCGGCGATGAATGGCGCGCTGGTTGACGGCTGGCGCATCGTCATTCCGGAAAGCCTGCAGGTCTGCGCCGCGCCGCTGGCGATCGTCATGACCGAGGCGCCTGGTCGAAGCCTGTTCAACTGGACGAAGACCGGCGCAGGCCTGACGCCGAAGCTGCTGGAGCAAATCGCCGAAGCGACGATCGCATCGGTCGGGAATTTCTGGGCGCGCGGGGAGCTTCACGGCGATTTCTCGCTGCAGAACATTCTGTGCGACGCCGCGAACAAGACTCTGGCCTTCATCGATTTCGGCACGATCGACGATTGCGCGCCGTGCTGCGGGAAGGGCCAATGGTCGCCCGCGGCCCGCGATCTTTCGCATCTGCTGAGCGATGTCGCCTCCGATGTCAGGAGATCGATCGGCAATCCGAAGGCCCCCAGGCGGCGGCGCCTTTTCGCGACCAGCGCGCTGCGCGCCTTTCTGCGCCCGCTCGGCTCGCCCGAGGAACAACGCAGCGCGCTGGACGAAATCGAAAATTGCGCGTGGGCGCATGTTGAAAATCTGTTCGACCTGTCCGTGTCGCCGCGACTGCCGTGGCGCCTCTATGTCAAATTCATCACCACCCGCCGTCTCGCCGCCCTGCTCGCCGAGGCGAGGGCCGGGATCGACGACCTGCGGCCGACGCAGCCCGCGACGAGCGCTCGCGGCCGGGAAGCCGGAGCGCGACATGGAGCATGACAGCGCCGTGACTACATCCGCAGCCATCGACATCGGCGACTTTCCCCTGGCGGTCGCGACAATCGGGAAAGACAATTCCGAGGCCGAGCCGCGCCATGGTTCGGCCGAATTTCCCCTGACGGTCGGGTCGGCGACGGGCCCGATCCGGACATCGGAGGCGGCGTTCTATCGCGCCTACGGCCGGCGTCTCAATCCCTACCCGACCATCGACGAAACCCTCGGCCACCTGCGCGACGAGGCCGGCTGGCTTGAAAAGCGCGACGAGGGCTGGCAGTTCGCCGAGACCGCCGCCAACATCTATCTCCTGGCCTGCGCCGCAGCCAATGGCGCCGACGAATTTTTACGCGGCCCCGCTTTGCGGCTGCCGAGGCGCTTTTCCGGAAACCGCTTGGGGCGCGCCGCGCGCGCCGCGCATGAATCCGCCCGCGGCCTGCTGCGTCGCGCCGCCGTGGCGCAAACCCTCGCCTGGCGCAAGATATGGCTGGCGGCGCTCGATGACTTTCTCACCGCCGCGCTGATCGCGGACGCGCCGGACAAGAGCCGCGCCAGGACCGCGGCTTTGCAACTCGCCGCCTGTTCAAAAAAACCCCTGCCCGCCGATCTCCGGAACATGCAGATCGGCGTGCCCTCGCCGTTCCGCCGCCTCGATATGACCCATCACGACGTGCTGACGCTCGGACGGCGCTTCGCCGAAGCTTTCCCCGACCGCGCGCAACCCGTTCTCCTGGTGGGACTGCGGACCTCCGGCTCCTATTTCGCGCCTTTGCTGCGCGCCTTTTTCAACGCCCAGGGTTACGAAAAAGTCGAGCAGCTGTCGATCCAGCCGGACAAGGGATTGGGCGGTTTCGAACGGCGCGAACTGAAACGTTGCGCAGCGGCGGGTTTTTTGGCCGTCATCACCGACGATCCGCCGCGCACCGCCGGCACCATCTTCCAGGCCTTCGACGTGGCGCGCCGCGCCGGTTTTCCGCCCGAAAAACTCAAGCTGCTCGTTCCGGTTGAATCGGACGCGGGCGCCTGGCGCAAGACGCTGCCCGGCGACGCCGTCGTGACGCTCGAATCGCGCCTGTGGCGCTTGCGGGAGACTTTTGGGTCCGGCGTTCTGGCGGATCGAATCCAGGATTATTTTCTCGACGATCCCGACGTCGCTTCGGCGCGCGCCGTCGAGGGCGGCGTGGCCGAGGCATTGAATGCGCGGCTGAAGGCGGCGGGCGGCAAACGCGGGGACCGGCTGCAGAAAATCTTCGAGATTCGGGTCAGGCGGAGAGACGGGCGCGAGCAGACGCGTCTGGTTCTGGCCAAAAGCGTCGGCTGGGGCTGGCTCGGCTATCATGCTTTTCTCGCCGGCGACCGGCTCGCGGGCTTCGTTCCGCCGCTCCTTGGCCTGCGCGACGGGGTCCTTTTCTCCGAATGGGTTCCGGCGTCCACGACGGCTGAGGGCGACGGCGATCGCCGGCGCCTGGTCGAAACCGCCGCCGCCTATGTCGCGCGACGCGCGGAAACCTTGCGCCTCGAAACCGACCCGGTCGCGGGACGCGGCCAGGAGCGGCATCTCAACGGCCTCGTCCTGCTGACCAAGGCCCTGGCCCGGGCATATGGCGGCCCGCTGGTCGGCGTGCTGGCGCAACCGACCGTGGCGCGGGCCCTGCGGGCGCGGAAAAATCCGTTCCCGACCTTGATCGACGGCAAGATGGATCGTTTCGATTGGGTCGCGGGGCCGCGCGGACTTCTGAAAAAGGATTTCGAGCAGCATGGCATGGGCAAGGCGGCGTTGAACCTGTCCGACCCGGCTTTTGATCTCGCCGATGCGATCCTGAAATTCGACCTGACGCCGGAGGAAGAAAAAAGGCTGGTCGGCGATTATGTCGCCGCATCGGGCGATTTCGGCGTCGAAAACCGTTTGATGACGCAAAAGATTCTCGCCGGCCTGTGGGAGCTGGACGCGGCGCGCGACGATATTTTCGCCAAGGGCGGCTCAGCCGAAGCGCGGCGCGAACATCACCACCGTTTCATGAGGGCCTGGCGTTTCCTGATCGTCCACAGCGCCAGATTCTGCGGCGGCTTCTGCGAAAAGCCGGCGATAAGAGCCTGGCGCGGGCCGCTGATCGCCCTGGACGTCGACGGCGTGATCGATCGTCGGCTGTTCGGCTTTCCCCTGACGACGCCGGCCGGCGTCGAGGCCCTGTCGCTGCTGCATCGCACCGGCTGTTGCCTCACCCTCAACACCGCCCGTTCCGTCGACGAGGTGAAGGCCTATTGCGAAGCTTTTTCGCTGGCCGGCGGCGTCGCGGAATATGGCGCCTATATGTGGGACGCGCTCAGCGGACAGGGCCGCGTCCTCATCAGCCCCGAGGCCGTGCGCCAGCTCGACGCATTGCGGCGCCGCCTGCGCGAAACGCCCGGCGTTTTTGTCGACGAGCGGCACCAATATTCGGTTCGGGCCTTCACTTATCAAGCGGAGCCGGACGGCCTCACGGCGATCCTGGCGCGCTCGGCGCGCGCGTTCAGCGTCGGCGACGGCGCTTTGGCGCCTCTGTCGCCCCTGCTCATCGAGCCGATGATCGCCGAAATGGGGCTGGACCTGCTGCGCTACGACAATACGGCGCTCGACACCACCATCACCGCCAAGGCGGCCGACAAGGGCGCGGGCCTGTCAGCCCTGCGGGACTGGCGGCTTCCGGCCGGGGCCGAAACCATCGCCGTCGGCGATTCCCAAGCCGATCTCGCGATGTTCAAAGTCGCCAGCCGCTGTTACGCGCCCGCCAATATCAGCTGCGCGACGCAGGCGCGATTGCTCGGCTGCCGCATAGCAAAGCGCGCGCATCAGGGAGGGCTGCTGGACATCGCCCGCCTGATCGCCGAGAGCCAAGGCGCGCCGGATCGGGGTTCGCGCGTAAAACAAAACGCGCCCTCGCGCGAGCCCGACTTTTTCTTCGAGTTTTTACGCGCTGCCGATGAGAATTGGACCCGCCATCTGCTTCGGCTCCTTTTCAGCGCCGCCACTTACCGGCTCATGCTGCGATAAAGCAGCGGCCTCGTGTCTGGGTCCTCGCTTCCGCCCGCCCGAGCGATGACTGCGATCGCCGACCCGCCCGCCGCGCGACTGCTGCGCAACGCGCGGTTCGGAACTTGAGCGAACCAGAACAAGGCGCGCTTTCGAGCCTTCGCAAAAACGCCTAACCTCCGTGTCCCATCGCCACGGCTATGCCGGCATATTGGCAGGCCGCGGCGATGGTGACGAAGCCGTGCCAGATGGCGTTCTGGAATTTCAGACTGTTCCAGACATGGAACAAAACGCCGAAAGAGTAGAACAGGCCGCCGACGACAAGGAGAATCAGGCTTTGCGCCGGCAGCTCCGCGCTCAGTGGCCGAAGGGCCACGATCCCGGCCCAGCCCAGCGCCAGATAAACGCCGATGGTGGCGCGGTCGAATCTTCCCGGCCACAAAATCTTGATCGCCGCGCCCGCAAGCGACGCCGTCCAGATGAAGGCGGCGAGCGTCCAAGCCAGGGCGACGCCGGGCGCTTGCGACAGAATCGCGGTATAAGTGCCGGAGATCATGAGAAAGATCGAGGCGTGGTCCAACCGCCGCAGCAGGAATTTCAAATGCGACGGCGGGGTCAGGTTATAGGCGCAGGAAAAGCCGAACAGCAGGAAAAAGCCCGCGGCGTAAACGCTGATGGCCAAAACGTCGCCCGTCCCGCCATGAAGGGCGATCCGAACGAACAGCACGGCGAAGGCGATCAGCCCCGCGACCAGCGCGACGCCATGCACGACGGCGTCGGCGATCAATTCCGCCGGGCTGTAAGGGCGCTTGAACAGGCGCGGGTAATCGTCAGGCGACAACATGCCCAGCTAACGCCTGAAGGCGCGATTTGGTTTCCGGCTGTCGCAGCGCGGGGCAGCTTTCCGCGCGCGTAACTTGAGCGTGACACCGATTGAAGCCGCGCTTATCCTGCCGCGAAGCCGATGACGAATTTCGCTTCAGAGAGCCTGATTTTATGACCATTCCGGATTTTCGGACCCTGATGCTCCCCGTCATGAAGGCGTCCGAACAGGGCGAGGTCAAAATCGGCGATGTCGTCGAAAAGCTCGCAGAAGAGTTTGCTCTGAGCGACGAAGAACGCGCCTCGCTCCTGCCGTCCGGCCGCCAAACCACTTTCGCCAACCGCACGCACTGGGCGAAGTCCTATCTGGGCAAGGCAGGATTGATCGAGGCGACGGGGCGCGGCCGGTTCCAAATAACAACGCTCGGCAGAAAGACCCTGCGGAAAAATCCAGCGCGCATCGACATCAAATATCTTGAACAATTCCCGGAATTCCGGGCTTTTCGATCCAGAGAAAATGAGAATGACGAGGTCGGGGCGGCGACAAAAGCCACTGAAGCGACCCCGCTGACGCCCGACGAGACGATGCGCGCCGCGCAACAGGTTTTGGACGCGCAACTCGGCAACGAATTGCTCGATCGAATATTGGCGGCGTCACCGGAATTTTTCGAACGGCTTGTCGTCAAGCTTTTGACCGCCGTGGGCTATGGCGGTTCAACGGCCAACGCCGCCCGCGCCTTGGGTAAAAGCGGAGACGGCGGCGTCGACGGCGTGATCGATCAAGACGCGCTTGGCCTCGATCGCATTTACGTTCAGGCCAAGCGATATAGTCGTGACAACGCGGTCGGATCGGGCGCGATCCGAGACTTTTTCGGTTCGCTGGATCGGTTCAAAGCCGCGAAAGGACTGTTCGTCACCACCTCGAGTTTTACGGCGTCGGCCCGTGAAACAGCCGAATTCCTCAGCAAACGGATCGTCCTCGTTGACGGAATTCAGCTCGCGAAACTGATGATCCGACATGGCGTCGGCTGCCGCGTCGAGGAGACGCTCTATATCAAACATATCGACGAGGAATTTTTCGAATAAACTGAAAGACTCGCTCCTCCCTCCCCCGTCATTGCGAGCAGAGCGAAGCAATCCACCTTTGGGCGGAGCCGCAGCGTGGATTGCTTCGTCGCTTTGCTCCTCGCAATGACGGCGGTTGATGAAACGTCTGAACCGTCGCCGGCTCGTTAGCGCGAGAACTTCTTGTACTTCAGCCGATGCGGAATCACGCTGTCCACGCCCAGCCGACGTTTCTTGTCTTCCTCGTAATCGGCGAAATTGCCCTCGAACCATTCGACATGGCTGTCGCCTTCAAAAGCCAGCATGTGGGTGGCGATGCGGTCGAGGAAGAAACGGTCGTGGCTGATGATCACGGCGCAGCCGGCGTAATCGTTCAGCGCGTCTTCCAGCGCGCGCAGGGTCTCGACGTCGAGATCGTTGGTCGGTTCGTCGAGCAGCAGGACGTTGGCGCCTTTTTTCAGCATCTTGGCGAGATGGACGCGGTTGCGCTCACCGCCCGAAAGCATGCCGACCTTCTTCTGCTGGTCGGCGCCCTTGAAATTGAAGGTCGAGCAATAGCCGCGCGAATTGATCTCGCGCTTGCCCAGATAAATCACGTCATTGCCGCCGGAAATCTCTTCCCACACCGTCTTGTTGTCGCCGAGCGCGTCGCGCGACTGATCGACATAGCCGAGTTGCACGTTCTCGCCGATCTCGATCTCGCCGGAATCCGGCTTGTCCTGGCCGGTGATCATGCGGAACAGAGTGGTCTTGCCCGCGCCATTGGGGCCGATCACGCCGACAATGCCGCCGGGCGGCAGTTTGAACGACAGGTCGTCGATCAGCAGCTTGTCGCCGAAAGCCTTGGAGAGATGCTTGAATTCGATGACGTTCTGGCCGAGCCGCTCGGCGACCGGAATGATGATCTGGGCGTTGGTGGGCGCCTTGTCGTTCTGTTTGGCGACCAGATCGTCATAGCGCTGGATGCGGGCCTTGGACTTGGCCTGACGCGCCTTGGGGCTCGACGCGATCCATTCGCTTTCCGCCTCGATCGCGCGCCGGCGAGCTTCGTCCTCTCGGCCTTCCTGGGCGAGGCGCTTCTGTTTCTGGACCAGCCAGCTCGAATAATTGCCCTCGTAGGGAATGCCGCGGCCGCGGTCGAGTTCGAGGATCCAGCCCGTCACATTGTCGAGAAAATAACGGTCGTGGGTGACGATCAGGATCGCGCCGGGATATTGCCGCAGATGGCCTTCAAGCCAGTTCACGGTTTCGGCGTCGAGATGGTTGGTCGGCTCGTCGAGCAGCAGCAGTTCGGGCTGCTCCAGCAGCAGTTTGCACAGCGCGACGCGGCGTTTTTCGCCGCCTGACAGCTTGCTGACTGGCCAATCGTCGGGTGGGCAGCCGAGCGCGTCCATCGCCTGATCGACCTGGCTGTCGAGATCCCACAGGCCCTTGGCCTCGATCTCGTCCTGAAGGCTGGTCATTTCGTCCGCCGTCTCGTCCGAATAATTCATGGCGAGTTCGTTGTAGCGGTCGAGAACGGCCTTTTTCGCCGCGACGCCGAGCATGACATTGCCGCGCACGTCGAGCGAGTCGTCGAGCTTGGGCTCCTGCGGGAGATAGCCGACTTTTGCCCCCTCCGCCGCCCAGGCCTCGCCCGAGAAATCCTTGTCCATCCCGGCCATGATGCGCAAAAGGGTCGATTTGCCCGAGCCATTGACGCCGAGAACGCCGATTTTCGCGTCCGGGTAGAACGACAGGTGGACGTTGTCGAGAACCTTCTTGCCGCCGGGCCAGGTCTTGGAGAGGCCCTGCATGTGATAGACGAATTGCCGCGCCATGGGCGAAAAAGCCTTTTTGTTGAGCCGCGCGTTCGGAGCATGAGCCCGAAAAGTGGAGGCCGGTTTTCGGAAAAAGTTCATGCTCCGGCAAGAATCCCCGCGCCGGCCTGTTCCTGCCGCGGCCTTTTAGAGCAAGGCCCGCGAAGAGGAAACGGCTTTTTCGTAAAAGGGCCCGCCATTAAGGGCGACCTTTGGGCGCGGCCTTGGCCGTTCCGCCGCCAAAAAAATGTCTTTACGCCCTATCAAGGCTCCCCGTTTACGTTAATGAGGCTAGAATAGCGCGCGCGCCCGCATCAGGAGCTTGAACTTGTCCGCAGCCCAGCCCGAACGCCGCGATTTCGATCTTGCCGCCCCAGAGGGCGCTCGCCGGAGGGAGCCGCAAGTGTCCTTTGCGGCGCAGGAAAGCTTAGCCCCGGCCCGCCCTGCCCCCGCGCCCGCCGAAAAAGTCGCGTTCGAGCCCGACGCGCCGGCGGCTCCGGCCAAGGCCGTGTTCACGGCGCAGACCCAGAGCCTGCTCAAGCGGCTCGCGGATCTGCTGCGCCGGCCCGACGCTCCGACCCCCTTCGCCGTCGGCCTGTTCGCCCCGCCCGGCGGCGGCAAGAGCACCGCCTTCAACTGGCTGACGGAGGCTCTGACCGCCGCCGGCGCGCCAATTGTGGCGTTGCGCGCCGCCGATCTCGCCGGCCAGCCGGAACGCGCGCTCGCCGCCGCGCTTTATCGCGGGCTTTCGCCGCGCCATGGCGCGCTCGCCCAGGAGGCGGCGCGGGAGGCCCCCCACTTCGGCGCCGACCCGGGCGCGATCGCCCGCGCCACGCGCGACGAACTCCAGGACATGCGCCGCAAGCTGATCGCGGAAAAGCAGGCCCTGTCCGATTCCGAAATGCGGCGCGCCGCGCTCAAGGACATATTGCTCTATGAAACGCCGGGAACCCGCGTGGATGTTTACGCGCGGAAAATCCGCAACGCCTTCGAGCCGCGGCTGCGCCGCTTCGGCTTTTCGGGCGAGTCCCTGGCCGCCTTCAAGGATCTCGCGCGCGACCTCAACGAATTGGGCGGGTTCGTCAGCCGCCTCCTGGCCTCGCTGCGTGGTGTTTACGCCTTCAAGGGCCAGAGGCGTCTGCTGCTGCTAGCCATTCTCGCCTTCGGCGCCGACAAGGGTCTTGCCTGGCTCGCCGCGAACAAGGCGGCCCTGCTCGACCTGATCGCCAGCGGCGGCTCGATCGGCGTCCAGACCGCCGGTTTCCTGCACAGCCATCTGGACTGGCTGCCGCTCGCCGCGCGGTTTTTCGCGCTGATCGCCTTGGCGCTTCTCGGCCTCAATGTCTGGCGCGCCGTGAATTTCATGCATCCGCTGATCCATGCCGCCGGCCTGCTCGACCGGGATGTCGCGGACAAAAGGCATGAAGTCGAGCAAATTCTCGCCCATCAGGCGCGCAACGTCGAATTGATGGGCGGCGAAGTGGAGGCGCTCGCCCGCAAGGCCTCCGAAGCCGAGCGCCGCGCCAACGCCGCCGGCGCCAGCCGCAATCCACCGCTGTTTCTGGAAAGCGACGAAGACTCCCGCAAGCGCGACCATGCCCTGGGCTTTCTCCAATCGCTTTCCGATCTCATCATGCGCGGGACGACGGCCGGCGCGCCCCGACGCGTCGTCGTCGCCGTGGACGGCTATGAGAACGCTGACCAGTCCGCCGATTTGTTCCGCCGCGTCCACGATCTGCTGGCGCGTCCCGGCTTTCTCGCCGTTCATGCCCTCGACTCAGGCCTGTTCCACGACCGGAGCGAGGAACTGGCGCGCCGCATCCAATTGCCGTTGCGGCTCGATGGCGACGGGGCCGGCGAGCCGATAGGCGAGCCGATAGCCCTGGCGCCCTTCGACACGCCGCTGTCGCCGCTGGAAACGCGCCTGACCGGAGCGATGGCGCCGCTTGCCGGCGCCAATCCGCGGGCTCAGAAGCGCCTGCGCAATCTTTTCCGCTTCCTGCGCCCCGCGCCCGACGCCCCTTCCGGCCTCACCGCCGCGCTCGCCCTGTTCGTCGCCGCTGAAATCGGCGGCTCCGTCGAGGATCGCGCGGCGCTGACCCAGGCGCTCGGCGCCGACCATGACGCATTGGCCCCCGCCGGCTCGCCCGGATTGCGAGAGGCCTTCGCCAACGCCGCGGCGATCGACGGGCCGATCGGCCTCGAGGACGCCAAACGGGCGGTGGCGCTCGCCCGCCATATTTCGGTATAACTTCGGGCGGCGGCGCTCGCCCGCCCGATCTCGGCCGATTGAGGGCTAGAAGCCCCTGCTGTTGTTGATCGACATGCCGGAGAAGGGCTCGATCCAGGTGAGCTGATCCACCACCCTGGTCACGCCGGGAATGTTCTCGGCGGCGACTTTTAGGGCGGGGCGCTGCCTTTCGTCGAAAATCTCGCCTTTCAAGGTCACCACGCCGTGATCGACCGTCACTTCGAGCGATTTCGGCGAAGCGAATCCCTGATTCTTGAGCTCCGCCATCAGCCTGTCGAGAATCGCCTGGTCGCTGATCTCGCCGGGGGCGGCCTTGTTGGCGACGAGGGTCTTGGCAAGAGCCCGCACCAGATCGGAGCGGCTGATGACGCCGACGAGCTGGCCGCCGCTCATCACCGGCACGCGTTTGATTCTCCGCCGCTCCATCAGATCGACGATTTCGTTGAGCGAGGCCGAGGCATTCACCGTGATCACGTCGCGGGTCATCAATTCGCCGACCTTGCGGCCATGGCTCATCACATAGGATTCGGCGCTTTCGCCCGGGCCGAGAAGGAATTCGATCCAGCGCGGCTTGCGTTTGGTCGTGCCGAGTTCGGCGCGGTGCAGGAAATCCGCCTCGCTGATCAACCCGATCAGCCGCCCGTCCGCATCCACGACCGGCAGGCCCGAAACATGCGACGACAGCATCAGCTCCACGGCCTGCTCGATCGTGGCGTCCGGACCGATCGTCTTGACCGGGCTGACCATGATTTCCGACGCTCGCATTGTAGCCTCCCGATTTCTGGAGCGCGCCCGTTTCCGCTGGCGCGCGCCTGGCGTTTCCTGGGCGGAAAACCCTCTCGCGACAGTCTACCCCTGATCCGCGGCCAAACCTTGACACCGATCAAGGTCGCACTAATTGTAACATGATTTTATGACTGATCAGTCAGTCATAATTTTCAAGTGGCGATCATGGGACGGCAGGCGCACACTTCGGCCGAGCGCGAGGAAAGGATGCGGGCGATCCGCGCGGCGGCGCTCGATCTTTTCGCGCGGAAGGGCTTTTCCGCCGCGCGGCTTGACGACGTCGCCGCCGCCGCCGGCGTCGCCAAGGGCACGATCTATCTCTATTTTTCGTCCAAGCAGGACCTGCTCGAAGCCATTGTCGCCAGCACGATCGGCGCGACGCTCGCCCAGGTCGAACAGGCCGTCGCCGCCTCCCCCGCCCCCGCGAGCGAATTGTTGCGGCTGATGGGGCGGGCGATCGCTTTGGGCCTGCAGGACCCCGCGCGCCGGCGCGTGCTGCATCTCGTGCTGTCGGAGGGCGCGCGTTTTCCGGCCATCGCCGATTTTTACCATCGTGAGATCATTTCGCGCGGCCTGGGGCTGATTCGCGCCATAATCGCCAAAGGTTTGGCCAGCGGCGAGTTCGTCTCGGACGAGCTCGCCCGCTTCCCGCAGCTGTTCATCGCCCCCGCCCTCCTCGCCGCGATCTGGAGCGTGGTTTTCGCACGCATCGAGACGCTCGACGCCGGCGCGATGATCGAGGCGCATGTCGAACTTCTGCTGCGCGCCCTGACCGGGAGAACCGAATGAAAAATCTCCGCAAAATCATCGGCGCGCTGGCCGCATTGGTCCTGGTCGGATGGATCGCGAGCAGGCTGTTCGCCCCGGCGAAACCGCAGGATCTGTTCGAAGGCTATATCGAGGGCGACCTGGTCCAGATCGGTCCGGTGGAGGGCGAAAAACTCCGCCTTCTCAATGTCGAGCCGGGCGACCAGGTCGCCAAGGGCGCGGTTCTGTTCACCATGGCGACGCCCATTCTCGACCAGCAGCGCGACGAGGACGAGGCGAAGGTCACGCAGGCCCAGGCCAACCTGAAAAATCTTCAGGCGTCGCTGCAACGCCCGGAACAGATCGCCGTGCTGCAAGCCGCCGTCGAAGCCGCCAAGGCGGCGCTCGTGCTGTCGCAAACCGAATATGACCGGCAGGCCTATCTCCTGCCGAAGGGCGCGACCACGGTCGCCGCTCGCGACCAGGCCAAATTCGCGCTCGACCGCGACAAGGCCAATCTCACCCAGGCTCAACGTCAGGTCGAGGCCGGGCTGATCCCCTCGCGTACCCATGAAATCGTCGCCGCCGGCGCCGCCATCACCCAGGCCCAGGCCGAACGCGACCAGATCGAGGTGCGGATCGCGCGCCAGACCGTTCATGCGCCGGCCAACGGCATAGTTCAGGACGTCTATTTCTGGCCGGGCGAGATCGTCGCCGCCGGCCAGCCGATTCTCGCTTTGCTGCCGCCGGAAAACCGCAAGATTCGCTTCTACGTTCCCGAGACGCAGCTTTCCCGCTTCACTTTGGGCGCGAAAGTGTCGGTTTCCTGTGACAATTGCCGTCCCGGCCTTGAAGGCCGCGTGATCTACATTTCGCAGCAGGCGGAATATACCCCGCCGGTGATCTTCTCGCTGCAGGAGCGCAGCAAGCTGGTGTTCCGGGTGGACGCGCGGCTCGACGACCTTTCTGTCCTGCTGCCGCTCGGCCTGCCGATCGAAGCGCGGCTCGCGCCCTTGGAGGCGGCGAAATGAACGCCGCCGACATTGTCATCGACGTCGAGGGCCTGAGCAAGAGTTTCGACGGCAAGGTGGTCGTCGACGATCTGTCGATGCAGGTGCGGCGCGGCCGCATCCACGGCTTTCTCGGCCCCAACGGCAGCGGCAAGACCACCACCATCCGGATGTTGTGCGGCCTGCTCACCCCGGACAAGGGCAGGGGCTCGTGCCTCGGCTTCGACATTCTCACCCAGCAGACCGAGATCAAGCGCCGCACCGGCTATATGACCCAGGCCTTTTCGCTCTATTCCGACCTCACCATCCGCGAGAATCTCGAATTCATCGGCCGCGTCTACGGGCTCGACGATCCGTCCGCGCGGGCGCGCGAGGCGATCGAACAGCTCGGCCTGACCGGCCGCGCCGACCAGCTCGCCGGCGAATTGTCGGGCGGCTGGAAGCAGCGCCTGGCGCTCGGCGCCTGCATCATGCCGCGCCCGCAACTGCTGCTGCTCGACGAGCCGACCGCCGGCGTCGATCCCAAGGCGCGGCGAGATTTCTGGGACGAAATCCACCAGCTCGCCCATGAGGGCCTGACCGTGCTGGTCTCCACCCATTACATGGACGAGGCCGAGCGTTGCCACGAGATCGCCTATATCGCCTATGGCCATCTGCTGGCGCAGGGCACGACGGCGGAAGTCATCGCGCAATCGAATCTCTCGACCTATGTCGTCTCCGGCGCCGATCTCGGCGGCCTCGCCGAGACGCTGAAACAGACGCCCGGCGTGGACATGGTCGCGCCCTTCGGCGCGAAATTGCATGTCGCCAGCCGCGACCAGGCGGCGCTCGACCGCATCGCCAGGGAATTCGCGACGCCGGAAATTCTTTGGCAGCGCGACGCGCCCAATCTCGAGGATGTGTTCATCGACCTGATGAGCCGGGCGCGGAGCAATTATCCATGACGCAGGCGAGCCCCACCCGGCCGCCTTACGGCGGCCACCCTCCCCATGAAGGGGAGGGATTTCGGCGTCTTGCGCGTCTGCGCGGATCGCTCAAGCGGCTTTACGCCGTTTTCGTCAAGGAATTGATCCAGCTGCGCCGCGACCGGCTGACTTTCGCAACCATGATCGCCATTCCGGTGATGCAGCTGATCCTGTTCGGCTTCGCGATCAATTCCGATCCCAAGCACTTGCCCACCGCCGTGCTCGACAATGACCACAGCGCTTATTCGCGGCTGTTCATCACCGCGCTCAAGGAGACCGATTATTTCGACATCCGCTATTCGCTGTCCGGCCCCGGCCAGATCGACCCCCTGCTCCTGTCCGGCGCGGTGAATTTCGCCATCGAAATCCCGCAGAATTTCGCCCGCGATCTGGCGCGCGGCGAGAATCCCGCCATTCTGGTCGTCGCCGACGCCGCCGATCCCACCGCCGTCAACGGCGCCTCGATCGCCTTGACCGGCATGGCGGCGCAGGTGTTTACGCGCGAACTGTTGGGGCCGTTGCAAAACCTGTCGGCGAAGCCCGCGCCCTACGAGGTGCGCCTGCAAAAGCGCTATAATCCGGCAGGCGAAACCAGGCTGAACATCGTGCCTGGCCTCGTCGGCACCATCCTGACCCTGACCATGCTGATCTTCACCGCGCTTTCGGTCACCCGCGAGATCGAGCGCAACACCATGGAATCCCTGCTCGCCATGCCGATCAATCCGGTCGAGATCATGCTGGGCAAGATATTGCCTTATGCGGCGGTCGGCTTTTTTCAGATGACGCTGATCGCGACGGCCGCGCGTTTCATCTTCGATGTGCCGGTGGTCGGCAATCTCGGGACTTTCGTCGTCCTGACCATGCTTTTCATCGTCGCCAATCTCTCGGTCGGCTATACTTTCTCGACCATCGCCAAGAATCAGCTCCAGGCCATGCAGATGAGCTTCTTCTTCTTCCTGCCCAGCATTCTGCTGTCGGGCTTCATGTTCCCCTTCCGCGGCATGCCGGATTGGGCGCAGGACGTCGGCTCGATCCTGCCGCTGACCCATTATCTGCGCATCGTGCGCGGGGTGATGCTGAAGGGCGCGGGTTTTTCCGATCTCGCCGCCGACACCGGAGCACTCGCCGCCTTTACCTTGGCGGCGATGATCGTGGCCGTCCTGCGGTTCAGGCAGACGCTCGATTGAGCGCCGGTTTTCGATCCGAAAACCGGCTAGGAACGAACGGCAAAGGGCGTCGCCAGACGCCCGTCCGAAGACGGGCCTTGGCCGAGCTTACCCGAGGAAATCGTTGATCGCGACTTGTCGCGATCAACGCAAGCAAAGAAACACAAATGAGCGAAAGCCTGCAAGACATCCTGTGGATTCTTTCGATCGCCATGCTGGTCGCGATCGTCGCGCGGCGGCTGCTCCTGCCCTATACGATCGGCCTCGTCGTCGTCGGCGGCCTGTTCGCCTTTTTCCGGATCGCCGTCGGCCCGCCGCTCACCTCCGACCTCATTCGCGACCTGATCCTGCCGCCGCTGCTGTTCGAGGGCGCGCTCGCCCTGCGCTGGCCGAAATTGCGGGCGGAATTGCCGCCGATCCTGACTTTTTCAGTCCTCGGAACGCTCGTCGCCATGGCCGTGGTCGCCTTCGGCCTGGTCTGGCTGCTGCACTGGCCGCTTCCTTCCGCTTTGGTGTTCGGCGCGCTGATTTCCGCGACCGATCCGGTGGCGATCATCGCCATGTTCAAGGACAGCAAGTTTCGCGGGCGCTTAAGCCTGCTGGTCGAGGCCGAGAGCCTGTTCAACGATGGCGCCGCCGCCGTTCTGTTCGCCATGGCGCTCGCCTGGGCGCAGGCCGGCGGCAACGCCCCGAACGCGATGGAAACCGCCCTCGGCTTCGCGCGCATCGTCCTCGGCGGCGTCGGCGTCGGCGCTTTTGCCGGCGCCGCGGCCATCCTTCTCGCGCGCGGGACATCGGAACATCTGGTCGAACTGACCCTTTCCGCCATCGCGGCCTTCGCCTCCTTCATCGCCGCCGAAAGGCTTCAGGCCTCGGGCGTGCTGGCGACGGTCACCGCCGGACTGATCGTCGGCAATTTCGGCATTTTCAGCCCCGCCGACCGCTCCTTCCTCAGCCGGCGGGGCCGCGAGGCCATGGTGAATTTCTGGGAATTCGCCGCCTTTCTCGCCAATTCCGTGATTTTCCTGCTGATCGGCGCCAATATCGCCGTCATGCCTTACGAGACCTATGGCCCGGTCGTGATCGCCGGCGCCATCGTGCTGGCGCTGACCGCGCGCGCGCTCGCCGTCTATCCGCTCAGCCTGCCGTTTTTGAGGTCCCGCTATAAAATTTCGCCGAACGAACAGCATATCTTGTGGTGGGGCGGCCTGCGCGGCGCGCTCGGTCTCGCGCTGGCCCTCTCGCTTCCCGCCTCGCTGCCGCTGCGCGACGAAATCGTGGTCGTCACTTTCGCCGTGGTCGCCTTTTCCATCGTGGTCCAGGGCCTGACCATGCCCTGGCTGCTGCGCCGGCTTGGCTTTTCGGCGTCGACGGGCCCTTCGGCCTGAATTTTGCGGATTTTGGCGGAAAGCGGTCCTTTCACTTCGCCATGGGATCCCTTCCAATCGAACAGCCCCGTGAACCCAGTCGACTTCGGAGCGCTGAAACCGGAATTGATCCAGAACACTTTGCCCAGGCGATTCCCATGCTATCGTTCAAACGTCACGTTAGGTCTTCCCGCCCGGGAGGCGCGGGGAAGGCCCGGCGTTGAAGTCGGGCAGAGGCGAGCGGCAGACCCATTTTGCAGAATCCGACCGCCGCCCTCGCCATAGCGACAGGGGAGCGTCATGGGTGAAAGGAAACTGCCAGGATTGAAAACCATTGCCGTGGCGGCGGGGCTCGGCCTCCTTGCGACGGCCGCATTCGCGCAACAGGCCGCCGCGCCGGCGACGACACCGGCGGCGCCAGCTGCGGCGCCTGCCGCTCCTTATTACGGCGGCTATGCCTATCCCTATGGGGGCGGCTACGGCTATCCCTACGGTGGCGGCTACGGCTATCCCTACGGGGGCGGCTATGGCTATCCCTACGGGGGCGGCTACGGCGGCTATCCCTACGGCGGCGGCTACGGCTATCCCTATGGAGGCTATGGCGGCTATCCCTATGGGGGCGGCTATGGCTATCCCTATGGCGGCTACGGCCGTCGCGGCTATTACGGCCGTCGCGGCTGGGACAACGACTGGATGCCGTGGAACTGGTTTGACTGATCGGCGCGCGGCGAATGCTTCGCCAGCTGACGGATGATTCAAACAAGACGGCCGCCGCGATGGCGGCCGTCGCTTTTTCAGGGGCGCAGTCCGAAGCCTCAATTCGGATCGACGCCGAACCCGATCGGCCGCGCTTGCGGGCTTTCTTGCGCGAAGCTATGGACTCTTGATGCGGCCGTCGCTTCTCGATTCCCTTTTCGCCAGCGCCAGCGCTTTGCCCGGCGTCGGCCCCAAGACCGGCAAGCTGCTCGACCGGCTGCTCGGCGAGGCTGACCGCCCGGCCCGCGCGCTCGATCTGCTGCTGCATATTCCCTTTTCCTGCATCGACCGCCGCAACCGGCCCAAAATCGCCCAGGCGCCCATCGGCGCCGTCTCGACCCTCAAAGTTCGGGTGGTGGAGCATCGCCCGCCACGCGGAAAAGGCCCGTGGCGAGTGTTGACCGAGGACGAGAGCGGCGACCTGACCCTCGTCTTCTTCCGCGCCAATTCCGGCTGGATCGAAAAGGCCCTGCCGGTCGGGGAAACCCGCTGGGTGTCTGGCCTGGTCGAACTTTACGACGCCTTCCGCCAGATGGTCCATCCGGATCGCATTCTCGACGAGGCCGGCCTTGCCGCATTGCCCCCGGTCGAGCCGGTCTATGGCCTGACCGAAGGGCTTTTCCCGCGCGTGATGGCCAAGGCGGCGGCGGCGGCGCTGGCCCGCCTGCCGCAACTGCCCGAATGGCTCGATGAAAAATTTTTGCGCGCGACGGATTGGGAGAGTTTTGGCGCCAGCCTCCACCGGCTGCACCACCCCCAGACGCCCCAAAACCTTGCGCCGGAGGAAAAATTTGTCGCCCGGCTCG
Organism: uncultured Pseudomonadota bacterium; assembly: GCA_963703385.1. Lineage (GTDB taxonomy): Bacteria > Pseudomonadota > Alphaproteobacteria > Rhizobiales > Beijerinckiaceae > Rhodoblastus. The sequence goes on from OY969816.1 coordinate 2,059,918, forward strand.
CCTTCGACGAACTTTTGTCGCACCAGCTCGCCCTGCGCCTGGTGCGCCGGAAAATGCAGGTTTTACACGGGCGCGCGCAAAAATCCGAAGGCGCGCTGGCGTCAAAAATCCTTGGCCAGTTGCCCTTCGACCTGACCGGCGACCAGAAAAAGGCGGTCGCGGAAATTTTTGGCGACCTTTCCAGCGAAAAGCGCATGTTGCGCCTGCTCCAGGGCGATGTCGGCTCCGGCAAGACCGTGGTCGCCCTGCTCGCCATGGCCCATGTGATCGAAGCCGGGCGGCAGGCGGCGCTGATGGCGCCGACCGAAATCCTCGCCCGTCAGCATTTCACCACCATCGCGCCGCTCGCCCGCGCCGCCGGCCTGCGCCTCGCTTTGATGACCGGCCGCGACAAGGTCGGCGAAAGGCGCGCGACCTTAGAGGCCCTGGCGAGCGGCGCGCTGGATCTTGTCGTCGGCACCCATGCTTTGGTTCAGGACGATGTCGTTTTCGCCCGTCTCGGCCTCGCGGTGATCGACGAGCAGCACCGTTTCGGCGTCCACCAGCGCCTCGCTCTTGGCGAAAAAGGCGAGGCCGTGGACGTGCTGGCCATGACCGCGACCCCGATCCCGCGCACTCTGGCGCTGGCCTTTTTCGGCGACATGGACCTCTCGACCTTGCGGGAAAAGCCGCCCGGACGCCAGAGGATCGACACAAGGGCGGTCAATGTCGAGCGCATCGACGAAGTGGTGGCCGGACTCGGCCGGGCGATCAAGGCCGGCGCACAGGTCTATTGGGTCTGCCCCCTGGTCGAGGGCAGCGAGGAGACCGATCTCGCCGCCGCGCAGGACCGGGCGGAGGATCTGCGAAAATTCTTCGGCGATCAGGTCGGCCTCGTCCACGGCCAGATGAAGGGCCGCGACAAGGACGCGGCCATGGAGGATTTTTCACGCGGCGCCACCAAAATACTGGTGGCGACCACGGTGATCGAGGTCGGCGTCAATGTGCCCGAGGCGACCGTCATGGTCATCGAGCACGCCGAACGTTTCGGCCTCGCGCAGTTGCACCAATTGCGCGGGCGGGTCGGGCGGGGGAGCGGCAAGTCGTCCTGCATCCTGCTCTATGCCGGCCCTGTGAATGAGACCGCCAAGGCGCGGCTGGAGATTTTGCGCGACACCGAGGACGGCTTTCGCATCGCCGATGAGGATTTGCGCCTGCGCGGCGAAGGAGAGGTGTTAGGCGCCAGACAATCCGGCGCGCCGGGCTTCAAGATCGCCCGCCTCGACCTCCACGCCGATCTTTTGCGCGCCGCGCGCGAGGAGGCGGAAAGGATTCTGGAGACCGACCCCGAACTTTTGGGCGAGCGCGGTCAGAACCTGCGGCTGCTGCTCTATATTTTCGAACGCGATCAGGCGCTGAAACTGCTGCGGGCGGGATAGCTTGACCGCATGACGCGCGGATCGCAAATCAAGATGAAACCTTTCAATTTTTATTCGGGGTGTTATCGAGGGCGAACGCGATTATGTTCGTCGGTACTCGATAGGTGACATTCACAGCCGTTTTTCGAAAACTCATTGGAGTTCTGTACGGAGGGGAAACCAATATGAGAGTTCTTTCAATCCACGCAAAGAATTATAGGACACTTGAAGACCTCGCAATTGACTTCTCTACTGGATACTGCACGATATCAGGGCGCAATAATACGGGAAAATCGTGCCTCATCCGGCTCCTTGAAAAGTTGTTCAAACCTACGCGCGCGGGGCCATGGTTTTTAGCCGATTCAGATTTTACATACAAAGAAGATAAGACACAATGGGTGACGAATGATGACGCGCCGATAATTATAACATACCGTCTCAATTTAAGTAACACAGAAGATCCAGCACTGTTATCATTTATTAATAAAATGGCCGGGCTTAAAATTGAGGATCCATCGACAGTACTTAACATAACGTTTACGATCGACAAAACTGACAAAGTTCACATCTCACGTATCCCCTCATTTTAAATGACCCCGAAAGCGTCGGAGAAAGCAGAGCTTTGGCGTAGGAGATCCTGGTATCGCTCGATGAGGGGCCGGAGTCTCTTCTCCGGCATGTTGGGGATCAGGTCATAGAGCAGGCAGCCTTGTCGGAAAAGGGAATGGACGCGGCGCTTGACGGTGCTGGTTCTCAGTTGCCGGTCCATTCCGAGGCTTTCGCCGGCGGCGCCCAAGAGCGTCAGCAGCAGGATGGCGAAGGCGTTGAGGAGCAAGAGGCGGTCGCGGCGTTGCGGATCGTCGATCCTCAGCGCGTTCATGCCCATTCCAAAGCGCAAATCCTTGCTGTCTCGAAAGCTGGGCTCGATGGTCCAGCGTTTGGAATAAAGCTTGATGATCTGCGGCGCGGAGAGCGCGCCGCCGCTGGCGGCCAGATGCCAGGCCTCCTTCATGCCCGCGGCCTTCACGCATACGACCGCCCCAACCCTTTGGCGGGCGGCGGACACTTCGGCGTCGCGCAGTTTTCGCGCTCGCCCGCCCTTGCCGACCCAATCGGCGGCCAACCGGGTTTCGCCATCGGCTGCGCTGACGTGGATGTTGCCGCGAAAGCGGATGACATATTGAAAGCCAAGGCTGCCCAGGAATTCGAATAGTTTGATATCGCCAAAGCCGCGATCGGCCAGAATCGTCGCCGTCACGCCCTCGGGCAGCAGCGCCTTCAGCCGGGACAGGCACAAATCCTCGAAATCGTTGCGCTGGTCCTTCAATTCGTCCTTGTCGACGGTCAGCCAAAGCAGCGGCGTGGCTCTTCCGTGGCGCGTGACGAGATGCAGCGCGAGCGTGGACTGATTGTCGGGATCGAAATCCGTCCAGTCCATCGCCACGACGATGTCGCGCCGCGCTCCAACGACTTCGGGAACCCACGACCCGAACAACTCCCAAGGAGCCACGCCCGCGTTGCTCAGCAGCCGGTCGACCTGCTTGATCGCCGACTTCGCGATCAGTCCGCGCGCCGTCGCCAACGCCTGTCCGATCAGGCTAACCGCGAGAGCCGCCCCCGTCATCACTCCAAGCGTCCCATTCGCCAAAGACAGAATGCGTTTGGCGTGCAGGTCGTCAACAAAGACGCGGCTCACAAATTCATGAACAAAATCAAATCGCTCCTTCGGCGCGCGCATCGCTCTCCCCAACCGGCAGATTCTCCGTCACGCCGCTCGGAAGAATCCCAAATTCGGGCTTTTTAGAGTCACGCAAAAATGAGGGGATTCATGAGAGTTCACATTGCTATGTCTGTGAACGGCATAAGTATTGAGAGTGCAGCCGCGAAAGAAATAAATAGCAAAATCAACGATTCGAATCTATTATTTCTTTATAACTCGACCACGTCGCATGAAGAGCTTTTTTACGGCAGAACCCGTAGCCGAATGTTTTATGATTTTATGATGTCGGTGGAAGAGAAAAAGGCGCTGCGCGAAGCGCAAAAAACGATTGAGCAAAAGATGCGTCGCCTGGCAAAGACCCACACCAGAAGCCTAAGCGACGTAATAGGGCGGCTATCTGAAAAATACGACGTCGAGGCATCACCACCCGAAGGACTTGCTATAGGTGGCGGCATGCCTGTCGGCATAAACCTGAAGGATAAGAATGTGGATGTACCTTTAGGCGATTGGGGAAGCGGAACACAAAACCGAACACATATCTTGATGGCAATTTTACAAGCGAACAGGATCAAGTCAACGAGCGATCTTGATGAAGAAATTACACCTTTTGTGGTAGTAGAAGAGCCTGAAAGCTTTCTTCACCCGTCGGCTCAGGCTGAATTTGGCAAGATCCTTAAATCACTCTCGGCGGAATTCGGTATTCAAATTATTGCTACAACGCATAGCCCACATATGCTTAATCAAGAAGAACCAGAGTCAAATATTTTACTAGAACGCGTTACCCGTAGGAGTAAACCCTGCGAGACGAAACAAGTCTTAACTACCGGGGATAACTGGATGGCTCCATTTGCTGATCATCTTGGCATTAATCCCGAACAGTTTAAGGCGCTGCGCCCAATTTTTTCATCTGTAAAAACGAGGGTATTGCTCGTCGAGGGACCAATTGACGTTGAATACTTTAAAGAACTACAAGGACGCGAACTACCACTCGGCAACCTTCACAAGGAAATAGAGATTATTCCATATGGCGGAAAGGATTCTATTAAGAATGCAATTTTATTTAAATTTATTTTATGTCGATTTGATAAGGTGTTCATAACATTTGACTTAGACGCGAAGAAAGACGTGACGGCCGCACTTAACCGTCTTTCTTTAACTGACGGCGAAGATTATTGTGCTGTCGGTATAAATAGTCCGGGTAGGGATTGCATTGAGGGTATTCTGCCGCATAAAATATTAAGTGCCGTAAACGGTCGAGAAACAGATCTCGTAATGCGCCTCGGTAGCAACGAGAAAAAGCACGCTAAGGATGCACTCAAGAAAAAATACTTGGATGAATTTAAAGCGCAGGCTGTATTTACGAAGGATGAACTGAAAGAACTTGGAAAGATTGTTAAGGTAGTTAACGATAGGCTGGCGACTTAATTCATTTCTACGGACATTTATCTGCTACTTCGCCCGCGTAGGTGAAATGCGGACGATAAAATTTGCAAAGTTTCTTTTGTATTACGTCAGGAGACGTCTCAAAAAGGACGGCGCTGTTCGCACCAAACGCACCGATATTTACCTCTTCGTCGGTCAGCGAGAAATTAGTCTTCGTCGTCCCGCAAAAGGCGGATCGGATGCGTCGCGCCAATTCCTTTCCTGCGGTGGCTCTGGTCCTTTGCCTTTCCGCCTGCAACGCCAATCGGCCAGAGCCGAAATGGCGATGCCGCCGCCGCCGGTCGGGAGCCTGCGCCACCCGCCTGCAACGCAAGCTCAGGCCACAGTCTCGTCACGCGGTTCGCAAAAGGCGCTCTGAATCAATGTCATCAGGCAAATGGGCTTGTTACATCGGCAATAGAATATGCAATAATAACAAAATTGCCGCTTGTTTGCCGGGATCGGCGCGACGCCGTTGTCGAGATTTTTCAAATGAAGAGAGACGAGCCCTTCCCGATTGTCGGCATCGGCGCGTCCGCAGGCGGTTTGCGCGCGCTGGAAGATTTTTTCAAGACGGTTCCCCCCAATCCGGGGATGGCCTTTGTCGTCGTCACCCATCTGGCCCCGGATCGCGAGAGTTTCCTCGCCGACATCCTGGCCCGCCATACGGAGTTGGCCGTCGAAACCGCTCAAAATGGCCAGGAGGTTGAGCAGAACCATGTCTATGTGCTGCCGCCCAACGCCAGCCTGACCATTGCGGACGGGCGGCTTTGCTTGAACGAATTCGTTCCGGAACATCCCGAGCGCAGCCCCGTCGACGTGTTCTTCGCCGCGCTCGCGCAAGACTGCGGCGAATATTCCGTCGGAATCGTCCTCTCGGGCAGCGGGCATGACGGTCTTCTCGGGATCAAGGCGATCAAGGAACAGGGCGGCCTGGTCCTGGCGCAGGCGGGCAATGGTTCCGGCCCGAGTTTCTCCGACATGCCGGGCGGCGCCATCGCCAGCGGCCTGGTCGATTTCGCCGTTCCCGTCGAGGAAATGGCGGCAAAACTCCTGGAAAACGCCCGCGGCCTGGCCGCGCTCGACGCCCTGGCCGAAAAGCCGCCGGAGGCTGAAAGCGAACAGGCCGCAGATCAGGCGCGGGAGGCGATCTACGCGGCGCTGCGCGCCCAGACCGGCCACGATTTCAGCGGCTACAAGAACTCGAACCTTTTTGCGGCGCGTTCAGCGCCGCATGCAGTTTCATCATTGCGACGCCTTGGCCGATTACCTAGCGACCCTGCAGAGCCAGCCCGACGAGGCGACGGCCCTGTTTCGCGACCTGCTGATCAACGTCACCAGCTTTTTCCGCGACGCCGAAGCCTTCGAAGCCCTGCGCGCGCTGGTGATTCCGCGCCTGTTCGAGGGGCGCGGGGCGGCCGATACGGTGCGGGTCTGGGCGCCGGGTTGTTCGACCGGCGAAGAGGTCGTCTCGATCGCCATCCTGCTGCGTGAACATATGGACACATTGCGCGCGCCGCCGCCGGTGACCATTTTCGCCACCGACATCGACGAACACGCCCTCGCGGCAGCGCGCGCCGGCCGCTATCCCGAGGCGCTGCTGGAGGATGTGTCGCCCGAGCGGCGGCAGCGCTTTTTCACCGCCCAGGCCGGGAGTTTCGTCGTCGCCAAGGAGGTCCGCGATCTCTGCGTATTCTCGCCCCACAGCGTGCTGCGCGATCCGCCCTTTTCACGGATGGACCTGGTCTCCTGCCGCAATCTGCTGATCTATTTCGGCGCCGACGCGCAACGGCAGGTGTTGCCGATCTTCTATTATGCGCTTCGCCCCGGCGGTTTCCTTTTTCTCGGCAAGTCGGAGACCATCGGCCGGTATTCCGAACTCTTTGCCGCCGTCGACAAGAAGAACTGCGTTTACCAGGCGCTCGACACCGGCAAGCCGCCTAGAATGCCAATATTCATCAATGGCTTGCACCCAGCGCCCTTCGCCACTCGGGTCGCCGCGGGCCCGATTGGCGTCGGCGCCGGGCAATTGCGTCAGACGGTCGAGGCGCGGATCGCTGAACGCTTCGGGCCGCCGCATGTGATCGTCAACGAGGAAGGCGACATCGTCCATTTTTCGACGCGAACCGGCAAATATCTGGAAGCGCCTTACGGCACGCCAACCCGGCAATTGCTGATCACGGCGCGCAAGGACTTGCGGCTCGATCTGCGCAACGCCTTGCGGACGGCGGTCGAAACCCGTCGCCCGGTGACGCGGGACGCGATCGCCTTCGAGACCAACGATCGCCACGTCGAACATGTGGCGCTGACCATCGAGCCCTTGCCCGACCGACCGGACGGTCGCGGCCTGTATCTCGTCATATTCGAGGAAAAGGGCCCATTCCCGGCGAGCGCGCCGCCGCCTGCCGCCGTCGTTGGGGCGGACGAGGTCGAAGGCGCGGCGCGGGTCGAACTCGAATTGCGCGATACGCGCGAACGCCTCCAGGGAACGATCGAGGAATATGAGACGGCCCTCGAAGAGCTGAAATCGTCCAATGAGGAGCTGGTCTCGCTCAATGAGGAATTGCAGTCGAGCAATGAGGAGCTGGAATCGACCAAGGAGGAGCTGCAATCGCTGAACGAGGAATTGCAGACGGTCAACCACGAGCTTTCCGCCAAGATCGAGGAACTCGCGCGCGCCAACGGCGATCTGACCAATCTTTTCGCCAGCACCAATGTCGCCACCATCTTTCTCGACCGCAACCTGGTCATCCGCAGCTTCACCCCGGCGGTGTCGCAATTGTTCAACGTCATCGCCACCGACAAGGGCCGTCCGCTCGGCGACCTGGCGATCAAGCTCGATTATCCGGAGCTTCAGGCCGATATAGCCGCCGTTCTGGCATCGGGAAAAACGATCGAGCGGCGGGGGCGCCACAGCGCCGCCGACGCGCCCTATTTTCTCGCCCGCCTCACACCCTATTGCGATGTCGACGGGTCGATCGACGGCGTGGTGGCGACCTTCGTCGACGTCACCAGCCTGGCCAAATCCGAGGAGCAGCAGCGGGCGCTGGTGTCCGAACTCAATCACCGCGTGAAAAACATGTTGACCGTGGTCATGGCCATGGCGCAGCAGACTCTGACGCGCTCCGCCTCGACCGAGGATTTCAAACAGGCGTTTTTCGCGCGCCTGCAAGCCATGGCCCGCAGCCACGAACTCCTGTCGCGGGAAAATTGGGGCGAAATCGAAATCGAACAGGTGCTGCGCCAGGCGCTCGCGGCCTATTTGCAGCCGGGACACGAGCGGATCGACTTGTCCGGGCCCGCGGTCAAGGTATCGCCGCAGATCGCGCTGAGCTTCGGCACGTTGATTGGGGAGATGGCGACCAACGCCGTCAAATATGGCGCCCTGTCGAACGATGATGGCCGCGTCGCCATCGCTTGGTCGATGGCGCGAAGCGAGGGGGGTGGAACGCCCGTGCTGCGCCTGACCTGGAGCGAGAGCGGCGGGCCGCCGGTGACGCCGCCTTCAAAGATGGGATTCGGCACGACCGTCATCAAACGCGAAGTGGAATATTGCAACTCCGGGACCGTCCAGTTCTCCTTCGCCGAAAGCGGACTGTCGGCAAAGTTCGAGACGCCCTTGCCGGCGCCGCAAATCCCGCCATGACCGCGCGACCGACGGCGGCGTCGAGACAGGAACGATTCAGCGCCGATCGCGCGCGAAAATTTGATCAGGCAAGGACGAATGGTTGAAACCAATATAATTTTCAGGCGTTGCGCGGCTAGCGGCCTTTTTGCCAACGATCGCAAACCCGCGTTCCTTCAAGCTGAGCATGCGCGATGGCGCCGGCCGCCGGAAAGGGGCCGGCCATGAGCAAGAAGCGAGCCCTGGTTGCCGAAGATTCCTCCTATATATTGTTCGGCCTCGAAATCTTGCTGGAGCACGCCGGCGTCGAAATCGTCGGCGCGTCGGCGACCGTCGCCGGCCTGCGCCGGCTGATTGAAACGACGCCGGCGGACATCGCCATTCTCGACGTCAACCTCAGCGGCGAAATGGTTTTTCCCGCCGCGGACATGCTGATCGAAAGGGGCGTGCCGGTCATATTCACCACCGGCTACGCGCCGGCAAAGATCTTTCCGCCGCGTTTCATGAGCCTGCCGATCCTGCAAAAGCCCTATGATTCGGATCAATTCGTATCCCTGGTGAAAAAAGCGCTCGCCGAATCCGGGGCGGTTTGAAGCGATTACGGCAAGCTTTTCCTTGCCCCTGACGCCATCGTTCCCTTTCAAGGGCCGATGGCGTCAAATCTTTTCGGCGCGCGATCCGACCGTGCGCACGAGGGCGGCCACCGACTTTGCCGCCATCTTGCGCATGACATGCTCGCGATGATGTTCCACCGTGCGAATGCTGATGCCCAGATCGGCGGCGATATTCTTGTTGGGGTCGCCATCGAGGATGCGCTTCAGCACTTGCCGTTCGCGTTGGGTCAGGGCGCCCAGTCGCGCGTCCAGGACGTCCCTCTCCTCACGATCGCCGGGAGTTTGCGCGTCGCCTCGCATGGATCTGGCGACGCTTGCCAGCAGCGCCGCGGAACTGACCGGTTTTTGCAGAAAATCCGCGGCGCCGGCGCGCATGGCGCTGACCGCCATCCGCAAATTCCGGGCGCCGGTGACGAAGACGATCGGCAGTTCGATCGAATCCGATTTCAACCTGTGCTGCAAGGCGATTCCGTCGATGCCCGGCAAGGAAATATCCACGATCAGGCAGCGCAGCCGATGACGCCGCGCATCGGCAAAAAACGCTTCGGCGGATGGATAAACGGCGGTTCGATATCCCTCGGCCTCCAGCGCCATCCGGAAGGCGTCGGAAACCGCCGGCTCATCGTCGATGACGCCGATGTCGGCGTCGCTGGCGATCGGGACAGGCGCGGTCGGCGCTGTCATCGCTTTTGGTTTGGCGACCCGATCCGGCGTCGCCGTTTTAGCCATGGCTTCGACGGCGGCCAGCAGATCGTCGGCCCTGGTCGGTTTGATGATCGCCGTGAGGCCGGCGGCTGCGATGATCGCGCGGGTCGCCGTCGATTTGTCGGCAGTGACGATCAGCGCCGGCGTTTGCGCTTTCAGTTCTCCGCGCGCCCGCTGAATGACTTCGATTCCGTTCATGCCCCCGGGCAGGTGGAAATCGCTGATGATGAAATTCGGCCTCAGGCCCACGGGCCCGCGCACGGCCGCCAAAGCGCCATCCGCCGCGCGCGCCGTCGCAACGCGATAGCCCTCCAATTCCAGCAGAGCTTGTATTGACCCGCGCTGGTTCGGATCGTCCTCGATCACGAGGGCCGTCGGGCGCGGCGGGTCAAACCGTTTGTCGGAGCCGAATTTTGTCGCCGCCGCCCCTTTGGAGCAAACAGCGGATACGACGATGGCGAAGTGCGTTCCTTTGCCCGGGCGTGAAGCGACCTCGATTTTATGGCCGAGCAGCGCGGCAAAGCGCTCGACGATGAACAGGCCCATCCCGAAGCCGAACCCGCTGCTGTCCTCGCCGTTGACCCGACAGGATTGCGCGAACACCGCTTCAAGCTGGCTCTCGTCAATTCCGACGCCGGTATCCCACACTTCAACCCGCAATTCGTCGCCGCGACGTCGGCACCCCAGCAATATCTTGCCGCGATCGGTGTATTTCACGGCGTTGGACAGCAAATTCGCCACGATGCGACCAAACAGCCGCAGGTCGCTGCGGATGAAACTGGACGACGCGACAACCTTCAGGGTCAAGCCCTTGGCGGCCGCGAGAGGGGCAAATTCGTCGGCCATTTGCGTCAACTCGGACGCGATCGGAAAATCGCTGATTTCCGGGCTGACCGCGCCGCTTTCGATCTGATTGACGTCGTGCAATGCGTCGAGCAGGGACGCCATATCCGCGATGATCTGGTCGATCCTTCCGACCATCATCCGCGCTTGGGGTTCGGTCATCCGTTTCCCCAACACGCCCAGCAACATGGCGATGGCCTGCAAAGGCTGGCGAAGATCGTGCGTAGCGGCGGCGAGGCAGCGCGATTTCGCCTGATTGGCGCGCTCCGCCTCCTTTTTCGATTCGAGCAAGGCGCGCTGCAACGACATGACTTGTTCGTTGGTCGCGTCGAGTTCCGCATTGGCCCGCAGCAGCTCGCGATTCTCGCGCTCCAGGGCTTTCAGCCTGGCGGCGACTGTCATCGGCGCGCCGCCGCGCTTTCCGGCGCCGGCTTCGATCTGCTTGACCCATTTGAGCAGCGTGTGCGGCGAGCAGCCGATCTCGGCGGCGATCGATGACGCCGCCGCCCGGCGCGAAATGTGCTCGCCTTCATGATCGAGAACCAGCCGCGCCGCTCGGGCGCGAATTTCGGAGCTGAATTTCTTCGTCGTGCTGCTGGTCATGACCCCATTCTCTCAGGAGTTGGGGCCTCCGGCAAACCCCGGGCGGGTTCAGTGTCGGACTTGCTTTTGCGATTTCGCGAAAGAGCGAGCCGTCTCGACGCCGACAAGGATCAGCAGATCGCCCGCCTTGTTGGTGACGCGAATGCGGCCGCCGACCGTATCGACGCTTTGTGCAAGCTCGACGACCACCTCCCAGGCGGCGCGCAGATCCGCAAGCGCGGCGGAATGCATGGCGGCAATCGCTTCATTGGCGTCCCGCACGGTGAACTCGTAATGCTCCACGCGAATTCCTCCCCTATTGGTTTTATTCTTGAAGGTTTGGCACAAATTCCGTCTCTATGAGCCGGCCGATCGGCCGCCGACAAAACCCCAATCGATGCAGCAGAATTACATCATGGCTCAATTCTTGCGCCTTAACGATGGTCAATTGCCGATCATCAAATCTGACCCGCAATCGGCGGCCGCTCGACGGCGGCGTCAGAAAGCCGTTCCATCCTGGCGGTCGCGGCTTTGGCGCAAATGAAAGGCCGGCGCAGAAAGCGGCGCAGGCCCAACAATAACGCGCTATCGGACCGCGCGCGCTGATTTGCCGAGCGACGGCGCTTTCGCGGACGCGTTCCCGGGGCCGCCATTGGCGACGACCGTATCGAGCGCGGCCTTCGAGAGTTCGGCAAACACTTCGCCAAGTTTCTTCGTCGTTGCGACGGAGGCCTCATAAGTGGCCTTGGCGTGTTCGGCTTGAAGTTGAATCGCCTCATCGAAGCTTTTGACCGCGGAAAGCTTTTTCATCAAATCGCTATTGCTTTGCAACGAGGCTCGGGAATAGCTGAAGGTTTCGTTGGCGATCCTGCTCACGCCTTGAGTCAAGGCGCCATTGAACGCTCTGGCCGCGTTGAACTGATTTTTGACCAAGGTCTGGAGAGAATCTAAATTCTGGGACACGCTGTTTCCTCCGTGACGCCGAAATGCAACCATTTGAAACGAGGTTCGGCTCCGACCAAAGTCGGTCGCGGCGACGGAGCACCTATAACGGCTTGAAGTCGCCTGTCTAAGTGCGCAATCATCCCTAGGTAGTTTTGCCTATTTCCTGATCCGCGCGCTGGAATTGGACCGCCTATCGCCCAGCGCCGATGACGAAGGCGCAATGTCAACGGAAACACCGACCGCGCTGGCGCCGGGCGGATCATTCTGGCCACTCGCTTGACCGCTCGGGCTCTTTGGCGAAAGATCGCCCAAAGGGGCCGAGATCATGCGTCGCGTCTTTTCCGCATCCCTTCCGCCGCTGCTGCTCGCGTTATCCGCGTGCAACGCCAATCGGCCGGAGCCGGAAGTGGCGTTGCCGCCGCCGGTCGAGACCGTCTTGCGCGTCTCGCCGGGAGCCGCCGAGGGCGGCTGCTCGAGCGAAATCGCGCGCTATCGCGGGATCGTGGACCATGACGCGACGACCGGCTTTGTCGCGGCGAATGTCGCCGCGCAAATCCAGGGCGAGATCGGCGAGGCTCAGCGCGCCTGCGACGCCGGCGACCAGCTGCGCGCCAGATACCTTTTGCGCGCCAGCCAGCAGCGCCATGGCTATCCGCAAGGCTGAGCCGCAAAAGCGGCGCGCAGAAAAATCCGGATGAAATCCGGCACCCTCTCCTTGTCGATCTCTTGGTCGATCTCTTGGTCGATCTCTTGCGGGCCGAACACGGCGTGGAGGCGCGAAAGTTCCGGCTCTTTTTCGCGCGCCAGAAAATCGGCGGCCCGCGCCAGAGCCTGTCGCGCCGTGAGCGGCAAGAGTCTTTGCTGGATGCAGGCGATTTTGGCGCCCGAGACGACGACGCTCCACCCCGGTTCCGGCGGCGCCTCATCCGGCGAAAAGCCGGTCTCCTCCGTCATTTCCCGCGCGACGCTGGCGGCGAGATCGACCTTTTCGCCGAAAATATCGCTGCGGTCCGGCGTGCCGGCGGCGAAATAGATTTTCCCGGCGTTCATCGTGTGCGGCCCCATTTCGCCAAGCAGAAAAGCGCCGTCGCGCGTGCGCAAAGCCGCCATGGAGAAGCAGTTGAAAGCCCCCTCGGCTTGGTGTCCCTTTGGCTCCCCGAAGGCCCGCCAGGCAAGGAAACTGCGGAAATCGGTCTCGAAAAAGGCGCCGCGCAACACATTGCCCTCGGGCGCCGAAAAAATCTCCGGATCGCGCATCAACAAAACCTTGCCGTCGAACATCGACGGTTTTTCGGCGCGCGCTCGCGCCCAGTGGGCGTCGATCCGCGCGGCCTCGCGGGTCGCGAAATCCCAAGGCGCGGGGCGAAAGGCGGTTTCCAGCCGCGTGACGCGATGGAGGCCGTCGGGAAGGCTGGACATATCATCTGTCTCCGATACGCATGTTTTGGCGCGTTCCGCGAATCCGTTATCCTGTTTTCGTGGAGGGAAGCAATTGGTGGCGCATTTCGATCTGGAGCCCTACAAGGCGCCGCTGCTTTTCCTAAGCGTGGCGGGCGTGGTCGTGCCCCTGTTCCGCCGTCTGCGCGTCAGCCCGGTGCTGGGCTTCCTCATCGCCGGCATGCTGATCGGCCCTCACGTCCTGGGCCGTCTCGACACTCTTCTGCCTTTCCCGCTTCCGGTCCTCGCCAATACCACGAGCATTGCTTCCGTCGCCGCCTTCGGCGTGGTGTTCCTGATGTTCAACATCGGGCTGGAGCTGTCGCTGGAGCGCCTCGTCCTGCTGCGCCGCTTCGTGTTCGGGCTCGGCGCGCTCCAGGTCGGGGTCTGCGGCGCCGCGCTTTACCTCATCGCGCGGAGTTTTGGCCTCGCCCAGCCGGCGGCGATCGTGACCGGCGCCGCGCTCGCTCTGTCCTCGACCGCGGTCGTCGTGCCGGTGCTGGCCGAAAAGCGGCGGCTCAACACCCTCACCGGCCGCGCGATCTTTTCGGTCCTGCTGTTCCAGGACCTGCTGGTGGCGCCGCTGCTGTTCATGGTCGCGATGCTGTCCGACCCTGCAGCGCAAACCTCGCCGCTGCTCGCCTTCGCCCCGGCTTTGATCGCGGTGGCGGCGATCGTCGGGATCGGGCGCCTCGTGTTGCGGCCTTTGTTCCAGCTGGTCGCGGCGACCCGATCGACCGAATTTTTCATGGCGGCCTGCCTGCTGGTGGTGATCGCCACAGCGGTCGCTGCGGCTTATTCCGGCCTTTCCATGGCGCTCGGCGCCTTCATCGCCGGGCTGCTGCTGGCGGAAACCGAATTCCGCCGCGCCATCGAAACCGCGATCGACCCGTTCAAGGGCCTTCTGCTCGGCCTGTTCTTCGTCTCGATCGGCGCGAGCCTCGATCCCGTGGAGGTGATCGCCCATCCCGGCGCGACGCTCGGCGTCGCTTTTCTCCTCACGCTGGTCAAGGCGCCGCTGGTCGCGGGCCTCGCGCGCGGCTTTGGGCTGCACTGGCGCAAGGCGGGCGAAATCGGCCTGCTGCTTGGACCGGGCGGCGAATTCGCCTTCGTCATCCTGACTTCCGCCGCCGCGTCCGGCGTCCTGCCGCGAGAACTGGCCGCCGAGCTTCTGATCGCCGTGACCCTGTCCATGACCATGATTCCTATGTTCGCCGCTCTCGCCGCGCGCTTCCGGGCCGTGTCCGGACCTGTCCTGACTGGCCCCGAGCCGAGCGGAACTCAGCCCCGCCTCGCGCGTGCTCATCGTCGGCTATGGCCGCGTCGGACAGGTGGTGGGCGACCTCATGCGGGTTCACAAGGTCGACTATCTGTGTCTGGAGGGCGACGTCCGGATCGCCGCCCGGGCCCGCGCGCGCGGCGAGCCGGTTTATTGGGGCGACGCGACGAACAAGGATTTTTTGCAGCGCTGCGGCCTCGCCGACGCGCGGGCGCTGATCGCAACCATGCACACGCCGAGCGCGGTGGACGCGGTGGTGAAACTGGCGCGCGCCGAGCGCCCGGATCTCACCATCGTCGCCCGCGCCCGCGACGCGGCCCACGCCCGCGCGCTTTACAAGCTCGGCGCGACCGACGCCGTGCCGGAAACCATGGAGGCCAGCCTGCAATTGTCGGAAGCCGCCCTGGTCGATATCGGCGTACCGATGGGCCTGGTCATCGCCTCGATTCACGAGCAGCGCGACATCTACCGCAAGACTCTGATCGCCGACGAAAGCCGGATCGCGCCCCCGCGCCCGTTCAAGGCGCGGCGGATCAAGAGGTGAAGCCGGAGCCGGGAAGTTTCGGGAATTTTTCCCGAACTTTCCGAAATAGCTTCCCAAGTGTGTGGCATTGCCGTCACATTGCGCGAAGGAATGATTTTTTCGACTTGGTTCGTCGTTCAAATTCCCGACCGAAACTGGTTTGAATGAAAAGCAAGGCGCGGCAAAAAAAGTGCGCTGGGCCATCGACGATCTGGAAAACGACCATGAACCGCCTTCGCGCAGCCCTTCTGGCGACCGCCGCCGTTCTCGGCCCGACGCCGCTGGCGCTGGCGCAGGGTGGTCAGCCGCTTCCCGATATCGACGTCACCACCGACGTTCCGACCGCCGCGCCGCGGGTCGTCGCGCCGGCCCCGGCTCCCGCTCCGGCTTCCCGAAACGCCGCCGCCGCCCCGTTCGATTTCACCCATGATGTGACGCCCGCCAACAACACCCGGATCGACGCGCAGGAAATCCAGCGCACCGGCTCGCCCGACGCGGCCGCCGTCCTGCAGCGCATCGCGCCGAGCGTCGACATTCAGCAAACCTCGGGCAACGAGCTGTCGCCCGACGTGGTCTATCGCGGCTTCGTTTCCTCGCCGATCCAGGGCACGCCGCAGGGCCTCGCCGTCTATCAGAACGGCGTGCGCATCAACGAGGCCTTCGGCGACACGGTGAACTGGGACGCGATCCCGACCTTCGCCATCGCCTCGATGGACATGATTTCCAGCAATCCGGTCTATGGCCTCAATGCGCTCGGCGGCGCCGTCAATATCAAGATGAAGGACGGCTTCACCTATCAGGGCGGCGAGCTCCAGGTGGAGGGCGGCTCCTATGGCCGCCTGCAGGCTGCGCTGCAATATGGCAAGCAGGTCGGCGACTTCGCCTTCTATGGCGCGCTCGACGGCGTGCAGGACAACGGATTCCGCAATTTCGGCGGCTCCGACATCCGCCGCTTTTACGGCGACCTCGGCTATCGCGCCAACGGCAATGAATTTCATCTGACGGCCGGCCTCGCCGACAATCTCTTCGGCGCGACCGGCCCGGCGCCGCTCCAGATGCTCCAGCAATATTGGGGCAGCGCCTATACCACGCCGCAGACCCAGCACTACCAGATCGGGCAGATCGCGCTCTCGGGCGCTTTCAATCTGTCGCCGAGCTGGAGCCTGACCACCGACGCCTATGTGCGCCGCTATGTCCAGCACACGGTGGACGGCAACGCCACCAATGTGCAGGCCTGCGCCGATCCGGCGCTGCTCTGTTTCAACAACGGGACGACGCCGGCCAATGGCCTGAACGGCCAGCAGCTCGCCAATCCCTTCCCGCCGAACGCGGTGCTGGGCGAGATCGATTTTTCGCACGTTCTCACCACCAGCGCCGGGGCGAGCGCGCAGCTCGCCAACACCGATGCCTTGTTCGGCCTGAAGAACCACGCGACGCTCGGCGCGAGTTTTGACTTCGGGACGACCAATTATTCCACGATGCCTGAACTGGGCTTGGTGCTGCCCAATTACTACACCGCCGGAACCGGCATTTTCATCGGGAATTCCGGCAGCCCCGTCACCGAAGGCCCGGTCGACGTCAATTCGTACAATCGCTATTTCGGCCTTTACGCCCTCGACGCGCTGGATCTCTCCGACAAGCTGACCCTTTCCGCCGGCGCGCGGCTGAACCTGGCCTCGATCTCGCTGTCCGACCAGCTCGGCGGCAATGTCAACGGCGCCGACCAGTACAATCATTTCAATCCCATGGCCGGGCTGACCTACAAGATCACGCCGGACATGCTTGCCTACGCCTCATTCTCGGAAGGCAATCGCGCGCCGACGCCGCTCGAACTGGGCTGCGCCAATCCTCGGCAGCCTTGCATCATGGCGAGTTTTCTTGTCTCCGACCCGCCGCTCCAGCAGGTGGTGTCCCAGACGTTCGAAGCCGGTTTGCGCGGCCAGAAAATTCTCGCCGACGATTGGGGCGCGGTCGGCTGGAAGACCGGCGTCTATCGCACCCTCAGCACCAACGACATCCTGAACGTTCCCGACCCCTTTCTGCAGGGCTACGGCTATTTCGCCAATGTCGGCGACACCTTGCGGGAGGGCGTCGAGGCCCAGCTCAATTATCGCAGGGGCCCCTTCACCGTCAGCGCGACCTACGCCTATATCGACGCGACCTTCCGCAACTATCTGACGCTTGGCTCGAACAGCCCTTCGGCCGACGCCAATGGCAATATCTTTGTCGTTCCCGGCGACCAGATTCCGCTAATTCCGCATTCTCGCGCGAAGATCGGCCTCGACTGGGATATAGATTCCAACACGCGCGTCGGCGCCGACCTGCTGATCACCGGGCCGATGCGTTTTTACGGCGACGCCTCCAACCAGCAGCCCCTGCTGCCGGGCTATGCGACGGTCTCGCTCAACGCGTCCTACAAAGTCATGAAGGATGTCGAAATCTTCGCCCGCGCGGAAAATCTCTTCAACCAGCGCTATTATACCTATGGGACCTATTTCAACACCAATTCGCTCTACAGCGCCTTCACCGATCCCGAGATGATGGTCCCGGGCCAGCCGCTGTCGGTCTATGGCGGCGTGCGGGTGAAATTCTGAGCCTCGAAGGAGTCATACGAATTCCGAATAAATCATTTGCGAATTCGTATTCCATTGGCGCGAAAATCCCCTCGCGAATTGAAGGATTTTCGCGCCATGACGTTTCCGCGGGAATTGCGAAGCAATCTTGCGGAAACCGTATCAGGCGATCCCGCCGTGTTTGCAGGCGGCCAGGAAGAACGCGACCTTCTGGCGGACGCGGGTTTCGGTTTCGCCGCGCAGATCCTGCACCTTCTCGCCCGACAAGGCGCGCATGAGCGGCGGCAGCAGCACCAGATCGAGGAAATAGCGCGCCGCCAGCGCATAACGGTCGCCTTGCGCCTGGGCCGGATCGGCGAAGGTGTCGCATCTTGTGACCTCGGCCAGCATTTGCGCGACGATCTGGCTGCTGTGCTCGCGCGCCATCTGGATGACATTGCGCACGAGGTCGGGAATGCGGCGCGCCTCGCCGACGGCGACCCGGACGATCCCGACATATTCCTCGGTCAGGGTCTCATCGAGCACCGCCACGGCTATGTCGAACAGCCGCTCCTCGATCGTCGCGCCGGCGAGCTTGTGGGCCTTCACCCGCGCATAGCGCTGGCGAATGCTGCGGGTGAGCGTCGCCTCGAACAAAGCCTCCTTGTTGGGAAAGCGGGAGTAGATGGTCGGCTTGCCCGAGCGCGCGGTCTCAGCGATCAGGTCGATCGTCGCGCCCTCGAAACCGCGTTCCAGAAACACCTTGTGCGCGGCGTCGAGAATGCGCTCCTCGACCTCCCCGGCGCGCTCGGCCGGCGGACGGCCGCAGCGGATTTTCCGCGGCGCCGCCTCCTTTTTCGCCGTCTGCTCCCTTTCAATCGCTTCCATCGTCTTGCCGTTGAAACGCCGCCCCCTGGCAACTCATCCTTGCAAGATAGTGATTTCACGTTTGCGTGTAAAGAGAACGATACCGTATCGTTCCATATTGACCTTTTTGCCGCAGCGCGTTAATAAAACGACACCGTATCGTTTTTTGAATTTCCGGCGCACGCGGATGGGCAGGAGAATAGACATGTTCAAAGACCGCATCGACGACCGCGACGATCCGACCCGCAACGAGGCCGAAAGCCGGGTCGTGGAGCTTCCCGCGCGGCCGGAGACGCCTGCGGACAGGCTTCGCCCCTCCAGATCCGCCCGCAGGGGCGAGGCCACGGATCTTGCTCCCGAAGCCGAGAGGGGCCCGGCGCCGGAACGGCCGCACGAGGCGCCCGCCGAGGCCGGCGACGATCGCTCCACAAAGGCCGCCGCGCGCCGCCGTCCCCTTGTCCGCGCTTTCGGCGTGGCGGCTTTGGCGGTTGCGGCCGGCGCGACCTATGTCTGGTGGGACAACGCCAGCCATTTCGAAACCACCACCGACGCCTTCATCGCCTCGCGCCCGATCGGCCTCGCCCCGCAGGTTCCAGGGCTGGTCGCCCAGGTGCTGGTCACCGACAACCAGCATGTCGCCAAGGGCCAGGCCATCGCCCGCATCGACGACCGCGATTATCTGGTCGCGCTCGCCCAGGCTCAAGCGAAAGTCGCGGTGGCTCAAGCCGGCGTCAAGAATATCGACGCCCAGATCGCCGTTCAGCGGGCGCAGGTCGACGCCGCCCAGGCGCAGCTCGATCAGGCTGAAGCCGCGCTCGCTTTCGCGCAGCAACAGGCGACGCGCTACGACGTGCTGGCGCGCAAGGGCGCGGGCTCGGTGCAGAACGCCCAACAATATAGTTCGCAGCTGGCGCAGCAGCAGGCGGCGGTGAAAAGCGCTTCAGCTTCGCTCGAAGTCGCGCGGCGCCAGGTCAATTCCCTTCAGGCCCAGGCCAGGAGCGCCGAAGCCGATCTCGCCCAGGCCAAGGCCCAGCAGGACCAGGCCCGGCTCAATCTGTCCTACACCCATGTCGTCGCGGCCGAACCGGGGCGGGTGGTCGAACTCACCGCCGCGCCCGGCGAATATGCCCAGACGGGGACCAGTCTCGCCATGTTCGTCCCCGACAAGGTCTGGGTGACGGCGAATTTCAAGGAAACCGCACTCGACCACATGCGGCCGGGCGATCCGGTCACCCTGCGCATCGACGCCTATCCGGAGCGCCAGATTCGCGGCCATGTCGCCAGCGTCCAGCCGGGGTCGGGCACGGCCTTTTCCTTGCTGCCGCCGGAAAACGCCACCGGAAATTATGTGAAGATCGTCCAGCGCGTGCCGGTCAAGATCGAGCTGGACAATCCGCCGCAGGATGTCGCGCTCGGCCCCGGCATGTCGGTCGTGCCGACCGTACGCGTCAATCCTCATTCCTCCCTTTATGAGCGGCTGGTCGGGTTCTTCGACCACAAGGCGCGGCCGTCATGAGCGCGGCGATAGAGCCCCGCGCCGCCGCGCCCGGGGCCAACCCTTGGGTGATCGCGGTGGTGGTGGCGCTGGCCTCCTTCATGGAGGTGCTCGACACCACAATAGCCAATGTCGCCTTGCGCTATATCGCGGGCGGGCTCGGCGTCAGCGCCGATCAGGCCTCGTGGGTGGTGACGACCTATCTCGTCGCCAACGCCGTCATCGTCACCGCCACCGCCTTCCTCGCCAGGAGATTCGGGCGCAAGGGCTTTTTCCTCACCTGCCTCGGCCTGTTCACCGCGAGTTCGGTCGCCTGCGGATGGGCGTGGAACCTCAATTCTCTGCTGCTGTTCCGGGTATTGCAGGGCGTGGCCGGCGGCGGCATGGTCCCGGTCGCCCAATCGATCCTGGCGGACTCGTTCCCGCCCGCCAAACGCGGCCAGGCTTTCGCCTTGTTCGGCGTCGCCGTGGTGGTGGCGCCGGTCATCGGCCCGACGCTGGGCGGCTGGCTGTCCGACAATCTCTCCTGGCGCTGGTGTTTTCTCATCAACGGGCCGGTCGGCCTGCTGACCATGGCGGCCATAGCCGCGACCGTGAAAGGCGGCCAGCCAGCGCAACGCGGCGTGCGCTTCGATGCAACCGGCTTCGCGCTGGTCGCAGCCTTTCTGGGCGCGCTGGAAGTCGTGCTCGATCGCGGCCAGATCGAGGATTGGTTCGGATCGAACCTCATCGTCACTTTCGCCCTGATCTCGGGGCTGGCCCTGCTGCTGCTCATCCCGTGGGAAATCCGCCAACGCCATCCGGTCGTCGATTTCAGAATGCTGGTTTCGCGGCAGTTCGGTTCGGCTTTCATCGTCATGCTGGCGACCGGCGCCATTCTGCTGGCGACGACCCAGTTCATGCCGGAGCTGGTGCAGAACGATTTCGGCTATACGGCGACCTGGGCCGGCCTTGCGCTTTCGCCCGGCGGCGTGGTCGCCATGCTGATGATGTTGGTCACCGGCTTTTTGTCGCGCCGCGTCCAGCCCAGATATCTCATCGCCGCGGGCGCGGCGATCGTCGCCTTCTCCATGTTCGGGTTGAGCCAAATCACCCCGGACCTCGGCTTCTGGTTTTTCGCCGGCTGGCGCATGGTGATCAGTGTCGGCCTGCCTTTGATCTTCGTGCCGATCCTCGCCGCCTCCTATGACGGCTTGCGGCCGGACCAGACCGACAACGCCTCGGCGCTGATGAACGCCGCGCGCAACACCGGCGGTTCGATCGGCGTGTCGCTGGCCTCCAATGTGCTGGCCAACGCCGGGCAGTTCCACACCAGCCTGCTGGCCGCCGACGTGACCCCGTCCAGCGTCTCCACTCAGCGAGCGCTGGCGCAGGCGACACAATATTTCCTGGCCCATGGCTCGTCGCTCGGCGCGGCGAAGCAGCAAGCCTTCGCCTGGATCGGCCAGCAGGTCCAGACCCAGGCCTCGCTGCTGGCCTATATCGATGTGTTCAGAACCCTGATGCTGCTCTCGCTCGCCGCCATCCCGCTCGCCCTGCTGCTGCGCAAGGTCAAGCTCGGCGGCCCGGCGCCGATCGGCCATTGAGACCGACCGGCGCCGGTTGCAGGCTCAATAAGCCGCTTCCTTGACCGGCTCGGCGTAATAGGCGTTCAGGATCGTATGGCGCGGCTTGTCGTTGGCGACACGGATTTCGTCGCGGCCGTGCCAGCTCGTCTTGAACATGTTGTATTTCCAGTCGATCACCACGAAGGCGACGCCGGTGTTGGGCAGGAAGGGCAGGGTCTTGTCCACGGCCAGGCCGTAATGCCTCGGGTCCAACAGCCCCGCCGGCGAAAGCTTGAAGACGCTGGTGCCCAAATCCTTCTGGCTGTCGTCCTCCGGCGCATAGAGCAGCATGGTGAGCACCTTGCGGCGCGTATCGGGATGCGGCTTGATCGCATAGCCGTCATAATCCGCGTAAAGCACCGGGCGCGGATACATTTTGACTGGCCAGCTCTCATTGCTGCCCTTCGCCCTGATGCGCAGGCCCTCGTCCAGCTGCTTGCGCAGCGCCTCCTCGATTTCAGGCGCGGACAGCACGTCCGACACCAGTTTCCACAAGGCCCGGCGCTCGTCGTCGCCGGCGTCGCAGGAGCCGTCGAACAGAGCGAACTGGCGGCGCGTGTTATGGCCGTTCAGATTGACGTAATTCGCCTCATCAGGCCGTTTGGCGATCAGCTCCCGGTAAAAATCCTCGGGCCAGAAATTCTCGAAAGCCATGTGCGGATAAGGCTTCGAATAGACCGTGGCGTTGAGAATCGATTGCACGCCATGGGCCACAAGCTCGTCATATCGGGAATCGCTCATGCGCTGCCTCCGCCAAAAAAACCGGCGCGGAATATTCGCCCTGGTTTTTGAGCAGGCATTGATTTGGATCAGTCCGGACCGGGTCAGATTTCCTCCGCGACCATGGCGATCGCGCCGCAGGGGCATTCGCTGGCGCAGAGGCCGCAGCCCTTGCAGAAATCGTAATTGAATTCAAAACCTTTTCCCGGCCCGAGCTTGACCACGGCATTGTCCGGGCACACGCCGTAGCAATTGTCGCATTCGAAGCAATTGCCGCAGGACAGGCAGCGCCGCGCCTCATAGAGCGCATTGCTTTCATCCAGCCCCTTGACCACTTCCTCGAAGGTCGAGGAGCGGCGCGCGATTTCCAGCGTCGGCCGCACGGTCTTGGGCGCCTCGCCATAATACCAGGCGTTGAGCCGGTCGAAGGACGCAAGCTCATGGCGCGGCGGCGGCGCAAAAGCCTCGCCGCGCAAAAAAGCGTCGATGTTGCGCGCGGCCCGTTTGCCGTGGCCGATCGCCACCGTCACCGTGCGTTGCGACGGCGCCATGTCGCCGCCGGCGAAGATTTTTTCTGCGCCGGTCATCATATTCGGGCCGACCTGAACCATGCCGTCCTTGATTTCCAGGCCGGGGACGCCCTGGAGCAGCGAGAGATCGACATCCTGGCCGAGCGCCAGCACCACCGAATCGGCCTCGAGCGTCTCGAATTCGCCGGTCGGCTGGGGAAAGCCTTTTTCGTCCAGCTTCATCTTCTCGACCGTGAGGACGCCGGCCTCGACATTCTTGATGGTCGAGAGCCATTTCATCATCACGCCTTCTTCCAGCGCCTCTTCCAGCTCGAAATCATGCGCCGGCATTTTCTCGCGGGTGCGGCGATAGACGATGATCGCCTCCTCCGCGCCAAGCCGTCTGGCGGTGCGGGCGACGTCGAGCGCGGTGTTGCCGCCGCCATAGACGACGACGCGGCGCCCGAGCAAAGGCTTGTCCTCGCCCTCCATCGAGCGCAGCACCTGCACCGCGTCGAGCACCCGCGCCGCCTCGCCCGCCGGAATATAGGCGCGCTTGGCGATATGGGCGCCGACGGCGAGAAAGGCGGCGTCGTAACCGCCCTCCTCCATCGTCGCCTGCAAGTCGGAGACCTTGGTGTTGTATTCGATCCGCACGCCAAGATCGGCAAGGCGCGCGACCTCGGCGTCGAGGATGTCGCGCGGCAGGCGATATTTGGGAATGCCGAAGCGCATCATGCCGCCCGGCGCGGGACCCGCCTCATGAATCGTCGGCGCGTGGCCGAAAAGCGCCAGATGATAAGCGGCGGAAAGCCCCGCCGGCCCCGCGCCGACGACCAAAACCTTTTTTCCGCTCTTTTGCGCCGGCGGCGTAAAACGCCAGCCCTTGGCGATCGCCATGTCGCCCAGAAAGCGCTCGACCGAATTGATCCCGACGGCGGAATCGATCTGGGCGCGATTGCAGGCGTTTTCGCACGGGTGATAGCAGACCCGCCCCATCACCGCCGGCATCGGATTGTTTCTGGTCAGCGCCCGCCAGGCCGCTTCATAGTCGCCGGCTTCGGCGAAGCTCAGCCAGCCCTGGATGTCCTCGCCGGCCGGGCAGGCGTCGTTGCAGGGCGGCAGGCGATGGACATAGACCGGCCGGACGGTCCGCCACGATCCGGTGTGATTGGCGAGCGACGTGCCGACATCCAGGGTGATCGCGAAATCATGGTCCATGGTTTTCACGTGCGCGTCTCCCGCGTCATGCATCTTCGTCTTCGCCCATAAGGCCGTATTCGGCGATATGGGCGTCGCAGATCGCCTGCAACTGCGCGACGCGCGGGTCGTCCACGCCGTCGCGGAACAGATGGGCGAAGCGTTTTTGCAGCTTCAGATATTCACGCACCGGAACCTGTTTTCGGATCTTGCGCGCCCGGGTGACGCGGCCGTGCTCCGCCTCGAAGATCGGATAAAGACCGCTCTCGACCGCCAGCCGCGCCAGCTTGATCGTGTCGCAGGAGGCCGCGCCCCAGCCAAGCGGACAGGGCACATTGATCTGGATATAGCGCGCGCCATGGATCGACATGGCCTTCAGAACCTTGCGCTCCAGATCGTGCAGGTCGGCGACCGTCGCCGTGGCGACGTAGGGAATGTTATGGGCGACGGCGATTTTCGGCAGGAATTTGCCGGTTCCGAACACGTTGCCCGGCGCCGGCCCGATCGCCGGCGTGGTCGCGGTGCGCGCCGCCGGAGGCGTGGCGGAAGAACGCTGAACGCCGGTGTTCATGTAGCCTTCGTTGTCGTAGCAAATATAGAGCACGTCGTCGTTGCGCTCGAACATGCCGGAAAGGCACTGGAAGCCGATGTCGGTGGTGCCGCCGTCGCCACCCTGGGCGATCACCCGCGTATTTTTCTTCTTGACCCGCATCGCCGCCGCGACGCCGGTCGCCACCGCCGCCGCATTGCCGAACAGCGAATGAAGCCAGGGCAATTGCCACGACGTTTCGGGATATGGCGTGGTGAAGACCTCGAGACAGCCGGTGGCGTTGACGGCGATGAGATCGTTTTCGGTCGCGCGCATGGCGGCGTCGATCGCATAGCGCGCGCCGAGCGCCTCGCCGCAGCCCTGGCAGGCGCGATGGCCGCTGGTCAGGGCGTTGGAGCGCTCCTCCGAGGCCTGGACCGCGCGCTCATCCTCGGAAACCAGGCGGTTGCCGACGGTGAACGTGCCTTTCTGATAGAATTTCAGTTTTTGCCGCGCCTCGTCGGGTTGAAGCGTTTTGGCTTCCGTCATGGCGCCCTCCCTTAACCTGGCGGCAGCGGGCTCGCCGCCGCGAGCTGCCGCAGAATATTTTCGGCGGTCGATCCCGACCGGCGGATTTTGCGCACGCGATGGATCTCGCGCCCGACCGCGCGCTCATTGAGATCGAGGAAATGCGCGCCTTCCCATGGGCTTTCGACCGCCATGTGGAACAGCCGGCGCAGGCTCGCCCGGGTGATCGGCCTGCCGCCGAGACCGGCGATGGCCGAGTGAAGCTTCGGCCGCCGATCGAGATTGCGCAGGGCGCCGTCGATATTGTCGGCGAGCGGCCCGCCGACGCCCACCGCAATGCTTTTCTCGACCACCACCACGTTTTTGGCCGGCGCGAGGATCCTGCGCAGCTCCTCGACCGGGAAAGGCCGGTAGGAGACCAGAGAAACCACGCCGATCCTGGCGCCCTCGTCGCGCATTTCGTCCACCACGTCCTTGATCGTGCCGCAGACCGAACCCATGGCGACGACGATGGTCTCGGCGTCGTCGATGCGGTAGGTCCGCAGCAGCCCGCCCGTGGCGCGGCCGAAAGTTTTCGCAAGATCGCCGGAAAAGGCCGGGATCAGGCGCAAGGCCTGCTGCTGCTTGTAATGGGCGAGAAAGCGGACCTCGGTGAAGGCCTCGGGCCCGACCATGGCCCCGATGGAGGCGGGATTTTCCGGGTCGAGCACCTGCACCGGATCGTAGGGCGGCAGAAAGGCGTCCACCTGCGATTGCTCGGGAACATCGACGCGCTCGACGGCGTGGGTGAGAATGAAACCGTCGACGCAGACCATGACCGGCATGGACAGTTCTTCCGCCAGCCGGAAGGCGAGAATATGCAGATCGACCGCCTCCTGGTTGGTTTCGGCGAACAGCTGAATCCAGCCGGCGTCGCGCATCGCCATGGCGTCCGAATGGTCGTTCCAGATATTGATCGGCGCGCCGATCGCCCGGTTGCCGAGGGTCATGACGATGGGCAGTCCGAGACCGGCGGCGTTATAGACCGCCTCGGCCATGTACAGCAGGCCTTGCGAGGCCGTGGCGGTATAGGCGCGCGCGCCGGCGGCCGAGGCGCCGATCGCCACCGAAAGCGCAGCGAATTCGCTCTCGACATTGATGAATTCGCAATTTTCCAACGCGCCGACCTTCACCAATTCGCCAAGACCCTCGACGATGTGGGTCTGCGGGGTGATCGGATAGGCGCAGATCACCTCCGGGCGGCACAGCGCGATGGCCTGCGCCATGGCCTGCGAACCTTCGATTTGCTTCAGCATCGGCGCTCCTCAGACAGTCGCGGCGCGTTCTTGAGAAATCACGAGATCGTAAGCCTCCTGCGCCGCGGCGATATTGGCCTCGCCGACCTTGCCGGGAAAAGCCTCGGCGATGGCGCGCTTGACGCTTTCGAAATGGACAAGGCCGGTCAGCGCGGCGAAGGCGCCGAGCAAAGCGGCGTTGGGCGCCGGCCTCTTCACATGTTTCAACGCCAGATCGGTCGCCGGCACGATCACCGCATGGCCTCGCGGCAGTTTCTCCGTCACGCCGCGCAAATGGAGATCGTCAAAACTCTTGTGGGTGTTGACCAGCAGATAGCCCTTTTCGCTCAGGCCGGAAAAAACGTCGATCACCTTGAGCAGGGTCGGGTCCTGGAGGATCACGCAATCGGGATCCTGGACCGGCTCGCGCAGGCGAATTTCCCTGTCGGCGATGCGGCAGAAGGCGACGACCGGCGCGCCGGTGCGCTCCGAGCCGAAACTGGGAAAGGCCTGGGCGTGGCGGCCCTCGATGAAGGCGGCGACCGAAAGCATTTCGGCTCCCGTCACGACGCCCTGCCCGCCCCGGCCATGAATGCGAATCTGGAACATTGCGCCTCCCGCATCGCCGGCGCACCGGCTCCTTATCGCCACACTCAATTCTTCGTGCGACGATTTTGTGAAATTATCCGTCCCAAGCTGGCGCGGCGCTTTGATGTCCCGCAAATACGGCTTGCCGCTTCATTCCCGTCCGATCGCCACCGGAATGCGGCGCCGGCCGAAATTGCCGATTCCATCGTCGAAGCGGCCGGGAATCGCCGTTCCGCAACCCGGACAGAACCCGCCCTGCGCCAAATCGTGGCGCTCGATCTCGTACCAGTCGCGCACGATCAAGGGCGCGCGGCATTGCGGGCAGAAGGTCGTGTCGCCGGCGCGATCATGGACATTGCCGAGATAGACATAATCGAGCCCCGCGGCAATCGCAATTCGACGCGCGCGGAAAAGAGTTTCGGGCGGCGTCGGCGGCGTGTCCATCATTTTATGGGCGGGATGGAAGGCCGAGAAATGCAACGGGACGTCCCGCCCCAATTCGCGCGCCACCCAGTTCGACAGCGCGGTCAATTCCTCGTCCAAATCGTTCTGTCCCGGAATGAGCAGCGTGGTCAGCTCCAGCCAGACGTCGGTTTCGTGCTTCAGGTAAAGCAAAGTGTCGAGTACGGGCTGCAAATGGGCCGCGGCGAGCTTGAAATAAAAGTCGTCGGTGAAGCCTTTCAGATCGATATTGGCGGCGTCGATCTTGGCGTAGAAATCGCGCCGCGCGCGATCGTGCATATAGCCGGCCGAGACCGCGACCGTCTTGATGTTGCGGGCATGGCAGGCGTCGGCGACATCCATGGCGTATTCGAGGAAGATCACCGGGTCGTTATAGGTGAAGGCCACGCTGCGGCAGTTTTGGCGCGCGGCGGTCTCGGCGATCTCTTGCGGAGACGCATGGTCCATCAGCCGGTCCATGTCGCGGGTCTTGCTGATGTCCGAATTCTGGCAGAACCTGCAGGCGAGATTGCAGCCCGCCGTGCCGAAGGACAAGACGCTCGAACCGGGATGGAAATGGTTGAGCGGCTTCTTTTCGATCGGATCGATGCAGAAGCCCG
Source organism: uncultured Pseudomonadota bacterium (assembly GCA_963703385.1). Lineage (GTDB taxonomy): Bacteria > Pseudomonadota > Alphaproteobacteria > Rhizobiales > Beijerinckiaceae > Rhodoblastus. Next base: position 2,087,940 of record OY969816.1, read on the forward strand.
ACGAACGGCCATAGGTCGTCAGGACGATTTGGTCGCCAGAGCGCATGCGCACGAAACAGGCGCCGCGCTGGCCCTCGTGCAATTTGCAGTCGCGCGGGCAGACGTCGCACTGGATGCGGCCGTCCTCGGTCTTGCGCCAATATTGGGTGGGATGAAACTCTGACATTACGATGCGCTCGGCCCCGTCCGGGGCTCGCTCCATTTGACGACATGGTATCGGAAGAGGAGCAGGTCTTCCGCCCAGAAATCGTGCGGCAGACCGGCCTTTCCCTTGAGATGGGCGAGAAAGTCGCGCGGATCGGGAAGATCCTCCCAGACCTGGGGCAGAAAGGTTCCGCGATGGCGTCTCCAATTCAGCACCAGTCCGTCGACCTGCGGCCTGATCCGGTTCAGAGCCTCCGTTTCCGACCGCGCCGGAACCGGCTCCAGCGGCGACAGCAGCGAAATCTCGATGCGCGTGCGCTCGAATTCGATGGCGCTGAGCGGGGGAAAGCGCGGGTCGCGGAACGCCGCCGCGCGCGCGTTGGCCGCGACGTCGTCGACCAGCGGACGGTGCGCTTCAAGGCTGCCAATGCAACCGCGCAGCTGTTCCCGCTGTTTCAGGGTGACGAAACTCGCGCCCGGCTCGCGTAGCCAGGGAGCGGACACGTCGGCTTCGGCCCTACCGCCAAAGGCGTTGGCAATCGCCGCGCGGGCGAGCGCCAGCAGGACCGGGCCGCGATCTTCCATTGCCATGGCGGCGTCAGTCATTTCGTGGCTCCCCGCCTTCGAGAAATTCTATTGCCGCATAGCCGACGACCCTTTGCCGGTCGCCCGCCGTATCGCCGGAATTGCATTGCGACACCAGCCGCGGCCTCAATCCATGACGGCGCGCGGCCTGCACGAGGCCGTCGATCGGCAAGGCGCCGCAGGCCTGTTCGAAACTGTCCAGCAGCTCGCCGCGCAGGATTTTATCGACCGTGTCATGGTCCTTTTTGCGGGCTGTTTCATAAGGCAGATAATGCGACAGGTCGGAGCTGATGACGATCAAGGTCTCGGGCCCGCCCCACAGGACATCGAGAACCTCGGCGACTTCCTCCACCGAGGCGTCTCCCACCGCGAGCGGCACAAAAGTGAAATCGCGCAGCACGCTTTGCAGGAAGGGCAGTTGCACTTCGAGCGAATGCTCTTCCGCATGTACGGCGCCGCTCACGCTCACCTGTTTCAGTCCGGCCAGAAGCCGCACCGCGTCATGGTCGATCGTCACTTCGCCGAGCGGCGTCGAAAAACGATCGGCCTCGGGCAGAGCCAGGCCGCGCAGCGCGACGCGATGCGCGGGACCGAGCAGCACCACGCGTCGGATGGTTGCGGCGAAGGGTTCGAGACGGGCGTAGGCCAGACCGGCGACCCGGCCTGAATAGACATAACCGGCATGCGGCGCGATCAGGGCCTTGGGCTGCTCCGGACCGGCCATCGAGGCCGGCGGCTGCATCAGTTGAGTCAAGTTCTGGCGAAGCGTCGCCGCGTCGGCCGGATAAAACGCCCCCGCGACGGCAGGTTGACGGATCACAAACTTTTCCCCCCACGGGAAGCGGGCTGCTTCCCACTTCCCGAATATAGGATCGCCCGGCGGTAAAGTAAGAGTGTGGCGGTTGCTCACCCGAAAAAACAGGACGCGTCATTCGCGGCTCGCCGCGATCCATTGCAGCACGTCATGGTTCTTGCCGGACAAGAGCTTCAGCCATTTGGTCGAGTGGATCGCCGCGCCGTCGCCGCGCCGCCAGAATTCGCTCACCAGCAGGACTTCCCAGGCCGGAGCGCGGAGCCGGAAGATTTCGCTCTGGAAGCCATAGCCGGCGCCCGAAAAGGAATGGCGTTCGACCGTGCAATCCGCCCCTTTCGCCGTCCAGCGGTGAAGCCCGCGCCCGGGGCAGGCCTTGTCGACGATCATTTCGATGTCGCCGATCACACGCGCGCGGGAAAGTCTCAGCATGCAAGCGCTCCTTCCAGCGGCGCGGCGCGAAGCTCCCGCAAAAGGCCGGACAGGGCTTCGACGACGCCTTTGGCCTCGGCGGCCTCGCTTTCGATCGCCGCGCTGCGCGCCGCGCGTTTCTCGATCGCCATTTTCAGGGCTTCGCGGGTCGAATTGAGCGCCCCGCCCAGTTGCTCGCCCAAAGCGGTCTCGAAATCGCGCGTGGAGTCCTCGATATTCTGCCTTAGCGACCAGTCGAGATTGGCGACATTGCGCAAGGCCGCCCGCTCGGTATCGGCGGCCAATTGCTCCCGCGCCCGCCTTTGCCGCAGCGCCGCCGGCAAAAGACGCGCCAGCGCGCCGGCCGAAGCGTCGATGATGGATAGGGAAGCCTCCGGCGCCAACCAATAGGGCTCGCGCCGGAGTTTCAGCACCTCCTCGTCCGGCGGCGGCGGCGCGTCGATCTCAAGCAGGTCCGCCGCTGTCTTGCGGACGAGTTCGATCAGCGCGCCGGCCCTCTTGCGATGCTCAAGCGCCGCCGTTTTCATCTTGTCCTGGACGAGCCGGATGCTTTCGCCGAGCGCCGCCTCGAAATGGCGCGCCAAAGCCTGGGCGATCAGGTCGCGCGTTGCCCGAGTCTCGACGGCGGCGCACTCGATTTCGGCGACGAGGCGCATCGCTTCCTTCCGCGCCTCGCTCCAGACGCGGTCGGTCTCGCTCTCCAGCTCGCGCAGCAGGCGCTTGCGGTCGAGCGCAAGAAAATCGGATAGGAGCCGCCGCTCCTCCTCGAAGGAATGAACGCTCGCTTCGAAGATTTCCGCCTTGCGGCGCAACTCGGCTTCGGGCGTCAACAAAGCGCGATATTCAAGCTCGGCCTGGAACAGCATGTCGGCGACGAGATCGATGGCGCGGACGCGCAAGGTCACGTCGAGAATGGTCCGCTTGCTCCGCGCCAGGTCGCCGGTCAAGGCGTCCTCCAGCCGCGTCAGGCCGGAACCTTCCAGCGCCTGCCCGTCGCCGTCGAATTTGGCGCGCAGGCCCAGACGCGCGGAGACGGGAAAAACCCCGTCCGGCGCCGCGATCTGGCGTTCCTTCAGAACGGATTTCAGGTATTGGATCGCCGCCGCCTGTTCGGCCTCATCGAGCAGGTCGGCCTTGTTGAGCACGAAAAGAATGCGCGGGATCAGCCTGCGGATTTTTTCGAGATATTCGACTTCGACCTCGGTGATCGGCGGATCGGCGGAAAGCACGAAGATCGCGGCGTCGCATTCCGCCAAAGCCGCTTCGGCGGCGGTGGTGTTGTGGCGATGGGTCGAGCCGACGCCCGGCGTGTCGATCAGCATGACGCCTTGCACGAGGAGGTCCGACGGGACTTCGATCGAGACGCTGGCGACGCGGCGCCGGTTATGCGGATTCCGCGCCTCGGAAATGAAACGGTCGAGGATTTCCGCGACTCCGCCGCCCTCGCCCTGGATGACGCTCCTTTGCTCGTCATCGAACTCGACCCGGACGCGCGGCCTGTCCCCGGCGCGAATGAAGGTCGGAAGCGCGGTCACCGGCGTCACGCCCATGGGCAGGAGCGGCGCGCCCAGAAGAGCATTGAGCAGCGTGCTTTTCCCGCGCTTGAACTGCCCCAGCGCGGCGACGCGAAGCAGCCCCTCGTCGAGCCGATCTTGCAGATCGTCGAGCTTTTGCAGTCGACGCGCCAAAGCGGCGCTCGGATGGGCGATGGAGGCCTTTGCGCGCGCCAGGATTTCGCCGACCGCGGCCATCAGCGGCCCTCCGCCGAGGAAGGCGCGCGCGATGAATTTTGGGCTCCAGCCAACATCCCCCCTCCAAAGCCTCGCCTTGGCAGGAGTCATCAGCCCTTTCGGGCGGTTTTGGCGAACCCCATCGCCGTGGCGTCCAGTGTAAAGAGAGGCCGGCGGCAGTCAAGCTTGACGCCGGGCTTGAACGCAACCGCGCAGAGGATTAGTCTGCCGCTCGGCGGTGGGGTTCGCCTTTAAACGCCTGTCGGCCGATGACTCCTGCTGAAGTTGATCTTCGCGGGGAGTCCCATGCCAGCAAGACCCATGGCGCGCCAATCGGCTCAGAGCCGACCGCCGCGCCGTCTCGACTTTCCGTCCGGGCTCCGTTTTGAGCGCCAAGCCGCGCGATTTGCGCCCCACAGGGAAGCCGCGTGATGAATTTGCGCGATTACGAGCAATATAAATTCGTCCTTGCCGATGTGGTTCGCGCAATGGCCGATCAGTTCGATTCCACCGATTCCGAATGGCGAGAGCGGTTCCGCGACCTTTTCGCCAAACTTGCCGACGACCAATTCAATCTCGCCTTCATCGGCCGGTTCAGCCGGGGCAAATCCTCTTTGATGAACGCCATTATCGGGCGCCCCTGCCTGCCGGTCGGCATCGTCCCGCTGACCTCGGTCATCACCACCGTCTCCTATGGCTCGAAGGACCAGGTGGTTCTGCGCTTCGACGGCTCCATGCTGACCCAGGAAATTCCGATCGCCGCTTTGCCGCAATATGTCACCCAGCAGGGCAATCCGGGAAACATGAAGCGGATCAAGGTCGCGGAAGTCCAGATCCGCGCCGATGTGCTGCGGCGCGGCTTTCATTTCGTCGATACGCCCGGCCTCGGCTCCGCGATCGCCGAAAACACCCGGACGACGGAATCCTTTCTGCCGGAAGCCGACGCCTTTCTTATCGTCACCAGTTTCGAAAGCCCGCTGTCGGAAGACGAAATCCGCGTCCTGCGCGGCGTTTCGTCTTCGGCGCGAAAAATATTCGTCGCGATCAACAAGCAGGACCTGGCTAAACCCGAAGAGTGCGAGGAGGTGGTGGCTTTCGTCCGGCGCCAGCTGGCCGCGATCTTCGGCGAGGACGCGCCGCGGGTCTTCGCCCTGTCCGCGCGCGACGGGCTTGAGGCGAAGGAGCGGAAGGATGAGGCCCTCTTGAAAGACAGTGGCCTGATCGACCTCGAACAGGTTCTGATCGATTTTCTGCTGACTGAAAAGGCGGCGCGGTTCCTGGTCCGGATGTGCGCGCGCATCTCCGATGTCGCCAGCCGGCTGCCGAAAGCGAAACAGGGCGACATCCTGCATCGGCTCGACGCCTTCGCCAGTCGGATCGCCACCGAGGCCAAGGTTCAGCGCTTTCAATGCGAGACGCCCGAGGAAAGCGAAAAGGCCCTGCCGGAGCTCCATCAGTTCAACCCTTGCGAGATTTGCGCTTCGATCGACGAGGCGCAGTGGAATTTCCTGCGCAAATTCCAGTTGCGGCTCAGCGTCGATCCGCAGGAGAGGCAGCGTTTCGCCGATCATCGCGGCCTGTGCGGATTTCACGCCTGGCACATGGAATCGGTCGCCGCCGATTACGGGCTGTGCATGAGCTTTTCCCCCGTTCTCGACCAACTCGCCGCCTGGCTGCGCGCCGAGGCCGGCAATGCGAGCCTGCGCGAAACTCCGAAAAGGCTTCAGGCGCTCTTGCCCAAACGCGGAAGCTGCGTCTTGTGCGATCTTCGCGCCGCCGCCGAATCGGAGGCGGCGGCGGCGGTGGCGGCGCGCCTGTCGCGCGACGAGGCGCAGGCGATGAAATCGCTTTCCGCGATCTGCCTGCCCCATTTCGGCAGGCTCGCCGAAGCCCTGCGCGATGCAAAACAGATCGCCCGGCTGCTCGAACATCAGGCCACATTGTGCGAGCGCGTTTCCGAGGACATGCGCCGGCATGCGCTGAAATATAACGCGCGGCGACGCGGTGACGACAGCGAGGAGGAAGAAAGCGCCGGCCACAGGGCCCTGTTGATCCTGGCCGGATTTCGCAATGTCAATCCATCCTGACCCGCGCCCCGGCCTTGACGCAAGCCAAGGCCGGCAGGACCGTTCCGCCTTAGAAGGAAAACATGAGTTCGATTTTCAACGACTGACGCCGTCGCTTTCAGCCCAATCGTCAAAACTTTCAGACAGGAAACAAGCCATGAGCAAGATCGCCTCCATCCAGGCCCAGGAAATCCTCGACTCGCGCGGCAATCCGACCGTTCGGGTCCATCTCGCGTTGGAAAGCGGCGTCCGGGTCTCGGCTTCGGTCCCCTCCGGCGCCTCGACCGGCGAGAACGAGGCCGTCGAGCTTCGCGACGGCGACAAGGGCCGTTACGGCGGCAAGGGCGTGCTCAACGCGATCGCCAATGTCAATGAAACCATCGCCTTAGCGTTGATCGGAGCCGATCCGTCGCGCCAGGCCGAAATCGACGGGATGCTGATCGATCTCGACGGCACGCCGAACAAGGCGAGTCTCGGCGCCAACGCCATTCTCGGCGTGTCGATGGCGGTGGCGCGCGCGGCGGCCGAGGAAGCGAAACTCCCGCTCTACGCCTATCTCGGCGGCGCCGGCGCGGTCCGCCTGCCCGTGCCGCAGATGAACATTCTCAATGGTGGCAAGCATGCCGACAACAGTGTCGATTTCCAGGAATTCATGGTCATGCCGATCGGCGCGCCGACTTTTGCGGAAGCCTTGCGCTATGGCGCGGAAACATTCCACGCGCTGGCCGGAATCCTCAAGAAGCACGGCTATTCGACGTCGGTCGGCGACGAAGGCGGCTTCGCGCCCAATCTGAAGAGCAATGAGGAGGCCTGCGAGCGCATCGTTCAGGCGATCGAGGCCGCCGGCTACAAGCCCGGCAAGGACATCGCCATCGCGCTCGACCCCGCCGCCAGCTCGTTCTACAGCAATGGCGCCTATGATCTGGCGAAATCGGGCGGCGGCCGCAAATCCTCCGACGAAATGATCGCGATCTACCAGAACTGGATCGAAACTTTTCCGATCGTCTCGATCGAAGACGGAACTCGACGAAAACGACTGGGCCGGCTTCGCGCGGCAGACGGCGGCGCAGGGCCAGAAAATTCAGATCGTCGGCGACGATATTTTCGTCACCAATCCCGAATTCGTGCGCCGCGGCGTCGCGGAAAAGACCGCGAATTCGGTGCTGATCAAGCTCAACCAGATCGGCACGGTGACGGAGACAATCCAGACCGTCGAGCTGTGCCGCGCCGCCGGCTGGCGTTTTGTGGTCTCGCACCGTTCGGGCGAGACCGAGGACACGTTCATGGCCGATTTCGCGGTCGCCATGGGCGGCGGCCAGATCAAGACCGGCTCCGCCTGCCGCAGCGAGCGCATCGCCAAATATAACCGCCTGCTCGAAATCGAACGCGCGCTGGGCAGGGCCGCCGTCTTCGCCTCGCCCTTTGCCGGCGGCTGAGCGCCTTAATGATGCCTTTACCATGTGGCGTCAAAGCTGGGAGGCGTTTCGGGGTCTTTAAACCATGGGCTATCTGCATCCGCCGCCTGGCGACGGGCCGGTGATCGTGATGAAGGACGTCGGCGGCGACGTCCGGCAATATGCCGCGCAGACCTACGCCTATATCCGCAGCGGGCGCGAAGTGCGGCTGCGCGAATGCCGCTCGGCCTGCACTTTGGCGCTCGCGGTTCCAACTGTCTGCGTCTATCCCGACGCGGTCCTGCGCTTCCACAAGGCCTATAATCCGATCACCAGGGCGACCAATGACGGGGTCTCCGACGCGATGATGATGGCCTATCCGCCCGCCGTGCGCCAAAAGCTCGGCGCGCTGACCCGCCGGTACAAATCGCTGACCGGCTCCGAACTCATCCGGCTCGGCGTGCGCGACTGCACGGCGCCGGCCGAGCCCAGAATCACCCTCGCGCGGGCGAGCGCGCGGCCGATCGGCGCGGAAGCTTCCTTGTCCAGCGGTCTTGGCGGATTGTTCGCCGGCTTTGGCGCGCCCGACATTCCCGCCTACGGCGGCTATGGCGCGGCGGTCCGCGTCCAAAGCGTCAAGGTCCAGATCGCCGAGACGGCCCCCGCGGGCGGATCGACGACCGCCGTGGCGCCAAGCGCCCCGGAACCTGCGCCGCCTGCGCCGCCCCCGCATCCCCAAGAGTTGGCGTCCGCGCCCGAACCCGTCGTCGCGAGCGCGCCCGAATCGTCGGCGCCGCAGCCGCCCGAACGCCCGCTCGCCTTCGTCGCGCCTTCATCGCGCCCTTCCGCCTGGGGCCTCCGCATCCGCGGCTCGGCGCCGGCGCTGGCCACGGCGCGCTTCGCGCCCTTCCCCTATCGCGTGATCGGCAGAGGCTAAGGTTCGAACAGGCTCAACTGGCGCTCGCCGCGTTCCGGCGGTTGAAAAAGATCGGTTCGCAGCCGGACCTTCGTCTTGCTTAAACCCAGTCTTTCGCTTGCGAGTTCGAAGCGCCGGCCGATCATCCAGGCGTAGGGACCGGCCCCGGTCATGCGCTTGCCCCAGGCGGAATCGTAGAGCTTGCCCTCGCGGGTCGAGCGCAGCAGCGCCAGCACCTTGCGATATTTGTCGGGGAAATGTTCAAGCAGCCAGTTGGCGAACAGCTCCCGCGTCTCCAGCGGCAGCCGCAGCAGGATATAGCCGGCCTCGCGCGCGCCATGGGCTTGGGCGCGGGCGAGAATGGTCTCGATCTCGTGGTCGGTGACGCCGGGGATGACCGGCGCGACCATGACCGCCGACGGCACGCCGGCTTGCGAAAGCTTTTCGATCGCCTCCAGCCGGCGCGAAGGCGTCGTCGCGCGCGGCTCCATCGCCCGCGCCAGATCGCGGTCGAGGGTCGTCACCGAAAGCGCGACCTTGACCAGGCCTTTTTCGGCCATCGGCGCGAGCAGGTCGAGGTCGCGCAGCACCAAAGCCGATTTGGTGACGATGGCCACCGGATGATTTGTCTGCGCCAGCACTTCCAGAACGCCGCGCATGACCCGGTGCTCGCGCTCGATCGGCTGATAGGGGTCGGTATTGGTCCCGATCGCCAGAATTTTTGGCTGATAGCCCGGCGCCGACAATTCGCGGCGTAAAACCTCCGCCGCGCCGTCCTTGACGAACAGCCGGCTTTCGAAGTCGAGCCCCGGCGAGAGCCCAAGGTAGGCGTGACTCGGGCGCGCAAAGCAATAGACGCAGCCATGCTCGCAGCCGCGATACGGATTGATCGAGCGCTCGAAGGCGATGTCCGGCAAGTCGTTGCGGGTGATCAGCGTCCGTGGCTTTTCATGGATGATCTCGGTCCGGAAGGGCGGCAAATCTTCCAGCACGCCCCAGCCGTCGTCGAGATCGGCGCGCTGGCGCGTCTCGAAACGGCCGGACGGATTGCTGGTCGCCGCGCGTCGGCGCTCCGGCGCGACGGCGCCCGAAACCGGGAATGGGGCAGGATGCGAGGCCAGGGAAGCCATGGGCAAATCTTGAGCTATCGGCAAATCTTGGGAACAAATCGCGTACAAGAACAATTAGTGAACATTTGCCGCCTGTCAAGCCGCTTGCCAAAAAGTCGAAAAGGACTAGAGAGCCTTTTCCATGGTCACAGCCATCATCCTTTCTCCTTCGCTCAGCGCGCCCGCGGCGCGCGCCCCGGAAGCGGTGGCGCGCAGCCTCGCGAGCCTGGTGCGCGCCTCGGTGGAGGGGATCGTCCGCGAGGCTCTGGTCGTCGGCCCCGCCGGGGACATGCTGGCCGAAATCGCGGATCATGCCGGCTGCGCTCATGTCGAAGCCTGTTCCGTCAAGGAAGGCCTGGCGCGCGCCCTCGCCCAGGCCCGCGGCGAAGTGGTTTTCGTCCTTGAAGGCGGCTATGCGCCGCTGCCGGGCTTTGTCGAGGAAGCCGGCGATCTCCTGCGCGCGCGCGACTTTGGCGGGGCGGCGCTGCGCCGCGCGCCCCACACGATGATGACGCGGCTTGCGCCGTCGCTGGCGCGGGCGGTGGGCGCCTTCGCGCCGCGCCGGGCTTTTCACGGCGAAGCCCCGCGCAGCCTCGACGAATTGGTCCGGCGCCTCAAAATCCGCCAAACGCTCAATATTCGCGCGCAGAAAATCGTGTAACGTCCGCTTCGAGCAAGCGATCGTCCCGAAATTGCGTCCGCGCGTCTATCTTCGCCCTCTGCGATCGTTTAAGGTTGAGCCCGGCAATCCAATCAAATCAATGTTTATGGTTGCGTTTAAGCAAAGGAGCCTGCATGGCGTCCGCGTCGACCCGCGAAAATTCTGGCCGCGTCTTCAACGTCGTGCTGATCAAGCCCACCCATTACGATGACCAGGGCTATCCGATCCAATGGCTTCGCTCCGCGATCCCGTCCAATACGCTCGCCTGCATCTATGGCCTCGCGCAGGACGGCGCGCAGCGGAAAATTCTCGGCCCCGAGGTCGAGCTGCGCCTCCACACTTTTGACGAGACCAATACCCGCATCCGTCCCAAGGAAATAGTCGCCCTGGTCCGCGAGGCGGGCGGCGACGGCGTGGTCTGTATGGTCGGCGTGCAGTCGAACCAGTTTCCCCGCGCCCTCGATCTTGCGCGCATGTTCCGCGCCGAGGAACTCCAGGTCGGGATCGGCGGCTTCCACGTGTCCGGCTGCCTCGCCATGCTCCCCGAACTGCCGCCGGAAATCCGCGAGGCGCAGGCGCTCGGCGTGTCGCTCTTCGCCGGCGAATCCGAAAACCATCGCCTTGACGGTTTTTTGCGCGACGCTTTCGCGCACAAGCTCCAGCCGCTCTATAATTATCTCGACGACCTGCCGGGGCTCGAAGGCGAGCCCTTGCCGATCCTGCCGCGCGCCCGCGTGCGCCGCACCATGGGCAAATTGTCGAGCCTCGATTTCGGGCGCGGCTGCCCCTATCAATGTTCGTTCTGCACCATCATCAATGTCCAGGGCCGCAAGAGCCGTTTCCGCAACGCCGACGATCTCGAACGCATCCTGCGCGAGAACCAGGCCCAGGGCGTCAACCGTTTCTTCATCACCGACGACAATTTCGCCCGCAACGCGCAATGGGAGCAGCTCTTCGACCGCATCATCAAGCTGCGGGAAGAGCAAGGCATGTTCTTCGGCTTCACCATCCAGGTCGATACGCTCTGCCACAAGATTCCCAATTTCATCGAAAAAGCGACGCGCGCCGGCGCCAACCGGGTCTTCATCGGGCTGGAGAACATCAATCCCGACAATCTGATCGAAGCGAAAAAACGCCAGAACAAGATCACCGAATATCGCGTCATGCTGCAGAAATGGCGCGAGCACGGCGCCCATACCGCCGCCGGCTACATTCTGGGCTTTCCCGCCGACACCAAGGAAAGCATTCTGCGCGATGTCGAGATCATCAAGCGCGAGCTCCCGCTCGACATTCTCGAATTCTTCTTCCTCACCCCCCTGCCGGGTTCGGAGGACCACCAGCGCCTGCACGCCAAGGGCGTGTGGATGGACCCCGACCTCAACAAATACGATCTCAACCATCGCGTCACCCATCATGCGAAAATGTCGGACGCCGAATGGGAGGACGCCTATCGCTCCGCCTGGGTCGCCTATTACACCGACGACCATGTGAAGACCGTGCTGCGGCGTTCCGCCGTCCACGGGCTGCGCTCGATCAAGTCGCTGAAGGCCAAGCTGCTGATGTTCCACCTCATGATCAAATATGAGGGCGTCCATCCGCTGGAGGGCGGCGCCTTGCGGCTGAAATTCCGAAAAGACCGCCGCCCCGGCATGAAGCTGGAGAATCCTTTTGTTTTCTACCCGCGTTATGCGTTCAAGACGCTGCGCAACGCCCTGGGCTATTGGCTGACCATCCGCAAATTCGACCGGTTGACGAAGGAAGCGATCGAGGCGCCGGATCGCGAGGCCTATAGCGACGTCGCCGTCGCGCCGCAGTGCGCCGAGGAGTTCGAGGACATGGCGCTCTACCAGGCCACCTCGGGCGGCGAAGCCGCTCTGGCGCGCAGAAAACGCGACCAGGCGATCCGCAAGGGGGCGCAGAAGCCCGCGGATGTGGCCGCGCCGGCGGCGGAATGATCGCGGCATGATCGACTTGCGCGATCCGTCGCTCGACGCGCGGACCGTGCGCGAGGTTTTGGGCCTCGCCCCGCATCCCGAAGGCGGCGCCTTCCGCGAAATCTGGCGCGACGCGCCCAAAAGCGGCGGACGCGGCGCCGCGACCAGCATTTTCTTCCTGCTTGAGGCCGGCGAGCGGTCGCACTGGCATCGCGTGGACGCCGCCGAATTTTGGCTGTGGCAGGCGGGCGCGCCGCTGGCGCTCGAAATGAGCGCCAGACCAGGAACAATCGAAGCGGTCCGCCTCGGCCCGAACCTTCGCGCCGGCGAAACCCTTCAAGGCGTGGTTCCGGCCGGCGTGTGGCAAGCCGCAAAAAGTCTTGGCGCCTGGACGCTGGTTTCCTGCGTCGTGGCGCCGGCCTTTAAATTTTCAGGCTTCGAACTCGCCCCGCCCGGCTGGACGCCAAACGACTGGACTAACGTCTCATTTGCCGCCAGGTGATATGCTCCGAAACGCCATCAAAACGGAGGCAGAGCAAAGCCGTTCGCCAGAAAACCTGTTCAGATGAACAACGGCAAAGACATGGCGTCCTGACGCCCGGCTACATTGGGATCGGCAATCCAGCCCTCCAGCCGGTCGACCGAGGACGGAGCGCCATAGCCTTGTTCACGCTTCTGCCATGCCCAAGCCGCCTGCACCGCGCAAAGCAGCGAGTCCAGATTATCGCCGGAGGGATCGTCGCAGAGCGCTTGCGGCGCATAAATATCGAAACCGTAGCGGACCTTGGCCTCAAGATTCAAAACCCGAAAAATGTCGAGCCTCGCTTCGCGCTGTGCCGCGGTCTGCTTTTTCCTATCGTCGTTCTTGTATCCGCGCTTTCCGATCAGTTCCCGGGCCAGAACGCCAGGATAAGCCTCGACGACGACGCGTTTCGGGTCACCATCCAACAGATGCGGGACTGTTACGCCCGCCGCAAGGAGACGCTTCGCTCCTTCGAAAAACATCAACCCTACCGGAACGCCATAAAGCTTCTGTGGACTAATCGAACTCGCGGCCTCGTCGGTCCGCCGTCGATGCTCCTTGTCGCCCTTCTGACGATCTTCCTTGTAGGCGTTCAGCAGCTCCTTGAACTTGTCCCGGCTCAGGCCGCCGACAAGCGTGACATAGGCGCTCCACTCGCCCGGCCATCCAATATTTTCCACGAACCTTCGCGATTGCCCGAAAGGAAAGTCGATGCCGGCGACCCATTCTCCATCGGCTCGAAGCGCATCCTCAAAATCGCGGAAGTTCGGCCAATGAATTGGTGCGGCCGCCGTCAGCATCCTGCCGTCAAAATCGCATGGAAGGCACGTTATGGATTTTTGCCGGGAGGGGCTACTTGTAAAATCAATGCCGAAAATTTTCATATCGGTCCTGGCGATCAATTCGCGAATGTATTGCAATCCGCGATCTTGCCGGACTGCAAGCCGCGCTCCAGCCATTGCTCGCGCTGGGCCGACGAGCCATGGGTGAAGGAATCGGGCACGGCATAGCCCTGCGTCGCCTTCTGCAACCGGTCGTCGCCGATGGCCTGGGCGGTCTTGATCGCCTTTTCGACGTCACCCGGCTCGATCACCTGCCATTTCTCATTGGCGTTGGCCGCCCAGACGCCGGCGAAACAATCCGCCTGCAATTCGATGCGCACCGAAATCGCATTGGCCTTGGCGCCCGAAAAGGCGTTTTTCTGCGCGGCCTGGGCCTTGGGCAGAATGCCGAGCAGGTCCTGGATATGGTGGCCCATTTCATGCGAAATCACATAAGCATAGGCGAAATCGCCGCCGCCGCCATATCTGGTCTTCATGTCGCGGAAGAACGAGGTGTCGAGATAGATTTTCTTGTCGAGCGGGCAATAGAACGGGCCCATCGCCGCGCGCGCGGCGCCGCAGGCCGAACGGGTCGCGCCGTTGAACAGGACGATGCGCGCCGGCCGGAACTGCACGCCGGTCTGGGCGGGCAGCACATCCTTCCAGACATCCTCGTTCTCGGCGAGGATGGCGGCGACGAAGCGGCCGATCTGATCCTTGGGGGCGCCGGTCTGGCCCTGGGTCGCGACCTGCTGCGGCTGGGAGCGGTTGCTCATCTGGCTGACCATTTCGGCGCCGCCGATCAGCACGCGCGGGTCGATGCCGAAGGCATAGCCGATCAGACCGAGGACGATCATCGCGCCAAGGCCGAGATGGCCCGACGAGCCGCCGCCCGCCATCATCGGACCGTCGCCGCGACGATCCTCGATATTGTCGGACTGACGAAAATCTTCCCATCTCATCGCCATTGGCCTCCGCGAACACGCGCGCGTCTTCTCGAGCGCGTTCGTAAATCACAGAGTCGAACGCGCTCGGTTATTTCATTGTTTCACCGCATATTCTGATCCGAAAAGTCTATCAACTTTTCGGGAATATGCTCGAGCAGTCCGCATCCTGCCCGGCAAAGCCTCGAGCTTCAGGTCCGCGCGAAAATGGCTTCCGCCAGAGCGAGCGCAAAAAACTCCTCGTCACTCATAAGCGACATCCAGCCCAAGGCGGTCAAAAGCGTCGTCTATGGCTTCGAGAATCTTCTGCAATTCGTGCATCTCGATCTCGGTCTCGTCATGGGGCGGGTCCCAGCAGACGAGATCGTCGAGAATGACGATGAAATCCGCCGCCTCGTCGCTGCCCGGGGGCGGCGGCGCCGGCAGGATGGTGCGGACGCGGCCCCGCCAGGTGACGCGAATCCCGCCCTCGGTCAGCTCCACTTCCGGCCTGTCGCCCCGCGTCCTGCCCATGTCCGCCTCCGGTCCCCGCATCATGGACGGATCCGCGCGTCAGGCAAGTCCGCCCGCGCAAGAAATTTTTCCGCTCGCGCCTCCGCCTTGCGCATCACGCTGGGCAGGGCCGCGACCGCCATTTCTTCTGGCCCGCGCCAGCGCCCGCCCGCCGGCGCCTTGGCCCCGCGCGAAGCTTCGCCCACGAAGACCGAGAGTTTCAGCGCGAAATGGGTGAAAACATGGTCGATCTCCCCCGCGAAAACCAGTTTTACGCCGACGATCGGGGCCGAAACGTCGGCTGGGGCTTCGTCTCCCCAATCCGCGCCAAAAAATTCCTCCATGCCGCCGAGCAGGCCGCGCGGCGGGCGGGTGCGGGTCAGCACGGCGCCGTCGGCGCGGCGCAGGTAAAAAGCCGCGCCGCGCCGCAGCGGCCGCGGCTTTTTCGCCGCCCGGCGCGGAAATTTTTCGGCCTCGCCCAGTTTTCGGGCCGCGCAATCCCCGTTCAGCGGGCACAAAGCGCAAGCCGGACGGCGCGGCGTGCAGATGGTCGCGCCAAGATCCATCATCGCCTGGGCGAAGTCGCCCGGTCTTTTGCGCGGCGCGATCTCGGCGACCAGGCCGGGAACCGCCTTTTTGGCCTCTGGAAACGGCGTCTCCAACGCCCGCAGCCGCGCCACCACCCGCTCGACATTGCCGTCGACCACGATCGCGGGCCGCTGATAAGCGATCGCCGCAATCGCCGCCGCCGTATAAGGCCCGACGCCGGGCAGGCGGCGCAATTCGGCTTCGTCGGCGGGAAAGCGCCCGCCGTGTTCCAAAACCACTTCGCGCGCGCAGGCGTAAAGGTTGCGGGCGCGCGAATAATAGCCGAGCCCCGCCCAGGCCTGCATCACCGCCTCGGCCGGCGCCTCGGCCAGATTTTTCACACGAGGCCAGAGCTTGATGAATTTATCGAAACAAGCCGTGACGGCGGCGACCGTGGTTTGCTGGAGCATCACTTCGGAGAGCCAGACCGCGTAAGGATCGGGTTTTTCGCCCGGCCGCGCGCGCCAGGGCAGGTCGCGGCGATGGCGGTCGTACCAGTCGAGCAGTTTGGCGCCGATTTCCGTCTTGCTTTTGCTCATCGTCCTTCCACAATGGCTGCGCCGGTTCCCGTTGAGAACCGGCGAGGAGCGAACGCGATAGGGCGTCGCTAGACGCCCGTCTTCCGACGGGCTATGGTCGAGCATAGGCGAGGGACGACAATAAAAAATGCCGCCGCATCCAAAAAAGTCCCGTCCGATTCCGCTCGCCGATCTTGTCGGCGGCGCGGTCGATCCGGTCCTGGCCAAGCTTGGCTTCAGCCAGTCGAGCCTCATTCTGCACTGGGACGACATCGTCGGCGAGCAAATCGCCAGCAGTTGCGAGCCGATCAAGCTGCAATGGCCGCCGCGTCCCGCCAAGCGCGGCGACGATTCCGCGATCGAGCCGGCGACGCTGGTCCTGCGCGTTTCCGGAGCCATGGCGCTCGACGTCCAGCATGAGGCGCCGCAGCTCATCGCCCGCGTCAACGCCCATCTGGGCTGGCGCGCGGTCGGGAAAATCGCAATTCGCCAGGGCCCGCTGACCCGCGCCGCCAAACCACAGCGCCGCCCCCCGCCCGATCCGCGGGCCGTCGCCCGCGCGGAACAAGCCGTGGCGGGGGTCGAGGACGAGGCCCTGCGCAAGGCGCTGGTGGACCTGGGCGCCCGCGCGCTGCGCGGCCCCGCCGGCAAAACTTGAACGCCAACATCTTTGTGCATTGCGGCGGGGCGGCTTTGCGACTCGACGCGCCAAAGTATATGAAGGACCGGTCTCTTTCCTCAGGCAGGTTCGCCCCATGTCCATTTCCCGCTCCGGCGCGACGCGCCGTCACATGCTCGGCCTCGGCGCCGCTTTTGCCCTCGTCCCCGCCCTCGGTCCCTTGGCCGCCCGCGCCCAGCAGCCCGCCAAACCCAACGCGGCGGACGCCGGCAAATTTTCGCCCGAACTGCTGATGGCGAATCCGCCGCTGCCCGACGTCTGGCTCGGCGACCCCAAGGCCCCGGTGACGATGATCGAATACGCCTCGATGACCTGCGGCCATTGCGCGCGGTTCGAGGCCGAAGTCTTTCCGGTCCTGAAAAAGAATTACATCGACGCCGGCAAGGTGCGCTACGCCATGCGCGAGTTCCCGCTCGACCCGCTGGCCGCCGCCGCCGCCATGCTGGCCCGCTGCTCGGGCGACAAGCGCGAGGCGATGATCGAGCTTCTGTTCGCGCAGCAGCCGCATTGGGCCTATGTCGACAAGCCGCTGGAGGCGTTGCGCGACGTGGTCAAGCAGACCGGCATGGGCCAAAAGGAGTTCGACGCCTGTCTCAACGATCAGGCTTTGTTCAAAAAGATCGACCAGATGCGCAACGAAGGCGCGCAAAAGTTCGGCATCGACGCCACCCCGACCTTCTTCATCAACGGCGACAAGAAGACCGGCGAAATTCCCGCCGACGCGCTCGACAAAGTGCTCGAGCCCTATCTCAAGAAGTGAGATCGTCATGCGTTATCTTCCGCTCAGCGTCCAGGAGCGCGACGACATGCTGGCGCGCATCGGCGTCGCCTCGGTCAACGAGCTTTACGCCGACGCGCCGCGCGACGCCCTGCTGACCGGGCCGCTCGACCTGCCCAAGCGCCAGACCGAGCTGGAGGTGGAGCGCAGGCTGACGGCGCTCGCGGCGAAAAATGTCGCGGCGGGCGCGGTTCCCTTTTTCGTCGGCGCCGGCGCCTACAAGCATCACGTTCCCGCGACGGTGGACCATCTGATCCAGCGTTCGGAATTTTTGACCGCCTATACGCCCTACCAGCCGGAAATCTCGCAGGGCACGCTCCAGGTCCTGTTCGAATTCCAGACCCAGGTCGCCAATCTGACCGGCATGGAGGTCGCCAACGCCTCGATGTATGACGGCTCGACCGCGACCGCCGAGGCGATCCTCATGGCGCATCGCGTGACGCGCCGCCGCAAGGCGCTGCTGTCGGGCGGGCTGCATCCGCATTACGCCGAGACCGCGCGCACCGTGTCCGACATGGCCGAGGACGAGTTCGCGCTCCTGCCGCCCGACCCGCGCGCCGAGGAAGATTTGATCGGCGCCCTGGACGGAAACCTCTCCTGCGTCGTGGTGCAGAACCCGGATTTCTTCGGCAATCTGCGCGACCTCCGGCCGCTCGCCGAGGCCTGCCGCGCCAGGGGCGTGCTGCTGATCGCGGTCGTCACCGAAGTTCTTTCCCTCGGCCTGATCGAATCGCCCGGCGCCATGGGCGCCGACATCGTGGTCGGCGAGGGCCAGTCGATCGGCAATGGCCTGAATTTCGGCGGGCCTTATCTCGGTCTGTTCGCCACCCGCGACAAATATGTGCGGCAGTCTCCGGGGCGGCTGTGCGGCCGCAGCGTGGACGCCGACGGGCGGCCGGGCTTCGTGCTGACGCTTTCGACCCGCGAGCAGCATATCCGCCGCGAAAAGGCGACCTCGAACATCTGCACCAATTCCGGCCTGTGCGCCCTCGCCTTCTCGATCCATCTGTCGCTGCTCGGCGAAACCGGGCTGAAACAGCTGGCGCTGATCAATCACGCCAACGCGGTGGCTCTGGCCGAGGCGCTCGAAAAGACGCCGGGCGTCGAAGTCCTGAACCGCAGCTTTTTCAATGAATTCACTTTGCGGGTGAAGGCTTCCGCGGCGGATCTGGTCGAGCGCATGGCGGCGCGCGGCGTGCTTGCCGGCGTCCCGGTTTCGCGGCTTCTGCCCAAAGCCGGCCTCGACGACCTGCTGCTGGTGGCCTCCAGCGAAGTCAACACCGACGAGGATCGCGCCGCCTTCCTCGCCGCGCTGAAGCAGGAGCTTTAGCGCATGAACCGCGAAGGCCGCCCCAGCCAGCCGCGCGCCGCGACCCCGCTCGCCACGCAAACCTTCACCGGCGCCAAGGCGCTGCAAATTCACGAGGCGCTGATCTTCGACATCGGCCGCCGGGATTTTACCGGCGTCGATCTCGATCCGCCAAAACCTTTCGCGCCGCGCCTCGGCGGGCTGGAGCGCAAGAGCGCAATCGGCCTGCCCGGCCTGTCCGAGCCGGAGGCGATGCGCCATTATGTCAAGCTGTCGCAGAAGAATTACGCCATCGACATGGGGCCTTATCCGCTCGGCTCCTGCACGATGAAGCACAATCCGCGCCTCAACGAGAAAATGGCGCGTCTGCCCGGCTTTGCCGACATCCATCCGCTCCAGCCGGTCTCGACCGTCCAGGGCGCGCTGGCGCTGATGGAGGAGCTGTCTTTCTGGCTGCTCAAGCTCACCAACATGGAATCGATAGCCCTGACGCCCAAGGCCGGCGCGCATGGCGAAATGTGCGGCATGATGGCGATCAAGGCGGCCATTTCCGCACGGGGCGAGGCGTCAACCCGAAAGGTTGTTCTGGCGCCCGAATCGGCGCACGGCACCAATCCCGCCACCGCCGCCGCGCTCGGCTTTTCGGTGCGCGCGATTCCTGCGGGGCCGGACGGGCTGGTCCACCCCGAGGCGGTCGCCGCCGCGCTCGGCCCGGACGTCGCGGCGATCATGCTGACCAATCCCAACACCTGCGGCTTGTTCGAGCGCGACATCGTGGAAATCGGCCGGCTGGTGCATGAGGCCGGGGCTTTTTTCTATTGCGACGGCGCCAATTTCAACGCCATCGTCGCAAAAGTGCGCCCCGGCGACCTTGGCATAGACGCCATGCACATCAATCTGCACAAGACCTTTTCGACGCCCCACGGCGGCGGCGGGCCCGGCGCTGGGCCGGTGGTGCTGTCGAGCCGGCTGGCGGCTTACGCGCCGGCGCCCTTTGTCAGGCGCGACGGCGAAAAACTGACGCTGGTCGAGCAGACGGAAGGCACGGACTCGTTCGGCCGCATGGCCGCCTTCCACGGCCAGATGGGCATGTTCGTGCGGGCCATGGCCTATATCCTGTCCCACGGCGCCGACGGCTTGGCCAAGGCCTCGGAAGATGCGGTGATCGCGGCCAATTATGTCCGGGTCGGCCTGAACGACCTGTTCTCCTCGCCCTTCGGCGACCGCGTCTGCATGCACGAGGTGCTGTTCGACGACCGCTGGCTCAAGGACACCGGAATCACCACGCTCGATTTCGCCAAGGCGATGATCGACGAGGGCATCCATCCGATGACCATCTATTTCCCGCTAGTGGTCCATGGCGCCATGCTGATCGAGCCGACCGAATCGGAATCGATCGTCTCGCTGACCCTGTTCATCGCGACTTTGCGCGATCTCGCGATCCGGGCGCTGCGCGGCGAAAGGGAGCGTTTTTTGGGCGCGCCGCATTACGCCCCGCGCAAGAGGCTGGACGAGACCGCCGCCGCGCGAAAACCGGTGCTGCGCTGGACCCCGCCGAAACCGGTGGAGGCATGAGCCGGCGCGGAACCGATCTGACAGGGAGACCCGCATGACCTACATCGCCATGAACCGCTTTCGCGTCGCGCGCGGACGGGAGCAGGATTTCGAAGAGGTCTGGCGCAACCGCCAGAGCGACCTGCCCGCCATGCCCGGCTTCGTGGTCTTCCATCTCCTGCGCGGCCCGAGCGACGACGAGGCCACTTTGTTCGTCTCCCACACCATCTGGGAAACGCGGCAAAATTTCGAGGACTGGACGCGTTCGGAAGCCTTCCGCCGCGCCCATTCCGGCGCCCCCAAAACCCAGGGCCTCTATCTCGGCCCACCCCATTTCGAAGGTTTTGAGGCTGTCGCCGAAACCAGACGGCCGGGGTGAGCGGCGATCTCCCGCCCCGCTTTTCCCCAGCTTTCGGCGCGGCCGCGCTTGATTCACGGCGGCTTCTGGCGCTCTGATCTCGCCCTGATCCAGGGAGCGTCCTCGCCCAGGCATGCAATTCGAAAAGCTGCGACTGACCGGCTTCAAGAGCTTCGTTGAGCCGACCGATTTCGTCATCACCCCCGGCCTGACCGGGGTGGTGGGGCCGAACGGCTGCGGCAAGTCCAATCTCGTCGAGGCCCTGCGCTGGGTCATGGGCGAGAACTCTTATAAGCAGATGCGCGCGTCCGGCATGGACGACGTGATCTTCGCCGGCGCCGGCTCCCGCCCGTCGCGCAACCACGCCGAAGTCGTTCTGACGCTCGACAACCGCGCGCGCTCGGCGCCGGCCATGTTCAATGATACGGATATTCTGGAAATCACCCGGCGGATCGAGCGCGAGGAGGGTTCGACCTATCGCGTCAACGGCCGCGAAGTGCGCGCCCGCGACGTGCAACTGCTGTTCGCCGACGCTTCTTCCGGCGCGCGCTCGCCCGCCATGGTGCGCCAGGGCCAGATCGGCGAGATCATTTCCGCCAAGCCGCAGGCCCGCCGCCGCATTCTGGAGGAAGCCGCCGGCATCGGCGGGCTGCATTCGCGCCGCCAGGAGGCGGAGCTGCGCCTCAAAGGCGCCGAGGAAAATCTCATCCGCCTCGACGACGTTCTTACCCAGATCGGCGCGCGGGCCGAATCCCTGCGCCGCCAGGCCCGCCAGGCCGCGCGCTATCGCGCGCTCGCCGCCGAAATCCGCCGCCACGAGGCCCTGATCGCGCTGATCTCCTTCCGCGAGGCCTCGCGCGAGGCCGACGAGGCCCAGCACGCCTTCGAGACCAATGTGGTCGATGTCGCCGAGCGCACCCGCCAACAGGCGGAAGCCGCGCGTTTGCAGGCGCTCGCCGCCCATCGCATGCCCTTCCTGCGCGACGCCGAGGCCCAGGCCGCCGCCGCGCTGCAACGGCTGGTCCTCGCCCGCGAGGCCCTGGAGGGCGAGGAAAAGCGCGCGACCGAGCGCAAGGCCGAAACCGAGCGCCGGATCGCGCACGCGGCGGGAGACCTCGCCCGCGAACGCGCCCATTACGAGGACGCCGCCGCGACTCTGGCCCGGCTCGAAGCCGAGGACGAGGAGCTGGACGGAGCCGGCGAGGCCGAGGCCGATCTGGTCGAGGAGGCGCGGCTGCGCTGCGAGGCGGCGGAACAAAAACTGCGCGCCTCCGAAGACGCGCTGGAAATCGCCCAGAACGCCTTCGCCAACGCCGAGGCCCAGCGCAATGCGCTGGCTGAAGCCGCGCGGCGCGAGGAACAGGCCTTTGCCCGCTTCGAGGCCGAGCTGGCGCGCGCCGAGGACGAGATCGCCGCCTTGCGCGACAGCGCGGAAAACGACGCCGAACTGGCCGAGGCCCTGGCCGAAGCGGAACGGCTGATGGACGCGGCGGCGCAGGCCGAGGAAGAGGCCCTGGCCGCCGAATTGGCGCTGGCGCTCGCCCGCGACGAGGAAAATTTTTTACGCGGGCCGCTGGCTCAAGCCGAAAAGCAGGCGCAGAAACTCGAAGCCGAGGCCGGCGCCCTGGCCAAATTGCTGCAAACTGGCGCCAGCGCCGGCTGGCCGGCGGTGCTGGAGCGCATCGTCGTCGCGCGGGGCTATGAGGCGGCGCTGGGCGCGGCGCTCGGCGACGATCTCGACGCCTCGGACGACGACGACGCCCCGACCCATTGGGCCCTCAGCCAAACCTCCGGCGATCCCGCCTTGCCCGCCGGCGCGCGGCCCCTGACGGCATGGGTCGAAGCCCCGCCCGCGCTCCACCGCCGCCTTGCCCAGATCGGCCTAGTTGCGCGCGACATGGGCCCGAGCCTGCGCCAGCATCTGAAAACCGGCCAGCGCCTGGTCTCGATCGAAGGCGACCTGTGGCGCTGGGACGGTTTCACCCAGGCCGCCGAGGCGCCGAGTCCGGCCGCGCGGCGGCTCGCCGAAAAGAACCGGCTGGAACAGCTGAAAATCGAGGCGGCGCAGGCCCGCGCCGCGGTCGAGGCGGCGGAAGCCCGGATGGAGGCGGCGAAGACCGCCGTTGTGGAAGCGTCCGAGGCCGACCAGCGCGCCCGTCAGGCCGCGCGCCTGACCCACAAAACCTTGGCCGAGGCGCGCGAATCGGCCAACGCCGCCGAAAGGCGGCAGGCGCAGTTCCTGTCGCGCCTCGCCAATCTCGACAACTCCCGCAAACGCGCGGAAGAATTGCGGGATGAAGCCCGCGAGCGCCTGTTCGAGGCGCGCGAGGCGCTCGACAAGGTCGCCGAGCCCGCGACCTTGCTCGGCGAGCGCGACGTGGCGCGGGCCGCCAACGCTTTTGAGCGCGCCGAGGCTTCCGAAGCCCGCGCGGCTTTGCAGGCTTTTTCGCGCGAGGCGGAGACGCGGCTGCGCCGCCGCGAATCGATCGCCCGCGAGAAGAAAAGCTGGCTCGACCGCCGCGCCCGCGCGCAATTCCGGACCGAGGAAATCGAATTCCGCCTGACCGAGGCGCAGGAGGAATTGGCCAAGCTCGAAGACGCGCCCGACGAATTTTTGCTTCAGCGCCGTTCGCTTGGCCAAAAAATCGAGGAGGCCGAGGCGGCGCAGAAAGAAGCCGCCGACGCCCGCGCCGAGGGCGAGAACGCTCTGGCCGAGGCCGACCGCGCCGCCCGCGCGGCGCTCGACGCCATGAGCGCGGCGCGCGAAATCCGCGCCCGGCTCGAAGCCCAGGCCGAGGCCGCCCGCACACGGCTCCAGGTCCTGGTGCGCGACATCGGCGACCAGATGAATTGCGCGCCCAAAAACCTGCTGGCGCTGGCCGGCCTCGCCGAGGGCGCCGAGCCGCCGCCGATGGAGGGCGTCAGCGCCCGGCTCGCCAATCTCAAGCAGGACCGCGAAAGGCTCGGCGGCGTCAATCTGCGCGCCGAGGACGAACTGGCGACAATCGAGGACGAACAGGCCAAGCTCGCCGCCGAGCGCGACGACCTCGCCGAGGCGATCCGCAAATTGCGCGCGGCGATCGCCGCGCTCAACAAGGAAGGCCGCGAGCGCCTGCTCGACGCTTTCGCCAAGGTGGACGCCCATTTCCGCGAATTGTTCACGGTGCTGTTTGGCGGCGGCGCGGCGGAGCTGCAACTGGTCGAATCCGACGACCCGCTCGAAGCCGGCCTCGAAATTTTAGCCAAACCGCCGGGCAAAAAACCCGCGACCATGACCCTGCTCTCCGGCGGCGAACAGGCGCTGACCGCCCTTTCGCTGATTTTCGCGGTGTTTTTGACCAATCCGGCGCCGATCTGCGTGCTCGACGAGGTGGACGCGCCGCTCGACGACGCCAATGTCGAACGATTCTGCGACCTTTTGGACGACATGCGGCAAAAGACCGACACCCGCTTCATCACCATCACCCACAATCCCATCACCATGGCGCGGATGGACCGCCTGTTCGGCGTCACCCAGGCCGAACGCGGCGTGTCGCAACTGGTGTCGGTGGAGTTGGAGCAGGCGGAGCAATTGCTGGAGGCGAGCTGAGGGCGAAAATCCTAGCGAGGGTCTCCACCGATTTATGACGCCAACGGGCGGAATGCGGAAATGGTCTGATAGACTGGTACAGGCCGGACAGCGGCCAGAGCCGCGTCGGCAAAGATGCGCCAGATGCGGAAATGCACGGTTGGTCGGCCCGGATTCCGGAGACGGCTCCCGAAACCCCGGTCTACCGCGTTCACTATCACGATAGCGAAGCGGCCGTTCCGCCTGAGCGGATAGCCGGCTTTTCAGTTCCCGGCGAGAATCAACATCGTCACCCTTTGTTGCCGAACGAACGCGGCGCCCAATCGAGCATCTGGCGGACGCCGGGAATGGATTTGGCGAAGGCGCTCACGCCATGGCGGAAATTTTCGCGCCACGCATACCATTCCAAATCGACGTAACACAATTGCACGCTCATGCGTTTGCCTTTTTGCGGCAAAAACCCGTGCCAGGAATGGTCGCATACGCGGAACATCAGCATATTGCCGAACACAGGCGGGAATTCGAAAGCGTAATCGTCACGGTCGTTGCTGCGCAGAACACGCAACTGGCCGTGTTCATACGGCCATTCTTCGCTAAACCCCAGAAGAACGGTGATGATCTTGTGTTTGGAGTCCGTATGGGCATAGCCTTCATTGTAATGGCCCGTCGTGTTGCCCATCATGACGATGGACGCCGGATACTCGCTGAGATCCATATCGAATTTTTGCTCGACCAGCCGGCGAAAACGAACGCTCATCAGGTCGCGCATGCAAGCGTCGAAGATAGGTCCATAGCGCAGGCTGGGCAGCGCATAGCTGCCGCGGTCGGGAATGACCGGCGCATCCACCAGCACCTCGCGCTTGTGGCCGTCGCTGATCACGTGCTCGATGAAGACGAAATCGTATGGGTCGCGACGCAGCTCCGCCGCCCTGATGACGGCTTCATCGAGCATTGCGAGCGGAGGATCGTTCAACATTCAAAAACCCTTTTCTAAAAGGACGGCAGATGCGGCGCATCGTTGCCCGTGATGGCGACGCCCTCAACCTCGATCAGCCACGCGGGCCGGCAGACCGGCCCTTCGACGATGATCCGCGGCACATTCGGCATACGTTCGCGCAGATAGGCGTTGACGGCGGCAAAATCGGCGGCGTCGCGCAGGTATACGAGGAGATACATCATATCGTCCAGCGTCGCTGCGCCTGAACGCAACAACGCGTCGGTGTTTTCGAGAGCGCGCTCAAGCTGAAGCAGAACGTCGCCGGGATGGACCACGTCGCCGGCCTTGTCAATGCTGGCCGTGCCGGAGATGAAGTGATGGGCGCGGTCGGCGTAAGCAATTCGCGTGCCGCGCTCGAAAGTGACGCTATAGTCCTTGGTCGGGCACAGGCGCTCGAAATCGTTCAGATAGGAAGTCTGCCCCTTGACGAGGTCGATGTTGGAATAGGCGTCCATCGACACAAGGTCATGACGGTGGGCGCAGGCGCCCTGAATGCCGGTGCTGGCGATGTAATGCGTGTCGGCGGAAAGGCCGTGTTCGTGGAACAACTCGCGGCGGCTGTCGACCATGCCTTTGTAAAAGACGTCGACGTCCTTCATATAAAGCCAGGTCCGCACGCAATGATCAGAAAGAGTCGCGCCGAATTTGCCAAGCGTACGGATCAGTTCTTCGAAAATTTCGTGCGTCTGCGTCGCCGAGGAAATGGAGGTGTCGCGGTCGCCGCAGCAAAGCCGCGTGCTCCACAGGTGGCGATGTCCGTTCTTGGTCACCAGGAGATGCCGCGGCGAAAGGCGTTTTTTGGCGATCGGCGTTTTATCGACGATATGATGCGCCAGAAGCGCAATCTTTGCGTCCGGCAACGGCGGCTGTTGCACGATCGAGACGGCCACCTCCTCCTCGACAAGCGGACTCTCTCGCACCAGCGCCGCTTGGTTCAAAACGTCGCTCAGAAAGACACGGCGAAACACCGCCGTCTCCGGCGCCAGACCCAGCTCTTTCTGCGCTTCCCGATAACGCTCCTGCACGAACTCGAGCTGTTCATGGAAATTGCCGCCGGCGGCGGATTCGACGCAGATAAAATGTTCGGAGCCGCCGGCGGCGCCGTGAAAGCTGCGGCTCGATACGAAATCCGGCCGCGACATCAAGAGGCCGCCCGCCGCGCTTTTGCCCGATTGTTTCGAAGTTTCTGCCGCAGCACCCACATTTGAGCCCTTTTGTCGGTAATCGAATGCAACTCGGAACGCGATGAAAAGACACGGCGAAAGCGTAATTGCGCCAGTCCCTCGTCACGCGTGGAGGCGGTGGCCATCCGGGTCCTTGCCGCGAACGCGCCGCCACCAGACCTGGAAGGTGGGGATGTTGACCGTCACGATGAACAGCTTGCGGTAGACCCCCGGGTCCGGGGAGCGAAGCGGCTCGACGCCATGCCAGGAATGCTCCGTTCGCTGGAACAGCAAACTGCCGTTTTTCCGCAGGTCCAGGGAAGCGGCGACCTTCAGGTCCTTGAAGCCAGGCGCCGAATGCGCCTTGTAGCGCCTTTCGTCGTCGAGAATGAGGATGTCGCCGCCCCATTCGCGCGGCCAGTCCTCATCGTCGGCGAAAAAGAAGATATGGGTCGCGAGCTTGCGTCGGGCGTCGCAATGCGGCGAGACGGAGCAACCTTGCCATGCATAGTACCATTCCATCGTGAGGATGATCTTCTGATCCGGCGTCAGCCGCAACATCCGGCGGAGAAAGGAATCATAGGCCTTGCTGTGAAGCTCGGCGATGAATTCCTTCCATGGCTGGGCGCAATCCATCCCTTCGCTATAGTGCAAAATGCCGCGGTCGTGCGGGCCTTGACCGTGGGCTCGCTTCACGCCCACATTGAGATGAAATTTCGAAATATCGGGAATTGTGTCGCGGAGCGCGTTCCACCCTTCGTCCGTCAGAGTGCCGCGCATGTGGGCCCAGGGATAGGGATTCTGCGCCTGGAACGATTCGGCTGAGACGCCGTCGAGACAAGCAAAGTTGAGATAGTTCATTCGCCTTCGATCGACCTGAGCAGGTCGCCGCCTCTATGATCCGCGGTGTAAACCCGACAGAGTATGGGGATGTTTAGATCGCAAACCCCAAAATGAAGGGTAATGTCGTCTCAACGCCTCCGCCCACCAAAGCCTGCGCATGGACCAGGCTCCGACCCGACGAGCGAATATAGCGGCCGCCGGCACGTGCGCCTTGACCAAAATCAAAAACTCGATCCGCATTTGGAGACCCCCAAAAACCTCGCGGAATACGGGGCGCTCTGTTTCATTGCGCCATGATGCGGAGGGGCGGAACGGAGACCAATGAAAGTGTCAAACGGCGCAACCATACCTTCGCGCATAAAGCTACTGTCCATGGCTGAGCGGTCATTGGGACCATGACTGGAATCCGCTGGAGGCGATAACAGTCTATCCGACCTGGAATTTCCGCCTTGGGTCATGAATTCACGTTCGCGATTTCTCCGGAATTTCCGCTGAACACGCGTTTGCGCCCGTTGGCGGTTTGGCGCCATCCCCCGCAACGGTTCGAGCTTCGCCGTTCCCCGAGACGCCAAACATTTACCGGGCGCTGGATTTCCTCCGCCGCGCTTCACTGAGCCGCAACTCGATCCGCCGGTCGGGCACGAGCCACATCGCCGCGACGGCGACATAGAACAGGCAGCCGATCCAGGGATGCAGGAAGGCGCCGGCGATCCCGAACACATAGGCCGCGATCGACACCCAGCCTTTCACGTCACGTCCGATCGCGTCGTGGAGCAAGGTTCTGCCGCCCTGCGCCCGCAGCAAGCTCATGACCAGGATCGAATAAGCCATCGCCGCCCCGAGCAGCACCACGCCATAGAGCGCCACGGGATCGCGCGCGAAACGGGCGTCGCTGGCCCAGGCGGTCACGAAAGGCAGAAGCGACAGCCAGAACAGCAAGTGGATATTGGCCCAGAGCACGCCGCCGTTCACTTTTTCCACGATGACGAACAGGTGGTGGTGGTTGTTCCAGTAAATGCCGATATAGATGAAGCTCAGCACATAGGCGATGAAAGTCGGCCACAGCGGCCACAGCGCGGCGAAGCTCACGCCATGCGGCGCCTTCAGCTCCAGCACCATGATGGTGATGATGATCGCCAGAACGCCATCGGAAAAAGCCCTCAGCCGCTCGCTCGTCACGTCCTGTCGCCTCCCTTTTCCGGTTAAGTTTAGAGCTTCCGGCCGACGGAACAAGGCGCGGCCTCATACCGCAATGCAACAAAGTCCTGCGACGCATGTGCCAGCTTGATGTTTTTCATTTATTTTCAATATGTTAATCGCGCTACACCAAAGCCGATGTTGTCTTGACATGACGCACCCGCGTCAATATGGTGCGCCCGGTTCAGAAAGGGTGGGATGGCTTCCTCCCGATCTTCTTCCTCATGTCCGGTCCCCGATCGGCGCTTTGCGCCGCGGCTTTGCTCAAGGCGCCGCCGACGGGTTCGGAAAGGCCATGGCTCTGGAGACAGGCTTTGGGGAATAGTCCGGAAGACCAAGAGAATTTGACGGCGCGGCTCGCTAAATTGTCGGCCGACCTTCAGACCCAGCGCGAAGCCGACCGCAAGGAGGCCGAGCGCAAGGCGGTGGCGGATTCTTCCGCGAAGAACCTCGGGCAGGCGATCAGCCTCGGCTTTCGCGTGCTGACGGAATTCATAGGCCCCATCATCGTGGGCGCGCTGATCGGCTGGCGCCTCGATGTGTGGCTCCACACGACCCCGTTCCTGCTGATCCTGTTGCTGGGATTCGGCGCGGCGGCGGGGTTTCGCAATGTCTATCGCCTGGCGGCGCCGCCGGGCCGTAAGGGCGGAGACCGGCCGCCACACTAGAGCATATTCCCAAAAAGTTGCAGACTTTTTGGACAGGAATATGCGTTAAAACAATGGGTTAGAGCGTTATTCCGATTCCGAAGGAACGGAAAATGCTCTAAACCGGGCGACCTTGGCGCCGACCTGTCGGGGACAAGGGCCGCAGCAGTCAGGAGCTAGCGCATATTCCCAAAAAGTTGCAGACTTTTTGGACAAGAATATGCGTTGAAACAATGAACTAGAGCATTCTTCCGATCCGCAAGGAACCGAAAATGCTCTAGGCGGGTCGCTCCCGCGTGAGAGGTAAGGACGGAACATGTCGGAAGCTGGCGCCCCGGTGCTCGATCCCATCCATCAATTCCACGTCAAGGTGCTCGCGCCCCTGCATATTTTCGGGATCAACGCCTCCTTCACCAATGCCGCTCTGTTCATGGTCATCGCGGCGCTCGCCGTCGTCGTGGTCATGCTGATCGGCACTTCGGGGCGCAGCATCGTGCCGTCCCGGCTCCAGACCGCCGCCGAGGCCTTTTACGAATTCTCCACCGACATGGTGCGCCAGACCGCCGGCGAAGACGCCATGCGCTTCTTCCCGCTGGTCTTCACTCTGTTCATGTTCATCCTGGCCTGCAACGTGATCGGCCTGTGGCCCTACACTTTCGAAGTGATGGCCCAGATCTTTGTCACCGCGACCTTTGCCATTGCGATCATCCTGCTGGTGGTCGGCTATGGCGTTTACAAGCACGGCCTCCACTGGTTCAACGTCTTCAAGCCTTCCGGCGTCAGCCCGTTCATGCTGCCCCTCATCGTCCCGATCGAGATCCTGTCCTTCATTTCGCGGCCGGTGACCCTGTCGGTCCGTCTTTTCGCCAACATCCTGGCCGGCCACATCATGCTGGTGGTGTTCGGCGGCTTCGTCGTCATGCTGCTCGGCGCCGGCGCCTATGCCCTGCTTGCGCCGCTGCCCCTGCTCGGCATCGTCCTGCTGACCGCCTTCGAAGGCCTGGTCGCCGTGCTGCAGGCCTATGTCTTCGCCATTCTCACTTGCGTCTATCTGACAGACGCGCTTCACCCGGGCCACTGATAAATTTTCCCAACAACAAATGGTCGCCCACATCTAAATGGAGTCATCAATGGGTTCTGAAGCAGCCAAACTCATCGGCGCGGGTCTCGCGGCGATCGGCGTCGGGTCCGCCGCCATCGGCGTCGGCCTGATCTGGGGCCACTTCCTCTCGGGCGCGCTGCGCAATCCGTCGGCGTCCGACGGGCAGTTCGGCCGCGTCTTCATCGGCACGGCGCTCGCCGAAGGTCTGGGCATTTTCGCCTTTCTGATCGCGCTGATCCTGCTGTTCGTCTCCCATTGACGCGCGCTTGCCGGCCCGGCTCCGCGCCGGGCCCGAAAACGTGCGCGCGCCGGCCTGGCCGACGCGCGCCGCTCCCCAAATCTTCGAGTGTTAGGAACGGCCATGGCTTCGCAAGCCGCTGAAGGGCATGTCGCGGGAACGCAGGTTCCGGCCGGCGCCGCCCACGAAGACGTTTTCCCGCCTTTCGACACGAATTTCTTCGCGCCGCAGATCATCTGGCTCGCCATCATTTTCGGCCTGCTTTATCTGCTGATGTCGAAAATCGCCTTGCCGCGCGTCGCCGGCATTCTTTCGTCGCGCAGAAACGCGGTCGACAACGACCTCGCCGCCGCGGCGCAGGCGCAGCACGACGCGAGCGAGGCCGCCGCCGCCCACGAAAAGACCCTGGCCGAGGCCAAGGCGCGGGCGCAGGCGCTCGGCCAGCAGGCCCATGCCGAAGCCAGCGGCGAGGCGGCGGAGCGCCGCGCCGGGCTCGAAGCGGATCTGGCCGCCAAACTGGCCGAGGCCGAAAAGCAGATCGGCGAGAAGAAATCCGCCGCCATGGCCAATGTCGACGCCATCGCCAGCGATGCGACCCACGCCATCATGCAGCAGCTCACCGGCAAGCCGGTGGAGGCGGACGCCGTCGCCGCGGGGCTCGCGGCGGCCAAGGCCTGAGGGGAGGAATGAATGGACGCTGAATTCTTCTTCTTCGTCGGCGCCGTGTTGATGGTCGCCATGTTCGGCTATCTCGGCGTGCACACAATGATCGCCGGCGCGCTCGATTCCCGGATCGACCGGGTCAAGAACGAATTGTCGGAAGCCGCCCGCCTGCGCGCCGAGGCCGAGGCGCTGATGAAGAGCTTCGCCGCCAAGACCGCCGAAGCCGAAGCCCAGGCCGCGGCCATCGTCGCCCAGGCCAAGGCGGAAGCCGAAGCCTTGGCCAGGGAAGCCCAGACGCGGCTCGAAGATTATATCGCCCGCCGCACCAGACAGGCCGAGGACAAGATCGCCCAGGCGGAGGCGCAGGCCGCCGCCGACGTGCGCTCGGCCGCCGTGGACGCGGCGATCAAGGCGTCGGAAAATATCCTGAAATCCGGCGCCGCCGATGCTTCGGCCTTTGTCGAACAAGGCATCGCCAGCGTCAAATCGCTGGTGAATTGAATCCGAATTCCACGGATTGAACAATGACTTGGCCGGGGCTCGCGCTCCGGCTTTTCTTTGCGTTGCAGAAGCGGGCCATGAACTTCTCGGCTTCGCCCATGAAATTACAGCACATTTAGAAGGCAATTAGCGCCCAGCTCTGGCTTTGTCGAAAAAAAAATGCTTTGCTGCCCGCGCGGTCAGGCAGAAGCGCGTCGCGCTTCGGGTCGGCCGCGCCGGACAATCCGGCGATCATCGAGCGTCGGGACAAGGCTTGCGGTCCCGTATGAGGTTTGGCTTGCGCCTTCCCGCGTTACGGTGAAAGCGCATTCAAGGGGTGAAACATGAAAAAGATTGCGATTTGCCTGGCGTTAGGCCTGGGTCTGGCGCCGACCGCGAGCTCCGCTCAGGTCACGATCCAGATGGAAAAGATCTCTTGTGGCGACATGACCGCCATGCATCCCGTCGACCAGGACATGGTCGCGGCCTGGATGAGCGGCTGGTACAATCAGAAGCTCGGCTATACCTCGGTCGACCTGATGGCCTTTCACCAGAACAAGGCGAATATCATGAAATATTGCGCCGATCACCCGAAGGACCAGCTGATGGGCGTCATTCAGGCCTCTGTCAACCAGATGCAGAAAAAGCAGTGATCCGCGTCCAGTCATCGGGAGAAAAAGCATGAAGTCCAAATTGATTCTCGCGGCCGCGATGTTTGCTTTCGCCGCGCCGGCCGCCAAGGCCCAGGTTCTTATCGACATGTCGCTGATCACCTGCGGCCAGTACCTCAAGTCGCCGGAAGCCGACAAGGCCATGATCTCGTCCTGGATGAGCGGCTATTTCATGTCGTCCAAGAACCTGCTCAATGTCGATATGCGTTATGTGGAGCGCAATCACGCGGTCGTCGGGAAATATTGCAAGACGCATCAGAAAGATAAACTGATGGACGCGATCGCGAAGAACGCGAAATAAAAAGCTCCGGCGGCGCCAAACGCCGCCGGCGTCTTCGAGCCCCCTCGGCGCAATCGGGGGGGCTTTTTCATCAGCGGATCAGCCCGTATTGCGCAGGCCCGCCGCGATTCCATTGATCGCAATGAGAATGCCGACCCGCGCCTTGTGGTCGATCTGGCCCGCGCGCCAGCGGCGCAGCAATTCCGCCTGGAGGTAGTTGAGCGGCGCGATATAGGGGAAGCGGTGGGCGATCGAGCGGGCGAGCGCCGGATTGTCCGCCAGCCTGCTGGCCTGTCCGGTTGCGATCTCCAGCGCCGTCACGGTGCGGCCCCATTCCGCCTCGATCGCCGCGAAGATACGCTCGGCCGCCGCGCGGTCCGGCACGAGTTCGGCGTAGCGGCGGGCGATTTCGCGATCGGCCTTGGCCAGAACCATGTCCATGTTGGAAAGCAGCGCCGCGAAGAACGGCCATTCCCGGCACATCCGGCGCAGTAGCGCCTGCCGCGCCTCCCGGTCCTCGCGCAGAAAACCGTCGACCGCCGCGCCAAAACCGAACCAGCCCGGCAGCGCGACTCGGGCCTGGCCCCAGGAGAAGCTCCAGGGAATCGCGCGCAAATCCTCGATCCGTCGCGTCGCCTTGCGCGAGGCCGGCCGCGAGCCGATGTTCAGCTCGGCGATTTCGGCGATCGGCGTGGCGGCGTAGAAATAATCGACGAAGCCGGGCGTTTCATAGACGAGGCCGCGATAGGCCATCATCGACAGGCGCGACAACTGCTCCGCCGCGGCGAGGAATTCCGGCGGCGGCGCCTTGCCGTCGGTCAAAAGGCTCGCTTCGAGATTGGCCGCCATCAACGTTTCGAGATTGCGCTTGCCGATCATCGGGTTGGCGTATTTGGCGGCGATCACCTCACCCTGTTCGGTGAGGCGGAACTGGCCGCGCACCGTGCCGGGCGGCTGGGCGAGAATCGCCTGATAGGACGGCCCGCCGCCGCGCCCCACCGCGCCGCCGCGCCCATGGAACAGCCGCAGCTTCACGCCGGGCAGCGAATCGAACAAGGCGGCGAGCGCCGTCGAGCCCCGGTAGAGCTCCCAGGTCGAGGTGAAATAGCCGCCGTCCTTGTTGGAATCGGAATAGCCGAGCATCACGTCCTGGACGCCGCTGGAGCGCCGGATCAGATCGGCGATCCTCGGCAAAGCGTAAAAGGCGCCCATGATCGGCTCGGCGGCGCGCAGATCCTCGATGGTCTCGAACAGCGGCGTCACGATGAGGTCGAGCCGCGCCGTGTCGCGGTCGGCTTCATGCAGCGTGCCCTGCATCAGGCCGCATTCCTTCTGCAGGACCATGACTTCCAGAAGGTCGCTGACGCTTTCGGTATGGCTGATGATGTAATGGCGGATGGTCGCGTCGCCGAATCTCTGGCGCGCGCTCCGCGCGGTTTCGAACACCGCCAGCTCGCTGCGCAGATTGGCGGAATATTCGACGTCCGGCGCCCGCAGCACGCGCCGGTCGGCGAGCAATTGCAGGAGCAGGGCGATGCGGTCGCGCTCGATCAGGGCCGAATAATCGGGAACGATGCGCACCGCCGCCAGCAGCTCCTTCAGCACCGCCTCGTGCTGGTCGGAATTCTGGCGCAGATCGGTCGTCGCCATGTGGAAGCCGAAAACATCGACCGCCCGGATCAGCTCCGCCAGCCGCCCGCGCGCCACCACGGCGCCGTGGTGGGCGAGCAGGGAATCGCGCACGGTGACAAGGTCGCGGCGGAATTCCTCAGGCGCGCGGTAGGGCTCGCCGGAGCCGACCGCATGGCGCAAGGCCACGCCGCCGGTCAGCGCCTTCAGCGTTCCGGAAATCCGCGCATAGACCCCGATCAAAGCGCGGCGATAGGTTTCGTCGGCGCGATGAGGGCTGCGGTCGCCCGAGGCCTCGGCCAAGGCGTCGAGTTCCGGCGAGCAATCGACCAGCACGCGCGACATCGACAATTCGCCGCCCAGCAGGTGAACCTCAAGCAGATAATGGCGCAGGATCGTCTCGGCATGGGCCTTGACCGAAATTTCGAGCGTCTCCGCATTGACGTTCGGATTGCCGTCGCGGTCGCCGCCGATCCAGTTGCCCATGCGGAAGAACGGCGCCACCGGCCGCCCGAGCCTTTGTTCGAGATCGGCGTAAAGCGCCGGAATATCGCGAATGAAGGTCGATTTGTAATAAAGCAGCGCGTTGTCGATCTCGTCGCGCACCGAAAGGCTCGCCGTGCGCAGGATGCGGGTCTGCCAGAGCTGGGCCACCCGCGCGTAAAGCTGCGCCTCGTTCTCGCGCAATTCGGCCTGGGTCCGGCAGGTTTCGCGCGAGGCGAGCAGTTCGGCGATCGCGTGCTCCGCGTCGAGCGTGCTGCGGCGCTGCACTTCGGTCGGATGGGCGGTCAGCACCGGCGAGACATAGGAGTCCGCGAGGGTCTGCTCGATGCGCTCGGGAGCGACGCCGGCGGCCCGAAGCCGCTCGAAACTATGGGCGAGCCCGCCCGGCTGGGTCTGGGGCTCATGGACCGCGCGGCGGCGCAGGAAATGGCGGTCCTCGGCGATATTGGCGAGATGGGAGAAATAAGCGAAGGCGCGGATGACCGACGCGGTTTCCGCCGGCGACAGGCTTTGCAGCAGGGCTTCCAGTTCGCGGCCGGCTTGCGAATCCGCCTTGCCCTTGCCGGCGACCGAGAGACGGCGGATTTTTTCGATCCGCTCGAAAATTTCCTCGCCTTCCTGTTCGCGCACCGTGTCGCCGAGAATCTGGCCGAGCAGCCTGATGTCCTCGAAAAGGGGCTTCTGCTTTTCCGCCTCGTCCTGCTCGACCGTCATTTCCCGCTCCGCTGCAACGGAAGCGCTCTTACCATAAAGTCGTAAGCTCCGCCTTGCGTAAATATTCGTCGATCCGCGCCCTTGTCGAGGGCGTTGCGCCTTCGGGGAGGGCGTCGAGCGGAAAAAAACCGGATTCGACGATTTCCCAGTCCGGGGTCCGGGGCAGGTCCTGACGCACCCGCGCCAGATAAAGCGCCACGTGATCGCGCCTGGAATGGCGCGGATTGTAATAGAAGCCGAACAGGCTTGGGGGCTCCAGCGTCTCCAGCCCGCCCTCCTCGCGCAATTCGCGCAGCAGCGAGATGACCGCTGTTTCCCCGCTTTCGACGCCGCCGCCGGGCAGGTGGAAGCCTGAAATATAGCCATGCCGCACCAGGAACACCCGGTCGGCGTCATCCAGCGCGATCGCCCGAACGCCGAGGGTCATGGGCCGGCCGAGCAAGCCGAGGATGCGCTGTCCCTGGCGCACGCATCTTTGCCAGAAGGGGATTTCGGACATGAAGGCCTCGCGACTGGATTTGACGCACGATCCAAATTATAGCTTTGGCGAGGTGGCTTTGGGAACCGGCGCGGAGCGCCTTTTCGATCTTCAGCCCCCGCGGCCGCGCCGGCGTCGGAGAATGCCATGAGTTTGAAAAACTTTCCCGATCTGACCCAGCGCGAAATTCTCGCCATTGCGATCAGCTCCGAGGAAGAAGACAGCCGAATCTACACCAGTTTCGCGGAAGAACTGGCCGATCGCTATCCCGCGACCGCGCAGGTGTTTCGCGAAATGGCCGCCGAGGAGGACGGGCATCGCCGCCTGCTGCTGGAAATGTACCAGTCGCGCTTCGGCGCCAACCTGCCCGCGATCCGGCGCGAGGACGTCAAGGGCTTCTTGAGCCGCCGCCCGACCTGGCTGATCAAGAACCTGCCGCTGGAGACGATCCGCCGTCAGGCCGAGGCGATGGAGACGGATTCGCAACGCTTCTACGCCAGGGCCGCGGAAGCCGCGCACGACGTCGGCGTGCGCAAATTGCTCGGCGATCTCGCCATGGTCGAAAAGAGCCATGGCGAGAAGGCCAACGCCTTGTCCGAGGCGATCCTCACCGAAAGCGCGCGCGAGGCCGAAAGCCACACGGCGCACAAGCTTTTCGTCCTGCAATATGTCCAGCCGGGCCTCGCCGGCCTGATGGACGGCTCGGTCTCGACCCTTGCGCCGCTGTTCGCCGCCGCCTTCGCCACCCAGAACAACTGGAGCACCTTCCTGGTCGGCCTCGCCGCGTCGATCGGCGCGGGGATCAGCATGGCCATCGCCGAGGCCTTGTCCGACGACGGCTCGCTGACCGGGCGCGGCGCGCCGGTGATCCGCGGCGCGGTCACCGGCCTGATGACCGCCGCCGGCGGCCTTGGCCACAGCCTGCCCTATCTGGTGCCCAATTCCTGGCCCCACGCCTTCTGGACCGCGACCAGCATCGCCGGGGTCGTGGTTTTCTTCGAGCTCTGGGCCATCGCCTATATCCGCGCGCGCTATATGGACACGCCCTTCCTCAAGGCGGTCGCCCAGATCGTGCTGGGCGGCGCGATCGTGCTCGCGGTCGGCGTCCTCATCGGCGGCGCGTGAGGCGCTTGATGTTCCGCATCGCCCATCTCTCCGACCCCCACATCGGCCCGCTGCCCCGCCTCAAATGGCGCGACCTGCTCGGCAAGCGCGCGACCGGCTATCTCAATTGGCGGCGCGGCCGCTCCCGCGCCCACGACATGGACGCCCTCGCCGCCCTGGTCGCCGACATGCGCGAGCAGCGGCCCAACCATGTCGCGATGACCGGCGACATCTGCAACATCGGCCTGCCGGCCGAATATCCGCTCGCCGCGCAATGGCTGACGACGCTGGGCCTGCCGAAGGACGTGAGCGTCGCGCCCGGCAACCACGACGCCTACATGCGTTCGAGCCTGCCGCACATGATGCGCGACTTCGGCCCCTGGACGCGCGGCGACGACGGCGATCAAGGCTTTCCCTTCCTGCGCCGCCGCGACGGGGTCGCGATCATCGGCCTGAGCAGCGGCGTGCCCACCCTGCCCTTCGTCGCCTCCGGCAAATTGGGTCGGGAGCAGTTGGGGCGCGTCGCTGGAATCCTGCGCGCAACGCGCGACGAAATGCGGGTGCTGCTCATTCACCACCCCCCGGTCGAGGGCGGCGGCAACATTCGCAACCTGCGCGATCATCGCGCCTTGGCCGAAATCGTGCATGCGGAAGGCGCGGAGCTGGTGCTCCACGGCCACAGCCATTCGATCTCGCGCAAATGCCTGGCCGGCCCGCACGGGCCGATCCCCGTGCTGGGCATCTGTTCGGCCTCGTCGATTGGGCGCAATCCGCGCCGCCGCGCCGCCTATTACCTGATCGACATCGACCCCTCGACCCGCAAAATGATGCTGGCGGTGCGTCAACTCGACCAGAACGGACTGTTTCACCAGGTCGCCGCGGCGGCGGCGTCCTGCGTCGGTTAAAACTTATATTTGTTTGCGATGTTTCGCCGCAGACGGGGCGCGGCGTGCAAATCGCCATTGCCAACCTCGCCGCGCCGCGATAGGAACGGGCTGCATAGCCCAGTCCGGCAGGTTTTTGCCGGACGCAGAGCGCCGGATTTCGCTCGACGGCCGCCGAGCCTCGCGAGAATCCACGCGCGAAGGGGATGCGCGGGGCGTCGTTTCGTCCCGCCATGATCAGGTGAACTCGAGCGCCGGCGCCTCTCGCGCGAGCGATAAGGGCGTCGAGCGCGGGGATCGCATGGAGAGACAGGCCAGATGACCGAAGCCGCCGACACGAACACGATGACAGCCCCGCCGGCGCAAGCCGCGGCCCCGAAGAAGAGCGGCGGCGCCTTCAACCGCGAAACCGTGCTCGAAGTCCAGCATTACACCGACCGCCTGTTCCGCTTCCGCACCACCCGCGACCCGGCCTTCCGTTTCATCAACGGACAGTTCGCGATGATCGGCCTTGAAGTCGACGGCAAGCCCCTGCTGCGCGCCTATTCCATGGCCAGCGCCAATTACGAGGACGATCTGGAATTCTTCTCGATCAAGGTGGCCGACGGCCCGCTCACCTCACGCCTCCAGCATCTCAAGGTCGGCGACACCGTTCTCGTCGGCCGCAAGCCGACCGGCACCCTCGTCCAGTCGAGCCTGCTGCCCGGCAAAAGGCTCTACATGTTCTCGACCGGCACCGGCATCGCGCCCTTCTCCAGCGTGATCAAGGACCCGGAGGTCTATGACCTCTACGACCACCTGATCCTGGTTCACGGCTGCCGCCAGGTCGCCGAGCTGCAATATGGCTTCGACATTGTGAAGGCGGCCAGGGAGAACGAGTTTTTTGGCGACGTCGTGACCGAAAAGCTCATCCACTATCCGACCGTGACCCGTGAGCCCTTCAAGTATCAGGGCCGCGCCACCGACCTGATCGAAAACGGAAAACTGTTCGCCGACATCGGCCAGCCGCCGCTCAACCCGGCCGAGGACCGCGTGATGATCTGCGGCAGCCCCGGCCTGCTGCGCGATCTAGTCAAAACGCTCCAGGATCGCGGTTTTCGCGAGGGATCGAGCGGCGACCCCGCCACTTATGTCATCGAAAAGGCCTTCGTCGACCAATAAGCGCGACGCGGTCAATTCCCCGACCAGGATTTGCCCCAGGTTCGCGGCAGGCGCCGCACCGGCGTGGTTTTGCCGGCTTGCGCCCGCATGTCCATGAATTCGCGCAATTGCTCGGTGTCGAGCCCGGCCGCGCAGCTTCCGTTATAGCGGACCAGCGGCCCGTTGATCAGGCGCGGATCGAGCGCGAGCGCCACCAGAGCTTCCTGGGCGTTCAGCTTGCCCGGATTGATCTCGCCCGAAACCACGCGGGGCTCGGCCGGATCGAACCATTCGACGATCGGCCTTTCATCGAAGAACGCGCGCAGGCTCGCGGAAGTCCAATGTTCCGCCGTCAGATCGCGCGCGTCGATCTCAAATCCGGCGGCGGCGAGCACGGCCTTCTGCTCGACGTCCCCGATCGCGCCCGGCCTTGCATAAAACACAACCTTGCTCATGACGTCCCCCCCACGACGGGCCACGAGACCAAGCAATTTTTACGCCGGATTGACGACGGGGCGATGAAGGAGGGGATCGCGAAGATGGCGATCGCGGCCCCGGCCGGCAACTGACCTGCCCCCGGAAAACTCGGCCAATTTGAACTGGAATTTTCCAATTTGCAGAGCCGCCGTGGAGGCGCGAAAAAAAAATCGCCGTACATGGGCGGCTTCGTCTGGATGAAGGTTCTGGAAACCGCGCCGGAGGGCCATGATCGAGGCCTGCAAATGCTGTCCGCCCTTTGGCGTTTTTCAAGCGTGAGCCGTGACCTCGACCTCGACCGACATGTCAAGGAAGGCGTCCGTGGCGCCGACGAAACTGCCAGTCACCGGCATCGCTTGCCTGATGTCGCGCGCGACCGCCACCGGGATCAGGTTAAAGCCGCCGACGCTGCGATTGGTCGGATCGAAGGTGACCCACCCGGCGCCGGGCACGTAAACTTCAGCCCAGGCGTGGGTCGAACCGCCGCCGACCCACCCGTTGGTCCCCGCATTCGCAACAAAGAGGTAACCGGATACGATTCTCGCGCCAAAGCCGAGACAACGCGCCGCCTCGACGAACAGGACCGCGAAATCGCGGCAGGAGCCCCAGCCGCGATCGAGGGTTTGGATCGGAGATTGCACGCCTTCGTCGTCCCGGCTCTGATAATTGATCCATCGCGACACGCCAACGCAGAGGTCCTTGAGCAGCGCCAACGTGTCGGTCTGGACGCCGCGGACGAAAGCCCATGTCCAATCGCGCAATCGCCCCGTCGGATCGGGATATTGCTGGAACATCAGGGCGCCAAGGTCGATC
The DNA here is from genome assembly GCA_963703385.1 of uncultured Pseudomonadota bacterium. Taxonomy (GTDB): domain Bacteria; phylum Pseudomonadota; class Alphaproteobacteria; order Rhizobiales; family Beijerinckiaceae; genus Rhodoblastus. The sequence goes on from OY969816.1 coordinate 2,127,878, forward strand.
CGCTCGTCGTCGGCGTAGCGAAACGGATAGACCCTGGCCGACGCCGCGACATCGAAGAGCGGCCAGGGCTCGGCGGCGAGTTCAAGTTGTGTGACGCTGTCGATCACGAGCATGTCAGAGCTTACGCCGAAGACCGCGGCCGCGACGGTGTTGCCGAACACGTCCTGTGAATGGGTCAGCGTTGCGGTCGGATTGATCTTCGCCTCGCTGGAAATCAGACGCAGGTCGCGGCTTTCGCGCGGCCGCAGCATCAGACGATGAGGCCCGAGGCTTACCGGCCGCCGATAGCGATAGGTGGTCCTGTGCTGGATTTGAAAAGTGATCAACCAAGTCTCCGATGGGAAAGGCGCGCGGGCGGTCGATACTAGCATCCCCTCGATCAGGCGCGCAGCCCTTGGCGCGCGCCAAGGCGACAAATGAGCCGCGTGAGCGTCGGCAGCGCGTTGCCGCGACATCCTTGGCTCATATGGCCGTCACCTCTTAAATATAAGATCCATTATCGCTTGTAAGTTTTTCAAAACAACTTATATATGGGACGTCGAAATGCGCGTTGCAAATGTAGTTTTTTACCAAAAATACTGCGCATCGCCTTACAATCATCTTGCTAAAGAATGCGATTTCGACCGTCCGTTGGCGAGCATTTATAGCGTTTCTGGAAAGGGGTTTCCATGTCTCAGGGAACCGTAAAGTGGTTTAATTCCGAAAAGGGCTTCGGCTTCATTGCGCCGGATGACGGCGGCAAGGACGCCTTCGTTCACATCAGCGCCGTCGAGCGGTCCGGGCTCAATCAATTGCGCGAGGGCGATAAAGTGTCCTTCGAGCTTGTCGCGGACCGCAAGAGCGGCAAGATGTCGGCCGAAAAGCTTGAAATCGTGCTCTGACGGTTTTCCGTCGGCGCGTTTTGGCTCGTAAAACCGGCGGTGATCGCCGGCGTCTTTTCAGGTCGACCACGGATGTACTGGCGACCTGGCCAGAGATGTATCTGGCGCGCACGATGCGACTTCACGCCGCCTGCGCGTGCGAGGCCCTGCGCCTGGAAAGGGTTGCGGGGCTTTGCCTATCACACGAGCGCGCCGTCCGGAGCATATTCCCAAAAAGTTGCAGACTTTTCGGACAAGAATATGCGCTGAAACAATAAACTAGAGCATTCTTCCGATGCGTTAAGGATCCGATGCGTACGGAACGGAAAATGCTCTAGCGGCGCGCGACAGGAATTTGTCATGGCCCAGGAATTTGTTATGGCCAAGGAACGCAAACGCGGCAACCGCGAAACCAGGAAGCCGAAAGCGATCAAGCCGGCCGCCGATCCGGCCCCGGCCTTGTTTTCGGCGGGCAGGCTTACGCCGATCAAACCGCCGCAAAAGCCTCACTAAAGCGCAAACGCTTCGCGGACCTTTGGTTCAAGCAAAGCGCAATCCGGTTCGCGTGCAGAGCCGAAGGTCCGCGAAGCAAATAGCCGTCAAAACCGATAGACGGAGCTTTCTCCGAGGGAAAACACATGCCCGTGCGAACCACCGAGACGACCGTGACGTTCAGGCGGCCTTTCACCCTACCTGAATTGGAGCGCCCGCAGCCGGCCGGAACCTATCGTCTGGTGACCGACGAAGAGGAGATTTCAGGGCTGTCGTTTCTCGCCTTTCGCCGCATCGCGACGATGTTGCGCCTCCCGTCTCTGGCGGCGTCTGGCGGATCGGAACAAATGATCGCCATCGACGTGGACGACCTTGCCGACGCCTTGAAGGCTGATGGGGAGAACAGGTGAGACCATGGCGATGAAAACAACAGCGCTGCGCTATCTCGGCGGAATTTCCGGACACGGGGTCGTCACACGAAACGGCGAGACGATCGCGCAGGCGACATTCGATTTCGACGGCTATTTTCGCGCGGCCGCAGGCGTCACGGGTTGTGGCGAAATCCAAATGCCGGCCGAAGTCCTGAAAAGTCTGTTTGGTCGCTCTGACCTTCAGCTCCTGACCGATCAAGGCCGCCTTCTCGATCTCAGTTTTTCAGACCCGACGTCGCCTCCGGCAGGCGACGTCGCCCACGTCGATGTGTCCGGAGAATTGCCGACGGCGCCGGGAGATTGGCGACACTGATTGGCGACACTGATTGGCGACATTGACAGCCAGTCAACAGCAAGCGGAACTTGAGGATTGGAGTGAGCGTGTCGCAAGCCTTCCCGCCACTTGGCCCGGAATTCGAGCCTTTCCTCTACGCCATCGTGTGCGACGATGGGAACGGAATGCCGCTGACGATCATTTCAGCGATCGCGCGCACTGGAGCCGATCCTTGGACGGAAGCGGCGCGCATCGCGAAATTGCCGAAAACCGCCGCCCGTGAGGTGTTGGTTCGCATGGTCCCGCAGCGCGGCGGCGCCGATGGCGCCGCCATCGCCAACCGCCTGTTCGCGCTTCTTCCCGTTGCGCGCGCCAACCAGAACATTCCCTTCGCCGGCGCCAAGACCAACGCCCCTAAGCCCAACGCCCCTCGCTGGAGCCCCCTCGTCCCTGCGCTTCTGGCGCTGCTCCTGGGTCTGGCGCTCGTTTCCGCTTTCACCAGGACGTCGCATCGGGACGCTGGCCGGCACGAAACATTTTCGTCCGCGCCAGTCGCCGACAAAGCCGATCGGTGACCGGGGGACTTCGAACCAAGGAAACCGCGACTCTGCGAACATGAGCCGTGAAAATTTGAGGACAATCAATGAAACCGAACCAGAATAACCGGACGCAGAGCCGCCCGATGGGCGCCCGCCGCGAGTCCAACCCGCTGACCCGAACCTATGAATCGAATGGGCCGGATGTCAAAATACGCGGAACCGCGCGGCACATCGCCGAAAAATATCTTCAGTTGGCGAGGGACGCTCACACCGCCGGCAATCCTGTCTCGGCGGAAAACTATCTCCAGCACGCCGAGCATTATTTCCGGCTGATCGCAGCCGCCCAGACGGGGCCCCGTGCGATTGGAGAACCCCATCCGGACGATTCGGACGCCGAGAACGACAACCGCGGATTGCCGGATCGTTTCGCCATGCCCGCCGCGCCGGCGCCGCAGGACTTCGCCGTTCAAACAGCGACTTATCCCCGAAAAGTCGGCTGACTTTTCATGGCCATCGGCCATCGGCGCGGTTTGCTTTCCGACCTTCGCCTCGATGACCGGCCAACAAGAGCCTTTTCCGTTCCTTCGGAATCGGAAGAAGTCTCTAATTCATTGTTTTAACGCATATTCTTGTCCAAAAAGTCTGCAACTTTTTGGGGATATGCTCTAGAATGCGAACGTCCCGCCTCCGACCGAGGATGTCGCGCCCATCCCGAATTCGGACTTGAGGCCCAGTTGACGATATTTCCACACAGCCTGTTCGCGCGCGCGCCCTCGCCCTGGGATAATCCGGAGCCGGTTCGCGAAGAACTTTTCAGCGCCGAGCGCATTGAGGAACATGCGCGAAGTCTCGCGACGGCCCAGAAAGTGACGCCAAAGCCGGAGAGGGGGCATCCGCTGGCGGGTCGCCTCGCCGAGAACGGGGCCAGCCTGCTCGCCGCCTACAAGAGCCTGCTGCAAGGAGCCGACGAGGGTCGCGCGGTCACGCCGGCCGCGGAATGGCTGATCGACAATTATCATCTCATCGAGAAACAGGTTCGCGAAATCCGCTCGGATCTGCCGGCGGGCTATTATCGGCAATTGCCGAAACTCGCCGGCGGGCCTTTCGCCGGATACCCGCGCGTGTTCGGCATGGCCTGGGCCTTTGTCGCGCATACCGACAGCCGGTTCGATTCCGACATGCTGGTCGGCTATGTGCGCGCCTATCAGGAGGTGCAGCCGCTCACCATCGGCGAATTATGGGCGGTGTCGATCACGCTGCGGATCGTGATGATCGAAAATCTGCGCCGCCTTGCCGACCAGATCGTCAACGGCCGCGCGGCGCGTCATCGGGCGGACGATCTCGCCGACCTTTTGCTGGGCGCGGCCGGACAAAAAGCGGAGCCGCTCAGTGTCTCGCTCGCCGACCACGAGGACGACGCGCGTTCGGAAGCCTTCGCCGTCCAGCTCATCCACAGGCTGCGCGACCAGGACCCGACGATCACGCCGGCCTTGACCTGGCTCGACCAGCGTCTGGCGGCGCGGCGCACGACCGCCGACAATGTCGTGCGCGAGGTGCACCGGCGGCAGGGCGCGACCAGCGTCACCGTGCGCAACATCATCACCAGCCTGCGCCTGATCTCGGATATCGACTGGCAAGACCTGTTCGAGGAGGTCAGCCTTGTCGACGAGGCGCTCGCAATCGACAGCGCTTACGAGGACATGGATTTCCCGACGCGCAATCTCTACCGCACCGCCATCGAGGAATTGGCGCGCGGTTCGAACGCCGCCGAACTCGACATCGCGCGCCGCGCCGTCGCGGCGGCCAAACGCTGTCACAATGAGGCGTCCGTCCCGGCGGACGCGCGAAAAAGCGATCCCGGCCATCACCTTATCGGCGGCGGCCGCCAGGATTTTGAAAACGAGATCGGCTATCACCCGCGCGAGCACAAGTGGCGGGTGCGCCTGCATCGGGCCTCGGGCATCGGTTTTTACGCCAGCGCCATCGCCGCCGTCACCCTGATCCTGCTCGCCGTCGCGCTTGTCGCTCTCGCCGCCATGGGCGTTTCCGCATGGCCGCTTGGCGCTTTGGCCGCTCTTGGCGCGATCCCCGCCGTCGACGCCGCGGTCGCGCTGGTCAATCGGGCGGTCAGCTTCGGCTTCCACGCCAATCTTCTGCCGGCCATGGAGTTGGCCAACGGCGTTCCCCCGCATTTGCGCACGCTCGTCGCCGTACCGACGCTTTTGACCACGCCGGACGCCATCGAGGAGCAGATCGAGCGTCTGGAGATCCACCATCTCGCCAGTCCCGAAGGCGACCTGCATTTTGCATTGCTCTCCGACTGGCTGGACGCCGCGGCCAAGAATATCGAAGGCGACGAGGCGCTGCTGGCTGTCGCGGCAAGTGGCGTCGCGCGACTGAACGCGCGTTATGGACCGGCGCCCGGCGGCCCGCGTTTCCTGCTGCTGCATCGCCACCGCGTCTGGAGCCCGAGCGAATCGCGCTGGATCGGCTGGGAGCGCAAACGCGGCAAGCTGCACGAACTGAACCGTTTCTTGCGCGGCGCGACCGACACGGGCTTCATCTGCGTCGACGGCGCGCCGCCGCTGGCGCCGCCCGATACGCGCTATGTCGTCACGCTGGACGCCGATACGCGCCTGCCGCGCGATACAATCCGCCGGCTGATCGGCAAAATGGCGCATCCGCTCAACCAGCCGCGTTTCGACCAGGCGACGGGGCGGATCGTCGAAGGCTACGGGGTGCTGCAACCGCGCGTGACCCCTTCGCTGCCGGTGGGGCTCGAAGGCTCGCTGTTCCAGCGCATCTTTTCCAGCCTGAGCGGCATCGATCCCTATGCTTCGGCGGTTTCCGACGTCTATCAGGACATGTTCGGCGAAGGCTCCTACGCCGGCAAGGGCATCTACGACATCGACGCTTTCGAGGCGGCGCTGGCCGGTCGCGCGCCCAACTCGACGCTGCTCAGCCATGATCTGTTCGAGGGCGTGTTCGCCCGCGCCGGCCTCGCCTCCGATGTCGAAGTCGTCGAGGAATTTCCGGCGCGCTACGACGTCGGCGCGCTCCGCCACCATCGCTGGGCGCGCGGCGACTGGCAGCTCCTGCCGTGGATTTTTGGGCGCGGGCCCAACCCGGACCATTCGACACAAGCGTCGGCCGCCCTTCCGGCGATCGGCCGCTGGAAAATGCTCGACAATCTGCGCCGCACCCTTTCCGCGCCTTTTGCGATCCTCGCCTTGCTCGCGGGATGGCTCCTGCCCCTCCATGCGGCATTGGCCTGGACCGGTTTCGTGCTCGCGACGATCGCCTTGCCGCCGATGATTCCCGTCATTGCGGCCATGCCGCCGCGCCGCCCCGGAATCACCCTGGCCAGCCATTTTCGCGCGCTCGGCGGCGATCTCAGGCTGGCGCTGACCTTGTCCTCGCTCACCATCGTTTTCCTGGCCCATCAAGCCTGGCTGATGGGCGACGCGATCGTTCGCACCCTTTATCGCCTCTATGTCAGCCACAAGAATCTGCTCGAATGGGTTCCGGCGGCGCAGGCGACCAACAGCCGGCGTCTCGATCTGTCCGGCTATTATCGCCGTATGGCGGGCGCTCTGGTCATCGGCGCGCTGGCCGTGATTGTCGGCTGGATCGGCGGAGGCGGAAACGCGTTGCTGGCCGGCGCTTTCGCGGCGCTCTGGCTGGCCTCGCCCGCTGCGGCGCGCCGGGTCAGCCTGCCGCCGCGTCGCGCCAGCAGAAAACCCCTGTCGCATGACGACGCGCAGGCCTTGCGGCTAACCGCGCGCCGCACCTGGCGCTTCTTCGAGACCTTCGTCACCGGCGCCGACCACATGCTGCCGCCCGACAATTTTCAGGAGGATCCCGCGCCGAAGCTGGCGCGTCGCACATCCCCGACCAATCTGGGCCTCTACCTTCTCTCGCTGGCCAGCGCCCGCGACTTCGGATGGATTGGAGCGGAGGAAACGATCGAACGGCTTGAGGCCACTCTGGCGACCATGAGCGGCATGGAGCGTTTTCGCGGCCATTTCTACAATTGGTACGACACCAGCGACCTGCGCCCGCTCGAGCCGAAATATGTCTCTTCGGTCGACAGCGGCAATCTTGCCGGGCACCTGATCGCCTTGGCCAATTCCTGCCGCGAGTGGCGATCGGCGCCAACGGAACAAAAGGCCTGCCTCGAAGGGATCGCCGACGCGCTCGACCTGACCCGGGAAGACGCCGCGCGCCTGCGTGACGGCCGCAAGACCCAGACCGTCACCTGGCGGCAACTCGACGATGCGCTGTCCGCGCTCGCCGCCGCCACGCGCGAGCCTTTCCCGGCCTTGGACGATTTTGGGGCTCGGCTTGAAAATCTCGGCCTCCAGGCCGACACGATGCTCGATATGGCGCGGGCGCTGGCCAGCGAACGCGGCGACGAGACTGGCGCGGACATGCTGTTCTGGGCGCAGGCCGCCGTGAACGCCATCGCGGCGCATCGCGCCGATTTTTCGCGCAACGCCGTTGACGCCGCCACCTTGCGGACGCGACTGGAAAAGCTGGAAGAGACGGCCCGCTCAATGGCGCTGGCCATGGACTTCGCCTTTCTCCTCGACCGCAAGCGCAACCTGCTGTCGATCGGCTATCTGACGCCCGAAGGCGCGCTCGATTCCAATTGCTACGATCTTCTGGCCTCCGAAGCGCGGCTGGCGAGTTTTTTCGCCATCGCCAAGGGCGATCTTCCCGCCCGCCACTGGTTCCTGCTTGGCCGCACGGCGACGCCCATCGCGCATGGCGCGGCGCTGATCTCCTGGTCGGGATCGATGTTCGAATATCTGATGCCTTCGCTGGTCATGCGGGCGCCGGCGGGAAGTCTGCTCGAAGCGACCAGCCGTCTGGCGGTGGGCCGGCAGATCGCCTTTGCCAACAAGCAGAATTTGCCCTGGGGCGTTTCGGAATCGGCCTATAACGCGCGCGATCTCGAACTGACCTACCAATATTCCAACTTCGGCGTTCCCGGCCTCGGGCTGAAACGCGGGCTGGCCGACAATTCCGTTGTCGCGCCTTATGCGACCGGCCTGGCGACCATGGTCGACCCGCAAGCTGCGCGGAAAAATCTGGACCGCCTCGCTGGCGTCGGCGCGCTCGGCCGTTACGGCTTCTATGAGGCGCTGGATTATACGCCGACGCGTGTGCCGGAAGGCGAACAGCGCGCCATCGTGCGCGCCTTCATGGCCCACCATCAGGGCATGACCATTGTCGCCATCGCCAATGCCGTGCTCGACGCCAGGATGCGGGCGCGGTTTCACGCCGAGCCGATGGTTCAGGCGACGGAGCTGTTGTTGCAGGAACGCATGCCGCGCGACGTCGCGATCACCCGTCCCTGGGCGGCGGAATTGAAATCCTCCGCCAAAAGAGGGCGCGACGCCGAGCCGTCGGGCGGCCGACGCTATTCCTCCGCCGATCAGGCGAACCCGGCTACGCACCTGCTTTCCAACGGACTCTATTCCACAATGTTGACCAGCGCCGGCTCCGGCTACAGCCGCTGGGGAAAACTTGCCCTGACCCGGTGGCGCGAAGACTCCGCCTGCGACGATTTCGGCTCCTATATCTTTCTGCGCGATGTTCACAGCAACGAGGTCTGGTCGGCGGGCTTTCAGCCGAGCGGCCGCGAAGCCGACGATTATCATGTCGCCTTCAACGAGGATCGCGCCGAGTTCACGCGCCAGGACGGAACGCTGACGACGACCTTGGATGTCGTGGTTTCCTCCGAGGACGACGCCGAAGTGCGGCGCGTCTCGGTGACGAACGCCGGCGCGCGCGTTCGCGAAATCGAAATCACCTCCTATGCCGAACTGGTGCTCGCCCCGCAGGCGGCGGATGTCGCCCACCCGGCTTTTTCCAAACTTTTCGTCGAGACCGAATTTTTGGACGAAGTCGGCGCGCTTGTCGCCACGCGGCGGCGGCGCGATCCCGCCGAGCCGGAAATCTGGGTCGGCCAGCTCGCCGTGGTCGATGGCGAAACCGTCGGCAAGACCGAGATCGAAACCGACCGGGCGCGATTCATCGGGCGCGGCCAAAGCGTCCGGACGCCAATCGCCATGATCGACGGGCGAAAACTGTCCAACACGGTCGGCGCCGTGCTCGACCCGATTTTCGCCCTGCGCCGCCGCGTGCGGATCGCGCCGGGCGCCGTGGCGCGCATTTCCTTCTGGACGATGGCGGCCTCGACGCGCGAAACCCTGCTCGACATTGTCGACAAGCATCGTGACGCGACAGCCTTTTCGCGCGCCACGACCCTCGCCTGGACGCAGGCGCAGGTGCAATTGCATCATCTCGGCGTCACGACCGGCGAGGCCAGTCTGTTCCAGCGCCTGGCGAGTCATGTGCTCTACGTCAATCCGACCTTGCGGCCGCCGTCCGGGATGATCCTGCATGGCGCCGGGGCGCAATCGGGGCTCTGGGCGCTCGGCGTTTCCGGCGACCTGCCGATCGTGCTTTTGCGCATCTCCGACGCCGACGATCTCGATATCGCGCGCGAATTGCTGCAGGCGCACGAATATTGGCGGATGAAACAGCTCGCCGTCGATCTGGTGATCCTCAACCAGCGCCAATCCTCCTATGTCCAGGATCTTCAGGTCGCGCTCGAAACCCTGATCCGCACCCGCCAGATGCGGCCGAGAATTCCCGGCGAGGATTCGGCCGGCGGCGTCTTCGTGCTGCGCGGCGACCTCATTCCCGCCGAGACGTCGGCCCTGCTTGTTTCCGTGGCGCGGGTCGTTCTTGTGGCGCAGCGCGGCGGGCTGTTCGCTCAGATCGAACGGATCGTCGAGACGCAAACGTCGATAAAACCGCCCGCCAGCCCGCTGGCGAAGTCCGCGGACGCGCCGGATCGGACGCACGCCCCGGCGCCGGCGGAAAAACTGGAATTTTTCAACGGGCTCGGCGGCTTCGCCAGAGACGGCCGGGAATATGTGACGATTCTCGGCCCCGGCCAGGCGACGCCGGCGCCCTGGATCAATGTCGTCGCCAACCAAAATTTCGGCTTCCAGGCGGCGACCGAAGGCAGCGGCTACACTTGGTCGGGCAACAGCCGCGAGAACCAGCTCACGCCCTGGTCGAACGACCCCGTCGCCGATCGCCCTGGCGAGGCCTTTTACCTGCGCGACGACGATGCCGGCGAATACTGGAGCCCGACCGCGCTGCCCATCCGCATCGAGGCGGCGACCTATCTCGCGCGCCATGGCCGCGGCTACAGCCGGTTCGAGCACACCAGCCACGGCATCGAATCGGATCTCCTGCAATTCGTGCCGATCGACGCCTCGATCAAAATATCGCGGCTGAAACTGCGCAATCTGTCGGGCCGCACGCGTCATCTCAGCGTCACCGCCTATGTGGAATGGGCGCTCGGCCCGTCGCGCGCGGCCGGGCTGCCTTTCGTGACGACCGCGCTGGATTCCCGCTCGGGCGCGATCTTCGCCCGGAACCGCTGGAGCGCCGGTTTTGGCGGGCGCGTCGCCTTCGCCGATTTCGGCGGTCGCCAGAGCGACTGGACCGGCGATCGCCGGGAGTTCATCGGCCGCAACGGGACGCTTGGCGCCCCGGCGGCGCTGGTCGGCGGCGCCGCCTTGTCGAACAATGTCGGCGCGGGGCTCGATCCCTGCGCGGCGCTGCGCTGTGGCCTCGACCTCGCGCCGGGCGACAGCGTCGAAATCGTCTTCCTGCTTGGCGAGGCCTCGGGTTCGCAGGAAGCGCGCAGCCTGATCGAACACTATCGCGGCGCTGACCTCGATGCGGTTTTCGCAAAAGTCGGCCTCTATTGGGACGAGCTTCTGGGTGCGGTCACGGTTAAAACGCCGGACCGGGCCATGGACATCATGCTCAACGGCTGGCTGCTGTACCAGACCGTCGCCTGCCGCCTGTGGGCGCGCTCGGCCTTCTATCAGGCCAGCGGCGCCTATGGTTTCCGCGATCAGCTTCAGGACGGGATGGCGCTGTCCGCCTCGCGTCCGCGAATGACGCGCGAACATATTCTGCGCGCCGCGGCGCGGCAGTTTGTCGAGGGCGACGTCCAGCATTGGTGGCTGCCGCATTCGGGCCAGGGCGTACGCACCCGGATTTCCGACGACCGCGCCTGGCTGGCTTTTGCGGTCGGCCAATATATCGAGGTCTCTGGCGATTCAGCCGTTCTCGATGAAATTCTTCCATTTCTCGAAGGGCGGATGCTGGAGCCGCTGGAGCATGACAGCTTTTTCACTCCGGCGATCAGCGACGAAACAGCAAGCCTGTTCGAACATTGCGCCCGCGCGCTCGACAGCAGTCTGGCGCACGGCGGCCATGGCCTGCCGCTGATCGGCGCCGGCGACTGGAACGACGGCATGAACCGCGTTGGCGCGGGAGGCGCGGGCGAAAGCGTGTGGCTCGGTTGGCTGCTCCATGCAACGCTGAATAAGTTTGCGCCTCTCGCCGAAGCCCGTCGCGAGCGTGCTCGCGCGAAAAGGTGGCGCGCGCACGCGACTGCGTTGCAGGCCTCGCTTGAGCGCGAGGCTTGGGACGGCGAATGGTATCGGCGCGGCTTTTTCGACGACGGAACGCCTCTTGGCTCACGCCAAAGCGACGAATGCCGGATCGACTGCATCGCGCAATCATGGGCCGCGCTTTCCGACGCCGCGTCGCCCGAACGGGCGGCGCGGGCGATGGCTTCGGTCGAACATGAGCTGATCCGCCCGCAGGATGGGCTGGCGCCATTATTCGCCCCGCCATTCGACAAGACGGCGCTCGATCCCGGCTACATCAAAGCCTATCCGCCGGGCATCCGCGAGAACGGCGGCCAATACACCCACGCCGCCCTTTGGTCAGTGATGGCGTTCGCCAAACTCGGCCAGGGCGACAAGGCGGCAAACCTGTTTTCGATGCTGAATCCGATCAATCACGCCCGTACGCGGGCGGACGTGCATCGCTACAAGGTCGAACCCTATGTCGTCGCCGCCGATGTCTATGCCATGCCGCCGCATGTCGGGCGCGGCGGCTGGACCTGGTACACAGGCTCCGCCGCCTGGATGCAGCGCGCCGGCGTGGAAAGCATCCTTGGAATGCGCCTGGAGGGCGATCGACTCTGCGTCGATCCCTGCATACCGAAAGCCTGGGCGGGCTTCGAGGTCTCGCTTCGGCATGGCTCGTCGCGATTTGAGATTCGCGTCGAAAACCCCGGTGGAGTGGAGCGCGGCGTCGTTTTCGCCACATTTGATGGAAAGATCGTCAAGGAGCGACCGCTAAGACTGGCGCTTGCCGATGACGACGCCATGCACCGGCTTGTAATTCGGCTTGGCTGAATTGGCTTAGGTAAAATGGCTCGCATCCCTTAAGCGTCGTTCCGCGCGGTTTTCGTACGCCATTTTGCGCAGCAAACTTCGAGGCAATGGAAAATCGTGGGGTAACGCTTCAGGATCGTCCCACCCGTGGGCGCGGATGCGAATTCTCGCGATGAGTTGACCGACGCTTGTACACTAAGCGGTGTTGAACTCGCATTAACGAAGGTCCGCTATCCAGGGAAAACGCCGATCGGTTCAGCCATCAGCGATCGTCCGATTCTGGCGCCGAGCAGTCCTTGGTCGCGGCGGCTGCGCAGGTCCCCTTTCCGCCGTTCTGGGTCCTTCGCGAACGGGAACCAGGCGTTAGATTTCAACCATAACAAAAGGTTCTCGTGCCATAACCGGTAAAGTCGGAGTGTGGCGCGGTTAGCGTTAGGTGGAGCCTATCTGTTGCCGCCTCTTTCGTCTGGCGGTGCCTCAATAGCTCGGCCGTTGCTCCCGTTTCCACACCCCGCTCATCGAACCGGGCATGCAGATTTCCCGCACCCGGCTCTCGGACAAAACCTCACGCCTTCGTCCACGGCACGTCGCGCCCCCGGTAAGTCAGCCGTACGAGCCCGAAGTACCCGTAGAGGTGCGAGAGTGGATAAGTCCCGCCCCTGCGTCGCCTGACTTTGTGCTTGGAGCGCAACCACCGGCGCAACCGCACAGCGGCGTAGCTGTCGAGCGCGCGATACGCCTTGCTGACGGACCCTACGTTGAAGTAGTTCGCCCACCCGCGAAGCGCGCGGTTCAACTCATCCACCAGCTTTGTGGTCTCCTGCCATGTTCGAGCTCGGTCTGTCAGCACATGGACCTTTTCGACCATCCGCTTGATGCTCTTCTTCGACGGACGAAGGGCCAGACGGGCCTTTCCGGTCGTTGGAGAGTACACCCGCCCGAACGTGTAACCCAGGAAGTCAAACTCGCCTTCCGGCACCTTGCAGATGCGTGTCTTTTCCTCGCTGACCGTCAGCTTCAGTTTGCCCATGATTTCGCGCAGTCGCTGCAACGCCTCTGCGGCTTTGCCCTTTCTGCACAGAATCACGAGGTCGTCGGCGTAGGTCACGAGCCGAGTGCCGAGGCTTCGCTCCAGCCCGAGCTTCTTCCATCCCAGCACGAACCGGCGCATGTATAGATTCGCCAGCAGCGGTGAGATGGGTGAGCCCTGCGGGATGCCGCGCCGCTGGTCGCGGGCTTCGGTCGTGCGTGTTTTCCGGCCGCGCCTGTCGGTTTCTTCAACGGGGCAGTCCAGCCACATCTTGATGAGATGCAGCACGCGCCGATCAACGATCCGGCGCGCCACCGATTTGAGGAGGTCGGTGTGTGGAATGCTCCCGAAGTAGTCCGCGAGGTCGGCGTCTACGACTTCCGGGTGGCCGCGAAACAGCTGCTCCTCCACCTCGACCACCGCCTGCTGGGCGTTTCGCCCGGGACGGTAGGCGTATAATTCCGGTGGAAGATCGGCTTCAAAGATCGGCTCCAGCACCAGCATCGCTGCTGTCATGCAGACCCGATCCCGCAAGGTCGAGATGCCCAGCGGCCTGAGTTTGCCGTTGGCCTTCGGTATGAACACTCTTCTGATCGGGTCCGGTTGGTAGGTCTCCTGTCTGAGCGCAAGCGCCAGTTCGCCCAGCCACCGCTCGACCCCATAAGCCTCGACATCGGCGAAGTCCTGACCGTCAACGCCCGGCGCGCCCTTGTTGGAGCGGCACTGGGCATAGGCGTGCGCCAGAATATCCTCGCGGCTGATCTTGTCGTACAGGGCGTAAAAGCGATAGCCGGCTTCTGCCTTCGCTTTCGCGTGCAACGCTATCTGCAATTTCTGAACAGTTTTCGGAGTTGATAGGTTGCCCAATCTCCACGTCCCTCATCGCTTGCTGCGTCTGTCTTGAACTGAGGTCCCTTCCCTCCACCGGAATTACCCGGCTTCATCGGTACTACGAACCCCTCCGCCACCTCTTAGCGCCCGACCTGTCCCTCGCGGGCGTCCGGTTGATCATCCCTGACCACGCTATGAGGCTTCCCGTGTTGCGTGCGCTTTCCTTGTGTGCGTGCTGCCGCCACTACCCCGGTGCAGCAGATGGGCGTACTCGTCGCTCTTACTCACCCATCTATGTCAGCCTTCCCCGGAAGGGTTGCCGGGTCGGCCTGCACATCGTCCTTTTCGAGGTTTGCTCAGCGTTCACTCACGTTGCTGCCCGCACACTCGCGCTGTCACCGAAAACGTGACCAGCTATCCGAAGGCTTCAGACATTTCGTCGCCTCCATGCCTGCTCCGGTTGCTTCCGGCTGGAGCGGTCGCCGGGTGGGATTTGCACCCACTGGAAAAGCGCCGCCTTCTCACGGCGCACACCCAAGGCGAACGCTTTTCGCTATAGTCGCCGAATCGTCGTTACGCCGCGTCGAGGACCCCGCATGACCCAGTTTGCCGCGCCGGAAAATTCGGTTGCGCTCGATTCCGGCTCTCGGCCCGCACAGCGGCTTCGCGCCCGCGGCCGGGATGCCAGCCAGCCCCGGCGCGTCCTTTTCGTGCAGACCCAGGCCGAGAACGCCGGCGCGCAGGAAGTCGCGCGGCAACTGGCGCACGGCGCAAGTCGTAATGGCTGGCTGACCGGTCAGGTCTTTTTCTTCCGCCGCACCGACTCCTTCGACGCCAGCGTCAGGCTCATCAGCAGGATGGCGAAGACGATCGACACGACCGTCATGGTCGAGCCGGCGATCGTGGCGAGAATGGTCTCAGCGGATTGGGGGTCGGTTTCGGAGGGAAACAGAATCTTCGGCACCAGGCCGCGCAATCCGGGAAAGCGTTCCTCCAGATCGGAAAGCGTCGCGCCCGCCGTCCCGAGCGCCAGGGCGATCGCCAAAGGTCGGACGAGAAAACCGCCGCGGAGGGCATAGAGCAGCGAACGCCGGGAGGGCGACGAGAAGGAAAACATTTGAGCCCGGATGGAAGCCTGTGTCCGGCCAATCTATGCCGGATGGCGGCCAGGCTCCAGCGGAACCGGCGGCCGAGCCTCATTCCGGGCGGGCTCGGCGAGCTGGCGGCGTGCGCCTGAGAATCTCAAATCTCGATCTGGCTTCCCAGCTCCACCACCCGTCCTGGTGGAATGCGAAAGAATTCCGTCGCCGGAAAAGCGTTGCGGTGCATGACCTTGAACACCTGGATCTTGAACCTGTGCCAGCGCGATTTTCCGGCAGGGGCGACATTGGTCCGGCCGACGAAAAACGACGTGTGCATCATGTCGAATTTCAACGCGCCGTCGCCCTTTTCCTCGGTGAGGACATGGGGGATGTTCGGCTGCTCCATAAAACCGTAATGCGCGCTCATGGCGTGGAAATCGTCCGCCAGATCGACGTCCTGCAGGCGATTTTTCGGGTTTACGCGCGGAATGTTTTCGGTGGTCACATTGAGCAGGACGACCCGCTTATGAATCACCTTGTTATGCTTCAGGTTTTGGAGCAGAGCCACGGGGACGAGGTCGGTGCGGCCGACCAGATAGACCGCCGTGCCCGCCACGCGTTCCTTGCCGCGAAATTTCTCCATGAATTCCGCGAGCGGGAAGGTGGAGCGCTCCAGCGCGTCACGCATGGCCGCAAGGCCCTGGCTCCAGCACGTCATCAGGAAATAGAGGATGCCGGCGACGAGGATCGGGATCCAGCCGCCATCAAAGAACTTGACGAAATTGGCGGCGACGAAAGAGCCGTCCACGCAAATGAACAGACCGGCGACAAGCAGGCTCAAGGCCAGGCCCCAGCGCCAGACCTCGCGCATGGCGACAAACATCAGCAGGCTGGTCAGCAGCATGGTCAGCGAGACTGCGACGCCGAAAGCGGCGGCGAGCCTGTCGGAAGAGCGGAAGGTCGCCGTCAGGACCAGAGTGAGGGCCATCAAGGACCAGTTGACCAGGCCGACGTAGATCTGGCCATAGCTCTGGGCGGAGGTCTGCGAGATGTGAATGCGCGGCAGCAAGCCGAGCTGGATGGCCTGGCGGGTCATCGAATAAGCGCCAGTGATGATGGACTGGCTGGCGATGACCGTCGCCGCGGTCGCCAGACCGACGAGCGCAAGTTGCAGCGTGGGTGGGCACAGATCGTAGAAGGGATTGGCCACTTTGCCCGCCGGAGAATCGATCAGGAGCGCCGTCTGGCCGGCGTAACTGAGGACGAGGGTCGGAAAGACCAAGCCGTACCAGGCGAGCCGGATTGGTTTGGCGCCGAAATGCCCCATGTCGGCGTAAAGCGCCTCGGCGCCGGTGGCGCACAGGAAAACCGCGCCCAGCACCAGAAATCCGGTCAGGCCGTGGCTGAAGAGAAAGTTCAACCCCACCAGCGGATCGAGCGCCCAAAGCACTTTTGGGTGGCGGAAGACCGCGGCGAGTCCCATGAGGCCGATGGCGACGAACCACAGGGTCATGACGGGGCCAAACAGTTTGGAAATACGCCCCGTCCCCTGCGGCTGCAGGCTGAATAGAGCGATCAGAACGAGGATCGACAAAGGCGCGACATAGGGCGTAATCGCCGGCGCCGGCCCTTCGAGGCCTTCGAGGGCGCTGAGCACGGATATCGCGGGGGTGATGGCCCCGTCGCCGAATAGAAGAGCCGCGCCGAGCATGCCCATGGCGATGATCGCCGGACGACGCCCATGTCTGACCCCGAGCAGCGACATCAGCGCGAGAATTCCGCCCTCTCCGTCATTGTCGGCGCGCATGATCACGCCGACATATTTGATCGAGGTGATGATGGTCAGCGTCCAGACGATCAGCGACAGCATGCCGAGCGCCGCCTGCGGCGCCAGCGCGCCTCCGGACCAGTCGATGGCCGTCTTGATCGTATACAGCGGGCTCGTGCCGATATCGCCGTAGACGACGCCGAGCGCGCCCAGCGCCAGCGTGGCGGCGCCGTCCTTGAAATGAGTCTCGGATGGCGTGACGGCGTCAGAGGTCATGCAAGCCTCCGCGGGATAAGAGGTCCCATGTTGGCGCCAATTTTGCGGGGAGGCGAGACCGTTTATTGTTAGCGTTACGCTTGTTGTGAGCGGGACGGAGGCGAGCTCAAAATCTCCCCGACTCGCCCCTGACTGCTGTTTTTTTTATGAATCCCTGACGTCGTTGCTTCCGTTCAGCATCGAGATTTTACGGCTCTCGGCATTATCCGAACCGGATGCGTTTCCTTCACTCGGACAGGAAGACCGCGATGAAACGCCACGTCATCGCAATGGGCCCCGGCGGCCGCCATTTTTCGCGTCGCAAGGCGCTGCTTTTGGCTGCGGACATTTCAATTGCAGTGGCTGCGCTCATCCTTTGGGCGCTGCTTTCGCATGTGAACGTGTCTCGGTTCTTGCGGCCGGAAACCGCCAGGGATTGCGTCTATCTCGGCCGCGCCGGCTCCCATTGCGTCAAACGCGCGAACAGCGAAAGCAATCGCGCGCCACCGAAACGAGACTGCGAATTCCTGGGGCGGGCGGGGGAGTATTGCGCGCCCGAGGTAACGTCGCCCTGACAACGGAGTTTGCTGGCGCGAGGTCGCTTCAGCTCTGAGAAGACTATGACGATCTTGACAGGCGGGCGACTCAGCAACGCGGCGTTAGTGTGGACGCTGCGGCGCAAGTCCAGCGCAATGTTCGGCACTGCCGTGGCTTTCGGCACAATTTTCCGAATGCTCAGTATAGGAAAACGAAGGACGGCTGACGTAAAACAAAGTGGCCAAAAGGAGGAGTGCGGCGACGAAGGCGCCCGCGTCATGCGCATGGGAAAGCGTTCGGCGTCGGGCAGAGAGACACGCGGCCCTTTTTACGACGAGCGCGTTGGGCGGAAACCTTCGATTGGGACGAGATAGGAACATAACGGCCTCCTCGAATACAAAGAACGTCGAGAGGCCAGATAATGTGGTTTGCCACAAAGATTCCATTGCGGACCGGGGAGCGTCGTATAATGCCCGCATAAAGAAAAGACCGGCGGACGATGACGCGAAATGACAAGTTCATGGTGTCGCCGGGCTGTTCGGCGGGCCAATTGGGCCAGGAATGGGATTGCCGATAACAGCGCACGGCCTCTCAATTACGGGCGCTTCAATAGGAGAAACGGACGTCGTAAAACGGCCGGCGCGACCACCGCTCAGTTTTTTGCTGCTCGGTGACCCAATAGGTCCTTGAATAGGCCGATGATCTTGTCGAGGGGCGGCCGAGCGAAAGCTCGACCGCAAAAAGAGCAGCGCAGTCACCGTCTTGGCGGAGCAGGCTCTGCCTGCGACGTGCGGAAAAAGGTGATCGCGACGCCAAGAGTCGTTGCCTTAAGACCGAATGCGCCGCCGGGCCCGCGTTGGTCATTAATCTGAGCCATTGGCGTTAGTTTGGAGCCCGTCACACCGTAAGCCGCGCCAGGAGTGCGTCATTTTCGTCCTTGAACCAGAACTCCGCCGTTGTCACGACCGTTTGGTTCGTCATGTCGAAGTCCTCGGAGATCGCCGCGAGCCAGCGACCTTCATGCCCCGGTGGTCCGAATTTTCCGTTCAGGGCCTGTCCGATCTTGGTCGAACAAGGCCAGAGCCTTTCGACGGTGAAATGATAGGGGAAGGCCTGTTTCATCGCGGTCTCCCTGGTTCAGTCCCGGTCAGCGCCGAATCCGCCTCGGACTTGCCAGATGCTATTGGATCGCCACCAAATTCGGCGGGGGCCGAATCCAAGTGAAACCGGACCCGGCATCGTTGCGAGCAGAGCGAAACCGTCCACTTCTCAACCTGTTGAAGGATCGCTTGGATCGCTTGGATTGCTTCGTCGCTTCGCTTCTCGCAATGACCCGATTCAGATCAGCCCCGAAATTCACCGCCACGAGCGCAACAGCCTCACGTCGAGGTCTCGGATCTTTTTGCGCAAGGTGTTGCGGTTGAGGCCCAAGATTTCCGCCGCCTTGGTCTGGTTGCCGCGCGTGGCGGCGAGCGCGATCGAGATCAGGGGATATTCGATCTCGCGCAGGACGCGGTGATAGAGGCCGGGCGGCGGCAGTTTGTCGCCATGGCCCCTGAACAATTCGATCAGATGGCGCTTGACGGACATGGCCAACGCTTCGTCGGAGCCGAGCGGGTCCAAAGCGGGTAAGGCGACAGTCATTCTAGCACTTGGCGTTGGACGGTCCTTTGGCGACCGCGGCCGTGCTTTTGCTCCTTTTTCGGGTAAAGGATCGATACGGAAGCTGCGCCCTCGCCATAAGCAATCCGCATCGACGATCGTCGGGGATCGTGTTGAGTTCCCAATCGACGAGCACCTTTTGCTCCCATTGACTGGAATGCATTTCCATGGGTTGAGAACGTTATGTTATATCATATCGCTCAATTTTCAAGCTTGCTTCGCTGCGGCTCTTTGCGGGGCCATCATGTGCGACATCGGCTCTATGGCGAGGCTGGCGAAAAAGACCGCCGCAGATAGCGCGGTGATCCAGAAACTGGTCGGCCAGTCGGTCAGGTAAGCCAAAGCAAGTCCTCCCCACGCCTCGGCCAGCGCGAAGGCCACAGCGAGCGCGACGCCGTTGCCGACATGCGTCGTCAGCCTTTGCGCAGCGGCGGCCGGCCCGACCATCAGCGTGAAGACGAGCAGAACGCCGACAATTTGCGCGCATTCGGCGACGGCGATCGCCACGATGACCAGGAAGGCGGTCGAGATGAAGCGCGTCGGAACGCCTTTGGCCTCGGCCAATTCGGGTTGCAGACTCAGGAACAGCAGCGGCCTCGAAATGATGGCAAGCGCGCCGAGGCTGACCACCGCGAGGCCCGCGAGCGTCCAAAGCGCGGCGGTGTCGACGCCGAGGACATTGCCGAACAAGAGCGCCGCCGCCTGGCTGGCGTAGGCGGTATAGAAATGCAGGAATAATAGGCCGAGGCCGAGCGCGAGGGACAGCATCATGCCGATCGCCACGTCGCGTCCGCTCAATTTCTCGCCGAGCACGCCCATGGCAAATCCCGCCAGCATGGTGAAGCCGACCAGGCCCCACAATGGCGGTAAGCCGAACAGAACGGCGCCAGTCGCGCCGGTGAAGCCGACATGGGAAAGCGCGTGGCCGGCGAAGGTCTGACCGCGCAGGACCAGGAAGAACCCCACGATTCCCGAAAGCAACGCGACTACGCCCGCCGCCGCGAAAGCCGTGCGCATGAAATCATAGGCGAACATCGATTTTCCCGCCCTTCTGGTGGTCGTGGTCGTGATTGCCGTGATGTGCGTGGTTGTCGCCGTGTTCATGGCGATGGGCGTCGTGTTCGACATCGACGGCGCCGGACATGACGAAAATGCGCCCCTTCAGCCGCACCACTTCGATCTCCGAGCCATATAGCCGTGAAAGAACCGGGCCGGTTATGACCTCATCGACCGCGCCGAGGACCGCCTTGCCGCCGCCGAGATAGAGCACGCGGTCGATCGAATTGAGCAGAGGATTGAGTTCGTGGGCGGCGAAAATGACTGCGAACCCGAGTTCCTTTTGCAGCCGGCGGACGATTTCGACGACCCCGCTTTGACGCGTCGGATCGAGATTGATCAGAGGCTCGTCGAGCAGCAGCAGTTTCGGGCGACCAAGCAGCGCCTGCGACAGGAGCAGGCGTTGGCGCTCGCCGCCGGACAGTTCGGCGAGAGGCCGTCGCGCTAGATCGCGCGCGCCAACCATGTCGAGCGCCCAGTCGACGTCGCGGCGTTGGGCAGCACCGAGGCGTGGCAGGCCCCAGCCCTTGCCGCCGGCGGCGCTGGCGACGCAGTCCCAGCCGGTGAAGCGGAGATTAGCGAAGTTTCCGCGCGTCTGCGGCATGTAGCCGATCGCCGGGTTGCCGCGCGTCGCGGGCTGGCCGAGGACGCGGATGACGCCAGATTGCAACGGGATCAATCCGAGAATGGCGCGCATCAGCGTCGTCTTGCCCGATCCGTTCGATCCGAGCATGCCGATAAACTCGCCTTCCTGGATCGCAAAGCCCACGCCCGAAAGGATTGTTCGGCCGCCGAGCGTCACGCTGACATTTTCGCATGAAACAGCCTTCACTGGCTCGGCCCTGCCAAAGCTTTGTCCACGGCGTCGAGTTGGGAGAGCATCCAGTCCTGATAGGTCTTGCCCGCTGGCTCCGTTTCGGTGACGCCGACCACCGGAATTTTTTCCTCCCTGGCGAGTTTCACCAGCCGTTGCACCGCCGGCTCGCTCGCCTGGGCGTTGAAGAGCATGACTTTCACCTTATGCTGCTTCAAGTCGTTCTCGAACGCCGCAACGTCGGAGACGCTCGGCTCGGTATTGTTCATCACTGCGAGCTGGAATTTTTCATTCCGCATGGTCAGGCCCAGGGCCTGCGCCATATAGCCAAAGACCGGCTCTGAGGCGGTCACCGCCGCGCCGGAGTATTTTTTTCTCATCGCGGCGATTTTGGCGCCAAGCGACTTGAGCGACGCCAGGAAGGCGGACTCCCTTTTTTCGTAATCCGCCTTGTGGGCTGGGTCGATGGCGGAGAGATCGGCGGCGAGGCGCCCGGCCAAAGCCTGCATGGTCGCCGGGTCATACCAAATATGCGGATTATCTCCAGATTTTTTGTGAGCCAGATCTGCGACAACGATCTCGATGCGCCCCGGCGCCTTCGCGGCGGCGAGCAGCTTTTCCATCCACGGATCGTAGTCAGCGCCGCTGCTGATGACGATCTTTGCGCCCGCCAGATCTCGGGCGGTTGAGGGGCTCGCCTCAAACAGATGCGGATCCTGGTCGGGATTGGACAGGATGCTGGTCACGGCCACCTCGTCGCCGCCGATCTGGCGGGCGACGTCGCCATAGAAATTTTCCGCCGCGACTACGGCAACGGGATCCGCGGCGGCTTGAAGAGCTGTTGAACCGCCAAGGAGCAACACAATCGCGAGAAGCTTGATCCGTTTCATGGATGTCCGGCTCTGGAATCGAGGATGGACTGGGCGCCAACGCGCCGCACAGGCTAGCGCATCGTCTTTTGCGCTACAATATAACATTTCAAAACTGGCTGGTTCGTGACGGCGCGCTAAGGACAGGTGTAGGATGCGTCGGAAGACGCGGGCTATGGGGGGATTCGTGGCTAGGACGGAAAAGGCGATGGGCGGTCGCCGGGACTGGGTCAAGCAGGTTGAAGAAATCTGCGAGCAGCGCGGACTTCAACTCACGCCCATTCGACGGCGGGTGCTGGAGCTGCTCGCGCGAGCGAAAGCGCCGCTCGGCGCCTATGCGGTAATCGACCAGTTGTCGCGGACGCAAGCGAAAACCGTGGCGCCGCCTACGGCTTACCGCGCCCTGGAATTCCTGGTCGAGAACGGCTTCGTCTTCAAGATCGCCAGCACCAACGCTTATGCCCCTTGCGATCACCTTGGCCATGACCATCATGGGCTGCTGCTCATTTGCAGCCGCTGCGGCCGCGCCGACGAGATCGAGAGCCCGAAGGTCGACGCGCTGCTAGCGGAAACAGCGGCCCGGGTCGGGTTCCGGCCGCAACGGCAGGTGATTGAGATCGAGGGCCTGTGCGGCCCTTGCGGCGAAGCCGTTGGCGCCATGCCCACACCGCCTCACGTTCATAACTGATCCGTGCCCGCGCCCGGAACCGAGCGCTGTTGACATTCCGTATATTATAACATTACCATGCTATGGCGCGGGCTGCGAGCGGAAGCCGGCGGCATGAAATTTTAGGCGCCCGGGGCGGCGATGCGGATAAGGAAAATCTTGCTGTTCGGCGGCTCGTTCGTCGCCCTTTTGGGCGCCAGCGGACTCGCTTTCGGCCAAACCGCTCTCCCCGAAGTCGTTGTGAAGCAGCCGAAGCCCGCGCCAAAGCCTGCGGCGCCCATCAAAAAAGTCGTCGCCCGCAAGCCTGCATTGCAGCCGAAGATCCGGCGAACCGTCCGCCACGCGGCGCCGCCGGTCGCGCCGACTGCGCCCGTCGGCAACCCAAGCCAATCGCCTGAAGCGATCGCCGCGCGCGCCTTCGCCGCCAAGACGGAAAAATTCGACAAGGCGCGCGCAAACATCTTGCCGCGCGACGGCGCCAATTCGACCGATCTCGGCCAGGCCACGATCGCCGCCCTGCCGCAGGGCGACAACGCGCCGATCGAAAAGGTCCTGTTGCAGACGCCCGGATTTTCGCAGGATTCGGCGGCGAGCGGCGCGCTGCACCTGCGCAACGAGCACGCCAATGTTCAATACCGGATCAACGGCGTGCTGCTGCCCGACGGCGTTTCCGGCTTCGGCCAGGTGCTCGACAGCGGCCTGATCGGCAATATCGCGGTGATCGACGGCGCGCTGCCGGCCCAGTTCGGCTTGCACACCGCCGGCGTCGTCGACATCACCACCAAGAGCGGCGCTTTCGACGGCGGCGGCAGCATTAGCCTTTATGGCGGCAGTCTCTCCACTTTGACGCCGAGCCTCGAATATGGCGGCACGTTCGGCGACACCCAATATTTCGTCACCGCCCGCTTTTTGAACAGCAATATCGGCATCGAAAACGCGGACGCCGGCGTCGTGCCGATCCACGACCATACCGACCAGGGCAAATTTTTCGGCTACGCCTCGACCCTGGTCGGCGATGGCGGGCGGCTCAGCTTCATGAGCGGCACGGCGGTCGGCAATTACCAGATTCCCGACAATCCGGGCCAACCGCAGCAATACAGCCTTCCCGGCCAAGACGGGTTCACCTCGTCGCAGATCAACGAGCACCAGCTGGAGCAGAATTATTTCAACATCGCCGCCTACCAGCAGTCGCTCGGCCCTGTCGACTATCAGATCGCCGCCTTCTCGCGTTACAGCTCGCTCGCCTTCACGCCTGATCCGATCGGCGATCTCCTTTTCAACGGCGTCTCGTCGACGGTTTTCCGCAGCTCCTTTCTTAATGGGGTCGAGGAAGACACGGCGTTCAGGCTCAACGAACAGCACACTTTGCGCTTTGGCTTGACCGGCAGCGGCGAGGTGGCGCAGGCGAACGACGCCTCGCTGGTTTTCCCGGTCGACGCCAACGGCAATGTCACCGGGGCGCCTTTCGCCGCGCAACCGGACAACACCAGCAAGGTCGGCTGGCTGTTCGGCGTCTATGGGCAGGACGAGTGGAAGATCAACAGCCAGCTGACCTTGAACGCCGGTCTGCGCTTCGACCAGATGTACGAATATACCAACGCCAATCAATTGAGCCCGCGCGCCAGCCTGACATACAAGCCGCTCCAGGACACCGTCTTCCACATTGGCTATGCGCGCTATTTCACGCCGCCGGAAATGGCGCTGTCGGCGCCGACCAATCTGGCGATCTATCAGGGCACCAGCCAGCAGCCCTCGGTCAATCTCGACGACCCGGTCAAGCCGGAGCGCTCGAACGTCTATGACGCCGGCGTCGAACAGAAGTTCGGAAAACTGTCGGCCGGTCTCGACGCCTATTACAAGTTTGCGACCGACCTGATCGACGACGGCCAGTTCGGCGCGGCCAACACCTTGACGGCCTTCAACTACGCCAAGGGCTGGAACGACGGCGTCGAAGCCAAGCTCAAATATCTTGACGGAAATTTTCAGGCCTATGGCAATGTGGCCCTGGGCCGCCAGATGGCCACGCAGTTCGTGTCGAACCAGTTCCTCATCAGCGCGGACGACTATGCCTATGCGCAAACGCACTGGATTCCGACCGACCATTCGCAGACATGGACCGGCTCCGCCGGCGCCTCCTATCTCTGGTACGGAACGCGTTTCAGCGCGGACATGATTTTCGGCAGCGGGCTGCGCAGCGGTTTCGCCAATCTCACGACCGTGCCGGCCTATTCACAGGTCAACCTCGGCCTGTCGCACGACTTCAAATGGTTCAGCGACGACAAACCGACGACCGTGCGGTTTGACATCATAAACCTGCTGGATTCGGTCTACGAAATTCGCTCCGGCAGCGGCATCGGCGTCTTCGCGCCGCAATACGGGCCGCGCCGCGGCTTTTTCGTCGGAATCTCGCAGAAGCTTTGATTGCGCCGCGCGGCCAGAAAAGACGAGGACCAAAAAACATGAACACCTTCGGCCGCGTAATTTTGCGCCTGTTTGCGGCGGTGGTCTTGACCGGCGCGCTGACCCTCGCCGTCTCGGCGCAGACGCCGCCCGCCCCCGCGAGCGCCGCCGCCGCGCAACCGGCGGCTTCGGACGCTCGGGCCGCCCAGCCTCTCCAGGACGAGCCCGGTTCGGCCGTCGCCTCGCTTTTGCCCAGGGATCTGTCGCCGTGGGGGATGTTCATGTCCGCTCATGTCGTGGTGAAGGCGGTGATGATCAGTCTGGCGCTCGCCTCGCTGATCACATGGACGGTGGCGCTCGCCAAGGGCTGGGAGCTTCTGGCCGGCAAGCGGCGGGCGCGGGCGCAAAACGTCGTGCTGGCGCGTTCCGGGTCGCTTGTGGAAGCGAGTTCTGGCGCTGGCCGGGCAGGCGCAGCTGGAGGAGGCGGCGCAGGGGGCCCTGCTCGAAATCAAATTGTCGAACGGCATGCGTGACAAGGCGTCGATCAAGGAACGCATAGTGTCCCGGCTGGAGCGGATCGAGGCGGCCTTGGGCCGCCGGATGATGCGCGGCACGGGCGTGCTGGCGACCATCGGCGCCATCGCCCCCTTCGTCGGCCTGTTCGGCACAGTCTGGGGCATCATGAACGCCTTCATCGGCATATCGAAGGAGCACACGACCAATCTCGCCGTCGTCGCGCCCGGCATCGCCGAAGCCCTGCAAGCCACCGCGCTCGGGCTGTTCGCGGCGATACCGGCGGTCGTCATCTACAATATGTTTTCGCGGGGAATTGCGGGCTACAAGGCGCTATGCGCCGACGGCGCGGCGGAAATCCTGCGCCTCGCCAGCCGCGACCTCGATCGCGTCGAAAATGCGCCGGCGCCGGCTTTGCGCTGCACCGCAGCGGAGTGATCCATGAGCGTGCGTCTTGACCGTGGCGACGACGATCTGGCGGAAATGCACGAGATCAACGTCACGCCCTTCATTGACGTCATCCTGGTCCTTCTGATCATCTTCATGATCGCGGCGCCGCTGGCGACGGTCGATATTTCCGTCGATCTGCCCGCCGCCAATGCGCAGCCGCAGCCGCGTCCCGACAAGCCTCTGTTTCTCACCCTGAAATCGGACCTTTCGCTGGCCATTGGCGACGAGCCCGTCGCGCGCGAGAACCTGTCCTGGGCGCTGGGGCAGGCGAGCGACGGCGACAAGGGGCGGCGCGTCTTCCTGCGCGCCGACCGGACGGTCGCCTATGGCGAATTGATGCGGGTGATGAACGAATTGCGCGACGCCGGCTATCTCAAAGTCGCGCTGGTCGGGCTGGAGACCGAGGCGCGGCCATGACGGCGCTCGCGGCCAACGACGCCACGATGACCCGCAAGGAAACTTTGCGCTGGACGGTCTGCGCTCTGGCCGTGCTGCTGGCGCATGTTTTGGCCGCGCTGACCTTGATCCAACGCGACGACGTATCCGACGTCGACGCCGGATCGCCTGTCGCGCTGATCGAACTGGCGCCGGTCCCCGTCGCGCCTTCCTCGACGGAGACGGATTTGCCGCCCGGCCCAATGGCGCCGGACGCCGAACAGCGCGACCGCGTGGAGGCGAGCGCGCAGAAACAGCCGGCAAAGCCGCCCGTCCCGCAGGCTGCACAACACCCCGCCGCGAGCGATCCCTTGCCGCCGCCGGACCCGCCGAAAGAACAGGTGGAGCAGGCGGCGCCACAGGAGCCGGTCGAGGCGTCGACCGCCGCCGCGCCGCCCACCGCCACCGAGGTCTCGGCCAAACCCGCCGCGCCGGCCGCCGGCCACGTGTCGCGCCTTCCTTCGGCCTCGACCTTGCGCTGGGAAAGGTCGCTGGTCGCCCATCTCGAACGGTCGAAGCGCTATCCTCGCGAAGCAGCCGGTCGATCCGGCGTCGCGCGCCTCGCCTTCAGCATCGATCGGGAGGGCCGTTTGCTGGACAGCCGGATCGTGAAAAGCTCCGGCTCCTCCATCCTCGATGCCGAAACCCTGGCGCTGGTTCGGCGCGCCGAGCCTTTTCCCGCGCCGCCAAAGGACATCGCTGACAATCTACTTTCCTTTATCGTGCCGATCCGATACGCGGCGTCTCTCGGGCGTTGATTTGGTTCCGCTGACAAGGCTGTCGGCAGAGAAGCAGCAACCTTAATTCCCGTTCAAGGCCAATTGCCGCCTCTTTAATTCGGGACCCAAAAAAGGCGGCTTTCCTCCGAATATCCATGTTAGGCGATCGAACATGGAATTCCCGCAAATGGCGCCGAGCGTTCGTTCCTCGGTCGACCGCAATCTTGGAGATGGCGGACTTCGGAAGCGGCGAACGAACCGGAAATAATGGTAGAGTCGGAGTGTGGCGCGGTTAGCGTTAGGTGGAGCCTATCTGTTGCCGCCTCTTTCGTCTGGCGGTGCCTCAATAGCTCGGCCGTTGCTCCCGTTTCCACACCCCGCTCATCGAACCGGGCATGCAGATTTCCCGCACCCGGCTCTCGGACAAAACCTCACGCCTTCGTCCACGGCACGTCGCGCCCCCGGTAAGTCAGCCGTACGAGCCCGAAGTACCCGTAGAGGTGCGAGAGTGGATAAGTCCCGCCCCTGCGTCGCCTGACTTTGTGCTTGGAGCGCAACCACCGGCGCAACCGCACAGCGGCGTAGCTGTCGAGCGCGCGATACGCCTTGCTGACGGACCCTACGTTGAAGTAGTTCGCCCACCCGCGAAGCGCGCGGTTCAACTCATCCACCAGCTTTGTGGTCTCCTGCCATGTTCGAGCTCGGTCTGTCAGCACATGGACCTTTTCGACCATCCGCTTGATGCTCTTCTTCGACGGACGAAGGGCCAGACGGGCCTTTCCGGTCGTTGGAGAGTACACCCGCCCGAACGTGTAACCCAGGAAGTCAAACTCGCCTTCCGGCACCTTGCAGATGCGTGTCTTTTCCTCGCTGACCGTCAGCTTCAGTTTGCCCATGATTTCGCGCAGTCGCTGCAACGCCTCTGCGGCTTTGCCCTTTCTGCACAGAATCACGAGGTCGTCGGCGTAGGTCACGAGCCGAGTGCCGAGGCTTCGCTCCAGCCCGAGCTTCTTCCATCCCAGCACGAACCGGCGCATGTATAGATTCGCCAGCAGCGGTGAGATGGGTGAGCCCTGCGGGATGCCGCGCCGCTGGTCGCGGGCTTCGGTCGTGCGTGTTTTCCGGCCGCGCCTGTCGGTTTCTTCAACGGGGCAGTCCAGCCACATCTTGATGAGATGCAGCACGCGCCGATCAACGATCCGGCGCGCCACCGATTTGAGGAGGTCGGTGTGTGGAATGCTCCCGAAGTAGTCCGCGAGGTCGGCGTCTACGACTTCCGGGTGGCCGCGAAACAGCTGCTCCTCCACCTCGACCACCGCCTGCTGGGCGTTTCGCCCGGGACGGTAGGCGTATAATTCCGGTGGAAGATCGGCTTCAAAGATCGGCTCCAGCACCAGCATCGCTGCTGTCATGCAGACCCGATCCCGCAAGGTCGAGATGCCCAGCGGCCTGAGTTTGCCGTTGGCCTTCGGTATGAACACTCTTCTGATCGGGTCCGGTTGGTAGGTCTCCTGTCTGAGCGCAAGCGCCAGTTCGCCCAGCCACCGCTCGACCCCATAAGCCTCGACATCGGCGAAGTCCTGACCGTCAACGCCCGGCGCGCCCTTGTTGGAGCGGCACTGGGCATAGGCGTGCGCCAGAATATCCTCGCGGCTGATCTTGTCGTACAGGGCGTAAAAGCGATAGCCGGCTTCTGCCTTCGCTTTCGCGTGCAACGCTATCTGCAATTTCTGAACAGTTTTCGGAGTTGATAGGTTGCCCAATCTCCACGTCCCTCATCGCTTGCTGCGTCTGTCTTGAACTGAGGTCCCTTCCCTCCACCGGAATTACCCGGCTTCATCGGTACTACGAACCCCTCCGCCACCTCTTAGCGCCCGACCTGTCCCTCGCGGGCGTCCGGTTGATCATCCCTGACCACGCTATGAGGCTTCCCGTGTTGCGTGCGCTTTCCTTGTGTGCGTGCTGCCGCCACTACCCCGGTGCAGCAGATGGGCGTACTCGTCGCTCTTACTCACCCATCTATGTCAGCCTTCCCCGGAAGGGTTGCCGGGTCGGCCTGCACATCGTCCTTTTCGAGGTTTGCTCAGCGTTCACTCACGTTGCTGCCCGCACACTCGCGCTGTCACCGAAAACGTGACCAGCTATCCGAAGGCTTCAGACATTTCGTCGCCTCCATGCCTGCTCCGGTTGCTTCCGGCTGGAGCGGTCGCCGGGTGGGATTTGCACCCACTGGAAAAGCGCCGCCTTCTCACGGCGCACACCCATGGCGGAAATTCGCGCCTGGCACCCTCATTGGGCCAGTTCCGCGGAAAGCGGTCCCCGATTGAAGTGCCGCTATACGGGCCCTTGCGGCCTCAAGCGTAGGGCGAGGATAACGTTGGAAATTGTCGCCCATGATTTCGGCTGCGACCAAATGCCCTCGGCAGCGTGCGGAACGCCCTGTAAGGCTTTCGCGCTTTATGTGGAGATGACAATGTTGCCGCACGCCTTAGGCGCGGAAGAAACCATTTGCCGGCGGTTCGAGCGGCTTGTAAAACTCTTGGTGGCCGGCCCCGAGACGGATGGACATGAACCGCGGCGTTCGAACCTATGACCTCGCAATCGACCGCTCCCGTGGGCGGGCGCGGCGCGGGATCGTGGTCGCCATCGGCGCGTTGGTTGTTTTTTTCAATATTCTGGCGGCGGGCCTGCTAGGCGCTTCGGCGCAAGCCGCGGCTTCGCGCCTGCTCGGCAATTCCGCCGGCGACGGCATTGTCATTTGCACCGGTGCCGAGATGATCCTCGTCGATCACAACGGCAAGCCGATCGAGGACAAGAACGGCGCCGCTCATTCGGCGCTTTGCCCCTTCTGCCTGCCGCTGATGCAGGGCCACGCCAAGGCTCCCGAACTTGCCGGTCTCGCTTTGGCGCCGGTCGCGCGCCGGATCGCTCCCTCGCGCGAAAGCGAGAGCGCTTCTTCCTTCGCCGCGCGACTTTTCTCCAGCGCGCGGCCGCGCGCCCCTCCCGTCGCCTGATCCTTTTCGCTGGCGAAGCCTTGTCGTCGGAACGCGCTGTCGCGCGTTGACGAAAGCGCGCGGTGGGCGCCCGCGTTCGGGCCCAAGGCGCGCGAAACTTCGTCCAGCATCGGCTGAGCCTGCGACCGTCCTGTGTCGCTTTCCCTCGCTCACATTTCGGATCGTCTGATGGAAACCGCTTTTTTCCCTGTTCCCGCGCCTTTGCTTTTTCACGCGCCGCCGTCGCCTGTGGTCGAGCGCGCCCGCGGCGAAGACGAGGCCTTTGCGCCCGGCTCGCGCGAGCCCCGCAATCTTGAGCGAGGCGAAAAACTTTTCGCCGCCGGCCACCCCGTTTCGGGCCCGTACCGGCTGGTCGAGGGCTCGATCATGGTCCTTCGCACCCTTTCCGGCGCCCGCCGCCAGATTCTCGACATCGCCGGGACGGGACGGACCGTCGGCTTCAGCGCCAGCGGCCTTCACGATTGCGACGCTGTCGCGATCTCGCCGGCTGTGGTCGTCCCGCTGGGCAAGGCGGGAATGGACCAGAGCGCGGCCATGCTTGCCGAGATCGCGCGTCTGCGCGACCTCGCCACCTTGCTCGGCAGCAAGACCGCGATCGAGCGGCTCGCGACCTTTCTGCTTCAGATGATGGGCGACGATTTCGAAACTGGACAGCGTCTCGCCATGCGGGTTTCACGCCAGGAGATCGCCGATTATCTCGGCGTGGTCATCGAGACCGTCTCGCGCAATTTCGTCGCCTTAAAAACGCTCGGCGCCTTGCGGCGCGTCGGCCGCGAGGATGTCATCATCCTTGACATCCCCCTGCTGCGACGAATCGCCGAGGGGGTGGAGTGGCAAGGCGCCGTCGCGAATTGACGCACACGGCGCCTCGACACGCGTTTCAACTGCCCGGCGGTTTGCGCGGGCGAAAAAGGAGAAGAACATGAATATCTTCGAGAGATGCGCCGCCGCCGCCGTTCTGTTCGCCGTCGCCGCCGGTCCCGCTTTCGCGCAAGGGGCTTCGATCCAGATCGAACAGCCCTGGGCGCGGGCGACGCCGGCAGGCGCCATGTCCGGCGCCGTCTATATGACGATCAACAACAAGTCGAACGTCGCCGACCGCCTGATCGGCGCTTCCTCCGACGCCACCAAGACCCTGCAAATCCATGAGATGAAGGTGGTCGACGACGTCATGAAAATGCGCGAAATCTCGGGCGGTCTCGTCATTCCGGCCAATGGCTCGGTCGCGCTCAAACCCGGCGGCTATCATGTGATGCTGATCGGCCTGAAAAAGCCGCTCAAGGCCGGCGAGACCGTGCAGATGACTTTGACCTTCGAGAAGGCCGGCAAGGTTGACGTCTCGGTCCCCGTCAAGGGCGTGCATTGATGTCTTTGCGCCGGATGATTGCGGTGGCGGTCGGCCTGACCGCCACCGTCGTTCTGGCCGTCGGTCTGGCCAGAGCGCCGCAGCGCGCCAGGCCCGCGGCCATCGGCGGCCCCTTCACACTGGTCGACGATCAGGGCAGGACAGTCACGGAGGCCTCGCTGCTTGGCAAGCCCTCGGTGATCTATTTCGGCTATACGTTTTGTCCCGAAGTCTGTCCGACGACGCTGACCGACCTGACGCGTTGGATGCACGAACTGGGGCCTGACGCCGACCGGCTGAGTTATGTCTTCGTCACCGTCGATCCCCAGCGCGACACGGTGAAACTGATGCGCGACTACGTGTCGTCCTTCGATCCGCGCTTGCGCGGCTTCACTGGAACCCCCGAACAGGTCGCCGCCGCCGCCAAGGCTTATCGCGTCTATTACCGGAAAATCCCGACCTCGGACGGCGGCTATGAGATGGACCATTCGGCATTTCTTTATCTGATGGGGTCCGACGGAAAGTTCGCGACATTCATCAACTACGGCGAAAAGGACGCCTCGGCGATCAGAAAACTGAAACGCCTCATTGCGATGGGCCGCACCTCATGAAGGCTCTGCTATACAGCGTGCTGGACAATCGAGCGTTGTCTCCGCGCACTGCGTTGCGGAGACATCAAGGACAAGAGAGGCCTATCGTTTTTTCGTCTCCCTGTCCGGTCTGCTAACCGCAAGCTTGTCCGGAACGAGAGCCTATATGTGGTGGAAACAGCGGCGCGCGGGAAAACGCCTTGAAATGTGTGTCGAAAAATCGAGCGCGTTGCGATAAGTGAACGACGATTTTTTGTGTCAAACATCGCGGCCGCATGATCCGCTTGGAATGGCGCCGCGGCCAACAAGCGGCGCGAGTATAGCCGGCGCAACGCCGCAAGACTGCGAGATCTTGAGAAAGGCTTTTCTCCATGACCAAAACGAAATGGAATCACCTTGCCATCGCCTTGTCCGTCGCTTCTATGTTTGCTGCCGCAGCCGAAGCCAAAGAACCATACGATCACGCCCTCATGGTCGCACAAGCCGAGGCGACGAAGATTTTCCATGGCGTGGGAAAAATTACAGGCGTTGACGCCTCCGCAGGTTTGGTCACCATCGACCATGAGGCGATCCCAGGTCTGATGGACGCGATGGAAATGCAATATGAGGCCAAACCGTCAAGCCTTCTCGACGGCGTGCAGGTCGGCGAAAAGGTCGAATTCGCCGTCAACGGCAAGAACCTGACGCTCGTCGCAATCAAGAAACTCGGCGCGGGCAAATGACACAGCGTTCACGGGAGGCTGTCGACGCCATGCGCCAGCCCCGCGTCAACGGTTAAGCCGAAATCCTCCGGCACTCCTCCGAGCAAGTCTTGCAGGATTCCGCGCAGGCCTTACATTCGGCAGTTTCCGGATATTTCTCGCATTCTTTCTGGCAAGCGGCGCAGATTTCCGCCGTCGCCCTGGCGAAGGCCGGAACCTGCGGCGAATTGACGGCGGCGAGCGCCTGGAGCGCGCCGCAGGCCGCGACCACCTGATAGGCGGTGTTGATGCAGCCCGTCATCGAATAATCCTTCATCGCCAGCATGCCGATGCAATGACGCAGGCAGTCGTTGGCGGTGGCGACGCAATGGCCGCAATCGTCCTGAAGGGCTTTGTACATCGGCGGGTGCATCGACATAGCGCCCTTTTCGGCAAAAGCCTCGGCCGACGACGCCAGAAAAGCGGCCGCGCCGGCGGCGGCCATGAATTCACGACGCTCCATGTTCATCTCCTCTTCCCCACCCGCGCGTCCGGCATGGACACGCGAATTCCGCGGTTCAAAAAGGATACTCTCGTTCAGGGCGCGGATAAAGGTTTAGACCTCGCGGAACGGAGCTTTTCATTGCGGCGGCGGAGTGACGCCGAGCAGCGCCGCGGCGGCGAGGACACAAAGGCCTAACGCCAGTTCGAAGGCCACGCTGCTCTGAAGCCGGATGCTCTGCCTTGCGCTCGCCGGACCAAGTCGCAGACGCGGTAGCGCCACGAATCGATTGTAAGTGGCCAGCGCCAGCATCGAGGCGACCAGCGCCGCCTTGGCGCTGAGAACATAACCGTAATCGGTCATGAACACGCGCCCGAAGGAGGCGCCGACCCGGAATCCGACATTGCCCAGGCCGCTGGCGACGATCAGCGCGACGGCAGGCATGGCGATGACCGAAAAGCGCAACAGAATTTGGACGGTCCGGCGGCGCGTTTCGTCGTCGCCTTGTCCGCGGGTTTCCCGCAAGGCGGACAGCAGCGGCGGCAGGCCGCCGAGCCAGGAGGCGCCGGCAAGCACATGCACGCCATAGACGCCCACCATCAAGGCGCCCTTTGCGCCGGACCCTTCGGCGGCATGGCCGAGCCAGGCCTGATCGATCAGCAGCGCCGCGCCGACCGGGATCATCGCCCGCCGCCGCGAGTCCGCCGCCATCGGCCATGCGGCGAGGCCAAGCGCGAGGACGAAGAGAGCGAGGCGGATTTCGACCACCGGACCGAATTGGGTCTGGGTGAAGAACAAGGACAGGGTTTGCGGATCGGCGATTTTTTCGAAGCCGCCGGCCATATTGGCGATGATCGCGGCGATCCAGCCGAGGCCCGAAAGGGCCGCGACCGGCGCTGCGAGGCGCAGCAGAATATCGCTCGCCCGCCGGGCGCCTGGAAAGGCGCCCGGCGTATAAGTCCAGAACAAGGCCGACCCGAACAGGGCAAAAACCGACGCGAAGTGAATCCAGCGCGTCAGCAGCAGCAGGGCCGGGATCGCAAAACCTTCGGAAGCGTCCATGTCACGGCGCGATTGTGAACTTGTAGGTTCCGGAGGTGTGATGGGTGTCCACCGAAACCACATGCCAATGAACGAAATAGGTTCCCGGCGCGAGTTTGTGTCCGAGGGAGACATGAAGCGTCGCCGGGTCCGACGGATCGACCCGCGCCGTGCCGGCAGGGATCGAAGCCCCGGCCGCCGAGGTCACGGACACGCCGGAAAAGGCGGGCACGATGTTCTGGGTGAAGCTCAGGGTCAGCTCGCTCGGCGCGCCCTGGGAGGTGGAGCCGACCGAAGGAACGGCGTGGTCGAGAAAGGCGTGCGCCCAGACGGGCGCGGCGAAGGCGACCGCGCCGAAAAAGGCGGCGACGGCGAAGGACATGCGCAGGATTTTCATGAGTAAACCTCCTCAATAAGAGCCGCGCGCCTGCGGCGGTCCGAACAATGGTTTGCCGATGGTGTTCGGCGCGAGATCGTCGAGGAAGATGTCGACGATCGCGAGCGCGCCGAAATGAGAGCCGCTTTCCTTGTTGATCGGCGCCTGGGCCATCACGCCGACTTCGAAATATCTCCCGATGTAATAGACCGACGGGCCGACCACGCCGGTTGTGACATTGGTCGGAAACAGGCCGGGCATGTTGGGCGAAAGATTGCCGACCGGCGTCGAGAAGATCGCTTCGACGGTCGGGATCAGGTTGCGGAACAATTCAGGCACTTCCGCCACATGAGAGTTCATGTACAGCAGGCTGTATTGAATGCTTGCGCCATAGCTTATCGTCGTGGGGTTGAGGCTGCCGTCGGCATTGGTCGCGGTCGTCGGAAAATTGGTGGTGAATTCGCCGGTGATCGCGAAGGGCTTGATCCAATCGGATTCCACGTCGCCGAAGCCCTTGCCGCCATAGACGTTGAAGGTCAGGGTGGAGAAGGGATCGGACGGCAGCGAGGCGCTTTGCGGACTTCCGCTGTTGGCGAAGGTGTAAGCGACGGCCACCGACACGATCGCTTCGGCTTTCGCATCCTGCCACGGCACATATTGAAGCTGGGTGGTGATATCCGACCAGCCCTGGGCGCTGGGGCGCGTCTGCCAGTTGAATTCGTTGCCGATCGAGAAGGCGAGATCGGCGGTGATCGTCTTCTGATAGTTCCAGCCCATGGAATAATTGAACGAGCCGGGAGAACCGTCGGGATTGGCCGAAGGCATGTAGGAGAAGACCGGCAGCGCCAGTTCGTCGTTGACGCCGGGGTCGTCGATGGTCAGCGTCGCGGGGAAGACGCGGTCGCCGACGATGGTGTGGGCCTGGGCCTGGAAGGCGATGGCCGAAACAGCCGCGCAGGCGGCAAGGACACGGGTTTTACGCACACGGCGGGGCGCCCGCGTGATCGGGGTGGGTTTCATCCTGGTCTCGTAAAGTCTGATGGCCGGCATGCGGCGTCAGGCGCGCGCCGAAAAGGCGGCGCCCACGAAAAACGCGCTCAAGAAGCGCGGATCAGGCCTGGATGGGAGGGCCGCGCGGCAGAGCGCGTTCATAGGCCGGCATCAGCGGCGCGACCGCGGTCCTGGCAATGGCCAGCAGGCCGATCAGACGCTCGCCCGGCTTCAGCGCCGGGAAAAACACTGGCGACCCCGGCGTGGCGCAACCCAACGTTTGGCACATTGGGCATTCGCCGGACTTTTTCTGGGGGTCGCCGCCCACGCGATGATACGGACATTTGGGGCTATGCTGCGCCTGCGCCGTAAGCCTCAGGTGCGGCGAGGTAGAAACTGTCCGACGCGATCCCGTCGCGAAAAGAGCAATGGACTGAAAAAGGAATGCAACAGCTATAATACCGGCGATTAGACGTCGCCGGTACTCTAATGTGTCCGGCGTGCGTTCGCTACGCGCCATATTCTCGCCCCTTATGCCACTCTTATCATTGGCAGATTGGGACGGCAATTCATCCCAGTCCGAATTTGGCTGCGCGATAATGCGTCCATTGCCCAAATTTGAGGCAGTTAGAGACGACATATCGCAGCAGGCACTGAGCAATAAGAGCGCATCGCTTGGGGTAGATCGAGCCCACCGACCATCACTGGCGCGCTCGAATCCTGAAGGCCAACGTTGGATGGGGTCGACGGGAGCGGCATGCCGATTCCACGCCGCCGACCAACTCAAGCAGAGGATGACCGCAGTCTGTGATACGCTAAAGAATTACAGCGTTTCGAGAATCGCCCACACTCGCCGCCAGCTGTCCGCCAGGATCCCAGAATTGCTCCTGCGGCCAGACGGCTGACGGCGCTCTCCTGCGGCAACTTGGCACAGTTGACAGACGAATTCGTAATCAAATATAAATGCGCCATGTTGGATTGGGGCAAATTCAAGGCTGCTCGCGGTCGGAGCTTTTTCGCTTACGCCTTTGTTTTCCTTTTTGTTTTTCAAACCTTCGTCGCCAGCGCCCTCTCGGCGCGCGCGGCGGCGCCGGACGTTTCGGGCATAAACGCGCAGATCGAGCATTCGCTGTGCCTCGGTCTGTTTGGCGACAATTCGAAGTCCGACCACGCCCCCATCGGCCACGCGGCCGGCCATTGCCCGCTTTGCCTTCTGCAACCTGGCGGCGCGCTTGCGGCTCCGCCGAGCGTTGGCGTTCTGGAATTCGTCATCGAGCGACGCATTGTCGCTCTTGTGCCCCCGGAACGTGATTTCCGGATAGCGGCTTTCCTGGAAAAAGGCTGGGCGAATTCCTGGTCGGCCCAGGCGCCTCCCTTCAACGCGTGATCGTCTGAAAAAACCGGGCGCGCAGGTCTCCATGCCGCGGGCCCTGCACGACCGTTCGCGTTGAAAGCTCAAAACCATGCCGAATCTCAACAGCGCGCCCCTCGTGGGCGCCGCCAAGCCGCCGCGCGCGGCCCTTGGCTGGATCGCCGTTTCCGTTTTCGCCCTGGCCGCCGCGCCAGCTGTCGCCCAGAGCCCGACCGCCGTGCCGCCGGTTGCGGTCGACGCCCAGAAAGCCAAGCCCAAACCGAAGCCGAAAAAGCATGTGGCTCATGCGGTCCACCACGCCACGCCCCAAAGCGGCGCAGCCGCGGCGGGGACGGGCGGCGCGGCCCCCGGAGGTTCAGCGACGCCCGCCTCGGGCCCCTTCTCGCCGGGCGGCGCCCGGCGCCCTGCCGTCTTCCCCGTCGATCGGCGGCGCGTCGGTTCCCGCCAGCACGATCGTGTCGGGAAGCGCCGCGACCAGCAATACGGCGGCTGTGCTCACCGCCATTCCGGGCGCTTACGTTTCTGTGGGCGGCGGCGTGTCCGGTCTGCCGACGATCCACGGCTTCGCCGACGACCAGCTGCACGTCACGGTCGATGGCATGGCCACGATCTCCACGTGCCCCAATCATATGAATCCGGTTCTGTCCTACATCGACCCGACGCAGGTCGCCTCGGTCCAGGCCTGGACCGGCGTCGCGCCGGTCAGCGTCGGCGGCGACGCGATTGGCGGCTCGGTTCTCGTCAATTCGCGTCCGCCCCTGTTCGCCTCGGCC
Organism: uncultured Pseudomonadota bacterium; assembly: GCA_963703385.1. GTDB lineage: Bacteria > Pseudomonadota > Alphaproteobacteria > Rhizobiales > Beijerinckiaceae > Rhodoblastus. The sequence continues at coordinate 2,165,532 of OY969816.1, forward strand.
GGCGAGGCCCTGGTCACCAAGGAAAGCATCGGCGCCTTCTTCCGCAGCAACGGCACGGGACTGGGCGCCAGCCTCTCGCTGAGCGCCGCGACCCAGCATTACAGCATGTCCTATGACGGCTCCTTCGCCACCTCCAACAATTACAACGCCGGCGGCGCCTTCCGGAATCCGCCGCTCACGACCACGGCCAATCTGGGGCCGAACGAGGTCGGCTCGACCGCCTATCAGACGCAGAACCACCTCGCCACTTTCGCCTATCAGAACGAAGGCCAGCTGCTCGAGCTGAAGGCCAATTATCAGCATATCCCCTATCAGCTCTATCCCAACCAGCCCATGGACATGCTCGGCAACGAAGAGACCGGCCTGAATCTGCGCTATTTCGGCACGTTCGGCTGGGGCGACATCGACAGCCGTGTCTATTGGCAGCATGTCGATCACACCATGAATTTCGGCGACGACAAGCAGTTTTTCTATGGCTATGTGACGGGCTCGAACGGGGTGAATTACCCGATCTACGGAATGCCGATGGACACGATGAGCAACACTTTCGGCAATTCCACCAAGGCGGACATCAATCTCTCCAAGATCGACGTGCTGCGCCTTGGCTACGACCTGCAATGGTACAACCTGAACGATTGGTGGCCGCCGTCGCCCAATTGCCCCGCCGGAGTCACTTGCATGGGCGGCATGTCGCCGCTCACCTTCGAGAACATCAACAATGGCGAACGCGACCGCTACTCGCCCTATCTCGAATGGGAGCGCCAGTGGACCCCGACCGTGAGCACTGTGCTCGGCGCCCGCTATGAGCTGGTGACGACCGACACAGGGCCGGTTCAAGGCTACAACGCGATGATGTACGGAATGAGTTCCGTGGGTACGGCCGGTCAGTTCAACGCCATGGATCGCGCGCGCGACTTCAACAATATCGACCTGTCGGCGCTGTTGCGTTACACGCCCAACGCCAACATGGACGCGGTGCTGGGTCTGTCGCAGACGGGCCAGGCGCCGAATCTCTATGAACTTTACACATGGTCGCCAATGCCGATGGCGGCGGCCATGAACAGTTTGGTCGGCGACGGCAACGCCTATGTCGGCAATCCCAATCTGAAGTCCGAAATCGCCGACAAGGTGAGCCTCGACCTGGGCTGGCACAGCGCCGACCGCGAGACCGAAATCAAGTTCTCGCCCTATTATTCCTATGTGCATAATTACATCGACGCCATACAGGTGAACTTCGGCACAGTCGTGCCGGCGGCGCCGCTCCTGACCAATCAGTTCGTGGAGCTGCAATATATGAACGAGAACGCGCAAATCTATGGCTTCGACCTTTCGGCCAAGGCGCCACTCGCCAAGACCGCCTATGGCGACTTCAGCGTGGCGGGCATGCTCAGCGACACCAACGGCAAGGATCTGTCGCTGAACACCGGCCTTTACAACATGATGCCGATCAACGGGAAAATCTCGCTGATCCACACGTTGGGCGGATGGCAGGGCGCCGTCGAATTCGTGGCGGTGGCGGAAAAGAACTATGTCTCCGCGGAGCGCAACGAGATGTGGACGCCGGGATACACTCTGTTCAACCTGCGCGGCGCCTACAACTGGCGGAACGTTCACTTCAACTTCGGCGTCGAAAACCTGTTCAACCGGCTCTATTACCTGCCGCTCGGCGGAGCTTATATCGGCCAGGGCATGACCATGGGCTTGTCAGCGCCGTGGGGCACGCCCGTTCCGGGGCCCGGCCGCACCTTCTATACCGGCATGAAGGTGGACTTCTGATCGCAGACACGGCCGGTCCGCTCCCTCGTCGATGCGGGGGAGCGGGCCGGCGAAAGCCTTTTTTCGCGCGGCTCCGCTTGGCCTCGGCGGCAAGGAAGAAAGATCATGGAGTCTCTCACGCTGACGCCCTGGGGCCTGTTTCTCCAGGCCGGAATTGTCGTCAAATTCGTCATGGCCGCCTTGTTCGTGGCCTCGATCTGGTGCTGGATCGTCATTGTCGAAGCCGTGATCAAGCTGGGCCGGCTGCGCCGGGCGATCGCCGCGCCCGATCGCGCAGACGGGCTTCTCGGCGGGGTTTTTTCGGCTGAACCGGACGGATTGGCTGAGCAAACAGGCATAGCCGAGCGGCGCGCGCTGCTGGCGCGGGAGATGACGCGCGCGGCGCGGCGCCTGCTCGCCGAGGCCGAGCGCGGCTTGCCCAATCTCGCGGTCGTGTCCTCCGTCGCGCCCTTTGTCGGGCTGTTCGGCACGGTCTGGGGCATCATGACCAGTTTCGCCGGCATAGCCGAGGCGAAGGAAACCAGCCTCGCCATCGTCGCCCCCGGCATTGCCGAGGCTTTGGCGGCGACGGCCTATGGCCTGGCCGCCGCCATACCGGCCTCGATCGGCTATAACCGCATCGGCGCGGCCTTCAACCGCTGCGGCCAGGATCTCGTCGATCTGATCGATGAGCGAGCAGGAATCCGCGCGCGGAAAAATTCCGCCAAGGGGAGCGCCGGCTGATGCCGCTTCCCATCGCCCGCGACGACGCGCTCGATCTCAACCGCCCGCAGGCCGACATCAACGTCACGCCTCTGGTGGATGTGATGCTGGTGCTGCTGATCATTTTCATGGTGACCGCGCCCATGCTGGCGGCAGGCATCAAGCTCAACCTGCCGCACGCCAGCAGCGCGACGCCGGTCCCGCCCAAGCCGCCCCTGATCGTCACCGTCGCCAAAGACGGGAAAATTCTGGTCGGGCGGACCGAGGCGACGCCGGACAATCTCGCCGAGGCGGTGCGCGACCGGTTGAACGGCGACCTGTCGGGGCCGGTCTATGTCCAGGGCGACAAGGACGCGGTTTATGGCCAGGTCATCGCGGTGATCGACCGGCTGACGATGGCCGGCGTCGCCAAAGTGGTCGTGCTGACCGACAGCCGGAAGGGGGGCTCGATCGACGACTGGCTCTCCCGGCCGGTGGGCGATCTCGCCCATCTCCGCCAGCCTTGACGGCCTGAGCGCGCCGCGCGGAAGGGACCATGAGGTGACGCCGGATTCAAGACTCTCGCTGGCTTTGGGTCTGTCCCAACGCGTCGCGGTCGTGTCGACCGTCGCGAGCCTGCATGTCCTGGTCCTGGCGGGCTCGCTCCTGATCGGGTCTGAAATCGTCGCGCCGCCGACCGCGCTCGGCGTGGATGTCGTCAGCCAGGGCGAGCTGGCGTTCGAAACCGGATCGGCGCCGGCGCCCGACAGTCCGGTTTTATCGCCGCCCGTGCAGGAGCCGGCCGCCGAGGCGGCGCCGACCCAGCGACAGCAGGCCGCGCGGAATGAGCCGCAAAAGGCGCCGCCGGCGCCAGCCACCGACGATGGGCAAAAAAACCTGCCGCTGGCCAAGGACCAGCCGCAGCCGCAACAGGCGCAAGCGCGGGAAACGCCGCAGCCGGCGCAAGCCGCGGCCAGCCGCGTCGGCGCGGAAAGCAGCAAGGAGGCGGTCTCGCAGTCGAGCCGGACGCGCTATACGACGCTGGTTTCGGCCGAGATCAACCGCCGCAAATTCTATCCCTCCGCCGCGCGTGGAAAAGGCGACGGCGGGGTCGTCGAAATTACCTTCGAAATCGGTTCGGACGGCGCGCTTTTGCGCCAGGAGACCACCCGCTCGTCCGGCGACGAACGTCTCGACGCCGCCGCGCGCAAAATGGTGGGTTCCGCCCATTTCCCGGCCCCGCCGGGAGGAAGATTTTTGGGAAAGATTTAGATTACCTTCCACGTTGACACGAAAAGATAAGCGATATTCACTGAGCTCTCCGTCCATTTATGGCTCGCCCTGCCGCCAGTCAGTCCTGTTTATGGGTTTATGACATAGTCCACTGGCCCAAAGCTGCCAGTCGTTAACTTCGCTCGTTTTGTAAAGGAACGGCTCGAAGCGGTCATCCATCCCCGATAAAAATTGTAGGCGGCGTGGGATGGAAGAAGTCGTCCGTCCCACGCGCTTTTGTCGTCAGAGCGTCACGCGCGTCTGGTCAGAACTGCCAGTGAATGCGGCCGGCGAAGACATTCGCCGGCCCCCGGGTCGGCGTTATAGCCGGGGTTGGCGATAAATTGATAATCGACGCCGAGTTTTGTCGACCCAACGTCTTGACGTCCACGAAAAGACGGCCTGGATGCTGCGCAGCCTGCTGGAAGACTGAAACGGAGGACGGGTCGGAAATCGGCCTGTCCGACGGCCTCAACGGCTTGACCGAAAGCGTGGCTGGATTCCAAGCTCGCCGATAACTCAGCGAGCGTGGGATCCGCGAGGCTAACAGCTTAAGCGGAACGGAAGGCGACCGAGTTTGACGCGCGTTTTCCTGCGCCGATGTGCCGCCACAATTCATAAATTGCCGCAAAACCATTGACGACGCCGAGATCCAACAAGAAAGCGCGCGTTGCGCCCAACAGAGTGAGTTGCGAGGCATCTGCGGCTATCGCCATCCCGACGCCAAAGATAACAACCTCGGCAACGACGAAAGCGACGACCAAGGCCGAATTAACGCCTATCAAATTGAAGTGGGCATACCGCGACAAGGCGAAAATTGCAGCGCGGACCGACGCCAGCCCGATGGCGCCCTGGGCCACGCACCACATCAAGGCGGCGATATCGGTCGGCGAGCGGTGAAGGGCGACGTCAACCACCAAATTCGCCAACCAGACCACAAGCAAGGCTGAGAAGGCTGCTGCGCCATCAAAAAGCAAAGCGGAAATTGTCGCGAAAGCCGCGAGCGGAACCCCATCCGCGATGCTCAGGTTTAGGCCGACGCTCGCAATTGCTAGCAGACCGATGGTCGGCGCTATTTTACGCCAGGCGACAAGCTCCGTCGGAAAAGTCATGTTCCCTACCCTAACATGTGCAGGCTGATGATCTGGCAGGCCGAATGACCTCTGCGAAAAGGCGACGAATGGGAGCGCGACAGGAAAGATATCGCAGCAATCGAGGTGTTCGGTCCAGTCAGGCGAAGGGCGTTGACCCTCGGACTTCATCGAGCTGAAAATCAGCCAGATCGACCCACATTTCGAGGCCCAGTTGTCTTTGCCCTGCATGTGTTACACCGCGATTCGCGCCAATGCGCGTCGCAACATAGGCTTCGCAACGCGAACGCATGCATTCTTCTGTGCAGAAATCGCCATAATCATCGCGCAGGCGCCTGAGGGCAATTTGGACCAATGCGCTTTGATTCTGACTGTCGGCATACCAAATTGGCGAAATCGTCGCCTCGATAATTGCATCGATCATGCTGCATTCCTTTTCGATATCGCACATCTCGAACGCCTCCATGGCCGGACAATCATTGGGTTCGCCAGGAGAATTAGAGAGGCTCGACGCCCCAGGCCAGCGAATTGATATATTTTAGAGAAGTTCTAAAACAGGGCTGTTCTCGGGCTTTGGTTGCGTCGATCGCCGCTCGATCAGTCTCGGCTGCTGACTTTCATTAAGCTGCCTTCCGGTCGAAGGGCCGCTCTCCGCCGAAATCGCCAATACGCTGGGCCAACGCCGAATTCCTGGTTTTGGCGCATCCTTACCTTTAAGCCTTTGACCGCTCGTCGTCAGAGATCGGTCATTCGGACCAAGACCCGCCCAGCTGCGCCCTTGGCGGATTGCGACCGCGTCGCGTCGGAGATTCGCTTTGGAGGCAGTGGGCGCACCTTCATATCGTCAGGACCAAAATCGGTGGAACAAGCCGCAAAAGTCTTGATTGTCGGTGGTTGCGGGCCCCCGCGACCACATTTTAACCACGCAACATACTGATTTCATTTAATGTGGTGACGGACCGGCCTCGGACCGGACTCACCATCTCGGCGCGCCTATCCCACGCAGGAAAAGTCCGACTGCGGCGGCCCGCCGCTGTTCCAGGCCGTCGGCGTCGAGTTCGACGCCATAAAGCGCGGCCCGGGACGACGGGCCGATGATCAGGTTGAGGAATAATTCGGCGGCGAGCATTTCGTCTGGGATGAGCAGTCCTTCGTGATGTTTGAAGGCGCGCAGGATGCTGGCGACGGCGTCCACGGCCCGCACCCAGCCCTGTTGATAGGCATATTGGGCGAGTTCCGGGAATTGCGCCTTCTGGGCGGCGATGACGCGATGCAGCGCCGCCGCGCCGGGCTTCAGCGCCTGACGGAGCATGGCGCGGCTCAGTCCATCCAGCGCCTCCACCAGATCGCCTGAATGGGCGCCGCTCTGCTGAGCCTCCGCCACCTGCGCGACCGGCAGCAGCCATTCGTTGATGCGCGCGGTCAGCACCGCCTGGAACAGCTCCCTCTTGTCCTTGTAGCGATGGTAGAGCGTCGGCTTGCCCACGCCGGCCGCCTCGGCCACCGCGTCCATGCTGGCGCCCTGATAGCCATGCTCCATGAACAGCCGGGTCGCGACTTCGAGCAGGCGAACATCTCGGCGGGCGGCTTCCTCCCGCGTGGGGCGGCCGCCGCGCCGCACGGCGGCCTCGCGATGGGCGACGTCAGCTTCCAAGCTCCAAACTCCTTGCGCCATCGGCCGGCATGAATTAATTTAACCGAACTGTTTCGTTTTATTCAAGGCCCCTGATCATGGACGCTCGCCGCGCCGAAAAATTCGCGAACGCCCCCTTCCGCCAAACCCCGCCGCCAAACCCTGCCGCCAACGGCAAGGCTTTGCCTGTGGACGACAAGCTGTCCTCCGTTCGCGGGCCGGGACGAGCGAACAAGCGCCGCCTCCTCTCCGGCCTGCTCGTCGTTGCGCTCGGCGCCGGCGGATTTTTTGGCTGGCGCTGGGAGACCGTCGGCCAATATGAGGTCACCACCGACGACGCTTTCCTCAATGCCGACAAGGTGACCGTCGCGCCGCGGATCGCGGGCTATGTCGCCCAGGCGCTGGCAAGCGACAATCAGGCGGTCCGCCGCGGCGACACGCTGGCGCTGATCGACGACCGGGAATATCGCGTCGCGCTGGCTTCGGCTGACGCCGAAGCGGAAAAGGCCCAGGCCGATCTGCTCGGAATGGGCGCGGCGCTGGCCCAACAGCGGGCGCAGGTAGAATCGGCGCGCGCCGATCTGGACAATGCAGTTGCGGCCCTGACCTTCGCGCAGGAGGAGTTCCGGCGTTACCAGAACCTGCTCCAGACCGGGGCCGGCTCGGAGCAGCGGCAGCAGCAGGCCAAGGCCGACCTGCGCCAGCGGCAGGCGGCACGCGACAAGGCGCAGGCTGCGCTCGAAGCCGCCGAAAAGCAGATCGACAGTCTCAAGGCCCAACAGGCGGGCACCCGGGCGGAGCTCGACGCGTCGCGCGCCAAGGTCGATCAGGCCAAACTCAACCTGGATTATACCCGGATCGTCGCGCCCATCGACGGCGTGGTCGGCGACCGCGCCCTGCGCGCGGGGCAATATGTAACGCCGGGGGCCAATCTGCTCACCGTCGTGCCGATGGGCGCCGACATCTATCTGGTCGCCAATTTCAAGGAGACCCAGACGGCGGCGATGAAAGTCGGCCAGAAGGTCGCCTTCACCCTGGACGCATTCGGCAGCCATGAATTCCACGGCCGGGTCGAGAGTTTCGCGCCGGGCACCGGCGCGCAATTCGCGCTGCTGCCGCCGGAAAACGCCACCGGCAATTTCACCAAGATCGTGCAGCGCGTTCCCGTCCGCATCGGGCTCGACGCTTCCGACCCCCTCATTGGCCAATTGCGGCCCGGCCTGTCCGCCGAGGTCACGGTGGACACCAAGACTGAATCCGCTCCGGTGAAAGAGGCGGGATTGCGGTGAGCGCATTGGCCGCGACGGTTTCGCCCGCGCCCGCGCGCGCCTCGGCGCGCGACTGGATCGCGGTCTATGGCGCAATTCTCGGCGCCTTCACCGCCATTCTCGACATCCAGATCACCAATGCCTCGCTCGCTAGCATCCAGGGCGCCTTGGGGGCCTCGACCGAGGAGGGGAGCTGGATTTCGACTGCCTATTTGATGGCGGAAATCATCGTCATTCCGCTCACCGGCTGGCTCGGCGCGCTGATCGGCCTGCGCCGCTATCTGGTGGCCAACACCCTGCTGTTCGTCGGTTTTTCCCTCGCCTGCGCGTTGTCCAGTTCACTCCACGAGATGATCCTGTTCCGCGCCGGGCAGGGCTTTACCGGGGGCGTGCTGATCCCGACGGCGATCTCCATCGTGCGCGGGCGCCTGCCAAAGTCCCAGCAGGCGGTCGGCATCGCTTTGTTCGGTTTCACCGCGACCTTCGCTCCGGCCATCGGCCCGACCGTCGGCGGCTGGCTCACTGATAATTTCTCGTGGCGCTATGTGTTTTACATCAATCTCTTGATCGGGCCGGTCGCCGCCGCCGCGCAGCTCATCGGGCTGGAAAAAACACATGCCTGCTGGGACGAATTGCGCCATGGCGACTGGCCTGGCATCGCCTTGATGGCTCTGGGCCTGCCGTTGCTGACCTTCGTCCTGGAAGAGGGCCAGCGCAAGAGCTGGTTCGAACTCGAACCTCATCTTCTGGGCGTCGGTCGTGTCCGCTGTCGCGATTCTCGCTTTTATCGCGCGACAACTGACTGCGGCGCGCCCGCTGATCAATCTGCGCCTGCTCGCCAACCCCTCCATTGGCGGCGCGAGCTTCCTCATGATGGTCCTCGGCGCGGTGTCCTTCGGCTCGATCTATATCATTCCGCTCTATTGCGCGGAGATCCTGCACTATAACGCCCAGCAGATCGGCTATGTGGTGATGTGGAGCGGGTTGCCGCAGCTGGCGCTCTTTCCGGCCATGCCCTTTCTGCTCAGGCGCATTGATCCGCGTCTCATGGTCGTGACCGGAACCGCGCTGTTCATCGCGAGTTGCTGGATCAATGTCGGGCTGACCCATGACGTTGGCGCGCATCAGCTCATTCTGCCGCAACTGCTGCGCGCGTTGGGCCAGCCTTTGTTCACCATTCCGCTGTCGCAGATTTCGACGGCGGGCCTGCCGCCGCGCGAGACGGCGGACGCCTCGGCCTTGACCAATATGATGCGCAATCTCGGCGGCTCCATCGGGATCGCGACGCTCGCGACCATCATCGACCGCCGCGAACATTTCCATTTCTCGGTCCTGGCCGAAGCCGTGACCCAGAACGCGCCGCGCACGCAGGAAAGGGTCGCCGCGCTCGCCGCCGGCTTTCACGCCCATGTGGCCGACGCGGGTCTTGCCAAGATGCAGGCCATCGCCGCATTGGCCGCGCAGGTCCGCCGCGAAGCCTATGTCATGGCCTATGCCGATGGGTTCTGGCTCGTCGGCTTCGGCCTTGTTCTCAGCCTGACGGCAGTCACCCTCCTGAAGAAGCCGCGAGCCTCGGCCGGCTTGGCGGAGGCCCATTGAACGAAATTGCTCGCGGTCCTCATCAGCCTCGATCCAAAGTCTTCCGGAACCTGAGGACGCTGAAGGCCAGCATCCCGACGCCCAGCAAGGTCATGGCCAAGAGTTCGGGCCACGGCATCGAGATGAACCGCCCCGGGTTTGCCGGAGGCCCCAACTCCTGAGAGGATGGGGCTATGACGAGCACAAAGACCAACAGATTCTCCCCCGAAGTTCGCGCCCGGGCGGCGCCGCTGGTTCTGGATCACGAAGGCGAGCGTGTTTCGCGCTGGGCGGCGGCGCCATCGATCGCCGTGAAGATCGGCTGCTCGCCGCACAAGCTGCTTTGATGGGTCAAGAAGGCCGAAGTCGACGGCGGCAAGCGAGGCGGCGATTTGCCCGGGGAACGCAATAGATCGTCAAGCGTTGGATTTCGGTTGAAGGGTCCGAACCCGGATCGGCGCAGCCGCGTCTCCGCGTCTGTACTCGAGGCCATCCTGGGCGTCGAGCGAAACGGGCCGGCCCTGGAATGAGAACCTGGGGAGCCATCGATGAATCAAGATCAACTGGTCAGCGTCGCGCGGGCGATGGTCGCGCGCGGCAAAGGCATCCTGGCGGCCGACGAAAGCGCGCCGACGATCAAAAAGCGTTTCTCGGCCGTCGGCGCCGAGTTTTGCGCTGAAACGCGCCGCGATTACCGCGAGATGCTGTTCCGTACGCGCGATGCGATCCAGCATTACACGTCCGGCGTGATTCTCTTCGACGAGACCATCCGCCAGAACGCCGCGGACGGGACGCCGCTGGTCAGGCTGATCGAAGCCGCCGGCGCGATCCCCGGCGTCAAGGTCGACGCCGGAGCCCGGCCGCTGGCCGGCTTTCCCGAAGAAACCATCACCGAAGGCCTCGATGGCCTGCGGGACCGGCTGATGGAATACCGCACGCTCGGCGCCCGTTTCGCGAAATGGCGCGCGGTGCTCGAAATCGGCGAAACCACGCCGACCGCTTACGCAGTCGACGCGAACGCACATGCCCTTGCCCGATATGCCGCGCTGTGCCAGGAGGCCGGTCTCGTCCCGATTGTCGAGCCCGAGGTCTTGATGGACGGGGCGCATAGTCTCGAACGTTGCGCTGAAGCAACCGAATTCGTGCTCAAGCGGGTGTTCGCTTGGCTGTACGAAGCGCGCGTGCTGCTCGAAGGAATCGTGCTCAAGCCGAATATGGTCGTCCCGGGCAAAACATGCCCGCGCCAAGCCTCGCCCGACGAGGTCGCGCGCGCGACCCTCCGGGTGCTGCGCAATTGCGCGCCGGCCGCCGTGCCCGGAATAGCCTTTCTTTCCGGCGGCCAGTCCGACATTGAGGCCACGGCGAATCTCGACGCCATCAACCGGCTGGGCGGCCCCTGGGCCTTGACCTTCAGCTACGGCCGCGCGCTGCAGGCGGCTCCGCTGAAAGCCTGGGCGGGCAAGCCGGAGAATGTGCAGGCCGCGCAATCGGCTTTCGCCCACCGCGCCCATATGAACGGCCTCGCCGTGCAGGGCCGATGGTCGAACGAGGCGGAGAAGGTCGCGGCCTGACAGCAAGTCGAGGGGACGGCCGGCGCCGCCCGCGTCATCGCGCGGGCGCCGCAACCCGGCGCCCGCGCGTGAGAGCCAGGAAGCCCTTCAAGAGCTGCAACGGCGTCGGTGGGCATCCGGGAACATGCAGAGCGACGGGAACGACCTCGCCGACGCCGCCGACGATTGCCGCGCCGCCCGAAAAAACACCGCCGTTCAGGGCGCAATCGCCGGCCGCGACCACCCATTTGGGCGACGGCGTGGCGTCAAAGGTTCGTTCCAGCGCTTCGCGCATATTGTGCGTCACCGGGCCGGTGACCAGCAGCACGTCGGCATGGCGCGGCGAGGCGACGAATTTCAGCCCGAAACGCTCCAGATCGTAAAAGGGGTTGCTGAGGGCGTGGATTTCCAGCTCGCAGCCGTTGCACGAGCCGGCGTCCACCATGCGGATGGAAAGGCTGCCGCCGAACAGGGCGCCGATATCTGTTTTCAGCTCCAGTCCAAGCGCGCGCAGTTCGGGATCGTCGTCCGAAGGCGCCGGCTCGGTCAGCGGCGCTTTCAACAGGGTCTCCAGCAGAATCCGCCGCATCGGCGCGCCTCACAGATCGTGCCCCGAATAGGAGCAGTTGAAGGATTTGTTGCACAGCGGGAAATCGGCGACGATGTTGCCGTCGATCGCGGCTTCGAGCAGCGGCCATTGCAGCCATGACGGATCGCGCAAATGGCAGCGTTTGACCGAACCGCCGTCGAGACGGACCCAGGCGAGAATGTCGCCGCGAAAGCCCTCGACCATCGCCAAGCCCTCGCCAGAGCCCGCGCCAGATCCCCCGCCCGCCGCGGCCAGGACGCCCCCATTCGGCAGGCGCATGAGAATCTGCTCGATCAGGCCGAGGCTCTGCTCGACCTCCTTGATCCTGATCCAGATTCGCGCATTGACGTCGCCGTCCTCCAGGACCGGCGTCTCGAAAACCAGCCGGTCATAGGGCGGGTAAGCCAGATCGCGGCGCGTGTCGAAACGCCGTCCCGAGGCGCGGCCGACGTAGCCGCCGCAACCGAATTTTTGCGCCAGGGCCGGATCGAGCCGACCGGTGGTCACCGTTCGGTCCTGAAGCGAGGCGGTATTGTCATAAAGCTCGACCAGGCGGGGAAAGGTCTTTTTGATGTGGGCGACGAGATCGCGCAAAATTTGCGCCGATCCGGCGGGGAGATCGGCGGCGACCCCGCCGGGCAGAATCGCGTCCATCATCAGGCGATGGCCGAAACAAGCGGCGCAAGCCCGCAGGACTTTTTCGCGCAATGTCGAGCAATGGGCGAGCATGAGGGCGAAAGCGGCGTCGTTGCAGATCGCGCCGATGTCGCCGAGATGATTGGCGAGGCGCTCCAGCTCCGCCATCAGCGCGCGCAGCCAGACCGCCCGTTCGGGGACTTCAATCCCCAGCGCGGCCTCGACGGCGCGGGAGAAGGCGAGCGAATAAGCGACCGTGCTGTCGCCCGAAACGCGCGCCGCGAGTTTTTGCGCGCGGACGAGCGGCGCCCCGGCCATCAAAGCCTCGACGCCCTTGTGGGCATAGCCGAGCCGCTCCTCCAGCCGCACCACCGTCTCGCCATTGGCGGTGAAGCGGAAATGGCCCGGCTCGATGATCCCGGCATGAACCGGGCCGACCGGAATCTGATTCAGCCCCTCGCCGACGCTTGGCAGGAACGGATAAGGCCGGGCGGCGCGGGGCGCGCTGTTGGGCCAGCGCCCATGGTCGAGCCAGGGCCGCTCATCCGGCGCGTCGAGCGGCCGGCAGCCGAAAAGGTCCTCGATCGCGCGCTCGAACCGCGCGGCGGGCGGATGATGGGCCGCAACCGAGGGGAAGCCGCCATTTTCGCAGGCGAGGCTGGCGACGGCGACGCCCGACGGCCCGCCGAGCACAGCCATATGCACGAAGCCGGCGTCGCCCCACAGGCCCAGCAAGGTCCGTTCGCCGGCGGCAAGACTTTGCGCCAGCGCCCGCCACATTTCGGCGTCGACCACGCGCCGGGGCCAGGGTCTTTGGCCCGGAACCGGCGCCAGCGCCTCGAAAGCATCGGTCACGGCCATCGGACTTCCCCGATCAATGCAGCAGGGCCGCGATATGCTGGAACCAGGCGACCAGCGGCGGCGGCAGAAAGACGCCGGCGACCAGAACCGGCGCGAGATGAAGGACCATCGGCAGATAGGAGGCCTTGGCCGGCTGGGTCGAACCCTCGGGTTCGCCGAAAGCCATGCCGTGCAGCCGCAGCATGAGCGCGCCGAAGGCGACCGCGAGGCCGAAAACCAGCAGAGCGGCCAAAGCCGGCGCGCGGGCGACGGTGGAAGAAACGATCAGGAACTCGCTCATGAACATGCCGCCCGGCGGCATGCCGATAATGGCGACGACGCCGACCACCAGCGCCCAGCCGAGGAAGGGATGGCTCGCGGTCAGGCCGCGAATCTGGGCGATCTGCTGGGTGCCCTTGACCTGCGCCACCTGGCCGACCGCGAAAAAGATCGCCGATTTGGTCAGGCTGTGCATCGCCATATGCAACAGGCCGGCGAAATTGGCCAGGGCGCCGCCCATGCCGAAGGCGAAGACGATGATGCCCATATGTTCGATCGAGGAATAGGCGAACAGCCGTTTGATGTCGCCGCGCCGGTAGAGCATGAAAGCGGCGAAGATCAGCGACAGCAGGCCGAGCGTCATCATCAGCGGCCCCGGCGCGATCGCGCCCGGATTGGCCGCCATCAGCAGCTTGAAGCGCAGCACGGCGTAAAGCGCGACATTGAGCAGCAGGCCGGACAGCACCGCCGAGATCGGCGTCGGGCCTTCGGCATGGGCGTCGGGCAGCCAGGCGTGGAGCGGCGCGAGCCCCACCTTGGTGCCATAGCCAAGCAGCAGAAAGACGAAGGCGAGGTTGAGCAAGGCCGGGTCGAAATGGGCGGCGTCGGCGAGCAGCACGGTCCAGATCATGCCTCTCAGGCCCTCGCCGACCACCGGCCGCGCCGCCATATAGATCAGGATCGTGCCAAACAAGGCGAGCGCGATGCCGACGCTGCCGAGAATGAAATATTTCCAGGCGGCTTCCAGCGCCGCCGGCGTGCGGTAGATGCCGACCATGACCACGGTGGTGAGGGTCGCGACCTCGATCGCCACCCACATCAGGCCGATGTTGTTGGCGACCAGCGCCAGATTCATCGCGCCGAGCAGCAATTGATACATCGCGTGATAGAAGCGCAGATGGCTGCGTTTCAGCCGATGCGAGCCCAGCTCGTGCGCGATGTAGCTGGCGCTGTAGGCGCTGGTGGTGAAGGCGACGAAAGTGTTGAGGACGATGAAGACGATGTTGAGGTCATCCACCAGAAGATAGCGCCCGGTGGGCGGGCGAAAAGCCAGCAGCGACAGCGCCGCGAGGAAGGTCAGGAAGGCCGAGGCGACATTGAGCCGCGCCGAAAGACGATAGGACGCCATCGTCGCCAGCGCGGCCGCCGTCGCCAGGGGCAGGAACAGGACGATCTGAACATTATGGGCGGCCAGAAAATTCATCGGCGCTCGCCCCTGAAATCGTCGAACGCCTGAAGATCGACGGTGTCGAAGCGCTCGCGGATGCGAAACAGGAAAATGCCGATCACGATCAAGGCGATCAGGACCGAAAAGGCGACGCTGATCTCGACCACCAGCGGCATGCCCCTGGCGGCGGCGGCGGCGAGGATCAGGCCGTTTTCCAGCGACATGAAACCGACCACCTGACTGACCGCGTTGCTGCGCGTGACCATCATCAGCAGGCCGAGCAGGATCACCGAAAGGGCGAAGGCGAGGTCTTCGCGCGCCAGCGGATCGGCGCCCTCGGTGACGCGCAGCATGACCACCATGGAAAGCGCCACCAGCGCGATGCCGGCCAGCATGGTCGGCACCAGACTGACCACGGATTCGACCTCGCGATGGACGCCGAGCTGCGCCACCATGCGATGCAGCGCCAGCGGTATGATCAGCGCCTTGAAGATCACGGCGATGGCGGCGGTGATGTAGAGATGGGGCGCATGCTGGATATGGGCCTGCCAGCCGACGGCGAGGGCCAGGGTCAGCGCCTGCAAGGCGTAGGTATTGAGCAGAGAGTAGAGCCTGTCCTGATAAAGCAGCATGAAACTGGTCAGAACCAGCCCGCCGGCGAGCAGATGGGCGATGTCGAAGCCGAGGCGGTCCATCTTACATTTCCCGCGAAACGAAACGCAGCAAGGTGGCCAGCAATCCGAGCATCAGCGCCACGCCGATGAAATCGGGCGCGCGGAACACCCGCATCTTGGCGACCGAGGTTTCGAACAGACCGAGCAAGGCGCCGGCGCCGGCGAGTTTGGCGAAATAAGCCACGGCGCCGATCAGTAGGGCGCGCGGCCCCGCGCCGGTCGGCGCGAGGCCGAAGGGAAAGAAAATACAGGCGATCAACGAGACATAGAGCACGAGTTTCAGCTGCGCCGACAGTTCGATCATCGCCAGATGCCGCCCGGAATATTCCAGCACCATCGCCTCGTGAACCATGGTGAGTTCGAGATGGGTCGCGGGATTGTCCACCGGAATCCGCGCATTCTCGGCGATGGCCACGATTACCAACCCGACCATGGCGAGCCCGAGCGAGACGCGCACGCCGACCGCCGGCGACAGCATGAAGGCGGCGACGGTCGACAATTGGGTCGAGCCGGCGATCAAGGCGAGAGTGAAGACGATCATCAGCATCGCCGGCTCCGCGAGAGTCGCGAACATCATTTCGCGGCTCGACCCGATGCCGCCGAAGCTCGTTCCCACCTCCATGCCGGCGAGCGCGAGGAAGAAGCGGGCGCTGCCGAGCAGCGCGGTGATCGCAATCATGTCGGCCGACCAGCTGAACATCAGGCCGGCGCCGAAGGTCGGCACCAGAGCCGCCGCGACCCAGGTCGCGGCGAAGACCATATAGGGAATGGCGCGGAACAGCCAGGAGGCGCTTTCGGCGATCACCGCCTCTTTTTTCGTCAGCTTGATCAGATCGCGATAAGGCTGGAGCAGGGGGGGGCCGCGTTTGCGCAGCAGGCGCGCCTTGACCTTGCGCACGAAGCCCGTCAGCAGCGGCGCCGCCGCGAGCACGACGAGCATTTCGACGATTTGGATGGCGAGGGCCTCGAACATCGGCATGGCGTCACGTCCAGATTGCAAGCGCAAGCAGGAGCAAGACCAACGCCGCGAAAACGAGGCTGAGATATTGCCGGATGGTCAGGAACTGCAATTTGTTCAGCCTGTCGGCGCCGGCCTGGACGCCGCGCGCCACCGGCAGATAAACCATGTCCCACACCAGATCATGCACCGAAAGGTCGAAACGGGCGGGACGCAAGTCGCCCGGAGCCGGCATGTCCACCTGTTCCCGGGTGCGAAACACGAAACCCGTGAAGACCCGCCGGATCGGCTGGGCGAAACTTTCCGGCGTATATTGCGTCGCCGGACTCGATTCGGGGAATCCGCAGTCCCAGGCCGGCGCGCGCCTTGTGACGTCGGAGGCGAGGCGGTGGATGACCGCCGCCGCGAGCAGCGCCGAGCTGACGATGAACAGGAAGACCAGCATGCCGTCATAGGAACTGCGGCTTTCGGCGACGGGCGCGATCGCGAACCAGCCGAGGTCCGATTGCGGGGCCATGCGCGCGCCGACGAGCTGGCCGGCGATCGGCGACAAGGCGTCGATCGCCGATCCGGGCAGGACGCCTGCGGCAAGGCAAAGCACGGCCAGCGCGCCCATGGCGGCGAGAGAGAAACGATCGACCTCTTTCGCCGCGCGCGCCGCCTCGCCACGCGGCCGGCCCAGGAAGCTCACGCCGAACAGGCGCACGAAACAGGCGCCGGCCAGAGCGGCGGCGAGAGCCAGCAGCGCGCCCACCGCCGGAATCTCCAGCTTGAGCGTCCACGACGGCAGCGCGGGGCTGAGCAGGATCGCCTGAAAGATCATCCATTCGGAGGCGAAGCCGTTCAGCGGCGGCAGGGCCGAGATGGCGGCGGTGCCGACCAGCATGAACAGGCCCGTCGCGGGCATCGGGTTGAGGAGGCCGCCGAGCCGCCCCATGTCGCGCTCGGCCGTAGCCGTCAGCACCGCGCCGGAGCCGAAAAACAGCAGGCTCTTGAACAGGGAATGGTTGAGGATGTGAAAAAGGGCGGCGGTCATCGCCAGAGCGGCGGCCCTGCCCTGGCCATTGGTCTCGAAGGCGAGCGAAAGGCCGAGCGCGACGAAGATCACGCCGATATTCTCGATCGTGCTATAGGCCAGCACGCGCTTGAGATCGTTGTGGAGCAGCGCGAACAGCACGCCGACCACCGCCGTCGCCGCGCCCGTCGCCATCATCGGCACGCCCCACCACCAGGCGGCCGGACCGAGTAGGTCGAAGACGATCCGCAAAAAACCATAGATCGCCACCTTGGTCATGACCCCGCTCATCAAAGCGGAGACATGGCTCGGCGCGGCGGGATGGGCGAGCGGCAGCCAGATATGCAGCGGCGTCAGCCCCGCCTTGGAGCCGGCGCCGATCAGGGCCAGCGCCAGAACCGCCCCCGCGACCGCCGGCGCAGGCGGTTGGCCGCGCATGCCGCCGAAAGACAGATCGCCGTCGGCGCCGCCGAGCAGGCCGAAGGCGAGCAGGAGCGCAAAGGTCCCCAGCGTCGCCATCAGAAGATAGACATAGCCGGCGCGAGCGTTGTCGCCCTCGCGATGATGGGCCATGACCAGCGCCCAGGAAGCGAGAGACATCAGCTCCCAGGACAGCAGGAAGGCATAGGCGTCGTCGGCGAGGACGACGAGATTCATCGCCGCCACGAAAAGCGGGTAGAACGGCAGAACGCGGCCTGGCGCTTTTTCATGGCGGCCATAGCCGAGCGCATAAAAGCTCGCGGCGGCGGCGCCGAAATTGACGACCGCCAGGAAAAACGCCGACAAAGCGTCGATGCGGAAATGGGCGCCGAGCCAGGGCAGGCCGAGCGGCAGAATCAAAGCCTCGGCCGGCGGCGCCGCGATCAGGCGCTGGAGCGCGGCGCCGAACAGCAGGCCGCAAATCAGAAAGACGCCGCCATAGATCAGCGAAGACAGATGACGCACGCGAGCAAGCGCGAGCGCCGCCGGCCCGAACGCCAGCAGGACCCCGACGGCGAGAAGGTCGCCCCCGAGCGTCACGCGCGCCCTCGCCGGGGCACGGGGTCAAATGACAAGGCCAGCCCCTTGTCGCGTCCATCCATTAGCATGTTTTACACATCAATCTTGATGGCAAATAACCTATAGTTCAGGCTACGCCCTTTATTTTTGTGGTCAATATGTTATGGTTAAAAAACAGCCACGACCGAGGGAAACCGGCGCAAAAGCGGTGAATTGCGGAACATGAAGGACTTGCTTGTTTGCCGCGCCTGCCCCGTTTCAGGGATGAGCGGGCCGCGCGGGCCAATCGCAGCCCCAAATCATGGAGCGACTGCGCCTTGATCACCGCCTCCCAAATGCGAGCCGCTCGCGCCCTGCTTGGCGTCGATCAGCGCCAATTGGCCGAGATGTCGGGCGTCTCCCTGCCGACCATCCAGCGCATGGAGGCGAGCGCGGGCAACGTCCGCGGCGTCGTGGACACTTTGACCAAGGTGATCGAGGCGCTCGATCGCGCCGGCGTCGTACTGCTGGCTGAGAATTCCGTAAGCCACGGCGGCGGGCGGGGCGTGCGCCTCAAACCGCCCCGGTCGCAAGGCGGCTGAAGGGCGCCGGCCGCAACAACGCCGGGGACCAATGCGCCAAACCGCCGCGCACCCGAAAACCATTCAGATGGCGCCTCCGGCCGCCAAAGTTCCGAAACGAACCATTCGATTTTGTGCTGCTTCCCGCCCATCGGAGCCGACGATGGTTCCCGGCGCGAATTTCCGGAACGGGTCACGAGCGCTGGCGCCTTTCGCTATTGGAATGTCGGCTGACTGCGCGGCGGCCGCCGGCGGAACCTTGTCCGGCGCGGCCTTGTCGGGACGGGCCGCGCGTCGCCGTGACCCTCATCGAACATGACGCCCGAACCCTGTGACGCAGGTTCGTCGTCATCGCGGTCGAGGTTGTCGGCTTTGGTGATCTCGACGCCGTAATTGACCCAGGCGTCGGCCCAAAGCGGCTGGAGTTTTATGGCGTGGGCAAAAGCCTGTTCGGCGTGTTCATGCAGGCCCAGAGCCGCGAAAGCCTGGCCATAGGCGTAATGGGCCTGCGGCAAATCTGGGGCGCGCCAGCAGGCGTCGCTCGCCGCGACAACAGCGGCTTTGGCGTCGTTGAGCGCCATCTGCGCAACCTTCGCGTGCAATAAGGGCGGTAAATCGTCGGGCCACGCTGTTTGCGCCGCGCGAAAAAACGCGAGCGCTTCGGCGTGGCGGCCTTCGGCCTCCAAAGCCACGCCCTGTCGAAGAAACCCTTAGCTATCAAGGGTTAGATGCTGCGCGATCGCCTCGTCCAATCTCCATCCCTCGTCTCCCGTTACGCTAACAAGGGCGAATCCAGACCCTTTTTGGCCGTACGCGCAAGCTTTCAAATCCGGGTTCGGCGCTTCTACGGAGGCGCGCTGTTTCGCTGCAGCCGGCCAAAGCGGCCAAAAAGCATAACAACATGTTAAATGACAACAATTTTCGTGAACAAGCCGCCCACCGCACCGAGGAATAGACGTTTTCCACAACTTTTACGTGTGTTTTTAGGGCTGGAGGCTTCAAACGCGTTCTTGATCGTCTTACTATCCAACGGCAACGCCGCGGCGTCATCCGCTGGCGCCAGCGTTTGATTGTCCGCAGGATCGATAAACGTTCGAGGCTCGTCCGTTATGGCCACTCCCCCCACCGTGATCGCCAGCGACATCGCCGGCGGCGCCGTGAACATCAGCGACGGCATGGGCGGCGGTTCGGCCGGCGTGGATCTCGTTTTCGCGCCGACGACCAACGCAACGGCGCTCTCGGCAACCTTTTCCACCCAGACCGACGGAAGCGGCGGAACTTATCTGGAAACCTCCGTCGCCTGCTATTACGCGGGAACCCGGATCGCGACCGAAACAGGCGAGGTCGCGGTGGAGAAACTCCGCATCGGCGATCGTCTCCTCACCGCCTCCGGCGCCTTGCGGGTGCTGAAATGGATCGGGCGTCGCGCTTTTTCCGCCCGCTTCGCCGGCAACAATCCCGATCTTCTCCCCATCCGCTTCAAGGCGGGCTCGCTGGCGGCCGCCGTTCCGGCGCGCGGTCTGCTGGTCTCGCCAAAACACGCCATGTTCCTCGACGGCGTGCTCATTCCAGCCAAAGATCTCGTCAATGGCGTGACCATCATCCAGGAGGCGCCGGGCGAGGACATCCATTATTTCCATCTCGAACTCGACAGCCACGACGTCCTGATCGCGGAAGGGGCTTTTTCCGAAAGTTTTGTCGATGACGACAGCCGCGGTCTGTTCCAGAACGCGCATGAGTTCGGCGCGCTCTATCCCGGCGAGCGGCAGAATGAGGCGGTCTATTGCGCCCCCCGCGTCGAGGACGGTTTTGCGCTCGACCGCGTCCGCCGGCGCCTGGCCGAGCGGGCCGGGCTTGGCTTTCCCGCCGCGACGGATTTCGGCGCGCTGCTTGGCGCGGTCGAGCATTGCGACCATGAGGGCGTCTCGGGCTGGGCGCTCAACACGGCCTTCCCCAACGCGCCGGTCTGCCTCGACGTGATCGTCGACGGCGCCTTCGCCGGCTACGCCTATGCGGAGGCCGAAAGGCCGAACGGCGACCGGGGTTTTGACCTGCGTTTCCCGGTGGCCCTCGATCCGTCGCGCCCGCACAAGATCGAACTGCGGCGCTCGACGGACGGCGTTGCCCTGACCAAAGCCTCGCGCCTCGAACCGTTCAGAACCGTGGCCCAGGAATAGGAAAGCCAAGCGCGGGCGGAGATCCGAAACAATTTGCGCAACGGTCGCTCGGCGCCCGAACCGACGGACGAATGTGCAAGCTGGTTTCCACTCGCTCTGGTGGGCGTCAGAGCGGCGCCCCGGAGCGGCGCGTCTGCCGAAGCCCTGGTTTTTGACGTTCACGGTTCAACGTCAATCGCTCGTATCAGACCGCTGACCAGGCTCGGAATTCGTCCTATGCCTCGGTCCAGCGTCAGACCTCGTCGAGCCTTGTCGCCGACATGGCGATGCACGGCCTGCGATTTGCGCAAGGCGGATCGCATCTGGACAGCCTCGTCAGCCGGCCGCGCCTGGCCTTCGCGTATCGTCCGCGACGGCCTCCCGCGTCGTGTCCAGCAGGGACTCGACCTGCCCTGCGGCAAAAACGGCGGGCTTTCGCCCGCCGCCGCAAGGTTTCCCGAATATTCCAGCCGAGGCCGGCCTCAGCTGTCGTCAAACTTCGGGCCGCCGCGCATCACGACATAGATCGCCGGAATGACCAGGACGGTCAGGGCGGTCGAGGAGGCCAGGCCGAACAGCAGCGAGATCGCCAGGCCCTGGAAGATCGGGTCGGAGAGAATCACCGCCGCGCCGATCATCGCCGCCAGCGCGGTCAGCAGGATCGGCTTGAAGCGGATCGCGCCCGCCTCCAGCAGCACGTTGCGCAGCCCCTGCTTGGGATTGGCGTTGCGCACGAAATCCACCAGAAGGATGGAATTGCGGACGATGATGCCGGCCAGCGCGATGAAGCCGATCATCGAAGTCGCGGTGAAGGGGGCGCGGAAAATCCAGTGCCCGAACATGATGCCGATGAAGGTCAGCGGGATCGGCGTCAGGATCACCAGCGGCAGCTTGAACGATTTGAACTGCGCCACCACCAGGATGTAAATCCCCACCAGCGCCACCATGAAGGCCGCGCCCATGTCGCGGAAGGTCACCCAGGTCACTTCCCACTCGCCATCCCACAGCAGAGCCGGCTTGAACTCGTCGAGCGGCTGGCCGTGGAGGATGATCCGCGGCTTGGCGAGGCCGTCCGGGAATTTCATCTCGTCCAGCTTCTGGTCCACCGCCAGCATGCCGTAAAGCGGGGCCTCATAGGCGCCGGCGAGTTCGGCGGTCACCATTTCGGCGAAGCGCCCATTGTGGCGGAAGATCGGGAAGGACGATTTCTCGTCCACCACCCGCACCACGTCGCCCAGTTCGACCACCGAACGGCTGCCCGGCAGGCTGTTGGCCGGAACCGGCGTGGTCAGCGCCGCCTCGTCGATCCTGCGCTCGTTCTTGGCGAGCGCCAGCCTGATCGGCAGGGGCTCGCGCCCGCCGCCGCGATGGGAATAGCCGACCACGGTGTCGCCATAGAGCAGGCTGAGCGTCTGGAACACGTCGCTCTGCTGGACGCCGAAGAACTCAAGCGAATCCTGGTCGATCTCGATGCGCTTGCGCGGCGCCTGGACGCCGTAGGAATCGTCGACGTCCACAATGAAGGACGCGCTTTCGAAGGCCTTGCGAACCTGGGCCGCCATCCCGCGCCGGGTCTCGGCGTCCGGCCCGTAGATTTCCGCCAGCAGCGTCGCCAGCACCGGCGGCCCCGGCGGCGGCTCGACCACCTTCACCGAGCCATGCGGCGGCATGTTCAGGCCTTCGAGGCGATGGCGGATCTCCAGCGCGATCTGGTGACTGCTGCGCGAGCGCTCGTCCTTGGAGGCAAGGTTGATCTGCACGTCGCCCGTTTCCGGCGAGCTGCGCATATAGTAATGGCGCACCAGACCGTTGAAATTGAAGGGCGCGGCAGTGCCGGCATAGGTCTCGAAGGAGGTGATCTCGGGAATGTCCCGCACCCGTTCGATCGCCGCCCGCAGGACGCGGTTGGTCTCCTCGACCGAGGTTCCGAACGGCAGGTCGGCGACGATGGCGATTTCCGACTTGTTGTCGAAAGGCAGAAGCTTCACCGTCACCAGCTTGAAATAGAACAGGGTGAGCGAGGCGAGAGTCGCCACGCCGACGACGATCAGGAATTTTTTCGCCGAACCTCGCGTGCGCAGCACCGGCATGGCGAAGACGCGGTACAGACCGCCGAGCTTGCCGCCGTCGCTCGCCTCGTGATGGGCGGGCGGCGCCTTGCCGGCGATCTTGATCATCAGCCAGGGGGTGAGGATCACCGCCACGAAGAAGGAGAACACCATCGCGGCGGAGGCGTTGGACGGGATCGGGCTCATATAGGGCCCCATCAGGCCCGATACGAACAGCATCGGCAGCAGCGCCGCGACCACCGTCAGGGTCGCGACAATGGTCGGATTGCCGACCTCCGCCACGCCGTCGATCGCCGCCTGGATGCGCGTCCGCCCGTCGTGCATGGCCCAATGCCGGGCAATGTTCTCGATCACCACGATGGCGTCGTCGACCAGAATGCCGATCGAGAAAATGAGCGCGAACAGGCTCACGCGGTTGAGCGTATAGCCCATGAGCCGCGCCGCGAACAAGGTCAGCAGGATGGTGGTCGGAATGACGATCGCCACCACCAGCCCCTCGCGCCAGCCGATGGCGAAAACCACCAAGGCCACGATCGAAATCGTCGCGAGGCCCAGGTGGAACAGGAGCTCATTGGCCTTCTCGTTCGCGGTCTGACCGTAATTGCGCGAAACTTCGACATTGATGTCTTTGGGAACCACCGTTCCCTTGAGGGGTTCGAGGTGGTCGATGATCTGCTGGGCGATCAGCACCGCGTTGGCGCCCGCGCGCTTGGCGATCGCCACCGACACCGCCGGCGTTCCGCTTAAAGTCCCCTTCCCGTCCTTGACGTAACGGCCGACCCGCGTCTCGTTGGGCTCGCCGACGATCTCGACCCGCGCCACGTCGCGCAGATAGACGGGGCGATTGTCGCGGGTGGTGATCAGGAGATTGCCGATCTGTGGAATGGTCTGCAGGGTGCGGCCGGCGACGGCTTCGATCTGCAGGCCGTTGTCGCGGATCAGGCCGGCCCGGAAGGCGCTGTTGGCCCCCTGGACCTTGGCCGCCAGCTGCTGGAGGGTCACGCCATATTTGGCCATGGCCTCGGGATTGGGCTCGACCCTGAGCTCGTCGGCCTGATCGCCCACCAGATAGGTCAGGCCGACATTGTCGAGTTTGGAAATATCGGTGCGCAATTCGCGTGCGACCGCCGTCAACCCGTCCGCGCTCCACCGCGACGCGACGTCCGGCTTGGGCGACAGGGTCAGGACCACGATCGCGACGTCGTCGATGCCGCGCCCGACGATCAGGGGCTCCGGGACGCCCGCCGGGATCTTGTCCATATTGGCGCGCACCTTGTCATGCACGCGCAAGATCGCCGCGTCGGTCGAGGACCCGACCAGAAAGCGCACCGTGACGATCGCCCGATCGTCATAGGTCTTCGAATAGACGTGCTCGACGCCGTTGATGCCCTTGACGATGGTCTCCAGCGGCTCGGTCACCAGCTTGACGGCGTCGGCCGCCTTCAGGCCATTGGCCTGGACGACGATGTCCACCATCGGCACGGCGATCTGCGGCTCTTCCTCGCGCGGCAGCGTGACCAGAGCGATCAGGCCGAGCGCCAGCGCCGCGATCAGCAGCAGCGGCGTCAGGGGCGAAGTGATGAAGGATCGGGTCAGCGATCCGGCGATCCCGAGGGAGCGGACCCCGGCCGGTCCAGCCCCGCGCGGGTTTTGAGGCTCGGTCTCGTTCATGTGGGACGAACTCGTCGGCGCGGGGCTCATGGAACCTGCACCTTGTCGCCGGGGGCGAGACCGGTGAGAATTTCAACCATGCCGGGCTCGGAGGAGGCGGCGAAAACCACCGCGACGCCAAGCGGTCCCTCGGCGCGCAGCACGCGCACATAATCGACGCCCGAGCGGGTCGTCACCGCCGAACGCGGAACCAGCAAAGCCTCGCGCTCGCCCACCGGCGCATAGATCTGCACGCGCTCGCCGACGAAATAATCGCTGAGATCGCCGACTTCGGCGTCGGCGATGACCCGGCCGTTCTCGATCTCCGGGTAGATTTTCACGATCTTTCCCTTGCGCATCGCGGCGAGATCGGTCGCGGCGTCGGCGCCGGCGTCCTGGCCGCGCGGCGTGAGCGCGACCTGCGAGCCGAGCTTCAGCAGCGCCGCGTGGCGCTCCGGCAGGCTGAGGCGCAGGAACAGCGAGCCCGCCGCGATCCGCGCGATCGTCTCGCCCGGCAACACCACCGAGCCGGGAATGACCGAGATCGTCAGCACCCGCCCGTCCCGGGGCGCCAGCACATTGCCTTCGCTCATCTGCTGCTGGACGACATCGCGCTGCGAGCGCATCGAATCGACCTGGTGCTGCAACACGTCCACATTGGTCTTGGCCTGATCGAAGGCCGCCTTGGTGATGAAGCCGCGCGGCAGCAGGTCCTGCGCCCGCTTCAGCGCGACATTGGCGTTGTCGAGCTGCGATTGCAGCGCCTTGATCGTGCCGTCGAGCGATTCCGCCTGCAAGGCCAGCTTTTCGTCGGCCACGGTCGCGATCACGTCGCCCGCCTTGACCTGCGTCCCCTCGTCCACCGAGCGGCTCGCCAGAACGCCGCCAATCCTGGTGCGCGCCGGCACGATGTCGCGGCTCTCGACCTGGCCGAACATCGCTTTCATGTCGGTGATGGCGCGCTTTTCGACGACGAATTCTCCCGCCCGCGCCGCGCCGGAAGACGCCACGCCGGCGGCGATCGCCGCAAGGCCCAGGACAACAAGGGAGACAGCAAGGGAGAAGAGTTTTGGGCTGCGCATGAAACGGCTCGTGGTCACGGTGGTCCCTGTGGAAAGCGCGCAACCGGGCGCGCAAATGGAGATTTACATATATTCAAATATATGCAAATAATAGGCGATGGATGTCAAGGGGTTCGATATCGACCTTCTCGATGCGGCGGCGGACGAGGCTTGCGATCTGATCAAGGCGCTCGCCCATCCCGCGCGTTTGCGGATCGTCTGCGCCCTTTCGGGACGCGAATGCAATGTGACGACCCTCGCCCAAGCCGCCGCGGTTCCGATCTCGACCATTTCGCGTCATCTCGCATTGCTGCGCAAGGACCGGATCGTCAAGACGCGCCGCTCCCGACAAACCGTATTCTATTCCCTGAGCGGCGCGAATGTCGGCAAATTCGTCTCGACCCTCGCGGAAACCTTCTGCGCCATCGCGCCCCTCGAACCGCAACGAAGGAAAGCGTGAATGACCTTGCAGCAGCCGCTGAAAAAGGGCTTCAAACAGATGCTCGCGGAGGCCAATGCGTTCATCGAGACGATCTCCGTCCATGACGCCCTCCCGCTCGTGACCGATAAGTCCGTGCTTTTTCTCGATGTGCGCGAGGCATTCGAACTCGAAAAGGGCGAAATCGAGGGCGCCCTGCACGCGGCCCGCGGTTTTCTGGAATTTTTCGCCGATCCCGAATCGACCATGCACAAGCCCGAAATGGCGCGGGCCGAAAAAATCATCCTCTATTGCGCCACTGGCGGCCGTTCGGCCCTTGCCGCCAAAATGCTGGTCGACATGGGCTATGATTTCGAGCGGGTGTTCAATCTCGCCGGCGGGTTCGAGTCCTGGAAGGCCGGCAACGGCCCGATCGAGATCATCTGATCAGGGAATGGCGGAGAGCAGCAGGAACACGCCGAAAATCACCAGATGGACCGCGCCCTGGAGGATGGTGGCGCGGCCCGTCGCCAGGGTCAGCGTGCTGACAAAAAGGGTCAGCATCAGCAGGATCATGCCCTCGGCGTCGAGACCGAGGGTCAATTCTTTCCCGAAATAAAGCGACACCGCGGCGACGGCGGGAATCGTCAGGCCGATGCTGGCGATGGCCGAGCCGAGCGCGAGATTGAGGCTGGTCTGCAGCTTGTCCGCCCGCGCGGCCGCGACCGCCGCGACGCTCTCCGGCAGCAGGACAAGCGTCGCAATGACCACGCCGAGGAAGGAGACCGGCAGGCCCGCCGCGCGGATGGCGTGTTCGAGCGTCGGCGACAGGGTTTCCGCGAGCAGGACCACGCCCGCCAGCGACACGACCAACATGAGTCCGCTGAAAGCCGTTACGCCGACCGAGGGCGGCGCATGCGCCGCCTCGTCGCCGTCATTTTCGGCCAGGAAATAGTCGCGGTGGCGGATCGACTGCACGAAGACGAACACGCCGTAGAGCACGAGCGACAGGACGCCGACGAAGATCAGCTGGGTCGGGGAATATTGCGGCCCGAGCCGGCTGACCGTGAAATTGGGCAGGATCAGCGCGATGATGGCCAACGTCGCGAGCACGCTCAGCGCCGAGACCGCGCCCTGGGCGCTAAAGTTCTGTTCGCGGTACCGCGCGGCCCCGACCAGCAGGCAGAGGCCCACGACCCCGTTGAGCACGATCGACACCGCCGAAAACACCGTGTCCCGCGCCAACCCATTGTCCCCGGACGGCGCGCTGGCCATGGCCGCGACGATCAGCGCGGTTTCGATCGCGGTCACGGCGAGGGCGAGCAGGATCGAGCCCATCGGCTCGCCCGCTTTCAGCGCGACCATTTCGGCGTGATGCACGGCCGCGAAGACCGCGGCGAGCAGCAGGACAACGGCGACCGAGACGAGCGCGACGGCCTCGGCGTCGACCAGATGCGCATGCTCCAGCGCCACGAGGACCAGCGCCGCGATCGGCGCGACGACGGTCTTCCCCCAAAAGATCCACCCGCCGCCATCGGCGGCGCTCGACGAAGCCATGTCGGGGCGTCCTCTTTCCGGCTGAAATCGCGGCTTGCCGCCGCCGCAAGGCTTTGGCTTTCGTGAGGCTGGCTGTCAATAGCGCCTATCGATCGGCTGTTCGCGCCCAGCAAATCGCTTGGGCGCGCTCTTGCGCCTCGCCAGCGCTCCGCCCCATCTCATATGAATTCCGAACGAATCATCCGGAAATCGTGTTGCGCCGCGCAGGAAGCGAGGGAAAAATGCCATGGACGCCGGAAGACGCGCCGCGCCACACCCACAAGGCTGACACCGAGGACCTGTGCGCGGTCTGGGCGGAAGTCGCCAACAAGGTTTTGGCGGAAACGGGCGACGAGGGCCGCGCCATCCGCGCCGCCAACGCGGTGGTCGCCCGCCTGCGGGCGCGCCGCGCCGATGCGGCGGAAAACGGTTGAAGAAACGGATTACATGCCGCTGTCATCTTGTCGCGGGCGCGGCGACTCCGTATATTCCGACTGTCATCCTCGGATGACTATGATGGTAGACGGCTAAACTCACTAGGTTTTACGGACCCCGGGGCGGTGCCGGGCGGGTCCACCCCAGCCTTTCGAAAGAGACTTCTCCGTCAAAGAGATTTCTCCGGCGGAAGGTTGCGGGGGCCCGAAATAGGATCGACGTGGGCTGAAAGGTTTTGCTTGCTGTCCGGCATGATACCGCCGTTATCGGGTCAATCTTATAGTTGCCAACGACAACTATGCTCCGGTCGCCGTCGCCGCGTAATGCGGCGCTAGCACCGAAACAAAGTCCTGAGGCTTAGCCGTTTCAGGCGGGGCTCGGAGGCGCCTGGCAACAGAAGCCTCCACTTCTCTTTCATGCCGGCGCGCGGCGGCGGCGAGAACCGATGCGACGCGGTCCATGCCGACAGATTTGATACGCTACGATCTTCAAGTTCAGGACGCGTTGCGCAGCGTGGTCCGCAAGGTGCTGGCGGACGCCGCGCGTGAGGGTCTGCCCGGCGAGCATCATTTCTACATCACCTTCCGCACCCAGGCGCCCGGCGTCAAACTCTCGGCCCGGCTGCGCGAGCAATATCCCAACGAAATGACGATCATCCTGCAATATCAATTCTGGGATCTGCAGGTCGATGACGAAGGCTTCCACGTGGGCCTGCATTTCAAGAACATTCCCGAGCGCCTTCAAATTCCTTTCGAGGCGATCACCGGCTTCTATGACCCCTCGGTGCAGTTCGGCCTGAAATTCGAAGTCTCGGGCGAAGAAGAAGAAGGCGATATCGTCGGCGAAGAGACGGACGAGGTAGAGGAAACCGCGCCCGGCCCCGTCGCCAACCTGCCCCGCCCCGCGCCGGAAGCTGGAAAGCCCAAGCCGCGCGGCGCCGGATCGGAGCCGGCCATGGTTGCGGGCAAGACGCCGTCCGAACCGGCGCGCGCCAAAACCGGCAAGGCCAAGGACGAAAAGCCCGCCAAAACCGAGGGCGAAAAGCCCTCCGCCGCGCCGGCAGCTTCCGCCGCCGAAGGCGAGGCATCGAAAGTCGTCTCGATCGACGCTTTCCGCAAGAAGACCTGAGAGAAGACCTGAATTTTGGGGGACATCGTCAATCTCCGCCGCGCCCGCAAGACGCGCGCGCGCGTCAAGGACGAGGAGAAGGCGCGGGAGAACCGCCAGCGCTTCGGCCCGAGCAAGGCGGAGCGGGATCTGGCCGAAAAGAGCCAGTCGCTCGCGGAACGCCGGCTTGAAGGCCATCGCTTGGGCGAGGCGCCCCCGGAGCGGCGTGCGAAAAAGTGGATGCCGGTTTTTCGCGAAAACGCCGCGAAAACAAAGGAATCTGGAGCTGGTTTCAATTCGACCGAACCGCAATCGAACTCCAGACGGCGACGAGTCATGAGGCGGGCGCCGAGCCAGGTCCGCAAACATTCCCTGGTCATCGCCGGCCATAGCACGAGCGTCTCGCTCGAAACGGCTTTCTGGGACGCCTTGCGCGAATGGGCCCAGGAGCGCGAAATGAGCGTCGCCGCTGTGGTCGCGGAGGTCGACGCGGCGCGCGGCGAAGCCAACCTCTCCTCGGCCCTGCGGGTGCGACTGCTGGAGTTCTACCGGGAAAAAGCCTCGCCACTCTAATGCGCTCCCGGCTCCGCCGAGAGAGCGCGCAGCCTTTCGCGGTCCTCCTTTTTCTGCTTCTCGATCCGCGCCTGTTCGCGGTCCAGCGCGCGCGTGGCGACGGCGTCGACGAAGGCGGCGGCGTCCACCCGGCGCGCCGGCGACCGCCACGGCCCGGACCATGTCACCGACCCGCCGGGCGCCGGCGCGGCCCAGTCGCCGGGCAAATGTTGCGCCATGGAGGAATAGACCAGCGATAGGGTCGCGTCGCGCAGGTCGAAACCGGCGTCTATTCCCTGTCCGCCCGCGTCCGCGGGCGTCAGGGCCAGCAGGCCGTCGGCGAGCCGGGCTTTGAGCCCCGCCTCGCGGCGGCGAAGAGGCTGGCGCGCGAAAGCGGCGTCGAGGTTTTTGGCGACCGCCTTGGCGTCGAAGGAGGCGTCATGCGCCTCGCTGGTCTTGAGCGCTGCGTCGGCTGCGTCGGACGCAGCCTGCCGGATCACGAGATCGCGCAGAAGGAGAGCCCCTTCGCCCGACAGCGAAGCGGCGAGCGCCGATGCGCTGACGCCGCCGCCGGCAAATTTCAGCCTGCCGTCGAGCCGCGCCGAAAAAGCCGGATCGCTCAGCGCAAGATTCTCGGCCTCGGCCTCGCCGCTCAACGAAACCTGCCGACCGTCGCGACGCAGATCGAATCCGCCGTGCGCCATGCCGCCGAGCACGGCGGCCTCGGCTCGCGCGACCGAGAGCGCGCCGGGCCGAAGCGCCAGATCGAAACGAGCCTTGCCGCCGAAGGGCTCGAAATCGTCGGTCGTCACCGACAATCGGGCGGGCGGCGGATCGATCACAACCGGCGCGAAGGACAGGCTCGACCAGAGGGCGCCCGCCTTGGCCGGCGGCGGCGGGCCGAGCACGAGCGCGACCAGCGCGGCGCCCGAGAACCGCCCGCACTGCAACGTCCCTTTCAGGCCGGTCGAATTCGGCTTCGACATCGCCCGCGACCCGGACGCCCTCCCACTCGCCGGCGAGCTTGCTCAAGGCGAGGGCGCCGTCGCGCCAGGCGGCGCGGGCGGTGAGGCGCAGGGGCGCGGGCAGGGGTCCGGGGCCGGCGGGCGCGAGGGAATAGAGGGCGAGGATCGCGCCGGCGTCGCCGGCAAGATTCGCCTCGCCCTGAAAAGAGAAATCTTCGGCGAGGGCGCCGCGAAATTCGCCGTGGAGCCCGGCGATATCGGCCGAAGCCACGAGTTTTCTGGCCCCCTCCCGCACCGGATCGGGCTCGGCGCGGGCGGTGAGACGCGCGGGGCCGAGATCCTGCGTCCAGACCACCGGCGCGCCGAGCTGGCCGAGCAGCGTCCCGGCTTCGGGGGCGCTCAGATCGACCGTGACCACCCCCGCGCCGCTCGCGGGCGGGAAGGTCATGGCGATCCGCGTCGCGCCGAGCGTCCCGTTGACCATGAAACCGCCGTCCTCCGCCTTGCCGGCGAGATCGGCAGGCGAGAAGATTTTCGCCCGCGCCGCCAGCGCCCCGGTCACGACGTCGGGCCACAGCCGGGCCAGCGTCCTGGCGAGCGGCCCGAGATCGCCGGCCTTGAGCCGCGCCTGACCGCGCAGTCCCGCGAAATTCCTGCTCCAGGCGGCGGTGGCGGAGAGATCGGCACCGCCGATATGGCGCATGTCCAGCCGCTCCAGCCGCACGTCATCGCCGTGGCGCAGCAGATGGGCGTCGATGCGGCCGCCGCTGTCCGACAGGACGCCGGCCCGCGCCGATTTCAGGGTCCGCGCGTGCAGCGAAAGATCGAGATCGAGACCTCCGATTTCTCGCAAGGCGAGGTCCGGCGCGGAGTCGAGATCGAGCGCGCCCGACGACAGTTTCGCCACCAATTCCGGCGGGCTGTCCGCGCCCGCAAGGCGCAGCCGGACCTCGCCCGAAAAACGATTGCCGCCGAACAGAAAGTCGCCGCCGGTCAGCGCCCATTCCCGCGGCGTCGCGATAAAATCGCCCGAAGCCTCGACCGCTTGAGGACTCGCATGGACGCCCGAGGCCGCGTCAGGACGCAGGGCCGCGGCGAAAGCGACCAAATCCTTGGCGTTCAGCCGCGCCTTGCCGCGCCAGGCGCTGTCTTCCCGCGCCGCAA
This sequence comes from uncultured Pseudomonadota bacterium, assembly GCA_963703385.1. GTDB lineage: Bacteria > Pseudomonadota > Alphaproteobacteria > Rhizobiales > Beijerinckiaceae > Rhodoblastus. The sequence goes on from OY969816.1 coordinate 2,197,212, forward strand.
AAATTTCGATTCGCGCGTCGCCCGGCCCCGTCGCCTGGAGTTCGGCGGGCGCGCCGGTTTTCCAGCTCAGCCGCGCGCCCGACCAGGACGCGCCGCGCCAGGTCAAAGAGTCGGCGCCAAGGCGAAGTTCGAAGGGCGCGCCGCCTGTCGCCGCCTGGGTCAAGGGCGCGGCAAAAAATTCCGCCCAGTCTTGCGAAAGATGCGGCAAATCCAGCGCCAGGGTGATTTTTCCGGCGCCCGTTTCATAGCCCAGATCGCCGGACACGCGATCAGCCAGCGGCCCGTCGCCGAGCCGCGCCGAAAAATCGCGCGCCTGCGCGCCGTCGAGCGACAGACGCGCCGAGGCCTGCGCCGTCCACGGCCCCGGCGCCGCTTTGCCCTCGGCCCTGGCGTCGCCCTCGAAGGCCGATTTGCCAAAATCGACGCGGCCGTCGAATTCGATGCGCCCGACGCCCTCGGGCCAGGCCAGGCTCGCCTTGAGCGGCAGGACGTTTTTCGCCAGCACGTCGGAGGCCAGGGTGAACGCCACGCGCCGCCCCTGCCATTCGAACGTCCCGCGCGCGTCGAACGGCCCCTGCGGGCCGGGAATCCGCGCGGCGAGGTCGAGGCCCTCGATCCGGACCGCCGCGACGCCGCCGCGCAAAATCGTCACGTCGGCGCGGCGCAGGGCGAAATCGTCGAATTGCAGATCGCCCGCGAGCGCCGGCGCGCGCCGCCCGTCGGCGTCAAGCACGACATCCGCGTCGTCGAGCACGGCTGTGGTGAATTGCAGCTTTCCCCGCAACAGACCAGGCGCCGCGAGGGTGAAAACCGCGTTTTTGGCGCGGATCCGCCCGAAATCGCCGGAAATGTCGATGTCTTCGGCGCTGAAACGCGGGGTGGGGAGGAAATGCAGCGCTATTCTGCCGTCAAGCCGCGCGCGCGCGCCGGTCGCCCGCGACAGTTCGGCGGCGATGTTCGGGCGGAATGCGTTGAAATCGACGACATAGGGCGCGGCGAATATCGCGCTGAGGAGTGCGATCAAGGCGACGCCGATATAGGTCAGGAAGTCGCGCATCGCTAAAATCCGGCCGCCTCAGTCCCGCAACTCGACAAAAGTGTCGAGCACCAATTTGCGGCCCGCCTTGTCGAAGTCAATCGTCAGCTTCGAGCCGTCGACGGCGGCGACCGAGCCGGGGCCGAATTTCTGATGGAATATCCGCGCGCCCAGCGCGAATTTTCCGGCCGGCGTTGCGCGCGAAAGAATCTCGCCCTCGATTGTTTTCGGCCCGCGTTCGGCCGGCCCGCGCGATTCGCCGGCGCGCGTCCCTTCGGCGTATGTCTTGGCCCGTTTCCAACCCGGCGTCTCATAGGTCGAGCCGAAGGCGTCGAGATTGGCGAAGCGCGAGCGGGCATAGGCGCCGTAGGAGCCGCCGCTCTTCGCCTCGTCCACCACTTCGACATGATCTTCCGGCAGGTCGTCGATGAAACGCGACGGAACCGTGCTCTGCCACAAGCCGTGGATGCGGCGGTTGCCTGCGAACAGGATTTTCACCCGCCGCCGCGCGCGGGTCACGCCGACATAGGCCAGCCGTCGCTCCTCTTCGAGCCCGGCGCGGCCGTTCTCGTCGAGCGAGCGCTGGTGGGGAAACAGCCCCTCCTCCCAGCCGGGCAGAAAGACCGTGTCGAATTCGAGCCCCTTGGCCCCATGCAGGGTCATGATCGAGACCCGCTCGCCGCCCTCTTGGGCGTCGACGTCCATCACCAGCGAGACATGTTCGAGAAAGGCGCCGAGATCGGGGAATTCCTCCATCGAGCGGATCAACTCCTTCAGGTTTTCCAGCCGGCCCTCGGCCTCGACCGTGCGCTCCTGCCTCCAGAAATCGGTATAGCCCGATTCCTCCAAAACCTGTTCGGCGAGTTCATGATGCGGCTTCTCGCCGGCAAGAGCCGACCAGCGCGCGAAATCGTCGAGCAGCGTCCGCAGCGCCCCGCGCGGCTTGGCTCGAAGCTCCTCGGTCTCGACCAGGGCGCGCGCCGCCCGCATCAGCGGAATGTTCCGCGCCCGCGCAGTTTCGTGGACCGTCTGGAGCGTGCTTTCGCCCAAACCCCTTTTCGGCGTATTGACGATGCGCTCGAAGGCGAGATCGTCGGAGGCTTGAGCGATGCAGCGCAGATAGGCCAAGGCGTCGCGAATTTCGAGCCGCTCGTAGAAGCGCGGCCCGCCGATCACCTTGTAGGGCAGGCCGAGGCTGATGAAGCGCTCCTCGAATTCGCGCATCTGGAACGAGGCGCGCACCAATATGGCCATCTCATCGAGCGAAGCGCCCTGGCGCTGCAATTGCTCGATCTCCTCGCCGACGACGCGCGCCTCCTCCTCGGAATCCCAGACGCCGGCGACCTTGACCTTCTCGCCCCATTCGCCGTCGGTGAACAGGGTTTTCCCGAGCCGGTCGCTGTTGCGGGCGATGAGATGCGAGGCGGCGGCGAGAATATGGCCGGTGGAGCGGTAATTGCGCTCCAGCCGCACCACCTTGGCGCCGGGGAAATCCTTTTCGAACCGCAGGATATTGTCCACGTCCGCGCCGCGCCAGCCATAGATCGACTGGTCGTCATCGCCGACGCAGCACAGGTTTCTCGGCTGGGTCGGATCGGGGCGTTGGGTCAGCAGCCGCAGCCAGAGATATTGCGCGGCGTTGGTGTCCTGATATTCGTCCACCAGAATATATCTGAAGCGTTGCTGATAATCGCGCAGAACGTCGGGGTTTTCGCGCAAGAGGCGCAGGGCTTCGAGCAGAAGATCGCCGAAATCGACCGCATTCAGCGTCTTCAGCCGCTCCTGGTAGAGCGCGTAAAGCGCCGCGCCCCGGCCATTGGCGAAAGCCTGGGCCTCGCCCGCCGGAACATGCTTTGCGTCGAGGCCGCGGTTTTTCCAGTTGTCGATCAGAAAGGCGAGCGACCGCGCGGTCCAGCGTTTTTCATCGATATTTTCCGCCTTCAGCACCTGCTTCAGCAGGCGGATCTGGTCGTCGGTGTCGAGAATGGTGAAGTTGGCCTTGAGGTCGACCAGTTCGGCGTGGCGGCGCAGGATTTTCGCGGAAATGGCGTGAAAGGTGCCGAGCCACCCCATGCCTTCGGCGGCGGGGCCGATCAGCAGCGCGATGCGCTCGCGCATCTCGCGCGCGGCCTTGTTGGTGAAGGTGACGGCGAGGATTTCATGAGGCCGGGCGCGCCCAAGCGCCAGGATATGGGCGATGCGCGAGGTCAACACCCGGGTCTTGCCGGTGCCCGCGCCGGCCAGCGCCAGCACCGGGCCTTCGAGCGCCTCCACCGCCTCGCGCTGTTCCGGATTGAGGGCGGCGAGCCAGTCGGGCGCGCGCGCGGCCGCAAGGGCGCGCGCGGAAATGCCTCCCGGCCGGGGAAGCGGCCGTTCGTCATCATCTGGCGGAAATGGATCTTTCAACGGGCGGCCTCACGCGAACGCGATCGAATCGTCGCCTGCAATGTGGTCCTTGACGAAGCCCTTGTCGAATCCGGCGCCAAGCCTCACGCAAGGGAGGTTTCGATAAAATTCGAACGATCGATTTCGATAAATTTCAACGAAATTCTCGTAGATCTCGATGAAGGGCCAACGCCACATTCGGCGTGCGCGGCGGCAGATGGAGACGAGCCTGTGCGACTCGAACATTTTCGGCGGAAACTGACCGGCTTCGGGCAGAACAAACGGGGCGCGGTCGCAGTCATGTTCGCGTTGGCCCTGATCGGCATCGGCCTGGCCGTCGGACTAACCCTGGACTACAGCCGGGCGCTCCAGGCCAAAACCACCCTGAAGTCCGCCGCCGACGCCGCCGCCCTGGCGGCGCTCAGCGCGGCGGAAACCGATTATGTCAACAATGTCAGCTCCGCCCAGATGATCCAGGACGCGAAATCGGCGGCGCAACTCGCTTTTGTCGCCAACGCTGGGAAATATTATTCCGAGCTCGCGCCGTCAGGGTCCAACGCGACCTGCGGCAATCCTTGCATCAATGTCACGGTCAATGGGCTGAACGTCGTCGCGAACGTCGGTTTTCAGGCGTACTCGCCCAATCTGTTCGGCGCCCTGGCCAACAGCCCCACGATGAATATTTCGCAGAACAACAACAAAGCAAGCATAGCTCAGGAAACGCTCCCTGCTTATGCCAATTTCTATTTGCTGCTCGACAATACGCCGTCGATGGGCGTCGGCGCGACCTCGACCGACATCCAGAACCTGATCAATCTGACCACCAATCTGACCGCAAAGGTCAGCGGTAAAACCTATAATAACCCGAATGAAGCGCAGTGCGGCTTCGCCTGCCACCAGGTTCATCCATGTTCGGCGCCCTCGCCTCCGAGCGATTGCGGCTCGACGGCGGCCTCCAAAAGCGCCTATGAAACGAACGTTTACGCGCCCTATTTCGATTATTTGACTCTTGCGCGGAACAACAGTGTCACGCTGCGCATCGACGCGCTGCGACAGGCGACCCAGAGCCTGATGAGTCTGGCCGCGAACATCGAGTTCGGCCAACCACATGCCCAACGAGCTCCAGTTCGCCATTTATTCGTTCGGCGCGAGCGCCGACGCCGAGCAGAGCTGCGCGCTCGGCAAAATCGCGCCGCCCAGCACGAGCTCGGGCTCGACCTGCAACGCCGACGCCAGCGTCAGCGCCGACACCGGCTCCCTTGCGACCCAAGTGCAAGCGCTCGACCTGATGGCGACGGATTACCAGAACGAGTACGACGACCAGGACACCTCGTTCGACACGGTCGTTCTGGCGCTCAACGCCCTGCTCGCCAACGCGGGCGACGGAACCAGCTCGGCGACGCCGCAAGAATATGTGATCATCGTCTCCGACGGCGTGACCGATGAAAGCGAAAACGGCGCGCGCGTCATCGGACCGATCAATGGCGCCTTGTGCACCGCGCTCAAGAACAAGGGCATTCAGGTCGCGACGCTGTACACGACCTATTACAACATCCCCGATAATTCGTTCTTCACGAGCAATGTCGCGCCGTTCTTGCCGCCATTGTCTCCGAACGATCAATTCGCCGCGGCCATGCAATCCTGCGCGAGTTCGCCCGACCTCTTTCAGCAGGTCGCCGTCGGCGGCAACATCTCGCAGGCGCTGCAAAATATTTTCACCAAGCTGCTGCAAAGAAGCCGTCTCATCCAGTGATGCGGATTCCGCATGAAACAGGCGAAAGTCGTCATGGGCCACGTCATGCCGTCGGACCCCGGACAGGCCCGATGGCGCCCTTGTCGACCGGCTGGCGAAGCGAGGCCCGGGAGAATGCCAAGATGACTTCGCCAAGATGACTTCGCCAAGATGACTTGGCCGAGATGACTTGGCCGCGCTTTGCCGGTAAACAGGGGCCATGCTGTTGTCCTGGCTTGTCGGCCCCTTCCTCGAATACGAATTCATGCGGCGCGCCCTGGTGGGCGCGATGGCCCTGGCGCTCGCCGGGGCGCCGCTCGGCGTTTTCCTGATCCTTCGGCGCATGTCGCTTTCCGGCGACGCCATTTCCCACGGCATTCTGCCCGGCGCGGCGATCGGCTATCTCGTTGGCGGCCTGTCGTTGCCGGCCATGACCATCGGCGGCCTGCTCGCCGGCTTCGCCGTGGCGGTCGGCTCCGGGATAGTCGCCCGCGCCACCGCCTTGCGCGAGGACGCTTCGCTCGCCGCCTTCTATCTGCTGTCGCTGGCGCTCGGCGTCGTCCTCATCTCGGCGCGCGGCTCCAATGTCGATCTGATGCATGTTCTGTTCGGCAGCGTGCTGGCGCTCGACAACGCGGCGCTCATCCTGCTGGCCACGATTTCCAGCCTGACCCTGATCGGCCTCGCCCTGATCTACCGCCCGATGGTGATGGACACGCTCGACCCCGGTTTCTTGTCCTCGGTCAGCCGCGCCGGCGCCTGGACCCACGCCGCCTTTCTCGGCCTGATCGCGCTCAATCTGGTGGCCGGATTTCAGGCGCTGGGAACGCTTCTCGCCGTCGGCGCGATGATGCTGCCCGCGATCAGCGCCAGACTTTGGACGCAGGACATCACCTGGATGATCCTGCTCGCCGTCCTGTTCGGCGCGGCCGGAGCCTATGGCGGGCTGCTGGCGTCCTTCTACTGGGGCCTGCCCTCGGGCCCGCTGATCATTCTCGCCTGCGGGGCGCTCTATCTGGTCTCGCTGATCGCCGGCCCGGCCGGCGGGCTGCTGCGCACGATCACGCCCCATTCGCACCTGAAGGGCTAGCATTGTCCGCCGAGCAATCGGCGCAAAGACCCTGGATTTCGATCGCCACGCGCTCGGCGGTGAAGCCGCCGCGCGCGGCGACGGCGGACAGCAGCCTTTCGATCTCCTCGTCGCCGAATTCCAGCGTGTGGCCGCAGACGCGACAGATCATGAAGCCGGCGCGATGGCGATGGCCGCAGCAATGGCCCTGATCGCGGCAGGCGACATAGGCGTTGCGCGTCTCGAGCCGGTGGGCGAACCCCTCATCGATCAATTTCTGCAAGGCGCGATAGACCGTCGGCGGCGCGATGCGGCCATGTTCGCGCAGGGCGTCGATGACATCATAGGCCGACAAAGGTTTTTGCGCGCGCGACAGCAAATCCCGAATCCGGATCTGCATTTCGTTCAGGGGCGCGGGCGCCGAAGGGATGGACATTTCGACCTCTTGACGGATGTTATAATATACGATTAGCCTTTCAGTCCATCGCCCGAAAGAATTGGACGCAGCCATGCGCCTGCAAAGACTCCTCGCCTTTGCCTTGCTGTTGGCCTGGACGCCGTTGCACGCCGTGGCGGCGACGACGAAACTCCCTGTCGTCGCCAGCTTTTCCGTTCTCGCCGATTTCGTGCGCCAGATCGGCCGCGACAAGGTCGAGGTCAAGGAGCTGGTCGGCCCCAACGGCGACGTGCATGTGTACGAGCCGAGCCCGGCCGACGCCAAAAACCTCGACCAGGCCAGGTTGATCGTCGTCAACGGGCTGCATCTCGAAGGCTGGATGTCGCGCCTGATCGCCGCCTCGGGCGCCAAGGCGCCGGTGATCGTCGCCACCAAAGGGATCACGCCGCGCGAAGGCGTGATCGAAGGCGAAAGAGGCGTCGATCCCCACGCCTGGCAAAGCGTCGCCAACGCCAAAATCTATGTCGCCAATATTCTCGCCGGCCTGATCGCCGCCGATCCCGCTGACGCCGATTATTTCCGCGCCCGCGGAAAAGCCTATGACGCGGCGCTCGACGCGACCGAACAGGACGTCCGCGCCGCGATCGCCGCCATCCCGCCGCAGAAGCGCATGATCATCACCACCCATGACGCTTTCGGCTATTTCGGCGCGGCTTACGGTTTTGAATTCATCGCCCCGCAAGGTTTTTCGACCGAATCGGAACCTTCAGCGCGGCAGGTCGCTGGGCTGATCACGCAGATCAGGCGGGAACACGCGCCCGCGGTGTTCCTGGAAAACATTTCCGACCCGCGGCTGATGCGGCGCATCGCCCAGGAATCCGGGGCGAAAATCGGCGGCGAGCTTTTTTCCGACTCGCTTTCGCCGCCAAACGGCCCCGCCGCCACTTACATTGCCATGATGAAGCACAATATCATCGAGTTGAAAAAGGCGCTCGCGCCCAACAGCTGACCGGAGTTCGCATGTCGTCAGAAAAGATTCCCGTCACCGTCCTCACCGGCTATCTCGGGGCGGGAAAGACCACCTTGCTCAACCGCATCCTCACCGAGGACCATGGCAAGAAATTCGCCGTGATCGTCAATGAATTCGGTGAGATCGGCATCGACAACGAACTCGTCGTGAACGCCGACGAGGAAGTTTTCGAGATGAACAACGGCTGCATCTGCTGCACCGTGCGCGGCGACCTCATCCGCATCATCGAGGGCCTGATGCGCCGCAAGGGCAAGTTCGACGCGATCCTGGTCGAGACCACCGGGCTCGCCGATCCGGCTCCCGTGGCCCAGACCTTTTTCGTCGACGCCGACGTCCAGAGCCAGACCCGGCTCGACGCCATCGTCACCGTCGCCGATGCGAAATTCCTGGCCGCCCGGCTCAAGGACGCGCCGGAAGCCAAGAACCAGATCGCCTTCGCCGATGTCGTCCTGCTCAACAAGATCGACCTGGTGAACGAGGAGGAACGGGAAGAAGTCGAGGCGCGCATTCGCGGCCTCAACCCCTATGCCAAAATCTACCGCACCCGGAAATGCGATGTGCCGCTGGAGGCCGTGCTCGACCGCAAGGCCTTCGATCTCGACCGCATCCTCGAACTCGAGCCGGAATTTTTGCAAGGCGAAGAGCACGACCACGATCACGGCGATCATGATCACGAATGCGGGCCGGACTGCGATCACGACCATCACGACCATCACGACCATGGCCATCATCATGGCCACGAGCATCATCACCCGCCGAAAGTGCTGCATGACGAGGAAGTGCGCTCGGTCGCCTTCCACATCGACGGCCCGGTCGATCCCGACCTTTTTCTGCCCTGGATCAATGAGGTGGTTCAGCGCGACGGCCCGGATATTCTGCGCTCCAAGGGCATCCTCGCCTTTCCCGACGAGCCGAAGCGCTACGTCTTCCAGGGCGTCCACATGATTCTCGACGGCGACCTCCAGCGTGACTGGAAGGCCGACGAGCAACGCTCCAGCCGCATCGTCTTCATCGGCCGCAAGCTCAAGGAAGACGAATTGCGCGCAGGCTTTTTGGCCTGCGCGGGTTAGAGCGCGTTCGGAAATCATTGAGTCGAACGCGCATCGTTATCTCATTGTTTTGACGCATATTCTGATCCGAAAAGTCTATCAACTTTTCGGGAATATGCTGTAGGCTTTCAGTGCGATGGCGTCTCGGGCGGGCAATAGTCCCCCGCCCGCCCCAGGAATTCGCAGCCGCGCGGCGAAGGCGCGGCGGCGCCGTTGGTCGATCCAACGCAATGCGAGCCGGCGCGGCCGAGAAAAACGCAGTCCCCGGCGCCGCCCGCCTGCAGGAACCGCGGCGAGTTCGCATGGGACAGCAGCGCCCACAGCAGGATTGCGGCCACGACGATAAGAATATCGACGGCCAAATGGCGCGCCTTCCGGCGCGAAAAAAGGCGGGGATCGAAGCCGTTCAGGGCGGCGTGGAAGTTCATCGCGGTCCTCATGTTCGAATGTGGGAAACCCATTCGAGCCAGATAAGGCCGAAAGCCGCAAAATCTCCACGCCGAAGGCGCGCGTCCGACGTCAGGGATTCATAAAGAAATCAATGGCCAAGCTTGAGCGGGTCAGACTTCGAGCTGGCCGCCGAGTTCGACGACGCGCCCCGGCGGAATGCGGAAGAATTCCGTCGCCGACAGAGCGTTGCGGTGCATGAACTTGAACAGGTTCATCTTGATGCGCCGCCATCCGAAGCGCCCCGTCGGCATGATGGTGAGGCGGCCGACGAAGAAGGACGTATCCATCATGTTGAAGGTCATCACCCCTTCGCCTTGCTGGCGTTCGAGGGCGCGCGGGATGTTGGGATGCTCCATGAAGCCGTAACGCATGGTCATGGCGTGGAAATCGTCCGGCAGATCGGCCGATTGCAACCGCTTCGCGCGATCGATCCGGGGAACCTGCGCGGTCGCCACATTGAGCAGGACGATTCTTTGATGGATGACCTTGTTGTGCTTGAGATTGTGCAGCAGGGCCACCGGCACGACATCGGTCCGGCTGGTGAGATAGACCGCCGTGCCGGACACCCGCGCCTTGTCATGGAATTTCTTGATGAAATCGGCGATCGGGAAGGTGTCGCGCTCCAACGCGGCGCGCATCGCCGCATAGCCCTCGCTCCAGCTCGTCATCAGGAAATAAAGCAAGCTGGCGACGACGATCGGTATCCAGCCGCCGTCGAAAAATTTGACGCAATTGGCCGCGACGAAAGAGCCGTCCACGCAGATGAAAAAGCCGGCGACGACGAGGCTCAGCGGCAGGCTCCAGCGCCAGACCTCGCGCATGGCGAGATACATCAGGACGCTGGTCAGCAGCATGGTCAGCGAAACCGCGACGCCGAAAGCCGCGGCGAGACTGTCCGACGAGCGGAAGGTCGCCGTCAGGACAAGGGTCAGCGCCATCAAGGCCCAGTTGACCAGCCCGACATAAATCTGGCCATAGCTTTGCGCCGAGGTCTGCGAGATCCTGACCCGCGGCAGCAGGCCGAGTTGGATCGCCTGACGGGTCATCGAATAGGCGCCGGTGATGATCGACTGGCTCGCGATCACGGTCGCAATCGTCGCCAGCGCCACCAGCGGGACCTGCAACGACGCCGGGCAGAGATCGTAAAAGGGATTGCTCGCCTGACCGGAAGGCGAATCGATCAAGAGCGCCGTCTGGCCGGCGTAGCTCAGGATCAGCGCCGGAAACACCAGTCCATACCAGGCCAGACGGATCGGCGTGGCGCCGAAATGGCCCATATCGGCGTAAAGCGCCTCGGCGCCCGTCGCGCACAGAAAAACGGCGCCGAGCACCAGAAAGCCGGTCAGCCCATGGCCGAACAAATAATGCAGGCCAATGACCGGATTGAGCGCCCCAAGCACATGAGGATGGCGCAAGACCGCGAGAAGGCCGAGGACGCCGATGACCGCGAACCAGGTCGCCATGACCGGGCCGAAAAATTTGCTGATCCGCCCCGTGCCCTGGGGCTGGATGCTGAAAAGCGCGATCAGGACGACGATCGAAAGCGGCACGACATAGGGCGAGATCGCGGGATCGACGCTTTTCAGACCTTCGAGCGCGCTGAGCACCGAAATGGCCGGCGTGATGGCGCCGTCGCCGAACAGAAGCGCCGCGCCGAGCATGCCCATGGCGATGATCGCGGGCCGTCGGCCATGTTTGACGCCGAGGAGCGACATCAAAGCGAGAATGCCGCCTTCGCCGTCATTGTCGGCGCGCATGATCACCGCGACATACTTGACCGAAGTGATGATCACCAAAGTCCAGACGATCAGCGACAGCATGCCGAGCGCCTCGGCCGGCGAGAAATGTCCGCCGGACCAGTCCACCGCCGTCTTGATCGTGTAAAGCGGGCTGGTGCCGATGTCGCCATAGACCACCCCGAGCGCGCCCAGCGCGAGCATCCCGGCGCCTTCCCGATGAACCGCGCCCTCCGGCGTCCCCTCGTCAACGGCCACAACAATCTCCAGGCTTTCGCGCGGCGCGGCGCACGACGGCGCCGCCAAAGCCCGATCATGCTAGGCACAACCCGCGCGAAAGGCCATCCCCGCTCGCGCGCCGCAGAATTACGCGCGTCATTGCTTCGGCTCGCGCTTGCAATGACGGCCCCTAATCCTTACTCCTCCGGCGCGTCCAGGATCGGGTCGCGCTGGTTGATGTCGAAGCCGAACATGTCCCAGCTCTTGCGCATGTGCGGCGGCAGCGGCGCGGTCACGTCGAGCACGCCGCCTCTGGGGTGGGGCAGGATCAGGCGGCGGGCGAGCAGGTGCAGCTTGTTCTCGACGCCATCGGGAATATTGCGGTTGGGATCGCCGCGGCGGCGGCGGTCCTCGTCGCTATGGCCATATTTCGGGTCGCCGACGATGGGGCAGCCGATGGCCTCGGCATGGGCGCGCAATTGATGGGTGCGGCCGGTCAGGGGCTTCATCGACAGCCATGACAGGCGCGGCGCGAGCTTGTCCACCACGGCGTAAAAAGTCACCGAATGCTGGGCGTCCTCATCGCCGTGTTTCGCGACGCGCATTTTCTCGATGTCGCGGGGCGCCTCCACGCCGTGGCCTCCCCGCCGCGCGCGGTTGTCGCCCCGAGAATCCCCCATGCCCTCGCCCTTGGCGAGATAAAGCGAAATGCGGCCCTGCGCCGGGCGCGGCACGCCTTCCACCAGCGCCCAATAAATCTTCTTGGCGCCGCGCGAGCGGAAAATCTCGCCGAGATCGGCGGCCATTTTGCGCGTCTTGGCGATCAGCAGCACCCCGGAAGTGTCGCGGTCGAGGCGATGGACCAGAACCGGGCGCTCGCCGCGCGCATGGCTGAGCGATTGCAGCATGCCGTCGAGATGGATCTTGGTGCCCGAGCCGCCCTGGACCGCGAGGCCATAGGGCTTGTTCAGCACCATCAGGTCGCGGTCGTCGAGCAGGATCATGTCGCGTATGGCGCGGGCGTCGGCCTCTGATTGTTCGGGCCGCTTCACAGCCGGCGCCTTGGGCGCCTCGACATTGAGCGGCGGCACGCGAACTTTTTGGCCCGCCGCGACCCGCGACGAAGTCTCGACCCGCTTGCCGTCGAGCCGCACCTCGCCCTTGCGGCAGATTTTGGCGAGATGGGACAAAGCGAGGGTCGGAATGCGCCGCTTGAACCAGCGGTCCAGGCGCATGCCGTCCTCGTCCTCGGTCACGACCAGATTTTGCACGCCGAGCGCCTGCGTGACTTTTTCCGGCGCCTTTTTTGGGGGGGCAGGCTTGGTTGCGGAAGGCTTGGTTGCGGAAGGTTTGGCCGGCGATCCTGCGCGCGGGCTTTTCACGACAGCGCCCTCGCCACGAAAAGGCCGCCGAACACGCCGGCGAGCGCCAGAAACACCGTGCCGCCGACATAGGCCGCCGTCATCAGATAGGCGCCGCGTTCCAACAGCAGCGCCGAGTCGAGCGAATAAGCGGAAAAAGTGGTGTAGCCGCCCAAAACGCCGGTCAGCAGGAACAGGCGGGCGTGCTGGGTCCAGTTGGCGCCCGTGCGAAAGGCGAGGAAACCGGCCAGCAGCCCCATGACCAGCGAGCCGGAAATATTGATCAGAAAAGTCCCCCAGGGAAAATCGGTCCCGAGCAGCCGCGCCGCGAGAAGATTCACGGTGTGCCGCAACGCGCCGCCGAATCCGGCGCCAAGGAAGACGAGAAGATAGGCCTGCATCCTTCCTCTATAGCCAAGGCGCGGCCCGCCGTCATCCGCCGATTGCGCGCGGCGATTGCCATCCGCAGGCTCAGGACTCCCCGCGCTCCCGCCGCAATTTCTCCCAGTAATCCAGCCTTTTGCGAATTTCGCGCTCGAAGCCGCGCTCGACCGGCTCGTAGAGTTTTTGGCGCCCCAGAGCCTCGGGCCAGTAGTTCTGGCCGGAGTAGGCGTCGGGGGCGTCGTGGTCGTAGCAATAGCCGGCCCCATAGCCTTCCGATTTCATCAATTTGGTCGGGGCGTTGAGAATGGTTTTCGGCGGCATCAGCGAGCCGTGTTCGCGGGCGAGTTTTTGCGCCGCCTTGTAGGCGAGGTAATTGGCGTTGGATTTGGGCGCGGTGGCGCAATAGACCACGGCTTCAGCGATCGCCAGTTCGCCCTCGGGAGTCCCTAAAAAATCATAGGCGTCCTTGGCGGCGTTGGCGACGACCAGGGCCTGCGGGTCGGCAAGCCCGATGTCCTCGACCGCCATGCGCACCACCCGGCGGGCGATGAACAAAGGGTCCTCGCCGGCGTCGAACATGCGCGCGAGATAATAGAGGGCCGCGTCGGGGTCGGAGCCGCGCACCGTCTTATGCAGCGCGCTGATCAGATTGTAATGGCCCTCCTGGCCCTTGTCATAGATCGGCGCCCGACGCTGGACGATTTCGGTCAGGCCTTTGACGCCGAACAGCTCGTCGGGCCGGGCGGCGCGGAAAGTTTCCTCGACCAGGGTGAGGGCGGCGCGGCCGTCGCCATCGGCCATATTCACCAGCGCTTCGCGCGCGCCGGCGTCGAGCGGCAGCTTTCTGCCCTCTTCGGCCTCCGCACGTTGCAACAATTTCTCGATCGCCGCCGCGTCGAGGCTGTGGAAGGTGAGGACGCGGGCGCGCGACAAGAGCGCGGCGTTGAGTTCGAAGGACGGGTTTTCGGTGGTGGCGCCGATCAGAGTGATCGTGCCGTCTTCCACCACGGGAAGGAAGGAATCCTGCTGGGCGCGGTTGAAGCGGTGGATTTCGTCGACGAACAGCAGGGTCCCCTGCCCGATGGCGCGCCGCCCGCGCGCCTCATCAAAAATCTTTTTCAGCTCGCCGACGCCGGAAAAGATCGCCGAGGCCTGGACGAAATGAAGTTTGGTCTCGTTGGCCAGCAGGCGGGCGACGGTGGTCTTGCCGGTGCCGGGCGGCCCCCAGAAGATCAGGCTTCCCAGCGAACCCAATTCGATCAGCCGGGTCAGCGCGCCATTGGCGCCGAGCAGATGGTCCTGGCCGGCGACTTCGGCGAGGTTTTTGGGCCGCAGGCGCTCGGCCAGCGGGCGCGGCGCGTTTTTGTCCAGTCCAGCGCTGGCGAAGAGATCGGTCATGCCCTCTTTTCGCGCGTCTGTTGACCCTGAGCAACAGCCGATTGACCTCGACGCCCATCCGGTTCAAATCAGCGCCAAAGCCAAGAGGTGAGTGATGTCCGACCTTTCCCCCGCCGCGCTGGAAAAGCAGTTGATCGCCGAAGAAACCGCCAAAATGCTGCTGGAGGTCGGCGCCGTCCTGTTCAATGCGGAAAAGCCCTTCATCTTCACCTCGGGCTGGGCGAGCCCGGTCTATACCGACATGCGCAAGCTGATCGCCTTTCCCCGCCTGCGCAACGTGCTGATGGATTTCGCGGTGAAAACCATCCAGCGCGAGATCGGCTACGAGAGCCTCGACGTCATCGCCGGCGGCGAAACGGCGGGCATTCCCTTCGCCGCCTGGATTTCCGACCGGCTGTCCCTGCCGATGCAATATGTGCGCAAGAAGCCCAAGGGTTTCGGGCGCAACGCCCGGATCGAAGGCGAGCTGCGCGACGGCGCCCGCACTCTGTTGGTCGAAGACCTCGCGACCGACGGCGCCTCAAAGCTCAATTTCATTTCCGCGATCCGCGAGGCGGGCCAAAAGTGCGACCACACTTTCGTGTTCTTCTTCTATGACATTTTCCCAAAAGCCCGCGCCGAGCTGCGCAAGGACCATATCGAACTCCACCAGCTCACCACCTGGTGGCACGTGCTGAAAGTCGCGCGCCAGACCAATTATCTCCCCGCCGCGACGCTGGACGAGGTGGAAAAATTCCTGCGCGCCCCGGCCGAGTGGTCGGCCGCCCATGGCGGCGCCAGCGAATTCGGCAACAAGGCGTGAGCCCGATGCGCCGCCGCCTTGCCTTTTTGGGCGCGACGGCGCTTTTGCTTCTGCCCCTCGCCGCGCGGGCGGAAAATGACAAAAACTTCTGCTCGGGCGTCGCCTTTGCCGATGCGCCCGACCTTGTCATCGGCCGGATCAAGGCGGACGCGGGAAAAGTTTTCTTCCGCAAGAATGGCGACCGCAAAAGCGCCTGCCCTTCCGCCGCGCCGCAATGTCGGGACAGGGCTTTTCTGGTTCCCGGCGATCTGGTCGTGCTCGGCGCCAGACATGGCGAATTCGTCTGCGTCGATTACGACAATGGCAAGGGGAATCGCCCCGGCTGGCTGCCGTCGTCCGCGATCGAGCCGGCGCCGCTCGATAACGATCCGGCGGCGTGGCTCGGCGCCTGGAAGCGCGTCGAAGCGGATATTGCGATCGAACCGGCGAAGGACGGGCTGAAGGCGAGCGGCGAAGCGACTTTTGGCGCGCTGGACCCCGAGCGGGTCAAGCGCGGCGCGGTCAATCTCGGCTCCTTTGCCGGGCCGCTCGCGCTCAAGGATGGCCAGGGCAAGATCGTGGACGACGATTCCGTCAGCGGCCGCAATCTAGAGCATTCCCCGGCTAACATGATCCATAGCCATCATGTCGGAAATAATTTGAGCATTCTGGTGGGCTGAACTCGTCGAGGATGGCGCCGATGCGGTCCCATAGTTTATCGACGGTTCTTTCCTTGGCTTTTCGCAGCAGGGCCTTGAGCTTGGCGAACATCATCTCGATGGGATTGAGATCAGGCGAATATGGCGGCAGATACAGCAGCCTGGCGCCCGTGCTTTCGATGATCGTGCGCACGCCTGCAACCTTGTGAGCCGGCAGGTTGTCCATGACGACAATGTCGCCTTCGGTCAGGGTTGGCGCGAGGTTCTGCTCAAGCCAGGCTTGGAAGATCACGCCGTTCATCGGCCGATCGACAACCAAGGGTGCGGTGATGGCGTCATTGCGCAACCCGGCCACGAAGGTCGTTGTTTTCCAGTGCCCATGCGGCGCGTAATCGACCAGACGCTTGCCCTTTTGGCAGCGTCCACGCGTGCGCGTCATCTGGGTGTTTGTGCCGGTTTCATCGACGAAAACCAGTTTGTCCGGATCAAGCGCCAGTTGCGCCTCTTTCCATTCTTCGCGCGCCTTGGCCACGTCTTCCCGGTGCTGCTCGCTGGCGTGCAGCGTTTTTTTTATAGCTGAGTTTGTGGCGCTGAAAAAACCGCGCGATCGAGCTGTCTGTGGTTTTGCAATGAAGCTCTTCCAGAAGACGAGACTCAATCTCGGCTAGCGTGAGGTCGGGTTGGCGGGAGACCAAAGCCAACAACCATTCCGCATGGGCGTCCAGCGGTGATGGCCTCGCTTTCTTGCCGGGCTTTTCAGCAAAGCTGCCCGTCTCTTTAAAGCGCCTGAACCACTTTATCGCCGACGATTTAGAAACCAACAATTGCCGCGCCGCAGCCCGCCGCGACACCCCTCCTTCAACCAACGCAATCACACGCTTACGCAGATCGAAGGAATGGCCTCGCGACATCTTGCGCCCCCAAATCAGAGAGAAGCGCAGATTCGCTCATTCCTGAGCATAAGGGAATCCCACCTCGTCAAAAATGCGAGTCAGAACATGCGGGGAATGCTTTAAAACTCGCCCGCGCCGGGGATTTTCTTTTCGTGCGCGACAACAATGTCTGCGGCGGGATGAACGTGTCCTTTTCCGGTCTTTATCAAAAGGCCAGGCAATAGGCGCGGCTCACCACATGTCCAGCGCGATTCTTGCCTCTTCCGACATGCGGCTCTGATCCCACGGCGGGTCGAACACCATACTGACCTCGACCCCCGCGACGCCCGCCACGGCGGAGACCGCGTTGCGCACCCAGACCGGCATTTCGCCGGCGACCGGACAGCCCGGCGCGGTCAGGGTCATGTCGATATTGACGAAACGGCTGCCGTCGATATCGACGCGGTAGATCAGGCCCAGTTCATAGATGTCGGCCGGGATTTCCGGGTCGAACACCGTCTTGAGCGCGGCGATGATGCCGTCGGTGAGCCGGTCGAGCTCTTCCGGCGAGATCGCGTCCTTTACCGCGAAGGCGGGGCGGTTCGGCTGAATTTCGGCTTCGGCGTGCTGGTTCATCGCGCGTTTCCATTCAGGCAAAAAGATGGGCGGCGCGCTCCAGCGCCGCTACAAGAGCGTCCACTTCCGCGCGCGTGTTATAGAGCGCGAAGCTCGCCCGGCAAGTCGAGGTCGTGCCGAAACGCGACAAAAGCGGCTGGGCGCAATGGGTGCCGGCGCGCACCGCGACGCCCGAGCGGTCGATCACGGTGGCGACGTCATGGGCGTGCGCGCCCTTCATCTCGAAGGAGAACAAGGCCCCCTTGCCCGGCGCCTTGCCGATCAGCCGCAGAGTGGGCAATTCGCGGAGGCGCTTCGCCGCATAGGCGGCAAGGTCGGCCTCATGGGCGTGGATCGCGGCGCGCCCGATGCTTTCCATGTAATCGAGCGCGGCGCCCAGGCCCGCCGCCTGGACGATCGGCGGCGTGCCGGCTTCGAACCTTTGCGGCGGAACGCCATAGGTCACCTTGTCGAGCGTCACCGTCTCGATCATTTCGCCGCCGCCGGCGAAGGGCGGCAGCTTTTCCAGCCATTCCTTCTTGCCGTAAAGCGCGCCGATCCCGGTCGGGCCATAAAGCTTGTGGCCGGTGACCACATAGAAATCGACATCGAGATCGCGCACGTCCACATCGCAATGGACAGCGCCCTGTGAGCCGTCGATCAGCGCCGGAATCCCGCGCTCATGGGCGAGGCGGACGATTTCCTTCACCGGCGTCACCGTACCCAGCACATTGGACATGTGGGTGATCGCGACGATCCTGGTTTTTTCGCTCAAGGCGTCGGCGAATTTGTCGAGCGAAAACGAGCCGTCGTCCTCGACATCGACCCATTTCAGCCGCGCGCCCTTGCGCTCGCGCAAAAAGTGCCAGGGCACGATATTGGAATGGTGCTCCATGATCGAAAGCACGATTTCGTCGCCCTCGCCGATATGGGCGAGGCCGAAGGACGAAGCGACGAGATTCAGCGCTTCGGTGGCGCCGCGGGTAAAAATGATTTCTTCGCTGGAGCCGGCGTTGAGGAAGGCGCGCATTTTCTCGCGCGCGCCCTCATAGGCGTCGGTCGCTGCATTGGCCAGGAAATGCAGGCCGCGATGGACATTGGAATATTCGTGCTCATAAGCGCGCGTGATGCGCTCGATCACCGCGCGCGGCTTCTGCGCCGAGGCCGCATTGTCGAGATAGACCAGGGTCTTGCCATAGGGTTTCTCGCCGAGAATCGGGAAATCGGCGCGGATTTTCTCGATGTCATAGGGCGCGATTTTCACGGACTGGTTCATGCGAAGCCTCCCCCGGCGAGCAGGCGCTTGAGATCGCGTTTCAGCAGGTCGCGCAAATCCTCGTCGTCGATGATGTCGAAGGCTTCCGCCGCGAAGGCCTCCACCAATATGCCCTGAGCCTGCGCGCGCGGGATCCCGCGCGATTCCATGTAGAAAAGCTGGCTTTCGTCGAGCCGCGCGCAGGCCGCGCCATGGCCGCAGGCGACGTCGTCGGCGAAAATCTCCAGCTCCGGCTTGGACGACATGGCGGCGTCGTCCGAGAGCAGAAGGCCGCGGCACAGCATCTTGCCGTCGGTTTTCTGGGCATGCGGCGGCACCACGATCTTGCCCTGAAACACGCCGTTCGCCTGATCGGCGAGCACATATTTGAAGGTCTCGCGGCTGATGCAGGACGGCGCGTCATGGGTCAGGGTCAGCGTCGTGTCGACATGCTCGCGCCCGCGCAGAAGCGCGGCGCCGGAGAGATAGGCTTCGGCGTTTTCGCCGGCGCAGGAGACGAAAAGCTGGCGGCGCAGGAAAGGCGCGCCGGCGACAAAGGCGGTGGCACGCAAACGCGCCTCCTTGTCCAGCCGCGCGACGATTGTCTGCACCTCGACCGCCGCGCCGCCCAAGGTCCGGCAGGCGTAATCGAGTTCGGCGCGGCGCCCGAGCGACAGGAAAAGCGCGCTGTCGCCAAAGCCCTCGCCGCTCTCGCCGCGCGTCTCCAGCAAAGTGGCGCGCGAATCTTCGCCCACGATCACCATGGCCCGGCCGAAACGGCCGTGCGCGCCCGTCGCGCCATCGAGCGCGACCAGTTCGAACGTCGCGTCGACGCGTCCGCCGGGCGCGATTTCCAGCACGAAGCCGCCCTCGGCGAAGGCGCCGTTGAGGTCGAGCAAGGCGTCGCCCGCGCCCTGAACCAGGCGCTTCAGCCGGACATCGTCCTCCAGCAGCGGACGCAGGCGGACGCCGGGCACGGCGCACAATTCGTCCGACAATTCGCGGCTGAAAAAACCGTCCACCGTCACGATCCGGAAGCGATCGACCGTCCCGAGCTTTTCTTTCGCCCGCGCCAGCGCCGCGGCGTCGGGTTTTTTCGCGCGCGGGGGAGCGGTGCGCAATTTGGCGCGCAGGTCGGTGTAATGCCACGACTCGACGCGCCGCGACGGCAGGCCGAGATTGGCGAAGCGGTCGAAGGCCGCCCTGCGTTCGCGCTCTGCTTTTCCGGCGGCGAAGCTCGCGAGCAGGTCCTGTTCGGCCTGGGTCGGGTTTTGCAGGATCGCGCCCATCACGCGGCCTCGTCGGCATAATCGGCATAGCCGCTCTTTTCGAGCTCGAGCGCCAGTTCCGGCCCGCCGCTGCGCACGATCCTGCCCTTGTGCAGCACATGCACCGTGTCGGGCGCGATATAGTCGAGCAGGCGCTGGTAATGGGTGATGACCAGCAGGCCGCGCTCCCTGGAGCGCAGCGAATTGACGCCCTCGGCGCAGAGGCGCAGCGCATCGATGTCGAGGCCGGAGTCCATTTCGTCGAGAATGCCGAATTTCGGCTCCAGCAGCGCCATCTGCAGGATTTCCATGCGCTTCTTCTCGCCGCCGGAAAAGCCAAAATTGACCGGGCGCTTGAGCATGTCCTGCGAAATGTTCAGTTTTTTCGCCGCCTCGCGCACCTTTCTCATGAAATCGGGCGTCGCCAGTTCGTCCTCGCCGCGCGCCTTGCGTTGGGCGTTGATCGCCGCCTTGAGGAAGGTCATGGTGGTGACGCCGGGAATTTCCAGCGGATACTGGAACACCAGGAACAGGCCGAGCGCGGCGCGCTCGGCAGGCGATTTTTCCAAGAGGTCGACGCCGTCGAGCCGGATCGAGCCTTCGGTGACTTGATAATCCGAGCGGCCGGCGACGACATAGGCGAGCGTCGATTTGCCGGAGCCGTTCGGCCCCATGATCGCGGCGACCTCGCCATCCGCGACTTTGAGGGACAGGCCGTCGATGATTTTTTTCCCGGCGACAGTGACGTGGAGATTTTCGATTTCGAGCATGATGGAGCCTTGGAAAAGAGAAACGCGAGAGCAGCGAGCGATCAGCCGACGCTGCCCTCAAGCGAAATGGCGATGAGTTTCTGGGCCTCGACCGCAAACTCCATCGGCAGCTGCTGGAGCACGTCGCGGACAAAACCGTTGACGATCAGCGCCGTCGCCTCTTCCGCCGAAAGCCCGCGCTGCATGCAGTAGAACAGCTGGTCGTCGGAGATTTTCGAGGTGGTCGCCTCGTGCTCGAAAACCACCGAGGAATTCTTGGCCTCGATATAGGGCACGGTATGGGCGCCGCAGGCATTGCCGATCAAGAGCGAGTCGCAATTGGTGAAATTGCGCGCGTTGACCGCCTTGCGATGAGCCGAAATCTGGCCGCGATAGGTGTTCTGCGAATGGCCGGCGGAAATGCCCTTGGAGATCACCCGGCTCGACGTATTGGCGCCGAGGTGCAGCATTTTGGTGCCGGAATCGACCTGCTGATAGCCGTTGGCAATGGCGATCGAATAAAATTCGCCACGTGATTTATCGCCGCGTAAAATGCAGGACGGATATTTCCAGGTGATGGCCGAGCCGGTCTCGACCTGGGTCCAGGAGATTTTCGAGCGGTCGCCCCGGCAATCGCCGCGCTTGGTGACGAAATTATAGATCCCGCCTTTGCCCTGGCTGTCGCCCGGATACCAGTTTTGCACCGTCGAATATTTGATCTCGGAATCATCGAGCGCGACCAGTTCGACCACCGCGGCGTGCAACTGGTTCTCGTCGCGCTGCGGCGCGGTGCAGCCTTCGAGATAGGAGACGTAGGAGCCCTTGTCGGCGATGATCAGCGTGCGCTCGAACTGGCCGGTGTTGCGCTCGTTGATGCGGAAATAGGTCGAAAGCTCCATCGGGCAGCGCACGTCGGGCGGCACATAGACGAAGGAGCCGTCGGAATAGACCGCCGAATTGAGAGTGGCGAAATAATTGTCGGTCACCGGCACGACCGAACCGAGATATTTTTTCACCAGTTCGGGATGAGTTTTCACCGCTTCGGAGATCGGGCAGAAGATGACGCCCGCCTTGGCCAGCTCGGCCTTGAAGGTGGTGGCGACCGAAACCGAGTTCGAACACCGCGTCCACCGCGACCCTGCGGGCGTTGGGGTCCGCCTGCACGCCGGCGAGAATTTCCTGCTCGCGCAGCGGGATGCCGAGCTTTTCATAGGTGCGCAGAAGTTCGGGATCGACCTCGTCGAGCGACTTCGGACCCGCGGCGGTTTTCGGCGCCGAATAATAATAAAGATCCTGATAGTCGATCGGCGGATAATGGACCCGCGCCCATTTCGGCTCCGCCATGGTCTTCCAGCGGCGGAAGGCGTCGAGCCGCCAGTCGGTGAGCCACTCGGGCTCGTCCTTCTTGGCCGAGATGAACCGGACGATGTCCTCGTTCAGGCCCTTCGGGGCCTTTTCCGATTCAATGTCGGTGGTGAAGCCGTATTTATATGCGTCAACGTCAAGCGTTTTGACTTTGTCGACAGTCTCCTGGACAGCCGCCATCTGTTTTCTCCCAGCCTAACGCGGGTTCAAGGCCCGCTGGTTGAGTTATGTGGCGAAACGGATCAGCTCCGGAGCCTTTTCCGCATTCGTGCATGCACTTTAGCGAATATTTCCAGAAAGCGCACCCCCTCTTCTTCGGTCGAGCCCCAGCCCAGACTGACACGTAGGGCGGATCGCGCAATTTCCGGCGAAACGCCCATGGCGGCCAGCACATGGGAAGGCGTCACTTTTCCCGACGAGCAGGCCGACCCAGACGAAAGGGCGACGCCTTCGACATCGAAAGCCGAGACCAGGGTCTCGGCGGCAAGCCCGGGTAAAGCGAAGGCCAGAGTATTGGCGATCCGCGCCGCCTCATCCACGAATATGGCGGCCTCCGGCGCAATTTCCAGAACGCCGGCCTGCAAAAAATCGCGCAATTCGCCAAGACGCGCCGCTTCCGCCTCGCGTTGCGCCTCGGCCTCGGCCAGCGCGGCGGCGAAGCCGGCGATGGCGGCGACGTTTTCCGTGCCGCCGCGAAAGGACCGCTCCTGCCCGCCGCCGCGAATGAAAGCTTGTTCCGGCATGAGGTCGCGCCGGAGAAAGCTGAGCGCGCCCGCCCCTTTCGGCCCGCCAAGCTTGTGGCTCGACAGGAACAGGATATCCGCGCCGGTCGCGGCGAAGGAACAGGCCATGCGCCCACAAGCCTGAACCGCGTCGCAGACGACGCCGCCGCCGGCCGCGTGGACGATTTCGGCGGCTTCGGCGACCGGCTGGACAGCGCCCGTTTCATTGTTCGCCGCCTGGAGCGCAAGGACCGCCGGCACGCGCGGCGCCTCGGCCAGACGGGCGCGCAATTCGCCGAGGTCCAGCCTGCCCTGCCGGTCCAGGCCGACGGTCGCGACAGCGCCGGCCGGGAAGCAATGCCCGGCCTGCACGCAGACGTGTTCGCCGGCGCCGATCAGCAGGCGCTCGCCGGCGCGCGGCCGCAAAGCGGTCGCGGCGGCCTCGGTCGCGCCGGAGACAAAAATGACTTGGTCCGCCCGCGTCCCGAGCGCCCGCGCCACAGTGACCCGGGCGCTTTCGACCAAAGCGCGCGCGGCGCGACCCTCGGCATGGACGCTGGAGGCGTTGCCAGCATCGAGCGCGCGGAAAACGGCGTCGCGCGCGATCGCGCGCAACGGCGCGGTGGCGTTATAGTCGAAATAGATACGGCGCATCGAGGATCGACCCGTGGGGACAGACGGGTCTTATCCCGCGCCAGGGCAGCGGCTTCAACCGGCTTTTACGGCGGGAGGAATCATTTCCCGAATGCGGTCCACGCTCCAATCGCCGCCGGTGATTTGAAAAAGAACAAAGAGCGTGGCCCCGAGAAAGACGATCTGGACGCCGGTTCTGCCAATGGCGGCGATACTGTCCAAGCGCACGCGCCATTTCGGCTTGGGGATGACCTCGTCCGGGAAGTGCAAAAGGAAGCGGGGCATCGAATCTCTCCCTGAGGGAAACGATGGAAATCCGGACTTCGGTCGGTCGCCTCGTTCCGGACGGCCTTTCGCTTCCCTGATGAAAGTCGCGCTCGTTGGCGCCCTTGCGGCTTTCTATTCGCCGACGTAACGTAAGTTAACAAAGCTGATTTGTTTTTCTATTAATAAACGCGCGTTTTATTTGCTGTGTATTTTATAGATAAAAATATTTTGTATATGTTTAAATTGCGAGACGAATAGCCAAAGCATATAGAGTCGCGCTCCACCATTCAGCAAGCGTGTACTTCATGAATTCATTGAGAGAGCTTCGCACTCCACGGCGTCAGCCTGAACCGCATTTCTCGCACGCGACCGGATTGCGTTGCGACTTCGACAAGTCGAACGCAAAAAGGGCGGCGAGGCCGAAAAACCTCGCCGCCCGGATAGCGCGCCACTGGAGCCGGCTGCCGCGGCCCGCGTCAGGTCGGGCCGTCGCCGAGGCCTTCAGGTCACCGGCTGGCCGGTGACGATGACCTTCGTGCCGAGATGGACGCGATTGTAGAGATCGATCGCATCGATGTCGCGCATGCGGATACAACCCGAAGACACGTGCTGGCCGATCAGCTCCGGCTCATTGGTGCCGTGGATGCGGTACATCGTGTCCTTGCTGCCCTGGAAAAGATACAAGGCGCGGGCGCCGAGCGGATTGTCGGGGCCGCCGGGCAGGCCGCCGGCTTCCGCCGTCGGCCGCAGATGCGGCCAGCGTTCGAGCATGTCGCTTGGCGGCATCCAGTGCGGCCATTCGGCCATCTTGCCGACGGTGGCTTCGCCGGTCCAGCCGCTCGCCTCGTTGCCGGTGGCGACGCCATAGCGGATCGCCTTGTGGTTCGGCAGCGAGTAGTAAAGAAAGTTCTTGAAGGTATCGATGGTGATCGTGCCCGGCGACTGGCCGGTCGGATCATCGACGATAAAGCGACGATAATCGCCCGGCGGCTGGCCGGACGGCGCAAGAGACATGAATTCGCGATCCTTCCCGTTCAAGGTCGGATCAGGCGTGGTCTCCATGTTACAGGCGGCGAGAGCCGCCGAAACCAACGCTATTCCTACAATCGCCCGCAGTTTCATCAAATCGCCCCGAATCGCCTGCGCCGCCGCAGCGGCGAAATTTCACTCTATAATTACCATAATCACCCGGATCGTCACGCCCGTCGTTGCGCGCCGCGGCGCCGGTCGAACAGATTGACGGCTCTTGTTGCGCCTCGGCAACAGTGTCACAGCCACGCCAAAGCTAACGTCCCGAACATGCGATCAAATTCCGATGAGGAGCGCCGAAGGCTAAAACTTTCGGTCTAAGACATAAACTTTGTTGGACAGGCGCGCCGATTGGCGCGATGTTCGGGGCAAATGACAACGATCCAGGCGTCAACCGCCGCCCGCGTGAGTTTTGGGAGGCGGTTTTTGAGCCAAAAGCGACTATTCCTGTTTGTGAGCCAGAATTGAACACCTTGCTGCTTACCCATCCCGCCGGCCTGTCTCACGACAACGGCCCCGGCCATCCCGAGAGGGCGGATCGCGTCCGGGTCATCGAGCGCATATTGGAGCATGAAAAATTCATGACCCTGATCCGCGCGCAAGCCGAGAACGGCACGCGCGAGATGGCGCTTCGGGTTCACCCGGAATCCTATCTCCAGGCGTTGGAGGAGGTGTCGCCGCGCGACGGCTTCGCCAGGCTCGACAGCGACACCACCATGAGCCCCGGCACGCTGGCCGCCGCCTTCCGCGCGATCGGCGGCGCCTGTCAGGCCGTGGATGAAGTGATGCGCCGCGAAGTCTCCAACGCCTTCGTCGCCATGAGGCCGCCGGGCCATCACGCCGAACGCGCCACGCCGATGGGCTTCTGCTTCTTCAACAACGCCGCCGTCGCCGCACGCCACGCGCTCGCCGTCCATGGCGCCAGCCGGGTCGCGATCATGGATTTCGACGTCCATCACGGCAATGGGACCCAGGACATTTTCTGGTCCGACCCCAATGTGATGTATCTTTCGACCCATGAAATGCCGCTCTACCCCGGCACGGGTTCGGTCGCGGAGCGCGGCGAATACAACAATATCGTCAATGCGCCGCTCTGCGCGGGAGACGCCGGCCCCCAGTTCCGCGAGGCGATGGAGGTGGCGATCCTGCCCCGGATCGAGCAGTTCCGGCCTGATCTCCTCATCATTTCCGCCGGTTTCGACGCTCACCGCCGCGATCCGCTCGCCAATATCAATCTGGTCGAGGCGGATTTCGCCTGGGCCACGGCGAAACTGATGGATGTCGCGGACCGTTATTGCGGCGGGCGCCTCGTCTCGGTGCTCGAAGGCGGCTATGATCTGGATGGGCTGGCCCGGTCGGTGGCGGCCCACGTCCTCACCCTGATGGGCGCCACGTAAAGCTCCAGCTCAGAAACCCGACAGTCGCGTGGCTTCATCGGCCGGCGCGCCAAGCTCGACCTCGACGATTTCCGGCGGACGCAGCAGGCGGACCGGCACGATGGATTCGCCGAGCCCGCCGGAAATGATCATATGCCGGCCGCCCTGCACGACATGGCCATAGACATATTCCGGGCCGAACCGCAGATCGCCGACGACCGGGCCAAGCAAGGGCAGATTGACCTGCCCGCCATGGGTATGGCCGCACAGGGTCAGGGCGACGCGTTCGGGCACGGCGGGGTAGATGAACGGCTCGTGCGCGAGCAGGATCGCCGGGGCGTCGTCGCTCAGCTTGGCGAGCGCGCCGTCGAGATCGTCGCCGCCGATTTTTTGGGCGTTGGCGTCGATCTGCGCCCTGGCGTCCATGAGCTGGTCGCCGAGGCCGACGATCCAGAATTTTTGGCTGTCCTTGGCGAGCGCGACCGCATCGTTTTCGAGAACGACGATCCCCGCCTGGCGCAAGGCCCGCCGGATCGCGACCGTGCCGTCTGAGGGCGACGTCAGCAAGGGGCCATGCCACCAGTCATGATTGCCAAGTATGGCGTAGCAGCCGAGCGGCGCGCGCAACACCGAAAGAGCTTCGCCGATCTCTTGGGGCTCGACCGCCTTGGTCACGAAGAAATGGCCGGCGTTGTAGTCGCCAAGCAGCAGGACGGCGTCGGGATTGAGCGCGTTGGCGGCCTCGGCGATGCGGCGGATGCGCGCGGCGCCCATGAAGGGCTCGCCGGCGTGAATGTCGGAAATCACCGCGAAACGCAGACGCAAGCCCGCCGGCCAGCCCGCCGGGGTCAAGGAATAACGCCTGACCTGAAGGATAAAATTCGGCTCGACCCCGATGGCGTAAACGCCCGTGGCCGCGCCGATCAGGGGAAACGCCAAGCCACCGGAGAGAAAACGGCGTCGATCGATCATGCCCTGCGCCCTGTCGCGATCCGCCCCGGCCGATCCGGTTCCTGCCCAGATAGGCGCCAAAAGACCGGATGGCAAGGCGGAACGCGGCAGGCGGAACGCGACTTGGGTTCAGGCGGCGTCACGTCGGATTTGGACGGGCTCCGGCGCGCGCTCGGCGCGAAGCTCCTCGATTTCCTCGGTCGCGAACAGAGCCGCCTCGACCGCGGCGAGGGCGATTTCGCGATAAAGGCGCGTTTGCAGGTCGCGCGCGTCCTCGCGGCGCGGCTGCGACGGCGGGAGGATGATCTCTTGCTCACTCATGACCGGACTCATTTGACGCGAACCAACCGGGACAATCGCGGCGCATGGTTGACCGCCGCTGAATTCCAGCCGCGAATTTGCGCCGGCAAGATAAATTCCGCGTTAAGCCTGCCGGAAAAAGCCTGTCCTGTTTTGATGTTCTATTTCGGCGCGCGAAAACCGCCGGTCGCCGCCTCGATCATGCCGGCAAGGGCGACAGCCATGCGATCCTCGCCGCGTGCGCAGACGATTTGAACCCCGGTCGGCGCCTTCCCGGACATCGGCCCGACCGGCGCAACCGCCGCCGGCAGCAGGGCGAGCGAGGCGAGGCCCGCCCATTTGAGCAGGTCATGATAGGGCAAGGAGCCCGCGCCGACCGGCAGACGGCGCGAAAACGGGTCGGGCGAGAAATCGTGCGGGAAGGCGAGACAGGGCGCGGGCGGGCAGAGGATCGCGTCGAAACGCTCAAAGAAACCGGCGAAAGCGGCGCCGACCGCCTTGCGGCGCTCGCTCAGCCGGGAAAAGGTCGTCGCGTCCAGTTTCGCCGCCCGCGCGCGTAAAGCGGGATAGGACAGGTCGTCCGGTTCGAAACTTTCCGCCTGCGCCGCGAAGCGCGCCTTTTCCCGCGGCGCCCCGGCGAAACCGATCGCGAAATTGAGCGTCACATAGATTTCGAAGGCCTCGGCGAAGGCGAAAGCGGGACTGGCCTCGACCACCAAGGCGCCGGCGTCGCCGAAAATCTGCGCCGCCAGCCGCACGCCGGCCTCCACCTCGGGATCGACCGGCGCGAAATCCCGATCGAGCCAAAGCGCGAGCTTGAGTTCCGCAGGGCTTTTCCCGCGCGGCGCCGGGCCGGCGCGGCTTCGATCCTGCGCGAGCGAGAGGACCAGATCGAGGTCGGCCGCTGAGCGCGCGAGCGGTCCGGCAACGCCCAGATCGGGCGGATTCTTCAGCCGCAGCGGCGGCAGCGGCGGGATATGGCCGGCGAGCGAAATTTGGCCCCAGCTCGGCTTCAGCCCGAACAGGCCGCAGGCCTGGGCCGGCCAGCGGATCGAACCGCCGAGGTCGGAGGCGAGGTCGAAGGCGCAGAAACCCGAGGCGACCGCCGCCGCCGCGCCGCCCGACGAACCGCCCGGCGTGAGCGTCTCGTCCCATGGATTGCAGGTCACGCCGAACAGGGAGTTGAAAGTCTGGAAATCGGCGGTGAGGCGCGGGACATTGCTTTTCGCGAGGACGATCGCCCCTGCGGCGCGCAAACGCGCCACCGCCTCGGCGTCCTGGCGCGGGACATATTCGGCCAGCGCTTCCGCGCCGCAGGTCGTCAGCAATCCCGCCGTCTCGAAACTGTCCTTGACGGTGATCGGCAAGCCTTCCAACGGCCGCGCGTCGCCGCGCGCGAAAAATCTTTCTGCCTCGCCCGCCTGACGCAGCGCCGAGTCATAATCATAGGCGGCGAGCGCATTGATCCGGGGATTGCGCTTGAGAATCCGTTCCCACACCGCGCCTAAAAGTTCGCGCGCGGAAAAATCGCCCTTGTCGAGCCCGCGCCGCCATTGGCAAGCGGAAGCCGCGAAAAAGGCCTCGTCGAAACCGGCCGCCAAGGTCATTCCCTCACGGGCCAGTCACGCGGGGGTCACTCACGCCTCGACACTTTCGGAAGACGCCGCGCCGCCCCGCGCGCGAACCAGATCGCGCGCCTCGATCAGCAATTGCTCGAATTCCGCCAGACGCTTCGGCGCCATCTGGCCGAAGGTTTCGGTGACAAAGTTCTTCTGCACCTCGATCGCCCGCACGGCGAGATCGCGTCCGGCAGGCGTCAGATGGATCGCATGGGAGCGCCGGTCGCCGGCGAAGGAGCGGCGCTCGACCAGTCCGTTGGCGACCAGGCGATCGACCAGGCCGGAAATATTGCCCTTGGTGACATAAAGCCGGGACGCCAGCTCCTGCTGCGACAGACCTTCCTTTTCGGTCAATGTGGTCAGCACGTCGCATTGCGGGACGGAAAGATCGTAGACGCGCAAACGATTTGCGATCGCGACCCGGGACCGCGTCTGAAGACGAATGAGTCGAAACCAGACCCGCATCGCGTCAATTTCGCTGGACATTCTCTCGCCTGTTTTTGTCGTTGATTGGCTTAATACATAAGGTTAACCCGCGCATGGCGCCGCCGCAAGCGCGGCATCAAGAGCGTTTTCAAGCGAAGTGGAACCCGGTTCGCGTTAAGAAAACGCGTTAAAACAAGAATCTAGACCATTTTCATGTTTCCAGGAAACATGAAAATGGTCTAGCCGACCGCGCCAAGGGAATGACGCCGGCGCCAAGGCGAGACCAGGAAATCGAGCCGGCCGAATTGCGATTTTCCAGACCCCCGCTCAGACCAGCGGGCAGCCTTGCGTCACGTGGCGGGTGGGCGCGGCGGGGGCGCCCGACCATTCGGTATGGGCGGGGATGGATTCACCCTTCATCACGATGGTCAGCGGCCCGAGCCGGGCGTAATCGCCGACATGGGAGTCGTAGAGCACGGTCGAGCCCGCGCCGACGGTGACGCCCGAGCCGAGTTTTACCCGCCCGACCTTCATGACCCGATCTTCGTAGAGATGGGTCTGCAAGGCGCAGAGCGCGTTGAGATTGCAGTAATCGCCGACCTCGATACAGTCGAATTCGGTGATGTCGGTCATGTCGAGCACGCAGCCCTGGCCGAATTTCGCGCCGAACAGGCGCAGGAACCAGGGCAGGAAAGGCGTGCCGCGCAAATGGTCGAGCAGGACCTTGCCGGCGAGACCCCAATAAAGCACGGCCACCGCCTCGGTGCGCATCGCCCACCACGACCACATCGGCTTCGTCACCGGCTGGTAGCGGCCCATGGTCGCCCATTTCACCCCGATGACGATGAGGGTCATGACCGCCGCGATCAGCGTCGAGGCGGCGATGAACATCCAGAACACCCGGAAATAGGCGGCCTCCAGCATCGCCGACCCGAACCATTCGATCGCCCAGGTGCCGAAGGTGATGAACAACATGGTCGGCAAGGAAATGTGGACCGCCTCGAAGACGGCGCGGGCGAATTTCTTCCAGCGCGGCGCCTCATAAGTCCAGGTCGAGCCGCCGCCGTCGAATTTCTGGCGCACCGGCAGCTTGATCGGCGGCGAGCCGAACCAGGTGTCGCCGGCCGAAATTTCGTCATTGGCTGGCGGCTTGGACTTGATGCCGATCAGCGTCCCGTCCGGGATGTCGGCGCCCGGCGGCGTCACCCCGTCGTTGCCGATGAAGACCCGCGAGCCGGTGCGCAGCTTTTCCAGCCGCATCCAGCCGCGCCGCACGTCCTCGTCGCCGAGGATGACCTCGTCGGCGATAAAACATTTTTCGCCGATCTCGACCAGATCGTAGCGGCCGGAGAGATTGGTCGAAATTTCCGAATCCTTGCCGATCTTCGCGCCCATCAGGCGGTACCAGGCGCGCATATAGACGGTGGCGTAGAGCGAGGAGAGCGTCTCCAGGGTGATCTCGGTCGCGAGCGCCACCGCCCATTTGCGCAGATAGAACCAGGAAAAGACCGAATAGATCCCTTCGCGCACGCGCGGCAGCACGGTCCAGCGCACGAGCGCGATGAAAGCGACCGTCACCAGCACCATGACGAAGGAGGTCGGCCAGGCCATGATCGGGATCGCGGCCATGTAAAGCCTGCGGCTCACCGCCGCGAGGCCGAGATAATCGTCGATGCGGTCGAAGACCCAGAAGGCCGGGAACAACGGCAGCAGGCCGACCGGCGGAATCGCCAGCAGCATGATGGTATAGATGAAGGTTTGCAGGGCGCGTTTGGCGGCCGAAACCTCGGGGAAGGGCCGCAGGGACTCCTTGTCCACCGAACCGACGAAACGGCCGGGAGAGCCGTCCCAGATCTCCCAGGCGTTGACCCTGGTGAAGGGCGCGAGCGCGGTGAGGTCGCGCAGCTCCCCGCCCTCCTCCAGCACGACGTCATTTTCGAGCACGCAGGACGAGCCGATATAACAGTCCGGGCCGACCTCGATCTTCCCGACGATCATGTCGGCGCCGACAAAGCTGACATTGGAGAAATTGGCGCGGGCGCCGACGGTCGTCCGCGCGCCGATGGTCAGGAGATCCGTGGCGCCAATCTCCAGTTCGGAAATATTGGCGTCCTGGCCGACTTTCACGCCGAGCGCCACGAGATAGAGCCGCATCAGCGGCGAGCCCTGGAACCATTTGATGTGGGTCAGGGTCAGCATGCGCTGGACCAGCCACCAACGAAAATAATAGACGCCCCAGATCGGATAGCGCCCGGGCTTGAAACGGCCGATAACCAGCCATTTGGTGGCGATGGCGAGCAGCACGGTCGCGATATTGACGGAGACATAGAGGCTGAGCAACGAGGCGATTTCCTGCCAGATCGAGGCGTCGGTGTCGGTCAGCAGCATGTAGGAGACGAAAATGCTCAGCCATTGCGCGGTCGAAAGCGCCAGCAGGAACGGCAGGACCGCCGCCTGCGCGAGGCCGCACAGAAAGCGTCGGTAGAGCGGCGGCGGTTCGAAGGACAGATCCTTCGGCCCGCCGCTTTCGGCCGCCTTTTCGTCGAGCAGCGCCGCGATCGCGCGTAAGGATCGCCCGTTGTAGACGTCTTGAAGAGTGATCCCCGCCAAAGCCTGGGTCTGGCGCACGATCGAGATGAAACGCGCCGCGAGCAGCGAATGGCCGCCGAGATCGGTGAAGAAATCGGCCTCCAGCGGGATGGTCTGCGGCGGCAGCACCTTTTGCGCCGCTTCGAGCAGGACGCGCTCGGTTTCGGTTTCCGGGTCCTCCTGCGCCTCGGCGGCGGCCATTGTTGCGGAAAGCGGCTCCTTCTTCAGGGCGTTGCGGTTGATCTTGCCCGAGGAGAGGCGCGGCAGAACCTCCCGCATTTCGTAGCGTGACGGCACCATGTAGGGCGGCAGGACGCCGCGCAATTCGGCGCGCAATTTCTTCGCTTCGAGCGCCTCGCCCTTGTCGGCGACGAGGAAGGCGACGAGCTGGTCGAGACCGTCGTCGTTGCGCAGCACCACCGCCGCCTGATTGACGCCGGGCTGGCCGGAGAGCCTGGCCTCGATCTCGCCCAGTTCGACGCGAAAGCCGCGGATTTTGACCTGATCGTCGATGCGGCCGTGGAAGGCGATCTTGCCGTCGGCCTCCATCGCCACGGCGTCGCCGGAGCGATAGAGGACCCGGTCGTCGCCAGTCGAATCGAACGGATTGGCGATGAATTTTTCCGCCGTCAACGCGTTGCGCTTGAGATAGCCGCGCGCCACGCCCGGCCCTCCGATCAGCAATTCGCCTTCGGCGCCGCGTTCGAGCAGGCGGTGGGCCTCGTCCGCGACATAGCAGGTGTAATTGGCGATCGGCCCGCCGATGGTGACTGGCTCGTCGGGCCGCACTTCGGCGACCGTCGCCACCACGGTCGTCTCCGTTGGACCATAGGAATTGAAGATCGTGCGGCCAGGCTGGGTCCAGCGCGCGGCGATCGCCGGCGGGCAGGCCTCGCCGCCGAGAATGATGACGCGCAAGGATTTGACGTCGCGCGGCATCAGCGACAAAAGGGTGGGCACCGTGTCGAGCACGGTGACGCCGATTTCTTCCATCAGGTCGGGCAAGGTCTCGGCCTCGCCCATCACCGTGGGCGTGGCGACGAAAAGGGTCGCGCCGACCAGGTAGGGAATCCAGATTTCCTCCATCGACAGGTCGAAGGCGATCGAGGCGCCCTGGAAGACGATGTCGGATCTGTTGATTTTATAGGTTTCGTTGGCCGAGCGCAGGTAATGGCAAATGTTGCGCCCGGTGATGACGATGCCCTTGGGCGCGCCGGTCGAGCCTGACGTATAAATTAAATAGGCGGGCGTGTCGGGCGTCGCGCCCGCCTTGCGCGGATCGAGCGGGGTCTGGTCGGCGCGGTCGATCAGGTCGATTTCGGTCAGGACCGGCGCCGTGATCGCGTCGCGCGCCTTGGCGGCGAGACTTTCCGAGGTCAGCAGCCCCTTGGCCTCGGCGTCGAGCAAGGAGATTTCGATGCGGTCGAGCGGCGCGTCGGCGTCGAAGGGCAGCCAGGCCGCGCCGGTCTTGGCGATGGCGATCTGGCGGATCAACAGCTCCGGCCCGCGCGTTCCCCACAGGCCGACGACGTCGCCGGGGCCGATCCCGCGCCGGACCAGGCCGCGCGCGATCGCCGAAGCCTCGTGATCGACCTGGGCGAAGGTCAGCTTGCGCTCCATGGTCATCATGGCGACGGCGTGGGGCGCGGCCGCGACCGTGGCGGCGAAGATTTCGGCGAGCAACTCATCGCGAATCAGATCGGGACGGACCGACCCGCGCAGCACTGAAAGCGCGGCGCGCGCGCGCGCCGGCGCGGGCTTCTCTTCCATCAAGAGTTCGGTATCGAGTTCCGTCATCGCCTGATCCCATTCGCGCCGACAGCGCCTTCGCCTGCCGCCGGCGGGCCTCGCCATAGCACAGGTTCGGTCGTCGTCCTACCCTTGGCGCGCGCGGCCGCCCTTGGTCGCGGCCACGAAAACGCTGACCTGCGTTTTGGCAAGCGACACGAGCCGCAATTCGCTTGCGGCGCACTATCGGAAGTCTAGGATTTGCAACCTGAACGGAAGCCAAACAAATTGGAGCGCGCCATGTCGCAACAGGGCAAGCCGGTCTGGTTCGTCACCGGCTGTTCCACCGGATTCGGGCGGGAATTGTCGAGAATGCTGCTATCGGACGGATTTTCCGTCGTCGTCACCGCCCGCGACCCGGCGAAAATCGCCGATCTCGTCGCCGGTCATCGCGAAACCGGCCTGGCGCCGGCGCTGAACGTCGACGATCCGGCGCAAATCGCCGCTGCGGTCGAGGCGGCGATGAAAAAATTCGGCCGCGTCGACGTGCTGGTCAACAACGCCGGCTATGGCTATCTGGCGGCGGTCGAGGAAGGCGAGGACGCCGAAATCCGCGCCATGTTCGAAACCAATTTTTTCGGCCTCGCCGCCATGAGCCGCGCCATCTTGCCGGTCATGCGGGCGCAGAAAAGCGGGACGATCGTCAATATCTCCTCGATGGGCGGCGTCTGCGGCTTCCCCGGCATCGGCTATTACAACGCGACCAAATTCGCGGTCGAAGGCCTGTCCGAAGCCATGGCGAAGGAACTGGCGCCGCTTGGCGTAAAAGTCCTGATCGTCGAGCCCGGCCCGTTCCGCACCGACTGGGCCGGACGCTCGCTGAAAACGCCGGAAAAGGCGATCGACGCCTATGCCGAAACGGCCATCGCGCGGCGCAAGGCGACCCAGGCCTATAGCGGAACCCAGGCCGGCGACCCCGTGCGCGGGGCGCGGGCCATAATACGGGCGGTCGAAATGGAGAACCCGCCGCTGCGGCTGGTGCTGGGCTCGGTCGCCCAGGACGCAATCTCCGCCCGCACGGAAGGGTTTCTTGCCGAGCTCAAGGCCGGCAGGGAGGTCGCCCTTGCCTGCGACACCCCGAAGCAAGAGCAGCCGACGGGCTGACTTGCCTCTCGCCTCACGGCTCGAAGGAGAGCATTCCCGCGACCTTGGCCAAAGCGGGATCGAGCGTGGTCAGGGTCAAAGGCGCGCCATTCGAGACCGCCGTCAGCGAGATGCGCTGATCCTGCACCTGGAAAATGCGATAGAGCGTCACCTGATCGGCGCCGTCGCGCACCAGAATCGCCGTCGGCGCCGGCAATTCGCCGCCGCCGATCCGGTCGGCCATCAGAAGAACCAGCGAGGAATTGACCGCGATGCGGTCGAGGTCGCGCGCGGCGCTGTTGCCGGCGAGCGGCAGCCCTTCGGAATCGCTGAGCGCGACAGCGGAGAAATTGCCGACCTCGGCGATCTTGTCGAGCAGCAAAGTGAGGTCGCGCGAGCCGGCGCCGGTTTTCAGGCTCGACAGGTCCAGGGACAGCTTTTCGCGGCTGACCAGAGGCGCCAGCGCCTGCTCGATGGTCGCGCGCAGGCCTTGTTCATGCTCCTCGACCTTGCGCGAAATTTCGCGATGCGCGAGTTGCAGCGCCTGTTTCTGCTGGATCGTCACGTCGCGCAGGCGCTCGCGCGCGAGGCTGCCGAGCCGGACGCCGATCAGATAGCCCGAGGTCAGCAGCAGGACGGCGGCAGCCAAAGCCACGATAACGGGGAGAAAAGCCACGATAAGCGGGAGAGAAGTCATGGTTGACGCGCCGGCGCGCTGTCGTCGCGACAGGCCTCGACGCCCTCGATCTGGAGAATGACCTGGCGATTGCTTTGCATTTCCGTCGTCCAATGCGCCGGCGGACGCGTGCCCGCCGCCCGCGTCGCGATTTGTTCCGCCGGCGCGCCGGCTTTCACCAGCCAGGCGGCGACGGCCTCGGCGCGCTTGTAACTCAACAGGACGTTGAAGGCCTCCGGGCCGGTGGAGTCGGCATGGCCCTCGACAGAAAGTATGGCGCCTTTATGGGCGAGCAGCCAATCCCGCAAAGCCGCCGTTTTTTCGTCCAGTCCCGTCGCCTTCAAACGCGCGCTGTTGAGGTCGAAGGGAATCGAAACGATGGGCAGGCAGACGGCGGGCGGACGCGATTCGGGCGCGGGCGCCGCCGCAGCGGCGGGCGCAGGCGTGGCGGCAGGCGCCGCAGGCGGGGCGGCGGGCGGGGCAGGCGGGGCGGCGGGCGGGGCAGCTGTGGACGGAGCGGCGGCGGGCGCCGCCGCCGTGGCGGGAGGCGGCGCAGGATTCGCGACGGCATTGGGCGCCTTGACGGACGCGGCTTCGGGGGGCGCCGCGGCCTGAACCGGCGGGGACGCCGGCGCGGGCGGCGCCGGGACAGGCGTTTCGGGCGCGGGGGCCGGCTTCACCTCAGGCTTGACCTCAGGCGTGGCCGGAGCCGCAGGAGGCGCCGCGATGTTTTCGGGCGCGGCAGGCGCTGGCGGCAGCGCGCGCCATTCGTTCATGAATTGCGCGCTGGCGACGGTGGCGAGCAGAAAGCCGAGCGCCGCGAAGGCCACGGCGACCGAAACGGGCGCGTCCTCCCCGGCGAGCCGGAAGAACCGGTCTTCGCTGTTATCGGCGGCGTTCATCGCCATCTGCGCCGTTCACCATCGTGGTCAGGATCAGGCGCTGGGAACGCGAAAAGTCGGGGTGATTAGATCGACCCCGCATTCCAGGTCCGCGCACCAGTCGATGAATCTTTTCACCATGTCCTTGCCGCGAAACAAGGCGCCGTGCTGCGGCGCGAT
Source organism: uncultured Pseudomonadota bacterium (assembly GCA_963703385.1). Taxonomy (GTDB): domain Bacteria; phylum Pseudomonadota; class Alphaproteobacteria; order Rhizobiales; family Beijerinckiaceae; genus Rhodoblastus. The sequence continues at coordinate 2,233,542 of OY969816.1, forward strand.
GATCTCGATGTCGAGGCCGCGCACCATGTCGGCCCAGGCGCGCATCACCACGCGCGAGCACATGTAGCGGCGGTGGAAGCCCTCCATATAGCGCAGATGCGCGTCGAAATCCGTGACCTCGCGATAGTCCATGCCGATCGAGGCGCCGAGATCGCCGCTGTAGAGAATTTTCGAGGTCGGGTCGTAAAGCTGGAAATTCCCCTCGGAGTGAAGGAAATGCGCCGGCAAGGCCAAGAGCTTGGCGCCGGCGAGGTCGAAAATCGTTCCCTCGTCCGGAATGGCTCGGAGACGGTCCGCCACCAGCCGGTCGAGGCCGAAATGGGGGACGAAGCGCACCCACAGGCTCGAAACATGGGCTTCGGCGTCGGTGGTCATCAGCCAGCCGTTGATCGCCGCGACAATGTCAGGGTCCTGATGCGAAAGGAAAATGTGGCGCAGCTTGGCGCGGCCCAGCACGGCGAAGGTTTCGGCCAGAACCTTGCCGTAGACCTTGTGGCCGCCCGGATCGAGGATCATCCCGCTGTCGCCATGGACAATGACGTGCTGGTTGCTCTGCACCGCCAGGCCGCCGCCGTCCATGTCCTCAAGCAGGACGTTGCGGTGCGTTCCGTCATTGAACAATACGATATTTGCCATCACCAACTCCTGAAGACTGGCGCTTCGAGGCCGTCGCGGACTCTCAAAGGACTTTCTTCAGGCTGCGGATCGCCTCGTGCATGTCAAAGAAAATCAGTCCGAGCTTGGCGGTCTCGTTGGCGAGCGCCAGGAGCAGCGCGCCGCGCCCGGCGTCAATCATCACGGCATAGCCGCGATCGCCGCGAATGATGACCTCCTTGACTTCGCCGCGCGCCAGTTCGACCGCGGCGCGCGTGCCAAGGTTGAGCAAAGTGGCGGTCATGCCGGCCACGCGCGTCTCCTCGAGGTCGGGCGTCAGGGCGCTGGCGATCATCAGGCCGTCTTCGGAGATCAGCGCGCTGGCCTCCAGACCGGGCGAGTCGCTTTGCAGCTTGCGCAAGATCTTGTTCAACTCATCAAGCCTGGACATGGAACTCTCCTCGACGCCACGCGAACGATCTTCATCCTGATTTCGGTCAGTCGGCCTTGCGTCGGTCAGGCGGCGGGACGCGGCGCGGGTCAAATCTTTCGGAGCAAGCTCTTCCGGGGCGCGTTCGGGACGCGCCGGCGGAAATTTGCGCAGGGCTTCGCCTTCGACCCGGGCGACCGCGGTGTCGAATTCGCCATGTTCCCGGTTGAGAAGCGCGTTCGACGCGTTGGGTCCGGCGCCGACGAGCGCCTTCACCATCGCCCGCCGCGCGGAACGATAGATCGTCTGTCGCGCGTGCGGATCCGACGATCGCGAAGCGTCGACGGCGCGCGTAAGCACAGGGTAATAATCCGTCATCCCGGAATTCCGAGCGGCGAGGCCGAGGGTGTTGGAAAAGTTAAGGTTGATTAAGGTTATCGCGTTTTTCGTCGATATCAAATTGATTTACCTCAAACGACGGCGCCGGCGCGCGCTGATTCTTTCTTAAGGTTAACCGACGCCCGCGCCAACGGCTTGACTTTCGGCCCCGGCCCGACGCAAGGAAGGCCTGTCGCGACAGGAGGGGATCGTGAAGACTTGTTTTCGGCTTGGCGCCATTCTCGCGCTCTGCGCCCTCGTGGCCGGCTGCGATCCCTGCGGCGGCCCGATCAAATTCAACAAATTCCCTGGCGCGTGCTCCTACGACCAGACGAAGTGAGGCCGCTGGGCGGGAATTTTAAGTGAGCGATCGCCCGACACGGCGGCCCGGATCGAAGCCGCGCATAAAAATCGGCCTGATCGGCTATGGCGCCTTCGGCCGGCTGGCGGCGTCGCATCTGGCGCCTTTGTTCCCGGTTTTCGCTTATGACCCGGCCTGCGCCGCCGACAGGAGCGCCGAATCCGCGCGGCGGACGGCGGTCCGGGGCGTGAGCTTGAGCGACGCAGCGACGGCCGGGGCTTGCGATCTCGTCATCCTCGCCATGCCGGTGCCGCAGTTGAGCGCGGCCATCGCCGCCATCCGCCCGCATCTGCGCCCCGGCGCGACGGTGCTCGACGTCTGTTCGGTCAAGACGCTGCCGGCCCGGATCATGCTGGCCGAACTGCCCGATCATGTCGACATTATCGGAACCCATCCGATGTTCGGCCCGCAAAGCGCGCGCGGCGGGATCAAGGGCCTGAAGATCGCGATCTGCCCGATCCGCGGTTTTGGCGCCCGCCCGCTCGCGGCCTTTTTGCGCAAGACCTTCGGCCTGAATGCGATTCTCTGCGACTCCCGAGGAGCACGACCGCGACGCGGCCATGGTGCAGGGCCTCACCCATCTCATCGCCAAGGTTCTGGTCGAGATGGAGCCCCTGCCCCGCAACATGACCACCGCCAGCTTCGACCTGCTGCTGCGCGCGGTGGACATGGTCCGCCACGACGCGCCCGAGGTTTTTTACGCCATCGAGCGGATGAATCCTTTCGCCCCGGACGTGCGCCGACGGTTTTTTGCCCTGGCCGCAGAGCTGGCGGAGGAGCTGGAGCGGAATGGCGGTCCGACGACAATGTGAAAATACCGCTGGATAAGGACGCCGATCGCCTCCAACCGCCCTCCCGATCCCGAGAAGCAAATTTGCAATCATCCGCTTGAGAATTCCAGCGATACGAACTCGCCAATTTCTTAATGCCACTGAACAGGCGTGGTACGAATTGACATTTTTTGGCTTGGAGTCTCCGCTGACCGCACGAATCGCCCGCATCCCGGCTTTTCGAATTGGGGATTTCGAATCATGTCCCCTAAATCTCCCGAAATCTCAGATTCCCACCGAGGCTCATGCTGCCGAGGACCACCATTTGCGGCTGAATTGGCTTTTCGAAACGCTGGGAATTTTCTGGCTGCCATCCACATCGCGGCGACCGCTTTAGCGTTTGATGGGTTTGTGTCGAACATCGATCTATAATTCAAAGCGCAGTCGTTCCTGCCATCCGGACGAAACGAGACATTCAATGGACCATGAAATCATGAGAGTCGAAGGAGAGCCTGACCCCAAACCTTTTAAGGTTGATCGCGTCACACGCGAAGGGCAGTTTGTTGCACGTGTTGCCGAATATGCGACCGAGGACGAGGCTCTAAAACATCCTCGTCGTCATGATTGGCACTACTCCATCCACTCCAGACGGGGGAAAACATGGCCGAAGAATTGATTGCTTCTCTTGTCAGCATGAAAAATCTTGCTGGTAAGAATCTGACGCTTTCAAACCTCTGAGAAGGCCGAACTGCGCTCAAATCATGAAATTTTGAGCGGACAAATTCAGCAGAAGGGAGGTGAATGATGAGCGCGCAAGAATTGGAAAAAATGACATACAAAGAACTGGATGAACTTTCCCGGCAGCTTGCTCGCGACTATAAACCGCAGTTTAAATTACCATTTAAGGAATTGTTCCAAACAACACTCAGCCCCGAGCAAAAAGCGAACGAAGCTTTGGGTGAAAGGCTCCGTGCGGTCATGGATGAAATGACGCGCCGCCACGATACCGAAGAAGCCAAAATATTTTTCGCCGAACGCGACGCGGGCTACGAGGCGGCCAAGGCTGTGCATGAGCGCCGCTACGCCACCGACTCTGCCTATAAGGCTCATGTCGATGACATTTGGCAGGACTGGGCGCGAAGCGAAGCACGCTACGAGGCATGCGAGACTTCCTTCAAAGAGGTCGTCCAGCGTCAGGGCGCGGTCCACGGAGAGCACCGGAAGCGTCTGTTTTCCTTGCAGCAGGAATACGAGGCTCGGCTGCTTGACTTGGTCCGTGAAACCCAAGCGCGCCTGAACAACGCGGAGCGTACTTACGAAAAACGGATAGAAACACTGAAGCATGAAGCAACGAAACGTGTTCCTTCCCTGAAATTGGAATACCGAGAACGCATCCGTACAATACAATTACAGTATAAAGCGCCATTGGCGTCATTGTCGCGCGAATGGCAACACGCCATGGACGCGAAAACCGAAGCGTTGCATGCGGCTTGGAATGCGCAATCCACTTACATGAAGGCAATTGGGGACAATGGCGGCACTTTTACCCCACAAACAACTAAACCGCAATCATCGCAACAAAAAAAAATAATGGCGCATTCAAATGAAAAAAGAAGTGCTGGTTATTGAAATAGTAGGACTCATCGCCGTGGCGTATGTGGTGCCGAAGCCATATACGATGTTGGGCGTCATCGCCTTTTTTATGATCGTTATGCTTCCACTATGGATCAACGAATACAAAGAAGAACAGGCGATCAGGAAGAGAAATGCTGACGAAGAGGAGGCAAAGGAAGTGGCTACGGAATTATTCGACTGGGAGGAATGGGACGCTTGCGTCGAGAGCGCAGCTGATGAACTGCGCGCCGTGCAGTTTGAAGAAAACCGTGCGCGGAAAGACGACCGGAAGACCTGATTAATTACGGCACCAATCGAAGTTTGCTGACCAACAGGGGGCTGATATGATGCATGCAAACTTAATTTTAATCGGTATTCCAGCCTTGGTTGGACGCCTGTGTTTTGTTCCCGTCGTTCAGGGCGCAACTTTATTGAAATGCGCTGGCGGATATTTAACGATAAGGAAAAATTGAAATAGTTATAAGCAATACATCGTTAAGGTCACATACTTTGTGTATGCTGACAAGCTTATTTTGATGACGAGGTCAGGAGAATTAAACGCCAAGGGCGATTTGTATATTAAAAAAGGCGATGACGGGACCACATTTTCGGATGGAGAAAAGATACTGGAAGCGACGTTAATAACGCGTGACGCAATCAATCAATTTATTATCAATAAAGAATTGAAGACAGCCAAGTGGTCCGCCATCGGGAGGCCGGGAACGGAAGCGGACGGAACTCAGTGGACGACGACATTTCAGTGCGTTCTTCAGGGTGTGCAATGAAAATCGTGCTTAAAGTCAATCTTAGATTCGTGCATTTCCGTGCCACAGAATTAGGGCTGTTTCTAGAAACGAGCATCCTGTGATCCCGAGCCAATCATCCGACGAGGAAGCTACCGCGTATCACGAGGCGGGCCATGCCGTTGTTGGGGCAGTTCTCGATAGACCGCCAATCTCCGTTACCATCATCCCGGACAGCGGCGCTGCCGGTAAAAATGAGTTTTCGGTAGATTTCCGACCCGAGTTCAAAACTCACCTTGACGCCTCACCTGAAAAGATCGCCTACATCGAAGCCCGCATTTTGACAAAGCTTGCCGGGACAATCGCGCACGACTTGCGCTTTTCTGGGCGTCCTCACGATGCGGGTGACGCCTACGACCAACAATGTGCTCGCTCGATTATCGAGGACAATGCTGGATGGGCCGACAGTGACCGCGACGCGTATCTCCGGCAGCTTGAAGACGCCGCGCGCCGTCTACTTCAAATACACTGGTTGTGGGTCGAAGCTGTTGCTCGTGCGCTCATCGAGCGTAAGACCATTTCCACGGCAGAAATTATGGAACTGCGGCCCGGTGAATGATTTCTTGCAGAAATCGAGATTTTTCCATCGAGAGCCAGCCAAAGCGCCTTGGCCGCCTCGAAATCGATCCCGTGCTTGGGCTTCAGGCCCGCGCCAGATTTTTTTCTTGGCCAGTCGTTTGTTTTTTGCCGACCCTCTTGGCCCTGCCTGTAGGCGATCGATTGGCCGTTAACGCATGCGGCTGTTCGGATAGCGCGGCAAAGCCTTGCAACTTGATCGCAGGTCGATTTTCGAACCGCGCGGTCAGCTCCAGGGTTCCGCCCATGGCTTCGATGTAACTGCTCAATGTCGAAAGAAGGAGGTCGGCGCGCATTTCCATCTGAGACACATTCGCCTGTTTGACGTTGAGCGCGCGCGCGATTTGCTCCTGGGTGAAGTTGAGAGCCTTCCGCACGTCGCGAAGGGTCAATTCCTCGGCAATGAGTTCGTCGGTCCGTTTGGCGATCGCCTCGCGCCTCTCCGGCGGAAGCCTGCCTAGCATTTCCCGCAAGGTCGTCATTTCCCATTCTCCTCCAAACCGGCGAGGTGGTCGTCGTAACGCGCCTCGGCTTTGGTGATGAGCGCCTTATAAAACCGGCCCTCATTGGTCCCTGTCTTGTCGCCTCCGACCAGCAGGATGGCTTCGCGCCTCGGATCGAAAGCATAGGCGACGCGCCATTCGTGCTTTTCGACCACGAAGCGCAACTCCTTCAGATTCTTGTGCTTTGAACCCGCCAGCGTATCCGCGTGCGGCCGTTTCAGATTCGGTCCAAATTTTTCAAGCAGCCCCGCATAGGCCAAAAGCTCATCGGCGACGTTTTCGTCGAAATTCGCAAATTCGCTCTCGAAATCGGGATGAAACGAAACCGTCCACGCCATCGACCGCAATGACCTCGAAAATATATAAGTTGAAACTTATAATCTTCAAACGAGAATGGGTCAAGCCGACGTCGCACGCTCAATCAATTGAGCTTTGCAAACGGCTGCGCGTCAACAGCCCTTCCGGCGTGGCGCCCTGGCGCTCACACCCAATCGAACCGGTCCCGCGAAAACACCAGCACCCGGTCCTGCCAGATATTCGCGGTCGGGGCGCGTTGTTCGCTTAAATTCCCGATCATCCGCATCAGAGCGCGGGCGACCCCGCCATGGGAAATCACCACGCTCGGGCGGTCCTGCTCGTCCAGCCACGGCGCGAGCCGCTCAGTGAGCTGGGCGTAGCTCTCGCCGCCCGGCGGACAAAAGTTCCATTTGTCGGCCCCGCGGGCCAGGGCCAGTTCGGGATCGAGGGCGCAGACCTCGGGCCAGGTCAGGCCCTCCCAGCGCCCGAAAGTGAATTCCAGCAATCTGTCGTCGAAAGCGCCGCCTTTCGGCGGCAGGCCAAGGGCGCGCCGCACGATTTTCAGCGTTTCGCGGGTGCGGCCCAAGGGCGAGGATTGAAAAAGCGTGTCCTCCGGCGGCAAGCCCGCCGAAGCCAAAAGATCCTTCAGCTTGCGGCCGGCGCGCTCGGCCTGTGCGCGCCCCAGCGCGTTGAGCGGAATGTCCTGCCGGCCCTGCAGCCGTCCTTCGACATTCCAGTCGGTCTCGCCATGGCGCAAAAAATAAAGGCGCGGCGCGGAACCGGCGGCCATGGGTGCGATCAGAATTTTTTCGCGATCTCGCCGATGTCGGGGGCGCTGGGGTTCTTCATGCCGACGATGTGATAGCCGGCGTCCACATGCAGGATTTCGCCGGTGACGCCGCGCGCCATGGGCGAGAGCAGGAAGACCGCGCTGTCGCCGACTTCCTCGATGGTCACGGTGCGGCGCAGCGGCGCGTTATATTCGTTCCATTTCAGGATGTAGCGGAAATCGCCGATCCCCGAGGCGGCGAGGGTCTTGATCGGGCCGGCGGAAATGGCGTTGACCCGGATGTCCTTCTCGCCGAGGTCGGCGGCGAGATAGCGCACGCTCGCCTCCAGCGCCGCCTTGGCCACGCCCATCACATTGTAATGCGGCATCCATTTCTCGGCGCCGTAATAGGTCAGGGTCAGCAGCGAGCCGCCGTTCTTCATCAGCTTCTCGGCGCGCTGGGCGATCGCCGTGAAGGAATAGCAGGAGATCAGCAGCGAGGTTTTGAAATTCTCCTCGCTGGTGTCGACATAGCGGCCGGTGAGTTCGTCCTTGTCGGAAAAGGCGATGCAATGGACGACAAAGTCCAGCTTGCCCCAGACACGCTCGATTTCGGCGAAAACATGGTCCAGCGATTCTTTGTTGGTGACGTCGCACTCGCCGACGACCAGGGCGTCCAGTTCGCCGGCGAGCGGCCGGACCCGGCGCTCCAGCGCCTCGCCCTGATAGGTGAGCGCGATTTCCGCCCCGGCCTGCCGCGCCGCCTTGGCGATGCCCCAGGCGATCGAGCGATTGTTGGCCAGTCCCATGACCAGACCGCGCTTGCCGCGCATCGCGCCCGTCTGAAGATTCGCGGTGGCCGCTTCGGCTTCTGTCATCGTCATCATCTGTCCCAACATGGCGTGTCGGGCCATTTAGCCTTGGCGGGCGCCGGAGGCAAGAGCCCGCCGGGTTGCGCCGCCAGGGCGCGGGCGGCGCGGGCCGGACGCGAAACGGCCCCGGCGACGCAATTCTTGTTGATGGCGCCGCGAAAGTCGGGGATCCAAGCGTCCCCGCCCTGTTCAAGGTGAACCAGATTGGTTAATAGTCTTTAACAACAAGTGACCAACAGCTGGTCCTCGACGCGCAGGACCAAGGGGAGGCGCGACCGCCATGTGCGAGGCGATTGTCGGCGCAGCGCCGCGACTGAGGCGCTACGCCCATGCGCTATTGGCTGCCTGGCCGCGCGGCGACGGCGGCCTCTCGCCGCGCGCCAACCAGGACGCCGACGACTTGGCGAAAAAAGCTCTGCTCGACATCTGGCGGGAACGTTCCGCCGCCGGCCACGCCGGCGAGCAGGCGTGCGACGCCGTCCTGTTCCGCCGCGCGACGGCGCTGGCGCGCCGGCATTTCGCCGACGCGGCGGCGGAAATCCTCGACGCTGCCGGCCGCGACAGCGCGAAGGCCGCTTCCGGCGAATCGGCGGGCCATTTCGCCTGGGCCCCCGAAGCGCGCGCCCTTCCCCGTCTCCCCCTCGACCTGCGCGCGATTCTCGCCCTGGTCGTGCTGGAGCGCTTGAGCTACGCCGAGGCCGGCCGCGCGCTCGGCATTCCGCAACAGCGCGCGCTGGCGCGGCTGGTGGTGGCGCGCGCCCGGCTGGCGAGCGAAATTTCCGGCGCCAGCCGCCCGCATCTGGTCGCGCTGGCCCCGGGCGCCCGAAATGAAGCCGAAAGCGACCTTCATCGCTACGCCGACGATCTGCTAGACGAGGACCGAAGCGCGGAGATCGCCGCTTTCCTCGAAACCAGCCCCGAAGCGGCCCGTCGCGTGGCGGAATGGCGGCGCCAGAGCGAGAGGCTGCGCCGCGCCTTCGCGCCCTTGATGGCGCTGCCCCTGCCCCCTTCGCTTGACTTCGCCACGCCGGAGACTTTTGCGCTCCCGCGCCGACGCGAGGCGCGGACGCGAGGCGTTTTTCGCCGTCTCGGCGCCTTGTTCGCCGCGCCCGCCGGACCAGCGGCGCAACATTCCCTCTGAATTCTCAGTGCTTGACCGCGACGGTGAATTCGCCCGCCTTGATGCGCTCGGGCAGGCGTCCGGCGAAATCGGCGACCGCGTCCTCGCCATAGGTTTCGACCAGCTCCTGCAAGGCCGCGAACAAAGCGGCGTGGGCGAAGCTCTCGCTCTCGATTCCCGCCAGAATCGCCTCGGCGAAAGCCTCGGTGACGAAAGCCAGCGCGGCGCGGCGCTCGTCTTCGGCGCTGGAGAGTTCGGGAAATGGACTCGCAGGAAAGGTCATCGCAGGGCTGACCTTACCGGGAGCGGCGGCGTGTGGCGAGTTGCGTCTTAAGAAAGGGTTAACAGGGCTCTTTAATTCAGAGTTAATTCTTTCCGCAGGTCAATTGGCGCGATAACGCGTCGAAATATCGTGCGCGATCCGCGCGCCTTCGTCGAGAAAACGCGCGCTGACCAGACGCGCGCTGGGCGTGCAGGCGTGATAGGAAAATTCATAGCCGCGCAGGCCGCGATTGAAGGCGCCGGCGAGCTTTTCCCGCCGCGACGGCCCGGCGTTTTCGGCGTTCATCAGATTTTCCATCTCGGCGCGCCACGGCGCGCGCGCTGCGCCCGAGGCCCCGCAAAGCGGCTGCAGATAGCTCAAGGCGCCCATGATTTCCGAAAGACGCAGCAACTGCGGCTCGTAGGGCGGCGGCGGCCCCTCGGCCGGCGGCGCCGCATTGGCGTTCTCGGCCGCCTTGGCGGCCTCGTGCTTGGCCGCATCGGGAGCCTTGACGTTCTTGCCGGCGGCGTTCTGCTTCTTGTGCGCCTTGGCCCTGTGACGGAGACGCTCGGCGCGGCGTCGCGCCCCGTCGCCGGCGTCCGGCGCGGCGGTCGGCCGGTTGTCGAAAAAGGGAAAGAAGAACTGCGCGCGCGCCGGCGCGCCCGCTTGCGCGACCAAGCCGATCGCCCCGGCAAACAGGCCCAGGGCGAGCAGACCCGGCCGCCTCCGTCGCCATTTGGCCTTCATTGCGCAGCTTCCACGATTCGTTGGGCGTCGGCGACAATATGGGTCAGACCGGGGGTCAGCGAAAGCCCCTGGTAATCGCCCGGCGTGCGCCAAAGCGCCTCGGCGGCTTCGGGACCGGGCGCCGCCTCGCCCGCCAGCCAATGGCCGACGAAGGAGAGAATGACATAATGGCGCTCGACCCTGCCGGCGCCGTCGCGGGCGATGTGCTGGAAAATCTGGTTGAATCCGATGAGCCGCGCCAGAACCCCGGTCTCCTCGCGCAATTCCCGCAAGGCGGCGGCCTCGACCGTCTCGCCGGTCTCGACCAGCCCGCCCGGCAGCGTGAACATGCGCCGGTAAGGCGCCTCGGCGCGGCTCGCCAGCAGCACCTTTCCCTCGCGAAACACCGCGATGCTGACGGCGAGAGCCGGTTGCGCCGGATAGAGGCGGCGGGACCGGCTCACGGATAGAGCGCCTCGCTCACCCAGTCGCCTTCCGGCCTTTCGCGCGTATAGCGGATGCGTTCGTGAAGGCGGAACGGCTTGTCCGACCAGAATTCGATCTCGACCGGACGGATGCGGTAGCCGCCCCAGTAAGGCGGGCGCGGCACCGGCCCGATATTGAACCGCGCGGCCTGGAGCGCGACCGCCTTTTCCAGCGCGAATCGGCTCTCCAGCACCCGCGACTGCCGGCTCGCCCGGGCGCCGATGCGGCTGTCGCGCGCGCGGCTGGCGAAATAGGCGTCCAATTCGGCGTCGCTGACCGGCTCCACCGGGCCGCGAAAGCGGAATTGCCGGCGCAGGCTCTTCCAGTGCAGCACGCCCGCCGCGTTCGCATGCGCCGCCAGTTCTTTCCCCTTGACGCTTTCGCCATTGGTGTAGAAGACGAAGCCTTCGTCGTCGAAACCCTTCAGCAGCACCATGCGGGCGTTGGCAAGCCCCTGGGCGTCCACCGTGGCGAGGCACATGGCGTTGGGGTCGTTGATCTCGTGTTTTTCCGCCTCGTCCATCCAGCTCCTGAACAAATCGAAAGGTTCGCGGACGGGTCTGTGGTTACGCCCCGTTAATGCGTTCATCGGAATATGGCCTTCCCACAGTTCTTTTCGTCCGGATCACGCTCGCGTGCGCCTTCCCCTGTTTCAGCATAGTGAACCGCCATCGCCAGGGCGGCAAGATTTTCCGCTGGCGCGCCGCCTGATCGCCTGCGCCCTGCTGTGCCAGGGCCTCGCGGCCTGCGCGGTGGCGACGCCGCTGGATGGGGGAATCGACGCTGAACCGACGGGCTCGATCTCGGCGCCGCCGCCCCAGGGCGCCGCCTCGTCCCATTTGCCGCTCGCGCTGGACGAGGAAGACCGCCGCCGCGTCCTCGGCGCCCTGGCCATCGCGCTCGACCCCCAGGGCAACGGCGCCTCGGTGCGCTGGGACAATCCGGTGAGCAACGCCCATGGCGAGATCACCCCGGTCGGCTTCGCTTATCCGTCGAAGGATCTGATCTGCCGCAAATTCTCGGCCCGGTTCGACACCCCTGCCAGTTCCCGCCTGGAACAGGGCGCGGCCTGCCGCGACAAGAACGCACAATGGAAAATCGCAGAGCTGCAGCCGGCGAAAGCGGCGCGCGCCCCCTTGCGCGAAGCCCGTCTCTCGCCCAAATAGAGGCGAAGACATGGCGGCGGCGCCTCGCGGGGGCCGCCGATGAAATGGGCTTATGACGAGAATGCGCGATCCCTACCAAGTTCTCGGCGTCGGCAAGAGCGCCTCGCAGGCCGATGTCAAAAAGGCCTTCCGCAAGCTCGCAAAACAGCACCATCCCGACCAGAATCCCAAAGATCCCAAGGCGAAGGAAAAATTCGCCGAGCTCAACGCGGCCTATGAGATCGTCGGCGACGATAAGAAGCGCGCCCAGTTCGACCGCGGCGAGATCGACGCCGAAGGCAAGCCGCGCCATCCCGGTTTCGAAGGTTTTGGCGCCGGCGCGGGCCCCGGCGGCTTCCGGCGCGGCGGCGGTCCCGGCGGTGAGCATTTCGAGTTCAATTTCGGCGGCGGCGGCCGCGGTTTCGAGGCGGCCGACATTTTCGCCGATCTGTTCAGCGGCGGACGGGGCGGCGGGCGGCCGGGCTTTGGCGGCGGCGCGCGGCAGGCGCGCGAACCGGGCGCCGATGTCGCGCTCGAAGCCGCCATTCCGCTCGAAACCGTCATCCATGGCGGCAAGGCGCGGGTGCTGACGCCCAATGGCCGGACGCTGGAAGTCAATGTTCCCGCCGGCATCGAGGAAGGCAAGCAGATTCGCCTGCGCGGCCAGGGCCAGCCCAGCGCGAGCGGAGGCCCTGCCGGCGACGCTCTGGTGACGGTGCGTTTCGAGAAGCACGGCCTGTTCCGGATCGACGGCCGCGACTTGCGGCTCGACCTGCCGATCGCCCTTTACGAGGCGGTGCTGGGCGCGAAAGTCGAGGCGCCGACGCTCAGCGGCAAGGTCGAGCTGAACCTGCCGCCGCACAGCAATTCCGGCCGCACCCTTCGCCTGCGCGGCAAGGGCCTGCCCGCCGCCAACGGCAAGCCCGCCGGCGACCTGCTGGTGACCTTGCGCATCGTCCTTCCCGAGGGCGCGAGTGTGGAGCTTGAGGAGCTGGCGCGGAAGATGCGCGCCGACAGGCCCTATAATCCGCGCAACGAACTGGCCAGGTAAATCGCCGGCGGCCGAACGGGCCGCGCGGCGGTTTCAGCCCCCGACCGTGTCGATGTTGTAAACGTCGTCGCGGAAATGGACCATGCCATCGGCCGAGGCCCAGCCGGTCATGTAGACCCAAACCACCGGCACCGGCTTAGGCAGCTTGATGTCCTCGCGCACGCCGCTCGCGATCCGTTGCTGGATCAGCCGCGCGGTCCACACGCCGAGATCGGGCGAAATGCTCGGCGCCGGCAGCGCCGTCGCGATGGCCGCCGTCACCGGAACGCCCTGGAGCACCCAGGCGGCGAGGTCGTAGACGCCCTGCACCCGCACGCAGCCATGGGACAGGAAGCGGTAATCGTTGGCGAACAGGTTCCGCGTCGGCGTGTCGTGCATATAGACCGAGTCGGGATTGGGCATCTGGAGGCGGATCAGGCCGAGCGCATTGCCCTTGCCGGAGTCCTGCCGCAGGATGTAGTTGGTCGCCTTGTCCGAATTCCAGTCGATCGACCGCGGATTGATCTCCTGTCCCTGATAATTGAGGATGCGGATATGGTCGCGCGCCAGATAATTCGGCTGCTTGCGCATTTTCGGGATGATCTCGTTCTTGATGATCGAGACCGGCACCGTCCAGGTCGGATTGAGATTGATCGCGACGATCTTGGCGGTGAGTTGGGGCGACTGATGCTCCGGACCGCCGACAATCACGGCATAGCGATGGAAGACGCGCCCGTTCTCGACCGCATCGACCGCCAGAGACGGGATGTTCACCGCCACATATTTGTCGCCGAAGGGGAAATTCAGCCCCGCGAGCCGCTGCGCGCTTGAGGCGAGCTGCTTGAAGCGGACATTGGCCGGCACGTTCATCGCGCGCAGGGTCATGCCGGCGACGACGCCGGTCTGCCGCAAGCCGTTGCGGAACTGGAATCTTTTGACGGCCGCCGTGAGCGCGGGGGTCCAGCGCGCTCCATTGGCCTCGGCGCCGACAAGGTCGCCCTCGACGGCGAGGCGACGGCGCAGGATTTCGACCGCCGGACCATGCGCGCCGGGCCGCAAGTCGCCTGGGACGACAGGCCAGCCGCCGGCGTCGACGATCGCCGCGTAACGCTCCGAGGCCTTGGCGGTGGTGAAAAAGGTTTCCGGCTGGAGGACGGGGTTCGGATCGTCCGACAACGCCATTTCGCGGGGAACCGGCTTTGGACGCGGCTTGGGCTTTGCGGCCGCGGCCTGTTGCGGCGCCGCTCCAGGCGGTTTCGCCTGGGCCGCGGGGTTCGGGGCCTCGGTTTTCGGGGCCTCGGTTTTCGGGGCCTCGGACTTGGGGGCCTCGGACTTGGGCGTCTCGATCTGGGGCGTCTCGACCTGGGGCGTCTCGACCTGGGGCGCTGCGGCCGCGGCGGGAGCGGGAGAGGCCGGGGCGGCGGCCGGTGGCGGCAAGGGCGACGAATCGATATCGGACGCGGCCGGGAGCTGGGGCGACGCCGCCGGAGGCTGGTTCGCCATCGGCTCGGGCGACAGCGGACTCTGCGCCCAGGATGTCACAGGCGCGAAAGGCGTCACGCCGAGCATGACGGCCAGAACAAGAGCCGGAGTTTTTTGCGCACGCCACATGATTCGCAATTTCCCTGAGAGGCGTCGTTGCTTAACAACGATCGCGACGCCTTTGCCAAGCTTTTCGCGGGCTTTCGCGCAATTTCACTGGTTCTGTGTCCTTTTTGCGACCGGCCTTACCCTTGCGGCAAAACCGTTCACTTGCCGCCGGCGTAAACCCGCCGCAATTCGTTCTTGAGAATCTTGCCGGTCGCTCCGTGGGGCAATTCGCCGGCGACGATCACCCGGTCGGGAACGGCGAAATTGGCGACCTTGCCCTTGAAAAAGGCGCGCACGTCTTCCGGCTGCGGCTCATGGCCGGCGCGCGGGACGACGATCAGCAGCGGCCTTTCGCCCCATTTCTCATCCGGCGCCGCTATCGCCGCCGCTTCCGCCACATCGGGATGGCCGACCGCGATATTTTCGAGCTCGATCGAGCTGATCCATTCGCCGCCCGATTTGATCAGGTCCTTCGACCGGTCGGTGAGCAGCATAAAACCGTTTTCGTCGATCACCCCGACGTCGCCGGTGGGAAACCAGGCCTCGTCGCCGATTTCGCTCTCGGCTGAGCGGAAATAGCCCCTGGCGATCCAGTGGCCGCGACAGGATATGTCGCCCTGGCTCTTGCCGTCCCATGGCGTTTCGCCGCCATCCGGGCCGGTGGCGCGGACATCCACGCCGAACAGGGCGCGCCCCTGTTTGATCGCATGGTCGAAGCGCGCTTCCCCCGTGAGCGCGGCGGTGGCGGGCTTGGCGCTATTATAGGTCACCACCGGGCTGGTCTCGGTCATGCCCCAGCCCTGACAGGCTTCGACGCCAATTTCCGCGAAAGCGGCGACCAAAGCGCGCGGCAGCGCCGCCCCGCCCGACATGATCCGCTTGAGCGTCTTGAAGCGCGCGCCGGTCTGGCGCATGTGATTGGCCAGAGCCAGCCAGACCGTGGGCACGCCGACCGCAAGATCGACGCGCTCGCCGTCCATCAGGCCGAGCAGCGAGACCGGATCGAGAGCGCGCCCCGGCATGATCAGCGCGGCGCCGACCATCGGCGCGGCATAGGGCAGGCCCCAGGCGTTGACATGGAACATCGGCACGACCGGCACAACCCGCGTCGTCGCGCGCAAGGCCACGGCGTCGGCGCTATTGACGGCGTAAGCGTGAAGCAGCGAGGAGCGGTGCGAATAAAGCACGCCCTTGGGCTTTCCCGTGGTCCCGGACGTATAGCAAAGCCCCGAGGCGGTGTTTTCGTCGAAAACGGGCCAGCCCTCTTCCTCGCGCGCCGCCTCGATCAGGCTCTCGTAATCCAACTGGGTCACGCCCGGCGGAAAATCGAGTTTTTTTGTCTCGCCTGGCTCGGCCAGCACGACGATCGTGCGCAGCGCAGCGGCGACTTTGGGCGCGACGGCGGCCGCGAGGGGCGCGAAACAGGCGTCCACGAACAGCACATGATCTTCGGCATGGGCGATGATATAGGCGATGTCATCCGGCGCCAGGCGCGGGTTGATGGTGTGGCAGACCGCGCCCATGCCGGAAATGGCGTAATAAAGTTCGAGATGGCGGTCGCTGTTCATGGCGAGCGTGGCGACGCGGTCGCCGAAACGCACGCCCAGCTCGCGCAGCGCCCCCATCAATTTTCGCGCGCGCCGCTCCAGGGTCCGGTAGGTCGTGCGCGCGACGCGGCCGTCGTCGCGCCGCGAAACCACTTCGGCCTCGCCATGGTGGCGCGCCGCGTGGGTGATGATGGATGAAATCAGTAGCTCGCGCCGCTGCATCAGGCCAAGCATGACGATCCCCCCGAATTTTTTCGGGATTATCTCCGCTTTGACTTGTGGCGCCAAGGGGCCGACGAAGGTTTTGGGACTTTGGGCCGCGCCTCGCCGCCGCCGAAATTATGCGGACCCATGTCCTCGTCGGTCGGCTTGTGGATGCGGGAGGGCGGCAGATTGGCCTTTTCGCCATATTTGCGCGCGCCGCCAAAACCGCCGCCGCCCGCCTCGACATCGCTCTGGCGGGCGAGCGGATCGTCGGCGACGATCAGCTCCACGGATTGCAGCCGCCTGATCTCGTCGCGCAGCCGCGCGGCGGTCTCGAAATCGAGATCGCCCGCCGCCGCCTTCATCCTTTTTTCCATATCGGCGATGGCAGCCGCGAAATTATGGCCCAAGGCCGGAGCGGCGAGGCCGATGTCGACGCTGACATGGTCCTGCTCATAGACCGAGCCGAGAATATCGGCGATGCCGCGCTTGATGGTCGCCGGGGTGATATCGTGTTCCTTGTTCCAGGCGAGCTGTTTTTCGCGCCGGCGCTGGGTTTCGCCCATGGCGCGGTCCATCGAGCCGGTGATCGCATCGGCGTAGAGAATGACCTTGCCGTCCACATTGCGCGCGGCGCGTCCGATGGTCTGGACCAAAGACCTTTCGCTGCGCAGAAAACCTTCCTTGTCGGCGTCGAGAATGGCGACCAGCGCGCATTCGGGGATGTCGAGGCCTTCGCGCAAGAGATTGATGCCGACCAGCACGTCGAAAGCCCCCAGCCGCAGGTCGCGGAGAATCTCGATGCGCTCGATCGTGTCGATGTCGGAATGCATGTAGCGCACCCGCACGCCGTTCTCGTGCAGATATTCGGTGAGGTCCCCGGCCATGCGCTTGGTCAGCACCGTGACAAGGGTTCGATAGCCGCGGGAAGCCATGTCGCGGACCTCGCCCAACAGGTCGTCCACCTGCGTGCGCGCCGAGCGCACTTCGACGGGCGGATCGACCAGGCCGGTCGGGCGGATGACCTGTTCGACGAAAACGCCGCCGGTGCGCTGCATTTCCCAGTCGCCCGGGGTCGCCGAGACATGGATCGACTGCGGCCGCATGGCGTCCCATTCCTCGAAACGCAGGGGCCGGTTGTCCAGGCAGGACGGCAGCCGGAAGCCATATTCGGCCAGCGTCGCCTTGCGCCTGAAATCGCCGCGATACATGCCGCCGATCTGGGGCACGGTGACATGGCTTTCGTCGGTGAAGACGAGCGCGTTGTCGGGCAGATATTCAAACAGGGTCGGCGGCGGTTCGCCGGGACGGCGGCCGGTGAGATAGCGCGAATAATTCTCGATGCCGGCGCACGAACCGGTGGCTTGCAACATTTCGAGATCGAAAATGGCGCGCTGCTCCAGGCGCTGGGCTTCGAGGAAACGGCCCGAAGCCTGCAATTCCTCCAGCCTCTGGCGCAGTTCCGATTTGATGCCGTCGATCGCTTGAAGAAGCGTCGGGCGCGGCGTGACATAATGCGAATTGGCGTAGAATTTGATCTGTTGGAGGTCCTGGAATTTCTTGCCGGTGAGCGGGTCGAATTCGGCGAGCGATTCCACTTCGTCGCCAAAAAAGGAAATGCGCCAGGCGCGGTCCTCGTAGTGGGCGGGAAAGACTTCCACGGTGTCGCCGCGCACGCGAAAGGCGCCGCGCGAAAAATCCGGCGTGCGCTTGTACTGGAGCGCGACAAGGTCTTGCAGCAATCGGCGCTGGTCGAGCTTTTCGCCAAGTTTTATCGAAAAAGTCATGGCGGTATAGGTTTCGACCGAGCCTATGCCGTAAATGCAGGAGACCGAGGCGACGATGATGACGTCGTCGCGTTCGAGCAAGGCGCGGGTGGCGGAATGGCGCATCCGGTCGATCTGCTCGTTGATCGAACTCTCTTTTTCGATAAAAGTGTCGGTGCGCGGCACATAGGCTTCGGGCTGGTAATAATCGTAATAAGACACAAAATATTCGACCGCATTGTTAGGGAAAAAGCTTTTGAATTCGCCATAGAGCTGGGCGGCGAGAGTCTTGTTGGGCGCAAGGATCAGCGCCGGGCGCTGGCTGCGGGCGATCACCTGCGCCATGGTGAAAGTCTTGCCCGAGCCGGTGACGCCGAGCAGGACCTGATCGCGCTCCAGCGCGGTCAAACCTTCCACCAGTTCGTCGATGGCGTGGGGCTGGTCGCCCTGCGGGGCATATTCCGACACCAGCTCGAAACGGACGCCGCCTTCGGTTTTTTCGGGCCGCGCCGGCCGGTGCGGAACCCAGGGCGCCGTGTCGCGCAAATTGGGATCGCCTTTTTCCAGCAGTTCTTCGAGCAAAGTCGCGGTGACGCCGGTTCCGGTCTGAAATTCCGTTTTCGGCGGCGCCCGCCGCACCGGTTTTTCGCGCGCAATTTCGGGCTCTTGTCCGAGCCCATAACGCGCGGCTTCCTCGGCGGAGAGTTTTTCCGCCAGATAAGGTGAAGCCGCCTCCTCAAACCCCTTGCCGATCAAGGCGGGGTTGAGCAAAGCCGCCAGATGCTCGTCCAAAGGCTGCACGTCCGGCTTTGACGCCTTGGCCCGGGAGGAAGGTTTTTTCGCCATGGGGGCAATATGGGGCCGGCGGCGGCGAATGGGAAGCGGGGTTGATCACGCGGTGTCGGCGCCAGGCGCATGGCGGCCCGTTTCACAGCGCCGCATTCAAATCATGAGCCGCCAAGCCTCAACCGTCGTGGCCGGGCGTCGTCCCGGTCATGACGGCGTGAGGCCATTTGTGGCTTCACAACAGGACTTTCGCGGATGGGCGGGGCCAGCGTTTTCCGCCCCCCCTCAAATCGTCACTTGCGCGCCCATTTCGACCACGCGGTCGGAGGGGATGGAGAAGAAGTCGGTGGCGTTGATCGCCTGTTTCGACAGGTTGACGAACAGCCTGTCCTGCCAGTGCGGCATGCCGGAGGCCGGCGAGGTTTTGAGCGTCCTTTTGCCGAGGAAGAAGGACGTGGTCATGATGTCGAACTTCACCCCACATTTGCGCATCAGGGCCATGGCCGCCGGCACCCTCGGCGTCTCCATGAAGCCGAAATAAATCGTGACGCGCATAAAATCCTGCGACAGCTTTTCGATTTCGAATCGGTTGCTCTCGGACACGCGCGGCGTCGGCTTGGTGACCACGTTCATGAGCACGATGCGTTCGTGCAGCACCTTGTTGTGCTTGAGATTATGCATCAGCGCCGAGGGTGCGACATTGGGGTCGCCGGTGAGGAAGACCGCCGTGCCCGGCACCCGGGTCGGCTTGGATTTTTCCATCATGCGGATGAGATCGGCGGTCGGGATCGAATCGCGATGGGTCTTGCGCGCCAGAAGCTCGGCGCCGCGCACCCAGGTCCACATCACGATCATCGACAGGCCGGCGAGGCCCAGCGGCGCCCAGCCGCCGTCCAGCACCTTGACCATATTGGCGGCCATGAAGGCGAGATCGACGATGAGGAACATGCTGACGAAGGGAATCGCCGCGACCAGCGGCCAGCGCCACAATTTCCACACCACGAAGAAGGACAGCGCGGTCGTCACCACCATGGTTCCGGTGACCGCTATGCCATAGGCGTTGGCGAGGTTGGTCGAGGTGCGGAACAGGAAGACCAGCAGCAGAACGCCGATCAGCAGGGTCCGATTGACGCGCGGAACGAAAATCTGCCCCTCCGTGGTGGCGGAAGTGTGCTGGATTTCGAGACGCGGCAGCAGGCCGAGCTGAATCGCCTGACGCGAGAGCGAAAAGGCGCCGGTGATCACCGCCTGGCTGGCGATGATCGTGGCGACGGTCGCCAGCACCACGAAGGGAATCAGCGTCCAGGCGGGCGCCATCATGTAGAACGGGTTGGCGACCGTGGAATGGTCCTTCATGACCAGCGCGCCCTGGCCGAGATAATTGCACACCAGCGCCGGCAGGACGAAGAACAGCCAGGCGAACTGGATCGGCTTGCGGCCGAAATGGCCCATGTCGGCGTAAAGCGCCTCCGCCCCGGTCACCGCCAGGAAGACGAGGCCGAGGGTGATGAAGCCGGCGGCGCCGTGGCCGAACAGGAATTTGAGGCCGAGGATCGGATTGAAGGCGTGAAGGATGCGCGGCGCGTCGGCGATATGATAAAGGCCCAAAGCGCCGATGACGCCGAAGAAAACCACCATGATCGGGCCGAAATAGGTCGCGACCTTGGCCGTGCCGCTGCTTTGCACAATGAACAGGCTCACCAGAATTCCCACCGCGATCGGCAGCACATAAGGCGCGAAGGCGCTGGACGCGGTATCGAGGCCTTCGACCGCCGAAAGCACCGAAATGGCGGGGGTGATGATCGCGTCGCCGGAGAACAGGGCCGCGCCGGCCACGCCGAGCAGAAAGATCCATCGCGAGCGGCGGCCGAGCGCGTTCTGCGCCAAAGCCATCAGCGACAGAGTGCCGCCCTCGCCCTTGTTGTCCGCGCGCATCAGGAAGAACACATATTTGAGCGTCACCACGAAGACCAGCGCCCAGATCAGCAGCGAAACGATGCCGATCACCTCGGATTCGACCACACCGTCCTTTTTCATGTGGTCCAGCGCCGCCTGCAACGCATAGAGCGGGCTGGTGCCGATGTCGCCATAGACGACGCCCATCGAGCCGAGCAGCAGGGTCCAGAACCCTTCGCCCTGATGCTCGGGGTCCAGCGGGGCTGGCTGTGTGACGGATTCCGGGGAAGGCGTAACGGCGGCGGGCGTGGGAATTGTGTCTTGCGACATGGGGCCATCCTGGCTGCCGCCTCGAAATGAGGCGCGACCGGGGCAGTCCTATAAACCTTTCCGCCCCGCGAGAGAAGGGGCGCCTTGGGCCACCAGCAATTCTAACTGGCGGCGCGTTGCGATCGGTTGAATTTGCTGGCATGAGGCGGCATGACCTTGCCGATCGAAGAAGCCCTGCCGCGCCTGGCCCGGACGCTCGCGGAGAGCGCGCGGGCCGTGCTCGTGGCGCCGCCGGGCGCCGGCAAGACCACCCGCGTTCCGCTCGCCCTGCTCGATTCCGGCAAATTCGCCCCTTGGCGGGGCGACGGCAAGATCGTCGTGCTGGAGCCGCGCCGCCTCGCCGCCCGCGCCGCCGCCGAGCGCATGTCGAGCCTCGTCGGCGACAAGATTGGCGAAACAATAGGCCTGAAAGTGCGCATGCAGTCGCTGAGCGGGCCGAAAACCCGGATCGACGTCGTCACCGAAGGCGTTTTCGCCCGGATGATCCTCGACGACCCCTCGCTCGACGGCGTGGCGGCGGTGCTTTTCGACGAATTCCACGAACGCTCGCTCGACGCCGATCTCGGCCTCGCTCTGGCGCTGGACGCGCAAGCGGCGCTGCGGCCCGACCTGCGCCTGCTGGTCATGTCGGCGACGCTCGACGGCGCGCGGGTCTCGAAGCTGATGCGGAACGCGCCGATCGTCGAATCGCAAGGCCGCGCCTTTCCGGTCGAAACCGTCTATCTGGGACGGGATCCGCGCGAAAAAATCGAGCAGGCCGGCTTTCGCGCCATACGCCGGGCCCTGGCCGAACAGCCGGGCTCGATTCTGGTGTTCCTGCCCGGACAGGCCGAAATCCTGCGGCTCGCCGGAAAACTCGAAGAAAGCCTGAACGATCCGGCCGTCGATGTCTGCCCGCTCTATGGCGCGATGGAGCGCTCGGCGCAGGACCGCGCCATTCGCCCTGCGCCGGAAGGCCGGCGCAAAATCGTGCTGGCGACCTCGATCGCCGAAACCTCGATCACCATCGACGGGGTGCGCGTGGTCATCGACTGCGGCCTCGTCCGCGCGCCGCGCTTCGAGCCCGATCTCGGCCTGACCCGGCTCGAAACCCTGCGCGTGTCGCGCGCCGCCGCCGACCAGCGCCGCGGCCGCGCCGGCCGCACCCAGCCCGGCCTGTGCTACCGCCTGTGGGAGGAGGCGGCGACCGGCGCCCTGCCCGCTTACGCGCAACCGGAAATCCTCGCCGCCGACCTTTCCGGCCTGCTGCTCGACCTCGCCGCCTGGGGCGCGCGCGACCCGAACGAAGTTTTTTGGCTCGATCCGCCGCCCGGGCCCGCCTGCGCCGAGGCGCGCGCCTTGCTCCAAGAGCTTGGCGCGCTCGACGCGGAAGGCGCGATCACGGCGCGCGGAAAAGCCATGCGCCGCCTGCCGCTGCCGCCGCGCCTCGCCCGCATGGCGCTTCAGGCGGAATTTTTCGGCGAAGGCGAAAAAGCCTGCGAGCTCGCCGTGGTCCTGACAGAGAGGGGCCTCGGCGGCGATTCCCCCGATCTTGCCGAGCGGCTGGAGCGTTTCCTTCGAGAAAATTCGTCGCGCGCAAAAGACGGACGCCGGCTTGCCCATGGATGGAAACACGGATTGCGCGACGCCGCGCGCGAACTGGAGGAAAAGCGCGAGGACAAAGCGCTTTCGCCCGGCGCGCTGGTCGCCCTGGCTTTTCCCGACCGGGTCGCGCGCGGGCGCGGAAAACCCGGCGAGTTCCTGATGGCCAATGGCCGCGCCGCAAGCCTTGAGCCGCATCTGGCGCTGGCCCGCGCGCAGACGCTGGGCGTTGCGGAAATCGCCGGGCGCGCCGGCGCCAGCCGCATCCTCGCCGCCGCCGAACTGGAGGAGGCGGACTTCGAGGCCCTGTTCGGCGGCGAGATCGTGACGCGTGACGAGACCCGCTTCGACGCCGAGAGCGGCTCCTTGCGCCGCCGCGAGACCCGGCGTTTCGGCGCCTTGACCCTCAACGAGCGCAATCTGGCGATCGAGCCAACGCTCGAAAGCGCCAGGAGTCTGGCGCGCGGCGCGGCGGATTTCGGGATCGACCGGCTCAACTGGAGCAAGGCGCAGAGGCAGTTCCGCGAGCGGGTCGCCTTTTTGCGTCAGGCCTTCGCCGGCGAGGAAAATCCGTGGCCCGATCTCAGCGAGGCGGCGCTCTCAAAAAATCCAGAAGAATGGCTCGCGCCCTTCATTCTCGGGCGGCAAAAACTTGACGAGATCGACGCGGAAGATTTCGACGCCGCGCTTTCCGCTTTGATCCCTTGGGATCTGGCGCGGCGGCTGGAGGCGGAGGCGCCGACCCATTTCGTCACGCCCGCCGGCTCACGAATCGCGCTCGATTACGGCGCGGCGGAAGGCCCTGTCCTGGCGGCGCGGGTGCAGGAATTTTACGGTCTCTCGACCCATCCGAGCCTGGCCGGCGGCCGGGTTCGGCTGACTTTGCATCTTTTGTCGCCGGCGCACCGCCCGATCCAGATCACCCGCGACCTGCCGGGGTTCTGGCGCGGCTCCTGGGCGGCGGTGAAAGCGGAAATGAAGGGGCGCTATCCGCGCCATCTCTGGCCGGACGACCCGGCCGCCGCCGCGCCGACCGCCCGCGCCAAGCCGCGCGGAACCTGATTTTTTTGCCCGCCGAAACGCGTCGCTTTTACGGACGGCGCGCGGGCGTCTTGGCTTCGGCCGCGTTGCGCCGGCTCCCGGCGCCGGGCGCCGCCGTCGCCTGAGGGCGAGCCGGCGTCGCAGCGCCAATCACCAATCCCGAATAAAGGCTCGGCGCGCCGTCGTCGTCGAACATCGCGCGCAGGATTTTTTTCAAAGCGCCCATGGGATCCCTCCATTTTTTTTCCGATGGGGCCACGCCATGAAATAGTGTTTCGCAAAGGGATTTCCAACGGGTTAACCCCGCGCTTTTCGTTATCATCCGCGGCGCCTCCGCAAAGGCAGGCGCGGAAAAGCATCGCGAGTCGGGCCATGAGCCTTCCCTCCGTCCATCCGCTGGTCGCCCTTGGCGTGGTCGCCTCGACCGCGGCGACCGACGCCGTCTATGTCCTGTTCAACGCCGCGGTGTCGGAACGAAAGCGAGTCGCCGCCGCGAGCTGGAGCAGCGTGTGGTATCTGCTCTCCGCCTTCGCGGTGATCAGCTATACTTCGAACTGGATCTACGTCCTGTTCGCGGCGACGGGTTCGTGGATCGGCGGGTTTTTCTCGATCACCGCGCTGAACTGGATCAGCCCGCACAAAAGCGGCGAATAGACAGTTTCGAGCGCCGCATCCGCAGAACCATCGCCGCTCGCCGAAATGGCGCGAAAAAATCTTGGCGGGCGCGGAATCTTTGGCTATGCCCGAGTGAGAAACTTTTTTGGCGCCCAATGCGATGTGCGAATTGCTTGGAATGAGCGCGAATGTTCCGACCGACATTCGCTTTTCCTTCGCCGGACTCGCCCGGCGCGGCGGCGGCGTCGGCCCGCATCGCGACGGCTGGGGCGTCGCCTTTTACGAGGGCCGCGCGGCGCGCGCCTTCCACGATCCCGAACCCGCCGCAAGCTCCGACATCGCCCGTTTCATCGGCGCCCATCCGATCCGCAGCCGCATTGTCATCGCCCATATCCGCCAGGCCAATCGCGGACAGGTGACGCTGGCCAACACCCATCCCTTCACCCGCGAATTATGGGGCCGGATGTGGACCTTCGCCCACAACGGCCAGTTGCGCGGCAAAAAATCGCTGCCGCTCGATTTCTATGCGCCGATTGGCGAAACCGACAGCGAACACGCTTTTTGCTGGATGCTGGACCAGTTGCGGGCGCGTTTTCCCACGCTGCCGCCCTGCCGCGAACTCGACCAGGAAATCCTCCAGCTCGGCGCGCGGCTGGCGCGGCTCGGCGTGTTCAACATGCTGCTCAGCGACAGCCGGTCGCTTTACGCCTTCTGCGGCAAGAAACTTTCCTGCCTTACCCGCCGCGCGCCGTTCGGCGAGGCGACGCTGATCGACGACGACCGCAAGGTCAATTTCGCCGAAGAAACCGGCCCCAACGATTGCGTCACCGTGGTCGCCACCGGGCCGCTGACCAGCGACGAGGCCTGGACCGCGATCAAGCCCGGCGCGCTGCTCGTCCTGCGCGAAGGCAGGATCGCCGCCTCCCTGTTCATCGAAACGCCGGGCGGCCACAAAACCGCCGGCCCGATTAGGATTCCGACATGCTGATCGACGGAGAAAAACGCACGGCCATCTGGCCGGACGCGGAAGGCCAGGGCGTGTGGATCATCGACCAGACCCGCCTGCCCCATGTCGTCGCGACCGTGCTGCTGCGCGACCTGGCCGACGCGGCGCGGGCGATCAAGGACATGCTGGTGCGCGGCGCGCCGCTGATCGGCGTCACGGCGGCCTACGGTCTGGCTTTGGCCTTGCGCGCCGACGCCTCCGACGCATCAATGGCCAAAGCGGCGGAGGTTTTGCGCGCGACAAGGCCGACCGCGGTCAATCTCGCCTGGGCTTTGGCGCGCATGACCGGCTTTCTCCAGCCCATGCCGGACGATCTGCGCCGCGACGCCGCCTTCGCCTTCGCCAAACATCTTGGCGAGAAGGATATCGCCTGCAACGAGGCGATCGGCGACCACGGCCTCGCCCTTATCCGCGCGATTGCGGAACAGCGTGGCGGCGCGCCGGTGCGCATCCTCACCCATTGCAACGCCGGCTGGCTCGCCACCGTCGATTGGGGCACGGCGACCGCGCCGATCTACAAGGCGCAAGCCGCGGGCGTGCCCGTCCATGTCTTCGTCGATGAGACCCGTCCGCGCAACCAGGGCGCATCCCTGACAGCCTTCGAACTCGGCCAGCAAAAAATTCCCCACACCTTGATCGTGGACAACGCCGGCGGCCATCTGATGCAGCGCGGCGAGATCGACATGGCGATCGTCGGCGCCGACCGCATCGCCGCCAATGGCGACGTCTGCAACAAGATCGGCACTTATCTCAAGGCGCTCGCCGCGCGCGACTGCGGCCTGCCTTTTTACGTCGCCGCCCCGGTCTCGACCCTCGATTTCGCGCTTGAGCAAGGCGCCTTGATCCCGATCGAGGAGCGCGCGCCGGAGGAAGTCACTTTTGTGCCCGGCCTCGCCGCCAACGGCGAAGTGATTTCGGTGCGGATCGCGCCGAAGGACACGCCGGCGCGCAATCCCGGCTTCGACGTCACCCCGGCCCGGCTGGTCAGTGGGATCATCACCGAAAAAGGCGTGTTCGCGGCGACCAAGGAAGCTTTGGCGGGGCTGGCGTGATTTTTCCCGTTTTTTTTTAAGAGAATCCATACGCCGGCGGCCCGGTGCCAAGCCTGAGTTGAGATTCTGTCTTACCGAAAAGGGGCCGCTTTCCGCTGCCTTCCAGCTCCATATTGGGCCTATGCGATTGTGATGCCGCGGAGGCCGCCCCGGGGCGGCCTCCGCGGCATCAAATTCCCTTCCCATTGAAGGGGAAAAACGGCTAGTTTCTGGAAATGTCTATTCCTGATTTTCAGTCTTTAATGCTTCCCGTTCTTTCGTCGTTTTTGAATGGCGAGAAGCGCATAACCAGTCGTCCGGGGGGCGGGACATGAAGCTCGTTCAATTTCGTGTGAAGAATTACCGAAACATCGTGGATTCCGGCCCAATTGATGTGGGCAACGTAACGGCCTTTGTCGGTCAGAATGAAGCCGGCAAAAGCAATCTGTTTGAAGCATTGAATTGCCTCAACCCCATCACGCCGGAGGCATACAAACCCGACGAAGATTGGCCCGTCGACCAATGGGAGGGGCGCGAAACAGCAAACGGCAAAGAGGTGTGCTCCGCTGAATTTGCATTGAGTGAGGAAGAGATACGGGACGTTTTTGCGTTCGCCGCGCCCCCTGCGCCACCACCGCCTGCTGTTAAGCCCGAAGGTTCGCCCGAACTGGCCGCACCAACATCGCTCCCCCTTCCCAAAACCGCCTCGGTCATCGCGCGACGCGCCTACGGGGCCGAAACAGTTCGCCACCTACATGCTACTGGTGCCGACAAGCTCGACAACGCCAAACTCACGCAATGGTTGGCGCACAAGCTCCCTAAATTCGTGCTCGTCCGCGAATACGACATGTCCGGCGAGCAAGTTGAACTCGACCAGCTACGGCAAAAGCTGAACAACGCTGGCAACAACCGTCAACTGCTTTCAAATGACGATCAGACGATTCTCATCATCCTCGATCTTGCAGCAATCAAACTGGACGACCTTATCACCAAGGGACAAACGGCAGAGGGCCGTACTGTTCGTTCATTCGATAAGCGCTCGGCATCTGCCTATTTAACAAAGCAATTTCACAAGCTGTGGACGCAGAAAGACGTACGCTTCGACAGGCAACTATATACTTGACAACGGAAAACGACTTTGCGATTATTGGCGCAAAGGGGGGCTATCATGTCCAGCGCTGCACTTCAAAATCCCGCTTTCCATGATGACGACGCGGCGCGCGAAGCGCTGGAAAGCATTCGCTGGCCCGATGGCCCCATTTGCCCCCACTGCGGCAATTTAGATCGCGAGCGTATCGCCAAAGGCCAAGGGAAAGCGCACCGCCCCGGACTTTACTATTGCGCGGCCTGCAACGGGCAATTCACCGTCACTATCGGAACGGTGATGGAACGCAGCAAGATCCCCTTGTCCAAATGGCTGCTCGCGATGCACCTAATGGCCGCGAGCAAAAAGGGGATGAGCGCGCTTCAACTCCAGCGCATGCTGGGCGTCACTTATAAGTCAGCATGGTTTTTATGCCATCGCATCCGTGAAGCAATGGTGCCTTCGAATCCCTCGCCCGTGGGCGGAGATAACAAGGCCATCGAAGCTGACGAGACCTACGTCGGCGGCAAAGCCAAGAACCGCGCGTTTCGTGATCCGGCGCCTAAGAAAGCAGTTGTCTCTCTTGTTGAACGCGAAGGCCATGTTCGTTCCTTTCACGTCGCTAATGTTACGTCAAAGACGGTCGGCGAGGTCATCGAAAAGAACGTCGATAAAGCCTCCGCGCTGATGACCGACGAAAGCGTGATCTACCTCAAAATCGGAGCGGATTTCGCCAACCACATGACCGTGAACCACAGCGCGAATGAATATGCGCGCCTCGGGTCATATGTGCATATCAACACGGCGGAAAACTATTACAGCATCCTGAAACGCGGCATCACCGGCGTTTATCATTCCGTGAGCGAAGCGCATCTGCATCGTAAGCGTCCATCCGGCGCCGT
The DNA here is from genome assembly GCA_963703385.1 of uncultured Pseudomonadota bacterium. GTDB lineage: Bacteria > Pseudomonadota > Alphaproteobacteria > Rhizobiales > Beijerinckiaceae > Rhodoblastus. Next base: position 2,261,657 of record OY969816.1, read on the forward strand.
TCACTCGTCGGGCTTGAAATTCCACGGCATCAGTGCCTCGATGTCCTTGTTGGGCCATCGGTTGGCGATCCGCTCCAGGGTCTGTTTCGCCCAGGCGTTAGGGTCGACGCCGTTCATCTTGCAGGTCTGAAGCATGGTGGCGACGGACGCCCATGTCCGCCCTCCGCCGGCGGAACCGGCGAAAAGTGAGTTTTTTCTCGTAATTGCCTGGGGCCTGATGGCCCGCTCGACTATGTTGGAGTCGATTTCGACGCGGCCATCCTCAAGGAAACGCCCGAGGACCGTTCGCTGAGATCGGGCATAGCGGATCGCTTCCGCCAATTTCGATTTGCCGGAGATGCGCGGCAGTTCGCGCTCCCAGAGATCGAACAACACCTGCACGATATCGGCCGACGTCGCCCTCCGCGCCGCCAGGCGCGCGTGCGGAGGCTGACCGCGCACCTCGTCCTCGACCGCCCACAATTGCTTCATCTGTTCGACGGTCGCCGTCGCGACAATGGATTCGCCGTTGGCATGCAGGTCGAAGAACCGGCGGCGCAGGTGTGCCCAACATCCGGCCAAACGCAGGCCGTTGGCATGCGGAGCGCCCGCAAGCTTTCGATATCCCGCGTAACCGTCGCATTGCAGGATGCCGCGATAATCGCCCAGGTGACGCACCGCGCAGTCGCCGGATCGACTGTCTTCATAACGATAGGCCACCATCGGCGGCCCCGCGCCGCCGAACGGCCGATCATCCCGCGCATAGGCCCACAACCACGCCGTCTTGGTCTTTCCGGCGCCCGGGTTCAACGTCGGCAGCGTCGTTTCGTCGGCGAAAATTCGCTCGCCCTCGCGGATACGCACGAGCACGTGGGCCGCCAGCGGCTCGAAATGGAAACCGACCGAGCCCATCCATTGCGCCATCAGCGAACGACTGAGTTCGACGCCGTCGCGCCCGTAGATCGCCTCCTGGCGGTAAAGCGGCAGGCCGTCGGCGTATTTGGACACCGCGACTTGCGCGAGCAGCGCTTCCGTCGGCAGGCCGGCTTCGACGATATGTTCGGGCGCCGGGGCTTGCAAGATCGCGGCGGGCTCCTTGTAGGCGTATTTTGGCCGGATCGTCACGATCAGCCGGAAGCGCGCCCGCACGACGTCGAGCCTGACGCTTTCCTCCTGGCCGATCCTGACCCGCTCCTTGCCCTCGAACTCCGGCGGAACCTCAGGCTCCAGGATCACCTCGACCCGCTCCAGATGCGAGGGAAACCGCGGCTTGTCGGTAGACGCCTTGCGCGGCTTGGGCTCCGCCTTCGCGGCCAGCCGCGTGGCGATCGCCGCGAGTCCGGTTTCGATTTCCTCGAACACGAAGCTCTGTTGCTCGGCTTCGTCGGCGCCGAGTTTTTCGGACCGTTTGCCGAAGCGATCGCGGCGAAGCGTCTTGATGATCGAAGTCAGCCGATCGATCTCGGCTTTCGCCGCCGCGTTCGTTTGCGTGAGGTCCTCGACCTTCGCCGTCAGGCTCAACGTTTGGGAGCGGAAAACCTCCGCGTCCTTCTCGTTGGCGCTTGCTTGAGCCTCTGAACGATCGGCGCGAGCCATTGCGCCAAGCGCCAGCGCCTTCAGTTGATCAACATCGTCAGGAAGTTTGCCGAAGCGCTCGATCATGGTTTGTATGATACTGTTTTTTCCGCAAAAATCCCAATGTTTTCTAGGCGTTCAATGGATTCTAGCGCAACTTTTTCATATCAGCCGGCGCTCTGCGGCGCCCGCACGTCCACCGCGCGAACCCGCTTCCAATCCAGCCCTTCGACCAGCGTCATGACTTGCGCGTAACTCAGACGAATCTCGTGGCTTCCCGCCGACGGCCAGCAGAAATGCGAGCGTTCGAGACGCTTCGCGAAAAGACAAAGACCCGACCCGTCCCACCAGACAATTTTTATTCTATCGGCTCGTTTCGCCCGGAAAACATAAAGAGAGCCGTCGAATGGATCGGCCCCGGCGTCCCGAACCAGAGAAACAAGTCCTTCTGGGCCTTTGCGAAAATCAACCGCAGCCGCCCGCAACAGCACCCGTACGCCTTGCGGGATCATGCCTCGCGCACCGCGCGCAGCAGACGGCGAAGGTCGGCTTCCGGAATATCCGCGCTTACCCGCACCACTGCGCCGCCGATCTCGATCTCCACGCGCCGCATCTTGGCCGCACGCGGCTCCGCCGGCGCCTGGCGCTCGATCTTCTCCGCCCGGAGACCAGCAGCGCGACGCCAAGCGAAAAGTTGCGACGGCGTGATATCCAGCGAACGCGCCAGCGCCGAAATGTTCGTGCCCGGCTCCAGCGACGCGGCGATCGCTCGATCCTTGAAGTCGTCGGACCAGCGCCGGCGTTCGCCAACCGGCGCTCCATCGAGCCGTTCGGCTCGGACCTCTATGAACTGGTTCGTGTTGGTTCTGCGCATAGGCCTAGACATAGATGTTGCTATCCATGTCTAACCATTACCAAACACGCGCCCTGCGCCGCCAGAATGGCGCCGGGTGTACGCTTACCGATCATCTGAGGGGAGAAGAACATTACCTCGGCGCCTTGTCGGCTTCCCCTCGCGCTATACCCAACATTATAGACGACGCGACGGAAGCCTGCATAGAGGTCCTTAATCTCCGAAACGTTGTCATATGAAACGATCCAGGATCGCGAATTCATTTCAGCGCGAATAAAATTCGCCAACTCCGCGTGGTCCCCCTCCCGGTAAAAATCATAATATAAATCGCGGCCGCGCTCATAATAAGGAGGGTCAAGATAAATGAGCGTCTTTTCGGGCCATCGGGGAAGCCCATGCCGAAGAAGGGCCAATGCGTCGCTCCGAGTGAGTTTGATGCGCCGTTTCAGGTTGGCGATCGATTCAATGCGAAAAACCAGTTCGTCGGCATTGTAGCGCGCGTCGATTTTCCAAGGACCTATCTGCGCTCGTCCGCCGATGACGCCGCCATTCAAAATCCCGGACCTATTGGTGCGGTTGAGGAAGAACGTCGCGAACCCCAGCTGGACGTAGCTGTGATCATTGGGATTTGCGAAAATGAGCTTTTGGCGGTCCCACAATTCGACGGAAAGCTCGGTATCCTTGATCAGGCGGCAAATCTCTTCCGTGTCGTTCAGAACCGCTTTCCAGAATGAATAGATCGGCTGGCTCAGGTCGTTAATGTGGATCGTAGCGACGTATTCTTGAAGCAGAAGCTCTAGCCCGATCGCAGCGCCGCCGGCGTAGGGCTCGACATAGTCGCCGTCGAATAGCTTATTGGCCGCAATGATTTCCTTCAAATAGGCCGCGAGCTTCCCCTTCCCGCCGGGATAGCGAAGGGGGGTGAAATGCACCAGGCGCCGCGGCGCGGGGCCGGATTTTTTCATGGCCAGATTTTCTCAAGAAGCGGCTGCGCATGATCCCAAGCCGCGCTCAGTTCCGACCGAATTGGCGTTGCAAAACGATTGTGGACGTACATATGCAGAAGTTCGACGTTCATCGGGCTCTTGGCGACGCTGAGGCTGCGAGTAATGGGATCGAAATCCTTTTTCGGCACGCCAATCCCTACCATGATCTCCACCGTCTCGGCCAGCTTTTTGTCGAGCGGCTTGAGCACGTCCCGACCACCCGGCGCGGGGAAGCTAAGCGACCGTCCGTTCTGCGTTAGAAAGTGGTCGACGGACAGTTCAAGGAAAACACGAAGCAGCACGGCGATCGCGTTGGGAGCCTCATCAAGCTTCAATATCCGCAGCTCGCGGTAGATTTCGGCAATTCGGTTGTTCGTTACGTTGAGCTGACAATTTCTAGGGACTGCGTGACGTCGCTCGGCCGACGCCACTCTCTTGCTTGCCGCCGATTTTGTCCGCGCTTTGGCAAATTCTGTTTTCTGGATCGCCTCGACGGGACGAGTCGCAACCTTGTTGCTGAAATCTGGTGAGTCCGCTTTCGGGAAACTCCGAACGTATTCAAGCATTCGCTCGGTCTTATTGAATTTTCGAGAGTTCTACGGTTTTGGCGGCGATATCGCGCACAATTCTGCGCAGAGGTTTGATTAGCTCGTGTCCGGGGAGGATGGTTTTTAATTGGCCGTTCTCCACGGACAGGCCTAGTTCGGCTCTCACATCTTTTGAGTCCAGCAATCGGCGAAGAGTGGTGAGGGAAAATCCGGTTCGAATGTCTTCCGCTTCCGCCTCTTCGAACCCTCCGTGTTCTATGACCATGTCGAACGCTTGAATGGCGGGCTCTTTTTCGCGGTAGCGAGCGGCGACAATTGGCTTCCAAGCGACAACGCCACGGCCTTCGTCTTCTCCATTATGGCGAAGCTCAATCCAGTATCGCCCCTCTTCGCGTGAGCTGACCTCAAAGGCGTCAATGGGCTCGACCTTGCTACGGTCGAAAATCGAAGCCAACCGCTCTAACGAGCGCCGTATGCCCTCCGGCATGTCAAGCCCGGTCATGACCGCAGGGTTTGCTAGCAATTTTAGAACGGTGACGCGCCGGTTGCCTTCGAGGGCGACATACCGCTGAGGCTTCGGACTGACTTCCATCACCATGAATTTTTCGATGGGACTGAGCCCGTGCTCAACAATGCTTTCAGCAAGTCGCACTAGAGCGGGCTCCGAACGATTTGAATCGCTTTGGGATTCCCAAATCGGCTGAAATCTAATTCATGATTCTCGCCGCGGAAGGAGGCGGCGAGAATGGCGCTTTCCGACGATCTTCGCAAACGCGTGGTTGAGGCAGTGGTTGTCGACGGGCTGTCGCGCAATGCGGCGGCGAAACTGTTCAAGATCGGCATCGCCAGCGCCGTGCGCTGGGTCAAGCAATTCGAGACGACGGGAGAGGTCTCGCCCAGGCCTGTGGGCGGCGATCGCCGCTCGGGGCGCATCGAAGCCCATCACGACTACCTCATGGGGCTGATCCGACGCACGCCGGACATCACTCTCCTCGAAATCCAGGAGCGGCTGGTCAAGAATTGCGGCGAGCATTTTTCGAGTTCAGTGTTGTCGCGCTTCTTCGCTCGGCACGGCGTCACATTTAAAAAAAGAGCGCGCACGCCGCCGAGCAGCAACGCCCGGACGTGATGAAACGCCGGCTGGAATGGTTCGAGGGACAGCCTGATCTCGACCCTTCGAAGCTCATTTTCATCGACGAGACCGGCGCCTCGACAAATCTGGCGCGCAAAGGCGGACGCTGTCGGCGCGGGCGACGGCTGCGCGCCGCCGTGCCGCACGGCCATTACAAGACAGTCACGTTGGTCGCCGGCGTCAGCCTTCGCGGCCTCGTGGCGCCGAAGGTCTTCGATCGCCCGATCAACGCCGCCCTCTTCGAAGAATGGGTGGAAAACTGCCTCGGCCCCACGCTCTCGCAAGGCGACATCGTCGTCATGGACAATCTGCCCGCCCACAAGGGACCGCGGGTCGAAGAGTTGATCAAAGCCGCCGGCGCCGAGTTGCGCTATCTGCCGCCCTACAGCCCCGACATGAACCCGATCGAGAAAGCCTTTTCCAAGCTCAAGGCGCATCTGCGAAAAATCGCCGAGCGAACCGTCGGCGGATTGATGCGCGCACTCGAAACTTGCGCCGAAATCTTCAAGCCCACAGAATGCAAAAATTATTTCGCAGCCTGCGGATATGATCCAGTGTGATCGGAGGCCGCTCTAGCTTAGTTTTCTGATCCTTAACGACTTTTTGCAGCGCTTGTTGTTGCCCATCGGCGTGCGTGATGCGCGGATTATCACCGTCTAAAACCAAGGCATCAATTCGAAGCTTAACTTCCGGCATTTTTTGCCCCCGTCGAAAATATAACGAAACTGGGGCAACTTCTCGGGCTGGTCAAGCCTCAGCCGGGGCGATCGTTAAAAGGCGTTTCCGTTGTCAAGTATATAGTTGCCCTTCGACATCGAAATTGACGGTAACACGCTCAACATTTTCGCCGAAGACAAAGAGATTGGTATGCCCGTGCGCCTCAAGCGTCGGTCGACCGGGTTCCGTTGGTACGTCCCATTCGCGTGGAAGTTCACGCACGCCACGCGAGGGGAATTCAAGGATTGCATCTTGTTGCTTGAAGAGCCTGGCATTCATTTGCACTACAGCGGGCAAAAAGATCTGCTCGACACCTTCGAGCGCCTCTCCAAGGACAACACGATTCTCTATACGACACATCTCGCATCAATGGTTGACCTCGCCAATCCCGAACGCGTGCGGATTGTCGAGAACCGCAACCACCACCTCGGCATCACTCAAGGCGTCGTCAGTTCGTCGCGCGCGCCTATGGCCGTCATCGAGCGTTCGCTTGGCCTAACGGGGGCTCTGAGCGGAATGTTGGGCAATCGCCAAGTGCTGGTCGTCGAGGGCGGTAGCGACGCGCTGATTATGCAAAAGCTGTCCGGGCTTCTTTCTAAGAATGGAAAGGGACTATCCGATCATGTGTTCCTGTGGCCAGCACAGTCCGCCTCGAAAACGCCCATGTATGCTGCTTTCGCAATCGGTCAGAAGTGGGACGCTGGAGTGCTTCTGGATACCGATGCAGAAGGCAACGCCGCCAGGGAAAAAATCAAAACACAATATCTCGATAAGCTGGCCGAAGATCAGCAGAACCGCTTTCGCGTTCTCATGCTCGGCAAAGCCGCAGGCATCAAAAAGACCGACGCGGCGATCGAGGACATTTTCATCGACGAGTTCTATCTGGAATGCGTCAACGCCGCCTTTGGCGTCGCAATCAGCATCGCTGACCTTCCGCAGGACGGATCGGACATGATCACCAAACGCGTTGAGCACGTTCTAAAGGCCCGCTACGACCACAAAGCCCTCGATAAAGACCGGGTGCTTGTGCAAATGCTCCATAGGTTTGATCAATGGGACAAAGTGGACGATTTGCCGGGCGACACCGCCGCCCGCGCGGCAGAGCTATTCGCTACGATCAATCGGACATTCGCGGGCGGTTAACCTACGAGACGACTGCATTCGGCCGAGTGCCCCATTCGGTGCAAAAATCAAGAATTTTGCACATTGCGAAAGGCAGATGCGGGCCTTCAAACTCCACGTAAACGCCTCTCCTACTCGGGGAGGACGCCGCTCGCCGCATCCGACACCCCCGGAGGATCGGGCCTCTGGCGGAGGCCTAGGGTCCGCGCCATTTCGTCAAATTTTTCAGAGTTGATCTTGACTACTAGTCGCTCCTCTGACTCCAGATAATTGTCCGTCAGCAATCCAATAGCTAGTAATATTAATCCTGTCAGTAGATAAAATCCTGACAGCCCCAAATATCCCTTCACAACACTTATAACAACAAATAATTGCAGTATGAGTCCGCTTTGATACAAGAAGTGAACGCTGTCAGCCAGTTCCATTCGCCTGGCATCATGCGGTGTATTGCTCATCACCATTCGGAACAGGTAGTCCGCCTGTGCAGAGCCAATTGGCCTATCGCCAGACGCCGGCATATATCGCTCTAAAATGTCCCTACGCGCAGTATTAGTGAAAATTAAATCGCGGAGTTTGAGGATTTGCAGATATATAATTGCTCTATACAAAGAATACAATATTGCGCCGATCAGGTATGCTAACGCGACCAATGCGCCAAACATGGCGACTTCGCTTGGCGTTATCTGAGTTAAGTTTTGTGCAAGCCTCGCCGTTCCGTTAACATACCATTCCCCTCCCACTGTCGCAGCAAGGGCCGTTACCACTGGGCCCAGTCGACGTACCAAGTGTGAAGATGGAGCGTCCATGCCAGCATCAGCCCTATTGACGTCACACGTTAGCATTCCATCAAATTTCTAACCAGACCGGGATTAGGTGCACATCTTAAGATTTTCGAGCGAATTCCAACCCGCTGAAATCACGCCGTATTTTCCGTGCAAAAATCATGTGCGAAAGCGCCCGCGCCTCCGATGGGCGGGGATTAATGCCCAGCCCGCGCATGAGGGGCTTGCAGCGCCGCGGCGAGGGGCAGGAACAAGGTTTTCGGCCGCCCGCTCAGCCGGAAGTCCAAGATCGCGGCGCTCCGCCGATCCCGTGTTTCAATTGCTGCTCCAGGTGTTTCCGGCGATTCTCACCCAGGTTGTCGGACTGTTCTCCGCCTGATTGTCGCGCGCCACATTTAGCGCGAAAACCTTGTGAGACGCGCACTGAGCTTGATCGTCGCGCATTGGCGCATTTTTGTTGGGACTTCAAGCGGGCGGGCTTGTGGATTCATGCCGGCGTCGAAACACACCCGGGTCCTACGTTGGGCCTGCCGGTCCGCTGCTCGCCGCAGCCAAACTCGCGGACATGCGATCGATTTCGGACTCAAGCGCCTCATTACGTCGCCGCAGCGCCTCATGGTCGAGCTTGGTCCAGACATCGCCTGCCAGCGCCGCGAGTTGGGCAAGCGTAGCGCGCTCATCTTCGTTGAGGTTGGCGCCCGCGGCATGAGGTCCATAGAGGGCGATTGCGTAGCATTCGAAGCGATTTGCGACCGGAACCCCGAAAACCGGCCGCGCGAGCCCGTCGGGAAGGCCGTTGCGTTGCGCGACATCGGCCCCGACGTCAAACGGGAGCAACGCATTCAAGCTCTGCAGCATTCGATCGTCCGGCTCCAGCGTCCTGGCGCGCTGCCCATCCCAGCCGCCGGCCCAGGCGCTGCGGCGAAAGATCGCGCCGTCCTTGCGGAAAATGCTGGCGGACGCCAGTGCAAGCGTCTCGCAGACCTCGCTCACCAGTTGAGCTTCGATCGCGGCGAAATCCTGCGCCTGCAGGATCAGACTGCCGATATCCTGACCTGCTCGGGCGACGGCTCGATTGAAAAAGCGGTCAGCGTGGTGGGTCGCGAGTTCATGCAGGCGCGATATGGCATATACCACGAAAATGGCGACCATCAGCCACATCCAACCTGGGAGCGGCAAGTTCTCCCGGAAGTCTTCACTGATATGCTGAAATTGTTCATGCAAAAATAGCGCTGGCGCGCTCAGCAGAAGGCCGAGGATCGTCACACGACGCAGCGGGATGGCCACACTGACAACCAGCGGCCGTCGCACCGCCTCGAATACGAACAGGCACAGGACGCCATTTACGAGGCGGATCAAATCCCAAAATTCCTCCGCCGGCGATGCTGTCCCCCAAATGTCGGCGAGGAGTGTTGTCTGTTGTGCGATATCGGCGAGGGTCAAAGAGGGCAGCCCAATGAGACAGCCCCAGATCACCCAGCGAAGGCGTTGATAATCCGAAGGCGACTGCTCGCGGCGTCGCGCCAGAAGGATGGCCAACGCACATGCGGCTACGGCGAATCCACTCATGATTCCCGCCCGCGTCACCGCCTCGGTCGGTGCGCCAAAGACATTGGCGTCGGCGAGGGCAAGAAAATCGCCAACACGATGGCGACCGCGGGCAAGGCCCTTTCGATCGGTCGCCAGCGCGGCGCGCTTTTGTTTTGGGGCGCCCGCAAGGCGAACAGCAAGAAGCCGGCCATGCCGGCCCCCTGCGCTATGGCGCCGGCGAAGTGCTGCGCCAGCAAGGCGGCCGGCGCGGTTTGCAGCCAGGCGTAATATTGGTAAGACTGCCCGGGATTGAACCAGATGACATAGAGGAAAAAACCCCAGGTCATCCTCCCCGGCCGCGTCCAGACGAGCCACGCGGCAGCCAGAATGACAAAAATAGCAGCGATCTGATCGAGCGGCAGGACTGCCGTCACCCACCACGTGAAGGGCCTCGTCTTGGCGATAATCTCGATTTGACGCGCCGGCTTGTCCTCGGTCGCCATGATCGGAAGATCGGCGCTTCGGCGATCCTCGACAAGCTGCAATCCTCCAAAGGTCGCCAGAGCGGCGGCGCATCGGCGCGTGTTAACCGGAATGCAGCGCATTTGCGTCAAGTCGAGGCGATCCCCCCGACGCAGGCCCGCCTGCCAGGCCGGCGACGCCGTTTCATCAGGGAACGGCCCTCGCACATCGGTGACAACGCCGTCGCCATTGGCGGTGAAGCCAAATGAACCAAGAGGATGCACAAGTCGATAAAGATCTGGAACGACCATCGCGAGCGCCCAGATCGTCAACGCGACGAGTAGAATACGGCCTCTGGCACGCCAAAACCGCTTTATGTCATTGAAAACTCTTTGCGTCCGGCGCATGCGACCTCCGGCATCGTTACGCTAGGGCAGACTAAACTTGATCGCAAAAACGCGTCGGCGACGCCGACGAGGCTCACTTGGCTTGGAGGTCCCATGAAGCCGACCATTCGCCACTCCGGGCAACTTTCGCCAACAACTAACTGGCCTGCTGCCGGTTCCATCAAACAACTTTTCTGGTTGTCCACGAAACCGGCGGTGGTTCAAGCTGGTGAAGGTTCGCAATGAGCCGATATGGTTCTCTAATGGGTCAAGGGCCGGCGGCTCAGGTTTGAGCGAATTCTAACCCGCTGAAATCAAGCCGTATTTTTCGTGCAAAAATCACGTGCGAAAGCCCCCGCGCCTCCGATGCCCGGCGATTATTTGCCGGCCTGCGCATAAAGGGCTTGCAGCGCCATGGGGAGCGGCAGGAACAAGGTTTTCGGCCGCCCGCTCAGCCGGAAGTCCAAGATCGCGGCGCTTCGCCGATCCCGTGTTTCAACTGCTGCTCCAGCAGGATCAGCGCGTCGGCCGTCATGTCGGCGTCGAGCAGTGCGCCGTGCTTTTCGTCGCGCGCCAGCGTGTCGAGCGCCAGCCGGTCGCACATCGACGTCAGCGACTTCCCGGCGCCGGGATAAAGCTGGGCGAAAAGTCTTTGCGTGCAGATGTAGCGGGCCTCGTCATAGGCGCTTTCGCCCCATTGAATATTTTTCGCGCGCGCAAATTCGTAATCGAGGAAATCGCGCTCGTTCTTGTAGGCATGGGCGACAATCGGCGCCGCGCCGATGAAATCCCGCACACGCTCCAAAATCGTCGCAAAGCGCGGCGCGCCCTTGAGATCGCCCGGACGAATCTGGTGGATCTTGATCGCCGCCGGATCGATCGGTCCGTCCGGATTGACCAGGCTGCGCCAGCTCTCGCCCTTTTTCCATCCCGCGCCATCGCGCAGAATTTCAACAAGGCCGAGTTCGATGACAATGCCCGGCGGCTTCCAGGCGAACGGCTGTTTGTGGATGAATTCGGCGCTCGGCGCGCGCTTGCCGGTCGTCTCCGCGTCGAAGGCGACGAACCGGTCGAAGGAATCCAAAAAATCCGGGTTGAACATTTGTCTTTTCCCCAAGGGCGATCTTCATACGCCTTCCGCCCGCCGGGGTCACGGCCAGGATTTAGAATTGCCGGGGCAGGACCAGGCGGGCGCAAAGGCGCCGCCGGCATCCTCAGCCCTTCCAGTGCAGCGCGGTGATCAGGGTGAAAATGCGCCGCGTGGTGTCGAAATCGCAGTCGATTTTTCCGCGCAGGCGTTCGACCAAAAGTTGCGCGCCCTCGTTGTGCAGGCCGCGCCGGCCCATGTCGATGGCCTCGATCTGGGCGGGGCTGGCGGTGCGGATCGCCGCGTAATAGCTCTCGCAGATCATGAAATAATCCTTGAGGATGCGGCGGAACGGCGTCAGCGACAGGATGTGGACGACGATCGGCTCGCCCGCCTCGTCCTTGATGTTCAGCGCCAGTTTCGACTCGTGCAGCCCGATATGAAGCTGATAGGGCCCGCCGGCATGGTTGGGCAGGGCAAAGGAATTTTCCTCGACCAGATCATAGATGGCGATCGCCCGCTCGTGCTCCTGATCGGAATTGCCGCGGCCGATCGAGGCGTCGTCGAGCGTGACGCTGACCAGCCGGTTGTGGCTCTGGCTCTCCCGGCGATGCATGGCCTATCCCTGATCGGCGTCGGATTCGAGCCGCAAGGCCACGGAAAGCGCATGGGCGTCCAGCCCTTCGGACCTTCCCAGCACCACCGCCGCCGGCCCGATCACCCGCAGGCTCTGCGGCGAACATTTGAGCAGCGAGGTGCGCTTCATGAAGTCCAGCACATTGAGGCCCGAGGAAAAGCGCGCCGACCGCGCCGTGGGCAGGACGTGGTTGGAGCCGCCGACATAGTCGCCGATCGCCTCGGGCGTAAAAGCGCCGATGAAGACCGCCCCGGCGTTGCGCACGCCCGCCGCCAGCTCTTCCGCGTTGGCGGCCATGATTTCGAGATGTTCGGCGGCGATGCGGTCTGCGAGCGGCAGGGCCTGTTCGAGTTTTTCCACGACGATGGTCGCGCCGAGCTCGTTCCAGCTCTTTTCGGCGATGGCGCGGCGCGGCAGGGTTTTCAGGCGCTCGGCGACCGCCGCCTCCACGGCGTCGGCCAGGGCCCTGTCGTCGGTGATGAGGATGCTCTGCGCCGCGGTGTCGTGCTCGGCCTGGGCCAGCAGGTCGATGGCGATCCAGTCGGCCCGCGCAGTTTTATCCGCGAGGATCAGCACTTCCGAGGGGCCGGCGATCATGTCGATGCCGCATTGGCCGAAGATGCGGCGCTTGGCGGCCGCGACATAAGCATTGCCCGGCCCGACGATCTTGGCGACCGGCTCGATGGTTTCCGTGCCATAGGCCAAGGCCGCCACGGCCTGCGCGCCGCCGACGCGAAAAATTTCGTCCACCCCGGCGATCCGGGCGGCCGCCAGCACCAGCGGCGGCATTTTACCGTCGGGGGCGGGCGCGACCATGACCAGGCGCTCGACCCCCGCGACCTTGGCGGGAACGGCGTTCATCAGCACCGACGACGGATAGGCCGCCGTGCCGCCGGGCACATAGAGGCCGGCGGACTCGACCGCCGTCCAGCGCCAGCCCAGCTCCACCCCGGCGTCGTCGGTGAAGCGCAGGTCGCTCGGGCGCTGCCTTTCGTGGAAGGCGACGATGCGATCGCGCGCCAGCTCCAGCGCGGCGATCTGCTCGTTGGAACAGGCGGCGGTCGCGGCGTCGATTTCTTCGCGCGAGACCCGCAAGGTTTCGGGAGTGAGCTCGATGCGGTCGAAACGGCGCGAAAAATCGATCAAGGCCGCGTCGCCGCGCGCGACCACATCCGCGATAATGTCGCGGACGACATGATCGACCTCTTCCGCCGTCTCCCGCTTCATGTGCAGAAGCTGCTCGAATCTCTCGTGAAAATCGGCGGCGGCGGCGTCGAGCCGGAACGGCATTCGCGAACTCCCTCGGACAGGCCAGCGGTTTGGAAGGCGCGCGGGTTTTTGTCAAGCGCCGGAGGGGACCCCTTACCCGCCGTGGCCGGGCGCGTGGCGGACCCGCCAGTGGGGCCCAAGATCGGCCATGCGGGCTTCGAGGCATTCGACATCGAGCCTGACGACGCAGCCGCCGGAAAAGACCAGCCGCGCCTCGCCCGCAGGCGGCTCGCCGGGGACGAATTCGATATGCAGCAGGGACAGGAGATCGTCCGGCCGGTCCTGACGGAAGCCGCGCAAAAAAACCTTGCGCACGTTCTCGAAATGCAGCCCGGCGAGCGTCCGTTGCGGCGCGCCGCCGACCGAGTTCAGCCAGTCGAACCGCTTGAGCAGCAGGATGAAGCGCCGCTCGCGCGGCTGATAGACCATGTCGCCGACCCGCAGAATCGCGTCCTGCAGATGGGCGGACAAAACGGCGAGATCCTCCGCGTCGCAGGCCATCAGCCTCAGATCGCGTCCCGCCGGCGGTTGGTCATCGCGGCTTTGGCTCATGGTCCGCTCGCGGCCAGGTCAGCGCTCCGCGCCGCCGAACATCGCCTCGAAAACATTGGCCGGCGGCGGCGGAGGCGGAGGCGGCGAGGCGGCGGCGAGGGTCTGGGCCGGCTGCGCCGGCGGCGAATTGGCGTCGCGCATCGCGTCGAGCATGTGCTTGGACTTCGCCGTGTTGTAATAGCCCGCGGCGTAGAGCCGCACGGCGCGGTCCATGTCGCCGTCGGCAAGCGCCCAGGCGTTGGCGAGATAGGGCGTGGCGTAGGCGAGGTTGGTTTCGGGGTTGAGCAGGCCCTTGGCCGAGCCGTGATAACCCATGGAGCGGGCGGTCGCCGGGGTGATCTGCATCAGCCCGTAATAGCGATGCCGGCCGACGAGCCGGGGGCAATATTTGCTCTCGCGCATGATGATGCGATGGACCAGGGCGAGTGGAACGCCGTTTTTCTCGGCATATTTGCGGGTCATATCGGCAAGGCCCGCCTTCTTGGCGAGTTCGAAGCCCGGGACGTCCCGCTCGGCGGGACGGGGATCGTAATTGGCCATAGGGACGTCGTAAGGCCCTTCCGCCGGCGCGGGCGCCGCGGCTTGGCCACGCGCGGCGGCTTGGCCACGCGCGGCGGCTTGGGCGGGCACGACCGGCGGAGGCGCGGGCTGGCCTGGAACCACCAAACCTCCATAAGGCGAAAACTCGCGGGCGGGGGTCGGCGCATAGGCCGAGACCGAGGTCGAGGTCGAAATCTTGGAGCGCCACCTGGCGATAGACGCCCTGCGGCGTCACGGCGCCGGCCGGCGCCGCCTGAGCGGCCTCGGGATCGGCCGGCATGGACAGCCCGTCGTCAAGCGACATCGGGCGCTCCGGCGGCAGCGGCGGATGTTGCGGCGGCGCTGCGCGCGCCGGCGCCGCCCCGGCGAGGGCGAAGGCGGCAAACAGGGTCAGGCGCTTCCGGCGTGGCGTCATGCCATGGTTCTGCCGCGAAATTGCGGCGAGGGCAAGGCAAATCACTTTTGCGTGACCGCCGCCACGCCTCAGCGCTGCGCGATGAAGAACAGCCGGGGATAAAGCAGCAGGACCTTGCCGTCGTCCTGGGGCGTATAGGCCATTTCCAGTTCGCGGCGATAATGGGCGAGAAAGGCGGTCTGTTCGTCCGCGTCCAGCTTTTCCAGAAAGGGCCGCAGGGCCGAGCCGGAGAACCAGTCGACGATGGCCTGCGCGCCGTCGAGCGGATGGACATAGGTGGTCTGCCACAGGTCCACCATGCGCGAGAGCGGCGCGAGCCAGGCGTAATAATCGTCGAGCGAGCCGATGGCCGCGCGCGATTTGGCGACGGGCGCGAGTTTCTCGGTCCAGGGACCGTCCACGGCGACCATGCGCATCAAGGCGTGGGCGGCGTCCTGAAGGACGTTGGGCATCTGCACCGCGAGCACCCCGCCCGGATTGAGCCAGGACAGGAGCTTCGGGATGAAAAGATGATGGTCCGGCGCGAAATGCAGCGCGGCATTGGCGAAGACGAGATCGACCGGCTCGTCCGGCGCCCATTCGCGGAAATCCTGATGGAGAAAGCGCGCATAGGGCGCGCGCTCGCAAGCCGCCGCCAGCATGGCGTCGGACGTGTCGATGCCGACAATTTCGGCGCCGAGGAAATAATTGGCGAGGAGCGCCGCGCTATTGCCCGGACCGCAGCCGAGATCGACGATCCTGCGCGGCGCCAGCGGTGGAATCCGCGCGATCAGGTCGCGCGCCGCCTGGCCCCGCTCGGCCTCGAATTTGAGATAGAGTTCGCAGTTCCAGTCGGACATGCGCTTCATCCTCTCAGAGGATGGAATATTAGTCTAGCAAAATAGTCAACTAAGTGCCTGCCCCCGGCGCGCCGCGCAAGGCCATCAACCCGCGCGAAGGATCATAAGCGAGAATGGCGCCAGCCATGAAAACGAAGGCGCAGCCGGCGGTCACCGCCAGCGCGACCCAGTTGATCTGGCCGTAAAGCGCGAAGCGGATCAATTCGACCGCATGGGTGAAGGGATTGGCCTGGCAGACATAATAGAGGGCCGGACTGCCCTCCTGCACGCGCCACAGCGGATAGAGCGCGGAAGAGGCGAAGAACATCGGGAAGATCACGAAATTCATGATTCCGGAGAAATTTTCGAGCTGCTTGACCAGCGAGGACAGCAGCATGCCGAGCGCGCCGAGCATCAGCCCCACCAGAAACAGCGCCGGCAGGACGGTCAGATAGCCCATTGGCGGCGGCTGGATGTCCCAGAACCAGGCGATGGCGAGATAGGCATAGACTTGTAACACCGAAACCAGTGTGCCGGCGATGAGCTTGCCGGACAGCAGGAAGGCGCGCGGAAAGGGGCTGAGCAGCAGCACCCGCATATTGCCCATTTCGCGGTCATAGACCATGGATAGCGAGGATTGCATGCCGTTGAACAGTTGGATCATCGCCATCAGTCCGGGCGTGATATAGACCTCGTAGAGAATATAGGTGTCATAGGGCGGGATGATCGAGAAGCCCAGGGTCTGGCGGAAGCCGGCGGCGAAAATGAAC
This sequence comes from uncultured Pseudomonadota bacterium, assembly GCA_963703385.1. Lineage (GTDB taxonomy): Bacteria > Pseudomonadota > Alphaproteobacteria > Rhizobiales > Beijerinckiaceae > Rhodoblastus. The sequence continues at coordinate 2,277,817 of OY969816.1, forward strand.
AGCCAGACCAGCGGGCGCACCAGGGCCGAGACGAAACGCTCGCGCTGATGCAGGAAGCGCAGGCCCTCGCGCCATATGACGCCCTGAAGGCAGATCAGATAGGCGCGAAAAGTCAGGCGGCGGGGCGCGGCTTCCATCGTCACAATGCGCCTCCTGCTTCATCCGCGCCGATCAGCGCGACAAAGGCCGCCCTCATGTCGGCGGCGCCGGTTTCTTCGAGCAGGTCCGCCGCTACGCCTGTCGCGCGCAACCTGCCCTTGTGCAGCACGACCACATTATCGCCCGGATCGATCTCGTCGGTGAGATGGGTGGCCCAGAGCACGCTTACCCCCTCGCGCGAAATAAGCCCGCGCACCAGTTTGAGAATGTCGGCGCGCGCGCCGATGTCGAGCCCGACCGTCGGTTCGTCGAGCACCAGCAGGCGCGGATGGTGCAGAAGAGCGCGGGCGATCTCGACCCGGCGCATCTGGCCGCCGGAAAGCGCCCGAACCTTGTCCCTGGCGCGGTCGGCGAGATTGACCGCGGCAAGTAATTCCTCCGTGCGCCGCGCCGCCTCCTTGCGCCCGATCCCATGCAACGCGGCGTGATAGAAAAAGTTCTGCGCCACCGAGAGATCGAGGTCGAGCGTGCGCGACTGGAACACCACGCCGAGCGCCGACAGAGCCGCGCCGGGATGCTCGGCGAGTTCGCGGCCGAGCACGTGAATTGCGCCGTTGCGCAAGGCGAAAAGCCGCGTGATCAGCGAAAACAGTGTGCTTTTTCCCGCGCCGTTGAGGCCGAGCAGCACGCAAAAGGCGCCGGCCGCGACCGAAAAACTCACATCGTCAAGCGCCAGACGCGCGCCATAACGATGGCTGACGCCGGAAATCTCCAAAGCAGGAGGGGACTCGCTCATGGGCGCCTTTTTGTCACAGCTTCCTCGTCAGGGCTTCGGCGGACCGGGAATCGCCACTTCCCAGGGCGCTTCGCCGACCTGGATCGATCTGACGACCTTGAGCGCCGCCACATCGATCATCGACACGTCATTGGTCACGCCATTGGCGGTGACCAGAAATTTCTCGTCCGGGGTGAAGGCAGCGTGCCACACCCTTTGCCCAACCAGAAGATATTTCTGCGGCTGCCGCGTCTTCACATCCACCACCGCCACGCGGTCGGCGGGACCGAGGCAGACGAAGGCGAGCTTGCCGTCGCGCGACATGGTGATCCCGACGGGCTGGATATTTTCCGAGCGCAGGCCGGGGATTTCGAATTTCACCCGGTCCTTGATCTTGCGGGTCGCGGCGTCGAGCACGACCACGTCGCCGCCGATTTCCGCCGAGACCCAGACTTCGCTGCCGTCCGGGGTGAAGGCGGCCATGCGCGGGCGCGAATCCACCAGCACATTGGCAAGGGTCTTGCGGGTCGCGGCGTCCACGAAATGGGCCATGTTGGTGGTCTCGGTGGTCGCGACCACCATTTTGCCGTCCGGACTGACCGCCAGCCCTTCGGGCTCGACCCCGACCCGCACCCCGCCCAGCCGCGCCTTGCTCTGCGCATCGAAGAAGGTCAGGAAATTGCTGTCCTCGTTGGTCACATAAAGCATCTTGCCATCGGGCGAGACATCGACCCGCTCGGGGTCGCGACCGGCCGGGAATTCCTCGATCACCGCGAGCTTCCGCGGATCGATGATTGCGATCGAGTCGGAATCGCCGAGCGCGACATAGATCTTCTTGTTATCCGGGCTCACCACAATGCCGCGCGGGCGCTGGGCGAGCGGAATGGTCGCCTTCACCTTCATGCTGTCGAGGTCGATCACCGTGACGCTGTTGCCCTTCTCATTGGTGACGAAGGCGTCGAAGGCGCAAGCGGGCACCGCGCAAGCGAGCGCGGCCAAACTGATCAAGGCCAAAGCGAGCGCGAAAAATTTCATTTGAAACGGCATTTCGACTCCGGCCGATCATAGCCCAGCGTGTCCAGTTCCGAGAACTGGTGCAGAAAGCCTTCCTGCGGCGAGACGGAAACGACATTGCGGCCGTCGGACAGCAGGATCGGCTGGCGCAATTGCAGGTTCCAGTCGCGCAAGGTCAGTTTTTGGCCCTTGAAGGCGGCGAGGGCGAAATCCTTGGACAGGAAAAAGGCCTTCATCGCCGCGGCGTCGGCCGCCGCGCCATGGGCGGCCGCGTCGCCGATCATCCGCGCGGCCGTCCAGGCGTTCATGTCGAGCGGCGTCATGTGACGGCTGAATTTGCGTTCGAACCGCCGCTGCAATTGTTCCGCGCCCCAATTCTCGTTGGAAGCGTCCCACGAAGTCGGAACCAGCCCCGCCGAGCCGGCGACCGGGCGCGGATCCCAGGTGCGATAGGGCAGGTAATCGGCGAAGACCGCGCTTTCATCGGCCGCCAGCAATATGTCGTAAGCCGGCGCGCCCTGGGTGAAGGCGGGGATCTGCTTCTGGATCAAGGCGACGCCGCTGTCGGACTGGCGTGCGCCGCCGCGATCCACAAAAACCCGCTCCGCCATGATTTTGGCGCCGAAGCGCGCGGCGGCCCGCTTGAGGTCGTTCGCCCACAGCTTGTCCTCGGGATGGGAGCCGACGACCAGAAACCATTTCCGCCATTGCTTCCAGATCAGATATTGCGCCAAGGCGTCGGCGAGCATCGCCCGGCTCGGGGCGACGTGAATCACATTGGCGCGGCAGGAGTCCTGGCGCAGGCCGTCGTCGGCCGCGCCGGCGTTGAAGATCAGCATTTTGGCGGCGGCGGGGCTGTCGGCGGCGCTGATGAGGGCGCCGGCGGGCAGGTCGGCGATCACGAAATTCACGCCCTGTCCGGCCAAATCGCCCAAAACCTTGGCTGCGTCCTCGCCGGGCTTGAGGCGGCGCGAGACCAGCGTGAATTTCTGGCCCAAAAATTCGCCGGTGTCGTTATCGTCGGCGAGCCCTGCGAGAGCGCCGGCCTCGCCATTGTTTTCGGCGGGAAGGTTTAGGCGCGAAATCGCGGTTCCCGGCTCCGCCCGGCGCAGATAGCCGATCGTAAAAGTCTGGACGGGCTGCGCGGCGTCCGCGCCCGCCGGCGCCGGCTGCGCCGAGGCCATGGGCGAAAACAGCAACAGGCTGGTCAGGGCGGCGGCCCATGCGGACAGCCCGCGCCAACGGCGCCGCGAAAAGCAAATCGACACTGCGTCTCCCACCCGCGCATCGCTGAATTTCGTTAAATAATGCGTGCGCGTGGAAAAGTTTAGCCGCGCCGGCCGGTCGCCGGCAAGCGCAGTGGACCGGCGCCTTAGGCCAATGCGCGGCCCGCCCCCAAAAGACATCGCTGTTTTGCCGCAATTCGTGCCAGAATGGCGTCATGGCGCGCGCGAGGGATCAGGACTTCGACTGGACAAGGCTGTTCTGGCCGGGTCTTTACGCCGCCGAGGCCGGCCTGGCTTTCACCCGGACGATCATGGCCGGCTTTCGCCCGCTGCCGCCGCCCCGCCCCGAACCCGCCTGGGCGAGCCCCAACGAGGTCGTGCTTGAGCTTGCCGCGGCGCGGCTGCGGCGTTTCGACAGCCCGGCCGCCGGGAACGGCGGAACGCCGATCCTGGTTTGCGCGCCTTACGCCTTGCATGACGCGCGTGTCGCCGATCTCGCCGAAGGCCACAGCCTGATGGCCCGGCTCTGTGGCGCGAACCGCCCGCTTTATTTGGTCGAATGGCTTTCGGCGCGAGAGGATCGGATTTTTCGCGGCATCGACGATTATCTCTCCGATCTTGGCGTCATGGTCGACGAGATCGGCGGGCGCTGCGACTTCATCGGCCTGTGCCAGGGCGGCTGGCTTGGCCTCGTTTTCAAGGCGCGCTTTCCGGCCAAGGCCGGCAAGCTGGCGATCGCCGCCGCCCCGATCGACACGGAGGCCGGCGAGACGCCCTTTTCGGCGCTCGCCCGCGCGACGCCGGTCGAAACGTTTCAGGAACTGGTCCGGCTTGGCCGGGGCCTGGCGCGCGGCGACGAGGCCCAGCGGTTCTGGGGTCTGAGGGCGCGCAGCGACGCGCAAATCCACGCGCTGCTGCAAAGCGATCTGCCGCTCGATTTGCCGGCTTTTGCCGACCGCGTCGCGATGTTCCGCGCCTGGGACGGCGCGCCGCTCGACCTGCCAGGCGCCTATTATCTCGAAACAGTCGAGAAACTTTACAAGCGCAACGAACTGGCGCGCGGCGAATTCGTCGCCCTGGGCAAAAGGATCGACCTGCGCGCGCTCCACGCGCCGCTCTATCTGATCGCGGCCGAAGACGACGAGATCACCGCGCCGGAGCAAACCCTCGCCTGCGCCGCTCTGGTGGGAACGCCGCCGGCGGCGGTGCGGCGGAAAATCGTTCCCGGCGGCCACCTTGAACTGTTCCTGGGCCGCCGGACGCTTGAATCGCTCTGGCCGGATGTCGTCGACTGGCTCGGCGCGCCCTCTCCCCGACCGCGCGCCAAGATTTCCCGACAACAGGCCAACACGTCGGGCGTCAGGCCTTGACGCCGTCGTTTTTGGCGAGAATGTCGCGGATTTCTTCCAGCAGCGCTTCGTTGCGCGGCGGCGCTGGCGGCGCGGCGGGCGCCTCGTCCTTCTTGGCCAGAAGCTGATTGATGCCGCGGATCATCAGGAACAGAGCGAAGGCGATGATGATGAAATTCAGCGCCGCGGTGAGGAAGGCGCCATAGCCGAAAGCCGCGCCGATTTTTTTGGCGTCGGCATAGGCGGGATGATTGGCGAGTTTCGAGCTGAGTGCGATATAATAGTTCGAGAAATCAAGGCCGCCGGGGGTGATCGCGCCGATCACGGGCATGATGATGTCATCGACCAGCGAACTGACGATCTTGCTGAACGCCGCGCCGATGATCACGCCGACCGCGAGATCGAGCGCATTGCCGCGCATGGCGAATTTTTTAAAATCTTCTAACATGGCGAAACTCCCGCCCAGCCGCGCCATATCGCGCAAGAAGCGAGGTTAGGTCGGAGCGAGCGGCAGGGTCAATCTTTTGTGAAGACTGCAACCCCCGGGAATCGGGCGACGGAAGCGACAGGACGTTGAGCTGGATCAACCTTTCCGCGACCTTGATTTATTTTCTCGGTCTGCTCGTCCTGGCCATCCAGGGCGACCGCCACGCCGCGCGCTTCTCCGGCGAAAGGACGCGGCGAATCATTTATGTGCTGGGCCTGGGCGTCTATTGCACGTCCTGGACCTTTTTCGGCTCGGTCGGGCTCGCCTCGACCAACGGCCTCGATTTTCTCCCGATCTATATCGGGCCGATGCTGGTCTTCGGCTTCGGCTGGCCTGTGGTGGCGCGGGTCACGCGCATAGCGCGGGCGCAGAACATCACCTCGATCGCCGATTTTCTCGCCGCCCGCTATGGCAAGTCGGAGGCCGTGGCGGCGGTGGCGGCGGTGATCGCGGCGATTGGCGTCGTGCCCTATATCGCCCTCCAGCTCAAGGCGATTTCGGCGACGCTGATGATCGGTTTCAGGCCTTCGGCGCCGCTCGCGCCGGCGCCGGAATGGCCGGATCGGCTGACCTTCGCGGTCGCGCTCCTGCTCGCCTTGTTCGCCATGGCTTTCGGCACGCGGCGGGTGGAGGCCGGCGAGCGCCAGAACGGCCTGATGGCGACCATCGCCGCCGAATCCGTCGCCAAGCTCCTCGCCTTCCTTATCGTCGGCGCCTTCGTCGTCTGGGGCATGTTCGGGGGCATGAGCAACCTGTTCCACCGCGCCGCCGCCGCGCCGGGAGTCTGGCCAGCGCTCGCCTCCGCGCCCGATCCCGCGGTCTGGATCACGCTGACCCTGCTTTCCAGCGGCGCCATGCTGTTCCTGCCGCGGCAATTCCATGTCGCCATCGTCGAGAACCACAACGAAAACGACATCAAGACCGCGGCGGTGGTCTTTCCGCTCTACCTGCTCGCGATCAATTTCTTCGTCGTTCCGCTCGCCATCGCCGGTCTGCTCATGCTCCCCCATGCGATCGACCGCGACATCACGGTGATGGAGCTGCCGCTCGCGGCCGGCAATGGGCCCGTGGCCTTGGTCGCGATGATCGGCGGACTTTCGGCGGCCACCGCCATGGTGGTGGTCGAGTCGGTCGCGCTCTCGATCATGGCGTCGAACAATCTCGTCCTGCCGCTGCTGCTGCGCGCGGGGCGCTGGCCCGGCGGCGGCGCGCGGCCTTCCGTCGAGGGCGAGGCCGGACGGCTGATCCTGCGGGTGCGACGCGTCGCCATCCTGGTCGTCATGGTTCTGGCCTTCGTCTATTACCGGTTCATCGGCGAGGCCCGTCTCGCCGCGATCGGCATTCTGTCCTTCGCTTGCGTCGCGCAATTCGGCCCCGCCTTCGTCGGCGCCCTGACCTGGCGGCGCGGCACCTCGCTGGGCGCCATCGCCGGGCTGATCACAGGGCTCGCCATCTGGACCTTCATCCTGCTCGCGCCGTCGATCGACGCCGGCCTCGCGGCCCATCCCGTCGCCTATAACGCGCAGATGACCACGGTGGTCCATGGCGTGTTCTGGAGCCTGCTCGGCAACAGCCTTGCCTATGTCGTCTTTTCGCTGGCCCGCCAGCCGACCCCGATCGAACGCCTCCAGGCCGACATATTCGTCAGCAAGGACGCGGCGCCCATGGCCCAGGCCTTCCGGCTGTGGCGCGCCAGCGTCCAGGCTGCCGAGGTCGAGACGACGGTCGCGCGCTATCTCGGCGCGCAGCGCACCCGCGAGGCGTTCGAGTCCTTTTTCGCCGGCCGCGGCCAAACCTACGAGCCGCAGGCCGAAGCGGACATCCAGCTGTTGCGGATCGCGGAGCATCTGCTCGCCTCGGCGATCGGCGCGGCCTCCGCGCGGCTGGTGTTGTCGCTGCTGCTGCGGCGGCGAAACGTCTCCAGCGCCGCCGCGCTGCGGCTGCTGGACGACGCCTCCGCCGCCCTGCTCTATAACCGCGAAATGCTCCAGCACGCCCTGGATTTCACGCGCCAGGGCATTTCCGTTTTCGACGCCGATCTCCGCCTGACCTGCTGGAACCGCGAATTCCGCGACATGTTCGGCCTGCCCGCCCATTATGCGCGCAACGGCGTGGCGCTCGACGACATCCTGCGCCTCAACGCCGAGCGCGGTCTCTACGGCGAGGGCGCGGTGGACGAACTGGTCGTCGCCCGCCTGGAGCGCCTGACCAATTCCGAGCCGTTCCGCATCAGGCTCGCGACCTCGGGCAAGGCGATCGAGACCCGCTCGGCGCGCATGCCCGACGGCGGGCTCGTCGTCACCTATACCGACGTCACCGAACAATTCGCGGCCGAACAGGCGCTGGAGGCCGCCAATGAAAGCCTGGAGCGGCGGGTGCGCGAGCGCACCGAGGAGCTGACCCAGCTCAACAAGGAGCTGGCGCGCGCCAAGGCGGAGGCCGAACACGCCAATATCTCGAAAACCCGCTTCCTCGCCGCCGCCGGCCACGACATTCTCCAGCCGCTCAACGCCGCGCGGCTCTATGCGGCGACCATGATGCAGCGCGCCGCCGCCGGCGCGCCCTCGTCGGAAACCGGCGCGCTGGCGCATAATGTCGATTCGGCGCTCGAAGCGGTGGAGGACATTTTCACGGCCTTGCTCGAAATTTCGCGCCTCGACGCCGGCGCGATGAAGCTCGAACTCAGCTCCTTCCCGGTCGCCGAACTGTTCAACCAGCTCAAGATCGAATTCGCGCCGCTCGCCGAGAAAAAGCAGCTGCAGCTCACCTTCGCGCCCTGCTCGCTCTCGGTTCGCTCGGACCGCCGGCTGCTGCGCCGGCTGTTGCAGAACCTTGTCTCCAACGCGGTCAAATACACCCGCTCCGGCCACGTCGTGGTCGGCGTGCGCCGGCTGCGCGGCAAGCTGCGGTTCGAGGTGTGGGACACCGGCCTGGGGATTCCGCCCGAAAAGCAGAAAAGCGTGTTTCGGGAATTCGAGCGGCTCGACGCCGGCGCCGCCGAGCCCGGCCTTGGCCTCGGCCTGTCCATCGTCGAGCGCATGGCCCGGGTGCTCGACCATCCGCTCTCGCTGCGCTCGAGGCTCGGCAAGGGCTCGGTCTTCACCGTCACGGCGCCGCTCGGCGTGTCGGCGCCGCAGACTCCGGCGCGCGACGTCCCCGCCTTCGCGCCGCGCCACTCGCCGCTTGCCGGCATGGTCGTGGTCGCCATCGACAACGACAAATTCATCGTGGACGGGATGCGCGCGCTGCTGTCGTCCTGGGGCTGCGTGCCGATCGTCGCGGCCAGCCAGCGCGAGGCCGCCGCCGAACTGGCGCGCCAGAATCGGGCGCCCGACGCCATTCTTGCCGATTACCACCTCGACGAGGGCGACGGCGTGGACGCCATCGTCGCCCTGCGCTGGCGCTTCGGCGCTTCCCTGCCCGCCGCGCTGATCACCGCCGACCGCTCGCAGGACATGCGGACGCGGGCGCGGGAAAAGGACGTGACAGTGATCAACAAGCCGCTCAAGCCGGCGACTGTGCGCGCCCTTCTCGCCCAGTGGCGGGCCGCCGCCGCGGCTCCCGCGCCGGGCTGACGCCTTCCGCCGACGCGTGAGCGCCGAAAGCCTCGACCTGGGCGTGGAAGGCGCGGATGCGCGGCGCGATCTCCTTGCGGAAGCGCGAGCCGTTGAACACGCCGTAATGACCGACGTCCTTCTGCAGATGATGCGTCCGCAGGCCGTCGGGAATATTGACGCAAAGGTCCTGCGCCGCCTCGGTCTGGCCGACTCCGGAAATGTCGTCCTTCTCGCCCTCGACAGTCATCAGCCCGACGCGGCGGATGGCGCCGGGATCGATGATCTGGCCGCGATGCTTCATCGTTCCGCGCGGCAGATCATGATGGACGAAGACCGTGTCGATGGTCTGGAGATAGAATTCGGCGGTGAGGTCCATCACCGCGAGATATTCGTCGTAGAAGTCGCGATGCTTCTCGGCCGAATCGCCGTCGTTCTTGACGAGATGGTTGAACATGTCGAGATGGGCGTTGACATGGCGGTCGAAATTCATCGCCATGAAGCCGGAAAGCTGGAGGAAGCCGGGGTAGACCTCGCGGCCCGCGCCCGGATAGGGGAAGGGCGCGACATGGATGCAGTTGCGCCGGAACCATTCCGGCCCGCGCTTCTCGGCGACCTTGTTGACCGCGGTCGGGCTGCGGCGGGTGTCGATCGGGCCGCCCATCAGGGTCATCGAGGCCGGCGCGTGGGGGCTGTTCTTGGCCTCCATCTGCGCGACCGCCGCCATCACCGGAACGGAAGGCTGACAGACCGCAAGGACGTGGACCGGCGTCGCCCCCGGCACATTGAGGAAATCGCAGATTTCGACGATGTAGTCGATGTAATCGTCGAGATCGAAATGTCCGACCGCGAGCGGAACCATGCGAGCGTCCACCCAGTCGGCGATATAGACGTCATGGGTCGGCAGGAAGGTTTCGACCGTGCCGCGCAACAAAGACGCATAATGGCCCGACATCGGCGCGACGATCAGCAGGCGCGACTGGCGCGGCGCATGGGCGGGCAGGTGACGCCGAAAATGCAGGAGCTGGCAGAACGGCCGGATCCAGACGATGTCCTCTTCGACCGCGACCTCCTCGCCGCCGATCATGGTCTTTTCGAGGCCGAAGGCCGGCTTGCCGTAACGACGGGTCATGCGCTCGAACAATTCCGCCGTAGCCGCGAGATTGCGGCCCATCGGCGTATAGGACAGCGGATTGAACGGGCTCTTGAAGGTCAGCCGGGTCATGTCGGAAAGCGCGCGCGCCGGCGCCATCGCCAGATGGACCATCTCGTAGAAATGATAGGCGTATTGGTTCATTGCCTTGCCCCGCGCCGACCGGCGGCGCCCGCCGGCTGGAAGTCACAAAAGCCGGGACAATCCCGAGCCGTAACCGGAAAGTTTACGTGAAACGTATCGTCCCGGCAAATGACGTTATGCCCGCAAGGCGTCGTTCTTAAGTTGCAAAGCCTGCGGCCTATTGTCCCGCTCCGGCGGGGTTTCCACCCAGACGACCAGCCGCCTCTCTTTGGCTAAAGACGCTGATAGGCCAATCCAATATGAGCGCGGCAGCCTGGTCCGGCGCAAAAATCCCTTCGTATTTGCGCAAAGGCCGTTTTGCGTGGCGAGGAAAAAGCCCTTTCTCTGGCGGCGGCGCGCCGGCCGGGCTAGGATGGCCGGCCGCCCTCGGAGAATCTTATGTCGCGGATCAAGGTCGCCATCGTTCCCGTCACCCCCTTCCAGCAGAACTGCACGATCCTGATCTGCGAGGCGACCCGGAAGGCCGCGGTGGTCGATCCCGGCGGCGACGTGCCCCTGATCCGCCGCGCGATCGAGCAGACCGGCGCGCGCGTCGAAAAAATCCTGCTCACCCACGGCCACGCCGACCACGCCGGCGGCGCCGCCGAATTGCGCGACGCGCTCGGCGTTCCGATCGAAGGGCCGCAGATCGCCGACAAGTTCCTGCTCGACAACCTCGAAGCCGCCGCGAAAATGTTCGGCTTTCCCTGCCGGAACGTCACGCCCGACCGCTGGCTCGATGAGGGCGATTTTGTCGTCTTCGGCGAGGCCCGGCTCGATGTCCGCCATTGCCCCGGCCATACGCCCGGCAGCGTCGTCTTCGTCAACGAGCCGATGCAATTCTGCCTCGTCGGCGACGTGCTGTTCCAGAATTCGATCGGCCGCGCCGACCTGCCGGGCGGCGATTACGCCACGCTGATGCGCTCGATCGAGCAGAAACTTCTGACGCTCGACGATTCTATGACCTTCATCAGCGGCCACGGGCCGATGAGCACCATCGGCGCCGAGAAGAAGCACAATCCCTTCCTGCAAGGGCAAGCCTGAACGCTCGATTGGACCGATAAAGCTCATGTCCCTCAGCTCCCTCCTCGTCCATCTCGACAGCGGCGAAAGATCGAAGGTCCGCCTGAAGATCGCCGCCGACCTCGCTCGCGCCAAGGCAGCGAAACTCACCGGCCTGTTCGCGCAGATCGCCGCGCCGGATCGGGTCGGAATCGGGGCCGAATGGCCGTCGGCCGCTTACGCCCAGGCCGCGGCAGCCAGCCGCGCGGAATTTCTCGCGGCGACGGCCAGGCTCGACGCCGAATGGATCGACCTCGAGCGCGGCGATGAAGGCGAAATCATCAGGCGCGCGACGAAAATCGCCCGCCATTTCGACATGATCGTGCTCGGACAGCGCCGCGCCGACACTATGCTCGCGCCGGCCGACCTCGCCGAACGGCTGATCCTCGAATCCGGCCGGCCGGTTCTGGTCCTGCCCGATGTCGGGGAGTTCAGGACCATCGGCAAACGCCCGATTTTCGCCTGGGCGGATTCGGCCTCCTCGTCGCGCGGGCTCACCAATGGCGTTCCCCTGGTCATGCCGAGGGTCGAGGTTCTGGTGGTGGGCTTCGCCAAAAACGACGACCCCGAGGCCCTCGCGGCGCAGAAGGACTCGCTCAACTTCACCGTGGGCCATCTCGCCGCCCACAAGATATGCGCCTATCCGGAACAATTGCCCCTGGGGGACATCGGCCTGATCGACGCGCTGCTCAACCGCGCCGCCGATCATCGCGCCGATCTGGTGGTGATCGGCGCCTTCAGCGGCGACGATTCACTCCTCTCGCGCGGCGGCGGCTCGCGCCAGATGCTCGAGCGCCTGACCACGCCGGTGCTTTTTTCGCACTGAACGAAAAGGCCCCGCGCGAGCGGGGCCTTTGCCAGGCGTTCAAAAATGGCGCCGCCTCACTGGCAGACGCGGATGCGGCGGCGGCCGATAAAATTGCCCCATTGGTCATAGACCGGGCGGCGCTCGATCCAGCAGCCGCCATCGGCGGGGGCGGCGTAATAACGGGGCTGGTTCGCATTGGCGATCGCGGTTCCCAGCGCCAAGCCGCCGATCAATCCGGCCGCCGCGGCGCCGCCGCCGCAGCCATAGCACCAGGCCGCCGCGGGCCGGGTGGCGACGGGCGTGAACGAAAGCGCGGCGACAAGGCCGATCGCGACTTTTTTCATGGCAATGGACATCTTGTTCTCCTCACGGAAAGGTTGCGCTGCCGCGCTGAAGCAGGTTGATGGGATGTTAGGCACAAGACGCTGAATGTTATCTGAACGAATTGTGGCCACTTCGTGCCTCCGATTCCGTCCGCTGGGTTTGAACGCATGACGCCAACCGGCTCTTCCGGCGATCTCGCCGCCGACCGCCGTTATCATTGGGCGCGGGGCGCGCTGCAATCGCGCGATTTCGAGGCCGCGCGCGACCTGTTCAGCCAGGTTCTCGATCTCGCGCCCCATTGGGCGCCGGCCTGGTTCGGGCTGGGCGAGGCGCTCGAAGGGCTCGACCGCCGCGCCGAGGCGGCCGCCGCCTTCACGGAGGCGCTCGGGCGCGATTCCGAGGATTCCGCCGGCGCGGCCTTGCGTCTCGCCCGCCTTTCGGGCGAAAGCCCGGCTTTGGCGCCGCGCGCCTATGTCACGACCCTTTTCGACCAGTACGCCCAAAATTTCGACCAGCATCTGACCGAAGTTCTGGCCTATCGCGGCCCGCAAATCCTGCTCGACTCCATCGAACAGGCGGCGCCGGGCCGGGTTTTCGCCCATATGCTCGATCTCGGCTGCGGCGCGGGCCTCGCCGGCGAAGCTTTCCACGCCAAGGCGGCCAGCGTGACGGGTGTCGATCTCGCGCCGGCGATGATCGCCAAGGCGCGCGCCAAAAACCTCTATGACCGCCTCGCCGTCGCCGACCTGCTGGATTTCCTTGAGGCGGAGCCGGCGGAGAGCGCCGATCTCGCTGTCGCCGCCGATGTGTTCGTCTATGTCGGCGATCTCGACCCTGTTTTCGCCGCGGTCACGCGCGTCCTCGAACCGGGCGGCCTGTTCGCCTTCACCACGCAAAGCCTGGGCGAGGGCGCGGGTTTTCAACTCGGCGACGATCTGCGTTTCGCCCATTCCCAACCTTATTTGCGGGGCTGCGCCGACAGGGCGGGGCTTGGCGTCCAAAAAATCTCGCCGGCCGCGACGCGCAAGGAACGCGGCGCCGACGTGCCGGGCTGGGCCGTTGTTCTGGCGAAATTCCAGAGCATATTCCCGAAAAGTTGATAGACTTTTCGGACAAGAATATGCGTCGAAACAATGAAATGAAGAGCGCGTTCAACTCGGTGAATTGCGAACGCGCTCTAGACTTTCCGGCGCGAGGAGGCCGTCATGACCATTCCGCTTTACGTCTTCGACGCTTACGGCACTTTGTTCGATGTCCATTCGGCGGTCGCGCGCCATCGCGGCCTCGTCGGCCAACAGGCCGAAAAACTCTCGGAAATCTGGCGTGCGAAGCAATTGGAATACAGCTGGACGCGCAGCCTGATGGGCGCCTGGCGCGATTTCGACGCCCTGACCGAGGATGCGCTCGATTTCGCCGCCGCCCGCTGCGGCGGCCTTTCGGCGCAGGCGCGCGAAAAACTGCTCGCGGCCTATGAGACGCTGGACGCCTTCCCCGACGCCGCCCCCGCCCTGCGACGTTTGCGCGGCCAGGGCGCGCAATGCGTCATCCTGTCCAACGGACGGCCGGCGGCGCTCGCTCGCGCCGTCGCCTCGGCGGGTTTGCAGGATTTGCTGGACGAGTCCCTGTCCGCCGAATCGACCGGCCGGTTCAAGACCGCGCCGCAGGTCTATGCCCTGGTCGGCGCGCGCGATGGCGTGACGCGGGACCAGGTTTCCTTCCAATCCTCGAACCGCTGGGATGTCGCGGGCGCGGCGCGCTTCGGTTTCCATGCGGTCTGGATCAACCGCGCGAGCGCGCCGGACGAATATTTTGATCTGCCGCCCGACCGGGTTCTCCCGACGCTTGCCGAATTGTGAATCAGACAAAAAAAGGCCGCTGGACGAACCAGCGGCCCAAGTCTAGGGAGGAAACGCCCAAGGAGGGCTGCAGCACAAGCATCGCTTGCGCTACGGTTCACAAGTTATGTTGCGATGCACAAAATGTCAAGGCGTTTTTTCTTGCGCCGCGTCATTCGGTGGAGGGAACGCACGCAAGTCATTGAAATATATGAATTATCAGCGTGACGCCGGAACCTTCGCCCGCCTCGCGCGTTGAGCATAGGTTAAAAAAATGCGCGGACGGAGGTGGCCATGTCGCCCGCAATCATTCTGATCGCGCTGCTGATCGTCTGTTTTTTCGCGGTCCTGCCGACCTGGCCCCATGCCTCGCATTGGGGCTATTACCCAAGCCTGCTGGTCGCGGCGCTGATCATCGCCGCGGCCCTCATGGCGGAATTGAGCTGAAAACACTTATTCCGCGCCAATGACGGTATAGGGCTCGTCCAGCCCGCCGCGCTTCAGCATGATCGCGCGCTCGGCGCCATGGGAATCATGCCATTTGGCCCGGCACCGGTCCATGCCGCACAGGACTTCGGGGAAACGGTGAAACGGCTTGCCGTTGGAGAGTTTCTGGCCATAGCCCGTTTCAGGCCTCCAGCCCTCGGCCAGCAATTGCCCGCGCAGGTCCTTGTAATCCTCTCCTGGAACGATATTTGCGGCCAAACTCGGGCCGATTCGGCCGGCGCCGAGGGCGCTCAATATAAAAATCGTCATAAATTTCACAAGCTTCGCGCGCATCGCCCGCCTCCATGATAAGGTTTCAACGCAGTCCGGCGCAGAAAGCCTGAATTTTCCCGCAGGCCTTGGCAAGGGCCTCGTTGGAGGTCGCGTAGCTGACCCGGAAATTCGGCCCCATGCCGAATGCCGAGCCCTGGACCACGGCGACGCCCTGCTCTTCCAGAAGCGCGGTGACAAAATCGACGTCGCTCTCGATTTTCCTGCCGCGTTCGGACGTCTTTCCCAAGGCCTCGGCGCAGGAGGGATAGAGATAAAACGCGCCCTCCGGCCGATGGGCGGAAAGATATTGCGCCTGGTTGAGCATGAACACCACCAGGTCGCGCCGTCCCTCGAACACTTTCCGGCTTTCGCTGATGAAATCCTGCGGGCCGTCGAGCGCCTCGACCGCCGCCCATTGCGCGATCGAACAGGCGCCCGAGGTTTGCTGGCCCTGGATCATGTCCATCGCCCGGATCAGCTTTTCCGGCCCCGCCGCATAGCCGATGCGCCAGCCGGTCATGGCATAGGCCTTGGACACGCCGTTCATGGTCAGCGTGCGGTGGTAAAGCCCCGGCTCGACCTGGGCCGGCGTCGCATGGACGAAATCGCCATAGACCAGATGTTCGTACATATCGTCGGTCAGCACCCAGACATGGGGATGGCGCAGCAGGACATCGGTCAAAGCCTTCAGTTCGTCGCGCGAATAGGCCGCGCCCGACGGGTTGGACGGCGAATTGAGGATCACCCATTTGGTTTTGGCGTTGATCGCTTTTTCCAGCGCTTCCGGCTGGAGCTTGTAGGCGTGTTCCGCCCTGGTCGCGACGATCAGCGCCTTGCCGCCGCACAAAGCGACGATCTCCGGATAGGACACCCAGTAAGGCGCGGAAATGATGACCTCGTCGCCGGGATTGAGGCTCGCCATCAGAGCGTTGAACAGGATTTGCTTGCCGCCGGTGCCGACGATGCATTGCGAGGTCTTGTAGTCCAGCCCGTTCTCGCGCTTGAACTTTTTCGCGATCGCCTCGCGCAGCGGCAGAATCCCCGCCACCGGGCCATATTTGGTCTCGCCGCGCCTGATGGCGTCGATCGCCGCCGCCTTGATATTGTCCGGCGTGTCGAAATCCGGCTCGCCCACCGAAAGGCTGACGATCTCGCGCCCCTGCGCCCGCAGTTCCCGCGCCTTCTGGGTGACGGCGATGGTGGCGGAAGGTTTTACGCGAGAGAGCGCGTCGGCGAGGAAGCCCATATCATAATCCTTGCGAGAGCGGTTCGGCGCGCGAAAATAGTGCGGGACGCGAAAAAGGGAAGGCGGAATCTGCGTGTGCTCCCGTCGCCTCAAGCCGCGACGAGGCGCCGGCCCTCGTCGTCAGCTTCGCGGCGAAGGCGGGTTTGAATTTGCTTGGCAAGTTTTTGGCAAACTTTTGGAAAGTTTTGCGTTGCATCGTGCGGCCATGTCCAAGACCGCAACTTTCGGCCGGCGCGGCGGCGCGGCGCTCCAGTCCGCCCCGCGCCCTCAAGCCGTCGCTTTCCCCGACGAAATCGCGCTGACGCCTTCGCCGCGCGCGCTGTTCGCGACGCCTGAGGCTGGCGTCTCCGCGGCAAAGGCGCCGGCGGCGTCGAACCGGCTCGCCGCGATTCTCGCCGCGCTCACGATCACTCTCCCGGTCGTCGCCCTGACCTTTCACCTGCCGCGCGGCGGCGGCGCGTCGATCGCGCTGCGCCTTGGCTGGTCGCTTTTCTCGGTCGGCTCCGATCTGGTCGCCAATCTGTGGCTGACCCGCAAATTCTGCGGCTGGCTCGACTGGTCGGGAGTCCCCGCCTTTTTCCTCGCCGGCGCCGCGATCTCCTGGGCTTTCAGCATTTTTAACGCGAGCGTCGGGCTGGGGGACGATCTCACGCCGGCGCTGGCCGTCCCGGCGGGGGGCGCCGCCGCGGCGCTTTACTGGCTTCTCGCCGGACGGCTGCGGTGTTGAGGATTTTTCGGCCCCGTTCCGGCGCGCCCTGCGCCTGCCGCAGGCGCGCAATCGCCGGATTCGAGGCCGGCGCCCGCCGGCCCCGCCTGAGAAACGAAAGGTCAGGTCTCAACGACCGGCGGCGGCGCCGACAAGAACCGGATCGGCCCGATATTCGTCGGGATAAAGCCGCCGCAAGGCGGCGATCTTGGGCAGGTCGTTATAGACGATATAGGGATAATCCGGGTTGAGGGCCAAAAAATCCTGGTGATGGGCCTCGGCCGGATAAAAAGTCTTGCCCGGCTCGATACGGGTGACGATCGGCGCGGCGAAGGCGTGGGCATGGTCGAGCTGGGCGATATAGTCCCCGGCGACCTTGGCCTGTTCGGCGTCGCGCGGAAAGATCGCCGAGCGATATTGGCTTCCCGCGTCCGGCCCCTGGCGGTTCAACTCGGTCGGGTCATGCGCCACCGCGAAATAGATTTGCAGGATCCGCCCGAGGCTGATTTTCGCCGGGTCGAAGGTGACGGCGACCAATTCGGCATGTCCGGTGTCGCCCCGGCTCGTCATATTGTAATGGGCGGTCGCCGCCGCGCCGCCGGCATAGCCGGAAATGGCGCGGGTCACGCCGTTCACATGCTGAAAGACGCCCTGCACCCCCCAGAAACAGCCGCCGGCGAGCACGATGGTTTCGGGCGCCTTATGCGCCGGCTCGTCCCGCGCCGGGGCCGGAATGGCGTGCGGCGTCCCGTCGGCCCGGACCAGGGAGGCGGAAGCCGCCAGCGCGAGCGCCGCCGACAGCATCCCGGCGGCCAAAACACGGTTTGAAGGAACTCATGGTCGGTTCCCCTCTCAACCAAAGGTGAAGGCATAGGCGCGCACGCCCGGATCGAGGAACTCGATCCGGAACAGGCGGTCGCGAATCTCGCCGGTCTGGCGGACGAACTGGTACAGCCGCTCGGTCGTCACCGTCCCCTGCCCTTGGGCGTCCGCATCGGCGCCATGCGCGTCGCCGGGCGCGGCGCCGTCGATCGTCAGCTTGAAGCGTACCGGCTTGCCCTCGGGGCCGGGACCAAGCACCAGATGGAGGTCGCGGGCGTGAAACCGAAAAGCAATGGCCCCGCCCGTCTTATCGAGTTCGGCGCGCTCCTGGCCGATGGCCCAATCGCCGGCGAGGCTCCACTGGTTGAGCTTGAGATCGGCGCCTTGGTAAACATGGCTGTTATCCGGGACGGCGCCGCCGGGCGAGGCGAAATTCTCGGCGCGGCCATAGCCGATATAGGTTTCCTCCGAGCGGACATCGGCGAAATCAGGCGCGGCTTCAGCGCCGGTCGCCTTGTCCTCGACGGCCTTGGTCGGCGTGACCAGGGCCCCGGCCTCGGCCAGCAATTGCTGGATGACCTTTTCGGTTTCGCCGTAATCGCCCTCGCCGAAATGCTGGTGGCGCAGGTGGCCTCGTGCGTCGACAAGATATTCCGCCGGCCAATATTGATTGTCGAAGGCCCGCCAGATCGCGTAATCGTTGTCGATCGCCACCGGATAGTCGATGTGCAGGTCCGCTGTCGCGCGCTTCACATTGGCGATGTCGCGCTCGAAGGCGAATTCGGGCGCGTGAACGCCGATCACCACCAGACCCTTGTCGCGGTATTTTTCGGCCCAGGCCCTCACATAGGGCAAGGTGCGCAGGCAGTTGATGCAGGAATAGGTCCAGAAATCGACCAGCACCACCTTGCCCTTCAAGGCGGCGAGGGTCAGAGGTGGCGAATTGAGCCAGGCGACCGCGCCATTCAGCGCCGGCGCGGGGCCTTCATCGGGCAGGGCCGGCGAGATGAGCGCGGGTTCAACCCGGGCTGCGCCGGACTCGCCGGCCTTCATCATCATCGTGCCTTCGCCCGGCGCCATGACGGCCGAGGTTTTGCGGCCGTCGCCGGCATGCGCGGGAGAATAGCCGAATTTGTCGAGCAGCGCCTGCTCCCACTTGTCGGTGCTCGCCAGCGACAGATTGGCGAGAAAGCCGGTATCGGCGCCCAGAGCGATTGCAACGACAGCCGCCAGAACCGCGGCGCCAAAGCCGCGCCGCGCCCATTCGCCAAGCCCGAGCCCGCGTTTCATGGCGGCGAAAACCTTGCCGCCGACGAGCAACGCGAGCGCAAGCGACGTCGCCGCGCCGAGGCCATAGGCCAGAAGCAGCAGCGAGGTTCCGACACTCGCGCCGTTCAGCGCCGCGCCGGTGAGGATGATTCCGAGAATAGGACCCGCGCAGGGCGCCCAGAGCAGGCCCGTCGCGACGCCGAGCAGCAGGGCGGCGCCGGCTCCGCCCGCCTCTTCCGCTTGTTGGGAAAGCCGCCCGCCGAGCGCGACCAGCGGCGCGGAAATGCGTTCCGCAAGGCCAGGCCACAGCAGAGCGAGGCCGAAAAACGCCATCACCGCCAAGGCCAGATCGCGGCCGATGGAATTGGCGTGGGCCGCCCAGCCGCCGCCGACGGCGGCGAACGTGGCGACCAGCGCGAAAGTCGCGGCCATGCCGAGCAGCATCGGCAGGCCGCGCTGCTTGAAGGATTGCCCGGCCCCCGCGAAGACGAAGGGCAGGACCGGGAGGATGCACGGGCTGGCGATCGTCAGCGCGCCGCCGGCGAAGGCAAGCAGGAGGAGCAGCATGTCACGCCGCCTTGAACTTGAGCGCCAGGCCGTTCATGCAATAGCGCAGACCGGTCGGCTTGGGGCCGTCATTGAAGACATGGCCGAGATGGCCGTCGCAGCGCCGGCAGCTCACCGCCGTGCGAACCATGCCGAAGGAGCGGTCTTCCCGCTCGCTCACGGCATGGGGAAGCGGCGCCCAGAAACTCGGCCAGCCGGTGCCGCTGTCATATTTGGTCGCCGAGGAATAGAGATCGAGATCGCAGCCGGCGCAGGCGAACACGCCCTTGCGGCTTTCGTGCAGGAGCGGGCTGGTGAAGGCGCGCTCGGTGCCGTCGCGGCGCAGGATTTCGAACTGGTCGGGCGTGAGGATCTTGCGCCATTCGGCGTCGCTGCGGACCAGTTTTTCGTCCGCGCGCGCGGCGCTGGCAAGAAGCGCGGCGCAGCCGAACAGGCCGAAAGTCTCGCGACGGGTGAACATGGGCTTTCTCCGGAGAGCTGGCGTTTCGCACATCCGCAATACGCGCGCCGCCGCCCTTCGTTACGGTCTTACGCCAAAGATTCTCAACCGGATCAAACATTCAGACGGTGGGATGAATGGCGAAGCCGCCGCTTTCCGGCGGCCCGCCATCCTCGACCGCCCGCACGCCGCGCACTTCCGCCAAGGCTGGGCCGGCGCGCAGGGCCTCGACCAAAGCGTCGAGATTGCGCGCCGCGCCGCTGGCGCGGACCTCGACCGAGCCGTTCGAGCGGTTGCGCGCCCAGCCGGAAAGCTGGAGGCGCGAGCCGGCGCGGCGCGCGAATTCGCGATAGCCGACGCCCTGGACCCGGCCCTCGACGAAAATATGCAGCGTTTTCGGCGCGTCCTCGGTCAAGGTCTCAAGCCCCGTCGCACCGGCGCGATTATGACGTCGCGTTGGAGCTTCGCGCAAGCCTCGCCGCGTTTCGTTCTACGATCCCGTCGGCGAAGTCGCATTCGGCTTCACGATGGGCCGAAAAGGAACCGCAAGACCCGTTCGTCTTCTCACCGGATGACCTTCGATCGCCGCCGGACGCGAAGCCGAATTTGATTTGAATCAATATTCGGCGCCTGAAATGGACCTAAAAGCGGCAGTAGACTTATACAATAGATATAGGTTTCGTCGGTATCATGAGACTCAACGCCGCAACCAATGGCGCCATGCGCATCCTGATGGCCTGCCGGGCCGATCGCCCGCTGTCCATGCCCGGAAATGGCGCGGCGCCTCGGCCTGACCGAGGCTTTGGTCCTGAAAACCTGCAATGAACTGATGCAGGCGGGTTATCTGATCGGGCAGCGCGGGCCGCGCGGCGGCTATCGGCTGGCGAAGGCGCCGGAGAAGATCAACGCCGTCGAAATTATCGATCTGTTCGAGCCGCAGGAAAATCTCTTTCCCTGCCGTCTTCATCAGGACGGCGAGTGCCGTATCGTGACCCTGTGCAAGCTGCGCTCGGCCTGCGAGGCGGCCTATGCCGCGTTTCGCCAGGAACTGGCGCGTCTGACCGTCGCCGATCTCGCCCTCGACCTCCCCGACGATCGCGCGGCTTAAAGCGCGATCGCAAGTCATCGAGTTCGAACGCGCTCCGTTATCTCATTGTTTTGACGCATATTCTTGTCAGAAAAGCCTATCAACTTTTCGGGAATAGGCTCAGGCCACAGCCCGCGCGCAAGTTGCGGCAGGCGGCTGAAGCGCGAGCGCGTCGAGCAAATCGTCGCCATTCGCCGTGATGTCGGCCAGGGAAAAGCCGTCGAGGGCGTTCAAGAAAACCTCCGTCGCCCGCAACAGGGCCGGGCGCAGCCGGCAGCGCGCGACCAGGGGGCAGGTCGTGTTTTCGGCGTCGAAACATTCGACCACGTCGAAACCTTCCTCAGTGCGGCGAACCACGTCGCCGACCGAGATCAATTCCGCCTTGCGCGCAAGCCGGAAACCGCCGCCATTGCCGCGAATGGTCTCGATATAGCCCCATTGGCCGAGCCGATGGACGCAGCGGGTCAGATGCGCCTTGGAGATGCCGAAGGCGTCGGCGACATCGCCAATGGTGGTCAGCGCAGGCTGGCGCGCGGCGGCCACCATCAAGACCCGCAAGGTGAAATTGGAATAGCTCGTCAGTTTCAAGGCGGAACCGTTCGACAGGCGTTTCAGCCTGTCAGTCTATTCCTTTCCGCGCGGCGAAAAAAGCAGATCGGCGGCGGCGCGGCGGAATGCCGCGCCCCGCCAGGGCGGCCTGAACGTCACAAACCGTGGCCGGGCTCCGGCGGGCGCAAAGGCAGGGCCGCTTCGATCAGGCCGCCGCCGCCCGGCGCCTCGCCGAAACTCAGACGCCCGCCAAGGCCCTGCACCCGTTCGCGCATCCCGGTCAGGCCCAGCCCGGCGGGCCTGGCAGGGTCGATGCCGATCCCGTCGTCCTGGACGCGAACGCGGATTTCCGGCGGCGAACCGGCGCGCGACAGCGCGATCGAGGCATGGCGCGCCCGGGCGTGGCGAAAGATATTGGTCAACGCTTCCTGGACCAACCGGTAGAGCGCCAGCCCGACCCTCGGATCGGGCGGATCGAGGTTTTGCGGCAGGCGCAATTCGAGGTCGACGCCGGGTTCGGTCTCGCGCCAATTCTCCACCAGGATTTTCAACGCCTCGAACAATCCCAGATCGTCGAGCGCCGGCGGGCGCAACTGCCGCAGAATGCGCTTGTTGTGGCCCTGCAAGGCCTCGATCTGCCCGCGGATCGCGCCGACCCGGCGTTCCAGCTCATCCAGTGCGGCGCCGTTCAGGCTGGATTCGAGCACGCTGGCGTTGGCGCGAAGCGCGAAGAGATAGGGCCCGATCTCGTCGTGCAATTCGCGCGCGATTCGCTTGCGCTCGTCCTCCTGTGCGTTCATCAGGCGCTGGACCAGGGCGCGATTGGCCTCCGAAAGGCTTTGCAGCGCCGCCGCGAGCGCGTTGATCTTGGCGCAGAGGTCACGGAATTCGGGCGATCCCGCAGCCTCGACCCGCGTGCGGTAGTCGCCGTCGCGCAAGGCGCCGAGCGCGCCGGCGCAATCCGCCAGGGGACGAAGCGTGCGGCCCAGGATGAAGCTCGCGCCGATCAGCGCGGCGAGCGCGATGGCGCCGCCGGTGAGCGCCAGATTGCGCACATCCTGCCAGACCTCGTTGACCTCGTCGGCGGGATCGCTGGCGATGACAATGTCGCCGAATTTGCGGCCGTCGATCGTCGCCGGCAGGACGACCACACTGGTCCGGGCGTGGATGAGGGCGTCGAACCAGGCCGGGGATTGACGCCGCGCGTCGTCCCGCGCCAGCGCGGCGGCCTCTTCCCGAGCGGCGTCCTCGACGAAAACGACCCGGACATGGCGCAGCAAGTCGAGGCTGCGCGCAAGCTTGACGAGACTTAGCCGCGGATCGTCCGCGCCATGGAAATTGGCGAGGGCCGCCTCGACGAAATCGCGCGTCACCCGGGTCATGGCCGCGCTTTCGGCCTGAACGCGGGCGCGGGCGTTGATCGCCATGCGGCCGATATCGGCGGCGAGGCCGAAAATCAGGAGCAGGCCGAAAAGCAGATCGATGCGGATCTTGAGCGACATTGGCGGAATCGTCGACGCCGGCCGGGGCGAAGTCAAGGGCGGCCGCATGGCCCCGCGCATCCTTGAGGGCGAGGAGGCGCTGGCCGGCGCCCGCCTCGGTCTCTTGCCCGCGGTTCTGGCGGGCGGTGATTGCGGGTCGAACCGGGAACATGGGCGGCCAATCCTCGAACCGCTTGATGACGACCTTCCTCGACCTTCAGCTTGACCGCTGTCCGGCAGACCCAGGCCCAACGCCCGATCTTCCGTGCGAATCTGGACCGTCGCCGCCCGATTTTTCTTGCCCTTGCCTTCGCGGCGCGCTATCGAAAACATGAATAATCGCGTAAATATGAATAAGCGCGGATAAGGCCGCCCGGCGGGCCCAGTGGGGTGGCCATAATAGGTAAGACGCCCGCTTTTTGGGGACATGCCGGATCATGCCGTTAGCGTCTAAAAAGCCCTCGTGCGCCGATGAGGCCAGGCCTCTGGCGTCGGTCGACGCGGCTGCGCTTTCCGACGCCGCGGAACAGGCCAGCGAGTTCCTGAAATCGCTCGCCAATCCTGTGCGGCTGCGGATTCTTTGCCTGCTGGCGCAAGGCGAATCGCCGGTAGGCGACATAGCGGAAAAGCTCTCCGCGCGGCAAAGCCTGATCTCCCAGCACCTCGCCCTGCTCCGCAAGGACGGTCTCGTCCGGCCGCGCCGCGACGGCCAGACCATCCGCTACGCCCTGGCCGACGAAAAGGCGGAGCGGCTGATCGGCGTGCTGTATGAATCCTTCTGTCCGGTGAAGAAGGACTGACAATTTGCATTCGTGCAAGGACTGAACGGGCGTTCTTGTCACCCGCCATGGGAGCCACGACGTCTCCGCGCAAAGGAGACAGCCCATGAACGCCAAACAGGATCCAACGACGCGAAAAATCACCGCCGTCGCGCGGGGCGAAGCGACGTCGGACGGCGCGGGCGTGAAAATGACACGCCTGATCGGCTCGGGCGCACAGCCGCCGCTCGACCCTTTTCTGATGCTCGATTTCTTCGGCTCCGAGCGCGCGGGTGATTATATCGGCGGCTTTCCGGACCATCCCCATCGCGGCTTCGAGACCGTGACCTACATGCTGGCGGGGCGCATGCGCCATAGCGACAATCACGGCCATTCGGGGGTGATCGAAGCCGGCGACGTGCAATGGATGAAGGCCGGCCGCGGCCTGATCCATTCCGAAATGCCGGAGCAGGACCATGGCCTGATGCGCGGGTTCCAGCTGTGGATCAACCTGCCCGCCGCCGAGAAAATGGCCCCGCCCGCCTATCAGGAGTTCAAGGCGGCGCAGATTCCGGTCGAAGAACGCGAAGGCGCGCGCGTAAAACTCATCGCCGGCGCCGGAATGTCCGGCGCGGTCGGCCCGGTGCGCGCGCCGCATGTGGACGCGATCTATTTCGACATCGAACTCGCGCCCGGCGCGCGTTTCCGGCACGAAACGCTGCCGGACCATCAGGCCTTCTTCGTCCTCTACGAGGGCTCGGCTTCCGCGCCGGACCCGACGGGCGAGAACGAGATCAACTCGCTGGCGCTGCTTACGCTCGGCGCGGGCGAGGAAGCGGTCCTGACCGCCGGCGCGCGGGGCGCGCACGCCCTCCTGCTCGTCGGGCGGCCATTGCGCGAGCCGATCGCCTGGAGCGGCCCCTTCATGATGAACAGCCGCGAAGAGCTGATCCAGGCCTATGACGACTACGGGGCGGGTCGGTTCTAGCCCGTCAGGCCGCTTCTTCCCCGCCCGGCCGCGCGCGGGCCGCCACGGCGGCGTCGAGCGCGACCGCGGTGCGGCGCCAGACCTGGCGCAAATCGTCGAGACAATCATCGCCGGAAAGGGCGAAGGCTTCCTGTCCCAGCGCGCGCCACGTCCGGCAGAGCCGCGCCAGCGCGGCGGCGCCGAGATTGCCGGCGCTGCTTTCGAGCGCATGGGCCTCGCGCCCGAAGGCGTGGAGGTCGGCCTGCTCGACCGCGACGATCATGCGTTCGGCGATCCGCCCGCCTTCATCGATGAATTCCCTGACGACCTGGCGCAAGAAATCCTCGCCGCCCAACGCGGCCAAAGCGTCGATCGACTTCGGGTCCAGATCGGGCGGCGCGTTTTTTTCCGTGGCGCGGCGGCAGGGCGGCGCGAAAACGGCCGCGGCGCAGTCGCCTGGAGTCGATGGCGATTCGGTTGAATCGCCATCAACTCCAGATTCCTTTGTTTCCGCAGCGTTTTTGCGAAAAACCGGCTTCCACTTTTTCGCACGCTGCTCTTGCGCCGCGTCGAGCGCGTCGAGCAGGGCTTCGGCGGCGATGGGCTTGACCAGGCAGGCGGCCATGCCGGCCTGCTCGCATTCCTCGCGCCGCGCCGCGCCGGCGTCGGCGGTCAGGGCGACGATCGGCGCGCGGCTCACGCCGGCCCGCGCGAGGCGATAAAGCCGCGCCGCCTCGACGCCGTCGATTTTCGGCATGTTCAGGTCAAGCAGGAAGAGGTCGAAATCCTCGCTCAGCATGGCGTCAAGCGCCGCCTCGCCATCGCCGACCGGGCTGACCCGGTAGCCGGCTCCGGACAGGATCGCGTCGAAGATCATCCGGTTGACGCCATTGTCCTCGGCCAGGAGGATTTTTCGCCCCATCCCGCGCGGCCGGACTTTTTCTTCGGCGGCGTCGCGCGCCGCCTCGGCGGGGGCGCCCGCCAATTCGCCAAGTTGCGCCGCGATGGAACGCGCCGCAGCGATTTCCTCAGGCCGGTCGCGGCGGGCGACCGCGGCGAGGGCGAAGCGGCGGGCGAGCGCGAGCGCGTCGAAAGGCGCGGACGCAATGACGCAGGCCGGGCCAGGCGCCTGCGGAGCGTCCCAAGGACCGCCCCAAGTTTGCGCGCCGGCGAAATGCAGCGCCGGCGCAACAGCGCGCGCCGCGCCCGCGGAATCGGCGGAAGCGGAAGCCGCGCCGGGGTCGCGCTCGACCATCAGCTCGAACCAGAACAAGGCGCCCCCGCCAGGTTCGCTTTGGACCCCGATGCGGCCGCCGCGCGCCTCAATCCGGCGGCGCGCGATGGCGAGCCCGAGGCCGCTGCCGCCGAACCGGGCGGCGATATCCGGGCCGCCTTGCACGAAAGTCTCAAAAATGCGGTCCTGCGCCGCCTTGTCGATCCCGATGCCGGTGTCGCGCGCCTCGATCCGCAGCAGCAGGCCGCCGCCGGCGTGCTTGGCCGAAACATGGAGCGCGACGGCGCCACGGTCAGTGAATTTCACCGCGTTGCCGCCGAGATTCTGGATCGTGTCGAGCAGCAGCGCGGATTCGGCGCGGATGAAGCGCGGGGCGCCCGCGTCCATGCTCAAGCCCAGCCTTACGCCCTTCCTGTCCGCCTCGACCGCCAGCATGTCGCGCAGCGAGACCAGAAGGGCGTAAAGATCGACGGTCTCGACCGGCGGCGCCTCGGCGGCGATCTCGTCGCGCGAGACGGTGAGAAGCCCCTCGATATGGCGCAGCAGAACGCCTCCGGCGCCGCGGATGGTCTGGACCATCTTGCGCTGCTCGTCGTCGAGGCGAGTCCTGGTCAACAGGTCGCCGAGCCCGAGGATCGCGGTGAGCGGCGTGCGCAATTCGTGACTCACATTGGCGAGCAGCAGGGTCTTGGCGCGATTGGCGCGTTCGGCCTCGGCGCGGGCCTCGGCGACGCGGCGCAACAGCAACGCGCCATAGGCGGGTATGGTGACGAGCGCCAGAAAAAGGCCGGCGGACAGCGCGGTATTTTGCCGCCAGAACGGCGTGAACCAGATGGCCGCGGCGAAGCCGGTCGCCGCGCTGACGACCGCCGCCGCCATATAGACTGCCCCGAGACGCAAGCCGTTGCCAAGGATCATCCACAAATAGAGCGGGTAGAGAAAGGCCGAGGCGTCCGAGCCGATGTAAAGGCCGTAAGTGATGATGGCGGCGTCGCCGCAGATCCCAAGAATGCGGCGCCAAAAGCGGCGTTCAGGCCAAATCAGAAAATGGGCTTGAACCACACCGACCACAGCGAGATAGGTTTGAAGTCCGGGCAGTCCCTCGGCGACAAAACGGCGCGCCTCCGCGCTGCTGAGCGCCTCAAGACCGGCGCCGAACAGAACCAGCGACGCCAGGACAAGGCGGGCCAGCGTGATGCCCTGTTCGCCGAAATCCGCCGTCGGCGCCCGGCCGCGCAGCGCCTTGGCGGCGGCGGCGCGCAATCGGTCGGCCAAGGCCCTCGTGCGGGAAGGGGCGCTCACGCGGGAAGGCGCGCTCATGCAGGAAGCGCCCTGGTTTCGGGGCTTGGCTCGCCCTCGCGCGGCGCGAGCAGCGCGCCGAAATCCCGAAGTGCGAAAGGCGAGCCGAAACAGGCGCCCTGCGCCCAGCCGACGCCCGCGCGCCGCAGCGCCGGCAAAAGCTCCGGCGATGGCGTATCGGCGGCGCGCAGAACCGGCGCCTTGCCCAATTCGCGCTCGATCCGCGCCTTCAACGCGCGCGCCCGCTCCACGCTGGAGGCGTCGGCGCCCGAAAAGCGCAGCGCGCCGCTCCAACCCTCGCCAAGCGCGCGCAGCAGCGCCGGCCAATAGGGCGCGGCGTCGTTCCGCCGCAAGGCGCCGAGATCGATGATCAGGCGGGGCCCGAGCGCCTTCAAGGCATGCGCCAGATTTTCCGTCGCCGCGGCGTCCGCGCCGATTTCTCCGACGGGGATGAGGAGATCGAGGCTTTCAAGCTCGGCTCCCGGCCGGGCGATGAAGGACGGCAGGCGCAGCATCGCCGCCTCGGCGCCCCGGCCGCCGAGGTTCAGGCGCAAGGCCAGGCGGAGATCTTGCGCCGCGCGCCCGATCCGCGCGCCGCAGGCCAAAGCGACGCGCAGGGCCTCGGGATCGCCAAAGGCCGCCTCGTCGGCGCCGTCGAGCAATTGCGCTCCCGCCAGCGCCCCGGTGGCGAGGTCGACCGCCGGGGCGAGCCGCCAACGCTCGCCCTCGGAGCCCGCGACGGGCGAATTCTCGCCCGCCGCCTGGATCGCCGCGCGCAGGCAGGCGGCGGCGCCCTCGCCGGGAAGCGGCAAGGCCGCGCCCGCGCGAAGCGCCGCAACGCCTGCGAACAGCCCCCGAAGGCTCGACAGCCGGCGCGCCAGCGATTTTGCGTCCCTCGGCGCGACGACTTCATTCTGCAGCACGGCATAGCGCAGCGGGTCGAGCCGCGCGACAAAGTCGCCTTCGCGCAAATGGCCGCGCAAAGCCTCGGACAGGTCGGGCGCCGGACCGGTCGGGTCGATTTCGACGACATGAATGGCGTAATCGCGCTCGCCACAGCGCTCGAGCAGGGCGCGCGTCCCGTCCTCGGCGGGATTTTTCTCCGGCGCCGGAACGGGGAATTGGCCGGCGGACCGGCTGAGCTTGAGCAGGTTGCGCGCGCGGGTGATGAATTCGAAATGATCGACCGGCGCGCGCAGGAAATCCGTCGCGCCGCTTTCGAGCGCGCGCAGCTTTTTCTGGCGCTGGCCGCAGACCGTGATCATCATGATCGGCACCCGGCTGGCGTCCGGCAAGGCGCGGAAGCGGGTGATGAATTCGTCGCCGTCGATGCGGGGCATTTCATAATCGGTGACGATCAGGTCGGCGCTGTTGGCAGCCAGCCAGTCGAGCGCCCCGGCGGCGTCGCCAAAGGCGTTGACCGAGACGTTCTGACCAAGAGAGCGCACAAGTTGCGAGTAAATCGCGCGATTGGTCGCGCGATCGTCGATGATGACTATACTGTACATGACTAAACCCGATCGCCTGTTTGGAGCCCGCCGCGTTTTCCGCTTTTTTCGTCAAAAAAAGACGACGCCAGACAGCGTCGCTCCGCAGGCTCCAGACGACCCATTTTCCAACAAACTCATTAAGGTATTGTTTCTGCTATACTTTCAATTTCAACTCGGCCGCGCCGGCCCTTCCGCGCCGCCGCCGCGGGACGGACGCCCTCTTTTTCCGCAAGCTCATTACAGAAATCAGCTCCCGTTCGCGACCGGGCGTTCAAGAAAAAACGACGACAGGCGGCGAATTCCGCTCGCGTCGGCGCGTCGCGCCGCATCGGCGAGCCGCAAGCCGTCGACGCGCAGGCCTGGCGCGATCTCGGCGAGGGGGATCACGACGAAGGCGCGCTCCAGCAGGCCGGGGTGCGGCAGAACCAGCCTGTCGTCGCGCCAGACCAGGTCGTCATAAAACAACAGGTCGATGTCGATGATCCGCGGCCCCCAGCGTCGGGTCTCCTCCCGGCCCAGCGCGCGCTCGACCGCCTTGAGCAGATCGAGCAGGTCGAGCGGCGCGAGGCGCGTTCGCGCCAGAGCGCAGGCGTTGACGAAATCCGGCTGGTCGGTCACGCCCCAGGGCGGGGTGGCGTAAAGCGAGGACAGGGCGTCGAAGACGACGCCTGCGTCGCGCAAGGCCGCGACGGCGCGGCGGAGATTTTCCGCCGGGTCGCCGAGATTGGCGCCAAGGCCAAGCCCGATGCGGCTCTCCATTGGCGAAAACTCAGGCGCGCTCAATTTCGCTCCAGATCTTTAAGGCGCCGACATGTTCGGCGACGTCATGGACGCGAAAAATCGTCGCCCCGCGCGAAAAGGCGCGCAGATGGGCAGCCAGCGTTCCCGCGAGGCGTTGTTCGACCGGCGCGCCGGTCAGGGCGCCGATAAAACTTTTCCGCGAGGCGCCGATCAGCACGGGAAGCCCATATCCCTCGCGCAGGGCGCCGCAGGCGTCGATCGCCTGGAGGTTCTGGCGCAGGGTCTTGCCGAAGCCGACGCCGGGATCGAGCACGATTTTTTCGCGCGCGACACCCGCCTCTTTGGCGTGCGTAAGAGTCTCGTCGAAAAAGGCGAACATGTCGGCGAGGATGTCGCGCGCGGGATCGATCTCGGCGCAATGATGCATGACGACCAGCGCCGCGCCGCTTTGCGCCGCGACCTCCGCCATCGCCGGATCGGCGCGCAAGCCGGATATGTCGTTGATCATGGCGGCGCCGAGCGCGAGCGCCCGGCGCGCGACAAAAGCCTTGGTGGTGTCCACCGAGACAGGCGCGGCGAGCCGCGGGAGCAGCGCGGCCAGCACGGAGTCAAGCCGCGCCCATTCCTCCGCCTCGGCGACGGGAACGAAGCCGGGCCGGGTCGATTCCGCGCCGATGTCAATGATGTCCGCGCCGGCGGCGGCCATGGCCCGACCATGGGCGAGCGCCGCCTCCGCCGCGACGAAACAGCCGCCGTCGGAGAAGGAATCCGGCGTGACGTTGAGGACGCCCATGACGAGGGGCGCGGTGTTGAACCGGGCGACCAGCGCGTCGGCCGCGGCCCGGGCTTTGGCGTAAGAATCCATCGGGCGACGTGGGTCCACCGTCGGCTGGGTTGAGCCGGGGCCGGTTTAGGCGCACGCGCCTCCTAAGTAAAGCGAGGCCGGAGGGAGCGCGGCGGCGAAATCTCTTCGCCAGGGGCGCCAGTGGAAAATCGGGAACGGCGCAAATTCATGTTGGACTAAGCGCCGCGAAAAACGTCGATCGCCGACACGGCCGCCTCGACCGCGAGACTCGCGACGGACGCGGAGTCCTTGAGTTCGACGCCGGTCAGTTTGAGGCGCAGGGCGTTCCGCGCCAGCCAGGCGATCTTTCTCGCGGCGAGCGCCGGGACCAGGCCATGGGCGTGGATGTTGGAAATGCAGTTGCGCTCGCTGTCGCGGCGTCCCGGCCTCGGCGCGAAAGTGAGATAGCATCCGAGCGAATCGGCCGCGCTCAGGCCCGGCCGCTCGCCGATCAGCATCACCACCAGCTGGGCCTGCGTCGCCGCGCCGATCGGGTCGGACAGGGCGACGCGGGCGCCGCGCGCGAGCACGATCGGCGCGACGGAAAAATCGGAGAGCAGCGCGAGCGCCGCCTTTGCCGTTTTGGCGGCATGGGCCTCGCAGGCCGCAGCCGACAGGCCGTCTCCGATGACCATGACGATGTCGAACGGGCCGCCGGGCAGTTTTTCCGCCTCGCCCGGCGCCAGAACGCGGCCGAGGTCGGGCCGGCGCAGATACACCGCCTTGTCCGGCGCGGCGCTGGAGACGGCAACGGTTTCAAGCGGCGCCAGCGCGCGTTTCAGCGCCTCCCAGTCCACCGCGCCATGCACGGCGTCGCGCGCCTTGGCGTGAGCCATCTGGAATTCGAGCAGAGCGCGCGTCGGCAGGCTGTCGCCGGCGCGCCCCAGGCCGATGCGGGCGCGCGTGAAGCGCTTCAGCCGATCCCATGGCGAAGTTTCGGCGCCCATCTCAATCTCCCTGATGCAGCGCCAGCAGCTTTTGCAGCGCCCTTGCGTTGGGAGGCAGGTCGGGCGCGCGCCCGAGCGCATCCATCAGGCCGGCGCCTTGCAGCCAGGCCTCGAATTCCGGCGCGGGGCGCAGCTTGAGCAGATGGCGCAGCCGCAGGATGTCGTGATGCGACAGGCTCTGGTAATTGAGCATGATGTCGTCGGCGCCGGGCACGGCGATCAGGAAATTGACCCCGGCGTTGGCGAGCAGCAGCGCCAGAACGTCCATGTCGTCCTGATCGGCCTCGGCGTGATTGGTGTAGCAGACGTCGATCCCCATCGGCACGCCGAGCAGTTTGGCGCAGAAATGGTCCTCCAGTCCGGCGCGGGTGATCTCCTTGGCGTCATAGAGATATTCCGGGCCGATGAAGCCGACGACACTATTGACGAGCAGAGGCGAAAAGGCTCGCGCGACGGCATAGGCGCGCGCCTCGACGGTCTGCTGATCGACGCCGTGATGGGCGTCGGCGGAAAGCGCTGTGCCTTGGCCGGTCTCGAAATACATGACGTTCGCGCCGACGGTTCCACGCTTCAGGGACAGCGCCGCCTCGCGCGCTTCGCGCAGCAGAGCGAGGGTCACGCCGAAGCCGGCGTTGGCGGCTTGGGTTCCGGCGATGGACTGGAAGACGAGATCGACCGGCGCGCCCTTTTCGATCGCGGCGATCGTGGTGGTGACATGGGACAGCACGCAGGATTGCGCCGGCATGGCGAGTTTCTGGCGCAGCGCGTCGATCATGTCGAGGATGCGGATGGCGGCCTCGACATTGTCGGTCGCCGGATTGACGCCGATGACCGCGTCGCCCATGCCAAAAGCGAGGCCGTCGAGCGTCGCCGCCGCGATTGCCGCGATGTCGTCGGTGGGGTGGTTGGGTTGCAGACGCGAGGCCAATCGGCCTTCGAGGCCGATGGTGGTGCGGAAGGCGGTGACGACCCGCGCCTTGGCGGCGCCGGCGACGAGATCGCCATTGGTCATGAGTTTCGAGACGGCGGCGGCCATTTCCGGCGTCAGCCCCGGCGCGATGCGCGCGAGGGTTGCGGAATCCGCGGCGTCGCCGAGCAGAAACTCGCGGAATTCGCTGACGGTCATCGCCGCAATCGGCGTAAAGGCCGCCGCGTCATGGCTGTCCACGATCAGGCGGGTGACCTCGTCGCTTTCGTAGGGGATGAGCATTTCGGTCAGAAAGGTTTTGAGCGGCAGGTCGGCCAGCGCCATGCGCGCCGCCACCCGCCGGGCCTGATTTGGCGCGGCCAGTCCCGCTAGTTCGTCGCCCGAACGGCGCGGCGAAGCCTCCGCCAAAAGGGCGCGCAGGTCGGGGAAGACATGGCGCTCGTTCTGATGGGTGTGGGAATAGCTCGCCAAGCCCGCTCCCCTTTCTGCCGATGCGCCCCGCCTCGCCGCGCCGCCCGAATTTCTGCGATACGCGCGGCATTGTCGAGCAAGCTTACGCCTTCGCGCTCATTGCCGGAACACCGCCGTTTTCGAGCGCTTGGGACTAGACCATTTTCAAGTTTCATGGAAACATGAAAATGGTCTAGATTCTTGTTTTAATGCGTTTTCCTAACGCGAACCGGGTTCCACTTCGCTTGAAAACGCTCTAATGCGCCGCTCGACATGGAATTTTACCGCGCGAGAAAGCGCCACATTCTCGACGCCGCGGCCGATGGCGACGAAAATTTACGCCGTCTGGCTATGATTCATTCTTTCCACCGCCTGTTCGATCAGTCGCCGGCGACATGACGGGCGGTCGCGCCGATGATCTTCATGCCGCGCGCATGGGCCTGACGATAGGGGTTGGCAGGACGCCATGGTGGATGTCGATCGCGCGCCGGGCCGCGGCCTTGCATATTTCCGACGACAGAACCGGCATGCGGCTTGAGCGAAAAATGGAGCGGGCGATGAGAATCGAACTCACGACATACAGCTTGGGAAGCTGTCGTTCTGCCACTGAACTACGCCCGCGCGCCCGACTCTCTTAGCCGGATCGCGCTGCGCCTTCAACGGGGGTCGCGAAAATGTTTGGAGAGTTTCAGGCCCTGGGCCTGATAATTCGAGCTCAAGGCTGAGCCATAGAGATCGCGGGGGCGTTCGGCCATGCGCTCATAGACCAGGCGCCCGACCGGCTGGCTGTCCTCCAGGATGAACGGCACGTCGTGCGAGCGCACTTCCAGCACCGCCCGCGCGCCCTTGCCGCCGTCGTGCGCCATGCCGAAGCCGGGATCGAAAAAGCCGGCGTAATGGACCCGGAACTCGCCGACCAGAGGATCGAAGGGCGTCATTTCCGCGGCATGGTCGGCCGGCACCACAACCTCTTCCTTCGACGCCAGAATATAGAATTCGCCGGGGTCGAGCACCAGTTCGCCGCCGGGGCTGGCGAAGACCGGCTCCCAGTATTCGGCGACATCGCAGGACGCCGGCTTGTCCACGTCGATCAGGCCGGTGTGGCGCTTGGCGCGATAGCCGATCAGCCCGCCGCCGAAACCGGCAAGGTCGATCGAGATCGTCACCCCGCCGCAAAAGGCCGGCTTTTCGCTCGAGACCAGTTTTTCGCGCGCATGCAGCTCCGCGTGCGCGGCGTCATCCAACCGCGCATGGCCGCGGCGAAAGCGGATCTGCGACAGGCGTGAGCCGCCGCGCGCCAGAATGGGAAAGGTGCGCGGCGAGATTTCCGCATAGAGCGGGCCGCTATATCCCGCCTCGATGGTGTCGAAGGCGCTGGCGCGGTCGGCGATGACGCGGGTGAAAACGTCGATGCGGCCGGTCGAGCTTTTCGGGTTGGCGCTGGCCGCGACATCTGACGGCAAGGCCAGGCCTTCCATGACTTCGGCGACATAGACGCAATTGGTCTCCAGCACCGCGCCGGGGCCGAGGTCGATCTCATGCAGGGCGTGGCGGGCGATCGCCTCGCCGACGCTGCGCGCGCCGGGCAAAAAACTCGCGCGCATCCGCCAGGCGCGCCGCCCCAGCCGCAGATCGAGGCTCGCGGGCTGGATCTGGCCGGGCGCGAGCGGCGCGGCGGGGCGAATGGCGCCGCTCTGGGCCAGCGCCGCGATCTGATGGGCGGCGAAAACGCCTGGCGCCTGTTTTATCGCCGCTGCCGTCACCAATCTCTCCCAGGCCTCTTTCGACCCCCGTCGCGGGGCGGCGCGAGCCTAATGCAACTTTGTCTTTCGGCAAAGACGCTACCTTAGCCTCGTTGACCGGATTCCGGCGCGGCGTTACAAGCGGCTCGTGGTCCTTTGAGCCGGCCGGCTTGCCGCCACGTTAAATAAAGGAGCTAAAAGGTCGGTTCTGCCCAACATCGAGCAGCCGGCCTTTTTGCTCTTCGCAGCCCCAAAGGGCGCCTCGCGCCCGTTGGGATCGTAGCCAATTGCGCTTCGCGCCCGTGAGGAGTTCGCCATGTCCGCCTATGATCGTCCGCCCCTCGACGCCGCAAACTTGCGTCCGCGCACGAAAATGGTCCATGGCGGGACGATGCGCTCAAGCTATGGCGAGACCTCGGAGGCTTTGTTCCTTACCCAGGGCTTTGTCTACAACAGCGCCGAAGTCGCCGAAGGCCGCTTCACCGGCGACGACGAGGGTTTTCAATATTCCCGTTTCGGCAATCCGACCGTCGCCATGTTCGAGCAGCGCATGGCCTTGCTCGAAGGCGCGGAAGCCGCGCGCGCCACCGCGACCGGCATGGCGGCTGTGACCGCGGCGCTGATGGGGCAGGTGCGCGCCGGCGACCATGTCGTCGCCCCGCGCCAGTTGTTCGGCTCCTGTCTTTATATTGTCGCCGACCTTCTGCCGCGTTTCGGGGTGGAATCGACCATTGTCGACGGCAATGATCTCGATGAGTGGAAGGCGGCGCTGCGGCCCAACACCAAGACCGCCTTTCTGGAAAGCCCGACCAACCCGGCCCTTGGCGTGCTCGACATCGAGGGAATCGCCGAGATCGTCCATTCGGTCGGCGCGACTTTGGTGGTCGACAATGTCTTCGCCACGCCGCTGATGCAGCAGCCGCTGGAGCTTGGCGCCGATTGCGTGATTTATTCCGCGACCAAACATATCGACGGCCAGGGCCGCTGCCTCGGCGGCGTCGTCCTCGGCTCGAAAAATTTCATCGAGGGCCCGATCCACACTTTCATCCGCCAGACCGGGCCGTCGCTGTCGCCCTTCAACGCCTGGGTGCTGCTCAAAGGGCTGGAAACCTTAGCCCTGCGCGTCGCCCAGGCGCAGGACAGCGCGGGAAAAATCGCGGATTTCCTGGCCGGAGAGGCAAAAATCGCGCGAGTTTATTATCCGGGGCGCGCCGATCACCCGCAATATGAGCTGGCGAAGCGCCAGATGAAGGGCGGCTCGACCATGGTCGCCTTCGATGTCGCCGGCGGCAAGGCGGAGGCGTTCCGCATGGCCAACGCCTTCGAGATCATAAAGATTTCCAACAATCTCGGCGACGCCAAGAGCCTGGTCACCCATCCCGCCACCACCACCCACCAGCGCCTGAGCGAAGAGGCCCGACGCGCCTCCGGCATCGGACCGGGCATGTTGCGCCTGTCGGTGGGGCTGGAGGACGTTGAGGATCTGATCGACGACTTGAAGCGCGGCCTGGCTGTTCTCTGACAGACTGCTGATATACCCTTCCCTTTAAGTTGGGGGTGATTCCATCGCGTGGCGACGGGCGCGATGGAATGCGCGGGACCGGCGAGGGATCAGGGCGGCTTTTCAGCCATGTCGATCTGGAGCCGCGGGCGCCGCGCGATCATCCGTCGCGGACAATCCGCGAGATCGCCGCCCCGTCCGCGCCCCGCGCCGCCGCAGGCCGACCCCGTGCGAGAGAAACGGCCAAGCGCGTCCATAAATCACAAAGTCGAACGCGCTCTGCTGTTTCGTTGTTTTGACGCATATTCTGATCCGAAAAGCCGATCAACTTTTCGGGACTATGCTGTGGCGGAGCCTGGCTCGCGAAAACTCAGACGTCCGTGCTGAAATTGTCGTCGCCGGAAAAATCGTCGCCCGAAACATCGGCGTCGGACAGGCCCGAATCGTTGGCGTCGGCATGGTCGAACGTCGCCGCGTCCTGCGCGTTTTGCGGCGAGTCGTAATAATTGTTGACGACGGTCTCGCCGCCCGTTCCCTGGCCGCCGAGGCCGCCGCCGAACAGGCCGGCGCCATGGCCGCCGCCAAGCCCCCCGCCGGAAAACAGGCCCTTGAGCGAATCCGCCAGCATCACGCCGCCGGCGACGCCGGCCGCCGCGCCGAGCGCGTTGCGCAGGAAGCCGCCCTGCGCCGGCTGCGGCGCGCCCCAAGGGGACGGCGCAGTGGACGGCGCAGCGGCGGGGCCGGGCGGCGGCGCAAAGGCCTGCTGCTGAGGCGGCGCATAGTCCTGCTGCTGCGGGGCTGCGCCCCAGGGACCGGGCTGAGGCTGCGGCGCCGGTCGTCCGCCGCCGAACAAGCCGCCCAGAAAGCTGCCTCCGCCCTGCGGCGCGGCCGATTGCGCCTGCTGCTGGAGATGGCTGATTTCGGCCTGCAATTCCTGAATCTTCTGGTCGTCCGCGCGCAGGGCGTGGTCCTGCACGATCACGGCTTGGGCGAGCAGATAGGGCGCATAAGGCTGGGCGCGCATGGCGTCGGCGATGAAATTTTCGGCGTCGCGGTCGCGCGGCGCATTCGCCTGGGCGCGGACGCGCTCGAACAATTCGGACAGCAACTGGCGTTCTTCGGGCGACATCGCGCGACTCCTCTGGAGCAGTTCTTGGGGAGCAATTCTTCATCGTCACCGGCCCATGCGGGCATGGCCGGTCGCCGGGAATATGGGCGGTGGCCGCGCCAATGGGAAGGGCGGGCAAGATGAAATTTCCGTCATGTCGGGACGGGAGGGCTGGCGCCGCCGATTTCACGCCCTTTCGTTAAGCGATCCTTCGCTCGGCGCTTATATTTTAAGCGGCGGCTGTGCGCCGGAGGAATCAGACATTGCGTGAAAATTCGAAAACACCCAGAGGCGCTCCCAGAATTCCGGTGCCGGCGCAACCGCTCAAGCGGCGCGAGCCCTTGCCCAGCGATCGGCCGAAATCCGCTTTCGACGACCCGCAGGCGCCCGAACGGCTGGAGCGGATCCTGGCTTCGCCCTCGTACCGGATGGCCTATCAGGATCCCGATTTCCTCGCCAGCCGCGACACGCGCGGTCCGCGCCTGATGCTCGATTATCTCAAGACCGAACTGGCGCTTCAGCGCCACGGCGTCGCCCATACGATCGTGGTGTTCGGCAGCACGCGCATTTGCGAGCCGGCCGAGGCGCGCCGGCGCCGCGACGAGGCCCACGCCGAGCTCGACGCGGCCGGCGGGCCGGCCGCTAGCCCGGAGCTGGCCGCCAAACTGGCGATCGCCGAGCGGATCGTCGCCAAGAGCCGGCTTTACGACGTGGCGCGGGATTTCTCGCGGCTGGTGGCCGAGGCCAATTGGGGCGCCGAACCGCCCGCCACCCTGGTGATGACCGGCGGCGGGCCGGGGATCATGGAGGCGGCCAATCGCGGCGCCTTCGACGCCGGGGCCGAGACCATCGGCCTCAATATTTCCCTGCAGCACGAGCAATATCCTAATCCCTATGTCACCCCGGAACTCTGTTTCCAGTTCCACTATTTCGCCTTGCGCAAGATGCATTTCATGCAGCGGGCGCGGGCGCTGGTCGCCTTTCCCGGCGGCTATGGCACGTTCGACGAATTGTTCGAGGTTCTGACCCTGGTCCAGACGCGCGTGACGCGCCCGATTCCGGTCATTCTCGTCGGCGAGGAATTCTGGCGCGGGGCGGTCGATTTCGATTACCTGGTCGCCGAGGGCGTGATCGACCGCGAGGATCGCGACCTGTTCTGGTTTGCGGACACCGCGCAGGATATTCACGACTCGCTTCTGGCCTGGGAAAACGCCGCGAGGGGCGCGAAATGAGACTTTCCTTCCACGGCGCCGATCGCGGCGTCACCGGCTCCTGCCATCTGCTGGAGGCGGCGGGCCGCAAAATCCTGGTCGATTGCGGGCTCTATCAAGGCGGGCGGCGCATCGAGGAGGAAAATGCGCAGGATTTCGGCTTTGCGGCGGGCGAGATCGACTTCGTTCTGCTCACCCACGCCCATCTCGACCATTGCGGGCGCCTGCCTTTGCTCGTCCGGCGCGGTTTTGGCGGCGAAATCCTGGCCACCGCCGCCACCCGCGAACTCACGCGCCTCGTCCTGCTCGACGCCGCCCACCTCCAGGAGGAAGAGGCGCGTTTTCACGCCCGGCTGCGGGAAAAACACGGCGGAAACGGCGAGGCGGTCGCGCCGCTCTATTCCCTGCTCGACGCCATGGATGTCTTCGACCGTTTCGGGCGGGTCGCGGCCTATGGCCGGGCGATCGAGCTCGCGCCGGATTTAACCGTCACCTTTTTCGACGCCGGCCATATTTTAGGGTCGGCGAGCGTGCTGGTCGAGGCGCGGGAAAACGGCGTGACGCGGCGCATCCTGTTCTCGGGCGATATCGGCAATACGGGACGGCCCCTGCTGCGCGATCCCGACCCGCCGCGCGACGTCGATGTCGCGGTGATGGAGACGACCTATGGCGACCGTCTCCATCGGCCGTTCGAGGCCTCGGTCGAGGAGTTTTACCAGGCGCTGAACGCGGCCTTCCAGCGCGGCGGCCTGGTGATCGTTCCGACTTTCGCGCTGGAGCGGGCGCAGGACCTTTTGTTCTATTTGCGCGAAGGCGTAGAGCGCAACAGATTGCCGCCGTCGCTGCCGGTTTTTCTCGATTCGCCGATGGCGATCTCGGCGACCGAAATCTTCCGCAAGCATCCCGAAGGCTATGGCGAAGAAACGGCGCGGCTGTTCGCCGAACATGTCGATCCCTTCGCGCCGCCCGGCCTGCGTTTCACCCGTGAGAAGGCGGAGTCCATGGCGCTGAACGCCTTGCGCGGCGGCGCGGTCATTCTCGCAGGTTCGGGCATGTGCACGGGCGGTCGGGTCCGCCACCATCTGCTGCGCCATCTCGACCGCAGGGATTCAAGCGTGATCTTCGTCGGCTTCGCCGCCGAGGGCACCCTGGCCCGCCAGATCATCGACGGCGCGCGCCAGGTGACGATTTTCGGCGAGAACGTCGCGGTTCGCGCCCATATCCATACCATCAACGGCTTTTCCGCCCATGCCGATCAGGCCGAACTGCTGGCCTGGCGCGCCAAGGCCAATCCCCGCCGCACCTTTCTCGTCCATGGCGAGGAAGCGGCGATGCAGGCTTTCGCGGAAAAAATCGGCGCGGCCAGTGTGACTTTGCCGGCGCTTGGCCAGAGCTTCGAGCTGTGACGAGAGTTTTTGGCGCACCCGTCAGTCGGCGTCGCCGGACATCTGCTTCAGCCAGATCGTATCGACATATTCGTAGAGCTCGGCGATGCGCCGGTCGCGAAAAGTGACGAAATTCCCGATCACCAGAGGGCGCGAGGCAGAGGTGCCGCGATGGCGGATGCGGAGGCTGCGCCGCAAGCCGGCCCTGTCGCCATCGACGACCAGATTGAGAATCTTGTGATCGCTCATCTCGATCTCGGCATCGATCCGGCGCAGCAGGCCCAAAATATTGTCCTTGCCGCGATAGACGCCGCTGAACGGATAATCGTGGATCTCGCCGGTCATGGTGAAGACGGCGTCGTCGTGGAAGAAGCCCAGGAATTTGATATGGTCATGGCGCGCGGCAAGAATTTCCTGGACGAGGTCATGGGTTGACCGGTCCGGGAGGGAGGGAAAAAATTTACTGAAATCGCGCGAGGTCACGGCGGCTCCGGTTCCTGAGCGGCAGGGCTCGGAACATGCAAGATAGCCTCGGCGCCTTGGCTGGAAAAGTTGAAAAATTTCGCCCGCGCCCGGACGGCGTGAACGCCGCGGTTCCGGATAAACGCCTTGCCTTGCGCGGGACAAGACGTATAAGCGGCGAAACCAAGGAAAGGCGACGTTTTTCGCCCGGCGGCCCGCTCGATGTCCCAGCAAGTCCTCACCGTCATTCCCGCGCGTCTCGCCTCGACGCGGCTGCCCGACAAGCCGCTCGCCGACATCTGCGGCGCGCCGATGATCGTTCAGGTGTGGCGCCGGGCGATGGAAGCAGGGATCGGGCCGGTGCTGGTCGCGGCGGACGGGCCGGAAATCGCCAAAACCGTGCGCGCGGCCGGCGGCGAGGCTTTGGTCACCGATCCCGGCCTGTCCTCGGGCTCCGACCGCATCGCCGCCGCCTTGGACATTTTCGACCCCCAGCGGCGCTTCGGCGTGATCGTCAATCT
The DNA here is from genome assembly GCA_963703385.1 of uncultured Pseudomonadota bacterium. Lineage (GTDB taxonomy): Bacteria > Pseudomonadota > Alphaproteobacteria > Rhizobiales > Beijerinckiaceae > Rhodoblastus. Next base: position 2,318,139 of record OY969816.1, read on the forward strand.
CCAGGGCGACCTGCCGACCATCGAGCCCGCGAGCGTGCGGGCCTGCCTCGCGCCGCTGGCCGATCCGGCGGTCGATATCGCGACCCTCGCGGCGCGGATCACGCGCGAGGAGGAGCGGACCAATCCCAATGTGGTCAAGGCGGTCGGCGCGCCGATCGCGCCGACGCGCCTGCGCGCGCTTTATTTCACCCGCGCCACCGCGCCCTGGGGCGAGGGCGACCTGTTCCACCATATCGGGCTTTACGCTTATCGCCGCGCCGCCTTGGAGCGTTTCGTCGCGCTGCCGCCCTCGGCGCTGGAAAAGCGCGAAAAACTCGAGCAGTTGCGGGCGCTCGAAGCCGGCATGCGCATCGACGTCGAAATCGTCGAGGCCGCGCCGCTCGGCGTCGATACGCCGGAAGATCTGGAGCGGGCGAGAGAAATAATACACCGGTTCTCGTCCACGAGAACCGGTTAGGAGCGAATGCGACACCGAGCTTATGCGAGGGAATCGTTGATCGCGACAAGTCGCGATCAACGCTGAAAGGTCAAATAAAGAAGCCGGACATGAAAAAGAAGATCATTGCCTATCAGGGCGAGCCGGGAGCCAATTCGCACATCGCCTGCTCCGATGTCTATCCGGGCTGGGACACCCTGCCCTGCGCGAGTTTCGAGGAGGCTTTCGCCGCGATCTCGGAAGGGAAGGCGCAGCTTGGCATGATCCCGATCGAGAATTCGCTCGCCGGGCGGGTCGCCGACATCCATCATTTCCTGCCCAATTCCGGCCTTCACATCATCGGCGAATATTTCCTGCCGATCCATTTCCATCTGCTCGGCCTCAAGGGCGCGAAGATCGCGGATTTGCGCAGCGTCTACAGCCATGTCCACGCGCTGGGGCAATGCCGCAAGATCATCCGGAAATATAACCTGAAGGCGGTCGCCACCGGCGACACCGCGGGCTCGGCGCGCGAGGTGGCGGAATGGGGCGACAAGACCCGCGCCTCGCTCGCCCCGCTGCTCGCCGCCGAAATCTATGGGCTCGACGTGCTCGCCCGTTTCGTCGAGGACGAGGACCACAACACCACGCGCTTCGTGATTCTTTCGCGCGAGCCGCGCGACGAGCCGCGTGGGCCGGGGCCGATGATCACCACTTTCGTCTTCCGCGTGCGCAACGTGCCTTCGGCGCTCTACAAGGCGCTGGGCGGCTTCGCCACCAATGGCGTCAACATGACGAAACTGGAAAGCTACATGGTCAATGGCGAATTCGCCGCGACCCAGTTTTTGGTCGATGTCGAGGGCGACCCGCAAGACCCCAATCTGGCGCTGGCGCTGGAGGAATTGCGGTTCTTCTCGGAGGAAGTGCGGATTCTCGGCGCCTATCCGGCCCATCCGTTCCGCGAGCAGATCGGGGCTGAGCGGGTTTAGCGGTTGACATCTGACCCGTGGCTCCCTTTCCGGAATGAACCGGAACAGCGGCAAGCGGAAGCGCCGGGATTTTCGCGGCAAGCACCGCTCGGCGCCGACAGCGCAAGTCCACCAACGATGACGGCGAGAGCAATTCGCGCGACCGCCGTATCGGTCGCCCTGGTGCAATCTCGCCTCTTGCGGGTCATCCACGCCGAGCCTACTTCTTCAATGCTGTTCACAGGGGGCGGGCATGCCGGCGAAGCGAGCGACAATTCCCCTCTCCGATCTCCGCGGATATGTGCAGCTTTCCGTCGATGCGGCGATCGGCGTTACCAATCTGACGCAGCAAATCCACCAAAGGGTGTTGGATCGGCCGGGGCCGTTTGGCGCGACCGCCCGTGGATTGACCGGCGGGATCACCGGTCTGGTCTATCGCGGCGTGCGCGGCGGGTTGCAGATGGGCGGCGCCGGAGCCGATTGGCTTCTGTCGAAGCTGGACGACAGAATCGCGCCGGAATCGTCGCCAAATCGCGACTTCGCGCTCGCGGCTCTGAACGGAGTCTGTGGCGATCGTCTGGTCGCGACGGCAAATCCGCTGGCGATTGCGATGCAGTTGTTCAGCGACGGGCGGTCTTTGCCGCTTGAGGAGGCCGCCATCGCGGCGGCGCTTCCCCATGCGGGCGGACGCGTGGCGGTGCTGGCGCATGGCCTTTGCATGAGCGACCGGGCCTGGAGCCGCGCCAATCACGATCATGGCGCGGAACTCTCGCGCGCGCTGGGCTATACGCCGATCTATCTGCGCTATAACTCGGGCCTGCATATTTCGCTCAACGGCCGCGCCTTTGCCGAAACGCTCGAAACCCTGACCCGGCAGTGGCCGACGCAGATCGAAGAACTGGTCATCATCGGCCATAGCATGGGCGGACTGGTCGCGAGAAGCGCCTGCTTTTACGGCGAGGCTGCGGGACATTTTTGGCGGCGCCGTTTGAGCAGCTTGGTTTTTCTCGGAACGCCGCATCATGGCGCCCCGCTGGAACAAATTGGAGCGTGGGTCGACCATTTCATTGGCAAGATTCCCTATGCGGCGGCGTTTGGCCGGATCGGCAAGGTCCGCAGCGCCGGCGTCACCGATCTGCGTTTCGGCTCGTTGATCGATGAAGACTGGCGGGATCGCGATCGCTTCGAACTTTCCGGCGACTGCCGCCGTCCAATCCCCTTGCCGGAGGGCGTAGCCTGTTTCACCATCGCCGCGACCAAGGCGGCCGCGGCGAACAGGCTCCATGACAGCCTGGTTGGCGACGGGCTCGTGCCCGTGGCGAGCGCGTTTGGCGAGCACCCTGATCCCGCGCGCAGGCTGGCGTTCGACCCGGACCGGCAATGGATCGGCAGGGGAATGAACCATTTCGGTTTGCTGAGCAGTCTCGAAGTCTCCGACCAGATCATGCGCTGGCTTCGGCTTGAGCGGCGCTCTTGCGCTCAGGGAACATGCCTGCCCCCGTCTCAGGTCATTCCCGCCGTATGATCCGGCATAAATCGCGCAAGACGGCGGCGTCGGGACCATCCCCCGGAATCGCGGCGGGGCCGGCGTGCTGCTCGAAGAAGCGGTCGGAATGCGGGTTCGCCGTCGTCAATGATTGATCGACCGAATGAAGGTAAGGGCTGCGATATGCATGAGTTCAAAATCAAAGTCGGGCGCATCGAGGCGGTGACGCCAAACACAACAGGAGACCAAGTTTGTGTGACCTTTGAAGTCGAGCGCGGTCCTGCCTCACATTCCTGACGTTTTCCATTTATCGAAACCTTCCGCGCGCAATCGGCAGGCCGGGCATTCGCCGCAGCCATAGCCCCAGGCGTGGCGTGCGCCGCGTTCGCCGAGATAGCAGGTGGCGCTGTGCTCGACGATCGCCTCGACCAGCGCCTCGCCGCCAAGTTCTCGCGCCAAGGCCCAGGTCTGCGCCTTGTCGAGCCACATCAGCGGCGTCTCCAGCACGAAGCGGCTCTCCATGCCGATATTGAGCGCGACCTGCATCGCCTTGATCGCGTCGTCGCGGCAATCGGGATAGCCGGAAAAATCGGTCTCGCACATGCCGCCGACGATGTGTTTCAGGCCGCGCCTGTAAGCCAGCGCCGCCGCGAAGGTCAGAAAGATCAGGTTGCGCCCCGGCACGAAAGTGTTGGGCAGGTTTTTATCGCCCATTTCGAACGCTTTCTCGGAGGTGAGCGCAGTGTCGGAGATCGCGCCCAGCGCCGAAAGCTCCAGCACATGGTCCGGCCCGAGTTTTTGGGCCCATTCCGGCTTCAACCCGGCCAGCGCCGCGCGCAAAACCGCGCGCTGGCCGAGTTCGATGCGATGGCGCTGGCCATAGTCGAAGCCGATCGTTTCGACCCGTTCGAAACGCTCCAGAGCCCAGGCGAGACAAGTCGTCGAATCCTGCCCGCCGGAAAACAGAACGAGCGCCATGCTTCAACTCCGGAAAAGTCTTGCGGACAGGTCTTGCGGAAAGCTCTTGCCTACACCGGTCGAGCGGACTTTGCCAATCTCGGCGAAAATCAGAATTCCGGCGCCCATCCGCGGTCATGCGGAATTCGGTTCCGTTGCTCAGTCCGGATCGGCGTCGGGGTCCGTCCCGGCCTCGGTCGGGGGGCCGGTCAGGTCCAGCGTGACCTTCTTGACGCCGGGCTCGGCCGGGTCGTCCTCGATGTGGAACCCGAGCGCCTGGTTCATCGACAGCATGGTCTGGTTCTCGCTCAGCACCTGGCCCTCGACGAGTTTCACGCCCTCCGCGCGCGCGAATTCGATCATATATTTCATCAGCTTCCAGCCAAGGCCCTGGCCCTTGAGGTCGGAGCGCAGCAGAATCGCATATTCCCCGTGCTCGTGGTCGACGTCGAGCATCAGCCGCACCACGCCGAGCATCAGGCCAGTCTCCTCTTCCACCGCCACGCAGACGAAGGAGCGCGAATAGTCGATCTGGATCAGGCGGGCGATGAAGGCGTGGGAGAATTCCTTCACCGGGGCAAAAAAGCGCAGACGAATGTCTTCGGGCGAGACGTGGGAGAAGAAGACCTTGTACATTTCCTCGTCTTCCGGGCGCACCGGACGCAATTGCACCGCCGTTCCGTTTTTCAACTCGATGCGGCGCTCCTGCGCCTTGGGATAGGGCGCGATGGCGAAGCGCGGATTGCAGCCGGCGAGCGTGCGCCCCTCCGCCGGGGCGACCGAGGCGCGCGCGTCGACCACCACCACGCCGTCCGAATCGGCGAGCACCGGATTGAACTCCAGTTCGCGGATTTCCGGAATGTCGGCAGAAAGCTGGGACAATTTTACCAGAAGCAGGGCGACCGCGTCGATGTCCGCGGCCGGAATGTCGCGATAATCGCGCAAGGCCCGCACCACGCGGGTCTGTTCGATCAGGCCCCGCGCCAGCGACAGGTCGAGCGGGGGCAAGGCGAGCGCCTTGTCGTTGATGACCTCGACCGCCTTGCCGCCGCGCCCGAACACGATCACCGGGCCGAAGGTCGGGTCGTCGGTGAGGCCCATCACCAGCTCGCGGGCGTTGGGCCGACGCACCATCGGGTGAATGGTCACGCCATTGACGTGGGCGTGCGGCGCTTCCGCTCCGACGCGCTCCAGCATTTTTTGGGTCGCCTCCACCACCTGCTCGACCGTGCGCAGATCGAGCGCGACCCCGCCGAGGTCGGACTTGTGGACGATGTCGCGCGACATGATCTTCACGACGCAGCCGCCGAAGCGCCCGATCACCAGCCGCGCCACCTCCGCCGCCTCTTCCGGCGTGCGGGCGAGGCGGGCGGGCGCGATCGGAATGTCATAGGCCTCGAGAAGTGCGCTGATTTCGACCGGCGCGAGCCATCTCTCGCCGCGCGCGATCGCCTGCTGGACCACGGCGCGCGCTTTCGACACATTGGGCGCGAAATCCACCGGGAGCGATGGCGGCGCCACCATCAGCGCCTCGCGCGCCTGGCGCCATTTCACCATATGCATGAAGCCGGCGACGGCGCCGCGCTCGTAATGGGGAACGCGCGCTTCTTCAAAAATGTGGTCGATGGCTGGGTCCGCGCCATACCAGACGACGAAAACCGGCTTGGGGTTGATCGCGGCGCGGCGGTGCTTCTTCACCGCCTCGACCGTCGCCTTGGCGATTTCCTGGCTGTCGGCGAGCAGGGTCGGCGCGTGAATGACCAGCGCCGCGTCATTCGCCCTGTCCTGCAAGACGAGCGCAAGCGCCTGGCCGTAATCGCCGGGGGAAGCGTCGGCAGCGAGTTCGATCGGCTCGGCGCCGCTCCAGCGTTCCGGCGCCAAGCGCTTCAGCGCATCGCGGGTCGCGGGCGTGATGTCGGCGAGCTTGCCGCCGAGGTCGAGCAATTGGTCGATGGCGAGAAAGCCGACGCCGCGGCCATCGGCGACGACCGCGAGCCTTTCGCCGTTGAAGGGCTTGATGCGCCCGAGCGCCTCCGCCGCGTCGAACAGGGCGTCGATGGTGGGAACGCGCAGCAGCCCGGCGCGGCGGAAGGCGGCGTCGTAGACATTGTCGGTGGTGGCGAGATTGCCGGCGTGGGTGCCGGTGCGGCGCGCCGCCTCGTGGCGCCCGAGCGCACGACGATCACCGGCTTGACGCGCGAGGCGGCGCGGGCCGCCGACATGAAACCCTTGGCGTCCTCGAGACGTTCGACATAGAGCATGATCGCGCGGGTCATCGGATCGAGCGCGAAGAAATCGAGCAGGTCGTCGATATCGACATCCGCCATCTCGCCCAGCGCGGCCAGGCCGGAAAAGCCGACCTGCCGGGAATGCCCCCAGGCGACGATGGCGCCCATGACCGCCGCCGATTGCGAAATGACCGCGAGGTCGCCGACGCGGACCGGTTGCGCCAGAAGGCTGGCGTTGAGTTTCACGCGCGGGGCGATGACGCCATGGCAGTTGGGGCCAAAAATGCGGATGCTTCCGCGTCGGGCGATGGCGCGCAGACGCTCGAACAGGGAATCGGCCCCCGGCTTGAGGTCGTCGGTCATGACGATGGCGGCCGGGATCGAAAGATCGGCCGCCTCCTGGACGATGGCCTCGACCTTCTCGCTGGGCGCGACCACGATGGCGAGGTCCGGCGGCTCGGGAAGGTCGCGCAAGCTCTTGAAACAGCGCCGGCCCGCGATCTCCTCGTGGCGCGGATTGACGACATGCAGCACGCCGGCAAAGCCAGCCGAGACGAGATTGTCGAGCACCGCCTGTCCGGCCGAGCCGGCGCGATCCGACGCGCCGACCAGCGCGAGCGACTTGGGGTTGAAGGCGCGGTCGAGTTGACGGGTGCTCATGCGAAGTCTCCCCGGGGCATTTCATGGGCGCGAACAGAGCCGCTTTCCCACCATGAACCGATAATCACTTGCGCGCGGGCGTCGAGACGGATTTAAGTCGCATGCGCGCCAGACGGCGACGGTCGTTTCGCCTCGCGTCACGATTTGGACGCATGGCGCGGGCCCGGGGTTTCGCGTAGCTTCTGGCGAGAATTGCCGAGCACTCTCGCCCAGGCCTGGTCATGAGGAGGATCCATGCGCTTTTACGATCGTCGCGCGCTCGCAGGCGCCATTGTGGCGATGACGGCGCTGGCGTCGGCGGCGGCGGCGGCGTCCCAGGAAGCCGAGGGCGTGTGGATGCGCGAGGACGGCGCCTCCAAGATCCGGATCGCGCCCTGCGGCGACGCCTTGTGCGGCGACGTGATCTGGCTCAGGAACCCTCGGTCCAGGGCCCATCTCGGCGACAAAGTGTTTTTCGACATGGTGCGCTCCGACCAGAACAGCTGGAAGGGCCACGCCTTCAACCCCGACGACGGCAAGACCTATAGCGGCCGGATGGTGGTTTCGGGCAAGAAGCTGCGCACCAGCGGCTGCGTGTTCGGCGGCCTGATCTGCAAGACCATGTATTGGGTGCGCTCGAACTGATGGCGACGGTCGCGGCGCCGCCCCAAGGCGAAGCCGCAATTCAACTCCCGCCTCACCAGGTGTGGGTCAGGCCGGCATAAACGGAGACGCCGGGCGTGCCGTAATTATAGACGGTCTCATATCGCGTGTTGGTGAGGTTCTCCCCCCGGATATAGGCCGTGTACTGGTCGTTGATCCTGTAATTGGCCAGCAAATCGAGCCGGGCGTAGCCGGAGAGCGTCACTCTGCCGCCGGTCATGAAATTGGTGTCGTAAGCCGGACCGACCAGCAGCAGGCGCGGCTTGATTTCAAGCTTGTCGATTCCGGTGAAATCGAGATCGATGGCGCCGGAATTCATCGGCGCGCGCAAAAGCTGTTGGTCGGTCTCCAGATCGACCGCCTCGACATTGGCGTAGCTCACCCGTCCGGTCAGGATCCCGGGAATGATTGTCGCATTGCCGGAAACTTCGACGCCCTTGGTCTCGGCCTTGCCGACATTGTAATAGCAGCCGCCGAGAGCCGCCTGAGCCACGGTGCAGGATGAAACCGTGGCGAACTGGATCAGGTTGGTGAATTTCGTGTCGAACAGGGCCGTCGACAACGTCGCGCGGTCGCCCATGATCTGCTGGTCGAAGCCGATTTCGCCGCCGACGCTTTGCTCCGGCAGCAGATTCGCGTCGCCATACTGGCTATAGCGCTGGTAGAGCGTCGGGGCCTTGGCGCCATTGCCGAACGTGGCGCGCAATTTGGTCCCGGTTTCGTCGATGTGATAGGCGAGCGTCACGCGCCCGGTGACGAAGGTCGAGCCGTCCTCGATGGCGTCGACCCGGCCGCCGAAGGTCGCTTCCAGCCGGGGCAGAATTTTCGCGCGATATTCGACATAGGCCGAATTGGTGGTCTGGCTGGCGCTGACCGGTACGAACGAGCCGTCGTTGGGGTTGGGATTTTGCGAATTGCTCGCCTCCTCCTGCTCGTTGCGCAAGCCGAAGATCAACAAGCCATATTGGTTGAGCGACAGATCGCCCTGATATTCGCCCCCCCAGCGCACGCCGTGATAGGTCGTGGTGCAGGTGAAGGAAACGTATAAGGCGTTATAGCACGCTTCAGTCTCCGACACCTGGTTCAGGGTGGTGTTCTCGAACAAGGTCAAATGGTTTTTCAGCGCGCCGTCGAAGGCCGCGAAATTGTAACGCAGATATTCCGAGCCCACCCAGGCGACCGAATGATTTTCCGGCGAGAACACGTCGGCCGCGACGAAGGCGTAAGGGTTGTCGAAGCGCGTCCCATTGCCGAAGACCGAGAAGCCGAAATCGATGCTGGCGGTCTGCGACAGTTTGTAGGAGAAAGTTCCGCTCGCGCCGCCCTTGGTGTTGGGGTCGCCCCACGGCAAGGGCGGCAGGGGCGTCACCCCGTCGCCGATCGTCAGCGGGCGGTTGATGCGATAGCCATATTGCGGAAAGCCGTCCGTGTACATGGCGTTGACGCCGAGCGAATAGGTCCAGCGGTCGTCGCCGCCGGAGATCGAGGCCCGGCCGGAAATCGTGCCGTAGCTGCCGCCTTCGACCGAAACCGAACGCTGCGGCTCGCCGGACGTTCCTTTCTTGGTGATGATGTTGATGACGCCGGCCATGGCGTCCGAGCCGTAAAGAGCGGTCTGCGGCCCGCGCAGGACCTCGATCCGGTCGATATTGGCGGCGGTGAGATTGCCGAAGTCGAGCGAGCCGTCGGTGGCGGAGGCGTTGCCGACGCGCTGGCCGTCGATCAGCACCAGAACCGCGCCTGGATCGGCGCCGCGGATGCGCACCGTGGTCACCGAGCCGGGGCCGCCGTTCGGCGTGACTTCGACGCCGGCGACCTCGCGCAAGGTTTCGGTGATGCCCTGCGTCCCATATTGCGCGATCCGCGAGCCGGGAATCACCGTGATCGAGGAGCCGGTCTCGCTGATCGGTTCGGCGACGCGGTCCGCCGTCACCACCATGTCGGGCAAAGGCGCCGCATCGTCGGCCCAGGCCAGCGTGGGGAGCGCCGTCGCGGCGACAAGGGCGGCGAGAAGTGAAAAACGCCGCGCGCGCGGCCTTGCGATGATCGTCATCTGTCCTCCGGCCGTCCCGCCGACGGCGTTCGAGTTGAGCGGTCACCGGCCGGTCTCCTGGCTCGCGGGTCGTCGCCCTTGCGCTCCTTCCCGGGGATTTCCCCAGTGGATCAATGCGCAAAGGCTCGCCGCTTACAGTTGCGGGGGCAGCTGCGGCATGGGAGTTTCCTCCGCACCGCATTCCCGTTGCATCCGGGCCGAACCCGGAATGCGCCGATGACGGGGCCTTCCTTAGGTCTTATTAACAACCGCCGCAAGCGCGAATCTGGCGCGCTTCGCCAGCGGCTTGCTCCAACTCAGCTAAACCACCGCCCGGGACACGATCCGCCCCAGGGCCGGAATACGCGCAAAGGGCTGGATTGCCGCCACAAAACAGGCGCCAAATCGGATTGTTGGCGCCGCCGACGATTTGATATGCAAGCCCCTGACCCCGCGAGGCGCAACAAACATCAGGGCCGCCGTGATTTTACGGCGGCCCTTTCCTGTCTGTCGGTGGCGGTCTCGTCTCGGTGACAGCCGCGAAGGCGACGCTTGCATCTCGATCGTGCTGCGTCGACGCTCAATCGATATCGCTATTCGCAGACCAAGACCCGACGCCAATGGTGATGGATGACGGCGTGGGTGGGGTGGCACATCCGACCGCCATAGGCGACCGATGCGGACGGATAGCCGTCCGTCCAGGCCACCGGCCCATAGAGCGGCTGGTCATCGCTGTTCACGCCGGCCATGTAGCCGGAGTATTGCGGGTTTGCCGAAGCCGAGCCCACGACCGCCCCGGTTAACAGGGCGCCGCCCATGGCCACCGCCGCGACCGCCGGAGCGACGAAAAACGCGTGCGCTTTCGGCGCGGTCGCCGTGACGACGCTAAACGCCGTAACCGCCGCTATCGAAGTCAACAGCATCCGTTTCATGGCGTACTCCTATCCTGTTGACAATAGTCGAAGCGCCATAAGGTGCCGCGACCATCGTAAGCGATAGGTTATTTTGGGATCGTGAAGGCAAATTTCAAGGATGCGTCGCCTATTCTCTCGCAAATTTTTAACAACAGATCGCAAAAATAAGAGTATAATAAGATACAATGCGCGATAATAGCTATAACAAAACGAATTAAGTGAATGATATACATTATACATTATGGCGAATGCTCAATGCCGAGCCCCATGCGTCATCGCTCCTGTGGCGGCCATGCGATCCATCCGTCGCAAGGCCATCGGCTCGTGAAAACGGCCGATGGTATAAGTGAGGCTTAAACCCGCGGAGGGAAACCACGCCGAACAGCAGCCTGACCGGCGGCGCCGTGCTTGCCGAGGCAGAGGCCAGCCTCGTTCCCTGGCCGTGCTAAATCGTTGAACGCTCAACAGGCCTTCGTCGGACCGCCAACGAAGGCCTGCTTGGATTCCCAGGTTTCAGTAAAATCCTTGTCCAAACCCCGGCGGGCGCTTTTCGGAAATCCGGCTAAGACCGTCGGCCCGTGAAAAGGGCCGATGGTCTTACGGCCCCGTCCCGGTGTTGGTCTCGGTTTGCGGCGCCGCCGCCGCACTCATGCTTCCGATCAAGTTGAAGCGCGCTTTCTGGTCATCGTTCAGCGAAGCGTAAAACGTCTTCAGGGCGGGTTTGACCTCACGCACCGCCTTGTCCAGCGCCTGCAGCCGCGTGGCGACCGCCTCCAGGCGCCCCGCCATGGTTGGCGGCACAGCCGACGGGCAGGATGCGTCGAGGTTCCTTCCGGCCGTGGCCGAGGCGGACTGGAGCGCGTCGAAGGCGGTTTTTTGGTCGGCGGTCGGCTTCACGATGTCACCGATGCGCCGCACCGGCACAAGTGTGAAGCTTTGCGCCTGCTGCTGGCACAGCGCCGCAAGATCGTGCGCCGGCGCTTCTTTCACACCAACGTTCTCGCGCCCGTGCCGCGCCCGCTGGCCGACCGCCGCCAGCTCCTGCTTCTGCCTGTCGTCGAGAGAGCCATAGAAGCTCGTGAGGGGCCCACGCACGGCGTCAACCGCCTGGAGCATGGCGTCGAGCCGCGTGTTGACGGCGTCAAGCCGGCCGAGCGGCGTGAGCGGGACCGAGGTCGGGCAGGACGCAAGCAAGATCGCATTGGCGCGGTTTGAGGCCACCTGGACCTGATCCAGCATCGTCACTTGCTCGTCGGTCGCGTCGATGGCCTTCCTGATTCGGTCGATCGGCAATTGGGTGACGCCGGGCGCCAGGCCGCCGCAAGTCGCCGTCACATTGGCCGCCACATTGACAGAGGCGCCCGCGGCGGCGGGGCTCAGACGATGATACCTGTGATGATGCCGATAATGGTGGTGTCCATGGTAATATGACGTATAGTTGAGCGCATCTGGGTTGAGCGCATAGGACGGGTAGCCATAGATATCGAACATGCCATAGTTATTGTAGCCATAATAATCGCCATAAGGACCATAATTATTGTAGGCGTAAGAGGGACAATAGCCATACAGTGGACAAAAAACTGGTCCTGGCCAGAAGAGCGAGGTCAGGAGAAAATTCGGCCCATAATAGAAGAAGGGATCGTAGTAGTCATAGGGCCACAGGGCGAAGGTCAGCATGTCGCCATAGAAAAACGGCCAGAACACCGGCCCGGCCCAATCGCCGTAGCCATAACCCCAATTATTCCAGCCGTAACCCCAATTATTATTACCCCAGCGGTTCCATCCCTGCAGGTTGCCGAAGCCATTGCGGTTGAACCCGTGCGGATCGATTCCGTTAGCGCCACGGAAACCAGCGGCGCGGCCCAGCCGATTGCCGGCGACGGCCGCTCCGCGACCCATCCGCGTCCCCTGGCCGAACTGCCGGCCGGCGACGCCGCGACCGAAATGCCCGCCGGCGACGCCACGACCGAAATGCCTGCCGGCGACGCCACGACCGAAATGCCCGCCGCCAAAATGCCGGCCTGCGAAATGCCCGCCGCCAAAATGACGGCCGCCGAAATGCCCGCCGCCGAAATGCCGGCCGCTAAAGCCGCCGAAATGGCCGCCATGGAAGCCACCGAAGTGGGCGCCGCCAAAGCCGCCGCCATGGAAGCCACCGAAGTGGGCGCCGCCAAAGCCGCCGCCATGGAAGCCGCCGAAGTGGCCGCCACCGCCGAAGTGGCCGCCACCGCCAAAGCCGCCGCCGTGACCGAAGGCAAAGGCCTCTCCGGTTACGCCAGGCGGAAAAGAAGTCATGGCGCCGAAGGCGAAGGCTATAGCGACTACGAAAATTTTCAGGATATGGCGAAACATCGTCCTTGCTCCTCATCGCTGATCGCGCTGACGCATTGTTTCAGTTCCATAAAACGCTTTCACGCCGGTTTTGTTCCGTGGTCGTTCCAAAAAGTTCATCTTTCGTGCTTGGCCGGTACGCGACTGATCTGCACCCGCGGCGACGACATCGCGCCCACGCTCGACCAGGCCTGCGCCGTCGTCGGCTAACCGGAGGCTATTCGGGTTGATCAGGGGTCGGAGTTCGTGTCGCGCGACCTCGATCTGTGGGCCTGCCAGAACAACGTCGTCCTGGACTTTTCGCGCCCCGGCAAGCCGACTGACCAAGCCGACTGACCAAGCCGACTGACAACGCGTTCATCGAAGCGTTCAACGCCCGCTTCCGGGCGGAATGTCCGAACGCCCACTGGGTCCTGACGCTTGCCGACGCGCAGGAAAAGTCCGAGGATTGGCGCAGAGACGACAACGAGGATCGCCCGCATGGGCTATCGGCGATAAGCCGCCGGTTTCATTGCAAAATCCCGGCGGCGCATCCAGCCCGCCGCCGTGAAACAGCCGGAAAGCTCTACCCGCCGGCGGTCCAGAAAACGGGATCGGAGCACTCCGAACCGGCGGCTTTACGAAGTCTCAATAGAACGTGAATAAGCTTCTGCCGCCGCTGGGTCGGTCCATCGGCGGCAGAGGCGAGCATGTTGAAAAAATTCTTGGGCAATGCGCGGCCGCTCTTCGTGCGGGCGCCGGCGAGCCTGGCCATCCTCCTGCTCGCAGCCGTTCCCGCGCTGGCGGGCGGTTACGGGCTCGGCTCCTCGCACAGCTTCCTCGACTCGATCATCGAATGGGTCGGCTTTATCGACCTTGATGATGAAACCTTGAACCTGTTCGGCGCCGCATTGTTCGTCTTCGCCGGCTTCTTCGGCTATTTCAGCAAAATGGCCATTAAGGAGCATGGATTCGGCATTGTGCTCAACGGCCTCATCGGCGTCGCGGGAATCTGCGTCGCCCTTCATTTCGCTGTGCCGCGCCTCCCGCTCCTGAGCGGCGTTTCGGACGAGATGCGTTTCGGTCTCGGGCTGATCGTCGCAGGCGCCGGCGCCGCGCTGCTCCTGGTCGCCGCGGCCCTTTTCAAGAATGTCGCGACGCGCCAGGTCAATCGCATCCTGATCCGGTTCGGCACGCCGCCCCGCCCGCTGCCGTTCCAGCGCCAACCGGAGCTCGATCCCCGCATCGCCGCCGCCCTCCGCAAGAAAGTCTGACAGGGAACTTGGCCGACGTTGGCTCTGGCGCGCGCCAAAAGCTCGCGCAGTTTGGGATCGCTCTGGCGTGCGCCAACCGCTCGCGCAGTTTGGGATCGCTCGCTCTGGCGTGCGCCAAAAGCTCGCTTGGACAGGAGGCGCGTTCAGGCCGGAAGCGGCGCGAAGCGGTCGGCCCTCGCCCTGTCCCATAATGCCGCAAGCCGCAGGTCGCGCGCGCCGCGCAGCATTTCGCCCTCTGCAAGCGGCGGATAGAGATCGGCGAAACTTTCCACCCGGCTTTCCGAAACCCGCCGGCGGAAATGGTCCAGCGTGAAGTCGTTGGGGTGCTCGAGCCCGGCAGCCGCCGTGAGCTCGGCGAGGACATGCAGGGTCGCCCGGTGGAAATTGGCGACGCGCTCCATCTTGTCCGGCACATGAATGGCGCGGCCGCGCCAGGGGTCCTGGGTCGCGACCCCGGTCGGGCAGGTGTCCGTGTGGCAGGACAAGGACTGGATGCAGCCCAGCGCAAACATGAAGCCGCGCGCGCTGTTGCACCAGTCGGCGCCGAGCGCCATCGCCCGCGCCATGTCGAATCCGGTGAGAATCTTGCCGGCGCAGCCGATCTTCACCTGATGGCGCAGGCCGATGCCGACCAGCGCGTTATGCACGAAGCTGAGGCCGTCGCGCATCGGCATGCCGAGATGGTCCATGAATTCGGGCGGCGCGGCGCCAGTCCCGCCCTCCTTGCCGTCCACAACGATGAAATCTGGCCCGGTCCCGCTCTCCAGCATCGCCTTGCAAATGCTCAGGAACTCGATCGGTTGGCCGAGGCAGAATTTCATGCCGACCGGCTTGCCGCCGGAAAGTTCGCGCAGTCTTTTGATGAAGTCCATCATTTCGAGCGGCGTCGAAAAGGCGCTGTGGCCGGGCGGCGACACGCAATCCTGGCCCATGGGCACGCCGCGAATGGCTGAAATCTCCGGCGTCACCTTGGCCGCCGGCAGCACGCCGCCATGGCCGGGTTTGGCGCCCTGGCTGAGCTTGATCTCGATCATCTTGATCTGGGGATTCTGCGCGGTCGCGGAAAAACGTTCCGGGCTGAACATGCCCTCCGGCGTGCGGCAGCCGAAATAGCCCGAGCCGATCTCCCAGATGATGTCGCCGCCTTTTTCCGCGTGATGGGGCGAAAAGCCGCCCTCGCCGGTGTCATGGGCGAAATGGCCGAGCCGCGCCCCGCCATTGAGGGCTCGGATGGCGTTTGCGCTCAAGGCGCCGAAACTCATCGCGGAAATGTTCAGCACCGAGGCCGAATAGGGTTTTTCACACGCCGGCCCGCCGATCTCGATGCGAAAGGGCGCCTCGGCCTGCGGCCGAGGGCGCAGCGAATGCAGCATCCATTCGAAGCCCTCGGAATAGACCGGGAGCTGCGTGCCAAACGGCCTTTTGTCGAGCTGCATCTTGGCGCGCTGATAGACCACGGCGCGGCGGTCGCGACTGAAAGGAGCCCCGTCGGTTTCGCTTTCGAACAGATATTGCCGGATCTCCGGGCGGATTTCCTCGATGAGGAAGCGCAGATGGGCAAGAATCGGATAATTGCGCAGGACCGAATGCCTTTTCTGGATCAGGTCGCCCACGCCCAATGTCGTCAGGCCGGCGAAGATCACCAGCGGGATCGCCAGCAGATGGCCGCGCTCCGGGTGGATCGTCAGGATGACGAGGATCCAGACGAAAAACAGGGCGCTCAGCAGCAGGGCGAGGTGACGGGGCGCGAAAATCAGTCGGAGCAGACGCATGTGCGGTCCCTTGCGCTGATGGCAGGTCGGGGCGAAATATGATTATGTTTCGGCGACGCTTGCATGAAGCTGCAATCAAACTCCCGGCCGCCGAAAATCTCCTGCAAGCTCACGACGACGCCCGGCGAGCGCCATGCTAGCTTGCTTTCGACTTTGAAGCGCCGCGGTTACCCCAGACTGAGGCGGCGACACGACGGAGTGACGCGATGTGCGGAGCAGGATGATGAGCGATCATGTTTTTGCGCCGGCGCCGCGCCCCGCCGCGCCGGTCCAAGGCGGCGGCCTGTTTCCGGTGCGCCGGATTTTCTGCGTCGGTCAGAATTACGCGGCCCATGCCCGCGAGATGGGCGGCGACCCGAGCCGGGAACCGCCCTTTTTTTTCGCAAAACCGGCCGATGCGCTGGTGATCGACGGCGCCGACGCGCCCTACCCCAGCCGCACCAACAACCTCCATCATGAAATCGAACTGGTCGTCGCGCTTGGCGAGGGTGGCGCGAATATCGACGCCGCGCGGGCGGAAAACCATGTTTTCGGCTACGCCGCCGGCCTCGACCTGACCCGCCGCGACCTCCAGGCCGAAGCGCGCAAGACCGGAAAACCCTGGGACATGAGCAAGGGTTTTGATCATTCCGCGCCGCTCGGCCCGATCCATCCAGCTGCGCGGATTGGACATCCGAAAGCAGGCCGCATTTTCCTGAAAGTGAACGGCGCGGTGAAGCAGGACGGCGACCTCGCCGACCTGATCTGGTCGGTCCCGGAAATCGTCGCCGCGCTCTCGACTTATGTCACGCTGGCGCCCGGCGACCTGATCTTCACCGGCACGCCCTCGGGCGTCGGGCCGCTGCAGCGCGGCGACGCGCTGGTCGGCGAGATTGAAGGCGTCGGCGAGGTGCGGACAAAGATCGTTTGAGCGGCCCGGGACGGGGCCGTGCTTCGCCCCGCCTCGGCGCGACCGCCGCCTCTTCAGCGGCCGCGCAACGCCGCCTGAGTCTCGGGCGGCAGAAATTTTTTCAGCCTCGCGCCGTCGGCGGAACGCCGCAGTTCGATTATGTGCGGGCGGGACGGATCGAGGGCGACGGGGAAGCGCAGGTCGAAGCGCCAGCCGCCTTTTTCCCTTGCGGCTGCAGCATAGGCATAGCCTGCGGAGGCGCCGTCGACGATCACGTCGAGGCAGACCGGCGCGTTGGGGAAGGCCGTGTTGAGCGCCCAGCCCGAGACGCCCTCATGGTCGCAATGCTCGACCGCGCCAAGCAGCGCGCCGAAATCCGTCGCGGCGGGAAAGCCAAGCCCGGCCCGCTCGGCCAGGCGCCGGCGGACGCGGTCGAGCGCAAAACCGTCCTCGACGCGGGGGGCGCAATAGACCGCCTCATTCTGCCGCTCGCCGGGATAGAGCGCGCCGAACTCATGCGCGTTCTGGAACAGACCGCGGCTGTCGTCATCGACAAAACTTTCGGAAAAAGCCCCTTCCGCGATCAGGACGTCGTGGCTGTCGAGTTCGAGATGGAAATAATGGATGTCCTCGCCCGGCGCCTCCTGGATGATGGTCACGCCATTGACGAGATCTTTGGCTGGAATGAGCACGCCGTCGAGGAACATGGCGTGTTTTGGCGAGACCAGCAGACCGCGCGCCGGAACGGCGGCCGCCAGCGAGCCCGCCTTGAAGCGGATGGGGAGAAGATCGGGATTGTTGCCGGCGAAGCGGGCGGAAAAAGCGCGACGCCCGATCCATTTCAGCACCCGCAAGGCGCCGGAGGCGGTGAGGAGACGATCGCCGATCTTCAGGTCCTCGACCGCGACCTCGCCGTCCGCCGTGGCGATCAGCGTCCCGGCGCAATAGCAGGCGGGCGAGGTCTCGGAATAACCGAGGACATTGAGAGTCTGCATGTCGGTTGGCGAGACGGGTCCACCAGGCCGGCGGTGGCGTAGCCAAACGAATCGCCACTGACCGTGGAACTCCAGTCGGCGACATCATTGCCGCTCCGGACTTCCTGATAGGACGAGAAGGGCAGACCCTGGGTTCTGCCTCCGTCGATGGAGAAATACGCGGACCCGCCGTTGACGAAGGCGTCGTACGCCGCGGTGTTGAAAGGCTCCGCCAATTGCCCGGCGGAGCCGAAATGGAAGAGGTCGAGGACATTATAGTCGGCCCCGTCGCCGAACACGTTCTGGCCGAGAAAGGCGGTGCGGCCAAGGGCTTCGGAAATTTCGTGTTCGAGGGTCCCGACCGCGTCAAAAGTGTTGGCGGCGATGCCGCCGGACTGCGACCACGTGAAGCTGTCGCTGCTGTTGAGCGTGATCGTCGAATCCAAACCCGACGCCGAGGAAGCGGAGTCCAGGCCGAGCGCGCGGGCGTCGGCCGTGGTCAGCCAGAACGCGCCGCCTCCTGTCGGATCGCTGGCGCCGAACAGGCTCGCCAGCGACGCGGCGGCTTCCATTTGCGTCGCGGTCGCCGACGAAGCGCCATCCACCGTCTCGATGGCGTCATAAACCTGCGAGTAAGTATAGTTTTGGTAGTATGAATAATTCTCGCCAACGGCTCCGCCGATAGAAGAATTGAAGCTGAAGGTCAGATCGACGACAACATTATTTACATTCGTGAAGTGCTGTTCGAAAAATGAGATCGCGGTATTCACGGCCGCCTCGTAACCACCGGCGTCGGCGGAGCCCGTAACCGAACCATCGAAGGTTGGGACGATCGTCAGGCTCATGATGGCGTCTCCAGATCGTGCGAGGCGCGCTCGCGACGCTGACAAATTCGTGGCCCCCCACGCGTCGTGCCGCCGACGACGGCGGCGGCGGCGGTGCCCGAGGGCCGCACAAAACGCGGAACCGGAAAAAATCGAACCAACTTCCCGGTGGCGAAGCCCGTCGCTGAACACTCGCCGCCGCCGGTCCGGCGGAAAGCACGGCGCGCGTTAAACCGCGAACCTCTTCAGCCCCTGCCGGCGATGAGGCGGGTTGGACGAAGCGTCTGATTCGCCAAAATAATTATAGCATTTGATCGAGGGTCGATGCGACGGGCGGGCGTCGCCTCGGGAGAGCGAGCGCTGCCGGCCGATTGATCCCAGGATCGGCAGCCCCAGTCATTGCGGCCCGATCCTCGCCGGCGTTCCAGAATCCCCCGCCGCCAAGGCGACGAGCCGTCACTTTACGCCGATCACCATCGAATCCGGACCGACCAGATGCTCGACCCGCGTTTCGGCAAACCCTGCCTCGCGCATCCATCGCTGGCAATCGGCGCCGGTATAGTCGAAACCGCCTGGCGTCTCGATCAGCATGTTCAGGCTCATCAACAGCCCGAAAGCGTTCTCGCGGCGCTCGTCATCGATCAACGCCTCATAGACGACCAGCAACCCGCCCTCGGGCAGCGCCTGGTGCGCCTTGGCGAGCAGGATGAGCTTCTCGTCCATGTTCCAGTCGTGGAGAATGTGGCCCATGATGATCACATCGGCCGAAGGTAGCTCGTCGGTGAAGAAATCGCCCGGAATGAAACGCACGCGGTCCGACAGGCCCTGCCGCGCGACGAACTCCTCGAAAATCGGGCGCACCGCCGGGAGATCGAAGCCGGCGCCGGCGAGGTGCGGATGAACGCGCGCGATGGTGGCCGGGCCCACGCCCTGCGCGGCGCCGACGTCCACAAAGTTCTTGAATTCCCTCCAGGGAATTTTCTCGGCGATCGCCGCGGCGGGTCCCGCGCTGGCGCCGCTCATGGCGGCGAGAAAGCCGCGCAGCCGATCCGGATCGGCGTAGAGCGCGCCGAAAACATCCGCCTCGTCCGGATTTTCGCTCTCTCGCCGCCCCGTCTTCAATGCATCGGTCAGCCTGCCCCAGCTGGGGTAAAGCCGCGCATTGGCCATTTCGAGCAGGCCGCCGATGTAACTCGGCTTGGCGCGATCGAGAAAGAAATCGGCGTCGGGCGCATTGCCATAGACGCCGTCCTCGCGTTCGAGCAGCCTCATGGCGACCAGCGCGTCGAGAAAATCCCGCGCGCCACGCTCATGCAGCCCAAGGTCGCGGGTCAATTCGGCAAGGCCGGCGCGGCCCTTGCCGAGGCGGGTGAAGACGCCGAGTTCAACCGCCGACAGCAGCGCCTTGGCGCCCCAAAAACCCATGCCCAGGCCGAGAAGTCGTTCGGGGGAAAGTCGAGAGGTCATCGCATGGCGCTCCATAGCCGTGCCAGAGCCCGCCACGATAGCGCGACGCCGGCCCCCAGGCGACTCCGCGGAGGCGGCTCCTAGCCGTTCAATCCCCCAAGTAACAAATATTTGATCTCGACAAACGCCGCGATCCCGTGCCGTGAGCCCTCGGGCCGACGCCGGATTGCTTCACCCCGCCGAAGGGCGCGGCCTCGGTCGAGATGATGCCGGAGTCCGCGCCCACCGTGATAGGTTTTGCGTACACGTCGACGTCGGATGCTCGTCCTTGGCGCGTCACGCCGGCAGGAGGATCCAGGAACGCGCCTGATCGGCGTCCTTGGTCGGAAACACTTTCAGCGCGCCCGGCAGCAGGAAGCTGAACAGCGAAATCGTCTGGATGATCCACGGGACGTCGGTCACGACCGCCATCCGTTCCCAGCGGGTCAGATAGTGCATGCCGATCTTGAAGTCTTCCATGATCGCATCCCCGTCGATGCCGGTGAAATCGGGGCCGAGTTCGTAATAGAGGCGCAGGCGCTGATGGCCGGCGAATGCCTTTTCGACCGCTGGCGTCAGAATCCCGTCATAGTCGGCCTTGGTCACCTGGCCCCGGCCGGCGAAAGCGAGGGTGTTTTCCGGAAAGCCCTGGAGCTGCTCGATCATTTGCGTTCTCCGTATTTGGCGGGACGGGGGCGATTGCAACAACAATTTAAGCATTGACCGATCGATCGGTCAATGGTAATTTCAGCCCATGGTGATCAAGGGACAACGCACGGCGGCGGGCGAAGGCACGCGCAAGGAAATTCTGGACGCGGCTCTGGCGTTGCTGGGCCGCGAGGGCCCTGACGCGTTCAGCGCGCGCGCCTTGGCGCAAGAGGCGAATGTCAGCAAGGCCACGATCTTTCATCATTTCGCGTCGGTCGATGAAATCCTGCTCGCCGCGTTCGATTGGCGCCAGTCGATCGAGCTGGAGGCGCGCCAACCGACTTCGGCGCGCGACTACCTGGAAAACCTCGGCCAGCAGCTCGTCCGCGCGGCGCAGGACGATCCCGCGCTGTTGAAAGCGCAGGCGGTTTTCTTCACCAGGGCGATCTTCGATGGCGAAATGAACGCGCGGCTTTCCCAGGGCGGCGCCGACATGCGCCGCCTGATCGCCGAGGCGCTTCGCGCGCGCCTTCCCGCGAACCTTTCGGACGCTGAAATCGAGTCCATGACGCGTCTCGCCGAAATGGCGCTGGACGGCTTGATGCTCAATCTTGTCATGCGCGCCGAAGACCCGGCGCAATCGCAGCAGGCCTGGGCGCTGCTGGTTGACCTGCTTCTCGCCGGAGCAAAGGCAGGCTGAGGAAGGGACGAATTTTGTGTTTCGCGCCTTGCGCATCCGATGACGCGGAATCTGGCTGGGGGTGGAAGCCGCTGGAGCGCGTCCCGGGCGGACTAGCCCGCGACGGCGAACGCGAAGGACGCCAAGCGCATCGTCACCTTATCAAACGGCAGAACAGGCCAAGCGGGCGACGATGAATGTCAAGGGAAACCCCAATCTTTCCGTGAACAGGCTCTCGTGGATCATTAAGCCGTGACGGGATAGCCACTGCTCTATGGAGACCGGGCGGCATCCCTGACCGATGAAGTCGAACCGGCGAAATAGCCACGCCCAAAGGCGTGACGGGACGCTTCGCGGCATTCCCATATAGGCGGCGAAAAGCATTCCGTCAGCTTTCAATACCCGCCGCATTTCCCCAATTACCAAGTCAAATTGCTCCTCGGAACAAAAATCGAAGAAACAGTTCGCATAGATCGCGGCGATTTCGACGTCGGCGAACGGCAGCCGGAAGAATGGCTCGACACGAATGTCGAGCGATGGCGCCTCATGCGCCCGGGCATATGTTTCGGCGATTGCCGCGAGCCTTTCCGAGAAGCAAAGGAGAAAGGTCTCGCCGCTCACATTGGCGTTCGCCAGAAGCTTGATGCCGGCGTCCGTCGGGGGTGAAATGATCAATATTTTCGATCCCGAAAGCAGAGGAGCTTCCGCTTCCCGCTTGCGCGAATCGAACTCCATAAGTCGGACCCAGGCATCGAAAACGCGGGAAATTCTGAAATAGGATTGCTCGATATTCCCTGCATCGGACATGTTCTCAGATGGTCTCCCCGGCGTTGGCGCAGCCGCAACGGGGCCGCCGACAATGAACTCCGTGCGATCCAACTTTCGCGCGAAACGCCGCCTGGATTGTTTCGTTGCGACGCTCCTCGCGATGACGGATCCTGTCAGCCTCCGAGGCCTCCCAGCAACACATATTTGATCTCCAAGAATTCCTCGATCCCATGCCGCGAACCCTCGCGGCCGATGCCGGATTCCTTCACCCCGCCGAAGGGCGCGACTTCGGTCGAGATGATGCCGGAATTGACGCCGACCATGCCATATTCCAGCGCCTCGGCAACGCGAAAAACCCTGCCGAGATCGCGGGCGTAAAAATAGGCGGCGAGGCCATATTGGGTGGCGTTGGCCTGGGCGATGACGTCGGCTTCGTCCTTGAAGTGGAACAGCGGCGCGACCGGCCCAAAGGTTTCTTCGCGCGCCACCGCCATGTCCGGGGTCACGTCGCGCAAAACGGTCGGCTGGAAGAACGTGCCGCCCAATGCGTGCCGGTGGCCGCCGACCATCACCCGCCCGCCTTTTTCCAGCGCGTCGGCGATATGGGCCTCGACCTTGGCGAGCGCCGCAAAATTGATCAGCGGCCCCTGCTGCACCCCCTGCTCCAGCCCGTCGCCGACTTTCAGCTTTTCGACCGCCGCCGCGAGCTTGTCGGCGAAGGCGTCGTAAACGCCTTCCTGCACATAGAGCCGGTTGGCGCAGACGCAGGTCTGGCCCATGTTGCGATATTTCGACAGCATGGCGCCGGCGACCGCAGCGTCGAGATCGGCGTCGTCGAACACGATGAAGGGCGCATTGCCGCCCAGCTCCAGCCCGACCTTTTTCACCCCCGAAGCCGCCTGCCGCATCAGCAGTTTTCCCACCTCGGTCGAGCCGGTGAAGCCGACGAAGCGCACGGCGGGATGTTCGCAGAAGACCTTGCCGATGGCGGGCGCGTCCCCGGTGACCATGTTCAGCACGCCGGGCGGCAGGCCGGCGCGGACCGCCAGTTCGCCGAGCGCCAGCGCGGTCAGCGGCGTCTCGGGCGCGGGCTTGACCACGCAGGCGCAGCCGGCGGCAAGCGCCGGGGCGCATTTACGGGTGATCATCGCCGCCGGGAAATTCCACGGCGTGATCGCGGTCATCACCCCGATCGGCTGGCGCAGGGTGACGATGCGCGCGTCGGGCCAGGGCGAGGGAATGGTCTCGCCATAAACGCGCTTGGCCTCCTCGGCGAAAAATTCAATAAAACTCGCGGCATAATCGATCTCGCCGCGCGCCTCGGCCAGCGGCTTGCCCTGCTCGCTGGTCATGATGATCGCGAGATCGTCGCGCGCCGCGATGACCAGTTCGAACCATTTGCGCAGCAGGCCCGCACGCTGCTTCGCGGTATGGCCCGCCCAGATTTTTTGCGCCCTCGCCGCGATTTCGACCGCCTCGGTCGCTTCCGCCGCGCCGCCATTGGGGACGCGGCCCAGCAGCGCGCCGGTGGCGGGGTTCTTGATCTCCAGCGCGCCCTCGCCGCGCCACACGCCGCCGAGCAGCATTTGGGTTTTCAGGAGGGAGGGATCAGCGAGCCGCATCGGAACGTCCTTTCCGCGCCACAAGATAACGCCGCAACGCCACCAGCGCCCATATGGCTTCGACCAGGCCGAAGGGCCAGGCGCCCTGCAGAAAGCCATAGGCCGAGCCGAGCGCGCAGGCGGCGGCGAAGCCGAGACTATAGATAGGGCCGCGCGGCGACAGACTTAAGTCCAAAAGCGGTCAGCGGGTCCATCATTTCGCCGGCGGCGTGCAGACCACGGCGCCCTTCAGCACATAGCAGACCGACATTTCGCCGCTGCGCTGATTGACCCGGAACACGCTGGCCTCGTGCTCGTGTCTTGTGGCGACAAGGGCATATTCGCCGGGCGGCTGCGGCCCTGCGTCATCGCCGGCGGCATAGCACAAGGTGACGCCCACCGGCGCGCCATCCTTGAGACCGAACTGGCAGGCGCCGACCTCGCCACTCGCCTTGTCGAGCCGATAGACCCGGTTGAGATCGACCTGCGGCGCCGCGAGAAAATCGTAATTCGCGGCGCGCGCCGTGGCGGTCATTGCGAGCAAGGCCAGAACCGTCCGTTTCAACATCGCGGCTTTCTCCCCCGCCCCGCCCGCATTGGGCGAATCACCCGGATTTACCGCGAAATCTATCATCCTGAGCGGGCAAAGGCGTTACGGCGGGAAGGCAAAAACGATCCGTGGCGTCGCGCCTGGCGGAATAAAGGATTCCAAACGCCATCTTGAAGAAACTCATGATGTTGACAGGCATGACATCGGGCGCGGGAAAGGTTATAGCCTGTCGTCGCTCTAGAGCGCGCTCGCAAATCATAGAGTCGAACGCGCTCCGCTATTTCATTGTTTTGCCGCATATTCTGATCCGAAAAGTCTATCAACTTTTCGGGAATATGCTCCAGGAGGACTTGATGGCCGCGAAATGGGACCCGGTGCTTTACGTCTTCGATCTCGACGGCACCCTTGCCGACACGGCCGGCGACCTGATGGGAACGCTGGATTACATCATGATCGAGGAAGGCTTCGAAAAGACGCCGATCGACGACGCCCGCTCGCTGCTGGGCGCCGGCGCGCGCGCGCTCCTCGTCCGGGCGCTGGCCCAGCAAGGCCGGGACGTCACGCCCGAGCGGCTCGAAGACATGTATGCGCGTTTCCTCGTCCATTACGAAGGCCGCATCGCCGACGACAGCCGGCTCTATCCCGGCGTGGTCGAGGCGCTCGACGCGCTGGAAAAGCGCGGCGGCGTTTTCGCGGTCTGCACCAACAAGGTCGAGCGCCCCGCCAAATTGCTGCTCGAAAAGCTCGGCGTGGCCGATCGTTTCGCCTTCGTCTGCGGCCAGGACACTTTTGGGATCGCCAAGCCCGATCCCAGGCCCCTGCTCAAGACCATAGAAGCGGCCGGCGGCAATGTCGGGCGCGCGATCATGGTCGGCGATTCGAAAACCGACATCGCCACCGCGCGCGCCGCCGAGATTCCCGTCATCGCGGTCGATTTCGGCTATACCGACCGCCCGGTGATCGAATATGGCCCCGACCGGGTGATTTCGCATTTCGACGAACTGCCGTCGGCGGCTGCGGAGTTTTATTAATCAGGCGAAGCGGCGCCGACTCTCCGGCGGATGCGGGCGCGGATGCGGCCGAGCGAGGCGACAAGACCGCGCTCGCCCGAGGATTCGCCGAACGCCTGCAGCAAGAGCGCCCTGGACCGCGCCTTGAGCGCGGCAAGGCGCGCGACCACCGCGGCCTTGTAGGGCGCGACGAAGGCGTGCGCCTTGTCCCGCCACATCAGCACCCAGCGGTAAAAGCGCGCGAACCAGGCGATCTCCAGCACCTTGTCGCGGGTAAGATCGAAGATGAAGGCGAAAACGCCGACGCCGACGAATTTCAGCGCGGCGAGGCCGAGCAGACCCTTCAAAATATGGCCATGCGCCATCGCACGGACGGCGAAAACTTTTAGCGGCTCAACGACAAAGATCGGCAGGACGAACAGCGTCAGCGCGGCATAGGGCGGCAGGCTCGCGATGATCCGGGCGACCGCGTCCTTGAACGCCTGCCAGGGCAAAAGGCCGATCAGGGCGCGCCCCAGCGCCTGGGTCCAATCCCACAGCCACGCCTCGATCAGGAAGAGGACGGCGGCGAGCGTCAGCAGAAAATGTTTCAGGCGATGCGGCATCCGCGGGTCCAGAAAGTTCCGATGCGCAAAATTGCAGCGGCGTTGGTTGGCGGCGTCTATATGGGCTGCGCGGGGCTGAAACGCCAGAGCCAATGGCGGGCGATAAAGGGATCGAAGCTATATCCCCACCCGTGTGAAGAACATGGTCTGGCGTTCACGCATCGGGGGCGCGGCTTCAAGACGGTAGATAAAACCGGCGATATTCTGGGCATGCAGACCGGATTGAGGTTCAAGCGAGTTCATGCCGGGTCGACGTTTGTGCTGCGCCCGTGCTGTGGCGAGGAACCCGATGCCGAAGCTGGTCGCCGCTTGCATGGCCATAGTCAACTCCGTAACATCAAACCGGCGAGACAAAATGGCGCGCTCGGTGAAATCAAACGCCTCCAATTTGACGCT
Source organism: uncultured Pseudomonadota bacterium (assembly GCA_963703385.1). Classification (GTDB taxonomy): domain Bacteria; phylum Pseudomonadota; class Alphaproteobacteria; order Rhizobiales; family Beijerinckiaceae; genus Rhodoblastus. The sequence continues at coordinate 2,344,187 of OY969816.1, forward strand.
CAACGGACCCCCTGATGGAAGCTGATCGCGACGCCGCCCAGTTGATCCGCGAAGCAGAAAGCGCGAAAGGGCGTGACTGGCCAAGAGCATCGGCGCTTGCGGCAAAGCTGCGCGAACTTTTCCCGGAACACCCGGCGGGTTATCGCATCGGCGTGAATTCCGCTCGGGGCTTAAACAGCCTCGCGGAGGCCGCCTCGCTCGCCCTTGAGGCGCGCCAGCGCTTTCCAACCGAGCCCTGGCCTCTGATCGAGGACGGCTTGAACCTTCTCCACTCGAACGAATACGAGGACGCCAGATCGACGGCCGCGGAATTGCGTGAGCGTTTTTCCGCCAGTTCCGGCGGCTATTGCATCGGCTCGGCCGCGGCTCGAAACCTGGGGCGAATAGCCGAAGCGAACGCGCTCGCCAATGAAGCGCGCTTACGCTTTCCGGACGAAGCCTGGCCATTGGCGGAGTGGTGTCAAAATGCGAGGGCGGCGGGCGATTGGGATGCGGCTCTCGCCGCCGCGCGGGAATTGCGCGACCGCTTCCCCGATATTCCGGCCGGCTACGAAATCGGGTCCATGTCCGCCCGAGCTAAAGGGCGTCATGACGAAGCGAACGAATTCGCCAACCAGGGGCGGCTTCGCTTTCCGCGGGAAGCCTGGACATTGGTCGAGTGTGGTCGCAACGCCATGGCGTCGGCCCGGTGGGACGCGGCCTACGCCGCCGCCGCTGAACTTCGCGACCGCTTTCCCGACAATCCGGAAGGCTACGAAATCGGGGCCTGGTCCGCGGCGAACCTCAGGCGCCTTGAGGAGGCGGACGCCCTCGCGCAGGAGGGCGCCATGCGTTCTCCGTCCAGCGAATGGCCGCCGAACGTGCTTCTGACGACGACATTGGCGCGAGAGGATTTTGAAGCGGCAATACTTCAGGCCGCGGAGCTGAGAAGCCGATTTCCTGGCAGCGTCGAGGGCTTTGCGGTTGGCGTCGCCGCACTGCGCGACACCAACAGACTGGACGAAGCCCTGGCGCTTTGCGACCAGGCCGCCTTGCGCTTTCCATCCCTGCCATGGTTCGCTGAAAACGCCGCAGTTCTGGAGCAGCTGATAGCGAACAGAAGATCCGCGGAAAAACTGACCGAGGCGCTCGGGCGCGAAGTCGAAGGCGGCGCCGCCGAAGGTGATCGTGATCCTCGGCATGCATCGATCGGGCACGTCGCTGTGCGCAAAAATCGTGACCTCGCTCGGCGTCGGTTTCGGCGCGCCGCTGGAGCCGCCAAATCCCAACAATACCGACGGCTATTTTGAACACCTGGATATTGTCGGCTGCCACGAAGACCTGTTCAAGACGCGAAAAAACACCTGGGACACCATCGGCTTCGCGGAACATGCGGGCGCGACGCCGTCTCAATCCGAGGTCGCGACAACGCTTCGCGAGAAAATGAAGCAGGTGGTCATGACCCAGTTGCGCGAGAACAGCGGTCTTTGGGCGTTCAAAGACCCGCGAACGCTGAACTTCCTGCCGCTTTGGCAAGGCATTTTCGAGGAACTGGGCGTAGAGCCGGTCTGGGTGCTGTGCGTCCGCCACCCCCGGGCTGTCGCCGCGTCGCTTTTCGCCCGCAACCGCATGCCGCTCGCGCTTGGAGAATTGTCATGGCTCGAACATTATCTCAACGCGCTGCGGCATCTTGGACCCTCCCTCGCCTGCATCGTTCACTACGAAGACTGGTTTTCTTCGCCGGGAGCGCAGCTGCATCGCCTCGCCGCGGCGATCGGATTTCCATCGGCCGAAGCGATCGACGAGGCGCGTCAAGCCATAAAACCTGACCGGCGCCGCCAACGGGGCGAATCTGACGCCACTCTGAGGATGGCGGCTGAAGTGCACGAATGGCTCAAGGCCGATCGTCCCGATCTCGCCGATCTGCAGCGCCGCGCGCGGGTGTTATGGACGCACGTCGAGGCTCTGGCCATGTCGTTGCGCGAGGCGCATCTGGACACGCGGTGACCGACCGAAAGCGCTCCGCAGCAGAGTTCGTCGAAACGCATGACCGGTTCAGGCTCGAAATGGCGGTCTTCATTGCCGGGGCCTGGCGAAACGAGATTCATCGGTAGGCGCCATCCAAGAAGGCTCAGGGCCTTGGCGAGCGCCGAAGTTCCGGACCGGCGCGGACCGACAATGACGATCGCCTGCCTTTCGCGCTCGACCGCCGCGGGCTCTGCCCGCGGCCCCAAATGCTACCTCCCGGGCGCTGGCGCCGCATGCTTCGCCGCGTTTTCGCTCAACCGTTCGCAGACGACGACTTCGGTGAATTCCCCGATGATGCCTTGGCGCTCGTCCCAGTAGCGACTAACGCTGACGCGGAAGGGCGCCCATTCGGCGATTTGGCGGTGAATTTCATAGCCGTAATGGAAGGTGACGAGCGCGCCGTCGGGATTGATCGGATTGCCGTGATATTCCGGCTTGTCCACAAGGTGGCGAACGCCGCCGTCGGGCGTCATTTCGGCGTAAGCCTTGGTTGCTTCGACTTGGGCTTTGTAGATCGGAAAACAATGGATATAGAGCCCGCCGGGCTTCAGCGTGCGGAAGATTTCCTTGTAAGCGAGATCCGGCCTGAAGACGTGTTCCATGACATCGAGCGAGACGACGATGTCGAAGCTTTGATCGGGGAAGGTCTGGGCTTCGAGGTTTTCGTTTCGGAACAGACCCGCCATCTGGCCGAGCGGCTTATCATGAAAATAATGCGACGCGATATAGGCTCGACATTGCTGCCGCAACTTCACCGAAACGCCACGTCCGCCGGGAGAAGATTCGTGGATCGCGAGATTACGCCAATCAGGCCTGAGTTCGGTCAACGCCGCCGCGATCGCCCGCTCGCGCACGACGGAATTGCAGACCGGGCAGCACAAATGGTCGCGAAACCAAAGATATTTCGCAGCAAAGCGGCGCGGCGCTTCACAGACTGGGCAATAGCCGTCGTGAACATAGACGGGCGCCAGGTCGGTTGGTTCGGTCATCGCTTAGCACCTTTGCAGTCCGGGCCGAAGACATTGGCGCCCAAAATATCAGCTAACGAATGGGTTGTTCACCGATTTAAACCTTGGCTATCCATCACGGAAGGGCTTTTCCAAGTTCAAGAAGCGCCCTCGCAAGAATATCCTTGTCGTCGGGGATCGGGGTGTCCTCCGTGAATGAATCAGGATGGCGGAATTCAAGATTGCACCCGTATTTTTCATTGAGTCGAATATTGTAAGGGGTGAAGTCTTTTCTTATTCTTTCGCGCGCCTCCCGGGAAAGGCTACGGCTGGCGCGCGGGCCATCGCGGAAAACGCCGGAATTGCGGATAATCGCGGCGATCTTGTTGCGCAGCGCGCCCGCTCGACGCATGTCCGAGACGGGACCCGCCGATACATCATCGTTCCATCCTGGCAAATATTGGTTGATGAGATGGAGCAGACGCATTCCTTCGTATGTGAAGCCTTCGTTGCTGCGCTCAATATTCTCCGCAGCCGTCTCGAAATTCGTCTCGATTGCGTCCAGGAAGTCCTTTACGATGTCGGTCGACGGCTGATAAACGCGCACGTTTATCGCCTCGCGTCCGAATTCCGCCTCCCACATTTCGGCCAAGGCCAGGTGGTTGTAATAGGTGCTGGAAACTTCGACGACGCTGGATGTATCCCACACATTCCGCCCGGCTAGCAAAGAAGTTGAAAGCGCCGAAACGAACAGGTCGTCCTGCGGTCTGGCGTAGTAGACGATAGTGAAGTAGTCGAATAGTCCTAAGGCGCGAAACCATTGGGAGACGAGGGATATCTCGTCTCTTTTCATGCGCGACGAGAAATGCTCGGCGCTGAACATCATGGCCTGGGGCCGCTCGCGCTCGGCGATTTCCTTGATCTCCTGTTGCAGCGCTTCACGCGAGATCTCTTCGCTTGGGTCGAGAAACTCCAGGCTGCCCGGCGGCAGGAAAGCCGCCGCCACGGGGAAGTGAGCTTCGTATTGGCACAGCGCGGGGCTGACGGGATAAAGAATTCTCGTGCGCTCGAAAAGTTCAGCGCTGTTTTGGAACAGAAAACGCTGCAAAGAAGTCGTTCCGGTTTTCTCGCCGCCGATGTGAAGAATGAGCTCCATGAACTGTTCCTATTGCTGGCCTATCCGCGTGGCGCCTGGGGTGCGCTTATGTCCGAAGCGGTGACCTTGCCCCCAACTTTTATCCAGTTTTGAGTTCGCTCTGGCGGTTGGATTTGCCCTGTTGGGCGGGTTGAGCGGCGTGATCCGGCGCGGAGCTGGCGGGATCAGCATCACCTCGTATGGATGCCAACCCATCTGTCGGCCAGGGAACCGACATCTATGGCCACACCGCCCAACCGCCTCACCACATTACAATATATCTTTCCGAACACCCCGCCGGCCACGAGGCACAGCCGGGGCCTCGTTTCGTGCAGGACCGACAAGACCTCGTTGTAGACGTCCGGATAGTGCGGGTCCGCTCTTGACCTCTGCACGACTAGGGCATGGTTTTCAGACGGGATCAATATGGACTGGACCCGGCCAGCCCCTCTCCGGCGCAGAATCAATTCCATGTCGGGGTGGGGTGAGATCATCGTTATTATCTCCTGACTCTTGAAAAGCTCGGAGAAAAACCCGCTGTCATCGAGCAGCGTGCTCGTCCAGTTATAAGTCGTATTCTGTCCGTTCCTCCTCTCTCCATCGTTATCGAGTAGCAATTCATTCCCCTTCACGACCCCGACATACCCAGGGACGCTGTTGCGATACTCGAATTCCACTCGGAAGGGTGGGTTGATCCCGACGACGTCCGCTTCGTCATAGGCCGCTTTCAGCTCGGTCCGGAACCGCTCATCGGGTAGGGAGCGCGAGTTCCAAAACCAGACCATCATGGCGAGGCTCTTCTGCTCCTCCGACAGCTGCGGATAGCTGCTCAGGTCTGCGAGGTAGCGACCCTCACCGTCGCCCATGCGAACGAAACTGTAAGCTTGTCCTGTCTCCAGCGCGGTACGGATGTTCCGTGCAACAGTTTCGGATTCCTGGAAGCTCGTGGAAGCGGTCGCCTTCGACGCGATGTCGCGATGCGTTTCAAGCGGGTAGTCCTTCAGGAACTGCAGAGAGTCCAGCACGTAATTCTTGTGGTTCTCATCCAGGGCGCCGAGCAGCGCCGATGCGCCCAGAATCCGCATCTGCAAAAACGCCGCCCTGACCTTGTCCATAGCGCTAAGCTTCGCGGTGGATTCGAGCACCATTTCTATGACATCTGAAATGAGCCTTTCATCCGCGCTGTGCGAGATAAAGATATGCATGATTTGCGGCCCGGACGGGAAAGGCGCGCCTTCGCGCTGCCGGATCGCTTTCACGTAGTCGAGGGCCCGCTCGCTCTTCTTGATTCTTAGCAGCAATCCAATGATCGAGTATACGAACTGTTTCGGCACGTCGGCTTCCGGGCTGCACTTCGCTTCGATTTCCTCAGCGAGATCTAACTCGCCGACCTCGGACAAGTAGTGCACCAGAGCGGCGGCGTAACCGGGGTTTCCTTTTTCCTTCGCAATCAGTTCCCGGAGGATCGATATGGCGTCGTCTATCCCGACGTAGGAGCGCACGCCGGCCAGGAAATCGTATATCGCGCCGACGTCCTCGTCGGGTTGCAGCGTTCGAAGAATGGAAAAATAGAGCGCCCGCGCCGAATCGTTTATACTACGATAATCCGCAGCCAGTTTCCTAATATTCTGTCCCTTTCGTGAATTTTTCAGCGCATTTATCAAGCTTTCGGTATCCATTGTTTCTGCCTTGTTCATTGTATCGACAAGCCATACTGGATTGGCGCAATTGCAATGGCGTGCGAATATGAGTTTCTCTTACCCTTCGTCAGAACCGTGTCCTGCATGGCGCAAATGGCGATACCGCCAGCTTCCTTGCCGCCGCATGCATAGCAGCTGCAGTCTGCTATTTACTGCGAGATGGGCTAAATCTTTTCGAGCTCCTGTCGAAACTTGAATTGAGCTTCTCACCTCAGGACAGTTCGGCGTTCGGCGTCATCATAGTTTCTCCAACGCTCCCAGGTCCCGGCGACCACGGCGTTCACTCTATGTAACTCTTTGTGGTGGCTCCGTTCCGTCGTGATCGGCGCCCCGCCGGAGAGATCAGATCCTCCCGCCGCCGAAATATCGCTAAATTTTACCAGATCCAGCGCGATAATAAAGCGTTCAGCCGCTTCGTCGGCCTGGAACATATAAGTGACTGATCTCGGGCGGTTGGATAGCTCCAATCATCGGATTTTTTTGGGTCCGGAGGCGGCAAGAGCGTAGGCCGGGGTTGTGGGCGGTCGAATTTCGGGATTTGGTCGGCGGTTGCCGCCGACACGATGCCGCGCGGGCGGCGTTTTCTGTCGCCGCGGCCTCACGCCGCGGCGGCTCTTCTGTGCAGAGAGACGAAGCGGCGCCTGTTCAGGCGAGATTGGCGAGGCCGATCTTCAATTCCGCTCGCGCCAGGCCGATCGTCTTGATGACCAGTCCCGTCGGCCCATTCTCGTGGACGAAGACATGCTCGACCCCCGAGCGCGCTTTCGACATCGCCGCGCTGGCGATCCGCGCGCGCTCGGGCGTCGGCCGGCCCTTCGGTTGCTTGCGGTGGATGGGTGAGACCAAGCCGCGGCGTCGAGCGATGATCCGCTCGTCAGCCCCCCCCGTCGCGTCGACCTGACCCATCCCGGCTCGGCCAGGAAAACCACGACGCCCACCGTCAGCCACACCACGCCATGGCGCACGATCGTTTGAGCCTAATCGTTAGGCGGCGCACGGCAGACGCGCAGGATGGGATGTTCGTAATCCCAGGAGCTGATCTGGACCCTGCGGCGGAAGACGCAATTCTCCTTGCCGGCATGGCGCCCGATGACGGTCATCGGATGATATTCCGGATCCCAGCGGCTGCGCTCCATAAAGCCATTGGGATCATATTTGTACTGACCGGAGGTCCAATAGGGATCGGTGATCGGTCCTGGCGGCCCTTCCCAATAGGATTGACCGCCCGCCACCCTGATATTGCCGGCGCCGGCCGCCGCGGGCGCGCACCAAGCCACACCGGCGACAAGCGCCGCTGTTCCGATGACTGAATAACGCCCCATCGCATACCTTCCCGGCTCGCCGCAATCGTCGCGCAATTTCGCGGCGTTTTCGTGTTCGGAACCCGAACAACGCCGCTGATCTCACGCCGGTCGTCGACCCGCGGCTTGCCGCGCGCGACGGTCGGCAGACGAGGCTCGATCGTTGAAGATCTTTGGTCTGTCAGGCAAAATTGCTCCCGATCGATTGGCGCTTCCTTTGGGGAAGCCGTGCAGCGCAAACCGCGAATCATGCAAGCAGTTTTTGATTTCGAACCAGCGATAAACGGTGATCTTCCGTTTCGGGAGTATTTAGGTTGAATTCTAACGCAAGGTAAGATTAGCTTGATGGTCGCTCCACGAAACGCGCGAAAGCCAATATGGGCACCTTACGGAAGACCGTCCTCGTCCAGTGTGCCGACGACACCGAAATCGTCGCGGATGCCGAACGAAATCGAGAAGTCCGCCCCGTCCCGGTTCGGAACGAAGCCCGAATCGAGGAACTGTTCGACGCCAAGTGGTACGCCGCGTGTCATAACGTCGAAGTCGCGGACGCCTATTCGCATTACCTTCGCCACGGCGTTTCCGAAGGCGCGTCGCCCAATCCGCTCTTCGATGTCGCTTTTTATGGCGCACAGTTTCCGGACGTCGATTTTCGCGTGGTCAACCCGATCGAGCACTATCTCGGCATCGACCCTGCCGATCGCGTCAACACCCACGCCCTTTTCGATCGCAAGTTCTACGCGGCGCAGACGCCCGCGCTCGCTGCGGACGTCGACCCTTTGGCTCATTTCGTGAACGACCCGCAGGCGCGTCTGCGCTCGCCTCATCCCCTGTTCGATCCGCTCTTCTATCTGGAAAAGTACCCCGACCTCGCTCAAAAGAACATTTATCCGATCGTCCATTACCTCAAGGCCGGCGAGCAAGCCCTTCGTCACCCGCACCCGCTGTTCGACCCTGACTGGTGCCTCTCTCAGGCGAAGGACGCCGAGGCCAGACGCGCGCCTCTGCAACACTTTCTAACCAAAGGTTCGGCTGCGCGCCTGAGCCCCCATCCGCTGTTCGATCCCGAATATTATCTCCTCCAGACCGACGATCCCGCCGCCCGCGTGTCGCCGGCGATTCACTTCCTTCTCGTCGGAGCCCGGCAAGGCCTCGACCCACATCCGCTTTTCGACACCAAATTCTATCGCGCGTCGGGCGCGGCGCTGCCCGAGGGCATGAATCCGGTCCTTCATTGCCTTACGGATCCCGACGGGCGCCTGCGCCCGCCCCACCCCCTGTTCGACCCGAAATTCTACCTCGCGGTTCACCCCGATCTCGCGGAAGCGAATGTGCATCCGCTCCTGCACTACATACGCGCGGGCGGCCGGGAAACGCGCCGGCCGCATCCGGTTTTCGACGTGCGATGGTATCGCAAACAGTGCGAAGACGCGGAACAGCGGGCCAACCCTGTCGTTCACTACCTGACGAAAGGGGCAAGACGCGGCTTGTCCCCGCACCCGCTCTTCGATCCGCTGTGGTATCTGTCCCAGACGGACGATCCACAAGCGCGAAAGGCCCCTCTCGCACATTATCTCCGAACGGGCTGGGCCGCCGGTCTTACTCCTCACCTTCTTTTCGATTCGCAATGGTATCGGCGGACGCAACTCGATCCGTCCCTGGAAGACGTCGAGCCGCTGTCGCATTTCCTGACAGATGGCGATCGCGCGGGCCTGGACCCCAATCCCCTCTTCAGCACCGCCTGGTATCGTGCGCGTTCTCCCGATATCGAGAAAACGGGACAGAACGCGCTCGTGCATTACGTGGTTTCCGGTGGCGCGGAACGAAGGGATCCGCATCCGGCGTTTTCGACGGAAGAGCACCTGCGACGGAATCCCGAGGCTCTGCAGACCAATGAGTCCGCGCTTGCTCACGCGCTGCTTCACGACCCTGAAGGGTCGGACCGTGTCGGCGCTCTCTCGGAGGTCTATCTCAGGCTCCAACGACGCCTCGAAGCGGCCAGCCCGTCCGGCGCCGGCGCTCCCTTCGCCCAATGCGTTACCCAAGACCGGAAGGAGGGCCGCGTCGCGACGGCGCCGGAGGACTCGTTCAAGTCAGCCGAATACATCGCGATTGAACGCGATTTTGACGCCGACTTCTACCGCAAGCAATTCGGTCGCGATGAATTTGTTCCGGCGGACCTTGTTCAGCACTATCTGACCGAAGGCGTCCAACGAGGCCTCGACCCGTGCGCGTGGTTTTCGACCTCTTACTATCTCGGCCATTATCCCGATGTCGCCGCGGCGGGCGTAAATCCCTTCGCCCATTTCCTTACGCAAGGCCGCCAGGAACGTCGCCTCGCGGCGCCACCCCAAGGAGACAGCCCCGAGACGGCCGGCTCCGCCTCCGGGACCAGGGACCGAAGCTCCGACATATTCGCCGAACGCCAGAAATATTGCGAGCCCGGCGAGGCATTCGAGGAATTCGATCCCTTGATCGTCCGGGTCAGGAAACCGGCGGTAAAGGCGCTTGCCTATTACCTTCCGCAATTCCATCCGATCGAGCAAAACGACGCGTGGTGGGGCAAGGGATTTACCGAGTGGCGCAACGTGGCGCGTGGTCAATCGCGCTTCAAGGGCCATTATCAGCCGCGGACGCCGCGCGATCTCGGATATTACGATCTGCGCCGCGCCGGCGTGATGCGCGAACAGGCGGCGTTGGCCAAAGCGGCTGGAATTTTCGGCTTCTGCTTTTATTACTATTTCTTCAACGGACGAAGGCTTCTCGAACAGCCGATTGATGCTTTTCTGAACGACGGCGCCATCGACATGCCGTTCGCGTTAATGTGGGCGAACGAGAACTGGACCCGAACCTGGGACGGGCATGATAACGAGATTCTGATTTCACAGGACTATCGCAGCGAGGACGAAGACGCGCTCGTTGCCGATCTGGCGCGACATTTCGCCGACGCCCGCTATATCAGGATCGACGGACGGCCGCTGTTGTTCATCTATCGGCCGTCCCTCATCAAGGAGTTTGCCGCCGCGATCGCGCGCTGGCGCGAGAAGTTCGAAGCGCGGCATGGCGAAAAGCCGCTGATTTTCATGGCCCAGGGCTTCGACGATCTGGACCCGAGGCGTCATGGGCTCGACGGCGCGATTGAATTCCCCCCGCATAAAATTTGCGCGAACCTTCCGGCCATCAACAGACAACTGGATATTCTGGATCCTGATTTCGCCGGACACGTGATCGATTACGCGGCGGCGGTGCGGCGGTCAATCGACGAGCGGGCGCCGGAGTTCCCGCTGATCAAGACCGCGACGCCAAGTTGGGACAACGAGTTGCGGCGGCCCGGACGAGGAATGACCCTTCATGGAGGGGATCCGCATTCCTACGGCGAATGGTTGAGCAAGCTCGTCGACTTCGCCACGGAAAATCCCGTATTCGGCCAGCATTTCGTCGCCATCAACGCCTGGAATGAATGGGCCGAGGGCTCCTATCTGGAGCCCGACGTCTATTACGGCGCCGCCTATCTCAATGCGACGGCCCGCGCGCTGACCCGCAGTCCCGCCTTACTTGCGCGCCTCAATAAGATTCTCATCATCGGACACGACGCCTATCGGCATGGCGCGCAGCTGCTGGTGCAGAATATGGCGACCGTGATCGCCCGCCAGTTCGGCGCGGACGTTTCAATTCTTGTCTGCGGCGACGGACCGTTGCTGAACGAGTACCAGAAAATTTGCGACACCCTTGTGGTCGTTCGCGGCGATCAGGCCAGTCTCCAGCGCACGCTCAAGAACCTTTGGGACGAGGGCTATCGCGCGGCCATCGTCAATACGACGGTGAGCGGCTGGGCCGTCCCCTCGCTCACGGCGCAAGGCTTCGCGGTCTGCACGCTCGTGCATGAACTCAAAACTCTCATCCAGGAATACAGTCTCGAAAAGAACGTCGCCGCGATCGCCGACGGCTCGGACGCCGTGGTGTTTCCGGCCGGCATGGTGCGGGACAGCTTTCTCGATATCGCCGGCGAACTCAAGGGCGAAGAGGTCATCCGGCCGCAGGGTCTCTATAAACTGGAATTGGCAAGCGGCGGCCCGAGCAGAGCGGAAGCGAGAGCGCGCCTGGGGATTGCCGACAGCGACAAGGTGATCATCAATGTCGGCTACGCCGACGCGCGCAAAGGCTTCGACATTTTCGCGCGCGCGGCGCAGGAACTGAGACGCACGCGCGACGACATGCTTTTTCTTTGGGTGGGCGACGCGACCCTCGACGTCAAGCGCTGGCTGTTGCCGGACATGTTGACGGGGGAAGACGGGCCACAACTTAAGCTTACCGGCTTTACGGACGAAGTTGCGCTTTACTATCGGGCCGCCGACGCGTTCTTGCTCACCTCCCGCGAGGATCCGTTTCCGTCCGTGGTCCTGGAGGCTTTGGCGGCGGGTCTCCCGATCATCGGCCTTACGGGAACGACCGGCTGCGCCGAACTCATCGCCCGCTTCGGGCGCCTGGTGGACCGCCACGACCTTTCCGCGATCTGCGCCGCGATTGTCGACGCAGCGGACGGAGCGTCGGATTCCGCCGCGGCCGAGCAGCGCCAATTCGTGCGCGACAACTTCCGTTTCGATGACTATTGCTTCAGTCTCATGCAGCGGCTCGACGGCAACCTGCCAAGCATTTCGGTCATCGTGCCGAACTATAATTACGCACACTATTTGCCGGAACGGCTTTCCAGCATTTTCAGTCAGACCCACCCGGTGCTGGAAGTGATGGTGCTGGACGATTGTTCGACCGACGATAGCCTCGAAGTCATCAAAACGATTGCGGCGGAAGCGCGCCGCGACATTGATCTCGTGGTCAACGAAACCAATAGCGGATCGGTATTCCGGCAATGGCTGCGCGGCGTCGAAAAGGCTCGCGGCGAATATGTCTGGATCGCCGAAGCCGACGATGTCGCCGACGAGCGCTTCCTCGAAGTGATGGCGAAGCGCATCGCGAGAGATGAAGCGAGCCTCGCCTTTTGCGATTCATGGCAAATCGCCTCCGACGGCGAGCAGCTGGGAAACAGTTATCGCTTCTACATGAACCAGATCGAACCTGCGGCGTTCGACGCTTCGTTCGCTTTGGCCGGCGGGGAGTTCATGCGCCGGTTTCTCAGCGTGAAGAACATCATTCTGAACGTCAGCGGCGTCCTGTGGCGACGGGATGCGCTGCTGGCGGCGCTGGCCGCGGCGGGCGATCAACTCTTCGTCAACAAAGTCGCCGGCGACTGGCGGCTCTATAGCGAGATTTGTGAGGCGGGCGGCAATGTCGCCTATGAAAGCCGCGCGCTCAACGGCCACCGGAGACATCAGACCAGCGTGACCCATGCGCTCGCCGCCCAGAACCATTATGCCGAGATCCTGGCCATGCAGGAGCTGATCGGATCGAGGGTGACCCTCTCCGATCGATTGCTGCAAGCGCGCGCCACCCACCGCGCCGAGGCGCGCAAGGTTCTCGATCTCGAGACAGGGGTTGACGTCCAGCCAAATGCGCCGGCAACGCCGAAAGCAAAGCTGAACGCGGCCGCCGCCGCACATCCCGGCGTAGCGTCCGACGGTTCGTCAATTCTTGGCCAGGCCGACGATTCCATTAATCCTGGTGAGGATCAGGAAACACCGATGGTTCCCCGCGGAATCCACCGCGCTCTAGGTTGACGCCCAAAGTGAACAATCATGTCATTTCTTACTGATCGTTCTGGACCTCCTGGCGTTCGACGAGTTGCGAGCTATCGCCCGGCGCAAGCCCGTCGTCGGGGCCTCCCGACGCCGGAGACCTTGATCAGCCAGGTCGCGCATTCGCGTTGAAGCCGATGCAATCGGTGTACAAATAGCTCCGCTCATCGGTACGATCGCCGAACCTGTTTGCAAGTCTGTTCAGAGATAGGAAGGAGGCGGATGTGGCCGAACCTGATGTTTATATGCCCGACTTCCAACGGATCCGGACATTGGCGGGATTGCCCGAGAATGCGCTGGACCAGGACAATGTGACCATCTCAACCAAACTGTTCAAATTCTTGCTGATGGCCCTGGTGCATGGCGTACGATTCGACGAAGCCGCCTATCGAGAAGCCCATGCCGACATTGCCGAAGCAGAGCAGAAGGGCGACATCGAGTCGCTGCATGAACATTATGTTGGCACGGGATGGTTCGAGGGCCGTTCGCCCGGCCAATATTGGATCGACGACAAGTGGTATCTGACCAATTATCGAGACCTGACCATCGCCTTGCGGCGTGGCTGGATCGAAGATTTGAAGAAGCACTTCAACGAGGTTGGCCGGGCCGAAGGACGGGCTGGGAGCGCCGAACAGGCCAAGTGGAAGTCCGCGTGGGACGATGCGCTTGGCGTTGACCCGACAGGCGGCCCTGCGAGTTCAGAGTGAAAATCTCGCAGCCGCCATCCCGTCCTGCGTTAATTATATAATCTGCTCTTCGCTGAAACGGTTCTTCCGCATCTCCATCTCCTTGCGATGGAGTCTAGTTCAGAACGAAGGCGCTCCAAGGGGCAAAGTCAATTTGATTGTGGTCGCAAGCGAGTTCTCACGCGCTCGAACTGTTAAAGCGCCGCTCGCCATTGTCATTCGCCGTGGCTAGGGGTATCTGTGGCACACTATGATCACGCGTCCAGTCGCAGCTATCTGGTCGCGGCGGACGTCTTTCCGAGCGGACAAGCGGAATTGAGACTCAGCAACACTTCGGGAGCGTTTGGCGCCCGGACCTGCGCCCCGGATGCATCTTCGGAGCTGGCAATCGGAAGGCGCCGATCCGAAGACGCCGTCACAGCGGTCGTAACGAGTTGCGGCCGGCACGACCTGTTGCAACGTACGTTGGATAGCTTCTTTGCCCATAACAGTTTTGCAATCGACCAGACCATCATCGTCGAGGATGGTCCAGACGTCCCCGAACCGTTGCGCGAGCGCTATGTCGACAGACAGGTCCTCTGGCTGGCGACTGGCGAGCGCGGCGGGCAGATCGCCGCGATCGACCACGCTTATTCGCATGTAGCGACGCCGTACGTCTTTCACCTCGAGGATGATTGGGAATTCTACCGCTCGGGCTTTGTTGAGAAATCCATGGTCGTGCTGCGGAGCGATACGAAATGCTCCCAGGTGTGGCTGCGGGCGCTCAATAATATCCAACAGCACCCCGTCGAACCTCGCATTTTCCGGAGCGCTTGCGTGGAATGGCGACGCATCGCGCCGGAGCATATCATTCAAGGCTACCGCTGGCACGGGTTCTCCTTCAATCCCGGGTTGAGGCGCATGTCGGATTATGTCGCGATTGGTCGTTACTCAAATCATGTCAGGTTTGACTTTCAGGTTCCCTGGCTGGCAGAAAATGTCATCGGCGAGCTTTATCGATCGCTGGGATTTCACGCGGCAATCCTTTGCGACGCGGAGGGAGCCGGTTATGTCCGCCATACGGGATATGGCCGACGCGTCGCTCCGCCGCCGGCGGCCGCATCGGAGCCTCGACCATGATCCTGATGTATCACAACATAGATGTCATCGCTGACAATATCTGGTGGGTTACGCCCGAAACCTTCCGGCGGCAATTGGCGGCGCTTCGCAAATTCGATTTCGTCTATCTCGACGAATACGTTCCGTCGGATCCTAACCAGGTCGTGCTCACGATCGACGACGGGTACGAAAACGTCTATCACCATGGCTTCCCACTCCTGAAGCGCGAAGCCATACCATTCGAAGTGTTTGTGATTGGCGACGGCCTCGGTGGGTGGAACGATTTCGATGAAGGCCGGGAACGGCGGCACCGCCTGGCCTGCCCGGATCAACTGCTCGAAATGGCGGAAGGCGGGGCGCGAATCCAATGGCATAGCCGCACGCATCGCGACCTGCGCGAACTTTCCGACGAGGAGGTGGACATTGAACTGACCGTTCCACCAGAGCTGCGGACGCGCTTCGGCGAACCGCATTTCCGGTGGTTCGCCTATCCGTACGGAGCGTTCGATCAGCGCTCGCTGGCCGTGGCGCGACAGCGATTCTCCGGAGCGCTAGCGGCAGGCGCGGGTCATCCTCCCGAGGACAAATGGCGAATGAGCCGGGTTCGTGCGGATGAAGGCTTTCAGGGCTCCATGACCCGCCAAACGGGCCGCTCCGTTCCCCGGAACTCGTCGCTGCCTCATTCCCTCTGACGACGGACGCGGCGATGAAATTATTCGTGACCATTTGCAAGGACGCTGGGCTGCTCGGACATTTCCTGCGCCATTACACCGCCGCGGGAGTTGACGAGTTCTTCGTCGCCGTCGCGCCGGAGTTTGCGGCCGAGGTAGTGTCTTTTGCCGATCGCTACAAGATAAGGGTGCGCGACCTGCCCGACGACGACCCCTTGCTTGGGGGCTCCGCGGCGGTGACCGACATGCGGCTGCTCTATCAGGGCAAAGGCGAATGGGTCGTTATCGTTGATCTGGACGAATTCGTCGAGTTTCAGGATGATTTCCAGGCGCTCATATCCCGGGCCGATAGTGCGGGCGCGAACGTTATTCGCGGCATCATGCACGACCGCTTCAGCGCCGACGGTCGGCTTCGCGATTTTACGCCGGAATCCGATCTCGCCCAGGTCTATCCAATTAAGTCGCGGTTCGTCCGCGATGTCATGGGCGGCTGCGACCACAAAGGTGTTCTTGTAAAAGGCCATATCAGGCCGGCGGCGATGTCTGGCCACCACCGGTTCGAGGACGAGATACTCTCCCCCGATCTTCTCGATATTTCGCATTACAAATGGTTCGCGGGTGCGGTCGATCGGTGCCGCGCCGTCTATCGGCTCGTGAGCGACGCCGGAATCCACTGGGCGCCCGAGTTCAAGCACGCTCTCGACCATTACGCCGCGCACGGCCGTTTCGCTTGGGAGGAGTTCGGGGGAAAGCCAGCCACCGAGTTCGTCATGGAGGCGCCTGTGCGATGCGTTGACTGCGGCGCCCCGATTTCGGAGGCCGAATTGCGGTATTCAGTTAATGAATTTGG
Source organism: uncultured Pseudomonadota bacterium (assembly GCA_963703385.1). Taxonomy (GTDB): domain Bacteria; phylum Pseudomonadota; class Alphaproteobacteria; order Rhizobiales; family Beijerinckiaceae; genus Rhodoblastus. The sequence goes on from OY969816.1 coordinate 2,360,272, forward strand.
ACGGGCGCTCTGTCGGTTCGATCAGAAAAAAAGTCGAGCCATGGCTCAAGGAAGCGACTGACGGTTCACGCAGCCCCGCGCCAGCATGGGCGCCGCGGCAATTGCGCGTTGCATGGATCGACGAAGCGAACCATGCTCTTGCTAACGTCGCGCGAAATTGGACGCCCCTGCTGCGAGAACCTCCGCGACGCTCCGCACATAACCGTCCCGATGCAACGCATCGAGATATTCGATGCTGAAGACGCTCCTTTCAAATTCCCGGTCCACTTCGCCCTTGTCCGCCAAATGGACCCACCGCTTCCAGTGCCAGGCTTTCGAAGGTTCTTGCGCGCTGGCGAATTCACGAACCTCGTCGGGCCCAAGGCATTCGCGGATGTTTTGAATCTTCCTTTCAAAGCGCGCCTTGCTGGATAGCGGCACATGAGCAATGACGAGCGAATCCGCAACGGCTCGCTGGCAGTCCTTCCCCTCAGGGGGAATCATGTCATGCAACCCATCCGTCCAGAGCCCAAAACATTCCCGCCGCGCGACGACCTTGGGCATGGGAACGGCGCGGATCCATGGCGTTTCGGCGTTTTGCTTCAAGTGCTGAAAGATGTCCGGAAAGGATTGAACGATCAGCTGCGCTTCCGCATATCGATCGGGAACAAGTCGCTCGGGCAACATCGGACCCGTGAGGGAAAGGGGAACATTGAACCGCGGGACAATGAGAATATCCTGGGGGATCTGCGCGAGGTCGCTCTTCAGCGACCCTGACTTCGGCAATAAAAACTCGTCGGCGTCGATAAAGAGAAACCAGTCCGCATCGATGCGTTCAAGCGCCTGCTTGTTCTTTCGATTCCATGTGGAGTCGTCAAGGACTTCCTCGTCCGATACTTTGACAATCTGGAACGTATCCGACGCGTATCGATCCAGAATCTCCGCCGTGCCATCGGTTGAATCTACGTCGCACGCCACCAAGTGATCGACACCGATAGCGCGCAAATGGGCTATCGTCCGCTCGACCAGTTCGCATTCGTCCTTCACGCCAATGAGCGCAGCTATCTTCAACAACTCCTCCTCAATCTGCAGCATCGCCTTCGGTTAATGGGCCGACCGAGGGGATCGCGGCCGAAGAATATATCGATGCTTTCCCGCGGATTTCCGAACTGAGAGCAACGGAGCCCGGAAGACGCCCGCTCAGCGCGCTTCATGAACGATTGTCGCGGTTCGCGGGCCAAAACATAGCGGTTTCGCCACCATCAGTTCTGACTTCCAATTCCGTCGTGTGTCACCAACGTTGTGGCGCCTTGCCCGGACGCGGTAAAGGCTGTTTATGCACCAGAGTGGAAACCTCCCACAGGCCATAGTCCAACTTGAACGTGACGTGTCTGCTCAGATCGCGCTTGCAGAAGGCCATAATGTCGTCCAGCGGCCAGTGGAAAAGATCATCCCGTTCCCAATCGACGTGCTTAGACATGGAATTGAAGGCGATCCCAAGCGATACGGATGGCCAAACCGCGCGGAGCGTGCTTTGGGCCAGATTTACCGTCTCGTCGTAAGTATTGCCGTGCTTGACCGTGAATATGCCGCAGGCGATGCAGTAGTCAAAGGCGTCGTCGGCAAAGGGCTCGTCGCGGACATCACGCATTTCGAACCTTCGGCCCGGCCAACGCTTCCGCACAATTTCAACGATCGGCTGAACCAGATCGACGCCCGTATAATCCACCGACCCGAGAAGCCCATTTTCGGCGAGCCAATTAAGAAGCAAACCCAAGCCGCAGCCCAGGTCAAGCAGCTTGAGTGGTCGCGTCTCCGAGTAGGCGTTAAAATCGATCGCCGAGAGCAAGGCTCCATATCGAGTTGCAAGATCCCGAGCATTCGGCCAATTCAGCACGTCAAAATCGTTATTCGGGACAGAATTTGGGCGCGGAAAGAAAGCCGGCAAATTCTGGACGTCTTTTCGCATGTCGCGACCTCTTGTCAAAAACGGTTGATCGCTATCCCGCACTTGGCTTTCCGCCCCAAGCAGTTTCCGACAGTGTCCCAGGCGTTTGTAGCTGAAGCCGGGCCCCCGAAATGAACGCCGGCCTGTGCCGGGTTCGTCAGATCGCTACACCGCGCACTCCGACGCTTGCATCGTCGCTCAAGCCGTCGATCGGTCCCCGCATCAAGTAACGGCGGCGCCGCGGCCCATTCCCGGGCGTCTTGGCGTAGGCATACGCCTTCGCGTTCGTTTCGTCACCATTTTCGAACGATAAATCGAGACTTTTGAACCCTTGCAGCGCGACGTATCGACCGAAAACCACTGGATTCGCCACAAAACGCTGGAACCGCGGGGCGCCGGCGTTCGCCTCCGCCTCCGCCGCGCCGTCCCTCCGGCGCTTGACGATGGGTTTGGCATAGACGGGCGGAATCCGGCGCGCCTCGTGTCCGAGGTCGTTGATCGCCCGGGCCCAATGATTGGCTCTGCCGCAGGCGTCCATGGGGACCAGAGAGCGCGACTGGTCGGCCAGTAATGTGAGCGCCTTCTCCCGCGGAAGCTTGTTCGGGGAAGCCACGCTGCCGTCGGCACGGCTGCCATGAAGTTGGAAAGTCCGCTTTGCAAGGTCGAGACGGATGATGTTACTCTGGTCCATTGATGCCATCTCCGTTTGCGGAAGGCGCTAACATCGCCACCTTGGCGCATTTCGATGCGCTCGGGACAGTGACCCACGCCATCAACAAAGAGCGGGATGTCCCTATACGCGTGGGAAAACGCATATGAATTATAAAGTAATGCAGATAGAGGCATCTAATATTTGCTCTCTTTCATGTGAATACTGCCCTCACCCCTCTCAAACACGGCTAAAAGGCCGCATGTCCATGGAGACTTTTAAGAAAAGCATAGAATTAGTAATAAAATCAAATAATCCAACAATAAATGGCCGCAAATTCGTTCATTTAAATCACTTTGGTGAGCCATTGCTTAATCCATTACTGCCAAGTTTCATACGCTATGCGTCAAGTCAAAACATCGAAGTAAGTTTTTCTACTAACGCCGTAGACGATAGCCGGAGGCTGTTCTCCAGAGAGCTTTGGCGCGAGCTTTCAGACGCCGGCTTAAATGGGGTCATTATTTCGTGTCATGTAAAATCTGAATCTGCTATAAGAAGGCAAATTGAAGATATCGTAAATATTTATTACGTCTTCAAACCAACGCGCGATAACCTCCATAACTGGGCCGGTCAAGTTAACATCGATAAATTCAAGAAGGTCGTTCGGCGCATCCCAAGCCATCCTTGTGACTACGAAACGCACAACATGTTTGCGATAACATGGAACGGCAATATCGCATCTTGCTGCTACGACATAGAAGGCAGCGTTCCGCTTACTGTCGACGATATATTAAAAAACGGCTTCTCTTTTCAGAAAATACCATTGTGTGAAGCGTGTGACCGCGGCCGTGGCGACATTGCCTTCCTAGAGGAAGATTGCAAACAGGTCGTTCGCGAAGGCGCCAGAAGGCAGGAAGCGTCACCATTTTCGAACGATAAATAAAGACCTTTGAATGCTTGCAGCGCGAACTATCGACCGAATACCGCTCGATCCGCTGCAGAAAAAGAAGGAGCCGGCGGGGCCCGCTGCTCGCCCGCGACGCTCGGGACTTGTTTTGGCGGTTTCTTTCTTGTTGATTGGGCTCCGATCCTGTCCAGCAATACGGCCGCAATGCAAATCCAGTTCGATCAGCTCGCCTGCGCCTCCTTGTTCAGTCGACTTGGCGATGTCGAAAACGAATCGCGCCTGCTGGTTGCAGGCCGCGACGGCGGCCGAGACATCCGGCTCGTTGAAAGCAAGGATGTCGTCTTTCTGCCCAGCGTTCTGGAGACCGGTCAAAGCCTTTGCCTCATCGACGGCGTGCTCGTGCCCGAAGAGGCTTATCTGAATTGCTGGAACCTGGATTTTTTCAAGGCGCAATCACGCGCCCATCCGGAGTTCCAAAAAAAATATGCGGGATCGTTTGAAGTCGAATGCCACGGAGAGCCGGTTTGCATTCTCAGCAATCTTTTTTCGAAAAATTTTGGCCACTGGACGGAAGAGCTGCTCAAGGTAGCTGTTCTGGAGACCGCAAATATTCAATGCCGATACGTCATCGCCGACCTTCCCGATTTTGCGGCGAAATCCCTTGATTTCCTGGGCGTCACGCCGGATCGGATTCTTTCCGTTTCGAAGCCGACCCTCTTCTCGCGCGCGCTGTTCAGCACCGCCGTCAGCCAGGACAATATCGTTCAGTTTCCATCCGCACTGGAGATCTTGCGCGACCTCGTCGATCATCGACTCGGCGACAAGCGATCAGCCTACGGCGATCGACTCTGGCTGGAGCGCAAATCCGCAATGCTCAATGGCGGCATCGTCCTGAACATGGAGCAGACGCGTGAACTTCTCGTCGCCAATGATTTCCGGTTCCTCGATATGGCGGAGCTTTCGATCGCCGACCAATTCGCCGCCGTGCGTGGCGCGCGGGTGATCGCCGGCGCGCATGGAGCGCAATTTGCGCACTGTCAGTTCCTGCCAAGGAAGTCGACCGTGATCGAATGCTTTTCGCCGGTTCACGTCAATCCCAGTGTTCTCGAATATTGTCGCGTTCTCGGCCATCGCTACTATCAGATCGTCTCGCGCGCCCATCTCATCGCTCCCTATGAACACGGTCGTGATTGCGAAGTGGACTGCGAACACCTGTCCCTTGTGCTGAGCTATCTGAGCGACTGATCATGGCCTTGGATGAAAATCTTTCGAAGGGCGGGACGCGGCCTTGGGGGCCGAGACCATGATTGTCTCCGCCATGCAACCTTATTTCTTTCCCTATATCGGCTATTTCCAGCTCATCGCGCAAAGCGACGTTTTCGTGTTCCGAGACGAAGCCCAATATATCAAGGGCGGCTGGATCAACCGGAACCGTATTCTCGACCGGAACGGACGCGACGCCTGGATCGTGCTTCCGGTCGCCGCCGCGAGCCATCAGCGCGCGATCAACGAACGCTGCTATGTGCGTGACGGACGAAACTTCGGCCATGTGGCGCGCCAGATCGAGAACGCCTATTTGCGCGCCGCCAATTCCCGCGAAATTTTCCCGCTGCTGGAGGAAATTCTCGCGTTCGACAACGCCAACGTCGCCGCTTTCAATATCAACCTTGTGCAGCGAATCGCCGCCCGCCAAAACCTCAAAACGCAATTCATCCGCGCATCGCATCTGCCGTTGACGCCCGATCTGGCAGGACAGGCGCGGGTCATCGAAATCTGCCGTCTTCTGAAGGCGACGCGCTATATCAATCCGGTCGGCGGCGCGGAGCTCTATGACGCGCAAGCTTTCGGCGAGCACGGCATAGAACTCGGCTTTTTGCAAACGGACGTCGAGTCCAGGCCAGGTCCGGCTCCCTATCTTTCGATCGTCCACACCCTGATGACGGAGAGCCATGCGACGATCGAGACGCTGCTTGACCGGTACGGAATCATGCCCGGCCATTAGTCCCTTTCGGCGCCGCCAAGGCCTGAAGCAGCTTTTCCGAAATTCGACCGACGTCGTTGATTTCGATTTCCGGCGCGATGGGCGATCCCAAGCGCGCCTGGCATGTCCTGAATCACAGGCAGTGAACCACGCGTCAACCCCGCGAAATACTATGCTCGCGTATGCCGCGCCGCTTCCAAGATCACCAGCAAAACCCGTTCGATTTCGGCGGCCGGGATGTCCGGAGCGAAAGGCAAGCCGATGAGGCGGGGCGCGAGATCGTCGGTCACCGGCAGGCGCTCCGCGGGACGATCCCGGAAATAGGGATGGCGGTGCATGCCGGGACCGTACCATAGCCTGCTGGCGACGCCGCGCCGTTCAAGCGCGGACATGACCGATCCGGCATCGTCCGGACTGGCGGCCAGATAGAGAACGTAAGGAACGGCGCGATCCATATTGACAAAGATACGATCCCGCAGGCCATGGCGGGCGGCCGCTTCGGCATAGGTCCTGGCGGCGGCGCGAAAACCGTCGCGCTTTTCGTTCCAGCCGTCGAGTTCGGCGAGACCGACGGCCGCGTGATATTCGCTGAGCTTGCCGTTCAAGCCAGGGCCGAGGCTCAGGCGCGCCTGGGCGAAACCGAAATTGAGAGCGCGCACGGCGCGCTCTACCAAACTTGCGTCGCCGCCAAGAATCAGGCCGCCTTCCGCCGTGCTGAACGCTTTTGTCGCGTGAAGACTGACCACCGCCGGAACCCCGCCTCGCGCCAGAGCCCTGGCGTCGATCGTGTCAAAACAAGCGGCGGCGTCGACGACGACCGGCAATCCGGTCCGCGCCGAGAATTCCTGCCAGGCTGAGACGTCGACCGCCCGGCCGTAAGGCGCGACAGCCATGACTGCGCCGGCGCCGGCGAGCTGGGGCAGGCTTTCGAGCCTGACCGGATCGAGCGCCCAAGTCGCTGGGTCGATGTCGGCGAAAAACGGCGTATAGCCGCAGAACTCCGCCGCCGCCGCCGAAGCGGCGAAGGTGTAGGCTGGGCAGACCATCAAAGGCCGGTCCGGCTTCGCCCTGCCCGCCACGGCAAGGATGACGGCGATCAGCCCGACCGTGCCGGAACTGGCGAGCGCGAGACAGTCGGCCGGCACGCCGAAATGCTCCGCGAGACGGATTTCGAGCCGCTGGTGCAGAGGGCCATAATTGCTGTAGAATCGCGCGGCGTCGATCTCGCGCAAATATGGTTCCATGCTTTTGCAGCTGGGCAGCAAGGGACGAATGACCGGCAGCATCGCGGAAATTCGCTCCTGCGCGACGTCGGGCCAACCAAGCGTATCGTTCAATGCCAATCCCGCGATGACCGCAACCTGACCTATAGTCGGCGGTTCCGCAGACGCCGTCAAGCTTGCGAAGGGTTGGATTTTGTCCTCGGCTGAATAAGGCTTCTGAACCGCGCCGGGTTTGCCGGAGGCTCCAACTCCTGAGAGGATGGGGCCATGACGAGACATGCTGCCTCAACCGGGTTGCCCGTCTGACCCGCCGTGCCGGGATCAGGGCCGAGATCGGCTGCAAGCGCCGCCCTGGCCCCTATGGCGGCAGACCTTCCTTGGCTGTCGACAAAACACTGGACCGCAAATATGGCGGGCTGGCGGAGCCGCTCACGCCCGAGGAGCTGGATCGGCCCGCGACCGAGATCGCCAACCACCTGCGGCGCGGGTTGCCGAAGCCCGATTTTAGAGACCTGATCGAGATCCGTCGACGCTCAAACACGACGACGGGCCCTGCGGGGCCCGTTTTTCGTCGCGCTGGATTTTTGGCTTAACCCCGGTGACAGCGTCCTGGGCGAAGTTTTTGCCGGGAGTGACGCACATGCGACGCATCGACTTTCCCGGCCTCGTCGCGGCAATCGCCGAAATCCTTGAAAAATCAATGGTGGGCGATATAGGGATCGAACCTATGACCCCACCCGTGTGAAGGGTGTGCTCTCCCGCTGAGCTAATCGCCCGGACGCCGAAACGTCGGAGGCCTTGTTTAGAAAACCCGCGTTCCGGCGTCAAGGCCGCGTTTCGCCTCACGCCCGCGTCGCCGCCGCTCCTCGGCCCAGGACGGATTGAGCGCCTCCAGCACTTCGGCGCGGTTGGCGGAAATGTCGGCGACCGTCGTCGCATCCAGCACCTGGAGAAAGGCGCTGCACGCGCGCTTGAAAGTCTTGCCGAGACCGCACAGGCCGATCAGCGGACAGGTGTTGGTCACGGCGTCAAAACATTCGACCAGATTGAGGTCGTCCTCGGTCTTGCGCACGATTTCGCCGACCGTGATGTCCTTTGCGGGCTTGGCAAGACGGAACCCGCCGTTGCGGCCCCGGACATTTTCCAGATAGCCCCACAGCCCAAGCTGATGGACGCATTTGACCAGATGGGCTTTGGACACGCCAAAAATCTCGGCGACCTCTTGAACGGTCACGAGTTGGCCGTCGCGCAACGTCGCGATCATCAGAACGCGCAAAGCGTAATTGGTGTAGCTGGTCAGTCGCATGAAAAGGTTCCGCGCCGCGCGGGTTTTACGCGGCGCGAAATGTTACATTTTTTATCTATTTTTTTCCAGCGCCGATTTCGGCGCTCAATAGCCGCCCTTGCGCCGGCTCTCCGCGACGCCGGCGATGCGGCCGCCCTGCTTGGACGGATCGAGCGGGAACAGGTCGTAGATCGTCTTCTGATCGACCCTCTCGCCCCATTTGTCGGACATGGCCTTGAGAATCGTCCGGGTATTCGGTGTGCTCTGGTTGTTATCGAAGAACTCCTCGCGGAGAAAATCGATCACGTCCCAGTGGCGCTCGCCCAGGGAGATTCCGTCGAGCCCGGCGATATGTTCCGCCAGTTCGCGGCTCCAATCCTCGTGATTGACCAGATAGCCGGTGGCGGTGGTCTCGATCTCCTTGCCTTCAAATTGATAGCTCATGGATTCGCCTCTGGGTGGGTTGGTTAACTGGCGTGCCGCTGTTTCGTCGGACCTTTGCCCGCCGAGGCGCCGGTCCTGGCGCCCTGACGCTTGCGCTTCTGCCTGACGAAAGCGACGAATTGGTCGGTCCAGCGGTCGCGCGACGTCGCGCGCCGATGGGTGAAACTGGCGAAAAGATTGTTGATCACGATCCCGTCGCGCTGGCCGTCCACGCCGTAGCCTCGTTTGACGCGCCAGCCGTAGCGCAGGTCCGGCGCGACATTTTCGAGCCGCGCGTAATGAAATTCATGGGCGGCGACCGGTCCGGCGCCCGCCTCCGGCCAGGGAAAGTCGGCCGTGGGCTCGACCCGCACCAGTCCCCGCCCCTGCGGCCTGGCGTCCATCACGGAATCCGCCGGGATGACGCCGACCATTTCCTGAGCGGCGCCCTCGGCCGCGCCGCCGAAAGAAATCGAGCGGGTCAGATACATCAGGCCGCCGCATTCGGCGTAAGTGGGCATTCCGCCTTCGATGGCGGCGCGAATGCTCTCGCGCATAGGCTTGTTCGCCGCCAGCGCCCGGCTTTGGGTTTCCGGGAAACCGCCGCCGATGAACAGGCCGTCGCAGGCGGGGAGCGTGGCGTCGCGCAAGGCGTCAAAAAACACCAGCTTTGCCCCGGCTTCCTGCAAGGCCTCGAGATCGTCGGCGTAATAGAAGCCAAAGGCGGCGTCGCGGGCGACGGCCAGGGTCACGTCGGGCGCCGGCAAGGCGCGCAGCAAGGGCGACGGGCGTTGTTCCTCGCGCGCCGCGGCCGCCAGAAGGGCGTCGAGATCCACCCCCTTGAAAATGGCGTCCCGCGCGTGGGCGATCACTTCGTCGCATTCGCCCGCCTCGCTTGGCGTGATCAGGCCGAGGTGGCGTTCGTCGATATTCAGGCCGTGGTCGCGGCCCAGGGCGCCGAGCACCTTGAGATCGGTGTAATTCTCGATCGCCTGACGCAATTTGCCTTCCTGGCGCGCGCCGCCGACCTTGTTCAGGATGACGCCCGCGAATTCGACGCCGCGGTCGAAATTCCGATAGCCAAGCAGCAAGGGCGCGATCCCGCGCGCCATGCCAAGCGTGTCGACGATCAGCACCACCGGCGCGCGCAAAAGCTTGGCCAGGGCGGCGGAGCTATCGGCCCCGTGGGGATCGACGCCGTCGTGCAGCCCCTTGTTGCCTTCGATCAAAGCGATATCGGCGTCGCCATAGGCGCGCGCGTACAGGCCAAGGATTTCGGTTGGGCTTTGGGTGTTGAAATCGAGATTGTAGCTGGCGCGGCCCGAAGCCCGCGCCAGCCACATCGGATCGATATAATCCGGCCCCTTCTTGAAGGTCTGGACTTTCAGGCCGCGCGCCAACAGCGCAGCGGCGAGCCCCAGCGTGATCGTCGTCTTGCCGGAGGATTTCGCCGCCGCCGAAACGAACAATCGCGTCATGCCGCCGCCCCAGCTTCCACCACGGCTTCCTCGGGCTCGATCGCCACGCCGTGAGGGTCCACCGGCACGCCGTGCGGCAGGAAGGGCAGCAGTTGGAAGGCCGCGGCCGCGATGAGCATGGCGATGGAAATGCCGCTCACGCCCAGCAGGATTTCGGGTAGGCTCGGCGAATAGGCGTTGATCGCCCCGTCGCCGAACGTGCTGGAAACTTCATAGCCGGGGAAAATGTTCAGCGGAAAAGCCTGCGTCCCGATGATGACGACATACATCTGCGCCAGGCCGCCGATGAGGAAGAGAATAGAGGCCAGCCCCAAGGTGTTTCGCTTGCTGTAGGCGCGGGGCATGTATGCAAGCATCAGCAGGGGAAGAATGTTGCCGAGAAAGACCTGACCGCCCCAGAAGACCAGCGGATAGATGCCGCCATCCCGCAGAATGAAGGCTTCGACGGCTCGGGTCGGCGCGGCATAGAGCTTGCTGACATGCAGGATCGCCGTCAGGAACAGCACCGTCAGCGAGAAGATGATCAGCAGGCCGCGGAATTTGGCGATCATCTCGCGCGTGCACAGCATCTCGTGGGTTTCGATCGACATCATCATCAGCACGAGCACGGTGAAGGCGAGGCCATAGACCAGCGACGAGGCGATGAACAGGGGCGCCATGATGCCGCCGGAAACCGCGTCGCGGGCGACCAGGAAGCCGAAGATCGAGCCCGTGCCGGTGGTCAGGATCAGACGCCAGGTGAAAGCCGCCCAGCCGAAGGTCTTGTTGACCGCCGCGATCCGCGACACGCGGCGATCCATCATCGAAAACAGATAGACGACGACGATCGCCATGAAACCGGTGTAGAGATAGATGTTCCAGGCGAAAATCGAGCGGAAATTATAGGTCGTCATGGCGACCAGCAGCCGGTCCGGCCGGCCAAGGTCGAGAACCAGCACGGCGAGGCCGCCGGCGAGCAGCGACACGGCAAGGACGCCGGAAAGGCGCGCGAACGGCTTGTAGGCGAGACGGTTGAAAACCGAGGACACCGAGGCGACGTTGAGCGCGCCGGAGGCCGCGACGATCAGGAAGACGGCGAAGACATGCGGCGTGCCCCAGACGATCTGGTTGGTCATGCCGGTCACATGGTGGCCGTTCATCTCCATGTAGAGCGCGGCGCTCAGGCCCGCCGCCACCGCGACGACATGGGCCAGGATCAGCGCCCAGAAGGTCGGGCTGTGCGAGGTCAGCCGTTGAAACTTGATCTGCGCCATTGGCGCTCTCCCCTTCGCTTTTCTTGACGGCGGGCGACGAAATCGCCGCCCGCGGAAGGTTTAGAGCATATTCCCAAAAAGTTGCAGACTTTTTGGACAAGAATATGCGTTGAAACAATGAACTAGAGCATTCTTCCGATCCGCAAGGAACCCAAAATGCTCTAGGTCAGATTGGCGTATTGCACGCCCGGATCGACGCCAAGGTCGTTGCGCAGCTTCACCGAGGGCAGCCGGCGCAGCGCCTGGGAGATTTCGCTTTGCGGATCCTTCAGATCGCCAAAAACCAGAGCGCCGCCTTCCTTGGCGCAGGCTTCCACGCAGGCGGGCCTCTGGCCGGCGTCGATCCGATCGACGCAAAGCGTGCAGCCTTCCACCGTGCCCTTGCCGCTCGGATTGTTGACCTTTTGATCGGTCTCTTCCTCGTGGATGAAAGAGCGCGCCTTGAAAGGGCAGGCCATCATGCAATAGCGGCAGCCGATGCAGGTATGCTTGTTGACCAGAACGATGCCGTCGGCGCGCTTCATCGACGCGCCGGTCGGGCAGACGTCGACGCAGGGCGGCGAGGCGCAATGCTGGCACATGACCGGCGCCGAATGCTCGACGCCGGTGTTCGGGTCCTTGAGCGTGACTTTGCGGATCCATTGCGGATCGATGTCCTCGCGCCCGGTGTTCTGCCAGCCGTTGTAATCCTTGCAGGCGGTCACGCAGGCGTTGCAGCCGTTCGAGCATTTGTTCAGATCGATCAGCAGGCCCCAGCGCTGCTTGGGGGAGGCCGGCTCCTCAGGCGGTCGGGCCTGAAAATGCGCTTCCGCCGAGCCGCCGCCGAAGGCGTACAGCGTCACGCCCGGCGCAAGCGCCGCGGCGGCGAAAGCGCCCGCGGTTTGCAACAGGCCCCGGCGATCCATTCCGGCTTTTTCATCACCGCCCGAACTCGAGCTCATTTCTTCGTCTCCCGGAGAAACGCCGTCATCTTGGCCGCGTCCGCGCTGTCCGCGCCCAGGGCGGCGGATTTGTCGGATGCCTGCGGCTTCGAATTATGACACTCGAAACAATCGATCTGCACCGCCGCATAGCTGTGGCAGGTGCGACAGAAATGTTTCGGGTTGTCGAAGGACACCGGCTGGCCGTTCTCGCCCTTGACCGCATGGCAATTGACGCAGCCGTCAATGTTGAACTTGGTCGTCCGTATGCCTTCCACCAGCACGTCCTTGCGGTGCGCATACATCATCAGCATGTGGTTGCGCCGCATGAATTCGGTGGGCATGACGCAATGGTCGCCCTTGCCGTGGGCCGGGTGCGGAACCGGCGTGCGCCCGGCGGCTTCGGCGGCCCAGGCGGCGGAGCCGCCCAGCAAGGAGCCGGCGGAGCCGCCCAGGAACGAGCCGGCGGAACCGCCCGGCAACGAGCCGGAAGGACCGCCCGGAAGCGCGATCGCGGCTCCGACGAGGAGCAGAACCGCGACCAGGATTTTGCTCAGAAAGCGCATCTCACTCACCGAGACCCATCTGGATATAGCCGGTCGGGCAGACGTCGGCGCAGATATGGCAGCCGATGCATTTCCCGTAGTCGGTGTCGACATAGCGGCCGACCGCGCGATCCTTCTTCGGCACGCGAAACACCGCCGTCTGCGGGCAGAAGATCACGCAATTGTCGCATTCGAAGCACATGCCGCAGGACATGCAGCGCTTGCCTTCCGCCTGGGCCTGCGCCTCGCTGAACGCGACGATGCGCTCGGCGAAATCGCCCATCACATGTTCGGCGTCCACATGGCGCTCATCGCGCTTGTTGCGGGCGAAAAAAGTGAAATGTCCCTTGAACAAGGCGCTGTGCGGGATGATCTGGCTCGCGCCGCGATCCTCGTAATTGTGGACCGCGTATTTGGCGGACGACGTGCCGCGGCTCTGCGCATGATCGTAGGGCGCCGGTTCGAGATGGCGCTGGTGCAGCTCCTCGAGCAGGTTGAACTGGTGGACGTCGACCCTCGGACGCTTCTCTTCGAGCGCGCCGCCCAGGAAGTGGTCGATGGTCTGCGCCGCGACGCGGCCGTGGCCGATGGCGGTGGTCAGCAGATGCGGGCGGATCGCGTCGCCGCCGGCGAAATGCTTGGTCGTGCCCTTGACCCTGTAGACATTGTCGATGGCGATGGCGCTGCGGCCGTTATCGAGCTTTTCCAGGCCATCCGCGAGGTCGGCCATCTGGCCGATCGCCGAGATGATCATGTCGCATTCCAGCATGAATTCGGTGCCCTCGATCGGCTGCGGCGCATTGCCCTTCATCGTGCACTGGCACATTTTCAGGCCGATGGCGCTGCCGTCCATGCCCTTGACGACTTCCAAAGGCATCACGCTGCCCTTGATGTCGACGCCCTCGCGCTTGGCGTCCTCGCGCTCGCGCTCGGCGGCGGTCATCTGTTCGATCGGGAACAGCGAGGTCAGGGTCGCCTTCACGCCCTCGCGGGCGAGCGCGCCGGTGACGTCATGGGCGGTGTAGCCATGGGTCGCAGCGGTTGCGGTGTCATGCTCGTGCTGGGCCTTGATGTGGCCGATGCGGCGGGCGACCGAGGCGACGTCGATCGAGGTGTCGCCGCCGCCGACGACCACGATGTTCTTGGCGGTCGAGAGCGCCCAGCCATTGTTGAAGGCGTCGAGGAATTCGACGCCGGTGATGCAATTGACCGCGTCGGCGCCGGGAACGGGGAGCGGCCGGCCTTTTTGCGCGCCGATGCCCCAGAAGATCGCGTCATAATCGCGCTCCAGCTCCTCCATCTTGACGTCGGAGCCGACGCGCACGCCGGTCCGCACCGTGACGCCCTCGAGCGAGGTGATGCGCGAGATTTCGGCGTCGAGCATCTCGCGCGGCGTGCGATAGCCCGGAATGCCGAAGCGCATCATGCCGCCGAGCTGCTCATGCGCCTCGAAGATCGTGACGGCATGGCCCCTGCTGCGCAGGAACCACGCCGCCGAAAGGCCGGCCGGGCCGCCGCCGATGACGGCGACCTTCTTGCCGGAAAGCGCGGCCGGGGCCGGCAGGGCGAGCTGGTGCTCGATCGCCCAGTCGCCGACATATTGCTCGACGCCGTTGATGCCGACGAAATCATCGACCTCGTTGCGGTTGCAGCCGTCCTCGCAAGGCGCCGGGCAGACGCGGCCCATGCTCGCCGGGAAGGGATTGGCCTCGACCATGCGATGAAAAGCGTATTCCTGCCAGGCCTGGCCGGCGACCGGCGGCTTGTCCATGCCGCGCGCGATGGAGAGCCAGCCGCGAATGTCGTGGCCCGACGGGCACGAGCCCTGGCACGGCGGGGCGCGATGCACATAGGTCGGGCACTTGTAGCTCTTGTCCTGCTGGAAGATCTTTGCCGTCAGATCCGGCCAATTCCACATCGATTCGCCGCTCTTGAATCGACGAAACGTGAGGTCCTTTTTGGGCGCCGTTTCATTCATGGTGGGACTCCTCCAATTCCTTCTCCTGCACCGAGCCGGTCAGGATGATCGCATTCGAAACCATCTGGTGGACGCTGACGATCGCCTCGCGATCGAAGCCATATTGCGGAAGCACTTTCGAGAACTGCGCCTTGCAGATGGCGCAGATCGCCGCCATGTGGGTCACGCCGTGCTCTTCGGCGACCTCCTTCAGCGCCCGCATGCGCGGCAGCGCGCCCTTGGTGCGCACGTCCATCAATTCGTCGGTGAGCAGCCCGCCGCCGCCGCCGCAGCAGAAGGTCTGATCCCGGATCGTCTCGGGGGCCATGTCGAAAAAATGATTGCAGACCGCGCGCAGGACGGCGCGCGGAATCTCGAACTGGCCGCCGGGCTTGTCGCCCATGCGCGACGCGCGGGCGACATTGCAGGAATCGTGGAAGGTCAGCCGGTATTCGTCGTTCTTCGACTTGTCGAACTTGAGCTTGCCCTTCTCGATCAGGTCATTGGTGAATTCGCAGATATGCTGCGGCATCGGGTATTTGGGATCGAGGAAGTCGAACGGACCCGCCAAAGTGTTCAGGAAGGAATAGGCGACGCGCCAGGCGTGGCCGCATTCGCCGATCACGATCCGCTTCACGCCGAGCTCGATCGCGGCGTCGCGAATCCGCAGCGCGATTTTTTGCATGTTCTCCTGCGAGCCGATGAACATGCCGAAATTGGCGGCTTCCGAGGCATGGCTCGACAGGGTCCAGGACACGCCGGACTCATGGAAGACTTTGGCGTAGCCGATCAGGCCTTCCATATGGGGCGAGGCGAAAAAGTCGGCGCTCGGGGTCACCAGCAGGATATCGGCGCCCTTGACGTCGATCGGCAGCTTCACCGGCACGCCGGTTTCTTCCTCAATCTCTTCCGCGAGGCCTTCCAGCGTCGCCTTCAAGGCCTTGGGCGGCAGGCCGAGGTTGTTGCCGATGCTGAAGACCTTGCCGATGATCTCGTTCGAATATTTCGCGCCCATCCCGATCGTGTCCATGATGTCACGGCCGGCCATGGTGATTTCCGCCGTGTCGATCCCATAGGGACAGAAGACGGAGCAGCGGCGGCATTCCGAACATTGATGGAAATAGGAATACCAGTCGTCCAGAACTTCCCTGGTCAGATCCTCGGCGCCGACCAGTTTGGGGAAATATTTTCCGGCGACGGTGAAATGACGGCGATAGACCTTGCGCAGCAGGTCCTGGCGCGCGACCGGCATGTTCTTGGGGTCGGACGTGCCGAGGAAATAATGGCACTTGTCGGTGCAGGCGCCGCATTTGACACAGGAATCGAGATAGACCCGCAGCGCCTTGTTGCTGTCGAGCAATTCGCCGAGGCGGCTGATCGCCTTGTCGTGCCAGTCGGGAACCAGTTCGCCCGGGAAGCCGAGCGGCGCCTGATGATTGGCGGCCGCGGGATAAGGTTTCAACCCCGCCATCGCCCCGCAGGCCAGATCGGGCATTTCGAGCGGATCGCCGTGAACCTTTTCACGCGGATCGAAATCGCTGGAAACCTCTGCCATGTCAACAAACCTCAAGCGCGACGCGGGGTGGATTCAAGCTTGGCGCTACGCGCATAGCGGTGCTCGCGCGTGTCGTCGGCCTGCATGCGGCTCGGGCTGAAGAAGACGCCCGGCGCATGCAACAGTTTCGAGAACGGGAACACCACCATCAGCGTCAGCACCAGCGTCAGATGGAGGAGCAGCGCCGGATCGGCGGGCAAGGGCCGCAGATCGAAATACATCAGGCCGAGGAAGAATTCCTTGACATCGACGATGTCGGTGCGGGCAAGGAACTTGAGACTGAGACCGCTCAGGCCGATCGCGACCAGCAGCGCCAGCATGAGATGGTCGGAAGGCCCGGTGATGTAGCGGATGCGCTCGACCACGAAGCGGCGCGCCCACAAAGCGAGCAGGCCGCCGGCCATGGTGAAGCCGGCGATCACGCCAAAGGGCTGAACCAGCACGATGGGAAAAGGGACCGGCTGCACGAAATAACGCAGGTGGCGCAGAAGAACGACCGCCAGCGAAAGGTGGAAAATCCACCCGAACAGCCAGATCCATTTGTTGGCGCGAAACAGGCTTTCAAAGACCGTGACTTCGCGAACCATTCGCAGCACGACCCCGCCCTTTGTCGTGGGAGCGGGAGTCGTCGGAATCTTCAACGGAGCAGGAGTCGCCGCATAAAGCCATATGCGCCTGCCGAGGGCAATGACCAACAAGAGCGACGCGGCGTAGAACGCCGTCGCATAGATAATCGTTACCATCGTTTCCTCCCGATCCGGCGCTCTTCCGGCGTTCCGGATCACGAACCCTTGATCAGATACAGCCGGTCGGCTTGGGGAGACCCGCGATCTTGCAGGCCTGCTTGGCCGGGCCATAGGGGAACAGGGCGTACAGCGCCTTCTGGTCGCCCTTGTCCTTGCCGTACTTCTTGGTCATTTCCTTGACCAGGATGCGGACGGCCGGAGCGATCTGATATTCGTCGTAGTAATCGCGCAGGAAGTTGACGACCACCCAGTGCTCATCCGTCATGTCGATCTTTTCGGCCTTGGCGATGATATCGCCGACGTCCTTGGTCCACTGACCGATATCGGTGAGATAGCCTTCTTCGTCGTGCTCGACGGTAGTGCCGTTAACATCATAACCCGACATTTTGTTCTCCGTTTTATGTTCGCAGTTCAGAGCCAGGCGCAGACGCGAGTCGCGCCCGCCGCCAAATCGACGAAACCGGCGTAATCGACGGTTCCGATTCCTGCCAGGACCTCGCCGGCGACAATGCCGCGCGCGGCAAGGTCGGGGCCCAACGCATAGATCTTGCAGCCACCCTGGGCGGCCGTCAGCGCCGGGGCGATCGAGCCTCCCTTGCGCGCGGCGTAAACGCCGTCCTCGATCAGGAGGACGACATCGCCAGGCAAGGCGTGGTCGAGGCAGCTTTTCAGAGCGTTGCGCTCGTAGGCCGATTTATTGACAGTGTGCAAAGTGGACATGGAAACCGCCTCAGAAGCTCATGATGACGTCCTGATCGGCGATGATTTTCGCCAATTCGGACCTTTCGACCACGACAATCGAGGGCTTTTCCGCATAGTCCTCGTCCTCGTCCTCATAGGTGAGGGGCATGAGGTCGTCGACCGAAAGCCCGCGGGTTTCGAGCGATTCCTTCTCGACATAGAGCTTGCGCACTTCATAGTCGCCGAGCGCGCGGTAGATCTTCGAGAAGCCCTTCATCCCGGTTCCGGCGGCGTCCTGGTGATCCATCAGCTGGTACACGCCATCGTCAACGAAGCCGAGGCTGACGTCCTGCTCGAAGGCCGCGCCGATCAGCACGACTTCGAGAGATTCAAGCGCATAGATGGTGCCGTAGGGCGCCTTGCGGTTCAGATAGAAGAATTTCTTTTTCGTCTGTTCGTCGCTCATAGCATTCTCTCTTATCGGACGGGCGTCGTTCGACGCCCCATGCCCCTCAATCGCCGAAAACGATCAGGCGGTCGGCCTGGATGCCGGCCTCGATCAATTGGCCAAGGCCGGAAATGCGGAAGCCGGGAGCGATGTTGTCGCCGTCCTTGCCCTGCCTTTTCGCCTCGTTGGCGTCGAGAATGCCGCGGCGCTGGGCCGCCGCGATGCAGACGACGAGGTCGAGCTTGTGCTTTTCCGCCAGCTCGGTCCACAATTTCTGCAGGTTGCGGTCGTCCTGCGGCGGCACGGTGTAGCGCGTGCCGTTGTTGACGCCGTCGTGGTAAAAGAACACGCGGAAAATCTCGTGGCCCTGTTCCAGCGCGGCCTTGGTGAACTGATAGGCCGTGTCCGACGCCTGATGCGTGTAAGGGCCTTCGTTGATTTGAATGGAGAAGCGCAACACGACCTCACTAGTTGATGGCACGAATCCCACTGGTCGCGACACAAATTCGAATATCTGCGACCATCCGGCAATGAACTGGGTCAAACCCTGTTCGTTCGCCAAAAGCGCTTCCGAGGCGGCCGCCGCGTCGTGGATCCCTTGGATCGACGCGGCGGCGCGACCGATCAGAAGTGAACGTGCGCCGACATGTTCATCGACTTGCGCGCGCCGACCCAGGTGTCGAGGTGGTGCTTGGTAAAGGCGAAGCCGGTCAGTTCGAAGAAGCGCGGCCAGCCGATGCGGTCGACCCACTCGCCGAGGCGCTCCCAATCCCTGGCGTTGTCCTTGTAAGCGTAGAGGATCTTGCGGACGACCTCTTCGACCTCCGGCCAGCGCGGCGGATTGTTGGGCAGGTTGGCGATGACCAGCTTGTGGAAGGTCGGCTTGGAGCGGGCGTTGGAGTGCTTGCCGCCGACCCACACCGCGAGCTTGGTCGAATCCGCGCCATTGATCTGCATGGGCGGACAAGGCGGATAGCAGGCGCCGCAGCACACGCACTTCTGCTCGTCGACTTCCAGCGACGGCTTGCCGTCGACCAGCGCCGGACGGATCGCCGCGACCGGGCAGCGCGCGACGACGGCCGGACGTTCGCAGACCTTGGCGACCAGATCGTGGTTGATCTTCGGCGGCTTGGTGTACTGGACGTTGATCGAAATGTCGCCCTGGCCGCCGCAGTTGATCTGACAGCAGGAGGTGGTGATGCGAACGCGGTTCGGCATTTCCTCCTTGATGAATTCCTGATGCATCATGTCCATCAGGCTCTTCACCACGCCGGAGGCGTCGGTGCCGGGAATGTCGCAGTGCAGCCAGCCCTGGGTGTGCGAGATCATCGACACCGAATTGCCGGTGCCGCCGATCGGGAAGCCTTCACGGTTCAACTCGTCGATCAGGGGCTGCACCTTGGCCTGGTTCGCCACCATGAACTCGATATTCGAACGGGTGGTGAAGCGGACATGGCCCTCGGCGAACGTGTCGGCGATGTCGCAGAGCTTGCGGATGGTGAACACGTCCATCTGGCGCTGGGTGCCGGCGCGCACCGTCCAGATTTCATCGCCGCTCTTGGCCACGTGATGAAGGACGCCGGGACGGGGGCGGTCGTGCCAGGCCCAGTTCCCGTAGTTCTTCTTCATCAGCGGATGCATATAGGGGAAGGGATCCGGGACGCCCGTTTCATCGGGGCGGCGCAAAGTGGGGGCGCTGCTCATACGTTGTCCTCCGAGAAAAGTTTTTGGTTGTCCGGCCCCGCCTTGCGGGCGGGGCCTGATGTTTTCCGCGCCGGCCTTAGTCGGCGGCGACGTCGAGGCCGGCCTCGCGGGCCTTGCGCTCGAAATATTTCTCCGCCTCGTCGGTGAAGTCGTCGGTGCGGACGTAGCACGACGTGCGGGGATGGTTGACCATGTTCGGGTCCGGATCGATCTCCATCGCCTCCAGGAACGCCGGCAGGCCGATGCGGTCGATCGTCTCGCCGATGCGCTCGTGCTCCAGCGCGTTGTCGGCGAAGAACTCCATCATCCGGCGCGCCAGATCGATGAGGTTCTGGTAGTCCTCGTCCGTCCGGAGCTTGAAGAACGGAATGAGGTTGATGCCCATCAGGTCGCCGACCTTCAGCGCGCGCTTGCCGCCGACCAGAATGGTCGCGCCGCGGTCGTCGCCCGGCGACAAAGCCTTGCCGCCCAGGACGTTCAGGCAGTGCATGCAGCGCACGCAGCTCTTGTTGTCGACGTCGAGCGTGTCGTCGTCGTTCAGCGACAAGGCGCGGGTCGGGCACATGGCGATCACATGGTCGATCGCATATTTGCGGCCGACGCGCGCCACATAGGCCTTCACGCCGTCCTGGTTGACCTTCATGTCGTCGCGCCAGGTGCCGATCACCGCGAAGTCGGCGCGATGAATGGCGTTCACGCAGTCGTTGCCGCAGCCCGAGAACTTGAACTTGAACTTGTAGGGCAGCGCCGGACGATGCATCTCGTCGAGGAACTCGTTGATGATCTCGCGATGCGCCTTGACCTCGTCATAGCAGGACAATTCGCAGCGCGCATGGCCGACGCAGGACATCGAGGTGCGCAGCGCCGGGCCGGCGCCGCCAAGGTCGAAGCCCATTTCATTGAGCTCGTCGAAGGCCGGCTGGACGTTGTCGCTCGAGCAGCCCTGGAACATGATGTCGCCGGACTGGCCGTGGAAGGCGATCAGGCCCGAACCATATTTCTCCCAGACGTCGCAGAATTGACGCAACACATTGGTGTCATAGTGCATGCCGGCCGGCGGCTGGACGCGCAGGGTGTGGAATTCCTTGGAGGCCGGATATTTGGAGGCCACTTCCGAAAAGCGCGGAATGACGCCGCCGCCGTAACCGACGACCGAGACCGTGCCGCCCTTCCAGTAGCCGGTCCGCGTTTCGTAGGAATGTTCGAGCTGACCGAGCAGATCGTCCATCATCGGCGCATAGGCCGCGCCGGCGTTGTCGCGCAAACGCTTCAAGCCCGTGACAAAGCTCGGCCACGGCCCGCTCTCCAGCTGGTCCAGCATCGGCGTGGGATGAATCGGCGCGGATGCGCCCTTGCCTTCCGTGCGAATGGAATCGTCTTGCGACATTGCCTACCTCCCTGGGACGGCGGACTTACGCCGTCACTTTTATTGTGACAATTAGCTGACCCGGGCTACCGAGTTTGGCCGCTCGTTTTCATTAGTTCTTGCGATCATAACAGAAAATGCGAATATGAGAATAGGTTGTCTGCAACAAAATGGTAATTTTTCCAATGAGTGACGAAAAACGCCTCGAACCAGTCGCTTACGCCGAAAAAGCGGCGAAGCGGGACGCTTGGAGTCCAGCGGTTTTCTCCTTGGGCGAGCGGGATTCTTGGCGCCAATGGCGACAAGTCAAGCTTTTTCAAGTCGAGGCCGCCATGGAGTTCGCGCCAACGCCGATCGAAGACCCTCGCGCGGTCTCCGATTCCGAGCGCGCGGCGCTCCTGGAACAGGTCGCCGCGACCAATTATGCGCTTTATGAATGGCGCAACGCGCCACCTGACGACGACGCTCTCGACGAATGGCTTCTCGCCTTCACCCGAACTTTCGGCCTGCGCGCGCGGGAAGACCATCGTTCGGCCAACGGCAATGGCGTGGTGCGGATCGAAGTCGCCCACGACGGCGGACGCGTCGGCTACATCCCCTACACGACGCTGCGGATCGCCTGGCACACCGACGGCTATTACAATTATCACGGGCCGGACAATTGCGTGCGCGGCATGATTCTCCACTGCGCGGCCGCCGCCTCGGAAGGCGGCGAGAACCGCCTGCTGGATCACGAATTGGCCTATCTGCGGCTGCGCGACGCGGACGAGACGGCGCTCCGTCTGCTGATGCACGCGCAAGCGATGACGATCCCCGAGGCGACCGACGATTCGGGACGCTTTCGCGCGACCAACGCCGGCCCGGTCTTTTTCCTCGACGATTCCGGCGCGCTCGTCATGCGCTATACCGCCCGGACAAGAAATGTCGTCTGGCGCGACGCCGAGACCCGCGCGGCGGCCGACAAGCTGCTCGCCCTGATCGAGGCGGAGCCGCTGGCGCGACGCCTCAAGCTTGCGCCGGGGCAAGGGCTTTTGTGCAATAATGTCCTGCATGACCGTTCGGGCTTCGAAGACCATGGCGACAGCCATCGGAGCCTGTGCCGAATCAGGTTCAACAACCGAATCAACAGCAATTAGGAGGAAGCCATGGCGCGAATCAGCGAAATCATCATCTCCCACCCTGAAATGACCAGTTTCACCGAGCTTGAGCAGAAGGTGGTCGAGGCGGCGCGCGACGGCGAAATCCATCTTTATATGGACATCAAGCCGGAATATCCGGACACGCCCAATAAATGGGAGTTCCGACTGGAGCAGGCCTTCTACGCCGCCGAGAGCCCCCGCCGATGACGACGGCACCAAAAAGGGAAATCGGCGAGATCGAGGCGCCCTACCGGCGGCGGATCAAGCTCGACGAGGTCGACTATGAGAGCGGCATGGCCCTGCTGCGCCTGACAATCCGTGAAGGCGCGCGCTACACCATTCTCGAGATCGACGACGAGACCGCGGAAAAGTGGGGTCGCATGATGCTCGACTGGGCGACGGCGCAAAAGGGGCGGAAATGACCGTTTCATTGGGACCGCTCGCCACCAGTCATGCGATGGGTTCGTCTTCGGGGGGTTGAAAAGCGCGACGGCCGAGCCAAAAATTGACCCTCGCCGGGCCGCCGGCCTGTTCGGCAAGACGTTCGGCGGCTTGACCGTGCCGGCCCTGGTCAAGCCGGCCGCGCGCTCGCAAGGCGACGGAGGCGGATTTACGCTGGTCGCCTTGACATCCGCCAAACGGATGAAATGATGCGAATGTAATCATATATCGCGCTCTGCGCGCGTGAGGCCCTATGCTTTTTGGCCGCGCGGGCGTTCGACCAAACCTCGAAGGCCCAAGCCTCGAAGGCCCAAGCCTCGCAGGCCCAAACCTCGAAGGCCCAAGCCTCGAAGGCCCAAGCCTTGAAGGCCCAAGCCTTGAAGGTCAATGTCAAAAGGCGAAACTCAACGGGAGGAATCATGACTGACGCTGTTATCGGACGCAGGGACGCGATCCTGGCCATGGGCCTTGGCCTCGCCGCCGGCCTCGCCGCCGAAAGCGCGAAGGCGGATGCGCCGAACTTGGTCCTTCCGGCCGGCTCCAGCTCGCTGGCGGATCTCGCCGCCAAGCTGGAAAAGGCCCCGCGCCGCCGCGATTTCAAGACCGTCCCGATGATTCTCGCCGACAAGAACGATTGGGATCACGAGGCGCTCGAAGCCGTTCTCGCCTATCGCGGCGCGCCCCGGCAGGCCTGGGACAACACCGACATCGCGAGCCCCTGGCTCAACGGCATGCGCAATGCGCTCAACACCCAGGTGTTCAGCTTCCAGCATCCCGACTTCTTCCTTGTCTCGGCGACCCACGGCGTCGCGCATCTCGCGCTGCTCGATCAGGCGATGTGGGACAAATATCAGCTGCCCAAGCTGGCCGGCGACAAATTCGCGAAAAACACCTTCGTCGCCGAACAGCCCGGCGCCGCCGCCGACGCAAAAGATTTCCAGAACGGCGACGGCGTGTTTTCCTCGCACAATGTCTCGATTCCGGCGCTGATGCGCCGCGGCGTGGTTTTTCTCGCCTGCCACAATACGATGTGGGAAGTCTCGGAGAAGCTGATCAAGGGCGGCGTCAATCCCGACAAGCTTTCGCACGAGGCGATGGCGGCCGAACTGACCAATCACATCATTCCCGGCTGCGTCCTGACGCCCGGCATCGTCGGGACCTTGCCCGAACTGGCGGCGGCCGGCTTCTCCTACGTGAAATAAGGAACAGGGAAATGAAAATACTTTCGCGCGCGGCGCTGTTCGCCGCTGCGGCGCTTCTGGCCGTCGGCGCGTTTTTGGGCGCCTCCTCGGGCGCGCGGGCGGAAGGCGCGAAATTGCGTCCCGATTTCGCCCCGCCGTGGCAGGGCGGCGCCAACGACGATGTGCCGATGAGCCAGCGCGGCCTCGACTTTACCGAGCCGGACGCCGACAATCTCGCGGATTTCCATGGTTCGCCGCAGCACCCGAAACTGGCCCTGTTCTTCGGCGGCAATTATTATTTCGCCACCGCCGAACTGGTCGCCGCCTTCGAAGAACTCCATCCGGAATTCGCGGGCCGCGTCTATTGGGAGACGATCCCGCCCGGCCTGCTGGCGCAGCAGATCAAGGCGGGCGGAACCATCACCGTCGGCAACATGACCTGGACGGTGAAGCCGGACGTCTATTTCGCCGGTTTCAAGAAGATCAAGCAATATGTCGACGAAAGCATGCTGAAGGCGCCGGGCGCGCCCTACGCTGCCAATACCCTGACGATCATGATCCCGAAAGACAATCCGGCCCATATCGCGGCCCTGGCCGACCTCGGCAAGCCTGGCGTCAAGCTCGTCATGCCCAATCCGGCCTATGAGGGCATCGGCCGCCAGATCAAGGCCTCGCTCGCCAAGGCGGGCGGCGACGCCCTCGTCAAGGCGGTCTACGAGACCAAAGTCGCCAATGGCGAGACCATCCTGACCCATATCCATCATCGCCAGTCTCCGCTCTATCTGATGCAGGGCAAGGCGCAGGCGGGCGTCACCTGGCAGTCGGAGGCGATTTTCCAGGAGAAGGCGGGCCATCCGATCTCCCATGTCGATATTCCCGAGGCGCAGAACACGACCGCGATCTATGGCGGCGCCGTGGTCAACGGCGCTCCGCATCCGGAGGCCGCCAAAATGTGGCTCGAATTCATCCAATCGCCTCAATCGCTGACGATTTTCGAGAAATATGGCTTCAAGCCATACAAGGGCGCCGCCAACTAGGGCATGTTCCCGAAAAGTTGCTGGACTTTTCGGATCACAATATGCGGTAAAACAATGAAATAGCCGGGCGCGTTCGACTTCAGGATCCGCGAACGCGCTCTAACGGCCATAAGATCGGCGCCTGACACAGGGGAGGAGCACCATGACGATGCGGACGGATCGCCTTTCGCAAGGCGCGAGAGGAGGCTGGCTTGACCTGTCGCCCTATCTCATCGGCGCGGCGCTCGGAGTTCTGAGCTGGATCGCCTTCGCCGTGGCGAAAGAACCGCTCGGCGTCACCACGGCTTTGTCGCGGGTCGGCCAGCCGGTCGCGGCGCTGTTCGTCGGCCCCAAGGCCGTCGCGAATAATTCCTACTGGGCGCCCATGCCCTTTTCCTGGGATTACAGCATGTTGTTCCTGGTCGGCCTGATGGCCGGCGCCCTGGTTTCCTCGCTGGCGTCGGGAACCTTCCGTATCGAAGCCGTGCCACATTTCTGGCGCAAGCGCTTCGGCGGCTCGGTCATAAAGCGCTTCGTCGCCGCTTTTCTCGCGGGCGCGCTCCTGATGTTCGGCGCGCGCATGGCCGGCGGCTGCACCAGCGGCCATGGCCTGTCGGGGACCTTGCAGCTGGCTCTGTCGAGCTGGATCTTCATCGTCGTCGTCTTCGCCAGCGCCGTCATCGGCTCTCGGATCATTTTCGGACGGAAGGCGACGCCATGACTGTCATGCTCGCACTGGCGATTGGGTTCGTCTTCGGCTTCCTGCTCAAGCGCGCCCGGGTGACGGACAGCAATGTCGTCGAGGGCCAGTTCTGCTTCAGCGATTTCACATTGGCGAAAATGCTGCTTCCCGCCATTGTCATTGGCGGGCTGGGCGTCCTCGTTCTGGTCCATTTCGGCGCAACGACCTATTACATCAAAGACGCCAATGTGCTCGCCGTGCTGCTCGGCGGCGCGATGTTCGGCCTGGCGGTGGCGGTTCTGGGCTATTGTCCGGGCACGGCCCTCGCCGCGACCGCCACCGGCAGCCTGCACGCCCTGGCCGCCGTCTTCGGCATGATCGCCGGCGCGATGCTTTACGCCTTCAGTTTCAGCTGGATCAAGGCGCATATCCTGAATGTCTGGGCCTTGGGCAAAGTCCGGCTTCCGCAGCTGACCGGCTTGCCAGATCTCGTCTGGCTGCTGGCCCTGGCCGTGCTCAGCCTGGCGTTTTTCGTTTGGCTGGAGCGCCGCTCGGCCTGATTTTGGGCGCCGCCGGGCTCCGGCCGCGCCGCCATGGAAAAAACGCCGGCAAGGCGTGCGCAAAATTGGGGGGAAGATGTTGAAGAAGCGCGCGCGCGCGCGTCTGGCCGCGTTTGCATGGGCCGTTTTGGCGATTGGCGGCGCCCCTGCGTGGGCCGCCCCGGCGGGCGAAGACGCCCTGGTCGCGCGCGGCGCTTATCTCGCGCATCTGGGCGATTGCGCCGCCTGCCACACCGCCGAGGGCGGCAAGCCCATGGCCGGCGGCCTCGGCTTCAAGACGCCCGGCGGCGCGGTTTATTCGACCAATATCACCCCCGATCCCAAGACCGGCATCGGCGGCTATACGCTCGAACAATTCAGCCGGGCGCTGCGCCGCGGCGTCGCGGCGGACGGCCATTTCCTCTACCCCGCCATGCCCTATCCTTCCTTTGCGAAGATCACCAACGAGGACATTGGGGCGCTCTATGCCTTCTTCATGAAAGGCGTCGCGCCGGTTGCACAGGCCAACAAGCCGGCGGAAATGCGCTTCCCCTTCAACATCCGCGCGAGCATGTTCTTGTGGAACCTGCTGTTCCTCGACAACAAGCCATTCGCCGCCGATCCCGCGAAGGACGCGCAATGGAATCGCGGCGCCTATATCATCGAAGGGCTCGGCCATTGTGGAGCCTGCCACACCCCGCGCGGCTTCGCGATGCAGGAAAAGGCCTATAGCAACGACAGTTCCAATTACCTCGCGGGATCGACCATCGGCCCCTGGCGCGCCATCGGCCTGCGCAACCTGACCTCCGAGGACGACCTCGTCGAACTGCTGAAGACCGGCGCCGAGAAACATACGATGGCCTTCGGTCCGATGACCGAGGTCATTCACTACAGCACCCAATATTTCACCGACGACGACCTGCGGGCGACGGCGCGTTACCTCGTCTCGCTGGCGCCTCCCGGAACCAGGCCGCCCGTGGTCGAGGCCGGCGACGAAAAGGCGCTGTACGGAACGCGCGGCGGCCTTGGCTACGAGCAATTCTGCGCCTCCTGCCACCAGAGGAGCGGGCTCGGCGCGCCCAACATTTTCCCGGCGCTCGCCGGCAATCCCGCCTTCCTTTCGGACGACCCGGCTTCGGTCCTCCATCTCGTCCTCGCCGGCGGAACCGCCGCGGCGACCAAGGCAAACGCGCATCAGTTCAACATGTCCGGCTTCGCCCGCCTGACCGACCAGGAGCTTGCGGAAATCCTGACCTTTGCCCGCAGCTCCTGGGGCAACAAGGCGAGCGCGGTCACCGCCGATCAGGTCAAGGCCATGCGCGCGGAACTGGCGCTGCCGGCGCCCGAGCCCAGGACGATTCTGACGCCACGGCTCGCCGATCTGCTGGCCGACCCCAATTCAGTCCAGCTGATCCAGGGCCTGCGCCTGATGGCGCAGACGCACAAGCTGCTGCCCAAAAATGTCGGCGACGCGCTGGACTGCAATTCCTGCCACCTCGACGGCGGCACGATCGCCAAAGCCTCGCCCTATTTCGGCGTCGTGACCCTGTTTCCGACCTACAACAAGCGCGCCGGCCGCGTGATCACCATCGAGGACCGGCTGAACGGCTGCTTCCAGCGCTCGATGCATGGCGCGGCCCTGCCGCCGGATTCGCCGGAAATGAAGGCGATGATCGCCTATATGGCCTGGCTGAAGGGCGAGAAGGGGCCGGACGGAAAGATCCTCGGTCGTGGCCTGCCCAAGCTCGACCATGCGATGAAGCCGGACTCCGCCCATGGCGAGAAGGTCTTTTCCGAAAAATGCGCCGTCTGCCACGGCAAGAACGGCGAAGGAACCAAGAGCGCCGCCGGCGACTGGATTTTCCCGCCGCTGTGGGGCGACCAATCTTTCAACATCGGCGCCGGCATGTCGCGCGCTTATACGGGCGCCGGATTCGTCAAGGCGAACATGCCGATCGCCCATCAGGTCAAGTTCCCGCAAGATCAAGGCGGACTATCGGACCAGGACGCGCTCGACGTTGCAGACTTCTTCACCCGCCAGCCGCGGTCGGATTTCCCGCCCAAGGTTAACGATTGGCCGAAGGGCGATAAGCCCTTCGACACCCGCTACTGAAACTTCGCCTTTGCGCGGAGCCTTGAAAAAAGGTCTGACGCGCTGCGCGGATTCCGCTCGACATTCCAACAAATACGAATAATCTGATCCGACAAAAATGGGCGACTAATCGTAACGTCCGCAATGTGGGAGGGGAGCATGGCAGAAATCGTCATCATGGGCGCCGGGCTTGGCGGCACCATCATGGCCTATGAAATGAAGGACCATATGCGTCCGGAGGACCGGCTGACAGTCGTCACCAAGGATCCGGTCTATCATTTCGTGCCGTCGCAATCCATGGGTTCCGGTCGGCTGGCGCACCCGCGAATCGATTGAGGTCGATCTCGCCCCGACTTTCGCCAAGCGCGGCATCAATTTCAAGCCGGTCCCGGTCGCCAAGATGGACCCCGAGGCCAACAGCCTGGAGCTCGAGGACGGCTCGAAGATTTCATACGATTATCTGATCATCGCCACCGGGCCGGAACTGGCGTTCGACGAGATCGAGGGCCTGGGGCCACAACGGTTTCACCACCTCGATCTGCCATATCGACCACGCCGAAAAGGCGGCCGTGAGCTTCGAGGACTTCTGCAAGAAGCCTGGCCCGATCATCACCGGCGCGGTGCAGGGCGCGTCCTGCTATCGGTCCGGCCTATGAATTCACCTTCATTCTCGAGACCGAGCTGCGCCGTCGCAAGATTCGCGACCAGGTGCCGATGACCTTCGTGACCTCCGAGCCCTATGTCGGCCATCTCGGCCTCGACGGCGTCGGCGACACCAAGGGCCTGCTCGAAAGCGAGATGCGCGAGCAGCACATCAAGTGGATGACCAACTCGCGGGTGAAGAAGGTCGAAGCCGGCAAGATGACCGTCGAGGAAGTCGCCGACGACGGCTCCGTCGCAGGCGACCCACGAACTGCCTTTCGGCTATGTCGATGATGCTGCCGGCCTTCCGCGGCATCAAGCCGCTGCGCGGCATCGACGGCCTGGTCAATCCGCGCGGCTTCGTCCTCGTCGACAAGCATCAGCAGAACCCGAAATTCAAGAACGTCTTCTCCGTCGGCGTCTGCGTCGCCATCCCGCCAATGGGACCGACGCCGGTTCCCTGCGGCGTGCCGAAGACCGGATTCATGATCGAATCCATGGTCACCGCGACGGCCAAGAACATCGGCGAGCTCCTGCGCGGGCGCCAGCCGATCTATCGCGGCACCTGGAACGCGATCTGTCTGGCGGATTTCGGCGACAGCGGCATCGCTTTCGTCGCCCAGCCGCAGATCCCGCCGCGCAATGTCAACTGGTCGGGCCAGGGCCGCTGGGTCCACGCCGCCAAGATCGGCTTCGAGAAATATTTCATCCGCAAGATGCGCAAGGGTGAAAGCGAGCCGTTCTATGAATCCGCCGCCCTCAGCATGATGGGCATCGCCAAGCTCAAGAACGTCACGACGGACTGAACCAGACGCGCCGGCTCCGCCGGCGCGCATCCAATACCAGGGAAAGCAAAATGACTGATAAGACCGCCGACGGCGCCAACGCCAAATCCATGACGATCATCGTCACCAAAGGATCGCTCGACTGGGCCTATCCGCCCCTGATCCTGGCGACCACCGCGGCCGCCATGGGCGTCGACGTCACCTTGTTCTTCACCTTTTACGGCCTTGAAATCCTCAAGAAGAAGCTGGACCTTCAGGTGACGGCGCTCGGCAACGCGGCGATGAAAATGCCGATGATGGGCATGCATATGGCGATGCCGAACATCGTCAACATGCTCCCCGGCGTCGACGCCGGCGCGACGACCATGATGAAGAACCTGATCAAGAGCAAGGGCGTCGCCTCGATCGAGGAGCTGCGTGAAGCGGCGATCGAGTCCGACGTGAAAATCATCGCCTGCCAGATGACGCTCGACCTGTTCGAATACAAGGCGTCGGACCTGATCGCCGGCATCGAGATCGGCGGCGCGGCGACCTATATGGAAAAGGCGCTGAAATCCGAGATCAATCTCTTCATCTGAAGTTTCACCACCAAACCAAAAAACGAGGAAACGAGGAAATGATGGCTGATAAAACGCTCGACGCCAAGGGTCTGAACTGCCCGCTGCCGATCCTGCGCGCGAAGAAGACTCTCAAGGAAGTGCCCGCCGGCGGCACGCTTGAAGTCCTCGCGACCGACCCCGGCTCGGTCGCCGACTTCGCCGCCTTCTGCCGCACCACCGGCAATGAACTGGTCGAATCGACGTCCAGCGCCGGCGTCTATCGCTTCGTGATCAAGCACGTCGCCTGATCGTCACACCAGACGGCAATCGCCGCACGGCCCGCCTCTGACCGGAGGCGGGCCGTTCGCTTTTGCGAAAGCCCAGGCCAGGATCCGCCGCTCTTTTCGACGAGCCGGACGGGTTGGCGGTCACGCCGGGAGATCGCGCGGGCGGGGGCCGCCTGTCGCCCAGTCGAGCAATTCGACGGTATGGACCACCGGCAGACTCGTCCCGCCGGCGATCTGCACGATGCAGCCGATATTGCCGGCGGCGATCATTTCCGGCCGAGTGCTTTCGATATTGGCGACCTTGCGGTCCCGCAGCTCGGTCGCGATCTCCGGCTGAAGCAGGTTGTATGTGCCTGCGGAGCCGCAGCAGAGGTGGCCCTCGGGTGGATCGAGCACGGTAAAGCCGGCGTCCTTGAGCAGCTGTTTCGGCTGGTTGCGGATGTTCTGCCCGTGCTGGAGCGAGCAGGCGCTGTGATAGGCGACCCGCCGCCCGGCGGCGTTGACCGGCGCCATGAGTCCGATCTCGCTGATCAGTTCGGTAATGTCGCGCGCGAGCGAAGACACTTTCGCCGCCTTGTCCGCGAATTCGGGATCGTCGCGGAACATGAAGCCATAATCCTTGACCGTCGTGCCGCAGCCCGACGCGTTGACGACAATGGCGTCGAGAAAGCCCGTCTCCATCTCGCGGCTCCAGGCGAGAATATTTTTCCGCGCGAACGCCAGGCCCTCGTCCTGGCCCAGATGATGATTGAGCGCGCCGCAACAGCCCGATCCTTCTGCGATCACCACCTCGCAGCCATGCCGCGTCAGTAGCCTGATCGTGGCCTCATTGATCTGCGGCGACAGCACTTTCTGGGCGCAGCCGGTCATCAGCGCGACGCGCCGCGTGTTGGGTTGCGGGCGCGAAATGACCCGTGGCTGGTCCCAGACCGAGGCTTTGGGGATGGCGCTCGGAACCATGGCGAAGGGCGCGCGCAGCCTCGCCGGCAGCAGGCCGGCGAATGGCTTGCCCAGTTTCGCCAGATTCAAGGCGACGCGAAAAATATTCGGCCTCGGCAGAACGAAGCCGACGACGCGCCGCAGGACGCGGTCGAGGAAGGGCCGGCGAAAAGTCTTTTCGATATGGTGGCGGGCGTGGTCGACCAGGTGCATGTAATCGACGCCCGACGGGCAGGTCGTCATGCAGGACAGGCAGGACAGGCAGCGGTCGATATGTTTGACCTCTTCGGCGCCGGCCGGGCGGTCGTTCTCCAGCATGTCCTTGATGAGATAGATGCGCCCGCGCGGAGAATCGAGTTCGTCGCCAAGCAGGACATAGGTCGGACAGGTCGCGGTGCAGAAGCCGCAATGGACGCAGGCGCGCAGAATCTTTTCCGCTGTCCTCACGTTCGCGTCGGCAAGCTGGGCCGGGGTGAAATTGGTCTGCATGGTCTCTAGAGGCCCTCTTGCATGCGGCCGGGATTGAGCACGCCGTGCGGATCGAAGCCGGCTTTGACCCGCGCCTTCAGCGCGGCGAGCGCGCCGGGCGCCGGCTCGAAAACGGCGGTGTTTTCGCGCGTCGCGGCGGGCGCGACCAGCAATGTGGCGTGGCCGCCGCAGGATTTCATCGCGCCGCGCACGATCGCCGCCCCCGCGTCGGCGCCCGCCTCCGCGGCGTCGACGCTCAGCCAGACCAGGCCGCCGCCCCAATCGAAAAAGGCCTCGGCCGAAGGCAGGCGCGCTTTTATCGCGCTCGCCACGGCGGAAGCCTGGCTCGGCGTCGGGCAGAGCCGCCAGACCACGCGGGCGCCGCGCGGCAGGAGCGATCGAGCCTCGCCGACTTCCTGCCAGAATTGCGCGGAAGCCGCGTTGTCGAGCCGGTCGCCGCGTCCGAAAAGGCCTTCCAGCGCCTCGGCGCGAAAGGCTGCCGAAGGCGCGGGGCCTTCGATCCGCAGCGCGGTGACCGCCCCAAGCCCCTGGGCGACGATGGGAACCGAGGCGCGCCGCGCGGCGGCAGGCGGCAGATGGGCCACGGCGGAGACTTCGAAAGGCGTGTTCAAGGCCCTGGCCATGGTCGCGGTCGCGACCTCGTCCGCCAAGGCATGAAGCAGGATGGTGCATTCGCTCTCGGGGCGCGGCGTCACCTTCAGGGTGATTTCGGTGAGGACCGAGAGCGTGCCGAAAGAGCCCGCCAGCAATTTGCTGACATCGAAGCCGGTGACGTTCTTGACCACCTTGCCGCCGCCTTTCCAGATTTCGCCCCGGCCGTTGACCGCCGAAAAGCCGAGGAAGAAATCGCGCGGCGCGCCGGCGCGCACCCGGCGCGGCCCGCCGATGTTGCAGGCCAGAACGCCGCCAATGGTCGGTTCACTAGTCGGTTCACCTGTTGGTTCGCTTGTCGGTTCGGCGTCGGTCTCGAAAAGCTTTTGCCAGCCGGGCGGCTCGAACGCCAGCATCTGGCCCTTGGCGGCAAGCTCCGCCTTGATCGCGGCGAGCGAAGTTCCCGGACGCGCGGTCAGGATCAGTTCGGCGGCTTCGTAATTGACGATCCCGGCGATCTGCGAAACGTCGAGCAGATGACCGGCCTTCACCGGCCGCCCGAAACCGCGCTTGCTGCCGCCGGCGACAATTTCCACGGTTTGTTTTTGCGCCGCGGCGTCAGCGACGATTTCCGCGAGTTCTTTCTCGTCCGAGGGACGATAGTCGGTCATGATGCTTCGCCTTCAGAAACGGGGCAGATCGGGAAAGCGCAATCGTCCCGCATGGACATGCATCCGGCCGAGTTCCGCGCAGCGGCAGAGCTGGGGAAACACTTTTCCGGGATTGAGCAGGCTGTCGTCGTCGAAGGCGCATTTGAGCCGCTGCTGCTGGTTGAGATCGGTCTCGTTGAACATCGTGTCCATCAGGTCGCGCTTTTCCACGCCGACGCCATGTTCGCCGGTGAGCACGCCGCCGACCTCGACGCACAGCCGCAAAATATCGGCGCCGAAATTTTCCGCGCGCTGCAGTTCTCCGGATTTGTTGGCGTCGTAGAGAATGAGCGGATGGAGATTGCCGTCGCCGGCGTGAAAGACATTGGCGCAGCGCAGCCCGTAATGCCGCTCCATCTCCTTCGTCCGCATCAGCACCCGGCCGATTTCCCTGCGCGGAATGGTGCCGTCCATGCAGTAATAATCGGGCGAGATGCGGCCGACGGCGGGAAAGGCCGCCTTGCGCCCGGCCCAGAACAGCAGCCGCTCCTCCTCCGACTGGCTGGCGCGGCAGGAGGTCGCGCCATGGTCCCTCGCAATGGATTCCACCGCCGCGACCAAATGATCGACCTCCGCCGCGCAGCCGTCGAGTTCGACGATCAGCAAGGCCTCGGCGTCGAGCGGGTAATTGGCGTGGACGAAGGCCTCCGCCGCTTGAATAGCGAGCTTGTCCATGATCTCCATGCCGCCGGGAATGATTCCCGAGCCAATCACCGAAGCGACGCAATCGCCGGCGCCTTCGATCGACGGGAAGCCGATGAGAAGCGCGCGGGCGCCGGGCGGCGAGGGCAGCACCCGCACCGTCACTTCGGTGACGACGCCGAGTAGGCCCTCCGAACCGACCATCACGCCGAGCAGATCGTAGTCGCCGGCGTCGAAATGTTTTCCCCCGAGGCGGATGATTTCGCCATCCATGGTGACGAATTCGACCCCGATCACGTTATTGGTGGTGAGCCCATATTTCAGGCAATGCACGCCGCCGGAATTTTCCGCGACATTGCCGCCGATGCTGCAGGCGATCTGGCTCGACGGGTCGGGCGCGTAATAAAGCCCGTGCGCCTGGACGGCGTGGGTGACGCCGAGATTGGTGACGCCGGGCTGGACCACGGCGCAGCGGTTGGCGACATCGATTTCGAGAATGCGCTTGAACTTTCCAAGCCCGAGAATGATCCCGTCGGCGAGCGGCAATGAGCCGCCCGAAAGCGAGGTGCCGGCCCCGCGCGGAACCACCTTGATCTTGTTGGCCTTGCAATAGCGCAGGATATCGACGACCTGCTGGGTGTTGTCCGGCAGCACGACCGCCATCGGGAGTTGACGATAGGCGGTCAGGGCGTCGCATTCGAAGGCGCGGCGCTCGCGCTCGGACTCGATCACGCCCTCGCCCGGCACGATTTGTCCGAGCGCCGCGACGATTTCCTCGCGCCGCGCGAGCAGCGCCGCATCGGGTTCCGGCATTCTGATCATTTCATGGCTCCAACGACCGGAATGATCCAGGGGATCAGATATTGCTGCACGACGACCAGCAGGCTGAGCAGGAAGGTCAGCACGATGCTATGGACGAAAGTTCGCGCGAAAATGGCGCCTTCATGGCCTCTCAGATTGGTCACCGCCGCGCCGGTGGCGATATTTTGCGGCGAAATCATCTTGCCCAGCACGCCGCCCGACGAATTGGTCGCCGCGAACAGAACGGGATTGAGATCGAGCTGGCGCGCCGCGACCACCTGCAGATTGCCGAATAGAGCATTGCCGGAGGTGTCGCTGCCGGCGAGCATGACCGCGACCCAGCCGAGGAAAGGCGAGAGCAGGACGAACAATTTGCCGGTCGAGGCGACGCCATAGCCCAGCGTGTAGGCAAGGCCGGAATAATTCATCAGAAAGGCCAGGCCGATGATCGCCATCACGGTGACGATCGGGATGAAGGATTGGATCGCGGTCTGCCGGATGGCGCAAAGGAAATCCTTGACCGAGAGCTTGACCACCAGCGCCGTGACGATCGCCGACAGCAGGATCGCGGTGCCCGTGCCGAGCGGCTGGAAGGTCCAGACGGCGGGATAGGGCTTGCCGTTGTAAAGAGTGATCGAAATCGCCTTGTGCAGGCCCGGCCACGGAATCGCCTGCTGGCCGATCTTGGCGATGGCCAGATGGGTCCAGGCGTCCAGGCGATGACGATGGCCGAGACGATCAGCCAGGGCAGCCAGCCCTGCCAGGGCTGGACATAGGTTGCGACGCCACGCTCTTCCAAGGCTTCCTTGTTGATGGCGAATTCCGGCGAAGGCTTCGGCTTCCACGCCCGCAGGAAGGCGAGCGTGCCGATGAGCGAGCCCAGCGCCGAGAGAACGTCGGTCAGCGCATAGTCGAGATAATTCGACGCCACGAATTGCGACGCCGCGAAACTGCCGCCGGCGACCAGCAGAACCGGCCACAAGGCGCGGATCGACCGCCAGCCGCCGTAAAGCGCCATGACATAGAACGGCAGGATGAGGGCGATGAAGGGAAGCTGGCGGCCGATCATCTGGGCCAGCGCCGTCGCCGGCAGGCTGGTGACCGCGCCGAGCACCGTGACCGGAACGCCAAGCCCGCCGAAGGCGACAGGGGCGGTGTTGAAGATCAGGACGAAGACGATCGCCTCCAACGGCGGAAAGCCGACGAGAATCAGCAGCGAACTGGTGATCGCGACCGGGGTGCCGAATCCGGCGACGCCCTCCAGCAGCGCGCCGAAACAGAAACCGATCACCACCAGCACGATGCGCCGGTCATTCGGCAAATGTTTGAGCACCCAGACACGAAAGGCCTCGAACCGGCCCGATCTGACCGCGACATTGTAGAGCAGCAGCGCGTTGACCACGATCCACATCACCGGCCAGAGCGCGAATACGGCCCCGGCCGCCACGGCGTTGACGGCGAGCGCGGGCGGCATGCGCCACAGAAAGATCGCCGCCGCGAGGCCGGTCGCGAGGCCGGCCAGAGCCGCCTGCCAGGCCGGGCGCCGCAAGACGCCGAGCAGGAGAAGCACCATCGCCACCGGCGAAGCGGCGGCGAGAAAGGAAAGGCCGAGGCTGTTCCCGACCGGCGTCAAAAGTTGCGCGAACATTTTCCCCCCCAAGCGCGGCGCCCTTTTCTTATCGCGCCTGAACCTCAGATGATCATTGGATGAGGGCGCCTTCAAGCCAGCCCTTTGTCCATGAGGGCGTCATCGCCTACCGGCCGGAAAAGCCCTCCCCTGCCCCGGAAATCAGGATTGCCCGGAAATCGTTGACATTGGTGAAGGTCGGGCCGGTCACGACCTGATCGCCCAGGCGCTCGAAAAAGCCATGGCCGTCATTGTCGGCCAAGCTTTCCCTGGCGCTGACTCCCAGGTTTTCCGCCCGCGCGAGAGTGTCTGGCGTGACGATGGCGCCGGCGACCTCCGCGGCGCCGTCGACGCCGTCGGTGTCGGCGGCGATGGCGAAAACATTCGGCAGGCCGCCGAGATCGACGGCGAGCGCCAACAGGAATTCGACATTGCGCCCTCCCCTGCCTTTTCCGCGCACCGTCACCGTGGTTTCGCCGCCGGAAATCAGGACGCAGGGCGCAGGCGCCGGCTGGTTGTGCGCAAAAACCTGGCGCGCAATGCCGCTCATCACCCGTCCGACCTCGCGCGCCTCGCCCTCGATCGCGTCGCCCAGGATCACGGGCGCGACCCCGGCGGCGCGGGCGATTTTTGCGGCGGCTTCGAGCGAGGCCTGGGGCGTGGCGATCATCCGCAGGGAATTGCGCGCGAAAACCGGGTCGCCGGGCTTGGGCGTCTCATGGGCGGGATCGTCGAGCAGCGCCGCAACGGCGGGCGGAACTTCGATCTTGTAGCGCCGCAGCACGTCGCGCGCTTGCGCCAGCGTGCTGGAATCGGGAACGGTCGGGCCGGAGGCGATGACGGAAGGGTCGTCGCCCGGCACGTCGGAGATGACCAGCGATACGACCTGCGCCGGGGCCGCGGCCGCCGCGAGGCGCCCCGCCTTGATCGCGGAGAGATGTTTGCGCACGCAATTCATGTCGTTGATATTGGCGCCGCTGCGCAGCAAAGCGCGATTGACCGCCTGTTTGTCGGCGAGCGTAATCCCCGGCGCCGGCAAAGACAAAAGCGACGAGCCGCCGCCGGAGATCAGGCACAGGGCGAGATCGTCGGGACCAAGCCCGCGCACCATGTCCAGAATTTTTTGCGCGGCTTTGAGGCCGGCTTCGTCGGGGACCGGATGGCTGGCCTCATTCACTTCGATGCGGCCGAGCTTGCCGACGCCATAGCCATAGCGTGTCACGACAAGGCCGCTCAACGGCTTGCCGGCCGGCCAATGAGCGTCGACAGCGCGAGCCATCGCGGCGGCGGCCTTGCCGGCGCCGACGACGATCGTGCGTCCCCTGGGCGGAGCGGGAAGGTGCGGCGGCACGACGAGATCGGGCGCGGCGGCGGCGACCGCCGCATCGAACATTTTGCGCAATAGCGCGCGCTCATCCATCGCCAGTTCCCCCCCAACCCTCGCCTATTTATGGCCGATTTCGAAGTCCGCCAGCTTTTCCGCAACGCGCGCGTTGGCCGAATCGTCCCCTCCCGCGCCGCCCAAGGCGACCGCCGCATTATACAACTCCTGACAGGCCGCGGCGTTCGGCAGGCTGACGCCCAAACTGCGGGGCGCCCTGCAAGGCGAGGTTCAGGTCCGTCTGGTGCCAGGCGACGCGGAAGCCCGGAGCGAAATTGCGCTTGATCGTGCGCTTTCGTGAGCCGCCCGGCGCGGCGGGGAAATTGCCTTCGGCCATCCGTTTGAACTGAAAAGTCTTTTCGGCTCATTGGAACCAATCTGAAATCCGCAGGTTGATACGATACGAACCGCCGCTCCACGACGGAGCGCATATAAGCTGCGCGGTTTCGGCCCGACCACCGCGCAATATCGGTTCAACGGGAGGTCAAGATGGCCAAAACACTGATGATCGTGGCGATGAGCCTCGGCCTGTCGATGATCGGCACGGCCGCCTATGCCGGACGCCTGGTCGACACCGGCCTCGGCGCGGGGGCGGGGGCGATCGTCGGCGGCCCGGTCGGCGCCGTCGCGGGCGGCGTGATCGGCTATACCGCCGGCCCGACGATTGCCTGCGGCCTGCGCGGCGGCTGCCGCCATCACGTCCGCTACCACCGGCATTACCGCCATCACGATTGAGCGAGGGCGGCGGAAGCGATGCGGCCCGGCTGACGCATCTTCCGACGGGTAGGGAATTCGGCTAAGCTTTCGTCGT
This sequence comes from uncultured Pseudomonadota bacterium, assembly GCA_963703385.1. Classification (GTDB taxonomy): domain Bacteria; phylum Pseudomonadota; class Alphaproteobacteria; order Rhizobiales; family Beijerinckiaceae; genus Rhodoblastus. The sequence continues at coordinate 2,398,654 of OY969816.1, forward strand.
GGGCGGCCGGCGAGTCGCTCGAAACCATGAGGGCGCCACGATGAAAGTGAATGAGGGGACCTTGGATCGCGCGCTGCGCGTGATTGTGGGCGCGTTGTTGCTCGGCCTTACCATGACCGGCAAGATCGGCATGTGGGGATGGATCGGCGTGGTTCCTCTGGTCACCGGCGGCGTCGGCCTGTGCCCGCTGTACAGCGTTCTCGGCCTCAGCACCTGCCCGACGCGCAAGAACTGAACTCAGGCCAAACCAGCTCTGTCCCGTCGTCGCGCGGGGCGGAGCGCGCAGTTTGGCGCGTTTTTTTTGCCGAACGTGACCTTGCTTTCCGCCGAACGTGACTTGGGCGCGCCGGCTTGCTGCGCCTATTGCGCGGCGCGGACCCGTGCGACGATCTTTTTGAAGTCCGAATAATCGAGCGCGGCGGCGACCTTGAACGGCCCGATCAGAAAAACCGGCGTCCCCTGCAATCCCAAAACTTGCGCCTGTTCGCCGTTGCGCTTGATCAGCGCGGAAATATCCGCGTCATGCGCCTTGAGATCGGCGTTGAGCCGGCCGATGTCGACGCCTGAATTTTTCACCGCGGCCAGCATCGCTTCCTCGCCGTTGCGGCGGCCGGGAACGGCCATCAGCGCGCTATGCGCCCGTTCATAGCGGCCCTGATATTTCGCGGCGAGCGCCAGATGCGCGCCATAGACCGAGGCTTCGGTCAGGATCGGCCAGTCCTTGTAGACCAGCCTGATATGGCCGTCGGTCTTGACCAGTCTTTGCAGCTCCGGCGTCGCCTTCTTGCAGAACGGGCAATTGTAATCGAGGAAGGCGATGATGGTGACGTCGCCCTTCGGATTGCCGCCGACCGGCGCCGCCGGATCGTTGAGGATCGCGTTCACGTCGATCTTGCCGTTTTCCGCGCGGGCGGGCGCGGCGGGGTGAAACGCCAGGCTCGCCCCAATTGCGCAAAGACTGAGAAGAAAGCGGCAATTCATGAAAAAACTCCGGTCGTTTGACCTTGCGCGACGGCGGACGCGCCACGCGAGGGTGCGTTGCTTTGCCTTTACCGGCTTCCGCTCGCCCGGCCAAGCGAAGGCTCGTGCGAACGCCGAAGTCGATGACCTCCTGCCTTGATCCCGCCCCTCACATCTTCCGGCTGTCGCGCTCTGGCTTTCCTGCCGGGCGGCGCACGTCGAAAGTTCGCGCGCCCTGAGCCGGGTCCATCGGCGCGAGCCAGGGCGAGGCCGCGAGGGTGGCCTGGGCGTCCGCCAGCCCCGCCTGCCAGCGCGACTCCATCGCCTGCCGGCCGAAGTCGAAATCCTTGGACGGGCCCTGCGGCTCGGCCGGGCGATAGATCAGATGCGCGATGTCCATGGTCGTGACGCAGCCGAAATCATAAAGCCATTTTGCGCAAGGCAGCTCGCGCAGTTCCGGCGGCAGCCGCTCCCACAATTCGTTGATATTATGGCGCACGTCATGTTCGCGCCGGATCATGTCGGTCAGGGCGCGGGTGCGGCTCGAATAGCGGATGTCCTTCTCGCGCTCCGCGACCTGGCCGAGATTTTTCGGCGCGCGGCCATGGGCGCGATACAAGTCGACCTGGAAGATCAGCCGGCTGCGGCGCGGAACGTTTTCGACCACATAGCGCAGCGGCGTGTTGGAGACCAGCCCGCCATCCCAAAAAGCTTCGCCGCCGATTTCGATCGCCGGAAAGCCTGGCGGCATGGCGCCGCTCGCCATCACATGCTCGGGACCGATTTTCATCCGGGCGTTGTCGAAATAGACGAGATTTCCGGTCTCGACATGGACCGCGCCGACCAAGAAGCGGGTTTCCCTGCTGTTGATCCGATCGAAATCCACCAGACGTTCGAGCGTCGATCGCAGCGCGGACGTGTCATAAAGGCTGGTCGCGCCCCAACCGAACCACAGCTCCAGCGGCGGGCGCGGCGCGAAAAAGCCGTTCTGGCCAAACATCAGCGCGCTTGCGGCGGCGAGGGCGTCGAAGGCGCCCAAAGCCGGCTGCGCCGGGAACAGCGGCGACGTCACCTCGTTCCAGAAGGCGCTCAGCCGCGCCACCCGATTTTTTGGGGCGTTGCCGGCGATGATCGCGGCGTTGACCGCGCCGATCGAAATGCCGGCGATCCAGTCGGGTAGATATTCGCTCGCCGCAAGCGCCTCGTAAACGCCGGCCTGATAGGCGCCGAGCGCGCCGCCGCCCTGCAGGACAAGGGCGACCATCTTGTCATAGGACGCCGGTCGCGCGGGCGATTGGCTCGTCATGCGAAACTCCCGATACGGAGCGGTGAAAAAGGCCGCTCAGCCCAGATCTTCGGGCGTCGCCGGCATCGGCATGATCTCGACGCCTTCCTCGACCAGCGCGCGGGCCTCTTCGGGCGAGGCCTGGCCGCGGATCGGCCGCTCCGGCGCCTCGCCGTCGTGAATGCGCCGGGCCTCGCGCGCGAATTCGGCGCCGACATCCACAGTGGCCGCGACAATTTTCTGGTGCAGCTCGCGCGCCATCTCCCGCAACCCATGGTCGGCCTCGCCGAGCAAGGCGACATTCTGTTTCGGCGCCTTGTCCGGCTTCTGCGGCTTTCGCGGCGCGCGGTTCGCGCGCGCCACTGCCGGCGCCATCACCGCCTTGGCGATGTCAGTCCCATTGCAATAGGGGCAGGAGACGAGCTTTTTCGCGATCAAAAAATCATACGATCCGTTGCTGGCGAACCAGCTTTCGAATTGATGGCCGTTGGCGCAGACGAGGGCGAAGCGGATCATGGCCGGCCTCAATCCGCCAGAAGGGGATCGAGCCGGCCTTCGTAATCCAGGTCGTGAAGGTCGTCGCAGCCGCCGACATGGCGGTCGGCGATGAAAATCTGCGGCACCGTCGTTCGACCGCTGGCGCGCTCGACCATTTCCGGGCGCAGGGCGGGATTGACGTCCACCCTGATTTCCTCGAAGGCGGCCCCCTTCTTGTTCAGCAGCGCCTTGGCGCGGATGCAATAGGGGCAGGTCGCGGTGGTGTAGATCTCGATCTTCTTCATGACGCTTTATTAATTCGGCCAAGGCGTGTGGGCAATGGGGAGAATTGTCACGCGCTGACGACGCGGGCGAAAACCAGCGCGTCAACCCTTTGCGCCCCGGCGCGCAGCAGCACCCGGGCCGCCGCGTTCAGGGTCGCGCCCGAGGTCATGACGTCGTCCACCAGCACGATTTTGCGCCCCTCGGCGTCGATCCGGCGCGTTTCCGGCACGGCGAAGGCGCCCTGAATGTTCTGGGCGCGCAGGCGGCGGGTCAGCCCGACCTGCGGCGGCGTCGGTTTTACCCGCAGCAGAAGCCCGGTTTCGACTGGCACGGCGGAAACCTTTTCGATTCCGCGCGCCAGAGCCGCCGCCTGGTTGAAGCGCCGCCGCGCCAGCCGCGTCCAGTGCAGCGGGATCGGGACCAGCATGTCGGCGTCGGACAAAAGCTCGGCGCCGGCGCGCGCCATCCACAGGCCCATCGGCCCGGCCAGTTCATCGCGGTCGGAATATTTCAGGCGATGGACCAGCCGCCGCGCCGGCCCGTCCTCGAAGCGCGCCACCGCCCGCGCCCGCGCGAAAACCGGCGGGTCGGCGAGCGCGGCGGGAGAAACCGTCCGGCCCCCGGCTTCCGCCGCCGGATCGGTCTCGAACGGCGTGCCGAGGCGCTCGCAATAGGGGCGCTCGATGAAGCGCATGGCGCGCCAGCATTGCGGGCACAGGCCGCCGTGTTCGGAAACCGCGCGGCGGCAGGCAAGGCAGGTCGGCGGATAGACCAAGTCGAGCGCCGCCCCGCCGGCCTTTTTCAGGACGAGCGCGCCGTCTTTCAGCCAGTTCGGCGCCGCGAAAGGCGCGGGAATGAGCCGGAACATGAGTTCAGCTTACCCCTTTTCGCCGCTTTGCGCGACTTTTGACGCCGGCTGTTTTGACGCCGGCTGTTTTGACGCCGGCTTGGCGCAAGCGCATAACGGGCTTGTGACCGAACCGCCGCACATTTTCGACCGCGCTTTATGGCGCAAGCGCCTCGCCCGCGCCGCGCGGGCGAAACAATCCTGCGATTTTCTCGCCGCGCGGGTGGCCGAAGACCTCGCCTTTCGCCTGGCGCCGATCCGCCGCCCTTTTCCGCGCGCGCTTGACCTTGGCTCGCCGCATCCGGCGGTTTGGCGCGCTCTGGCCGCGCCGGGGCGGCTGGTTTTTCGCGCGGCGCCGGTCGTCGAACTCGCAGGCGGCGCCACACCTGCGCTGGTGGCCGATGAAGAGGCCCTGCCCTTCGCGCCGGAAAGTTTCGACCTCGTGGTCAGCGCGCTCAGCCTGCAATTCGTCAATGACCTGCCCGGCGTTTTCGCCCAGGCGCGCCGCATTCTCGCGCCGGACGGCCTGTTCCTCGCCGCTGTGGTCGGCGGCCAGACCCTTGCCGAATTGCGCTTCTGTCTCGCCCAGGCGCAGGACGAGATCGAGGGCGGGGCCAGCCCGCGCGTCGCGCCTTTCGCCGATCTGCGCGACCTCGGCGGTCTGTTGCAGCGCGCCGGCCTCGCTTTGCCGGTGACCGATTGCGACGCCTTCACCGTGCGCTATTCAAGCGCCTTCGACTTGATGCGCGACCTGCGCGCCATGGGCGCGACCAATGTTTTGGCCGCCGGCGCCCGACGCCCGCTGCGCCGCGACGTGGCGTTCAGGGCCGCCGCGCTTTACGCGGAAAAATTCTCCGATCCCGACGGGCGCATCCGCGCCACCTTCGAAATCGTCTGGACCTCGGGCTGGGCGCCGCATGAAAGCCAGCAAAAGCCGCTCGCGCCCGGCTCGGCGCAGACGCCGCTCAGCGCGGTTCTCGGCGACAAGAGCCGGGCGCCTAAGCCTTTTTAGGCGCCGTCGCCCCCAAAAACGCGGCGAAGGCGATGGCGAGCGAGATCGGCGCGTTCCATGCCGCGAGCGACAGGCCCAAAATGCGCAGGGCGGGCGCGTCGCAGCGCACGACATGGACATGCTCCAGTTGCGCGCGGAATTGCTCCATCGAGGTCGGGGCGACGAATTTTCCGGTGCAGCCTGTCGGTCCCGGCCAGAATTTCCACTCCACCCCGGCGTGATAGGCCGCGAGCGCCGCGCCGGCCAGGAAAATCACCGCCAGCAGGATGAGAATCGCGCGCGCAAAAAGCGGCGGCGCGTTGCGGGCGAGAAAGACGGCCGCCGCCGCGAGCGGCAGAGAAGCGTAATAGGGATAGCGCTGGATCAGGCACAATTCGCAGGGCTGGAAGCCCAAGGCCTGAAAGGTCCAGGCGCCGGCGAGCGTGGCCGCCGCCGCCGCCAGCACGAGCAGCGCGGCCTTTTCGGGCGAGAGGCCGGCGCGGAGCCGGGCGACAACGGTCATGGCGTCACACCAGATGGGCGGCGGTCCAAAAACCGCCGACAATGATGGCGAGCAGGGTCACGACAAACCAGGCGAAATGCTTTTCCAGCCAGACCCGGATAGGGTCGCCGAAATGAGTTCATCGCCGCCGCCACGAGAAAGAAACGCGCGCCGCGGGTGATCACCGCCAGCAGCACGAAGAGCGGCAGATTATAGCCGAGCAGCCCGCTGACGATGGTGACGAGCTTGAAGGGAATGGGCGTCAGGCCTTTCACCAGAATGAAGGCCCAGCCCCAATGGGCGTAGAATTCGCGTAAAGCGTCGATGCGCGATCCGTAGCCATAGAGGTGGATGATATATTGGCCGATGGTGTCGTAGAGCGCGGCCCCGATGAAATAGCCCAGAACGCCGCCCGTGACGGAAGCGATGGTGCAGACGGCGGCGTAGAACCAGGCCTTGGCCGGCCTGGCGAGCGACATCGGCAGCAGGATCAGATCCGGCGGCAGGGGGAAGAAGGAGCTTTCGGCAAAGGCGATCCCGGCGAGCGCCAGCGTCGAGTGCCGGCTTTCCGCGAGCGAAAAAGTCCAGTCGTAAAGCCTTTTGAACATCGTGATCCGATCTTTTGCGTGCCCGGCCTTGGTACACGTTCACGCGACCGGGGCCAAGACGTCCTGTTTAATCCCCGAATGCTAAAAATGACGCAACGCGGATGCGGGGCGATTGACGGGGCGGCGCCGCACGTTATATTTCGCGCCTCTTCCGGGACTTCCCCGGCAGGCCCCTGTGGCGGAATTGGTAGACGCGCTCGAACTCAAAATCGAGTTCCGCAAGGAGTGCTGGTTCGATCCCGGCCAGGGGCACCAATCATACGTATCATAGAATTCCAGACCGTCTCAAAATCGCTTTAAATGTAAGGCATTTCAGGCGGTTTTGCGTCTCTGTACGTCTCCCTCCGTCCCACGTGAACCAACAAAATTGTTGGTCTTTTTGTTGGTTCGTGGCATTTTTGTTCGCGCCAGAGACCAACAAAGACCAACAGCGCCAGCGAGGACGACATGCCGCTCTCCGATGCCGCCATCCGCGCCGCAAAACCAAGTGCAAGCGGAAGGCTGACGCTTTCCGACGGAGGCGGCCTGCAACTGTGGGTCACTTCGACGGGTTCAAAGCTTTGGAACCTGGCCTATCGTTTCGGTGGAAAACAAACTCGGGTTGCTTTGGGGGCTTGGCCAACGATCACTCTCAAGGATGCCCGCAAGCTTCGGGAGGATGCCAAGTCCCTCTTGGCCAAAGGCATCGATCCCGGCGAGCGGCGGAAGCAAGACAAGGTCCGCGAGGCTGTCGAAAGGAATAACACTTTTGACGCTATCGCGGACGAACTGATCGAAAAGAAGCGCCGCGAAGGCAAGACCGAAAAGACGCTTTACAAAAATAAATGGGCGCTTGGCTTCGCCAGCCAGTCGATTGGGTCGAGGCCAATCGCATCCATTACCGCTCCCGAGGTGTTGGCGGCGCTTCGAACGGTAGAAGCAAGGGGGCACCACGAGACTGCGGTTCGACTGCGCGCTCTTATCGGACAGGTTTTCAGATACGGCATCGCCACCGGCCGTTGTGGAAGCGACCCAACATTTGCGCTGCGCGGAGCATTGACCGCGCCGGTCACGAAACACCGGCCGGCAATCATCGAGCCTATCGCTTTTGGCGGCCTGCTGCGCTCCATCGACGGGTACGCAGGCGATCCGGCGACACGCGTCGCCCTGCAATTGCTCACGCTCACGTTCGTCAGGCCGGGGGAGCTGAGGAATGCTGAATGGTCCGAGTTCGATCTGAACGCCGCGGTTTGGTCGATCCCCGCTGGCCGGATGAAAATGCGGCGTCCACATCGCGTGCCCCTCGCCCCGCAAGCGGTCAGTCTGTTGCGGGAATTGCACGCCATTTCGGGCCACCGCCGCCTTCTGTTTCCCGGACTGCGCTCGGTCGAGCGTCCGATTTCGGAAAACACGCTGAACGGCGCGCTGCGCCGGCTCGGATATTCCCAGGACCAGATGACTGCGCACGGCTTCCGAGCTGCTGCATCGTCTATATTGAATGAAAGCCGCAAATGGAGCGGCGACGCCATCGAGCGACAGCTCGCCCACGCCGACCCTGACGAAGTGCGCCGGGCTTATGCGCGCGCCGATTTCTGGCCCGAGCGTATCGAGATGATGAAGTGGTGGGCCGATCACGTCGACGGGCTCCGGCAGGGCGCTGAGGTCGCGCCGCTGCGGCGGGCGTGATCGATGCGAGAGCGATTGATGTCCAATGGGTAGTTTTCGCGCACACGCCGGGAACGGGACATGACGCCCACCCCGCCATTATCCGTCTCGCGATCGGTCATCGAAGTCGACCTTGCCTCTGGGACGCCACGCTACGGGATCGGCGATCCAGCGATTGATGTCGGATTCACGCCAGCCGGCGCCGTTGACGCTGATCCTGATCTGGGGCGGGAACGTGCCCTCGGCAATCTTGCGGTAGATGGTGGACCGGGACAGGCCGGTGCGGGCAAGAACAGTTTTCAGGCGGATGATACGGTCTGGTTCGCGCATGGCTGCGCTGCCTCCTGCTGACTGTTTCTGACGGCTTCTGGGACCAGACAGAGCAAGGATTTATTGATGTGCAAGAGGGTATTTCGACGTCGTAGTACTGTGGCGCACAGGCGGCGGAAAATAGGCTGGGTTAAAGTCCGATGCCCCGGCCTCTGCCGAGGTCGATGCCATGGCTGAAGGCGAGTTCCAGGCCGAGCCGGCGGCCCGATTCGAATCGCGATGCCGAGGTCTCGCTTGCGGTTGGCGAGGATCGGATTCCAGTTGCGGATCGCGTTCGAGGCTTTTCGCCATGTCGCCCATCGCCGAGCGCGTGGCCTTGTAGCCGGACATGTCGCCCGCCTGATACTGGCGCTGGCTGGTTTGGTCGAGTTTCTGCCAGCGCTCCACGAAGCGGTCGGCGCGGCGGCTGCGGATCGGTGCGCAGTTCGGTTTCGAGCTGGAGCGCGCGGATGGCGCGGTTGACGTGGCCCGCCAGCGGCTTCGCGGGCGAGTTCCGGGTTCTTCTTGTAGGCGGCTTCGGCGTCGTGCGAGCCATAGGGCCGCACCTCCTCGAAGACCTTGCGGGCCTGCTGCAATTCCTTCACCTGCTCCGGGCTGGCCTTGCCGCCCCGCTCCTGCGTCTCGAAGATCGCGTCCACGGCGCGGGCATGGCGGACGAGCGCCTTGGTCCGGGCGCGGCGCAGCGCCGTCTTCCGGGTCTTCCGCCGCCTTCCTTTCCGGCGCTTCCCGTTCCGGCCTCCGCCCGTTCCGGCCCGGCCCGCTCGGCGGGCAGGCGCAGGCCGTCGAACATGCCGCGCACTTTCTCCGGCACGATCTTCCGCACGATCTCGGCCACGCGCTCGCGGAAAGTGATCCCGCGCCGCTCGGCATAGTCTCTGCGCCGGATCGAGCCGCTCGTAATCCGACGCCATATCCTTCGCCCGGTCGCGCGACAGGGTGCGGGCAAGCCGGTCCTGGCTGGCGAAGTCGTCATGGCCATAATGCAGGTCCATGCCGTCGCGATGGCGCGACAGGGCGACATAGCTGCCGTGGGCGTCCATGCCCGGCGTCGCCAGAACATGGGCGCGGTCCACGGTCATGCCTTGCGCCTTGTGGATGGTCGCGGCATAGCCGTGGTCGATGCGGTCGTAATCCTTGAGGTCGAACGAGACGCTGCGGCCGTCGTCGGTGCGCACGGACATGGATGCTGCGCTGACCTGCTCGATGGTCCCGAGCGTGCCGTTCTTGACGCCAAGGCCGCGCTCGTTTTGCAGGAACATGATGCGGTCCCCGCTGGCGAAGCTGCGCTCGCCGCGTTCGACCGTGAGGCGCACGTCCTCGCCCAGATCGCCGGCGGCCCGCATCCGCTCGCGCGCGGCCTCGTTGAGCGCGCGAACCTCATCATTCGTATGGGTGAGGATGATGCGGCTCTTGTCCGGCGGCCCCTGCCGCTCGCGGTCCCAGCGTTCGATCAGATTTTCGCGCGCCTCTTCGCGTGATGCGGCCTCATGCACCATGCCGTGGCGGTCATAGGCATGGATCGCATCGCCGGTTCGGCCGGTCGCCAGATCGCGCGTGGCGTCGCGCTGCCAATCCTCCTGCTGGCGGCGCACCTCGCCGATCTCCGCGCCGCCGTGGCGCTCAAAGATCGAGCGGAACGCCGCGCCCGCCTCGATCGATTGCAACTGTTGCGGATCGCCGACCAGCACCACCTTGGCGCCGGCTTCCGCCGCATGGGACAGCACGCGCTCCAACTGGCGGGTGCCGACCATGCCCGCCTCGTCGATCACCAGAACATCGCGCGCAGTGAGTACGTCGCGGGCCTGTCCCCAGCCATGTTCCATGCTGGCGATGGTGCGCGACGCGATGCCCGATCCGCTTTCCAGATTTTCGGCCGCGATGCCGGACAGCGCCACGCCCCGGACCTCGTAGCCCGCCGCTTCCCAGGCTTCGCGCGCCACGCCCAGCATCGCGCTTTTTCCCGTTCCGGCATAACCGACCACGACGCCGAGATCGCGCCCGTCCGTGACATGCGCCAGCGCGTCGGCCTGCTCTCCCGAAAGGACAAGACCGCGCGCTTCCGCGCGCGCCAGCGCCGCTTCGCGATCCGCATCATGCACCTCATGGCGTTCCCGTTCCGCCATGAGTTCGGCGGCGCGGTGCAGGCGCTGTTCGGTTTCGATCATCTCTCTTGTGGTGAAGCGATCCTCGCCGCGTCCGTCCTTGCCCAATTCGGCCAGATCGGGCGCGCCGCGCATAGCGCCCATCACGGCGTTGAACTGTTCGATGCCGTCGCTGTGCCGGTGCGCGAACCTCGCCATGTCGCGGCGCGTGAAGGTCGATTGCTGATGCGTGATGGCGTCGAGCGCCAGGGCGGGATCGGCGATGATCCGCGCGCCGTTATTGCGCGCGATCTCGCGGTGCATCTCCGCGCGGTCGGCGGCCTCGATCCCTTCGCCCTCGATGCGCTGCGCGGGCGCGCCGATCTGGCTCTGCGGCTCCAGCGCGATGCCCTGCGCCTCAAGGCTGCGATGGTCGATGCGCGCGTCGATGTCGAGTTCCGCCAGCCGCTCATTGGCCAACTCCGCCCAGCGTTCGCGCCAGCGTTCGACCATCTCGGTGCGGTTCCACTCCCGCACCTTTTGGCCGAATCCGCTTTCATCCACCGCTCGCATGGTCAGCATGACATGGGCGTGGGGCTTGGGCGTCCCGTCCTCAACCACATCCCAATGTACATTGAGGTCGGCGATCATGCCCCGGTCTACGAATTCGGCCTGCACGAAGTCGCGGGCGAGTTCGATGCCGTGGCGCTCCGTCATCTCGCGCGGAAGAGCGAATTCGACCTCGCGGGCCAGCTGCGCGTCGTGCCTCGCCTCGAACGCTTCGACATCGTTCCACAGCCGTTCGCGGTCGCGCCACGTCTCCGGCGCATTCTCCGGCAGCATGATCTCGGAATGGACAACGTCGCGCTTGGCAGAGAAATCGTGACTGCGCTCAAGCCGATCGTCGCGCAGCCGGGAGGCCGAGCGGTAGGCGGCGGACGCCACCGCGCTGGAGCCGGATTTGCGGCCAATGACCTTGACGTGAAGATGATAGATCGCCATCGCGACCAGATCATCTACATGGGCGAAGCGCACGTCGGAACGACGTATAAGCGCGCCCTCCCTCGAAAAATTCTCGGGAGGGACTACGCCGTCCCCAACTGTCCCGGCAAGCCTACAGCATTCCGGCAGGCGCTCAACTATCATCACTCTATCAACATCTTATGGAGGACATGATGCGCAAGCCACGGGACTTCGATGCGGAACTGAAGGCGCTGGAGGACAAGGCGCGAGATCCTGAAAAACCGAAAGGTGCAGCAGCTTGGCGAGCTAGTGATCGCAACCGGAGCCGACGCTCTCAGCGCCGACGAACTGGCGGGCGCGCTGATCGTGCTGGCCGAAACTAAGGATGCCGGAAAGAGGGAGGCGTGGGCGAAGCGCGGGGCCGCGTTCTTTCAGGGCCGGTCGCGGCGAACTGCATCGGCGCCTGACCGCGACACAGGCCGCGCTCCGGCGCGACCAAGCGGCGCGCAACCGCCATCAGGCGGCGCGGGCGCGGCATGACATGCGCGCCTGGCAGGTCGAGCGCCGCAAGCGCACGCGGCTTCTCATCGAACTCGGCGGCCTCGTCGTCAAGGCCGGTATCGTGGACCTGACCGGCGACCACCGCGCCATGATCTACGGCGGGCTGCTCTGGATGGCCGAAAAGCTCCAGAGCGCTCAGGGCGAACACGCGCGCGACGTCTGGATAAAACTGGGGAAGATGGCGTTCGAGACGGAACAGAAAGAAGAAGCGCCCACCATCTCGCAGGATCAGTAAGATCGGGCGTGACCGTTAGCGGGCGGCGCGGAGACCTCAATTATCGCAGCGCCGCCCGCCATCGCGCGGCTTTCGGCCAGCGCAAATGCGTATGGAACACGCTAAGAGCCTTTTCTGATTGGGGTCGGAGAAGTCAATCCGTTCCTGTTTGATTGGTATCCATCCGGCGTAGCACGCAGGTCGGCCGGAATGAGCGCGATCGGCTCGCCGACGTGCACGGTTTCAGGCCGCCTGATCGGATTGTGCCGGGGCTTGGGGCTTCCAGTTCCACGGGGTCAGCTCATCCAGCCGATGCGCAGGGTGGCCGGCGATGCGGGAGAGGACGTCAGCCAGCCAAGCCTGAGGATCGACGCCATTCATTTTGCACGTGATGATGAGGCTGTACATCACCGCGGCGCGATCACCGCCGCGATCTGAACCGCAGAACAGCCACGATTTTCTTCCCAAAGCGATGCCGCGCAGGCCTCGTTCGGCGGCGTTGTTCGAGAGGCAAACGCGCCCATCCTCAAGAAACAGCGTGAAGGCCGGCCAACGCTTGAGAATGTAATTGATCGCCTTGGCCAGATCGTGTCCGCGCGAGAATTTGGCGAACTGCTCGCGCAGATAGACCTGGAGATTCTCGACCAACGGCCGGCTCAGCTGTTGTCGAACGGCCAGGCGCTCCGCGGCGCTCTTGCCGTTGATGCCCTGCTCGATCTCGAACAGCGCGTCGATGCGGCGCACGACTTCGATCGCGATGGGCGACAGCGGAATCTCCTTCTTGCCGGCGGCCTTGCGCCGCGCGTTCTCCTCGATGTCGGCCATGATGAAGAACGGCCGCCGCGCATGCACCCAACACGCCGCCTCCTTGATCGGACCGGGCTTTCGGTCGGACTGATAAAGCTTGCCGTAGCCGTCAAAGGCGTCCGCCTGGAAGATTCCGGAATAGTCCGGCCAGATGCGCCTGCGGATGTTCGCCCCGGCGATTGCGCGAGTAATAGAACATCGCCGCCGGCGGCCCCGCGCCGCCGAAGGGCTTGTCGTCGCGCACGTAGACCCAACATCGCCCGGTGTCGGTTTTGCCCTCGGCCAGAACGGGCACGGTGGTGTCGTCGCCATGCAGCCGCTCGGCCGCCATCACATGCGCCTCCACCAGGCGAAGGATCGGATTGAGCGCCGCGCAGACCGATCCCACGGCGTCCGCCATGGTCGACAGCGCGATCGGCACGCCTTCCAGGGCGTAGCGTTCGGCCTGACGGTTCAAAGGCTGGTGCTGGCCGAACTTTTCGAACACGATCATCGCCAGCAGGCTCGGCCCCGCCCATCCCCTTGGGATGACGTGGAACGGCGCGGGCGCCTGCGTGATCTTCTCGCAATCGCGGCACGTAAACTTTTCACGCACCGTCTCGACCACCTTCCACTGACGGGGCTGCGACTCCAGCGTCCGCGTCACGTCCTCGCCGAGCTTGCGCAGCCTTTTGCCGCCGCAGCACGCGCACGCCGTCGGCGGCTTCGATCACCACGCGTTCGCGCGGAAGATGGTCGGGGAACGTATTGCGGTCGGGACGTTTGCGCGTAAATCCGCGCACGTTGGTCGCCAGGGCGACCGCTTTTTCCGCCGCCAGTTCGTCTTGCGTGGCGGTGGCCTCCGCCTCTTCGAACGCCAGCGCCAACTGATCAATCAGGCGCTCCGAGCGCTCCGAACGTTGTCCATAAATCTGGCGCTCCAGCTTGGCGATCCGCAGCTTCTGCTGCGCGATCAGCGCCGTGTCTTCCGAGGCTTTCGCCCGCGCCACCGCCAACTCCGCTTTCAGCGCGGCGTTTTCTTCGGCAAGGGCGAGGCGGGCGGCGTCCATGACACAGAGTGAATCATAAATCGCGCGATTCGAGGCGCCCCAAAATGCGTTCAACCCAAGATTTTTTCGCCCTTATCCGGCGCTGGTCGGCCGCCAGGTCAATTGCGGATTTCGCCAGTCGACCCCCTCAAGCATGCAGGCCATCTGAGAAGCCGAGATCGAAACGACGCCGTCTTTCGCTGAAGGCCAGATGAACTTTCCTCGGTCCAATCTCTTAGCGTAAAGCGATAGCCCGACGCCGTCATGCCAAAGAATTTTCGCCAGATCGCCGCGACGACCCCTGAAGATGTACAGGTCGCCGGCATGGGGATCACGCTTCAACTGCTCCTGAACCTGAAGCGCCAAACCCTGCATGCCCCGGCGCATGTCCGTGTGACCCATCGCGATCCAGACGCGGCATCCCGAGGGTATCGGGATCATGGCCGCAACGCCTTCAAGGCCGCCGCAATCGCCGACGACGGCGCGCCAGCGTGGATCCGCACACGCGCCTCCTTCAGTTCCACCTCGATCACGGCGGAAGCCGAGTTCGATGATGTCGACGAGGAAGGCGCCGCTGGCGCCGGCTCAATGACAACGGGCGCAAATCCGCAGGCGTCCGCTTCAGCAGCCTGGCGCATCTCCCGGCGCCATTTGAAGACAAGGCTGGTGCAAACGTCCTCGCGACGCGCCACTTCCGCGATCACCGCCCCGGGTTCAGAAATGGCCGCGAGAATCCGCGCCCGGTCTTCGTCGCTCCACCGCCGGCGGCGCTCGGCGCCCGAAATCACCGTCATTCGTCCCATGCTGCGCAGCTAACCTCGCTCATAAAGCCGATTTAGCTGCGAAGCATCGCGCTTGACCTCATTTTCCGCAAGGCGCGTCACGCCGGAGGGAGACTTTGATTGCTCCGGTTGGCAAACATCTCGTCCACGTAGGTCACGCGCTTCTTTTTGCGGTCGGCGCGAGGCCGCCGCATGATGGGATCGGGAATCCGAAATCCTCGACCCGCCGAGCCTCCGGCGCATAAATTGAAGCGCCTAGGTTTCGGCGCGTCGTCACCGGCTCATATGGGCGGATTCCGATCGTAGGCGGAAGGGCCAGTTTAGCATTACAGTTGCGCGTTTAGCGGGCTTCTGAACTCACTGGGTCACCATGATTCGTCATGGAGGCGCGGGATGTCGGGAGCTTCGATCGAGACGACGCTGGAGTTGTGGGCGTCGTCGCTGCGGGATGTGAAGAGTCGGATGCGGCCGCTCTTTACGCAAGCGCGAGTGGCGTGGTCTGCGGAGAATTTCCTCGACGGGTTGCTTGGCGATGAACGGCGCAAGACGGGCTGGATGCGAGCCGAAGCGGCGGGCGATCCGGGGCCTTGGCGGCAACAGGCGATCCTTGGTCGCGGACGCTGGGACGCCGACGCGTTGCGCGACATCGTGCGCGATTATGCTCTGGAGGCGCTGGCCGACGAAGATGCGGTTCTCGTCGTCGACGAGACGGGGTTTTTGAAACAGGGCAAGTCGTCCTGCGGCGTCGCACGGCAATATACGGGTTCGGCGGGCAAGATCACGAACTGCCAGATCGGCGTTTTCGCCTGCTATGTCGGATCGCACGGTCATGCCTTTATCGACCGCGAATTGTATCTGCCCAAAAGCTGGACGGACGATCCGGCGCGCATGGCCAAGGCGCATGTTCCGCAAGAGATCATCGACAGCGCCTCGGGCGGCTTTGCGACCAAGCCGGCGTTGGCGCGAGCCATGATCGAGCGCGCCATTGCGGCAGAAGTTCCATTCTCCTTCGTCGCCGCTGACAGCGTTTACGGCGTCGGCGACATGGAGATGACGCTGCGCCGCGCCGGCAAGGGCTATGTGCTCGGCGTCAAAAGCAATCAGCCGTTTCATTCCTGGGGCAAGGCGCCGCAGGTCTCGGGAACGGCCAAGGACATCGCCGACGCTCTGCCGGCCTCCGCGTGGCGGCGCCTTTCGGCGGGCGCGGGAACCAAGGGCGAGCGCTTGCATGACTGGGTCTATCTCGAACTCGCCGATCTCGACGCTGGCGAATACAAGGAGGCTCTCGCGGGGCAAGCATGGACGCGCGGACTTTTGATCCGCCGCAAAATCACTGACGGCGATCTTGCCTTCTTCACGACATGGGCGCCGATCGGAACGACGATCGAGAGGCTGGCCAAAATCGAGGGGCATCGTTGGGCGATCGAAGACAGTTTCGAGACGACGAAGAATGAACTCGGCCTCGATCATAACGAGACGCGCTCCTGGCACGGATGGCGTCGCCATGTGTCACTGGTCATGCTGGCCTTCGCCATGATGGCAGCGATCCGGATTCACGCCAATGCCGTCGCGCCGCCCCCAAAAACGATGCGGCGCAGAGCGAGTATCGCGCGCCGTTTGACGGCAAAAGCGCCCTGATCCGTTGGTCGATCCAGGAAATCCGCCGCATAGCCACGCGCTTGGCGAGAAGACGCATACGACCAGACTTCGTCATCGCCTGGTCGCTTTGGCGACGCGCCCACCAGGCTCATGCAAAACGCGCTCATATCAAATCGCAACTGTAATGTTAGGTACGATTGCGGCCAATCGCAGAAGGACGGCCCGGCGTAGAGTAGGAGTGTGGCGCGGTGGCGTTAGGCTGAGCATGTCTGTTTCCGCCCCTTTCGTCTGGCGGTGCCTTAGTGGCTCAGCCGTAGCTCCGTTTCCACACCCCCCTCATCGAACCGGACATGCAGATTTCCCGCATCCGGCTCTCGGACAAGACCTCACGCCTTCGTCCACGGCCCGTCGCGCCCAAGCCGGGACAGGCGTACGAGTTCGAATTGCTCGTAGAGTTGCGAGAGTGGATAGCTCCCGCCCTTTCTTCGCCTGACATTGTGCTTGAAGCGCAACCACCGGCGCAACCGCATCGCCGCGTAGGTGTCGAGCGCCCGATACGCCTTGCTGAAGGCGCCTACGCTGAAGTAGTTCGCCCATCCGCGCAGCGTGCGGTTCAACTTGCCCACCAGCTTTGTGGTCTCTTGCCATGTGCATGATCGGACGGTCAGCGCGTGGACTTTCTCGACCGCGCGCTGGATGCTCTTCTTTGATGGCCGGTGGCCGATACGAGCTTGGCCGGTCCTCGTCGAATACATCCGCCCGAACGTGTATCCTAGGAAGTCGAACTCCCCTTCTGGCACTTTACAAATGCGTGTCTTTTCCTCATTCACCGTCAGCTTCAGCTTGCTCATGACCTCGCGCATCCGTTGCAAGGCGTCTTCGGCCTTGCCCCTTCTGCACAGGATCACGAGGTCGTCGGCGTAGGTCACGAGGCGAGAGCCGAGGCTTCGCTCCAGCCCGAACATCTTCCAGGCCAGCACAAACCGCCGCATGTATATATTCGCCAGCAGCGGTGAGATGGGTGAGCCCTGCGGAATGCCGCGCCGTTTATCCCGCGCCTCCGTCGTGCGCGTCTTCCGTCCTCGATCGTCGGTTTCTTCGACGGGGCAATCCAGCCACATCCTGATCAGATGAAGCACGCGCCGATCAACGATCCGGCGCGATACCGACTTCAAAAGCTCGGCATGCGGAATGCTCCCGAAGTAGTCCGCGAGGTCGGCGTCCACCACTTCCGGATGGCCGCGGAACAACAGCTCCTCCACCTCGACCACCGCCTGTTGGGCGTTTCGCCCGGGACGGTAGGCGTACAATTCCGGTGGAAGGTCGGCTTCAAAGATCGGTTCCAGCACCAGCATCGCTGCTGTCATGCAGACTCGATCCCGCAGGGTTGAGATGCCCAGCGGCCGGAGTTTGCCGTTGGCCTTCGGTATGAACACACGTCTGATAGGAGCCGGTTGGTAAGCCTCCTGCCTGAGCGCAAGCGCCAGTTCAGCCAACCATCGATCAACCCCATACGCCTCGACATCCGCGAAGTCCTGACCGTCCACGCCCGGCGCGCCCTTGTTGGAGCGGCACTGGGCATAGGCGTGCGCCAGAATATCCTCGCGGCTGAGCTTGTCGTACAGGGCGTAGAAGCGATAGCCGGCTTCTGCCTTCGCTTTCGCGTGCAACGCCATCTGCAATTTCTGAACACTTTTCGGAGTTGATAGGTTTCCCAATCTCCAGGTCCTTCATCGCTTGCTGCGTCTGTCTTGAACTGAGGTCCCTTCCCTCTCCCGGCGTTACCCGGCTTCAGCGGTACTACGAACCTCTCCGTCACCCCACAGTGCCCGGCCTGTCCCTCGCGGGCGTCCGGTTGGTCATCCCTGACCACGCCGTGGGGCTTCCCGTGTTGCGTACGCTTTCTTTGTGTGCGTGCTGCCGTCAGTACCCCGGTGCAGCGACTGGACGTCGACTTCGCTCATCTCATCCAGTCGTATCAGCCTTCCCCGATCTGGCAGTCGGGTCGGCCTGCACATCGTCCTTTTCGAGGCTTGCTCGACGTTCACTCGCGTTGCGGCCCGCACACTCGCGCCGTCACCTATAAGCGACAGCTATCCGGGGGCTTCAGACATTTCGTTGCCTCCATGTCTGCTCCGGTTGCTTCCGGCTGGAGCGGGTCGCCGGGTGGGGCTTGCACCCACTGGAAAGCGCCGCCTTTTCACGGCGCACGCCAAAGGCGGGGATGTCGGGATCATTTCGAGTGGGCGGAAAGCCAGGCCTCAGCCTCTTCCAACGAAAAGGAATACTCGTGGTCGGGGACGTCAGAACGCATCCTCGAGCCCTCGGCTACGTTCTTAATGTAAAAGCGGCCATGGCCCTTGCCATGTCCCACCTTCTCCAGATGAAAACCCTTGCGCTCGGCCAAGTGATTGACGCGCTTCTCGTCTGCGTTGCTCACGATATTGCTCCTGTTGAACCCTCCGACCCCCATTCAGGTCGTCGCCGTCGTCAACGATTACAGCCGTCCCGTGAGAAGCAGCACGACCACGACGATCAGAATGACCCCGATGACTCCGATACCGCCGTGACCGAAACCATAGCCGTATCCGCCAAAGCGGCCACTGAAGCCACCAAGCAGGAAGATGACGAGAAGGATGATGAGTATAAGTCCAAGAGACATGATCTATCCCCATTGAGTTGTGACCGAGTTTTGCACATCTTCGTACTTCGCCGATGAGCAGTAGAGCGGCATTGATCGGATGACGCGCCATTGATGGCACCATCCGATAATTGTAGAACTACTTCTTCTCGATAGAAATGCCGCTGTTGCCGACATTGATCTCGATACCGGTAGTCTTCTGACGCTCCTGGTAGCGCATATAACCAAAGACGCCTGCAGCGACGACGAGCGCGCCGATGACGAGATAGAGGACATTGCGATTCATGTCTTGGTTGTCCCGTGCTAATTGCAGGTCGCAGCGATCAATCGTATTCCTTGACCGCTACCGGCGGTTACTCCATCGCCAGAACGGGCCGCGCCGCCCGACCGAAAGAATGCCATTGAGAACGCGCCGATCGTCCCTGCATGAATGCCGCGCAAGTGAACCGCCTCGGCGACCGAAGATATCGGCGGGAACGCGCGGGCCGCGCAGTCGCCTAATCTTTTAGCCTTGGCCTTGAGGGGGAACGCGGAGCGCTGCGTTCGGCGTCCCCGTTTCAGAATCGCTCGTGGCCTTGAGCTGCTCGGCGCTGTTTGGCCGGGACGTCTTCTCGTTGCGCTCCATAATGAGAAGCTCGTGCAAGACTTGCACGGTTGAAGGAAGCGGAACGCGTCGTCCGAAACGAATGAGCTGACCCATGGCGGAAACTCCCGCTGCGCCCGAATTCGTCGCGCTTCGGGCGAATTGAACGCGCGACGAAATGTTGTGCCGGCGCCGTTACCAGCGTCTGCCGAAATAACCGCCGAAGCGCCTTCCCCATCCGCCGCCGCCGCTAACCAGCCGGATGACGAAGAGGAGCAACACCGCGCCAATCGTCGCATTGGCGATCGAAGCGACCATCCCCGAACCAAGATGGACGCCAAGTCGAGGCAGCAGCAATCCTCCGATGAAAGCGCCCGCCACGCCGATAATCATGTCGCCTATGAGGCCCAGGCCACCGCCCTGCACCAGCACGCCGGCGAGCCAGCCGGCAATGACGCCGACCAATAGTAAGATAAGTAGTCCTTCGCCTGACATGACGTCCTCGCTCAGATTCTAGGAAAAGCAGTCGGCGACTTCCCCGACATCCTTGTCAGGTTGCCGCCTTTTGCGGGGAAATGGCAGGCTCGGAATTTACTCATCACGGCAATCACCCGCCACCGGCGCTTGGGTGTGACCATCGGTTCAGTGATGGCCGCCAACGTGCTCACTACCGTGCCCGCCGCGGAGCCCGCCGCCGTGCCTGCCACCGTGCCCGCCGCGGTGTCCTCCGCTTTGAAAGCCGCCTCCGCCGCCGTAGCCACCGACAGCATACCCGGGATGGGCTCCATAATGATGATGATGATGGTGGTGATGGCGGTGATAAAGGTAATAGTAATAATGATGATGGTGGTGATGATGGCGATAATGATGACGGTAATAGTGGCGATAGCGATGGTGGCGATAGTGATGGTAATGATGATAAGCCACAGTCTCGATGCCGGCTTCTGACGACGCCAGTTCAGGTTTTGGCAGGCCTGTCGGCGTGGCCATGACCGGAGACAGGCCGGCGCCGGCGAGCGACATGGCCAAAGCCAGTCGCAAAAGAGATGATTTCAGCATGTAATATCTCCTTGAGCGGTCGGACTCATCCTGAAAACCGCGGTTGGCGCCTTTGACGGCATTCTTGCTACGCTGGCAGTTCTTACCGAGACGCGGGAGGAGCGGAATTCTACTCAGCACGACTCCTGGATCATTGATATGCCAGCCGGCGCGCCTGAATGTCAGGCCGCTGGCGGGCATAAATCCGATTATCGCTGTTTCGAGCGAGACCCCATCGTTCAGTGATGACCGCCGTGACCGTGGCCGCCGCCGTGACCGCCGCCTCCGTGAAAGCCGCCGTGACCGCCGCCTCCGTGGAAGCCGCCGTGCCCGCCGCCGCCGCCGTAACCACCGCCACCATAATAGCCGCCGCCACCATAATAGGCGCCGCCGCCATAATAGCCGCCGTCGCCATAACCGTAGCCATAGCCACAATCATTGAAGTAGCAGCCGCCGCTCAGCGCGCCGCCGAGAATCCCGCCAATGATCGCCGCGGGGACCGCCCCGTCGTTGCTGTACCGGTAGTAATGGTGATGGACGTAGTGGTGATGGACGTAGTGGTGGTGATAGACATGATGGACGGTGACCAGCTCGATCTGCTGATCCTGGTCCGACAATTGCGGCCGGGACAGGTTTATGGGCCCTGCCGAAACCGCCGCGCTCGAAAGGATTGTCGCCGCCGCCGCGATCGCGGCCATGCGAATGAGAGTCATTTTATCCTCCATGCGCCCAAGGGAACGCGTTGAATTGGCCTCGGCCTCAGCGGTCTTTTCTTTGTTCCATTTGTTCGCGGAATTTGTCGAATTTCGCCTTCTGTCCGGCGTCGAGGCTGTTGTAGAAAGCGATCAGCTTCGGATTTTCCGATTTCACCGCTTCCAGCCGATCCTCAAGGAAGGACTGGTGTAAGCCGAGGCGCCCTTCAAACGTGGACAGGTCCGGCTTGGACGCGCAAAGGCGGGTCGTCGCCGTCTCGACGGCTTTGCTCCGCGCATCCTGAAAATCCTTGAAGGCCGCTTTCTGGGCGTCAGTCAGCTTCAGGCGTTCGGTCAGAAATTGCGCGAATTTGGCTTCATGCGCGGCCCTGTCGGGATGGGGAGCGCAAATGCGTTCGAACTCGCTGCTGGGTCCGCTCCCGCCGCGTTCGGCCGCCTGCGCCGGCCCAAAAGCCAGTGCGCCAGCCGCAACCGCGACAATAAGAGCCGGAATGCTCAACTTTCTCATCTCACTCTCCTGGCCAGATCTAAATTTTGACCGTTCGAGCTTAGCCCCCACGGAGTCTGCGCGGCAGGTTCGGAATCTAACTAGGGGCGAGCGAAAATCCGGTCCGAAAGCTGGCGGACCGGATCGGCCGAAGCCACACAAATCTGGTCCGTCCGGCGCGTGTCTTTCCCGTCTGACCACCGTGAGACGAAGGAAGCCCCGCGCGTGGGCGCCGCCGCGGCGATCGCACTTTTTTGCTTTGTCGCGCCCGCGGGATGAGAGGAGGGACCTCGGAATCTACTCATATCGACGAGCGCATTCGACTCGATCGCGGTTTTCTTCGATTCCGGCGGCGATCATTTGACCGCCGCGACCGCCAGGCGCGCCAGCGCCGGAAGCGATTTCACGCCGGTCCGTTTCATGATCGCGGCGCGATGGTTTTCGACCGTGCGCTGGCTGATGCCGAGATCGGCGGCGATGTTCTTGCTCGGATGACCGGCGAGAACCAGCTCCATGATCTGCTTTTGCCGCGGCGTGAGGCCCTGCGAGATGGCTCGCGGCGTCCTCCCGCCAGGCGACGAGCTTGCTCGCATCCTGCGAATGCTCCAGCGCGCGCTCGACGCAGGCCAGCAGCTCGTCGCGGCCGATCGGCTTCTCGATGAAATCCGACGCGCCGGCCTTCATCGCCTGAACCGCCATTCGCCACATCGGCATTGCCGGTGATCATGATGGCCGGCAAAAGATGGCCCTCGTCGCTGCAGCCGCCGAAGCAGTTCGAGCCCGCTCATGCCCGGCAGATAGGCGTCGATCAGCAGGCAGGCTTCCCGCCCCGGCCGGTAGGCCTCGAGAAAAGCCTCGCCATCGGCAAAATCCTCGACGGTCCGTCCATCCTCCTCAAGCACGCTGCGAATCGCCGCGCGAATGTGGCTGTCGTCATCGACGACGAAAATGACCGGGGGTCCGGGCGCCTCGACCGTTTCGGCAGGGCGTTGACGTTTAGCGCGCGGCGGCTCGTGCTTCGAGGCCAGCGCCCGCTGCACGGCGACCGTCACATCGTCCAGTTTCACCGGCTTGTTGAGCAGCACGCAGTCGGCGTCGGCTATGGCGCGCAATGTCGTCGGTCGAAATGTCGCCGGTCAGAATGATCGCGGGAACGGCGCGATGAAGCCTTTCCCGCACCTTGGCGACGACTTCGAGCCCGTTCATGCCGTTCGGCAGATTGAAGTCCGCGAGGATGAGGTCGGGCCGGAAATCCTCGCGCTCGACCAATTGCATCGCCTCGGAACCGTCGTAGGCGCGCGCCACGCGATGCCCCTCTTCCTTGAGAGAAACAGCGAGCAATTCGCGCAGTGCGGGATCGTCCTCGACGACCAGGATCGCGCCTTTGCGGGCCGCCTTTTCGTCGCTTGCGGGGCCGAAATCCGAACCCGGCTCCGGAAGCTTTGGCGCCGATGCGACTTGCGGCAGCGCGATTTCAATGCTGAAAACACGAGCCGGCGCCGTGATGCGAGCGCACGCGCACGCGATGGCCCAGCAGATTGCCGATCCGCCGCACGATCGAGAGGCCGAGGCCGAGACCCCGGCTGCGCTCGCGCGCCTCATTGCCGAGCTTGATGGTATTCCTCGAAAATCGCTTGAATTTCCTCGTCGGGAATACCGATGCCGGTGTCCCAGACCTCGATGCTCAGCATCCCCTCGCGGCGGCGGCAGCCGAGCAGCACCTTGCCGCTCTTGGTGTATTTCAGCGCGTTCGACAGCAGGTTGCGCACCATCTGTCTCGAGCAGGCGCGGATCGCTGCGGATCGACAGGCCGCAGGGCACCACGCGCAAGCCGAGATCTTTCGCCTGCGCCTGATAGGTGAACTCGTCGCGCAGTTTCGACCAGCAGGTCGTTGACCGGGAACAGCGCCATCTCGGCGCGGACCGCGCCGGCCTCGATCTGGTTGATGTCGAGCAGCGCATTGAGCATGCCCGTCATCGCGGCAAGCGTCTCGCCGATCCGCGCCACCAGCTTCCGCGTCCTGTCGCCTTCCACGGCGCGCGCCAGCAGTCCCTGAAGCAGCGCCAGCGTTTGCAGCGGCTGGCGCAGGTCATGGCTGGCGGCGGCGAGGAAGCGCGACTTCGCCGCATCGGCGGCTTCCGCCTTGCGTTTGGCCGCCTCCAGCGCGTCGCTGGCGCCGTTGCGCTCGGTGATGTCGGCGAAGGTGATGACCACGCCTTCGACGCCGTCGTCCTGCGTCCGATAGGGCAGGATGCGGCGCATGTACCAGGCGCCGCTCTGCGCCTCGATCTCGCGTTCGACCGGCAGATGCTTGCGCCAGCACCGCGCGCGCATCGGCCAGCAGCGCGCTGTCGGCCGCGAGCGAGGCGAGGTCCGCCAGCGGGCGGCCGACATCGCTCGGCGATGACGTTGAACAGCGCTTTGGTCGCCGGCGTGAAAAAGCGGATGTTGAGAGCTCGCGTCGAGAAAGATCGTCGCGACATCGGTGCTGTACAGAACGTTCTGCAGATCGTCGGAGGTGGTCCGCTGCCGGTCGAGCGTTTCCTGAAGCTGGTTGTTGAGCGCCGTCAACTCCTCGTTGAGCGATTGCAGCTCCTCCTTCGAGGTCAGCAGCTCCTCGTTGGTCGACTGGAATTCCTCGTTGACCGACAGGGCTTCCTCGTTGATCGCCTTTTGCTCTTCGCCCGAGATTTCCAGGTTGCGAATGGCGCCCTGCAACTCGATCCGCGTCGCTTCCAACTCCTGCTCGAGCTCGGCGACCCGCGAAACCTCTCCCGGCGCGACAGCGCCGCGCTGCCGCCGCTCCGGTTTCGCTTCATCGAGGAAACAGATCAGCGCCAGTTCCTCGCCCTCGCTGAGAACTGGGCGCGCCGACAGGCTGAAGCACAAAGTCCCACCGTCGTGATCGACACGGCAGCCGCCGACGGTGACGGGCGCGTTTTCCTGAAACGCCCGCTGGATCGTCGATCTGAGCTTGGCGCCCAAGCCTTTTCGCGCCATGGCCAGGAGATCGTGCGTCGGCGGACCGCGCGGAACGGACAGATAGCGATCGGTTGGCCCGAGCGAAAACAAGCATTCGTTCTTGCGGTTGATCAGCACCGCCGCCGGCGCGTAATGCTCCAGCACCAGACGCCGGCAAAGTTCGGCGAGAATTGTTTCACGCGTCGGCGATCGCCCCTGCCCCTGGCGCGCGGGAATGCGCACGCCGTCGCCGCCCAGAAAGCCGAAATCTCTTGGCCGGCCGTGCGCCGTATGGCGAAAAATACGCTCGCTCTTGGAAATCGCCGTAAAGCGGCCATGCGGCTCGCCAACCGACTCAGCGTTGCCGAGCAGCAGCACGCCGCCCTCGCGCAGGGCGAAATGGAACAGAGCCATCACCTTCGCCTGCGCCTCCGGGCCGAGATAGATCAGGAGATTGCGGCAGGACACGAAATCGAGACGCGAGAACGGGGGGTCGGCCAGCACGTCCTGCACGGTGAAGACTACGTCCGCGCGCAATTCGGGCGATATCCTGTAACCGCGCTCCTCCTTGACGAAGAAGCGCGCCAGTCGCTCCGCCGAGACGTCGGCTTCGATCGACGCCGGATAGAGGCCTTCGCGCGCTTGCGCCACGGCGTCGGCGTCGATATCGGAGGCGAAGACCTGAAGCTTGACATCCCTTTTGGCGGCGGCGATCGCCTCGCGGAAAAGCATGGCGAGGGAATAGGTTTCCTCGCCGGAGCTGCATCCCGCGATCCAGATCCGCAACGGCTGGTCCGCCGGCTGATCGGCGACGAGGCCAGGAATGACTTTCTCGGCGAGAAAGTCGAATACTGTCGGAGTCGCGGAAAAAACTGGTGACGTTGATCAGCAGATCCTTGGCCAGAAGATCGAGCTCGTTGGGATCGTCGCGCAGCATTTGCAGATAAAGCTCCATGTCGTCGGTTTCGAGCGCCATCCGGCGTTCGATCCGGCGCTGCAGCGTGCCCTGCTTGTACAATCTGAAATCGTGCGCCGTCCTTGTGCGCAGCAGGTCGATGATCTCCGCCAGCCAGTCCCGCGCCGGTTCCCGAGCCGGCGCATGTCTCGCCGCGCGCGCATCATATTCGAGAATCGCTTCGGGAATTTTCGCCGCCGGCAGCACGTGATCGACCGCCCCGGTCAGAATGGCGTTGCGCGGCATGCCGTCATAGCCGGCCTCTTCGGGGTCCTGCGCGATGACCAGCCCGCCTTTTTCCTTGACCGCCTTCAGCCCGGAGCTGCCGTCGGCGCCGGTCCCCGAAAGCACGACGCAAATCGCGCGGGCGGAAAATTCCTCGGCCAGCGAATGCAGCAGGAAATCGAAAGGCAGCCGCGCGCCGTGACGCTCCTGCGGTTGCGACAGCCGCAAGGCGCCGGCCTCGACCGAGAGATACGCCCCCGGCGGAATGACATAGAGATGCTCGCGCTCGATCTTCACGCCGTCCGCCGCCTGGCAGACTTTCATCGACGTATGGCCGGACAGCAGCTCGACCAGCATGCTTTCATGGGTCGGATCGAGGTGCTGGACCAGAATGAAGGCGAGGCCGGCGCCGGGGGGCAGCGCGTCCAGAAACATCCGGCACGCGTCGAGCCCCCCGGCTGAGGCGCCGATCGCCACGATCGAGAAGGCGGGGGGCTCTGTCGCGGGACTAGCCGCGGGCGCGGTCGACGGCGGTCGTTCCCGCGTTTTCAATTGAGAGCTTTTCCCGGGACGCGATGGACGCTCTCGCATGCCAAATCCTTCTGTGAAATTCGCCGGCGCGACCGGGCCGCGCGGATAATATCACTTGATCGCCGTTTTGTGGCGTTCTTCATGCCGAATGCGGATTTGAGTAGTTTCCGAGTTTGTGACGCATCGCGGGGGGCCTTATGCTGGGAATTCAAGAAATCTTCTCCCCGGCGCCGGAGTAGTCTTGCCCTCGGCGCCGAGGCGCTGGCGGGCGCGGAGCGTCACTCGGATCGACACCATCCGAAGTTGGCCGGCCTCCGTCGAAATCGGCAGTCACTTTCTTGCGTGCGACGGCTGAAAACGAGAACGGCAGGATCGTAACGTCGGTCATGGCGGGCGTGGCGCGAGCGATATGCGCATAGGCTGGGGTTCGACCTCAGAATCCTACTCTATATCAGATCGTTAAGCTACGCTCGCCAGCCTCAAATCAAGCCTATCTTGAATTAGAGGGGCTAGGAGACTTGCCATGGAGAAAAAGAAGATCATCAAATGGCGGACCAAACCGGAGAAACATGATTATCCGGCCGCCGCCTCATACCTGAGTCTTGTTTTAGGGCAACAGGCGGCCGAGAACGCCGCGATGGAACTGGAAAGCGCGGAGATGTCGGAATTTGCCGCAAAGGACATTTTCAGAGCGTCCATGTTATCGCTGCTCGGGGTGAGCAATAGTCACGTCGAAAGCGATCGCGCAAAAATAATTCAGGGCGAAAAGCTATCGCCACTCTTGCTGTTCAGGGACAAGAGAAACGGCAAGGTGGTAATCGCCGACGGCTATCACCGTCTATGCGCGGTTTACACATTTGATGAGAACGCCATGATTCCTTGCAAGATCGCCGGACCGGATTGAGATCAGCCAACTCTTACGCGAGGATGTCATGGCAATCCCACAACTGCAACAAACCGAATCGACGGTGCAGCAACGTATGCTGAACGGATCAGCCGCACCTGATTTCCTGGAATCGGCTCATGAATGGCGGCGTCTTTTCGCGGAAACCTGGGGCACGTTCCTTCTCGTCGTCGTCGCGGCCGGCGCCGGTGTCGTCGGCGCCCAGAGTGGCGGAGCGATCTCTCTGGGGATGAAGGTCGTCGCGCCAGGCCTCATGGTTATGGCGATCATCTATTTCATGGGCGCTGTCAGCGGCGCCCATCTAAATCCGGCAGTTACCTTGGCGTTCGCCGCGCGGCGCAATTTCCCCTGGTCTCGGGCGCCGGGCTATATCATCGCGCAGATCGTCGGCGGCATTGCCGCGGCTTCCTTTCTCCGAGCGATGTTCGGCACACCGGGATTACTTGGCGCCACGACGCCCGGCGCGGGCGCGGGCGATTTCAAGGCGCTCGCCATGGAAGTGCTGTTGACCACCGGTTTGGTCAGCACGATTCTTGGCACCGCCTCGGGCGCCCGCAATATCGGCTCCAACGGCGCTCTCGCGGTTGGCGGCTATATCGCTTTGGCCGGCCTCTGGGCGGCGCCGATCAGCGGCGCTTCAATGAACCCGGTGCGTTCGTTCGCGCCGGACCTGATCCGCGGTGACCTGAGCACCACCTGGATCTATGTCGTAGGTCCCGTGCTAGGAGGCATGATCGCGGTCGGGTTCGAATGGATCCTCAAAGGCAGACCGACCGCAGCGGGCGCGTTGGCGGCGCGGGGCGATTTGAAATGACGGGTTAAAGCAGATCGCGGCGTTCGCGCCCCTGCATCCCTTTGCGCATGTCCGCGGCGCCGGTGGCGTTCCAGACCCGGACGCCGGATGGCGCCGGAGATTCTATGCGCGAATTTAAATTTATCAGGGATCAACTGAAGTCATAGACATATCGCGGCGGCGATCATTTTGACGCGCCCACTTTTTGTCTAACGGGTTGTCTCCAGCCAAGCGAGGGCGGTCGCCTTTTCCCCATAGGGAAACTGCTTCACTTCCGGGTGAGCGAAGTGCGCGGCGATGTGCGGCATGATTTTGAGCAAGTCACTATCGGTCACAACCGCCAGGCGTTCGATTTTCCGTTGGTGGTTCCTCACGAACTTGAAATGCGCCAAAAACGCCGCAAAGCTATCCCAGCCAGGGAATCCCTGAGCATAGATCATCACGCCCGAGAGCATTCCATCTTTCGCGAGGTACAGGTCGACCTCCTTGGCGACTCGTTCGAAATCGGCCTTTTCAAGCGGCCCATGAGGCGTCACGATCAATATGCCTTTGTCGCGCAGCAGTTCGAAATCGAGCATGGCGTTTCTCCATCAAACCGACATTAGGTCAAAAACGCACGAGAATGGGTCGGATAACCGCTCTGCCGCCGAGCGTCCTCGCTGATCCCTTCGATCCGAACGGCGCGCCGCACCCGTGCCTATAGCTCCACTTTCTTCATCCGCCGCCCCCTGCCGACCAAGGCAAAGGACTCTAAACGCCGTAATTTTGCTCCGGCGCAGCCAGACAAATTGGGCGTTTCAGCGAGGGATTATTGCTCCCGCTTTCACAACCAGCCTTCCGGCGCCGGCACGACATCTCCGTTGACGAGACCCGGCACAGGCTGGTCAGTAATTTTCTGCCAAGTGAATTTCGCGTCGGGCAAGGGCGCTACCTTTTCGGCGAGCGCCTTCTCAGCCTCCGCCTGCGTCGGCGCGCCAACATGGAAATATTGGCGACCCTGGGCGCTGTCGATCTTGACCGTGAAGTATGTGTCCACTGCTTATGCTCCTGGGCGCTTCGGCGCCAATCTCAAGCCACGACCCATCGAAATGGGAGGAAGGCCGGGGAGCCGCTGCGGACGAATGGGGGAGGCGCACTCACACAGCGGCATTTGAGAATGGGGGATATTGCTCGGCTAAACGAGCCCCGGAAACTACTCATGGCTTTCGCCGTCGGTAGTCTAGCAGGCGATCAGCCATAGCGAACACCACTACATAGCCTAGAATCCGCGTGTTGAGTCTTGCCTTATGACGGGCATTTTCCGATGGACATCACTTGATCGCCGCTTTGTGGGGCGCGTCATGCCGAATGCGGATATGAGTAGTTTCCGAGCCTGCGTCGCTTCGCGGGGGGGGGGGTATGCTTCAGCAGTCAAAAAATCTTCCGCGGCGCCGATGAACGACGAGGCGCCGGCTGGCGTGGGCGGAGCGCCATGAGGATTCATCCAGTGAAAAAGCTCCGCGTGATGATCGTGGAAGACGACAGCATTATCGCCGGCCTGCTCGCCGAACTGATCGAGGCGCTCGGCCATGAGGTTTGCGCCAGCGAATCGAGCGAGAGCGGGGCGGTCGCCGCCGCCCGCAGGTCCAGGCCGGACCTGATGATCGTCGATGCGCATTTGCAGCAGGGGAGCGGCATCGGCGCGGTCGATGCGATCACCGGCGACGGTCACATTCCGCATATTTACGTCACCGGCGACGCCAAGGCCGTCAGGACGCTCAAGCCAGATGCGACCGTGATGCAGAAGCCCTATTTCGAACTCGATCTGGTGCTCGCCATCCAGTCCGCGCTGACCACGGCCCCGGCCCCCTGAACGCGAGCGGTTTTTCGCCTGGCGCGGGCGGCATGAGTAATTTCCGACGCTTCCGACCCCACCATCAGTCGCCTAGCGTCCGACGTCATCGAGAGGTTCTCGTCGCTGCCCCTTTCCGAGCGTCGATCGGCGCCGATCACGGAGCCGCCGCCTCTCCCCTCAACCTGGAGGCCCTGCCATGCAGCCGACACACAACACTTTATCGGAAAACATCCGCGCTCAATCCGTTGGGCTCCTGAACAAGCATTTGGCGGCGGCGATCGATCTCCAGGCGCAAATGAAACAGGCCCATTGGAACGTGCGCGGGCCGGGATTCATCGCCATTCACACCCTGTTCGACAAAGTGGCCACCGAGGCCGCCGGCTATGCCGATCTCATCGCCGAGCGCGCCGGCGGCTTGGGCGGGACCGCGCAGGGAACCGTGCAGAACGCGGCGGAGCGCACCTTTCTCACGCGCTATCCGTTCGGAATCGCCAATGAAAAGGACCATGTCTTCGCCGTTTCGGGCGCCCTTGCGGCCTTCGGCGAATCGACGCGCGACGCCATCACCGAGGCGGCGACTTACGGCGACCCGGAAACAGCCGATTTGTTCACCGAGATTTCGCGGGGCGTCGATCAGCAGCTCTGGCTCGTTGAATCCCATATGGAGCCGCAATGAACGGGGGCCGGTCAACCAAGCCGCGATTTGAACTCTCGACGGGGCGCTTGGGGAGCGTCGCCGTGGTGCGGTTTCAATTTGCGCTTTCGCGCGAGTGCGGCGCCTCATCGGAAGTCGAGGCGCAAATCGCCGCCTGGGTGAATGAAGGTGGCGCCGGAGGTGAAGCAAGACGATGAGGGCGCGTCGAATCCGAGCGCTTGGACGAAGCGAGGCAAAACAAATACCGCGCCCGCGAATTGTCTTCGCGGATACGTCTTTCGCGTTCGGCCTTCCGGTGTCGACGACCAGCCAGCGCACGAGCCATGTCCTGTCGTCGAACAGGAAATCGGCGATGTTTCCGATCGTGCCGTCTTTCGCCTCTATGGCGTAGCCCTTAAGGGTCGATCCGAGCTTGAGCATTGTCCAGACCCTGGTTTCTGCATATCTTTCGTTCGTCGAACAACAGGCGCCGGCACTCCGACGACGCCAGGCTCAGACACTACGCGGCGAAAAAATCGCCACCATTTCTCGGCGACGCGGCCAAAAGTCCCGTCAGGCCACGATGATCACCTTCAGCGCCTTGGTCTCGGCGGCGTTTGCGAAGGTCTCATAGGCCTGGACGATATTTTCGAGCTTGAAGCGGTGCGTGATCAGCAGCTTCGGGTCGATCTTCTTGGCCTTGAAGACCTTGAGCAGCATAGGCGTGCTGGCGGTGTCCACGAGGCGCGTGGTGATGCTGATGTTGCGATCCCACAATCGTTCCAGATGGAGCGCCACCGGCGCGCCATGCACGCCGATATTGGCGATCACGCCGCCCGCCGCGACGATCTGTTCGCAGAGTTCGAAGGTCGCAGGAACGCCCACCGCTTCGATGGCGGTGTCGACGCCGCGGTCGCCAGTCAGTTTCATCAGCGCATCGACCGCCTTGCCGTCGCTGCTGTTGATGGTTTGGGTCGCGCCGAAACGCCTGGCGATTTCAAGCCGGTTGTCGTCGAGGTCGATCATGATGATCTCGCCTGGCGAATAAAACTGGGCCGTGAGGAGCGCGGCGAGTCCAACTGGTCCGGCGCCGACGATCGCTAGTGTGGAGCCGGGCTGTACCTTGCCGTTGAGCACGCCACATTCGAAGCCGGTCGGCAGGATGTCGCTTAGCATTGTCAGCGCTTCTTCGTCGGCGCCGTCGGGAATCGGATAGAGGCTGGTGTCGGCGTGAGGAGTGCGCACGAACTCCGCCTGCGTCCCGTCGATCGTGTTGCCGAGAATCCAGCCGCCGGTTGTGCAGTGCGAGAACATGCCTTTGCGGCAGTATTCACATTTACCGCAGGCGCTGACGCAGGAGATGAGAACCCGGTCGCCTGGCTTGAAAGCGGTTACTGCGGAGCCGACGTTTTCAACAATTCCGACGCCTTCGTGGCCGAGGATACGACCGGGTTAGCAGGTCGGCAGGTCGCCCTTGAGGATGTGCAGATCAGTGCCGCAGATGGTCGTCCTGGTGATCCGGACGATAGCATCAGTCGGCGCCGCGATCTCCGGCTTAGCGTGGTCCTCGAACGTCTTCTTCCCGGGCCCATGATAGACAAGAGCCTTCATCGTGGAAGGATTGGTCATCGTGTTCATCGCCAGCGCCTCGGTGGTTGGGATTTGTGGCCGAACGGGAATCAGGGCCCGATGTCGTCGATCCATGGCGGCAAACCTGCGCCGGACGGCGGGCACCCGACAGCCTCGGAAACTACTCAGGGAAAATATCACTACCGTTTTTCGGCTTTTGCAGGGCATCCTGATCAGGACGGGCGACGCCTGACGACATGTAATGCCCCCGACGGAGGTGGCGGAGGGCCAATGAAAGACCCATACGAAATTCTCAAGGTCGCGCGGGACGCCAAGCCGGCGGATATCCGCAAGGCCTACCATAAGCTGGCCAAGAAACTGCACCCCGATCTCAATCCTGGCGACAAGGACGCGGAGAGCCGCTTCAAGGAGGTCGCCGGCGCCTACGACCTGCTATCGGACCCGGAAAAACGGCGGCGGTTTGACATGGGCGAGATCGACGCGTCCGGCGCGGAGAAGCCGCCTGAACGATATTACCGGGATTACGCGGCGCAAGCCGGCGCCGGGCATGCTTACGAGAACCAGTCCGGCTATGCGGATTTTCTCGATACCGACGACTTCCTCGCGGAAATATTGAGGAGGCAGGCGCGGCAGGCGCGCGGATCGGACGCGCGCTACCGCCTGTCGGTGGCTTTTCTCGACGCCGTCAATGGAACGACCAAGCGGATCAACCTGCCGGAAGGCGGGTCGCTCGACGTCGTCATTCCGCCTGGTCTCCATGAAGGGCAGGTTCTGCGATTGCGCGGCAAGGGCGGCGTCGCGCCAGGCGAAGGCGAAGCCGGCGACGCGTTGGTGGAGATTTCGATCAACCTGCACCCGTTCTTTTCCCGACACGGCGACAATATTCATCTCGATCTTCCGGTCACCTTCGCCGAAGCCGTCCTCGGCGCCCAGATCAAGACGCCGACACCGACCGGTCCGGTCATGCTGACAATGCCGAAGGGATCGAATACGGGCTCGGTTCTCCGGCTGAAAGGAAAGGGCGTTCCCCGGCGCGACGGGCGCGGCGACCTCCTGATCAAACTCAAGATTATGGCGCCGACGGAGCCAAACACCGAACTGGAGGCCTTTCTCGCCGCCTGGACGCCCGCCAATTACGATCCGCGCCGAGACATGCAGCCATGATCATCACCAAGCTGGAATTTATTGAACGCGCCAAAATCGACCCTCCGACGCTGGCAGTCTGGATCGAAGAAGAATGGTTGATTCCATGCCAAACGGCGCAAGAACCGGTCTTTTCAGAAGCGGATCTGGCGCGTGCGAAATTGATCCGCGACCTGATCGACGACATGGGCGTCAACGCCGAGGGCGTCGGCGTGGTCCTGCACCTGCTGGACCAGCTTCACGGCTTGCGCAAGGCGATGGCGGAAGTTCTTACGGCGCATCACCGGCAATCCGAATAATCCGCTGGGCCATTCGGGACCGAGGACCAAGGTGGTGCGTGAGGACGAGAGCATTTCGCGGCGAGGCGGGACTGGCGCGCGGGAACGTTCAGATTCCCGGCTCTTCCCGCTCCTCGAAGCCGCGACAGGATTGATCGAAGGCGGAAAGCGCGTCTTCCAGATAATCCGGCAACAAGGGAATCCCCAGCAGATATCTGGCGATGTCGCCCTCGCGCCGCTCGCGGGCCAGTTTGAGCGCCACGCGCCAGTCGGAACCCTCGAAATCGCCGCGGCCTATCCAGACCAGTGCAACAAGCGCGTCACGTTCGCCGGCATCGAGACCCTCGATGAACTCGACCAACTCCAACCGCGCCGGCCGATCGCCGGCGTCGGTCAGAACGACGGCAAAGCCGTCGTCGGTCGGGTTGGAATCGTCGCGTTCGGCGCCGACGTCCTCAGACAGCAGCTCACGCGATTTCGCCACCACGAAACAGACTTTGTCCGTGTTGATTTCCGGCATTTCGGGTTCGTTTTCACGCAGCATCTTGTTCAGCTTTCCGATGGCCGCCCCACGCTTCGAACAAAAGCGCGGCGACCGCGACGGTCGTCGCGGCGAAGTTCGGCGCCGCGACGCGGCGTCGCCTTGGGATTGCGCTCGGCCACAACCGGCGAAAGGCGATGCGCGGCAATGGGGAGGCTTCGTGCGTCGGGGCTGAAGGCAGCTTAGACCCGCCCCTTCGTCGTGGCAGGATCGGAAACTACTCAGGCCGATAACAACGCGTGCGGCGGCGCGCCCGCCGTCGCCGAAGCCGCCGCTTCGAAGGACAAGCGCCGTGAGTACATTCCGAGGCTGTCCTCCATCGCCGCCGTGGCGCCTGATCCGGCCTTGGCGCGTCATGATTTTGCGTTCTTCCGCCACATCGACCGGAAGCGCCCCGGCCGCGAAGGTGTTTTCATGCGCCGGTCGTTGTCGGCGGCGCAGTCATTTGGCCCATCGTCGTTGCTCAAATATGTCGGCGGGAACGGGACGAGCGCGACCAACCCGTCGGGGGAAATGGTGACGATCCCGTCGGGGACTTCCGGTCCAACGATATGAAAAGGAAAGCGCATGCTCGATCTCGCGACGAGGACTGACTGTGGCTGAATTGAAAGGCGCGCCGCGGATATTTACCGTCCACATCGACGAGACCATCTCGTCGATTGCGAAGCTTCGCGCCGAGCATCGGGAGAATGCGACGCCGATTCAACGCAGCGTCGACCGCGTCGCGAAATTTCTTGGCAGGCCCCGGTTCATCGCCTCGATCGGCTTTCTTGTCCTCGGCTGGATCGCCCTGAATATGATGTTGATCGCGCTGGGCTTTCGCGCAATCGATCCGCCGCCTTTCACATGGCTGGCCGAAGCGGTTTCGCTGGTCTCCTTGTGCATGGTCGTCCTGATCCTGGTCGCGCAGGAACGCGAGGACGAATTGGGCCAACAGCGGGAAATGCTCATTCTGGAGCTGGCGATCCTGAGCGAGCAAAAGATCGCGAAGGTCATCCAGCTTCTGGAACAATCGCGTCGCGACGACCCAAACATTCGCGATCGGCTCGACCCGGAAGCTGAAACCATGGGTCAAGCCCTCGACATGCGATCCGTACTCAGCGCCATCACGGAAAAGCCGGCGTCCCGGCCGAGATGAAAAGCTTACGGATGAAAGGAGCCAACGACGACGAAGGACATTTTCGAACCATTGGCGCTCGAAAGCGTTTCCAGCGCCGACCCTGAACGTTCTTCCCGCGCCGGGCGGAACAACTCTCGAAAGGAAACCCAATGTTAAAGACATTTTTTGCCGCCGCCCTTCTGACCTCCGCGCTCGCTTTTGCGCCGTTCGCCGCTTCGGCCGAGCCCGCGCCGGCGGCCGAGCCGATGCCGACGCCGATGGAGCATCACCACCATCACGGTGATCGCGACCATCATCATCACCACCACCATCATCATCATCACCACCATGATGACGATCGTGGCCACGACTAACTCGGCGTTCAACGGGGACCGCGGCTTTTGCCCGCGGTTTCCGCCGATAGCCAGAAGGCAGGAACAAATCCATGACCGAACACAATCATAGCGTCATATGGATCGATCATCGCGAGGCCCGCGTCTTTCATTTCAGCGCGGACGAAGCGGATCGCCTTGTCATGCGACCGGACGATCCGCATGTTCATATTCATCACAAGGCCAACGCCATCGGCAGCGGCCATTCGCCGGAGGACAAGGCCTTTCTTTCGGCCGTCGTCGACGCGATCGGCGGATCGAAGGCGATCTTGATCACCGGCCCCGGCGTGGCGAAAACGGCGCTGGTCAAACATATCGCGCGCTACGCTCCGACGATGATGGCCCATGTCGCCGGGATCGAGACCGTCGATCATCCGACCGACGGCGTTCTCCTCGCTCATGCCCGCGCTTATTTCAAGGCGGCTGACCTGATGACGGCCCAGAAGTGACGTGGCGCCCTTGCGAAACCTTGGATGAAACGGGGCGTCAGGAGCTTCCGACGCTGTTTGACCGGATCGGCGCTGGCTAATGTCGCTCTCAGCGCGCAGCGCCCCTGCATGTCCGGCGCCGGGAGATCATTATTGCGACGGCGACTTCATTTTACGGCGTCACGTTGATCCAGAAACCTATTTCGAGCGCGATCTCGCATTCGCCATCCAGCGCGCGCCTCACCGCGCCGAGGCGCCGTGAGCCCGGACAAGGCTTCGCGCCGACCGATGTTTCCATCTCGGGCGGCGCGCAAATTTTCGACGTGAGGCTTCTGTCAGGCGCTTGCCGCGCCCGACTCACGATCCCCAATTGTAATGATGATAGTGGTGATGATGATAGTAGCGACCGCGATGCGGAATGCCCATGACGTTGGACACGCCCGGGCCTACGATCGCGCCGCCGACGCCGCCGGCGACGGCTCCGACCGGTCCTGCGATTGCGCCGCCCGTCACGGCACCGACGCCAGCGCCGCCAAGGCGTTCGCCCGTGGTGGAACAGGCCGCGAGGCTCAGCACCGCAAGACCCGTAATCAACAGATGGCGTTAGGGAATTTTCGTTTTGCCCCTCCTTCGTCATCGGCGGTCGTTCCCCGCGTCGATGACGCTGCCGGAAAGCGCATGAGTTCACCAGCTTGAAGAACAAGTCGGTCCGCTCCCGTTCCGCCAAAGCCAAACATCGCCCGGAGATGACAACAGCATTGGCAAGGCCAATTGTTTGTCGGCCGGGTGATATTTCACATGGTCAGCTTTACCGGAGCCTTAGCGGCAAATTCGGAAAATATTCATGCCTTGCGTTCCGGACCCTCCCGACAATGATGGCGCCTTCGGCGCCGTAAGTTGAGTAGTTTCCGATCCTGTCCGCGACGGATCGCGGTCGTTACCGTTCGCTTCGTTGGCGGCGGATCGAAATTCGCCTTCCCTTCGCCGTTCCAGCCCATGTCTGATTCCGGCTCGTTCCGAAAGGACGTTAAATGCGAAAGTCCGAAACAATCGTCGCTGTGTTCGCCGAGCATCAGGCGGCGGAACTGGCGATCAAGAAACTCGCGGCAAGCGGCTTCGACATCAAGGACCTCAGCCTTGTCGGCAAGGGATACCATACCGACGAGAAAGTCGTCGGTTTTTACAACATCGGCGATCGCGTCAAATTCTGGGGCTCACGGGGCGCCTTCTGGGGCGGCTTCTGGGGCCTGTTCTTCGGCGGACTGTTCCTGACCGTCCCGCTTGTTGGGCATGTCGTCGTGCTTGGCTACCTGGCCGCCGTCCTGATTTCGGGCGTCGAAAACGCCGCGCTGGTCGGGGGGCTCAGCGCGATCGGCGCCGCGCTCTATAGTATCGGCATCCCCAAGGACAGCATCCTGCAATACGAAACCGACGTGACAGCCGACAGTTTTCTGGTGATGGCGCGCGGAACACAGGAAGACATCGCGCGCGCAAAAGAAATCCTGCGCCGGATCAATCCCGCTCGGCTCGACACTCATCCTGGCGTCGAGGCGGCGACGCCCGCGGAGCAGCGCGTCGCCGCAACAGGCTGAGCGCCGCGACCCGATCGACACCCAACAAAAGGAAATTCGCCATGAAAGCAATACGCGTCTGCTCCATCGCCATCGCGTCGTTCGCCGTGATCGGCGCATTGCCCGCCGTGGCGGGTTTGGCGCCTTCCGCTCCTCGCCCTGCCGCACAAGTCAAAATGGCCGAGGCCGACGCTTCCACCGCCGACCGCGCCACTTATGCGCAAAAGGCGCGGGCCGAATTGCAGGAATGGCGGGTCAAGCTGGATCGATTTGGCGAGAGCGCCAAGGCCAATTCTGGAGCGGCGAGGAAGACCGCGTCGGAAGATTTGAACAAGGCCTGGATCAAAGCCAAGGATGCCTCAGCCAGGCTCGAAACCGCCGGCGCCGCCGACTGGGAAAGCGCGAAAGCCTCTTTCAAGAAAGCTTCCGACGAACTGGCGGCGATGTGGGCGGAGGTTCGCGCCGAAGTGAAGTGATCGCCAGGGCCAATATTTTGGACAAGCGACCCGCAAACGCTTGAACCAGTTCAACAGACAAAAGATGGAGAGTGACATGCAGTTACATCATAAACCGCAATCGGGAGAACCGCGGCTGCGCGTCATCTTCACTGATGGGTCAATCGCGCTGGGCATGCCCGTCGGTTCGACGCTCGCCGACGTCGCCGATTGGGTGGACGGCATCGCCCGCCAGCACCACGACACGTTGCTGTCCATCGACGTCAGAATGGCGGCGCGTCGAAACGCCCCGGCGCTTGCCGGAACGCACTGACCGACCGCCGATCAATTCAATGCGCCAGCCGCTCCATCCTGGATCGGCGCGCGTGAATACAAGCAGTAATTTGGAGCACAACATGAATATCAAGATTTTTTCCGCCGCAGCCGCCCTCTTTCTCGTTCTGCCGATTGCGGCCCGCGCCCAGGGCGTCGTGCGCGGCGCCGACCAAGGCGCGCATGAAGGCGACCGCGCCGCCG
This sequence comes from uncultured Pseudomonadota bacterium, assembly GCA_963703385.1. GTDB lineage: Bacteria > Pseudomonadota > Alphaproteobacteria > Rhizobiales > Beijerinckiaceae > Rhodoblastus. Next base: position 2,436,931 of record OY969816.1, read on the forward strand.
GTCCGGTTGGCGCGGTGGTAGGAGGCGTTGTTGGCGCGGTGGGCGGCGGCGTCGCCGGTCTGCTTGGCGTCGATCAGCGCCCGCGCTTCCACGAATATGTCGTTCACGAGCATCGCGATTCCTATGCCTACGGCCAGCCGGTCATTGTCGGCGCGATCCTCCCCGATAGCGGCGTCACCTATTACCAGGTTCCCGCCGAATATGGCGTCCGCGACTATCGCTATACGATCGTCAACGATCGGACGGTCCTGGTCGATCCGAGGACCCATCGCATCGTGCAGGTCGTCGAATAAGGGGCCATTCTCGGCCGGAATGATGAGGGCCGCTTTTCGAAGCGGCCCTTTCCGTTTGAAAGGATAGCGAGTTGGACACCATGCGCCCGCAACAGTCCACCGAGAGCGCTTTGCCGGAGAAACGTCGAGGCGGCGCCAAATCCGGTTCCGGAGACGGCTTGACCAGCGAAGAGGCTCGCCGCCTGCTGGCGACCCTCGGCTCCAACGCCATGCCCGACACGGCGATGCATCCTTTGCGGATGGCGCTTGAAAAATTCTGGGCGCCGGTCCCGTCGATGCGCGAGGCCGCGATAGCCCTCCAGATCGTACTTGGCGACTATGTCTCGGCGGCGATCATCGCCGTCCTGCTGGCGTTCAATGCGGGGCTCGGATTGTTCCAGGAAAGCCGCGCCCAGGCGACGCTTGCCGCGTTGAAATCCCGGCTCGCGCTCAACGCATCGGTGCGGCGGAACGGCGCATGGACCATTCTTCCCGCGGCCGAACTGGTCCCGGGCGATGTGGTGAAGCTTTCGCTCGGCGGCGTGGTCGCCGCCGATGTCCGTCTCACCGAGGGCGGCGTTCTGCTCGATCAATCCATCCTCACCGGCGAATCGATACCCATCGAGGCGGGGCCGGGCGTCCAAACTTTTGCCGGGGCCCTTGTGCGGCGGGGCGAGGCGGTCACGGAAGTGACGGCGACCGGCGCGCATACAAAATTCGGCCGGACCGGCGAACTGGTGCGCACGGCGCATGTCGTCAGCACCCAGCAAAAGGCGGTTTTACGTGTCGCGCCAACGCCTTCGGCCCATTCTGATGACAACAGCCTGCGCGGCTCTCGGCGGCGTCCGATGATTTTGATGAATGGCACCGGCGCGGAATTTCGCCAACCCCTCGGCTACGCCATTGTCAGTGGCCTGATCGTGTCGCAAGTCCTGACCCTCTTCATCACGCCGGTGGTTTACATCTATCTTGATCGTTTGCGTCGTCGCCGGGCGAATTCCACGCTGGGGCGTCAACCTCAGCCAACGGCATAGCTTGGCTGCGTGATAAAAAGTGAGCGAGAGCGGGAGGGCTCTAACTGAAAGCCAGTTCAAGCGGTCCCGCCGCGCGTGTCCGCTTCAATTCGCCACAGCCGACGCCCACGTTGGGTAGAATAGGTTGATCAGGTGACTGTTAAGAAGTCGCCCGTGAAGAACGTGGTTCAGGCCACGACGATCTGATCGGGTTCGTGGATTTCCGGCGCGATAGCGGTCCAGATTGCAGCCAACAAAAGAGCCAGCCAGGCGAGCAGCCGGCGGAAGTTGTAGCCGGCGGCGGCGAGGACAGCATTGATCGCGTCGCCTTGGGCGTGGGCAAGGTGATTCCGGCCCATTCGGTGCTCGGCTTTCATGTGGCCGATGACTGGTTCGACCGCCGATCGGCGGCGCATTTCGCGCTTGATCTGCTCGGTGACGCGTCGCTTCTGGCCGGAGATGAAGACCCTGAACTTGTGCTCCTGCGGCGCGTTGTGGCCGCGATAGCCGCGGTCGGCGACGATGCGCTTGAGGCTCGCGCCGATCTGGCGCTCGATGTCGGGAATGACCTTTTCCAGCGTATGGCCGTCATAGGGATTGCCCGGCAGCGCCGCGACATGGGCGACGAACTGTCCGCCTTTCGAGCGATTGAGCGTGGTGGCGACGGACACCTTCACGCCGAACTCGTAGGGACGATGCGCCTTGCCCTTGCCGATGCACTCGACCTCGGGCGCGTGCAGGGAATAGACTTTTCTGCCTCGCTGGTTCTGGCGCTGGTCGCGCACCCGTTCGGCCAGCCACAGGGGTTTGACGAATATATCGCGCAAGGCCGCCTTGCCCTTGATCTTGCGGACGACGTCGCGCATGACGCGGCCCAGCATCGTGCGCAGCCGGCGCAGTTCCCGTCGCGCGCGCTTGAACTGCTTCGCGTGGGTATAGCGCTGATAGGCGATCAGGGCGTATTTGCCGACGCGCTGATAGGACTGGCGCAACACGACGCCCTGCTTTTTGGCGAGCGCCACCAGCTTTTCGCGCGCGCGATGCATCAGCTTTGCGTCGGTGGGATGGGCGACGGCCTTTGGCTGCACCGTGGTGTCGACGATCACCTTCGAGAAGTCCGAAGGCTTCGCCGCCCCGGTTTTCGTCGCCACCGACAGGCTTTCCTGGATCAGGGCCACGAGCCGTTCCTCGCCCATCCTCTGGCGCCAGCGCGTCATCGACGAGCGGTCGAACACCAGCTTGTGCTGGAAGAGCTCTTCGCCGCAGAACAGCTGGAAATATGGGTTTTCCAGCCAGCGCGCGCAAAGCGCCTCGTCGGAGAGGTCGTGCATGTGCTTGAGGATCGCCAACCCGGCCATGAGCCTCGTGGGCAGCGGCGGATGGCCTGGCGCATCCGAATAAACCGCGCCCAGCCGCTGTTCGAGAAAGCCCCAATCGATCGTAGCCGCGAGTTTGCAGAGCGGATGCGTCATATCGACGATCTGGTCGAGCCGCGCCCGAAAAAGGTCTTTTTGCCCGCTGTCCCTGCGCTCTTTCGGCCGCATGGCGAATCCCCAAACCGCGTCGTTCGAGGCAGTGAATCACGCCGCGCGGCGCCGATCAAATTGCAAGAAAACCGACCTTCAAACGCGTCAATTCGGCAAAAACGAATACTTCCGATCAACCTGAAAGCCCCAGACGGCGGGGCTCTCAGAATTCTTCACGGTCGACTAAGAAGTGAGGCCGCTCCCCTTGAGCAACCTTGCACCAAAGGCGGGGTGAGTAGTTTCCGACGCTGTTTTGCCGGGTCGGCGCTGGCTAATGTCGCTTTCCTCGGGCTGCGCCCGCGCAGGTCAGACGCCGGGACATGCCTATAGCGATGCCGACCGAAAGGTCCTCATTTTCTCATTCGCCGCTGGAGTTCTTGAACGCGTCGCGTCGCTTGACGACGGAAAGCCACATTCTGGAGGATAGTCATGATCGTGCAGGGCACAAGGCGCAGCCGTGGCGTCACGACTGACAGGATGGGCAAACCTCTGGCGTCTATTGGAGCGCGGCGCATGCTTCCGTCGATCGACGATCTCGAACAATATTGCGTTTTCCTCGACTTCGATGGCACGCTTGTCGAGATCGAGGATCGCCCCGACGATGTGCGCATTGACGCCGCGACGCTGCAATTGATCGAACGATTGCGGGACAAGGTCGGGCGGGCTCTGGCGCTCGTGTCGGGGAGAGACATCCATGTCATCGACCGATTGCTGTATCCCCTCGTACTGCCCGTGGCCGGAGTGCATGGTCTGCAACGCCGCGACGCTTCTGGCCGGCTACATTCCCCAGTCATCGACCAGAACGTTGTCGAGGCTATCGCATCTCAAGTGCAAGCCGAGTTTCGTTCGGAACCAGGCGTGGTGATCGAAAAGAAAACCGGCGCGGTGGCCATCCACTTCCGGCTGCGGCCCGATTTCGAAAAAAAATGCCACGCCCTTGCCCGCAAGATCATTCGGGGCCGACCAGATCTGCATATCATCAAAAGCAAAATGGTGTGCGAAATCAGGCTGCAGGGAAATGACAAGGGCGCGGTTATCGCCACTTTCCTCGAAGAGCGTCCGTTCAAGGGCCGAAAGCCCATCTTCGCAGGCGACGATGCGACCGATGAACCGGGCTTCGTCGCTGTGAACGCCTGCGGCGGCGTCTCGATCAAGATCGGCGAAGATCCCACCGCGGCGAGACATCGCGCCGCAAACACCCTGGAATTGCGCAACTGGCTGGACGAACTGATCGCCGCGCCAAGCGAGCTGGCTAGGCGGCCAAAAACAGCTGGATTGCAATGAACGATCTTGACCTCGGCGTCATCGGAAATTGCGCGGTCGCCGCGTTGATCGATCGGGACGCGCGCGTGGTTTGGTATTGTCTCCCGCGCTTTGACGGCGACCCGGTCTTCCATGCCCTGCTGGGAGCGCCGAAAGAGGCCCCAGACGATGGCCTGTTCGCGATCGAACTTGAGGATCACGTTCACAGCTCGCAACGGTACGTCCAAAATACCGCCGTGCTCGAGACCGAACTGCACGGGAAACAGGGTTCGCTTCGCATCACGGATTTCGCGCCGCGCTTCTTTTGGCGAGACCGGCTGTTCTATCCGCAGGCCATTGTGCGCAGGCTCACGCCGATATCCGGCAGTCCGCGAATAAGAATTCGGCTTCGCCCACGCTTCGACTACGGCGCCACGGCGCCGATCCGCACCTATGGCTCGCATCATATTCGCTATGTCGGCCCGAACGCCACGATGCGTCTGACAACCGATGCGTCAATCGATTTCATTCGCGAAGAGACATTCTTCAACTTGCGCGCGCCACTCGAACTCATTCTCGGCGCGGATGAAACGCTGCAAGAAGGAGTCACCGAGACCGCCGCAAGGTTGCAGGAGCGCACAACGTTATACTGGCGGAGCTGGACGCATCGGCTGGCGATCCCGTTCGAATGGCAGGATGCCGTCATCCGCGCGGCGCTGACGCTCAAGCTTTGCACCTATGAGCCGACCGGGGCGATCGTCGCCGCGCTGACCACGATCATTCCGGAAGGGCCAGGCACGGAGCGCAATTGGGACTATCGCTTCTGCTGGCTGCGCGACGCCTATTTTGTCGTCCGCGCGCTCAACCGCCTTGCCGCAGTGCGGAAAATGGAAAATTATTTTCGCTGGCTGATGAATATCGTCTCCTCGCTGCACGAAACGGATATTCAGCCGGTCTACGGGATTGGCCTCGAGAGCGACCTGTCGGAGAGGACCATTCCCGGCCTGCCCGGCTATCGCGGCACGGGGCCGGTGCGCGTCGGCAATCAGGCCTATGAACATTCGCAACATGACAATTGCGGCAACGTGATTCTCGGCGTCGCCCAGATGTTCCTCGACCGCCGCCTCCTGTCGCCGCCGGGCCATGAGGATTTCTTGCGACTCGAGGAATTGGGCCGCAAGGCGTTGCAACTCTATGACAAGCCTGACGCCGGGATGTGGGAATACCGGACGCGCGCCAGCATTCACACCACATCCAGCCTGATGTGCTGGGCGGCCGCCGATCGACTGGCGCGGATCGCCGCCCATATCGGCGAGGCCCAACGCGCCGGCGACTGGCGCGCCCACGCCGACGGCATGAGACAGGTCATCCTCGAACGCGCCTGGTCGAACAAGCGCCAGACCTTCGTCGAATCCTTCGACGGCGAATTTTTGGACGCCGGCGTCCTGTTGATGACCGAAGTCGGCTTCATCGATGCGAAGGACCCGCGCATGGTTTCGACCATGAAGCAACTGGAGCGAGTTCTCGGTCGCGGTCCGCACATGATGCGCTATGAGGCGGCAGATGATTTCGGCATGCCCCGAACCGCCTTCAACACCTGCTCATTCTGGCGTATCGACGCCCTGGCGCGCATGGGCCGCGTCGAGGAGGCGCGGGAATATTTCGAAGAACTGCTCGAACTTCGCAACCGACTCGGGCTCATGTCCGAGGATGTCGATCCCAAGACCGGGGAAATGTGGGGCAATTATCCGCAAACCTATTCCCTGGTCGGGATCGTCAATTGCGCCATGCGCCTCACGCGCTCCTGGGAGTCGGTCACATGACGCGGCTCGTAGTTGTTTCCAATCGCGTCGCCGATCCCGAGGCGGGGCAGGCGGCCGGCGGTTTGGCGGTATGCCTTCTCGATGGGATGCGCGACCGCGGCGGGATGTGGTTCGGCTGGAATGGCCAACTTGTGGCGGACGAGAGCGCGATTGCTCCCTCTTGCGTCAAGCACGGCCGATGTACGCTGATGACGATACCGCTCACTGAACGCGACCACCGCGAGTTCTACCTTGGCTTTTCGAACGAAGTCTTATGGCCGATTCATCATTATCGCCTCGATCTCGCGCATTTCACGCTCGAGGCCGCGGAAGGATACCGGAGAGTCAACGCTCGCTTCGCCGACGTCCTGACGCCCTATCTGCACCGGAGCGACCTTCTCTGGGTGCATGATTATCATCTGATTCCGCTGGGCGCCGAACTTCGCGCGCGCGGCGTTGGCAACGAAATCGGTTTCTTCCTTCACATTCCATTTCCGCCGCCCGAGGTGCTTACCGCAGTTCCCGAATACGAGTGGTTGGTGAATTCGTTGCTGGACTATGATCTGGTCGGTTTCCAGACGGTCGCCGATCACGCGAATTTCTGCCGCTTCGCCTGCGAAATTCTGGGCGGCGAAATGATTTCCACGGACACTTTGCGCGTCTCGGGAAAATATCTGAAGTCGGGCGTATTTCCAGTCGGCATCGACGTCGATTCTTTCGTCGCCATGGCGCAGGATCCAGTCGCCAGAAGGAGAATTCAGCGAACGGAGCGCCACGGCAAACAGCGAATATATGCGATTGGCGTCGATCGCCTCGATTACAGCAAGGGTCTGCCGGAAAAGTTTCGCGCCTTCGGGCGGCTACTCGACTACTATCCCGGCAACAGCAAGCCTGTGACCCTGATTCAGGTCGCTTCGCCAAGCCGCGACGATTTGAAGGCCTATATCGATATCCGCCACGAACTTGAGGCTCTGTCCGGCAAAATCAACGGCAAGTTTGGCGACTTCGACTGGACGCCTTTGCGTTACATTCATCGTTCGGTCCCGCGCGAAACCCTCGCCGTTCACTATCGCGCCAGCCGGATCGGGCTCGTCATGCCCCTGCGCGACGGCATGAATCTCGTGGCGAAGGAATATGTCGCGGCGCAGGACGAGGCCGATCCTGGCATTCTGATCCTGTCGCGTTTTGCCGGCGCCGCCGAGGATCTCCAGGAGGCGTTGATCGTCAACCCTTACGACATCGACGAGGTGGCGCACGCCATGCGCCGTGCGATCGAGATGCGAAAAGAAGAGCGCATTGAGCGCCATCGCGCGCTCATGAAACGCATTCGTCGCCACGATGCGTGCAACTGGATGCTGAGTTTTCTGCGCGCATTGCGTTCGTGCCGCGGACGTCTGCGCGCCAAACTGGTCGTCGGGCCGCCTTTGGCGCTGGCGAACGAGCCAGCCAAGCTCGGCGGCGGATGAAGGCTTTTCGAAGCGCCTGCTTGGGTAAATTCCAAGCGTATCGCCGGTCTGCAGACCACCGTCGCCATCAGACCGCGACGTGATGAGGATAAGACCCGGCGAATGAGGGAAACAGACCCACGATCAAAGCCGGCGCGTCCACGACCATGGAAGCGGACGGCCGTGAACAGATGGTCAGGCGATATTTTCAATATGCCGGAGAAAACGGAGCGCGATTTCGCGCGCCGCCTAGGCCGCCGTCAGGACGGCGAGCGCGAACAGGCCGCCCGGGAAAATCACCTGCGGTTCGGACGGCGCCGGCACTTCCGACGGCGGTCCAGCCTCCGCGATCGCTCCGGTCTGCCGATCCGTGTCCGTCATGCCGAACCCCCTGTGCCGGCTGGCGCCGGACGCAAAAAATCAGTGCAGGCCGCCGAGGAGCCAGATCACCACGAGGATCACCAGAACCGTTCCGAGAACACCCCCAAGCCCCGCGCCGCCGTAGCGGCTGTGCGCGTAATAGCCGCCGCCTCCGCCGAATAAGATGATCAGGATGATGATGATCAGAAGAGTGCTCATGGGACGCCCTTTCGTCGGGTCCGGCTTCGACCTCGCCGTTGACACCGTCCGGATCGACACTTTTCGATCGTCTTGAATCAACACGCGAGGGGCGCAAAAGATCATTGCGTTGGGTAGATGCTAGCGAATGGCCGTTCCGCGCGAGAGCGCCGGAAACTACCTATACGGCCCACGCGGATGAGGCCGACGAGCCCGCCTTTTGCGCCTGGGCCGCGTGGGCGTTCATATTGTCGCGCCGAACAAGGCCCCGACGCCTGTTGTCACCCCCATCGCCAGCGCACCCCAGAAGGTGACGCGCAAGGCGCCCGGCGCCATTGGCGCGCCGCCCCATCGCGCCGCCAGGGCGCCGAGAATGGCGAGGAAGATCAGGGATGCGGCGGCGACGAAAAGGATCAGCTCGGCGCGGGGCACCAGCGCGGCAATGACAAGCGGCGGCGCCGCTCCCGCAGCAAAGGCCGCGGCGGAAGAGAAGGCCGCCTGAATCGGGCGCGCCTTGAGCGTTTCGGAAATGCCTGGCTCATCGCGCGAATGTCCCATTACGATGACTGATACCAACCCTCGCTGATCAAAACCCATGAGCCCAATCGCGCAGTCCGATGGACATGATGCGCCAGGGCTGATCGACGAGTTTGTTCCAGGCGTCGCAGCAATGATCGACGATGTCGTCGTAGGATTTGAAGACCCGGTTCGACAGCTAGTTGTCGCGCATGAACTGCCAGACGTTCTCGGTCGGGTTGAGCTCCGGGCATTTGGGCGGCAAAGGCAGGAGAGTGATATTCGCCGGAATGACGAGCTTGTCGGTCATGTGCCAGCCGGCCTGATCAAGAAGCAGCACGGCATGCGCGCCCGGCGCGACGTTTTTGGCGATTTCGGCGAGATGCAGGTCCATCGCAAAAGTATTGCACTTGGGCATGACGAGGGCCGCGCCTTTGCCTTCCCTGGGCGCAATCGCGCCGAAAATATAGGTCGAAACAGTGCGCTGATCATGCGGCGCGCTCGGTCTCGATCCGCGTTTGGCCCATCGGCGCGTGATCTTGTTTTTCTGGCCAACACGGGCTTCGTCGGCGAACCAGATTTCTATCTTGTCGACGGCGACGCCCTTTTCGTGCGCGATCTCCTCCAGACGGGCTGGGAATTTTTTTTGAAATCCTCGATGGCGCCCTCGGCTTGCGCGTGATGGCGCGGCCTGGCGGAGAGCTTGCGGTAGCCCATTTTCCGCAGTTCCCGACTCATCGTCTGCTCGGCGACAGCGATGCGAAACTCTTCGAACACCCATTGGCAAAGATCGACGATCCGCCACCGCACAACGCCATGGATGCAGGGCATCGGGCCATCTTCGATCATGCGCGCGAGAGCCGTGCGATGTTCGTCTTTGAGCAGCGACGGCTGGCCGGGCGCCTTGCGATCGATGAGGCCATCGGGGCCATTGGCGTTGAACCTCAGCACCCAGTCTCGGACAACCTGGAGCCCGACCCCGCCGATCTTGGCCGCTTCGCTCCGTGCCCCGCCATCGTAGATCGCCGCCAAAGCGAGAAGCCGCCGCGCTTGCGGCCCGTCTTTCGCGTGTTTCGCGATCGCCCGTAGAGCCCTCGCATCAAAATCATCCCGAAGCCTGATCGCTGCCGCCATGACGAACATCCTTGCGTTCGTCAAACCAAATCAAATTTTCACCGATTCGGGAATCCCCTTCGTGAGTCTGCATCTGCGAGGCTTGGTATGACTCGATGCACTAGGCTTGGTGGGGGCGGCCGCTGACGTTGAGCCAGAAATCTCAGTCCAAGCTCGGTGGCGGCGATGGTGGATAGTCAGTGACCAATTGGGGAGCGCCGGTCCATGGAGTCGAATGGCAAAAATCCTGGGGCGCCTTCACCGTTCGGGATACTGTCTCGCGTCCTAAGGGGGCGGCCGCTCGCCAATCGGGAAGGCCGCTCGCGCGAGATAGGCGTCGCCGAAGGCGTGCCGGCGCTCGGGCTCGACGGCCTGAGTTCGTCGGCATACGGACCGGAAGCGGCTCTCAGCATCCTGGTCGCGGCGGGCGCGGCGGGGCTCGCCGACCTCGGCCCGGTCATGCTGGTCATTCTCGCATTGCTTGCGATCCTGTTCGTTTCCTACTGGCAGACCATCAAAGCCTATCCGATCAGCGGCGGCGCCTACACGGTCGCCAAGGAAAACATTGGCGTGAACGCCAGCCTCCTGGCCTCCGCCGGCATCATGGTGGATTACGTCCTCAACGTCGCGGTCGGCATTTCCGCAGGCGTGGCGGCCCTGGTTTCGGCCGCGCCGGCGCTACACCCATACACGCTGTCGCTTTGCCTTGGCATCCTGGCCCTACTGATGTTCGTCAACCTGCGGGGGACGATGGATGCCGGGCGGCTGTTCGCACTACCCACTTATCTGTTCATCGCCTGCTTCATGATTGTTCTCGCCCTTGGCGCTTATGCCGCCATGACGAGCGGCGGACATCCGCAACCGGTCGTGCCTCCGCCGGCGCCGCCCAAAGCCGTCGAGCCGGTCGGCCTATGGTTATTGCTGCGGGCGTTCGCCAGCGGCTGCACGGCGATGACCGGCGTCGAGGCGATCAGCAACGGTGTCGACGCATTTCGCGCGCCGTGCGTGGCCAACGCTCGCCGGACTCTCGCTGCGATTGTCGTAACTTTGGGCATCCTGCTCGGAGGCATCGCCTACCTCGCGGCCTCCTACGGCATCATGGCCACTGACCAGACGCAGTCTGGTTACCAGAGCGTGCTGTCGCAGCTCGTCGGCGCGGTGGCGGGACGCGGCGTCTTCTATTACCTGGCGATTGGCAGCGCGCTTTGCGCCCTTTGCCTGTCCGCGAGCACGAGCTTCGTCGGTTTGCCGCGTCTGTACCATGTCGTGGCGCAGGATTCATTCTTGCCGCGGTCGTTTGCGATTTTTGGCCGCCGACTAGCATTACAGTTGCGCGTTTAGCGGGCTTCTGACTCACTGGGTCACCATGATTCGTCATGGAGGCGCGGGATGTCGGGAGCTTCGATCGAGACGACGCTGGAGTTGTGGGCGTCGTCGCTGCGGGATGTGAAGAGTCGGATGCGGCCGCTCTTTACGCAAGCGCGAGTGGCGTGGTCTGCGGAGAATTTCCTCGACGGGTTGCTTGGCGATGAACGGCGCAAGACGGGCTGGATGCGAGCCGAAGCGGCGGGCGATCCGGGGCCTTGGCGGCAACAGGCGATCCTTGGTCGCGGACGCTGGGACGCCGACGCGTTGCGCGACATCGTGCGCGATTATGCTCTGGAGGCGCTGGCCGACGAAGATGCGGTTCTCGTCGTCGACGAGACGGGGTTTTTGAAACAGGGCAAGTCGTCCTGCGGCGTCGCACGGCAATATACGGGTTCGGCGGGCAAGATCACGAACTGCCAGATCGGCGTTTTCGCCTGCTATGTCGGATCGCACGGTCATGCCTTTATCGACCGCGAATTGTATCTGCCCAAAAGCTGGACGGACGATCCGGCGCGCATGGCCAAGGCGCATGTTCCGCAAGAGATCATCGACAGCGCCTCGGGCGGCTTTGCGACCAAGCCGGCGTTGGCGCGAGCCATGATCGAGCGCGCCATTGCGGCAGAAGTTCCATTCTCCTTCGTCGCCGCTGACAGCGTTTACGGCGTCGGCGACATGGAGATGACGCTGCGCCGCGCCGGCAAGGGCTATGTGCTCGGCGTCAAAAGCAATCAGCCGTTTCATTCCTGGGGCAAGGCGCCGCAGGTCTCGGGAACGGCCAAGGACATCGCCGACGCTCTGCCGGCCTCCGCGTGGCGGCGCCTTTCGGCGGGCGCGGGAACCAAGGGCGAGCGCTTGCATGACTGGGTCTATCTCGAACTCGCCGATCTCGACGCTGGCGAATACAAGGAGGCTCTCGCGGGGCAAGCATGGACGCGCGGACTTTTGATCCGCCGCAAAATCACTGACGGCGATCTTGCCTTCTTCACGACATGGGCGCCGATCGGAACGACGATCGAGAGGCTGGCCAAAATCGAGGGGCATCGTTGGGCGATCGAAGACAGTTTCGAGACGACGAAGAATGAACTCGGCCTCGATCATAACGAGACGCGCTCCTGGCACGGATGGCGTCGCCATGTGTCACTGGTCATGCTGGCCTTCGCCATGATGGCAGCGATCCGGATTCACGCCAATGCCGTCGCGCCGCCCCCAAAAACGATGCGGCGCAGAGCGAGTATCGCGCGCCGTTTGACGGCAAAAGCGCCCTGATCCGTTGGTCGATCCAGGAAATCCGCCGCATAGCCACGCGCTTGGCGAGAAGACGCATACGACCAGACTTCGTCATCGCCTGGTCGCTTTGGCGACGCGCCCACCAGGCTCATGCAAAACGCGCTCATATCAAATCGCAACTGTAATGCTAGTGTCTTCGGTCGGCATTATCTTTCTCGCGCTTACCGCCGGACTGTTGTTGACCGTTTTTGACGGCATCACCGACCGCTTGATTCCGCTTTTTGCCATCGGCGCATTTTTGACCTTCACCATATCGCAGGCGGGCATGGTGGCGCACTGGCGGCGCGAGCTGCGCGACAAGCGCCACGCGGCGGAACGCCGGCGGGTCTGGATCAATCTGGTTATCAACGCCATTGGCGCCTCGGCGACCGTCACCGCGCTTGCTGTCATCATCGTGGCCAAGTTCGCTCAGGGCGGCTGGATCACGATCGTAGCCATTCCTTGCGTCATCGTGCTGCACAAGGCGATCAAGCGGTATTACGACGACATCGACGATCAACTGCGGGACAAGGAGCCGCTCAAATTTCATCAGAGGAAGCCGCCGATTGTCGTGGTCACGTTAAAAGAATGGAATTTGATGGCCGACAAGGTGCTCGGCCTCGCCATGGAGCTATCATCGGATGTGACGGCGGTGCGTCTGGCGGCGCTCGAAGGACCGGACGTGAAGGCGGAAGAGCGGAAGCTTCGTGCGCAATGGGCCAAGAATATCGAAGATCCCGCGCGCGCCGCGCACTTTCTTCATCCGCCGCAACTGGTGTTCCTGAGCGCTCCCTATCGGCGCATTCACGCGCCGTTTTTGAAATTGATCAAAGAGATCGAGGATAAGAATCCCGATCGGACGATCGCGGTGCTGATCCCCGAGCTCGTCAAGCAACACTGGTGGGACTACCTCCTGAGCGCCCAGCATGCCCGGCGGCTTCGCTCCGCGGTGCTCGCATATGGCGGCCCGCGCGTGGTGGTCATCGCCGTGCCCTGGTATTTGACGCCGCCAACGATCGAAGACGCGATGACCGAGGAAGAGGCCGCGGAACCCTTCAGGATACGAAACGTGTTTCGCTTCCGTTTGCGCCGTTCACGTCGCAAGCCAACGTAGTGGTGTCGAGCCAAGCAAGATTGCTGCGAGCGTTGAACCGGCGTTATCGCTCTCCCGCCACGTTCCAGAAAGCCAGCGGCGCACTCGCCGCGCCGCTTCGCAGCAATGGAGCCGCCGAAGGCATCGCCCGATTGTTCGGCGACTGGAAGAAGCCGAAACCCAGCCCGCAGATCGCCATCAATCCCTAAATCGCGAACGACGTCGTTTTTGTAGGCAAAAGACCCATCGAAAGTAGTCCGACCCCGAGAACAGCGAGCCCGACCGCACTGAGAATCGCCGCAGAAAACTTGTCGGCCAGTTGGCCCGCGATAAACGCCGCAACGCCGGTCGCCACAGGCCAGGGCGTCATCAAGAGCCCCGTCTCGACCTGGCTCCGATGCAGGACGTCTTGCAGGTAGAAGGGCAGCGAGGCGAAAGCCAGAATTTGCGCGCTGAACGAGGCGAGCGACGTCACGACCGACATCGCGAACGGTTTGCTTTCAGAAGGTCTATCGGCGCCAGAGGCCTCGCCTGAGTGTTGGATCGCCATATCAAGGCGACGCAGCTAAGCGTCGCCAACACGCGCTCCGCGGAGCCGAACCATGCGTCGCCGCCGCGGGTCGGCGTCGTCCTGGTCGAACAAGGGCGCGCCTTTGACAATTCTATCGCCGCGCTTGACGTGAACGGCCGTCAGCAGGCCCTGCTGCGTCGGCCCGACCTTAACGAGATCCGCTTCGGCATAGCCTTGCCATTCAACCACCACAGGGTTGCGAGGGCGCAGGAGGAGCCACGCGCCGACAACAAGGCAAAAGACCGCGACGATGGAAACGACAACACGCGGCTTTGTGACTTTGATCGATTTTATCGGCATGAGAAAGTCGTGCGTCGGCGAGGGCGCCAGGAACAGGATCGGAAACTACTCAAACGCGAAATTTGGCGGCTCGCATCAGGTCGTTTTTTCCAAGGTCAGGTAAATCGTGAAGAGCCTCCACGCTTTGCCGAGGCGGCTTCGTTTAGGTAGATTCCGAGTCTGACGCGGCAGGGGGGCGAACGATAGCGTCAGGGCTGACAGGAACCAGATGCGCCATGACCATGAGCCGGACTTTTCGCTCTACGCAGGCGTGGGAATCCGGTGGCTGAAATGGCGCAACCCTCGAAGAAATTGACGCTTGGATCGGAATTTGACGCATTTCTGTTCGCGCCAATCGGCCAAGAAAAAAATGGAATGCTTCTCACCGTTCTCTCGGCCTTGGCGCGACTGGATATCGATCCGTGGCGCGAGGCCGCCGAACTGGCGCGGATGCCGAAAGGAGCCGCAAATCGTCGGGTGACGTCCATGATCGCGGGACTTGAAATCGCATCGACGGCGCCGCTCGAGCCGGAAACAGTTGCCGCGAGACTGATCACGCTCCTGCCGCGCGGCGTTCGTTCCTCATCCGGGTTGAGCGAACAATTGCCTGCCGGCGGCGTGGGGTTGAGTTCTCGCGCCATCCTTTGCGTCGTTTTGCTCAATCTGCTTCTGGTGGTTGCGATGGTCGGAGCGCAAAGAGCCGCGGTCATTTATTCCCCACCGGTGAAGCTCGACATCCCCCAGGCGTCGACCGCCAGCAAACCCCCACTGGGGATGTCGTTGCCGCGATCGAGCGAATGATGCTGAACCGCACGGGATTAGCGGCGCGCCTTGCCTTGTCCGTCGCGATAAGTGGGACCGCGAGCAAAGTCCGAACCTACCGCAGTCGCATGGCCGGCGTTGATGCATCGGTGATATTTGGGATTTGCGCCCTGCTCTCCCGATTGTCCACCTTGGGGCCGACGTCGCGGCGACCATTGCCGCCGCCACCATCGGCGCCATTTTGCTTTTGATCATTCTTAAGCTCGTCAACAGACGGGGCCGATGGTAAGCTTGAAAAGACTGCCGCTAGGATTGGGGGGAGACCGTCGTGCTCACACTCGCAATTGGCATCCTGATTACCGTCGTCGTTGGCGCGATCTTGTTCTGGGTCATCGATCAATTCGCTCCCGAAAGGCGGCTGGCGCAGCTTCTCAAGCTGCTGGTGGTGCTGATCTGTCTGGGGTCGATCGTGTCCCGGGTGCTTCCGCTGCTGGGATCGTCCTCTGTTCCGTAGCCGACGCCCGGAAGCTCGACGCCAGTCGAGTTGAGGCTCCCCCTCTGAAGTTCGGAATTGCCGGCGCCCATATGGCTGGCCTATGCGGCCGTCCTCTATCCAGACCACCTTGCCGATCGCATGCGTCGGCTCGGCGCGGCTGTTCGCCACGCCTTGCCGCCTCCGCTTCCTTGTTGCCCGGGCGGCCGTCTGGGTTCAAGATAAAGAGCAGTTGTTGGCGCTCGACATGAAATCGTCATCGCAACGACAGGAAGCGACGGCTGGGGAACCCACCTCTACTTGAAACACGGGGTTTCCAAACGTGAGGAGCATCACGAATTGGCGTGGCGCGCACCAGGAATTCGAGTTTTTAAGGGGAGGCGAAATCTCCCAGGACACCTCGTGCGGTCGATTGCCACCCGCATCGGCGTCGTATTTTGGATTCTCGCATTCGTGCTCGGTTCCGCGTCGCCCGTTCCCGCCCAAAAGTTGATCGGCCAAAGGTTTGTGCTCCCGAGGGCGCAGAACTGGAAAGGCGATTTTCCCGACATGCTGAAACGAAGGACGCTTCGTATCCTCGTTCCTTACAGCAAAACCCTGTTTTTCGTTGATCGCGGACGTCAGATGGGCGTGGTCGCCGAGTTTGGTCGCGCGCTGGAAGATTGGATAAATTTACGTCATAAAACAAGGGCGCTGCGCATACGCGTCACTTTCCTTCCCACCGCCCGCGATCGCTTGCTGGATGCTTTGAACGAAGGCAAGGGCGATACGGTCGCCGCCAATTTGACGATTACGGATAAACGCCTGGCCAGCGTCGATTTCGTCAATCCGTGGCTGAAAAATGTCAGGGAGATTATCGTCGTCGGTCCGTCCGCGCCAAAGCTCGTTTCGATCGAGGATCTGGCGGGGCGCGAAATTCACGTGCGTCCATCCAGCAGCTATGCGGACCATCTGGCCAAGCTCAGCGACACATTCGTCGCCAGGGGGCTGAAGCCGATCGCGATCTTGCCGATTGACGAGAACCTTGAGGACGAAGACCTGATCGAGATGGTGAACGCCGGGCTGCTTCCCTATATCGTCGTCGACGACACCAAGGCGACCATATGGACGCGCATTTTTCCTAACGCCATTCCGCGCGCCGATCTTGTCGTCAGCCAGGGTGGGGAAGTCGCCTGGGCCATTCGCAAGAACAGCCCGAAATTAAAGGGCGAACTGAATGCCTTTTTCGCCACCCATCTCGCCGGCTCCAGCTTCGGCGCGACAATCAGCCGGCGTTATTTCACCGACAAGCGGGTCGTCAAGAATTCGCTCGCCGAGAGTGAGGCGAAAAAATTTGTCGCCCTCATGGACCTGTTTCGCCGTTACGGCGAGCAGTATAATTTAAATTATCTGATGATTGCGGCGCAAGGCTACCAAGAATCGCAGCTCGAACAGTCGCGGCGCGGCGTGTCGGGAGCGGTGGGCCTGATGCAGATCAAGCCTTCGACCGCAGCCGCCATGCCGATCGGGATCACTGGCGTCGCAACCGATCCGGGCCGCAATGTTCACGCCGCATGCGCCTATCTGCGTTATCTCGCCGACACCTATCTTTCGGATCCGGCGATCGATCCGGTCAACCGGACCTTGATGAGTTTCGCAGCCTATAACGCCGGTCCTGGCAATCTGGCGAGGTTCCGGGCTTTCGCGCAGCGGGCGGGCCTCGATCCAAACGTCTGGTTCAACAATGTCGAGCTCGGCGCAGCCAAAATCGCGGGGCAGAGAACCGTCCAATATGTCGACCACATCTACATGTATTACATCGCCTATCGGCTCGCCATAAAGCGCCTCGAGGCGGACAGGAAAGCTCACCAGGACAACGACAACAAACTTTGACGGCCAGAATATTTTTACGCTAATTCGCTTCGCGGACCTCCGGTTCAAGCCCCCGGCGCCAAGTTCGCGCGAAAACGCGCTGGATCGCGCTCACACCACTGTCCCGAACAAGGCCCCGACGCCTGCGGTCACGCCCATGGCCAGAGCGCCCCAGAACGTGACCCTCACCGCGCCGGTCGCCACTTTCGCGCCGCCCGCGCGCGCCGCCAAGGCGCCCAGGACGGCAAGACAAAGCAGGGACGCGCCCGCCACGAGCCATATGAGCGCGGCGTCGGGCGCCAGCGCGGCGACGACGAGCGGCATCGCCGCCCCGGCGGCAAAACTTCCTGCGGAAGCGAAGGCCGCCTGAATCGGCCGCGCCATGAGCGTTTCGGAAATGCCGAGTTCGTCGCGCGCATGCGCGCCGAGGGCGTCGTGCGCCATGAGCTGGGCGGCGACCGTCTCTGCGAGCGCGGGATCGAGACCGCGGCCGACATAAATGGCGGCGAGCTCGCGGTGTTCGCCGGCGACGTCGGTCTTGAGTTCGAGACGCTCGCGCGCCAGATCGGCCTTTTCGGCGTCGGCCTGCGAATGAACCGACACATATTCGCCCGCCGCCATCGACATCGCCCCGGCGACCAGGCCCGCAACGCCGGCAACCAATATTGCGCCGCGGGTGCCATGCGCGGCCGCGACGCCCAACACCAAACTGGCTGTCGATAGCAGCCCATCGTTCGCGCCCAGGACCGCAGCCCGCAGCCAGCCGATATTTCCCGTTCGGTGCCGTTCTCTGTGCTGTGCGCGCATTATGGATGTTTCCTGGCTTCCGGTTGAGAAATGGACTGACGACGATCGGATTCAACCGCACGGGGGTTCAGTCCGCCACGGACGCATATTTGCGGCAATGTTCAAGGTAGGCGCGTTCGTGATCGACCAGAAGCGTCACGACGCTGCCCCAAAGCCAGCTTGGCGCATCCAGGGATTTGGATCGGTTGCGCAGAAGTTCGCTCTGCCATTGTTTTCTGGTTGCGCCATCCATCTGCCGACTATGCGCCTTGCCAACGATGGCGGCCAGATAGCGAGCCACGTCTATCGCTTCGTCGCGCGTCACGCGGTTCATTTCGATCTTCAGGTCCTGCGGCATGAGCTCCCGCACAAAGACGCTTTTTTCCATCAGCTTCACGGCGCGCATCCGGTTGCCGAGAAAGGGTGAGAGGTTTCTGCCCCCTTCGACGACGCGCTCCGCCTGATCGACCGGCATAGGCGCGTTCGCGGCGCGTGGGGCGGCGGCTTGCGCGGCCTCCTTCAGATCCATCAGGCAATAGTCCGGGCGTTTGCCCTTCTTGCCGCCAACTTCAAGCAGGACGGCATAGCGCAGACGGCCAAGCGAGCTGCATCCCTTCAGCCAATAGGCGGCGTCGGCCAGCTTGACGTCCGCAGCGGCGTCGCGCGAGCGCAGCAGAGTGGCGAGGTTGCGCATTTCCTCACCCGCGAAAAGCTTTTCGATTTGATGCTTTTCCGCCTTGGCGAGTGGCCAAAATCGCCGGCCCAGCGGAAGGATCGGTCTCTTATCCTCGATCCGCTCGGCCGCAAGCGTTTTCCACGAAGCGGAAGCGGCTTGTCTGGTCACCTGACGGATGGGCTTTGGCTGCTCAAAAACGCTTTCGGCGTCGAATTCCGGCTCGAAGGCGCGTTTGTAACCCTCCATGATCTGTTCGAGCATTTTTGAGGTGGTTATCCCGGGAAGATCGGAACTGCGCGCGGCCGACGCGAGGGACAGGCCGAGCCGGATAAGGTCATGAGCCGGATTGCCGATGACGGTTTGATCGAGGTCGCGAATTTGAATCTCGATATGGCCCGACGCGTTGGCCACAGGCCCCAGATTTCCAACGTGACAATCGCCGCAAATCCATATCGGCGGCCCATCGGGAAGCGTCCCGCTCTTCTGCCCTTCGAGCCAATCATAGAATTTTTTGACATTCCCGCGCACATAGGCGTGAGATGACCGCGACATTTTGAAATTTCGTGTTTTGTCGAGAGCCGCGCCGCGTTGGCCAGGGCGCACGAACCGGTCTTCGATCTTCATGTTGGCGCCTAACATCCGCTCTTCAGCGCCCAGGCGAAGGTCGCCCGAATGCGCGGCTGATCCTAGCATGGAAGTTTCGACCGTGAATGTCCCTCAAGCTTTGCAAGGCCGGCGACAGGCGCCGGCGCAGGTCGGAAAACATCAACGGCGCGGCCGCAGGCCAGCGCGGTTTCCGTCGCAACGACCGCCGCCAGCTCAGCGTTCCGCCGTTTTCGCAGTCACCCTCGCCGTTTCGACCTGAGGCGGCTTGTTCTCCCAGAATGAGCCGGCGCTTGCCTTCGCGTAGCCGTAGGCGAACAGCCGGCGCATGGCGCTCGTCTCGAATCCCGTGCCCCCGCTCTCGGCGATGTCCTTGCCAATATAGCTGAGATTGAAGCCCAAACCGTCACGGGCGACGACTTTATAAGTTTGAGCAAGCACGGCTTCGGTATCGACCCTGACCATGACGCCGATGGAACGCGCCGCAATCGCGTCGGTCTTGTTGGGAACGACCTGAAAGCCGGCGTCGAGTTGCGCGTTGACGATGACATACAAATTCTGGCGGCCGCCGCGCGTCGCAATCGACTTGCCGCCAAGCAACACCGTATCCGGCAGGATAAAAATGGGCGCGGTAACGGCGCCATCGACATGCATTTCCTGAAAGCGCCGGCCGTTGGCCGCAACATCAATGAGTTGTGGCTCGAAAACCACGGGAATACTGGCGGAAGCGGCGATAACGTCGCGGAACAGCTTGAACGCGTCAGGGCCGCCGCTCGCCGCGATGGCGCCCATATCCCAGATCACGGCGCGTTGTGCGTCAAGATCGGTCGTGACGACCAGAAGGCGGCGCCCCTTGCCATCCTCCCGCGCGATTTCGCGCAGCATCTCGTCGTCGACATAGCGTTCGACCATATCCCGCATGCGCCTGCTCCCGATCAGGCCGCCTCCGAACACCGCTCCAAGAGGGCTGGTATGTTCGATCAGGTTTTGCGCCTCGCCGCTGGTGTAGATCTGCTTCAGCTTCTCGTCGTAACCCGGACCAAGAAAAGCAAAGGGAGCGATCATCGCGCCGACGGAAACGCCCGACACCACCGTGAACTCTGGACGTGTTCCAGACGCCGTCCACCCATTGAGCACGCCGGCGCCATAAGCGCCGCCGCCGCCGCCGCCCGATAAGGCAAGATAGGTGAAGGGCTGCCCCTTCTGGACGACCGCGCGCCGCACGGCGTCCTGCAAGACGTTCTCCGGCGCGTCGGCCCAGAATTGAATGTTCCGCGCGTCGGTTGGGACCGCCGCCATCTGGTCGGCGTTGGTGAAGGGGATACGAGGCACGCTGGCGCAGGCGCAGAGCATGACTTGACACAAGGCCAGTGCGAAAAAGACGAAACTACGCCTCATTGTCATGCGCCTTCGCGCCATTGCCGATGAGGTGGCTCTGCCAAAAAGCTGGCTTGATCCGCTCGTTTTCAGGCTGGCTGCGCGCGATGATCCCGATCTCTCCTGGTTGCGGCAAGTGCGAAAGTCAGAATTGATGACGGCGCCTCTCCCGCGTCGGCTTGTCTGATCTAACACGCCAAACGCAAAATCACCAAGCCTGAGAGCCGATAACTGGAGCGCGGGGCCTCCGGGATCCGGTCCGCTTGCATCGACGGATCGGCTCCCGGACGCGAGAACTCAGCGGCGGCGTCTTTCGAAGTCGTTCCTGAGGAACTGGATCAATTCGTTTTTCTGCCGATCGTCGAGGCTGCCATAAAGTGGTTCGGCGGCGTCGGCGAGCTTCTTCAAGGCCACGCCCCTGGCGGTGAGGTCGTCGGCCATGGTCCGCATAAGCGCGATATCGTTCGGGCGATTCTGCCCCTGTTGCGCGCGATCTCGTCGGATCGGGCGATTCCTGCCTTCCATCGCGTCCTTCAATTGCGCCATTCCATCGTCGTGCAAGGCCGACTGCAAGCCGGGCCAGTTCTTTTCCTGGCCGACGGTCAGACTCAGATTGGCCTTCAATTGAGCAATCCGGGCGTCCACCATATTGGCGATCTGGTTGTCCGTCGGTCCCATCATCTGTCCCGGTGGCGCGGGCGGTGAGGGAGCGCCCGCCTGGGGCGCGGGCGGTATGGGAGCGCCGGTCTGGGCGATCGAAAGATTGACGTTCGCAAAGCCTGACAGCGCGGCGCTGGCAATGCCGATGATCAGAAATTTGTTCATTTTGCTCTCCATGCAACTGGTTGGATGAGTGAGACCGTCGCCGCCCGACCTTCGTCAAGATGGGGTCAAGGCTGTTTGGCAAGCCGGCTGACGCCAACGGATTTAGTGATGGCCGTGGCCGCCGCCGTGGCCGCCGCCGTGGCCGCCCCCGTGGCCGCCGCCGTGGCCGCCACCGAAGCCGCCGTGGCCGCCGCCGTGGCCGCCGCCGAAGCCGCCGAAGCCGCCGACATGGCCGACATGGCCGACATGGCCGACATGGGCGACATGGCCGACATGGCCGCCGCCGAAGCCGCCGACATGGCCGACATGGCCCCCGCCGACGTGACCGCCATGCCAGCCGTGCCAGCCATAGCCGCCGCCCCAGCCGTAGCCTTGACGCCACGGATAGCCACACCAATACCAGCCCGGTCCATTCCAGGCGTTGTCATACCAACAGTAGTTGCGGCCGCCCCAAAAAAACTGAACGTTTTCCAATGGAAGAGCCGCGCGCCCTGCCGCGCTTCCGATGGCGTTCGGTATGGGTCCGGCCTGGGCGGTCGAAACGTTGCCATTCGCAAAGCCTGACAGCGCGGCGCTTGCAACGCCGATGATCAGAAATTTTTTCATTTTGCTCTCCATGAAACTGGTTGGACAAGTGAGACCGCCGCAAGACGCGGCGGGCAATCGGCGTTCGCCAGCGCCGGCGCGTCGAGAACGCCATCGATCGCCGGAAGCTCTCGACGGCGCCTCCACGCGGGCGCCGTCGCTATTTTTCCGCAATCGCCGAAGCCCATTTCGGCTCGCATGTATCGGCGGGTTTCCGCTTGCCGATCGCGCCATCCGGTTCGACATGAAATTCGATGAACTTTCCATTCGTGGAGAGCCCGAGAATTTCAAAATGCTTGGGCTTTTCGCGCGGCTCGCCCAACACCTCAAAACCTTCAAGCTTTACCGCCGCGACAGCGGTGCGAGGATCGCGACAAGCACGACGCCGGTCGTGACCGTTCTTGCGTTCATGCTTGTGCTTGCGTTCGATCAGGATTGTCTCTCCCCGCCCCTTCGCGATCTCCGTGACCTTGAACTCGGAAAGTTTGCGACGGCCCTTGAATGTCGCCTCGTCGCCCTCATGCAGACCGACGAGATCCACCGCGTCGGCTCCCATATCGGCCAGATGCTTGCCGTCCTTGGCTTCGACGACAAACCGCCGGGCAAAAACGGATGTCACGGTTCCGGAGACGGCTATTTGCTTGTGTGCGTGTTTCACTTCAAATGCCCGTGAATCCGATGGGCCAGGATCAGCTGATCGCCCGGCGCATGGAAAAGATAGATTACGACAAAGGATTTACGGCAGACTCTGGAATATACTCAGACCCTGTCCACCTTTCCGGTTCCGCCGTCAGCGGGCAGCGCGCATGGGTTCAGGCCCCAGGATGCAATGCAATTTAGCGGCGTGAGGCGCTTTGGCTTTTTCAGCCCGGCATTGTTCCGGACGCGGGAGCATGGACGGGACTTTGAAGCGCATCCTTGGCAACGCCACATCTGGCTCTCCACCGTGAGTATTTTCCGATTCTGTCGGCTCGGACATCCGTCAGGCTAAATTGCACAAGGGCGAGTGGCGGAAAGTGACCGGCGGCTCGCGAGAAATGAACCAAAGATTTGCAGGGGGAGGTCGCGCGGCGCAGAGATCGCCGCCAAGCTGCCTCTGACGGTTGAGGCGTCCGATGTGCGGAACAAGTTCGCTCGGCAGGGCGCCTCGGGATTGACCCACGAAATCATCGACAAACAGGAGCCATTGACATGGACAAGGATCGTATCGCCGGCGTCGCCAAGCAAGCCAAGGGCGCCATCAAGGAAGCCGCCGGCAAAACCCTAGGCGACGCCAAGCTCGTTGCCGAAGGCAAAAACGACAAAACCGAAGGCAAGATCCAGAACGCCGTCGGCGGCGTGAAGGACGTGCTGACGGACGCGCTGAAGAAATAATGCTCGGGGACGCTTGTCACGCCCTGTCGCCGCGCGCGCCGCGCGAACAGATTCGAAGTCTTCCAAGCGCGGCGCGTCATTATCCAGGAGTTTTTCCGATGCTCGGTACAATCTTGCTCATCATACTGGTGCTGTTTTTCCTCGGCGCATTGCCGACGTGGCCGCACAGCGCGAGCTGGGGCTATTTCCCCAGCGGCGGAATTGGTCTCGTCCTGCTCATTGTCATCGTCTTGCTTGTCATGGGGCGAATTTAGCCTGGCGCGGCTCCACTTTCCACGGAAGGCGCCCGGCGTCGGCCGATTTCACAGGAGACAAGCATGACCCCCAAGGTTGAAGGCGCCACAGCGGACATCGGCGCGGATCTGGCCGCCCTGCGGCGCGACATCGCGCATTTGGCCGAAGAGATGCGCGGGATGGTGGAACAACAAACCCAGGCGGCCGGGATTCACGTCTCCAGCGCGGTTGAGGACGCCCGGAGCGCGATCGCGAATGCCGCCGGTGACGCCCAGAAAAATGTCAAAGCGGCCAGCTCTCAGTTCTGGGGCGGCATCGAGCGGAATCCGCTGACCGCCGTGTTGATCGCCCTTGGCGTTGGCATGGTCATCGGCTCGCTGGGCCGCTCGCACGGATAAGCGGCGGAAGACGATGCGCTTAATTTCCGACGACGCGCGCGGGGCGGGCGAGCGTTCAGTCTGGGCTACGGGGCAGCCATCAGCCGCGCTTTTCCGTCGCGCTCCATGACGAACTGGTCGTGGAGGGTCTGGACGGTTGCGGGAAGCGGAACGCGTCGTCCGAAAGGAATGGTCTCGGCCACGTCCGGAACTCCCGTTGCGCGCGAATTCAGGGCGCTTCGGGCGAATTCGAAGGGGTGGGCGGCGAATGACCGCCACCCGCCCAAAAAATCATCGGGCTCTCGTTCTGGGGAGCCGCCAAAAGGGAAGCTTATTTCTTCACTTGGGCGGGCTTGGCCGCTGGGGCGGCCGGGGCGGCTGCTGGGGTCGCGGGCCGGCCAAGGGCTGTTCGCGGGCGACGGCGCGGCATGCGGCGCGGCGGGCTTGGCTGGGTCGGACTTCATGGGGCTATTGGTCATGAAAGAGGTCTCACTGTGTTGGTGGTTCCAGACGGCGTAGGCCGATCCGGGCGTCACACAAAATAGATGACTGATCGCCCAGTGTTTGTGCGGTATTTGGCTGCTGTGAAAGCCAGTCATGAAGTTATTGCGATAAATAACGATCGCAAATGCATGAAACAATGAATTGTGTTCGCTTTTAAAAAATACAGCTTACTGCGAAAAATGATATGATAGCAATCATAATTGTCACTCAATATTAAAACTAAAATAATATTATTATTGTAATTTGGTAATATGTGTGCTATAAGCCATTTTATAACGCCGCATACGGAGTAAATAAAATGACACACACTTTTTTTGTTCTAGCGCTTCTTCTCGGAGTCGCTTTTGCCGGAGCTCCGGCCATGGCCGGGGAACGGCTGAATGATGGATTGATGGGAGCGGGGGCCGGCGCCATTGTTGGCGGACCGGTCGGCGCGGTCGCTGGCGGCGCGGTTGGCTATGTGGCAGGGCCATCCATTGGCCATGGGTTTCACCACCATCATCACTATCATCATTACTATCGCCACGACTGAACCGGTTTACTCGGCCTCGGCGGGACTTTTCGTTGAGGGCGGGATTTGGCTACGCGCCATGCAGAAAAGGGCCGCCGACTGGCGGCTTTTTTCGTTGTGCGATCGTCCCGCTCCATCGCGAAAGGATCGCGCTCAAGCCAGAGCCGCGACCTCGACCGCCATGGCGGGAAAAGCGTCGCGGGCGCCGACAAATCTGCCCGCCACCTGCATGGCCTGACGGATGTCGCGCGCAACCGCGACGCGTATCGGATTACCGCCGCTGAAACTGCGGTTGATCGGATCGAATGCGATCCAGCCCGACGCGCTTGAAACCAGGCGTCACTGGAATGTTTCACATTCAGGCTCACGGTTTGGCAGTCGGTCCCGCGCGGAGCGTATCGAGCAAGGACTTTGCCGCAAGTTCCGATGACGCGGGATTTTGCCCAGTGATCAGCCGCCCATCGACGACGACGTGGGGCTGCCAGTCGCCAGCCTTCGAATAAATTCCGCCGTTTGCCTGAAGCATCTCCTCGACAAGAAAAGGAACGACCTCGGTCAGCCCGACCGCCTGCTCCTCGCTGTTGGTGAAGCCGGTGACCTTCCGGCCTGCGACCACGGATCGCCCCTGCGGCGTTTTCACATGTCGGAGGACGCCTGGCGCATGGCAAACGGCGGCGACCGGCTTGTCCGCCGCAAGCGCGCCTTCGATAAGCGCGATGGACGTCTTGTCCTCCGCGAGATCCCAGAGTGGACCATGGCCGCCGGGATAGAATATCGCGTCGAAATCTTTTGGGGAAAGGTCGCCCAGTTTGAGCGTGTGGGCCAGCGCGGCTGTCGCCGCCGCGTCTGCTCTGAAACGCCGGGTGGCGTCGGTCTGCGACTGCGGCGCGTCGCTTTTCGGGTCTTCCGGCGGCTGTCCGCCGAGAGGCGAAGCGAGCGTGACATCGGCGCCCGCATCCACGAACACGTAATAGGGTGCGGCGAACTCTTCCAGCCAGAATCCGGTCTTCTGGCCGGTTGCGCCAAGTTTGTCGTGGGAGGTCAGAACCATCAGAATTTTCATGTCCACTCCTGCGAGGTTGGGGCGGCGCTCCTCAAGCCGCCGCATCACGATGACGCGTCGATCCACGTTACGGGATGTGAGATGGCGCCACTTCGTCGGTCAGCACCTCGAAACGCACGAGATTGGCGACGCCGAAGGCCGTCGAGATCGGGACGTCGGCCGCGTCGCGGCCGCGTCCCATGACGATGCGGCCGATGCGCGGATGGTTGTGACGCGCGTCCATCGTGTACCAGCGCCCGTCGAGAAAGACCTCGAACCAGGCGCTGAAATCCATCGGGTTGATATCGGGCGGCACGCCGATGTCGCCGAGATAGCCCGTGCAATAGCGCGCGGGAATGTTCATGCAGCGGCAGAGCGCGATGGCGAGATGGGCGAAATCGCGGCAGACGCCGACGCCTTCGTGCATGCGAATCGCTGGCGCAGCGCGTCGGGCGCGCGTCCGGGTAGCTGAAGCGGATTTTCGCATGAACAAAGTCGCAAATCGCCTGCACGCGCGCGTAGCCGCCGGATATGTTCCGAACGTCGACCAGGCGAAATCGGCGAGCTTGTCGCTGTCGCAATAGCGGCTTGAAACGAGGTACAGCAGCACGTCGTCGGGAAGATCGACGATCGGCGTCAAATCCGTGTCGGGCGGCGTTTCGTCCGGGCTGGCCGGAGTCATGGATCACGAAGCGATTGCAGAAGGTGACCAGGCCCGGCGGGACTTCGAGACGCGTGACGCGATTGCCGAAAAGATCGAGATAGGCGCGCATCGGCAGACGGCGGATCCGAGGTGATGATATCCGGCGAAAGCAGATCGGCTTCGCGCGAGGGATGGACGTTGAGCTGAAGCAGCATCGGCGTCTGCGCCGGGCATTCGAACGCGATGTCAAAGCCCGCCTGGATGAGCATCTGGCGATCCTCGTGTTTGCGTCGCCCAAGCGTTGCGTCCGCCCGCATGACGCGTTCGAGCGACGCGCCTTGTCGGAACATTCCATCATGTGTCGAACGGTTCCGATCGTCCGTGGCCAAAGGCGCCGCTTTCCGGGAGCCGTCGAACATGGACGGAGACCGTCCATTCCCGTCATCGTCCGCGGCGTCGCCGAAATAGCGACCCATGAAGGGGAATGGCCTGACGCGCCTCGCGCGCGACCGCGACGCGAATGAGGTCCCGGCTGCCGACGATGCCATTGGTCGGATCGAATTCGACCCAGCCGGCGCCGGGCAGATAGATCTGGCACCACGCATGCGTCGAGCCGCCGCCGAGATGGCGTCTCGCCGACGTCGCGATCGGGCACATAGAGATAGCCGGAGACGAAGCGGGCGGCGAAGCCCAGCGCGCGCGCCGCCTCCATCATCAAGCGTCGCGAAATCGCGGCAGGAGCCGCGCCGCGACGCAAGCGTCTGCAAGGGGCTCTGCGTTCCCTTGGCGGTGCGGCGCTCATAGGTCAGCCCCTCCTTGATCGCATAGGTCAAGGTCATCAGCAGCGCTCCCGGTCTCTGTCGGACGCCCCTGGTGGAGAAAGCGCCGAACCCAACGATCGAGCTCGCCGGAAGGGTCGGGATAGCTGCCGCTCGATCAGACGAGCCAGGTCCGGCATTTCATCGGCGTCATAGGGGAACGGATAATGCCGCGCGCGGTCCTCCAGCAGAAACTCTGGTCCCTCGAAGGGCGTGTGTTCGAGCGTCAGATTGCTCTCCGACCCGGAGGCGTCTGCGTCACGCCGGTGAAATTCGCGATCGCCACGCAATTGTCGAACACGTCGTGAATCCAGCGCAGGCTATGGGGCCGCGGTTCGATATCGAGCGTGGCGTTGAGAAGCCGCTGATCGTTGCTGTCGCGCGGGCGGAGCATCATCCGGTGCTCGCCGAGCCGCACCGGCGCGGCATAGGAATAGGTGGTGACATGCTTCACGGTCAGAATTGTCATGCGTTCTCGGCCATTGGCCGACCTGTTGAATCGCTGTGGAAGCGGGGCCTGCCCAAAGGGGGAAGCCGATCGTCGCGCGAGCGCAAAGGGCTGGTGGCCATCGCATGCCGCCGGGTAAACGCCGCCATGCTGGCCATGATCAGGACAACGGCCGCCGTAGCCCAGGACGACGACCAAGGGGTGACAATCAGAAGCGTATGCATTTGTGGCCCTCTCGGCGATCTGGAGCCGCTACGGCATAGCCGCCGGGCGGTCCCGGCGCATAAAATATCGCACAGATAGAGGTTTAGGGGAGGGAATCATCGCGCGGCAGCGTCGGAAAACACCTATGGACCCTGCGGCGAAAGCAGGGACCGGATCGCATTGCGAAAATTTGGTTCGCCGCCCGCGCCGGCATCGGAACGAAAATGCGCGCGGATGACGTCTCGACTGGAAGAGGATGAGTAGATTCCGTCTCTGTCGCGACCTCCGACTCATCGCCAGACTTTAAAGCTGGCGGCTGAGAAGGGGAGGCTGACGCTCTCCCTGACCGCCAGCGATCGAAACGGAACGATAAAATGTCGGTGCTACTAGGGAGCGGCCTTATCAGCTTGACATTATTTGCCTTCGGCTTCGGCTTTTTCATTCCCGTCAGCGGTTGGATCGGCGACGTTGCCGATTTCGGCGGAATTCTTTCGGGAATCGTGTTTATCGGAATGCTCGAAGGCGAATAGCGTTTGGAAAGCACGCATTGCGGCCCGGTCCAGTCCGAGGCTGGCGGTGACGTCGTGATCAACATTTTGGCGCGACGTTCGACGTCTCGATTGGCGCCGGCCCACTGCCTCTCGTTTTGATCGCCATGTGAGGAGGAGGACACGATGCGTATGATTATCGTCCTGTTAGTGATTGCTTATCTCGTCGGCGTTGGCGTCATGCTGGCGCCGACGATTACAGCCAACTGGAGCGCAGGCTCCGCATCGCAATTCGTCGACAAGGTTGTGGCGGAACTGCCGAGAGCGTTATCTTGGCCGGCGGCGGCTTATCGCAGTGTTGCACAGAAGCCCAGCGCTCCTGAAAAACCAGGCGCCGCCCAGTAGCGCGTCTGACGAGACGCAGACATTCGACCCCCGGCTGACCGAGAAAGCTTTCCGACGCCATTGGACGGCTTGTTGCTATTTCTGCCGGGTTTGAAACGCCAGGGCTGGGGAAACAGCGCTTAAACAGCCGCAACAGCGCCGCAGCGCCTGTGAGTATTTTCCGAGCCTGGCGGCCGTCTCGTCGACCGTTACGATGCGAAAATTCCAACCAGCCCCAACAGCCAAGGATTTCGAGTCATGGCCAACCCGACCGAAGAGCAGATCTCCAAAACACGCGCCGCCCTATCCACGAACGCCGACGCCGCCGGAAAGATCATGCAAGAAAGTTCCAACACCCTGACTGAAAGCGGAAAAGGTTCTGTTGCCGCCGTTCAGGAATTGACCAAAACGTATCAGGAATTGGCGGCAAGGAATGTCAAGAACCTGACCGCCGCCATGGAGGCGCTTGTCGCCGTCAAAAGCCCGGCAGAGTTTATGGAATTGCAGCAAAGGTTGATCAAAGACGGCGTTGAAGCCGCCGCCAATGATAGCCGTCGTATAGCCGAATTGACGAGCGCCGTATTCACCGCAGCTTTCGAGCCAATGAAAAAGCAGTTTGAAGCGGCGCAGAAGACGTCTCACAGATAGGTCAGGATATCTATCCAGCCCCCAATGCTGTTTTCGAGCCGTGCTTCGTCACCGAAGTGCGGCTTTTCCTCGTGAATGCTAAAGCCCTTGGCCGAGCACAACGCCGAGACGCGAAGACAGGATCAAAAAGTTCAGGAATTTCATTTCACCGGCGCAAACACCGTCGTGCGCTCGTGGCTCATGGCGCGATCCGCATCGCCATGAAGACGCAACGGCCAGTGTTACGATCTCCGAAGCCTTCGAGCTTAAGCTTAAACTTATGCTTATAAGGGTCGCGGAGGCGTCGAGCCTCCGAACCGTAGCAACCGCTCACAAATCATTGGTCGTCGGCCGTTCGAGGACTTGAGCGGTCAATGCGCGTGGACAAGAACCGGACGCTTCCGCCTTCGGCCGCTGATCGGGAACTGCGAGGAAAAAGTCTGCGTCCGGCGGTAAGCCTCATCTTCGGTCGCAGATCCGATGAGTACTTTCCGAACCTGCCTCGGCGGTCGGCGCGTCTGATAATGTGCCATGTGTTGCAGGTCTGCCGAGCCAATTCAGGCGCGCAGCAAGCAAACGGAGCTTACCGATGAAAACCCGGTTGACCATAGCCGCAGGCCTTCTTGGCCTTTCTGTAGTGCTTTCGACCCCCCTCGCCACACAGGCTCAGGGCGTTATCGGGGGTGGCGAGCAAGGCGCGGCCGAAGGCGGTCGCGCCGCCGGTCCGGTTGGCGCGGCGGTTGGCGGTGTGGTCGGTGGAGTGACCGGTGGTGTCGTCGGCGGCGTCAAAGGCGTGGTGGGCGTCCCTCAGCACCGCCATTATCACCACCACCATTACCATCACCACCATTACCACCAAATGTAATAGCAATCCGGCCGGAACGGAGCGCATCAAACCTATCGTTCCGGTTTTTTTGGCGCCGTCTATCCCAGCAAGAACAGCGCCGCAGACCGCAACCATAGCCAGCGTAGGGTGGAAAACCATCGTGCGCAGATCACGATAAAGGCCGGCGCGAAATCCCTGTCGGCCCGAGTTCGCCTCGCCCTCTCCGCAAGCCCGGCAGGCGAGCGGTGAGCGCCGCCGACTCCACCGTTGTGTTTGCGCACCCTGGCGGCTCCACCGCCTGCCGGGAGAACCCAGACGACGACTCCCCGCAATCTCACTCGCGGGCCAGGCGTCGCCGTTGAGTAATTTCCGAGTCTGTCGCGCCGCGGCGGCCGCGCCCAATGTGCGCCATATTCCGAGATCGGCCGAGGCGTTTCGTCCCCGCCGACCGGACGGCGCGCCGATCGAGCCATGCGGCGGAGCCGCCGCACCGCAACGAATGCATTCATCGCGGTCTGAAAGGAGCGACATCATGTTTATCTATGCGATCCCGGTTCTGGTCCTGGCCGCTTTTCTTGTGGTCCTCGCGGCGGTGAAGGTTCTACGCGAATATGAGCGCGCCGTCGTCTTCACCCTGGGGCGTTTCCAACGAGTCAGAGGGCCGGGCCTGGTGTTGCTGTTCCCCTTCATCCAGGAAATGGTGCGGGTCGATCTACGCATTCAGGTCATCGAGATCCCCAGTCAGGACGTGATCTCGCGCGATAACGTGTCGATGAAAGTCGACGCCGTGCTTTATTTCAATGTCGTCAATCCCGAGCGGGCGATAATCCACGTTCAACATTATCTTCCCGCCACCAACATGCTCGCTCAAACCACGCTGCGGGCCGTGCTCGGCCAGCATGAGCTCGACGCCATGCTCTCCGAACGCAAGAAGCTCAGCGCCGATGTCCAGAGCATTCTTGACGCCCAGACCGAAACCTGGGGCATCAAGGTCAGCAATGTCGAGATCCGAACGGTCGAGCTGACCGACAACATGGTGCGGGCGATCGCCAAACAGGCGGAGGCGGAACGCGACCGTCGCGCCAAGGTCATCCATGCGGAGGCCGAGTTCCAGGCGTCGCAAACCCTGGTCAACGCCGCCAAGATCCTCGGAAGCATCCCGGCGGCGATGCAGTTGCGCTATCTGCAAACGCTGACCGAAATCGGCGCCGAACAGAATTCGACGGTCATTTTCCCGATGCCGATCGACATCATCAAACCGTTCCTCGAACTGCTTGACAAGGCGGGCAAACCGCTTGGCGCCAACGGTGCCGATCACGCCCCGCCCCTTAAAACCGTCCCATTGGCCGTATCGGCGGCCGATGCGTGACCGTCCCATGCCGCACGAGCATTCCCGGCATGCTCCCGGACGGCATCCTTCCTTGGAGATCAAATGACCCATCAGGCGACGCCAAAGGCCGCTCCGGCCGAAAATCCTTCCGCTACGCAATCTCCCGCGTTCCCCGCGCTGTTCGCGGCGACTCCCGGCAATGTCATGAACGCGTGGCCGGCCTATATGATCGATGCGCTCCAGCGCAGCGTCCTGTTCGTCGATTTGCTGCGGCGGCGCGGCAATGAAGAAATCGAGATCACCTCCCGCCCGACCGCGACCGTCCTGCGCTTTGACCACGAAGTCGTCATGAGCGGCCGGTCGCTGCCATGGCCGATCAACTATTCGCTGTTGCATATCTTGCCGACGCCGGGGCGCGCGACCGACCCAAGCAAACGCCCGGTCGTGGTGGTCGATCCGCGCGCCGGCCAGGGGCCGGGCATCGGCGGGTTCAAGGCGGAGAGCGAGATCGGCGACGCACTGGAGGCGGGCCACCCGGTCTATTTTATCGCCTTCAGCGCGGCGCCCGAGCCGGGCCAGCAATTCCTCGACGTCGTCGAGGGGCAGGTGAAGTTCTTCGAGCGCGTGGTCGAGCGCCATCCGGATGCATCGCGCCCGTTCGCGATCGGCAACTGCCAGGCCGGCTACCAGACGCTGATGGTGGCCATACTGCGGCCGGATCTCTTCGGTCCTTGCCTGGTCCCCGGATCCCCCATGTCCTACTGGCAAGGCGTCCATGGCAAGGACCCCATGCGCTACTCCGGCGGCCTGCTTGGCGGAAGCTGGCTCACCGCCCTGACAAGCGACCTTGGCGACGGAAAGTTCGACGGCACGGGCCTGGTCCTGAATTTCGACATGCTGAATCCAGCCTACTGGCTCTGGGGCAAGCAGTATGAAATCTATACCCATATCGACACAGGGGCGGAGCGCTATCTCGAATTCGAGAAATGGTGGGGCGACTTCATCGAACTCAACGGCGACGAGTTGCAGTTCCTGGTCGACAACCTTTTCATCGGCGACAAGCTGACCCGAAACGAGATCAAATCGCACGACGGCACGGTGTTCGACCTGCGCAACATCACGTCGCCGATCATCGTGTTCACCTCGTCGGAAGACAATATCAGTCCGCCGCCGCAGGCGCTGGGCTGGATCCTGGACGTCTACCGCGATGTCGACGACATTCGCGCCACGGGCCGGACGATCGTTTATTGCCTGAGCCACAAGGTCGGGCATCTCGCCATCTTCGTCTCCGCCAAGGTCGCGGCCAAGCAGGACGAGGAATTCGTGCAGATGATGGATGTCATCGACTGCCTTCCGCCCGGCCTGCATGAGTTGGTGCTTTCGCCACGGCCGGCTGATGTTCCCGCGGGCGGCTTCGTCACCGGCGACTGGATCGCACGCTTCGAACAGCGGTCGCTTGACGACATCCGTGCGATGGGACGCAATAGTCCCGCGGACGACCGCGCCTTCGCCGCCGTAGCCCGGTTGTCGGACCTCAACCTGTCGCTCTATCGCGCCTTCATGCAGCCGATGGTCCGTGCGCTGGCCAACCAGTCGTCCGCCGATATGATGCGGAATCTTGACCCGTTGAGGCTCAGCTACACCCTGTTCTCCGACAGAAATCCCTGGATGCGTCCTGTACAGAAGCTGGCTGCCGAGGCGGCCGCGTCGCGCAAGCCCGTCCCGGCGGATAATCCGTTCCTGGCGCTTCAATCCCGGATATCCGACCAGATCACCGCGGGTTTGGACGCCTACCGGGTCCAGCGGGACCAGATGGCCGAGAAGATGTTCTTCGCCTTCTATGGCTCGCCTTTCGTCCAGGCGCTTCTCGGGGTCAACGCGGACAGCGTGGCTCGGCCGGTTCTCGGCCCTTCGTCCGAAGATCGCGCGGCGCGCCACGCCAGGTCGGACGCGTACGAGGCCAAGCTGAAGACCGGCGGCTTCGATGAAGCGCTAACGCGGGCGGTGCTCTATGTGATGGCGGCGGATCGCGCGATCGACCAGCGCTCTGCGCTCGCGCTCAATGTCGCGCGCCAGCGGCTGATGCATTTGTCGCTCGCCCAGTTCAAGGCGATGGTGCGCGACCAGTTCTTCGTGCTGCAGCTCGAACCCGACCGCGCTGTTGAAGCGCTCGCGTCGATCGTGCCCGAAGCGGACGCACGCAGCGAACTCCTCGAACAGGTGAATGCGATCATCGCCGCGGGCGGATCTCCGCTCGCCGCCGCGCGAGATCGGCTGACGCGGTTGTCGGACCTGCTCGGCGCGCCGCGCGAGAAGCGCCTGGCTGTTGTTGCATCCGGCTGAGTCCTCGGCGTTGCGCGGGCCGAACGCTTGCCTTTGTCGCGGTCGCGCCCTTGCCAATGTCAGACGGCCGGTCACTTTGGAGT
Organism: uncultured Pseudomonadota bacterium; assembly: GCA_963703385.1. Lineage (GTDB taxonomy): Bacteria > Pseudomonadota > Alphaproteobacteria > Rhizobiales > Beijerinckiaceae > Rhodoblastus. Next base: position 2,471,189 of record OY969816.1, read on the forward strand.
TGAATCTCATGCGGATCGTCGTGAACAAGACGCTTGAAGAGATCGCGCCTGGCGACAGCGCGTCTATCGAGCGCAGACTCCAGGCTGGCGACGTGCGCGCCTGGGAAGCCGCCTTCGGCGGTGTCGAGCTCCCGGCCGCGCCGGGCGAAAGCCAGGCGGCGGCGGGCATCGTCACGGCGATCCAGACCGGGCTCGTCGGTTCATCGCTGCCGGGGCCAGGCGCCAGCATCCGTGCCGCCTCGGTGCAGATCAAGGGCGCACTGCCGATCGACGCTGTGATGACCGCGCGCCTCGTCGTGCGCGAGAAGCGCGCCGATCAGGGAATCGTCGTCCTGGACGGACTTTGCTCCGATCCGGGCGGCCACGTCATCGCGACCGCGGTCCTGGAAGTGTCGGCGCCGATGACGCGGCAGCAGCGCGAGGCGCCGGAGCATCGCCTCGAAGGGCTGCTGGAACGCTGCCGCGACCTCAAGCCCATGCCGACCGGCGTCGTTCATCCGTGCAGCGCCAACGCGCTGGCCGGCGCGGTCGAGAGCGCCGAGGCGGGGCTGATCCTGCCGGTGCTGTTCGGGCCCGAGGCCGAAATCCGCCGCATTGCGGATCAGGCGCATCTGGATATCGCGAAATGCCGGATCGTGCCGACGGACGGACCGGAAAACTCGGCGCACAAGGCCGCGGCCGCCGCTGGCGCCGGCGAGGTCGCGGCGCTGATGAAGGGCAGCCTTCATACCGACGTCCTCCTTCATGCGGTCATGCAGAAAGACGCCAAACTCCTTACCGGCCGGCTCATCAGCCACTGCGTGATGGTTTCGGCGCCGACCTATGCGCGCCGCTTCGTCGTCAGCGATGTCGCGCTCAACATCGCGCCCGATACCGACCAGAAGCGCGACATCTGCCAGAACGCCATCGGCTTCGCCCGCGCGCTTGGCGTCGACCTGCCGAAAGTCGCCGTGCTCGCAGCGGTCGAGATGGTGAGCACCAAGATGACGGCGACGCTCGATGGCGCGATTCTGGCCAAAATGGCGGATCGGGGCCAGATCGTCGGCGGCGTCGTCGACGGTCCGCTCGATCTGGACGCCGCCGTGGACGCCGAAGCCGCCCGGATCAAGCACATCTCGTCACCGGTCGCGGGCCTCGCCGATATCCTGATCGCGCCGAATATCGAGGCCGGCAACATGGTCTATAAAAACCTCGCCTTCATGGCCGACGCGCAGACGGCCGGGCTGGTCGTCGGCGCGCGGGCGCCGGTGATCCTGACGAGCCGCGCCGACACCGCCGCGCGGCGGCGGTTCTCGGCCGCGGCGGCGGTTCTCTATGCCGACGCCATGGCGCGCGATCCGGAGATCCTCTTTCCTGAAATGGCGGAGTGATCGCCCATGAGCGACGCCATCGCCGTTTTCAACGCCGGCTCCACCAGCCTGAAGTTCGCCGCCTATGCGCTGGACGCAAAAAAGTCGCTGCCCCTCCTGTGCCGAGGCGGCGTTGAAGGCATGGAGACCGATCCACTATTCGTCGTCCACAACGCCGCCGGCAAACCGCTCGACGCCCACGCCTGGAGCAAGGGAGGTGCAATCGATCACAAGGCCGCCATGCAATTCGTGATTAATTGGCTGGAGGCGAATCTCACCGGCGCGAAGGTGGTGGCGGCGGGTCATCGCGTGGTGCTTGGCGGAGCCCGCTTCGAGGCGCCGGTTCTGATCGACAGCGAAGTGCTCGACTACCTCCAATCCCTCACGGCCCTGGAGCCGTCGCACCAGCCTTTCAACATTCGCGGCGCCCGGGCCATCGCCGAAGCTTTCCCGGGCTTGCCGCAAGTCGCCTGTTTCGACACCTCGTTTCATCGCACGATGCCGGAAGTGGCGCAGACCTATGCGCTTCCGAAAGATGTCCGCGATGCGGGCGTGCGCCACTGGGGCTACCACGGCATCTCCTACGACTATATCAGCCGGCAGGTTCCGAAGTTCGCGCCGCAAGCCCGCCGGGTGATCGCCGCTCATCTTGGCGGCGGCGCCAGCATGTGCGCCATGCTTGACGGAAAGAGCATCGAAACCTCGATGGGCTTTGGCGCGTTGTCCGGCCTGCCGATGGCGACGCGCTCGGGCGACGTGCCGGCGGGCGCGCTCTTCTATCTGTTGCGCCGCAAGCTGTTCGACGCCGCGTCGCTGGAAAAAATGCTGTACGAGCGCGCGGGCCTGCTCGGGCTTTCCGGCGTCAGCGGCGACATGCATGTCCTGCAGGACAGCGCCGCGCCGGCCGCGATCGCGGCGGTCGACTATTTTGTCCATGCGATGACCAAATATGCCGGCGCCTATGCGGCCGTGCTGGGCGGGCTGGACGCGTTCGTGTTCACCGCCGGCATCGGCGAGCACTCCGTCCCGGTGCGCGCAGCTTTGTGCCGCAGGCTTGGGTCGCTCGGCGTGACGCTGGACGACAAGGCGAACGCGTCCGGCGGACCGCGCATCTCCACCCCGGACAGCCAGGTGTCCGTCTGGGTCATCCCCACCAATGAGGAACTGATGATCGCGCAGCACACGCTGGCGCTCGTGCGGCCCTCGCCGACCTGATCGAAGGAAGATCCGTCATGACCGCAAACACAGCCGAGCCCAAAGTTTCCGGACCGAAACCCGGTCCGCAGCCTGACCCGAAAGACGATCTGAAAACTCTGCCTTTGGCGGAGGTCGAGAAAAAGTTGGGTTCGTCGCCGGAGGGCCTCACCGGGGCCGAGGCGAAAAAGCGACTGACGCAATATGGTCCCAACGAAATCCCGGAAAAAAAGACCAACGCGCTGCTCAAGTTTCTCGGTTACTTCTGGGGTCCGATTCCCTGGATGATCGAGGTCGCGGTGGTTCTTTCCGCCATCGTTCGCCACTGGCCTGACTTCTTCATCATTCTGGTGTTGCTCGTCGCCAATGGCGCCATAGGCTTCTGGGAAGAACACGAAGCCGGCAATGCGATCGACGCGTTGAAGGCCAGGCTCGCGATCAAGGCGCGGGTGAAGCGCGATGGAAAATGGATCACGCCGCCCGCGAAGGAGCTGGTGCCCGGCGACGTCATACGCCTGCGTCTTGGCGACATCGTTCCCGCCGACGCGCGCCTGCTGGACGGCGACGAAGTCTCGGTCGATCAGTCGGCGCTGACCGGAGAATCCTTGCCGGCGACGCGCGAAGCCGGCGACGCGATATTCTCCGGGTCGATCATCCGGCGCGGCGAAATCGACGCGCTTGTCTATGCGACCGGCGGCAAGACCTATTTCGGCAGGACGGCGGAACTGGTCGAGACGGCGGTCACGGTCAGCCATTTCCAGAAGGCGGTGCTGAAGATCGGCGACTATCTCATCGTTCTCGCGTTGATCGTGGTGGCCGTGATCATCGGCCTCTCGATCTGTCGCGGCGAGCCCATTCTCACGACGCTGCAATTCGCGCTCGTCCTGACCGTGGCCGCCATTCCCGTGGCGATGCCCACGGTGTTGTCGGTGACCATGGCGGTGGGCGCGCGCAAACTCGCGAAGAAACAGGCGATCGTCAGCAAACTGGTCGCCATCGAGGAACTGGCCGGCGTCGATGTGCTCTGCGCCGACAAGACGGGCACGCTGACCCAGAACAAACTGACGCTGGGGGAGCCCTTCTGCCTGGACGGGATCACGCCCGACGACGTCATCCTGGCCGGCGCGCTCGCCTCGCGCCAGGAGAACGACGACACGATCGATCTGGCGGTGCTGGGCGGCCTCAAGGACAAAGGCGTGTTGAAGCCCTATCAGGTCACCCATTTCACGCCGTTCGATCCGGTGCACAAGCGCACCGAGGCGACGGTGAAGGCCGCCGACGGCAAGTCCTTCAAGGTGACGAAAGGTGCGCCGCAGGTCATCCAGGGCCTGTTGGACAACGCGGTGGCGGTCAAGGCAGCCGTCGACAAGGCGGTCGACGACTTCGCGGCCCGCGGTTTTCGCGCGCTCGGCGTTGCGCGGGCGGACGGCGATGGCGCATGGCGGATGCTGGGCGTGTTGCCGCTGTTCGATCCGCCGCGCGTGGACGCCAAGGCGACCGTCGCCGCCGCCGCAAAAATGGGCGTGAAGATCAAGATGGTGACTGGGGACGCCCTCGCGATCGCCCGGGAGATGGCCAAGACCCTCGGGATGGGCGCAAACATCCTCGACGGTGGAACGCTCGGCGATTCCAAGACCGAGGAGACGCCGGAGGCGGCCAAGGCCATAGAGAACGCCGATGGCTTCGCCCAGGTCTTTCCGGAGCACAAGTTCCATATCGTCGACGTGCTGCAGAAGCACGGCCACATCGTCGGCATGACCGGCGATGGCGTGAACGACGCGCCGGCGCTGAAGAAAGCCGACTGCGGCTTTGCGGTCTCGGGCGCCACCGACGCGGCACGCGCGGCTGCGTCCATCGTTCTGGTCGCGCCTGGACTGAGCGTGATCCTCGACGCGATCAAGGAGAGCCGCGAGATATTCCAGCGCATGAACAGCTACGCGATATACCGCATCGCGGAGACCTTGCGCGTGCTCCTGTTCATGACCCTGGCGATCGTCGTCTTCGACTTCTTTCCGGTGACCGCGATCATGATCGTGATGCTCGCCCTGCTCAACGACGGCGCGATCCTGTCGATCGCCTACGACAACGTCCATTACCGCAACCAGCCCGAAGCGTGGGACATGCGGACGGTTCTGACGATCGCCACCGTGCTCGGGCTCGTCGGCCCGATCGCCGCCTTCGGTCTCTTCTACCTCGGCCATCAGGTCTTTCACATCGATCGGCCGCAACTCCAGACCATGATGTATCTGCTGCTGTCGGTGGCGGGACATCTGACGATCTTTCAGACGCGCACGCGCGGACCCTGGTGGTCGATTCGTCCGGCGCGCATCCTCGTGATCGCGGTCGTCGGGACGCAGGCGCTGGCGACGGCGATTTCCGTCTTCGGATTCCTCGTGGTGCCGCTGTGGTGGGGCTGGGCGGCGCTAGTCTGGGGCTATGCCCTGAGCTGGTTCCTCGTCACCGATCCGCTGAAGCTCCTCGCCTATCGCTATCTCGACGCCACGAAGCAGGCCGCGCCGAAGCGGCAGGACAAGCCCCTGGCCGGCGTCACCCGCTAAGCCCAAGGCAGCCAGAGCGGCAAGAACCGCCGAAAGGATCAAAAATGAAAATCGAATCGAAGGATTTCCGAGTGCGCGAGGGCGACAAGGTCAACCTCGAGAAGTGGCCAACGAAGGTCGACCCCGTCTATAAATCCAAGGACCAGTACAAGAGCCTGCTGGAAGAGCACGTCGCGAAGCTCGCCAAGTTGCAGCAGCTCCATTACGCTTCCAATCGCCACGCGATCTTGCTGATTCTTCAAGCGACCGACGCCGCGGGAAAGGACGGCGCGATCCGGCACGTGATGTCCGGCGTCAATCCCCAGGGTTGTCGGGTTTACAGCTTCAAGGCGCCCACGGAAGAGGAGCTGGAACACGACTTTCTCTGGCGAACCACACGCGATCTGCCCGAGCGTGGACGGATCGCGATTTTCAATCGTTCCTACTACGAGGAGGTTCTCGTTGTCCGGGTGCATCGCGACATTCTCGCAAGCGAAGCCATTCCGGACGCGCCGCATCATGACAAGAAGGTCTGGCGCGAGCGTTACCGCTCCATCAATGATTTCGAAAGGCATCTTGGCGTCAACGGAACCCGCGTCCTCAAAGTTTTCCTCCACCTCTCGAAAGACGAACAGCGAAAGCGCTTTCTCGAACGCATTGACGACCCGCAGAAGAACTGGAAGTTCAGCGACGCGGATCTGAAGGAGCGCAAATTCTGGAAGGACTACGCCAAGGCCTATCAGGAGTGCCTCGAGGCGACCAGCACCGACGCCGCGCCGTGGTATGTCGTTCCCGCCGACGACAAGGAAACCGCCCGGCTGATCGTCTCGCAGATCCTGCTCGACACGTTCGAGAGTCTCGACATGAGTTATCCCAAGACGGGCCCGGAGCGCGCGCGCGAATTGCAGGCGTTCCGGGCAGAGCTGACTGGTTGAAAGTCGGAGCGAGCGCGGGATCGCAAAGCCCGCGCGTTGTCATTCCGGCGGCGCCATCTGGCCAAACGGCGTCCGGCTTGTTCCTCGACACTTCATTCGGATGGTGTCGGTGGTTACGGGGGATGGGATTTGAACCTGCGACCTTAAAGGTTTGAGCCCAACGACCTGCCTGGGTCGCGGATTTTGGCGTTGGTCCGCAAGACGGCGAGTTCGGATCAAGTCATTGGGTGACCTTGGCCTCACGGACCTCCGGTTTGAGCCGTCGTTCGACACGCCGGGCGCGTTCGACGACCGACAGCTCAGGGTCGATGCTGTTGAAAAACTCGTTGCCTTAAGCGGGGCGGCGTGATTCCGTTTTCTCGCGATTTGCGAGGGGATTCCGCCGATGATGGGACGCCAATCCGCCGATCAGGCTCAATTCTTTTATTCGTTCAATCTCGATGAGCGCGTTCCAGAAACTCATCTGCTGCGCCGGATCGACGTGTTCGTCAGGCAGGCATTAGCCGACGTCCATTCGGAGATCGTGTCCCAATTGGTGGTGTAGCTGACGGTAGGCACCGTCGTTTTCCTGGCCGAGCCGGGAGGGGTCAGGCTGCCGCGACAGGCAGGCTGACGAGCGGATCATCGCTCAACGGCGCCATTGTCTCAAGCGTCATGTAGCGGCTTCGCTGCACGGCCCATTCATCGTTCTGCTCCAGCAGGATTGCGCCGATCAGGCGAGTGATGGCGTCTTCGTTGGGAAAGATGCCCACGACTTCGGTGCGCCGCTTGATTTCGCCGTTGAGACGCTCGATCGGATTGGTCGAGTGCAATTTCGTCCGATGCGCCGCCGGAAAGCCCATATAGGCGAGCACGTCGGCTTCCGCCTCGTCCATCAATTCGGCGAGTCTGCGCGTCTTTGGCCGCAACTGGTCGGCGACCTTGCGCCACTGGCTGCGGGCGGCTTCGGCGTCATCCTGGGCAAAGGCGGTGGCGATAAAGGCCGAGACGACGCGCCGTCCGCTCTTTGCGGCGTGGGCGAGAACGTTGCGCATGAAGTGGACGCGACACCGCTGCCAGCTCGCCGTCAGCACCTTCGACGCCGCCGCCTTGATGCCTTCATGGGCGTCCGAGATGACCAGCTTGACGCCGCGCAGCCCTCGGCGGCGCAGCTTGCGCAGGAACTCCGTCCAGAAGGTCTCGGCTTCGGAAGGGCCGATGTCCATGCCCAGCACTTCGCGGCGGCCGTCGGCGTTGGCGCCGACCGCGATGATCACCGCCGCCGAGACGATGCGGCCATTGTTGCGGACTTTGACGTAGGTGGCGTCGATCCAGAGATAGGGCCAGTCGCCTTCGATCGGGCGGTCGAGGAAGGCTTTGACCTTGCCGTCGATCTCCTCGCACAGCCGGCTGACCTGGCTCTTCGAGATCCCGCTCATGCCCATCGCCTTGACCAGATCGTCGACCGAGCGCGTCGAGACGCCCTGGATATAGGCTTCCTGAATGACGGCGGTCAGCGCCTTCTCGGCCATGCGGCGCGGCTCCAGAAAACCCGGAAAATAGCTGCCTTTCCGCAACTTAGGGATGCGCAGTTCGACCGTGCCGGCCCGCGTCTCCCAGTCGCGCGCCCGATAGCCGTTGCGCTGGGCGAGGCGCTCAGCGCTCCTCTCGCCATAGTCGGCGCCGGTCAGGCCGGCGACCTCCATCTCCATCAACCGCTCGGCGGCAAAGCCAATCATCTCACGCAAAATATCGGCGTCGGGGGCCTTTTCCACGAGCGCGCGAAGGTTCATCATCTCATCGGTCATCGGTGGTTTCCTTGGTCGCGTTGAAGGTCGCAACCCAACTCTGACCTCAGAAATCGTCGATGACCACCGCAAGCCGCTCGCTCGCTACGGCGCTATCATGAGCGCGCTTCGCAAGCGGCTTGCTCCTGCTCAGCTACACCACTCGGCGGGACACGATCCATTCGGAGATGACGGCATTCTACAGCCACACTGGCCGGCCTTCGATCGACCCAGAATTGCTGATGCGTATGCTGATCGTTGGCTATTGCTATGGCATCCGCTCCGAGCGGAAGCTGTGCGAAGAAGTTGCCTTGAACCTGGCCTATCGCTGGTTCTGCCGGCTCGATCTGGACGATGCTGTGCCCAACCACTCAAGCTTTTCGAAGAACCGTCACGGCCGGTTCCGCGACAGCGATCTGTTGCGCGGGGTTTTTGAGCGCGTGGTCGGAATTTGCTTGGCGGCAGGCTTCATCAAGGGCGACGGCTTTTCGGTCGATGCGAGCGTTATTGAGGCCGACGCCAGCCGCTATCATGGCCTCGCTCCGGAAAAGATCGACTGGAGCACGGTGGCGAAACCGTCGCGCGCCGTGCGGGAATATCTTGATGCGCTCGATGAAGCAGAAGAGCCGGAAGAAGGCCGCAAGACCCCTAAAGTGATATCGCGGTCTGATCCCGCTTCCGCCTGGACCGCCAAGGCGAACAAGCGGGTTCAGTTCGGCTATGGACTCAACTATCTGATCGACAACGAACACGCGGTCATCGTCGACGTTGAGCCGACGCCAGCGCGCACCTTCGACGAAGTGCAGGCGACCGCCGTCATGATTGAGCGTACGGAGCAGCGGCTCGGTTTGAAACCCAAACGCCTGGCTGCTGACACCGCCTACGGCACGGGCAAGTTCCTTGGCTGGCTGGCGAAGGAGAAGATCGCGCCGCACATTCCTGTCTGGGACAGAAGCACGCGCGAGGACGGGACTTTCAGCCGCGCCGACTTCGTCTTCGATCCCGAAAAGAATCAATATGCTTGTCCAACGGGCAAACCGCTCAAACAGTTCAATCGCGCCTACACGAAGCCGCGCTCGGGCGTCACGCTCGCGGGGCAGATGATTTACCGCGCGAGCAAACTGGACTGCGATGCGTGCGAACTCAAAGCCCGCTGCTGCCCGAACGCTTCACCTCGAAAAGTCCCAAGAAGCGTCCACGAAGACGCTCGCGATGAGGCCCGCCAGCTCGCTGGGACGCCCGAGTTCGAACGCTCACGAAACGAGAGGAAGAAGGTCGAGATGCTATTTGCGCATCTGAAGACCACGCTCCGTTTTGAACGAATGAGGCTTCGCGGTCTCAGCGGAGCGCGCGACGAGTTCCTGATGGCCGGCATCGCGCAAAATCTCAGGCGGCTCGTCAGGCTGACGACGCCCATTGAGGCCCAAGCGACCTGAAAGGGAGACAAAGGCAAGCGCGAACGACAAACGCCAGGGCAAAAGCCACCAGTCTCTCTCGTGTTGCAGAGGGGCCGCCAAAAATTTGGACTAGTTTTTCAACATCGGGTAATGGTTGGCGGCTCCTCTCCGGAAATCCGATAGGCTTTCCGAACAGAAAGAGGAGGCTGACCATGGAATATTTTGCCGGACTGGACGTCTCGATGGAAGAGACACACATTTGCGTCGTGGACCGAGACGGCGTCGTCGTCCACGAGACCAAGGTTGCTTCCATGCCCGCCGACATCGACGCGGCGCTGATGGAAGCGCCGGCGTGTCATCGGGTCGTATTCGAGACCGGCCGGATGGCCCCGATGCTTTATCATGGGCTCATCCAGCGCGGCGTGCCCGTGATCTGCGTCGAGAGCCGGCAGGCCTATCAGGCGCTGAAGTCCCTTGCGACCCACAAGACCGATCGCAACGATGCGCGCGGCCTGGCTCATCTGGCGCGCACGGGTTTCTTCAAACCGGTGCATGTGAAGTCACTTGCCGCCCACGCCATTCGTTCGCTGATTATCGCCCGCAAGAAGCTTGTCGGCCAGCGCGTCACGCTGGAGAACCAGATCCGCGGTCTAGCCGTTGCCTTCGGCGTCCGGCTTCCCCGCTCTTTGAGCCCCGCCTTCATTGAACAAGCGCTTCAGGCCAGCGATGGCGTCGACGGGCTGTCCGCCGCCATGCAAGGCCTCGTCGCGGCGCGGACCGCTGTGATGGCGGCTGTGGCCGCGATCGATGCGGACATCAAGAAAATGACGAGGGCGTCCTGCGCTTGCCGGCGCCTCATGACTATTCCAGGCGTTGGCCAATTGACGGCGCTCGCCTTTGCGGCGGCGGTCGACGATCCCGAACGAATTCAAGCGATCGCGCGACATCGGCGCCTATTTCGGCCTCGTGCCCCGCCGTTATCAGTCCGGCGAGGTCGATTACACCGGCGGCATCTCCAAATGCGGCGACAGGCGGGTGCGAACGCTTCTCTATGAGGCCGCCAATGTACTGCTGACGCGCTGCAAGCGTCCGCTGAAGCTCAAGGATTGGGCCTTCGCCATCGCCAAGCGCTCCACCATGCGGAAAGCCCGGATCGCGCTCGCCCGACGGCTCGCGATCATCATGCATGCGATGCTGAAACACGGCACTGAGTTCAAACTGGCGTAGCCAGTCGCCAGCAAGCAGACAGGAGGCCGAACCGAGCTCCCCAGCGGGAGCGACGCCCGAGGGAGGGAGTGAATGACGGCGCCGATTCTGTAGCATGCGGCCACAGACCGACTGCGATTTCAACCAAGCCGCTTCACACCCAGCTGACCCCATCAAGTGCCATACGAGCACGCAGAGAACGCAGGCACCCAAAAGCGTCGAAATCGCTCAAAACCGAGCCGCCAACCCTTGACCCATTAGAGAACAGCATCGGTCAACAATACGGGTTCCCCCCGCTCACGGAGTGACCGTTGACGGCGCTGATGCGGACTATGCCAAGCAACCGCAACGGACAACAACGGGTCGGACTCGGTCCGTCATCCGTTGAGAGCAGCGGTGGATGCACCTTAGATGCGGCGCTATCGCTATGCATCAGCAAAATTTCGCCGCCGGGTCGAAGCGTGGCGGATCGTTTAGCGCCGGCGGCGGCGCACCTTCCAGCGCGTCGTCCGATTGTCCGGCCGACGCCCCCACGAAGTCAGTGCCGATCCCGAAGAATCGCGCGAAAGCTTCGAGCGCGCCGGTCATCGGACCGATCCCCGCAAGCGGCTCCGTTGCCCAAGGAGGGACAAGCCTGTCAAGGCTCGAGACCGGCCGCCTTCTCTTGTGCCATTGGTCACTCTGCGTTTGTTGTGCTTGAAGCGTAGGCGCATGTTATTTCCAACGCGTTTCGCTGAAGCGGGCTTCAATTGTTTTTTAGTCGGCGATATTATGTGAACCGCGTCTGTGCCTCAGGAAGTCGGCAGCCGCATTAAATTGTTGGTCTTTTTGATGGTCTTACTGAAAATCGAATTAACACAATACGTGATAAATCATATTGTTGTGCTTATGATGCGATGCCGGCCAGGGCACCAAAAAGCCATCAAAGACAGTCCAAAACCGTCCAGAAGTCGTTGAAAAACCTAGGGAAATCCTTGGTTCTGTGTCCAAGGGCGTCCGTGGCCGTGTGCTGGCCTCCAAAGCCCCGAACAATCGGCGTACAGCAACAGCGCCGTCATCAAGCGCGGGTCGAACCGCGGCTGCCCGAGGGCGCTGTTGTAGACGCCGATGATCTCCGACAGATCAAGGCTCTCGCGCGCCAAGGCGACCACGAAATGCGAAAGGTGGTCGCTTGGCGCATAGTCGGAGACCGCCGGCGGCGGCAGTTGCGTCTGATCGATCTTCCAGGGCCGAAATGTTCTGCTCATGCCGAGTACGGAATCATATTCCACCGAAACAGGCCGCCACTACTCGGACACGCTCCTCGTCGTTGGATCACCCGGCGAGTTTGCGCCCAATGTGGCGCGCCCGCGGCTTGGCGCGAGTCGCCACAGAACTCGACAGCGCCCTCGACAACCGCTTCGAGCGCGATAGCAGCGGCAACCGAAGCCAGCGCCAACTTCATGCCGCCGGTCCCGGCCGTCTATCCCAAGTTCAAATAGGTGGACGCCTTCGCCGACCGGATCGTCTATCGCGCCGCATGTGTCCGAACACGTTGCGCGGGAATGGCGTAGGCTCGCCTCTCGCCGCTCGCCGCCATCGGATGGCCCCGCGGCGGCCCTGTTTCGCTCGGTGCGAGGGGAATTGTCAGGGCGCGTTCTGGTCCTTGTAAGAAATACGTAAAATCGCGCTTTGGCCCCTGCGCGCCTAACAGAAGTCAAGCGCGCTCCCGCCACGCTTTCTATTGTCTCGATGGCCATGGCAATGGCCGAAGGCTTCATGAAACGTGAGGAAACGCGATGAATTGGATCGAACCTGCCTATTGCGATGTTCGTCTCGGCTTTGAAGTGACGGCTTACGTCTACGTTCGCTGATCATGGTTGGAGAGGCTTCCGGGTCTCTCCACTCTCGCTCCCAACGCTTGCAATGGCCGCATGGAAACCGAACCTCCCCTGAAGCTCGACGACGCGGTGGAGCTGAACCCCACCCACCATTTCCGCTGGGAGGAGCCGCAGCGCGCCCATGTGCTGCTCTATCCGGAAGGAATCGTCAAACTCAACGAGACGGCGGCGGCGATCATCGAAGCCGCCGCCGGCGCGCCCTCGATCGGAGACGCCGTCGCCACTCTGGCCGCGCGCTACCAGCGCGCGGATCTCGAACCGAAAATCATCGCCTTTCTGGAGGACGCTCGTGCCAAAGGATGGATCCGGGTTAAGTCTTGACGGCCTCGGCATGCCGCTGTGGCTGGTCGTCGAACTGACCTACAAATGCCCGCTCAAATGTCCCTGGTGCAGCAATCCGGTCGATTTCGAGCGTTACGGAAACGAACTCTCGACCGAGGAGTGGAAATCGGTGTTGTGGCAGGGGCGCGAACTCGGCGCCTTGCAGCTCGGCTTCACCGGCGGCGAGCCGATGCTGCGGCGCGACCTTGAGGAGCTGGTCGCGGAAGCCGAACGCCTCGGCTATTACACCAATCTGATCACCTCCGGCGTCGGCTTGAACAGGGAGCGGCTGCGCGCCCTCAAGGCGGCGGGCCTCAAACAGGTGCAGCTCAGCATTCAGGCGCCCGAGCGCGCGCTTTCGCAATCCCTGGTCGGGCTCGACGTTTTCGATCAGAAGATCGACATCGCCCGCGCGATCAAGGCCGAGGGCCTGCCGATGGTGCTCAACGTCCCGGTCAGCCGCTACAATATCGAGCACACACGCGAGTTCCTCGATCTCGCCGAAGATATCGGCGTCGACTATGTCGAATTCGCCAATCTGCAATATTACAACTGGGCGCTGCTGAACCGCGCCGAACTGCTGCCGACGCGGGAGCAGATCGAGCGGTCGGAGGCGATCGTCCAGGAGGCGCGCAGCCGCCTGGGCAAGAAAATGACGATCTATTTCGTCGTGCCCGATTATTACGACCATCGCCCCAAGGCCTGCATGAACGGCTGGGGCGCGATCCATCTCACCATCGCGCCCGACGGCACGACGCTGCCCTGCCAGGAGGCCCGGTTGATCAAAACGCTGGACTTTCCCAATGTCCGGGACGCCGATCTGGCGTGGATCTGGCGCGATTCGCCAGCTTTTCAGAAATTCCGGGGCGATTCCTGGATGAAGGAGCCCTGCCGCTCCTGCGATGAAAAGGAAAAGGATTTCGGCGGCTGTCGGTGCCAGGCCTTCCTGCTGACCGGGGACGCCGCCAATACCGATCCGGTCTGCGCCAAATCCCCCAATCGGGGGATCATCGACGGTTTCATCGGTTGCGCCAAAGGCGGCCAGCCCGCCGGCGCGGAAAAACTGGTCATGCGCGACATTCGCAAGAGGCTGGCCGGCGCCGGGGCAAGGTCCTGAGCCATGGGCGCCTCGGGCTTCGTCGATGTTCTGGCGCGCTATCTTCACATCGCCGGCGTGCTGGTGTGGGTCGGACACAACTGGGCCAATGTCGTGACCCGGCCGTTCTATCGCCCGGTTCTGCCCAACGATCCGCCGGAAGCGATCCGCGACGTCTTCATCGCGGCGTCCAAGCGCGAACATGGAGTCTTCCGCTACGCGTCGCTCGTCGTTCTTGCGACCGGGCTGCTGATGCTGTGGAACCGCGACGAGATCATCGAGGCCTTGACGCTTTCGCGCCCCGCCTTGTGGATCGGACTCGGGCTCTGGACCGGCGCGTTCATGCTGCTCAATCTCTGGTTCGTTCTGTGGCCGCACCAGAAAAAGACGCTGGGCTTCACCCCGGCGCCGGTGGAGGAGCGCCTGCGCTGCACGCGCATCACCTTCCTGTCGTCTCGCGTCAATTCCGTCCTGTCGCTGGCGACGTTGTTCTTCATGATCATCGGCGCGCATGGCGGGTGATCGGCGCGGGAGCCGGGTTGATGGCCAAATTCAGCTTCGCCTCCGCCCAGGCGCCCCTTCCGCCCGGCGTGCTCGACGAAATCCGCGACGACATCGCCGGGCGGGATGGGTTTTCTCTGCTGGAACTGCCGTTTTCCACGCCTGAATTCGAGCACATCCGCGCCGGCGCGGAAGCCGACCTGCGCGCCCTGCTTGGCCTCGGCGACGACCATCGGGTTCTGTTCCTGCAAGGCGGCGCGACGGCCATGTTTTCGCTCGCGCCGATGAATCTGCTGCGTCCGGGCGAATCGGCCGATTATGTCACGACCGGCCTGTGGTCGCGCCGCGCCGCCGAGGCGGCTTCGCGCCTCGCCAATGTGCGCATCGCGGCGACCGGCCATGGGCTCTCGCTGCCGCCGCCGAAAAACTGGCGCGTCTCCGCGGATGCGGCCTTTCTCCATCTGACTTCGACCGAAACGGTCGAGGGGCTGCAATATTTCGCCTTTCCCGAGTTGGACGGGATTCCGATCGTCGCCGACATGACGGCGGATTTCCTCACCCGGCCGATCGCGCCCGCGCCCTTTGGCCTGATCTACGCCAGCGCGCAGAAAAACCTCGGCGTCGCCGGCCTGACGATTGTTGTCATGCACGAAAGGCTCCTGCGCCGCGCCTCATCCGCAGTCCCCGCCCCATTCAATTTCACACGGCAGGCGGAGGATCGAAGCAAGGTCAACACGCCGCCTGTTTTTGCGATCGCCGTGGCCGCGAAAATGCTGCGCTGGCTGCGAGAGGGCGGCGGCCTCGACGCGGCCAAGGCGCGCAACGCGCGCAAGGCCGAAACGCTCTATTCGGCGCTCGATGCGGACGATTTCTACCATTGTCCCGCCAATCCCGAAAACCGCTCCATGGTCAGCGTACGCTTTCAACTGGCGGAGGCCGGGCTTGAGCCGCAGTTCCTGCGAGAGGCCGAAGACGCCGGGCTGTTTCACCTGAGAGGCCACCCCGCCGTGGGCGGCCTGCGCGCCTCGCTGTATAATGGGGTGACGCAGGACGCTGTCGAGGCGCTCGCGCTTTTCCTGGCGGATTTCGCGCGGCGGCGGGGCTGAAGGTGGCAGGCGCAGGGAAGCAGCCCCTCGTCAAGGCCATGGGCCTCAACTTCGCCGGCCCCCTTGGCGTGGCCGCCGGCGTTGACCGCGACGGCGGCAAAATCTTTTCGCTCGACCTCGCGGGCTTCGGCCATATTGAAATCGGCACGGTCACGCCGGAAACGCGGATCGCGATCGCAGCGCGCCCGCGCGGCCTGCGCATCGCGATCAATTTCGGCAGCGCCCGGCAGGGGTTGGACGACGCCGCCATCGCCGATTATTGCGCCGCCCTCCGCGCGGCTTATCCGCGCGCCGACTATCTCTGCGCCAATCTCACCTCGCCGCGCGGTGGGCGCGATGGCGACAGCGCGGGCGTCGGCGCGCTTTTGCAGCGCCTGCGCGCCGAACGCGACCGCTTGGCCGAACGAAGCGGGCGCAAGGCGCCGCTTGTGGTCAAGGTCGCGGCGGGAAGCGGAGACGATCCCATGCCGCGCGCGGTCGCCGAGGCGAAACGTCTGCGCTTCGACGGCGTCGTTCTCGTCGGCGCGGATTTGCGCCGCATCGCCGCCGCCAAAAATTTCATCGGCGATCTCGCGCTGATTTCCGTCGGTGGAGTCGCGACGGCCGGAGACGTCTTCGCCAGGATGAAAGCGGGCGCGAGTCTGGTTCAAACCTTTTCCACCTTTGTCGCCGACGGCGCGCTGGCGCTCAAAAGTTCGGCCCCGGCGCCGAACGAGCCGACTTGCGCCGCCGGTTAACATCGATCAATGCCTTAACCGGTTGCACTTTGCTAAATTGCCCGGAGTTTCCATTGTCCCTGGGCGCCGCCCACACGAGGTTCACTTGGCCCACCTCCAGCAGAAACCCCAAAAACTCGCGAGTCCTTTCAGCCTCGAAAGCGAGGATCTGTACCGGCGCTGGCGCGACTGGAAACTCAAGGATTATCCGAAGACCTTGGGTGATCTTCTGGTGGAGATCAGGGATCCCCGCTCGCTGACCGACAGCGAACACGCCGCCCTGTTCACGCGCTGCCGCAAGGCGAATATGGCGTTATACGCCGGCAAGACCGGCGCCGACCCGGACCCCGAAATTCCGCTCGCCATGGGCCGGCGCTTCGGCCTGCAGGATCTGAACAAAAACTGGCTGGCGGACGAGAATGGCCTGACCTCGCTGACGGTGCGAACCGACGGCGTCCGCCAGCACTACATTCCCTATACCAACCGCGCCATCAACTGGCACACCGACGGCTATTACAACACCGCCGACAAGCAGATACACGCCCTCAACCTGCATGTGGTGCAGCAGGCCGCCGTGGGCGGCGAGAACGCGCTGATGGACCACGAGATCGCCTACATCCTGTTGCGCGAAAAAAATCCAGACGCCATCCGGGCCCTGATGGCGCCTGGGGCGATGACCATCCCTGCCCGCATAGACGAAGGCGGGACGGTGGCGCGCCGGGAGGAGCCGGGGCCGGTGTTCAGCATTTTGCCGTCCGGCGACCTGCACATGCGCTATACCATCCGCGTCAACAATGTGATGTGGGCCGACGACCCGGCGAGCCGGGACGCTCTCGATCATCTCCAGAACCTGCTCAATAGCGACTCGCCTTACATCTATCGTGGCCGGCTGGAATCGGGCATGGGGCTGGTGAGCAACAACGTGCTGCACGACCGCGCAGCCTTCACCGACGGCGCCACTCACAAACGTCATTATTACCGGGCGCGTTATTTCAGCCGTCTGGCTGGCACGGGCGTGGCGGAGGCCTTGGCTCTCTGATCCTGCCGCATCATCGGCGTGTCGTGATTTTGCGGAGGCTCGACGCGGCGTGAAAGCAGGGACGTCGCTAAAGCGATGTCCCTCTCCCGTCCAGCCCGTCACTGCGAATGGCGTCGCCACGCATAAAATTGTTACGCGGCGGCGGCGATGTGCGGGAGGCTCCTTGACAAGCGCCGCCACAAACGGCCGGAACGGGTGAAGTCGTTCCGGGTCGCTCAAAATCTGGCGCTGGCGGCGCGGTCGAAAGCGCCGCTTCGGAGCGGCAAGCGGTCCCGAAATCAGGGAAAATTCAGGATCAGACAATTCGCTTGAACCGCGCGCGCGAATGACAGCATATTTTCGCGATCGCCCGTTCCATGGCGCGGCAAATCCCCCCTGCGTTGCCGTAACTTTTAGGAAACAAAGGTCATGAGGCCATTCGGCCGATCTTTAGTCAGACTCCAGGGAGCAGGGCCGGATCAATCCAATCGCCCAGCCGCCCGCGCGGCCGAAACCTCCGCATCGGCATCATGATCGCGCCGGCGCCCGGATAGCAAAGAGATCACCATCATGCCGAAAACCGGAAATCTCGAGACGATCGCCGCCGCCTATGGCGTCGCCGCGGATCAGGCCTTCGGCGCCGTCACGCCGCCCATTGTCCTGTCAAGCACTTTTGCTTTCGCCGGCTTCGACCAGCCGCGCGCCCACGATTACAGCCGCGGCGCCAATCCGGCGCGGCAATTGCTGGCCGAGGCGCTCGCCCGATTGGAAGGGGGCGCCGGCGCCATCGTGACCGCGACCGGCATGGCCGCGGTCGACCTGGTTCTGTCGATTCTGAGGCCGCGCGATCTGGTGGTCGCGCCGCACGATTGTTATGGCGGCACATATCGCCTGCTCGCGGCGCGGCGCGAGCGGGGGCATTGCGATGTCGCCTTTGTGGATCTGAATGACGAGGCGGCGCTGGCCGCGGCGTTGCGGCGGCGTCCTGCCCTGGTTCTGATCGAAACGCCGAGCAATCCGCTGATGCGCGTGTGCGACATTCGCGCCATCGCCGCGCAGGCCCATGCCTGCGGCGCCAAAGTCGCGGTCGACAACACTTTCCTTTCGCCGGCCCTGCAGCAGCCTGTCGCCCTGGGCGCGGATTTTGTCATTCATTCCACCACCAAATATCTGAACGGCCATTCCGACGTCGTCGGCGGCGCCGTCATAGCGAGCGACAAAAGCGACGCCGAAACTCTTTCCGCCTGGGCCAACACCGCTGGAGTGACCGGCGCGCCCTTCGACTCTTATCTGACGTTGCGCGGCTTGCGCACCCTGTTTCCTCGAATCCGCCAGCAGCAGGCCAATGCGGAATCCGTCGCCCGCTTTCTCGAACGTCGTCCCGAGGTCGCCGCCGTCCATTATCCGGGCCTGGCTTCACACCCCGGCCATGCTGTCGCGAGACGTCAGCAATCCGGTTTCGGCGCCATGCTCAGCTTCGAATTGACCGGCGGCGTCGAAGCCGTGCGCCAATTCGTCGGCGCGGTGCAGGTTTTCACCCTGGCCGAATCGCTTGGCGGCGTCGAAAGCCTCATCGCCCATCCGGCAACGATGACTCATGTCGGCATGGCGGCCGAAGCGCGGCAGGCCGCCGGAATTGGCGATGGACTCCTGAGGCTGTCGGTCGGTCTCGAAGCCGAAGCCGATCTCATCTCGGGCCTCGAAGCCGGTTTCGCCGCATTGGGCAATTTGCCGCAGCCCTCGATTGCCGGCGGCCCGCCTTTCGCGAGTTGAAAGGATTCCAGTTGAGCGCGGAATATATTTTACGCGGCTTGCGCTTTCGTGGCGCGGAAAGCGCGCGAATCGAAGCGAGGCTGGTCGAGCGGGTGGGCGCCGAGCAATGGCGCGCTATCCTTCGTCCCGCGCAACATGCGCGAGCAGGCGACCGCCTGCGTTTCGGTGAAAGTTCCGAGAGCTTGGCCTGCATGCTGGGATTTCTCGATGCGGAAGTGGTCGCGATCTCCGGCGAGGAGGCCGTGCTCGCTTTCGCCTTTTCGGGCGCCGCGCTGGACGAGGCGCTGGAGCGTCTGGATCGCCCGCCGCAATTGTGAGAGCGGCAAAGCGTCGGAAGGCGCTCTTTGCGCATGAAGCGCATGTGCGCGCCGGCCGTCGCGCCGCTGGGATCGCTCCTGGCTAAAACATGTATTTTTTCTATTGCTTTTCGCCAACTCTTATATAAGATATATTTCTAATTCATCTTTTGCCGCGTCGCGAAAGGAGCGCCGGTCATGACCCATGTGGTCACCGACAACTGCATCAAGTGCAAATATATGGACTGCGTCGAAGTTTGCCCGGTCGACTGTTTCTACGTGGGCGAGAATATGCTCGTCATCCACCCGGATGAATGCATCGACTGCGGCGTCTGTGTTCCCGAATGTCCAGCGGAAGCGATTTTTCCTGACACCGACGACGCGGCGACGCCGTTCTGGCTCGATCTGAACAAAACCTATGCCGAACGCTGGCCGAACATCCTGAAAAAAGGCGAGCCGCCCGCCGACGCCAGGGAATGGGACGGCGCGCCAGACAAATATGCCAAGCACTTCAGCGACAAGCCCGGCTCCGGCTGAGGCTCGGACCTATCGCCTCCCATCCGGGGGCGTCGCAAGGAGGCGCGATGTCGCGGGCGCCTCCCCGTCATGAAACGCCGCGACCGCAAACGAAAGAGGCCCGATATGCCGCAGTCAACACCCGCCCCGACCGTCGACCTCCGTCCACTCGCGCCGGCGCAACGCCATCAGAAAATCTTCGAACTCACCGACGCGCTCGGCGTCGGCGAATCCTTCCTCCTCGTCAACGATCACGATCCGAAGCCTTTGCATTATCAACTCGAAGCTGAATGGCCCGGCCAGTTCTCCTGGGCTTATGTGGAGCGCGGGCCGGAGGTCTGGCGCGTCGAGATCGGTCGGGCGGCCAAGGCCGCGTGACCGGGCGGGTGGCGGCTTCGTCCTCCCCTCACGAGCCGCCACCCTGCCTTTCCCCGTCGGCTTTTTCGGAGGTCACGCGATGTCTGGCGCTTCGGTCGCACGCTGGTCCATGAGTTATTTCGCCGCCGCTTTGGCCTGCCTGCTCGGCGCGCTGGCGCTGATGGCCGCGGGCTACGGCTATCCCGGGCAGCCGGCCCAGGCGCCGCAAACGCTGGTCGTCGTGCATCTCGTCGCGCTCGGCTGGTTGAGCGCCCTGATGCTCGGCGCCTTGACGCAATTCGTCCCCGTGCTGGTTTCGCAAAAGCTGTTCAGCGACCTTGCGCCACCCATCGTCCTCGCCTGCCACTTCCTCGGCCTCGCCGGCCTCCTCGGCGGCTTCGTCGGCCTCGACCGGTCGTGGCGGAGCAGCGCGTTGCTGCTGCCGGCGGGAGGCCTTCTGCTTTCGCTCGGATTCGTTCTCGCGATCATCAACCTCGGCGCGACCCTGGCGCGCAACCGGCCGCTCGCGGCGCCGGCGAAAATCGCCGCCGCTGGCCTGGCGAGCCTGCCGATCGTCTTCGGCCTCGGCTTCGTCTTCACTCTGGCCCTCGGCGGGTGGGTTTCCGGCGCAGGGACCGCGAGGCTCCTGGCCGACGATCTTTCCGTCCACGCCGCCGCCGGATTTGGAGGTTGGCTGACCTTCGTCGCCATGGGGGTGAGCTATCGCCTCCTGGCGATGTTCATGCTTGCTCCGGACGCCGGCGGGCGCCTGACAAAAGCCGTATTTTGGCTGGGCGCCGGCGCGATCGTCATGCTCCTTCAAGCCATCCCCGCCGCTTCGCCGCGCCTGGCGGTTTCGCCGCGCTTCCTCGCCGTCGCCTTGGGTTTCGTCGCCGTGGCCTTTTATCTTTGGGAGGTCTCCCGGCTTTTCCGTCAGAGAAAACGCCGCAAGCTCGAACTCAATTCGAAAATGTCCGGCGTCGCCCTGGCCTGGCTCGCGATCGCCGCCCTGGCTCTGCCCGTCTCGCTGGCCATCGACGCGCCGTCGCCCGCGTCCGAGACCATTCTGTTCATCGTCGCCTTCGGGTGGCTGACGGGCCTCGGCCTCGCCATGCTCTACAAGATCGTCGCCTTTCTCACATGGCTCGAATGCTACGGCCATTGGCTCGGCAAACGGCAGACGCCGCGCGTCCAGGACCTGGTCAGGGAGGAAAGGGCGCTGCCCTGGTTCGTCCTCTATCACCTCGCCGTCTTCTGCGCAGCGGCGGCCTTGGCGCTGCAATGGAGCGCCGCCTTTCGGCTCGCGAGTCTGGCGATGTTCGGCGCCACTGCGGCGATCGGGCTCGAAGATCATGCGCACGCGGCGCCTCGCGGCCGTTCCGGCCGCGCTCGCGCCGCCGGAAGGCGCGCCGCCTCTTTTGTTTTCCCGCTTGCGTCCCACCAAAGCCTGAGGAGCCTGCACATGAGCGCTGACATTTTATCGCTTGATTTACGGCCCGTGTTGCGCGCGGGAGGCGAACCGATCGCCGACATCATGCGCGCCATAAGCCGGCTGGAGCCCGGCCAGAGGCTTCGCCTGATGACGACGTTCAAACCGGTCCCGCTGTTCGGCCTTCTCGACAAGAAGGGCTTCGACCACACCGAATCCCAACTGGCCGACGATGAATGGGAAGTCCTGTTCACGCCTCGGACGGAACGGCGCGCGCCCGCTGCCGTCAAGGCCGCCGAAGCGGAAGTCCCTCTCGCCGCGCCCTGGGCCGAATGGCCCGCCGCGACGCGCTTTCTCGACAATCGCGAGCTGGAGCAGCCCGAGCCGATGATCCGGACGCTGGCCATGATCGAAGAGATGCGCCCGGGCGAAGTCCTTTCCGTTCTCCTGAACCGAAAGCCCGCTTTTCTTCTGCCCGAACTCGATCGGCGCGGTCATCTCTGGCGGGGCGGCTTCGCGGAGGGCGAGAAAGCCTATCGGCTGACCGTGCTGATCCGCGAAGGCAAAGGCGAAACGCCATGAACGCCCGGGAACGCCTCGCCGAAGCGGTTCGGCAATCGCTGCGCACGGTCATCGATCCAGAGATCGGTCTGAACATCGTCGATGTCGGGCTCGTTTACGACGTGGAAGCGGATGACAACGCGGTCGTAAATGTCACGATGACGACGACGACGCGCGGTTGTCCCGCAACCCACTATCTGCGGCAAGGCGCCGAGGCAGCGGCGGCGCAAACCGCGGGCGTCGCCGCCGCCGTCGTGACTCTCACCTATGACCCGCCCTGGGACCCCGAGCTGATGTCGCAGACGGCGCGGGAAATTCTGGGATTCGGTCGATGAGCGGCGCTATTCGACAGAACGGCGCGCCGGAGGACGAAGCGTCGGCGCTCATTGGCCTGCTGATCGAGTCGCTGCTGGCTCTCGCGGCGGCGGGCGAGGCCGAGGCCGCCTGTCGCCTGGCCGGGCGCGGCTTCGCGCTGCTGCGGCGAAGCTCGCCGCGGCTTGCGCAGAAATTCAATGCTTTGTTGCATCGCCTCGCGCCGATGACTTCATCCTGAAAGGCGACAGCATGATGGCGAACCACGGCCTGCCCATGTTTCCTGGGTTCAGCGGCGCCGGCGCCCCGGTGGAATTCACGAAGGCGACGACGCCGGAAGAACTGCGCCTTGGCCGTGCGACGGCCTGTCGCTTCTGGACCATGGTTCTCGCGGGCGAGGGCGGGCTGGAAATGGCCGAAGCCGGATCGAAACCGCCGCGCCGCCGCGCGATCGAGTCGGGAAAGAGCCGGCTCATCCGGCCCGGCGTCGAATACCGGGTCGAATTACCCAAATCGGGGCGCTTTTCCATCGCCTGGTTCCGTAACTGCGCCTTGGCGGGGCGGGCGGCGCGGCGAAAACCTCATCCCGCCGCGCCGGGGCTGCTCGTTGGCGTCGACGAGGATCTGATCCGGCGGATCGTCGTCGCCTTTTATGCGCGAATTCGCCTCGATCCGGTTCTCGGTCGGATTTTCGACCAAGCGATCCGCGATTGGCCGGCGCATCTGGAAAGGATGTGCGACTTCTGGTCCTCGGTGCTCCTGATCACAGGCGCATATAAGGGAGGCGTCCTGGAGGCGCATGCGGGGATGGCGGCTCTGGAGCCTCGGCATTTCGCGCGCTGGCTCGAACTGTTCGACCGCACGGCCGCCGAGCTTGGCAGTGCGACGCAGGCCTCCCTTTTCAGCGCCCGCGCCTTGAAAATAGCCCGGCGCATCGAGGCTGGCTTCGCCAAAAGCGCATCGGCTTCGCCTTGCCCGGCATGTCAGCCTTTTGCCGCGGCTTGAGCTGGAGCCAATTTCGTGCGCCTTGCGCGACGCGCCGGATGAATGTTGATACGGGGCGCGCCGCAAGCCAAAATAGACTGACAGGATTTCTTGTCGGGCGCTCCCTCGTCATGGAGCCATGCGCGGGCGGGATCGATCATGCGACTGATGAGCTTCACCGACTATGCCCTTCGAATGCTGATGTACGCCGCCGTTCGGCAGGACCGGCTCGTCACGATCGAGGAAATCGCGAATGTTTTCGATATTTCGCGAGGCCATCTCATGAAGGTCGCCAATGCTCTCACCCGCGCGGAACTCATGACGGCGGTGCGCGGGCGTTCTGGCGGCCTGCGGCTGGCGCGGCCGCCGGAGAAGATCGGCCTCGGCGCGGTCATCCGCGCCATCGAACCCGATTTCGCGCTGGTCGAATGTTTCGGTGAAGAGGACCATTGCCTGATCACCCGGCGTTGCCGGTTGCGCGGAATCCTGCATGAAGGCCTCGACGCCTTCAACGCCGTCCTCGACAAATATACGCTCGCCGACCTGATGCTGAGACCGAAGGATTTCGGCGTCCGTCCGGCCGCCTGAGCGGTTTCGTCCAGGCCATGACGGAGGGTTCGGCGAAATGGCGTGGCCGGGCGGCGCCCAGCGCGGGTCTCGTTTTATTTTCGGCCTTTGCCGTTCGCCGTTGAACCTGCGGCGCTTGGGACCCACGCCTCGCTTTTGCGCTGGCCGTCCGCGCCCGGCTTCCCTCCTCGGTCTCGGCGGACTTGTAAAAGAGACATTTTATTGATACCTTTGAAGCGACAATTTCAACCAACTCCGCCTTCGCCAGGGACAATCATGCGACTGATGAGTTTTACCGACTACGCTCTGCGGCTGCTGATGTACGCGGCGGCGCAGGAAGGACGTTTGATCACGATCGAGGAGACGTCCGCGGTTTTCCATATCTCGTTCGGCCATGTCAAAAAGGTCGCCTACACGCTCGCGCGCGCCGGCTACCTGAAGGCGGTGCGCGGCAGGGGCGGCGGTCTGACGCTGGCGATGGCCCCAGACCAGATTCGCCTCGGCGACGTCATACGCGCGACCGAACCCGATTTCGCCATGGCCGAATGTTTCGCGCCCGGAAACGAATGCATCATCACGCGTCACTGCCGGATGCGCGGCATCCTGCACGAGGGGCTCGGCGCATTCAATGCGGTTCTCGACAAATATACCTTGGCGGATCTGATGCTGAAGCCGAAGAACTTCGGCGTTCGGCCGGCGGCCTGAGCTTCATCGGTCGCCGCGGCGACGCCCGATGGCGAGCCGTCGTCGATCGTCCGGCCGAGCGACAAGTTGTGGGGGCGCAGGCGGAGGGCGTGCGCGTGACGGCGATCGCCGGCCTGGAAGCCAGGCTATTTCTTTGCCGCGCCGGACCCCGTCCCGACCTCAGCGGTTGCGGCGCGGACTGCGGCGACTTCCATCCATTCGCGAAGAAGCCCCTGGTCGTCCCTGGAAAAAGGGGCCCGGCGCTTGATGTCGTCCAGCGTTTCGCCGGGATGACAAGCCGCGAAATCCTCGCGGATCAGCGATTCCAGATAAGCTCGCTCGGCCTCGCTGCGCGGCCGAAAATGATCGTGCGAATTGGTCAACATGCCGCCAGTCCTCTTTCCCACGGCCATGGTTCGAGCCATTCGATCCGGCCATGCGATCGGCCGCTCACGCCGGTTTCGATGACGCAGACCATGATCCACGGCCGCTCCTGCATGATCGCCCGGTTCCGCATCTCCGCAGGCGCAAACGCGCGCGCCACGTCTCCGGCCCATCCTCCAGCCAGGTCCAATCGCAGCGCTCGCCATGACGCGCGTGCAACTGCAGCCGAAGAGGCTTGGGATCATGCTCGAGCACGAGCTGAAGCGAATCGTTGGGATCGAGATGTTCGAACAACTGAAAGATCACCCTGTGCCGATAGCGGGGGTCGATATCCGCAATCTTGATGACACGTTCGTTGCGGCCTCGTTGGGACCTGTTTCGATCCTCGGTGTTTCCTCCTCCCACCAAATCGGCGGCGGCGTCCACAGCCTCCCTGGTCGTCCGGTCGAGGTCGAGATAAAGCGCAGCAAGGCGCGAGATTATGCGCGCGGCGAGTTCCGGCTGGAGCAGCTCGTACACGAAGGCGCGAAAGTAGGGCTTCAAGATTTCGACCTGTAACGCCGCGCTCGGCGTCAAGGAGATCGAGAATATTGCGCGCGAGCGGGGACAAGCCCGCGCGTGCAGCCATCGGATCGAAAATTGCGCGCAGACTCTCCTCCACGCGCCCCCAATCCCCGCCGGAAATATGGGTGAAGACGTTATTGACGTGGGGATGGCTGCGGAAGGCGACGCGCGTGCGAAACGCAAGTTCGTCGGCGGAGATTTCCGCGCGAGCGCGTTTATGGCGCGAAGATGAATTCCCCGATGACGCTCCAGGCCGAAGCCATTCGTCCGCAGCGAGCTGAATCGCCGGCTGACCGCTTGTATTCGAGTGATGGACCATTGGCGCCTCGCTTAAAGAGATACTTTATCTATCTCTTATCACACTCCGGGCGTAATGCAAGGGAGGGAAGCCGCCGAACCGCGCGTGCTTTGGCGCCGCCCGCCAATACGCGAACGAGCGGGTCGGTGGGTGCGCGCCTTGCCGCCGCGCGCTGTTTTCCTGCTCGACGGCTGTTGCAATCCCGGATTGACGGCCATAAGAGACATTTATAATATCTGGTTAGTGACGCGGCTGGCTTCCGGGAGGACACAAGGATGTGCGAACATTTCGATAAAACAGCCTTTGCGATCGCGACGGAGGCGGAGGCGCCGTGGCGTTCCTTTGGAGGCGCCGGCGCCGAATCGGGCGCTGTGCGCGAGGCCTCGCCGAGCGCCTTTCCGGCGGCCGGCGGTCTTGCCTTCGTCCCGCTGTCCTCCGACGAAACATCCTTTCCTACGATCGCCGCGCCGCCGCCGGAATATAGCGCAGGCAGTGGCGGCGCGGTCGAGGATGGCGCGAAGCCGCGTGGAATTGTGTCAGTGGACGATGAAACGCTAAGGCGGATGTCGCTGGAGATTTTCCGCGACCTCGGCCTCAAGGAGGCGGCGATCGCCGCTTATTTCGCCCGCTACGGCCGTCTTGCGCATCGCGGGGCCTAAGCAGCGCGATCGAGCGCGCGCGGGGGACGTGGGACGGATTGCACGGCCGCAATCGCCAGTTGCTCAAGCGACGGGTCCGCCAGCCGGCGCGGCGCTGTGCTTCAGTCTCGCCCAGGAGCGGCGCAGATTGAACGCTCGGAGCGCAGCAATAATGGTGTTGCGCCACGCGACGAGCATCGCGTGACGCGCGCCATCGGCTGGGTCAGTTCGCGCGACGTTTTCCTATTGTTCAGTTTTGGGGAGTAGGTCATTGTCCGAAGCCGGGCTTCAGAAAAATTCGCGTAGAATCTCATTCGGTTAAATCCTTCAGCGGACGATTGCCGCCGCCGCAAGCCACTGCCGGATATGTTCTTCCTCCTGCACGAACATGGCGCGCCTTTCGCAGTCCGGCGTCCGGACGCCTCCTTCCCATCCCCACCTCTTTAAGGCCCAGAGCAGTTGGTTTGCTTTGGCGGCAGATGTTGTTTGGTTCGCCATTGCGCTTGACCATCAGTGATAGCCAATGCCCATAACGTAATCGCGCAGAAGCGCCTCTTGATACTCCGAGCCCTCCAGAAGGACGAGCAGGGCATCCCTGGCGTTGATGACGCCGAGCGGCGCATGATTCTCGTCGATGACGGGGATGTGATACAGGCCCCGTTCTTTCATGATCGACCAGACATGGCGCAAATGGTCGGACGGCCGACAGAAGGCGACGTCCTTGGTCATCGTCGTTGCCGTAGCGGTGGCGCAGGCGCCGCCGTCGCAACGCCCCATTTGCCGGACAATATCCGTCCTGGTGACGACGCCGACCATGCGTCCGGCGGCGTCGCAGACGACGACAAGTTTGAAATGGCGGCGGTCGAGGAGCCTTGCGGCCGCCATAAGCGGCGCATCGTGCCTGATGGTGACGAGATGTTCTCGCGCCATCGGCAGCATTCTTTCAACGAACATCACAATCCTCCTCTCCCCGTTCCGCCATGAACATCAATCTTTTACCCAAAAGCGATGCGCAAAACGGCGATGAGGCCGGTAACGGCAAGGGCAAATGACCCCAGGCGAATAGCGATCACGGCGGGGATTTTGAGGCGATTGTCGTGGACGTAATCCTCGATAACCACCTGGAGGCCAAGCGCCATGTGATAAAAGAGCGCGATCAGCAACAGCGCCATGAACACGGTGGTCGGGGGCGAGCGGAGCCAAAGGATGACAGCGCTATAATCGCTTTTCGCGTGAGCCATCAGCGCCGCGGCGAACCATAGCGTCAGCGGAACCAAGGCCACCGCCGTCACACGCTGCATCCACCACTGGCCCGCACCCTCATGCGCGGAGCCGAGCCCCTGCGTTTGGTCGAATGGCGACGGCCTGCGCTTTTGCGTCATCGCGGCTATCCCCGCATGCCGAAGCTGAGGATCCAGGCAACCAGGGTCATGCCGGCGCTTATCGCCACCACGGCCCAGCCGGAGGCGTAGATTGACTCAAGCTCGAACCCATAGCCGGCGTCCCAAAACAGATGGCGGACGCCGTTGCAGAGATGGAAAAACAGCGAAAACGTCCACCCGAGCAACAGGACAAGGCCGATCCATGAGGCAAGAAAGCCATGGAGGGCGGCATAAGATTGCGGTCCCGCCGCCGCCGCGAGCAGCCAGAAGACCAACACGGGCGATCCCACGCTGAGCGCCACGCCCGTCAGCCGATGAGTGATCGACAGAACTGATGTCAACTGCGGCCGGTAAATCTGAAGGTGAGGCGAGAGCGGTCGGTCGTCGCTTGGCATCGGCTCAACTCCTGCGCTCGGCGATCATTTTCTTGATCGACGCGATGGCCTTGCCGGGGTTCAGTCCTTTCGGGCAGGTGCGGGTGCAATTGAGGATCGTGTGGCAGCGATATAAGCGGAACGGATCCTCAAGGTCGTCGAGGCGCTCGCCCTTCGCTTCGTCGCGACTATCGGCGAGCCAGCGCCAAGCTTGCAGCAAAACGGCAGGACCAAGAAAACGATCGCCGTTCCACCAATGGCTCGGACAGCCGCCTGTGCAAGAGAAGCAGAGAATGCACGCCGCCGGCCCTTTGCCCTCCGCGCCGTTAATCTCCTCCGCTTCTTCAGGGGTTTGCAGGCGCTCTCGCTCGGGCGCCGGCGTTTTTGTCTTGAGCCAAGGTTCGATCAGCGCGTATTGCGTATAAAGATGAGTGAGGTCGGGAACGAGGTCCTTGACGATCCGCAGATGGTTGAGCGGATAGATCGTCGCAGGTTCCGCCGTGTCGGCAATGGAACGTGTGCACGCCAGCCAGTTCGTCCCATCGATATTCATGGCGCAAGAGCCGCAGAACTCCTTCGCGGCACGACCGCCGAAAGGTCAGCGTCGGATCGATTTCGTTCTTGATCTTGATAAGGGCGTCCAGAACCATCGGCCCGCACGCGTCGAGATCAACCTCGTAGCTATCGATATGCGGGTTCTTTCCCGACTCCGGGTCATAGCGATAGATTTCGAACATCTTGACGCGCTTTGCGCCGGCCGGGGCTGGCCAGGTCCTGCCGCGCTCAATGCGCGAGTGGGGAGACGCCCCGAAATTTCTGGGGACAGGAAACCGCTTCAGCACCGTGACGGCGGGAAGTTGATCAGACGATTTTATCACCCTCTTTTTCCTTCCGCTGTTTCAAATTCCTTCGCGCGAAGTCCCCGCGAAATGCTCCGTCAATGCTCTCCCTCGGATCAAATCCTGACAGAACATATATAATTTATTCGCCTCGGAGCAAGAACCGGCGAGAGCCCCCCGTCCTCGTGGGATGGTGACCTTGAGCCAGGCCAGATTGAGCTCATCCTTGCGGACCCCGCCTTGAAAGCCGCGGCCAACGCCCGCCGCACAGGCGGGCAATCGATTCAATGAAGCCGCTTGCGCGGCAGCGGCGGCTCAGGAGCGTTCTGCGCCAAACCGCGCGATTGACCAAAAGCGATATTTATGATATCTCTTTTTGGTATTCCCACCTGACAGGAGGCGCACATGCTGGAGCATTCGGAGACGGAGACACTGGGGACCGCATCGCCTAGCGAGGAGCCGCGCCCCAAAGAATCGAACATTGACGTGGACTGGGACGTGGTCAGCGAGGCTTCCTGGGAATCCTTTCCAGCGAGCGACCCTCCTGCATGGATATTCCGGGGGCGAAATGGATATCCCAAAACGGCCCGCAGCGATCATAGGGAGAACGCGAGATGAACGTGGAAATCCGTGACGGAGAAATCATCGTCGACGCCCAATTGCTTGGCGAGCTTTTGGACGTTCCGGCGTCCGATGTGCCGGCCCTGATGCGGGCGCGGGCCATCACAAGCGTCTGCGAGCGCGGCGTCGATGCGCATGCCGGGCAATATCGGTTAAGCTTCTTCCATCAAAAACGCCGCGCGCGGCTCAGCGTCGATGGCGACGGCAATATTTTGCGGCGCAGTTCGATCGACGTTGGCGAGCGGCGGTCGGCGGAATTGCAGTTGGCGCCGGGAGGCTGACGCAGCACGTCGCCAACGCCGCGCCCGGCCAACGTCCGTCGCCCCCCGGAAGAGTTTGACGCTCCGGTTACGATCATTCCCGAAATCGACGCGCCGGGCGCGGATGCGCCGTCCGCGCCGCCACTCTCCTGGTATTCCGGACTTGCTTACTCCGCGCGGCGGACGCGGAGATCGCCAAGCAGCCGCCAAAGCAGGCCCGCGAAGACGATCGCCCAGGCCGCGACCGCCAACAGGAACATCGCCCACGAAATCGGCTCCAGAAACGGCAGGCTGAGCGCCTTGGCCATTTGAGCCGTCGCCGCGCTGTACATTCCGAGAGGGAACACCGCTCCCCAGTACAAAGGGTCATAACGCAGCGGGAATTTTCGGAACACGTGACGCCAGACGCCCAGGACGACAAGCATAGGAATCCACCAGGTCGCCGTCGCCCAATAGAACACGGTGAAGCCTTTCAGAAAGGGCAGAAGCGAAAGCAGGAAGGGCGCGTCCATTGTGTTCTGGACAAGCTGCGAGCCCGCGAGCGTCGAGATCGCCATGGCGCCCATGTTGATCCAGTAGGGCGGCGCCAGGTCGCTGGGCGAAAAGGGAAAGAATGTGTACCGGTAGAAAATCAGCGAGATGATCCAGGAATAGAACATCCCGCCCCACAGCCACATCGAGAGAGCCACGAAATTGAGTTCGACCCGGTAGGGCTGCGGCAGGTCCCGCGAAACCAGCGACGTCAGGACGGCGATCGACTGGGTCGCGACCACGGCGATCAGCCAGCCTCCGTTGATGCCGGTTTGGAGCGAGGGCTTGTCGCGCTTGACGGTAAAGGCGGTGAATACAGTGTAAGTCAGGCCCACCCACAGCACGCCGCCGAGGCCGAGGAACACCATCGCGACGCCGGTCGCCCTCATGAAAAGGAAGAACTGCGCTCCGATGATGGCCGAACCGGCGACCGCGGTGAAAAAGCCGGGCCCCACGCCATGATCGGTCATGTCCGAAAAAAACAGCGCCGGATAGCGCAGCGCGCGCGTCGCGGTCAAGGCTGTCAACACAGCGTAGGCGAACAGATTGAAGACGAAAAGCCCGATCGCCAGCCAGCGGTGCTGAAAATTCCAGGCGTCGATGGAAATGATCCCCGTCGCCATGTTCAAGGCGAAATAAGCGGGCGGCAAGTTCTTCATTGCTTATCTCGCTTTGACGCCGAAGGCGTTGATTCCAACAGAAAGCGTCGGTCCTGTCCTTGATTTCGGACATGCGATGCGCCAGGCGGAACCGGACAATCGCGCGGTCGGGGGCCACCTCGGTTCACTGGCGAGAATGAACGCCGAAGTCCTGTCCTCGATCGCCGCCGTCAGCCGTCGCGAGCGATCGCCGTTGCCCCGACGCTCCGAACGAGCAGAGGCTTCCAACCTCTTGCCGGCGCGGCGGCCCAGGTCCTCGGTTTGCGGCCTGGAACGGTGAGAACGCGTCTTCCCACGCGGACAGAGACCGCCGGAACAACCGCTTCCACATTTTCGGAAGACGCCGCCTTTGTCGCCGACGCAGCGGTCGCGTCCAAAACACTCGGGCGAACGGAGGCCGGCGCGGGGTCGCAGCCGCGGCTCCGGAACGTCCTTCGCGGCGCGTCAGCCGCGCTGTCATTGGCCCGCGAAGGATTCGCGCAAGGACGTCCGGATCACATCGATCAGTCCACGATCATGGCGCGCCGCATAGACAAGATAGATCGAATGCGCGAATTCAGGGGCGTCCGCCACCCGGCGCAATTGTCCCTCGGCGAGATGCGTCTGAACGGCTCGCAGCCGGAAATAGCCGGCCCCGCCGGCCGCCATCATGTAAGCTCGCGCCAGCGGCCCAAAATCGACCGAAATCGGCGCATCGACGGGAGTCGCGGCCGCGGCGCGCATATTGACGGCGAAGGCGGGCCCCCAATCGACGAGAATGTAATCGTCGGGGTGAAGCTCGCCATCCTGCGCCGTGGTGACGAGAATGAGCTTCTCCTCGCAGAGAAGTTCGACGACAAGATCCTGCTGCTGCGGCGGATTATGTACCACCGCGATGTCGAGCGATCCGGCGTGAATGGCGTCGAGCAGCCGCAGAGCGGCATCGACTTCGACGCGAATGGCGACGTCGGGGCGCTCGCGATGCATCCAGACCAGCCAGTTCGTCATGGACGGCTCCCACAGGCTCAGCTCCGCCCCGACGCTGACGCCTTCGGCGCGGCCCGACGGCAATTTGATCTGCTGCCGCGCCGTTTCCCAAGTCTGCACCATTATCGTCGCGTGCCTGAGAAAGCGTTCACCCGCGACGGCGAGCCTCGCGCCTGCCTTGTTGCGGATGAACAAAGGTCGCCCGAGCAGTTCCTCGAGCGCCTTGATCCGGGCGCCGACCGCCGTCTGGGTAATGTTCAGCTTGTCGGCTGCCGCGACGAAGCTGCCGGTCGCGACGACGGCCAGGAAAGTCCGCGCCAGAGAAACATCCATCGCCCCTTCGCCCTCCCTCAGTGCGCCATTTCACCAGCGCGCGGCTGTTCGCCTGACGACGAACTTGTCGACGGCCACCTAGCGCGCGTTCGCAAATCATAGAGTCGAACGCGCTCGGCTATTTCATTGTTTTGACGCATATTCTGATCCGAAAAGTCGATCAACTTTTCGGGAATATGCTCTAGCGCCGATTGCGATTCGGTTGAATCGCAATCGACGCTAGATTCCTTGTTTTTCGCGGCGTTTTAGCGAACCGAAGGTCCGCGTAAGCGAATAACCGGCGTCCACTTTTTCGCGCACCGCTCTAGCTTGGCCCGCTGTCGTCCCCCGCGACGAAATAGAGATTAAGCGCGCCGCCGGCGGCGATGGACATCGCGCGCCACGCGAGATGTTTCGCCGCAATTTTCTCGAAACGGATTGCGGCGTAACTCGTTCCTGCCCGAGCGCCGCAGCTTTTCGTCGGTCGTGAGCGGCATAGCCGATATCGAGAGCGATCATTCGAGCGCCCCAGCCTGGGTCGAAAGGATTGAGCCAGGAACGATAGCAGCCGCCCCCGCCGTCTGGTTGCGCAAACGCAACGAAATTGCGTTTAACCCCTCCGGGCTCATCCGCATTGACCGCCACGGCCGGCAGCAAACGGGCGATGCGTTCCATGATGTTGTCCTCTCAAACCCCTTCAGGGGCAGTCAGAGGCTCAGCTTTCCAGGCGAATTTAAGCCCAATTCTTTTGCGCCCTATCACAAGAATTATTCATTTGCGGCGCGGCGCAGGGCGACAGTATAGTTATTCTCATATTTGCATTTGTTGTTATGAGAGCAAAACCTGCTGATCACTAACGGGTGTTCAGGGCATTATTACTGTGCCCTCAGGATAATCAAGCATAACGGCGAAGTTTTGCCGTTTCAGGGAGGTAAAAGATGTCACAGGACGATTCCATTCGCACGGAAGGCAATGGCGCATCGGCGCCGATTCATCCCACGCCGATGCTGGATGAGCTTGAAGGCGGCAAGTGGCCGAGCTTTGTCACCGGGTTGAAGCGTCTGCGCGACGCCAAGGACAAGCCCTATTCGGCCTTCATGAATGACCTGCTCGGGCAGCTGGAATATTCCTACGAGACCAAGACCGGCTATTGGAAGGGCGGCGCGGTTTCGGTTCTCGGTTATGGCGGCGGCGTGATTCCGCGCTTCTCCGAGGTGGCCGACAAGTTCCCGGCGTCCAGGGAGATGCACACCCTGCGCATCATGCCGCCGGCGGGCATGCATTATAACTCCGACATTATGCGCAAGCTGTGCGACATCTGGGAGAAATACGGATCGGGCCTGATCGCGCTCCATGGCCAGAGCGGCGACATCATGTTCCAGGGATGCTCGACGGCAAATGTGCAGCCCGCCTTTGACGAACTGAACGAACTGGGTTTCGACCTCGGCGGCGCCGGCCCGGCGCTGCGCACCTCGGTGAGCTGCGTCGGCCATGCCCGCTGCGAGATGTCGTGCTTTGACGAGATCAAGGCGCAGCGCATGATCATCAATGAGTTCATCGATGAGATGCATCGCCCGGCGCTGCCCTACAAGTTCAAGTTCAAGTTCTCCGGCTGCGGCAACGACTGCGCCAACGCGCTCATGCGCTCCGATTTCGCGGTGATCGGCACCTGGCGCGACGACATGCAGGTCAACCAGGAGGAAGTGAAGGCCTATGTGGCCCGCGTCGGCCGCAAATATGCGATCGACCATGTGATCGCCATGTGTCCGACCCGCGCGCTGAGCCTCAACGACGACGACACGCTCGATGTCGACAACAAGAGCTGCGTGCGCTGCGTGCACTGCATCAATGTGATGAACAAGGCTTTGTCGCCGGGCGACGATCGCGGCGTCACCATCTGCCTTGGCGGCAAGCGCTCCTTGAAGATCGGCGATCTGATGGGCACGCAGATCATTCCCTTCATGAAGATGGAGACCGAGGAGGACTACGAGGCGCTCCGCGACCTTGGCCGTAAGATGATGGACTTCTTCTCCGAGAACGCGCTGGAGCACGAGCGCATCGGCGAGACCATGGAGCGCATCGGCTTGCCGGCCTTCCTTGAGGCGCTGGAGATCGACCCCGATCCGAACATGGTCAACCATCCGCGCACGTCCAGCTTCGTCCGCACCGAGGGCTTCACCGAGGAAGCGGAAAAATATCTTGAACGCAAGGCGGGCAAGAATCGTCTCGACGTCGCCGCGGACTGATCAATTCGCCGGAAGCCGTGGCGCCTGTGAGCGTCCCGGCTCCTCATTCCGATCCATAGCCTCTGTCGCCATTCGGCATTGGGCGTCGCCCACAATAAACTTGTCAGGGAGAGAAACAAATGAGCACCGCCACGACCCGGCGCCGCGCCATTGAGAGCGGAATTCCCGATCCATTTCCGTTCATGCATCCTTTATTGAAGAAAAATTACGGAGCATGGGCGTGGCATGACCGCCCGCGGCCTGGCGTGCTGCATCACGTCGCCAAAAGCGGCGACGAGATCTGGACGGTGCGCGCCGGCACCCAGCGCCAGATGGATGTCTTCACCATCAGGAAGCTGTGCGACATCGCCGACAAATTTTCGGACGGGCATTTCCGCTTCACCGTGCGCTCCAACATCGAGTTCCTGCTCGCCGACAAGGCGAGGGTCGATCCCTTGATCGAAGAATTGGGCCACAATGGCTTTCCGGTTGGCGCCACCGGCAATTCGGTGTCGATGATCTCCCACACCCAGGGCTGGCTGCACTGCGATATTCCTGGCACCGACGCCTCCGGCATGGTGAAGGGACTCATGGAGATGCTGCACCATGAATACACCCACGAGGAAATGCCGAACCGCGTGAAGATCACTTCCTCCTGCTGCCAGATCAACTGCGGCGGGCAGGGCGATATCTCCATCAACGTGCAATATACCAAGCCGCCGAAGATCAACCATGATCTGGTGTCAAAAGTCTGCGAACGCCCGGCGGTCGTCGCGCGCTGCCCCGTGGCAGCCATTCGCCCGGCGCTGGTCGACGGCAAACCGTCCCTCGAGATTGACGAGCAGAAGTGCGTGTGCTGCGGCGCTTGTTACGCGCCCTGTCCACCGATGCAGATCAACGGCCTGGATTCGACCAAGATCGCCATCTGGGTTGGCGGCAAGCACTCCAACGCGCGCTCGAAGCCAGCCTTTCACAAACTTGTGGTGGCCGAACTGCCGAACAATCCGCCGCACTGGCCGGAAGTCAATGAAGCCGTGAAGAGAATTCTCGACGCTTACAAGAACAATGCCCGTGACTGGGAGCGTATCGGCGAGTGGATCGAACGTATCGGCTGGCCGCGGTTCTTTGAATTGACCGGATTTGGCTTCACCAAGTTCCATGTCGACGACTGGATCGGCGCGCGCAAGACGATGAATATGTCGGCGCATGTCCGGTTCTGATCGGTTGGCGTGACGAAAGCGGCGCCAGTCGCCAGGATCCACCCCGGCGGCCGCCGCCGGGGTGGGTCGGCGCCGATCGAGCGCATCTGTTCTGTCGGAAAATGGCGGCAATCCTGCAACATGCGGTTCGCGCATGATCGGTTTATCTGCGAGTTCGTCTTCGCTTGGCTTTGAACTGCAAACATCACGGAGGAAAGAATGTCGGGTTATGATGTAAACGGCGCGGCCGTCGATCACGACGAAGAAGGTTATCTCACGGACATCGGCCAGTGGACGAAGGACGTCGGCGATATCATCGCCAAGGCCGAAAAGATCGACATGACGGACGAGCACTGGGTGGTCGTCAACTTCCTGCGCGATTACTACGACGAATATCAGATCGCTCCGGCCGTCCGCATCCTGGTCAAGGAAATGACCAAGAAGTACGGCAAGGACAAGGGCGACCAGAAGGCGCTTTACGCCCTGTTCCCTTATGGCCCGGCCAAGCAGGCCTGCAAGATCGCGGGTCTCCCCAAGCCGACCGGCTGTATCTGACCAAAGGTTCGTGATCCGGAACGCCGGAAGAGCGCCGGATCGGGAGGAAACGATGGTGACGATTATCAACGCGACGGCGTTCTACGCCGCGTCGCGGCCGTTAGTCTTTGCCCTCGGCAGGCGCATATGGCTTCAAAGAGGTCGCCGAAGAGCACGGCGTGACCCACATGGCGGCGATCTGCGCCATCTGCAAGGCGCAGTTCTCGAAAGTGCTTCCGCAATATGGCTTCGATCGCGAGGCGATCGTCAGCGTCCACCAGATGGTTTCGAATGCGATCATCCTGACCGGCTCGGTGCAGGAGAAGGAATTGGAGGAGTCCCACCATGAATGAAACGGCGCCCAAAAAGGACCTCACGTTTCGTCGATTCAAGAGCGGCGAATCGATGTGGAATTGGCCGGATCTGACGGCAAAGATCTTCCAGCAGGACAAGAGCTACAAGTGCCCGACCTATGTGCATCGCGCCCCGCCGTGCCAGGGCTCGTGCCCGTCGGGCCACGACATTCGCGGCTGGCTCTCCATCGCGCGCGGCATGGACAAGCCGCCGGTCGCCGGCCAGGCCTGGCAGGAATACGCTTTTCATCGCATGGTCGAGGCCAATCCCTTCCCGGCGAGCATGGGCCGCGTCTGCCCGGCGCCTTGCGAGGACGGCTGCAACCGCAACGAGGTCGATGATTTCGTCGGCATCAACGGCGTCGAGCAATATGTCGGCGACTGGGCGATCGAGCACCAGCTCGCCCTGCCGGCCCCGGCCGCGCTTTCCGGCAAGAAGGTCGCCGTCATCGGCGGCGGCCCGGCCGGCCTTTCGGCGGCGTGGTTCCTGCGCAGCAGGGGCCATGCCGTCACGATCTTCGAGGCGCATGAGCAGCTCGGCGGCATGATGCGCTTCGGCATTCCGGGCTATCGCACGCCGCGCGAGATGCTCGACGCCGAAATCTCGCGCATCACCTCGCTCGAGGGCGTCACGGTGCGGACCGGCGTGCGCGTCGGCTCCGACGTCAAGATGGAGGAGCTGGAGCGCGATTATGACGCGATCTTCTGGGGCATCGGCGCGCAAAAAGGCCGGCCGCTCCCCGTTCCCGGCGCCGACGCGGTCAATTGCATCACCGGCGTCGAATTCCTCGACGCCTTCAACAATGGCTGGGCGCTCTCGACCGCCAAGAACATCGTGGTCGTCGGCGGCGGCGACACCTCGATCGACGTCGCCTCGGTCGCCCGCCGCATCGGCCACATCAAGGCCCAGCACGAGCATGACACCGCAACCGCTGCGACCCATGGCTACACCGCCCATGACGTCACCGGCGCGCTCGCCCGCGAGGGCGTGAAGGCGACCCTGACCTCGCTGTTCCCGATCGAACAGATGACCGCCGCCGAGCGCGAGCGCGAGGACGCCAAGCGCGAGGGCGTCGACATCAAGGGCAGCGTGATGCCTTTGGAAGTCGTCAAGGGCATGGACGGCAGCGCCATCGGCCTGAAAATGTGCCAGTGCACGATGAAGGGCAATGCGCCGCAGCCGATCGAGGGCACCGAATTCATGCTGGAATGCGACATGATCATCTCGGCGATCGGCCAGATGGCCGACCTCGCGGATGGCCTGGAAAAGCTCGATAACGGCCGCAGCGCCATCGCCATCGACAATGTCTACAGGGTCAAGGGCACGACCAAGCATTTCGCCGGCGGCGACGCGATCCGCCCGCATCTGCTGACCACCGCCATCGGCCACGGCCGCGTCGCGGCGCAGACCATCGACCACTTCCTGGGCGGCGCGCTCGAAGAGAAGCGTCCGAGGGTCGACGTCCACCAGTTCAACCTGCTCGAGGAGCTGCACCAGCGCCATCTCGAACCGGCGCCCTACGATCATGCGCAGAGCCGCGGCACGTCGTCCGCCAAATACGCGGTCCACAATTACGAGGATCGCGGCGCGAGCCAGATCATCCCGCACAGCGCCTTGTTCAAGGGACATTTCACTTTTTTCGCCCGCAACAAGCGCGATGAGCGCCATGTGGACGCCGAACATGTGATGGGCGATTTCGCCGAGCGCATCGTCGCGTTCAGCGAGGCGCAGGCCCAGCAGGAAGGCAAGCGCTGCATGTCCTGCGGCATGTGCTTCGAATGCGACAATTGCGTGATCTTCTGCCCGCAGACGGCGGTGTCGCGCGTGCCGAAGAAGGATCGCGCGGTCGGCCGCTATGTCCAGACCGACTACAAGAAATGCATCGGCTGCCATATCTGCGCCGATGTCTGCCCGACCGGCTATATCCAGATGGGTCTCGGTGAGTGAGATGCGCTTTCTGAGCAAAATCCTGGTCGCGGTTGTGCTCCTCGTCGCAGCCGCGATCGCGCTTCCGGGCGGTCCTTCCGGCTCGTTGCCGGGCGGTTCCGCCGGCTCGTTGCTGGGCGGCTCCGCCAGCTCCTTGCTGGGCGGCTCCGCCGCTTGGGCCGCCGAAGCCGCCGCAGCGGAAGCCGGGGCGGCGGCATGACGCGATTGTTCGTTTCGGCGGCGGCGAAGTCCTCCGGCAAGACGACGATCACGCTGGGCCTCGCCGCTGCGCTGTTGGCGCGCGGCCCGAAAGTCCAGACCTTCAAGAAGGGGCCGGATTATATCGATCCGATGTGGCTGGCGCGGGCTTCGGGCCGCGCGAGCTACAATCTCGATTTCAACACCCAAAGCCCAACCGAAATCCTTGGCCTGTACGCGCGCGCCTCATGCTCTTTCAGCACGCCAATAATCTGCTGTTCCGTGAACCGTGCACGCTTCATCGGTCCGTCCTTCGTCAGGCCGGACTCTAAGCGCTCGTGGAGGAACTTTGCAGTGGCAGGTCACTAAATTTCACCGCCTTCAATCCTCCGTCCACAATCGGTAGCCGACGCCCGGCTCGGTCAGGATCAGTTTCGGCAATTCCGGCTTGGCTTCGATCTTGGCGCGCAATTGTCCGACGAAGACGCGGAGATAGGGCGTGTCCTGGGCGTGGGCCGGTCCCCAGACATTGAGCAGAATCTGGCGATGGGTCGCCACGCGGCCGGCGTGATGGACCAGGAAGGCGAGCAGGTCATATTCCTTGGGCGTCAGCTTTACCGGCGCGCCGTCGCGCGTCACGAGGCGGCGCTCCAGGTCGATGCGCAACCCGTCGGCCTCGAAAACGACCGGCTTCGCCTGCTCATGGGCGGCGAGCCGCGCCGCCGCACGCAGCCGCGCCAGAAGCTCGCCGATCTTGAACGGCTTTTCGACATAGTCGTTGGCGCCGCAGTCCAAAGCCTCGATTTTCTCCGCCTCGCGGTCGCGGGCGGACAGCACGATGATGGGCCGGTTTGAAAAAGCGCGCGCCTTGAGCAGAACCTCCTTGCCATCCATGTCGGGCAGGCCGAGGTCGAGGATGACGAGGTCGGGCGCGGCGGTGGCGATCATGTGCAGCGCCTCGCGGCCGGTCCGCGCATGAATCACCGCATAGTCCGAGGCCTCCAGCGCCGTGGTGAGGAATTTCAGGATCTGTTCCTCGTCGTCGACGATCAGGACGCGCTGTTTCATGCCGGCAGCCTCTCCTTGATCTCGGCCACGGGGAAGCGCAGCACGATCCGGGTTCCGCGCCGGCGCGCCGCCGGGCTCTGCGCTTCGATCGTTCCGCCCATCGCCTCGACCAGCCCCTTGCAGATGGAGAGGCCGAGCCCCGTCCCGGCCTTGCGCCCGTCCGCCTTGCCGCCGCGATAGAATTTCTCGAACACGCGGGTAAGGTCCGCCGGCTTGATTCCCGGCCCGTCGTCGGTGACGGTGATCACGGCCTGAGCGCCCTCGCGGCGCGCATGGACGACGGCCCTGGAGCCGCCACCATATTTATGGGCGTTGTCGAGCAGGTTGAACAGAACCTGCTCGAGCAACTGGGCGTCCCCGCGAATATAAGGCAAGTCCGGCGCCAACGAGGTTTCTATGCTTTCCGCGCCAAAGGCCCTGCGACCGCGCTCGACGGCGTTGCGGATGCAGTCGGCGGCGTCGAGATAATCCCGCCGCGCCTTCAGCGCGCCCGATTCGATGCGCGACATATCGAGCAGATTGGCGATGAAGCGGGTCAGGCGCTCCGTCTCCTCCTCGGCGGAAGCCAGCAATTCCTCTCTCTTTTCCGGCGGCAGACGGTCGCGCAATTGCCGCAGGGTTGAAATCGCCCCGGAAATGGTCGCCAGCGGCGTGCGCAGGTCGTGAGACAGCGAGGAGAGCAGCGTCATGCGCAGCCTTTCATTGTCTTCGAGCGCCGCCGCGCGCACCGCCTCGCCGATGAGCAGCGAGCGGTCGACGGCGAGCGCCGTCTGCTCCAGCAGCGCGGTCAAGGCGCGTTCGAATTCGGGGGTCGGCGCCTCGCCGCGCGCCATCGGCTCGAAGCCGAAGACGCCAACCGCCCCGCGCGGGGTGAGGAGCGGCCGGAACTGCTTGGCGAGGGTCGGCAGCGTATCGGTGCGCCAGCCGGCGATTTCCTTTTTGGAAAAAGCCCAACGCGCGGCGCTCATTTCGCCCTCGTTCAGCTCGACGTCGGGAGGCCAGGCGATGCGAAGCTGCAAATCCCCGTCTTCCGGGATCAGCAGCGCCACGGCGCCGCCGGCGATTTTTTGCAGATGGGCCGCCGCGGCCCAAAGCACATCGTCGAGCTTGGCGGCGCCGGCCAATTTGCGCGAGAAATCATAAAGCGATTCCGAATGCTGGGCGCGTTGCCGCACCGCCTCGGTCTGGTCGTGCACGCGGCCGGCCAAGGTGCCGGTGAAGACCGCGACCATGAGAAAGACCAGCAGCGACAAAAGCTCCTGCGGCGATGCGACGGTGAAGGTGTAGATCGGCGGAATGAAGAAGAAATTATAGGCCAGGAAGGACAGGAGCGAGGCGGCGACCGCGGACCACAGGCCATAAAAAACCGCGCAGCCGAGCACCGCCAGCAGGAAGACCATCGACAGGTTGGGCAGCTTGAGGAAGAACGAAAGCGCTTCGCCGGCGCCAACCGCGCAAGCCACGGCGACGACCGGCGCGATCATGCCGGGGAACAGCCCCTTGGGTCTCGGAGGTTTCCACCGCAACGCCGCGCGCGGCGCCTCGCTTTCCGGCGTCGTGATGACCTGAACGGCGATGTCGCTCGCCCGCCGGACCATCTGGTCCGAAAAGCTTTGACCCAGGCGCCGGCGCAGCCAGCCGGCGCGCGAGCGTCCGACAATGATCTGGGTGACGTTTTCGCGCCGCGCATAGCGCAGAACCTCCCCCACGCTGTCGCTGGCGCTCAGGCGCTGGCTTTGCGCGCCCAGCCGCTCCGCCTGCTGCAGGGCGTCGTCGATTCTTTTGAGCCGAACCGGATCCGTCTCCTCATGCCCCATGCGCTCGACATGGATGACGACCCAGGAGGCGTTGAGCTTGGTCGCCATGCGGCCCGCCGTGCGAACCAAAATTTCGGCGCGGTCGTCGGGGCCGATGCAGACCAGCAGATAATCAGAGGTCTCCCAGGGCCCTTCGATGGCGTTCTGCCGCAGAAAAGCGACCATCTGGTCGTCCACGCGATCGGCGGTGCTGCGCAGCGCCAGTTCGCGCAAGGCGGTGAGATTGCTCGGCGTGAAAAAATTCTGCACGGCGCGGCGCGCGGTCTGCGGCAGATAAACCTTGCCCTCATGCAGACGCTGGATCAGTTCCTCCGGCGTGATATCGACAAGAACCACGTCCTGGGCGTTCTGGAGCACGCTGTCGGGCACGGTCTCCCGTACGGCGACGCCGGTCACCCGGCTGACCACATCGGCCAGGCTTTCGAGATG
This sequence comes from uncultured Pseudomonadota bacterium, assembly GCA_963703385.1. GTDB lineage: Bacteria > Pseudomonadota > Alphaproteobacteria > Rhizobiales > Beijerinckiaceae > Rhodoblastus. The sequence goes on from OY969816.1 coordinate 2,513,268, forward strand.
CTGGACGTTGAGCGCCGTCCACACGTCGATACGCGCGTCGAGCAGTTCCTCGACATCCTGCCAGCGCTTGGGATGGCGGCTTTCCGGCGCATTGGTGTGGGCGAGTTCGTCCACCACGATCAGCGCCGGGCGGCGCTTGAGCGCCGCGTCGAGGTCGAATTCCTCCAGCTCGCGTCCGCGATAGGGGATTTTTTTGCGCGGCAGAATGTCCTGGCCTTCGAGCAGAACGGCGGTCTCGGCGCGGCCGTGGGTTTCGACGAGGCCGATCACCACGTCAGTCCCGTCGTTTTTGAGGCGCTTGGCCGCGGCCAGCATGGCGTAAGTCTTCCCCACGCCGGGCGCGGCGCCGAGGAAGACCTTCAGTTTGCCGCGCCCTTCGCGTCCCGCGAGAGCCAGCAGCGCTTCGGGGTCGGGGCGGCGATCGAGTTCGCGCTCTGTCGCCATGCCTTATTCTAGCGCGTCATTTAAGCTCGTCGAGCGCCAGATTCAGCTTGAGCACATTGACCCGCGGCTCGCCGAAAAACCCCAGCCAGGGATTTCGGATATGGGCGAGAACGAGATTGCGCACCGTTCCCGCATCGAGACCGCGCGCCTTGGCGACGTCCGGCGCCTGAAGAAGAGCGTTTTCCGGCGAAATGTCCGGATCGAGCCCGGAGGCCGAAGTGGTCAGCGCGTCGGCTGGCAGCGGCCCGGTCCAGCCTTCCGCGCGTTTGGCCTCGACGCCCGCCTTCACCCGGTCGATCAGCGCCTTGCTGGTCGGCCCGAGATTGGAGCCGCTGGAATTGTCGGCGTTATAGGGGGCGTCCACGGTCTTGCTGGGGTCTTTCGGGTCAGGCGCGCTGGTCGCCGAGGGGCGCGGATGGAAATAGTTCGCCGAGGCGAAATTCTGCCCGATCAATGCCGAGCCGACGACCTTGCCGTCGCGCAGGATCAGCGAGCCGCCGGCCTGTCGGGGGAACAGGACGGAAGCGATTCCGGTCATGGCCAGCGGATAGGCGAGGCCGGTGAGTAAAGTGAACAGCGCCAGCAGAACGACGGCGGGACGGAAATGAGCGAGCATGGCCTTCTCCTCAGGCGAGATGCAGCGCGGCGACGACGAGGTCGATCGCCTTGATGCCGACGAAGGGCGCGACCAGGCCACCGAGGCCATAGATCAGCAGGTTGCGGCGCAGCAGCGCCGCGGCGCCGATCGGACGATAGGCCACGCCCTTGAGCGCCAGCGGAATGAGCAGCACGATGATCACGGCGTTGAAGATCACCGCGGACAGGATCGCCGAGTGCGGCGACGACAGGCGCATGACATTGAGCGCGCCGAGTTCCGGATAAGTCGCCAGGAACAGGGCGGGCAGGATGGCGAAATATTTCGCCACGTCATTGGCGATCGAGAAGGTGGTCAGCGAGCCGCGGGTCATCAAAAGCTGTTTGCCGATCTCCACGATCTCGATCAGCTTGGTCGGGTCGCTGTCGAGATCGACCATATTGCCGGCCTCTCGCGCGGCCTGCGTGCCGGTCTGCATGGCCACGCCGACATCGGCCTGGGCGAGCGCCGGCGCGTCATTGGTGCCGTCGCCGCACATGGCGACGAGGCGCCCGCCGGTCTGCTCCTTGCGAATGAATTTGAGCTTGTCCTCCGGGGTGGCCTGGGCGAGGAAATCGTCGACGCCAGCTTCGGTGGCTATTGCCGCAGCGGTCAGCGGATTGTCGCCGGTGATCATCACCGTCTTGATGCCCATGGCGCGCAAGGCCGCGAAGCGCTCCTTGATGCCCGGCTTGACGACGTCCTTGAGGTGGACGAGACCGAGCAGCGCTCCATTAATCGCCACCGCCAGCGGCGTGCCGCCGGTGCGGCTGATGCGGTCCACGCCCTGGCGGAATTCCGCCGGCGCCTGATCTGGCGGCAGGCCGACGAAACTCAGCACCGAATCGACCGCGCCCTTGCGCAGGCTGCTTCCGGCGAGATCGACGCCGGAGAGGCGGGTCTGGGCGGCGAAGGGAATGACCACCGGCGATTTGGCCGACAGGTCGGGCTCGGCGAGGCCGAAATCGCTCTTGGCGAGGGCGACGATCGAGCGGCCCTCGGGGGTTTCGTCGGCGAGGCTGGAGATCAGGGCGGCCTCCGCCAGCTTGCGCGGCTCGACGCCCGGCAGTGCGATGAATTCGCTGGCCATGCGGTTGCCGAAGGTGATGGTGCCGGTCTTGTCGAGCAGCAGCGTGTCCACGTCGCCCGCCGCTTCGACGGCGCGGCCCGAAGTGGCCAGCACGTTGAAGCGCACCAGACGGTCCATGCCGGCGATGCCGATGGCCGAGAGCAGGCCGCCGATGGTGGTCGGGATCAGCGTCACCAGCAACGCCACCAGGACGGTCACGCTGACTGTGGTGTTCGAATAAGTCGCAAAGCTCCACAGCGTGACCACCGCGATCAGGAACATGATGGTGAGGCCGGCGAGCAGCACCGACAAGGCGAGCTCGTTCGGCGTCTTCTGGCGCTCGGCGCCCTCGACCAGCGCGATCATGCGGTCGATGAAGGTGTTCCCCGGCTGGGCGGTGATGCGCACCTTGATCCAGTCGGACAGGACGGTGGTGCCGCCGGTGACCGCGCAGCGGTCGCCGCCCGCCTCGCGGATGACGGGCGCCGATTCGCCGGTGATCGCGCTTTCGTTCACCGAGGCGACGCCTTCGATGATGTCGCCGTCCGACGGGATCAGATCGCCGGCTTCAACCAGGACGATGTCGCCGACGCTCAGGTCGGGCGCCGGGACGGTCGAATAGGCGTCGCCAAGATGACCGCGCCCGTCGGGGTCGAGCAGCCTCTTGGCCAGAGTGTCGCTGCGGGTGGCGCGCAGGGTCGCCGCCTGGGCCTTGCCGCGCCCCTCGGCCACCGCTTCGGCGAAAGTGGCGAACAGCACGGTGAACCACAGCCACAGCGCGATCTGGCCGGAAAAGAACGGCGATTCGCCGTGGCCGAAGAAAAGCGCGCGCAGCCACAGGAAAGTCACCAGGGCGGCGACGACCTCGGTGACGAAAATCACCGGATTGGCGGCCAGATGATGGGGGCTGAGCTTCTTGATCGAGTCGATCGCGGCGGAGCGGATGATCGCCGCATCGAATAGAGAGAGCTGGTGTTTGGACTCGGATTTTTTCGACATTTCCGTTTGCCTTTTTTGTGCCGGTCGCTTGCGCGACTGGCGCCCCTCGCGTCAGCTCGGCGGCGCGTTCGCGCCTAACCGAGGCTGGCGTCTCGGGCTCAGAAAATCTTGCCAGCGAACATCAAAAAATGTTCGACGACGGGACCGAGGGCGAGGGCGGGGAAGAATTGCAGGCCGCCGACGATCAGGATGACGCCGACCACCAGGCCGACGAACAGGGCGCCGTCGGTCGGGAACGTGCCGAGCGAAGCCTGGACCTTCTTCTTGGCGGCGATAGAGCCAGCCATGGCCATTACCGGCGCGACATAGCCGAAGCGACCCATGATCATCGCGAGCGCGGTGGTGACGTTATACCATGGCGTATTGGCGTTGATCCCGGCGAAGGCGGAGCCGTTGTTGCCGGTCGACGACGTATAGGCATAGAGAATTTCCGACAGGCCGTGCGGGCCGTTGTTGGCAAGGCTCGACAGGGCCGAGGGCAGCACCGCCGCCACAGCCGAGAAGCCGAGGATCGAGAGCGGCAGGATCAGCACCGCCAGCATGGCGAGCTTGACCTCGCGGGATTCGATCTTCTTGCCGAGGAATTCCGGCGTGCGGCCCACCATCAGCCCGGCGATGAACACCGAGAGAATGGCGAAAACGACCATCCCGTAAAGACCGGAGCCGACGCCGCCCGGCGTGATCTCTCCAAGCTGGATCAGGAACATCGGAATCATGCCGCCAATCGGCGTGAAGGAATCGTGCATGGCGTTGACGCCGCCGCAGGAGGTGCCGGTCGTCGCGGCCGCATAAAGCGAGGACAAAGCGATGCCGAAGCGCGTCTCCTTGCCTTCCATATTGCCGTTGGCGGGATCGAGGCCGAGGTGGGTCAGCAGCGGATTTCCAAAACTTTCCGCCGCATAGACGATGGCGACGGCGCTCACCAGGAGCACGGCGATAATTTTGAAAAAGGCCCAGCCCTGTTTCTCCGACCCGACCATTTTGCCAAAAGTGATCACCAGGCCGAAAGAAACGGCCAGCAGCGCCCAGATTTGCAAGAGATTTGTCCAGGCGTTGGGATTCTCGAACGGATGGGCGGCGTTGGCGTTGAAGAAGCCGCCGCCGTTGGTGCCGAACTGCTTGATCACCTCCTGGCTCGCGATCGGGCCAAGCGCGATGGTCTGTTTGGCGCCTTCGAGCGTGGTGGCGTCGACCGAGCCGGCCAGGGTCTGCGGCGCGCCGGCCGCGATAAAGGCGATGGCCAGGATGATGCTGATCGGCAGGAAGACATAGAGCGTCGCCCGGGTCATATCGACCCAGAAATTGCCGAGCGTCGCCGCGCTGTGGCGGGCGAAGGCGCGAGTCACCGCGATGGCGAGGGCGACGCCGGTCGCGGCCGAGAGGAAATTATGCACCGCGAGGCCGGCCATTTGCGAGAAATGGCTCATGGTCGTCTCGCCGCCATAGGCCTGCCAGTTGGTGTTGGTCAGGAAGCTGATCGCGGTGTTGAAGGCGAGATCGGGCGGGACATTGTCGAAATGCTGCGGATTGAACGGCAGAAAAGCTTGCAGCCTCAGGATCGCATAAAGAGAGGCGAAGCCCGCCGCCGAAAAGACGAGCATGGCGATCGTATAGGCGAGCCAGTTCTGTTCGCGCTCCGGCGCGACGCCGGCGAGCCGATAGAATGCGTGTTCGACCGGGCCGAGGACCGGAGAAAGGAAATTGCGCTCGCCGGAAAAGACGCGCGCCATATGAAGGCCGAGCGGACGCGTGGTGAGCGCGACCAGGCCGAGGATCAGGCCGATTTGCAGCCAGCCGGAAAGGGTCATGGCGAACTCCGCGGAGATTTCAGAAGCGCTCGGGATTGAGCAAGGCGAAAACGAGATAAATCCCGAGCAGGACGGCCACGATCAGGCCGAGGATCGGTTCGAACATCCGTGCCTCCGTCAGGCCCGAGTCAGGGCTTTGGCGTAAAGAATCATCGCGCCGATCAGGCCGAGGCCTGCGGCGAGGTAAATGACATCCCACATGGGCTCGCTCCTTTGCGGCTTGTCGGGGGCATATGGCGCCAGCCGGAATAAGGACGCTATCATAGAAAGGGCCGTGGGGCATAAAGCCGCCATAAAGATTTGACGTTCGGCCATGCGCGCCGCGCAAGCATTTGCGCGTTCAGCCGGCCGAAAAATCCATCGCCGCGCGTCGCGCCGCCTCGCGCATGCGCTCCAATTGTCCCGGTCGCGGAACGCTCCAGCCGATCTGCCGCGCCAGCGCCGCCAGCGGCCGGTTTTCCGCTTGCGCGCTCTCGATCCGCGCGCTCAGCGCGTCGTGGTCCTCCGTGCGGACGAAATCGCCGGTTCGCCGCACGCAGATGCCGAGGCAGTCGCGCAGCGCCTCGACCACGCCGCAGGCGGAGCACCGCCAGATTTCCGCGCGCTCGTCTTGTGGAACGGCTTGCGGCGCCTCTCCGCGCGGCGCCTGCGCCAACAGGCTTTTCGCACGTAGGCGCAAATCCGTCAGGGCGCGCTCGAAACGTTCGGAAGTCGCCGTTTCCGCGACAATTTTGCCCGCGAATAGTCGCAGAGCCTGGTTGTAGTCGCGGAGGTTAAAAAAATAGTCGAGCAGGTCGGCGTGGCTCGCCGCATCGACGACGAAGGCGCGCTTGAAATCGCAGGCCGCAATGCAATCCTTGGCGTTTCCCATCGCGCCGCAGCCGATGCACCGCCATAAAGTCAGAGCATCCGGCGCTGTTTCATCGAGTTCGGCCATGTTCCGCCCCGCAGGCAAGCCGCTCGATCGCCTCGTCGAGCGCGGGGCCGGAGAAGGTGAAGGCAAGCAGGGCGTCGTCGCCCTGGATCGAGCTCACTTCCGCATCGAGGAAGGCCAGCAGGCAGGCCATGCTTTCCGAACTTTCGCCAAAGCGCAGGCGGTCGCCCGCCCGGACCCGCTCCGCCGGCTTGATCCGCGCGCGCCAGCGACAGGCGTCCACTCTTTCGACCAGCGCCGCCTCGACACGCGCGCTTTCTTCTCCGCGAAACCGCAGGCCGACCAATCTGATCTGTTCACGCATTCGGTTTCTCCCCGCCTTGCTGAACATGAAGGCGCCGGCCCGTCAATGGGTTCGTGCTTCGACGGCCTTGTCCCGCGCCTTTCGCGGACGGTTCTAGAGCATATTCCCGAAAAGTTGATAGATTTTTCGGACAAGAATATGCGTAAAAACAATGAAATAACGGAGCGCGTTCAACTCTTTGATTTCCGAATGCGCTCTAAAGACGCGGACGAAACATCTCGCGCCCGTAGACCAGAGCAAATCCGAGGAAGGCGGCGAGCCAGGCGAAGGCCGCGACATGGAGGAGAATGAAACTCCATTGCGGCGCCAGAGCGGCGGCGATCCGAGCCAGAGCGGCCAGCACGATCGAGCCGTAAACGAGCTTTGTCCCCTGCCCCGCCCGCAAGGCGTGGCCGGTGTGGCCGAGGGTCGCCCGGGTCATCACCGCCAGGGTCATCCCCCCCACCCCGCCCGCCGCCCAGGCGTGCAGCCCGGCGCTCAGAGGGATCGCTGGACTCCAGGCCGCCAGCCCGCTCAGGATGAAGCCGATCGGAATGAAGGCGAAGGCGAGATGGAGGATCAGCACCAGCGCCTCTCCCGAAGTCCTTTCGCCGGCCCAGCGCGCCAGACGCGCAATATTGAGCAGGCCGGCGCCGACCAGCGCCAGGCCGACCGCCTTGTTGTCCGGGACGGCGACCCAGCCGGCGAGCGCCGCGATCGACGCCGCCATGCACAAAGCGTCGAAGCGGCCGAATTTTTGCGGCAGCCGCCCGGCAACGCGGCGCTGCAAGAGAAAAGTATGGGTGAAGCTCGGAACGATCCGTCCCCCGATCAGCATGATCAGCGCGACGAAAACGGCGATGGCGAAGCGCCGGCTGTAAGCCGCGTCGCCCCAAAAATGCGCCTCGACATGGAACGAGACATTGGCCGCCGCGAGCAGGGCGACCACGGCCAGAACGCGAAAATTGCGCCAGTTCTTTCCGGCGAGGATCTCGCGGGCGATGACGAGGGCAAACAGCACAAGGAAGGCGCAATCGATCAGGGCCGCCGCCAGCCAGCCGATATGCCCGGACAGGGCCACCGCGAGACGGCCGGAAAGCCAGGCAAGAAACAGGAAAAGCAGCGGCCTGCCGCGCAGGGGAAACCTTCCGGTCCAATTGGGCACGGCCGTCAGCAGGAAGCCCGCCACCACGGCGCCGCCATAGCCGAACAGGGCCTCGTGCGCATGCCAGTCCATCGGCTGGAAGGCGTTGGACAGCGTGAGTTCGCCGAAATATTGCGGCAGCCAGAGCATGACGGCGACGACCGCCCATAACGCGCCGGACAGGAAAAACGGTCGAAAACCCTGACTCAATATCGCCGGCCCGTCGTCCTTGCGCCGGATTCCGAGGTCAGACATGATGGCTCCTTGGTCGCATCTTCCTCCTCTGGTAAACCACGCTCGAGGCTGCGACTTTGCCCGGGGGCAAACAGGCGGCGTCGAACGAGGGACATGGCATGGCGCGGCTCGACCGCTCACTGATTGCCGGCGTGCCGGCCTTCGCGAACCTGGGCGCCGAGGCTCTGGACGACATTCTGTCGCGCGCGCAAATCCTGCGCCTGCTCAAGGGCGAGGCGGCGTTTCGCCAGGGCGAGCCGGCCGAAAAATTCTTCCTGCTGCTGCACGGCCGCTTACGCGTGACCCGGATCAATGCGGAAGGCGCGCAGATCCTGGTCCGCTTCATCGCGCCCAACGACATGTTCGGCGTGGCCATGGCGATCGGCGCGGCGGCCTATCCCGGCACGGCGACCGCCGCGGTCGAAATCTTGGCCCTGTCCTGGCCCAACGCCGCCTGGGCCGAACTGATCGCCGCCTATCCCAGCCTGGCGGTCAAGGCCATGCAATCGCTGGGCGCGCGGCTGATGGACACCCAGGACCGCGTGCTCGACCTCGCCACCCAGCATGTCGAGCAGCGCATCGCCGGAGCGGTGCTGAAACTCGTGCGCGAGGCCGGCCGCCAGACCGAGGACGGGCTGTTGATCGATTTTCCGCTGTCGCGGCAGGACCTCGCCGAAATGACCGGCGCGACGCTGCACACCGTCAGCCGGACCCTGAGCGCATGGCAGGCGAAAGGCCTCGTCGATTGCGGCCGCCAGCGCGTCACCGTGGTCGACGCCCAGGGCCTGGCCGCCATCGCGGCGGGGGGAGAATAGAAAACTTTCGAGACGGGCGCGAACGCCTTCCCCTTCAGGAAAAAGTTTCGCGCCTTTGCGCCGCGACCGGAATCGACGCGCGCACCTTGGCGATGAGCGCTTGATCGAGCCGCGCCGACGCAAATCCCGGCGCATCCGAGACCATGGCCACCTTGTGCCCCCAGGGGTCGCAGATCAGCGAATGGCCATAGGTCAGCCGCGTTTCGCCTTTCGCCTGATGCGCGCCGATCTGGGCGGGCGCGAGAAAATAACATTGCGCCTCGATCGCCCGCGCCCGGCACAAAACTTCCCAATGGTCCTTGCCGGTCTGGAGGGTGAAAGCCGACGGCGCGACAAGAACTTGCGCGCCGCGCTTGGCCAGCGCCTGAAAAAGCGCGGGAAAGCGCAGGTCGTAGCAAATGGCGCAGCCGAAGGTCAGGCCCTCGGCCTGATAGGTCACGACGTCGGTTCCGGGCCTGAAAATCGCGCTTTCGCGATAGGCGGCGCCGTCCGGCGTGGTGACGTCGAACATGTGAATCTTGCGATAGACCGCGATCTCCCGGCCCTCACGGTCGAAAACTACGCTGGTGTTGGACAGGCGGTCGCCGTCGGCGTTTTTTTCGAGCAGCGAGCCGGCGTGGAGGACGATTCCATGCTTTTTCGCAAGCTCGGCGCCAAGCGCATAAGCCGGACCTTCGCGTAAAATTTCGGCGGCCTCGAATTTTTCTGAGCTCGAGCCGCCGAGGAAATCGAACACTTCCGGCAGGCCGATCCAGTCCGGCTGTTCCAGAGCGACCGCCTCCTCGACCAGCCGCCGCGCCTGCGCCAGATTCTTCGCCTTGTCGGCGACCGAATTCATCTGGATCACGCAAGCCTTCATGTCGCCCCGCCTGTTTCGCGCCAGCAGAGCAAGTTTTGCCTGACGAAACAAGACAAGCCTTTTCCGCTCCGGTCGCCGCAACCCGGCGACCGGAGAATTTGTCATGAACCGATCGCGCGGAACGGAACAGGCCCGGCGCTGGGCCTGTCCCACTTGTTTGCTTCCTATTGCGCCGCGACCGACGGCAGGCCGGCGAGCGCCATGGCGAGTTCGCCCTCGTCATAGGACTGATCGACCAGTTCGCCGGCGAAATAACTGATATAGGAGCCCATGTCGAAATGGCCGTGGCCCGACAGGTTGAACAGGATGGTTTCCGCCTTGCCCTCGGCCTTGCAGCGCAAGGCTTCGTCGATGGCGCAGCGCACGGCGTGGGTCGATTCCGGCGCGGGAACGATTCCTTCCGCCCGGGCGAATTGCACGCCGGCCTCGAAACAGGGAATCTGGCGATAGGCGCGCGCCTCGATCAGCCCGAGGTCGTAAAGGTGAGACACCAGAGGGCCCATGCCGTGATAGCGCAGGCCGCCGGCATGGAAGCCGGGCGGAATGAAGGTCGAGCCAAGCGTGTGCATTTTCACCAGCGGCGTCAGATGCGAGGTGTCGCCGAAATCATAGGCGTATTTGCCGCGCGTCAGCGAGGGACAGGCCGCCGGCTCCACCGCGATGAAGCGGCGCTTGCGCCCGCCGCGCAGCTGGAGGCCGAGGAAGGGAAAGGCGAGGCCGGCGAAATTCGAGCCGCCCCCGGCGCAGGCGATCAAGACGTCGGGATCGTCGCCCGCCAGTTCGAACTGCTGGATCGCCTCCTGACCGATGATGGTCTGGTGCAGCATGACATGATTGAGCACCGATCCGAGGGCGTATTTCACCTCCGGGTTTTTCGCGGCGACTTCGACTGCCTCCGAAATGGCGATGCCGAGCGAGCCGGGACTGTCGGGATGTTCGGCGAGCACCGCGCGGCCGGATTCGGTTTCATTGGACGGCGAAGGAATGCAGCGCGCGCCATAGGTCTCCATCAGGGCGCGGCGATAAGGTTTTTGGTCATAGGAAACCCGCACCTGAAAAACGGTCACGTCGATGTCGAACAGCGAGCCAGCGAAGGCGAGCGCGGAGCCCCATTGGCCGGCGCCGGTCTCGGTCGTCAGTTTTTTGACGCCGGCCTGCTTGTTGCACCAGGCCTGCGGAACGGCGGTGTTGGGCTTGTGCGAGCCGGCGGGCGAGACGCCCTCATATTTGAAGTAAATCTTCGCCGGCGTGTCGAGCGTCTTTTCCAGACGGAGCGCGCGGAAAAGCGGCGAGGGACGCCACAGGCGGAAAATATCGCGCACGGGCTCAGGAATTTCGATCTGCCGCTCGGTGGCGACCTCCTGGAGGATCAGCTCCATCGGGAAAAGAGGTTCGAGATCCGACGGGCCGACCGGCTGTTTGGTGCCGGGGTGCAGGACGGGATGCGGCGGCGCGGGCAAATCCGCGACAATATTGTACCAGAATTTCGGGATCTGGCTTTCGTCGAGCGTATATTTGACCTGGCCGGACATGGCTCCCCCCTCGCTTTTTCCCCAGACAAGAGCAAAGACGCTTTTCGGTCCTTGATCTGCGTCAGCAGCGGGACGCGAAACGCGCCGCGATCGAGATGGTCGCATGTTGAACGAAAATCGCGGCCGATCAAATTCGTCGATAGAGGAAGTGTTTGGAAACGAAGCAAGCGATCGCTTTTTTTGCGCCACTCGATGGTCCCGCGCCGAAATCGGCGGTCGCTTTGTCGTCCGATGGCCGAGAAGCGATATTATCTCTCGTAAATCGCGATAATATCGCTACACTGTTTTCATGAGGACAATCATTCTGACGCACCGCGCGGCCAAGGATTTGGATGCTCTGCGGGCTGAGGCGCGCGCAAGTGTCGGAGGCGCTCATCGCCTACGCCACGACGGGGCAAGGCGATGTCAAGCGGCTTGCCGGGCGCGATGGCTTTCGGATGAGGGTTGGCTCCTACCGAGTCCTGTTCGACGAGGACGCCGCGACCATTCTCGCGATCTACATCGGGAAACGCGAGACGACCACCTATAAAAGGCATTGATCATGAAGGCGCAATTCATCACCACCCCCAACGGCGAAGAACTCGCGATCATTCCGCGCGCCGAATACGAGGCTTTGCTCGCGCTCGCGGCCGAGGCCGAAGAAGACGCCGCCGACCTTGCGCTCTATGACGAGCGCAAGGCCGAACTCGCGAAGGATCGGAACGCCGCCCTCCCCGCCGAAGTCTCGGCGCTCATGCTGCGCGGCATGAGCCTGCCCCGCGCTCTGCGCAAATGGCGCGGGCTGACGCAACAGCATGTCGCGTCCAAAATCGGCGCGGCGCAGGGCTTTATCAGCGATCTCGAAAGCGGTAGGCGGCGCGCGGCGGCCAATACGACCCACGCTCTCGCGACGCTCTACGATGTTCCGGTCGAATGGCTGATGGAAGCCGTTGGGCCGCGCGGCGGGAGTGATTGAGGAGGTGTTGCGAACTGTCCGGTTTTACGCGCCTAGCAAGATGTGAATTGAATTCGCGGATCTTGTTTTGCAGTATCCGTTTTTGGCCCGGATCGTCCGCGTCGCGGAGCTTATTGGGGATTTCGTATCATGTCCCCGTAACCCCGTAACCCCGAACTGGCGAACGACGGGACCGCTATTCGCACTTCCGAAGTTTCGGCGCTCATGCAATGCTGCACGAACCTCGCGCGCGCCGTCCGAAAATGGCGCGCTGCCAGCGGCGCGGGTTTTAATTGGGGATTTCGTATCATGTCACCGTAACACCAGTTGTGCATCAACCTATGAACATCGTCGTGGCGTGAGATATTAGTCTCGCGTCTTTCCCTTATGCACGCGCCCCTTGCTCACGGGGCGCACTTTCGGCTTAAGCAGCAGCGGCGTGACCTTACGCATTGATCCGGCCTTGACGGGGGCGTTTATGGCGCGCTCAAATCGTTTCCGACTGCCAGACCCTTTCTCACGCTCACCCGCCATGAAGTCGGACCTTTTATTCGCCCATGCCGCCGTAGAATGGGCCGAGTCCAATATTCCGTCCTTTCGGGACAGGACGCAACTATGGCTTCGCAACAACATGCGCCTAGTCATGCGAGTGCAGGAAAACAGCCCCACGCACGATCTTTTGGTAGCTATCGAAAAAGAGCCGTTCCCCCTCGCGTTTTCTGCGGAATACGGGGCCTACCTCAACTCCGTGCGCAGCTCTCTTGACATCCTCGCGGTCGCGTTAGGAGAGCGGTTCGGCGTAGCTCGGCTCGACAAAGTCTACTTTCCCGTCGCAAAGAGCGCTGCCGCCTTCGCCAGCAGCGATTTCCAACGAAAAGAATTGATACGTGCTCTCCCCTCACGGGAACGAGCTATTTTGGATTCATTCAAGCCTTATCATGGAGGGAATGACGACCTTTGGCGTCTCCATGAGCTTGACATTCGCCGCAAACATCACCGGCTGCTCACTGTCGAAAGCAGCGTTCGAAGTTTCGCCCTTTCCTATTGGGAGCGTCCAAACATCGACGCCACCGCAAACAACCCCGTCGCAATCCCTTCCGGAATTGGCGCTAACGGTGAAGCCGCGCTGATGTTGATCCCCAAAGGGGCCAATAACCCCAATAGACACGCGACCTACGAGATAAAGATCAACGAACCGGAACTCGGCATCCGAGCAGAGGCCGGGGCTGCGCTCAGCAAATTCTGTAAGCTCGCCCGATCCTTCATTGACGCTTTCGAATGAAGATGCGGACACAATCGACCGCATCGCCAACGAGGCGCACGCGACGCTTTTGGAATTCGTGCGACCATGAACCGCCGGGCCCCCACACATATACGGCGTTGAAAAAGGGCCTTGCCCCGCGAGGAAATGTTATCGGGCGTCATGGCTCCCCAACAATTCAATAATTACGAATTACGGGAATTACGGGGACGCCATATGAAATCCCCAATTCCCGCTCGGGGGCGAAGCGTCAGGCGCTTTGCCAAAACCCTTCTCCCCCCGCCCCGCCCGGCCTAGACTCGGCCAAACGAATCGCTTTTCGCCCGCCATGAACTTCACCTTTCTTCACGCCGCCGACCTCCATCTCGGCAGCCCGTTTCGCGGCTTGAGCCTGCGCGACGAGGCGCTTGGGCAACGGCTGGCCGGCGCCAGCCGCGAGGCCTTTGTCGAATTGATCGACCGGGCGCTGGCGGAAAAAATCGCCTTTGCGATTTTCGCCGGCGATATTTTCGACGGCGACTGGCGCGACGCATCAATCGCCCTGTTCTTCAATCGCCAGATCGCGCGGCTCGCCAAGGCGAAAATTCCGATTTTCCTGCTCAAGGGCAATCACGACGCCGAGTCGGTCGTCACCAAAAGCCTGGTGCTGCCCGATCTGGCCCAAAATTTTCCCACCGGCCGGGCGGGATCTTTCGAACTGCCCGAATGGCGTGTCGCCCTCCACGGGCGCGGCTTTTCCCATCGCGCCGAAAGCGAAAACCTCGCCCGCGCTTTGCCGGCGCCGAAGCAAGGATTTTTCAATATCGGCGTGCTGCACACCTCGCTTGACGGTCGCCCTGGCCATGCGTCTTACGCGCCGTGCAGCCTCGACGACCTGCGCGCCAAAAATTACGATTATTGGGCGTTGGGCCATGTCCACGCTTTTGAGCTGGTGGCGCGCGATCCGCCCATCGTCTTTCCCGGCAATCTTCAGGGCCGCAGCATCCGCGAAACCGGCGCCAAAGGCGCGGTTCTGGTCGACGTCGCCGACGGGCAGGTGAAAGACGTGCGGCGGCTGATCGTCGATCGCGCGCGCTTTTGCGAAATCGCGCTCGACGCCGCCGCCCATGACGACATGACGAGCCTGCTGCGGGCGCTGGAGGCCCGCGCCGGCGACGAGGTTTTGCTGGCCGGCGGCCGCCCGCTCGCCCTGCGCGTCCGCATCATTGGCGCGAGCCCGCTGCACGCCGAATTCGCCGCCGATCCGGCGCGCTGGCGCGACGAGATCGAGGCGGCGGCGCAGCGCGCCCAGGAAGACATCGCCATCGAGCGCCTGGTGCTGGAAACCGAAGCGCCGGTCGCGGCCAAGCGCCTCGATCAGGAATTCGATTTCGCCGGCCTGCTCGACGCCTGTCTCGCCGATCCCACCCTGCGCGAAGCGGCGCTGGCCGCGCTGGCGAATGTGGAGGCCAAAATTCCGGCGCCGGGCCTCGATCTCGGCGCCGAGCTTGACGCGCTGCTGCGCGAAGCGCGCGACCTCGCCGTGGCGCGCGCCGAAGGCGGGGCCAGCTCATGAGGCTCCTCGACCTCACGCTCGATGTCTACGGCCCCTTCAACCGGCTGCGGCTCGAATTCGACGCCAGCGCAAAAGTCCATATCGTCTATGGCGCCAACGAGGCCGGCAAATCCTCGGCTTTGACGGCGATCGGCGATCTCTTTTACGGCGCGCCGCGGCGGGAAAAGATTTCCTTCCTGCGGCCGAAAGACATGCGGCTCGGCGCGACCATCCGCGGCCGCAACGGCCAGATGCTGCAATTTTTTCGCCGGCGCGGCGACAAGAACAACCTGCTTGACGCCACTGGCAGTCCCTTGCCCGACGATGCGCTCGCGCCTTTTCTCGGCGCGGCGACGCGCGAGATTTTCCACCGCGCCTTCGGCCTCGACGCCAAAAGCCTGCGCGAAGGCGGCGACGAAATGCTGCATGCCGAGGGCGAGATCGGCGCCAGCCTGTTCGCCGCCGCCTCCGGCCTGCGCGGCCTGCTCGATCTGCGCAAGGGTTTTGAAGAGGAAGCCGAGAAAATCTTTGGCGACCGCCGCGCCGGGCATCGCGCCTTCTATCAGGCGCTCGACCGCTACGACGCCGCGCGGGCGCGGGAAAAGGCGGCTCAGGTTTCGGAAAGCCAGCTGAAGGCCGTCAACGACGCCATCGAAAATTTGGGCGCGCGAATTGCGGAGATCGAGGGCGTCGAAAGAGAGGCCCAGGCCGAAAAACTGCGGCTTGAGCGGTTGCGGAAAACCGCGCCGATCCTGCGCCGCCTCGCCGCGCTGCGGCCCGAGGCGGCGGTTTTTGCCGATCTCGCCGGCATTTCCTCGGAGGCCGCCGCGAATTTTTCGCAAAAAATCGCCGCCCGCGACCGCGCCCGCGAGCAGGCGGGCCAGGCGCGAAAAGATCGCGACGCCGCGCGCGCCGAACTGGAAGCGGCGCGGCCGGACGCCGATGTGCTCGCGCAAGCCGAAAATATCGAGGCGCTGATCCGCGCCAGCGGCGCTTTTGAAAAATCGTCCGCCGACCTGCCCAAACGCGAAAAGGCCTTGCAGGAGGCGCGGCAAAAACTCGATCTGCGCGCGCAAACCTGCGGATTGGCGACGCTCGACGAATTGCGCGCCGCCGCGCCCGATTCCGCGATGCTTTTGCGCGCCGAAAGGCTTTCCGCGCGGGGGCGGGAGCTTGCGGTCAAGCAGCAACAACCGGAGCGCGATCTCAGCCAGGAGGAAAACCGGCTGGCCGCGCTTGGCGCCCAAACCGGCGAGACCCTGCCCGAGGCGGAAACTTTGCGCGAAAAACTGCGCGCCTTCGGCGAAGTCGAAAGGCTCGACGACGCGCTCAGGGACGCGTCGCGCCTTTATGACGAGAACGCGCGCCTTCTCGCCGAGGCGCAAGGGCGGCTGTCGCCGCCCCTTCCCGACCTCGACCTTTTCGCCCGCAGCCCCAGCCCAGAGGCAAGCGCGATCGAGCAGGCGGCGCGCGCCTTCGACGATTTTTCCGCGCGCAAGACGGCTTTGCACAACAAGGCGCAGGAGGCGGCGGAAAAACTTGACTTGAGCCAAAGCCGATTGCGCAAGCTGGAGCTGCAAGGGGCGATCGCAAGTCTGGCCGACTTGCGCGCCGCTCGCGCCCGGCGCGACGAAGCCTGGCGCGATCTGCGCGGCCGGTTCGGCGGCGCGGCGCCGCCCGATCCGGCCCGGCTTCAGGACCGTGCGCTGGTTTTCGAAACGCTGTCCGCCGACGCCGACCGTAGCGCCGACGCTTTGCTGGCAAGCGCCGCGCAAGTCGCGGCGGCGGAAGCCGAACGGGAGAAAATCGCGCTTCATCAAGCCGAAAAGGACCGCGCCGAGGCGGCGCTGGCGGAACTGCAACAACAAGGCGCGCGGCTGCGGGACGATTGGGCGGGGGCCTGGCAGGCCTGCGGCGTCACGCCGGCCGGCCCGCGCGACATGGTGGCGTGGCGCGCCAGGGCCGACTACCTCCTCGCCTCGCGCGAAGAATTGGCGCGCGAAAAATCCCGCGCCGAGGAATTGCGGCTTGGGCTCGAAGAGGCGCGGCCCGGCCTGGAGGCTCTGGCCGGCGCATGCGGCCTGCCGGCTTTGCCGCTCGGCCCCGGCGCGCTGGCGCGCCGGATCGCGGCGCGGATCGACGAAATCGCCAAGGCGCAAGCCGCGGCGCGAGAGGCCCGCGCCCGGCTGGCCGACGCGCCGGAGCGCATCGCCCGGCTGAAAAGCCAGCTGGCGCGGCTGGCCGAGGAAGAAGCCTTGTGGCGCAGCGACTGGCGCGAGGCGCTTCGCCGGCTGCATCTCGACCTTGAGGCGACTTTCGAGGAGGCGCGAGAGAGGATCGCGCTTTTCCGCGGCTTGCCCGCCGAATGGGCCGACGAGGAGGAAAAAGCCCGGCGCGTCGCGGCGATCCGCGACGATCTTTCATCTTTCGAACAAAGCCTCGACGCGCTGCTGGCCTTGTGCGGCCGCGACATTCCCGCGCGGCCGGCGGAGGCGGCGGTTGCTACGCTGCGCGAAAAGCTGGCGCGCGCGAGAGAGACGGCCGCCCTGCGCGGGCGCGCAAAACGCGCCCTGTTTGAAGCCGAGGAGATGATGGGTCGGGCCGACGAGGCTGTGGCGCAAGCCGAACAGCAGGTCAAGGTTTTTTGCGCGGCATTCGGCGCTGCCGGCGAGCCGGATTCACTGGCGGCGCGTTTTTCCGCGCGCGAGGCGGCGGAACGGCAAATCAAGGCGCAGGCCGAAAATTTCGCTCTGGTCGCGGATGGGCTCGACGAGGCGGCGCTGGCGCATCAGATCGAAGGTTTTGAGGCCGACGCGGCGGAACTCCGCCTGAGCGAGATCGCCCGCCAGAGCGAGGACCGCACCGACCAGGCGCGGAAGATTTACGCCGAGCGGAGCGAAAGAAAGGGCGAATGGGACCGCTTGCAGGAGAGCGCCGGCGCCGAGGCCGCGATCTTCGCCCGCGAGGGCGCCCGCGCCGAAATCCACGAGCAGGCCCGGCGCTGGGCGGCCCTCAAACTCGCCGCGCTGCTGGTCGACGCCGGCCTGGCCCGCCATCGCGCCGAACGCAAGGATCCGCTGCTCGCGCGCGCCGGCGCCTTGTTTTCGGCGCTGACCGAAGCGCGCTACGCCGGCCTCGACCAGACTTTCGGCGAGGACGGCGCACTGCGCTTAAGCGCCCGCCGCGCCGACGGGGAGGATCTCGAACTCCGATCCTTAAGCGAAGGCGCGCGCGACCAGCTTTATCTCGCCTTGCGTCTGGCCTTTCTTGAAGATTACGCAGCGCGCGCGGAAGCGCCGCCCTTCGTCGGCGACGATCTTTTCGCCAGTTTCGACGATCGCCGCGTCGCGGCGGGTTTCCAGGCCTTGGCCGCGGCAAGCGCGACAATTCAACCCATTCTCTTCACCCACCATGCGCATATATTGCGCATAGCTGAAGCCGCGCTGGGGGGCGCCGTACAGGTTCTGCGCCTTGAACCGGCAAATGCATGAATTATCAGCTGGCGCGAATCCGGTTTTGCGCTAGAGTGGCGAGTGGAGAAAATTGGAGAACTGCGCCATGGACCAGAATCGCAATCGCGCCAAATCCAATCGGCTGGTTCGTCTGATGGTCGCCAATTGGGCCCTCGGATGGGCGGTCGGCTTCGTCTGCGCTTCCGCCATTCTCCTCTCGAACCTCGCCGGCCTGCGCGACCTGATGATGTCGTCGCAACTCATGCTGCAAGGGCTCGCCCTGCTTTACGGCGGCTTCGGCTTCACCTTCGGCGGCGTGGTCTGCGCGACCGCGATCATGCTGCTGCCGACCGACGAGGAATCCTGGGAAGGCGGCGGCGGAACGCGCGCGCCGATCCTGCTCCCGACTTATGCCCTGGCCAAGGTCCGCGCCGCGCGCGCCTGATTTCCTTATCGTCGGATCGACATTCGGCGAGTGAACGGCTACACAGCGGGAAACCCGCCTGAATTCGGTTTCGGGCGCACCGCTGTGGAAGCGTTTTATGGCTGCCCCCTCCCGCGCAGAAAAAGCTCAATCCGCGAAATCCAAACCGGGCAAACCCAAACCGGGAATGTGCGCCGCCGCGCCGCCGCCGCCCTCGTTCGAAGCCCAAATCTATCGGCTGCTGTTGAGCTGCCCTAATCGCCCCGGCATTGTCGCGCGCGTCGCCGGCCATATTTTCGAGGCCGGCTTCAACATCGGCGATTCGCGCCAGTTCGACGAACTGGACACCAACCGCTTTTTCATGCGCATCGAATTCAATCCGGTGCGCCCGGACGCCGATGTCGAGGCCTGGCGCGCCAGTTTCGCCGCGCTTGCCGAAGAATTCGATATGGACTGGACCCTTTGCGCCGCCTGGCGCCGGCCCAAGGTGTTGATTCTGGTCTCAAAGTTCGACCATTGCCTCGCCGATCTGCTCTATCGCTGGCGGATCGACGAGCTGCCGATCGATATTGTCGCCATTCTCGCCAATTATCCGCGCGAGGCCTATCCCCATCTCGATTTCGGAAAAATCCCCTTCCACCATCTGCCGGTCACCCGCGAGACCAAGATGGAGCAGGAGGCGCAAATCTGGGCCTTGGTCCAGGCGACAAACGCCGAACTGGTGGTGCTCGCCCGCTATATGCAGATTCTCTCGGACGGCCTCGCGGCCAAGCTTTCCGGGCGCTGCATCAATATCCACCATTCCTTCCTGCCGGGCTTCAAGGGCTCGAAACCCTATCATCAGGCCCATGCGCGCGGCGTGAAGGTCATCGGCGCCACCGCCCATTACGTGACCTCCGAACTCGACGAGGGGCCGATCATCGAACAGGATGTGGAGCGCATCTCGCACCACCACACGCCCGACGACCTGATCCGCAAGGGCCGCGACATCGAACGCCGCGTTCTGGCCCGCGCCGTGCGCTACCACATCGAAAGCCGCGTGCTGATCAACGGGCGCAAGACGATCGTGTTTACGGAATAGGTTCTCCGAACACGTTCGCTGCGACGATCGTTGGCAGGGCTCTCTGCGCGTCGTCGCCGCGGGCGCAAAAGACCCGGCGGCCGGAAGCCCTGAGCGCGGCCCGGCTCAATCCCGCCGCGCGGGCGCCGAGAGCTGTCGGATTTCAATGGCGCCGCCACCCCGGCTCGAACGGGAGATCTCTAGATCCATGATCGACGGCGCTATGCTGTCGTGAGCGATCATGGGCCAGCGCCGATACGAGCTGACCGATTTCGAATCGTCGATCATTGAACCCTTGTTGCCCGACAAGCCGCGTGGCGTTGAACGCTCGGAGATCGAATGGTCCTGAACGGCGTCTACTGGAACCGATCGGAAATATCCCGCCAGCCGAAGCCGAGGCACGATATTACGCCATGATGGAGCAGTCCCTCATGGCCGCGTGATTTAACAAGAACGGCCTCAGGCAAACCCGGGGCGGTTCAGTCAATGGCTCGAAGTGATCGTTCGCGTGCCTGCCAGTCGTTTCCGCGTCGAAGGCGACGAGCCCGCGCAATGCGTCCAAAAAATCCAACTCGAAAACCGGGGCCTCCACCATGAACCTTTGTTCGTAGGCTTTTCGTCCGCCGGCGTGATGGCGAAGCTGAATTGCCTCGCAAAAGCAACGGCGAAGTGGTAATGTGCCTTTCGACCTCGGGGCAATTTGCGCCGGATTCCTTATCCAGCCCGAAACGCTTTCTCGGCCAGCCCCGCAAGCGGGATGCGAAAGGCGCGGTCCTGCTTTTCGCAACATCCCGGTATTTCCAGCCATCAGAGACTTGCGCGTTTTCGTCGGAACGCCGTATTCTCGCGGGAAGCGAAATCAAAATGCACAAAATCGACAATTCGCAGGGACAGCCGAGTTTCAAGAACGTCCTGGTGCAACGGCAGGATGCGGCTTCGCAGTTCATCGTCGCTCAAGCGGTGAGCACGAAATGGACGACGCTGCCCGGCTCCCGGCCGGTTCGCCTCGCGCAGCTGCGCGGCAACATGTGTCGCTGGCCGATCGGCGACCCCCAGCATTTTGACGCCTTTCGCTTTTGCGGCTGCCGGCGCCTGCTGGGAGACAGCTATTGCGCCGCCCACAAAAAGATGGCGTTTGCGCCGGGCAAAGCCGCCAGGGCGATCCCGGTCGCCAAGGGTTCGCCAGCCAGCCAGCGCGGGAAGAGCCCCCGCGCCGAGCCTGACTTGCCCCTCGACGCCGCGCGGCCCTTGCTCGCCAAATGATTCGACAAGACGCTATTTCGTTTTCAACGTGGGAGGAAATCATGGCTAAAGGTCAAATCAGGGGAAACAAAGAGGCGAAGAAACCGAAGGCGGACAAGAACGCGCCCAAAAAAGCCGCCGGCACGGCCTATCAGAATGCGCAGGGCAAGGGCGGCCCGACCGCGTCGCCGTTCGCAAAAAAGGCCTGATCTGTCAGGCGCAAAAACCGAGCAAAGGATGATCGCCGCCGAACTCGCGTTCGGGGAACGGATGAGTTTTAGCCGCGCCTTTCCGGCTCTCACCGGCCAAACTGGAACTGCTGGTGAAGCCTGGAGCGTGGCGACCGTCTGCCGCATCGCCACCTCAGTACATGACCTGGCACGGTGACGTTGTTCCGGAATCAGCTCGAACGCGACCTTCCTGATATGAGCGGCGATCGTCTCAAGTCGGCCCGTAGGCGCGACGCGCCGACGACGTCGTCGCAGGTCCGCTCGGGGGGGGGACTGGAGAAATTTGCGATCCCCGTTGCGAATGATCGGAGAATGGCCGAAAACGCGCGGCGAAAGACGCCAATTTGATTCAGCCCGTGGATTCAGCAGCGGTGTATGAAGCACGTATTCCTAAAAAAAATACACTCTACCTTCTGACTGGCTTGGCGCTGGGCGTTGCCGTCTTTCTGCCCCTGCGCTGGCCTGCCCTGTCTGTTCCTCAGCGGCTCGCTGGCTCATTCTTCCTGGCGATCATTTTTCGCTTGTGGGAGGAAGGCCGCTTCCCCGGTGGCTTCACCCGCATGATCACGCAGCGGGTTGGGGTTCACTCAAGTCGCCCCGCACTTCGGCAAAGTCGTTATGGCGGCTTATGTGCTGGCCATTGCTTTCGTCCCGCTCTTCAAATGTTTCGGCTCAACCGCCCCACTTCGCCGGGATTGGCGACTGCTGTGTTTTTGCTCCTGCCGATCTCGCTCTCCGGTATCGTCTATGCCGAACAGCACGATTTGATCAACGCCCGATCGTGGCTACCTGGGACCGTCTATATCATCGGCGCGCTGATGCTTGCGCAACAGATCGTAGTGAGAGCGAGCGGGATGAAATCTTCCGAATTCATGAGAAGGGTGCGGGGGTCTTTTTCTAGCGACGCTTAGGGCGGTTTATGCTAATGTCTACTTTCAAGGCCACAGGCGAGCATCGACCTATTTGATCAGAATTCAAGCGAGGAGAAACAGATGCTCGACTATAGTCTCGACAAGACATCAGGCATTCTTGCCCTGGAGCCCAAGGGACCGCTGACGGTTGACGATTTCAAAAGGCTGACCGCAGACGTTGACGGCTACCTCGCCGACCATGACAACTTAACCGGCATTCTGCTGACGGTTGCGCATATCCCGGGCTGGGAGAGTTTTGCGGCGCTCGTTGAGCACATGCGATTTGCACGCGATCACCACAAGCGCATTTCGCGTGTCGCCGTTCTTACCGATAATTCGCTTTTGAAAATTCCACCGCAGATCGCGATGCATTTCGCCCATCCCGAATTTCGCGTCTTCGCGAGTGGCGACCGCGCTGGCGCGATCAATTGGTTAAAGGGGTCGCAGACATAGCAGCGGTCTCGGCAGTTTCGCCCGCTCTTCCCCGGCAAGCGTATGACCGGTTCGTGGTCAGCGAAGGTTCGCCATCGGGGCCAAGCCGCCCTTGCCCGCGCTCCTCGTGGCCTTCCGCTCCTCGCCGAATCCGGACCAAACCGTCCGTTTCTGGCGCAGTCACGACACGCCCATGAGGCCTGCCGACGGCCCGCGTCGAGCTTCAGCCTCTGTCGATTTCGGGATCTGCGAATTTCAAATTTGGCCGCGATTTTCGAAGGGCGGCCTATTTTTGGTCGATCCGCGTCCGTAGGCTTGGCGTTTTCCCAATTTATCGCCGTCAAGCGCCGCGCCCTCAGCGACGAGGCGGGTCGCCCCTGCGACAGAATGCGGCCGTCGAGAACCGCGCGGGGCAGAATGAGGAGCACGCCGCTTCCCCTATGCTTCCCAATCGCAAATTCTGGGCAGCATCGGCGGGTGCTTTGCGGTTAACCTGTTGATTTATAGCGTTTTCCTATCATATTGGCGCAATCTGCCGAGGGGATTTCGCGCCGTGGCAAGGAGGGTGGCGACGGCCGTGTCGGGGACACGGCCGAGCCGGCCGACGCAGCGACGGCGCGAAAGCCCCCGGCCCGAAAGCGAACAGATTGCGCCAATATGGCCGGGAAACGCTCCAAATGGTACCGCCACCCCGGCTCGAACGGGGGACCTCTAGATCCACAATCTAGCGCTCTAACCAACTGAGCTATGGCGGCTGAAAAATCGGGGCGAACCTATAGCGCCGCGCGCGCGAAGGCAAGAGCGTCGCGCGCGCAAATTCCACGCCGCCTCGCTCTGCACGCCGGGAAGCGGAGCGGCGAGGCCGAGGGCCTCGCCTTTCCCGTTCAATGCGACTTGAACGTCTTGTCGATCCGCTCCATCAGCGGCGCGGCGGCTTCGGCGGCGACCTGCTGGGCGAGCGCGGCAAGCTCCCTGGCCTGGGCCGGTCAAGGTCTCATATTGCTTGCGCATATGTTCGCTCTGCAGGGCGATGGCGTCGCTGACGCTGCGGACATTGGCCAACGCCTGGACATATTCGACCGAGGCGGCGGCGTTGGCCTGATAGGCCTCCATCGCCTTGCTCGAAAAAGCCTGGAGGCTTTTGCTCGCGGCGGAGAAGAACGGGTTTTCCAATGTCGCGGCCGCGTGGACCGAGGCCGGCTTGGCCGGTTTCTCGGGCTTGGCGACGACCGGCTCCGCCGGCTTGGCGACGACCGGCTCCGCCGGCTTGGCGGCGACCGGCTCCGCCGGCTTGGCGGCGACCGGCTCCGCCGGCTTGGCCGGCGCTTCAGCGACGGCTGGAGCCGGCGGCTTGGCCGGGGTCTCGACGACAAGCGCCGTAGGCGCCTTCGCGGCAGGCGCTGCGGGAGCCTTGGGGGTGGGCGCGGCGGCAGGCGCCGGCGCGTTGGTTTTGCGGGGTCCGCTGGCCATTATTTCGTTTCCGTCGAATGAGCGACGACCTTCTTCACCGCGTCGCCGAGCGCCTTGGCCTGCTCCTGCACCGCCGCGACCTGGTTTTTCAAATATTCGGACTGGATGGAGAGAATTTCCTTCGGATCCTTGGCCTGGACGAGCTTTTCGGCGAGGTCGAAGGCGGCCTTCACATTGGCTTCGGCGAAGCCAATGGCCTTGGAACTGACTTCCTTGGCGTTGGCGGCCATCGATTCGGCGGCGGCCTCGGACTGAGCCGTCGCCTTCTGCGCGGCGGCGACGAAGCTCTCGAACGCCCTGCGAGCCTGATCGACCGTCTTTTCCGCGAATTCGCGAACGTCGGAAGGAATATCGAGATTGAGATTGTTCATGGAATGGTCCTCGCTTGCGCGGCTGGGCCTGAAAAATCCCCTTGCCGCTCGTGATCCGGCATTGCGCCTTGTCTTATATCGAGGAATTTGCTGCGTCGCAACGGATATTGTGCGCCGCAACATACCTTTTATCACCGGTTAATGCCGCTATTTAATCATAAGTTAATACCGCAGGGCATGAAATGGATCAAATATGGATTCGCGGCGGCGGACGTGGTTTAGTTTTCATTAAGCGCGTGACCCCGCTCCGCCGAATCGGGGTCGCGGCGAAGGCGCTTTGAAAAGTCGACGAAGATGGCCGGGAGTCATGGCTGACGAAAACGCCATAGGACGCGACAGCGCTGGCGTCCGCGCGGATGTCGCGGCGGCTTTGGCCGAGCCGGCCGTCGCGTCGCTGGCGCGCGCCGGCGCGCCCGTCGTCGTCGCCGAAGGCGCCCCGGCGCGCGTGATCCACGCCAGCGCCGCCGCCCTCGCTTTATTCGGCGCTGGCGAGGCCGCCGATCTCACCTTCCCGCTGTTCGGCGCCGATTCGTCCGGGGCCCGCCGCCTCGCCCAGCTGGCGTCCGATATCCTTCCCGGCGCCGCGGCCCGGCTGGAGCGCATTCCCCTGGGCGGCGCCTCGCCCGGCGCGGCCACCTTTCTGTGCCGCCGCACAGCGGGCCAAAATCCCCTGTTCGTCGTCGCCGGCCTCGGCCTGCGCGCCGCGCCGGGCGCCAGCCGCCGCAGGCCGCCGCCGGCCGCGCCAGCGACGGTAAATCTCCGCCCTGGCGGGCTCGAGGCTTTGCGCACCCGGCTGGAACAACAATTCCCGAAGCTCGCCCCGGCGCGGTTCCTTTGGCGCGCCGACGCGCGAAATGTGGTGATCGAACTCACGCCCCCCCTCGCCGAAATCGTCGGACCGGGCTGCTCCGATCTTGTCGGGCGCGATTTTCTGGACTCGGCGCGCGTTCTCGGGCTCGACCCGCGCGGCGAACTTGCCGCAGCCTTGCGCGGGCGCGTCACCTTCAGCCGGATCAAGATCGACTGGCCCATCGAACAGGCTGGCGCCGTCGCGCCGGCGACCGTCGGCGGCCTGCCGGTTTTCGACCCTCGCGGCGCGTTCGACGGCTGGCGCGGATTCGGCGTGATCCATCTCGACCGTTTGTGCGAAGGGCCGGTCGTCGCGGCGCCTTTTCAATGCGAGCCCGCCGCCCGGGCCGAGCAACCGGCAGCCAAAACCTTGGAAGAAGCGCCGCCGCCGACGCCTTCACACGATTTTTCCGGCGTCGTCGTGCCTTTGCGCCCGCACGCCGCTGCGCGGCCCGAGACCGGCGCGGGGTCGCGGGACGACGGCGAAGACAATTCCGCCCTGATCGCGCTCGCGCCGCACGAGCGTTCGGCCTTTCGCGAAATCGCGCGGACGCTCGGCGCGCGCGGATCGAAGGCCGGCGCCCCGGACGGCGACGGCGGGCGCGGCCATCCCGGCCTGCCGGCGTCCGTCCCGCCCCTGCTCGCCCCGCCTGCTGCGCCCGTCGCCACGGAGGGCCGCTCTCTCGACGCCGGGCGCGGAAGCGCCGCCCTGGCCGAAGCCGCGCCTTTGGGCGTGATCGTGACGCGCGGCGACAAAATGCTTTACGTCAACCGGGTGGCGCTCGACTGGCTGGGCTATGGCGACGGCGCGGCTTTCGCCGAGGCTGGCGGGCCGCGCGCCGCCCTGGGATCGCTGGCCGACGAGCTCGCGCCCGGCCAGAAAAAGATCTTTCGGGCGCACGAGGCCGGCGGCGGGACGTTCCTGGCGGAAGTTCATCGCGCCCAGCTCGAATGGGACGGCGCGCCGGCCGAACTCCTCACCTTGTCGCGGCCCGCAACTCCAACGCCGGAGCAGCGCGTCGCCGCGCTGGAGGCGAGCCTGCGCCAGCGCGAGGCGGAAAGCGAGGAATGGCGATCCATGCTCGACGCCGCCGCCGACGGCGTCGTCCTGCTCAACGCGGATGGCGTCATCCTCGGTCTCGACCGCAAGGCCGAGGCCTTGTTCGATTACGACCGCAACAAGGTCGCGGGCGAGAACCTCACCCTTTTGTTCGCGCGCGAATCCCAGGTTTCGGCGCTGGATTATTTCACCCGCGCCAGGGCGGGAGCGGAAAGGCAGGGGCGCGAGGCGCTCGGCCGCGCGCGCCAGGGCGCGACGATTCCCCTCCATCTTTCCATCGGCCGCCTGGGGAGGCCTTCAGACGGCAAATATTGCCTGATCGTGCGCAATCTCAAGGATTGGAAGCAGACCGAGCGCGCGATGGACGAGGCGCGCGAGAGGGCGGAGCGCGACAATCAGGCGAAATCGGCATTCCTGGCCAAGGTCAGCCATGAAATCCGCACCCCGCTGAACGCCATCCTCGGCTTCGCGGAAGTCATCATGGACGAGCGCTTCGGCCCGGTCGGCAACGAGCGCTACAAGGATTACCTGCGCGACATCCATGCCTCGGGCGCGCATGTGCTGAGCCTGGTCAACGACCTGCTCGACCTTTCCAAGATCGAGGCGGGCAAGCTGGAGCTGGACGTCACGGCGGTGGACGCCAATCGCGTCGTGTCGGAGTGTGTGTCACTGATGCAGCCCCAGGCCAATCGCGAAAAAATCATCACCCGGATGGCGCTTGCGGCGAATCTGCCTGCCGTCCACGCCGACGAGCGGTCGCTCCGCCAGATCGTGCTCAATCTGCTCGCCAACGCGGTGCGCTACAACGAGCCGGGCGGACAGGTGATCGTTTCGACCGCGCTGAGCAATTCCGGCCATGCGGCGCTGCGGATCAAGGACACCGGCGTCGGCATGAGCGAAAGCGAATTGCACACGGCGCTCGAGCCGTTCCGCCAGGTCGCGCCGGCGCGCGGCGGAACCGGGCTCGGCCTGCCCCTGACCAAGGCGCTCGCCGAGGCCAATGGCGCCGGTTTTTCGATCAAGAGCCGCAAGAACGAAGGCACTTTGGTCGAAATCGTCCTGCCGCTCGCGCCCGGCGCGGCCGAGGCGGCGGCGGCCGGCGGACCGCGTTGAGGCAAGCCGCCGCGCAAAGGTAATCGGCCCTCACCCGTCATACGGATACCGCATGATCCATGCGGTATCCGTATTCCGCGCCATGGCGTTTCGGCGGATTGTGAAGCGGTCTTGCGGAATCCCCTCAAACGAATGGCCGCCTCGCGGCGGCCATCGGAGCGCAGATCCCTGTCGCCAGACGTCGCGGCGGGGCGACGCCGGCTGAAGGATCAAAGGTCGGGCGTCACGCGCACGCCGGCGTGCACCTCCTGGGCGGAGACGCCCGAACCCAGGTTCTTGTATTGATAGCCGACGTCGAGCTTCACATGCGGGCCGATGTCAAAGGCGACGCCCGTCATCAGCGCCCAGGCGAAATTGATGCGACTGGATGACGGCCCGCGGTCGTTCGGATAGCCGTAATAGGCGCAGATGGTCGACCCATTCGACGCGTCGCCGATATTGCAATTGTTGTTGTGCCCGTTCGTGCCGTAAGGCTGACCGCTCAAGAATCGGAAATCGACATTGGAGGAAGCCTGGATGTTCGCAAGGCCCGCGCCCGCGCCGACATAGGGCGTCATGCTCCACCAGGTCCCGAGATCCAGATAGCCGTTGAGCAGATAGGTTTGCGCGGTGTACGAGGCATAGGGGCTGGCGGCGCACGTCGTATATTGCGACACGCCAAGCGAACTGATCGAGAACAGGCACGCCGTGTCCCCCAGACCCCCATCCCAGGCGGCCGGCATCGGGCTTGTGCCGTTGAACACGACCGTCGGGCCGTAGCGCTTGAAGTACGGATCGACGCCGCCGGTGAAATCGACGCGGAACCAGTTGTTGAACTGGTAGCCGACGCCGAGGTCGCCGCCGACGCCGGTGAACCAGTTTGACCCGCGCACGGTCGGAAGCCCGCTGGCGGCGAGCTCCGTCGTCGGTTCGAGAAAGCTCGCCGGCAATTGGAAAAATTCGGTGTTCAGGTCGCCGCGCAGATACCAGCCCGTGCCGAACTCCACCATCGGGCTCGGCTCCTCCTCCTGATAGGCGGGGGGCATGTTCAGGTCGGCTGCGCGAGCGGCCGGGCCGCCCGCCGACCAGGCAAGAAGCGCGGCGATCGCCGCTTGAACCGTTTGACGCATCTCTGACCTCTTCGCCTGTCCGGGCGCGACGCCGCGCCGATCGTGCCAAGAGTGTGAAGGAAGATGGTTAAACGTGACTTAACCTTAATGAGTTGTGCAAAAAATTATGCCTATACTTTCAACCGCCACGACGCAGCGGGAACGGCGCGACGCCACAGCGCGTTCGCGGATCATGGAGTCGAACGCGCTCGGCTATTTCATTGTTTTACCGCATATTCTGATCCGAAAAGTCTATCAACTTTTCGGGAATATGCTCTAAAAGAAAAGGGCGAAAGCCTTGCGCTTTCGCCCTGACAGCCAGCCCGCCGAGGCGGAATCAACTCAATATTTGGCCACCACCACCGGCGGGGCGTAGGCCGGCAGCAGCCAGCGCATGCCGAGCATCAAATCGTTGGACGCCAGGTTGAAATGCTGGGTCTCGTAATGGCAACCGGTCGCGGAGCCGCCGTTGCAGGCGATTGCGCCGGTGCTCATCGCGCCCATGTTCACGTAACGATAGCTCATGTCGAGCAGAAGGTTGGGCGTGACATGAAAGGCGAGGCCGGTCGTGAGATCCCAGGCGAAATCCGTCCCGCTGGCGTTGGGGGCCATGCCATAGGCGTTGGCCTGACTCATGCTGACATCGGTCAGGCCGTTCACGCCATAGACCACGAAGCCGACGCCGCCGCCGAAATAGGGCGTGACGCCCATCCAGGTGCCGACGTCGAGATAGCCATTGGCCAGGAACAGACCGCCGCGGACGGTGGCGTTGTAATTATCGCCGCAAGTGGCGGCGCCGCCGACCGGGCAATTGCTGCCGCCCCCGGTGAACTGATAGAAGACTTTGGAATTATAGGTAGCGCCGGAGAGATAGGCAAAGGTCAGGTCGGCGCGGAACCAAGAATTGAATTGGTAGCCGGCGCCGAAATCGAAGACGCCGCTGTCGCCGACATTGACCGGTCCATCCCAGGCGCCGAGGGAGGCGAGGGTTGAGCCGTCGCTGAACGTCGAATTCAGGCTGGACGCCCCATTGATTCCGACGCCAACGTCGCCGCGCAGATAAAAGCCGCTGTCCTCGACCGGGCCGCGCAGCGGAGGCGGCTCCAGCTGGGGCGCAGGCGGCAGGAGGTCGGCCGCGCGGGCCGCCGGAACGACAGCGGTCGGCGCGGCGAGAATCGCGACGGCGCCGGCCAGAGTGAGGGCTTTCAATCTGCCCATGGCAAAATCCCTTTTGATGCGGGGCGCGCATGGCCCGAATTCGTATGGACGCGAGAATTTGTGCCACCAAAGATTTAAGCAGGTCTTAACCCTAACCTTTTACCGCGAATTTTAATCATGCCGGCCCATCTCGCCGGGTCTTGATGCTTTACTTCATCGTCCTGATCCGTTACGCGGTCCTGATCCCCCGGCGCGAGCCGGGCTTTTTGTGTTGCGGGCGACTGGAGATCCAGGCGAAATTCTGGCGCACGCCAGAGCGACGCGGTGAAACACTCCAGCCGAGCTTTTGGCGCAGGCCGGAGCGAGGCGGTGAAACATTCCAGCCGAGCGGTCGGCGAAGGCCGGAGCGAGGCGTAAAAAAGGGAAGAGCGCGAAAGATGGCGAATGTTGTGGTGGTCGGCGCCCAATGGGGCGACGAAGGCAAGGGCAAGATCGTCGACTGGCTTTCGGTCTCGGCGGATGTGGTGGCGCGCTATCAGGGCGGGCACAACGCCGGCCACACGCTGGTCATCGACGGCGTGACCTATAAATTGTCCCTGCTGCCTTCGGGCATCGTGCGGCCCGGCAAGCTCTCTGTCATCGGCAATGGCGTGGTGCTCGATCCCCGCCACCTGGTGAAGGAGATCGCCGAACTGCGCGCCAAGGGGGTCGTCGTCACGCGCGACAATCTGCGCATCGCCGAGAACGCGCCGCTCATCCTCTCAATCCATGGCGACCTCGACGCCCTGCGCGAAAATTCCGCCGCCGCGGGCAACAAGATCGGCACGACCAAGCGCGGCATCGGCCCGGCCTATGAGGACAAGGTCGGGCGCCGCTCCATCCGCGTCATGGACCTGGCCGATTTTTCGACCCTCGACGCCAAGATCGACCGCCTGCTGACCCATCACAACGCGTTGCGCCGGGGCATGGGCATCGAAGAGATCAAGCCGGCGACGATCAGGGCCGAGCTGGAGGAAGTCGCGCCGCACATCCTGCCCTATATGGACCGGACCTGGTCGCTGCTCGAGGATCTGCGCCGGCAGGGCAAGCGCATCCTGTTCGAGGGCGCGCAGGGCGCCCTGCTCGACATCGACCACGGCACCTATCCCTTCGTCACCTCGTCCAATACCGTGGCGTCCAACGCGCCGACCGGCGTCGGCCTCGGGCCCAAGGCGGTCGGCTACGTGCTGGGCATCGCCAAGGCCTATACGACGCGCGTCGGCGAAGGACCGTTCCCGACCGAATTGCACGACGAGATCGGGCGCACGATCGGCGAGCGCGGCCGCGAGTTCGGCACCGTCACCGGCCGCGCCCGCCGCTGCGGCTGGTTCGACGCCGTTCTGGTGCGCCAGACGGTGAAAACCTCCGGCATCGACGAAATCGCCTTGACCAAGCTGGACATTCTCGACGGCTTCGATACGCTCAAGGTCTGCGTCGGCTATCGCCTCGACGGCGAGACCATCGATTACCTGCCGGCATCGCAGGCGGCGCAGGCGCGGGTCGAGCCGATCTACGAGACGATCGAAGGTTGGCGCGAGCCGACGGGAGGGGCCCGCTCCTGGGCGCAACTTCCGGCTCAGGCGGTCAAATATGTGCGCCGGATCGAGGAACTGATCCAGGCGCCGGTCGCCTTGCTCTCGACAAGCCCCGAGCGCGAGGACACAATTTTGATGCACGACCCGTTCCAGGACTGACGCCGGCCCCGGATCGCAACGACCGGGATTTGGCCACCAACACGAAAGCGCGCGATGGCTGACTATTATCCGCTGCTGTCCAAGGCCGTAACCGGCTTGAAGACCTCGACGCCGGAAACCCGTGGCGCGATCTATGAACGCGCCCGCAAGGCCCTGCTCGGCCAGTTGCGCAACATGCAGCCGCCGGCGCCCGAAGCCGCGATCGAGCGCGAGGCGCGCGCCCTGGACGAGGCGATCGCGCGGATTGAGCTGGAGTTGGCCGGCGACCAAGCCCCCGGCGGGGGAACGACGCCCACCGAGGAAAAAACGCCGCCGCCGGCGCCGCAGGCATCCCAAGAACCGCCGCAGGCCGGGGAAAAGCCGCCTGAGGAAAAGTCCGCGCTGGCCGCCCAAGAAGAGCCGCCGCAGGCTTCCCAAGAGCCGCCTCAGGCCGCCCAAGAGGCGCCAGCGGCCGCTCCGGAAACCTCGGAGAACTCGGCTTTCGCCGAAACCGCGGACGAATTTTCCACCTTGCGCGAAAACCTGCGTCCCGCCGCGCCCAAGCCGATCGCCAATCCAAGCGGCGGCCTGCGGCGTTTCGTGATCCTCGCCGGCGCGCTGGCCGCGGTGGTCATTCTGGTCGCGGGCGCGGCGTGGAAGCTGCGCGACCGGCCCGAGGACCTCGCCAAGCTCGCGCCTTCGTCCCGGAAGGCCGACCAGCAAGCCGGCGGCAAGATCGAACAGCGCATCGGCGAAGCCTCGCCCACGCCGCAACCCGCGTCCCCGCCAGCCGCCGCCCCGCCCGTCAGCCCGGCGCCCCAGCCGCCGGCCCAAAGCGTTCCGATCGCCTACCGCGCCGCGGTGCTGATCCAGGCGCCGTCGGAGCCTGGCGGCGTCAAGACCTATGTCGGCGCAGTCATCTGGCGTCGGGATTCGGTCAATAGCGGGCCAAACCGGCAACTGACGCCGGTCATCCGCGCCGACATCGAGGTCCCCGACGCCGGACTCAAGGCCTCGATGACCATCGAAAAGAATTACGACACGACGCTGTCCGCGAGCCACACGATCTCGATCCGCTTCGATCCCGCGGCGAATTCGATCATCGGCAAGATACGCGCCATCAACGTGCCGGAAATGCGCCGCGATGATGCGCCGCGCGGCGCGCCGCTCCAGGGCATGGAGGTCGATGTGGCGCCCAACCTCTTCCTGGTCGGGCTTTATTCCGCGTCATCGGCTCAAAATGTCGAAATGATCCGCAACCTGGCCTGGTTCGACATTCCGATGAGCCTCGCCGATGGCCGCATCGCCAAGGTGACCATCGAAAAGGGCGCGGTGGGAACGCAACTGATCGACGAGGTTTTCACCGCGTGGCAGAATCAGACTGACGCGCCGCAGACCACGCCGTGACGCCGGCGCGGGTCAGACCCGCGCCGGAGCGGCCAGGGGCAGCGGCCGCGCGACGGCCTCGACCCGGGCGACGCGCTCCTTGGCGGCCTGCTGGACCTTCTCGAAGGCCCGCACCTCGATCTGGCGCACGCGCTCGCGCGAAATCCCGAATTCGGCTGAAAGGTGTTCGAGCGTCATGGGATCCTCGGCGAGACGCCGAGCCTCGAAAATCCGGCGCTCGCGCGGGTTGAGGACGCCGAGCGCCTGAGCCAGCGCGGCGCGGCGGTTCGCGGTCTCCTCGCTCTCGACCAGCAGGCTTTCCTGGTCCGACGACTCGTCCACCAGCCAATCCTGCCATTCGCCGTCGCCCTCTTCGCGCAGCGGCGCGTTGAGCGAGGCGTCGCCGGACAGGCGCCGGTTCATCTCGACCACTTCCTGCTGGCTCACGCCGAGCTTGGTCGCGATCGCGGCGGCGTTCTCGGGCTTGAGATCGCCTTCCTCGAAAGCCGAAATCTGGCTCTTGGCCTTGCGCAGGTTGAAGAACAATTTCTTCTGATTCGCGGTGGTGCCGAGCTTCACCAGGCTCCACGAGCGCAGGATATACTCTTGAATTGAAGCGCGGATCCACCACATGGCGTATGTGGCCAGGCGGAATCCCTTGTCCGGCTCGAACCGTTTCACCGCCTGCATCAAGCCGATATTGCCCTCGGAGATCACTTCGCCGATGGGTAGGCCATAGCCACGGTAACCCATGGCGATCTTCGCCACGAGCCGGAGGTGGGAGGTGACCAGTCGATGCGCCGCGCCGGAATCGGAATGTTCGCGCCAGCGCTTGGCGAGAACATATTCCTCATCCGGTTGCAGCATCGGAAAACGGCGAATTTCATCGAGATAGCGCGTCAGGCCGTTTTCGCCAGCGAGAATGGGAAGCGCAGCAGCCATCAAACCCTCCAAAATCCAGGCGCCCTCTGTGCCGGCGCGCCCGAAACGGTCGCATATGCCGACCGTCAACGTGAACATATAGGGACCATAAACCGTGGCCGAAAGAGGGCAGAGCCCTTAAAGCTCGGTTACAATCCAGTAACGCGCGCCCGCTCGTCCTGTTCCCTCGCGACGGCCGTTCAAATCGAACTGGCGTTCGATGGGAAAAATGCGCTAACAAGCGCGCCAGTTCAAACACAAGTCGAGCGCATTCATGCAAAGCAGCCTTTTCGCCGAAGTCGAGGAGCTTCCCCGCGATCCGATCCTCGGCCTCACCGAAGCCTTCGTCGCCGACAAGTCGCCCAACCGCGTCAATCTCGGCGTCGGCGTCTATCAGGACGCTTCCGGAAAGACGCCATTGCTGGCTTGCGTGAAACAGGCGGAGGAGGCGCTGCTCGCCAAGGCCGCGCCGCATTCCTACGTGCCGATCGACGGTCTCGCCGCCTATGACGCGGCGGTGGCCGCCATGGTTTTCGCGGATTCGGCCGATCTCGCCAGGGTCGCGACCATCCAGTCGCTCGGCGGAACCGGCGCGCTCAAGCTCGGCGCGGAAATGATCCGCGTCACCTCGCCGAACGCCAAGGTCTGGATCAGCGATCCGAGCTGGGAAAACCATCGCGCCCTCTTTTCCGCCGCCGGTTTTTCGG
This sequence comes from uncultured Pseudomonadota bacterium, assembly GCA_963703385.1. GTDB lineage: Bacteria > Pseudomonadota > Alphaproteobacteria > Rhizobiales > Beijerinckiaceae > Rhodoblastus. The sequence goes on from OY969816.1 coordinate 2,547,338, forward strand.
TGGAGGCCTATCCCTATTACGGCGCCGACGGCGAACTGGATTATTCCGGCCTGATCAAGACCCTGTCGGCGATCCCCGCCGGCGACGCAGTGCTGCTGCACGCCTGCTGCCACAACCCGACCGGACTCGACCTGTCGCGCGACCAGTGGCGCGAGATCGCGAAGATCGTGCGCGAACGCGGCTTGATCCCCTTCCTCGACACCGCCTATATGGGTTTTGCGGAAGGATTGGAGGCCGACGCCTTTTCCGTGCGCCTGTTCGCCTCCGACGGCGGGCCGCTGTTCGTCTCGTTCTCTTTTTCCAAGTCGCTGTCGCTCTATGGCGAGCGCGTCGGCGCGCTGTGCGTGCTGACGGCGAGCGCCCAGGAGCGGTCGCGGGTGCTGAGCCAGCTCAAGCGCATCGCCCGCGTGACCTATTCCTCGCCGCCCGGCCATGGCGCGGCGGCGGCGGCCATGGCGCTGACCGATCCGGCCCTGCGCCAGCAATGGGACGACGAACTCGGCGGCATGCGCGAGCGCATCAAGCAGATGCGCAAGCTCTTGGCCGACAAGCTCGCCGAGCGCATGCCCGGCCGCGATTTTTCCTATATCGTGCGCCAGAACGGCATGTTCTCCTATTCGCGCCTGACCAGGCCGCAGGCGATCGCGCTGCGCGAAAAATACGCGGTCTACGCGCTCGACAGCGGCCGCATCTGCGTCGCGGCGCTGAACGAGAAGAACATCGACTATGTCAGCGAATGCGTCGCCAAGGTGATGACAGAGATCTGATCCACGGCGATCGAAACCTCTGTCCAGCCCGGCCCGCGCTCCCGCGGGCCGGGCTTTGCTTTCAAGGCTCAGGAACGATCACCTCGCGGTCCGCCGGCCATTTCATGCGATAGGCCAGGGTGGTGTCCGTGCTGTCGTTGGGCCCGAGATCGAAGCGCCAGCGCAGCAGGCCGCGCTTGCCCTCCGGGTCCTGTTCGTGGGGCGGCGTGGTTTGCGGCAGAAGCTCGACGACGATCGCCGAATTTTCCGAATAAGGCGCCTGGTCGGTGAGGACCGCGTGAATCGGGAAATCGTGCAGGTTGCGCACCGACGTCTGGAATTCGCGCGTCTCGACCTTGGTCCGGCCGAACCAGGCCGGCTCGTTCTCCTTGCGCCGCACCGGTTCGCGCCGCACGGTGACGCGCTCGTCGGCGCCGAAGCCGGGGTCTCCGCTTTGATGCGGCGCGATCAGCGGCAGCCTCCCCTGCCCGATCAATTCGCCATCGCGGTAAAGCACGACGGCGCCGGGGAGCAGGGGCGCCTCCTCGCCATTGTCATAATGGACCGAGAGGAAGGCGCGCGGGTCGAGCGCCGGCGAAATCCGCCAGGATAGCTCCGCCCGCGGCGACTGGGTCGACAGCGCGATATTGGTTGCTGAACCGCCAGATGGCACAGCCACCCGGCCCGGCGCGGTAAAAGTCGCCTGATAGGGGCCGGCGTTCAAACGCGCCTGAACGGTCTCGGCGGGGACGAGGGGCGCCGGGGCTTCACGCGCGCGCATCATCGCGCCGTCGGGAACGGACATGGCCTTCGCGGCGACCGGCGCCGCCGGCTCGAAAAAGGCGATCACGCGCGGCTCCACCTCGGGCGCCGCAGCCGCGCCGGTCGCCTCGAATGTCGCCAGGGTCAGTTTTACATCGCTCCAATCCTCGCCGGTGGCCTGGGCTGCCAAAGCGCGGCGGATGAGTTCGAAGCGCGGCTTGCCGTCCTTGCCGCCGGTGGTCAGATGCGCCTCATAGGCCGGCGTCCAGCGCGCCCCGGCGACGCGATAGCTCAGAACAAGCCGGACTTTTCCCGCCGCCGCCGCCGAAAAGTCCACCGTGACATTCTCGGTCGCGCCCCCCGGCCCCGGCGCCGGACGGGCGGCTTCCAGCGTCGTGATTTTCTCGTCGATCGCCTCCCCGGCAAGGCGGGCGGCGCGCAGCTCCTCGCCGGTCCTGGCCATGCCGGCGCCGACCGCGTCCCAGGCTGCGCCCCAGGCAGCGCTCCAGTCCTGGGGTTTCATGCCCTTCTCGCCGACCTTGTCCGGCGCCGTCCGGCCATAGAGACGGGTCATGTCGAGTTTGGCGGCGAGCGCGTCGATCCTGACCTGGGCGGCGGCGCGCTCGTCGCGCAATGCTTTCATCTGCTTGTCGAAGGCGTTTTCGCCGGCCGCCGGCGCTTTTTTCAGATCGACCGCGCCCAGAAGGACGCGGCCTTCGCCCTCGCCGCGCACACGGAGAGTCGCGGGATCGAGTCCGGGCGGGAGCCCGCGAAAGATCATTCGGCTGTCGCCGGCCGGCGCGTCGGCCTCGGCGACGCGCTCGACGCTCGCCCCGTCGGGAGTGACGGTGACGGCGTCGATCCGCGAGGCGGCCTCGATATCCGCCGCGAGGGCGGGGACGGCGGCGCAAAGAGCGGAGAGCGACAAAGCAAGCGGCAGGATTCGGCGCATGGAGCCTCCGGCGGAACAACATAAGCGGGGCGCCATGATGAGCGGGGAAAAGCGCGTTTTTTTCGACGCCCATCGGCTTTTCTGTTCCTGCAAGGCGCTTTTGCTGGCAAGGCGCTTTTGCTGGGCTAACTCGTGGATCTCGGCGAAATAGCGCGCTCCTGCCGCCACGAAAGATGAAAACTTGCGCGCCATTTTCGGCCGCGCCGGGATTTTCACCAATCTCACCCCGCTTTTCGGCGCGCTTTTTGCGATTCTTTTGCTCGGCGAGCCCCTCGCCTCTATCATGGCGTCGCCATGGCGCTGGGCCTTGCCGGACTCGCTTTGGCGGAATCGGCGCCGACCCCAAGGACGCAAGCGCATGAACCGTCGTGAACTGCTCGCCGCCGCGGCCTTTTGCGCGGCATCCCCCGCGTTCGCGCGCAACGCCGCCGATTTCCCGGCCTTCATCCAGACTTTTCGCCAGCCTGCGCAAGCGGCCGGCGTGTCGGCCGCCACCTTCGAACTCGGTCGCGTCAAATCTTGCGCTCGATCCTGCACTCACCGGAAAGCGCGCGGCGCAGGGTGAATTCGTCCAACCGCTGAAATCCTATGTCGAGGCCGCCGCCTCGCCCGCGCGGGCCGCGAAAGGCCGGGCGATGGCGCAAAAATACGCCGGGCCGCTGCGCGAGATTTCCGCCCGCACCGGGGCGCCGGCGGCGATGATCGTCGCGCTCTGGGGCATGGAGAGCGATTTCGGCGCCGCGCGCGGCGATCGCGACATTTTCCGCTCGCTCGCCACCCTTGCCTTTCTCAACCCGGACAATCCGGTCTATGGACAGGAATTCGTCGCCGGACTGGTCCTGCTGCAACGGGGAATTCCGCGCGATAAACTGCGCGGCTCCTGGGCGGGGGCGATGGGCGACCCGCAATTCATGCCCTCGGCCTATATGAAATACGCCCGCAGTTTTGCAGGCCGCGGCGCCCCGGACATCTGGACCAGCGCGCCTGACTCGCTCGCCTCGATCGGCAATTTTCTCAAACAATCCGGCTGGACGCCCGGCCTGCCGCCCCTGATCGAGACGAAGATCCCGCAAAATTTCGCTTATGAGAGCCTGCGCGCGGATTTCGGCGTTTTCGCCAGCGCGGGCGTCACGCGGCTCGGGGGCGGCGCCTTGCCACTTTCCGGCGAGGCCATGCTGTTCTTCCCCGTCGGCGCGCCAAGCCCGGCATTTCTGCTGTCAGATAATTTCTTCGTGCTCAAGGCCTATAATTTCTCGGATTCCTACGCCTTCGCGGCCTCGGTCCTGACTGAGCGCATCGCCGGCCGCCCGGTTTTCCGCGCACCGTGGCCGAAGGAAACGCGACCGGTGACCTTGGCGGAACGTCAGGCGATCCAGCGCGGCCTGGCGGCGCGCGGCCTTTACGACGGCAAGATCGACGGCCGTTTCGGGCCGGTGACCCGCCTCGCCATTCATGAATTGCAGAAGAAGGCTGGCGTGGCCAGGGCCGACGGTTTTCCGTCGCGCGCCGTGCTGGAAATTCTGGACAAAAAATAAGCGCGGCCTCATGGGCCGCGCTCGCATTTCCGGTCAGACAGACTGGCCTTTATTCGGCCGCGCGTTTCATCGCGGGATAAGTGCAATCCGCGTCATTGGCGAAGGGCGCTTCGACCTTTTGCGGTGCGACGAAGGGCAGGCCCAGGGTCGTCCAGACATCGACCAGCGACTCGACCAGATGGGTGACATGGGCGTCGCTGTGATAGGGGGTCGGGGTGATGCGCAGCCGCTCGGTTCCCGTCGCCACGGTCGGGTAGTTGATCGGCTGGATATAGATATTGTGGCGGGTGATCAGCAGATCGCTGGCGGCCTTGCACAATTGGGCGTCGCGCACCATCACCGGCACGATATGGGACGGATTGGGCAGGACCGGCAGGCCGGCGTTCATCAAGGCGTGCTTGGTGAGCCAGGACTGGCGCTGATGGGCCATGCGCATCTGGGGCTGAGTCTTGGCGATCCGCACCGACGTGGCGGCGGCCGCGCAGACCGCCGGCGGCAGGGCCGTGCTGAAGATGAAGGCCGGCGCGAAGGAGCGCACCGCGTCGCAGATCGCGGCGTCGGCCGCGATATAGCCGCCGACGACCCCGAAGCCTTTCGCCAGCGTGCCCTCGATGATGTCGATGCGGTGCATCTGGCCGTCGCGCTCGGCGACGCCGCCGCCGCGCGCGCCATACATGCCGACCGCATGGACCTCATCGATATAGGTCATGGCGTTGTATTTTTCGGCGAGGTCGCAGATTTCCTTGATCGGGGCGATGTCGCCGTCCATCGAATAGAGGCTCTCGAACACGATCAGCTTGGCGCGCTCCAGCGGCTGGGCGGCGAGCAGTTCTTCGAGATGGGCGAGGTCGTTGTGGCGCCAGATCTGGCGCTCGGCCTTGGAGCGGCGGACGCCTTCGATCATCGAATTGTGGTTGAGGGCGTCGGACAGGATCAGGCAATTGGGCAGGAGGTCGGCGACGGTCGAGATCGCCGCGAGATTGGAAATCCAGCCCGAGGTGAAGAGCAGAGCGCCGTCCTTGCCGTGCAGGTCGGCGAGTTCGACTTCGAGCTGCACCAGCGGGTGGCTGGTGCCGGAAATATTGCGCGTGCCGCCGGCGCCGGCGCCGTGCCGGGAGGCGGCGCTCTTCATCGCCGCGATCACTTCCGGGTTCACGCCCATGCCGAGATAATCGTTGGAGCACCAGATGGTGATGTCGTGCGCTTTTCCGCTGTCGTCGCGCCAGAGCGCGGAGGGGAATCGTTCGGCGTCGCGTTCGATATCGGCGAAGACGCGGTAGCGCTTTTCGCTCTTGAGCTTGTGGATCGCGTCCTCGAAAACCTGCCGATACTGCATTTTCTGAGTCCTTGTCGCCCTCTCGCGCCACGCGTTTCCCCCGCGCGGCTCGACGTTTTCCCCCTGCGACCGTTTGCTATACAGGTTCTTCACCTTTTCGGCGAGCGTTTCGTTGTCGCATCCTGTCGCAAGCGCGCCCCAAGTCCGGGATCGGGTCACCAAAACACAAAGAAGGGGCGCCGTTCTTTGCGCTGGATCATTTTTGACGCTTTTTCCGGGCTTTGCAAGCTGCGCCGCGTGAACGCGGCGCAGCATGTTTTGCTGCAATGCGAAAGAACGCATGGCGGAACCGAGTCCCGCGAATGGGAAACGATCTGGCTTCGCCTATTAGACTTGAGTATGTGATAGAAAGAAGTAGGATTGATGAAGTTCCTCCGAACGGACCTCGCCGCGCCGGTCGGGGCGGAGATTTAAGGCTCAGGGTGATAAAGAGTGGAACAGCAGACGACGCGCGTTCTGATCGCCGATGACCATCCTCTCGTTCGTGGCGCCCTGCGTCAGGCGGTCGTCAACGCGGTAGCCGGAGCGGATATCGTCGAATGCGGCAGTCTCGACGAGGCGATCAAGGCCCTCGACGCCAACCCGGAAGTCGATCTCGTCCTGCTCGATCTCGCCATGCCTGGCGTGCGCGGCTATTCCGGCCTGATGATGCTGCGCGCGCAATATCCCAGCGCGCCGGTCGTGGTCGTCTCCGCGCGCGAGGAGCGCAACGTCATTCGCCTCTGCCTCGATTTCGGCGCCTCCGGCTTCATCCCGAAAAGCACCGACATGGAGACGATGCAGGCCGCGATCCGCACCGTGCTGGCGGGCGACGTCTGGGCCCCGCCGGATGTCGATCTCAACGCCCCGATGGACCGCGAAGCCGCCGAGAACGTGCGCCGGCTCGCCTCGCTCACCCCGCAGCAGGCGCGCGTGCTGATGATGCTGTCCGAGGGCCTGCTCAACAAGCAGATCGCCTATGAGCTTTCGGTGTCGGAGGCGACCGTCAAGGCCCATGTCTCGGCCATCCTGCAGAAGCTCGGAGTCGAAAGCCGGACGCAGGCGGTGATCGCCGCCGCGCGCATCGAGGCGATGACCGATCTTTCCGCCGACGCGCGAGGGGATTAATTTTCCTTCATGTCCTGGCGCCCGCGCCGGTTCACTTTATCTTGAGGGCGCGCGGCGCCTTTCCCGCCGCCCCGCCTGTGACGAGGATTCGACCATGACCGATCAGAACGGCCCGGCGCGCCATCCCTTCGAACCCCGCCCCGCCGACCTCGCCGTCGCCCGTCGTTCCCAACTGGGCGAGCTCGAACGCTTTCTCGGCGGCAAGCCGGTTTCGGTCGCGGTGCGGCTGGTGTTCCTGTCGCTGATCGTCGGCTTCTTCCTGGTCTGGCTCGACATCAGGCCGGCCGATATTTTCTACAGCCTCAGGCTGATGGTGCTGCGATTCTGGAACATGGGCTTCCAGGCGCTCCACGACATCGCCGCCTATGTCATGGCGGGCGCGGCCATCGTCATCCCGGCCTGGCTGGCCTTGCGCCTGCTGACCATGCGCGGCAAGGACTGAGTTTCCGCCTGTCCCGGCTGTCTCGCTTCGCTGATCGAAGGCGTTAAATTTCGGTCACATCGGGCTGCTAAACGGGCTCCATGAGCCTTGGCCCATCCGCGAATTTGCCGCCTGTCCGTCGCGCTCTTCCGGCGGGGGCCGCATGAAGATCTGCATTGTCACCGACGCCTGGCGCCCCCAGGTCAATGGCGTGGTCGGCACGCTCACCAACCTGATCGCGGCCGGGGAGAAACTTGGCCATGATTTCGCGGTCGTCGCGCCGGACCTTTTCCCCACCATCGCGGCGCCGTCCTATCCGGAAATCCGGCTGGCCTTGACCGGTCCAAAAGCGGTCGGCGCCAAGATCCGCGCCCATCGGCCCGACCATGTCCATATCGCCACCGAAGGGCCGCTCGGCGTCGCGGCGCGTTTTTGGTGCGCGCGGAACGAGGAAATTTTCACGACGTCCTACCACACCCGCTTCCCCGAATATGTCGAGGCGCGCTGGCCGATCCCCGCCGCCTGGTCCTATGAGGCCCTGCGCCGGTTCCACGCGGCGGGCGCCGGCCTGATGGTCGCGACCCGGACGATCGCCGATGAGCTGACCGCCCGCGGCTTTCCGCCGCCGATGCTGTGGCCGCGCGGGGTGGACCAGACCATGTTCCGCCCGGTCGCGGACCTGCCGCCCGAGCTGAAGAACCTGCCGCGCCCGTTCTTCCTTTATTGCGGCCGGGTCGCGCCGGAAAAGAACATCGAGGCCTTTCTCGCCCTCGACCTTCCCGGCTCCAGGATCGTGGTCGGCGACGGGCCGTCGCGCGCCATGCTCCAGCAACGCTTTCCCGCTGCTCTCTTCGTCGGGGTCAAGGCGCGGGAAAAGCTGGCCCCCTATTATTCCGCCGCCGATGTTTTCGTCTTCCCCAGCCGCACCGACACTTTCGGCAATGTGATGATCGAGGCGCTCGCCTGCGGCGCGCCGGTCGCGGCTTTTCCGGTCGCCGGCCCGATCGACGTGATCACCGACCCGCGCGTCGGCGTTCTCGATGAAGATTTGCGCCTCGCCTGCCTCGCGGCGCTCAAACTTTCGCGCGACGATTGCCGGCTTCACGCCGCGCGCTACACCTGGCCGGAAAGCGCGCGCCTGTTCATCGACAACGTGTTACACGCCCGCGCCGCCGCCCGGACGCGGCGGGCCTCCGCCTGAGGTCGCGCGCGCCATCTTCATGCGATCCTGACGCCGGCGCCGGTCAATCCATATGGAATCCTTGCGCCTCACCGGATTATCCCTCCCGCATCGAATTCAATCGGGAGGTTGAGATGAGCGTTTCCTGTCGCGACCGACGAAGGCCTGTCGCCGCGTCGGCGCGCCAAGCCGGAGTCCGCATGGCGCGCGGACCGGCTCCCAACGCGCTGGCTTTCATCGCCGCGCTGATCCTTTGGGGCGCCCTGCTTTATCTGAGCCGCCCGCCGCAGCTTTGGCCCAACCAGCCGCAATCTTGCCAGAGCGCCGGCCTTGCCGCCCCTTGCGCCGAACTGGCCGCCTCGCGACCGCCGTCCGCGCCCGCCTCGCCTTTCTGAGCGAAAAATCGCCGGCGCGCGCCCTCCTCCGCCGGCGCTCTATGCCTTGTGAAAGATCGCGCTCAGATTGTTGGCCGGCATTTCGACGACTTCGGGCGCCAAGAATCCGCTTTCGCGCGCCAACGCCGCGACCGCGCCGAGATCGCGCAGGCCCCATTGCGGATTTTGCCGGCGCAACCAGGCGTCAAAGGCGAGATTGCTCTCCGCCGTCGCGACGCCCGCGCGAATATAGGGGCCATAGAGATAAAGCACGGCCCCGGAGGTCAGAATTTTCCCCGCGTTGCGGAACAGGCCATCGGTCGCCGAAAAAGGCGAGATATGAGTCATGTTGATGCAGAGGATCGCATCGGCCCGCGCAAGAGGCCAGGGCGCGCGCGCCGCGTCCAGCGCCAGCGCCGGCCGGATGTTTTTCAGGCCGTTCGATGCGCTCCAGGCGTCGATGCTCGCTCGCGCCTTGGGGTCGGGATCGGAGGGCTGGAACACCAGATCGCGAAAGGCGGCGGCGAAATGTGCGGCATGTTCGCCGGAGCCGCTGGCGACTTCGAGCGCAAGCCCTTTCGCAGGAAGAAAGCGGCGCAAAACCTCGAGAATGGAATCGCGGTTGCGGGCGACGGCGGGGGCGAAAAGGCGAGGATCGGTCATCGGCCTTTAATAAGCGAAGGCGTGCCGGCGCGGAAGACACACCTGCGCCATGCCCCGCGATCCGAAAGCGCCAGCGGCCAGGCAATTGCCCGCGCAACATCTGGCGGGGATGCGCCCCGATCTTGACAGACAATCTGCGGCGCGCCGGCCCGAGGGGCCGCCGACGGCGAGCATTCAGATTTCGGCGGTCGCCTGTCTCGCGCCGCCGGGCGGATCGCGAAGAACGGCGCCATTTGCCAGAATCACGGGAACGAGCGATTGCTTGTCGGACGCTCCGGCCTTGATCGCCCCGTCCAGCGCGGCGAACAGTCGCGATGCGCCTTCGCGCGAAGTCACCGAAATCATCTCGCCATCGGTCACAAACCGGAACCAATGCGTCACGCCGGCCGGCACATGGGCGACGGCGCCGGGCCCCAGCCGCCGATAGGCGTCTCCCGCGCCGATTTCGACTTCGCCCGTCACGATATAGAAGGTCTCGTCCCACTCATGGGCGTGGGGAGGTGGCCCCTGCCCGGCGTTTCCCTGTTGCCGAAACAGTTCGAGCCCGCCCGAGCGGCCGGAATCGAGAAGGACCGTGATTCGCTCGCCGAGAACGTTCAAAGGCTGCGGCAATTCCGCGCCCGAGGTCATGAAAGCTTGCGCCTGCGACATTGTTCCCTCCGCATAGACAGAAGGGCTATTTTATATAGACATGATGGCTGTCTAATGTCGATCTGGACTGATGGAACGGATCAATATCCCGTTGCGGCGCCGCTCGCTTGGCGGGTTGCTTCAATTTGCCGCCGACGCCCTTCGCGCCCGCGTCTATTCCGCGCTGGCCGAGGTCGGCCTTCCGGACATTCGCCCCGCCCATTCGCGCCTTTTCCGAAATCTGGCCGAAAATGGCTCGCGGGTATCAGACCTCGCCGAAGGCGCGCAAATGACCAAACAGAGCATGGCCTACCTGGCGGATTGTCTGGCGGCGGCGGGCTATGTGAAGATCGAGCCCGATCCGGCCGATGGCCGAGCCAAACTGGCGCCGCTCGCCGCACGGGGGCGGGCGGCGTCTGAAGCCTTGATTCAGCTCAGCGCTGACAACAAGGCAGCGTTCGCCCGCGTGATCGGCGCGGAGGAAATGCGGGAGTTGCGGCGGCTGCTGGAACTTTTCGTCGATCGTTTCGGCGCGCCGTCAGAGCCAGTCCTGCACGGCGCTGCCGACCGCCAGGCCGATCTCGCGCAATTTTCGCGCGCGCAAATGCGCGACCAGCCCGTCCTTGATGCGGGCGACGAGGCCTAGGCCTTCGTAGACCAACGCGGAATAGAGCTGGATCAGGCTTGCGCCGGCCTCGATCTTGGTCCAGGCGGCTTCCGGCGAATCGACGCCGCCGACCCCGATCAGCGGGAACTGTTTTTCGACGCGGAGGAACGTCTGGGCCAGCATGCGGGTCGAGAGCGCGAAGAGCGGCGCGCCGGACAGGCCGCCCATCTCTTTTCGCGCGTCGTCGCGCAAAAAGTCGGGCCGGGAAATGGTGGTGTTGGAGACGATCATGCCGTCGATTTTTTGCGCGCGCGCGGCCCGCACCACATCGTCGAGTTCGGACAGGGAAAGATCGGGCGCGATCTTCAGCACGACCGGCCGGCGCGGTTCGGTCGCGGCCATGGCGTCGCGGGCGTCGAGCACGCGGGCGAGCAGGGCGTCGAGCGCGCCGGCCTGCTGCAGGTCGCGCAGGCCGGGGGTGTTGGGAGAGGAAATATTGACCGTGAAATAGGAGGCGACATCGGCGAAGGCCTCGATTCCGGCGACATAATCGGCGGCGCGGTCGGACGAATCCTTGTTGGCGCCGAGATTGACGCCGACCACTCCGCCCCGCGCGCTGCGCGCCGCGAGGCGCTCATGGGCGGAGGCGTGGCCGGCGTTGTTGAAGCCGAAGCGATTGATGACGCCGTGATCCTCATGCAGGCGGAAGAGGCGCGGCTGGGGATTGCCGGGCTGGGGGCGCGGCGTGAGCGTGCCGACCTCGGCAAAGCCGAAACCAAGGTGAAGCAGCGCGTCCGAAACGCGGGCGTCCTTGTCGAAGCCGGCCGCCATGCCGACCGGATTGGGAAAATCGAGGCCGAACAGGTTCTGGCCGAGCGTTTCGTGGTCCGCCGGCAGCGGCGGCAAGGGCATGCGCTCCAGCGCGAAAATCGTCAGATTATGCGCGCGCTCGGCGCTGAGCGCGTGGAGAAAGGGCAAGGCGAGGGAATCGAAAAATCCGATCATTCCAGCAATCCGGCAAAATCATGCGCGCCGTCGGCGCGGCGTTCGAGGGGAAACGCGGATTTCGCCAGCACAATGGGCAATGGCGCGTAAAGATGCGGGAACAGGGCGCCGCCGCGCGAGACTTCATAGACCAGCTTTTCGCCGAAATCCTTGTCCTCGACCGCGACCAGCAGCAGATCGTCCTGGCCGGAAAAATGTCTGGCCGCCGTCTCCGCGACCTGGGCGGCGGTCGAGAAATGGATGAATCCATCGGCGCAATCGACCGTCGAGCCTTCGAACACGCCTCTCTCTAGCGCGCGCGCCCATTCGTCGGCCGCGACAATTTTGTAGATCAGCGCCACATTCCGCCCCCTTTTGGCCCAAGTTACAGCATTTTTTTTGCCCTTTCGCCAGCGCCGCGCAACAGATAAGAGAGTTTTGCAACGCCGCCTTGAACGTCATTGCGAGCGAAGCGAAGCAATCCACGATCCAGCCGGTCGCGATGTTGCAATGGATTGCTTCGACATAGCTCAAAGCGTAGCGTTGAGCTTGGTCAGCCGGACGGGCGCGCGAAGCGCGCCCTCTGGCTCGCAAGGACGGGCGCGCGAAGTGCGCCCTATGGCTCGCAAGGACGGCATGGGCGAAAACTTCAGAACGTCATGTCCACCAGAGAAAAAATGTCCGAAACCGCGTCCCAAATCGCCGAATTCGCTTTTCATTCGAACGCCTGGCCGTTCGAGGAGGCGAAGAAACTCGTCGCCAGGGTGGAGCGCACCGGGCAGAAACAGGTGCTGTTCGAGACCGGTTATGGCCCCTCGGGCCTGCCTCATATCGGCACCTTCGGCGAGGTGGCGCGCACCACCATGGTGCGCCACGCTTTCGAGACCCTCACCGAGGGCCGAATCGCCACGCGGCTTTTGGCCTTTTCCGACGATCTCGACGGCTTGCGAAAAGTTCCCGACAATATTCCCAACAAGGCGCTGGTCGCCGCCCATCTCGGCAAGCCGCTGACCCAGGTTCCCGACCCATTCGGTGAATACAAAAGTTTTGGAGAGCACAATAACGCGCGGCTGCGCTCGTTCCTCGACGCCTTCGGCTTCGGTTACGAATTCGCCTCGGCGACGCAATATTACCAGTCCGGGCGTTTCGACGCGACGCTGCTCAAGATGCTGGCGCGATTTGACGCGGTCCAGAACATCATGTTGCCGTCGCTACGCGCCGAACGCGCGTCTTCCTATGCGCCCTTCCTGCCGATCCACCCCCGGACCGGAGTGGTGATGCAGGTTCCGCTCGAAGAAATCGATGTCGCGCGCGGACTCGTCGCCTGGCGCGACCCGGACACCGGCGAGCGCTTCGAGACTCCCGTCACCGGCGGCCATTGCAAGCTGCAATGGAAGCCGGACTGGGCGATGCGCTGGTGCGCGCTCGGCGTCGATTATGAAATGGCCGGCAAGGATCTGATCGATTCGGTGAAACTGTCCGGCGAGATCGCCCGCGCGCTGGACGGCGCGCCGCCCGAGGGTTTCAACTATGAACTGTTCCTCGACGAGACTGGCCAGAAGATTTCCAAGTCCAAGGGCAACGGCCTGACGATTCAAGAATGGCTGCGCTACGCCAGCCCGGAATCGCTCGCCTTCTTCATGTATTGGAAGCCGCGCGAGGCGAAAAAGCTCTATTTCGACGTGATTCCGCGCGCGGTGGACGAATATCTCGCCTTTCTCGACGCCTATCCGCGCCAGGAGTGGAAATTGCGGCTCGGAAATCCGGCCTGGCACATCCATGCCGGATCGCCGCCCGCGCCCGAATTCATCGCCCATGAAGGCGAGACAAAGGGAACCGCGATCTCTTTCGCCATGCTGCTCAATCTGGCGGCGGTCGCCAATAGTGAAGACCCCGCGGTGCTGTGGGGCTTTTTGCGCCGCTATGCGCCCGGCGCGAGCCCGGAAAAATTCCCCCGGCTCGACCGCATGATCCATTACGCCGTGGTCTATTTCCGCGATTTCGTGCGGCCCAAGAAGGTGTATCGCTCCGCGGACGAGGCCGAGCGCGATGCGCTCGAAAAACTCTCAGAGGCGCTTTCCGCCCTGCCGCCCAATCCCAGCGCGGAAGAGGTCCAGACCCTGCTCTACGACGTGGCCCGCCCGATCCCGCGCTACCAGAATTTTGCCGCCAAGGGCGCGACGCCGGAAAAGCCGGGCGTGTCGAACGACTGGTTCTCCATGCTCTACCAGGTGCTGCTCGGCGAGGCGCGCGGCCCGCGCTTCGGCTCGTTCATCGCGCTCTATGGCGTGGACAACGCCCGCGCCTTGATCGCCGACGCCTTGGCCGGCAAATTGGTAGCATCCGAAGCCGTGTGAGGTCGCCGGGGGACATGTTCGGTCTTGGTCCAGACAAAAGGCCGGCGCGTCCATTCCCATAAGGCGCGCCAGGCGGCGGCGCTCAGCAGCAGCAGATAGAACGGCGCGAGCAGGAGAAGCGGCGAGGCTTTCAGGCCGCGCCTTTTCATGCCGAGGATCAAGGGCGCGACCAGCGCGGCGAGGCCGCAAATCCCGACGCTCAAGTTCAGCGCGGCAAAGGCGAGGCGCGTCGATGTCGCCGGCGCCAGCAGGTCGCCCCAAAAGAGATCGCGGACGAAGCGCACGGCGTAAAAGGGGCCGAACAGCGGGCCGGCGATCAGGCTGGTCATGGCGCCGAGCGCCGCAAAGCTCTGGACCGGACCGATCTTGCGAACCAGCTTGCGCGGGCGGCGCAAGAACACCGCGAGCGTCTGCATCCAGCCCTTCATCCAGCGCGCTCTTTGCCCCAGCCAGCAAGCGATATCGGTCGGCGCGTCCTCGAAGGTCGTCGCCGCGAGCATGCCGACATCGTAGCCGAGCCGCGCGAAGCGCAGGCCGAGATCGGCGTCCTCGGTGACGTTCCAGGCGTCCCAACCGAGGACCCGGCGCAAGATGTCGGTGCGGAAATGATTGGAGGTGCCGCCGAGCGGCAAGGGCAGGCCGAGCGCGGCGAGTCCGGGATTGATCACGTCGAACAAAGCCGCATAGCCGAGGGAAAAGAAATAGGACAGCCAGCTCTCGTCGCCATTGTCGATGGCAAGCCGCGCCTGCAGGCAGGCGAGGCGAGGCCCGGCCGCCGCGAAGGCGCCCGCCGCCGCCTGCAATTGTCCGGGCTCGGGCCGGTCTTCCGCGTCGAAGATCGTCAGCAGTTGTCCGCGCGCCAGCGGAAGAGCGACGTTCAGAGCGCGCGGCTTGGTGCGCGGCGCCCCGCGCGGCGCGACGACGATTTCGGCGTAAGGCGGCAGGCCGGCGGCGCGCAACGCCAGCGCCGTAGCCTGGTCGTCATGCTCCACAACGATTTTCACGTCGAGCTTCGCGGGCGGATAGTCGAGCGCCCGGATCGCCCGCAGGAATTGCGCCGCGACGCCCGCTTCGCGATACATCGGCGCGACGATCGTGTAGGTCGGCAGGTCGCGCGCGCGCAGGCGCGGCGGCGGTCCGTCCGGCGGAGGGCTCGCGGTTAGTGCGCAAAGACGCACATAGATTCCGGCGAGGAACACGAGCGAGAGAAAAAGCGAGGTGAAGGCGAGCAGTTCCGACGACAACGACAACAGGCCGGCCATCACCGTCAGGGCGAACAGCACCGTCACCAAGTTGCTCCAGCGCAATTGCGGCGCATTGGCGCTGAGGCGCGAATCGGCGCGCGACAAGGCGAAACTGGCGTCGTCGGACAAGGCGCGACGGCCCGCGGCGCGAACGAGCGCGGAGAAGATTTTTGGCGCGCAAATGGCCACGCGGTCCGCGTCGCTGGCGCCCAGCGCCAGCAATTTGCGGATTTCCCGCCCGCGCGGCGCCATCAGCCAGTCGAAATTTTCGCGCTGCGGGTCGGCGCGGGCGACGCTGGCGCGCAAGGCGGCGCGATAATCGAATCCGCGAGCCAGCGCCGCCGCCCGCTCCACAGAGACGCAGTTGAGGCGCCGCGCGAGCGCGCGATAATAAAAACCCTCCTCGATAAGTCCTTCCGCAATCAGAACCTCGTCGGCGCCGACGTTTTGGGCGCGGGCGCGGCGCGTCGCGCGGTCGAGCAGGTCCGTCCCGACGCCCTCCGCGGCGAGAAAGGCGATTTCAGGCGGCCAATCCTCGACTTCGGCTGCAAAGCGCCGGCCATCGCGGTATAAAGGCCCAGGATTCATGAGCGCATCGGGACGGAACGTGGCCAGACCCAGAATTTCTATCCGTCAACCCAAGCGCGCGGCCAGCGTTTTTTGGCTAGGTCTTTGTTTTTTTTCTGTCTTTCAACCCGCAGGTTGCATCGCGCGGGCCGAGACGCCAAATTCCTCAATCTTTTTGCCGCGCCTGTTCGATCCCCACAACCGGCTGGATGCGCCAGCAATCGACGCCGTGAAGCAAATCCGCTTCCTGACCGCCGACGATTATCCGCCGTTCGAGTTTTTGGGCCCCGATGGGACGCTCGCAGGCTTCAATGTCGATCTGGCGCGGGCGATCTGCGACGAGCTGAAAGCGACCTGCACCGTCCAGCCGCGCCGGTGGGACAATCTGCTCGACGCGATGAAGGAAAAGGACGGCGACGCGCTGATCGCTTCGATCAGGGAGACGCCGGCGGCGCGGGCGCGCCTGCGCTTCACCGCGTCCTATTACCTGACCCCGGCGCGCTTCATGTCGCTCGCCGGCGCCGGAAAGCTCGACGTCCGGCCCGAGGCTCTGCGCGACATCTCCGTAGGGGTCGAGGCCGGCAGCGCCCACGAAGCCTTCCTGAAGCGCTTTTTCGCGCCAGCGGTGATCAAAAGCTTTCCTGACCGCGCCGCTCTGCTGGAGGCGTTGCGCGGCAAAAAAATCGACCTCGCCTTCGGCGACGCCGCGACCTTCGCCATCTGGATGAACGACCCGCGCTCGGGCAAATGCTGCGTTTTTCAGGGCGGGCCTTTCCTCGAACCGGATTTTTTCGGCCCAGGCGTCGGCATAGGGGTGCGACCCGAGGACGAAACGCTGCGCCAGGCGCTGAACTGGGCGCTCCAGCAGCTCGACGACAACGGCAAGCTCAACGAGCTTTACCTGAAATATTTCCCGGTCGGCTTTTATTGAAAAGCGGGGGATGGTGAGACGAAACTTTTGGCTTCGACATGTTTCAGCCGGCTGGAGGCGATGAGTCGTTCTGTTTTGTTGTTCGCTGGTTATTTCGTACGCGGTCACTCCGAACCAAATATCGAATTGCTAAACAATGAATAATTTGGATTAAAGCTTTACTTTGCGATGTTTTCATTTGTCAATGCAGAATTCACGTAATGTTGCATAAATAGTCTCCTTGAAAACGTCCGGGTGTCGTGCAGAATACGCCGCCATTCATATTTTTCCGCGCGGGGTGGACAATTTCCGGCGGCCGAATTTGAGGGGCGAAAATACCCATGACACTTTTGTGACGGGGGCGCGTTATGATTTTTCCACGTGAAATGAAGTTTTTGGCGACCGCGACGACGATCCTGGCGTCTGCGGTCGCGTTGCCGGCGTCGAGCGCCGTCGCGCAGGACAAAAAGCCCAACATCATTGTCATCATGGGCGATGACGTCGGCTGGGAGAACATCGGCGCCTATCATCAGGGCCTGATGTATGACACCACGCCGAACCTCGACAAGCTGGCCGGCCAAGGTATGCGCTTCACCGATTATTACGCGGAGCCGAGTTGCACCGCGGGGCGCGCCAATTTCATCACCGGCGAATTGCCGATCCGCACCGGCCTGACCACCGTCGGCCAGGCGGGCGCCAAGGTCGGCATGCCCGACGAGGCGCCGACCATCGCCACGGCTCTGAAGGCGATGGGCTACACGACCGGCCAGTTCGGCAAGAACCATCTCGGCGACCTCAATCAATATCTGCCGACCGTGCACGGGTTCGACGAGTTTTGGGGCTACCTGTATCACCTCGACGCGATGGAAGACCCGTTCTGGCATTCCTACCCGCCGAAGCTGAAAGATGTCGTCGGGCCGCGCAATCTGCTCCACACCTTCGCCACCGACACAGACGATCCGACCGTCGAGCCTCGCTGGGGCAAGATTGGCAAACAGAAGATCGTCGATGAGGGGCCGCTGCCGCCGCACCCGATGCCGGGCATCAAATACAACATGGAGACGGTCGACGAGGACATCCTCGATCACACCGTGAAGTTCATCGACAAGGCCGAGAAGGACGGCAAGCCGTTTTTCGTCTGGTTGAATCCCACCCGCGTACACGTCATCTCGCACCTTTCGCCGAAATACGCCGCCAAGCTGACCGGCGAAAACGGCTGGTATCTTGAAGAAGGCGTGATGTCGCAACTCGACGACGTCGTCGGCGGCGTGCTGGCCAAGCTGAAGGCGGATGGGCTGGAAAACAATACGATCGTCGCCTTCACCACCGACAACGGGACGGAAAACTTCACCTGGCCCGACGGCGGCAACACGCCCTTCGCCGCCGGCAAGGGAACGATCATGGAAGGTGGCATGCGCGTGCCGATGATCATCCGCTGGCCTGGCCACATTCCGGCTGGCAAGGTGCAGAACGGCATCATGTCGGGGCTTGATTTCTTCCCGACCCTGGTCGCTTTCGCCGGCGATCCGAACATCAAGCAGGAATTGTTGAAGGGCAAACAACTCGGCGACAAGACCTATAAAGTGCATCTCGACGGCTATGATCAGACGAACGTGCTGACCGGCAAGGGGCCGTCCAACCGCCACGAAATCTTCTATTTCGCGGAGGGGACGCTCGGCGCGGTCCGGCTGGACGATTACAAGTTCCGCATGATCGACCAGCCCGGCGGCTGGCTTGCCGGAACGGTCAAGCTCGATTGGCCGATCCTCACCAATCTCCGCCTCGATCCGTTCGAGCGGCTCGGGTTCCAGAAAGGCAATGACGGCTCGTTCGAATATATCGATTTCTACGAGCATGAATTCTGGCGCTTTGTCTTCCTGCAGCAGAAGGTCGGCGAATACGCCCAGACGTTCGTCGACTATCCGCCGATGCAGCGCGGCGCGAGCTTCAATCTCGAAGCGGTCAAGGCCCATATCGACGAGGAAATCCGGGCGATGAAGGGCAAAATGGAATAGCCGAAGCGGCAATGGCCGTGACAACGCCCGCCCGGACCTGGTCAAGGCGGGTTTTGTGCAATCTATTCGCCGACTGGACGGGCCGCGGCGCCGCCTGTTTCTATGCTTGCCCGTTCAAAGCAGCGGCCGCAGCTCCGCCGCCGCCTGTTCCGGCGGACGCTGGATGTTGAAGGCGTGCAGGAATTTGCCGTCGCGGCCCATCAGGTAGATGACGGCGCTATGGTCCATCGAGTACGCGCCGTTGTTCTCCGGGACTTTCTGGGCATAGACGCGATATTCCTTCATCACCTTGTCGATCGCCGCGCGGTCGCCGGAAAGGCCGATGACATTGGGACCGAAACTGCCGGCGTATTGCGCCATCAGCCTGGGCGTGTCGCGTTCGGGATCGACGGTGATGAACAGGACCTTGAGCTTCGCATCGGGGCCGAGCGCCTGCAAAACCTGCGCGATCTGGGCCAGGGTGGTCGGGCAGACGTCGGGGCAATGGGTATAGCCGAAGAAGACCAGAAAAGGCTCGCCGATCATGTCGCGGTCGGTCAAAATCCTGCCGTCGCCGGTCTGCAAGGCGAAAGGCCCGCCGACGGCCGAAACCGACACGCCCGGCTTTACCCTCGCCAGCATGCCGAGTCCGACCGCGGAAAGCGCGAGGGCGACGGCGAAGCCCGCGAGAAGCAGAAGAAGCGAGCGCGGGGTTTGGGGCGGAGACTTTTTCTTGTTCGAAGCCATGACTTTGCAAGCGGATCAGGGAAAGACAGATTCGCGCAGCGAACAACACATTCTATACGACAATTATGAGGCCGGCGCCTCGGGATCGGGAATGCGGAACCAGGCGAGATAAAGGGCGGGCAGGAAAAGCAGCGTCAGCACCGTGCCGACGACAATGCCGCCCATCATCGCATAGGCCATCGGGCCCCAGAAAATCTCGCGCGAGATCGGGATCAGCGCCAGGGTCGCAGCGGCGGCGGTGAGCATGATCGGCCGCATGCGGTTCTGGGTCGCCGCGCGCACCGCCTCCCAGGGCGCGACGCCGTCTTTCCGCAATGTGTCGATCTGCACGATCAGGATCACCGAATTGCGGATGAGAATGCCGATCAGCGCGAGAACGCCGAGCGTGGCGACGAAGCCCATCGGCGCATGGCTCGACAGCAGGGCGATCACCACGCCGATCACCGCGAGCGGCGCGACGGCGAAAACCAGCACCAGCTTGCTGAAGGACTGCAACTGGATCATCAGGATCGTCGCCATGATGAACAGCATCAGCGGCATGACGGCGTTGATCGGCCCCTGCGCCTTGGCGCTCTCCTCGACCGCGCCGCCGACCTCGACCTTGTATTCCTGCGGCAAGGCGTCGGAAAACGCCTTCACCCTGGGCGCCAGTTCGTCCACCACCGTCGCGGGCTGGACGTCGTCGGTGACCGCGACCTTGAGGGTGATGGCGGGCAGGCGCGAGCGCCGCCAGATCGTCGGCTGCTCCAGACCGTAGCTGAAGCTGGCGACCGCCGCCAGCGGCGCGGACTGGCCGTTGGCCGCCGGCAATTGCAGGTTCTGCAGGGTCTCGACCGACCCGCGCTCCCTGCCGCGCGCTCGCGCGACGACATCGACGAGATAAATGTCGTCGCGCACCTGCGTGACGTCCACGCCATTGATCACGCCGCTGATGGTCGCGGCGATGTCCTGCGAGGACACGCCCAAAGTGCGGGCCTTGTCCTGCAGCACATTGACGCGGACCATCCGCGCCGGCTCCATCCAGTCGAAGGTCACGTCGCCGAGATGGCGGCTTTTCGCGACGATATTGCCCAGCGCCTGGGCGTAGTCGCGCACCTTGTCGATGTCGGGGCCGCTGACCCGATATTGCACCGGCCGCCCCACCGGCGGGCCGATGTCGAGCAGATGGACGAAGGCGTCCGTGCCGGGAAAGATTTCGCGCAGCCATTCCTGATATTTTACGCGCAGGCGGTCGCGGGCCGCGATGCTTTTCGTCAGGATCACCATCTGGCCAAACGCGATATTGGCCGGCTGCACGTCGAAGGACAGGACGAAACGCCGGGCGCCCTCCCCCACATAAGTGGACCAGTGATCGACGCCCGGGTCATGGGAGAGCATCTCGCGCTCGAACCGCGCCATCTGGTCGTTGGTGTCTTGAATCGACGCGTTCTGCGGCAGGTTCCAGTCGATGATCAGTTCCGGACGGTCGGAGCTGGGAAAAAATTGCTGCTGCACCAAGCCCATGCCGAAAACCGCAAGCGCGAAGGCGCCGAGCGTCGCGCCGATCGTGATCCAGCGGTGGCCCATGCAACTGGCGAGCGCGCGATCAAAGCCGCGCGCGAAAAAGGATTTGCCGGTCTCGTGGCGCCCCTTCATCGTCGCCGGCAGCAAAGTGACGCCCAGCAGCGGCGTGAACAGCACCGCGACGATCCAGGAGACGACCAGCGACACCGCGATGACCACGAACAGCGTGAAGGTGAATTCGCCCGCCGCGCTGTCGTTGAGACCGACGGGAATGAAGCCGGCGACGGTCACCAAAGTGCCGGTGAGCATCGGAAAGGCGGTGCTGGTGTAGACATGGGTCGCCGCCTTGCGCAGGTCGTCGCCCGCCTCCAGTCGCGCCACCATCATTTCCACCGCGATCATGGCGTCGTCCACCAGCAGGCCAAGCGCGATGATCAGCGCGCCGAGCGAGATGCGCTGGAGCGAAATGTCGGTCATCCGCATGACCAGGAAAGTGATCGCGAGCACCAGGGGAATGGCGATGGCGACGACGAGGCCCGCGCGCCAGCCGAGGCTGATGAAGCTGATGCCGAGCACGATGACGATCGCCTCGAACAGGCCGCGGGTGAAGCCGGACACCGCCTCGTCCACCACGGCGGGCTGATCGGAGACGCGAGTGATATCCACGCCGATCGGCAGTTCGTTCTTGAGCAGCGCGATCTTCTTGTCGAGCGCCGCGCCGAATTCGAGCAGATTGGCGCCCTGTTTCATGCCGATGGCGAGGCCGATCGCCGGCTGGCCGTTGAAGCGAAAGAGCTTGGTCGGCGGATCGACATAGCCGCGCCGGATCGTGGCGACGTCGGTCAGCGGAAAGAAGCGGTCGTTGACGCGCAGGTTGATGGCGCGCAGGGAATCCTCGGAAGAGAACTGGCCGCTGACGCGAATGGCGATGCGCTCCGGCCCCGCCTGCACGAAGCCCGAGGGCGTCACGGCGTTCTGCGCCGCGAGCGTGTTGATCACCGATTGCAGATCGAGGCCCAGCGCGGCGAGCTGGCGGGTCGAAAATTCGAGATAGATCGCTTCGTCCTGCTCGCCGACCAGATCGACGCGCCCGACATTTGGCGTGGTGAGGATTTGCGAGCGCGCGAATTCGACCTGGTCGCGCAATTGCCGCAAGGTCAGTCCGTCGCCGGTGAAGGCGTAGATATTGCCGAAAACGTCGCCGAAGCGATCGTTGAAGGATGGCCCCTGCACGCCGGCGGGAAACTGGCTCCTGATGTCCGCGATCATGTTGCGCACGCGCGTCCAGGTCGGCTGCACGTTGCGGGCCTTGGTGGTCGGCAGCAGATTGACGAAGACAATGGTCTCGCCGGCGGTGGTGATCGACCTGGTGTAATCGAGCGATTCCAGCTCTTCGAGCTTGCGCTCGATCCGCTCGGTGACCTGAAGCGTCGTTTCCTGCGCGGTGGCGCCGGGCCAGTTGGCCTGGATCACCATGGTCTTGATGGTGAAGTTGGGGTCTTCCTCGCGGCCGAGCCGGAGATAGGAAAAGACGCCCGCCAGCAGAAAAATGATCATGAAATACCAGACGAGCGAGCGGCGATCGAGCGCCCAATCCGAAAGGTTGAACCTTTTCACGGCGCCTCGCTCCCCGAAATTCTCACCTGTTCGCCCGCCTTGAGGCGATGGACGCCCGCCGTGACGATGCGCTCGCCGCTTTTCAGTCCGCCGCGCACGATCCAGCGCTCGGGCGTGCGGTCGGGCGCGATGTCGACGTCGCGCAGGGCGACGCGCGAGTTCGCCGGATCGACCACGAAGACCTGGGTCCGGCCGCCTTCGCGCAGCACGGAAGAATCGGGAATACGGATCATGGCGTTCGATCCCGTCGCGGCACGGGCGAAAATCGTGGCGCCGATGCGGAAGGAATCCGGCGGATGGTCCAGGGCGATCTTCACCCTCCGGGTCCGGGTCACGAGGTCCGATTCCGGCGCGATTTCGCGCACCGTCCCGACGACTTTTCGCGTCGTATCGATCTGGAGGGCGATGTCGAAATCCTGGCCCAGACGCAGCGCGTCGACGATCTTGTCTGGCGCGTCGATCACCGCGTCGCGCCTGGTCGGCTCGGCGATCACCAGAATCGGCTGGCCGGGCGAAACCGTCTGGCCGACCTCGGCGTAGGTCGCGGTGACGATCCCGGAATAATCGGCCTTCAGCACCGCGTAGGAGAGTTGCTCCCTGGCCTTGGCGAGATTGGCCTCGGCCTGCTCCATATTGGCCTGCGCCGCCGCGCGCTCCTGCTCGGCATTGTCGAAGGCGGCCTGCGAGGCGGTCTTTTTTTCCAGCAGCGCGGCCTGGCGAGTTTCGGTCGAGGCGGCGTTGTCGAACTGGGCGCGGGCGCTGGCGAGATTGGCGGTCGCCGTGCGCGCCGCCATTTCCAGCGCCAGAGGATCGATCGCAGCGAGAGTCTCGCCCCTTTTCACGCGGTCGCCGGCGTTGACAGGGTGGGATATCATGCGGCCGATCACGCGAAAGCCGACCGGCGTCTGCGCGTGCGGCTGAACCGTGCCGGAGAAAACCATGTCCAGGGCGGCGCTGGGCTCGACCAGCATGGTGAAGGCGGGACGCGGCGGCGGCGGCGCCTCCTGCTGCTTCTTGCAGCCGGCGAGCGCCGCGGCCATGGCCAGCGCCAGAACGGGCCCAAGGCGAATCCGGCGTTTCATGGCGCGCCCTTTTCGCGCGGGGCGACGATCTGGCCCTCGCGCAGGAATTTGCCGCCCTCGACCACGACGCTTTCTCCCGGTTTGAGCCCGCCGCCGAGGACGACTTGCTCCCTGGCGTAGAGCGCGATTTGCACGGAGCGCAAATGGACGACGTGATCGGCGGGATCGACCACCCACAGCGCCGGATTGCCGTCCTTGGCGCTCAGGGCGGTCCAGGGCAGCACGAAAACATTGTCGAGCCGCAGCCGCCCGCTGCCGGTCACCGCCGCGCCGAGCGGCAAGACGGGGCCGTTCGGATCGATCTGGACTTTGACCTGCACCGTTCCGGTCTTCGCGTCCACCACCGGCGAAATCTCGCGCACCCTGCCCGTGGTTTTCACCGCAGGATCGCTGACCAGAGCGAGCGCGATCACGGGCGAACTGAGCTTCCGGGTGAAGGCGGATTCATAAAGGGCGAAAACCGCGTCGCGCGGTCCGTCCTGCGCCAGAGTGAACGCCGTTTGCGCCGCCTGCGCCACCTGCCCCACCTCGATGCTGCGCGCGGTGATCATGCCCGGATGACCGGCGCGCAACTCGGTATAGGACAAGGAATCCTTGGCCATGGCGACCTGCGCCTGGGCGGCGTCGAGCGAGCCGGCCGCCGTGCGGTCGATGCGCTGAGCGAGGTCGAACGCCGCCTGGGTGGCGTAGCCATTGGCGAGCAGCGTCTTCTGGCGGGCGAAAGCGGCGTCAGCCTGCCGCATCGTCGCCTGGGCGCCCGCCAGCCCGGCTTGAGCCGCCTTGAGGTCGGCCTGCTGCTCGGCCGGGTCGAGCCGGGCGAGCACATCGTCCGCCGCCACATGCTGGCCGACATCGGCGTTGCGCTCGATCACCCGCCCGCTGACACGGAAGGACAAATCGCTTTGCACCTGCGCGCGCACGGTTCCGGTCAAGGTGACGAGGCTTTGATAGGATTGCGGCTCCGCCTTCTGCGTCACCACCGCGAAAGGCGGACGCTCCGCATGGGGGGCGCCCTTGCCGCAAGCAGCGAGCGCGAGAGCGGTCAGCAAAGGGGCCAAAGGGGCCAAAGAGGCAATGACACGCGATCCGGCCGGCATGAGGGCTCCTTGCGGCCCGGCGAAAATTTTGCGCTTTATTCGGGGCGAAAGAAATATTATTGACTGACTGGGACGTCAATAAGTCCAAAAGTCGGGAGGGCGGGGGCGATGAAAGCGCGGGCGCGCCGCAAGGCCGAGCGGCCGGGCGAAATTCTCGAGGCGGCTTTCGACGCTTTCGCCGAGCGCGGCTTCGCCGCCACGCGGATGGAAGACGTCGCCGCCCGCGCCGGCGTGACCAAGGGCGCGATCTATTTCTATTTCGAGACCAAAGACCGCCTTTTCGAGGAAACCGTCTCGCACTATTCGCAGAACATGCTGGCGGACGCAGGCGCCATGCTCGCCTCGACCGAAGGCGGCAGCGCGGAAAAGTTGCGCGCCTTCCTTCGGTACATTTACAGCCGCTGCGCCCAGGATCGTTACGGCCGCGCGCTGATCGGGCTCATGGTTTCCGACGGCAGGAGCTTTCCGCAACTGGTCGAGCGCCATCGCCGTGATTTTTTCGCGCCGGCCATGGCCATGGTCTCGGACCTGCTCGCCGCCGGCGCCGCGAGCGGGGATTTTCGTTCCGAGATCGTCGCGCATGGCGCGGAGATCGCGATCGCGCCGTCGGTTTTCCTGAGCCTGATGCGCCTGATCTTCGGCGCAACCCTCGCCCTGGACGAAGAGGCCTATATCGCCTGCCACATCGACCTGTTGCTCCACGGCCTGCTGACGCCGAAGGGGCGGGCAAACTTGTCGGCGGGAAAGGCTTGCGGCAAGCGCCGCGCCCCGATATAGAACGAATCCTGCCGCGGCTCCCTTCGTCTAGCGGTCCAGGACGTCGCCCTCTCACGGCGAAAACAGGGGTTCGAGTCCCCTAGGGAGCGCCAATAAAATTAAACATTTCATGCCGTCATCAGGTCTGATTTCCGAGGTGTGCGGAAATTGTACGGAAAAACACGCCTCCGAATGGGCGCGAACGATGGCGAACAAAGCCGACGCCGCGCCGCCGACGATCATCGCGATCGCGACGACCCGGGGGAACATCGGCGGCGGAAATTTTTCGCCCAGCCATTGGGTCGCAGCCTCGACGTCGCCCGCTGCCAGGCTGTTCAGGTCGTCATGCCGGACTGAGGAGAATGCATCCATGCGGGCCGGGGCCATAATGCCTGAAAGCCTGGTGGAGCAGCGCGAGGACAGCGGCTTAACCTGAGCGAAACAGCAATTCGACCACGATCTGGCAGGTCTCCTTTCGTCGCCAGCATTCCGCGATGCCTTCAAGGAAATGGCGCTGGCGGGCGGTGGAAGGGTGACAACGTGGTCCTCGAAATGCTTGCGAAAGGCTGTGGCCGCCAGGAAGGCTGGCGCCGCGCGCCCGTGCGCCAGCCCGGTCAGCGCAGGCTGTCGAACCAGTAATAGGGTTGTCCCGCGCCGTGGGGCAGCGGCATGGCGCCGCGTCCGGTCCAGAAATAGCCCTGCCCGGAATCGGCGATGGCGATGTTATTGACGATGGTCGGATTGGACGGCGCTAGTTCCCGCGCCTTGAAGAAAAGGCGCAAGGCTCCGCGCCGGTCGCCACGCAGCAGGGATTCGTAGCCGCGATTGTTCAGGATGACATAGCGGACCGCGCCATGGCGCTCGGCCTGGCGGTAGGCGCGCGCAGCAAGATCGAAACGTCCGATGCGGTCGTAACTCGCGGCCAGTCCGGTCCATGCCGCGCTATTCTGAGGCGATGCTTCGACGGCGCGCAGGTAATATTGCTGGGCGAGGCCATAATCGCCATGGACGAAATGGGCGCGAGCCAGGCGGGTATCCTCGTCGCCGCCAAAGATGCGGGGGTCATATTGGTTTTCGATGAAGCCCCAGGTCTCAGCATGGGCGCGGGGCGCGGCCGACAGGACGCCCAAAAGCGTCGCCGCCAGCAAATAAGCAATGTTCGCCAATCTGAGACGGCCCGCCATATGTGCCTCCTGCGAAATCGGGCTTGCCTGGAATGCAATATTCGACCGGTTCTTTATGAACCAAACTCAAAGGCCGCGCCAGAGCGAATTTTCAAGACTCAGGATTTGATCTGTTGGCCGGGAGCTTTCCCAATTCCAGGCTTCGCTCCATCCTCGGTGACGAAATCGCGCGCACAAACCAAAAAAGTTCGTCAATGCGGCTTTAGAGACCAGACAGTTAACTTATTGTTTGACTATTCGGAATAACTACAGAACCCCAAAGCCCGAATTCCCCCGATCATTCACCCTTGCCGAATGGAGCCGCCTTTGTCGCTTCTTACTCTGTATCGGGCGATCCTGCTATCCGCCTTCGGCGCCCTTCAAATCGCCGACATCATAACCACCAAGCGGGTGCTCGACAAAGGCGGGTGGGAGGGGAACCCCATTCAGGTGTTCGCCATGTCGCTGCTCGGAGGCTATTGGCCGATTCCTAAGCTCGCCCTGATGGTCGCCTGCATGGCCGTCATGGTCAGGTGGAAGCCGAGACATGTAGCCCCGTTTGTGGCGGTTATGGGCCTCGTCGTCGTCAACAACGCCCTATGGGCTTATAAATGACCGAAGGCTGCGGCGGCGCCATCCCAGCCGAGCGGGGAGCGCGCGATTTGCGCAATATACCCCGCTCATGTGAGCCGGCGCGCCACATTCACCTCGTGTACCGGGGAATCGGCTTCAGGCGCGCGTCATAGAATGTGCATCGGGCTGACCACCAAAATGCGTCAGAGCCAATTTTCCGCGTTGTTTGACACACGCTCAGGTCAGAGCCCGAAAATCCATTGGGCTGATGACGCGGAAACTGTCGCTGACTGAATCGCGAAATTCTTCCTTGGCGACCTCTTCGTAGTTTAAGCTTTGTCTGACAGCAGCATGGCGTTCGCGCGGCACGTTACGCATCAATCCCGGCATCGTGGCCAGACCGCGGTCTGGCGGGCGCTTCGGCGACGAGGCAAAGCGCCAGCCCAAACCGCAAGGTGGGCATCCGGGCGATGTTGAAGGTAATCATGAACACGCCTCGTCCGACCAACTGCGCGAGGAGGCCGGCCCGTCCGTTCATGAAGGCGCGCCCAAATGCTGGCGCGAATAGCCAAAGGAAGGCGGCAAGAACCTCAGCGATATTCCAAAGTGGAAGGCAATCGGTCAAAAGCAGTAGAAACCGATCGCCCATTGCTTTCGTCCTGCGGAAAACGACCGCATTATGGTATCTGCCGGCCATGCGGGGACTGTAAAGAGCGCCGAGGAGGACCCGGGTTCCTCAATTCTCCTCGCTGAGGAAATTCTCACTAAGCAAAGTTCACACAACTTAACAAAATCGCCACATTGTTGAGAATCACGACAGGCTCGAAGAGATCGTTACGATGGCGCCTCAGATTAATGTGCTGATATAATTAAGAAAAATAGTAGCGGACGCCATTCCCGCATTTGGCGTTGCCGAAGTTGCATATTATTGGCGACGGCATAAAGCTGCGCGCTGCACCCAACTCAGGTAAATGCATCGAGCGAGCTCGTAGTGTATACGACGGGGATGCGAATAAATCGGCGATCCCCTTCGTCGACGCCGCCAATTTAACCATAACCGAACAAATGCGTAATTCAATTTTAATTGAGCTAGAGCGGGCTCCGAACGATTTGAATCGCTTTGGGATTCCCAAATCGGCTGAAATCTGATTCATGATTCTCGCCGCGGAAGGAGGCGGCGAGAATGGCGCTTTCCGACGATCTTCGCAAACGCGTGGTTGAGGCAGTGGTTGTCGACGGGCTGTCGCGCAATGCGGCGGCGAAACTGTTCAAGATCGGCATCGCCAGCGCCGTGCGCTGGGTCAAGCAATTCGAGACGACGGGAGAGGTCTCGCCCAGGCCTGTGGGCGGCGATCGCCGCTCGGGGCGCATCGAAGCCCATCACGACTACCTCATGGGGCTGATCCGACGCACGCCGGACATCACTCTCCTCGAAATCCAGGAGCGGCTGGTCAAGAATTGCGGCGAGCATTTTTCGAGTTCAGTGTTGTCGCGCTTCTTCGCTCGGCACGGCGTCACATTTAAAAAAAGAGCGCGCACGCCGCCGAGCAGCAACGCCCGGACGTGATGAAACGCCGGCTGGAATGGTTCGAGGGACAGCCTGATCTCGACCCTTCGAAGCTCATTTTCATCGACGAGACCGGCGCCTCGACAAATCTGGCGCGCAAAGGCGGACGCTGTCGGCGCGGGCGACGGCTGCGCGCCGCCGTGCCGCACGGCCATTACAAGACAGTCACGTTGGTCGCCGGCGTCAGCCTTCGCGGCCTCGTGGCGCCGAAGGTCTTCGATCGCCCGATCAACGCCGCCCTCTTCGAAGAATGGGTGGAAAACTGCCTCGGCCCCACGCTCTCGCAAGGCGACATCGTCGTCATGGACAATCTGCCCGCCCACAAGGGACCGCGGGTCGAAGAGTTGATCAAAGCCGCCGGCGCCGAGTTGCGCTATCTGCCGCCCTACAGCCCCGACATGAACCCGATCGAGAAAGCCTTTTCCAAGCTCAAGGCGCATCTGCGAAAAATCGCCGAGCGAACCGTCGGCGGATTGATGCGCGCACTCGAAACTTGCGCCGAAATCTTCAAGCCCACAGAATGCAAAAATTATTTCGCAGCCTGCGGATATGATCCAGTGTGATCGGAGGCCGCTCTAACATTTAATTGACATTCTTATCGCAACAATTAGGATTTTGTTAGGGTAGACATGTCGTCGCCAAGCTGGCGCCGCCGAAAATTTGCCCGCGTGAGGCTCACGTATCCCCTCATTTTAAATGACCCCGAAAGCGTCGGAGAAAGCAGAGCTTTGGCGTAGGAGATCCTGGTATCGCTCGATGAGGGGCCGGAGTCTCTTCTCCGGCATGTTGGGGATCAGGTCATAGAGCAGGCAGCCTTGTCGGAAAAGGGAATGGACGCGGCGCTTGACGGTGCTGGTTCTCAGTTGCCGGTCCATTCCGAGGCTTTCGCCGGCGGCGCCCAAGAGCGTCAGCAGCAGGATGGCGAAGGCGTTGAGGAGCAAGAGGCGGTCGCGGCGTTGCGGATCGTCGATCCTCAGCGCGTTCATGCCCATTCCAAAGCGCAAATCCTTGCTGTCTCGAAAGCTGGGCTCGATGGTCCAGCGTTTGGAATAAAGCTTGATGATCTGCGGCGCGGAGAGCGCGCCGCCGCTGGCGGCCAGATGCCAGGCCTCCTTCATGCCCGCGGCCTTCACGCATACGACCGCCCCAACCCTTTGGCGGGCGGCGGACACTTCGGCGTCGCGCAGTTTTCGCGCTCGCCCGCCCTTGCCGACCCAATCGGCGGCCAACCGGGTTTCGCCATCGGCTGCGCTGACGTGGATGTTGCCGCGAAAGCGGATGACATATTGAAAGCCAAGGCTGCCCAGGAATTCGAATAGTTTGATATCGCCAAAGCCGCGATCGGCCAGAATCGTCGCCGTCACGCCCTCGGGCAGCAGCGCCTTCAGCCGGGACAGGCACAAATCCTCGAAATCGTTGCGCTGGTCCTTCAATTCGTCCTTGTCGACGGTCAGCCAAAGCAGCGGCGTGGCTCTTCCGTGGCGCGTGACGAGATGCAGCGCGAGCGTGGACTGATTGTCGGGATCGAAATCCGTCCAGTCCATCGCCACGACGATGTCGCGCCGCGCTCCAACGACTTCGGGAACCCACGACCCGAACAACTCCCAAGGAGCCACGCCCGCGTTGCTCAGCAGCCGGTCGACCTGCTTGATCGCCGACTTCGCGATCAGTCCGCGCGCCGTCGCCAACGCCTGTCCGATCAGGCTAACCGCGAGAGCCGCCCCCGTCATCACTCCAAGCGTCCCATTCGCCAAAGACAGAATGCGTTTGGCGTGCAGGTCGTCAACAAAGACGCGGCTCACAAATTCATGAACAAAATCAAATCGCTCCTTCGGCGCGCGCATCGCTCTCCCCAACCGGCAGATTCTCCGTCACGCCGCTCGGAAGAATCCCAAATTCGGGCTTTTTAGAGTCACGCAAAAATGAGGGGATTCATGAGCGCGTGAGGTTGCGATGGGGCAACCAGGATTTTGTGTAAGGGGGTTACGGCTATGTTGAAGCTTTATGTCAAGACCAGCGATCTGCTTGCCCGTCTGCGCTCGGACAAGGCCGGCGTGGTGTCGTTCGAATACGTGATCGTCGCGGCCGCCGTCGTCTCTGCGGTGGCCCTTGCGTTCGGGACGGCGGCCGGTGCTGGTCCTATCTATGATGCGCTGAAGGGCGCGATCGCCGGCATCGTCGCCCAGCTCCCGGCTGCGCCCTGATTTTAGGTTGACATCGTGGGGGGCGCGGCGCGTTGCGCCCCCCACGCTTCATTCGGGGCAGGCGACTGATGAATTGGATTGCTCCCGCGGCGCACGCGGCGGAGGTAGCTTTGCTGCTCTATGTCGCGATGATCGATGTCGCGGCAAGGTTGATCCCTAATGAGATTTGCCTGATGCTGGCGCTGCTGGGGATCGCCAGCCAATTTACCGGCCCGACGCATATCGCCGAGTCCCTGGTCGTCGCGACCGTGCTGTTTTTGTTGCTGCTCGTCGTCTATCAGCGCGGCGCCATCGGCGGCGGCGACGTCAAATTGCTGGTCGCCCTGGCGATCGGCCTGCCGCTTGCGGGGGTCATGCAATTGTTGACCGTGACCGCGCTGGCCGGCGGCGTTCTGGCCATGGCGCATCTGTTGCTGCGTCGCCTGCCTGCGCCCCGGCCTGCGCCCGCCGGGTCGTCGTTTCTGCGCCGCGTCTATGCGGTCGAGCGTTGGCGCCATGTGCGGCGCGCGCCGCTCCCTTATGGCGCCGCCATTGCATTTGGCGGCATCTGGACTGTCTTCAACCGCGGGTTCTGACATGTCGTCATCATTGCGTCTCTCGATCATCATGGTGCTGGTGTTGGCGACGGCTGCCCTTGGGCTCATCGCCTATAACGCGAACCTGCCGAAACCTGTCGCGCAGGTTGCGCGGAACGCTCCGGCGCCGCTCGCGGACGGGTATTTTGTCGCGGCGCATCCGCTGCCGGGCGGCACATTCGTGCGCGACGAAGATTTCGAGGTGCGCAACGCGCGGCCCGGCGATATTCCGTCAGGGGCGATCCTTGAATCGCACGACGCCAGGATCGAACTTCGCGGTTCTCTGATCCGCAACTTCGTCGACGCCGGCCAGCCGCTGACTTCGCAAGACGTCTTGCGGCCGCGGGACCGGGGTTTTCTCGCCAGCGTCCTGGCGCCGGACACCCGCGCCGTCAGCATCAACGTCGACACGGAGTCCGGCGTCTCGGGTCTGATCTGGCCGGGCGATCACGTCGATGTCTTGCTGACCCAGGCGGGCGACAAGGAGGACCGTGCGCGTCGCGCGCTGAGCGAAATCGTTCTTCGCAACGTCCGGGTCATTGCGATCGACCAGGGGATTGTGGAGGGCGTTTCGGGCGCCAACCCCGCAGCCGGCGCCAACCCCGCGGCCGGCAAGGCGACCCACTCCGTGTCTCTGCAGCTTTCGCCAGATCAGGTCAAAAAGATCACCCTGGCAAAAGACCTCGGAAAGCTCTCCCTGGCCGTCCGGTCAGCGGTTGAAGTCAAGGACACCGCGGACTCGGGCGCCAAGTTCGGTTGCGACGTGTCGCCGGAAATCGCCCGCCAGAACGCCATGGCCCGTCAGATCACAACGGTGGTCGTTTATGCGAGGGGCAAGGCCAGGGAATATGCGGTCAGGAATCAGGATCAGGATATCGCCAATGCGGAGCCCGCGTCGGGCTGCGATTGATCCGCGGAATTTGTCCGCCACAGCGCGGGTCTGGCCGGCTCAAGCGGCGACAAAGCCAAAGAGCGGCAGTTAAGGCGTCCGGGAGTTGCTGATGAGCATCGATGTTGCATCCGTCAAGTCGCCCGAGGTCGCGGCGTCTGCCGGCATTCGCGATCGAATCGTCTGCTTCGTCAACGACGAGCTGAGCGCCCATGCGTTGCGGAAGGGCCTTGAGGGCAGCAACGTCAAAGTCTGGCGCGGCACGATCCGCAACGCCATACGAATGCTCGAAACCGATACCGAGCTGCTCGCGCTGGTGGCGGACATCAGCGGAATCGACGATCCGTTCACGGAGTTGGAAAGGCTGTCGCGCGTCTGCCCGGCCGATGTTCGGGTCGCCGTGATCGGCGATAACAGCGATATCGCATTCTACCGCGCCCTCATGGACCTCGGCCTGAGCGAGTACCTTCAGAAGCCGTTGACGCGCAATATCGTGCAAACCCAGCTGCGCCCGAGGCTGATCGCCCAAGGGGCGGCCGATCCGATCGATCGTGGCGGGCATGTGATCTCGATCTGCGACGCCCAGGGCGGCAGCGGGGCAACGAGCATCGCCATCAGTCTCGCGATGCTGCTGGCCGAGACCACGAAGGCCAAGGTCGCGCTGCTCGACCTTCATCTGCAAGGCGGCGAGACCGCCGTGATGTTGGGTGTCCAGCCCGGGCCGGGGTTGCGCATCGCTCTGGAAAATCCGATGCGGGCGGACACTTTGTTCCTTGAGCGCGTGGCGATCGAGATCAACGAAAGGGTCAGGCTGATTTCCGCGGATGAGGAGCTGGATGCGACGTTCGAGATCACGGAAGGGGGGGTGCGGCATGTGTTGGGTCTGCTCCGCCAGCGGTTCAACTACATCGTTGTCGATCTGCCCATGCCGTTGTCGCCGGCCATCTATCCGGTGATCGCCGCTTCCCG
The DNA here is from genome assembly GCA_963703385.1 of uncultured Pseudomonadota bacterium. Classification (GTDB taxonomy): domain Bacteria; phylum Pseudomonadota; class Alphaproteobacteria; order Rhizobiales; family Beijerinckiaceae; genus Rhodoblastus. Next base: position 2,580,449 of record OY969816.1, read on the forward strand.
CCACGTTATCGTGCTGCTGGAAGCGGAAGTGACCGGGTTGCGCAACGCCAATGCGCTCCGCGTGGCCCTCGCCAAAATTATTGGCGAGAATCGCGTGTTCACTTTGCTCAACCGCGCCAATCGCGCCGGCGGCCTGCCCATGGAGTCGCTGCTGAAAGGCCTGGGCGGGAAACCGGACCTGGTGATTCCGGACCTCGGCAAAGGGATGACCGAGGCGATCAATTTCGGGATCCCGGCCCTGCGGCATGTGCCTAAACTGCGACGCTGCCTGGCGCCGCTTGTCCGGGAGATCGCCGGCGTCGAAGACGACAGGGAAGACGGCTGGAAGGGATGGTTGCGGAGGCTTGTGCGGCGATGAAAGCGTTCGGAAAAGTCCCGCGCGACGACGCGCAAAAGCAATTGCCTCCGTTGACGCCAGTGACGCCGCAGCGCGCGGAGCCGCCCGCGGAGAAACCCGTGATGTCGGCTTCGCTGCGCGAACGGGTTATCGAGCAGATCGATCCCTCCGCGGCCGGGAGCGTTTCGCGCGAGGTTCTTCGGCGGCAGATCGAGGAAATCATCCACGAAATCGCCAATCGGGAGCGGCTCGAACTGTCAGGTCACGAGCAGCTTCAACTGGCGGACGAACTTGCGGACGACATGATCGGCTACGGACCGCTCCATGCGCTCCTGCTCGACGAATCAATCAACGATGTGATGGTCAACGGACCCAGCAACGTCTATGTCGAGCGCCAGGGCAAGCTGGAGCGGGTCGCGGTCAGATTCCGCGATAACGACCACGTTACCTCGGTGGCGCAGAAGATCGCGGCGCGCGTCGGGCGGCGCGTGGACGAATCCAGTCCGATGGTGGATTGTCGATTGCCGGACGGAAGTCGCGTCAACATCATCCTTCCGCCGCTGTCGATTCATGGCCCTTGCATCTCCATCCGGAAATTCCCGAGCCGACGCTATGATATCGCCGGAATGATCGAAAACGGCACCATGACCCCGGCGATCGGACGCCTGCTCGAGATTGCCGCCCGGTGCCGGCTCAATATGCTGGTTTCCGGCGGCACCGGTTCCGGCAAGACGACGATGCTGAACGCCATGAGCCAGTTCATCGATCACGGCGAGCGCATTGTCACCATCGAGGATGCGGCGGAACTGCAGCTTCAGCAGCCGCACGTCATTACCCTGGAGACCCGGCCGCCCAGTCTCGAAGGCACAGGGCAGGTGACTCAGCGTGATCTGGTGTGGAACGCCCTGCGCATGCGTCCTGACAGGATCATCGTGGGCGAAGTGCGCGGCCCCGAAGCCTTCGACATGCTGCAGGCGATGAACACCGGCCATGACGGCTCGATCTCCACCGTGCATGCCAACAGCACACGTGACGCCCTCACGCGTATTGAAAACATGGTTCAGATGGGGCAGGTCAACCTGCCGTCGCGGTCCATCCGTTTTCAGATCGTCGCCGCGCTGGACATCATCATACATATCGAACGCATGCGCGACGGCCAGCGTCGCATCGTCCAGATCAGTGAAGTGACCGGCCTGGAAAGCGAGGTGATCACCACCAATGATATCGCTTTGTTCGAGTTCCAGGAGGAGACCGCCCAGGGACGGGTAACGGGCGCCTACAAGTCCACGCTGGCCGTCCCGAAATTCAAGAGCCGCCTGGTCTATTACCGGCTCGATCGAGCGTGGGCCGAGGCCGTGAGGGAGCTATGACGGCGCAGTTCTTGACCGTGCTTGTCCTGGTGCTGCTGATTTGCGCGGCGGCCGTCGCGTTGGTTCTCGACGCGCGACAAAGGCGCATGGATCGCCAGATCGAGGTCGTGCTTTCAACCTCGGCTTCGGCAAGCGCGCCCTCTATCCGTCGCGCAAGGCTAGCGGACAGGGGGCTGTTTCTTCATCGCCTGGCAAAATACAAGCCCGGAATAACTTACGTCATTCGCCCCGTCTATGTCCTGCTCGCCGGGGTCGTCGCGGCGACGGCGGTTTTCTACGCGAATAGCATGTTCGGATATCCCCTTCTTTACGTGACTGTGGCCGCAGTCATCGTGGCGCTGACGGTTGTAAGGGGTCTGTTTGGCTGGCAGCGCCATCGTCTCGCCAATCAACTGTTCAGGCAACTGCCCGACACGATCGAGATGGTGACAGGCGCCGTTCGATCGGGCCTGCCTGTGGGTGAAGCGTTTCGCACCATCGCTCGTGAAATGCCGCAACCCACGGCTGGCCAATTTGCCGCCGTCTGTGACGAGTTGAGCCTGGGGAGATCTCTCGAGGAAGCGCTGGAAGGCGTCTATCGGCGGACGGAGGTGGCGGAATATGGATTCTTTTCCGTAACCCTCGCCGTGCAAGCGAAGGCCGGCGGCAGCTTATCCGAGACCTTGCAGATACTGGGCGACACCGTGCGCCAACGCGTCGGCTTGGCTGACCGCGCCAAGGCTCTGGCGGGCGAGGTGATCTTTTCCTCACGCGCTCTATCGGCGTCGCCCCTGATCGTTGGGGGGGTGATGTATTTGATCAGCCCGCAACTGGTCGATCTCCTGTTCACCGATCCGACCGGCAAGAGGCTTCTCGCCTATGCGGGAGCTTCCGTGCTGACGGGGACTCTGGTGATACGCTGGATGGTCAGAAGGAATACGACGCTATGAGTCCTGCTCTGGTCCTCGGGGGCCTCGCCATAGGCACTGCGACGGCGGCCGCCTTGTTGATTATCCGCCAAATCCAGGTTCTTGCGCTGAACGCTCGGGTGACAAAGGCTGTGGTCGGCTCGCCGGGTCAGGCGCGCCCCGCCCAGGGCGTGATCGATTGGCTTTCGTCGCTCGGTGGGCGATATCGCCGCTTCTACTCCGCGGAAAACCTGGAACAGCTACGAACGATCGTTCAATCCTCAGGGTTCAATCCTCATCGGGCCCTCCCGGTCTGGATCGGCGTCAAGGCCGTCAGCGCGGTCTCCTTCCCGCTCATCGCCTTGTTGATCGCGGAGTTCCTCGGGATGTCGCTGCGCGCCATGCTGAGCTTCACGCTCATGGGGGTGGTGATCGGAATCATGGGGCCGCGATTGGTTCTGTCCGTCCTCAGACGGAAATTCAACGCCGCCGTTCGGAAAGGCGCCCCGGACGCCATCGATTTGCTCGTTGTTTGCAGCGAAGCGGGAATGGGCCTGGAGAGCGCGGTGGAACGCGTGGCCGAAGAGATGAGCCGGTCAAATCCGCCCATGGCCCAGGTTCTCTACAATCTTAATGACGATCTCCGGATCTTGCCAAATCGCCGCGACGCCTTCGACAAACTGGGGGCGACTTCCGATGGACTCCGCCGGTTCGGCGCCATGGTCAGCCAGAGTCTGCAATACGGAACCCCATTGAGCCAGGCTCTGCGCGCCATCGCTGAAGAACTGCGGCGAGACGCAATAACCAAGCTGGAGGAAAGAGCGCACCAATTGGGCGCCAAGCTGATCGTTCCGATGGTGCTGTTCATGCTTCCGGCCATGTTCGTCATTCTGGGCGGAAGTTCTTTCCTGCATCTCATTCGTGCGTTCAAGCCGCACTAACTACGGATAGCGCCATGAGTCTGAGTATAGCCATGAGAATGTTTACCTCGCCGAAGGTCTGGTCTTGCGCCTCGATGACGCGGTTGTTCGGCGGCTTGTGGTTCTTCCTGCTCGCGCTCGCGGTCGCCGCCGGGATTGGGGCGTCGGCTCGCCATTCATGGCCTTCGCTGATGTCGAGTTTTTGCGTCGCCGTCTTCTACGTGCTGCTGGGGCTGTTGATCATGACCCGCTCGCCGGCAAAGGCGCAAGCTGAGGGCCTGCTGCCGACAATGGCGGCGTTCGTCGGCACTTATTTGCCATGGACGATCCCCGTCTTCGGGAAAACGGACCAGGCGTTGCCAAACCTGGCCTCAACCGCCTTTGTGTTGACCGGCACGATCATGATGCTGGTCACGATCCGGCATCTCGGTCGGTCGTTCAGTTTGGCGCCCCAGGCGCGTTCAGTGGTGCAAACCGGTACTTATCGATAGATCAAGCACCCCCTCTACCTCTCCGAAGAAATCGCGATAGTGGGCTGCGTGTTGCAATACCTGTCACCGGTAACGGTGATCATACTGGTCCTGCACTTCGCAGTGCAGGTAAGTCGAATTCTTTATGAAGAAGACGTGCTTCGGCGCAACTGCCCTGAATACTCCGGTTACGAATCGTCGCGCTGGAGATTGATCCCGTACGTTTGGTGAGTGACCACGAGCCGCTTGTTATCGAGAAGATGGTTATAATGATCTGCGCCGCTCCAAAATGGGTTCAAGACTGCAGATCGCCGTCACGTCGGAATGCGGCGCTGCCGGCGGCTCGGCTCGGCAAACCTGTAGCCGCCCCGGTCGCGCTCAGGCGCGGCAAAGGCTCTCTCCCGGGCTCGCTCCTGGCCGACCAGCGCGGCGCCGTCGCGTTTGAGACGCTGATCGTCTATTCTTTGATGTTGAGCCTGCTTTTCCCGTTGGCCGACCTTGCCGTCGCCGGTTTCCAGTTCATCTCCGCGTGGGAGGCGTTGCGCGGCTTCGGTCAATATTTGCAGTACAATCCGCCGGCAGATGTGACGAGCCCGTCTGCTTGGTGGTCAGGCCTAAACAAGACGATTGGAATTTATACCATGAGTCTCGACACAACAATCGACCCCAAAAATAAGGGCGTCCTGTGCGGCGGGGGAACGACCGCCGACGCCCAATGCAGCTCAACCAACGTTGCGACTTCTCCGATCAAATACTATGCCTACACGACGACCGTCACCTTGACGCCCCTGGTGTTAAAGTCGGTGTTGTGTCCGAGCAGTTGCGCGTACCCGCTGCATTACTCCGAACGCTTCCAATAGGTGCATCCATGCGTAATCTGCTCCGTTGCCGTCGCGGCTCAGCCGCCTTCGCAACCGTGATTGCTTTGGTGCCTCTGATCGGCGTGATCGCACTCGGGGGCGAGGCGGCATCGTGGTACGTCACCAAGCAACACGCCCAGAATGCCGCCGATGCCGCGGCCTACTCGGGGGCCTTGTATCTGGCGTGCTCGCTTTCTGGTTCTTGCACCGACACGGAGACCGTGGCCTATCGCGGCAATGAATTTGCGGCGCAGAACGGCTTCTGCAACTCCGGCGACACCGTCTATCCCGGCAGCGCCTGTGCGACCAGCCTTCCGGCGGGGACCGCGCAGAAGGTCACGGTGGTCGGGCCCACGCCATGTCCTGATGGGACCGCCAACTGCGTTAAGGCGACGGTCCAGCAGACACAGCCGGCGTATCTGGCGGTCTTGCTGGTCCCATCCCCTATCACCATCGGCGCGCAAGCGACTGCGGAAGTTGGTGATTCAAACAAACCGTGTGTCTTGAGTCTGAGTGATCCAATCAGCTTTGGGGGGAGTGCAAACGTGAACGCTTCCGCATGCGGTATGGCCTCGAACAATAATACAACGGGCTCCGTCAGTTTCACGGGTGGCGGGTTCACAGTGACGGGAAAAATAACCGGGGAGGGCGGTTGTTCCGAGAACACCGGCACCCCATGCTCCACCGTTGGCACGTACAGCGTACCCGCCGTCAATCCGTTAAGCGGCTTGAATGCGCCGATGGCGGCGTTATCAACTAGCACTACATATTTTCCTGGCAAATCATGTAGTACGTTAACCGCATATAACAGCAGCGCAAAAGCGACTGAGTGTTACAATACGAGCCTCGGTAGCGCTTCGTTAAATGGCGTTTATTATTTAAGCGGAAATTTTAAGATCAACGGTAGCACCTCGATCACCGGGACCGCGACGCTGGTATTGCTTCCTGGATCGACTTTCTCGATAAGCGGCAATGCGAAGTTTGATGTTTCTGCGGAAACAACCATATCATCCACCTCGGTTCCGGCAGCATTGTCCTCGGCCTACCCTTCAGTCGCGTCCCTCCTGAGCGGGGTACTCGTATTTGATCCGGAGTCGGGAAGTGTAAAAATATCTGGAAACTCCTTGAACGTTTTTAACGGCGTTATGTATTTTCCGAATGCGGACGTCACCTTTACGGGCTCAACAAATGTTCCCTCCTGCACCGAGTTGATTGCGTATGGGGTCTCGTTTACCGGAAGTGCGGCTTTTAACAATTCGGGATGTCCCGCAAGCGATTTTATATTCAGTCAATACGTGTCTTTGGTGCAATGATGAAAAGGCTCGATCAGCGCGGCGTCGCGGCGTTTGAATTCACCCTCGTCGCCGTGCCTCTGTTCACATTGATGTTGGTCATCTTCGATTTGGGACGTTACGCAATTACCGTGCAGTCCTTGCACGCGCTTGCGGATGCCGAGGCCCGCGCGACGATGATCTGCTACGGGACGAACATCACGTCGACAACCCCCCAAGGATCCTACGCCGGTTGCACGCCCTCCGGCGGCCTCATCACATCGACGTCCACGCCGACCATGCAAGCCGTGGCGCCCTTCCTCTACTATGCCGGCGGCCTCACGCCTTCGGTGAGCATAACGGCGGGGACCAGTTCGCTGACGTTCACGGCCACTCAAACAGGTTTCACCATGCTGATACCGATATGGGCCACGATAGCCCCTGCGCTCCTTCCGCCCAGCGCGTCGACCTCGATCCCCTGTACTGCCTCCACCTGTTAGAGGTGGTCAAAGACGTCAGCCTCCTGGGCGGCGCTCGCTGGACCTGACCCTCCGGGTGAGTCCGCTGGAGCGCGGGCGAAGATGTCGATGCCGACAAGACGGCGCCTCAAGCCGCGCCGGCCCCTCCCGTCATTGGGCGGCCGGCGACCTCGACCGTGACAATATCCCGGGGAAAAAAATCACGCGATGACAATGTCATCAGCGAGCCGTAGCGGATCGGCGCCTTCGCGCTGAGCGGCGAAACGCAAGGCGCCGCGCGGCGCGCGCGGCTCTGTGACGAAAATGCAACGCTCGGGGAGAATCGCCCGCTTTGCATCGGTTAATGAAATTTTAACTTTGTTTATTTCCGCGGTTCAATGTTAGGGAATTGTAGAAAAGTAAAAGCAATTCTTTTTGTGGCGTGACATCCGCGTTGTTGTTGGTAAGTTGTGGGGGTTGTCAAATTGGACTCTCCAATCGTCAGTCAATTTCGATCCGATCGCGACGCGTCGTCGTCTCCGCGCCTTCCTTCGCTGGCGCGACGATCGGTTAAGGCCCTGCTGGTGATTGCGGCCTGCCTTGGCGCTTTCGCCAATCCTGGCGCGGCCGGCGCGCAGCAAGTCTCGAGCCCGGCGCCCGCATCGGTGTTCGGAGCGCTGCCTGCCTCCGCGCCCGTCCCGAAAACTGCCGCGGAGGCGCTGTTCTCGCCGATGCCGATCGCCGGGTTCATGGCGTCAAGGGCGGCGCCGCCGACATCGGCCTTCACGCCGCAAGACGCGCCGGATGTCGCGGCGATTGCGCGCGAGCAGGCGGCGGTGCTGGATCTGGCGAAGCTGCGGAGCCGGACCTTCGTCCCGGGCTCGGCTTTCGTCGCGACCGCCAAATCCGTTCCGCCCCGCGCGAATTCACCGTCCGCGCGCCAGCCTCGCGCCGATTTCGCCCAGGCGCAAAACGAGACGGCCGCGCCGCCGATGGCTGCGGGCGCCGCGCCGACCGCGTTCCAAACTCGCACCAGCATCGTCGTGGACAAGACCAAGAGTCTGTCCGTCCCGCTTCCCTTCGCCAAGGTGGTCGTCGGCGACCCCGATATCGCGGACGCCAGCGCGATCGGCGACCGCACGCTGAACATTGTCGGCAATAATATCGGCGCGACCAATGTGATGCTTTACGATCGGCAGATGCATTTGCTGGGCGTGATTGACGTCGATGTTCGGCTCAACACCGGCGCCATGGCCGAACAGCTGCGCCAAGGCGCCGGCGGGGGGGGCATTCGCGTCGCCGAGGTCAACGGCAATATTGTCCTGAGCGGCAATGTCAGCGACGGACTGACCGCCGACCGCGTCATGCGGGTCGCCGCCGGCATGGTTCCGGCAGGAAGAAACGTCGTCAACAATCTCAGCGTTGCTTCGCCGCAGCAGGTGATGTTGCAGGTGCGCTTCGTCGAGGCGGACCGTCAGGCGGTGCGCAATCTCGGCGTGCGCTGGAACGCCTTCTGGCACAACAACCAGAGCGTCGCGGGCGTCGGACAGCAGGTCGTTGGGACCAATGGCACCGCGGTCACGGGCGTCGCGGACGCGGTTCCCGGCCTTTCCGGCGCCGCGCCCTTCGCCACCATCCTCGCAACCCTTATCAATTCCAAGGCGGGCGGCCTGGACGTGGTGCTGAGCGCGCTGGAGGACCAACAGGTCGTCCGCCGACTGGCGGAGCCGAATCTGATGGCCTTGTCCGGCAAGTCGGCCGATTTCTGAGCCGGCGGCGAATTTCCGGTGCCGACGCAATCGACCCCCGGCGTCGGCGGAACGCCTTACGTCACCATCGACTACAAGAAATTCGGCGTCCATTTGAAATTCACCCCGACCGTGCTGGCGAATGGCGTGATCAGCCTGAAGCTCGAGCCCGAAGTCAGCGATCTCGATCCCACCATTACCGTGCAGACGGCCGGCGTCGCGGTGCCGGGCATCATCACACGCAGCGCCAACACGACGGTCGAGCTGCGCGACGGCCAGTCGTTCGGCATCGCGGGCATGTTGCAAGCCAAGTCGCAGCGCCAACTCGACGCCCTCCCCTGGCTTGGCACCGTTCCCTATCTTGGCGCTTTGTTCAGCAGCAAGCAGTTCCAGAACAATGAAACCGAACTGGTCGTGCTGGTCTCGCCGCACCTGGTCAAGCCCGTGCCGCCAAACCAGAAGCTGAAGACGCCGCTCGACACTTCGCTCGCCGGGAACGACGTCGACATGTTCCTGAAACAGCAATTGGAAGTCCCGAAATCACAGCCGACTTACGTCGACGGGAAAGGTCACGCCCAGATGCTGGACGCCGGCATGGCGGCGGGCGCACCGGGTGTTCAGCAGGATCCGAACAGATGGATTTGGCCGTGGGAGGCGAAATGATGCGCAAACTTTTAGGCGCCGCCGCCGTCGCTCTCGCCCTTTCGGGCTGCAGCAACCAATATTTCGAGCGCAAGGACACGGTGACATTCAGCGCCGGCGACGCCGTCGCCTGGAACAACGCCCAGATGATTCCGGATCCGGCGCCGCGCAGCGCCTATGACACCAACATCGTCACCCCCGGCGAAACCGCGGCGCGCGCCGGCAACGATTACGCCCAAGGGCGCTTCAGGTGGTTCACCGAACCCGCGGGGGTTGACGAGCCGAAGGATTCCTACTTTGAGAAGGGCACTGGTCAGGGCGGCACCACGCCGACGACCACTAGCAATAACAACAGCAATATCAGCGGCCTTCCGTCCGGCGCTCCGGTTTACGTTCCGGTCGGCGGCGGCGCTCAGTAGCGAAAACGCCACGGAATTTGCTTATTTCAAAGGGCCGGAAAGCGTTACGTTTTGACGAAAGGAATAGGGCGGCGACCTGCGAAGGGGGCGGCCATGTTCACCAGGATTTTCATCTCGGGCGAATTGCGGCGCGCATCCAGGACCTTGCGGAACGACCAGTCGGGCGCCGTCCTCGTGCGGGTGGCGCTTGTCCTCATTCCGGTCCTCATCGGCGGCGCCGCGCTCGCGATCGATCGTAAGCGTCCGGTCACGCCATCAGAGGCGTAACCGGACGCTTACGCTAGAACCAGCCGATCCGCGCTTTTTGTCAGGCGGCGAGTTGAGCGATATGCCCCATGGCGGCGTCGATGGCCTTCGCGCGACGCTCGGAACTCATTGCAACGCCTTCGGCGCGGATAAAGGTCACGTCGGAGACGCCAAAGAACCCGAAGACGCTGCGAAGATAGCTTTCCTGATGGTCGAGGGCGGCAAGCTGCGAATCCAGGCTGTAGACGCCGCCGCGCGATGACGCGACGATCACTCTTTTGCCGGCCGCGAGACCCACCGATCCGTTTTCCGTGTAGCGAAAGGTCTTGCCGGCGACGGCAAGCCGGTCGATCCAGGCCTTGAGCTGGCTCGGAACCGAAAAATTATACATCGGCGCGCCGACGACGACGACATCCGCGGCCAGAAACTCGGCCAACGCGGCCTGTCCCGCGGCGACGTCGCGCTGCAACGAAGCCGCCTCGGGGACCGCGCCCTGAAAGGCGGCGAGATGCGCGCCAGAAAGATGATCGACCGGGTCAGCGGCGAGATCGCGATAGGTCACGGAAATCGAGGGATCGCGACGCTTCTCGGCGGCGACAATTTCCGTCGTGATCAGTCGGCTGACCGAGCCCGGTCCGAGAATGCTGGAATCGACATGCAGGAGTCTCATGTTCAGGGTCCTTTGCTGGGGCTTTGTCATTGGCGCGATATCTGACGAGGGACGGCCTCGATCGCGTCTCGACATAAAACTGGCAGCATCGACCTTTCCTGAATAGCCGAATAACTTCCAACATTATGTTCGATTTTATCGAAAAGACGGGTTTTCGGCGGACGGACCCGACAACAAGCCGCGGCGGGGAAATTGCTAAAATTCGGCGACGCCAAGCGTTCCCTTGTCATCCGCGCCGCAAGCGATGAATTGCTGCAAAAGCCAGCTCGCGGCCGGGCCCGGCGGCGTGTCGCGACGATAGATCGCCGAAAGCGAGATGACGCCGCCGGGATGGTCCGGCATGACCAGCCGCACCAGCGCGCCGGAGGCGAGGTCCGCCTCGACCATGGCGAGAGGCATGTTGCCCCAGCCGATTCCTTCGCGCAGCAAGGCATGCTTGGCGCCAAGGTCGCCGAGGCGCCAGGTGCGCTTTGCCAGAACGCCGAAATCCCGTCCTTCGGTGAGGGGCGAGCGGTCGGTGAGCACCAGCTGGACATAATCGCGGCCGGCGCCGGGCGGCGACGGCTGGAGTTTCGCCAGCGGATGGTCCGGCGCCGCGACCGGGATCAGTTCGACCGCGCCGACCACGACCCGCTCGATTTCGTCGCTTTCGACCGCCAGCGGACCGCTGATCCCGAGCACGGCGCGGCGCTCCAGCACCAGGCCCATCACCGCGCCCATCGCCTCCACCGACAAGCGGAGCGAGACAGTTGGAAATTTTTGGTTGAACGCGCGCAGAAGAGCGCCAAGCCTGGCGGTGGGAATCATCACGTCGACGGCAAGGTGAACTTCGGCCTCCAGGCCGTCGAGCATGCTTTTCACCTTGGCGCGCAGATCGTCGATTCCCTGGGCGACCGTCCGGGCCTCGGCCAGCACGGCGCGTCCGGCTTCGGTCAGGCGAGGCCGGCGGGTCGCCTCGCGGTCGAACAATTCGACGCCAAGCTGCGCCTCCAGATTTGAAATGCCGTAGCTGATCACCGACGTCGCGCGATTGAGCTTCCGGCCGGCTGCGGCGAAGCTGCCGGTCTCGACGACTGCCAATAAAATTTTCAGTTGATCGAAAGTCGGGACGCCAGGACCAGACATTTCTGTTTCCTCGAACCTAATGTGAGATTTTATCCGACTGATTAGAAAAGATCAAAGGCGCTATAGTGCATCCAACGGTTCGCCCGCCGCCTTCGTGGATCGGGGCGAACGGCATAGAGGAGGCAATCAATGATCGAACTTCGGCCTTTGGCCAGTTTGGGCGGGGAGAATCATGGCTGGCTCGACGCCAGACACCATTTCTCATTCGCCGATTATCACGATCCCAACCGCGTGAACTGGGGCTCGCTGCGGGTGTGGAACGACGACACGATCCAGCCCCACACCGGCTTTCCGACCCACCCGCATCGCAACATGGAAATCATTACCTTTGTGCGCAAGGGCGCGATCACCCATCAGGACAGCCTGGGGAACATCGGCCGCACCGAGGCGGGCGACGTGCAGGTGATGTCGGCGGGAACGGGCGTCGCGCATTCGGAATATAATCGCGAGGAAGAGGTGACGCAGATCTTTCAGATCTGGATCCTGCCGACGCGCGCCGGTGAAAAACCGAGTTGGGGAACGCGGCCTTTTCCCAAAGGCGAACGCGCCGGCCGGTTTGTGACGCTCGCGTCCGGCTTCGCCAATGACGACGAGGCCCTGCCGATCCGCGCCGACGCCCGCGTCGTCGCGGCGACGCTGAAGGCCGGAGAAACGGCGAGCTATAGCGCGGGAAAGGATCGCCGCCTTTATCTCGTTCCGGCGACCGGCGCGGTCGAGATCGATGGAATTCGCGTCGGCGCTCGCGACGGCGCCGCGATCAACGATGTCGAGACGCTCACCGTCAAAGCGCTTGCCGACAGCGAGGTCATCCTCGTCGACGCAGCCTGAGCCTCAATTCAAAAGTGACGGCGTCGGTTTCGGTTTGGCGGAACCGACGCCGCGAACCTCGACCGCCGCCGTTTTCCGGTTGAGTCTGTCTCCGCTTGCTCCGGCATACGCCGACCGCTCGCGGGTAGAGTCTGGCGCCGCTTGCTCCGGCATACGCCGACCGCTCGCGGGTAGTAGCCGTCAACCGCAGGATGTTCGGCGTCCGTTTCAAGTCGGCCCTGATGAGACCTTCGGACGTCGGCCGCGCCCGTCCTGTCTGGAGCGCGAAGCAGACATCAATTGGCTGGCGTGATCCATCGAGGCAGTCGAAAATGACCGGGCGCAAAAGTTTTGGCAATTTATGCGTCACAGTCGCCGGCTCGGAAAAGGCCGGCGGCTGTTGTCAGGTTCTCATGCGTGCGCGGCATCCCCGATGATCGCCGCAACCGCGTCTGGCTGCGACAGGTAGATGGCGTCGCCGCCCGCGTTTTCCGCCACCTTGGCGCCGGCGCGCTGAGCCATGCAACGCGCGAACCGCAGGCGGGATCATCCGGTCAATGCGCCTGCTCATTGTTTCAACGCATCGTCTTGCCTAAAAAGTCTGCAACTTCTTGGGAATCTGCTGTGGACGCCGTTCATGTCCGTCAGCCATTTCCAAGTTCGGAGGTCTTTTTCTCCAAATTTTTCCTGGCGAGATTCCGCGCGGCGATCGGGCTCGAATCGGCGGGATCTTGGGTTGGATGGAGTTCGTTCAAAGGCCGCGAAACGCCGTCGGGACCGACGATACGCACATGAAAGCGCCTGAGCCGCCTCGGGTGCGGCACGCCGCAACTATGCGCGATCACCTCGACGTCATGCCGCATATTGCGGCAATAATTCGCCACCCGCACCGCCTTGTCGGCGGGGTTGAGGCCTTTCTGCAATCTCTTGTCATGCGTGGTGATCCCGGTCGGGCAGGTGTTCTTGTTGCATTTGAGCGACTGGATGCAGCCGAGCGCAAACATGAAGCCGCGCGCCGAATTGACGAAAGTCGCGCCAGCGCAAAGCGCCCAGGCCACTTCGGCCGGTGTCGTCAGTTTACCGGAGGCGATGATCGGAATTGCCTCGGCCAGATCGTGTTTCTTGATGATGTCGCGCACCAGCGGCAAGGATTCCCGAATGGAAAGCCCGACATTGTCCATCAGCGCCATGGGGGCGGCGCCGGTGCCGCCGTCGCCGGAATCGAGCGTGAAGAAATCCGGCCCTCCGCCGCGCTGACGAATCCGCGTCATGAGATCGTCGAGCCAGCCATAGGCGCCGACGACCGCCTTCACGCCGACCGGTTTGCGGGTGATTGTCCTGACCAGGTCGATGAAGTCGAGCAATTGCTGGTTATTGTTGATTTCGGGATGGCGATTGGGGCTGATCGAATCCTCGCCGACCGGGATGCCCCGGATCGCCGCGATTTCCGGCGTCACCTTCACGCCGGGGAGAATTCCGCCCTTCCCCGGCTTGGCGCCTTGCGACAACTTGATCTCGAACATTTTGACCTGCGGAATCGCCGCAATCTCGCGCAATTTTTCCTGGTTCAGACTGCCGTCGTCGTTGCGCGCGCCATACTTCGCCGTGCCGATCTGGAAGACAATGTCGGCGCCGCCCTCGAGATGGTGCGGAGAAAGCCCACCCTCGCCGGTGTTCAGCCAGCAGCCGGCCATTTTCGCGCCCTTCGACAGGGCCAGCACCGCCGGCGCGGAGAGCGCGCCGAAACTCATCCCGGAAATGTTGAAAAACGACTTGGCTTCATAGGGGTTTGGCGTATCCGGGCCGATGACGAAATGCGGCGTGGGCTCGATGTCCTGTTCGAGCGTCGGATAGGGGCAGTTCACGAAAATCGGCGTTCCGGGCTCCCTGATATATTTGGTCGAGCCGAAGGCGACCGTGGAATCGCCGTTTTTTGAGGCTCTTTCGATCCAGCTGCGCTCGGCGCGGTTGAAAGGAAGCTCCTCGCGGTCCATGGCGAAAAAATATTGCCGGAAGAATTCGCCCAGGGCCGAGAAGATGTAACGCATATGGCCGATCAGCGGGTAATTGCGCAAAATGGCGTCCCGGCTCTGCATCCGGTCGAGCAGAAAGACGCCGATCGCCAGCAGCAGGCCGCAGAAAAACGCCAGCACGAACAATGTCGACAAGACGTCGAGCGTTTTCATGACGGAGGAGGCGATGATGGTCATGGACCGACGGCTTTCCTCGTTTCAGGTCTTCAATTCGTGGACCTCGCGCGCCAACGGGGCCGACGATGACCACTTGCCGTTTTTTTTCGTGACGCGCGCCCATTGCCTTTCCGTTTTTCGTTGGCGCGCCGGCCGATGTTACAAACGGCCGACCGCGCCGAGGCCGAACAAGGCGAAACGGCGAGCGGCGTCGCCCCAGATCTTGACCGATCGCCAGCCGGCGCGTTCGGCCATTTCCGCGAAACCCCGCAGTTCATATTTGCGTGAACTCTCGGTGTGAATGAACTCGCCAGCCTGAAAGTCATAGCGCCGGCCGTCGACCGTGACGACGCGCGCCTCCAGGCTGACCAAATGCATTTCGACGGCGAACTCCAACTCGTTCCACCGCGCCTCATGAACAAATCGATCGAGCGGGAAATCGGCCGAACATTCGCGATTGATCCGGGCCAGGAGGTTGCGATTGAACGCCGCGGTCACGCCTTGGCGATCGTCATAGGCGGCGAGAATCTCTTCGACGTTTTTTTTGAGATCGACGCCGATGACCGCTTTGCCGCGCGGGCGGACATGAGCCCGAAACATCTCCAGCAGCGAAACCGCCTCCCCCGCGTCGAGATTGCCGATCGTCGATCCGGGGAAGAAGGCCGCGCGCGGCCCGTCGGGCAACCCCGACGGCAAATCGAAACATCGGGTGAAATCCGCGACGAATGCGCGCGTCTCGAGCCACGGAAAGCGGCGCCTCAGGCGATCCACCGTGCGATCGAGCACGTCGCCTGCGATATCGATCGGAACATAGAGCCGCGGCTGCAGAGCCTCGATCAAGATTTCGGTCTTGACGCCGGCGCCCGCGCCATATTCGAGCAGAACCGGGCGTTCGCCGCAGAAATCGGCGATCTCGCCGGCGTGACGGCGCAGAATCGAGGTCTCGACCTGCGTCAGATAATAATCTTCGAGGCGGGTGATCGCCTCGAAAAGCGCCGAGCCGCGATCGTCATAGAGCCAGCGGCTGGGAAGATATTTCGGGCGCGCCGAAAGTCCGGCGGCGACGTCGGCGCGAAAGGCTTCGAGCTGCGGCGTCCGGTCGAGGATGTGGTCAAGCATTTCTGGAGTCCTCGGCCAGTCGCAGTCCGCAAAACTGCCAACGGGTTTGGGGCGGAAAAAAATTGCGGTAGCTCGGCCTGACATGGCCGGCCGGCGTCACGCAGGAGCCGCCACGCAACACATACTGCCCGGACATGAACTTGCCATTATACTCGCCGGCTGCGCCACGCAGCGGCTGAAATCGCGGATAGGGCGCATAGGCGCTCCGAGTCCATTCCCAGACGTCGCCGAACATCTGACGCAGGCCGCCGTCCGCCGCCTGAGCCGGGCGCGGGCGCAAAACGCCCGAATCTGCGAAATTGCCATTCATGGCTATGTTTTCGGCTGCATGCTCCCATTCCACTTCCGTCGGCAGCCGTCGTGCGGACCATTTGGCAAAGGCGTCGGCCTCGAAATAAGAGACATGGACGACCGGCGCCGCGGGATTGACGGGCTGCGGCCCGCACAGCGTCATGGTGGTGAAAACGCCATCGCGCTCCTCCCAATAGAGCGGCGCCGTCCAGGCCCCGGCAACCGCTTGCGCCCAGCCGTCGGACAGCCAGAGCAAGGGGTTGCGATAGCCGCCGTCGGCGATGAATTCCAGCCATTCCGCATTGGTGACCAGCCGGTCGGCCAGTTTGAACGGCTCGATCCACTGGCGGTGGCGCGGTGTTTCGCAATCGAAGGCGAAGTCATCGCCGCCATGACCGATCTCGACGAGACCACCGTCAAAACTTTGGTAGCCGACGTCGCAGGGAACGCCGTTCGGCGCGGCCGGACTGCGATCTCGATAAGCCGGCTTCAGCGGATTCTGCGCAAAAAGATGGAGGATGTCGGTGAGAATAAGCTCCTGATGTTGTTGTTCATGCTGCCGCCCGAGTTCGATCAGGTCGACGACGGCCGGATCAGCGGTTCGCTCCAGCAAGATTGCGATATTCGCGTCGACGTGGTCGCGATAGGCTTGGATCGTCTCAAGCGTTGGACGGGTGATCATGCCGCGGCGCGGCCGCGGCTGGCGCGCGCCAAAAATCTCGTAATAAGAGTTGAACAGGAAGCCGAAACGGGAATCGAAGACGCGATATCCGGGCAGGTTGGGCTCGAGCACGACGGTTTCGAAAAACCAGGTCGTATGGGCCAGGTGCCATTTCGCGGGGCTGGCGTCCGGCATGGATTGAACCGTCGCATCGGCGTCAGACAAGCTCGCGCAGAGGTCTCTGCTTGCCGCGCGCGTGGCGTGATGGAGCCGCAGGCGTTCGACGTTCGCGCCATGTTGAGGCGCAAGTTGCGTGGCGTCCATCGTCTTCCGACCCCTCCACCTCGATAATTCTAAGCCCTTTAGGCGCGACGTTTCAAGCGCGCGGATTTTTGCAGGTCATAGGTCCCCTTCGTTGCCTTCGCCAAAGCAATCTCGGACGAATAAAACCACGCCGAAACATGAATTAGGTTTATGACATCCTGCAATTGTTCGGCACGACTACGAAAACGTTCCTTTTATATTCAATCAGTTGTCAGCGGTTTATTCCACGAGTTTCAGCCAATTCTTCCTATCTTGGTTCTGGTAGGGATCGTTGCAAGACAGGAGGGCGCCGATATGCCGGTCGATAAGGCCGACGCGTTTCGCCATTTCCATTGCCGCGGTCGGTTCTTGGCGCTGGAGCGGCGCGCAATCTCAACGAGTCCGGCTTCGAGTGAAGCGAAAAATGGGTGATGCCGGCGGGTGCTCCGATCCCGTTTTTTGGACCCGCCGGCGGGTAGAGTTTTCCGGCTATTTCACGGCTGCGGGCTGGATGCGCCGCCGGGAGTTTGCAATGAGATCGGCGGCTTGTTGCCGATCGCCCCATGCGGCCGATCCTCGTTGTAGTCTCTGCGCCAATCCTCCAACTTTTCCTGCGCGTCGGCAAGCGTCAGGAACCAGCGGGCGTTCAGACCTTCCGCCCGGAAGCGGGCGTTGAAAATGGCCGATAGTAGGCGCCCGCGCCGACCGGCCAGCTTTTACGTCGCCTGGAACATCATCTGGCTGGCTGACGCCCGCGGGGCGCCTTGGCGTCCGACGAGGCGGATGCAAAGGCCAATGATCTTATGGCCCTCTGCGTGAGGCGAGATAAGCCGCCAGATCCCAGACCTGCTGATCGCTCAAACTGGGCCTCGCTGGCGTCGCGGTTCTGGCGACGCCGTTTCGGATGACTTGGAAGGTCTGGCCGGCCGACGCCGCCTCCGACCAGGGAGGCAGCGTCAGGTTTGCCGGCGGTGGATCCAGCCCTTCGCGTCGCCTGCCGCGGCCGTCCCCGTTGACGCCATGGCGGATGGCGCAACCGGCCGCAAAAAGCGCGGCGCCGGCCTGCTGGGCCGCAGGCGACGCCAGCAACCCGGCGGGCCGGCTCGGTCCGACGCGCTTACATGGCGAAATGCCGAGTCAGATTGTTGATGGGGCGATGCCGACATGTTCGACGATTGAGGCGAGCAGCACGAAATAGACACGAACCACCATGAAGAACAGCACGACCCACATGCCGATGTGATGGATGAGCCGGACCAGCGACAGGCCGCCGAACAAGGGCGTCAGGAATCCAAACGCCTGGAATGGCGAGTTTACGGGGGCATAGTCCGTATAGACCGAAAGCCCCGTCGCAACCATGAGAAGAAGGACCGCATAGATCAGGAGATAGGTCGTCGCCGCCAGCGCGTTGTGACCGGCATAGCGGACCGGATCGGGGCGGAGGACGGAATAGAACATGAAGGTCCGCCCCAGACTGCGCCGCCCCGCGCTTCGTGAAAACTCCCAAGAGCTTGTTACGTAGGCAAGAGCTTGTTACGTAGGCAAGGGCTTGTTACGTGGGCAAGGGCTTGTTACGTGGGATTTTGGACTTTGCCGCCGTTTGCTTCGCGCGCCTCCATGCGCTCGACCTCCTCGGCAAGTCTTCCGTAAGCGCATATGAAGACCGCCAAATCCTCAGCCATCTCCCGTAACTCCGGGATATTGCCGTCATCGACAATATGCAGCTTCTCTTTCAACCGCGCGGTGGCGGCGCGCACCGCCTGAGTCCAATCGAGCAGCGGCCAGTTAGGTAAATTCCTGGCGGCGCCAGGCTCGGGCGCAACCCCTCGCGCAGACATTTGCCCCACCTCTCGCGGCACGACGTTCTTCCGTACCGCGACTTTGGGGCGAACGGCCCGGACCACACCATCTGTGCGGCCAAGATTTTTCACCGGAGGCGCTCCGGACGAACGTCGAGACGGGCGCTCCTGTCGAGATTTCCGTAACACGGCACGCTCCCGGGATGAGGTTCCGCAGGCAACGACCGTCACACGCCTGGAATGCGATCCCCGACCCATGGCGGATTGGGTATGAGCGCGGCCGACAGCTTGAAACGGCCGATTCTTAAATTAAGGGTAAACTCATCCGTCGATGTCGGCAATGAGCCAAATCAATCGTGGCGGCGTCGTCCTCCAAGCGCCTGGCTGCGCACCGACGCGCTCCGCCGTCCCGGCTTTGACCACGTCCACGGGCGATATCGTTCGGGTCAGCAAGCAAGACGGCGCGCCACGAAACGGCGATCTCGTCATGGTGGAACGGCGATTCGACCGCCCCATCATCTCTGCCAATGTATGAGAGCGATTTCCGCTGGCGTCCGCACCCCGGCGTGCGACGGCACAACGCGCGCCGTATATTCTTGCGCCGGCCGCGCGCCAGGAATCCAGCCGCGCCAGAAATAGGCGCACACCGCCCCAACGATCGCGCCGTCATGCGACAGGGCTATGACCTCCGCAGCAGAGCCGGAGAGCGGTTCGCCATAGATCTCGATGCGGACGTCCGCGGGGGCGATCTCGCCGAGATAGACCGGGACCGAGACCTCCCAACCATCGGCCTGCCTGACGAAATCCGGCTGGCCGATATGGATGTTCGGCCATGCGTTTTTCAGGCGCCAACTCCATGCCGCCATCGCCTTCGCGCTAGCGGCGCCATCCGCGACCCGCTTATGCAAGGCTTCGGCGGCCGGCAGATAGGCCTTGTCGAGATATTCGCGCACCATGCGCGACGCGCCGTAATGCATGGTCAGATCGGCCATGCTGCGCCGCATGTGCGCCACCCAGGCGCGCGGGATTCCGCTGGCGTCGCGGTCGTAAAAGGTCGGCGCCACCTCGCGCTCCAGCACCGCGTAGAGTTCTTCCGCATCGTGGCGGTCCTGATCGGCCGATTCCGTGACCTTTCCGTCGCCGATCGCCCAGCCCAGATCGGGCCGGTAGGCCTCCTCCCACCATCCGTCCAATGTCGAAAGATTCAAGCCGCCATTGACCAGAACTTTCATGCCGCTGGTCCCGCACGCCTCCCAGGGGCGGCGCGGCGTGTTGATCCAGACATCCACGCCCCAAACCAGCTCCTGCGCCAGCGAAATGTCATAATCTTCCAGAAACACCACCCGGCGACGATATCGCTTGTCCTGCGCGAACCGAATCCATTCCCCGATCATGCGTTTGCCGGCCTCATCGTCCGGGTGCGCTTTGCCCGCGAGCACGAGTTGCGCCGGGCGCGTCTCGTCGCAGAGCAGACGCGCCAGGCGGCCCGGATCGGACAGGAGCAGATCGGGGCGCTTGTAGGCGGTGAAGCGACGGGCGAAGCCGAGGGTGAGGACATTGGGATCGAGCACGGTCTCGCTGACCGCCACGATCTCGGGCGGGTGGCCGCGTCCGCTCAGTTGGACGCCGAGCCGCGCGCGGACGTTGCGCACCAGCTCCTCGCGGGCGCCGCCGCGCAACGCCCATAGCTCCCCATCGTCGATCATTTGGCAGCGCTCGCCCAGGTCCTCCGTCGGATGACGCCAGCGCTCCTTGCCGCAGGCCTTGGTCCAGATCGCGTCGGCCGCGGCGGAATCCCACGTCGGCACATGAACGCCGTTGGTGATGTGGTCGAACGGAACCTCATGTTCCGGCCATCGCGGGTACAGCGGCTGAAAAATCCGGCGGCTGACCGCGCCATGCAACCGGCTGACGCCAAAACTCAGAAACGCTCGGCGCGCAGCCAGATAGGCCATGTTGAGCGCGCCATCGGAGATTGGCCCCTCGGTGACGCCAAGCTGCTCGAGCTCGGCAAAAGTCGGCTCTCCCGCCGCCCAAGCCTGGATGTAACGTCTGAGGCCATCCAGCGGGTAACGGTCGAATCCCGCGTCCACCGGCGTATGGGTGGTGAAGACATTGCCGGCGCGCGTGGCCCACAAGGCCTCGCTGAAACTCAGGCCATGACGCTTGGCGAAGGCGCGCGCCCGCTCCAGCACGGCGAATCCGGCGTGCCCCTCGTTCAGGTGACAGACCTCGATTTCGGGATGCAGCGCCTCGACCAGGCGCCAGCCGCCAATTCCCAGTACGATCTCCTGCATCATCCGCAGCTCGCCGCCGCCGCCATAGAGCTTGCCCGCGATGCCCCGATCCACCGGGCCGTTGACCGGATCGTTGCTGTCCAGCAGATAGAGCCGCGTTCGCCCGACGATGACGCGCCACACCCGCAATTGCAGCGTCCGCCCTGGAAGCTCGACCGGAATGCGCAGCCAGCCGCCGCCCGCCTCGCGCACCGGCTCGATGGGCATGCTCGACGGATCGTTATAGGGAAAGGCCTCGAACTGCCGTCCCTTGGCGTCGATCGTCTGGCGGAAATAGCCCTCCTGGTACAACAGGCCGATCCCGATGACCGGAACGCCGAGGTCGCTCGCCGCCTTCAGGAAATCGCCCGCCAGCACGCCAAGCCCGCCGGCGTAAAGCGGCAGCGCCTCGCCGAGACCGAACTCCATGCTGAACCAGGCGACGCCGCCCAGCGGCGCGCCAGGCCGCGCTTCGGCGAACCAGCTCCGGTCGGTCAGGTAAGCGCGCCGCGCCGCGACCAGCCGATCGAGATGCGCGACGAAACCGGCGTCCGCGGCAAGTTCCGCCAGACGTTGGGCCGAGACGTCTTCCAGCACCGTCCACGGATTGCGCGTTCCCCGCCACAAGACATCGTCGACACGGGCCCAGAGCTCGTCGGCCTCGTGGCTCCATGTCCAGCGCAGATCGAGCGCCAGCTCCCGCAGAGCGGCGAGCGGCGAGGGGAGATCACGCCAGGGAATCATCGGTCGGCTCCTTACATGTCACGCCCGTGCGTTTCCCGGCGGCCCGGACGTTCGGCGGCTCGCGCTTTGGGTCAGGATCCGCGGCGCGCTCGCCGGATGGCCGCTGGCCGAGTAGATGCGAAATTCAAGAATATAACAAGTAATCGTGGGATAGCTCGCCGCCGTCACGCAACGGCGATTGGCGGCCAGCGAACAAAGTCGTGAAAACCCGGCCTCTCGGAGCAACGGAAAGATTGCATCATGACGCCGCGCCTGCCGCCGATGGCGTTCTGGCGAGCGACCGAGAACGACATTCGGTGCGACAGAGGCCCAATCCCGGCGCACATGCATCGGTTGGGAACGGGGACTTGCTTCACCATGAAAAAGCCCGCTTTGTGCGGCCTACATCGCCAACATCTGTGCCAAAGAGGGATCCAATGAATCCGCCGATCAAACGTTTTTTCGGCCTGCTTTCGACTGCCGCGTTCAGTCTGGCAATTGGCTTGAGCGCGCCAGAGCCAGCGGTCGGCGCAGGTTTTGGTGGATTCGGCGGTTTCGGGGGCCATGGGTTCCGCGGCGGCGGTTTCGGCGGCCGTGGATTCCACGGCGGTGGCGGCCGATTTGGCAGTTACGGCGGCAGGAGCTTGCGGTCGGGCGGCTATTCTGGCCGCGCAGCCGCTTCCCGCGGCGCCGTGAGTGGGGTGGCGCGTGGCAATGTCGCCGGTATTCGAACTGGAGCCAGCCTTGGCGGGGCCAGGGTCAATACGGCCGTCACTGGCGTCTATGGGCTCAACCGCGGCGGTTGGGGCGGCTATCCCGGCTGGGGCTATGGATCCGGCCTCGGTCTTGGTTTGGCGCTGGCTGGCGGCGCTCTTTGGTATTCCGCGCTGGCCAGCGGATATCCATTCTATCCCTACGCGTTTTATGGCGACCCCTATTTTGGTTTTGGTTACGCGAACTTTGGCTTCGGGTACCCGTTTTATCGCTACGGCTATCCGTTCTACGGTTACGGCTACCCGTTCTACGGATATTGGCGTCCTCTGCCGCTGTTCGGCTATGCTTCTTATTGGGAGCCTGACTACGTCTACAGCTATGGTTCGATTGAGAGCTACGCTTATCCCATCCACAGATCTGTCCATAGAACTCATTCATGTGCAGTCTGTATCTGTCCAACCGTTGCGGCTCCAGCTTATACCAATGCCAGTTATGCCACGTCGACGGTCGCCCTTTGGTGATTTCGCTCGCATGTGAACTGAAACGTGGCGACCGAGGCCAACCCGGCGGTTTCCTTCGGTTGAGGCCGAACATCCCACGCATCCAATCAAGAGGAAGATGATGAAGCTCAAGAAAGCCAGTGTTGCGTGCCTAGCTTTGCTATCGGCTGCCGGTGTAGCCACGGCGCAGGGAGCTGGCGCCGCGCGCCCGGCCCTGCCAGGCGCTGCGGGGCAGGCAATGACATGTCCGGACCCTCACATCGATGGTCAACTTGCCTTTATCAAAGCAGAACTGAAAATCACCGACGAACAAGCGCCAGTGTGGACCGTTTTTGCCGAAACTTTCCGCGCCGACAAACAAAAAAAGGCGGCCGCTTGCGTCGCTGCGCAGGAACAAGCCCGCGCCATGGCGTCAGCAAACCTGCTTGATTCGATGAAAGTCGTCGAGACGCGTTTGTCGGACCAGCTTGACTCGATGCGCGCCATGGAGGCTGCGATCCGGCCACTCTATGGAATGTTGACGAGAGACCAGAAGCAAAAGGCCGATGAGATCCTGAAGGGCGGCCCTGCCATGTAATCGCCGGGCGGCTGGCTGGGCGAGTGTTGGCGGCGTGATTTGATCGCGATTCGGCGTGGCCTGCGATCTTGGGACCGAATCCCAGCCGAAGGAAGCAGTCACCCGATGTGGCGGCGGCGCCCGAATTGAGCCAATCTCAAATCCGGGCGTTGCGGATGCGCTCCACTTTCAGTTCCGCTTTGGTGCCCCATCCGGTCACGTCATCCGGCGTTTCGGGACGGAATCGCTCATAGAGGTGGAAGCCGATCCGGTTAAGCTCCTCGGGCGGATACGACGCCGCCAAGTCCTCCATGGCTGCGCGCACAGCGTCGAGATTGCCGCCAAAAGCCCGGCGGACATAGCTCGCCGTCGAACGCGCTGACGCCGGCTCGCCGTGATCTTCGGCGCGGATTTCACCGGCTTCTGTCGTCACGATCGGAATGCGCCTCCCGAGCAGCAGGACAGTCTCTCCCGGCACGCCAGGCTGTTGCCTCCCCTCGGGCCTCTCGCGCTGTTCGACAAGCCCCAGGCGCCTTGCCTTGGCTTGAGCGCTGTAGCCGGCGATCGCGCGCCCAAGCGTCAGCGCCATCGCGGACGGATACCCAAGCCGCTCGGCGACGATCGAAGCCCAAAGGGTCAGCACCGGGGCTCGATTGACGCGGATTGCATCGACGCTCGCCATCTCGGCTCCTTAGAGCGCGTTCGCGGATCATGGAGTTGAACGCGCTCGGCTATCTCATTGTTTTGACGCATATTCTGATCTGAAAAGTCTATCAACTTTTCGGGAATATGCTCTCATGCCGCGACAGATTGCGCTGAACCTCAGATTTCGCAAGAGGCGATTCAGGTGCGCAGGCTTCGCCAAAGCCTCGCGTGCACAACTTTAGCGCGTGAAATCCGGTACGCAACCATTGCATGCAACCACGAAGGGTCGACGCCATGTTCTGCTTCCCGCCTGCCAAACGCGCGTTAACGGCTGTTGCGCTATTCGGCGCGCTCACGTTCAGCGCCTGTGTCCCTGTTTCAGCGGACTCCATTTTTGGCTTCGGCTGGAACGCCGGCGACAACTCGACGCTCCGCCCTGTTCCGCGGCGACATGTGTCGCGCCACTTCAAGCCGCGCCCCTTGGCCTATCAACCGTTCGACGGCGGCGGCAACGTATTCGCCTATTATAGCCACGCGCACGAAGCCAACTTTAGCCCGGTCCGCACTGTCATCGCTGGCGTCTGCGCCTCGGCTTGCACGATGAAACTCGGCATTCGCAATGTTTGCGTCAGGCCCGACGCGACCCTTTTGTTCCATCAGGCGAGCTATAATGGAATCCGTTCTGAACTCGGCACGCGATTGATGCTTTCTTCTTACCCAAGCTGTATCCGTCGATGGGTGTTGCGTACTGGCGCGCTCGACAGCTCATTTCCGACGGCATTGTCCGGCCGGCAGGCCATAGCTATGGGCCTGCCTCCATGTTGAGTGACGCTGCTCGCGCGAAACCGCCACGCTCGAAGCATGGATGACATAGGCTTCGAAATCGCGGGAAAGCAGCCAGCGCGCGAGCCAAAATCCGTCTCTCCCCGCTTCGTAGGCCACGACC
This sequence comes from uncultured Pseudomonadota bacterium, assembly GCA_963703385.1. Taxonomy (GTDB): domain Bacteria; phylum Pseudomonadota; class Alphaproteobacteria; order Rhizobiales; family Beijerinckiaceae; genus Rhodoblastus. Next base: position 2,605,401 of record OY969816.1, read on the forward strand.
AGCGCGCGACGGATTTTCCGGCATGCGTGGCCTCACCGCGCCAACGATAAAGCAATCGGAGCAGCGCCTCTGCGTCGGCGTCGATTTTTTGAGCGGCTGGCGGGCGACGCCGGGAGCCATCGCGGCGACCAACCACTTCGTCAGGCTCATCTCGATCACCACGACAAGCGTGCTGTCTGGCTCGAAGGCGGCGATGGAATTGCTTCAAAATCAGTTGCGATCTCATTCAGACTGCGTGCAGGACGGGAGGCCAGTGTGCGTGGCCAAGCCACTTTCCATTGATCTTCGTCAACGCGTCCTGGTCGCCGTGGGTGGCGGGATGTCTCGCCGGCAGACCGCCGAACGGTCCGGCGTCAGCGCGGCCAGCGCCATACGTTGGCGGGGGTCGCGAGCGGGACGCTGGTGACGCCGCGCCAAAATCGGTGGGTGGGCGATCGGCATTCTGCCCGCATTGAGGCGCACGCGCCCCCCGTGGCCCGAAACAGGGTCAATGACTCCGGACGATCATCCCTGTCGTGGTGAGAAAGCGGCGGGTCTCGCCTTCCAACACCAATGCGGTGAGAACGGATGAGGCGTAGGCGCCGGTGTCGATATTGATGCGGTTGCGCCTCACTTCCGGCTCGGCCGTCGGCGTGTGGCCATGCACGACAATCAGACCGAAAGTCCCCTCGAAGCGTAAAAATTCGTCGCGAATCCACAAAAGGTCGTCGGCAGCCTGCCGTCCCAAATCGACGCCAGGTCGCGCCCCGGCGTGGCAGAAAAAATAGTCGCCGAAGGCGACGCTGAACTGGGTCTGCTCCATGAACTCCCGGTGGTGTGGAGGGAGCGCCTCGATGAGCGCGGCCTGAGCGCGCTCGTAGCCCCCGCCGCGCATCGGCTCGGCGACATCGACGCCGTAGGAATGAAGGGTTTGGAGGCCGCCGAATTTTCGCCAGGACTCGAGCACCGAAGCGTCGGACAGGAATTTCAGGAAGACCTCTTCGTGATTGCCGCGCAAGGCGCGAATGGGCGTGCAAAATCCGCCACCGCTCAAACGCTCGAGCACCGCCGCGGATTTAGGGCCTCGATCAACGTAATCGCCAAGAAAAATCGTCAGAATCTCCGCTGGCGCCGTCGCAAGATCGCGTTTGATCTGGCGTTCAAGATCGTTCAGCAGATCGAAGCGGCCGTGGATGTCGCCGACGACATAGATGCGCATCCCGGCCGGAACGGACGGCGCCGCAGTCTCTTTCTTCTCGAAAATTCGCGCAACGCGGAACAATTGCATCAGACCCGCCCGATCCCTTCAAACCCCCGACGGACTCTGCCTTGCCTTCGGAGCACTTCCGCCGCTTGCGATCGCCGCCGCTTCAAGCCCTCATAATTCTTGATCTTGTCGGAAATCAGGTTCGCGACCGGCCTCGTCGGGGCTGCTGCGCGGCGCGATTTAAGGCAACCATCCGCTTCAGTCTGGAACGGCGCCCAGGCGATGCGCGGCGACCGACCATTGTCATCTGCCGCGTAGCCGATCATTACTGAAATTGTTGTCCAAAATAATTCGTGCGGCAGAGGAAAGTGCTTTCATGACCTATTTGTCACCTCATGAATCCCCTCATTTTTGCGTGACTCTAAAAAGCCCGAATTTGGGATTCTTCCGAGCGGCGTGACGGAGAATCTGCCGGTTGGGGAGAGCGATGCGCGCGCCGAAGGAGCGATTTGATTTTGTTCATGAATTTGTGAGCCGCGTCTTTGTTGACGACCTGCACGCCAAACGCATTCTGTCTTTGGCGAATGGGACGCTTGGAGTGATGACGGGGGCGGCTCTCGCGGTTAGCCTGATCGGACAGGCGTTGGCGACGGCGCGCGGACTGATCGCGAAGTCGGCGATCAAGCAGGTCGACCGGCTGCTGAGCAACGCGGGCGTGGCTCCTTGGGAGTTGTTCGGGTCGTGGGTTCCCGAAGTCGTTGGAGCGCGGCGCGACATCGTCGTGGCGATGGACTGGACGGATTTCGATCCCGACAATCAGTCCACGCTCGCGCTGCATCTCGTCACGCGCCACGGAAGAGCCACGCCGCTGCTTTGGCTGACCGTCGACAAGGACGAATTGAAGGACCAGCGCAACGATTTCGAGGATTTGTGCCTGTCCCGGCTGAAGGCGCTGCTGCCCGAGGGCGTGACGGCGACAATTCTGGCCGATCGCGGCTTTGGCGATATCAAACTATTCGAATTCCTGGGCAGCCTTGGCTTTCAATATGTCATCCGCTTTCGCGGCAACATCCACGTCAGCGCAGCCGATGGCGAAACCCGGTTGGCCGCCGATTGGGTCGGCAAGGGCGGGCGAGCGCGAAAACTGCGCGACGCCGAAGTGTCCGCCGCCCGCCAAAGGGTTGGGGCGGTCGTATGCGTGAAGGCCGCGGGCATGAAGGAGGCCTGGCATCTGGCCGCCAGCGGCGGCGCGCTCTCCGCGCCGCAGATCATCAAGCTTTATTCCAAACGCTGGACCATCGAGCCCAGCTTTCGAGACAGCAAGGATTTGCGCTTTGGAATGGGCATGAACGCGCTGAGGATCGACGATCCGCAACGCCGCGACCGCCTCTTGCTCCTCAACGCCTTCGCCATCCTGCTGCTGACGCTCTTGGGCGCCGCCGGCGAAAGCCTCGGAATGGACCGGCAACTGAGAACCAGCACCGTCAAGCGCCGCGTCCATTCCCTTTTCCGACAAGGCTGCCTGCTCTATGACCTGATCCCCAACATGCCGGAGAAGAACTCCGGCCCCTCATCGAGCGATACCAGGATCTCCTACGCCAAAGCTCTGCTTTCTCCGACGCTTTCGGGGTCATTTAAAATGAGGGGATACGTGAGATTTGTCACAAAACATTCATACGATAGACGGCTAATCGAAATCACGACACTCGAATTATCGTGGAAAAATTGCTCGTCCGGTGCGATGGAGGCGACGATGAATATTCGGGTCAGCCGGCGGAAATCGGAAATCCCATCTGAAGCCGCTTGCGGCAAGTCGGATGCGACTCTGGCGGAGTGCGGCAGCATCAGCGCCGCCGACCTCTTTGCGCGCCTGGAGACGACGCCTGCTGGCGTCTCTGACGAAGAGGCGGCCGAGCGGTTGATGAAGTTCGGCCCCAATCGCGTCACCCGCGAGCGCAGGCCCAGCATCATCGAAGAGCTTTGGTTGCGGGCGCGCAACCCCTTGAACGCTTTGCTGACGACGCTGGCCATCGTCTCGTATTTCCTCGGCGATGTCCGGGCGGCGATCGTCATCGGCGCAATGGTGGTTCTGGCGATCACCACGGCCTTCGTTCAGGAGCATCGTTCCAACGAAGCGGCCGCCCGGCTCAGGGCGATGGTCCATACGACCGTCAGTGTGCTTCGTAAGCCAAGATCGACGAACGAACCCGCCCCTGACGATCCCTTTGCCGAAATTCCTATGGAGCAGCTGGTTCCTGGCGACATCGTCCGACTGTCCGCCGGCGACATGATCCCCGCCGACCTGCGTCTGCTCACGGCGAAGGACCTGTTCATCAACCAATCGGCGCTGACCGGCGAAGCCATGCCGGTCGAGAAATTCGCCCATGGCGACGGCGACTGCGCCGATCCTTTCGATTTGCCCAACGTTTGTTTAATGGGCGCCAACGTCGTGTCCGGTTATGGGACCGGTGTGATCCTGCGCACCGGCGGCGCCACATTCTTCGGCGTTCTGGCCGACCAAATCGCGGGGAGACGCGTTCCGACGGCCTTCGACCTCGGGGTCAATAGATTCACCTGGCTGATGGTGCGCTTCATCGCGGTGATGGCGCCAGCGGTTTTCCTGATCAACGGCCTGACCAAGCACGACTGGCTTGAAGCACTGTTGTTCGCGGTCGCCGTCGCCGTCGGCCTGACGCCGGAAATGCTGCCGATGATCGTGACGGTGAATCTCGCGAAGGGCGCGATCGCCATGGCGCGCGAAAAGGTGATCGTCAAGCGACTTCACGCCATCCAGAATTTCGGCGCGATGGACATTTTGTGCACCGACAAGACCGGCACATTGACGCAGGATCGCATCATCCTGAAGCGCCATCTCGATATCCGCGGCGAGGAGTCGGAGAAGGTGCTGCAATACGCTTATCTGAACAGCCATTTCCAATCAGGGTTGCGCAACCTGCTCGACAACGCCGTGCTGGCGCATGTCGATCTGCACAAGGCGCTCGGCGTTGACGGCGGCTATTCCAAGCTGGACGAAATTCCGTTCGATTTTTCTCGGCGGCGCATGTCGGTCGTCGTGGAGCGGGGCGACGGCAAGCACATCATGATCTGCAAAGGCGCCGTCGAGGAGATTTTCGCGGCATGCAGCCGGTATGCCCTCGATGGGGAAACCGGACAGCTCGACGAGAGCCATCTGGAAACCGCGAAACAGGAAACCGAGGACCTGAACGCTGACGGATTCCGCGTCGTCGCCGTCGCCTACAAGGAGTTGGAGGCGTCGAAGTCGAGCTATTCCGTCACCGACGAAACCGATCTGATCCTGCTCGGCTATATCGCCTTCCTTGACCCGCCGAAGGAATCGGCGCGCGAGGCGATCGCCGCCCTGGCGAGTCGCGGCGTGCAGGTCAAAATCCTGACCGGCGATAACGAAACCATCACCCGGAAGATTTGCCAGGAGGTCCATCTCGATCCCGGCGAGATTCTTTCCGGCGGACGGATCGCGACGATGTCCGACGGCGAACTCGCGGGCGTCGCGGACCGAACAACGGTTTTTGTCAAGCTGACGCCGGCCCAGAAGGAACGGGTGATCACTGCGCTGCACGCCAAGGGCCACGTCGTTGGCTTCCTTGGAGACGGCATCAACGACAGTCCCGCGCTGAAAGCCGCCGACGTCGGTATTTCCGTCGACACGGCCGTCGATATAGCCAAGGAATCAGCGGACATCATCCTTCTTGAGAAGAACCTGCTGGTTCTGCAGAAGGGCGTCGTCGAAGGGCGCAAGATATTCGCAAACATCGTCAAATACATCAAAATGGGCGCAAGCTCTAACTTCGGCAATATGTTCAGCGTCTTAGGCGCTAGTATTTTTCTCCCCTTTCTGCCGATGATGCCTATACAAGTGTTGACTAACAACCTGCTCTATGACTTTTCCCAGACGACGATTCCGACCGATAACGTCGACGAGGAATTCCTAGCGTCGCCGCGGCGCTGGGAGATCGGCAACATCTTTAAATTCATGGTTTTCATCGGGCCGATCAGTTCGATCTTCGATTACGTCACCTATGGGATGATGCTGTTTGTTTTCGGCGCCTGGACCAACCCGGCGCTGTTCCAGACCGGTTGGTTTGTTGAATCCCTTCTCACCCAGACCTTGATCATTCACATCATTCGCACGAGCAAGATTCCTTTCATCGAAAGTCGCGCCAGCTCGGCCCTGCTGACCACGACGCTCATTATCTGTTCCGTCGGCGTCGTGCTGCCCAACCTGTGGGCGGGCTCCGCGCTCGGCTTTGTTCCGCTGCCGTCGTTATATTGGCCGCTCGTCGCAGCGATCTTGTTGGCTTATGCGGTCCTCACGCACCTCGTGAAAGTGTGGTTCGTACGAAAATGGGGACTATAGGGTCGCGGTGGTGAGCTGCGGGGCGGTATGCGCCCTGTGTTCGATAGCGCCCCGGCGGTCGCAACTGCCTGACGATTAAGATCGGCTGGACGTTGTCCTTTGGTTCATGAGCACAGGCTCGATCTGAACCGCGGGTTGCCGCAGGCGTTCCCCGTTCGACCTTTGACCGCTGGGTCGAGCGGTTGCTGGCAGGCGGCCCGAGGCTTTGGTCGATCGGCCGCCGTTCCCTGACCGCGTCTGGAACCGCATTCCCGAAGAGACGCGCCGGGCGATCTCGAGCAGCAGATCGCCGCCTTTGTCCACCACTTTAATCATGGCCGCCATCATGAGAGCCTCGACAATCTGACGCCCCCGACGTCGACTTCGGGCGCGGCGACGCAATCCTGCTCGAAGGTGAAAAGATCAAACGCCAGACCAAGCAAAACCGCCGCTTGCAGCATCGCGCTCAAGTCGCATAAACGCGTCGCGAAAAACACAAATTGGCATGTCATCGTTGATGCATTCGCCAAAATGACGTCGAAGGTCAATTATGAAAGTCGTTCTCTTCCTTTGCACTGGGAACTACTACAGAGGCCGGTTTGCAGAAGAGATGTTCAACTATCTAGCCCCCGTGAAATGTCCAGGATGGGTCGCGGTGTCCCGGGGAATTGCCGTGGACCTCAGAAGCAACAATCTGGGTCCGATTGCAGCGCAGACGCTAAGCGCCCTGCAACAACGAGGCGTGAAACTGGATCGTCAGTTCGTGCGCATGCCGCTGCAGCTTAAGCTGTGCGATCTAAACCATGCAGAGCACATCGTAGCGCTAAGCTATACTGAACATTTTTCTCTTATGAAGAACCGTTTCCATTCTCGGCTCACGATAAATGACGTCGCTCGGATGGAATACTGGGATGTCCACGATATTGGCTCGATGGCGCCGGAACTTGCACTTCCTGTCATCGAAGAACGGCTTGTCGATTTAATGACGCGGCTTCGCCTCGCCACGACCGAGCTCAATTAGATCAGGAGACTCGGCAAGTCCTCCGCTGATAATTGCGGGGCTTGTCAGTCCCAGTCTTTGGGGCGGTTGATCAGGATAAAGTCATTCACATCGAAACGATCGGCCAAATAGGCCATGGCCTCATTGGAAAGCCGATCAACCAATTTTTTCTTGAATTTGTCATCCTTGGGATCGAGCGCCAAAGTAGTCTCGATGACAAGAACATGGCGTACTGACCCGTCCTGTGACGTCATCGGCCAGACCTTGGCCTTCCTGGCAAGCGGGTGCGCGAAGCTCATGCTGGCCTCTCCTGTTGCATCACAGATGCCGGTATCAAAGATAGGTCACATTTTGGCGACACTCAATTGACGATGTAACAAATGAGAAATATGTCAGAATTGTCTCGAAAACGTCAGCGTGCTGCTCCAGCGTGAAGTTATAGGAGAGCGTCGTGCGCTCGGGGGCCGGCTTCCCGTGATCCCCGGCGCGGATTTCCCCGTCCTCCGTCGCCATGATCGGAACGCGCCTCCCGAGCAGCAGGACGGTCTCTCTTGGAACGCTGGACTTTTGTCTCCCTTGCGGCTCCTCGTGCTCTCCGACAAGCGCCAAGCGCCTCGCCATGGCTTGAGCGCTGTAGCCAGCGACCGCGCGTCCGAGCGTCAGCGCCGTGGTGGATGGATAGCCAAGCCGCTCGGCGACGATCGAAGCCCAAAGAGTCAGCACGGGGTTCGACCGACGCGGATTATGTCACTGCTCGCCATCTCGGCTTTTTCGCCCTGCCAATCAAATCAATCGGCATTTTACCAGAATGCTGGCGGCCGGAGCAGGCAGGAAAGGCGCGTCCCCGAAGTGCAGGGAATTGAGGCTGGCAATTTCCGCCGAGGGAACCGGGTGACCTTCGAGCGCCAACCGTTACCCTATGAGTTGCCCCAGAAGAGATGTGGAGAAAATATGATCACGAATTTCGCTTGAACCGATTGATCTTTTTGGTGAGCGCGCTGGGACTCGAACCCAGGACCCTTTGATTAAAAGTCAAATGCTCTACCAGCTGAGCTACGCGCTCCCTTGAGGGTGAGAGGGGAAGTACAAGGCTTCCCCGCGCCGGTCAATAGTCCATTCTCGGACTTGCCCGCGCCCCAGGCCGGGCAGGCTTTCAGCCCCGGCGGATTTTTTCGGCCACGGCGAAGAGGTGCGGATTGGCCTTGATCGTCCTCTTGGCGGCGCCGGCGAGCGCGAAAAAGGGCAGAGCCAGCCGCCCCAAAAATGTCGGCGGGTAAAGCGCGTCGACCAGTTGTTCGGCTTCGTCGCAAAAGACCGCCTTGTAGCGGGCCTCGCCGACGCCGAGGTCGAAGGCCGAGAATTTTCGCGCGCAGGCGTCGCGCAGGACATGAGCGAGCAGGATTTCGCCGGGGCTCGATCTGGCGATCTCCGGATCGGGATCGTAGGAGATGAACATGCCTTGCAGGCGCCCGCCATTCGCGCCCGCGCCCAGCGCCGCGACGATCCGGTCGCCTACAGCCAAGGCGTGAAGCTCGGCGCCGCCCTCCCCTTCCGCAAGCGCGCCATAAAAAGCCCGCAGGGCGTCGAGTTCGTCGTGGGCTAAGCGGAATTCCGGGCGGGCGGCCTTGTGCGCGAAAAAGGCGTCGAGAACTTTTGCCTTTTCCTGGCCGCTGGCGGCGCGGAAATGGCGCACGGCCCCCAAGGCGGCGAGGTGCTTTTCCTTCTTGCGCAATTTCTTGCGCGCCTCGGTGGAAAGCCGGCGCGCGAGAAAGGCGTCGCCGTCTTCCGGCAGATGGGCGGCGCGGGCGCAACTGGCCGCTGGCCAATGGTCCAGCCGCGCCAGAGGATTGGCCGCGCCGCGCCAGACGACGGGAAGACTCAGGAGACGATAGAGATGCGGCCCGCCCGGCGCGGCCCGCGCCGCCGCGCGCAGCAAAAACTTCAGATCCCGTGCGGAAAAATCAGCGTCGGCGCGGAACAGGCCGAGATTGTAATTGGAATGTTTTTCGCCGGGGAATTGCGCCACCCGCAAGGGGCCGAAATGGAACAGGGCGAGCGGCAGGACGGCGAGCGGCGCACTCGATGCGTCGCGGGCGACGATGAAAAACGGTTTTGCTGTCCGGCGTGATCCGAAAATCTCGAACCAGGCGAGGACGAAGCGCTCGCTCTGGTAAAACGAGCCGCGCGTTTCGGGCGACAATTCGCGCCATGCCGCCAGGACCTGAGCCGGATCGCCCAAAACCTCGACCCGCGCGAAAGGCGTCCGCGCCGCGCCAGCGCGGGCAAACGAGGTGGGAACAGTTTGCGGCGTGGCGACGGACATCGGGCCTTTCCTGCGGCGAGCCGCCTTCTCTTATCAATAAAAGGTCAATGCTTGCTTGCTAGCTTGTTTGCCCGACCTTTCAACCTCTGGCGCCCCGTCCGCAATGAACTGGAAGAACAACGCCATCGCCGCCGGCTTCAATTTGTTCCGCGCCACCGGCCTGCACCATCTGGCCGGCGAAATTTTTCGCGGACGCGGCGTGATTCTAACCTTCCACCGGGTGCGCCCCGCGCCGAAAACCGGCTTTGCGCCCAACGCCTTGCTGGAGATCACGCCGGACTTTTTCGACGCCGTCCTCACCCGGCTGCGCGAGACCGGCCTTGCCCTGGTCTCGTTCGACGAGGCGATGTTCCGGCTGGCGACCGGCGAGGGCGGCCCCTTCGCGGCGCTAACCTTCGACGACGGCTTCCGCGACCTTCGGGACCATGCCTTGCCCGCTCTGGAGCGCCATGACGCGCCGGCGACTTTTTACATCGCGCCGGGTCTGGCCGACCGGACCGCGCGCCTGTGGTGGGTGGAGCTGGAGCAGGCCGTACGGCGGCTCGACCGCATCGAACTCGATCTCGACGGCGCCCGCCTCGTTCTGCCGTCGCGCGACGACGGCGAAAAAAGCGCGGCCTTCGAGCGAGTCTATTGGCTGCTGCGCGGCGGCGGCGACGAGCGCCTGCTGGCGGCGGTCGCGCAACTCAGCGCCAAGGCCGGGATCAACGCCCAAAAACTGGTCGAGGAAAACTGCCTGGGCTGGGACGAATTGCGCGAGCTTGCGGACCACGAACTGGCGACCATCGGCGCCCATACCATGACCCATCCCCGCCTCGCGAGCCTGCCGGTCGAGGCGGCGCGGCGGGAAATGGCGGAAAGCCGCGACCGGCTGGAAAAAGAATTCGGCCGGACCATCCGCCATTTCGCTTATCCCTATGGCGACGCCAATTCGGCGGGACCGCGGGAATTCACGCTCGCCACTGAGGTCGGCTTTGCGACGGCGACGACGACGCGGCCCGGCATGATCTTCCCCGAACATGCAAGCCATCTCTTCGCCTTGCCGCGCCTTTCGGTGAACGGTCTGTGGCAGGACCTCGCCAGTTTCGACGTGCTGCTGTCCGGCGCGCCCTTCGCACTGTGGAACGGCGGCCGAAGGCTCAATGTGGGGTGAACCCGTCGCGCCAGCGGTTGGCGCACGCCAGAGCGAACGCTCCACAGACTCCGCGAGCGGTTGGCGCATGCCAGAGCGAGGGCTGCACATGCTCCGCGAGCGGTTGGCGCATGCCAGAGCGAGGGCTGCACATGCTCCGCGAGCGGTTGGCGCATGCCAGAGCGAGCGCTGGACAGACTCCGCGAGCTTTTGGCGCATGCCAGAGCGTGCACTGGACATACGCCGCGAGCTTTTGCCGCATGCCGGAGCGAGCGGAAAAAATCGTTATCTGTCCCCGCGCTCCATCCAGTTGATCAGCGGGACCATCGGAACGGCCCAGCCGAGGCCGAGAACGGCGAAAATCAGCAGCCGCAACGCCGAATTCTCGACCTTCATCGCTGTCGCCTGCGCCAGGACCATTGCGAAAAGCGCGTAAACGATCACGAAAACGACCATGAAAATCGCGCCGATGAGTTTCCGCTGACGACTGCGCATGAAATCTCTCCTCGTCGAGGTCTTGCGCGACACGGTCGGTTCATACCAAGATCAGCCTTAGCGGCGCAATGCCAATGGGCCTTCGCCCGTTGCGCCGCAGCGTCAAAATATGGGGAGATTTCTATATGCGTATCGTGAACAAATCCACACTGGTCCTGGCCTGCATGTTCGGCGCCATGGCTTTTTCGCAGGCGAACGCACAGCCGCAGCCACCCGCGCCGGACTCGGAAGAAATGGCCTCGCCGCAGGCAATGTGGCTCGACGAGATGTGTTCGGCCAGGAACGGCCACCAGGGCATGGCCGAAGAAATGCAGGGCCGCGCCGAACATATGGCGACCATGCTGGAGCTGAACCCGAGCCAGGTTATGGCGCTCAAGGACATCGACATCGCGCGGATGAAAGGCGCCAGCGATTTCCGGGCCTCGATCTGCGCCCACAAGCCCGACCTCGCGACCTTCACCGGCCGCCTCAATTTCCGTGTGGCCATGATGCAGCATCGGCTGGATGCATTCAAAGACGAAGCCGGCAGGCTCTCCTCCTTCTACAACAGCCTCGACGCCAAGCAGAAGGCCGCCTTCGAGGAGATGGGCGCGGACGAGGACATGCACCACGAGGGCATGCACGGGCCGGACGAATAAGCCGTCCAAATCGGAATTTTGGCCGCGGCGGCGCCCCGCCGCGGCATTTGCTTGATGACCGTCGATCATTGCAGCCCGGCGCGCCGGGATCCGGAAGCGAAATGCCGCGACGCAATCATCATCGGGTGAATGGCGAGACCCCCGATCCCGATCGCGCGATTCGGCTCTGGCTCTGGCTGGTCGCCGCGGGCGTTTTCGCCATGGTCGTCGTCGGCGGCGCGACAAGGCTGACCGAATCAGGCCTCTCGATCACCGAATGGAAGCCGGTCACCGGCGTGCTGCCGCCGCTTTCCGCCGCCGACTGGGCCCAGGCTTTCGCGAAATACCAGCAGATTCCACAATATCATCAAATGTTCCCGGGCATGGACCTCGCCCGGTTCAAGACCATCTATGGCTGGGAGTGGAGCCACCGCCTGCTCGGCCGGCTCGTGGGCGTTCTGTTTGCCTTTCCTTTCCTGTTTTTTTGGGCGCGCGGAAAAATCGGCGGCGGGTTGCGCTGGCGGCTCGCCGTCATTTTCGCGCTCGGAGCCTTGCAAGGCTTTGTCGGCTGGTGGATGGTCTCGTCCGGCCTCGTCCATCGCGTCGAGGTGGCGCAGGAGCGGCTGGCGATCCACCTCCTGCTCGCCTCCTTGATCTTTGCCGCGGTGGTCTGGACCGCCGTCGGCCTCGCGCCCAATTACCGTGACCCGCTTGGACCGGACGCCCGGAGTTTTGGCCCCGAGGCCAGCGCGCTGCTGGCGCTGATTCTGACGCAGATCGGCCTTGGCGGCCTCGTCGCCGGCCTGCGCGCCGGCTATAGCTACAACAGCTGGCCGCTGATGGACGGCCATTTCATCCCGCCGCGCGACGACCTGTTCTTCCTAAAGCCGTGGGCCGCCAATTTCGTCGACAACATCACGATGGTTCAGTTCCAGCATCGCATGATGGCCTATGTCGTGCTGGCGCTGGCTTTGTTCCATGCCGTCCACATCGGTCGGGAGACGGTGGCCAAGCGCGCGGCGCGGCGGGCGCGGGTTCTCGCCGGCCTGGTGGCGATCCAGGTTTTGGTCGGCATAACCGCGCTGCTGCTGGTCGCGCCGCCTGCCGTCGCCATGGCGCATCAGGCCTTCGCCATGATCGTGCTGGCGATGGCGACGATCCATCGGCGCAAGCTGGGCTAGTTTTTGCCGCCCTCCAGCCATGTCCGCGCCTCCTCGGAAAAAGGTTTTGAGCGCCGCGTCGTCACGTCGGTCAGCACGACAATCGATTCGCCGGTGGCGACACATTCGCCGTTGTGGAAAACCGCCTGCTCCAGCCTGAGCGAACTGCGCCCGACCGCGGCGACCCGCGTGCCGATGTCGACCTCGCCCGGCCAGTTCACCTCGCGACGAAAATCCAGCACCAGCCGCGCGATCACAAAAGCGCCGTCCGGCCCCATCAGATCGACGCCGCCATTGATCAGCATGTCCACCCGCCCGGTTTCGAGAAAAGTGGCGAAAACCGCGTTGTTGACATGGCCCTGGCGGTCGGTGTCGCCGTAACGCAGTTTTTCGCGCGTACGGAACGGAAAATTTTCCGGCGCCGGCGCCGGGCCGGGCGCGGCGTTGGGCGGTTTTTGCGACATGGGGCCTCGCTAGAGCATATTCCCGAAAAGTTGATAGACTTTTCGGATCAGAATATGCGTCAAAACAACGAAAGTGCAGAGCGCGTTCGACTCTGTGATTTACGAACGCGCTCTAAGCGGCTGGAGGGGGCGAATCTATCCTTGATCGCGCCACGTTGCGACCGCGCGCTTTCGTGTTAACCTTGCGCGGCCAAAGATCAATTCGCGGTTGGCCGAGCATGGAAAAACGCCTTTCCGCCCTCCTGTTCGCCGCTTTGGGCCTTCTCGCGGCCCCTGGCGTCCGCGCCGAGCCGGCGCAGACGGCGGCCGTGTTCGATGCGGTTTTGATCAACAGCTCGCCGCAGCCCACCACGCCGGAAGAGACGGCGCGGATCGCGAAATTCACCGCGCAACTGAAACAGGCGCTGGACGAATCGGGCCGCTATCGCGCGATCGATCTGGCGCCGATCGAAAAGGACATCGACGCGGTTCGTGACATCACCGATTGCAACGGCTGCGAGGTCGATCTGGCGAAAAAGGCCGGGGCGCAGGTCGCTGTGGTCGCCTGGGTGCAAAAGGTGAGCAATCTGATCCTGAACATGAACATCCGCATCGTGGACGCCAAAACCGGCGCGACGCTCAAGGGCGGCAGCATCGACATCCGCGGCGATGACGACCAGACCTGGGGCCGGGGCCTGAAATATCTTCTGGCGGAACATGTTTTGGCGCCGTCGCGCTGAGGACCGGCAGGTCCGCTTTCCGTCGCCCTTTCGAATTTCGACGCCCCCTCTCCAGGAAACCGGCCGAGACCGCGGCAAAATTACGCGCGTCCCTCCATCTTTGGTTGAGTCGAAAGGCGCAGCTTCCGCCCGCCAAAATCATTGGCAATTTCAACGTCGCGTGAAATATTTGCGACGGGCCGGGCGGACCGGCGGCGATTGGCAAGGAACGGGAACATGGGCGAGAGCGCAAATGACGAAAAACGCGTGCGCGGGCCGCGGCTTTTCGCGATCGTCGGCCCGTTCCAGAGCGGCAAGACCACTCTGCTCGAATGTCTCCTCACACGCTCCGGCGCCCTGGCGCGCCAAGGCTCGGTGCGCGACGGCTCCTCGGTCGGCGATTCGAGCGCCGAGGCCCGCGCCCACGCCGCAAGCGTCGAGGCCAATATCGCCTCGGTCGATTATCTCGGCGACCGCTTCACCTTCATCGACCTGCCCGGCTCGATCGAATTCGCCCATGAGGCGCGCAACGTCCTGCCGCTCTGCGACGCGGCGATCGTGGTCTGCGAGGCGGACGAACGCAAGCTGCCGGCCCTGCGCATGATTTTGCGCGAGCTCGAAGATCTCGGCGTCCCGCGCATCCTGTTCCTCAACAAGATCGACCAGGCCGACCTGCGCATCCGCGAAACGCTGGCCATGCTCCAGCCGGCCTCGCAGACGCCGCTGCTGCTGCGGCAAATCCCGGTCTGGCAGAACGGCATCGTCACCGGCTTCATCGATCTCGCGCTGGAGCGCGCCTTCGTCTATCGCGAACACGCGCCTTCCGTCGTGGTCGACGTTCCCGGCGGCGAACTGCCGCGCGAGAAGGAAGAGCGCTACACCATGCTGGAGCGCCTCGCCGATTATGACGACGCTTTGATGGAAGAGCTGATTTCCGACATCGAGCCGCCCCGCGACCAGATCTTCGACGATCTCACCCGCGATCTGCGCGAGGGCCTGGTCGCGCCGGTCCTGATCGGCTCGGCCGAGGCAGGCCACGGCGTCACCCGCCTGCTGAAGGCCTTGCGTCATGAAGCGCCGGGAATCGCCCAGGCGCGCGCCCGGCTCGGGCTCGCCGACGACGGGCCGGCGCTGGCGCATGCGGTCAAGACCATCCACACCGCCCATGGCGGCAAGCTCAGCTTCGCCCGCGTGCTGCGCGGCGCCTTCGCCGACGGCGCCGTGGTGAAAAGCGCCAGGGGCGAGGACCGAATCGCCGGCCTGTCCCGCCTGATGGGCCTCGCCGGATCGAAACAGGGCAAGGTGGAGGAAGGCGATTGCATCGCCTTCGGGCGGCTCGATCATGTCGCGACCGGCGACACGTTCGGCGATTCCAAGGCGGTCGCCCCGGCGCCGGCGCTCGCAGCCGTGGCGCCGCCGCAGCCGGCCCATTGCATCGCGCTTCAAGTCAAGGACCGCAAGGACGAGGTTCGTCTTGCCGCCGCCATGGGCAAGCTTGCCGACGAGGACCCGTCGCTGTCCTTCGTGCAGGATCAGGAGGCCGGCGAGCTGAGGCTGTTCGGCCAGGGCGAAATGCATCTGCGCGTCGCGCTGGAGCGCCTTGCCGCGCGCTTCGGCGTCAGTGTGGAAGCGCACAAACCGGGCGTCGGCTATCGCGAAACCATCCGCCACCCGGTTTCGGTGCGCGGGCGGCACAAGAAGCAGTCGGGCGGCCACGGGCAGTTCGGCGATGTCGCGCTGGATGTCGCGCCTCTGCCGCGCGGCGAAGGCTTTGCCTTCAGCGAGACCGTCCATGGCGGCGCCGTGCCGCGAAACTATTTCGGCGCCATCGAGGAAGGCTGCAAGGACGCGCTGGAAAAGGGCGCGCTCGGCTTCCCGGTGGTCGATGTGGCGGCGACCCTCACCGACGGCTCCTATCACAGCGTCGATTCCTCCGACATGGCCTTCCGCACCGCCGCGCGCATCGGCATGTCGGAGGCGCTGGGCAAGGCCAGTCCGGTGCTGCTGGAGCCGATCCTCGCCGTCAAGATCACGACGCCGAGCGAGGCCCTGTCGCGCATCACCGCCATCGTCTCCGGGCGGCGCGGCCAGATTCTGGGCTATGACGGGCGGCCGGGCTGGGAGGGCTGGGACGTGCTCAGCGCCTTGATCCCGGAAGCGGAAATGGACGGGCTGATCGTCGAACTGCGCTCGGCGACGGCGGGCGTCGGCTCCTTCACCCAAAAATTCGACCATCTGGCCGAAATGGTCGGCAAGACGGCGGACGCCATCGTCGCCCACCACAACGGCGCGAAGGCCCCGGCGCATTGAGTGCGGCGTCGTCGCTCGTCAGAATTTCGCGCCGGGATCAGGATTGCGACTGCGACGACACGGCGCGAAAACGCCACAGCGCCAAGGCGAGGAAGATCCCGCCGATCGCCGCCGTGGCGACGAAGCGCGGCCACACCAGGTCGAATCCTGCGCCACGATAGAGAATGGCCTGGGCGATGGCGACGAAATGCGTTGACGGCGAGGCCTGCATGATGGTCCGCAGCCAGAGCGGCTGCGACTCGAGAGGGGTATTGCCGCCGGAAAGCAGATTGAGAGGCACCGCGACCAGAATATAGAGCAGGCCGAGTTGCGGCATGGTCCGCGCGATGGTGGCGAGAAAAACCCCGACCGAGGTGGCGAAAAACAGATAAAGCAGCGCGCCGAACAGGAAAAGCGGGATCGAGCCCTCGATGGGGATGTGCAACAGCCCTTTCACGACAAAAACCAGCGACAGGCCGACGGCGCCGGCGATGATCAGGCTGTTGGCCCAGATTTTCGCCATGGCGATTTCGAAGGGCGTGACCGGCATGACCAGAAGATGCTCGACCGTGCCATGCTCGCGCTCGCGCACCACCGCCGCCCCGGCCAGAATGATCGCCAGCATGGTGGTGGAGGAAATGACGCCCATCACGCTGGTGAACCATGAGGTGACGACATTGGGATTGAAGGCGATGCGCACCACCTGGCCGATCGGCGCCGGCGGCGGCTCGTCCTGGCGGGTGAGGAATTTGGCGATTTCGTCGGAAAGAATCTGCGCGGCGTAGCCGGAGCCGATCCCCGCCTGAACCATGGCGGTGGCGTCGACATTGATCTGCAGGATGGGCTGGCGACCGCCCACCAGATCGCGCTCGAAATTGGGCGGAATATTGAGGACGAACGTATAGGCGCCGACATCCATCAGCCGGTCGACATCCTTCTGCGCAACAAAACGGGCGGGCTGGAAATAAGGCGGCAGAAAGGCGCGGGCGAGCCGTGCCGACAATTCGGAATGGTCCTCGTCCACCACGGCGATCGAGGCGTTGTGCACTTCCTGGGAATTGCTCTGCGCCTGGGCGATGATCGCCAGCGAAAAGGAATAGACCACCAGGCCGAGCAGCACCCAGTCGCGGAAAAAACTGCGCAGCTCCTTGGTCCCCAGCCAGAAAATATTGCGCAGGCTCTGCATCATTTCTCCTGTTTGCGCAGCAGGACATGGCTCAAGGCCACGAGCGCCGGGAAGAACAGCGCCAGGATCGCCACATAGGAGGCGAGATCGGCGAAATACAGGCCCTTGGTGAAGGCGCCGACGCTGATCGGCAGGTAATAGGTCATGGGAAACAATTGCCCCATGATCCGCCCCATTCCCGTCACTGCGGAGGCCGGCGTCGAGAGGCCGGAAAACATGCTCGCCGGCAGGATGGTCAGGATCGCCGTGCCGAACAAGGCGGCGATCTGGGTGCGGGTGAAGGCGGAGACGACCATGCCATAGCCGGTCGAGGCGGCGGCATAGACCAGCGAGCCCAGCGCCAGGACGCCGAATCCGCCCTTGAGCGGCACTTCGAAGATGTAAAGCGCCATCAGGAACATGATCAGGAAATCGACGAAGGCGAGGACGATATAGGGAATCTGCTTTCCCAGCAGGAATTCGAGCCGCGTCACCGGCGTCACATAGAGATTGGTGATCGAGCCCAGCTCCTTTTCGCGCACGATGGCGAGCGCCATGAGAATGGCCGGGATCAGCGCCAGTTGCAGGGCGATGGCGCCGGGAACCATGGCGTAGATGGAATCGAACGATTGATTGTAGCGGAAGCGCGTCTCGATATCCGCCGGCGGGTCGGGCGGCGGCGTCAGGCCATGCACCGCCGGGTCGGCGAGAAACTGCTGATGCAGGCTCTGCAGATAGCCGTGGATGGTTTCGGCGCGAAAGGGCATGGCGCCGTCGATCCACACCGAAACCTCGGTCGGGCGCCCGCGCAAGATGTCGCGGCCGAAACCTGGCGGAATTTCGATGGTCGCGTTGACGTCGCCGCTCTTGAGCCGGGTGACCATATCCCTGGCGTCGCGGATCGGCTTCTGCTCGATGAAATAGGCCGACCCGCGCACTTCGCTCAAATAAGCGCGGCTGTAATAGGAATTGTCGCGGTCGAGCGCGGCATAGGTCAGGGAATCGACATCCGTCGTGATGCCGAAGCCGAGCACCAGCAGCAGCAGAGCCGGCCCGAAGATCGCATAGGACAGGCGGATCGGATCGCGCGACAATTCAAGAATTTCGCGGATGGTATAGGCCATCATCCGGCGCGGGCTGAAACGCGGATTCTTCGCCTGCGCGCGTTGCGGAACCGGGGCCTCGACCGCCTCGGCGAGCGGGCGCGCCGCCCCTGCCTCCTCCAGAAAGACGATGAAGGCCTCTTCCAGGTCTTTTGCGTTTTTACGCCGCGTCAGTTCGGCGGGCGAGCCGGTGGCGAGGATTTTGCCCGAATCCATCAGCGAAATCCGATCGCAGCGCGCCGCCTCGTTCATGAAATGGGTGGAAATGAAAATGGTCACGCCTTCCTTGCGCGACAATTCGATCAGCAGGGCCCAGAATTCGTCGCGCGCGACCGGATCGACGCCGGAGGTCGGCTCGTCGAGGATGAGCAGATCGGGCTGATGGACCAGGGCCACCGCCAGCGACAGCCGCTGGCGCAGGCCCAGCGGCAGGTCGGCGGCCAGGACATCGCCATGATCTCCCAGATCGAATCGGTCGAGCAGGGTCTCGATGCGATCGCGCGCCTCGCGCGCCGGGAGGCCGAACAGCCGTCGGTGCAGTTCGAGATTTTGCAGCACGCTCAATTCGCCATAGAGCGAAAAGCCCTGCGACATATAGCCGACGCGCCGGCGCGCCGCGAGGCCGCCCGCCTCGATGCTCCGGCCGAACAGCAAGGCCTCGCCGGCGCTGGCGTCCAGCAGGCCGGTGAGCATTTTCATCGTCGTGGTCTTGCCGCAGCCGTTGGAGCCGACGAAGCCGAAAATCTCGCCCCGGCCGATGGCCAGATCGACATGATCGACGGCGATGAAATCCCCGAATTTCTTGGTCAGGCCCCTGGCGACGATCACCGGCGCGCCGCCGTCGTCCGTTCGCGGCTTTATCTCCAGCTTCTTCACAGCCCCGCCCTCGGGCAGCAAAGCGATAAAGGCCTCCTCGACGCTCGCAGCGCCGGCGCGGGCGAGAATGTCGCGCGGCGCGCCGGTGGCGAGAATCCTGCCGGCGTTCATGACGATGAGGAAGTCGAATTTTTCGGCTTCCTCCATATAAGCGGTGGCGACGATGACGCTCATTTTCTGCGCGCCGCTCTGAAGTTGAACGTCGGTCGCTCCGGCGTTCGCCGACCGCTCCCGGACGCCGCCAACCGCTGTTGCGGCAAAGCGGCGGCGCATGCGCTCCACCAGCTCCCAGAACTGCCGGCGCGACAGGGGATCGACGCCGGTGGTCGGCTCGTCGAGGATCAGCAGATCCGGATCGTGGATCAAGGCGCAGCACAGGCCGAGCTTCTGCTTCATGCCGCCGGACAATTGATGGCAGGCCCTTCTGGCGAAAGGCGCGAGGCCGACGTCGCGGGTCAGCGCGGCGACGCGCGCCGCGCCCTCGGCGCGGCTCTGGCCGAACAGCCGCGAGAAAAAGATGATGTTCTCCTCGACGGTGAGATCGGGATAGAGATTCTTGCCCAGGCCTTGCGGCATGAAGGCGATGCGCGGGCAGATTTCGTCGCGCCAGGCGACCGAATCGATGTCGCCGCCCAGAACCTCGATTCCGCCGTCCTGCAGCGCCTTGGCGCCGGCGATCAGGCCGAGCAGGGTCGATTTGCCGACCCCGTCCGGCCCCACCAGCCCGACCATGCAGCCGGAGGGAATATCCAGCGACAGGCCGTCGAGAGCCCGGGTCCGGCCATAGGCGTGGCGCAAATGGCGCAGTCGGACCGCGGGCTCTCCGCTCATTCGCGAGGGCCTTGCAGCGCGGGCGTCCAGGGGGCCTTGTCGTCGGTCTTGACATAAGCCAGGCCGGGAAGGCCGCTGCGCACCGCGTCGGCGTGGACCCTCGCGCGGTCGGGATCGATTTTTACCCGCACCCGGAACATCATGCGGTCGCGGTCGTTCTGGGTCTCGACCATTTTCGGCGTGAACTGCGCCTGATCGGCAAGAAACGACACTTTCGCCGGGATCGGCCGGTCGGGATAGGCGTCGAGCAGGATGCGGGACGCCGCGCCGATCTTGACCTTGTCCGCCTGAAGCGTCGGCAGATAGACGTCCATATAGACGTAAGCCGTGTCGAGCATGGTGAAAACCTTGCCGCCGGCGGGCAGGACCTCGCCGACATTGGCGACGCGATATTCGATTCTTCCGTCGCGCGGCGCGACCAGGGTGTTGTCGGCGATATTCACCCGCGTCAATTCGGCGTCATGCACCGCCGCGCTCAACGCCTTTTCGGCCTCGGCGACGCGCTGTTCCGTCGCCTGCTGGGCGAGATGGGCGCCGTCGAGCGCCTGCTTGCGCTGGTCGTAAAGCTCTTTTGTTGCGAAACCATTCTTCACCAGCTTCGCCGTGCGCTCGATTTCCTGCTCGGCGAGCAGGGACGAGGTCTTGGCGTTCTCGAGATCGGCGCCCGCCTCCTCGACCGCCTTCTGGGCCTGCTCGATCTGCGCCTCGCCTTTTTTCAGACTTTGCTCAAGGTCCCGTGTGTCCATGACGGCAAGCACCTGGCCGGCGGCGACCTTGTCGCCCTCGTCCACCCGCAATTCGGCGATGCGCCCGGCGAATTTGGTGTCGATGTCGATCGGATCGGCCTCCAGCCGGCCGTTGCCATAGACGATATAGGCGGGAATAGCCGGGGCGCGATGCGCCTGCCAGATGGCGTAGCCGGCGCCGCCGCCGATCAAGGCGAGAAGGACAAGCCGCCGCGCCCACACGCCGCGCCGGCTCGGCGGATGATGCTCGATGACCGCATGGGCCGCCTCCGGCTGAACTTTCGCCGGCAGCTGCGCGGGGGCCGCCGGCTCGGCGACCGCAGGGGCCGTGGCGGCAGGGGCCTTGTCGTCGGTTTCGTTCAAGGGAGAAATCTCGCGATTGATGCTCGTGCCAAACTACTGGCGGGTCCGCTTTAGCGCCATGATCTGGCGCTATTGCGGCAAGACTTTTTTCGGCGGCGTCGCCCGGCCTTGGCGCTATTTCGCATGCAAGCGCGACGAAAAAGAGTTAAAGCGGCGTCGCTCCGCTCGATCGAAGGATCGCCATGCTTTTTCTTGATCCCAAATCCGCGGCCCTGGTGCTGATCGATCTGCAAAAGGGCATTGTCGGCGCGCCGTTGGAGCCGCGCTCCGGCGCGGATATCCTGACCTGCGCGAAAAAACTCGCGGAAAAATTCCGCGCCGCCGGCGCCCCGGTCTTTCCCGTTCGCGTCGCCTTTTCCCCGGATTTCGCCGACGCGCCGCGCCAGAAGGTGGACGCGCCGATGCAGCTTCCTCCCGGCGGCCTGCCGCCCGAATGGAGCGAACTGGCCGACGGCGTCGCGGCGCCCGGCGACATCATCATCACCAAGCGCCAATGGGGCGCCTTCCATGGCACGGAGCTTGAACTTCAACTGCGGCGGCGCGGCGTGACGACCCTTGTCCTGGCTGGGATCGCGACAAATTTCGGCGTGGAGTTGACCGCCCGACAGGCGTGGGAGCTTGGCTTCGAACTTGTGATCGTCGAGGACGCCTGCGCCTCGCGCGCCGCCGATCTGCACGAATTCGCCATTTCGCAGATTTTCCCCCGTCTGGGGCGAATAACCAGCTGCGCGGAAATCGCCTTTGCGGCCGGATCAGCGGATTGAAAAATTTCTCCTTTCGCGACAGCGGCCTTTTGCGGCAATGGCTGGCGCTGATCGCGCTCACCTTGCTGTTCAGCGGCGTTCTGACCGCCCTGCGCCTGCCGGCCGGCGTGTTGCTGGGCGCGATCGCCGCCGCCGCGACTGTCGCGGCCTTCGATGGCCGGACCCAGGTTCCGCCCTGGGCCTTTCTCATGGCGCAAGCCGCGATCGGCGGCATGATCGCGCAGAAAATGACGCCGGCGATCCTGCATGAAATGGCGCGGGACTGGCCGCTTTTTCTTGCCGCCGCCTTTTCGGTGATCGCCGCCAGCAGCCTGTTCGGCTGGCTCTTGACCAGATGGCGGCTGTTCCCGGGGACCACCGCGATCTGGGGCGCCCTGCCCGGCGCGGCTTCCGCCATGGTGGTCATGGCCGACGCCTATGGCGCCGACATGCGCCTCGTCGCCTTCATGCAATATTTGCGTGTCCTGCTCGTCGCTTTGGTCGCCAGCGTGATCGCGCGTTTTTTGGCGCCGGGAGCTGGCGCGGGCGCCGGGGCGCTCGCCGGCTTTTTCGCCCCCGTTTCCTGGCCCGCCTTCGCCGCGACCCTCGCCGCGCTGCTCGGCGCCGCCTTTCTCGCCCACCGGCTGCGCCTTCCCGCCGGCCCCCTGCTGGCGCCGCTTTTCCTCGGCGCGCTGCTGCAGAATTCCGGCTTGCTGGCGCTTGAACTGCCGCGTCCCTTTCTGGTCCTGAACTACGCGCTTCTCGGCTGGAGCGTCGGACAAAGATTTTCCCGCACGCTTCTTTTGCACGCCGTGAAAACCCTGCCCGCGACCCTCGCCTCGGTCGCCGGGCTGATCGCGCTGTGCGCCGGGCTGTCCGCGCTTCTGGCGGGCTTGGCCCATATCGACCCGATGACCGCCTATCTTGCGATGAGCCCCGGCGGGATCGACGCCGTCGCCATTATCGCCGTCTCCGCCAAGCTGGACCTGCCCTTCGTCATGGCCTTGCAGACGGCGCGGGTGCTGATGGTGATCCTCATCGGCCCGGCCTTGGCCCGCTTTCTTTCCGGCGCGGCGACGCCCGCCGACAACCCCGCGATTGATTGAACGGCGGCAATGTTGTTAAAGGACGCGCGACCGCAGCGCGCGAAAAAGTGGACGCCGGTTTTTCGTTAAAAGCGCTGCGGCAACGTGATATGAACTGCCGCCACGGAATGGCCGCGATTGACGGGCTCTGTGGCGCGACGGATTTTGGCCGGCAACTTAAGCTCAGGCGGAGCAGCCTTTCATGCGCACCCTTTTTCTGCAAGCGCCTTCCTTTGACGGTTTCGACGGCGGCGCCGGCTCGCGTTATCAGGCGCGCCGCGAGATCGCCTCGTTCTGGTATCCGACCTGGCTCGCCCAGCCCGCCGCTTTGATCGAAAACTCCAAGCTGATCGACGCCCCGCCGCACAAGACCAAGCTTGCGGAAGTGGTGGCGCAGGCCAAGGATTTCGACCTCGTCGTGGTCCATACCTCCGCGCCGTCCTTCGCCTCGGACGTGAAATGCATCGAGGCCTTGAAGGCCGCCAATCCCGCTCTCAAGGCCGGTCTGATCGGGGCCAAGGTCGCGGTGGACGCCGATGGCAGCCTGAAAGCCGCTCGGAGCGTCGATTTCGTCGCCCGCAACGAATTCGACTTCACCATCAAGGATGTCGCCGACGGCAAGGATTTTAGCGACATTCTCGGCCTGAGCTACCGCGACGCCAATGGAAACATCCAGCACAACGCCGAGCGGCCGATCCTGGAAGACATGGATTCTTTGCCCTTCGTCTCGCCGATCTACCAGCGCGATTTAAAAATCGAGAATTATTTCATCGGCTATCTCAAGCATCCCTATATTTCGATCTATACCGGGCGCGGCTGCAAATCGCGCTGCACCTTCTGCCTGTGGCCGCAGACCGTCGGCGGCCATCGCTACCGCACCCGCAGCGTCGGCCATGTGATCGAAGAGATCAAATGGTGCCTGAAAAATTTTCCGCAGGTGCAGGAGTATTTCTTCGACGACGACACTTTTACCGACGATCTTCCGCGCGCGGAGGCCATCGCCAAGGAACTCGGCAAGCTCGGCGTGACCTGGTCGTGCAACGCCAAGGCCAATGTGCCGCGCGAGTCGCTGAAAGTGATGCGCGACAATGGCCTGCGCCTGCTGCTGGTCGGCTATGAATCCGGCAACCAGCAGATATTGCACAATATCAAGAAGGGCATGCGGATCGAGGTGGCCAAAAAATTCGCGCGTGATTGCCGCGAACTCGGAATCATGATCCACGGCACGTTCATCATGGGCCTGCCCGGCGAAACGCGCGAGACGATCAAGGAGACGATTCGCTTCGCCAAGGAGGTCAATCCGCACACCCTTCAGGTGTCGCTGGCCGCGCCCTATCCCGGCACCTTCCTTTACAGCCAAGCGCTGGAAAATGGCTGGCTCGACAGCGCCAACGCCGAACTGGTGGACGAGAACGGCGTCCAGATTGCGCCGCTCCATTATCCCGACCTCAGCCACAAGGAAATTTTCGACTCGGTCGAAACCTTTTATCGCCAGTTCTACTTTCGCCCGAAAAAGATCGGCGCGATCGTCAACGAAATGGTGCGCGACCGCGCCATGATGAAGCGCCGCCTGCGCGAGGGCGTGGAATTTTTTCAGTTTTTGCGCGAGCGGAAACAAGGCGCGCAGTGCTGAGGGATTGACGGTGCGGATTGTTGGATGGAGGCCTCGGAGGGAATCGAACCCCCGTACAAGGATTTGCAGTCCTCTGCGTAGCCACTCCGCCACGAGGCCATAAGTCGGATGTTTCCGTCCGGCTCGGTCCGACGCCTATAGCAGCAGGATGGCGCCGCCGGCAAGCGTCTCGCGCGCTTTCCTGCGGCCCGGGCCGCAAATAGTTAAGGCCCTGTCGTTGGGGGCCATTTTCGCTGGACGCGCCGCCCCAAACAAAAAGGCCGCTCTTTCGAGCGGCCTTTTTTCTGGCTCATTCCGCCGCCGGAAGCTGCGGCGGGGCGGCGGAGGCTTCCGCCTTCTGCTGCAGGATCATGTCGTCGCGGGTCGTCGCGATATGGCGGAGCTTCGACATCGCCGCGCCGGTGCCGGCCGGGATCAGGCGGCCGACGATGACGTTTTCCTTCAGGCCTTCGAGCGTGTCGATCTTGCCGTTGACCGCCGCCTCGGTGAGGACGCGGGTGGTCTCCTGGAACGACGCCGCCGAGATGAAGGAGCGGGTCTGCAGGCTCGCCTTGGTGATGCCGAGAAGGACCGGCGTGCCGGTCGCCGGGCGCTTGCCCTCCTCGATCGCGCGCTCGTTGACCTCGTCCATCTCGATGCGGTCGACCTGATCGCCGGACAGGAAGTCGGTGCCGC
Source organism: uncultured Pseudomonadota bacterium (assembly GCA_963703385.1). GTDB lineage: Bacteria > Pseudomonadota > Alphaproteobacteria > Rhizobiales > Beijerinckiaceae > Rhodoblastus. The sequence continues at coordinate 2,630,360 of OY969816.1, forward strand.
CGGGATCGGTGATATCGACTTTTTGCAGCATCTGGCGGACGATCACCTCGATGTGCTTGTCGTTGATGCTCACGCCCTGCAGGCGATAGACCTCCTGGATCTCGTTGACCAGATAGGCGGCCAGCTCCTCGACGCCCTTGATGGCGAGAATGTCATGCGGCGCGGGATTGCCGTCGACGATGTAATCGCCCTTTTCGACAATGTCGCCATCCTGCAGATGGATGTGCTTGCCCTTGGGGATCAGATATTCGACCGGCTCCGCCCCCTCCTCGCCCGGCTCGATGGTCAGGCGCTGCTTGTTCTTGTAATCGCGGCCGAACTTCACCGTGCCGCCGATCTCCGCGATGATCGCGTGATCCTTGGGACGGCGCGCCTCGAACAGTTCCGCGACGCGCGGCAGACCGCCGGTGATGTCGCGGGTCTTGGCGCTTTCCAGTGAAATACGGGCGATGACGTCGCCGGCCTGGACCTTCGCGCCGGGATCGGCCGCGATGATCGAGTCCACCGGCAGGGTGTAGCGGGCGTCGCCGCCGCGCGCCAGCTTCACCGGCTTGCCGTCCTTGCCATTGATGACCAGGGTCGGCTTGAGGCTCGACGAGCGGGCGTTCAGGCGCCAGTCCATGACCATGCGCTTGGCGATGCCCGTCGCCTCGTCCACCGTTTCCGACATGGACTGGCCCTCGACCAGATCCTCGAAGCCGACGACGCCGTCCACTTCGGTCAGGATCGGGCGGGTATAGGGGTCCCATTCCGCCACGCGCTGGCCGCGCTTGACGTGATCGCCCTCGTCCACCTTGAGGCGCGAGCCATATTGCACGCGATGAACGGCGCGCTCGGTCCCGTCCGGGCCGCAGACGACCACGGCGACATTGCGCGCCATGACCATCAGATCGCCGTCGGAATTGCGCGCCAGATGGCGGTTGCGGATCTTCACCAGGCCCTCGAAATTGGTCTCGATGAAGGACGAGTCCGCGATCTGCGCCGCGCCGCCGATATGGAAGGTGCGCATGGTGAGCTGGGTGCCCGGCTCGCCGATCGACTGCGCCGCGATGACGCCGACCGCCTCGCCCATGTTGACCGGGGTGCCGCGCGCCAGATCGCGCCCGTAGCAGGCCCCGCAGCAGCCGTTCTTGGCCTCGCAGGTCAGGACCGAACGGATCTTCACTTCCTGGATGCCGGCCGCGTTGATGCGGTCGATATGCCATTCCTGGATCATTTGGCCGGCCTTGACGATGACCGTGCCGTCCTGCTCCAGCAGATCCTCGGCCGTGAAGCGGCCGAGAATGCGGATCGCCAGCGAGGCCACGACCTGGCCGGCGTCGATGATCGCCCGCATGCGGATACCCTTGGTGGTGCCGCAATCATAGGAGGTGATGATCGAATCCTGCGCCACGTCCACCAGACGGCGGGTCAGGTAGCCCGAATTCGCGGTTTTTAGCGCGGTGTCGGCCAAACCTTTGCGCGCGCCGTGGGTGGAGTTGAAATACTCCAACACGGTCAGGCCTTCTTTGAAATTCGAGATGATCGGGCTCTCGATGATCTCGCCGGAGGGCTTGGCCATCAGGCCGCGCATCGCCGCGAGCTGTTTCATCTGCGCCGGCGAGCCGCGCGCCCCGGAGTGGGACATCATGTAGATCGAGTTGATCGGCTGGTCGCGGCCGGAATCGTCCTTGCGGACCGCCGAAATGCGCGCCATCATTTCCTCGGCGAGCTTGTCGGTGCATTTCGCCCAGGCGTCCACCACCTTGTTGTATTTCTCGCCCTGGGTGATGAGGCCGTCGTTGTACTGCTGCTCATATTCCTTGGCGAGGCCGCGGGTCGCCTCGACGATCTGGGGCTTGGTCTCCGGCACGACCATGTCGTCCTTGCCGAAGGAAATGCCCGCCGTGCACGCCTCGCGAAAACCCAGACCCATGATCCGGTCGCAGAAGATCACCGTCTCCTTCTGCCCGCAATTGCGGTAGACGGTGTCGATCATTCCCGAAATTTCCTTCTTGGTCATCAGCTTGTTGGCGACGTCGAAGGGAATCTTGACATGCGTGGGCAGGAGCTGGCCGAGCATCATGCGGCCCGGCGTGGTGTCGAAGATCTTCGACACCCGCTCGCCGTTCTCGTCATAGGTCCAGGCGCGGCCCCTGATCTTGGTGTGCAGGGTGATCGACTTGGCGAACAAGGCATGGTCGATTTCGCCGAGATTGGCGAAGGCCATGCCCTGTCCCGGCTCGCCGTCGCGCATCAGCGACAGATAATAGAGGCCGAGCACGATGTCCTGCGACGGCACGATGATCGGCTGACCATTGGCCGGATGCAGGATGTTGTTGGTCGACATCATCAGCACGCGCGCTTCGAGCTGGGCTTCGAGCGACAGCGGCACATGGACGGCCATCTGGTCGCCGTCGAAGTCGGCGTTGAAGGCGGCGCAGACCAGCGGGTGAAGCTGGATCGCCTTGCCCTCGATCAGCGTCGGCTCGAAGGCCTGGATGCCGAGGCGGTGCAGGGTCGGCGCGCGGTTGAGCATGATGGGATGTTCGCGGATCACCTCGTCGAGGATGTCCCAGACCTCCGGCTTTTCCTTCTCCACCAGCTTCTTGGCCTGCTTCACCGTGGCCGACAGGCCCTTGGCGTCGAGCCGCGAATAGATGAAGGGCTTGAACAGCTCCAGCGCCATTTTCTTGGGCAGGCCGCATTGGTGAAGTTTCAGTTCCGGCCCCACGACGATGACGGAGCGACCCGAGTAATCGACGCGCTTGCCCAAAAGATTCTGGCGGAAGCGGCCCTGCTTGCCCTTGAGCATGTCGGCGAGCGACTTCAACGGGCGCTTGTTGGCGCCGGTGATGACGCGGCCGCGGCGGCCGTTGTCGAACAGCGCGTCAACCGCCTCCTGCAGCATGCGCTTTTCGTTGCGGATGATGATGTCCGGCGCGCGCAGTTCGATCAGCCGCTTCAAACGGTTGTTGCGGTTGATGACGCGGCGGTAGAGGTCGTTGAGGTCCGAGGTCGCGAAACGGCCGCCGTCGAGCGGCACCAGCGGACGCAGGTCCGGCGGGATGACCGGGACTTCGGTAAGGATCATCCATTCGGGCTTGTTGCCGGAATTGATGAAGGCCTCGATGATCTTCAGGCGCTTGGCGAGTTTTTTCGGCTTCAGCTCGGTGGTCGCTTCCGCGATCTCCACCTTGAGCTGCGCCGCGATATTTTCCAGGTCGAGGCCGCGCAGAAGTTCGCGGATCGCCTCGGCTCCGATCAAAGCGGTAAAACTGTCCTGCCCATATTCGTCCTGGGCGATGACATATTCCTCTTCGTTCAGGAGCTGGCGGTTTTTCAGCGGGGTCAGGCCCGGATCGATGACGATGTAGGACTCGAAATAGAGGATGCGCTCAAGGTCCTTGAGCGTCATGTCGAGCAGCAGGCCGATGCGCGAGGGCAGCGACTTCAGGAACCAGATATGGGCCACAGGAGCAGCCAAGGAGATATGGCCCATCCGATCACGCCGGACGCGTGAAAGAGTGACTTCGACGCCGCACTTTTCGCAGATGACGCCCTTGTATTTCATGCGCTTGTACTTGCCGCACAAGCATTCGTAATCCTTGATCGGGCCGAAGATGCGGGCGCAGAACAGGCCGTCGCGCTCCGGCTTGAAGGTGCGGTAGTTGATGGTCTCCGGCTTCTTGATCTCGCCGAAGGACCAGGACAGAATCTTTTCCGGGCTGGCGATGGAGATTTGAATCTGATCGAAGGCCTGGGGCGCGACGACCGGATTGAAGAGATTCATAACCTCTTGATTCATGGTTTTCTCCTGGGCTGGCGGTCCCGGCGGCTTCACGGGACCCCGCTCCGAAAGGGCAGTAGGGCGGCGTGTTCGCCGCCCGTTTTACTTAAGATCGAGCGGCGTGTTCGCCGCCCGTTTTACTTAAGATCGAGCGGCGTGTTCGCCGCCCGTCTCACAACAACGACCTCAGGGCGGCGTGCTCGCCTCCCGTCGCATCACTCGGCGGCTTCGGCCGGCGGCGGAAGCTCTTCGCCGGCCGGCGGCGCGGACTGGTTCAGTTCGACATTGAGGCCGAGCGAACGCATTTCCTTGACCAGCACGTTGAAGCTTTCCGGGATGCCGGATTCGAAGGCGTCGTCGCCGCGCACGATCGACTCGTAGACCTTGGTGCGGCCCGCGACGTCGTCCGACTTCACGGTGAGCATTTCCTGCAGCGTATAGGCCGCGCCATAGGCCTCCAGCGCCCAGACTTCCATTTCGCCGAAGCGCTGGCCGCCGAACTGCGCCTTGCCGCCGAGCGGCTGCTGGGTGACCAGCGAATAGGGCCCGATCGAGCGCGCGTGGATCTTGTCGTCCACCAGATGGTGCAGCTTGAGCATATAGATCACGCCCACCGTCACCTTGCGGTCGAAGGCCTCGCCGGTGCGCCCGTCGTAGAGCACGGTCTGGCCGGAGGCGTCGAGACCCGCCTGTTCCAGCATTTTCACGATGTCCGGCTCGCGGGCGCCGTCGAAGACCGGCGTCGCGATCGGCAGGCCGCGGGTGAGGTTGCGCGCGATTTCCAGCAGCTCGCCGTCGGCCAGCTTTTTCAGGTCGGCGGTGTCGGCGCCCTTGCCGTAAAGCTCCGTCAGTTTCGCGCGCAGCGCGGCGGCGTCGGTCGAACGCTGATAGGCGTTGACGGCTTCGGCCACCTGCTTGCCGAGATTGCGGCAGGCCCAGCCCAGATGCGTCTCCAGAATCTGGCCGACATTCATGCGCGAGGGCACGCCGAGCGGGTTGAGCACGATATCGACGGGCGTGCCGTCGGCGAGGAAGGGCATGTCCTCCTGCGCCAGGATGCGCGAGACCACGCCCTTGTTGCCGTGGCGGCCCGCCATCTTGTCGCCGGGCTGAATCTTGCGCTTCACCGCGACGAAGACCTTTACCATCTTCATCACGCCGGGGGACAGTTCGTCGCCGCGCTGGAGCTTTTCGACCTTGTCGAGGAAGCGGCTTTCCAACCCCTTCTTCGCCTCGTCATATTGCTTGCGCATGGCCTCGATCTCGGCCATCAGCGCGTCGTCGCCGACGGCGAAGACCCACCATTGCGAGCGCGGATATTCGTCGAGCAGCTCGCGGGTCACAACCTGCTCCTTCTTGAAGCCCTTGGGGCCTGAAAGAGCCGTCGTTCCGATCAGCATGTCGGCGAGGCGGGCATAGACGTTGCGGTCGAGGATCGCCTGCTCGTCGTCGCGGTCCTTGGCGAGACGCTCGATCTCCTCGCGCTCGATCGCCTGGGCGCGCTCGTCCTTGTCCACGCCGTGGCGGTTGAACACGCGCACTTCGACGATCGTTCCTTGAACTCCGGGAGGCACGCGCAAAGAAGTGTCGCGCACGTCGGAAGCCTTTTCGCCGAAAATGGCGCGCAGCAGCTTTTCTTCCGGGGTCATCGGGCTTTCGCCCTTGGGCGTGATCTTGCCGACGAGAATGTCGCCCGCCTGCACTTCCGCGCCGATATAAACGATGCCCGCTTCGTCGAGATTCTTCAGCGCCTCTTCCGAGACGTTGGGAATGTCGCGGGTGATTTCCTCGGGGCCGAGTTTGGTATCGCGCGCCATCACTTCGAACTCGTCGATGTGAATGGACGTGAAAATATCCTCTTTCACGATTTTTTCGTTGAGGAGGATCGAATCCTCGAAATTGTAGCCGTTCCAGGGCATGAAGGCGACGACCACATTGCGGCCGAGGGCGAGATCGCCCATGTCGGTCGAGGGGCCGTCGGCGATGATTTCGCCCTTGCGCACCACATCGCCCACGCGCACCAGCGGACGCTGGTTGATGCAGGTGGACTGGTTCGAGCGCTGGAACTTCATCAGGCGGTAGATATCGACGCCGGGACGCCCCTGCCCGAGGTTCTCGGTGGCGCGAATGACGATGCGGGTGGCGTCGATCTGGTCCACGACGCCGGCGCGGCGCGCGGCGATGGCGGCGCCGGAATCGCGGGCGACCACGCCCTCCATGCCGGTGCCCACCAGCGGCGCGTCGGCGCGCACCAAAGGCACGGCCTGACGCTGCATGTTCGAGCCCATCAGCGCGCGGTTGGCGTCGTCGTTCTCAAGGAACGGGATCAGCGCCGCGGCGACCGAGACGAGCTGTTTCGGCGACACGTCCATGAAGTCCACATGGTCGGGCGTCAGCATGACCACATCGCCGGCGCGGCGGCAGACCACGAGGTCTTCGGTCAGGCGGCCCTTGGCGTCGAGCGAGGCGTTGGCCTGGGCGACCGAATATTTCTGCTCCTCCATCGCCGAGAGATAGACCACCTCGTCGGTGACGCGGCCATCCTTGACCCGGCGATAGGGCGCTTCAATAAAGCCGTATTTGTTGACGCGCGCAAAAGTCGCGAGCGAATTGATCAGGCCGATATTCGGGCCTTCCGGCGTCTCGATCGGGCAGATGCGGCCGTAATGGGTCGGATGCACGTCGCGCACCTCGAAGCCGGCGCGCTCGCGGGTCAGGCCGCCCGGGCCAAGCGCCGAGAGGCGGCGCTTGTGGGTGATTTCCGAGAGCGGATTGGTCTGGTCCATGAACTGCGACAGCTGCGACGAGCCAAAGAACTCGCGCACGGCCGCCGCCGCCGGCTTGGCGTTGATCAGGTCCTGCGGCATGATCGTGTCGATATCGACCGAGGACATGCGCTCCTTGATCGCGCGCTCCATGCGCAGCAGGCCAAGCCGGTACTGGTTCTCCATCAGCTCGCCGACCGAGCGGACGCGGCGGTTGCCGAGATGGTCGATGTCGTCGATTTCGCCACGGCCGTCGCGCAGATCGACCAGGGCCTTGACCACGGCGAGAATGTCCTCGCGGCGCAGCACGCGCGTGGTGTCCGGGCAGTCGAGGTCGAGGCGCATGTTCATTTTGACGCGCCCCACCGCCGAAAGGTCGTAACGTTCCGGGTCGAAGAACAGCGAATGGAACATCGCTTCAGCCGAGTCGATGGTCGGCGGCTCGCCTGGGCGCATGACCCGGTAAATGTCGAACAAAGCCTCCTCGCGCGACGAATTCTTGTCGAGCGCGAGGGTGTTGCGGATATAGGGGCCGACATTGACGTGGTCGATGTCGAGCACCGGCAGTTCGTTGAAGCCGAGACCGACCAGCGCCTCGAGCGACTTGGCGGTGATTTCCTCGCCCGCTTCGGCGTAGATCTCGCCGGTCTGGGGATTGTAGAGATCCTCCGCAATGAACTGGCTATAGAGGTCCTCGTCCACGGCGCGGATGAACTTCACCCCGCGCTCGGCGAGTTGGCGCGCGGCGCGCACGGTCAGCTTCTTGCCGGCCTCGACCGCAACCTCGCCGGTGTCGGCGTCGATGATGTCCACGCTGGCCTTGACGCCCTTCATGCGCTCGGCGTCGAAGGGCAGGCGCCAGCCGTCCTTCTCGCGGCGGTAAACGATCTTCTTGTAGAAGGTCGAAAGGATTTCCTCGCCGTCGAGGCCAAGCGCATAGAGCAGCGAAGTCGCCGGGATCTTGCGGCGGCGGTCGATGCGCGCATAGACGATGTCCTTGGCGTCGAATTCGATATCGAGCCAGGAGCCGCGATAGGGAATTATGCGCGCGGCGAACAGCAACTTGCCCGAACTGTGGCTCTTGCCCTTGTCGTGGTCGAAGAACACGCCCGGCGAACGGTGCATCTGGGAGACGATGACGCGCTCGGTGCCGTTGACGATGAACGTGCCGTTCATGGTCATGAACGGCATGTCGCCCATATAGACGTCCTGTTCCTTGATGTCCTTGACCGACTTGGCGCCGGTGTCCGGGTCCACGTCGAACACGATCAGGCGCAGGGTCACCTTGAGCGGCGCGGCAAAGGTCATGCCGCGCTGACGGCACTCGTCCACGTCATATTTCGGGGGCTCGAATTCATATTTCACGAATTCGAGCAGAGCGGTCCCGGCGAAATCGGAAATCGGGAAAACCGACTTGAAAACCGCCTGCAATCCCTCTTCGCCCCGACCGCCCTTGGGCTCGTCGACCATCAGAAACTGATCGTAGGACGCCTTCTGCACTTCAATCAGATTGGGCATGACCGCGACTTCGCGGATATGACCGAAGAATTTGCGGACACGCTTCCGGCCGGTGAACACTTGCGCCATGTCGCTCCTCGCACACAATTGAGGCGGCCCGTCCAGGCCCGCGATCCGGGCCGGATCGCGCAACCTCCGCTCGCCTCCCCGGCCCCGCCGGGACGCGCGGAAACATCCGCGCAAATTCCTGGAAAGGTTTTGAACGAGGCCTTTCCGCCCCGGCAGGGATTTTACCGTCCCCACTGACGGCTTTGGCGGCCCCGAGCAAAACCCGGAGCCGCCTTCTAGTGATCGCCGAGCGCGTATAAACGCGCCCGAAAATTACTTGAGCTCGACCTTGGCGCCGACCTTCTCGAGGGCGGCCTTGATCTTGGCGGCGTCGTCCTTGGACGCGCCTTCCTTGACCGGCTTCGGCGCGCCTTCGACGAGGTCCTTGGCTTCCTTGAGGCCGAGGCCGGTGATGGCGCGGACTTCCTTGATGACTTCGATCTTCTTGTCGCCGACGGCGGCGAGAACGACCGTGAATTCGGTCTGCTCTTCGACCGGAGCCGCAGTAGCGGCGGCGCCCGGAGCGGCGGCGACGGCGACAGCCGCAGCGGCCGAGACGCCCCACTTCTCTTCCAGCATCTTGGCGAGTTCGGCGGCTTCGAGAACGGTGAGGGCCGAAAGTTCTTCGACGATCTTTTCGAGGTTAGCCATGTTCAGTTCCTGTAAACTTGGGGTTTGGTTCGTTTGATTTCAATGCCTGCCAGAGATCAGGCCGCGTCCTTGTTGGCGTAAGCCCCGAACACGCGCGCCAGCTTGGCCGCAGGCGCGGTCGAGAGCTGCGCGAGCTTGGTCGCCGGGGCCGAGATGAGGCCAACCAGCTTGCCGCGCAGTTCGTCGAGGGAGGGCATGGTCGCAAGCGACTTCACGCCGTCCGGATTCAGGGCGGTGGCGCCCATCGCGCCGCCGAGGATGACGAATTTCTCGTAATCCTTGGCGAAAGCGGCCGCGACCTTGGGCGCCGCAACCGGATCGTCCGAAAAAGCGATCAGGGTCGGGCCCTTGAGAAGGGCTGCGATGGAGGCGACGTCGGTGCCTTCGAGGGCGATCTTGGCGAGGCGGTTCTTGGCGACCTGAACGCTCGCGCCGGCTTCTCGCGCCTGCTTGCGCAGGTTCTGAAGCTGCGCGACAGTCAAGCCGGAATAGCGCGCAACCACCACCACGCCCGCCTTCGAGAAGACGTCGTGCAGGGTGGCTACGGCTTCTTTCTTTTCCGCTCTGTCCACAGTGCTCTCACTTCAATGGGCGAAGCCACATAGCCCGTTTTGGACGGGCGTTCTTCCGAACGCCCTTATGGGCCCGCCGGTTGCCGACATGCCGCGGAACATAAGCTCCACGGCGCCGAAAAGCCTGTCCCCACAAGTGACGCCCGCGAAACGCGCGCCGCCGTGGATCAGAGGGTTCAAACCAAACCGCCGGAAGCGCAAACTTCCGGAAAAAAGGTCTTTCCCCGTCTATGCTGGCCGTCCCTCCCGCGATTCGCGCGCGGTCGTTCTGACAATTAAGCTCCCGCGCAAAGGCGGGAGCGCCGGCAGTCTCGGACAGGACGTGGCCGAAAACCCGATTCCGCCGCTCAGGACGAAACGGGACCCCCGGCCAATCCGCCGCCGGAACCCGGCCTGAAGACCGGATTCGGCGGAAGCTGAATTGTTGCAAACAAGGCGTGACGCCAAGCCCTTGGTCGATCCGTGAAAAAAACACAACACCGAACGATCCGACCGAGCGGCCTGGAGCGCCAAGCAATCCTGTTTCGACACAAATTTTTCCAAAAGGCGGAGACCTGCCGCGACGCCATATCCGCAGGGGCGACGATTCCGTCGCCCGAACCTTGGTTTCTAAACGCTCTCGCGCCCTCTGCCAAGAGGGGCGAAAACATTTTTTTGGAATTGTCAAGCAGCGCGATCAAAAATCGCGCCGCTTGACGTTTCACAATCCCATAACCCGATCCGAAAAGTCTGCAACTTTTCGGGGTTATGGGCCGGCGCGATCAAAAATCGCGCCGCTGGATTTTTCTCAATCCCATAACCCGATCCGAAAAGTCTGCAACTTTTCAGGGTCATGGCGAGGCGCGATTATAAACCGCGCCCCTCATCCCTCCCCCTTGTGGGGAGGGTGGCCGTGAAACGGCCGGGTAGGGCTTACTCAGTGGTGGGCGACCGTGATCGACGCCGGATCGACCTTCACGCCCGGACCCATGGTCGAGGAAAGCGCGATACGCTGCAGATAGGTTCCCTTGGCGCCGGTCGGCTTGGCCTTGACCACGGCCTCGACGAAAGCGGTGATGTTCTCCGCCAGCTTCTCATCGCCGAAGGACGCCTTGCCGACCGAGCCCTGAACGATGCCCGCCTTTTCGACGCGGAACTCGACCGCGCCGCCCTTGGAGGCCTGAACCGCCGCGGCGACGTCCATGGTCACGGTGCCGACCTTGGGATTGGGCATCAGCCCGCGCGGGCCCAAAACCTTGCCGAGGCGGCCGACCAGCGGCATCATGTCCGGGGTGGCGATGCAACGGTCGAAATCGATCGTTCCGCCCTGGACGCTGGTCACCAGATCTTCCGCACCGACCACGTCCGCGCCCGCCGCCTTGGCTTCATCGGCCTTGGCGCCGCGGGCGAAAACCGCGACCCGCAGGGTGCGGCCGGTGCCGTTCGGCAGATTGACCACGCCGCGCACCATCTGGTCGGCGTGCTTGGGATCGACGCCGAGATTCATGGCGATTTCGACGGTCTCGTCGAATTTGGCGCTGGCGCGCTCGCGCACGAGCTTGATGGCCTCACCGACCGGATAAAGCTTGGTGCGCTCGATGCCCTCGCGGGCCTTGACGATTCTCTTGCCGTTCATCGTCTTACCCCACAACTTCCAGGCCGATGGACTTGGCGGAGCCCTCGATCATGGCCATGGCGGCCTCGATCGAGTGCGAATTCAGATCCGCCTGTTTCTTTTCCGCGATCTCGCGGATCTGGGCGCGGGTGACCTTGCCGACGAAGCCGCGGCCGGTGGTCTTGGAGCCGGACTTGATATCGGCGGCCTTCTTGAGGAAATAAGAGACCGGCGGCTGCTTCATCTCGAAGGTGAAGCTGCGGTCGGCGTAAGCCGTGATGACGACGGGGATCGGCATCCCCTTCTCCATCTGCGCCGTCTTGGCGTTGAACGCCTTGCAGAACTCCATGATGTTCAGGCCGCGCTGACCGAGCGCGGGACCGATCGGCGGCGAAGGATTCGCCGAGCCGGCCGGGACCTGAAGCTTCACGTAACCCGTGATCTTCTTCGCCATATTGGCTGCTCCCTTGGAGGTTTCCCGTCCGCCCGGGAAGGACGAAACGAAAATGCGCGGCCGACGGAAAATTCCGCCCCGCGCGGGTTGCAGGTCGCGGTGCGGTTCTTGACCCGGCTGGCGACCGGAAAACCTCCCGCGGAACGACCTTCATTCGAAGGATGCCGGTCTTTAGCCGCCTTTGCCGCGCTTGGCAAGCATTTTGGCGGCGACATCAGACGGGAATGGAAATCGGCTGGCCCTTTTCCAGAATATAGGTCGAGACGATCCGGGTCGGCTCGGCGCCGGTGCGGAACAGATGCGGACGCCGCGCCGCGATCTGCGCGACGTCTCCGGCTTTCAGCGCGCGCGGCGCTTCGCCCTCGACCTGCAGCAGGCCCCCGCCCGCGACGATATAAGCGGATTCGATGCCGGGATGGATGTGGCGCGGCACGTCGAAACCGGCCGGCGCCTCGGCCGCAACGATGAAAGTCTCGAAAGCCTCCGTCGGCCCGTCGATCCGCGCCAGGATTTCATAGCGCAGGCCAGGCGATGCGGCATGTCCCCACCCGCCGGAATCCGCCGCAGCGCAGAAAGGACAAAACAGAATCGGGCGACGCGCCAAGACCGAGCCTCCAAAGCAGCACCCCCGAAAATTGGCCGCCGGCTTTTTTGAAAAGCTCATGCTCAATCGAAGGAGCGCCAAGATTCGCGCGTCCAAGATTGGCGCGTCCAAGATTGGCGCGTAAACGCGTAAAAGTGAAATTGCAACCTCTCCCAGGACGAAACGCCGGCCGGCCGGATCGATCCGCGTTTGTGTCGGCGCGGGACCGGCTTCCCTGGCGCCGTCGCGGCGCTTCAGGACGACGGCGTCTTCGACGTCCGCTCGATCTCCCCGGCTGGCCAGGAAGGAACGCGCGCCGAGGCGAGCGCCTCGGGATCGGCGGCGCACCACTGCGTCCCGGCAAGCTGAGCCCAGCGGCCGAGGGCGTCCGCCATCAATTCCGTCTCGGCTTGGCCGACAAATTCGCTCGAACTGGTCAACATCCGCATCTGCAGCACCAGATAATGCGCGGAAACCACGGTTTCGAGCAAAAGGTCGTCGATCGGGACATTGCCCTCCTTGAAAGGCGCGTGGTTTTTCATATGTTTTAACCCTTTACGCCGAATTTGTGGCGATTTGGCGCCACATTGTCTAAACTGGCGTCGTGCAAGGGATTTCGCCCGCGCCGACCGGACAACCATAAGTAGCGCCCCCGCCGGCGAATGTCGCGCAGATAACATTTGCACTAATTTCCTGGATACCCAATCTTCGTCATTAACGCGCCAATCTCAAGCTAGAGCATTCCCCGGCTAACATGATCCATAGCCATCATGTCGGAAATAATTTGAGCATTCTGGTGGGCTGAACTCGTCGAGGATGGCGCCGATGCGGTCCCATAGTTTATCGACGGTTCTTTCCTTGGCTTTTCGCAGCAGGGCCTTGAGCTTGGCGAACATCATCTCGATGGGATTGAGATCAGGCGAATATGGCGGCAGATACAGCAGCCTGGCGCCCGTGCTTTCGATGATCGTGCGCACGCCTGCAACCTTGTGAGCCGGCAGGTTGTCCATGACGACAATGTCGCCTTCGGTCAGGGTTGGCGCGAGGTTCTGCTCAAGCCAGGCTTGGAAGATCACGCCGTTCATCGGCCGATCGACAACCAAGGGTGCGGTGATGGCGTCATTGCGCAACCCGGCCACGAAGGTCGTTGTTTTCCAGTGCCCATGCGGCGCGTAATCGACCAGACGCTTGCCCTTTTGGCAGCGTCCACGCGTGCGCGTCATCTGGGTGTTTGTGCCGGTTTCATCGACGAAAACCAGTTTGTCCGGATCAAGCGCCAGTTGCGCCTCTTTCCATTCTTCGCGCGCCTTGGCCACGTCTTCCCGGTGCTGCTCGCTGGCGTGCAGCGTTTTTTTTATAGCTGAGTTTGTGGCGCTGAAAAAACCGCGCGATCGAGCTGTCTGTGGTTTTGCAATGAAGCTCTTCCAGAAGACGAGACTCAATCTCGGCTAGCGTGAGGTCGGGTTGGCGGGAGACCAAAGCCAACAACCATTCCGCATGGGCGTCCAGCGGTGATGGCCTCGCTTTCTTGCCGGGCTTTTCAGCAAAGCTGCCCGTCTCTTTAAAGCGCCTGAACCACTTTATCGCCGACGATTCAGAAACCAACAATTGCCGCGCCGCAGCCCGCCGCGACACCCCTCCTTCAACCAACGCAATCACACGCTTACGCAGATCGAAGGAATGGCCTCGCGACATCTTGCGCCCCCAAATCAGAGAGAAGCGCAGATTCGCTCATTCCTGAGCATAAGGGAATCCCACCTCGTCAAAAATGCGAGTCAGAACATGCGGGGAATGCTCTAAGCAATGATCAACAAAAGCATCGACGCCTTCGGCAATTTGAAGCGATGCCCGGTTTTCGCGACGCTGACCGACGCTCAGCTGCGCGAACTGGCGGGGAAAGCGCGGGTCGAACATTTCACGGAGCGGACTCTGCTGACCCTGCGCGGCGAAATGCCCGACCACATCCGCTTCATCGTCAGCGGAAGCATCGACCTCGTGCTTTCGACCTCGGATGGCGGCTATTCGAGCCTGCCGATGTTCGAAGGGCGCTGGGCGACGTGGCTCGGCTGTTTCGGCGCGGAGCCGCTGGTCCACGACCTGTGGAGCTCCAGTAACGCCACTTGCGTCGCCTTTCCCTGCCGCGACGTCAGAAAGGCCGTCGCGAACAACCCCGACGCCTTGCGCGAGGTGATCGAGCAGGTCGGCGACTGGACGCGCTTTCTGACCGGCTGGATGCTGTCCTTAGCCGCCTATGGCCCGGAAAAGCGGCTGGTCTACCTGCTGCTGCTCGCCTCGTCGGACGCCTGCGCGATCACCCGGGAAGGCCATCCGACCGCGCTCACCCATACCCATATCAGCCAGTTCGGCTTCGGCTCGCGCCAGAAGGTCAGCCGCCTGCTGCGCGCGCTGGCCGAAAAGGGACTGGTCGAAATGCGTTATGGCGGGGTGACGATCTCGTCCCGCGCCAAGCTCCAGGCCTATCTCGCCGACGACAACGTCCCGGCGCCGCGCGCGGCGGGCAAGGCGGAAAGACTGGCCTGAGAGACCGGCTCAGGCCATGGCGCGGGCCGACGCTGCGGGCGATCTATCCTCCAGCCCCGGCGGCGAGCCGCCCTTTTTCACGCGCCAGAATCGCTTTGGCGTCGAGCGCCGCGATGGGCCGGGTCCGATCCGCGGGAATTTCGCCGGCGAGCCGAAGCATCAGATAACGCGCGCAGCAAACCCGCAGAAACGAGGCGAAATTGTCCACCGCCCCATGGGCTTCCAGCAATTCCTCGTAAAGCCGCGCCAGAATTTCGGCGACGCTCAGATTGTCGCGGCAGGCGATCTCCTCCAGCAGCGTCCAGTAAATGTTCTCCAGCCGGACGCTGGTGGCGAACCCATGCATCCGCACCGAGCGCAGCCGGGTTTCCCATAGGGTTGGATCGGCCTTGACGAACAACTGGCACATGGTCCGCGCCGCGCCATCTCGGCGGCTTCAGGTTTTCCGCCCGCCGTCGCCAAAAGATAGGCGCGGGCGCGGATCATTGCAAATCCGCAGCCGCCTCGCGTTTCACGCCGCCGAGCGATGCTCGATCGCGCCGACCGGCGCGCCGATCATCATCAGCAGCCGGCCGAGCCAGGCGGGATGCGCCGGCCAGGCCGGGGCGGTCACGAGATTGCCGTCGGCCGCCACGGCGTCGATCGGGATATTGGCGTAAATTCCGCCGGCCAGTTCGACCTCGGGCTGGCAGGCCGGATAAGCCGAACAGGTCCGTCCCTTCAGTACGCCCGCCGCCGCCAGCACTTGTGCGCCGTGGCAGATCGCCGCGACCGGCTTGTTGGCGGCGAAGAAGTGGCGGACCAGCTCGAGCACGTCCTGGTTGAGGCGCAGATATTCCGGCGCCCGACCGCCGGGAATGACCAGCGCGTCGTAATTGTCCGCCTTGATGTCGGCGAAGGTCGCGTTGAGGGTGAAATTGTGGCCGCGCTTCTCGCTGTAGGTTTGCTGGCCTTCGAAATCATGGATCGCGGTGGCGATGGAATCGCCGGCCGCCTTGCCCGGGCAGACGGCGTCGACGCGATGGCCGACCGCCGTCAAGGTCTGGAAGGGGACCATGATCTCATAGTCCTCGCCGAAATCGCCGACGATCATCAGGATGTTCTTGGCGCTCATGATTGTCCTCCCTGCGCTGAGCCGCAGAAGAACATTATGGGCGCGCGCCGCGCGCCCGGGTGTTACCCGGTTATCGCGCGAAACGAGACGGGCCGGGATGCCCCGGCCCTGAAACTCAAGCTCAACTCAGCCCGGCTTGCCGCTCAGCCAAGCTTGTCGACTTAACCGAGTTTGTCGCCTTAACCGAGTTTGTCGACCTGGCCATATTCCAGCTCGACCGGCGTGGCGCGGCCGAAGATGGAAACCGCGACTTTTACCCGCGAGCGGCCCTCGTCGACTTCTTCGATCAGGCCTTCGAAAGTGGCGAAGGGGCCGTCGTTGACCCGCACCTTTTCGCCGACCTCGAAGGAAATCGAGGTTTTCGGGCGTTCGACGCCCTCCGCGACCTGGCCCTTGATGCGCTCCGCCTCATGCTCGGGGATCGGCATCGGCTTGTTGTCGGAGCCGAGGAATCCGGTGACCTTGGGCGTATTCTTAATGAGATGGTGCACGTCGTCGGACAGGTCGCATTTCACCAGCACATAGCCGGGGAAGAACTTGCGCTCGGAATTGAACTTGCGGCCGCGCCGCACCTCGACGACCTGCTCCGTGGGAACCAGGATCTCGTCGAATTTATCGCTCAGTCCGCGTTGGGCCGCGCCTTCCTTGATCGCTTCGGCGACCTTCTTCTCGAAATTGGAATAGGCGTGGACGATATACCACCGTTTGGTCATGGTCTGATCCAGGAAAAGCGAAAGTCTCTTGCGGTCGCCGCCGTCAGCGGCCCAGGCCGAGGATGAAGCCGACGAAAAGACGGATGATCTCATCGACCGAGAGGAAGAACAGCGAGGTCATGAACACCATCAGGATGACGACGCCGGTGGTGATCAAGGTTTCGCGGCGGGTGGGCCATGTCACCTTTCTGGCCTCGGCGCGGACGTCCTGCAGGAAATTGAACGGATTGGCCATGGTCGTCCCGATTCGGCCGTCCCGCGAGCCTTCATCAAACGGCAAACGGGCGGGTAGCGAAAAGAAAGGCGGCGCGGGACCTTTCGGCCACGCGCCACGCGCCCCTTATATCGAAGGCGCGCGGCCGCGCCAAGTTTTTTCTTGACAGGGCTATTCGCCGCGCGCCGCGCGCATGCGCCGCGCCCATTGGTTGAGGCCCTCCACCACGAGCGAGAAGGCGACCGCCGAATAAATAAAACCCTTCGGAATGTCGTAGCCGGCGCCGTCGGCGATCAGAGTCGCGCCGATCAGCAGCAGGAAAGCCAGAGCCAGCATTTTCACGGTCGGATTTTTCCGGATGAACTGGCCGACCGGCCCCGCGGCGAGGATCATCAGGCCGACCGCGACGATCACCGCCACGGCCATGACCAAAAAATCGTCGGCCATGCCGATCGCGGTCAGCACGCTGTCGAGCGAAAAGACAATGTCGAGCACGGCGATCTGGAAAATCGCCCGCCAGAAATTTTTGCCGCTCTTGCGGCTTTCGTCCTCGACCTCCGGGTCGATTTCCTCGTGGATTTCCAGCGTGCCCTTGTAGAGCAGGAACAGGCCGCCGAAGATCAGGATGACGTCGCGCGCCGAAACGGCATGACCGATGAGCGAGAAGATCGGCGTCGTGAGACGGGTCAGCCAGACCACGCCGGCCAGCAGGACCAGGCGAAAAATCACCGCCATGCCAAGCCCGAGACGACTCGCCTTCAAGGCGCGGTCGGGCGGCAGCCCTTGCGTGGCGAGCGCCACGAAAACCAGATTGTCCACGCCGAGGACGATTTCCAGCGCCGTCAGGGTGAGCAGGCTGGCCCAGACCTCGGGACGGGCAAAGACTTCGGGGCGGGCGAATAGGGCGAGAGCGTCCAAGAAACATCCTCGAATCGCGAGGGAGCGAACAAGGCGCTTAGACCCTATTCCCGAAAAGTTGATAGACTTTTCGGATCAGAATATGCGTCAAAACAACGAAAGTGCTGAGCGCGTTCGACTCTGTGATTTACGAACGCGCTTTAGCGCAGATTCCTCGGCAATTGCGGTCCGCGCTCGATCAGATCGGCGAAGGCCTCTTCGAAATTTTCGCCGCGCAAGGCGGCGGCGAGGCCATCAAGCGCCCTGTCGAGCTGCGCCGCCTCCTCCTCGCCGAGAATCCTGATCGCGGAATCGATATGGACCAGAACCTTGGTTCCGGCCTCCTGCGGTCCGACGAGCAGCAGCGACACCCGCCGCCGTTCCTCGCCTCGCGCACATAAAGCCGAAAATTCGTCGGCTTCGACGATGGTCATCGGAACCCCAAGACACATGGATGTTGTCGTCCCAAAATTTCACGCGCCGCCAGAGCAGCATGGCAGAAGGCGAAAAGGCCGACAAGGCCCCGCCCGGCGCCTCAGGACGCGCGCGCGCGTCCCGACGAACCGCCCCGGCCATTGGCGCTCGTGGTGAAACTGGCGAAAACCACGGCGAGAATTCCGCAGAGAAAAATGCCATCGAAGGCGCCGGCCCCGCCGATCGAGGCCACGGGCGCGCCCAGGCCGCGCAAATTCCCCAGATTGAGGAGATCGGCGCCGATCAGCACGCCCAGGCTGCCGGCGATATAGGCGAGCGGCGCCGCCTGGCGCCGCGAGAGCGCCAAGGCGGCCAGAGCGGTCACGGCGGCGGGCGCGAAGATCGGAATGACGATCCCGAAACCGGGAACCGGCTTGGCGATATAGTGGCAAAAGGCCGCGACCACGGCGGTCGCGATCGCCCCTTTCGTCCACAGCCGGTGCAGTCCGAGAAGATAGATCGACATGACGCCGGGGATGACGGCGCCGCCGACATTGACCGCGATAGTCGTTCCCGGCCGGACCATCAGCGGGACGATATAATGCACGCCATAAAAACTGATCTCCTCCCCCTCCAGGATGTGCCGCCCGGGCAGTTCGCCCACGGGAATGTTGAAATAGCTTCCCACCAGCGAGCCGATCAGCAGCAGATAGGCGGCGCCGGCGCTGACCCCGAGGCGGGTATAGGCATATTTCAGCACCCCGATCTGAAGCAGGATGACCAGGAAGATGAAGATGACGAACAGGAGCGCAAAGAAAGGCAGCGCAAGCGGAAGGTAAAATAATTCGCTGTGAGTCATGACGGCTCTTCCACGGGCGGCGAAAACACTTATTGCGCGCTGTCGGGCGGGAAATCCAGCACGTCGCGCCGATAAAGCTCGTCGACCTCGGAAAAAGGCAGATTGTCCCTGGTGTAGAGCACGGCGCGATGTTCGAACAGGGCCTCAGGCGGCGCAAGCGTCGCCGCGTTCCGGGGCGCGGCGAGCGGCGACCACAGGATCCTGGCGTCAAAAGTCCGGCGCCAGAGGCCGAGAGGGCGCACCACCCGGCCGAAAGGCGCATCCGTCGCTTCCAGCGCGCGATTCATCTCCGGCGTCAGGCGCGACGGCAGGTACCAGTTGTCGGCTTCGGAGAGCACATGATCGCCGCAGCGCAGGCGCACATGGCGATATTTCACCGGCTCAACCGGGCCGATTCCGAGCCGCTGGCGCTGTTCGGGCGACAAGGGTTTGGGCGCGGCGCCCTCGACCTTTTCTGCGACCAGCTTGGCCTCGCGCGCCAGATGATGGGCGCCGCACCATTTTTCGAGACTGGTGGTCGCGCTGGGGCTGGCGAGTAGCCCGGCGTTCAGCTCTTCCAGCAAAGCCGTCGCCCGCCAGCGGTTCAACTGCGTGTTGGGCCAGGGCGTCCCGGCCTTGGCGGAGGAGGAGGCCGAAAGAAAAACGCAGCACAGGACCAACGCCTCGGCGATCTTTCGCAAAGGTCGGATTTCTCGAAAGTGAAGCAAAGCCAGCCCCCGTCCCGGCAAGTCGCGCCCGCCGTTTCTTTACGGCCCGCCGGCGGCCAATGTCCAGAACGTCGCCGGGATCGGCGTTCCGATCCACCAGCCACGCGCAAGGCGCGCAAGCCAGACTGCCGTCGCTTCGAACCTATGTGCGAAAAATGCGACAAGACATCAAGCTGACCGGGAAAGAGGTCTTTTTCGACCGCGATCACTTCATCGTGTCGAAAACGGACCTCAAGGGGCGCATCACTTATGTCAACCGGGCCTTCTGCGCGGTGGCCGGCTATAGCGAGAACGAACTTTTGGGCGCGCCGCACAGCATCATCCGCCACCCCGACATGCCGCGGGCCGTTTTCAAACTGCTCTGGGACCGCCTCGCCGAGGGCTACGAAGTCTTCGCCTATGTGAAGAACCTGACGAAAAACGGCGATTTCTATTGGGTTTTCGCCCATGTGACGCCGTCCTATGAGGGCGCGCGGCGCATGGTTGGATTTCACTCCAATCGTCGCGTTCCCAATCCGCGCGTCATCCAGGAAACGATCGTCCCCCTCTATGCCGAACTGAAGCGCGTCGAGGATTCGTTCGCCAACGCCAAGCAAGGCCTCGCGGCCTCCTCCAAAGCCCTCAATGAGGTCGTTTCATCCAAGGCGCGGTCCTATGACGAACTGGTCTTCTCTCTCTAAAGGTCACGCCGGCGCCATCTTCACCTTCGCGACCGCCATGCTGGGCGCGGGAGCACTCG
This sequence comes from uncultured Pseudomonadota bacterium, assembly GCA_963703385.1. Classification (GTDB taxonomy): domain Bacteria; phylum Pseudomonadota; class Alphaproteobacteria; order Rhizobiales; family Beijerinckiaceae; genus Rhodoblastus. The sequence goes on from OY969816.1 coordinate 2,650,512, forward strand.
CGCTGGATCTGCGCCCGGCCGCCGCCGCCTGTCTCGCCGCCGGCGCGATCGCCTCCGCCTTTACCTTGGTCAATCTGCGCTCGCTGGCCCGATCCCTTGACGACGCCAGGGGCCTGGGCGCGGCCCTCGCCGGGGGCGATCTCGAACGGCGTCTGCTGCGCATTCGCGAAGGCGGCGCCCTGGGCGAATTTCTGTTCAGCCTCAACGACATGGCCGACATATTCGACGCCTTCGCGCGCGAATCGACGGCCTCGCTCGAAGGCATCAGGCAGAACCGCTATTTCCGGCGGATTCTTCCGGACGGTCTGAAGGGCGCGCTGCTGCACGCCGCCTTGACCATCAACGAAGCCGCCGACAGCGTCGAATCGCGCGTCGCCGCCTTCGACCTGTCGACCGACGATTTCGGGCGCCAGATCAGCGCGATCATCGACCATCTGACGGGCGCGGCGGGCTCGATCGACCGCATGGCGAAATCGGTCGGCGCGGGCAGCGGCGCCACCGACGACAAGGCCGTGCGTCTTTATGACGCTTCCGGCGAAGCGACGCATAGCGTGGAAGCGGTCAAGACCTCGGCTGACGAACTCGCTTTTTCGGCGCGCGAGGTCGGCGTCTCGGTGCGCAGGACCGCCGATATCGCGGCTTCGGCGGTCGGCGCGGCCCGCAACGTGGGAATGAAGGTGGAGGGCCTGAGCGGCGCCGTCGCCAAAATCGGCTCCATCGTCGATATGATCAACAGGATCGCCGCCCAGACCAATCTTCTGGCGCTCAACGCCACCATCGAGGCCTCGCGCGCCGGGGATGCGGGCCGCGGTTTCGGGGTCGTGGCGGGAGAAGTCAAGAATCTCGCCGACCAGACCGGCAGCGCCACCGGCGAAATCGCGAAATTGATCGGGGAGGTTGAAGCGGCGACCCGCGCGGCGGTCTCGTCCACTTCGGAAATCTCCGATCGCATCGGCGAGATCGACCGGTTGACCGGGCAAATGCTGCCCGCGATCGACGGCCAGATCCAGGCGACCAGCGAGATCGCCGCCCATCTGCAAAACGCTCGATCATGCGCGCGAGGTCACCGACGCCTTGGGCGGCATTCAGGCCACGGCGCGCGAGGGTCGCGGAATGGCGGAAAATGTGACCGTCACCGCCGGTACGATTTCCAGCGAAAGCGAACGGCTGGACGGGGCGGTCAAGGATTTTCTGGTCAATCTCAGGCGCGGCCCGCTTGACCGCCGTGTCGCCAGCGAGCGCAAGCCGCTCGCGACCCGCATCCAGGTGAAGACGAAACATGGAACTCACGAAACACGGCTGATGGACATCAGCCGCGCCGGGGCGCGGATCGGAACCGTTCCCGGATTGATTGACGGCGGCTCGGTCGAAATCCATTTCCCCGGCGGCCTGGCGATCGACGGGATCGTGCGCTGGCTTGGCGAAAGCGAGGCGGGCGTCGCCCTGCCGCCCGGCGCCTTGAGCAGGACGATGCTGGAAAAACTGACCGCCCGCCCCGAGGCCGCCTGAGCCGCGTTGGCGTCAGCGCGTGGCGGAACGCCGGCCGGGTCGATCGATCCCGCGGCGGAGCCGGCAGGACAAAGAGGCGCGCGGCCCGGGTCGGGTTTGCGCACACCTCCCCGTTGCTCTATGGATCCCTCGAAGGCTACGAAAACGGAGCCAGAACCTCGGCGGCCGCCGCGACAGAACTTGACGCGCCAGCGTCAACGGGCGAACGGGCCGGAGGGCGTCAGAGGGCGGCATGCGGGCTTTTCCTCGAATGTTCGAGCAAGGCGGGGCGCCGCGCCGGAGGCTTGGTTTCCTGTTCCTGGGGCTTGTCCTCGCCCAGTTCGGCGCCTGGGCCTGGGCGCTCGCGGTCTTTCATGACCGGCCGGCGCTGCTGGGCGCGGCGGTCCTTGCTTATTCGCTGGGGCTTCGCCATGCGGTGGACGCCGACCATATCGCCGCCATCGACAATTCCACCCGCAAACTCATGCAGGAAGGCCAAAGGCCGGTCGCGGTCGGCCTGTTCTTCTCGCTCGGCCATTCGACTGTCGTCGCGCTTCTGTCGGTCGCGGTCGGCTTCGCGACGGCGGCGGTCAGCGCCCATTTCGCGCAGCTCAAATCTTTCGGCGCCGTCGTCGGGACCGGCGCCTCGGCCTTGTTCCTGCTGCTGCTGGCCCTGTTCAACCTTCTGGTTTTTCTGGAGGTGTGGAAGAATTTCCAGGCGCTGCGGCGCGGCGAGGAGGTCGCGGACGACGATTTCGACCTGCTGCTCAACCAGCGCGGATTTCTCGCCCGGCTGTTCCGCCCGGTCTTCGCCATGGTCCGCGCAAGCTGGCACCTTTATTTCGTCGGCCTGCTGTTCGGCCTCGGCTTCGACACGGCGACGGAAGTCGCGCTTTTCGGCATTTCCGCGACCCAGGCCGCCGGCGGCGCGCCTTTCGCCAGCCTGCTGGTGTTCCCGGTCCTGTTCACCGCCGGCATGTCGCTGATCGACAGCGCGGACGGCGCCCTGATGCTCGGCGCCTATGGCTGGGCTTATCTGAAGCCGGTGCGCAAGCTCTATTACAATCTCACCATCACCGCCGTTTCCATCCTCGTCGCGCTCGCGGTGGGCGGGATCGAGACGCTCGGGCTGATCGGCGACCAATTCGCGCTGCATGGCGCCTTCTGGGACGGCGTCGGCGCGCTCAACGACAATTTCAGCCTGCTCGGCTATGGCGTGATCGGCCTCTTCGTCGCGAGCTGGCTGGTCTCGATCGCGATCTACCGCCTCAAGGGTTTTGACGAGCTGGAGGCCGAGGCTTAGCCCGCGCCGCGATGAAAGCGCGCGCTTCAAGCCGGAAGATTGACCCAAATCCTCGCGCTGCTCCCGGCCGCGCTGTGACGATGAGCCGCTTGGCGCCTCATTCTTCTTCGCCGCGCATTAAACGGTCCAATTGCTCCGGCGCCATGCATTCGACTTGGCGCTGCAAATCTCGGTCATAGGATCGGTCGTTCGAATCGAGACCGCCTCTTCGCGCCTTTCGGCCATAGCGCTGGACGAAAAGCTCGACAGCAGCAGCCATCCAGGACCGCCGTTCCTCGCGATTGAGACGGCGGCGCTTCGGTTTGTCTTCCATTTTCATCGCAGGCGCCGCTTGCCGGAAATTCTCGATCTTCGATCTCCGTTCAGAACCATAACTCCCGCCGGGTCAGCGCGCCAGAGCCAGCAGCGCGTCCAGGTCGATATGGCTTTCGAGGTGGCCAGCCAAAGCGTCGAGCACGCGATCGACTTCCGCCTCATAGGCGAGGCTCGACGGCTCGGCGGCGATCCAGTCGAGCAATGCCGCGCGCTGCGCCTCATGCGCGAACAGGCCGTGGACATAGCAGGCGCGGATCGCGCCGCCGGGCGAAATCGCGCCCTCCATCCGGCCGTCGTCGAAACGCAGCAGCGGCCGCGCGCAATCCGGCCCCGTGGTCACGCCGACATGCATTTCATAGCCGGCAAAAGCCGCGCCCACGGCAACCGAAACGCCCTCGCACGGGCGTAAAATTTTTTCGCCGGTCAATTCCGTCGAAACTTCGAGCAGGCCAAGGCCCTCGACCTCGCCGCGTGGACCTTCCATGCCCAGCGGATCGGCGATTTTTTTGCCCAGCATCTGAAAACCGCCGCAGAGTCCAAAAATCTTGCCGCCGCGCCGGGCATGGGCGAGAAGATCGACATCCCAGCCCTGGGCGTGGAAAAAGGCGAGATCGGCGACGGTCGCCTTGCTGCCCGGCAGAATGACCAGATCGCAGACCGGCAGCGGCTCGCCCGGCGCGATGAAGCGCAGGTCGACGCCGGGCTCCAGTTTCAGCGGGTCGAAATCGTCGAAATTGCTGATATGGGCCAGCCGCGGAACGGCGACGATCCTGCCCTCGCCCGTCGGTCGCTCGCGCCGCGCCAGAGCGACGGCGTCTTCGGCCGGCAGGCGCCAGGCGTCGGCGAAAAACGGCACCAGGCCGAGCGCCGGCCAGCCGGTTTTTTGGGCGATCAGCTTCATGCCGTCGGCGAACAGGCTGGCGTCGCCGTGAAACTTGTTGACGATGAAGCCGCGCACCATTGCGGCGTCTTCCGCGTCCAGCACGGCTTTCGCGCCGACGATCTGGGCGATGACGCCGCCGCGCTCGATGTCGCCGATCAGCACGACCGGCACATTCGCGGCCCGCGCGAAGCCCATATTGGCGATGTCGCTCTGGCGCAGATTGACCTCGGCGGCGCCGCCCGCGCCCTCGACCAGAACGAGATCGGCGTCTTGACCAATGCGCGCGAAGGAGTCCGCGACAAAGCCGGCCAGTCTTTGCTTGAGCGCCGGATAATCGGGCGCTTTCGCCGCGCCGAAAACCTTGCCCTGAACCACGATTTGCGCGCCGATCCCGCTTTGCGGCTTGAGCAGGACCGGATTCATGTGGACGCTCGGCGCGACGCCGCAGGCGCGCGCCTGAAGCGCCTGGGCGCGGCCGATTTCGCCGCCCTCCGCCGTGACGGCGGCGTTGTTCGACATGTTCTGCGGCTTGAAGGGCCGCACGCGCAGGCCCCGCCGCGTAAAAGCCCGGCAAAGCCCGGCGACGATCAGCGACTTGCCGACGTCGGAGCCCGAGCCCTGGAACATCAGCGCGCGGGTCATGTCGCGAAACCGGCGCCTTGGGCGGCCGTCCTCACCACGCGGTTCCTCGCCGCGCCGTCACGCCGGCGTCGTGGCTCAATCGAGATCTTCCGTGCCGGTGATCTCGATGCCGAAACCGGACAGGCCGACATATTTGCGCGGGGCCTTGGTGCGCAGGCGGATCGAGGAAACGCCGAGATCGCGCAGGATCTGCGCGCCGACGCCGATGTCGAGCCAGTTCCGCGCGCGCTCGGTCTCGGCGCCCGTCTCCTGCTGGCCGACGAGATTGGCCGGCACGCCGGCGGCGCCATCGCGCAGATAGACCAGAACGCCGCGCCCCTGGCGGGCGAAGGATTCGAGCGCGGAATTGATCGCGCCGCCGCCGCCGAACACGTCGGAGAGAATTTCGGCGCGATGCAGGCGGGCCGGAACGTTTTGGCCCTCGCCGATCTGGCCCGCGACCAGCGCGAAATGCTGGACCGAATCGAAAGGCGTGACATAGGCGTAGCCGGTGAATTTGCCGTGGCGCGTCTCCACCGGGAAGGTCGCGACGCGCTCGACCAGTTTTTCGCGCGCCTGCCGATAGGCGATGAGATCGGCGACCGAAATCTGCCGCAGATCGTGCTTTTCGGCGAAAGCCGCGATCTGCGGCCCGACCATGACCGTGCCATCATCGTTGGCGAGCTCGCAGATGACGCCGACCGGCGGCAGGCCGGCGAGGTTGCACAGATCGACCGCGGCTTCGGTATGGCCGGAGCGCATCAGCACCCCGCCCTCGCGGGCGACCAGCGGAAAGACATGGCCGGGGCGGACGAAATCAACCGAGCCGAGATTGTTGTTGGCCAGTCCCCGCACGGTGTTGGAGCGCTGTTCCGCCGAAATGCCGGTGGTCAGCCCGTGCTTCACGTCCACCGACACGGTGAAGGCGGTGCCGAGCGGGGCGTCGTTTTCCGCGACCATCGGGTTGAGATGCAGCCGCCGGGCCTCGGCGCCGCTCAGGGGCGCGCAGACGATGCCGCAGCAATTGCGGATGATGAAGGCCATCTTCTCCGGCGTGCACAGGCTCGCCGCCATGACCAGATCGCCCTCGTTCTCGCGGTCGTCGTCGTCGGTCACGACGACGATCTCGCCGCGCCTGATGGCCTCAAGGGCCTGGGTCACCGAATGCGTCGGTTGATGGTTCACTTGGCCTCCTCCCATCTTGTCCTGAAGCCCGACCTCGGGCAGAAAGTCGTTCGGCGTCACGGCGCCGCCGGTTTCGCGCGCGATTGATCGGGCCGTCTCGCGCGACATCCAGACGCTCTGCTGGTTGCACAACTGGCTCACGGCGCCGGGCGTCAGGCCAAGCCGCCGCGAAAATTCGGTCCGGCTGACGCCGGACTTGCGCAACCAATCCGCCAGTTTCATGGTCGGAGAAGCTACAGGAAATTGGGACTTTAGCAATGCTAAAATTCTCTCCAGGGTTTACGCGTGGTTTTTTTAGTATTGCCGCGTGGGTTGGTCTGGCCCTGGCGCCGGCCCCAAAAACCCTGGCCGCGCCCTTTCCCTTTTTTGGCGATTCCGCCGGGCCTTGCGCCAATCTGGCAGCCGACGGGCGTTCTTACACCATCTGCCGATTCGATCCGGCCAAGACCGATCTGCGCCTGTTCTGGCGCGCGCCGAACAAGGCGCCTTTGGGCAGTTTCGAGGCTTTGGCCACCATGTTGGCGCCGGGCGAAAAGCTCGTCTTCGCCATGAACGCCGGCATGTATGACGACAAACAGGCGCCGCTCGGGCTCTATATCGAGAAGGGCGTCGAGCTGAAGCGGGTAAACTTGCGCGGCGGCGGCGGCAATTTCCATCTCAAGCCCAACGGCGTGTTTTATGTCGGCGGCGGCAAGGCCGGCGTGCTGGAGACGACCGAATTCTTGCGCCAGCGACCCAAGGCGGATTACGCCACCCAATCCGGTCCGCTGCTGGTGCTGAACGGCACGGTCCATCCGCGGATCAATGCCGGCGGCGTTTCGGAGAAAATCAGGAACGGCGTCGGAATCGACGGCAAGGGCGAGGCGGTTTTCGCCATTTCCAATGGGGCGGTGACCTTTTACCGCTTCGCCAGCCTGTTCCACGACGTTTTGGGCTGCGACAACGCGCTGTTTCTCGACGGCTCGATTTCCGCGCTTTACGCGCCCAATCTCGGCCGCAACGATTTTGTCACGCCGATGGGGCCGATGGTCGGGGCGGTGGAAAAGGCGCCTTGATTCGCGTCACCGCGTAAAAGGCCAGGCAAAACTCTCGCCCTGCTGGCCGCGATGGCGCAAAAAATGGTCGGCGAGCACGCAGGCGACCATGGCTTCGGCGATCGGGGCGGCGCGCACGCCGACGCAGGGGTCGTGGCGGCCTTTTGTGCGCAAATCCACTTCCGCGCCATAGCGGTCGACCGAGCGGCGAGGGCTGAGGATCGAGGAGGTCGGCTTGACTACGAAACGCGCCACGATCGGCTGGCCGGTGGAAATGCCGCCGAGAACGCCGCCGGCGTGATTGGCGAGAAAAACCGGCCCGTCATTGCCGGCGCGCATTTCGTCGGCGTTTTCCTCGCCGGTGAGTTCGGCGCAAGCAAAGCCGTCGCCGATCTCCACGCCCTTGACCGCGTTGATCGACATCAGCGCCGCGGCAATGTCGGTGTCGAGCTTGGAATAGACGGGCGCGCCCCAGCCGGGCGGCACGCCCTCGGCCACCACCTCCAGCACCGCGCCGATGGAGGAGCCCGCCTTGCGGATGTCGTCGAGATAATCGGCCCATTCGAGCGCCGCGTGGCGGTCGGGGCAGAACAGCGGGTTTCGCGGGACCTCGTCCCAGTCCCAACGCGAGCGGTCGATTTTTTTGGGGCCGACCTGGATCAAGGCGGCGCGGATTCTTACACCCGGAATGATTTTGCGCGCGACCGCCCCCGCCGCCACCCGCGCCGCCGTCTCCCGCGCGGACGACCGGCCGCCGCCGCGATAATCGCGAAAGCCATATTTCACGTCATAGACATAATCGGCATGACCGGGGCGATAAGAATCCTTGATCTCCCCGTAATCCTTCGAGCGCTGGTCGGTGTTTTCGATCACCAGCGCGATCGGGGTTCCGGTGGTCCTCTGCACGCCGTCCTCGCCGGTCATCACGCCGGAAAGGATCTTGACCGCGTCCGCCTCCTGGCGCTGGGTGGTGAAGCGCGACTGGCCCGGGCGCCGCAAGTCCAGCCAGTTTTGGATTTCCGCCGCTTCCAGCGGAATGCGCGAGGGGCAGCCGTCCACCACGCAGCCCAGGGCAGGGCCATGGCTTTCGCCGAAGGTGGTGACGCGGAAGAGATGCCCGAAAGTGTTGTGCGACATGGCGGCCGAACCGGAAAAAGGAAAGTTGGTTCTAGCCTCAAATCGGGCGAAAGGCCAATTCCGATGGCTCCTCGGTTCAATTTTCGCCTTCGACCCAATGCAGAGCTTTACCGTTTATAGTGAACGCCTCCGGCGTCCGCATCAGCCGCCATTGGCCACGTTCAGCAATCGCGCGGCAAAAATTCGAGCTATCATGAGATGGGGTGGCGGATCTGCCGCGAAAATGCGTTGAACACCCGCTCCGCGCGGCCAGCAATTGGCGACTGGGAAATGAATCGATGAAGCGACAGCTGTTCCTGCTCCGCCACGCAAAATCCTCATGGGATGATTTGTCGATCCCCGATCATGACCGCCCGCTGAACAAGCGCGGAAGGAAAGCCGCCGCGGTGATGCGGCGCTACATTCGATCCGAGGGAATTCGTCCAGATCTGGTGCGGGCGTCGAGCGCAAAGCGAGCGTTGCAGACCCTTGAGGCGCTCGAGCCGTGGGACCGTCCGCCGGCGGTGGAGATCAAGCCAGCGCTTTACGTTGCGTCTGCGCAGAAAATTCTGGAGCTGGTCCGGGACATCCCGGCTTCGTCGCGCGTCGCGCTGCTGATTGGCCACAATCCCGGCTTGCAGGAATTCGCGATGCTTCTCGCCGGCGGCGACGACGCGTTGGTCCGGCGCCTGGCCCAGAACTTTCCGACCGGCGCCATGGCGAAATTCGAGATCGACGGCGACTGGTCGCAAGTCCAAGAGGGTTCGGGACAGCTGACGAGCCTGGTCACGCCACGGGAGCTGAAACCGCCGGCCTGATGAAGCTTTTTATGGCGCCTGCCCCTGCGGCGTTTTGAAACAGTCATGATTTTCGGGGATATGAGTAAAAAGACGTCGCAGTGGAAGCGTCTGATCTCAGTCCATGAACATTGAAATCGAGCGGAAATTCCTGCTTCGCAACAACGGATGGCGCGACGAAGTCATCGGCGTCGCGCGCCTTCGCGACGGGCTGATCGGTGAATTCGCCGGCGGCAAAATTCGCATCCGGCTTGGCGAGTCCGAGGCGTCTCTGGCGATCAAAAGCCCTGCGTCCGGCTTGGCGCGACGCGAATTCGAATATCGCATCCCGCGGAGCGACGCCGAATTCCTGCTGGCGACGATCAGCGGCGACCTGATCGTCGAGAAATTGCGCTACCGCGTTTTTCATCTCGGCTTCGAATGGTCGGTCGATATTTACGACAAGCAGCTCGCCGGCATCGCCCTCGCCGAAATCGAACTCGACCGGGCGGACCAAAAATTCCCTCTGCCGCCCTGGGTCGGCAGGGAGGTGACCGACGATCCGAGATTCCACAAGCGGAACATGATGAGGTTGGCGCTGGCTTCCGCCGCTCCGCTGACGATCGAGCGTTTGCTCGGCCTCTCGGTTCCCGAACAGGTCTGATCGGCGTCATGCACGACAGCGCCCGAAGACGCTCTTTTCTGCAGCGACAGCCGTGAAGGCGACAATTCCGGGCGATTTGTTCAGGCGCGACTCGCAAATGGACCGCGCGAAAAAAGCGCCCGAACCAGTTCGCATGCTCCGTCAGGGATGCTTTGCGGCGCAAGGTTTCGCGCGATCGCTGCAATTCGATCGGCGAATTTATTGATGTCAGTTTTATGACAATGCCTCATGACGGTGGAATGAATACGCCGCCCATGCCATTGGACTACTGCAATGGTGGGAGATGGGATTGATTCAACGCATTCGCGGAAAACGTTTTCAGCGGCTATAATTTGCTCCCCTTGAACGGACAGCAACGACGAGACGAATGGTCGGCAAAGTTAGAATCGTCGAATCCCTGGGCGAAAAGGCCGTGCTGCTGCCGAGCCTGATTGCCACGGCTCTGGCGGCCAACGATCGCCTGAAGATTCGCCTGACCCTTTTGCAGGAGGCCTCCGCCCAGGCCTCCGAGCCAGGCCGCGCGCCCCGTTCGCTGGACAGCGAAACGCGTGCGGCGGGGCTTGATGATCCCGCTTTCGATGCGATCTTCTCCGGCGCCCGGCCGCTCGACGCCGGCCATTTCATCGCGCCCGGCGCGGCGGCCTTGGCCGCCGGCATGGCGGGCGACCTTGCCGCCATGACAGCGCCCCTCGAAGTCGCGGGCGGCGAGGACGCCGCCGCGCTGAACAGGCGCATGGCGGCGATCGTCGGCAGTCTGCCGTCCTTCGCCGACGATCGCGTTTCTCACGCCGAGGTTCTGGCGCTGGCTTCCGCGCGCCGAGAGGCCGGCGACAGTCTGCATCTTCTGGTGATGGACCTTCATCGCGCCATCAACCGGCTCGCTGCGGAAACCGCTATGGAAGATGTGGACGGGGCCGGCGCCGCCGGGCTCGACGATTCCGCCCGCGCCCGGGTCAAGGCCTTCATGCGCGGACTGAATCGCACAAAAAGCCTCGCCTTTGGCCACCCGGGTTTGGCGACCACGGCCGGCCGGATCGGCGCGCGCCTCTCGATCCAGAACGACATCGGCACGACGGACGCGCATGTGCTGGTCGTCCGCGTCGAAGGCCTCACCGCGACGACGACCTACACCGACGTCCACCGTCCACGAGCGAAATTCTTCATGTCCCTGTTCGATGGTTCGGGCGTGGCGTGGAGCACGCTGGGAGAAAAGCGGCAGCGCAATCTTGCCGAGGGCGAGGTTTTCTATCTGCTCACCGGCGTTTTCCACGCCCATGACACGAGGGAACTGGATCGCTTTCTCGAACTGCTCGGCTCGCGCATCGTCTTTCTGATCGACTGGAACAAGGCGCGCAAGGCCCTTCAGCTCTTCACCAGCAAAGGGGCGGCGCTCGACATTCTCACCGATGCGGCCCGGCGCGACGAAGGCCATCGCGCCTTTCTCGAGCTCGGCGGCGCGGAACTGGTCTATGAGGCGATCCGCAACGCGGCTTCGGGGCGGATCGCTTATGGCGTGCCGCTCGATCAGGCGCTTGGCGGGGATGAATGCCGGGGCTTTCTGCGCCAAGTGCTTCACGTCGCCTGCGCGGGTTTGAAGGATGGCCGTTCGACGCGGCTGATCCGCGATGAAATCCAGGCGGACCTGTCGCAAAGGCTCGATACGGCCGAACGCGAAACCCTTGCCGTCGCGCTGCGCCATCTCGGCCTGACGCGGATGCTGGCGGGCATGATCGAAACGGCCTTTCTGCCCGACCGCCTGGCGAGCGTTGACGAGCGACGGGCTCTGGCGGCGCGCGCCAAGGCGCTCGAAGCGAAGGCCGATCGGCTGACGGTCGAGGCGCGTGGAATGTCATCCCGCCTGCGCGACGCCGGCGACCTTCTCGCGCTGATCGACCAGATCGAGGCGGCGACCGATTGTTTCGACGAGGCGGCTTTTCTTGCCAGCCTCGCCGAAGGCATGGAGGCAAACCCGATCAGCGCGCCGCTCTCGCCCCTGGCTTCGTTTGCGACCGAATCCGTCGCGCAAATGACGCGGGCGGTCGAGGGCGCGCTCCTCGTGCCCAAGGGCAAGCGCGAGGACGCCGCCTTCGCCTTGAAATGCATCGATGCGGTGGTTGACGCCGAACGTGCCGCCGACGCGGCCGAGCGCGCCGCCATGGCCGCGCTGCTCGGACCGCTGCTTTCGGGGGCCGAGGCGCGGGTCGTCGTCCTCGGGCTCGAAATCGCCCGTTCATTGGAGGAGGCGACCGATCGCCTCGCCCATGCGGCCATGTCGCTGCGCGCCCGCCTGTTGCAGGAATTGTCCGCATGAGCGCACACAAGCTACAGCTCGGATGGATTGGCCTGGGCGAAGGCGAGGGGAGCCGGCAGGCTGAACTGGCCCCGGCCTTGTATGGCTCGAAAGCCTCGGAACTGGCCGGAATGACCGCGCTCGGTCTGCCGGTCCCACCCGCCTTCGTCCTCCCGACGGCCCTCTGCGGCCCGATCCTCTCCGGCGACGCCCAGGCGCGAACCGCTCTGCGGGAGGGGCTGACCGAGGGCGTCGCGCGTCTGGAGGCCGCGACCGGACGCAAGCTCGGGGACCCCCGCGCGCCGCTGCTCGTTTCGGTGCGCTCCGGCGCCGAACAATCCATGCCAGGCATGCTCGAGACCGTGCTCGATGTCGGCATGAACGCAGTCAGCGTGCACGGCCTGATCCGCGCGACGGGAAATCCGCGGCTGGCTTTCGACTCCTGGCGGCGTTTCATCCAGACTTACGCCGAGGTGGTCGGCGGCATGGCGATGGCGCCCTTCGACCAGGCGCTGGCGCGCATGATCGAGGCCGAAGATGTCGCCCATGAGGGCGAACTCGATCCCGAAGCTTTGGAGCGGCTGGTCGCGGAATTTCTCGTTCTCGCCGAAGATTCCGCGCCGCCGTCGGACCCGATGGAGCAGCTTTTCGGGGCGGCGCGCGCGGTCTATCTCTCCTGGCGCAGTCCGCGCGCGGAAACCTACCGCCGGATGAACGGCCTGGACCATCTGCTCGGCACCGCGGTCACTGTTCAGCTCATGGCGTTCGGCAACGCCGGCGGCGCTTCCGGCTCGGGCGTGGCCTTTTCGCGCGATCCCGCGACGGGGGCCAAGACCTTCTATGCCGATTTCCTGTTCGACGCGCAGGGCGAGGATGTCGTTTCGGGACGGCGCACACCGCTCGACGCGGCGCAGTTGCGCGATCGCCTGCCGCTGGCGGCGCGGCGACTGGCGGAAAGCGCGGAGACGCTGGAAAAGGCGCGGCGCGACATGCAGGACATCGAGTTCACCATCGAGAACGGCAAGCTTTTCCTGCTGCAAACCCGTTCCGCCAAACGCACGCCGCGCGCCGCGCTAAAAATCGCGGTCGATTTCGTGGCCGAGGGACTGATTGACCGCGCCGAGGCTCTGCGGCGCGTCGCCACGATCGATGTCGCCAAGGTCGGCGAAACCTCCTTTGTCGAACCCGCCCCGGCGGTCGCGCGCGCCATTGTCGCCGCTCCGGGCGTCGCCTGCGGCCGCGCCTGTTTCACCAGCGCGCAGGCCGAAAATCTGGTCCGCCACGGCGAAAAGGCGATTCTTGTCCGGCGCGATACTTCAACCGAGGATGTCGCGGGCTTTGCCGCGGCGGACGGCGTTCTGACCGCGATCGGCGGTCGCACCTCGCATGCGGCCGTCGTCGCGCGGCAGATGGGGAAAGTCTGTCTGGTCGGCTGCGGCGCGCTGGCGATCGACGCCGACGAGCGCGGCGCGACGATCGGCGGTCAGGCCCTGCGCGAGGGCGACTGGATCGCCCTGAATGGCGCATCGGGAGACATCACTCTTGGCCGGCGCGCAATCGCCTTTCAAATCGCGTCCGAAAGCAAAATCATTATGCAATGGAGGAAGGTGGGCGACGCCCGCCCCTGAAGTTCTCGTTTCGATTCCGCCGATCGACGTCGCGCCGTCGGCTCATTTGAAGGACGGCGCGTCGGCTTTTGAATTCAATATTTTCGAGGGACATACATCTCCTGAGGCACAGGTTCGCGGATGTAATCCGGATTGCGGGCGCACTCGGGCAAAGCGACATCAGGATGCTGAATTTCCTCATAAGGGAATTGGCTCAGCAGATGCGAGATGCAGTTCAGCCGGGCCCTTTTCTTGTCGTCGGCCTCGATCACCCACCAGGGCGCCTCGGCGATATGGGTGTGCTCCAGCATCTCCTCCTTGGCCTTGGTGTAGCCCTCCCAACGGACGCGCGACTGCAGGTCCATCGGGCTGAGCTTCCATTGTTTGAGCGGATCGTGGATGCGCATCAGGAAGCGGAAATGCTGCTCCTCATCCTTGATCGAAAACCAGTATTTGATCAGGCGAATCCCTGAGCGCACCAGCATCCGCTCGAATTCCGGCACGCTGCGGAAGAATTCCTCGACCTCGTCTTCCGAACAGAAACCCATGACCCGCTCGACGCCGGCGCGATTGTATCAGGACCGGTCGAACAGGACGATTTCGCCGCGCGCGGGCAGATGCGGCGCATAGCGCTGAAAATACCACTGGCCTTTTTCGCGCTCGCTCGGCGCCGGCAAGGCCACCACGCGGCAGACGCGCGGATTGAGGCGCTGGGTGATGCGCTTGATCACCCCGCCCTTGCCGGCGGCGTCGCGGCCCTCGAAAATGATCACCGCCTTTTCGCCGTTATGGGCGACCCAATCCTGAAGCTTGACCAGTTCGCGCTGCAGCCGGAACAATTCCTTGAAATAGACCGAGCGGCTCAAGCCGACATGTTCGGGATTTTCAGAAGCCTCGTCCAAAAGGCTGGCGAGACGTTGATCATCAAGCTCCTCTTCCAGCTCCTCGTCGAAACTGTCCAGCATTTCCGCGCGGACGTGTTCGTCAAAGCCTGTTTTCGACCTGGATTTTTCGTCGCTCACGGCCAGCCTCCGCCCCTTTTTTTCATTCCGGAAACTTCGCAAGCGTAGGCACGCCAACCCGAAACGTTCAAGCCTTGGAAATTAAAATTTCGCGGTGGAGGATTTTTGCATATTTCGGTTTTCGGCCTGCCGAGGAGGTCGGTGGGCGGCGTCGGCGCGTTCGGAGCGGATCCGTCTCCGGCTATGGCGTCTGTTTGAACTCTTGCCGGGTTTCGGATAGGATTAATCAACGGCGACAAGCTAATGGCCGGTTGTGCCGGTGTTGAAGTCGCGTCCCGCTGCCGAGTCCGCGTTATGCCGATAACCTTAGATCAAGCCATAGAAATCCACGCGAAAGCGCTTCGTTATCGTCATGGCGCGAAAGCGCCGCGCATGGCGCGCGAGAAAGCCGACCAACTCGCCACAATCGGCGACCGGGAAGGTTTTGCGGTATGGCTCAAGGTCGCCGAATTGACGGAGGCGCTCCCCGTCGAAAGAGCTATGTGCTGATCCATCAGGCGCGATCTGAAGCGACGGCTGTCGCAGGACGCTGAAGAAGCATGTCTCGCCCCGGCAACGGCAATGCCGGCCCCCTCCCATGGCTAAGCCGCCTCACGGACGTCCGCCAGGAAACGCGCCCGGTGGACGTCGCCTCAGCGCCACGGCGGCCGCTTATTCTTCGGCGTTCGAAGACCAGCTGGCGTGCGAGACATGGGGCGATTTCGCGATTTTTTCGGCGGCCGCGTCCAGTTCCGCCGGCTCCACGGCGGTGCTGACCAGAGTGGCGATCACTTCGGTCACCTCGTCGGACCTTTCAACGACCTCGACATCTCGAACCGGGTAGCTCGCTTCCTCCAAAGCCTCGATGACGCGGTCGCGCACCTCGCCGACATGTGCGGCTTCGGTCATCACCAGCACTTCATAGGTCGCTTCCGAAGCCCTCTCATCGAAGGGCGCGCGGTTGATCGCGTTGACCAAGGGCCGCAGCAGCGTGTTGCCGGCCAGCACCGCCGCGGTCACGACCGACGCCTCGACGATCAGGCCATAGCCTGAAAGCGCGCCGATTGCCGCGGAGCACCAGAGAGTCGCGGCTGTGTTCAGCCCCCACACCTTGCTGCCCTCTTTCATGATGGCGCCGGCGCCCAGAAATCCGATTCCCGACACCACATAAGCGGCGATCTGGGACGCTCCGGCCGCGCCGTTGATCCGAAAGCCGAGCGAGACAAAGGTTGCGGCGCCGATGGCGACCAGAACATTGGTTCGCAGCCCGGCGCTGCGCTGACGGTACTGCCGCTCTGCTCCGATGAGCGTCGCCAGAAGGAAGGCGACCACGACGCTGATCGTCAGGTCGATCGCCGGCCAGAATTCAACTTTCAGCATGAGCCTGGACATGAATTTGTTGACTGACCCAACATCTGCTCAGAAAATCTTGCAGGAAAATGACAGTTTTGTGCAACTGAACCGCATTGAATGCAAAAAAAATTGGGGGGCTGTCCATTTCACATTGTAATCAGGGCGGAGGCTTGCCTACGCTTGCGCTCTCCCCGTCGCCACGGTTGACTCGTTCCGCGTGCGACAGCTCTCCGGCGAGTTTTCCCCTTCTCGTCGATGACCGCTTGCCGCCGAGGCGGAAGTTCAAATCAAATTGAAACGCTTCCCCAAAGCGCCCGCGCTTGCATCGCGCCCGGCGCGGTTATACCAAAGCCATCAGCGCGTTTTTCATGGGCGTCGGGCGGGACATGACGGGGATGGACTGCGCCTTGCGGCGCCTGGAGATAGAGGAGCCTGTGTCGCGTCTGGCGATCCTCTCGACCAGATTCGCCAAAATCTCGCTCGCTCTCGCCGCCCTCGCCCTGGTCTCCGCCCATGCGCATGGGGCGCTGGCGCGGTTTTTCGCCGTCCTGACCCTGCGTCCCAATTCCGTGCCCGATCCGGGCGTCGGGCTGCTCTTTTTTCTCGCGGCGATCGCGTTCGCCGTGGCGGCCGTCGTTCTCGCCGCCGGCGCGGCGGCCTCGATCTGGGTCAGGGACCGGCGCGGCGTCGGCCGCATCATCGCGACCCTGGCGCTGGTGAGCCTGCTCCTGCCCTATCCCGCCTGGCTCGTCTATTCGGCCGGTTTTCCGGCCTGGCTCGCCGATATTTCCACCGACGCCGACGACCCGCCGGCCTTCGTGAACACGCCGGCTTTGGTCGCGGCGCGCGCCGGCTGGGCGCCGGCGCCTTTCGCAGCGGAGCGCAAGCAGGCGCTGATCGCCGCTTATCCCGACCTCGATTCGATCGAACTCGACCTCGGGATGGAGGAGGCGTTTGGCGCCGTCCATGAGGCGGCGCTGGGCCTGGACTGGAAAATCCTCGACGAAAGCCGGCCCGGCGGGCCGGATCGACCGGACGGCCATATCGAGGCGCTGACCTTCTCGCCGGCGCTCCATCTGCCGGTGGCGATCGCCATTCGCCTGCGCGCGGGCGAGGACGCAACCATTGTCGATATGCGCGCGGAAACCCGCTATCTCCCCAACGATCTCGGCGCCGGCGCCAAATTGATCGGCAAGCTCAACGACGCGCTCACCGAGAACGATAATTCGGACTGATCAGGCCAGGCCGAAAATCCCGTCGAGCCGGGGCGGCCCGTCCGTCGCGACCACCCCGCGGGCGCAAAAATCTTCCAGATGGGCGAAGGTCGAGAGCGCCGCCGCGCCCTTGAGGCGCGGATCGAGCTTTTCGTAAACTTTTTCCACGATCTCCGGCACGGACAGCGGCCCGGCGCCCAGCGCCCGGAGAATCGATTTCTCGCGCGCATGGCGATGATGCAGCAGCCCGCGCAGAAAGCGTTGCGGATGGGTGATCGGCCCGCCATGCCCGGGCCAATAGATTTCATGGTCGAGGGCGCGCAACTTTTCGAGCGAATCCATGTAAAGCCGCATCGAGCCGTCGGGGGGCGCGACGATCGAGGTGGACCAGCCCATGACATGGTCGGCGGTGAAAAGCGCCTTTTCCTCGACCAGTTCGAAACAGAGGTGGTTCATGGTGTGGCCCGGCGTCGCCACGGCGCGCAGGGCAAAACCCGCGCCTCGCCAGGTGTCGCCGTCGGCGAGCGTTCGGTCGGGCCGGTAGTCGAGATCGTTGGCGGCGTCGAGCTGGTTGATTTCGCCCAAAGCCATGTCGCGCGCGGGAAAATAGGGCGCGCAGCCGATGATGGGCGCGCCGGTCGCCGCGCGCAGGCGCCGCGCGGCGGGCGAATGGTCGCGGTGGGTGTGGGTGACGAAGATTCCGGCGACCTTCTCGCCCTTCAACCCGTCGAGCAGCGCCTCGACATGGACGGACAGGTCGGGGCCGGGATCGATCACCGCCACCTCGTCCGCGCCGACGACATAAGTACAGGTTCCGGTGAAGGTGAAAGGCCCCGGATTGGGCGCGACAATGCGCCGGACGAGCGGCGAAACGCGCGTCAACGCGCCGGGTGGGGCGTCGAATGAGAGATCGAAGCGCGGCTCTTTCGCGCTTTCGTTGGTCGGTTCAGGGGGCGGGCCGGTCTTGTCCATGGGACAGATTTAAAGCCCCGACGCCGTCCCGCAAGACTCAATCGATCTTATGCGCGGTCCAGCCGCCGCCGCAATAATCGGTGTTGGACGACCAGGGGCCGGAGGCGGCGCCGCCTTTTACTGTCCCATTGGCGCGCAAAACCCTTTGGCCTTGCGAGAAATGGCCGACGAAAGTGTTGGCGTCGTCGATATAGCCCCAGGCCTCGACGCTGCCGGCGTCGATGGCCACGACACGATTGTCCTTGATCGTCACCACGGTCCGCGCCGAGGGCTCGCATTTGCCGACGGTGGTCACGACATCGACGTTCCAGCGGCCGTCGTGGCTCGTCTGGGCGGCGGCGGAAAGCGGAGACAGAATGAGCAAACCAGCGGCAAGCAATTTCGCGCGCACGGACCGTCCTCCCTGGCCAGGTGGGGCAAAGCGGAAGACGCCCCGCTCGCATGATTTGCGCCGGTTGCAAAGCGCCCAAACCTCTTCCGACGAAGAATTTTCACGGGAGGCGCAAAAATGTCACGCCGCCTGCAAGGCCTCGCGCAACTGGGCGAGCAGGTCGGCGCCGACAAAGATGAAGCCGCGCGCGCCCGCCGCGCGCCATTGCGCTTCCATCTCGCCGGGACGGCCGGCGACATAGAGATGGGCGTTTGCCGCGGCAAGCGCTTTTGCCGCCGCCACGCCCTGCTCGGCATAGACAGCGTCGGAGGAGCACAGAACCGCGAGTTTCGCTCCGCTGGCCTTGAAAGCTTCCGCGAGCGCTGCCCCTTCGGGAAAACCGTCGTTGCCCAAGGCCTCGATTCCGCCGGCCTCAAAAAAATTCTTGGCGAAAGTGGCGCGCGCCGTGAAGGCCGCGACCGGGCCGAGATTGGCGAGGAAAATTTTTGGCTTCGAGGCCGCCGATTCGGCCAGATCGCGTAAAAGCTCGAAAGGCTCGGCGGCGCGATGGGGCGCGAGCGCCTTGTCGTTTGCCGCGGGCGCCTTTTCATTCGCCGCGGGCGCCTTCCCGTCCGCCGCGGGCGCCTTCCCGTCCGCCGCGGGCGCTTGCGGGGCGGGCAGGAGCACGGCGACCTGCTTTTCGTGAATGTCGGGGAATGCGCTGGCGCCGGTCAGCGGCTCCTTGCGCCGCGCGACATTCTTCGCCCGCTCCTTGGCGGTTTGCGCCACTTCGGCCTGGAAGGCGCCGCGCGCCAGCGAATTGGGCAGGCCGCCGGCCTGTTCGATCATCTGGAACAGGGCATAGGCCTTTTCGACCAGGCTGTCGGTCAAAGTCTCGAAGCCGCCGGCGCCGGCGGCCGGATCGGCGACCTTGCCGAGATTCGACTCCTCCAGCAACACGAGTTGGGTATTGCGGGCGAGACGCCGGGCGAAACCGTCGGGCAGGCCAAGCGCCTGGGTGAAAGGCAGGACCGAAATCGAATCGGCGCCGCCCAGGCCGGCGGAAAAGACCGCGACAGTCGCACGCAGCAGATTCACCCAGGGGTCGCGCCGGGTCATCATCCGCCAGGCGGTCTCGCCATGGATGCGGATGGATCGGGTTTCCAGGCCGCAGGCGCGCTCGACCCCCGCCCAGAGCCGGCGCAAGGCGCGGAATTTGGCGATGGTCAAAAATTCGTCGGCGTCGGCGGCGAGGCGGAAATCGATCATTTGCCGCGCTTCGTCGAGATCGACCCCGAAAACTTCCAGCGCCCGCAGCGCGGCAAGGCCGCTGCCGAGCGCGAAGGCCAGCTCCTGGGCGGGCGAGCCGCCGGCTGCGTGGACCACGCGGCCGTCGGCGCAGATCAGGTTTTTCGAAAAACCTTTCGCGGCCAGATTTCTGGCCTGTTGCGCCAGCCTCAATCCTTCCCTGCCCCAGTCGAGCGCGGCGCCGCGCGCGGCGGCGGCGCCGATCGGGTCGAGGCCGAAGGAAATGTCGAGTTTTGCCGGATCATCGCCGCGCGCGGCGACGAGGTCGAGCAAGGCCGCGACCGGGCCTTCCGCGCTTTCGGGGAGGTCGAGCAGGATTTTCAGGCCGGCGTCGAGATGAATGTCCTTGAGCGCCGGGGCCAGGGCGGCGCCGTCGGGAAGCCCGAAGCCGCAGGCCCCGACCGAGCCGGCGAAGACGATCTGCAGGCCGTCGGCGCCGTTCTCGAGATCGGTCAGCGCAAGCTCGTTGGCTGCGGCCGCCTCGGGATGATCGACGCGGGCGACGATTTTCCAGTCGCCAGCGGCGCGGAAGGCGCGCGGCTTTTCGGCGACGCGGGGATAAAGCGGCTGAATCTCGAAGCCGTCTGGAGTCTTGCCGACCAGTTTTTGCAGCGGCCCGCCTTTGAGGGCGGCCTCGACCTTGGCGCGCCAGACATCCTCGGCGGCGGCAGGGAAGGCGTCAACGAAAGGCGCGGCTTGGTCCGGCGCGGCCATGGCTGGTCTCCTGAATTGTCCCAGCCCTTTTGCCATTTTGCGCCAAGCTGCGCCACTTGTCCTTGGTCGAAGGCGCCCGGCGCGAAAATAAGAGGGTTGGCAGGATTTCATACGCCTGTATCACAATGCGCGAATTCACGAAAAAAAGGTCTTCCCATGAGCGAATTGCACATGTCGCAGAACGGTCGCCACTGGCGCTTTCATATGCCTCATTCCCATCTCAACTCGGCGTTCGGCGACGACTGGTTCGGGCTCAAGGCCGAGGCCTTCGCCCGCTTTTTCGGCACCCCGATCTTCCTGGTGGGGCAAACCGTCATCGTTCTGGTCTGGATAGGGGTCAATCTGGCCGGCTGGACAAATTTCGACCTCTATCCCTTTATCCTGCTCAATCTCGCCTTTTCCCTCCAGGCCGCCTATGCGGCGCCGCTGATCCTGCTGGCGGAAACCCGGCAGGCCGACCGCGACAAGGCCCAGAGCGAGGCCGACGCGATGCACCGCGAGGAGCTCCACAGGATCGCCGAGGAGCGTCAGGAGGAGACCGGCAAGCAGACCGGCCTGATGATCGAAATGCTGAGGCAGAACAACCATCTGACCGAGCAGATCAACGATCTGGCGCAACAGAACGTCGCCCTGACCCGCAGCGTGCATCAACTGACGGAACGGATCGAGGCCTTGACCATCGAGATGCGCGATCGCCTGGCGGCGCGGGCCTGATACGATTTCCGAATGATCCATTCGGAAATCGTATTCCGTTCGCGCGAAAATCCACCGGCGCTCGAAGGATTTTCGCGCGATGGCGTTTCCGTGGGAATTGCAAAGCAATCTCGCGGAAACCGTATGACACTTGCCGCGGCGTCGGGGGCGTTTTGCCGGAGGTCCCATTCTCGCCGCCTTTCTGGGCGATCAAGCCGGTCCAAAAAGCGCGCCCGATTCACCTTTGGTTAAGGGTCGAGGCTGTTTGCTGCGGCGCAGCGATGCGGACGGCGAGGTCAGGAACAGTGCAAAAGACGATAAAACTCGCGCGGGCTGCGGCGGCTGGCCTGGTCCTGGTTCTGGCGCCGGCTTTCGGCGGCCCGGCGCTGGCCGGCGACGGGTTCAATCTCGCCGGCCTGTTCGGCGGCCAGCCCGAGCAAAGGGCGATCACCACGGAAATCTTCGTCGCCTCGACCCGCAAGGGCGGCGATCACCCCACCCAGCTGACCCCCGGCACCAAGGCCCGCTTCGCGCTCGATTTCATCTCCGTCCCGCCCGACCACAAGCCGGGCAAAATCGAACGACCCGCCTTCGGCGGCCCCAATCCCGACCATCATTTCATGGTGCGCGAGCAGAGCGAACTCGACGGGTCCGAATTCGGCGAGCAGCTGGCGGCGCAGCTTTCGGGCCGGGTCGGCGTCAATCGCGACGTGCTGGTCTATGTCCACGGCTTCAACACGTCTCTCGACGAAGCCCGGTTCCGGCTGGCGCAGATCGTCGTGGACACTCGTTTCGGCGGCGTGCCGGTGCTGTTCACCTGGCCGTCCAAGGCGCAGCTGCTGGCCTATGGCGCCGACAAGGAAGCCGCCACGGCCTCGCGCGCGGCTTTGCGCAAAATGCTCGAAACGATCGCGGCGACGCCCGGCGTCGGCCGCGTCCAGATCGTCGCCCATTCCATGGGAACCTGGGTGACGATGGAGGCGCTCGGCGAGGCGGCCCTGTCCGGCTCGCCCGACCTGCACGGCAAGCTCGGCAATGTCATGCTGGCGGCGCCGGACATCGACCTTTCGGTGTTCCGCGAGCAGCTTTCTTCGCTCGATCCGTCCCATTTCTCGGTCTTTGTCTCCAAGGACGACCGCGCCCTGCAGCTGTCCGCGAGCCTTCAGGGCGACCGCCGCCTGGGCTCGCTCGATCCGGGCTCCGACCACGACCGCGAGCTGATCGAACAGCTCGGCGTCGGCGTCTATGACATTTCCGACCTGTCCACCACGCTGATCGGCCACGACGTTTACGCCGACGCGCCAAAAGTGATCCGCCAGATCGGCAAGCGGATCGAGAAGCCGCGCGCCGACGACGCCGATGTGCAAAGCGTGATCGACGCCGGCGCCGACCGCACGCCGCACCCGGCGCCGGGCCAAATCGACAGCCAGGCCCTGCCGGCGCCGACAGCCGCTGCAACGACTGCTGTCGCAGGAGTCACGCCCGCCGCCCCGGCGGCGCAAGCGACGCCGGGAAAATGAGGTTTTTTTGCTTGTGTTGCGGCGTTAGCCGGCTGTGTCCTGGCAAGGGCAACGTTCGGCGGAAACCCGTCATAGCGGCGCCGGCCGGTTTTGACCCTGGCTGTGTGGAAACGCGCGAGTCAGATAAAATCCTGGCGTTGAGAGTCGGGAGGATTCGAGGGGTGGTTTGGTTGAGGGCATCGACCGCCTGCAACTGAGATCGGGCGCGGCCGATGAAAACGAAAGGTCATAGACCCGGATATGCGCGGGACTGAGAGGCCCGCGCCGAAGTCCCCATCCCCAAGAACCCTGGGGCGGAGTCTCCGGCGTCCTCTTTCGCGTCGGGAACCGGGAACGCATAGCCGAGGATGGCCTTGGTCACCCAACCGTCCGATCCGGCGGTAAAACCCCGTCCCACGCCGAGTTCGACATCGAGCTTCTCGACTTTGAAATCGGTCACGGCGAACAATTGCTGACTTTGCTGGCGAAGCGGCAGGAAATCGCCGATCTTGCCATAATCGGCGTAATATTCGAGCCCGACGAACCGATCTTCGCCCAAATTGCGGGCGAGCCTGAGCGCCGGGGCGAAATCCGCTTCTCCTGCGGCGCCGAAACCGATGTCGACGATGGGATTGGCGATCAATTCCCAATCAGCATTTCGGACTCCGATGATCGGCCGGACCTCCAGAGTCCAGCGCGTCAGGGAAAATTTCGGCAATTCATAGCTCAACTCGAAGTTGAGGCCATAAAAGAAGCTGCGGTTGGCGGCGTCCGGAACAACGAAAAGATTGCGCACCTTCACGCCATCCGAAAGAAATTCGCCCGAGCCGTTCGAGGAGTAGCCGCCCGAATATCCGTTGACGCCGAAGGGCAGATAAAAGCCGAATTCCCACCAATTGGCGACGCCATAGGCAAATTCGGGCGTTCCCTGCAACGCGTGATTGGATACGAAACCGCCGGGAAACTCAGGTTGGGTCTGGCCAGCCCATGCATAATTCAAATGCTGCTCGACCGTCCATTGTCCGACTTCGGCGATGTCCGCGTTATAAACTTGGATTTCATCATGCACTATATCTGCGCCCAATGCGTGAGGCGGGAATATTTGAAGGGCGGCGGCCACCAGAGCGGCGCGCGAACAGCGCGTTAGGCGCGGGTCTAAGGCGCGACGTGGTTTGACAGAGGAGCACATTTTACACTCAGGCGTGAGGGTCGATCTAAAGACCGGTTTTCATGCCAACGCAGAAAAACAGCGAGCATCGGACGCATAACCGTCGTGCACAAACAAAAAGTTTAATATGTTATCCACAGATTAGCTACTGCTTAAGCGAAGCAAAACGCGCGTCCGTTTACGGGCCCTCGCAACTTCTGCGCGTTGCGGTAGGTTCAAATCAGATTCAACACCCGCGGGGAAACCACGGCCCTTTTTATACGCGCTCTTTAGCGTTTGGCCGAAGGGAAAATAAGAAAATATGGCCATCGATCCAAGCCGATTGCGTTGGATCATGATGTGAGAATAGCCCGAGCGCTCGAAAACGACCGCCGAATGTCCAGCATGCCCCATATCGAAAAGCGCCTTGCCCCAAGTGCTTCTAATGGCCGAACTACCGCGTGATCCGAGCCAGAATGACAGCTTCAAGGCCTTGACCTCCTGGGGTGTTCAGCCGCTGAAACCGAAGCCCCAAATCATTTCATCCCGCCGGTGATCCCGCGCAGAATCTCGCGGGCGACCGCCGAGCCGACCGTTCGCGCGGCGGAGGTCGCCGCCGAGCGCAGCGCGGATTGCGCCAATGACGGCCTTTTGCCTCGGGACTGGAACAGATCGCCGAGGCCGGCGCCGATTTTCGACAACAGGCCGCCTTGCGGCGCGTCGGCGCCGACCGGCGCGCCCGACGCGCGCCCCTGCGCCCGCGCCTGAAGAATTTCGAAGGCCAATTCGCGATCGACCGTTTGGTCATATTTGCCCTTGAACGGGCTCGAGTCCTGGACTTCCCGCAATTCCGAATCTTTGATCGGGCCGACGCGCGACTGTGGCGGCGCGATTCTTGCGCGCGCAACCATCGCCGGGGCGCCCGAACCTTCGAGCATGGAAACCAGAGCCTCGCCGACATTGAGTTTTGTTATGGCGTCCGCGGTGTCGAAAGACGGATTCTGCCTAAAGGTCTCGGCGGCGGTGCGCACCGCCTTCTGGTCGCGCGGGGTGAAGGCGCGGAGCGCGTGCTGGGTGCGGTTGCCGAGCTGGCCGAGCACGACATCCGGCACGTCGAGCGGGCTTTGGGTGACGAAATAGACCCCGACGCCCTTGCTGCGGATCAGCCGCACCACCTGTTCGATCGCGGCAAGCAGCGGTTT
Source organism: uncultured Pseudomonadota bacterium (assembly GCA_963703385.1). Classification (GTDB taxonomy): domain Bacteria; phylum Pseudomonadota; class Alphaproteobacteria; order Rhizobiales; family Beijerinckiaceae; genus Rhodoblastus. Next base: position 2,675,267 of record OY969816.1, read on the forward strand.
GGGCGCATCGTTGAACAGAAGATGGGCTTCGTCGAAGAAGAAGACCAGCTTGGGCTTGTCGGGGTCGCCGACCTCGGGCAGCCGGGCGAAGAGTTCCGAGAGCAGCCAGAACAAAAAAGTCGCATAGAGATCGGGGCTGCGGATCAGCTTTTCCGCCTTCAGGATATGGATGAAGCCGCGTCCGTCGATGTCGGGCTTGAGCAGGTCCATGATGTCGAGCGCCGGCTCGCCGAAGAATTTTTCCGCGCCCTGGTTCTCCAGCACCAGCAATTGCCGCTGGATCGCGCCGGTCGAGGCCGCCGAGACATTGCCATAGCGCTGCTGGAGGTCGGAGGCGTTCTGCGACACGAAGGTCAGCATGGCGCGCAGGTCTTTGAGGTCCAGCAGAGCCAGGCCCTGCTCGTCGGCGACGCGGAAGACGATGTTGAGCACGCCTTCCTGGATTTCATTGAGCTGGAGGATGCGCGCCAGCAGCAGCGGCCCCATTTCGGCGATGGTCGCGCGGACCGGATGGCCCTTTTCGCCGAACAGGTCCCAGAACACGCAGCGGAACTGGTCGGGCTCATAAGGGACGCCGATTTCCTGCGCCCGCGCGACAAAAGGTTTGGCGCCGTCGCCGGGCATGGCGATGCCCGACAGGTCGCCCTTGACGTCGGCGGCGAACACGCAAGTTCCGGCGTTGCAAAAACCTTCGGCGAGCTTTTGCAGGGTCACGGTCTTGCCCGTGCCGGTCGCGCCGGCGACGAGCCCGTGGCGGTTGCCATAGCGCAGCAGCAGATAGATGTAATCCTCGGCCTTGCCGACGAGGATTTGGCCGGGGACGTTCTGCGGATCGGACATCTTTGCGCCTTTGCGACAGCGAATCCCGGCGAGATTAGCGCGCCCGGACGCGAAAGACGATGCCGGGCATGGGCCGGGTCAGCTCCCTCCCCTTTGTGGGGAGGGAATCGGCGGCGGGGAAATCGGCGAAAAGGCGTGGACAGAAGCCGGATTTCCGCTTGATAAAATGGCCGAGCGTCGAATTTTTCCGGGAGGGCGCCGCGATCGAGAACGCCGCGACGAAAATCATCCTGCTCGCCCCTGCCGAGCGCCGAAGAATCTTCCTCTATCTTGGCGCCCTGGTCTGCCTGCTCGCTTTCGGCGATCCCAACGGCGGGCTGATGGACGTCTCGATCAGCTTCATGCTGAAGAACAAATTGCATCTGGCGCCGCAGGACATGGCGCGCTTTCGCCTGTTCGTCGCGCTTCCGCTCTATTTCGCCGGCTTGTTCGGATTCTTGCGCGACAGGCTCAACCCTTTCGGCATGAAGGACCGCGGCTTTCTTGTCCTGTTCGGCTCGGCTGGCGCGTCGCTCTATCTGGTTTTCGCTTTCCTGCCGGTTTCCGCCACGCGCCTGCTGATCGCCCTGCCGCTGCTCACCTGCGCCTTTCTCATGCTCAGCAGCGCCCTGAACGGCCTCGCCTCGGCGCTGGGCCAGCAGCACGCCATGTCCGGCCGCATCAGCGCCCTGTGGAACAGTTTCGCCGCCTTGCCGGGCGTCGCCGCTTTTCTCGCCGGCGGCTGGGTCAGCGACCGGCTCGAGACCCTGGGCCTGAACCAGGCGGCGCGGCTGCTCTTTCTCGGCGGCGCGGCGATCCTGTGCGCCGTCGCTCTTTATGGCTTGTTGCGGCCAAAAGCGGTGTTCGACAATCTCGCCAAGGAACGGCCGGAAACAACGCGGATTCGCGACGATCTCAAACGGCTGTTGCGCCACCGCCCGATCTATCCGGCGCTGGCGATCTGGCTGTTGTGGAATTTCGCCCCCGGCGCGCAGACGCCGCTGCAATATTACCTGCAAAACACCCTCCATGCGCCGGACAGCATGTGGGGCGCGTGGAACGCCATTTTCGCCGCCTCCTTCCTTCCCCCTTTCCTGCTTTATGCCGTCCTCTGCCGGCGCTTCGCGCTGAAAAGCCTGCTGGTCTGGGGGACATTGGCGGCGATTCCGCAATTCACGCCGCTGCTGTTGGTCCATGACGCCCAAGGCGCGCTGCTCGCCGCCGCGCCGATGGGACTGATGGGCGGCGTCGCCACGGCGGCCTATATGGACCTGCTGATCCGCTCCTGCCCGCCCGGTCTGCAGGGAACGACCCTGATGCTGTCCGGCGGGCTTTATTATGTCGCCTCGCGCTTCGGCGACGTGCTGGGGACCGTCCTCTATCAGGCCTTCGGCGGTTTTTTCGTCTGCGTCGCCATGATCACCGCCGTCTATGCCATGATCCTGCCGCTGATCCTGGTCGTTCCCAAAAAGATGATCTCTTATGCCGACGGCCATGTCCCGCAAGGGTGACGCGCCTGTCGTCGCCGCAATTTGACGCAGATCACGCTCGGCGCGCGCGCCGGCTGCGACAGGCCTTTCATTTGGCTGAGGAAAAAGTTAAAGCAGCTGGCATGATCTGGCTCGTCTTCGCGCTCCTGACCGGGGCCGCCATCCTGACCATTCTCTGGCCGCTCTCACGTCCCGCGCCCAAGGCGCGCGAAGACGCGGCCGATGTCGCCTTCTATCGCGATCAGATCGCGGAGATCGACGCCGAGTTCGAACGCGGCGGGCTCGACAGGGACCAGGCGCAAGCCGCCAAGGCGCTGGCCGGGCGCCGGCTGCTCGCCGTCGCGCCCGAAGAATCCGCGACCGGATCTTCGCCGAAGGCGCGGAAAATCGCGGCCGCCATCGCCCTCGTCGCGATCCCGGCGCTGGCGCTCGGGCTTTACCAGAAAATCGGACATCCCGACTTGACGGACATGCCGCTCGAGGCGCGGATGACCGCCCCGCCGGCGCAGCAGGACTTTGCCGCCGTGGTCGCGCGGATGGAGGCCCATATCAAGGCCCATCCCGACGACGCCCGCGCGCTGGAGCTGATGGCGCCGGTCTATCTGCGCATGGGCCGCTTCGACGACGCCGTGAACGCAAGAAGGAAGATCATCGAGTTGCGCGGCGAAACGCCGCAGCGTCTGGTGGAATATGCCGAAGCCCTGTCCTACGCCAATGACGGGACGATCCCGCCCGAAGCCGAAACGCAATTGCAGCGCGCGTTAAAACTGGACCCCAAGAACGCGGGCGCCCGCTTTTATCTTGGGCTCGCAGCGGCGCAGAACGGCGACAAGGGCAAGGCGCGCAAGATCTGGAGCGAACTGCTGCCCGACCTGCAGGGGGACGCGGCGGCGCAGCAGGAGGTCAAGCAGAAGCTCGCGCTGCTCGACGCGCCGGCGGAGCCGGGAGCCTCGCAAGGCGCGCCGCCTTCGGGCGAGGCCGCGGCGATCGCTTCCGCGGCGCCCGAGGCGCAGCAGAAGATCATCCGCAGCATGGTCGAGCGCCTGGCCCAGCGCCTCGCCGGCCAGGGCGGGAGCGCGGACGAATGGCTTCGCCTCATTCGCGCCTATAAAGTGTTGAATGAAACGGACAAGGCGCAAAATTCATACGATCAGGCGCTCAAGGCGCTCGCCGGCGACGCGGCGGCGCGGGAGAAACTCGTCGCCTCGGCCAAGGACATGGGATTGCGCACGCCATGACGCGAAAGCAGAAAAGATTGACCCTGATCGGGTCCGCCGTCGGCGTGCTCGGCCTCGCCCTGGGCCTCGTGCTGTTCGCCCTGCGCGACAATATCGTCTTCTTTTACGGCCCGACCGACATGGTCGAAAAACATGTCGGCCCCGGTGTGCGCCTGCGCATCGGCGGGCTGGTGGAAAACGGCACCCTGGTCCATCTCGCCGGCAAGAGCGTCACCTTCAAGGTCACCGACGGCAAGGACGACGTGCCGGTCGCCTATACCGGCCTGCTGCCGGACCTGTTCCGCGAAGGCCAGGGCGTGGTGGCCGAGGGCGCGCTCGACCAGGGCGGCGTGTTCCGGGCCGACAATATCCTCGCCAAGCATGACGAGCGCTACATGCCGCGCGAAGTGGTGGACGCGCTCAAGAAACAGGGCAAATGGGCGGGCTCCAGCGGACTGGCAAGCGGCCAGGCGAACGGCCAGCCGAGCGGCCAAACGGGGGCGCAAAATTGATGATCGTCGAAGTCGGACATTATGCGCTGGTTCTGGCGCTGGCTCTGTCGCTGATGCAGGCCGTCCTGCCGTTCTGGGGAGCGCGGACCCATGACGCGAGGCTGATGGCGACGGCGCGGCCGGCGGCCATGATCCAATTCGCCCTCGTCGCTTTGTCCTATGCGGCGCTGACCTACGCCCATGTCGTCTCGGATTTCTCGCTGGTCAATGTGGTCGAGAATTCGGCCTCGACCAAGCCGCTGCTTTACAAGATTTCCGGCGTCTGGGGGAACCACGAGGGCTCGATGATGCTGTGGGTCCTGATCCTGGCGATCTGCGGCGCGGCCATGGCGGCTTTTTCCCGCGCCATCCCGCCGCGCCTGCTCGCCGACGCCCTTTCGGTCCAGGGCGTGCTCGGCGCGGCCTTCCTGGCGTTCATCCTGCTGACCTCCAATCCCTTCCTGCGCCTGGTCCCGCCGCCGATCGAGGGCCAGGGCCTCAACCCGATCCTGCAGGACCCCGGCCTCGCCATCCATCCACCCCTGCTCTATCTCGGCTATGTCGGCTTCTCGATCGTGTTCTCGCTGGCGGCGGCGGCGCTGATCGGCGGCCGGCTCGACGCCGCCTTCGCCCGCTTCATCCGGCCCTGGGCGCTCGCCGCCTGGTGTTTCCTGACGCTCGGCATCGCCATGGGCTCCTATTGGGCCTATTACACCCTCGGCTGGGGCGGTTTTTGGTTCTGGGACCCGGTCGAGAACGCCTCGCTGATGCCCTGGCTCGCCGGCACGGCGCTGCTCCATTCGGCGGCGGTGATGGAGAAGCGCGAGGCGCTGAAAGTCTGGACGATCTTTCTGGCCATCGTCACTTTCTCGCTGTCGCTGCTCGGCACGTTCCTGGTGCGTTCGGGCGTGCTGACCTCGGTCCATTCCTTCGCCAGCGACCCGCGCCGCGGCCTGTTCATCCTCGCCATACTGGTGATGTTCATCGGCGGCGCGCTGTTCCTGTTCATGCTGCGCGCCTCCTCGCTCAAGCAGGGCGGCCTGTTCGCGCCGATCTCGCGCGAGGGCGCGCTGGTGGTGAACAATCTGCTGCTCACCGCGGCCTGCGCGGCGGTTCTGGTCGGCACGCTCTATCCTCTGGCGCTCGAATCGATCAACGGCGACAAGATTTCCGTCGGCGCGCCCTTCTTCAACCGGACCTTCGGGCCGCTGTTCGCGCCGATCCTGCTGCTGGCGCCGCTCGGCCAGCTGCTGGCGTGGAAGCGCGGCGATTTTCTCGCCGCCGCGCAAAGGCTGTTCTTCGCGGCCGGACTCGGCCTCGCGGCCATGGCGGTCTTCGCCGCCCTCCATGGCGCGCCGGTGATGGCCGTGGCCGGCTCCGGCGTCGCCGTCTATCTGATCGTCGGCGCCTTTGTCGAAATTTTCGGCCGCATTTTTCCATCCGGTTTCGGCGCGGCGAAAAACGCTTTCTTCCGCGCCAGGGGCCTGCCGCTCTCGGCCTGGGGATCGGCTCTCGCCCATGCCGGCCTTGGCCTGTCCATGCTCGGCATAGCGGCGACCGGCTGGGGGGTGGAGAAGATCGTGGCGATGAAGCAGGGCGACGTTTACGACGTCGGCCCCTACCAGATCGAGATCATCGGCGTCACCACCGACCAGGGCCCGAATTATCAGGAAACCGTCGCCCATATGAGCGTGAAGCGCGACGGCCAAGTCGTGGCCCTGCTCGCGCCGTCCAAGCGCTTCTTCGCGACCCGGCGGATGGGCACCGCCCAGGCCGGCATCGTGACGCTCAATCTCGGCCAGATCTATGTCAGCGTCGCCGAGCCCAATCCGAACGACGCGATCGACGCGCGGCTCTATTGGAAGCCGCTGGTCTCGCTGATCTGGATCGGCGCCCTGGTCATGGCTTTCGGCGGCCTGCTGAGCCTCAGCGACCGGCGTCTGCGCGTAGGCGTCGCCCGCCGCGCGGCAAAAATTCAAATCGCGGCGCAGGCGGCGGAATGATGAAAAGGTTTTGGCATTTCCCCCTCAGCCGGCATCGCTTTGCCGTAGCTCGGCGCACGCGCCGAGCGTCGCCGAGGAACGGGCGCGCAAAGCGCGCCCTATGGAGGAACGGGCGCGCGAAGCGCGCCCTGTGGCTCGCCGTGACGGTCCTCGTGTTGCTGCGCGCCGCCCCCGCCCTGGCGGTCGAACCAGGCGAAATGCTCAAGGACCCCAAGCTGGAGCAGCGCGCGCGCAAAATTTCGGAAGGGTTGCGCTGCCTCGTCTGCCAGAACGAGTTGATCGACGATTCCGGCGCCCAGCTTGCCCACGACCTGCGCGTCCTGGTGCGCGATCGGCTGAAGGCCGGCGACAGCGACCAGCAGGTCAAGGATTATCTTGTCTCCCGCTACGGCAATTTCATCCTGCTGAAGCCGCCTTTCGAATGGGACACTTTGCTGTTGTGGCTTTCCCCCTTCGCCATTCTGGCGCTCGGCGCGGGCGCGGCCCTGCGCAATCGCCGCAAGGGCCGGGAATCGGATGACGACAAGCCCGCCACGCCCTTGTCGGAGGAAGAAAGCGCTCGCCTGAACAGCCTGCTGGAGGATGGGCAGGCGTAGCTTACCAAAATTTCATCCCGCCGAAACAGCCATGTAAGCCGGCGACTCCCATATTCCTTTGCGAAGCGCGGCGCGATTCGCCGCGTCCGCTGATGTCTTAAGGTCTATGGAGCCCTCAATGTCGAATTGGTCCGCGCAATCGTCCCATCGCGAACCGCCGTTCCCGCGCGCCCGGCGCCGTCCGCTGCGCACTGTGATGCTGAGCGCGGTGGGCGCGGCGGCCCTGGTCGGCTCCGCCGCCGGCGTGGCGATGCTTCCCGCTTATGCCCAGGCGCCCGCCACCCAGGGCATGGCCCCGGTCGGCCCCGCCTCCTTCGCCGATCTGGTCGAACGGGTCAAAGGCGCCGTGGTTGCGGTCAAGGTCGATGTCGTCGAAAAGGCCGAGACGACCGGTCCCGATTTCGGCGAAGGCCTGCCTCCCGGCATGCCGCCGCTCTCGCCCGACGATCCGCTCTATCGCTTCTTCAAACATTTCGGCGCGCCCAACGGCGGCACGCCGCAGCATCCCCACAAGGGACAGGCGCTCGGCTCCGGCTTCATCATTTCGAGCGACGGCTTTGTCGTGACCAACAATCATGTCGTCAACGACGCAACGGACGTGAAAATCACGCTCGACGGCGGCAAGACCGTCCCGGCCAAGATCATCGGCGTGGACAAGAAGACCGACCTTGCCCTGCTCAAGATCACCGAGCCGGGAACTTATCCTTATGTCGAATTCGCCAGTTCCACGCCGCGCGTCGGCGATTGGGTGATCGCCGTCGGCAATCCCTTCGGCCTCGGCGGCACGGTCACGGCGGGCATCGTCTCCGCGCGCGGCCGCGACATCGGATCCGGCCCGTATGACGATTACCTCCAGATCGACGCGCCGGTGAATCGCGGCAATTCCGGCGGCCCGACCTTCAACACCAAGGGCGAGGTCGTCGGCATCAACACCGCGATCTATTCGCCGTCGGGCGGCAGCGTCGGCATCGGCTTCGCCATCCCTGCCGAGGTCGCCAAGGACGTGATCTCCGAACTGAAGAACAAGGGCTCGGTCAGCCGCGGCTATATCGGCGTGCAGATTCAGGCGGTGACGCCGGAAATCGCCGACAGCCTCGGCCTGAAATCCACCGAAGGCGCGCTGGTCGCGCAGGTTCAGCCCAACACGCCGGCGGTCGCCGCGGGCCTTCAGTCGGGCGACGTGATCACCGCCCTCGACGGCGCCAAGGTCGAGAGCCCGCATGAATTGTCGCGCAAGATCGCCGCGCTCGGCCCCAACGCCGAGGTCGATCTGACCATCCTCCGCAATGGCGCGAACAAGGACATCAAGCTCAAGCTCGGCAAGCTGCCGGACGAGCAGCAGGCCAAGGCCGGCGCAGTCATGCCGGAAAAGGCGGCGAAAACCGCGCTCGCCAAATTTGGCTTCAGCCTTGAGGCGGCGAAGGATGTTTCCGGCGCCGGCAAGGACGGCGCAGTGGTCACCGACCTCGATCCGGACGGACCAGCGGCGCAAAAAGGCCTTCGCCAGGGCGACGTGATCCTCGACATCGGCGGCAAGCCGGTCACCGGCCCCGAGGACGTGGTCAAGGGCCTGGACGAGGCGAAAAAGGATGGCCGCCGCGCCGTGCTGCTTCGGGTGAAGACCGGCGACAACACCCATTTCCTCGCGCTGTCCGCCAATCCTTCGTGAGGCGCGTGGCATAGACGATCCGAGACGGGGCGCGCCCGCTCCCGCAGCCGGCGACGGCTTTGACAGGCGCGCTCAGAGCGGCAGGCCGGAACGCCCCTCCGGCCTGCCGACTTTTTTTTGGAAATCGATTATGCTTCCCGCCATGCGCATTCTGATCATCGAAGACGATCCCCAGGCCTCCGCCTATCTGGTCAAGGCCTTTCGCGAAGCCGGCCATAGCGCCGATTCGGCCGGCGACGGCATAGCGGGCTATGCGCGAGCGGAAAGCGGCGATTACGATGTGCTGATCGTCGACCGCATGCTGCCCAAGCTCGACGGCCTGTCGCTGATCGGCGGCTTGCGGGCGCAAAAGATCGACACGCCGGCGCTGATCCTCTCCGCGCTCGGCCAGGTGGACGATCGGGTCAAAGGCCTGCGCGCGGGCGGCGACGATTATCTCGCCAAGCCTTATGCCTTCGCCGAACTGCTCGCCCGCGCGGAGATCCTGGCGCGGCGGCGCGGCGGCGGGTCGGCCGAGGAGACGGTCTATCGGGTCGCCGACCTCGAACTCGACCGGCTCAAGCACAAGGTTTTCCGCGCCAGCAAGGAGATCGTCCTGCAACCGCGCGAATTCCGCCTGCTGGAATATCTGATGCGCCACGCCGGCCAGGTGGTGACCAGGACCATGCTGCTCGAAAATGTCTGGGACTATCACTTCGATCCGCAAACCAATGTCATCGACGTGCATATTTCCCGCCTGCGCGGCAAGATCGACAAGGGCCACGACAAGCCATTGCTGCAGACCGTGCGCGGCGCAGGCTACACCCTGCGCGACGGACTTGGCTGAGGATCGAACGGATTGCCGTTCCGGCTTCGATGTTATAGGGATCGCGGCCTCAGCGAAAAGAGGCCCGAATGAACAGCATCGCGCTTGAAGCCGCCAGGAGAAGCGTGGAGATCGAAACGGCCGGCGTCGCCCTTCTGCGCGCGGCGCTCGACGGCGAACTGGGCGAGGCGCTGGCAAAGGCCATCGCCGCGATCCGCGCGGCGCGTGGAAAAGTGATCGTCAGCGGCATGGGCAAGAGCGGCCATATCGGGCGCAAGGTCGCCGCGACCCTGGCTTCGACCGGCACGCCCGCTTTTTTCCTGCACCCGGCCGAGGCAAGCCATGGCGATCTCGGCATGGTCACGCAGGATGACGTTGTTCTGGCCTTTTCCTGGTCGGGCGAAACCGCGGAACTCGCCGACCTGATCGAATATTCCAAACGCTTCGCCATACCCCTGATCGCCGCCGCCTCGCGGCGCGACAGCGCGCTCGGCCGCGCCGCCGACGTTCTGCTGGAACTGCCGCTGGTCGAGGAAGCCTGCCCCAACGGCCTGGCGCCGACCACCTCCACCACCATCCAGCTGGTGCTGGGCGACGCTCTCGCCGTCGCCCTGATCGAGGATCGCGGCTTTTCCGCCCAGGATTTTCGGCTGTTCCATCCCGGCGGCAAGCTCGGGGCGCGGCTGCACAAGGTGGACGATCTGATGCATGCGGGCGAGGACATGCCGCTCCTGCCCGAGACAGCGCTGATGAACGAAGTCATCCTGACCATGACCGGGAAGAGATTCGGCTGCGTCGGACTCTTGGACGATTCGGGACGGCTGGCCGGGATCATCACCGACGGCGACCTGCGCCGGCACTGGAACGATCTGCTGCAGCACAAGGCCCCGCGCGAGATCATGACCCACGCGCCCCTGACCGCGCGGCGTGGCGCATTGGCGTCATCCGCGCTGGAGACGATGAATCGCAAAAAAATCACGGTGCTGTTCATCGTCGAGGACGGCAGGCCGGTCGGCGTTCTACATATCCACGACCTGCTGCGCGCCGGGGTGGCCTGACGGCTCGTCGCCGTTCATGCCGAATGCCGCCGCGAAAAGCTCCTGGGTATATTTTTCGCGCGGCCTCGCAAAAATCTCTTCCGCCGAACCCTGCTCCACGATTTTCCCGTCGCGCATCACCGCGATCTGCGAGGCGAGCGCCTTCACCACTTTCAGATCGTGGCTGATGAAAAGATAGGACAAAGCGCGTCTCATCTGGAGATCGCGTAACAGATCGATCATCTGGGCCTGGACCGAGCGGTCGAGCGCCGAGGTCGGCTCGTCGAGCACGATGATTTCGGGATCGAGCGCCAGAGCGCGGGCGATGGCGATGCGCTGGCGCTGGCCGCCGGAAAATTCATGCGGATAGCGATCCATCGTCGCCGGATCGAGGCCGGTGTCGGCCAGCGCCCGGGCGACGATGGCGCGACGTTCTTGCGCTGACAGGCCACTGTTCTGGATCAGCAAGCCTTCTTCCACGATCTCCGCGACCGAAAGGCGCGGCGACAGCGAGCCATAGGGGTCCTGGAAGACGATCTGCATTTCCTTGCGCAGCGGCCGCATTTCGCGCGAGGACAGGCCGTCGATATGGCGGCCGAGATAAAGGATCGGCCCGTCCGAGCGGATCAGGCGCAGAAGCGCGAGGCCGAGCGTGGTCTTGCCCGAGCCCGACTCGCCGACCAGCGCCAGCGTCTGCCCCTTGCGCAAGGCGAGCGACACGCCGTCCACCGCCTTCACATATTCGGCGGCGCGGCCAAAAAAACCTTTTTTGATCGGGAACCAGACTTTCAGATTCTGCGCCGCCAGCACCTCCCTCGCATTCGGATCGACCGGCGGCGCGGCGCCGCTCGGCTCGGCGGCGATCAGCATTCTGGTATAGTCGTGGCGCGGCGCGGTGAAAATCTGCTCGGTCGGGCCGGTTTCGACCACCCGGCCGAGTTTCATCACCGCCACCTCCTCGGCCACGCGACGCACGATCCCGAGATCGTGGGTGATGAAAAGGATCGCCATGCCATGGCGCTTCTGCAGGTCGCGCAACAGCTTCAGGATCTGCGCCTGGACGGTGACGTCGAGCGCGGTGGTCGGCTCGTCCGCGATCAGCAGGTCGGGGTTGTTGGCGAGCGCCATGGCGATCATCACGCGCTGACGCTGGCCCCCGGAAAGTTCGTGGGGAAACGCGTCGAGCCTTTTCTCGGCGTTTTGCAGGCCGACCTCTTTCAGCAGTTCGATCGTGCGGGCGCGGCGCTTTTCGCGCGAGGCAAGCCCGTGGATTTCGAGAATTTCGCCGATCTGCCGCTCGATCCGGTGCAGGGGATTGAGCGAGGTCATCGGCTCCTGGAACACCATGCCGATCCGCGCGCCGCGCACGGCGCGCAAAGCGGCCTCGTTGGCTTTCAGCAGGTCGCGGCCCTGGAACAAGATTTGGCCGCCAAGGATTTTGGCGCCCGGCGCCAGCAGGCGCACGACGGATAGGGCCATGACCGATTTGCCGGAGCCGGATTCGCCGACGAGCCCGAGCGTCCGGCCGCGCTCCAGCCGCAGGGACACGTTTTCGACCGCGAGCGACTCGCGGCCGGTCGGCCCGAAACCGACCGAGAGGTCGCTGATGTCCAGCAGAGGCGCGTCCGGGGCCATCAGAACCCCTTTCGCGGATCGAAGGCGTCGCGCAGGGCTTCGCCGGTGAAGACCAGCAGCGACAACGTGACCGCGATCACCGCGAAGCCGGAAAGGCCGAGCCAGGGCGCCTGGAGGTTGCTTTTCCCCTGCAACAGAAGCTCGCCGAGCGAGGGCGAGCCCGGCGGCAGGCCGAAGCCGAGAAAATCGAGCGAGGTCAGGGTCGTGATCGAGGAATTGAGGATGAAGGGCAGGAAGGTCAGCGTCGCCACCATGGCGTTGGGCAACACATGTTTGACCATGATCTTGCGGTCGGGAAGGCCGAGCGCGCGGGCCGCCCGAACATAGTCAAAGTTGCGTGCGCGTAAAAATTCGGCGCGCACGACGTGGACGAGATTGACCCAGGAGAAGGCGAGCAAAATGAACAGCAGCACGAAGAAACTTGGCGCGACGATGGCCGAAAGGATGATGAGGATATAGAGGCTCGGCAGCGACGACCAGATTTCGATGAATCTCTGGAACAGCAGATCGGTCCAGCCGCCGAAATAGCCCTGGATCGCGCCGGCGGTCACGCCGACGAGCGAGGAAATTCCGGCGAGCAGCAGGCCGAACAGCACCGAGATGCGGAAGCCATAGATCAGTCGCGCCACCACGTCGCGGCCCTGGTCGTCGGTGCCGAGCCAGTTCCATTCGATCTGGCGGCAATTCCGCGCCGGCTCGCCGGAAAATGTCTTGCCTTGGGCGCACTGCTGGTTGGTGAGCGCCCAGGTCGGCGGCGAGGGCGCAGGGACTGGCAAGGCGAGATTGTGCGTGTCGTCGGCATAGCGGATCGGCGGCCAGATCAGCCAGCCATGGGCCTCGATCTCCTTGAAAATCACCGGATCGCGATAATCGGTCTCGGCCAGGAAGCCGCCGAATTTCTCTTCCGGATAATTGACGAAGACGGGAAAGAGCAATTCGCCCTGGTAAAGGGCGAGGATTGGCTTGTCGTTGGCGATGAATTCCGCGCCGAGCGACAGGACGAAGGCGATCAGGAAGAACCAGAAGGAGAAATAGCCGCGCCGATTGCGCTTGAAGGCTTCGAGGCGGCGCCGGCTGATCGGGGAGAGCGCCAACATCAGGTCTCCCGCGTTTCGAAATCGATGCGCGGGTCGATCCACGCATAGGTCAGGTCGGAGATCAGATTGATGACGAGGCCGAGCAGGGCGAAAATATAGAGATTGGCGAAGACCACCGGATAATCGCGGTTGAGCGTCGATTCGAAGGACAACAGGCCGAGACCGTCGAGCGAGAAAATCGTCTCGATCAGCAAAGAGCCGGTGAAAAAAGCCGAGAGGAAGGCGCCGGGAAAGCCGGAAATCACGATCAGCATGGCGTTGCGGAAGACATGGCCATAGAGCACGCGGCGCTCGGTCAGGCCCTTCATCCGCGCGGTGATGACATATTGTTTGCGGATTTCGTCGATGAAGGCGTTCTTGGTCAAAAAGGTCGTGGTGGCGAAGGCGCCAAGCGTCAGCGCCGAGACCGGCAGGACGATGTGCCAGAGATAATCCTTGATCTTGCCGAACAGCGTGAGCTGGGAAAAATCGTCGGAGGTCAGGCCGCGCAGCGGGAAAATCTGCCAGAACGAGCCGCCGGCGAAGAGCACGATCAGCAGGATCGCGAAGAGGAAACTCGGGATGGCGTAGCCGACGATGATGACGCCCGAGGTCCAGATGTCGAAGGATTCGCCTTCGTGGCGCGCCTTGGCGATGCCGAGGGGAATCGAGATCATATAGGACAGAAAAGTCATCCACAGGCCGAGCGACATCGACACCGGGAGCTTTTCCTTGATCAGGGTAATCACCGGCTCGTCGCGAAAATAGGAGCGGCCGAAATCGAACCGGGCGTAATGGCTGATCATCAACCAGAAGCGCTCCAGCGGCGGCTTGTCGAAGCCGAACTGCTTTTCCAGCTCCTTGATGAATTTCGGGTCAAGGCCCTGGGCGCCGCGATACTTGCCGGAATATTCCGAGGCCGCGCCGCCGCGCCCGGCGGCGATCGCGCTATTGGCGCCGCCGAACCGCGCGGTCGCGCCCAGGTCCTGCCCCTGAATTTGCGCCAGAACCCGCTCCACCGGCCCGCCGGGGGCGAATTGCACGATCAGGAAGGACAGGGAGAGAATCCCGAACAGGGTCGGAATCATCAGCAGGATGCGCCGCGCGACATAGGCCGCCATCAGCTCTTGGCCTTGGTCGCCGCCGCCTTCTGGGCGTCCCACCACCACAGGGAGGAAATGCCGAGATCGAGTTTCGGCGTTTCCCTGGGCCGGCCGAAGAAATCCCAGGCGGCAATGCGGCGGTATGGCGAATACCAGTTGGGAATCCAATAGCGCCCGGCGCGCAGGACGCGGTCCAACACCCGGCAGGTCGCTGCCAGTTCGGCGCGCGACTGGGCCTTGAGCGCCTTGTCGATGAGGAAGTCCACCGCCGGATCGTCGATGCCGGCCAGGTTCAGCCCGCCCTGCGTCTTGCCGGATTTCGAGCCGAAATAGGCCAAAAGTTCGTCGCCGGGCACGCCGCCGATCATTTTGCGGTCCACGATCATGTCGAAATCGAATGTGTCGAGCCGCTGCTTGTATTGCGCGGAATCGACGATTCTCATGCGCGGCGCGATTCCCAGCAGCTCCATGTTCTTGAACATGGGCTGCGCGACTTTTTCGAAAGTGGTCGTGGTTTCCAGAAATTCGAAGGCGAAGGGCGTCCCGTCGGGCAGCAGCAGTTGCTCGCCCTGCCGCTTGCAGCCGGCCGCCTTGAGCAGATCATAGGCGTGTTTGAGAAGCGCGCGGTCCTGACCGGAGCCGTCGGAGACCGGCGGAACGAAGGGCAGGCCGAAAACCTCATCCGGAATTTTGCCGCGCAAGGGCTCCAGAATCTTCAGCTCCTCGGGCGAAGGCGGCCCTTCCGCCTTCATGTCGGTGTTTTCGAAATAGCTCACCGCGCGCTTATAGGCGCCATAGAACAGGTTGCGGTTGTCCCATTCGAAATCGAGACAGCAGCCCAGCGCCTCACGCACGCGGGGATCTTTGAAGACTGGCCGGCGCAGATTGAAAAAGAAGCCCTGGAAGCCGGGACTGCGGCGGTCGGGAATCTCCATTTTCACCACGCGGCCGTCGCGCACGGCGGGAAAATCATAGCCCGTCGCCCATTCGGAGGCGGTCGAGGATTCGTGGAGATTCACGGTTCCCGCCTTGAAAGCCTCGAAGCCGACCGCACGCTCGCCGAAATAATCGTAGCGAATGACGTCGAAATTGTTCTGGCCGACATTGACCGGCAAATCCTTGGCCCAATAATCCGCCACCCGGTCATAGGCGATATAGCGGCCCTGTTCGAAGGCTCCGATCTTGTAAGCGCCCGAGCCGAGCGGCGGCTCCATCCCGGCGCGGGTGAAGTCGTGGGTGTTGTAGTAGGCCTCCGACAGGATGGGCTGGCCGGCGATATTGAGAATCGAGTCGCGCCCGAAATTTTCCCGCAATGTGACCAGCACGACATCGTCGGCCTGGGCCTCGGCCTTTTCCAGATCGCGCAGCAATTGCTGGATCACCGGATGGCCTTTTCCGCGCAGAATGTTCAGAGAAAAAACCACGTCCCTGGCGGTCAGCGGCGATCCGTCGTGGAAACGCGCCTCGCGCCGCAGATGAAAGCGATATTGGCGCTTGTCCGGGGAAATCTCGACCGAATGCGCGACGAGGCCGTAGATCGCATTGTCCTCGTCGAGATTGCCGGCCATCAGGCTGTCGTTGAGGATCGACAGGCCGATCGCCGGATTGCCTTGCAGGATGAAACCGTTGAGCGAATCGTAAGAGTTCGCCACCGCCTCCATTTTCAGTTGCCCGCCGCGCGGCGCGCCGGGCTGGGCATAGGGAAAATGATCGAAATTCTCGGGCAGGCTCAGGTCGCCGAAGGACGACAGGCCGTAAGCCTTGCGCCACGCCTCACCGGAGGCGGCGCGGACGGGCAGCGAGAACAGGGGCAGAGCGGCGGCGGAAAGCAGGGCGGCGCGCCGGGTGACGGTGAACGGCTTCGACGAATGCAAGCGAGCCTCTGGGGAAGAAGGTTTTGAGATTCGCCGGCCATTATGTCGATTTTACGCCGCCGCGTCGCCTGCGATCTGGGGCGCGAAGGCGCTATTGCGCGTGGCGGCGCGCGTCGCCATATCGTCAAATGCAGCGGCGGTCTCGCGGCGCCGGCCGGGGGGCGTTGGAGGATGTAACCATGCCCGACAGAGAAATCGAGCAGCTCAACGAAAAGCTGGAAAAACTCGCCGAAGACTTGCGCAAGCGGACGCGGGAATTCCATGAAACCGGCGGTTTCACCGAGGTCCGCAGCAAGTTCCTGCGCCAGATCGAGAAGGAAAACGACGCCCTGCGCGCGCGGATCGATCAGGCAGCGAAGAACAAGGATAGCTGGGGTTACGTCAAGGCGTCGCTGTGGCGCGACTACGAGGCGGCGGCGCACGATTTTTCCGAATTCGTCGCGCTTGTCGTTTCCCAGCCGATGAAAAAGCTATGAAATGCTCAGCCCTGCGGCGGGCGTGACATCCACTCTCTGGCCGCGGCAAGCTCCGAGCCTTTGAACAGCCTGAATTCGCAAGGATAGAAGGGCGCGAATAGACTGACCGCCGCCCTTATCCACGTCTGATCGCCGACCACGGCGACGCGGCGGAAATTTTTCCAGTTGCGCAAGCCGACGGCGGCGTCGTCCCACATGGCTTCGAGATCGAAGCCTTCGAAATCCTCGCCAATCGCGTAGATCATGTCCACCGGTCCTTGCGCCGCCGCCGCCTCCAGTCGCGGCAGCAGCGCGTCGCGGTAGTCCGCATGGGTGACGCGCCCATGCGCCTCAAGGCCAAGCACCCCGGAAGGAAGACCTTCAATCTCTCGGAACATGATCGCGCTCCCCGGCTTTGCGCGCCAGCATAAACGCTCAGGCGTTTTTCCAGAACAGGCTGCCCCAGACGAGGCAGCCGAGAGCGACCGCGCCGGACAAGGCCAAAGTCGCGGCGAGCCGTCGCGCAATCGCTTGCGTCCTGGTTCCCGCGACGCCCCAGCCGAGCCACAAGGACCACGATCCGGCGCCGATCAGCAGCGCCGCGCGCAAGGCGTCGACGAAAGGCAGGACGATTCCCTCGGCCTTGAGCATGGTCACGGTCAGCGAAGACAGGCCGAGGAAGACCCCGCAGCCGGCGACGGGAATCAAGGCCTGGGCAAAATGGTGGAACGCCCTCGACGACCACCGGCCGCAGGCCCGCGCCGCCAAGGCGAGGAAAAAGCTCAGGCCCAACCCCATCGCAACGGCGACGCCGCCGATATAGAGCAGCAGCACCGCGCCATCGAGCGGCGTCATCGTGTCGTTGAGATCGGGATAATTGGTCAGCACATACCAAGGCAGGACCGGCTCCATCGGCCAGATCAGGTGATGGTCGGCGAGCCGGTCGGCGAGATATTGCTTGATCTGGACATAAAGGTCGGAATTGCCCCAGTGGAAGGCGCCGGCGGCGACGCCGAGCAGGCCGAACAGGATCAGCGCGCTCTGCCACGGATTGGTCATGTCGCCGGCGACATGGACGATCTCATGATTGGGCGAGCGGCGCGCCAGGGTCACGGCGCCGCGATAGTCGCTGCATCGCCCGCACATATGGCAGGCGCCGGCGCCCTTCATGTTGCGCACGGGAATGAGGGGCGCGCAGTTCAGCGGCGCGGCGTGACCGCCGCGCGATTTCGGGAAATGCGCCCAGGCGTCGCGATCGACGCGGAAATGGAAGGGCGCCAGTTTGGCCAGCAGGTTGAACACGCCATTGACCGGGCACAGGAAACGGCACCAGACGCGCTTGTTGCGGCCCCACAGCCAGCCGACGCCGATCGCGGCGAGGGTCGAGCCGCCAAGCACCACCAGCGCGGGCCCGGGATATTGGTAGACGCTGGTCATCTGGCCATAGATCGTCGTCAGCACGAAGGCGACGAAGGGCCAGCCCTTCCATTGCAGCCAATGGGGAATGGCGCCGCCGCGCCCATGTTCCGCCGCCCGCTCACTCAGGGCCCCTTCCGGGCAAAGCAGGCCGCACCACAGCCGCCCGACCAGCGCCATCGAGACGAGGACGAAGGGCCACCAGAGTCCCCAGAACACGAATTGCGCGAAAAGCGTGACATTGGTCCAGATATGGGCCGCGCCCCGGGGCAAGGGCAGGACGGCGGGAAGGACGAGAAGAACGACATAGGCGCCGACCACCGCCCATTGCAGGCGGCGGATGATGTTCTGGTGGTCGCGCAGCCAGATCCCGAAACGCGCCAGAACGGCGTCGATGCTCCGGGACGACAGCTGTTCAGCAGCGTGGCTCACCGCGTCGCTGTCTGAGGTCGATACAGCAGCCATGCCATTGCAGCCCAATAGAAGAAAAACACCAGAAGTTCGGTGAGGTCCGGCCGCGCGCGCCAGCCGGTGAGCGAAGAGAACAGGCCGCCGATTCCGCCACCATCGGAAAGGAAGGCGGACGCGTCCCACAAATGGCCGGACAGGCGCGGCACGAGTCCAAGCGAGGTGAGGTTGTCGGCGGCGTTCAGCAACAGCGAGCCGGCAAGCAGCAGCAGCATGACTTCGGTGACGCGGAAGAACAGCCGCCAGTTCAGGATGCGGCTGCCCCATTGCAGCGCGGCATAAGTGAGGACCGCGAGAGCGAAGCCGCACGCCGCCGCGAGCCCCGCCGATAAAAGCGCCACGCCACGCGCGGCGGAAAGCGTTCCGGCGAGAAAGACCACGGTCTCGGCGCCTTCGCGCGCCACCGCTATGGCGGCCAGGACGAATACGCCCCACAAGTTCGCCTGATCGGCGGCCTTCTGCAATGCGCTCTCAAGCTCGCGCTTGAGGGTGCGGCCATGGCGGCGCATCCAAAACACCATCTGCACGATCAGCACGCAGGCCAGCAGCATCAGCCCGGCCTGGAACATCTGCTGCTTGTCGTCGTCGAGTTCGTCGCCGAACAGCATGATCGCCGCGCCGAGCGCCGCCGCGCCCAGAAGCCCGGCGCCGACGCCCGCCCAGAGAAATTTCCGCCCGCGCGTGCGCCCGTCCTCGCCCTGCTTCCCAAGCCAGGCCTGGAGGATGCCGATCACCAGCAAGGCCTCGATGCTCTCGCGCCAGACGATGAAGACGATATTGCCGTATTGACCCAATTCGCTCACCTCATCGGCATATCATTTCGCGACCAGCACAGCGGGCGGCGTTTCCGGGTGGAAATCGTCAAAAAAATCATATTCGCCGGGATCGAGATTGCGGATGACCATGGTGGTGGTCACGCCGGGCGCCAGCACCTTTTCCTTGTGCAATTGCTTGCTCTCGAATTCCGCCGCGCCCTGGCCTTTGTTCACCAGCTGAATCTCGAAGGTGGTGTTGGCCGGAACTTCGAGCCGGCGCGGCTCGAACTTTCCGTCGGCGAATTCGATGTGGAAGCTCGGCGCGTTCTCCGCCCGCGCCGGCGCGGAAGGCGCGGCGAGAGCGATCAGACCGAGCAAAACGGCGGCTTTCATCTCAATAGGCGCCCTTCTTGCCCGTGCCGGCGTAAGTGAACTCGTAGCTCGCGTCAAAGGGCTGGAACCACGGACCGACGCCGGTCTCCTTGTCGACATGGCGGCCGAAATGGGCGCCGGCGTTGGCGCTCGGCGGTTCGATACGCAGGACGAGCTTATAGCGGCCCGGCCCCATCAGCTTGACATTGTCGCCATAATGCGGGCCGTCGTCGGCCACCATCGGCATGAAATCGCCGGCGCGTTTCTCGTCGCTTCCTTCCTTGGTCAGCTGATATTTGACGACGAGATAGGGAATCCAATCGCCGGTCGCGAAACCATTGGAATTGCCCTTGGTCGCGTGGATATCCGCTTCGAGATGGACGTCGGACGCGTTGGCCGGGCGCATCATGCCGGGCGGGTCCATTTCGATCGGCTGGAGATAGACCGCGCCGATCTCCATGCCGGCGACATTCTGCGGCGTTCCGACCGGCGTTTCCTTGGCCAGGGCCAGCGAGCCGGCGCCCAGAACAACGGCGGCGGCGAGAAAAGTTTGCGACGATTTTTTCTTCATATTGCGACCTCCATGGCCGCAAGTTTCGTCGCCCCGAGCCGGCGCGCAATCAAATCCGCCTATTTTAGACATCTTCTAATTCTTAACCTCAGTCGCGCAGGGCCGCGCCCAGGGCCGCATCGAGTTCGGCGGCCGCGATTTCCTCCACGATGGGCCCCTGTACGTGGATCAGGAAGCAGCGCGCCTCCCGCCCGGGAAAAAGCTGGGCGACGCCGGCGCGGTAGAGCGCGAGCTGGGCGACATGGGCCGGCCGGCGTTCGGGGCGCGGCGCGCCGGTCTTGTAATCGGCGAGCCAGAGTCCCGCCTCCGTCTCGGCCATGCGGTCCATGGCGCCGACGATCTCGACCAAGCCGCCGCCGGGCTTTTTCAGCCGCGCGGCGATGCGCGCTTCGGCGACGGATTTTTCCCCGAACAAAGGCGCAAGCCGCTGGTCGTCGAGCACGCCGAGCACGGCCGCCACGAGTTGTTCCGCGCGCTCGGCGCCAAGGCCCTGCGCGGCGAGATCGCGCAACGCGGATTCGCGGCGCAATTGGTGCGGCAGGTCGGGGAGGAATTGCAGCAGGCGGTGGATCAGCCGCCCCTCTTCGAGCGCCCGGGCGCGCTGCGGCGAAGGCGCCGCACCCTCCGCAATCTGGTCCGCGCCTTCGAGCGCGCTCGAGGGGCGCAGCGGCGGCGGCGCGGCAAGCTCGGCCGCGGCGGGCGCGGCGAGCCAGGCGGGCGGCGGCGCGGATCTTTCTTCCGCCGCCGGAGACTCTGCGGCGAGCGGCGCTTCTTCGCTCGCTTCGGCCGCGCCGTAACGCAAGACCTTTTGCTCTGCGCCCCAGGGAGCGGGCGCTTCGACGGCGTTCGGCGTCAGCGAGGCCTCGATCATGCCCCGCCAGCTTTCCGGTGGACAATCGCGGCCGCCGCGATGGCCGGCGATATAGAGCCGCTCCTCGGCGCGGGTCAGCGCGACATAAAGCAGACGGCGATATTCGTCACCGGCCGCCTCGCGCCGCGCCATGCGGGCCGCCGCCACCGCGGGGCAGTCCATGTCCTTTTTCGGCGACCAGGCGATCTGTTCGCCCTCCGGCGTCGCCAGCGGAAAAAGCGCGCCGTCGTGATTGCCGACCGGCGCGCCGCAGACGTCGGGCAGAAAGACGATCTTGGCCTCCAGTCCCTTGGCGGCGTGGACGGTCATCACCCGCACGAAAGACGAGGTCAGGTCCATGTCGCGCTTGATCGAGACGTCGAGCCGGGCGACCTCGGCGAGAAAAGCGGCGAGCGAAGGCGCCCGGGCGCGCTCATGGGCCAGCGCCAGCCCCAGAAACTCGTCGAGCGCGTCGCCCGCCTCCGGCCCGAGCCGAGACAGAAAGGCGCGGCGGGCGCCGAGCGGCCCGAGCAGGCGCGCGTAAAAGGCGAAGGGCGGCGAGGCGCGCCCAAGCTTGCGCAAAAGGTCGAGTTTTACGCAGGCGGCTTGGCGTTTTGTGTCGTCCGACGCCCGCAAGGCATCCTGCAGCGATCCCTCGCGCGAGGGCGCGACGCGCAGCAGGTCGTCGTCGTCGAAGCCGAACAGCGGCGTTTTTAACGCGGTCGCGAGGGTCAGGTCGTCTTCCGGCAGCAGCGCGGCGCGGCCGATGGCGACCAGGTCCATCACCGCAATATGTTCGGCGAGCTTCAGCCGGTCGGCGCCCGCCGCCGGCACGCCCTTTTCGCGCAAAGCGCGGGTCATGGCCTCGAAAAAGGCGTCGCGGCGGCGCACCAGGATCATGATGTCGCCGGGACGGATCGGGCGTCGCGCGCCGTGGTCATGAACCGTCTCGCCGGAGCCGGGCGCAAGCCAGCTTTTGATCGTCTCGGCGATGCGCCGCGCCGCGCGGATCGGCGGGTCGGTCTCATCGCGGAAATCGAGCGGCAGACGCCAGTCGCGCCGCTCCTCTTTCTCGCCCGGCGCGATCACGTCCCAGATTTCGATCCGCGCCGGCAGGTCGCGTTTGAGCGCCTCATGCACGGTGTGCTCATGATGTTCCTGCGCTGACAGTCCACGAAAATGGTCCGGCGTTTCGAAAACCTTGTCCACCGCTTCCAGCACGCCGGGGGCCGAGCGGAAGGAAAGCGTCAGTTCAACCGACTCGAACGGCTTTTGTGCGGCTTGCGCGCGTTTCTTGAACTCGCCCTGCTTGGCCGCGAAAAGCTTTGGCTCGGCGCCCTGGAACGAAAAGATCGACTGCTTTTCGTCGCCCACCGCGAAAAAGCTGCGCGGGCGCCGCGCCTGGCCCTCGCCGGCGAAAAAATCCTCGGAAATGCGGTCGAGAATCTCCCATTGATCGGCGCTGGTGTCCTGCGCTTCGTCGACCAGAATATGCTCGATCCCGGCGTCGAGCTTTTGCAGCACCCAGCGCGCCGAAGAGCGCCGGAACATTTCCGCCGTGCGTGCGATCAAATCCTCGAAATCGAGAATCTGCCGCTCGGCTTTGATGGAATCGTAACGGTCGAGAATGGCGTTGACGACGAGGCTCAAGGCGAGGCTGCGTTCCGCCGTTTCGGCCGCCTTGATCTTTTCGCGCAGGGCGATCAAGCGATTTTGCTCCTTCGTGAGCTCCTCAACCAGGTCTGGGCGCGCGGTCGCGAGCCTGTTGAAAAGCAAGGTCGCGCGCGGACCGCCCTCGCCATTTCCGATGAAAAAAATCTGGCGGTAAATCGCCAACGCCTCATCGCGGCGGCCAGCACGGAAGGCTGCGAAAGCAGCGGAGAAATCCGCGCCTCTTTTGGCGTCGGTCGCCGTACCGCCGGACAGAAAGGCGGCAAAATCCGGCCATCGCTTCGGCGCGATCCCGTCTTCCAGCATGGCCTTGCACAATGTTTCGGGCGTCTCGCCCGGCGCGAGGCCGAGCGCGGCGCGCAAGGCGTTTGGAGTCCCGGCGCGGAACAAGGCGCGGCGCGAAAAAGCTTCATCGAACAGCTTGTCGAAGACCAGGCCGGCGTCCCCGGCGACGCGCGCCAGCGCCGCGCCGAGTTCGGGATCGCGCTCCGCCGCATGAAGACTCTCCCGGCGGGCGCGGGCGGAAAGTTGCTGCTGCTCGACCTCTTCGACCACGGTGAAACCGGCCGCGACATTGGCCTCGAAGGGCGCGGCGTGCAGCACCCGTTCGCAGAAGGCGTGGATGGTCTGGATCTTCAGACCGCCCGGCGTCTCCACGGCGCGGGCGAAAAGTTTTCGCGCGAAATCGACGTCCTTCTGTTCGCGCGGGCGCGCGGCGCCGGTCGCTTCAATGGCGTCGCACAAGGCCTCGTCATCGAGCGCGGTCCATTTCGACAGGGTCTGGAACACGCGCTCGGCCATATTGGCCGCCGCCGCCTTGGTGAAGGTCAGGCACAATATGCGCCCCGGCTCGCAGCGCGCCAGCAACAGGCGGATGACCCTTTGCGCCAGCACATGGGTCTTGCCCGATCCGGCGTTGGCGGACACCCAGGCCGAAACGCGCGGGTCCGAGGCCAGAGCCTGCCGCGCCCTCGTCGCCTCCGGAATCTTGCGCACGCCGCTCATGACTCGTCTCCGCCGCCTTCGCCGCCCGAGGCCGACCATTCGCGGGTGCGGGCGAGATGGTCATAGGCGTTGTAGCGCAAGGCGAATTGCGGGAATGGCCGCGCCGGATAGGACTGCTTCGGATCACGGAAATCATTCAGCAATTGGACGAGTTCGTCGTAATGCTGCGCGACCAGGTCCCCGAAAGGCTCATCGTCCTTGCCGAGCCGGCGCGGCTTGTCCTTGCCGCCACCAACCGGAACGTAAAAGGCTTCGCTCACCTCGCGGGTTTCAACGCCCTGGAAGGCGCCGCTGGACAGAATGGCCGCCTCCAAAGTGAGTTGCGGCGACCAGCCGGCGCCGACTTCCTTGCTGGAAGGCGGACGGCCGCTCTTGTAATCGACCAGCGCCGCCGTTCCATCCTTGAGCAGTTCGATGCGGTCGGCGGTGGCGGTGAGGGTGAATTCCGAATTGTCGTCGAGGGGAATGCGCAGGCGCCCCCCACCTCGACCTCGACGCGCTCGATGAGCGGACGCCGCTCCGCCTCGAAAGCGAGAAACAGATCGACGCCCTGCAACAGACGCGGCCAGCGGAAGGCCAGAAATTCCGGGTCGGTTTTGAATGTAGCGAGTTCTTTCTGCGCCAGTTCGACCAGTTCGTCGCGGGCGTTTTCCGGCAGGGGGCCGGCGGGATGACGTTCGCAGAATTGCTCCAACGCCGCATGAAGAGCCGTGCCGATTTCGCGCGCGCCCGGCTCCTGATCGAGTTCTGGCAGGGGCAGAAGCTTTAAAATGAACTCGGCATAGATCGCATAGGGGTCGCGCCGCAGGGTCTCGATCCGGGTCACCGACAGTTTTGCCGGGCGCAAGGCCAGATCGGGCGCGGGCGCCGGCCGTTGCAACGGCGGCGCCTGCGGCGCCTGATCGAGTTGGCGCGCGAAGCCGAGCCAGTTCGCGCTGCGTGCGCGCAATTCCGCAAAAATCTTTTCTCCCGCCAGCGCCTCCATGCGCTGCAGGAAACGCGACGGCGTGGTCGGCGAACCGCCCCGCTTCTTCGCCCGGCTCAGCACCACTTCCGGCGCCCCGAACCCCTGGACGAAATCATGCGCGGTCTGGCCGATGCGGCGTTCCGGCGACGACAGGCCGAGCTGCGCCCGCATCGCCCGGTTGAGGAAACAATCGCTCTCGCCGCGCGGCGGCCAGATCGTCTCGTCCAGACCCGCCATCACCAGCCGATCGACGCTCATCAGGCGCGCTTCCAGCAGACCCAGAATCTTGAGACGCGGATGGGCGCGGGTCGCGCCGCGCAGAACCTGTTCCGAAATCAACGCATCGAAAAAGGCGGCATAGCTTTCGGCATGGAAGGTAAAGGCGGCATTGGCCGAAGTTTCGAGTTCCGACAAAAGCTTTTCCAGCGCCGCGCCGTCGTCGCCCGACGGCAGCGCCTGCTCGTCGCCGGCGACGACAAGACCCAAAGCCTTGCGATGAGCGGCGAGCCAAGGTTTTAGGGCCGTCTCGCCACCTTGAGCCAAAGCGCGCAAAGGCGTGAAGGCGGCGTCGAGTTTTTCGGCGAAATCTCTCAGCGCCGCCCAATCCCCGCCCGAAATTTCCTTCTGGCGCGGATGAGCGTGCCGATCCCGCGCCGCCTGGCGCGCCGGTTCGATGCGGTCGCGCCAAAAATCGCCGCCGGCGTCGGCACGCAACACGCCGATTTCGAACAGGCGCGCCAACCTTTCCGCCTCGGCGCCAAGGCCGAGCGAGAAATCCGGATGCGAAATCAACGCCGCCCAATCGGCGCCGGTCCCGGTGAGCGCGAGCAGGACCAGCCGCGCCAGCGAACCGGCGCGCGAGGCGGCAAGCGACACGCCGCCGGAATCGTCGATCTCGACGTTCCAGCGCAACAATTCGGCGCGCACCCGCTCCGCCAGGCCGCGATCCGGCGTCGCCAGCGCGGCGGTCAGGCCGTCATGCTCCAGCGCCTCGCGCAGGATCACGGCGATGGTCAGAGCCTCCTCGCGTTCGTCGGCCGCCTCGATCAAGGTCACGCCGGCCAGCGCCTCCGTCAAGGATTCCGGCGCCTGCGCGGCGCGCCAGCGCGGCCAGAGGTCGGTGGTGTCGGCTGGGCGAAAAGCCTCGGAACAAAAGGCCTCGCGCTCGGGGCGCCCATTGGCGCGCGCGCCAAGAGGCGCGCCGAGCGCGACCACCTCCTGGCGCGTCACGCCGAGCGTTTCGATCAGCCGCGCCAGAAAAGCCTGGGGATGGGTGGCGCAAGGCTCGTCCCCGTTGCGGATGGCGGCGAAGGATTCCTTGTCAAGGCGCTGATCGAGCCCTGGCAGGACCACCGCGCCCTGCGGCGCGCCAGCGATCGCCTTGAGCAGGCGGGCGGTGCGAATATTGGAGCCGGTCGAGCCGATGGCGATCATTGGCTCGCCGTCGCGCCCGACTTGGTCGATGGCGCGTTCGATCAGCGCCTGCTGGCGCGCCGCCGGATCGACAAAGCCCCGCTCGTGCTGAACCTCCGGCCAGTTGCGCATGGCGATGTCGAGAAAATTCAGCGTGATCCGCCAATAATCGTCGAATTCGCCGTTGAGATTCTTCAAAGCCGCCCAATCGACATTCTCGATGATCATTTCATCGATCAAGGCGGCGAGATCGCCGGAAAGGCGCCAGGCGTCGGCCGGGTGGGCGGCGACGAGCAGGCTTTCCGACGCATGGCGCACCTTGCCGTCCGCGTCGATCGAGACGATGGCCTGGCGCAAATTGCGCGCCCAGGCGAGGATGAGTTCGCCCAAAATCATCCGGCGCTCGATATCGCGCGCCGCGCGAGGCAAAGCGGGGTCGAGCGGATTGTCGAAAGCCGCGTCGCCGTTCTCGCCGTCGAGCGCGCCGAGGGCTAAGATTTTCGGCAGCAGAAGCGCGGGATTGCCGCTCTGGCGCGCAAGCTCCGTCGCCAGCGCCCGGCCGGCGCGCCGAGTCGGCACGAAAATCGTCGCCCTGGCGAGCGCCAGCGGCCCCGAAGCGCGCGACAGGCCTGGAACGATCCCTCCATCGAGCAAGGCGCCGGCGAAAACTCTCAGAAAGGGCGCGCCGGGAGGAATGGTGAAAACGCGCGGCGGCAAGATCGTCCCCGAATGGTCTGGCGGCAAGAGCGCGGCGCGAAGCTCAGGCCGCCGCAGCCCGATAAATCATTTCGGCCTTTTCGATCGTCTCCGGCGCGCCGACATGGAGCCAGCGGCCTTCGAGCGGCAGTCCATAAAGACGGCCCCGCTCGGCCGCCGCGAAAAAGAAGGGCGCGAGCCGGAGCGGCTCCAGCGCAAGGCCCTCGAACAGAGAGGACTTGATGACGCCGACGCCGGAATAGACATAAGGCGCGGCCTCGCCCGGCGCCGGGCGCGACAGCCGCCCCTGCGCGTCGCGGAAAAAATCGCCGCGCCCCTCGACGCCGAGGCTGGTCTTCATGTCGGCGAGCAGCAGCAGCACGTCCATCCTGTCGCCGTCCCAGGCGCGGGCGAGGCGCGCGACCTGCGGCTCCGGCTCGTCGATCCACAACGCGTCGGTGTTGCAGATGAAAAAGGGCTTTTGGCCGAATTCGCCCAAAACCTTGACGATGCCGCCGCCCTGGTCGAGCAGCAGGTCGCGCTCATCCGAAATCTTGATGCGCGGCGCCGTGCGGTCGCGGAGATGATCCTCGATCCGGTCGGCCAGCCAATGGACATTGACGATGGCTTCCCTGACGCCCGCCTCTTCGAGCCGGTCGAGCACGTGATCGAGCATGGCCTTGCCGCCGATGCGCACCAGCGGCTTGGGGACGGACAGCGTGATCGGCCGCATCCGCGCGCCGAGCCCCGCCGCGAAGACAAACGCCTTTTCCGGTTGCGCTTTCAAGCGACGGCCTCCTCGACGAAAAGCTGCGGCAGATATTGCTCGAACCAGGCCTTGAGCTCGGCGAGCGCTGGATGGCCGAGGTCTTTTTCGAGATAGTTTTTCACCCGCGGAATATGGCCGAGATAGCCGGGCTTGCCGTCGCGCTTGTCGAGCCGGGCGAAAATGCCCAGAATTTTGCTCGCGCGCTGCGCCCCCATGACCGCGTATGAGGTGGCGAAAGACGCGACGTCGAAACCTTCTTCGCTTTTCTTGCGGATGAAGGAATAGGCGCCGAGCAGTTTCAGCTCCAGTTCGTCCGGCACGGTGACGCGGGCGTCCTGCAGCAGCGACACCAGATCATAGGCCGGGGGACCGAGCAAGGCGTCCTGGAAATCGATCACGCCGACGCGCTGGTCGCCGACGCGATTGGCGAGCCAAAGCAGATTGGGCGAGTGATAGTCGCGCAGGGTCCAGGTCGTGGGTTCGGCCAGCGGGCCGGCGAGAATCGCCCGCCAGACGTTCTCATATTGCGCCCGCGCGCCCGAGGCGAGCTGAACGCAGAGGACATGAGGCGCGTACCACTCGACCAGCAGCTCCGCCTCGGTCAGAAAGGCGCCGAGGTCATAGCTCGGCAGGCGATAAATCCCCCCGGAAAAGGCGATCTCTTCGGGAAGCTTTTTGCCATGCAGACGGGCGAGCAGCCGCATGGCCTCGGAATAGCGCTCCGGGCGCGGCCCGTCGGCGTCAACCACGACGTCCTCGCCGAAATATTCCAGCACCGCCAGGCCGGCGTCGAGGTCGGCGGCGAAAATGCGCGGCGCGGAAACGCCCTCCGCGATCAGGGCCTCGTCCATGGCGATGAACGGCCTGATGTCCTCGGCGAGATGAACGAGCGCGCTGTAAGGCTTGCCGCCCTTGACCGGGGGGCCGTCGGCGCGCGGCGGCGAGATCATCAGCACCGCCTTGTCGCCGTCGGGCTTGACCAGCAATTCATAGGCGCGGGTCGAGGCGTCGCCCTGCATGTGCCGGCGCTCGGCCTCGTCCCAGCCGCAGCGCTCCAGAAGATTCTGCGCGCCGCGCAGGCGGACGAGGCGGCGCGCCGCCTCGCCATGGCCGACGATTTCGGCGCGGCGGAAATCCGGCCCGCGTTTCGCATCCATGTACAGCGCGATGTCGATCCGGTCGGCCGCTAGCGCCGAGCCCGCGCGCTCGGCCCATTCGACGATCACCAGCGCGCCTTCGGCCGCCTCGTCCCAGCCGAGTTCGGCAAGTTCCGCGGGGTCTTTCACCCGATAGAGATCGGCATGGACGATGGCGAAGGCCGGCGTGTCATAGACCTGCATCAAGGTGAAGGTCGGGCTCGGCGCCTCAAGTTCGGGATCGTCGGCGAGGTCGCGGATCAGGGCGCGGGCCAGGGTGGTCTTGCCGGCGCCGAGATCGCCGCTCAAGGTGACGAGATCGCCCGCGCCGACCATCCCGGCGATTTCCCGCGCCAGGGCGCGGGTCGCCGCTTCGTCGGGCAATTCCACGCGCCAGACTGGCCCGCTCATGCCCGCTCCTCCGCTCTTGGCTCAACCTTCGGCCGGCCGACCATCTCGCCGTCCCGAATAGGGAAAATGCAGGTCACGACCGTCCCTTCTCCCGGCGCGGAATCGATATGAATCGTTCCGCCATGCAATTCGACAAAGGCGCGCACGATCGACAGGCCGAGGCCGACGCCGCGATGGCGCGAATTGATGGTGTGGCTCTCGAAACGGTCGAACACCTTGTCGAGCAGCTCCGGCGGGATGCCGCGCCCGCGGTCGGTGACCTTGAACACGATCTCTCCGTCGCGGCGCAAGGCGGCGAGGGTGACGACCTGGCCCGGTTCGGAAAAACCGATGGCGTTGGAGAGCAGGTTGAAGAGAATTTGGCGGACGCGCTGGCCGTCGGCCTGGAAGGCGCCGATGCCCGGGGCGGCGACGATCGACAGCTCGACATGGGATTCCGCCAGCCGGTCCTGCAGGCCTTCGGCGGCCTCGGCGATGACGCGGCGGATCTCGACCTCGCCGAGCTGCAAGGCCATCGCGTCGCGGTCGATGGTGGCGAGATCGAGAATGTCGTTGATGATCGCCAGCAGCGCGGCCGAGGATTTCAGCACATAGCCGGCATATTCGCGCTGCTTCTCGTTGAGCGGGCCGACGCTGCCGTCGCCCAGAAGCTGGATGAAGCCGATGATATTGGTCAGCGGCGAGCGCAGCTCGTAGGAGACATGATGCACGAAATCGTTGCGCAACCGCTCGGCGGCGAGGAGCGCCTGGTTGCGTTCCTTGAGGGCGCGCTCGACATTCACGCCGTCGGTCACGTCGATGAAGGTCAGAAGAGCGCCGCCGTCGGGCAACGGGGCGACGGCGCAATCGACGACCGCGCCGTCGACGCGGTTCATGCGGCGCTCGAAGCCCATTCGCGCCGAGTGAAGGCCGGTGACCGCCGAACGCAGATCGGCCCAGACGGCGTCGTCCGGCGCGAGCGGCTTGCCGGCGGCGGTGACGGCGTCGATATGGGGCCGCTCCGCGATCAGCTTTTCGGGCAGCCGCCACAGGCGGGCGAAGGCGGGGTTGGACAATTTGAGGCGGCCGTCGGCCCCAAAGACCGCGACGCCTTCCTGCAGCGCGTCGAGCGTCTCGCTCTGCACCCTGGCCAGCGCGTTATATTGCGATTGGAGCGCGAAACGCTCGCTGACGTCGTCGAACAGATAGGTGATTCCGCCCTGCGGATTGGAATCGAAGGCGACGCGCAAGGTGCGGCCGTCGGGCAGGTGCCAGATCTGTGGCGCCGGCTCCACGGCCTGATAGACGCTGTGCAGCGCCGCCTTCCAGCTGCGGTAATCGGCCTGCTCGGGCAGGCGGCGGTCGGCGCGCAGGCGATCGAGAATTTGGGAATCCGACGGACCCTGTTCGAGAAAGGCCGGATCGAGCTGCCAGAGATGACGATAGGCGGCGTTGGCGAAGACCAGCCTTTTCGACCGGTCGAAAATCGCGACCGCCGTGGCGAGCTGGTCGAGGGTGCGGATATGGGACTCGACCTGAAGCGCGTGGTCGGCGCGCACGGCCTCGAGTTCGGAAAGATCGTCGGCCATGCCGCCGCCGCCGCCTGGCAGCGGCGCGTCGAGCACGTCCATCAGGTGGCGCACGCCGGCGACCACCACATGCTCCCGCCGCTTCCAGACATCGCCCGCCTGACGCGCCCGCGCCGCCGCCTCGCGCGCCACGCTGTCGAGCAGTTCGAGGCCCCGCGCCACCGCGTCCCGCGGGCTTTCCGCGTCCACCGCTTTGGCGTAAGCCACATTGACCCAGTCCAGCGCCTGATCGGCGCCGCGCGTCCAGACCGGATGGCTGCTCAGATCGAGCAGGCCGCGCAAGACTTCGAGCTGCGCCGTTTGCGCGGCGTGAACCTCGCGCAGCCGCATCAGTTCGAGGCGGTCGCCGGAAACGTCGCGCACCCGCATGACGACCCGGCTGCCGATCGCCCGGCCCTCGGCTTCGAGATGGCGGCCGTTGTGGCTGACCAGATCCTGCCGAAACCCCTGGCCCAGCTCGCGCAACAACGCGACATTGTTCTCCAGCGTCCGAGCCTGATCGGGCGCCAGCCAGGCGCCGAAGCCGAGCACGCGGCGCGGCGCGGTCGCGGCGTCGAGCGCCAGGGTCACGTCGCCCTCGATCTCCGGCTCGCCGCGCGCGCCGGCCCAGACCACGGCGAATTGGGTCTCCGAGGCAAGAAAGGCGCGAGCGCGCTCGACCTTTTGGCGCAACTGCTCGATTTCCGAGGAAAGCTCGGCCTCGCGCAAAGCCCAGCGCCGGCGCCCGGCGAGATAGAGCAAAGCGGTAAGGGTGGAGAAAAGGATCAGGCCTGTGCCGAGCGACAGGCCGACCGCCTTGTCGGCGCCGGCGAATCCCGAGGCCGCCTGGGCGCGCGCGGCGACGCCGGAAAGGATCAGGATTGGCGCGGCGAAACGGAGCGCCAGACGCAGACGCGCGACGCGGCGACGACCCGTCTGGCTTCCTCGTTGCGGCATGGACAGGGATTCCCTTTTCCTTTCGGGGCCGCCGCCCCGCGCGAATCACCTCAATTTACCTTCTCGATTCATGGTTAAGAAAGAGGAACGAAAGGGAAAACGCCTCCGGCCAGGGCCGAAAGCGTCGAATGGTGCACAGGCGCCACATTTTCTTGTTGTCGATCGCGCGGCGGCGCGATCGACATTCCCCTCGCACGCGCCATAGCCCGTCGCCCGACGGGCGTCTTTCGACGCCCTTTGGTCGCGCTCGCTCCAAACCGGCCGGCGCCGGCCTGGGACAGGCTCAGTAGCGATAATGGTCGGGCTTGAACGGGCCTTCGACCGGCACCGACAGATAATCCGACTGCTTCTGGTTCATGATCGTCAGCCTGGCGCCGATCTTGTCGAGATGCAGCTTGGCGACCTTTTCGTCGAGATGTTTGGGCAGGGTGTAGACCTTCTTGCCGTACTGGCCCTGGCGGGTCCACAGCTCGATCTGGGCCAGGGTCTGGTTGGTGAAGGAGGCCGACATCACGAAGGACGGATGGCCGGTGGCGTTGCCGAGATTCACCAGGCGCCCTTCGGACAGCAGGATGATGCGCTTGCCGTCGACGAATTCGATCTCGTCCACCTGGGGCTTCACATTGCTCCATTTCAGGTTGCGCAGCGCCGCGACCTGGATTTCCGAGTCGAAATGGCCGATATTGCAGACGATGGCGCGGTCCTTCATGGCGCGCATGTGGTCGATATTGATGACATCGACATTGCCGGTCGCGGTGACGAAAAGATCCGCGCGGGGCGCCGCGTCGTCCATGGTGGTGACTTCATAGCCTTCCATCGCCGCCTGGAGTGCGCAGATCGGGTCGATTTCCGACACCAGCACCCGGCAGCCGGCGTTGCGCAGGCTCGCCGCCGAGCCCTTGCCGACGTCGCCGAAGCCCGCGACCATCGCCACTTTGCCCGCCATCATCACGTCGGTGCCGCGGCGGATGCCGTCCACCAGCGATTCGCGGCAGCCGTAGAGATTGTCGAACTTGGACTTGGTGACCGAATCGTTGACGTTGATCGCCGGCCACAGCAGCTTGCCTTCCTTCTCCATGATATAGAGACGGTGGACGCCGGTGGTGGTCTCCTCGGTCACGCCGCGGATCGCCATGGCGTTGCGGCCGTAAAAGCCGGGATTGGCCTTCAGCCTTTTCTTGATGGCGGCGAAGAGCACTTCCTCTTCTTCATTGGAGGCGTGATCGAGGAAGGCGACGTCGCCCTGCTCGGCGCGCAGGCCGAGATGGATCAGCAGCGTCGCGTCGCCGCCGTCGTCGAGGATCATATTGGGATGGCCGCCGTCGCCCCATTCGAAAATGTGGTGGGTATATTCCCAATATTCCTCCAGGCTCTCGCCCTTGACGGCGAAAACCGGCGTGCCGGCCGCGGCGATGGCGGCGGCGGCGTGGTCCTGGGTCGAATAAATGTTGCAGGAGGCCCAGCGCACCTCGGCGCCGAGCGCCTGGAGGGTCTCGATCAGGACCGCCGTCTGGATGGTCATGTGCAGCGAGCCGGCGACGCGCGCGCCTTTTAAGGGCTGGGTTGGGCCATATTCGGCGCGGGTCGCCATCAGGCCGGGCATTTCGGTTTCGGCGATGGCGATTTCCTTGCGACCCCAGTCGGCGAGCTCGATGTCGGCGACGATGAAATCATGGGTGAGATGGCTGGCGTTCATGAGTTTCCATCCTGTTGCAAACTGCTGGCTCTATAGCAAGGAGGATGACAGAAGGCAATAAACATATATGCAAGTCTTTATATGACGATTCGCCAGGCGACGCTGCAAGACGCGAAGCCGCCAATCCGCGCCGAAGATCATATTTTCGTGGTTAATCGCGGCTTTTGCCGGGAGGCGGTCTCGGATTCGAAGGACCGGCTTCTCCGGATGAGTGATCGAAGGCGCTGGAGCGCGTTGGTAAATCATTGAGTTCGAACACGCTCCATGATCTCATTGTTTTGACGCATATTATGATCCGAAATGTCTATCGGCTTTTCGGGAATATGCTCTGAGGCGTGGACCCAAGTGGGCCTCCGGCGCGCCGCCTTGACCGTCGCTCTATGCAGCCAACGCCGCCATGGCCGCCGCTCGACGCGCTATCATCACGGGCCGCCCGGCGCGCCTTCCGGCAAGAACTGGAAAATTTGGGCAAGTCCGTCATAATCCTGAAACGCCAGGCCCACATCGCAAGACGACGGCAATTGCTGGTCGAGAAGTCGGCGCAGTTCCGCCACGGCTCCCGCGAACCGCGAGGCTGACGCTCCTTTCCAGCTCGTCCCGGGCTCCCCTTCGCCGACGAGCACGCCCATGCGCCAGGGGCGGCGAGTGGCCGCGATTTGCCTCGCCGCCGGCTCGGCCCAGTCGATCGCCTTTTTGACGCTGTTGCGGTAGGCCATGAGCGAAACCGAATTTACCCTTTCGGCAATTTGCCGCAGGAAATTGCCGTTGCGAACCGTCATACTGGCGAAGATCGGATTCGTGGCCGCGTCGATTTCGACTCCCGGCGCCACGGCCCGGATGACGTCGTAAAACCGCAGCGTTCCATCAGCAAGCCGCGACCGGGAAAGTTGGTCGCTCCATTCAGGCAACGCATTGGGCTCGACGTCGAAATGCAGACCGGCGAAGTGCGAGGTGGTTCGGACGAGGCGGACCAGCAGAGCGGCATGTTCGGGCGCCGCCGCGAGGCCGCGCGACCATTCCGGCTCGCCCGCCACGGCATAGACGCGCCGGCCGTTCGCCGTCATCGCTCGGACGTTTTCGGTGGCTTCGCCACGGCCGGACAACAGGGCGTCGGCCGCCGCCGGACTGACATAGACGAGCAGGAGGCTGATGCGCAGCCGGTCCGCGAAACCAGGCAGATCGGGATCGGGGACCAGGACGCGCTCGCCCCAAACCCACATAGCGTCATTGGGCCACAGGGCTTTCGCATCCGTCGGCCGGAAGGGCGCGGCCGCGGCTGCGGCCGCCAGGGCGAGAACTTTCCGTCGGGTCGTCTTCCACTCAACGAGGGCGCCCGTGACCCCGCTCATGGCAAAGCCTGCGCGGAACGCAAGGCGGGCGGGCCTCCGCAGGGCGAAAAGCGCTCATCGGAAGCTGGCGCTGGCGCGGACATCGCCATACTGGCGCTCGCGCCCGACAGCTCCGCCGCGACAGCGCGCAGAGCCGCGCGGACGAGGTTCGATGGGGCGTACCGGCCGATGACTTCGATCTTCGAGAGCAAGGGATATTGCGTGTCGCCATCAAGTGCGATACGGGCGACCTGTTCGCGACCGATACCGCGCGTATTCGACTGGAACTCTGCCGGCGTCCGGTCGGTGATCTCCTCGACGCGTTCGACGCGCCCATGCTCCCGATTGACGCCGTCGGTCACTATGATTTTTTGTCCGGGCCAAACCGCATACATACGGTTTGTCGGCAGGTAAGCGACCACATATTTGGCGCCATGATAGACTTCGGCCATGACATTGCCGTGCGAAAGCAGTTCGCCCGGCTCGGCAAGTCGCGCGCCGATGGTCCCGCCGCACCGGCTAGTGACGAGGCCGTTGCGATAGCTCGCCTGCGCCCGTTCGAGGGAGTCGTCGAGCTTGGCCACGTTTACGCCGACGGCTATGCGCTCGCTTCGGAGCGCGTTTTGCTCCGAACGCAAGGATTCCGCCTCCCGCGCGGCGTCATAGACGTCGTGAGCCGCTTCGGCCTCACGCACGCGTGTGGTGAAACCGGATGAAAACGCTTTCACGATCGTCGCCTGCGCAGCCTTGGCGGCGGCGGCCCGTCCTTCTGCCGCCGGCAGGGTCGCCGTTATCGCCGCGAGCCTCGCCGCAATCTGCCCTTCGCGCAACTCGGCCGCGGCTTTGCGCGTCGAGAGATCGGCGATCAAGTCGAGCATTTGCCGCGACACCACTGATCCGATCGGCGTTCCCGCGGCGATCATCTGTCCAGGGCGCACCGATAGCGACGCGACCTGCGCCTCGAAGGGCGGCGAAACGATCTCGCGATCCTGAATGACCAATCCGTTGGCGTCCAGAATGACGAGGGGCCCGACGAATATATAGACAATCCAGGTGAAGCCAGTGCCGAGCCCAAGCAAATAGAGCCGCCGCGCAAGGGATTGTCCTGCGCGGACCTGATTTTGCATGCCGTCCGGACGAAATTCCGAACGCAGTGAGCGGATAGTCATCGTCTCCTCCTACAGAGATCGGCGCGGTCAGCGCCAGTCGACGAGGTCGCGGACCTTTTGCGGCACGTAATTGTCCTTGAGAGAAAGAGAGGCGATGGCCTCGGCGGCATAAGCGTAGAAGCGGTCGAAACGCATCACATAGGACTGAAAGGGCCCGTAAAGCGGCAGAAACAGCGCCAGGCGCCAATAGTTGGGCCCTTCGGTGACGAGGGCCGCCGCGATGAAACAGGCAAGATCGAGCAAGAACATCGCAAAAGCGGCGACGAGGAGAAGGATCAGCCCGTCTTGGCCATAGGTCGCCAGCAACCAAGCCAGATAGAACGGGAAGAACATCGTCGGCAGAACGGTGAACAGGACGAAATCCCATTGCTGCGCCGTTTCGCGCCATAGGATCGACGGCGCGAAAGGGTCGAACAGCCGGCGGTATTTGCGGAATCTCAGCCAGAACGCGTCGCGCTCCCAGCGATTTCGTTGTCGCAACAGCGTGAACAGGTCGGCGGGAACGTCGGTATAGCAGATCGAGTGCCGGGCGAAGACGATTTTGCAGCCGCGCCGGCGTAGGCGCATGGTAAAATCCAGATCCTCGCCGCCGCCGACGTCCATTCCACCGATCGCATCCCAGGCTGCGCGTCGAAACGCCCCGAACGCCCCCGAAACGCAGGCGACTTGATCGAGCGTTGCGGAAAACGTCTTGCCCAGCGAAATTGATATGAGATATTCGATGCCCTGGAGCGAGGCCGTCACCGAACTTGCCCAATTGCGCACCAGAATATTTCCTGAGACGGCGGCGATGGATGGATCGACGGCGAGCGGCCGCACCAGCTCCTCGATGGCGTTGGGCTCGAACGAACAATCGCAATCCGTGACGATGAGGATGTCGCCGCGCGCCAGACGCGCCGCCATGTTGATCCCTGCCGCCTTGCCGCCGCGCAATTGCAGGCGCCCCACGGATTGCGCCAGCCCTTCGCTCTGCAGCCGCCGCATGATCGCGAAAGTGTCGTCGGTCGAACCGTCGTCGACGCAGACGATTTCAAATCGGTTGAAGGTCTGTTGTCGGAGCGATCTGACGCATTTGGCGATGACCGCCTGCTCGTTGTGCCCGACGAGCAGGATCGAAATCGACGGCGTCGGCCCCAGCGGCCCGTACACTCGATGGTCGCGCAGCAGCAGCGCCGCAGCCGTGGTCTGGACGCCGATGAAATAACGAGGAACCTCGACCAAAAGAATGATCCAGAGCATCGCGAAAAGCGACCATTCCGGCATGGAGGTCAGGAGGCGCCAGGCGTCCGCTAACACAACAATTCTCCGGCTTTCGCGCCGCGCGCCCCTTCGCCGCCTATCCGCCGCATGTCCTCCAATGCGAAGACCGCGAAATCGAGGTCAGGCGCGAGCGCAAGACGACCTTCCAAACGACGACGAATTTCCGGAATGGCGCATTCGACCTCCGGCTTGCTGTCGCCTTCGAGCAGCACCAGGAAATCCGGATGAGATTCAATGATTTCCGTTTCCGGCGTGAAACATTCGCGCATCAACTGGCCGAAGAAGGCGCAGGTTTCCTCCCAGGCGTGTCCCCCGGCGACCGTTCCCGGCGGCTTCCGCAAACGCGCGAGAAGAAAACAGAACGGCTGGCCGAGCGCGGTTTGTCGCGACGCGAATTCGTGGACCTTCGCGCCGACCGATCTGGCGGCGAATTCCGGGAGCGGCGCGGCGCCCGCGACGCATGCGCGCCCCGCTTCGGTCAGGTCGTAGGCGTCGATCGTTCGCGAGGCGGCGTCTTCGGCGCGGATGCGGGCGTTGCAATCGAGGCAGACAAAGCCCACTGTGGCGTCGGTGGAAACATGCCCGCAGGCGAGGCATAGGCAAGCCGATCCCGGCCTGTCGTAGTCGAGGCTGAACTGTTTCAGCTTTTTCCGGCATTTCGGGCAGACAAGTTCGCCGCCGAGCCGAAAATCGCGCTCCAGCGCCTGATGCGCGCAGGGAAAGTGATGAATCATCGGCTGTTCGGCGACATGGGCGCCGCCGCATCGAGCGCAATATTCCCGCACCGTCAAGCGCGCGGACTCGCAGTGCGGGCACACGCTGACCCTATCGAAAAATTGCCTGCGCATCAGCCCCAGATCCGCCAGCGTCGCGGCGTAAACCACCGCGCCCGGAACGGCGATCTCGTCATCGTAGACGAAGGTTGATCGCGAATGGATATCGCTTCTCGGCGCGAGCGCCCGATCCCGCACAAACAGTCGAGCAAGAAGTCTCATCCGAGGGTCGTCGCTTTCCAGCACGGCGCCCGGCAGCGAGCGCAAGCGTCGGACAACGGGCGCGAGCATGGTGATGGCGTCTTCCAGGCTGCGAGGCGAGAGCGCGCCGATCATAACGTCTGCCCGCCGTTTGTCGGCCGTTAGTCCGCCGCGATTTGTCGCATCAATGACGGGGATGATAGCCGCTCGGCTTGCTCCGAGATAACGCGAAAGCAGGCAAGAGGCGTTGCTTTCCGTGAGCACGGCGATATCCGGCGGCGCGGCTGGGTCCCGGGTCAAGCGTTCCGCGGTCCGGCTTGCCGCCATGCGGCCGGAGGGAATCGCCACCAACTTGACGGCGCGCCCGTCGATCGTTGCGAAACGTCCGGCGATCGCCGGTTGGGGTGGAGCAGAGCCTTCGCCACACGAGTCAATGGTCACCTTTGCGACCGTGATGCTCGAAGGCCGGACCGGCCAGTTCATGCTCATCGTCAAGCCCTCATGCGTCGCATTCGTGGCGAGCGGCAATTCACCTCACCCCCCCATTCGTCAGTTGCTGCTGATATTCGGGGTGTCGTTTTGGTGTGGCGCAACTTGTCGTTGCACCCTTTGGCATGGAGCCAATGCGTGTTTTTGCGTACGTAATCTTCGAAGTTATTATGTATTTACAACTCAAATCGATTTATTGAGCGAGAACCTATAAGCTTACATCAATGATGTCGCGACAGAATGGTTAATATTCCCTATTGCGCCAGCTTGCGCAAGCTCTCTTTCTTGATCATTGGAGGTATGGTTCTACCAAAATAGGAGGAGCCGTCACTGTTGCGAATTGCC
Source organism: uncultured Pseudomonadota bacterium (assembly GCA_963703385.1). Classification (GTDB taxonomy): domain Bacteria; phylum Pseudomonadota; class Alphaproteobacteria; order Rhizobiales; family Beijerinckiaceae; genus Rhodoblastus. The sequence continues at coordinate 2,713,802 of OY969816.1, forward strand.
AAGGTCTCGAAAATCGAGCAGGCCGCTGAAATGGGATTTTTGACCAGCTCGAAATGGCCGCCCCGGCTGAACCACGGCAAGTCGGAGCACGCATTTTAAACGGGTTGCGTCACCGGAATTTCGTGAGTTGAGCGGTTGAGGTCGAAAGCGGCGTCCACTCACGCGTTTTTCAGCAGCCCGCCAGGGATTGTTGTTTTCGAACAATCCGAATGTCGGCCGGTTTCGACAACAAGGGCCCCACGGTTCAGGGGTGCGCAATTTGGCCGTCACCGGTTCGGCCGCTGTCCATCGTGGAACTGCCCTTCGACCTGCTTCCGCCTTCCGCCCATCGGAGCCGATGAGGGGTCCAGGCGCGAATGACCGCCTTGGTCATCAGTGCGCGTTCGACTGCCCCCGGAACGACCGCTGATGGCCTTGCTGCGGCTATTGGGAACAAAGCGCGAAAGACGCCTTCGGATCGAAACCCGAAAATCTCCGCGAAGCGCCGCCCCCTTTCACTCTTCCCGGGCCTTCTGCGCCTCCCGAAAAGCCAGCGCCTTGTCGCCGATGTTCAGGCCTATCTGAAAACTTTCCGCGATGCGGTTGGCCCTGGCGACGAAGAAGCGCGCCCCTTCGGGCGGCAAAATGTCGCGGGCGGTGGCGGCGAAAAGTTCGAGCCAGGCCTTGAAATGCTCCGGCTCAAGCCCGAGCGTGGCGTGGGCCGGCAGCGGCCTTCCGCTGTAGCGCCCGGTGCGCAGGCCGATCTGCGACCAGAAATCGGTCAATTTGGCAAAATGCTCTTCCCAATGGCCGGCGAGTTTTTCCTCGAAAATCGGGCCGAGAGCTGAGTCGGCGCGGGCGCGGGTGTAGAATTCGCGCACCAGGCGCGCCATCATTTCCTCGGTCAGGCCGGGCGGGGGCTCTTCGAGATCGGCCGAGCGGATGGTGAGAGGATGGGGCATCTTGCTGTCCTCGATGACGTATCCGGCGCGAGAACGCCGCAGGGCGCCGCGCCCCGAAAATTTGTTTTGGCGTTGGCTTGGACACTTTGCTACATGGAGGCGCGTCGGAATTCAATCAAGGAGGCCGGCGCCGCTCCTTGGCGGAATCGGAATCGGCCTTCGCGGCCGCCCGATCGCTCAAGGAACCCGCCGCATGCAATCAGGGGTGCGCCAGTGACTTCGGTTTCGAATGACCAGCAGGCGATGATCGACCAGATCCTCGACGTGATCGCCTCCGAGGGCATGATTCCTCGTGAAAACCTCAAAGACGACGCCACGATCGACGTCCTCGGCCTCAAATCGATCGATCTCGTGATGATCCTGACCGCGATCGAAGAGAAATTCGACGTCTATATTCCGATGGACGGCTCCTTTCAGGACGCCAAGGATCTGAAGGACCTGGTCGAGGCCATCAGCGCCCATATTCTCAAGGAAACAGCCGCGAAATGACCTCCCGACGCGTCGTCGTCACCGGCATGGGCGCCGTTTCGGCGGCTGGCGTCGGCGCGAACCTCCTCTGGGAAGCCGCGCGCGACGGAAAGCCCTGCATCGGCCCGCTGGAGGTGCGGCAGCCCTATGGCGGCCGGATCAAAATTTCCGCCCAGGTGCGCGATTTCGACATCGCAGCTCGCGTCGGCCCCAAGCTCGCGCCTTTTTCCGACGCCTTCACCGCTTACGCTTTGGTCGCCGCCGACGAGGCGCTCGCCCAGGCCGGGATCGACCCCGAAGAGCGTCAGGGCGCCCGCTGCTCCGCTTTGCTCGGCGCCGGCATCGGCGGGATGAAGACCATCGACGACGGCCTTTACACCGTCTATGTCGAAAACAAGCGGCCGGAGATGCTGGCGGTCCCAAAGCTCATTCCGAGCGCCGGCCCGGCCACCCTCTCCTTGCGCTATGGCGCGACCGGGCCCTGTTTCGCGGTCGCCAGCGCCTGTTCCTCCGGCAGCCAGGCGATCGGGATCGCGGCGCAGATGATTCGTTCGCGCATGATCGACCGCGCCATCGTCGGCGGCTCGGAGGCGTGCGCCACCAATGGCGCGATGCGCGCGTGGGAAGGTTTGCGCGTCCTGACCCCCGATTTCTGCCGGCCTTTCGCGAAAAACCGCAATGGCATGGTGCTGGGCGAAGGCGCCGGCATGTTCGTGCTGGAGGCCGAGGACGTCGCCCTGGCGCGCGGCGCCGAGCCGCTGGCGGTCCTCGCCGGCTATGGCACCAACAGCGACGCGTTCGACCCCGTGCGTCCCGATGCGGCCTCGGGCGCCGCCTGCATGGCGATGGCCCTCAAGGACGCCGGCCTCGCGCCGGCCGACATCGATTATGTCAACGCCCACGGCACCGCCACGGCGGCGAATGACGTGACCGAGGCGCAGGGCCTCAACATGGCCTTCGGCGCCCATTGCGATCATCTGCTCGTCTCCTCGACCAAGCCGGTCCATGGCCATGCGCTGGGCGCGGCCGGGGCGCTGGAGTTGATCATCTCCATCATGGCCTTGCGCGAACAGGTCGCGCCGCCCAATCTCAACACCGAGATCCAGGATCCGAACTGCCAGATCCGTCTCGTCGGGCCGCACGCGGTCAAAACGAAGATTCGCGCGGTTCTGTCCAATTCGCTGGCTTTCGGCGGCATCAACGCTTCGCTGATCGTCACGCCTTATCGAGCGGCCTGAGCCCCATGGCGTCGCTCGTGCAGCGCGCCGGCCCCTTGCGCGTCTGCGCGCAGGCCGACGTGGTGCGCGCCTTCCGCCGCGAGACCGGCTGGCGTGACGAGGACGGCCCGCCGCCGGCGAGCTTTCCCGTGGTGTGGATGCGGCTGCCGGAAATCGGTGAGCCGATCCGCGCCGCCGCCCAGGAAATCGGGCTTCCCGTCCATGAGGCGCAGCATTTCGACTATGCCCGCCCGCTCGAAACCGGGCGCTGCTACGACCTGTTGCTCGAAATGCGGCGCCAGAGCGATCCGATGCGGCTGATCGCCACGGCGGAAATTTTCGACCTGTCCGGCGCCTTTGTCGCGCGGGTGACCTCCACCTTGCGGCTGATCGATCCGGCGACCGTCTCGCGCAAACCGCCGGAGGCCGGGTCATGACCGCGAACAGCGTCGCGCCGCGCGCCGGCGAAAAGCTTCCCGCCCGAGCCATCGGCCCGTTCTCGGCGCAAGACCTCGCCCGCTATGCCGAGGCCTCGGGCGACAGCAATCCCCTCCACCTCGACGCCGCCTTCGCGCGCGGGTTCGGCTTTCCCGCCTGCCCCGTCCACGGCATGCGGTTGTTGGCGGCTTTCGAGCCCCTGCTCGCCGAATGGCGGCCCGATCTTGCCGTGATCGACCTGCGCGGCCAGTTCCTGACCCCGATTCTCGAAGGCGAGACCGCCCTGCTGACCGCGCGCATCGCCAAGATCGAAACCGACGAGGCCGGTTTCGTCGCGGTGGCGCGGCTGATGGCCCAGACCGAACGCGGCGCCCCGGCCCTGATCGGCGAGGCCCGCCTCGTCCCGGCGCGGCGCTGACGCCTTCGACGAAGAGTCGCATGGACGCGCGGCGCTGTTTTGACTATCCAGAAGACAGAACGCCATCGGCCCTTGGAACGGGCCGATGGCGTCCGCGCCGGCCGGCGCGGCGCCGGCTGACGCCGGCGGGCGCCCTTGCACCGGCAAGGGCCGATGGTGTAACCCCCGCCCGAACCGGAGGCCTGACCCGATGACCGAATTTGACCCCAGCGATCGCATTGTCACCGTCTTCGGCGGCTCCGGCTTCGTCGGCCGCCATCTCGTCCGGGCGCTGGCGCGCGACAATTGGCGGGTGCGGGTCGCGACGCGGCGCCCCGACCTCGCCTTCCACCTCCAGCCGCTCGGCCGCGTCGGCCAGGTCAACGCGGTCCAGGCCAATGTCCGCTATCCGGACTCGCTCGCCGCCGCGCTGCGCGGAGCCGACGCGGCGGTCAATCTGGTCGGCATTCTCGCCCCCTGGGGCAAGCAGACTTTCGACTCCGTCCAGGCCGAAGGGGCCGGCGCGGTCGCCAGGGCCGTGGCTGAAGCCGGGCTGACCAACTTTGTCCATATGTCGGCGATCGGCGCCGACGCGCGGTCGCATTCGGCCTATGCCCGCACCAAGGCCCAGGGCGAGGCCGCCGTGCTCGCCGCCGCGCCACGCGCCAGGATCCTGCGCCCCTCGGTGGTTTTCGGCCCCGAGGACCAGTTCTTCAACCGTTTCGCCGCCATGGCGCGGCTGACGCCCGCCTTGCCGCTGATCGGCGGCGGCAAGACGAAAATGCAGCCGGTTTATGTCGGCGATGTCGCCGAGGCCGGCGCCCGCCTGCTGCGCGGCGCGGGCCAGGACGGCGCGACTTATGAACTTGGCGGGCCGGCGGTCCGCACCATGAAGGAATTGCTGGACTATGTGCTGGCGACGATCCAGCGCCGGCGCCTGCTCGCGCCCCTGCCCTTCTCCGTCGCCGCGCCGCTGGGCTCCGTGATCTCGGCCGTCAATAAATTATTGCTCGGCTTGCTGCCGGAGGAATTCGTTTTCACCGCCGATCAGGTCGAGTTGCTGAAGCACGACAATGTCGTCTCGGCGGAGGCCGCCGCCCAGGGCCGCACCCTGTCCGGACTGGGAATTGCGCCGGAATCGTTCGAGGCGATCGTTCCGACCTATCTCTACCGCTTCCGCAAGACCGGCCAATATGCCGATCAGCGCCTGGCTTGATCTTTCACACGCCTGAACGCGCGGCGAGTCTCTTGTAAAGCCGCGCCATCAGACCGACGCCGAACAAAGGCGTCAGCAGGTTGAGCACGGGCGTGGCGACAAAGAGCGCGATCAGAAGGCCAGCGGCGAAAATCGTCACGCGATTGGCGCGGCGCAGGTCGCGCGCCGCTTCGAGCGGCAGGAAACGCATCGCCGCGAGCTGGAAATATTCCCGCCCGAACAGATAGGCGTTGGCGACCACGAAGATCAGGGCGTTGACGCCGGGCAGAAGCCACAAGGCGAAGGCGAGGAGATTGATCAGAAGCGCCACGGCGGAAAATTTTAGCGCCAGAACCATCGAGGCGAGCGCCGGAACAGCCTGCCCGCGCCGCCCGTCGGCATAGAGTCTCGCCTCGACGTGATCGGCGAGTTCGTCGAGGAAAAAGCCGGCGACGAGCAAGGCGACGGGCGCGATCAGAAAGATCAGGCCGATGAAGAGTCCCAGCCCCGCCGCAATCTCGACGATGGTCTTGAGCCAGAGCGCGCCGGCGAACCAATGCGCGCCGCCGGTCGTCGCCCAAATCGCGAGGCGCTCCAGCCCCAGCCATGACATAAAGAGCAGCGCCAGGGTCAGGCCGAGCGACTTGAGGAGCACGTCGCGAAAGGGCGGCGTGAACATGTCGCGGAGGCTGGCCACGGCGTCGTCGATCATGGAGGTGCCTGAAAAATGAAAGCCGCTCAAGCCGCCGCGTCGGATGGCGGCGAGGTTTGGGTGAGGATCGCATAAAGCGCCGGCGCCTCGCGGGTCGCCCGGACTTTCGCCAGGACCGCCGGGCTTCTGAGCAGGCGTGCGATCACCGCCAGCGCCTTGAGATGATCGGCGCCGGCGTTTTCCGGCGCGATCAGGCCGAACAGGAGATCGACCGGCTGGCCGTCGATGGCCTCGAAATCGATTCCACGTTCGAGCCGGGCGAAAATGCCGAAAATGCGCGGCGCATTGAGCAATTTTCCGTGCGGAATGGCGATGCCGTCGCCCAATCCGGTCGAATTCAGCTTCTCGCGCTGCATCCAGGCGTCGAAAATCTCGCGCGCCGGCAGGCCGGAGACCTCCGCCGCCTTTTCGCTCAATTCCTGCAACGCCTGTTTTTTGCCGTTTACCCGCAACGAAGGCAGGATAGCCTCGGGAGCCAGAAGATTTTCAAGCGGCATGAGGATCGATTTCCGTCAGAGCGCCTTCGCGGGCGCCCGCCAGGGCAAAAAATGCGCCGGCGGGGCCGACGCTCGCGCAATCACGAACGGCGGCGCGAACCGCGCCCGACGGCGCCCGCGCAGCCCCAAGCAAGAATTGCGCCTCACTCACGCGGAGCCTTTGGCGCCATTGGTGGGATCGACCCAGCCGATATTGCCGTCGAGCCGCCGGTAGATGACGTTCACGCGGCCGGTGGTCGCGTGACGGAAGACGAGGACGGGCGCGCCGCTCATGTCCAGCTCCAGCACGGCGGCCGAAACCGAAAGCTCCTGAAGCAGCTTTTCCGATTCGGCGACGACCAGGGGCTTGAATTCATGTTCGGCCGGCGCCTCCTCGCCCTCGTCGAGGGCGCCGAGGACGGTGTAGCGGATCGGCTCGCCGATCGGGGAGGATTCGCGCTGGGCCGCTGAACGGTCTTTGAGCTTGCGCTTGTAGCGCCGCAGGCGGCTTTCGATGCGGGCCGCCGTCTGGTCGAAGCTGGCGTAAACCTCCTGCGCGCGGCCTTCGGCCTGAAGGGTGACGCCGGAAGCGAGATGCAGCGTGCAATCGGTGCGGAAGCCCGAGCCTTCCGGCTCGATCGTGACATGGCCGGTGATGGAGCCGTCGAAATATTTGCCGGTCGCGGCGTTCAGCTTGTCCGACACATGCGTGCGCAGAGCCTCGCCGATATTGATATTCTTGCCTGAGATCCGCAGGGCCATCCGTTTGTTCCAATTCTGTCGAAAGCTGGCTGTCGGAGCCCCCTAAGCTCCGTGCGGCCGGCAGGCGCCGCCGCGAGAGATCCGGGTTCGACCCGGATTAATCCGCCAAGGGTTAGAAGCCTCCGCGCCCGAAGTCAATAACGCTTCTCCGACGCGCGATCCGGCGCGAATTGGCGCCACAAAACCAAAGCCTTGCCGCCGACGCGCTCAAGGCTGCGGCGTCGCCTGCTTCTCGCGCCGACGTTCGACCGAGGAGGGAATCCGGAGACTCTCGCGATATTTCGCGACCGTGCGCCGAGCGATATCGATCTGCTGCGCCCTGAGCTTTTCCACGATCGCGTCGTCGGACAGGATCGCGTGGGGCGTCTCGGCGTCGATCATCTGCTTGATCTTGAAGCGCACCGCCTCGGCCGAATGGGCGTCGCCGCCGCCATGGGCCGAGATCGAGGCGGTGAAGAAATATTTCAGTTCGAACAGGCCGCGCGGCGTCGCAATATATTTGTTGGAGGTCACCCGCGAAACCGTCAATTCATGCAGGCCGACCGCGTCGGCGACATTTTTCAGGTTCAACGGCCGCAGATGCTCGACGCCGTTCGTGAGAAAGGCGTCCTGGCGGCGCACGATCTCGGACGAGACTTTCAGGATCGTCCGCGCGCGCTGCTCCAGGCTCCTGGTCAGCCAGTTGGCGCCTTGCAGGCATTGCGACAAATAGCTTTTTTCCGCCTCGCCGCCGCCCTTGCGCGACACTTTCGCGGCATAGGTCTGGTTGACGAGGACACGCGGCAGCGCCTCGGAATTCAGCTCAATCAGCCAGGAGCCGTCCCTCGCCGCGCGCACGATGACGTCGGGCGCCACGGGCTGGACCGACGCCCCGCCGAAAGCGCGGCCGGGCTTGGGATCGAGTCGGCGGATTTCCGCCATCATGTCCTTCAGGTCCTCGTCGTCCACCCCGCAAATCCGGCGCAGGGCGGAGAAATCCCTTTTGGCGACCAGGGGCAGATGGGCGACCATGGCGGCCATGGCCGGATCGAAACGGTCCTGCTCGCGCAATTGCAGGGCCAGACATTCGGCGAGATCGCGCGCGCCGATCCCGGTCGGCTCGAAGGTCTGGACCAACGCGATCGCCTTTTCGACCCGCTCAGGCGAAACGCCGAGCCTTTCGGCGATGTCCTCGACGCATTCGCGCAAATAGCCGGCCTCGTCGATGGCGTCGATCACCGCGAGGCCGATCATGCGCTCGACCGGGTCGGCGGTCGCGATCGTCAATTGCGCGCCCAAAAATTCCGCCAGAGTGCTCTGGCTGGCGACATAGGCCTCGATATTGGGAGGCTCGCCGGCCGCCTCGCCGCTGCCGACCCCTGACCAGGCGGACTCCGAAAGCCCCAGGTTTTCGAGTTGCTGCCGTTCGGCGGCGGGAGAAAGGTCGCGGTCGCCGTCGAAGGCGTTCTCGACGTCGGTGCCGAGACTTTCCGCCAAACCTTCCGTTGAGGTCGCAAGCTGGGCGCTGCTCCAGTCGCCCTCGCCCGGATCGGCGGCAACGCCCGCCGTCGCGTCGCTGGAGGCCGGCTCTAGGGGTGCGTCGATCCCGGTCGGCGCGGGGTCCGGCCCATCCTCGGCGCGCTCCAGAAGGGGATTGCGCTCAAGCTCTTCCTCGACAAAAGCCGCCAGCTCCGCCCCGGAATATTGCAGCAGCTTGATCGCCTGCAGCAATTGCGGCGTCATCGCCAGGGACTGGCCCTGGCGCAACAGCATTTTGGCGGTTAAAGCCATACCCCACTCGCAACAGCGACGCCTCGCTCCCGGCTCGGCCCGTTTCTTGCGTACACTGTTTCGCCTGGACCGGCCACGAAAAAAAACGCCGCGCCCGACAGCCTGGGCAAGCGGTTAACGCGCAAGGACGTTTTCCCGCTTCCGCGCGTTTTACATGCGGAATCCCTCGCCGAGATAAAGGCGGCGCACGTCGGGATTGGAGACGATGGCGTCGGGATCGCCCTCGGTCAGCACATGACCGGAATGGATGATATAGGCGCGGTCGATCAGCCCTAAGGTCTCGCGCACATTGTGGTCGGTGATCAGCACGCCGATGCCGCGCGCCTTGAGGTGCAGGACCAGATTCTGGATGTCGCCCACCGCGATCGGGTCGATGCCGGCAAAAGGCTCGTCGAGCAGCATGAAGGAGGGATTGCTGGCGAGCGAGCGCGCGATCTCGCAGCGGCGCCGCTCGCCGCCCGAGAGCGAGATCGAGGGCGCCTTGCGCAGGCGCTTGATGTCGAATTCCTCCAGCAGGGCTTCGAGCTGCCGGGCGCGGCGGTCGCGGTCGGGCTCGGCGATCTCCAGCACCGCGCGAATATTGTCCTCGACGCTCAGGCCCCGGAAGATCGAGGCCTCCTGCGGCAGATAGCCGATGCCGAGCCGGGCGCGGCGATACATCGGCAGGCCGGTGACGTCATGGCCGTCGAGTTCGATCATGCCCTTGTCGGGCTTGATGAGCCCGGTGATCATGTAAAAGACGGTGGTCTTGCCGGCGCCGTTGGGTCCGAGCAGGCCGACGGCCTCGCCACGGCGGACGTTGAGGCTGACATCCTCGACGACCCGGCGGGCCTTGTAGCTTTTCCCCAGATGATGGACGTTGAGCATGGCCTGCCGATCGGTGCGAAAGCTTGCGCCGGTCAATGGGCGCTGGCGCCGGAAGCCGGCGGCGGCTTGGCGCCGGCTTTCTGAGAGTCGTCGTTGGGAATGATCAGACTATGGACCCTCCCCTTCGACGTCACCACCGCCTGGCCGGTTGAAAGGTCATAATCCATCTTGTCGCCGCGGGTGACGTTCTCGCCCTGGGACAGCGCGACATTGCCGACGAGAGTGAACTTGTTGCGCGCCTTGTCGTAGAGGAGCGAATCGCCGGCGCCGACCTGATCCTTGTTGGTGATCACGATCGGCCCCTTCCCCTCCATGCGGCGGACGCCGGAATTCGACCCGAGCGCCGGTCCCGACGCCGTTTTTCCGTCGCCTTGCTTGCCGTCGCCTTGCTTGCTGTCGAAGTAAATGGTCAGCACCGTGGCCTTGAGGCGGGTGTCGCCCTGGATGACCACGACATTGCCGGTATAGATCGCCTTCTGCTGCTTGTCGAAATAATCGAGCTTATCGGCGGAAATATTGATCGGTTCGTGGCTGGAGGCGCCGGGCAAGAGCGTCGATGCTTGCGTCGAGCCTTGTGTCGAGCCTGGCGTCGAGCCTGGCGCCGGGGCGTTCGCGGCGGCGCCGTGCTGCGGCGCGGCGCAAGCAGGCGCGGCGGCGAAGGCCGAAGCCAGCAGGACGGCGGCCGTCGCGCGGAAAATAGGGCGTGTCATGGCGTCGAATCCTTGTGTTCAGGCGCGGGCTGCTCCTGTTGCGCGGCCTGGCTGAATTGCGACTTCACGTCGCCCGAAAAGGTGATCGTTTCGCCATTGTCGCTCGAAGTCATGCTGTTCGCCTCGACCCAGCCACTGTCGAGATCCAGCCGCACCGGCTCGGCCGAACTGAAGACATTGGCCTTGAAATCCATTCTCATCTTGCGCAGCGACAGGATGAAATTCGAGCCCTTGATTCGGACATTGCCGGAGAGATCCAGGGTCTGCGCCGCGTTGTTGTAAACGCCCTCGTCGCCGAGGATCCGGGTTTCGCTTCCATCCGCCATGTAGAGCTTGGCGTTGAGCCTGGTCAGAACCGTCCGGTTCGGATCCTTGGGGCTCTGCACGCCGGTTTCGGCTATCACGTCATAAGGCTTGCCGTCGCGGCGCAGCCCGGTCAGGCGCGGGTGCGCCATGGTGATCTTGTCGTTGCTGATTCCGAGACGATCGAGCGACAGGTGGGCGTCGCCCATGTCCTTGGCGCGAAAATAGGAATACCACAGGATGCCGGCGGTGACCGCCGCCGCGCCGATCAGAATGGCCCGGCGCAGCCTCTTGACGCGCGCGCTATGGCGCGCCGCCGCCGTGAACGCGCGGGCGCGGCCTGGAGAAACGGCGTAAAGGCCTTCGCCGACCTGCCCGTCTCCTTCGCCCGTCATGCCCTGTCCCGCGTCGCCGCGACGCCCGCCGTCATCAGCATTTCCCTTCGACGAATTCGTGGCGAAGCCGGTTAAGAAAGAACGAATGAAGGTCTGCTGAATGCACGGAAACGCTCCAATCATGGCCTTTGCGCGGCGCCCTCGATCAGCTGTGCGCGAAAATGTCGGCCTCCGGCCAGCCGAGCAGGTCGAGTTCCGCGCGAGTGGGGAGGAATTCAAAACAGGCCTTCGCGATCGCAGCGCGTCCCTCGCGCGCGAGCAGGCCATCGAGTTTTTCGCGCAAGGCGTGGAGATACAGCACGTCGGAGGCCGCATAGGCCAGCTGGGCCTCGCTGAGCCGCTCCGCGCCCCAGTCCGAAGTCTGCTGCTGTTTCGAGATTTCGACCCCGAGCAGGTCGCGCGTCAGATCCTTGAGCCCATGACGGTCGGTATAGGTCCGGGTCAGGCGCGAGGCGATCTTGGTGCAGTAGACGGGGCCGACGCGCTGGCCAAAGGTCTTTTGCAGAATCGCAAGATCGAAGCGCGCGAAATGGAAAATCTTGGTCACCGCCGGATCGACCAGCAGGCGGACGAGATTGGGCGCCCCAGCCTCGCCTTTGGCGCTCTGGCCCCGGGCGATCTGGACAAGATCGGCCTCGCCGTCGCCGCGCGAGAGCTGAACCAGGCACAGCCGGTCGCGATGCGGATTGAGCCCGAGCGTTTCGGTGTCGATGGCGACGCTCTCGCCCGGCCGGTAATGGTCGGGCAGATCGCCGTGATGCAAGCGGTTGGTCATGACATGTCCCGTAAAGCACGCCACGCCTAGCACCGCGGCCGGGCGGCGGCAAGCCGGGCGCCTTGCCGCTCAATCGACATCGGGCCTGCCGCGGGAAAACTTGATCGCGCCGCGCTGTTTCTTGCCGTCGAGCCGGCGTTTCTTCGAGGCCAGGGTCGGTCGCGTCGGGCGGCGCGGCGGCGGCGGCGGGCGGGCGGCCTCGCGGATCAGCGCGATCAACCGCTCCAGGGCGTCGGAGCGGTTGCGCTCCTGGCTGCGGAATTTCTGGGCCGAAATGATCAGGTCGCCATTGGCGGCGAGCCTGCGCCCCGCGAGAACCGCGAGCCGGGCGCGCACCGGCTCGGGCAGGCTCCGCGACTCGAAAATGTTGAACCGCAATTGAACCGCCAATTCGACTTTCTGGACATTCTGGCCGCCGGGACCGGAAGCGCGCAGAAAATCCTCGCGCAATTCGGATTGGTCGAGCGCGATGGAAGGCGTGACCCTGATCATGCGTCCCCCTTTCCCGCCTCGCAGCCATCCGACAATTGCGCCCCACTGTCGCCGATTGGCCACAGCCCCGCGCCGGCTTTGTGTCTAATATGAAATCTGCCCCCACAGCCAGAATTTTCGAGAGCGCGTTTCCAGCCCGATGATCAACCGCGACAAAGCAGACAAGGCGTCGGAGGACGCCGCCAATCTCCTGCTCAGGATCGCCGTTACGGCGGCCTTCGTTGCGACGCCCTTCTTGCAGCTTTTCTCGCAGCGGGCGATTTTCATCCTGCCGCCGATCGCCGGCGCGCTCATTCTCGTCTCGGGCGCCGCGCTCGCGCCGCATTTGAAAATGCGCGACATTTTCGCCTTTCTGCTCTCGCCGCTCGGCCTCGCGGCGTCCTTCCTCGTTTTCTGGATGCTGCTGTCCCTGTTGTGGACGCCCTTTCCCGCCGAGGCCTCCGCGCGCCTGATCAAGTCGCTGCTCACGCTCGCCTGCGTCCTGCCGGCCATGGCTTCCTTGCCGGCGCGCACCCGCGCCGCCAATCTCTATTTCCTGCCGCTCGGCGTCGCCCTCACCGCCGTGGCGGCGCTGATTTTCTCCGCGCCCGGCCTTCCCGGCGGCGGCGAGACCGCGGCCGAGGAAAATCTGAGCATCGGAACGCAGGCCGCGCTCCTGCTGCTGTGGCCGGCGCTGGCGGCGACCCATTTGCGCGGGCGCGCGACCCTCTCGGCGGCGCTCGTCATCGTCGCCGTCGCGGCGGCGGTCTCGGTTCCGACTCCGGGGGCCCTTGGCGCGACCGCGCTCGCAGGCGCCGCCCTCGCGTTCGCCTGGCGCGACCCCCAGTTCGCCGGCCGCTGGCTCGGCCGACTGGGCGCCGCCTGCTTCCTGCTCGCGCCGCTTGCGCCAATTCTGATCAACCTCAAGAGCGGGCGCAATCCGCCGCAATGGCTGGTCAGCCTGAAATTCTGGCGCTGGCTGATCGCCAGCGACGGGGCGCGCGTGATTACCGGCCACGGCTATGATTTCGTCAATTCCGGGCTCTTGCGCGGCTATCTTCCGCTGCAGGCGCCTCGTTCGATGCTGTTCGGGGCCTGGACCGATCTCGGCCTCGTCGGCGCGGCGGCGGCCGCCGTCCTGATCTGGCAGGCCTACAAGGCGGCGGCCGACCAGTCGCGGCGGCTCGCGCCGTTCTGGATCGCCGCCCTGACCTATGTCTCGGTCATGGGCCTGTTCGGCCTCGCCACCACCCAGGCGTGGTGGATCACCACGCTGGCGCTCGCCCTCACCGCCTTCGCCTTCGTCACCCGCGCCGACTACAAGACGTCCAGGCCCAGCGCGCCAAGGTGAAGCGCTTTCAAGGCAGGACTTCCCGCACCTTTTCCTTGGGGCGGCACAGGCGCGCGCCCTTGGGAGTGACGACGATCGGCCGCTCGATCAGCACGGGATGCGCGGCGATCGCCGCGAAAATCGCGTCGTCGGACACAGCAGGATCGTCGAGGCCCAACTCGGCGTAAGGCGGCGCTTTTTTCCGCAATATGTCGCGGACTTTCAGCCCGGCGCGTGCGAGAATCTTTTCAAGCGCCGCGCGGCTTGGCGGAGTTTTGAGATATTCGACGATCCTGGGCTCGATCCCGGCTTCGCGAATCATGCCGAGCACGTTGCGCGCCGTGCTGCAGGCGGGATTGTGATAGATCGTGACCTCGAAACCGCTCATTTTTGTCTTTCTCCCCGATGGCGCCGCGATCTACGAATTCCATGGATCGGCTCGGCGTCACTTCGTTGCCAGCCGGTTCTCGCCAGCGAGAACCGGCGGTTTTTGCGAAACTTATCCACCAAGTTCCTCGCGCAGAATCTCCAGCTCCAGCCATTGATCCTCGGCCGCCGCGAGTTCGGCCTCGATTTTGGCGAGCAGCGCGGTCGCGTCACTGAACCTCCTGGGATCGCGGGCGTAAAGCTCGTGATCGGCCAGAATGTCATGGAGTTTGGCCGTCGTGGCGCGCAGAGTCGCCATTTTCTCAGGCAAGGTCTCCAGCGCGTGCTTTTCCATGAAACTGAGCCGGCGCCTTGGTTCCGCGCGCGGCGCCTCGACGCGCGCCGGCTTTCTTTCCGCCGCCTTCGGTTTGGCGGCGGGACCGACGCCAAAACCGCGCTGCGCGACCATGTCGCTGTAGCCGCCGGCATATTCGACCCATTTGCCGTCGCCTTCGGCAGCGACCACCGAACCCGCGACGCGGTCCAAAAAATCGCGGTCATGGCTCACCAGCAGGATCGTGCCGGGATAGTCGCCGAGCATTTCCTGCAGCAGGTCGAGGGTTTCGAGGTCGAGGTCGTTGGTCGGCTCGTCGAGCACCAGAAAATTCGAGGGCAGCGACAGGGCGCGGGCGAGCAGCAGCCGCGCCCGCTCGCCGCCCGAAAGCTTGCCGGTCGGCGTCCGCGCCTGTTCCGGCGCGAACAAAAAATCCTTCATATAGCCGATGACGTGTTTCTTCTCGCCATTGATTTCGACCCAGTCGGAGCCGCCGCCGGTCAGGGAATCGGCCAGGGTCGCATTGGGGTCGAGCGCGGCGCGGCGCTGGTCGAGCGTCGCCATCTGGAGATTGGTCCCGAGCCTTATCGTTCCGGAATCGGGTTCGAGCGCGCCGGTCAGCAGATTGATCAACGTCGTCTTGCCGGCGCCGTTCGGCCCGACCAGCGCCAGCCGGTCGCCGCGCAGCAGGCGCAGCGAAAAATTCCTGACAATCGGGCGGTCGCCAAAACTCTTCGAGACATTTTCCGCCTCGACCACCAGCTTGCCGGAAACCCTGCCCTCGGCGACGCTGATCCTGACTTCGCCGGCCGCTTTCGTGGCCTCGCGCTTCTCCTGGCGCAAGGCGGCGAGGCCGGCCATGCGGCGGACATTGCGCTTGCGCCGCGCGGTGACGCCATAGCGGACCCAATGTTCCTCGGCCGCGATTCTGCGGTCGAGTTTTTGGGCGTCGCGCTCCTCCTGCTCCAAAACCGCGTCGCGCCAGGCCTCGAATGCGCCGAAGCCCTCATTCAGTCTTCGGGTTCCGCCCCGGTCGAGCCATATCGTGGCCCGCGACAGGTTTTGCAGGAAACGTCGGTCGTGGCTGATGAGGACGAGCGCCGAGCGCAGGCTCGCCAGTTCGCCTTCCAGCCATTCGATCGCCGGCAGGTCGAGGTGATTGGTGGGCTCGTCGAGCAGCAGAATGTCGGGCTCGGGCGCGAGCGCGCGGGCGATCGCGGCGCGACGGGCCTCGCCGCCCGAAAGAGTTCTCCGGGTTTACGTTCCCGGTCAGGCCCAGCGCGTCGAGCAGGTAATGGGCGCGATATTGCCCGTCGCCCGGCCCCAGCCCCGCGACGACATAGGAAAAGACATCCTCGAAGCCGGAAAGATCGGGCTCCTGGGGCAGGTAACGCACCGTCGCGTCGGGCTGCAAGAAGCGCTCGCCATGATCGGCCTCGATCTCGCCGGCGGCGATCTTGAGCAAGGTCGATTTGCCCGAGCCGTTGCGGCCGACAAGACAGATGCGGTCGCCGCGCTCGACGACGAGATCGGCGGAGTCGATGAGCGGCTTGCCGCCGAGGGTCAAGCCGACGCCCTGCAGGGCGAGAAGGGGAGGAGCCATGACGGCATGAAACGCAAAATGGCGGCGAGGGCAAGGGGCGCCTGACGAGGCGCGTCTCCCCGGCGGCGAAGCGCCACCGCGATCGGGAGGGAAAAGAGCTGAACCCGCTGGTCAAGCGCCGCCCGAACCGGACGGCGCCCGACTTTCGCTGAGCGGGGCGCGCGGCCTCTCCTTATTGGATGAGGTGCGGCGCGGAATTGACCGCGTTGATGAATAATTGATTCAACGCCGCCGTGATGTCGCCGTCCGTGCTGACCTGGGCGAACAGCGTCGGCGACGACGCGCAATTCTGCAGGTTGGTCGGGACCTGAGAGATGAACGGGGCCACGGTGCTAGTGTACCATGAGTTGCTCGTCACGGGATAATAGGTCGTGTAAAGCACCGCGATGCGGATTCCGCGCGCCTTGATGGTCGAACAAAGAGCCGTGTTCACCGGTTGTTCGCAGCGGGTGAAGCTGCCATAACTATTCGAAAAGCTCCAGATCTGCGATGTATTGCAGGAAGTGCTTTTGTAAAGGGACACGTCGTCAACGCCGTCGGTGACGATCAGCAGCACGCCTTGCGGCGAATCGCCCGCGTTGTTGGTTCCGTTGCCAGGGTTCGGCATAAAGGTGTTCAGAGTGTTAAGAGCGTAATTGAAATTCGTCCCGGTATCATCATTGTTCAGGCCATAATAATTGGTGGTTTGCTTTCCAGATGTGACGCTATTGTAAACGGTCGTGGCATTTTGGGGAATTGAGGCGATGGTCGTGTAACTTCCTGCGCCTGTTCCCGTCGGATAGGTATATGAACCGCCTACTGGCAAATAACCGTTGTCTGCCATCAATGGCGGCATGATCGCTGAAATCGCGGTCTGCATGGCGGACACGTTGCCGTCGGACAACGGTTGGAGCGCCAACAGTTTCGTCGCGCCATCGCTGAAAGTATGCGCTGACATCTGATAGCTGATTTTCTGGCCGGCCGGCGCTGAACTGTTGTATTGATCCATCAGTTGGTTTCCGGTGGTGACAAGACCCTCGGCCGCCTGGCGCACATTGTCGATGCGCAACGTGATTCCATTATTTTCCGCATAGGTGTAACTGTCGTTTTCACCCCAGCCCGGATATTGCGTCAGTTCGGAATCCTTGAAATCGGATTCATGGCAGGCGAGGGCGCAGCCGGTATTTTGCACCATGGTGGTGATCCCCGCCGTGGTCGCGGGAAGCTCCATCGATGGCGAGGAATCCAGCAGCAGGTAGAAATTGATGTTGGGCGCCGTTTGGACATAGGCGACCGAAGTGACGGTGAATTGCGTTGTCGGGGCGCCTTCCAGGGCGCCGAAATAGTTTTGCACCGAGACCGTCGCCGTGACGGAGACTTGACGCACTTTCCCGTTCGCCACGTTGGTATCGGTCACGTTCACGCACACGCCGGGAGAGGTCGTGGAGCAGTTCGGGCTCGTATAGTTGACCATGGCGCCTTGGACCAGGGCCGCCTGGGCCTCGAACATGGCTGTCGACGCGGCTTGCGCCGTGGTGGTGGCCTCCGCGAACATCGCCGGGGTGGTGGCGGCGAGCGCGGCGGCGTCCGCCACGGCGGTCATCCGGCCGCGGATCATCGCGTCATGCGCGTAATCGATCGCGATCCCGGTCATCAGCACCATCGGAATGGCGGCCACGCCAAACATGATCGCGATATTGCCGCGGCGGTCGCGCAAGAAGCGACCGAACATTTCCTTGCGGCCTTTCTCTGATTTCGTGACCATGTGCGCCTCAATTCGTATAGGGAACAGACGACGTAATTCTTGGGTTCTCATAAAAAATCGAATGAAAAACCATCGGTCCAAATAAGTTGTTTTTCAACACCGGCGTGTAGTTAAAGGTTGCGCCAGAATAAATCAGCGACGTATTGGGTACGGTCATTCCTGCCGGCAAAACGAACGCGCTCCCTTGCGTCAAAGCCGTGCCGTTAATCGCCTGACTCCAGGTCACGGTCGTATTGCCGTTTGCATCCGTCGTCAGTTCGGCGACAACGACCGACGTGTAGGTCATGTTATAGGGCGACACGATTTGCGCCGACGCGTTCAGGATGGCGGTCATCAGGGTGGCGTCGACCGATGGCTGACGGGCGACGAGATCGGCGATTGTATGAGCCGTGATCGTCAGCTTGCGCTTGGTGCTCATCGCGTTGGTGAGCGTGTATTCGCCGATGAGGAGTCCCATGGCGATGGGCACGACAGCGGCGAATTCGACGGCGGTCGCCGCGCGGCGGTCGCGCAGGAAGCGCGACGCCATCGGCCAGCGCTTCGTCCATGAAAAAAGACCGGACCAACGCATCTTCAGCTTCCACTGTAAGGCTCGACCTCCAACACTGAGGTCGTCATCAAGAGGTAATCTCCGTTGGGAAGATTGGCGAGGTTGAGGGCGATCGGCCCCAGATAGACGGGGAACTGATACATCACCCGCAAAACGAGAATGCTCCCGGCCCCACCGATCTGGAATTGCCAGTTGTTCGTGACCTGACCTTGCGCATTGTAGGTCAAGGTCGGCGCGGACGTGTTGGCCGATGCGAAAGAACTGACGTCTTCGAGATCGACCATGACGCCGGAGCATTGGAAAAGAACCGGCAGGTTCTGACACACGACGGAGATGAACTGGCTCGCGGTGAGACCGGCGCTTTGCACCTGGCCGGTCAGCAATTGCCGCGAGGCCTTCTCGGTCGCCGTCTCCAACTCGTTGTCGGCAAGATAAACAATGCCGACCTGGAAGATGACGAAAAGAAGTGCGAAAAAAGGCAGCGCGACCAGGCTGAACTCAACCGCCGCGATCCCGCGCCGGTTGGCGGCGAAGGAAGCCAGAAGCCTGCGGCCGGAACGCGCCATCTTACGCAACACGACATTACCTCATTCACGCGCGCCAGCACTTGCCGCGCGTCGTAGAATAAAAACCATAAGTTCCTAATTCGCCGTTACAAAAACGGTTTAAATCCGCTGGAGAACGCTTGCGCCGGATAGGGAGCAGGACTGGAGCGTGGAATGTGGACCGCGACGCGCCGCGGCCGTGATCTCAACCGAGAAGAAAGCCGAACGACGCCCAGGAGGTTTGACGGACGAGGAATGGGCGTTGATCCTGCCCTTCCTGCCGGCGCTTCGTCGTGAGCGTCCGCGAAAGACTGTTTTTTGCCGGCGTCGCGGGCTAAGGTCCAGCCTGACGAAAATCAAAGCATCGGACTCCAACATGGATCGCAACGCCGTCGCCGCCGCTTTTGCCGCCCTCGAAGCCCATCGGGTCGAAATCGCGGCCCGGCGCACGGTCGATTTCTTCGCCGAGGACCCGAAAAGATTCGAGCATTTCTCCGCCCGCCTCGACGATCTGCTCTATGATTATTCCAAGAACCGCCTGACTCGGGCGACGCTTGGCCATCTGTTCGACCTCGCCCGCGCAGCAAAGCTGGAAGAGCGGCGCGCGGCCCTTTTTACCGGCGAGCACGTCAATCAGACTGAGGGCCGCGCCGCCCTCCACATGGCTTTGCGCAATTTTTCGGGCGAGGCGGTGCGGGTCGATGGCGAAAACGTCATGCCGGCGGTCGAGGCCGTGCGGGCGAAAATCGCCGCCTTCGCGACCGAAGTGCGCCAGGGCGCGATTCTTGGCGCGCGCGGCCACTCTTATCGCGATGTGGTCAATATCGGCATCGGCGGCTCCGACCTCGGCCCTGCCATGGCCGCCCGCGCTTTATCGCCCTTCACTTCCCCCGAGCTGCGCGCCCATTTCGTCTCCAATGTCGATGGCGCCGACATTGCCGACACGCTGGCCGCGCTCGACCCGGCGCGCACCTTGTTCATCGTCTCGTCGAAAACCTTCACCACCCAGGAGACCATGGCCAATGCGGCGACCGCGCGCGCCTGGATCGCGGCGGCCCTGGGCGAAGCCGCCGTCGCCGACCATTTCGCGGCCGTGTCCACCCATCTCGACAAGGTCGCCGCCTTCGGCATCAGGCCGGATCGCGTTTTCGGCTTCTGGGACTGGGTCGGCGGGCGCTATTCGATGTGGTCGGCGATCGGCCTGATCCTCGCCATCGCCATCGGCCCGGAGAAGTTCGAAGACTTTTTGCGCGGCGGGCATGAGGCGGACCAGCATTTCCGCAACACGCCGATGTCGCACAATATTCCCGTCCTGATGGGCCTGATCGGCGTCTGGCACCGCAACGCCTGGGGTTTTCCCGCCCAGGCCGTCATTCCCTACGACCAGCGCCTCGCCCGGTTCCCGGCCTATCTCCAGCAGCTCGACATGGAGTCGAACGGCAAGAGCGTGATGCGCGACGGCGCGCCCTCGCCGCGCGCGACCGGCCCCGTCGTCTTCGGCGAGCCGGGAACCAACAGCCAGCACGCCTTCTTCCAGCTTCTGCACCAGGGCACGGAAGTGGTCCCGGTCGATTTCCTGGTCGCGGCCGAGCCGATTCATGCCGACGAAAAGCATCACCAATTGCTGTTCGCCAATTGCCTCGCCCAGAGCGAGGCCTTTTTGCGCGGGCGTTCCCAAGAGGAAGTCCGGGACATTTTACGCGCCGAGGGACTATCCTCCGCCCAGATCGACGCTCTCGCGCCGCATAAAACTTTTTCGGGCGACCGGCCGTCCTCGACCCTGCTCTATCGCCGGCTCGATCCCCGTACGCTGGGCCGGATCGTCGCGCTCTACGAGCACAAGGTCTTCGTCCAGTCCGTGATCTGGGACATCAATCCCTTCGATCAATGGGGCGTGGAGCTGGGCAAGGAATTGTGCAACCGGCTCGCGCCGCTGGTCGCCGACGCCAGCGCCGATCTCGCCGGCCTCGACGGTTCGACCGCCGGCCTGATCTCGGCGCGCCGGGCGCTGACCGCAGGCTGACCCCTATTCGTCCTCGCCGAATTTATTGGCGATCAGCGCGGCAAGGGCGTTGACCGCATCCTGGGCCTGCGCTCCGGTCGCCGAGACCGTGATCGTGCTGCCGATGCCGGCGCCGAGGGTCAAAATGCCCATGATCGACTCGCCGCCGACGGTCTCGCCGCAGCGCGACACGGTGACCTCGGCGCTGAACTGCTCGACGCAATGGACGAATTTCGCGGTGGCGCGGGCGTGCAGCCCCTTGCGGTTGACGATTTCCAGTTCGCGGGTGACCGCGCCTTCGGCGGGCGCGGCGTTTGGCGGGCAGTCGCAGGGGCTGGCGTCGTCGACTTCGATCATTTCCCACACAGGATCTTGCTGGCGACATAAATATATTTGCGTCCGGCCTCCGCCGCCTGGCCCACCGCCTGTTCGAGCGGGGCTTCGTCGCGCACCGAGGTCAGCTTGATCAGCATCGGCAGATTGACGCCGGCCACCACTTCGACATGGGCGCCGTTCATCACCGAGATGGCGAGATTGGAGGGCGTGCCGCCGAACATGTCGGTCAGGACCACGACGCCGGAGCCGGAATCGACCTGCCCGATCGCGTCGATGATGTCGCGCCGGCGGCTTTCCATATCGTCCTCGGGACCGATGGTGATGGTCGCCAGTTGCGATTGCGGTCCGCAAACATGCTCCAACGCCGCGCGAAACTCCGTCGCCAGATGGCCATGTGTCACGAGCACCATGCCGATCATCGACAATTACCGTCCTGTCCTCGCCCAAGCCGGATGGCCGCCCGCGCTCCGTGGCGCGCGGCGAACCGGCAGGTCGGCGACGCGACGAAGCGCCCTCCCGCGGCCGCTTTGGCCGCCACGAAATCGCCGAGTTCCAGACCAGCCATTTTCGTGTTTGCAGCGCACTTGGCAAGCGAAATGAGCGATCGGCGTCACTTTGTCAAAACTTTGTGCAAGAAAGCCATAATCGCCGCGACCGAACGCTCGGTCTCCCGCGCCGGCAGACGCAGGCGGGGAATATCGTGCAGGCCATGGAAATCGCACGACAATTCCTCCCGCTCGGGGAGCCGGGAACGCTCATCGCCCGCACCAATCGGCTCCAGATCGACGATCAGGGCCAGCACTGCGCCCGGCTCGAAATCCTGAGGCAGGATCCCCATCCCGCGCCACTCGGCGAGGCCGGCGATGGCGCGGTGCGGACCGAGCACCGCGCGTCCGCCCGATATATGAGCGGTCACGCAATCGTCGCCAACGAGGCGGGCGAAATCGCCCTGCCTGCGCCAGGCCTCGACCAGGGCGAGCGCCAGGCTCGACTTGCCGGCGCCCGACCGGCCGCGAATCAGCACGCCATTCTCGCCCAGCGCCACGGCGTTGGCGCTGACGCGAAAAGGGGGCTCCGCCTTTTGCCGCATTCGGGCCTCCCTCACGTCGCCGCCGGAAGGAAGACGACGAAGCGGGCGCCCAGCGTCGCGCCGTCTTGATCGGTGCGGTTTTCCACGCCGATCGTTCCGCCATGGGCCTCGACGATCTGGCGCGAAATCGACAGGCCGAGGCCGGAATTCTGCCCAAAACTCTGACTTGGGCGGTCGGTGTAGAACCTTTCGAAAATCCGCTCGACGGCGTGGGCGGGAATGCCCGGCCCGTCGTCGTCCACCACGATCTCGAAGCCGGCGCGCTCGCGGGCGCGGCGCACCGTGACGCGGACTTCGCCGCCGGGCTCGGAAAAGGTGCGCGCGTTGTCGATCAGATTGTTCACCACCTGGCCCAGCCGCGAGTCATGGCCGAGCACCAGCCAGGGGCGCGGCGGGCCGCCCGCCGTCCCGGTTTCGACATTGATTCGAATCTTGACCCGGTCCTCGCGCGCGACCTGATTGGCGACATCGACCAGGGCGCGCGCCAGCTCGGCGATGTCGATCGGGTCGCGGTCGCCGCGCGCCAGTTCGGCGTCGAGCCGCGAGGCGTCGGAAATGTCGGAAATCAGCCGGTCCAGCCGGCGCACGTCGTGATGGATGACTTCGAGCAGCCTTCCGCGCGCCTCGTCGGTCCGCGCGATCGGCAACGTCTCGACCGCGCTGCGCAGCGAGGTCAAGGGGTTCTTCAGTTCATGGGCGACGTCGGCGGCGAAGCGCTCGATCGCCTCCATCCGGGCGAACAAGGCGCGGGTCATGTCGCGCAACGCCCCCGACAAATGGCCGATCTCGTCGTTGCGGTCGGTAAAATCGGGAATTTCCTGACGCGACTTGACGCCGCGCCGCACCCGGTCGGCGGCCTCGGCGAGCCGGCGGATCGGCTCGGCGATGGTTCCCGCGAGCGCCGCGGAAAGCAGGAACATCACCGCAGCCGCCACCAGGAAGATGCGGACCATGGCGCGCCGCTCGGCGGCGATGGCGTCGTCGATCTCGCCGCCCCTGGTCGAAAGCAGCAACGCGCCGCGCACGGTGCGAAAGCGCTGGATCGGCTCGGCCAAAGTCACCACCGTCTCGCCGCGCGCATTGACCCGCACGAAAGACCTTTCCTGACCGTCGAGCGCGGCGGCCACTTCGGGATAGAGCCGGCCATTGGCGACGCCGATGTCCTTGTAAAGCGGCAGGCGCTCCGTATTGAACCTGCCGTGGAACAAATTGCGCAGGCCCTCAAGCCAGCGGGGGGCCTCGTCCTGGCCCGGCGGCGGCAATTCGTTGCTCAGAATGTTTGAACGCGCGGTGAGCGAACGCGAATCGAGCAGCAGATAGCCATCCCGGTCATAAATGCGCGCCCGCGTCCTGGTGGGCGAAACCAGACGGCGCAGCAGCGGGCCGACCCGATCGGGATTGATCGAGAATTGCAGCCCCGGTTCGGATTCCTGGTCGAGCGCATAGCTCTGGCCAGGGGCCAGTTTCAAAAGCTTTTCCGGGTCGATGGTGATGGCGTCGGCGTCCACTGTGGCCGAAGAGGCGATCGCCGCCGAGATGATCTGCGCCTGGGTGGAGAGGCTCTGGATGCGGGCGTCGATCAGGCCCTGGCGGAACTGGTTGAGATAGAGAAAGCCGACCAGCAGCGCGAACAGGCCGCCGAGATTGAGAAATACGATGCGCCGCGTCAATGAGGAGGAAAAGCGCGAGACGAAGCGCCGCAGGAAGGCGCGAAGGGCGACGACGCGGCGCATGACGCTCGCCCGCGACGGCCAGGTTCCACGCCCCTCCGCCGATCCCCGCGGCTTGCCGCCCCGTTCCGCTGGCTTCGCGCCCACGCGCTCGTCCAAAACCGTCCCCCGTTCGTGGGTCGCTCACGCCATCGGCCCTTGCACGGGCCGATGGAGTCAGCTCCTTGAAGCGATAGCCGACGCCGTAAAGCGTCTCGATCATCTCGAAGTCGTCGTCAACCATCTTGAACTTCTTGCGCAGCCGCTTGATGTGGCTGTCGATGGTGCGGTCGTCAACATAGACCTGATCGTCATAGGCCGCGTCCATCAGGGCGTTGCGGCTCTTGACCACGCCCGGCCGGGTCGCCAGCGCCTGAAGGATGAGGAATTCGGTGACCGTCAGCACCACCGGCTCGCCCTTCCAGGTGCAGGCGTGGCGCTCGGGATCCATCTTGAGCTGGCCGCGCTCCAGGACCTTGGCCTCGGTCTCCTTCTGCGCGGCGGCTTCCTTCGGACTGGCGCGGCGCAGGATCGCCTTGACCCGTTCGACCAGCAGGCGCTGGGAGAAGGGTTTGCGGATGAAATCGTCGGCGCCCATCTTCAGGCCGAACAATTCGTCGATCTCCTCGTCCTTGGAGGTGAGGAAGATCACCGGCAGGTCGGACTTTTGGCGCAACCGCCGTAACAGTTCCATTCCGTCCATGCGCGGCATCTTGATGTCGAAAATCGCCATGTCCGGCGGATTGTTGCGCAGGCCTTCGAGCGCCGCCATGCCGTCATTGTAGGTCTGGACGCGATAGCCCTCCCCCTCCAGGGCGATGGAGACCGAGGTCAGGATATTGCGATCGTCGTCCACAAGCGCGATG
Organism: uncultured Pseudomonadota bacterium; assembly: GCA_963703385.1. Taxonomy (GTDB): domain Bacteria; phylum Pseudomonadota; class Alphaproteobacteria; order Rhizobiales; family Beijerinckiaceae; genus Rhodoblastus. Next base: position 2,738,174 of record OY969816.1, read on the forward strand.
GTCGGCATGGGTCCCTCTTTTTCTGGCGCGGCGGCGAGCCAAACCGCCCTTCGAAAGCTATATATAGGAGCCTCAGCGTGGAAATCACGCCGTTTTCAATGAACCGACGATGAACGCCCGAAATGAACGCTTCTGACGACGCCCCCCAAGCTCCCTTCGCGCCCCCTTTCGCGCGCGCTTTCACGCCCTTGCCGCAAAACACCTTCGACGGGCTCGGCCTGGCCAGGAAATTGCTGCGGGCGATCCCTGCCGCCGCGCTCGCCACTTTGACCCGTGAAGCGTCTTTTCCCTTCGCGACCCTGACCAGCGTGGCGACCGACCACGACGGCGCGCCGCTCCTTCTGCTCTCGGACCTCGCCCATCATACCAGAAATTTGCGCGCCGACCCGCGCGGCTCGCTGCTGCTCGCCCAGGGCGGCAAGGGCGATCCGCTCACCCATCCGCGGCTGACAATCGTCGGACGCCTCGCCCCGACCGCCGACGCGCGGGCCAAGGCGCGCTTCCTGCGCCGCCATCCCAAAGCGGCGCTTTACGCCGGTTTCGCCGATTTCTCCTTCTGGCGGCTGGAGCCGGAGGCCGCCCATCTCAACGGCGGTTTTGCGCGCGCGGCGGACTATCCCGGCGCCGATCTGCTCACCCGCGTCGACGACGCCGGGAAACTGCTGGCCGAAGAGGAAGCCCTGCTGGAGGAGATCAACGCTTTGCCGCGCGAGGCGCGCGGCGACCTGGCGCGGGCCGCCGGCGAAAATCCTTCGCTGAACTGGCGCGCGACCGGCCTCGACCCGGAAGGCCTCGACCTCGTCGCGCCGCAACTAACCGCCCGGTTGGTTTTCGCCCGGCGTGCGGAAAATCCCGGCGCCTGGCGCGAGGCGCTGGAGGAGGCGCAACGAGCCGCGCCCGCGCCGGGCTGACCGGCGAGGGGCCGACCGCCGGCCATGGGTCTATTTGCTGATTGTCGCGCGGGGAAGGCGCGCGTAAATCGGCGCCATCTTTACAAATGCGCCGCGCACAACAACAATCCCACGCGCGGACGGGAGCGGGGTCATGGCCAAAACAGGTGTTTTCAATCCAGAATTTCCGGTCGAATCCTTCGGATTCAAGAATCTCGGGCATGTCTATTACAATTTGACCGCGCCCGCGCTTTACGAACAATCCTTGCGCCGCAACGAGGCCGCGCTTGCCGCCGGCGGCGCCCTGGTCGCCGAAACCGGCGCCCACACCGGGCGTTCGGCCAAGGACAAATTCGTGGTGCGCGACGAGACCACCGAAAACAAGGTCTGGTGGGACAATAACGGCGCGATCGGCCCCGAACATTTCGACGCCCTGCTGGCCGACTTCCTGGCCCATGCCGAGGGCAAGGACCTGTTCGTGCAGGATCTTTACGGCGGCGCCGACCCGGCCCATCGCGTCAAGACGCGCATCGTGACCGAATACGCCTGGCATTCGCTGTTCATCCGCAACCTGCTGATTCGCCCGAAAGTCGAGGAGGTGCTGGAAAATGTGGCCGACCTGACCATCGTCGACCTGCCGTCCTTCCGCGCCGACCCCACGCGCCACGGCTGCCGCACCGAGACGATCATCGCGGTGAATTTCGCCAAAAGGATCGTGCTGATCGGCGGCACCTCCTATGCCGGCGAAATGAAGAAATCGGTGTTCACTTATCTCAACTATGTCCTGCCCGCCGAAGGCGTCATGCCGATGCATTGCTCGGCCAATGTCGGCGACAGCCATGATTCCGCGATCTTCTTTGGCCTGTCCGGCACGGGGAAGACCACGCTTTCCGCCGATTCGTCGCGGACGCTCATCGGCGATGACGAGCATGGCTGGTCGAAGGAAGGCGTCTTCAATTTCGAGGGCGGCTGCTACGCCAAGGCGATCAAGCTGTCGCGCGAGGCCGAGCCCGAAATCTTCGCCACGACGTCGCGTTTCGGCACGGTGATGGAAAATGTCGTACTCGATCCGGAAACCCGGGTTCCCGATTTCGACGACGGCACCAAGACCGAGAACACCCGCGTCGCCTATCCGCTGGATTACATTCCCAACGCCTCGGCCACCGGCCGCGCCGGCCATCCGAAGAACATCGTCCTGCTCACTTGCGACGCCTTCGGCGTGCTGCCGCCGATCGCGAAGCTCGACGCATCGCAGGCCATGTATCACTTCCTGTCGGGCTATACCGCCAAGGTCGCCGGCACCGAAAAGGGCGTGACCGAGCCTTCCGCCACATTCTCGACCTGTTTCGGCGCGCCCTTCATGCCGCGCCATCCATCGGAATATGGCAATCTGCTGCGCCATTTGATCGACGAGCATCATGTCAGCTGCTGGCTGGTGAACACCGGCTGGACCGGCGGCAAATATGGCGTCGGCCGGCGCATGCCGATCCGCGTCACCCGCCGCCTGCTCGCCGCCGCGCTCGACGGTTCGCTGAACAAGGCCGAATTCCGCGTCGACCCCTATTTCGGCCTCGCTGTGCCGACCGCCGTTCCCGGCGTCGAGTCGGATATCCTCGACCCGGTCAAGACCTGGGCGTCCAAGGGGGATTTCGTTGAGACCGCGCAGAAGCTGGTGAAATTGTTCCGCGACAATTTCGTGACCTTCGAGCCCCACGTGGACTCCAAGGTGCGCGACGCGGCCCCGGCCATGCAGGTCGCGGCCGAATAGTCCCGGGCTCCGCCTTGGCCGAACCCCGCCGGCTAAACAGCAACTCGTTGGCGCGCCAACGAGTTGCTGTTTAGCTTTTTTTTGATTTAGAGCATTCCCCGGCTAACATGATCCATAGCCATCATGTCGGAAATAATTTGAGCATTCTGGTGGGCTGAACTCGTCGAGGATGGCGCCGATGCGGTCCCATAGTTTATCGACGGTTCTTTCCTTGGCTTTTCGCAGCAGGGCCTTGAGCTTGGCGAACATCATCTCGATGGGATTGAGATCAGGCGAATATGGCGGCAGATACAGCAGCCTGGCGCCCGTGCTTTCGATGATCGTGCGCACGCCTGCAACCTTGTGAGCCGGCAGGTTGTCCATGACGACAATGTCGCCTTCGGTCAGGGTTGGCGCGAGGTTCTGCTCAAGCCAGGCTTGGAAGATCACGCCGTTCATCGGCCGATCGACAACCAAGGGTGCGGTGATGGCGTCATTGCGCAACCCGGCCACGAAGGTCGTTGTTTTCCAGTGCCCATGCGGCGCGTAATCGACCAGACGCTTGCCCTTTTGGCAGCGTCCACGCGTGCGCGTCATCTGGGTGTTTGTGCCGGTTTCATCGACGAAAACCAGTTTGTCCGGATCAAGCGCCAGTTGCGCCTCTTTCCATTCTTCGCGCGCCTTGGCCACGTCTTCCCGGTGCTGCTCGCTGGCGTGCAGCGTTTTTTTTATAGCTGAGTTTGTGGCGCTGAAAAAACCGCGCGATCGAGCTGTCTGTGGTTTTGCAATGAAGCTCTTCCAGAAGACGAGACTCAATCTCGGCTAGCGTGAGGTCGGGTTGGCGGGAGACCAAAGCCAACAACCATTCCGCATGGGCGTCCAGCGGTGATGGCCTCGCTTTCTTGCCGGGCTTTTCAGCAAAGCTGCCCGTCTCTTTAAAGCGCCTGAACCACTTTATCGCCGACAATTCAGAAACCAACAATTGCCGCGCCGCAGCCCGCCGCGACACCCCTCCTTCAACCAACGCAATCACACGCTTACGCAGATCGAAGGAATGGCCTCGCGACATCTTGCGCCCCCAAATCAGAGAGAAGCGCAGATTCGCTCATTCCTGAGCATAAGGGAATCCCACCTCGTCAAAAATGCGAGTCAGAACATGCGGGGAATGCTCTAGCAGGATTTTTGTCCGAAAACCGGCGACCACTTTTCGGAAATCCTGCTTGGCCGGCGGGGTTTTGCTGTTCATGGCGCCGGCGCAGGTTCATGTCCGGTTCAGCCGGTCAAGGATAGTTTCGTAACGTGATCGTAACGACAGGCCGAAAAGTCTTGTTGGTCTTAATCAAACCATTAAGGAATCGGTAACCCTCGCCTGTTGTCATTGTCATAACAGTTGAAGTGTGGATGTGAGAAACAAGATGCGTATCGGCTCCTCGAAGGACCTTAAAAATGAAACCCTGCATTCGCTCGGCCTGATCAGCGCGGCCTCGGACTGGCGCGGCGGGGGCGAGCCGGCCGACGGCGACGCCTGCCGGCTCAACGCCCTTCATCAGCTGATGCGGACGGCCGAAGACCATGACGCCGACGCGCTGCTCGACGTGAATTACACCGAGGAAGTTCTTCCGCGCGCCGAATATCCCGGCGCGGCGCCGCTGAAGCGCGTCTGCGCCAGCGCCGTCGCGGTCAAGCTGAAATCCGCCTGATTTTGTAGATCGATGAAAAAGGAAGCGCCGCCGCGAGGCGGCGTTTTTCATTTCCGTCAGCGTTCGAGGACATAGGTTCCGGGGGCGTCGGCGAGCGCCGCGCCCATCGCCGGCGGCGGGCCCAAAGCGCCGGAATGGCCGTCGAGCCAATCGGCATAGGCCGGCCACCACGAGCCGTCATGCGCGTGCGCCTGGGCCAGATAATCCCCCGGCGACGGGGCCTTGGCGCCCGGCCCGATATGGAGCAGGCGATAGGAGCGATGGCGATGGCCGGGCTCGCTGACAATGCCGCCATTATGGCCGCCCGACGCCAGCAGGAAGGTGATGTCGCCCGACACGAAGCGATGGATCTTGTACACAGACCGCCAGGGCGCGACATGGTCGTTCTCGGTCCCGACCACGAAGACCGGCGCGTCGATGGCGCCGAGATCGACTTTTGCGCCACCGGCCTCGAAACGGCCCTCGGCGAGGTCGTTGTGGAGAAAAAGCGCGCGCAGATAGGTCGAGTGCATGCGGAAGGGCATGCGGGTCGCGTCGGCGTTCCAGGCCATCAGGTCGTTGCCGTTGGTTTTTTCCCCCAGCAGATAGCTCTTGACCATTTGCGACCAGATCAGGTCGCGCGCATGCAGCATCGAGAAGGCGCTGGCCATCTGGCTCGCGTCGAGATAGCCCTGCCGGGTCATGAGGCGGTCGAGTTCGTCGAGCTGGGTCTCGTCGATGAAGATTTTCAGCTCGCCCGGCTCCGAGAAATCGGTCTCCGCCGCCAGCAAGCAAAGACTTGTGAGCCTCCGGTCGCCGTCGCGGGCCATGGCGGCGGCGGCGACTGCCAGCAGGGTTCCCCCGATGCAATAGCCGAGTGCGTGAATTTTTTGCGCGCCGGCAATCGCCGAGACCGCGTCGAGCGCCGCCATGACGCCGAGGCGGCGATAGTCGTCGAAGCTTGTCTGGGCCAGTTCCGGCCCCGGATTGCGCCAGGAAATGCAAAAGACGGTGAAGCCGCGCTCGAGCAGATAGCGGATGAAGGAATTATGCGGCGACAGATCGAGAATGTAATATTTCATGATCCAGGCCGGGACGATCAGCAGCGGCTCGGGGCGCGTTTGCGGCGTGTGCGGCGCATATTAAATCAGCTCGATCAGTTCGTTGCGCAGCACGACCTTGCCCGGCGTCACGGCCACGTCGCGCCCGACGACATAGTCGTCCGACGGCGGCGCCGCCTTGGGATCGAGCGCGCGGCGCAGATCGTCCAGCCAGTTCTCATAGCCGTGCAGGAAATTCATCCCGCCCTCTTTCAAGGCAGCGCGTAAAACTTCGGGATTGGTCCAGGGCAGGTTCGAGGGCGAGAAGGCGTCCAGCCATTGCCGCGCGGCGAAAGCGGCGAGCTTGGCGTGGTGTTCGGAAGCGCCGGGCGTGTGGAGGATGGCCTTGTTCAGCCATTCCTCGATCAGAAGGAAATTGCTGGCGTAGAAGTTGAACGGCGGCTCGCCCCAGGCCGGATCGACGAAACGATGGTCGCCCTTCTCGGGACTGGGCTTGCCGCCGGCCTCGATCACGCGCAGGCTCTGGCGCAGGGCGTCTTCCGCCGTTTCGGCCAGATATTCGGGCGCCGCCGCCGCATGGCTGACGACATCGGCGACGGCGGGCGTCAGTGCGGCCGGCGACAGCGGCCCGGCGGGAATTTCGAGGGGCCAGACGTCCGACGCGCACGTCGATCCGTCCGTCTGTTTCGAGGATTCGTCGATCTTGTCGCCTGTCATGCGAGATCCCGCAATGCGCCACAACTCGGCGCCACAATTCGGCGCCACGGCTCGGCGCCTCGGTCGCAGCCCCCATGATACGGCCACGTCCGCGCGGAAAAAGCAAGGCCGCGCGCTCAGCTGAAGGCGGCGCGCAGCCGATTGAGCTGCTCCTCGACGGGGCTGACCGCGGGCGACGCCAGGGGCGCCTGGGGATCGAGATAGAGCAACTGGTCGAGATGGATGATGCGGGCCTGCAAGCGCAGGGAGTCGACGACCAGATCGCGCAAGGCTTTGGGCAGGCGGATGAAGATGTCGGGCGCGGAGGCGATTTCCTGATAGGACAGCTTGACCTTGCGCTTTTCGGTCGCCGCCTGTTCGAGGGTGAGTTCGCCCTCGTTGACCGCGCGCTGGAGCAGAAGCCAGGAGGCGAGCTGCATCAGCCGGGTGGTCAGACGCATGCTCTCGGCGGCATAGGCCAGGGAGTCGTTGCGCGGCAGCGCCCGGGCGTCTTCACGCCCAAGACCGTCGAGATAGGCCGCGGCCTCCTCGACCATGGCCATGCCCTCTCGGAACATGGACTTGAACGCCTCGGACGCCGCAAGACGCTCCGCGAATGAGACGGCCTCGCCGCCCTCGAACTTCGTGCGACCCATGCGCAACCCCAGACACGCGCGCCGATGAAAATGGTCCGCCGTGGGCGGACCGCCCCGCCCCCTAAGGAACAAGGTCACAATAGCGCGCCATGCGGGCGGACGCTCGCCGAAACTAAATTAATGTTTAATGAACAGGGATGACGACGCCGCGACGCAAAAAGGAGAGCTGCCGATGAGCAGCTCCCCAAAGTCGATACAGGGAGGCGTCAGACAAGGCGAAAGTCGCCTGGTTCCGGATGGAACAGTTCAAGACTGCTACTAAAAGGTTAAGAACACGTTAAGGTAAATGCGATAGCCGAATTTTTCTCCCTAAATCATGACGCTAGAGCATATTCCCAAAAAGTTGCAGACTTTTTTGGACAAGAATATGCGTTGGAACAATGGGCTAGAGCGTTCTTCCGATTCCGAAGGAGCAGAAAATGCTCTAGGTCAGGATGACGTCTTGAAAAAGGCGTCGGCGACCGCGCGCGAGGCGCTTTTGTTGTTCCGCGCCGCTTCCAGCCGCGCGATTTCCGCCTGCAGCAATTCAATTCTTTCGCCCAGCTCGTCCAGCGAAAGCGCGTCGAGCGGCTGGCCCAACTCATGGCGCGCAGGCGCCTTTTTCGGCGCGAAAAGCTCCTCATCGTCCTTTGCCACGTCCGCCTCCCCTGTCCGCCTCCTGTCACGCGCCGAAAAGCCGTCATAAAATGCGACGGATCATTTGCCTTTCGCGCCTGTTCACATTATATCTTTTGCGATTCCCGTCATGAACGAAATTTGAGGCTGAGCCTCGGCCGGGCCGGAGCGCGGAGGCGCGCGTCCGACGGCGGAACGAAGAGATTCGAGGAGAACAAGATGAGCAACGCCCCGCTCATGCCCAAGGCCACCGCAGTCTGGCTGGTCGAGAACACCTCGCTGACGTTCGACCAGATCGCCGAATTCTGCGTCTTGCATCCGCTGGAGGTCAAAGGCATCGCCGATGGCGAAGTCGCTTCCGGCATCCGTGGCCACGACCCGATCACCTCCGGCCAGCTGACCCGCGAGGAAATCGAACGCGGCGAGAAGAACCCCGAATACCGCCTCAAGCTCGCCGTCTCCAAGGTGCGCCTGCCCGAGGTCAAGCGCCATCGCGGCCCGCGCTACACGCCGCTGTCGCGCCGCCAGGACCGGCCCAACGCCATTCTCTGGCTGGTGCGCAACCATCCCGAGCTGAAGGACGCCCAGATCATGCGGCTCGCCGGCACGACCAAGAGCACGATCGCCGCGATCCGCGACCGCACCCACTGGAATTCGGCGTCGCTGACCCCGATGGACCCGGTGACCCTCGGGCTGTGCTCGCAGATCGACCTCGATTTCGAGGTGCAGCGCGCCTCCAAGGACCGCCCCGCGCTGGCGCAGGACCACGGCCCGACCCTCGTCCCCGCCGAGGAAACCACCCAGCCCTTCTATTACGAGCCTTCCACCCAAGAGGAGGTTTTCGGCTCCGCCCCGGCGCGCAAGGAGCCCGAGGAAGAGGAGATCGACGTGGATTCGGTCTTCGCCAAGCTCAAGGACCTGAAGACCAAGGAATAAAATGGCGGCGGTTCGCATCCTCGGCGTCGATCCCGGCCTGCGCCATACCGGCTGGGGCGTGATCGAGGCCGACGGGTCGCGCCTCGCCTTCGTCGCCTCCGGCGCCATCCATTCGCCCACCGGCGACAATCTCGCCGAGCGGCTGCGCATGCTGCACGAAGGCCTGGCCGCGGTGATCGCCGCGTTTTCTCCGGACGAGGCGGCGGTGGAAGAGACTTTTGTGAACCGCGACGCGCAATCGACGCTCAAACTCGGCTATGCGCGCGGCATCGCTTTGGTTGTCCCCGCCCTCGCCGGGCTGGAAGTGACCGAATATGCCGCCAATCTGGTGAAAAAGACCGTGGTCGGGGCGGGCCACGCCGAAAAGGCGCAGATCGCCATGATGGTCAAGATCCTGCTGCCGAAAGCCGAGGCCTTGAGCCCCGACGCCGCGGACGCTTTGGCGGTCGCGATCTGCCACGCCCAGCATCGCGGCGCCAGAAAGCGGGCGGCGGCTTTGGTGGGCAAGTAATTCTTCTTTTGTTCGCCCAACCGAATTAAACTCGGGCTCACGCAATTCGTTTCGGGCGAAAGATGATCGGCAAACTCAAGGGCGTGGTGGATTCCCTGCACGAGGATCATGTGATCCTCGACGTGCATGGCGTCGGCTATGTCGTTTCCTGCTCCACCCGCACCCTGCAAAGACTGCCGCGCGCCGGCGAAGCCGCCATTCTCGCCATCGAAACCCAGGTGCGCGAGGACGCGATCCGCCTGTTCGGATTCTTGAGCGATTCCGAGCGCGACTGGTTCCGCATTTTGCAGAACGTTCAGGGCGTCGGGACAAAGGTCGCGCTCGCCATTCTCTCGATCCTGCCGCCCAACGAGCTGACCTCGGCCATCGCCTTGCAGGACAAGGTTTTGATCGCCCGCGCCCCGGGCGTCGGCCCGAAACTCGCCGCGCGCATCGTCTCCGAGCTCAAGGACAAGGCCGGCGCCTTCGGCGACGTGGACGCCGGGGCCATGGCGCTCGCCGGCGCGGACGCCGCCGGCTCCGGCGCGGCGCGGGAAGCGATCTCCGCCTTGATCAACCTCGGCTATCCCCGCCCCCAGGCCGCGACGGCGATTGCCGCCAGCATGAAAGCTTTGGGCGAAGGCGCCGAAACCGCCGCGCTGATCCGGCGGGGGCTGAGGGAATTGGCGACGGGTTGAGCGCTAACTCGTAGGCTAACACGGGTCGTCATGCCCGTGCTCGTCACGGCCATGACGGCCTTGATGATCGTTCTGATCTGGAATCAAAGCGCCGTTGCTGAGTTAGGCGCGCTGGCGTTCGTGTCTTGTTCCTGCTAGTCTTCGTGTCCAATTCGATCACGGATTCGCCATGACCGCCGCTGTCAAGCTGTCGAGCAAATTCAAAATCTCGATTCCGAAGGAACTCTGCAAGCAACAGGGCTGGCGCCCGGGGCAGGAATTTGCCTTCTTGCCCAAGGGCAAGAGCGTCATTCTCGTTCCCGCGCCGAAACACCAAGACCTTTTGGGAATCGCGAAAGGCGCCAATCCCGACAATTATCGCGACAGGAACGACCGCTATTGATGCGCATGATCGAAACTTCGACCTGGATAGCGCATCGGAGCGATATGCGCCGTCATTGCGAGCGTAGCGAAACAATCCAAGCCTCTGCGCGCTTGGGCGATGGATCGCTTCGCGGAGCCTGTCATCGGGCCGGCCGAAGACCGGATCCGTTGGCTCGCGATGACGATGGGAAGGCCCGCCCATGACCCCTCCCGCCAGCCGCATGATTTCGCCGGAACGGCGCGAGGACGATCTCGAATCCTCGATCCGGCCGCTGACTTTGGCCGATTTCACCGGCCAGGAAGCCGCGCGGAAAAATCTCAAGGTGTTCATCGAGGCGGCCAAGGCGCGGAGAGACGCGCTCGACCATGTGCTGTTCGTCGGCCCGCCGGGCCTCGGCAAGACCACGCTGGCCCAGATTCTTGCGCGCGAATTGGGGGTCAACTTCCGCTCCACTTCCGGCCCGGTCATCGCCAAGGCCGGCGATCTCGCGGCGCAGCTCACCAATCTCGAAGAGCGCGACGTGCTGTTCATCGACGAAATCCACCGCCTCAATCCGGCGGTCGAGGAAATCCTCTATCCGGCGATGGAGGATTTCCAGCTCGATCTCATCATCGGCGAGGGGCCGGCGGCGCGCTCGGTCAAGATCGACCTCGCCAAATTCACTTTGGTTGGCGCCACCACCCGCGCCGGCCTTTTGACCACCCCCCTGCGCGACCGCTTCGGCATCCCGATCCGGATGAATTTTTATACGGTGGAAGAGCTGCAAAGCATTGTCGCGCGCGGCGCCCGGGTGATGAAATGCCCGCTGAGCGAGGACGGCGCCAACGAGATCGCCCGCCGCTCGCGCGGCACGCCGCGCATCGCCGGTCGGCTTTTACGCCGCGTGCGCGATTTCGCTTTGGTCGACGGCGATCCCATCGTCACCCGCACGGTGGCGGACAAGGCGCTGAAACTGCTGGACGTCGATTCTATCGGCCTCGACCAGATGGACCGGCGCTATCTCGACATGGTGGCCCAAAATTTCGGCGGCGGCCCGGTCGGCATCGAAACCATCGCCGCCGCACTGTCAGAGCCGCGCGACGCCATCGAGGACATTATCGAACCTTTTCTGCTGCAACAGGGTTTTTTGAACCGCACCCCGCGCGGAAGAATGCTCACCCCCGTCGCCTTCCGCCATCTCGGCCTCGCCGAGCCGGCGCGGCCACAGCAAGTGGGGCTTTTTGCCGAGGACGACGGCTAAGTGAGTGCGACTCAAGATGATGTTTCATAAAGGTACGCCGAAAATGATTTTGATCTTTTCCATGCGAAAGGCTTTCCTACTGGCTTTCGTTGGCTCGTGCCTCTCTCACGCAGCCACTCACGCGGAGCAACTAAGTTCGGCCAACATAGCGGTGTCAGCCCCGATCGACACGCAGTCGGCCGGGAAGAATGGCGATGTCGCGGAGTACTCCGTGTTCAGGATTTTATGTCGCTCGCAACATACAATGGGGACCGGTTTCCTTCATAAAAGTGGAAACGTAATCACCGCAGCGCATGTTGTTAAGAATTGCCCTGAGCCTGAGTTGCTGCTTGGTGATCGCCCGTCTTCGTCATCGCGTGTTATTGCTGCCGACAGCGATTTGGACATTGCAATTATTGCCCCGACGTTCCCGATAGAAGCCAAGGCGCTATCACTCTCGACGAAAACAGACTTGAAAATCGGGACCCAGGTTTCAACATGGGGCTTCCCATGGGGATATAATGGCTCAAAGCCCATGCTGAGCGTTGGCTATGTGTCGGGGATTCAGGGAGTGAAGGTCGGCCAACGACTTGTTGCCCAATGGGTAATAAATGCGGCCTTTAACAGCGGAAATTCCGGAGGGCCGTTGTTAGAAATAGAAACTGGCGAAGTTATAGGAATTGTATCAAGTAAAGTCGCTCCGCTTTCCGACAGCGTCAAAGTTGCCTTAGAGGCGTTATCTAACGACAAAAGTGGTTTTCAATACGATGCGACGTACCCAGACGGATCGAAAAAGACAATTAGTGAAGCACAGGTTATCGCAGTGGTTCTCGAGGAACTACGTAATCAGGTCCAGATTGTAATTGGAAATGCGGTTAGGATTGAGGACCTAAGGTCGTTTCTTATATTGCACAAGATCGCTCCATAATTACACAGCCTAGACGCATGCTAAGCTGGATCTTGACTCCCGATTTGGATCCCGAACAACACTAACATTTATACGCTCGAGCAGGTCCAGGATGGCGCGTTTTTATACAACCCACCAAACGCCAATGAAATCAGCACACCTCTTCCCCATCCGCGTCTATTTCGAGGACACGGATTTCACCGGCCTCGTCTATCACGCCAATTTTTTGCGCTTCATCGAACGCGCCCGCACCGAAATGTTGCGCGAGCTTGACCTTCACCAGGGCGCGATCCATGCCGGCGAAAGTGGCGACGCCCTGTTTTTCGTGGTCGCCCGGATGCAGCTCGAATTTTTGAAACCGGCGCGGATGGACGATCTTCTGACCGTCGAGACCAGGCCGCTCAAAATTTCGGCGGCCGCGATCGAACTGGAGCAGATCGTGCGGCGCGAGGCGGAAATTCTGTTCACGGCAAAAGTTCTGGTCGCGGCGCTGGCCGACGGCAAGCCGCGCCGCCTGCCGCGCGAAATCCGCCAAAAGCTTGCGCTCGGCGCGGCGCCGCCCAAACCGTAACCCATTGTTAACCACGCGCCGCGCTTAACTGAAAGTAAATCGCGGCCGCGCTTTTTTAGCGTTCAGGGCCGCAGAAATGACCGATTTGCACGGCAGAGGGTCACGCGTGCGCAAATCGCCGCGCGCAGCCGGATTTGCGAAGGACCGTCTTCATGAACGAAATCGCCGCCACGCCGCTCGCCGCCGCCGGAGCTCAGGCTTCCGTCTTCGCCATGTTCTGGAGCGCGTCGATCGTCGTCAAATTGGTGATGGTCGGCCTGCTCGCGTCCTCGGTCTGGTGCTGGGCGATCATCGTCGACAAGACTCTTCTCATCCGCCGCGCCCGATCCGCGATCGAGAATTTCGAAAATCTGTTCTGGTCGGGCAGTTCGCTCGAGGACCTTTATCATTCGCTGTCGGCGCGGCCCACCACGGCGACCGCCTCGCTCTTCGTCGCCGCCATGCGCGAGTGGAAGCGCTCGTTCCAGAACGCCCACGCCTCTTTTGTCGGCCTGCAATCGCGCATCGAGAAAGTGCTCGACGTGTCGATCGCCCGCGAGGTGGAAAAGCTCGAATCCAATCTTCTGGTGCTGGCGACCGTGGCCTCGGCGGGACCGTTCATCGGCCTGTTCGGCACGGTCTGGGGCATCATGAGTTCGTTCCGCTCCATCGCGCTTTCGAAAAACACCTCGCTCGCCGTGGTCGCGCCGGGCATCGCGGAAGCCTTGCTCGCCACGGCGCTGGGCCTGTTCGCCGCCATTCCGGCGCTGATCGCCTATAACAAGCTGTCGGGCGACGTCGCCAAGACCCAGGCGCGGATGGAAAGCTTCGCCGACGAATTCTCCGCCATCCTGTCCCGGCAGATCGACCAGCACGCCGGACAGCGCAACAACGCGGCCTAAAGGAGCGGGCGATATGGGAATGGCGGTTCCAACAGGCGGCAAAAGCGGGCGGCGCCGGCGCGGCGTGCCGCGCTATCGCGCCATGGCCGACATCAACATGACGCCCTTCATCGACGTCATGCTGGTTCTGCTGATCATTTTCATGGTCGCGGCGCCGCTGCTGTCCTCGGGCGTGCCGATCGACCTGCCGGCGACCAGGGCCGGCGAACTGAATATCGACAAGAAGCCGATCGCCGTCTCGATCGACGACCACGGCGAGGTCTATCTGATGGACCAAAAAATCGCCGATTCCGATCTTGTTTCCGCCGTCCAGGCCCAGGCCAGGGACGGCGCCGATGAGCGCGTCTATGTGCGCGCCTCGAAACTGGTGGCTTATGGGCGGGTCGCCGAGGTCATGTCCGACCTCACCGCGGCGGGCTTCAAGAAAGTCGCTTTGGTGACCAGCCAGCAAACCGATCAGCAGGGGAACAGTCAGGGTCAGGCGAAGTGAGGTTTTCGCGTTCGGAGCCGGGTTTTCTCGTCTCGGCGGCGGTCCATCTCGGGCTGCTGGCGTTTTTGCTCGTCCATTTCGCCCGTGACGAGAAGTTCGCCGACGCGACCGAGGCGGTCCCGGTCGAGACCGTCACCGAGAGCCAGTTCCACGACATCATGCAGGGCGAGAAAACCGCCAAGCTCGCGGAAAAGCCCCAGGCCGACAAGGTCGCCGAACCCTCCGAGCCCAAACCGCTGCCGACTCCGCCGCCGCCGCCTCCCCCGCCAAGGCCCGAGCAGAGCAAGGCGGATCAGACTCCGCCCCCGCCGGCGCCCACCCCGCCGCCGCGCCCGGCGGCCCCGCCGCCGGCAGCCAAGGCGCCGCCGCCCGAACCGGAAAAGCAAGTCGAACGCGACGACGCCGAGACGGTCCAGCCGCCGCCGCGTCCGAAAAAGCCGGAACAGGCGCAGCAGAAGCCCGCTCCCGAGCCGCCGAAACGCCCGCCGGAAAAGCCGTCTCCCAAACTGCCCAAGCTCGACGAAGTGGCCAGGCTGCTTTCGCAGAGCAAGGACAAGCCGCGCCACACCGCCAACCTCGACGAGGTCGCCAAACTGCTCGACGAGAAGGCGCCGGACGCGAAATTCACCACCGGGCGCGAGGTCAGCCATTCCGCCGCCTTGGGCGCGCGTCACGCCACCGGCGCGCGCATGTCGCCGTCGATGGCGGATGAGCTCGGCGCCCTGCTGCAGGAGCAGTACAAGCAGTGCTGGAACTATCTGCCGCTGACCGGCGACAAATATGTCGCCAAGATCCGCGTGTCCTACCGGCCGGACGGCTCGCTCGCCAGCCAGCCGGTGCTGCTCAATCCGCCGTCGGACCCCAATTTCCGGGGTCTGGCCGAAAGCGCCCTGCGCGCGGTGCGGCGCTGCAATCCCCTTCGCATTCCCGCCCAATACCAGCCCTATTATGAGCAGTGGAAAGATTGGGTGGTCGGGTTCGACCCCGAAATCTTGAACTAGCCGCTCACGTCCAGAACAGAACTCCAGGACCCTCCCGATGCCATTCGCTCCCAGCCGCCGCGCCGCCGCCGCCATGCTCGGCGGCCTCGCCCTCAGCCCGCTTCTGCCCCGGCTTTCCTCCGCCGAACGCTATCTCGACGTGCATGGCGGCGGCAATTTCGTCCCGGTCAATGTCGCGATCGTTCCCTTCGGCGGCGACAGCGGCGCCTCGATCGCCTCGGTCATCGTCAATAATTTCAAGCGCTCCGTCTTCATCAATCCTGTGGACGCCGGCGCGGCCGGGACGGGCGTCGGCCCCGACGCCGCCCCGAACATGGCGGCCTTCCGGGCGCTCAACGCCCAATATGTCGTGGTCGGCCGCTCGGCGCGCGGCCCCGACGGCCGCATGAAGACCGAATTCCGGCTGTGGGACGTCGGCGCCGGAACCCAGGCCGCCGGCCAGCAATATGTCACCGACCCCAAGAATTCGCGGCGCGTCGCCCATATCATCTCGGACGCGATCTTTTCCAAGGTGACCGGCGAAGGCGGCTTTTTCGACACCCGCGTCGCTTTCGTGGACGAGACCGGCCCGCGCCAGGCCCGGATCAAGAGGCTGGCGATCATGGACCAGGATGGCGCCAATGTCCGCTATCTGACCCGCGGCGACGACCTCGTGGTGACGCCGCGGTTCTCGCCCAATTCGCAGGAGCTGACCTATATGTCCTTCGGCGCGGAGGACCCCCGCGTCTTCCTGCTGAACATCGACACCGGACAGCGCGAGGTGGTCGGCAATTTCCCCGGCATGACCTTCTCGCCGCGCTTCTCGCCGGACGGCCAGCGGATCGTCATGTCGCTGGAGGACAACGGCGTCGCCAATATCTACAGCATGGACGTGCGCTCGCGCGCCACCACGCGGCTGACCAATTCCTCGGCGATCGACACTTCGCCCTGCTATTCGCCGGACGGATCGCGAATCTGTTTCGAATCGGATCGCGGCGGCACGCAGCAGATCTATGTCATGAACGCGGGCGGCGGCGGCGCCAACCGCATCAGTTTCGGCCAGGGCCGCTATTCGACCCCGGTCTGGTCGCCCAAGGGCGATTATATCGCCTTCACCCGCCAGTCCCCCGCCGGCTTCGCCATCGGCGTGATCAAGCCCGACGGCTCGGGCGAGCGGATTCTGGTCGAAGGCTTCCACAACGAAGGGCCGACCTGGGCGCCCAACGGCTTGTTCGTGATGTTCTTCCGCAATGTCACCGGCGGCGCCCGCCTGTTCATGCGGGACATTTTCGGCCACGCCGAATTCGAGGTCCCGACGCAGAGCTTCGCCTCCGACCCGTCCTGGAGCGGCCTCATCGGGTAAGAGCGCCCTCGTCGCCCCATTCCCGCCATCAACGCCCTGTTAACCATGCCGGGAAAGATCACAATGTCGCCGAATTTCATAACCTTTCATCAAGGTTACGAAAACGCTCGCTTAACATTCGCGGTCTAGGACTTGAGGCAGAACCCGCCGGTCCTGGTTCCGGCGGGGCGTATAGCGAAATGAAGCGTAACGGCGACTGGGCCGCGAGGGTTTCGGCCCCGCGCCCTGGCTGTCTGGTAAAGGAGCGCAACGGATGAAGAAACTTGGCTCGATGATCGGCCTGAAGCACGCCGCCGTTCTCGCCGCGGCCCTGGCTCTCGGGGCCTGCGCCAAGAACCCCACCGACTTGGCCGGCCTCGACGGACGCGGCGGCGCCGGCGTCGGCGTTGCCGGCTCCGCCATTCCCGGCTCGAGTCAGGACTTCGCGGTCAATGTCGGCGACCGCGTGTTCTTCGACAGCGACTCCAGCCAGTTGAGCGCCACGGCCCAGGCGACGCTGGACAAGCAGGCGGCCTGGCTCAACCGCTATGCGAATTACAATTTCACCATCGAAGGCCACGCCGACGAGCGTGGCACCCGCGAATATAATTTCGCGCTCGGCGCCCGTCGCGCCCAGGCGACCAAGGATTACCTGACCTCGCGCGGCGTCGTCGCCTCGCGCATCAAGACCATTTCCTATGGCAAGGAACGCCCGGTCGCGGTCTGCGACGACATTTCCTGCTGGTCGCAGAACCGTCGCGCCGTCACCGTGCTGCACGGCGGCCAGAGCTGATCCAGTCCCGGCTCCAAAAGTTCCGTCATCAGTTCCGCCGGCGCCCATAAGCGCCGGCTTTTTTTTGTTTCTGTGGCCAAAAAGCAACGCCGACGCCACTTTTTTACCTTATCGCCGCGCGACATATGTTAAGCCTGAATTGTCCCCCGCCGAGGTTTGAAAAAGGATGGCCATTTTGTCGCCGCGCGCCCTTTGTATTACCGCGTCACGCAAGAATTTGATCGCGGCCCTGGCCGCCGCCGCGCTGGTTTCGGGCGCCGGCGCGGCGCGGGCTCAGTTCTTCGACCGCCCCGCCGCCAATGTCCCCAAGCAGGATGCCGACGCTCCGAGCCAGGACACCTCTGCGCTCCTGCGCATCGACCGATTGGAAAGCCAGGTCCGCGACCTGAACGGCCAGGTCGAACAATTGCAATTCCAGGTCAAGCGGCTCGAGGACGCCTTGCGCAAGTTCCAGTCCGGCGCGGACTCCCGCCTCGACCAGCCCGCCGACCACGCGGCGCCGCGCCAGCGCTCGGACCTGAACGACGATCAAAACGCCGGGACGGCCGTCGCGGCCAATGTCCCACCGCCGGCGGACCCCAACGCTCCCGCCGCGGCCGCCGCGCCCGATCTGCCGCCCCCGGTCGCCACGGCCGGCCCCGGCGGCCGGCGCCACGACGCCTTCGACCCTGCTGCGCAGCCCAGCGCCCCCGGCGCGCCGCTGCCGCTGGGCTCGCCCGGTTCGGCCAGCCAGCCGCTCGACATTCGCCCCCCGTCCCTGCGGAGCGGCGACGCCGTGGCTTCGGCGGAAACGCCTCCAGGGCCGTCTGCCGAAAGCCCCGCGGCTCAGGCCGCGGCGCTTCCCCCCGCCGACCCGGTCAAGGCGGAATATGAAGCCGCCGTCAATGAGCTCAAGTCGCAGCATTACGACGCCGCGCAGCAGGCTTTCGCCGCCTTCGTGCAGAAAAATTCGCGCAGCCGTTACATCGCGCCGGCGACCTTCCACCTGGGCGAGGCCTATTTCTACCAGAACCGCCATCGCGAGGCGGCCGAACAGTTCCTGAAGATCGCGAAGGATTACGCCACGAGCCCGGTCGCGCCTTACGCCATGGTCAGGCTCGGCATTTCGCTCAACGCTCTCGGCGCGAAGGAGCAGGCCTGCGCCTTCTTCTCGGAAATGCCGCGCAAATATCCCAACGTTTCCCCGGCGGAAAAGCTCACCGCGGAGCGCGAGGCGAAAAAGGCTTCTTGCTGACGGCGGACAATCTCGACCCCAACCTTCTGTTCGCCGGTTTCGAAAGCCTCTCCGGCCTTCTGATCGCGGTTTCGGGCGGGGCGGATTCCCTGGCCCTGATGCGCCTTGCGCTGCGATGGCGCGACTCAGGAAGCGGCGTCGCGCTCCATGCCGCCACAGTCGATCACGGGCTGCGGCCGGAATCGGCGGCGGAAGCGGCCCAGGTCGGCCGCTGGGCGCGCGACCTCGGCCTGGATCACGCGATTTTGCCCTGGCGCGGCGACAAGCCCGCGACAAGGGTTCAGGAGAAGGCTCGCGCCGCCCGCTACGCCTTGTTGTTCGAGCATGCGCGATCAAAAGGCGCCGAGGCCGTCGCCGTGGCCCATCACGCCGACGACCAATGGGAAACGGTCCTGATCCGGCTCGCCCGCGGCAGCGGGATTTCCGGCCTTTCGGGAATGGCGCGCGACCGGATTTTCCCCGGGGGGCGCCTCATCCGCCCCCTGCTCGGCCTGCGTAAACAGGCCCTGATCGATTTCTGCCGGCGCGAGGGGCAGGATTTTTTCGACGACCCGGCCAATTCCAATCCTGTTTTCGCCCGCGCGCGCTGGCGCGCCCTCAGTCCCGCCCTCCACGGCCTCGGCCTGACCCCGGAGAGGGTGGCGACCTTCACTGAGCGGGCGCGCAAGGCCGACCAGGCGGTCGAGGCGGCGGCGCGCGATCTTTTCGCGCTGGCCGGGACAGCGGAGCCCGATGTCTATGACCTGCGCCGGATCGAAAGCGCGCCACTTGCCGTTTTCGAACGCTTTCTTGGCCTGGCGCTGGCGCGGATCGCCGGTGAGCCGCCGTCCCGGCTGGAGCGGCTGGAGGCTTTGGCGAAAAATCTGCGAAGCTCGCGCCAGAATGGCGAAAGCTTGCGCGCGACGCTTGGAGGATGCGTGGCGAAGCTCGACACGAGCGGCGTCCTGGCGCTGCGCCCGGAGAAGGAGCGCCGGCGGGGCGCGGTCGCCACGAGTGAAAGCTTGGCAGGTGATTTTCGCGGGCCCTCGCCGGATTGATGCGCGACTTCACTTGGCAAGCCCGCGGGTCGGGCCTACATATCGTGGAAAGGCAAGCGAGCGACGCTCGACCGGAGAGGCTCCGCAGGACAGAAGATGAATCCAAATTTCCGTAATTTCGCACTGTGGGTGATCATCGTTCTTCTGGTGGTCGCGCTGGTGGTTTTGTTCCAGAAGCCGAGCGAGCGCGCTCCGACCCAGGAAATCAATTTCAGCCAGCTGCTCACGGAGGCCGATCAGGGCCATATCCGCGACGTCACCATCGCGGGTTCCGAAATCGCCGGCCATTACGCCGACGGCAAGGCGTTCTCGACCTACGCGCCGAACGACCCGACGCTGGTCAACAGCCTATACAAGAAGAACGTCCAGATCACCGCCAAGGCGCCTTCCGACGGCAATAGCTGGCTGATGACCTTGCTGGTCAACGGCCTGCCGCTGCTCGCCTTCATCGGCATGTGGATTTTCCTGTCGCGCCAGATGCAGGGAGCCGGCGGCAAGGCCATGGGTTTCGGCAAATCCAAGGCCAAATTGCTGACCGAGGCTCATGGCCGGGTGACGTTCGAGGATGTCGCCGGCGTGGACGAGGCCAAGGAAGACCTTCAGGAAATCGTGGAGTTCCTCAAGGATCCGCAGAAATTCCAGCGCCTGGGAGGCCGCATTCCGCGCGGCGTGCTGCTGGTCGGCCCGCCCGGCACCGGCAAGACCCTGCTCGCCCGCGCCATCGCCGGCGAGGCCAATGTGCCCTTCTTCACGATTTCCGGCTCGGATTTCGTCGAAATGTTCGTCGGCGTCGGCGCCAGCCGCGTGCGCGACATGTTCGAACAGGCCAAGAAGAACGCGCCCTGCATCATCTTCATCGACGAGATCGACGCGGTCGGCCGCCATCGCGGCGCCGGGCTTGGCGGCGGCAATGACGAGCGCGAACAGACCTTGAACCAGCTGCTGGTGGAGATGGACGGTTTCGAGGCCAACGAGGGCATCATCCTCATCGCCGCGACCAACCGGCCTGACGTGCTCGATCCCGCATTGCTGCGCCCAGGCCGTTTCGACCGCCAGATCGTCGTGCCCAATCCGGACGTGATCGGCCGCGAGAAAATCCTCAAGGTCCACGCGCGCAAGGTGCCTTTGTCGCCGGATGTCGATCTCAAGATCGTCGCGCGCGGCACGCCGGGCTTCTCCGGCGCCGATCTGATGAATCTGGTCAACGAGGCGGCCCTGCTCGCGGCGCGGCGTGGCAAGAGGGTCGTGACCAAGGACGAATTCGAGGACGCCAAGGACAAGATCATGATGGGCGCGGAGCGCCGCACCATGGTGATGACCGAGGACGAAAAGCGCCTGACGGCCTATCACGAGGGCGGACACGCCATTGTCGCGCTCAATGTCCCGGCGACCGATCCGGTCCACAAGGCGACGATCATCCCCCGCGGCCGCGCGCTCGGCATGGTCATGCAGCTGCCCGAGCGCGACAAATTGTCGATGAGCTACGAGCAGATGACTTCGCGCCTCGCCGTGCTGATGGGGGGCCGCGTCTCCGAGGAGATCATCTTCGGCAAGGACAAGGTGACCTCGGGCGCGCAGAGCGACATCGAGGCCGCGACCAAGCTCGCCCGCGCCATGGTGACGCGCTGGGGTTTTTCGGATGAACTCGGCACGGTCATGTACGGCGAAAATCAAGAAGAGGTCTTTTTGGGCTATTCCATGGGCCGCCAGCAAAACATTTCCGAGGCCACGTCCCAAAAAATCGACAGCGAAGTGCGCCGTCTGGTCGAGGCCGGCCAGGCCGAGGCGCGCCGGATCATCGTGGAAAAGCGCGACGACCTGGAAAAGCTCGCCAAGGGCCTGATCGAATATGAAACCCTCACCGGCGAAGAGATCATCGGCCTGATCAACGGCGTCGAGCCCAAGCGCGAAAACCCGGATGAGACGACGCCCGCGTCGCCCCGGCGCTCGGCCGTGCCGGCCGCCGGCAAGTCCAACTGGACCGGCCCGGACGGCGATCCGGGCCTTGCGCCGGCCCCGCAGTCGTAAACAGGCCTAAACGGGCCTTCTTGCCGCAAAGCCCCCGGCCCGCGGGTGAAAAGCCCGCGGGCCTTTCTGTTGCCTGAAAGTGGTACGGGTTGTTGTTAAACCTGTACATCTTTTGTGAACGCCGTTTGGCGGAGAGTTCGATTATATTTGGGCGAATTTTCACGATTCGCGCCGCCTCAAACGGAGATGCTCTGGCCATGAGCCGCAAATATTTCGGCACCGACGGCATTCGCGGTCTCGCCAACAAGATCATCACCCCGGACCTGGCTTTGAAAGTCGGCCAGGCGGCGGGCCTCGTGTTCCGGAACGGCGACTATCGCCACCGCGTCGTCATCGGCAAGGACACGCGGCTGTCCGGCTATATGATCGAAAATGCGCTGGTCGCCGGCTTCACTTCGGTCGGCATCGACGTTCTGGTGCTCGGTCCGATGCCAACCCCGGCCGTCGCCATGCTCACCCGCTCCATGCGCGCCGATCTCGGCGTGATGATCTCGGCCTCGCATAATCCGTTTGAGGACAATGGCATCAAATTGTTCGGGCCGCAGGGTTTCAAGCTCTCCGACGAGATCGAGCGGCAAATCGAGGTTCTGATCGATTCCGACATGTCCGCGAAACTCGCCAAGCCCGCCAATTTCGGCCGGGCGCGGCGCGTGGACGACGTGCGCGCCCGCTATGTCGAATTCGCCAAGCACACCCTGCCGCGCAACATGTCCTTCGAAGGCATGCGCGTCGTGATCGATTGCGCCAATGGCGCCGGCTATAAAGTGGCCCCCGAAGCCTTGTGGGAACTGGGCGCGGAAGTCTTTTCGCTCGGCGTCGAGCCGGACGGCATGAACATCAACCGCGACGTCGGCTCGACCGCGCCCGACGCTTTGTCGCGAAGAGTCCTGGAATTGCGGGCGGATATTGGCATTGCCCTCGACGGCGACGCCGACCGCGTGCTGATCGTCGACGAGCATGGTCGTCTGGTGGACGGCGATCAACTCATGGCGGTGGTCGCCCAGGACTGGAACGCGGAAGGGCGCCTGTCGCAACCCGGCATCGTCGCGACCATCATGTCCAATCTCGGGCTTGAGCGCTACCTGCAATCGATCGGCCTGTCGCTCGCCCGCACCCCGGTCGGCGACCGCTATGTGCTCGAACATATGCGGGAGTATGGCTATAATATCGGCGGCGAGCAGTCCGGCCACATGATCCTGTCGGATTATTCCACCACCGGCGACGGGCTGATCACCGCCATGCAGGTCATGGCGGTGGTGAAGCGGCGCGACCGCCCGGTCTCGGAAGTCTGCCACGCCTTCGATCCCCTGCCGCAAATCCTGAAAAACGTGCGCTTCAAAGGCGGCAAACCGCTGGAGGCCGCCGATGTGTCCAAAGCGATCCAGTCGGCCAAGGAAAAACTCGGAAACAGCGGTCGGCTGGTGATCCGGCCCTCGGGCACCGAGCCGGTCATCCGCGTCATGGCGGAAGGCGACGACCGCGCCCTGGTCGAGCAGATCGTGAACGACGTTTGTGAAGCGGTGGCGGCCGCGGCGTGACCGGGTCGCCCTTTCCCGGATTGACATGACGATTAAAGGAGGCGGCGAAGCCGCACTCCTTAATCTTGACTTTTCCATTCCCAAATGTGTTCCCACGCGCGCTATTTTGCGCCGCGTCTGAACGAGAATGGCGATGTCTGAACAAAAACGCCCGGCGATTCCGCTTATCGACGTCTCACCCGACGACGAGCCGTCGGTCTCGGCCTTGCGCGCCGAGCCCGAACGCCTCGAACTCCTGCTCGCATCGGCGCGGCGAACTTACACCCCAATCGGGCTCCGGGCCGCCGACAAGATCAGTCGCGCCTGGGCGCGTCAGGCCGCGACGCCCTTTGGCGAAGCTGTCACCCAAGTGGACCGCGCCATGGGGCGCCCCGGCGCCTATCTACTCAATTATTCCTATGAATGGGGCTGCACCTCAGGCGCTGCGGAAGACCCCAGGCATGACGGCCCCACTTTGTTGCGCACCCTTGACTGGCCGTTCGACGGACTTGGCCGCGCTCTGGTCGCGACGCGCCAGCAAGGCGCGGCGGGCTCTTACATCAGTTTGACTTGGCCGGGCTATGCCGGCGTGCTCACGGGCTTCGCACCCGGCCGTTTCGCCGCCGCCATCAACCAGCCGCCTTTGCCCAGCGGATTGGGCAAGGCGCTCGGCTGGCCGCTGGCGCGCTGGCGGGTCGGCGCGTCGCGCGAAATGCCGCCGAGCCATTTGCTGCGGCTCGCCTTCGATCGTTGCCGCGATTTCGACGCCGCCGTCGCTTTGCTGCGCCATACGCCCATCTGCATCCCGGCCATTTTCACCTTGGCTGGCGCTCGGCCCGGCGAGACCACGGTCATTGAGAGAACCGAACAGCAAGCCTTTATCGCGCCGGATTCGGCTGCCGCCAACCATTGGGCGAGCTGTCCCGGCCCGCGCGGACGGCCGCGCGACCGCCTCAGCCTGCCCCGCCGCGCCGCGATGATCGCGCTGTTGCGGCAAGCGCCGGACTGGTCGCTCGAATGGATGCGCCCGCCGATCCATGTCCGCGAGACAAGACTGGTCGTGATGGCCAATCCGGCGAGCGGCCGTCTCGTGGCGCAAGGTTTTGAAAAAACCGGCCCGGCGACCGCCGTACTCGAACTCGGTTGATCAACCGGCGCGCAACGCCTCGATCAATGCGGCGAAATCCTCCGGCGGAGCGCTTTCGAACAACAGCGCCTCGCCGGTGATCGGATGTTCGAAGCCGAGCGCGCGGGCGTGAAGCGCCTGGCGGCCGAGCGCGATAAGCGCCTGCTGCGCCCTGAGGCCTAAAAGCTTCGCCTTGGTCTTGAAGCCGGCGCCATAAACCTTGTCGCCCAGCAACGGGTGGCCGATCGAGCCGAGATGGACGCGGATCTGGTGGGTGCGCCCGGTCTCCAATTGGCAGGCGATCAGGCTCGCGACCGGTTTTTTCTCGCGGTCGGCGCCGAATTTTTCCAGCACCCGCCAATGGGTGATCGCCTCGCGACCGCGCTCCGCCACGATCGCCATTTTCTCGCGCTGGATGGCGTGACGCCCGAGCGGCGCGTCGATCGTCCCGCTGTTCCGCTCCGGCGCGCCCCAGCAGATCGCCAGATATTCGCGGGTCAAAGGCAGGCTGCGGCCGTGATCGGCGAAAAGTTTTGACAAGCCCTGATGGGTGGCGTCGGTCTTGGCCGCCACTAGAAGCCCTGAGGTGTCCTTGTCGAGGCGATGGACGATGCCGGGCCGTTTCACCCCGCCTATGCCGGAGAGCAACTCGCCGCAATGGGCGATCAAGGCGTTGACCAGGGTTCCGGTCTCGTGCCCGGCGCCGGGATGGACGACGAGGCCCGCGGGTTTGTCGATCACCACCAGAAATTCATCCTCGAAACGAATATCGAGCGGAATTTTTTCGCCCTTCGGCTCGGCGGGCGCGGGTTCCGGCACGTCGATCTCGACGATCTGGCCGGCGCGCAATTTGGTTTTCGGCGCAAGGGCCGGGGCCTCGTCGAGCCAGATCAGCCCGCTTTCGATCAGGCTTTTTATGCGCGTGCGCGAGAGGTTTTCCGCGACAAGCTCGGGCCGCGAGGCGAGATAATGGTCGAGCCGCTGTCCGGCGCCCTCGTCTTCGACCGCGATCTGGATTTTAGTCGTCATCGGCGCAATAGCGCGGAAGCGCCAAGTTTTGTAAAGCCGGGATATTGTTTCCGAATGGATCATTTTGAAACAATTTTCCATTCGCGCGGAAATCCTTCCTTCGCTACAAGGATTTTCGCGCGATCCGTTAGCGCGGATTGCGAAGCAATCTCGCGGAAACCGCATGCATGACGAAAACAGCCGCCGTGATCGGCGCCGGCCCCGCCGGCTTGAGCGCCGCAGAAGTTCTGGCCCAGGCCGGCCTCGAGGTGACGCTTTATGAGCGCATGGCGAGCCCGGCCCGCAAATTGCTGATGGCGGGGCGCGGTGGTTTGAATATTACGCATGGCGAGGATTCTTCCCGCTTTCTCAGCCGCTATGGCGCGCAGGCGGAACGCCTCAAAATATTTCTCGACGTTTTTGGGCCGCGGGATTTGCGCGACTGGTGCGCGGGACTGGGCGAAGAAACTTTTGTCGGCTCAAGCGGCAGGGTCTTTCCCAAAAGTTTCAAGGCCTCGCCGCTGCTGCGCGCCTGGCTGCGGCGGCTCGACGCTTTGGGGGTCAAACTTCTTTCGCGCCACGATTTTCGCGGCTTCGACGGGCGGGCCGCCTTGTTCGACACGCCGCAAGGCCCGAAAAAGGTCGAGGCCGATGTTTTCGTTGTGGCGCTCGGCGGCGCCTCCTGGCCGCGCCTCGGCGCCGACGGAAGCTGGGTCGCGCCTTTGGCCGAAGCCGGCCTGCCCTCCAGCCCTTTGCGGCCAGCGAACAGCGGGGTTCTGGTCGAGTGGTCCCCTCATTTCCGCGAAAAATTCGAGGGCCAGCCACTGAAAAATATCGCGCTGCGGTTCGGCGATTTTTCCGCGCGCGGCGAATGCGTCGTCACGCGGCGGGGGCTTGAGGGCGGCGCGGTCTATGCCCTTTCCGGCGTTTTACGCAACGGTCCCGGGGCGAAGGAGGTCCTGATCGACCTGCGGCCCGACGCGAGCGAGGCCGATCTTGCCCGCAAACTGTCGAAGCCGCGCGAAAAACAAAGTTTTTCCAATTTCCTGCGCAAAACGGCCCATCTCGGCCCGGTCGCCATCGCGTTGCTGCGCGAAAGCGGCCCGCCGCCGTCCGAGTCCGAAAAGCTCGCGGCGAGGATCAAGGTCCTGCCCTTGCAGGTGACGGGCGTGGCGGGACTGGAGCGCGCGATTTCCACCGCCGGCGGCGTATTGTGGGACGCCCTCGACGAAAAGCTGATGGCGAAAAATTTTCCTGGTCTTTTCGTCGCCGGCGAAATGCTCGACTGGGAGGCGCCCACAGGGGGCTATCTCCTCACCGCCTGTTTTGCGCTCGGCCGGGCCGCCGGCGCGGCGGCGGCGGCTTTCGCCAAAGGCGAAGAGGCTTAAATCAGCCCGTCTCGTCGTGAAAGGTGGACTTTTTCAATTGCTCCGCGAGTTTGCCGCGCCGGAAAAAGCCACGCGATCCAGCGGATCGAGCAGGACGTCGCCATGCGCCTCGCCGGAAAAATTCGCCATGTCCGGCGTCATCAGCACGGTCATTTCCCGCCTACGGGAATCGGTCGCCTTTTTTTCCCGGCGTGGCGGGCGACGGCCTCAGCTTAGCCGGGAAGTCGGGCGGGGGCATCCCCCCGCGCGGCTGGCGCTCAGCCCAGCGTCGTTTCGTCGCGCTTGACCGCGCCACAACTCAGGCGTAATCGCCTTTGCGGGACATCCCGCCCCAACGCGGGACGCCCATCTGTGAGGATGGTCTGATGCAAAAGCCTACCACGCTGCCCAAAAATCCCAATTTCTCGTCCGGCCCCTGCGCCAAGCGCCCCGGATGGTCGTTCGAAGCCCTAAAAGACGCGCCGCTCGGGCGGTCGCACCGCGCCAAGATCGGCAAGACCAAGCTCAAGCTCGCCATCGACCTCACCCGCGAAGTTTTGCAGGTTCCCGCCGATTATCGCATCGGCATCGTGCCCGCCTCCGACACCGGCGCGGTGGAAATGGCGATGTGGTCGATGCTCGGCGCCCGTCCGGTGGACGCGCTCGCCTGGGAAAGTTTTGGCGAAGGCTGGGTCACCGACATCGTCAAGCAACTCAAGCTGAAGGACGCGCGGGTTCTCAAGGCGCCCTACGGCGAAATTCCCGACCTGTCCTCGGTCAATTTCGACCATGACGTGATCTTCACCTGGAACGGCACCACTTCCGGCGCGCGCGTGCCCAACGGCGACTGGATCGCCGCCGATCGCAAGGGTCTGACCATCGCCGACGCCACGTCCGCCGCCTTCGCCCAGAAACTCGACTGGCCGAAGCTCGATGTCGTGACCTTCTCCTGGCAGAAGGCGCTGGGCGGCGAGGGCGCGCATGGCGTGCTGATCATTTCGCCACGCGCGGTCGAGCGGTTGGAGACTTATTCGCCGCCGTGGCCGCTGCCCAAAATTTTCCGCATGACCAAGGGCTCGAAGCTGATGGAAGGCATCTTCCAGGGCGAGACCATCAACACCCCGTCCATGCTCTGCGTCGAGGATTATATCGACGCCCTGAATTGGGCCAAAAACATCGGCGGGCTCGACGCGATGATCGCGCGCGCTGACGCCAACGCCAAAGTTCTGGCGGATTGGGTCGCGACCGGCTCCTGGGCCGGCTTCCTCGCCAAGGACGAGGCCATCCGCTCCAACACTTCGGTCTGCCTGAAAGTGATCGACCCCGCCATTGCCGCTCTGCCCGCCGAGGCGCAAGGCGCTTTCGCGAAAAAAATCGTCGCTCTGGTGGAAAAGGAAAAGGCCGGCTACGACCTCGGCGCCTATCGCGACGCCCCCGCCGGCCTGCGCATCTGGTGCGGCGCGACGGTGGAAGCCGAAGACGTGGCCGCGCTCACCCATTGGCTGGACTGGGCTTTTGCCACCGCCAAGGCGGAACTCGCGGCGGTGTAAATCAGCCCCGAAGCCGATCGCGTCCGCCGAAACAACCTTCCTGATGGCGTTGAGGCCAACGCCCCTGCCCCTGCCCCTCACCCTATGCCCCCTCCCCGCAAGCGGGGAGAGGGGAAAAACTTCGGCAAAAATTTCACAACAACGTCATGGGACGGCGGGCAGCCCCCGCGTCCTTCTCTGAGGAGGAAAATATGGCGCCTCGTGTTCTCATTTCCGACGCCCTCTCGCCCGCCGCCATCGCCATTTTCAAGGAGCGCGGCGTCGAGGTCGATTTCCAGCCGGCGCTGGGCAAGGACAAAGAAAAACTCGCCGCGATCATCGGCGATTATGACGGGCTCGCCATTCGCTCGGCGACCAAGGTCACGGCGAAAATCCTGGAAAACGCCCAGAAGCTGCGGGTCGTCGGCCGCGCCGGCATCGGCGTGGACAATGTCGATATTCCCGCCGCCACGGCGCGCGGCGTGATCGTCATGAACACGCCTTTCGGCAATTCCATCACCACCGCCGAGCACGCCATCGCCATGATGTTCGCGCTGGCGCGCCAAATTCCCGCCGCCGACGCCTCGACGCAAGCAGGCAAGTGGGAAAAGAACCGCTTCATGGGCGTCGAAATCACCGGCAAGACGCTCGGGATCATCGGCTGCGGCAATATCGGCTCGATCACCGCCGAGCGGGCGCTCGGCCTCAAAATGCGGGTGATCGCCTTCGACCCATTCCTGTCGCCGGAACGCGCCAAGACGCTCGGGGTCGAAAAGGTCGATCTCGACGAAATGCTCGGTCGCGCCGATTTCATCACCCTCCACACGCCGCTGACCGCCCAGACCAGGAACATCCTCTCGGCGGAAAATATCGCCAAGGCCAAAAAGGGCGTGCGGATCGTCAATTGCGCGCGCGGCGGGCTGGTTGACGAGGTCGCGCTGCGGGCGGCGCTCGATTCCGGCCATGTCGCGGGCGCGGCCTTCGACGTGTTCGCCGAGGAGCCGGCGGTCAACAATCCCTTGTTCGGCCATCCCAATGTCGTCTGCACCCCGCATCTCGGGGCCGCCACCAACGAGGCGCAGGAAAATGTCGCCTTGCAGGTCGCCGAACAGATGTCGGACTATCTGATCCGCGGCGCGATCTCTAACGCCGTGAACTTCCCCTCGATTACGGCCGAAGAAGCGCCGCGTCTCAAACCCTTCATCGCGCTGGCCGAAAAGCTCGGCTCCTTCGCCGGGCAACTGACCGAGGCTGGCGTGCGCAAGCTCACCATCACTTATGAAGGCCATGTCGGCGAGCTCAAGACCAAGGCTCTGACCGCTTCCGCCATCGCCGGCTTCCTGCGCCCGATGCTGTCGGATGTGAATGTGGTTTCGGCGCCCGCGGTCGCCAAGGAGCGCGGCATGGTCATCGACGAGGTGACGCGGGCGGCGGAAGGCGATTACAACTCGCTGATTTCGCTCCATGTCGAGACCGAGCGCGGCGCGCTTGCGGTGTCCGGCGCGGTGTTCAACGATGGCAAGCCGCGCATGGTCGAAGTCGCGGGAATTCGCGTGGAAGCCGAATTCGCCCCCTCGATGATCTATGTTTCCAATGAGGACAAGCCGGGCTTCATCGGGCGTTTCGCCACCCTTCTCGGCGGGGCGGGCGTCAATATCGCGACCTTCGCCTTGGGCCGCGACGCCGAGGGCGGCTCCTCGGTCGCGCTTGTCGCCGTCGACGGCGAGGTTCCGGAAGATGTCTTCGCCCAGATCCGCGCCCTGCCGGGGGTGAAGCGCTTGAAGACGCTGAAATTCTAAAGTTCCGCTCGGCGGTTTCGCGCCGACTTGACTTCGCTTCGACGAATGTCCAGTTTCCGCCCGCCCTCGTCCATTCCGGACGGCGGGCGTGCGGGCGCGCGCGCCCCGAAAGAACGGGACCATGGCCGCCTATCTCGATTTTGAAAAGCCCGTCGCCGAACTGGAAGCCAGGGTCGAGGACCTCCGCGCGCTGTCCGAGCGCGAGGAATCCCCGCCGATCGGCGAGGAGCTGACCAAGCTTGAGGCCAAGGCCGCCAAGGCGCTCGCCGATCTGTACTCCGGCCTGACCCCCTGGCAGAAGACCCAGGTCGCGCGCCACCCGCAACGCCCCCATTGCCTCGATTTCATCCGCGAACTGATCGAGGACTTCACCCCGCTCGCCGGCGACCGGAGCTTCGCCGACGACGAGGCCATGATCGCCGGGCTCGGCCGCTTCCGCGGCCAGGCGGTCGCGTTGCTCGGACAGGAAAAGGGCTCGGACACCGAGACGCGGATCAAGCACAATTTCGGCATGGTCAAGCCCGAGGGCTACCGCAAGGCGGTGCGGATCATGGAGCTGGCCGACCGCTTCGGCCTGCCGGTCCTGTCCTTCGTGGACACCGCCGGCGCCTTTCCCGGCGTCGAGGCCGAGGAGCGCGGCCAGGCCGAGGCCATCGCCCGCGCCACCGAGGCCGCGCTGATTCTGGGCGTGCCCAATGTCGCCGTGGTGATCGGCGAGGGCGGCTCCGGCGGCGCGCTGGGCATCGCCGCCTGCAACGTCGTGCTGATGATGGAGCACGCCATCTACACCGTCGCCTCGCCCGAGGCGTCGGCCTCGATCCTGTGGCGAGATTCCCAGCGCGCCCAGGACGCAGCGACCAGCATGAAGATCACTGCCCAGGATTTGCTCAAATTCGGCATTATTGACACCATTGTGGCGGAGCCCGTCGGCGGCGCCCACCGCGATCCCTCGGCCGCCATTCGCGCGGTCGGCGACGCGATAGAGAGGGTGCTGACGCTGTTCGGCGGCCTTTCGCCGGAAAAAGTGCGGTCGCTGCGCGAGGACAAATTTTTGGGGATCGGCCGGAAGGTGTGACAATCCGCCGGAGGATTCGGCGTTGAATCGCTTGCAGGAATTCCTTAACCTTGAGGGTGTTTCATCGCCGCACGTTAATGGAAGGTAAAAACTTGATGCATATTTTATCGTCGAAAAGCGGCGCCTGCGTCAACGCTTCACGTGACATCGCCCGGCGCCGCGACGCGGATCGACGGAACATCAAGATGAACGTCATTTTCAAACTCGGCAATGCGCCGCGCCGCCAGGCTTTCGCGGCGGCGGCCCTGGGCCTTGCGGCCGCCGTTTCCGGATGCAGCGACACCCATTCGAGCCGAGCCTCCCAGCCGCTGTCGCGCCAGATGCTGGCCCTGATGGAGACCAAGGGCGTCACCCCGTCCTCTCCCTTGCTGATCCGCGGCTTCAAGAAGGAATCCGAGTTCGAAGTATGGAAGATGCGGCCGGACGGAACTTATGTGCTGCTGAAAACCTTCCCGATCTGCCGCTGGTCCGGCCAACTCGGCCCCAAGCGGCATGAGGGCGACCGCCAGTCGCCCGAAGGGTTCTATTCCATCACCCCGGCGATGATGAACCCCGAGTCCCATTATTATCTCTCGTTCAACGTCGGCTATCCCAACGCCTATGACCGCGCCCATGGCGCGACCGGCGGTTCCGTCATGGTCCATGGCATCTGCTCCTCGGCCGGCTGTTTCGCCATGACCGACGCCCAGATCGCCGACATTTACGCCCTCGCCCGCGAATCCTTCGCCGGCGGCCAGCGCGCAATCCAGATGCAGTCCTATCCCTTCCACATGGACGCGCGGAATCTCGCCAAATATCGGCTCGATCCCAACATGCCGTTCTGGAAGGAGCTGAAAAAAGGCGACGACCATTTCGAGGCGACGAAGCACGACGTCTCCTACGCCATCTGCGGCAAGCATTACATGTTCGGCGCCCAGGCCCAGCAGGGCGAGGCGCCCGACGCCAACGCGCCGTGCCCGTCCCTGAAATATGACGCCGAGGTCGAAAGGCAGGTCGCAGCGCGCGAAGGCGCCGAAAAGGCCGAAGTGGCGGAAATCGTCGCCAAAGGTGAGCGCCCGGTTCGCCTGGTCTACAAGGACGGCGCCCAGAACCCGGTCTTCGCCAACCGGATCGCCGAAGTCAGCCGCCCCGACGCCCTCGTGCCGCCCGTCGAAATCTGGATGGACGCTCCGCGGAACGGCGTCAACGCGAAAACGCGCAAGATGGCGGCCAAGAGCGATCCGCTGCTCGTCGCCGAGGCTCAGGCTAGGGTGAGGCCGCAGACCGCGCCGAACTTCGCCGCGTCGCCCTCGCCGATGAACCGGATTTCGGCCCTCGTCGGAAGCTTCTGAGCCGGCGCCTGGAGCATATTCCCGAAAAGTCGGTAAACTTTTCGGATGAGAATATGCGTCAAAACAACGAAAGTGCAGAGCGCGTTCGACTCCGGGATTTACGAACGCATTCTAGTCGTCCTCTCCCGCCGGCGCCGCCCAGCCATTGACGCGCGCGATCAGGGTCGGAGAGGCCTTGAAGGTGAGCACCCTGCGGGCGTTGATCTTCGCCTCGACGCCATTGCGCGGATTGCGGCCGACGCGTTCGCGCTTGGCGCGGATGTTGAACGCGCCGAAGGCGCGCAGCTTGACCGGATCGTCGCGCAGCAGGGCGGCGACGATTTCTTCCAGCGTCATCTCGAACAAGTCGCGCGCCTGCGCCCGTGACAGAGACGGACAGGCGTTATAGACCGCGTCGAGCAGTTCGACGCGGGTCGTGGTCTTGCCCGTGGCGTCCTGTCCCGGCGGCGTCTCGCCGACCGAGGTCGCCGCCGCCTTCGCGGTCGGCCTGGTCTTCTTGCGCGCTAAGTCCATAAGCCCCCTCCGGCCCCGGGCGGCGAAATCTCGCCTGCAACCCGTGAAATGCAAATCGAGCAATATGATGACCCTTATGATCTCCGAGGGTTGCGCGAAAGTGGCTATGGTCATGTCCCGACATGACGAAGGTCAAGCTGGACGAAAAAAGGCCGCCCGGAGGCGGCCTTTCGCGTCAAGCGGGTTTGGTCCCGGATCAGAAGTCCATGCCGCCCATGCCGCCGCCCGGAGGCATGGCGGGACCGGCGTCCTTCTTCGGCGCCTCGACGATGATGGCTTCCGTGGTGATCAGCAGTCCGGCGATCGAAGCAGCGTCCTGGATGGCGGTGCGCACCACCTTGGTCGGGTCGATGATGCCGGACTTGACCATGTCGACATACTGGCCCGACTGCGCGTCGAACCCGAAGGCGTAGTCGGAGGATTCCATCAGCTTGCCGACCACGACCGCGCCATCGGCGCCGGCGTTGTCGACGATCTGGCGGGCCGGCGACTGGATGGCCTTGCGGACGATGTCCACGCCGGTCTTCTGGTCGCTGTTGGCGAAGGTCACGCCGTCGAGCGCCTTGATCGCGCGCAACAGGGCCACGCCGCCGCCGGGCAGCACGCCTTCTTCCACCGCCGCGCGGGTGGCGTTGAGGGCGTCTTCGACGCGATCCTTCTTTTCCTTCACCTCGACTTCGGTCGCACCGCCGACGCGGATGATCGCGACGCCGCCCGCGAGCTTGGCCAGGCGCTCCTGGAGCTTCTCGCGGTCATAGTCCGAGGTGGTTTCCTCGACCTGCGCCTTGATCTGGGCGATGCGGGCCTCGATGTCCTTCTTCTCGCCGGAGCCGTCGACGATGGTGGTGTTTTCCTTGTCGAGGCGCACTTTTTTGGCGCGGCCGAGCATGGGGAGGGAGACGTTTTCGAGCTTGATGCCGACGTCTTCCGAAACCACCGTGCCGGCGGTCAGGATCGCGATGTCCTCCAGCATGGCCTTGCGGCGGTCGCCGAAGCCCGGCGCCTTGACGGCGGCGATCTTGAGGCCGCCGCGCAGCTTGTTGACGACGAGAGTGGCGAGGGCTTCGCCTTCGACGTCTTCGGCGACGATCAGCAGCGGCTTGCCGGTCTGGACGACGGCTTCGAGAACCGGCAGCAGCGGCTGCAGGGTCGAAAGCTTCTTCTCGTGGATCAGGATATAGGGCTCATCCAGCTCCGCGATCATCTTCTCGGCGTTGGTGATGAAATAGGGCGAGAGATAGCCGCGGTCGAACTGCATGCCTTCGACGATGTCGGTCTCGGTTTCGAGGCTCTTGGCCTCTTCCACCGTGATCACGCCCTCATTGCCGACCTTCTGCATCGCCTTGGCGATTTCCGAGCCGATGAAGGTGTCGCCATTGGCCGAAATGGTGCCGACCTGGGCGATTTCGTCGTTGGAGGTGACTTTTTTCGAGTTCTTCTTGAGGTCGGCGACGATGGCGTCGACGGCGAGGTCGACGCCGCGCTTCAGATCCATCGGGTTGAGGCCGGCGGCCACAGCCTTGGCGCCTTCCTTGACGATGGCCGCGGCGAGAACGGTGGCGGTGGTGGTGCCGTCGCCGGCGATGTCATTCTGCTTTGAGGCGACTTCGCGCACCATCTGGGCGCCGAGATTCTCGAACTTGTCGGAAAGTTCGATTTCCTTGGCGACGGTGACGCCGTCCTTGGTGATGCGCGGGGCGCCGAAGGACTTTTCGATCACGACATTGCGGCCCTTGGGACCGAGCGTGACCTTGACGGCGTTGGCGAGGACTTCGACGCCGCGCAGCAGGCGGTCGCGCGCGTCAGTGGAAAAACGGACTTCTTTGGCAGCCATGTTTTAGCTCCTGAGGTAATTTGCGTAGCTCATTTTGAAATGACCGCGGAGCGGTCGTTTCTGACAGCGCCGAAGGGCCCAAAGTTTTTAAAACCTTGGGCCGCTGACGCGGCCGGGCCCCGGGGCTTGCCCCGGAAAAAAATCAGCCGACCACGCCGAGAATGTCGGATTCCTTCATGATCAGCAGGTCCTGGCCGTCGATCTTGACTTCGGTGCCGGACCATTTGCCGAACAGCACGCGGTCGCCGGCCTTGACGTCGAGCGGAACCAGCTTGCCGGATTCGTCGCGGGCGCCCGGGCCGACGGCGACGACTTCGCCTTCCTGCGGCTTTTCCTTGGCGGTGTCGGGAATGATGATGCCGCCCTTGGTCTTTTCTTCGCTATCGAGACGCTTGACGACGACACGGTCATGGAGGGGACGGAAGGTCATGGGACTATCCTGTGTTGGAGCCAGCGCGACCCGAACGGGGCCGCGGGCGAGAAAGAAACCGCCTGCTGGCACTCGCAACAGGTGAGTGCCAGCAGGCTGGCCGCTAGATAGGTTCGCCCCCGCCGACTGTCAAGGCGCCGCCGTACGCCATCGTCGCATCGCGGCAAATGCCGGGCCTGGCCCGCGCAACAAGACTTTTTTATCGACAAGGGTCTAGATTGCGCTCATGACAGCGTTGGCTCGGATCTCACGCGGAAAAGCCCAGGACAGCAGGACAGGATCTTCGGCATGAGCGTCGTCCTGACCTTTCTCATCAATACGATCTTCAACCTGATCGTCGGACTGATCGTCGCCAAATTCCTCGGGCCGGAGGAATATGGCAAATTCGCGCTGGCGATCGCGGTGATGACCTTCGGCCAGACTTTGGCTTTCGAATGGATCCGTCTCAGCGCCGTCCGGTTCTATTCCGAGCGGACCCGGATTGACGCCCCGAACATCCGCGCCACGCTCGACTCCGCCTTCGTCCGGGCCGTGCTGCTCTATGCCCCCGTCGGGCTGGCGCTCGCCTTCCTCGGCCCGGCGTTTTCCCTCCCGCGCGAGCTTTTTGCTTTGGCCTGCGCCGCTGCAATCGCCAACGGCCTGTTCGACTACCAGACCGCCCTGGTGCGCGCCCGATTCGACGACCGCCTCTATTTTCGCGTGATCGTGACCAAAAACGTGCTGGCGCTGGTGGTGACGACCGGCGCCGCCTGGGCGACCGGCTCGGCCAAGGCCGCGCTGATCGCCGGCATGGCCACCCTGCTCGTCTCGGTGTTCCTGTGGCGCGCGCGGCTCGCGGACAGCGCCGTCGGCCTGAAGCAAGCCGACCCCCGCCTTGCGCGCCATTACGCCGGCTATGCCGCGCCGATCGTCGCGGCGGTGGTGCTGTATCAACTCATCCCGCTCGCCAACCGCGATCTCGCCGCGCGCTTCTTCGGCTTCGCCGAGACCGGGCGTTTCGCTCTGTCCTACGATCTC
Organism: uncultured Pseudomonadota bacterium; assembly: GCA_963703385.1. Lineage (GTDB taxonomy): Bacteria > Pseudomonadota > Alphaproteobacteria > Rhizobiales > Beijerinckiaceae > Rhodoblastus. The sequence goes on from OY969816.1 coordinate 2,774,034, forward strand.
GGCCAGCGCGCGGTGATGGCGATCGGCTCGGCGCTCGACGTGCTGTTGTTCCAGATCGCGGTGCGCGCTCATGACGTCCATGGCGAGGAGACCGCCCGCGACCAGATCGCGCGCAATATCGCCATCGTCTTCGCCGTGCTCGCGCCCGCCTGCGTCGGCATATGGATCGTCCTGCCCTCGATCGAGGTCCTGATCGTCCCAACAGCCTTTCGCGGCCCCTTCGCTCATTTCCTCGGCCTGATGCTGCCGGGGCTGTTCTGTTTCGGCCTGGCGCAATTTTCGATCAACGCCATCTTCCAGCTCGCGCGCAAGACCCTGCCCCTGATCGCCGCCGCGCTCGCCGCCTGCGTCGCCGATCCTGTGTTCATCCTCGTCCTGCCGCGGGGAAGCGACGCGTCCAGTCTCGCCATCGCGCAAAGCCTCGCCTTCGGCGTCGGGCTGGTCACGCTGATCGTCTTCGCCAGCTTCAACACGCCGAAATGGCCGCGTTGGCGCGACCTCGCCTTGACCCTCGTCGGCTGCGCCGGCATGGCGGCGCTCGCCGGACCGATGCGCTCGCTGCGTCCTGGCCTCGCTTTGATGCTGACCCAGATGTTTTTCGCCGGCGCCTTCTATGTGCTGATCGTCGCGTCGTTCAATGTCGCCGGATTGCGCACGGCCTTCATCGAGAAAGCCGTTCCGCCGCTCAGGCGCCTGAGCGGCAAGGGCGGATTGTTCAAGGTTCTTTTACCATTACGACTTGGCTAACTACAATAAGAAGTAAATCTTTTTCCTGAAAGTTTAAGTATTATAATCAATGCTCCAAACAAGCGCGGGAGCGATTGTCGTGAAAGCGCGTTTACTTGTCGGCGCCGCCGTCTGCGGCCTCGTCTTTTGCCTTGCCCCGCTGGCGCCCGCCCGTGCGGAAAACCTTGGCGGCGGATTCTTGGAATTTGTCGTGACCGGCGGCCAGATGGCGTCGCGGCCCCGCGCCGCGGCTTTTGCGCCGCCTTCCGCCGTGCGGACGAACCACGCGCCCGGCCATGATTTGCAGGCCTCGCTCGCCCCACCGCCGATGAGCCGCGAAGTCTCGCCCGAATTCATCCGCCGCGAGGTGGATTATCCCGCCGATCGCAAGGTCGGCTCGATCGTCATCGACACGCCGAACCATTTCCTCTATCTCGTCACCGCGCCGGGCCGGGCGCTGCGCTACGGCATCGGCGTCGGGCGCCCCGGCTTTGCCTGGGCCGGACACAAGGCCATCACCCGCAAGGCGGAATGGCCGGGCTGGACGCCGCCGCCGGACATGCTCAAGCGCCTGCCCGACCTGCCCCGCCACATGATTGGGGGCCCCGAGAACCCGCTCGGCGCCCGCGCCCTCTATCTCGGCTCGTCGATGTACCGCATCCACGGCACCAACCAGCCCTGGACCATCGGCCAGAACGTCTCCTCCGGCTGCATCAGGATGATGAACGACGACGTGATCGACCTTTACAACCGGGTCCCAGTCGGCGCGCCGGTCGACGTGCTGTGAAACGGCCCCGGCGCAACAGATTACCGCAGCGAAACGCCGGCGAGGCCGTGCAGCCAGAACAGGGTCGCCGCCCACAGGACCACGCCGGCGACGACCGCCGCCACGTCGCCTCCAAATCCTTGCGCCGGCTTCTTGGGCGCGACGGCGCGGCGCGCGACCGACATCCGATCATGGAGCGCGAAGGCCAGAAAGGCGCCGAACAGCAGCAGGGCCAGCAGGTCGCCATTGGCGAGCAGATGCGCGACCGCCCAGATGATGATCGCGGCCAGCATGGGATGGCCGACCTTGTCGCGGATGCGGGAGGGAATATAGGCGCTCGCAATCAGCACGAAGGCCGGTAGCATCAGGGCGAACGCCAGATGCCGCGTCCACAGCGGCGGCGGCCACAACCGGGCGTCGCCCGGCGCGCCGCGAAACGCCGAAACCCCGAACACGATCAGAATCAGGCCGGTGAGCGAGACGGCGGTGAAGGCAAGCTTGTAGGGGCCAAGGCCAAGGCGCTCGACCAGACGCGCGCGAAATTGGGGAAAGGTCGGCGTCAGATGCGCGCCGAAGAAGAAAATGAGGCCGCAGACCAAAATCGCCATGGCTTGTCCTCGATTTCCATTTCGCAGAAAGCCCGCAGCCCTTTCGATCGTCATCGCCGCGGGATGCTCCGGGCGGCGCCGCCAGTTTATCGCATAATGGGCCAGCGACGCGACATTCCGGCAATAGGCATAGAGGGCGATCCTGTCGGATCGCACCCCTGCCACACCACCCGGCATGCGGGTCCGCACCGGGCGGTTCGAGGGATTGAGGTTAGGAGAGACGGGGCATCCCCAGCTTGTCCAACCATTGCAGAATCAGCACGGCGTTAAGGAGGAGCCCACTGTTGCGCCACCAGCGGCGGCTGTTTGCCGCGATTGTTCGCGCCACGTTGGGTTTGGCTCCGAGCGCCAGCAGTTCTTGGTGCATGGTCTTGCCGCGTTTCCACTGCTTAAGCTGGATGGCCCGCAGCCGGTGGCGCATCCATTGATCCAGTTTTAGCCAGACCTTCGGTGTTTGCGCCAATCGGAAGTAAGCCTTCCATCCCAGGACGTAAGTCCGTAAGCGGTCCACCACATCCTGCATGCCGCGCCCGCCTGAGCGGCGGGTGAGTTGCCGGATGCGTTGTTTGAACGTCGCCATCGGCTTGGCGGCGACCCCTCGCTTGACCGCGCCCCCTGGGGCCGTCCAGAAGCTGTAGCCTAGGAACTTGCGGCCAACACGCTCGCCACCGCGCTTTTGGCTTCGTTGACCGTGAGACGCAGTGCGCCATACAGCCGTCGAAGCAGCGCCATCACCCGTTCGCCCGCTTTCCGGCTACGAACATAGACGTTCGCGTCGTCGGCATAGCGCACGAAGTAATGGCCTCGACGCTCCAACTCCTTGTCCACCTCATCGAGCAGGACATTCGCCAGCAGCGGCGAGAGCGGCCCTCCTTGCGGAGTTCCTTTCGCGCGCTCCAGGATCACGCCATCCGCCATGATCCCGCTGTGCAAGTAGACCCGGACCAACCGGATGACACCGGCGTCCACGATCCGCTTTCGCAGGCGGTCGATGAGGATGTCGTGATTGACCCGATCGAAGAATTTCTCCAGGTCCACATCCACCACGATTTGCCGGCCCGATTGCACGTATGATTGCGCCGCGAGTACGGCGTCATGCGCGCTTCGACCAGGACGGAAACCGTAGCTGTGTTTGCTGAAGCTTGGGTCAAGGATGGGTTGCAGGACTTGTAGCAACGCCTGCTGGATCAGCCGATCCGTCACCGTCGGGATGCCAAGCTCACGCTCGCCGCCATCAGGTTTCGGGATCGTCACCCGTCGCACCGGCATCGGCCGGTACCTGCCTGACAACAATTGTTCGCGGATCGTGGGCCATGCGGCGCGCAGATATTCGGCGGTCTGGTCGATATTCAGACCGTCAACACCGGCCGCCCCTTTGTTGGACCGCACCCGTTTCCAAGCCTGTTGCAGGTTCTCCCGCGTCAGAGCCGCTTGTAGCAGCCCCGACCCTGTGTCGCCCGTCTCATGTCGCGGGCCGAGCACTTCATCGCTGTTCGAGTTCGCGCGCGGCTTCACCGCCCGCTGTCCCGGACCGCCCTGTTTGCACAGGCATCTGATGCAATGTGCTCCGCATCGACACGGCGTCGAACACTTTCCCTCGTTCGGCCCTTCGCCAGCGGTCTCCCACCAACTACTACGACCTCTGCTGACTTCTCGCTCCGGCTCGACACCGTCGCCCTTTCAGGCGTGAGGCGAGACCTCCCCAGGTAAGAGCGCATTCCTTCACTGCGCGACCGCCGGATTTACGCCGCTTCCCTTTGATCACGAGAGCTTCGCGGTTTCATGCCCGCTCGCCCTGGTCGGCAGCGCCTTCTATCCGGTTCTTGTTCATCGGCCCGCAGCTTCGATCCACGCTTCCTCCCCACGGTCGGTCACCCTTCCGCAGTTGCGCTTCACTTCGTTTGCCGTGACCAGCTTACGGTGGGACTTCCACCCACAAGAATGCGCCCATGCTGGGCGCACACAAAAAAGGCGGGCCGACCAGCCCGCCTTTTGTTTGATCCGATTGTGCGGCTCAGGCTGAAGCCTGGGCCTCCGCGGCCTTCTTGGCGATTTCGCGCTTCAGCTTGAGGGCGTCCGCCGACAGTTCGGCGTCGCGGGCCTTGAGCAGGAAGGCGTCGAGGCCGCCGCGATGTTCGACCGAACGCAAAGCGGCGGCGGCGACGCGCAGACGCACCGAACGCTGGAGCGAATCCGAAATCAGCGAGACATTGACCAGATTCGGCAGGAAGCGGGTCCGGGTCTTGTGGTTCGAGTGGCTGACGAGATTGCCGGTCTGAACGGCCTTGCCGGTCAATTCGCAACGGCGGGACATGGGTAGCTTCCTTTCAACTCGAAACATTGCCGCCAAAGGCGACGCCGGCCTGCGCCAGAAAAATGAGGCCTTGCGGCCGAAATTCGTGAGACCGCCGTCTCATCCCAGCCGCCGATGACGCGTGCGCCATCTTGAAACGACAAAGGCCGCAGGAACGCCTGTTCCGCGCGGGACGGTTCATGGAGGCGCGTCTATAAGCGAGCGAACTTGAAAGGTCAAGGCCGGAAGCCGCCAGAAACGCCCAAAAACGGCGCTTTGCGCCGCCACCGCCACGAAACCGATCACTTGAGAGAAAATGGTCGGAGTGAGAGGATTTGAACCTCCGACCCCCTCGTCCCGAACGAGGTGCGCTACCAGGCTGCGCTACACTCCGACATGGCGGCGGCTTGTTCTGCCGTACTGCAAATTTGACGCGGTGGCGTCGCGAAAAACCGGGTTCCACTTTTTCGCACGCCGCTTTGCTTGCGGCCCGCCTTATAGCGGCGACGGTCGACCGGGGCAAGAGGCTTGGCCCGGCTTTGTGAAAATTTGCGAAAGACGCCGATAAACGCCGGTCGATCCGCCAGGACATTTGTCGGCGCCGCGGCCTCGCCATTATATTCTGGCGCAATCGAGTCGAATCACTTGCGCGCGTCTCACTTTTGCGCGCCTCACTTGGGCGCGTCTCACTTGGGCGCGTCTCACTTGGGCGCGTCTCACTTGGGCGCGTCTCACTTGGGCGCGTCTGACTTGGGCGCGTCTGACTTGGGCGCGCCGGCGCGGTCGCCCTAAAGGTTGTCCCGATGACAGGTTTTTTCTCCCGAGGCCTCGCTCTTTTCGGCGCGACGCTCACGGCTTGCGCGCCGCTCGCCGCAGCGGCGAGGGCCGAGTCCATGCACGCCGATTATCGCGTCTCGCTGATCGGCGTGCCGATCGGCGTCGCCACCGCCAACGTCTCGGTCGCGGAGAGCCGCTACAAGGTCGTGCTCAATGTCCGTCTCACCGGCGTCGCGGCCTGGATCTCCAAGCTGCGGATGGCGCTGGCCTCTTCGGGAAATTACGCGGGCGGCGCGCTGTCGCCGTCCGGCTACGCCACCATCGCCTCCAATTCCAGAGAGACCCGCACCCTGCGCATGGCGATGCGCGAAGGCGCCGTGCGCGAGATTTAATATTCGCCCCCCTGGTACGGCCAGAACAGCCCAGACCGCGTGCCGTTGACAGACGCCAGCAAGCGCGACATCATCGACCCGCTCTCGGCCTTCCTCATGCCGGCGCCGGCGGGCGCCAGCCCGGTCGGCCCCGCCGCCTGCAACCGCCGCGTTCCGGTGTTCGACGGCTATACCCGTTTCGACGTGGCCCTGGATTATGTCGGGGTCAAGGAAATCCACACCCGCGGCTATTCCGGGCCGGTGACGGTCTGCTCGGCGCGCTATATCCCGATCGCCGGGCACAAACCAGCCGCTCAAGCGACCCAGTTCATGGCCAACAACAGGGACATGAACATCTGGCTCGCGCCCGTGCCGCATATGCAAATGGTCGTGCCCTATCGCGTGTCGCTGATGACCATGGCGGGAACGGCGGTCATCGAGGCCGCCGAGCTGCGCTTCACCCCCTGAGCGGACCCGGTCCGTCGGGCGGACGACGTTCACGAATCCTTCATAGAGAAACCATTGACAAGGCAGACGTTTCGAGTCCGTGGCGCCTCAACCCGCGCGCGGGACGCGATTTAAGTTCTGGCGCATGGTCCGGCGCCGGCCCCTATATGTAGCGCGAACAAAAGCAGAATCTGGCGCGATCAGCGATTCGGGCGCGATTCGTTCGCGCAAGGTTCGAGGACTTAACGGCGAGAGCCGATTCTCCGCGCGTCTTGCACGTAACCCATTGATTTTGTGCGGGCCGCAAAGGCCGTTTCGTCCGGGAATGAAACAGCTCGGCAAGATTTGCCCCGAAAGGCTTTTGGGGCGCGCCGCGATTCTTTTTGTGGAATCCGCGTCGCCAATAGCCTTATTAAGGCGCGCGGGTCGGCTCGATCGAAAAAATTTTCCGCCCGCCGCGAAAGCCGGAGCCTTTGGCATGAGTTCGCAAGGCGCCTCGCGCGCCAATGTTTCGGCGATGAACGTCGTGGCGATTCTTGGGCCGACCAATACCGGCAAGACCCATTTCGCCATCGAGCGGATGCTGAGCCATCCCGCGGGCATGATCGGCCTGCCTCTGCGCCTGCTGGCGCGCGAGGTCTATAACCGGGTGGTCGCCAAGGTCGGAAGCGAGGCGGTCGCGCTGATCACCGGCGAGGAGAAGATCAAGCCCAAAAATCCGCGCTATTGGGTCTCGACCGTCGAGGCCATGCCGCGCGACCTCGAACTGCCCTTCGTCGCCATCGACGAAGTCCAGCTCGCCGCGAGTTTCGATCGCGGGCATGTGTTCACCGATCAAATCCTCAACCGGCGCGGGACGCAGGAAACCCTGCTGATCGGCGCCGCGACCATGCAGGAGGCGCTGGAGCGGCTTCTGCCCGGAATTCGCACCCAGTCCCGCCCGCGCCTCTCGCAGCTGACTTTCGCCGGCGACCGGAAAATCGCCCGCATGCCCCGGCGCAGCGCCATCGTCGCCTTCCGCGCCGAGGACGTTTACGCCATCGCCGAATGGATTCGCCGCCAGCGCGGGGGCGCGGCGGTGGTGCTCGGCGCGCTCAGCCCCCGCACCCGCAACGCCCAGATCGACCTCTACCAGAACGGCGACGTCGATTATATCGTCGCCACCGACGCCATCGGGATGGGCCTCAATCTCGATGTCGATCACGTCGCCTTCGCCGCGGACCGCAAATTCGACGGCTATCAGCACCGCCGGCTGAACCCCGCCGAATTCGGCCAGATCGCCGGCCGCGCCGGCCGCCACACCCGCGACGGCTCTTTCGGGACCAGCGGGCGCTGCCCGCCTTTCGACGAGGAGCTGGCGGCGATGATCGAATCCCACGCTTTCGACCCGGTCGCGCTGTTGCAATGGCGCAACGCCGCTCTGGATTTTTCATCGATCGAGGCTTTGATCGCCTCGCTCGACGAGACGCCGATCCTGCCCGGATTGTCCCGCGCGCCGACAGCGGAGGACCAGATTGCTCTGGAGGCGATCGCGCGCGACGAAAAAGTGCGGCGCAACGCCAAGACCCGCGCCGATGTCGCGCGCCTGTGGGACGTTTGCCAGATTCCCGATTATCGCAAGACTTCCCCGGCCGCTCACGCGGATCTGGCGCTGACCATGTTCGGCTTTATCGTGCGCGCAGGAAGGGTTCCGGACGACTGGTTCGCCCGCCAGATCGCCTTGGTCGATCGCACCGACGGCGACATCGACGCGCTGTCCGCGCGCATCGCCCAGGTGCGGACCTGCGCCTTCATCGCCAACCGGAACGACTGGTTGAATGATCCTGAGCATTGGCAGGGCGTCTCGCGTCAGGTAGAGGACAATCTGTCCGACGCCCTGCACGCGCGTCTGATCCAGAGATTCGTCGACCGGCGCGCCAGCGTGCTGATGCGCCGCCTGAGAGAGAACGCGATGTTGGAAGCCGAAGTCACCGCCACGGGCCAGGTCATGGTCGAGGGTCATCACGTCGGCTCCTTGCAGGGATTCTGCTTCACCCCCGATCCGACGGCCGAGGGCGAAGAGGCCGAAGACTCTGAACGCGGCGGCGCAGAAAGCGCTTGCCGCCGAGATCGAGGCGCGGGCGCGCCGCGTGCATGAGGCGGTGGACGAAGCCTTTGTCCTGGCCAATGACGGAATCATCCGCTGGCTTGGCGAGCCGGTCGCGCGGATCGCGGCGGGCGACCATATCCTGAAAGCCCGGGCGCGGCTGATCGCCGACGAGCATCTGACCGGCGCCCAGCTCGACATGGCGCAGAACCGCCTCGACCTGTGGCTCGCCCAGAACGTGAAAAAACTGCTCGGCGCCCTGGAAGAGCTTGAAATCGGCGACGGCCTGGAAGGCGTCGCGCGCGGGGTCGCCTTCCAGATCGGCGAGGCGCTCGGCGTGCTGGAGCGCTCCCGCGTCGCCGAGGAAATGAAGAGCCTGCCGCAGGAAGGCCGCGCCGCCCTGCGGAAATTCGGCGTGCGTTTCGGCGCCTATCATCTTTATCTGCCCGCCCTGCTCAAACCCGCGCCGCGCGCGCTGGCCGCCCAGCTCTGGGCGCTGAAACATGGCGGGCTGGAAACGGTGAAGGGCATCGACGAGGTCGCCCATCTCGCCTCCTCCGGCCGCACCTCCTTCGCCGCCGATAATTCCATCAACCGCGGCCTCTATCGGGCGGCGGGCTTCCGCGTCTGCGGCGAGCGCGCCGTGCGCGTGGACATTCTGGAGCGCCTGGCCGATCTGATCCGCCCGGCGATCGCCTACCGCCCCGGGGCGACGCCGGGCGATCCGCCTCCCGGCGCGGCAGACGGCGAGGGCTTTGTCGTCACCGTCGCCATGACCTCGCTCGCCGGCTGCTCCGGCGAGAGTTTCGCCAGCATTCTGAAATCGCTCGGCTACGCCAGCGAAACGCGGCCCGGCCCCGCCATCACCGTCCCGCTGCTGCCCAAGGCCCCGACCCAGCCGGTGAAACCGGCCGGAGCAACGATTACGGAAGCCGCCGAGACCGCCGAAGCCGAAACGGCCGAAACGCCGGCTGAAGCCGAAGCGACCTCGGAGGCGCCCGAAATGACGGCGGAGGCGCCCGAAACCCCGCCCGCCGAAACGCCGGCGCCGGCTGAAGAGCCGGCCGCGGAAGAGGAAGCAGCCCCGCAAGAGCCCGCGCCGGCCGTCGAGAGCGAGATTGTCGCGGCGGCGGAAAGCGAAGCGGCCGAAATTTCCGAAGCCGCGGAAGCCGAAGAGGCCGCCTCCTCCGAAGAGGCCGCGCCCGCAGAACCGGCGACGATCGAAGTCTGGCGGCCGCAGCGCCATCATGGCCGGCGCCGCGAGCATGACCAGCGGCCCCAGCGCCGTCCCGGCGGACGCTGGTTCTCCGGCCGTCCGCAGGCGGCAACCGGCGAGGGCCAGAGAGCGGAAGCGCAGGCGGGCGAAGGCGCCCCGGCGCAAGCGCGTTCCAATCGTCCCGACGGCGGCAAGCCGCGTTTCGAGGGTCGCCGCGACCATCGCCGCTTCGAAGGCAAGTTCGACGGCAAAAGGCGCGAGGGCCCAGGAAGCGGACAAGCAAGCGGACAAGCTGGCGGCGAGCGTCCGCCTCATCACGAAAAACGCCCGCCGCGCGAAAAGCAGGCCGACCCGGATTCGCCCTTCGCCAAGCTCGCCGCGCTCAAGGCCGAGCTGGAGGCGAAAGGCAAAAAAGGCTGATCGCACGGACAATTTGCATTTTTGCCTGCCAGTCCGCGGCATTTTGCCGATTGCCGGAGTTTTTCGGCATGGTTAATGCTTCGTTAGGAAAGCACGGTTCATTTTGGGAAAAATTCGTGTCGCGCGGGTTGTTGCATGTTCCAGAGGTTGCGGCGGTTCATTGACGAATTGACCGGGTCCGAACCCGTGGAGCGGGATTTCGGCGAGAACGAATTGCGCGTCGCCGCCGCCGCCTTGCTCGTCCATGTCGCCGAAATCGACGGCTTTTTCACCGCTTCCGAAAAGCGCGCCTTGCTCCTTCTGCTCCAGCAGCGTTTCGATCTCGATGTCGATTCCGCCGAACGTCTTCTCGCCGAGGCGCGCGAGCGCGACCGCGAATCCGTGGACCTCTTTGGCTTCACTGCGGTCCTGAAACATTCGATGAGCGGGCCGGATCGTCGCAGGCTGGTCGAAATGATGTGGACCGTCGCCTACGCCGACGGGGGGGTCCAGGAATTCGAGGAAAATATCATCTGGCGCGTGTCCGAACTGCTCGGCGTGCCGGCGCGCGAGCGCATCGCCATGCGCCGCAAGGTCCGCGAGGAGCATGGCTGCGATCCGGACGCGCCGGGGCCGTGGGACGACGACAAGCCTCCTGTCGATGAGGCGAAGCGATGAGCGCGGCGCGAAAAGTCATGCTGATCACCGGCGCCTCGGGCGGCATCGGCGCCGATCTCGCCCGCGTCGCCGCGATGAAGGGTCACGATCTGGCTCTGGTCGCGCGCAACCGCGCCGCGCTCGACGCTTTGGCCGACGAAATCGCGGCCCGGCCAGGCCAGAAGGCTCCGCGCCCGCTGGTGTTCGATTGCGACCTGTCGCAGCCGGGCGCCCCCGCCGCCGTCGAGACTTTCCTGGAACAATCCGGCGCCGATGTCGAAATCCTCGTCAACAACGCCGGCTTTGGCGTGCTGGACGCGGCGCTCGACGGCGATCTTTCCGAGCAGCTCGGCATGATCGACCTGAATATCCGGGCGCTGACCGAATTGAGCCTGCGTTTCGGCCAAAGGCTCGCGGCGAATCGCGGGCGGCTGCTCAATGTCGCCTCGGTCGCCGCTTTTATGCCCGGTCCCGGCATGGCGGTCTATTACGCCAGCAAGGCCTATGTGCTCTCCTTCAGCGAGGCTCTGTCGGCGGAGCTGGCGCCGCTCGGCGTCAGCGTCACCGCGCTCTGCCCCGGCCCGGTCCCGACCGGTTTTCAAGCGCGCGCCGGTTTCTCAAGGCGCATGGACGCCGCCATGCGACATATCGTCCTATCCCCATCCGATGTCGCCCGCGCGGGTTATGATGGCATGATGGCGGGCAAGCGGGTGGTCCTGCCGGGAGCCGCGGCCAGGATCATGGCGTGGAGCGCGCCGTTCACGCCAAAAGGCCTGTCGCTGAGGATGATTTCTTCGCTGCAGATGCGCCGAAAATGGAAGGAGGGCGCGAAGAAATGAATTGTTGCAGCCGCTTTTCCTGCTCGCCGCGCAAGCCGATGCTGATCGTGCTGCATGGCGAGCATTCGACGCCGGGGCGAATCGGCCGCATGTTGCGCGACCTCGGTTACGGCCTCGACATCAGGCGCCCGCGCTTCGGCGATCCGCTGCCGCAAAACATGAGCGGCCATAGCGGCGCGGTCTATTTCGGCGGGCCGATGAGCGCGAATGACGAAGAGGACTGGATCAGGCGCGAAATCGACTGGATCGGCGCGCCGCTAAAGGAAAACAAACCTTTTCTCGGCATCTGCCTCGGCGCGCAAATGCTCGCCCGTCATCTCGGCCATCGCGTCGGCCACCATCCCGAAGGCAAGGTCGAGGTCGGTTATTATCCGATCCGACCGACCGACGCGGGACGCGGCCTGTGCAAGGCGCCTTTCCCCACCTGCGTCTATCAATGGCACCGCGAAGGCTTCGACCGCCCCAGCGGCGCGACGCTGCTCGCGGAAGGCGAGGATTTCGAAGCCCAGGCCATCCGCGTCGGCGAAAGGGCTTTCGGGCTGCAATTCCACCCGGAGGTCACCTACGACATGATGTGCCAATGGACGGTGACCGCCCTGGAGCGCATGAACCAGCCCGGCGCCCAGGAAGGGCGCCGCCATCTCGACGGCTGGTTCCAGCACGACGGCGTCGTGGCGCGCTGGACCGAATCTTTTTTACGCTGCTGGAGCGGCGGCGGCGCCTGCGGCCGGGCGGCCGGCGTCGCGGCGGAGTGACCGCGACGTTTCGCCCTTGAGCGGCGCGAAATGGCGATCAGTTCGCCATGTCGAGCGTCCAGAACACCTTGTAGCGCGTTTTCGGATTGTAAGCCGCCGCGATTCCCATTCTTTTCATCCCCGGCGCCAGCAGATTGGCGTTATGCGGCGGCGACTGGCGCCAGCCGGAAAAAACGTCGGCCAAAGTGTCATAGCCGGCCGAGACATTCTCCACCGCCCGGTTCTTCTCATAGCCCGCATGGTCCAGCCGCAGGGTGAGCCTGCCGCGCAGCTCATGGCTGAGCTTGTCGTGCGCCGCCATGGCGTCGGATTGCGCCTGGGCCTGCGCCATCAGGCCCGGATCGAGGACGAGGTCGCCAAGGCCGTGATTGCGGCGGTAGAGCGAGATCACGTCGCGCGCCGCCTGAGCGTCGATCCGGGCGCCGGGCGCGGCCATCGACTGGAACAGGCCGCCTTCGGTCGGCGGCGGCGCCGGCGTTTCGGCGCAGCCGGCGAGCAACAGGCAGAGAGGCGCGACGGCAAAAGTAAGGCGGACGACGGGACGCGGGAAACGAGACAAGCAGGAGGCTCCGGTCAACAGCGAAGGCAGAGGAATCGCCGAAAAAGATTAAGCCTTGTTTTCGGCGCCGCCTTGGAGATAGCGCTCCAGCATCGGCTCGATCCTGGGCAGGCTCACATTCATCGCCGGGGTCGATCCGGTTATGTTGACGCCAGCCTCCGCCAGAGCGCTGAAAAGAGCAAACATCAGATCGCTGCGCACCCGCCCCGCGCGCTCGACATTCTCGACGAAGCAGACGATTTCGAAGTCGAGCGAATTCGGGCCGATATTGGTGAACAGCACCGTCGGCGCCGGAATGCCCACCACCTCGTCATGGGATTTGGCAACATCGAGCAAGGTCTCGCGAACTTTTTCCGGGTCCGCGCCCCAAAGCGCCTGGATCGGGATCTTGACCCGGCCGATGCGGTCGCCGGTCACGAAATTCTTCACCGTGCCCGTCATCAGATTGCCGTTGGGCACGATCATGGTCACGTGGTCGAAGGTTTCGATCTCGGTGGCGCGAACATTGATGCGGCGGACATAGCCCTGGTCCTCGCCCACCGCCACCAGATCGCCGACCCTGATCGCCCGCTCCCACAGCAGAATCAGGCCGGAGACGAAATTATTGACCACCCCTTGCAGGCCGAGGCCGATGCCGACGGACAGGGCGCCGGCGACCAGCGCGATTTTCTGAAGATCGATCCCGAGATAAGCGACGGCGAACAGCAGCGACAGCAGGACGCCGATATAGCCGACGCTGGTGCGCAGCGAGGCTTTCAGGCCCTGGTCGATATTGGTGAGCGGCAGATAGCTCTTCTCAAGCCAGTTCTGGATGGCATGGGTGAGCCCATAACCCAGTCCGAACAGGGCGAGCGCGACGATCAGGCTCCAGGGCGAAATGGTGACATTGCCGACGGAAAAACCGAAAAAGGCGGATTTCATCGCGCCGACCGCGTCGTGCGACTGCACGCCCCAGCGCGCCACCACCAGGAAGATGGCGACGGCGTAAAGCATCAGCGACAAAGCGCCCGACAGCAGCGCCCCGAGCTGCGCCAGGCTTTCGCGCCGCAGGCCGATGCTGGCGATCATCGCCCGGCTCAAGCGCGAATTGGGCCGGAACGCCTGCTCCAGCCCTTGAGAGACCAGTTTCTCCAGCAGGAACAGCAGACTGGCGACCAGGGTCGCCCAGGCGATCTGCTCGACCAGGAAGGCAGAGAGCGCGACATAGCCCAGGAGATCGGCGCCGAACACCAGCAGCGTCGCCGTCCAGATCGCGAAGCGGATCGCCGCCCACCACGGGCTCTCGTCTTCGAGATTGGCCGGGCGTCCCGAGGCGCTTTCCGCTGCGTCCTCGGGCGCGGCGACGATGCCATAGAGTCCCTGCGTCAAAGCGAGGCCGACGAGCAGGGAAAAAGTTCCGCGCGCCACGACCGACAAGGGCAGCGCGGCGCTCACCATCTCGTTGAGCGCCTCGAACATCTTGCCGAGCGCGATCAAGACGGCGACGACCAGCGTCAGATTCATCAGACGATGGGCGACCGCGTCGGTCAGTTCGACTGGCCGCCACTGCGGTCGGTTGGGGGCCAGTAGGGCGTTGCCGATGCCGGCCGCCAGCGCCACAACGACGACGCTTTGCAGCAAGGCGGCGGCTAAAGGCTTGAACTCGTCGCCGCCGAGGCCGAACCAATCGCCAAGCGCATAAAAACCCAGCAGCCCGCTCACCGGAATGACTGCGACCGCCGAAGCCGTCCACAAGGCGGCGCCCGCCTTCTGAAAATCGCTGCGAGTCCGCCCTGATTTTTCGCGCGGGATCACGCGGCGCGCCACCATTGCCGCGCCGACGATGGCGCCGATCAGCGCCAGGACCGAAAAGCCGAACAGCCAGCGGTCGCGCCCTTCCAGCACGCCAACGGCCTGGCTCGCGTAATCCATGGCGACGCCGCGCGAAGCGGCGAGGCCGCTCGGGATGTCGCTCGCGGCGCTCATCCACAAGTGCGGCGACAGGATGCTTGACGAGGACTGAAAAACCGAATTGGCGAAAAGCGTGCGCCGCCGCTCGGAGATGAACGTGGCGATCTGGTCCACCTGCACTTGCGCCAGCTTGGCCCGTTTGATGAGGTCGTCGCGGGACGCAAAGAGCTTTTCCTGATCGGCGCGCTCCTTGGCGATCGCCGGATCTTCCGGCGCCGCATTGGGATTGGCCTTGAGATCCGGCGGCTTTCCCAACTGGTCGAGCCGCGCCTTGACCGCCGCGAGCTTGGGCGTGACATCGGCGATCACGCCCTGGATTTGCGTCGAGACCGGGTCGAGATCGCCGCGCAGCCCCGCCAGATCGGCGTCGGTCAGATTGTCGCCGGCCAGTTTGGTCTCGATCTTCTTGAGGCTTTGCTTGACAGAATCGAGGCTCGCCGCCGAATTGACCGGCGCGGCCGCGGGCGCGGCCGGGCTCGCGTCAACGCACCAGGCGGGCGCGGCCGCGCCGCAGATCAGCAACGCGGCCAGCAGCCTGATGACGAAGACGCGGGAAAGAAAGCGCGTCACAGGAAACTCCAAATTTTTCCGGCGCGTGAGCATGTCCGGAATTCGGCCCAAATCAAGGCGCCCGCGATTTTCGCCCGGCCGGCGCGGCCGGATCGGCATAGGAATGGTTCTTACCGCGCCAGTCCTCGACCCGCCAGCCGTCGCCCTCGCGGAGCCAATAATTCGGACCCGCCGGCGCCTTGCCGTGACCGCCCGGAATGTCGACCACCAACACCGGCTGGCAAAGACCGGACAGGCGCCCAAGCAGGGCGCGGACCAGATCCCGCCCCTCCTCCAGCGGCACGCGCAGATGCGACGTGCCGGGGGCGAGATCGGCGTGGTGGAGGTAATAGGGCTTGATTCGATTCTCGACGAAGGCGCGCATAAGAGCGGCCAAGGTCTCGACCTCGTCGTTGACGCCGCGCAGCAGAACGGTCTGGCTGACCAGGACGATCCCTGAATCGACCAGAAGCGCGATGGCGGCGCGGGCCTTTTGCGTCAGTTCTTTCGGATGGTTGGCGTGGACCGCGACATAGACCGTTTTTTCCGAGGCGCGCAGCGCCGCGATCAGCTCTTTGGTCACGCGCTCCGGCGCGAGCGCCGGAACCCGCGAATGAAAGCGCAGAATCTTCACATGATCGAGCCGTTTCAGCCTCGCGCAAAGCTCGGCGAGGCGGCGGGGCGAGACCGCGAGCGGATCGCCGCCGGTCACGATCAGCTCCCAGATTTCGCGATGCGCGGCGAGGTAAGCGAAAGCGGCGTCGAGCGCGTGGGCATCGAGCAGGCCTTCGGTTCCCGCGCCGACCCGCTCGCGGCGGAAGCAGAACCGGCAATAGACCGGACAGACGCTGGTCAGTTTTAGCAGCGCACGATCCGGATAGCGATGAATCAGGCTTTTCACCGCCTGATGGGCGTCATCGCCGATCGGATCGGGGTTTTCGTGCGGCAAAATTTCGAGTTCGGCGGGGTCAGGCAGGAATTGCCGGCCGAGCGGATCGTCGCGCCGCTCGATCAGAGCCGCGACGCCCGAAGGCACGGCGACGCTGTAGCGCGCCGCGACTTTTCTCAAAATTTCGGCCTGCTCCGGCGCGGCAAATCCCGCCGCGATCAGATCCTCGGGCCTTGTCAGCGTCTTTTCCGGCGTCGTTGTGCTCATGGCGCGGCGACCGGCGCCCACAGGACGTCCTCGATATGAGCGGCGCCGGTCGCCAGCATCACCAGACGATCGAATCCCAAAGCGCAGCCGGAGGCCGGCGGCATGACGGCGAGGGCGTCGAGGAAATCCGCGTCGATCGGATAAGACGAGCCGTAAATCCGCGCCCGCTCCGCCATATCGGCCTCGAAACGGCGGCGCTGCTCTTTTGGGTCGGTCAATTCGCCGAAGGCGTTGGCCAGTTCGACGCCACAACCATAGAGTTCGAAACGCTCGGCGAAGCGCGGGTCCTCGGGCTTGCGCCGGGCGAGCGCCGCTTCGCTCGCCGGATAGTCGATCAGCACGGTCGCGCGGCCGTGGCCGAGCTTCGGCTCGATCCTTTCCGTCACGATCTTGCTGAACAGGTCCGACCAGCGATCGTCGGCCGCGACCCGAACGCCAAGCCGCGCGGCCTCATGCGCCAGAGCGTCGCGCTGCCCCAGCACAGAAGGCAGATCGACGCCCGCGTAACGTTCAAAAGCCTCAGTCACCGAGAGGATTTCGGGCGCGGCGCGCGGATCGAGCGTCGCGCCTCGATAAGAAAATTCGCGCGCCCCGGCTGCCTCCGCCGCGACGCGAAACACGGCGGCGCAATCGTCGATCAGGGCGCGATAGGGGGCTTGGGCGCGGTACCATTCGAGCATGGTGAATTCGGGATGATGCAGCCTTGTGCGCTCGCCGTTGCGGAAGACATGGGCGAGCGAAAAAATCTTGGTTTCCCCCGCCGCCAGCAGTTTCTTGCAGTCGAATTCCGGCGAGGAATGCAGGTAATAGGTCGAAGGCGGCGCGCCGAGCGGCTCGAAACTTGTGGCGAAGCCGGCGATATGGGTCTCGTTGCCCGGCGAAAGCTGCAACGCGGACGGCTCGATCTCGATAAAGCCCTCGCGATCGAACCAGTCGCGCAAGGTTTTGGCGACCCGCGCCCGCGCCCTCAGGCGGGGCGACCGCGCGACAAAATTTTCCGGCGCCCAGAAGGCCGCGCGCTGCGCCATTCCCGCCCCTGCTCCATCGACCCGACAAAAGGCTTTGCGGCGCTGCCGCCGTCAGTCCTTGCCAGGACCGGCGGGTTGAGTATAGGTGTCGCCACAAGTTTCAAACAGGTCCATAGACCCGACGGCCCGTCGCTTCAACCGGCGTGGCGGGCGTCGCTCGCCAAGGAAATCGAGCCGTGAGAATCATCGCCAGCAACGTCCGCAAGGGCAATATCATCGAGCACGAGGACGGCAATCTCTATGTCGTGCTGAGCGCCGAAAGCTTTTTCCCCGGCAAGGGCACGCCGACCACCCAGATCGACATGCGCCGCCTGTCCGACGGCAACAAGACCTCGGTGCGCTACAAGACCACCGAACAGGTCGAGCGCGCCCATGTCGAGGACATGAATTACAGCTATCTCTACCAGGATGGCGACGCCTACACCTTCATGAACGACGACAATTACGAACAGGTCATCGTTCCCAAGGACGTGATCGGCGAACAGGCCGCCTATCTGCAGGAAGGCATGAAATGCATCCTGTCGATTTTTAACGGCCTGGCGGTCGCGATCCAGCTTCCCGCCCGGGTGACGCTGGAAGTGGTCGAGACCGAGCCGGCGATGAAGGGCCAGACCGCCTCGTCCTCCTACAAGCCGGCCAAGATGGACAATGGCCTGCGGGTGATGGTCCCGCCCCATATCGGCGTCGGCGCCCGCATTGTCGTCCTCACCGAGGACAATACTTACGTCGAGCGCGCCAAGGACTGAGTTTTTGAGGCGCCGATCGCGACCGGTCGCGATCGGCGGGCCCTCCCAAGCTGCTCGGCGCTGAACCGGTGGGGAGACGGGCGCCGAATGCGGCCCGCTGACCTTTGCTCCTGAGCGCTCAAATTGGACCGCTTGGCGCCGGCGCCAAATTGCGCGGCCAGCATATGGGGCGACCGGCGCAAATGATGGTAGCGCAGAAGCAGGAAGCGCGGCGCAGACGGAAAGACGGCGAATCGGTCGCCGACCTTTCCCGCTCCTACGGCGTCAGCCCCGCCGCGATCTACCGAGCGACGGCGTGAGGTTTGAGGGCGGCTCATCGAACGCGTGATTTTTGCACATTGGATGAGGTGCGGTGGTCAACAAAAGTCCGACGCATTATGATTTTCGCATGGGCGAATCTAAGCGCAGACAAAACCGACGACACCCATCTAATGGATTCAAGGCTGAAGATAGCGAGGAGCAGAAATCATGATAGTAGAACCATTCATCATAGAAAATGAATCTGAGGCAGATAATTACCTGAAAGACCTTTTAGCAAAACCTGAATACAGATCAATGGATAAGGTAACCATACGTGCGCAAAAATACATTAAAGATGAACATCTTAAAAATTACTTCAGCAATAAAGCGAAGGAAATTTTGAAAACCTATAGTCATGAAATAGAGTGACTTTGAGGGGCGCTTGAGGGCGTCCAAATCGTAGCCGCTAGCGCGTGAAGGATCGTCACCGGCTGGCCATGACGCAAGGCGGGATGGGGCGCTCGCGCCCAAAGTCTTGATTTTTGCACGGAGCAGCGTGACCTTTGTGGCCGCCTCGCCCTCGGCAAGATCGTGTGAGCTTCTACGTCAATTCAGGTGATTGCCATTGCGGAGCCTCGCCGAGAAGATGCCACGCGTTATGCCACGGCGCGAGAACGTCTCGCGGCAGCTCCTTACGAAACTTGATCGAGCGCGGCGTGTTGTCTCTCTTAGGACGCTTTGCCAATTCCAAAGCCCGCTCTCGCAAAAGCGCTTCTAGAGCGGCCTCCGATCACACTGGATCATATCCGCAGGCTGCGAAATAATTTTTGCATTCTGTGGGCTTGAAGATTTCGGCGCAAGTTTCGAGTGCGCGCATCAATCCGCCGACGGTTCGCTCGGCGATTTTTCGCAGATGCGCCTTGAGCTTGGAAAAGGCTTTCTCGATCGGGTTCATGTCGGGGCTGTAGGGCGGCAGATAGCGCAACTCGGCGCCGGCGGCTTTGATCAACTCTTCGACCCGCGGTCCCTTGTGGGCGGGCAGATTGTCCATGACGACGATGTCGCCTTGCGAGAGCGTGGGGCCGAGGCAGTTTTCCACCCATTCTTCGAAGAGGGCGGCGTTGATCGGGCGATCGAAGACCTTCGGCGCCACGAGGCCGCGAAGGCTGACGCCGGCGACCAACGTGACTGTCTTGTAATGGCCGTGCGGCACGGCGGCGCGCAGCCGTCGCCCGCGCCGACAGCGTCCGCCTTTGCGCGCCAGATTTGTCGAGGCGCCGGTCTCGTCGATGAAAATGAGCTTCGAAGGGTCGAGATCAGGCTGTCCCTCGAACCATTCCAGCCGGCGTTTCATCACGTCCGGGCGTTGCTGCTCGGCGGCGTGCGCGCTCTTTTTTTAAATGTGACGCCGTGCCGAGCGAAGAAGCGCGACAACACTGAACTCGAAAAATGCTCGCCGCAATTCTTGACCAGCCGCTCCTGGATTTCGAGGAGAGTGATGTCCGGCGTGCGTCGGATCAGCCCCATGAGGTAGTCGTGATGGGCTTCGATGCGCCCCGAGCGGCGATCGCCGCCCACAGGCCTGGGCGAGACCTCTCCCGTCGTCTCGAATTGCTTGACCCAGCGCACGGCGCTGGCGATGCCGATCTTGAACAGTTTCGCCGCCGCATTGCGCGACAGCCCGTCGACAACCACTGCCTCAACCACGCGTTTGCGAAGATCGTCGGAAAGCGCCATTCTCGCCGCCTCCTTCCGCGGCGAGAATCATGAATCAGATTTCAGCCGATTTGGGAATCCCAAAGCGATTCAAATCGTTCGGAGCCCGCTCTAGATCAGCGGGCGGCGCGATGTAAAAATTCGTCTCGCCGGACTTCAATTTATCGACAATTACGACAAACTTCGCTTGGAAATGATTGTGCTTATTGAAGATCGCAGCGGCGTCGTAGAGCTGGGCGTTTGTCCATGGTGACCCATCAATCACAACGCCATTCTTCGAGGCCGGAGTCTCCGACGATTTTACCTGAATGTACTGTGCCATGTTTTTGGAATAAACAATCAAATCTATATTCTGGCAGTTTTCGCCAAAAACAATGTTGGCGTCATGCACCCTGAATCCACGGTCTTCGATCGCGCGTCGGGCTTGGATTTCCTTGGTTTTCCAGTTGCGCATTTCACCCCCGATCGGACTCAAAAATCATCTCTCAAAAGTCCCCGATTTTCTGCCGAAAAACGCTGTTCCACAACTTTTGATTTCTGAAACGTGGCTTTTGGGGCGGCGCAGCCATTCCGTCGCGGTGGCGCTGGAGTGGATCAAGCGGTAATAGTCGCTGGGGCGTTTCCCAGAGAGAAAATGCGTGTCCGAAACCCAGACTCCCGCTCAGATACAAAGATACCTACACAATGTCGTCTGGACCCACATGGGCCGCAGCACTATCGGGTTCGTCCGCGTAAAAGACAGTGCGCCCGCATCACTCGGATCAGGAACGCTCATTCGGTTTGGCAAAATCACCGGCGTTTTGACCTGCGCTCATGTCCTCGAAGCACTTCTGGGTGAAGAAGAGATCGGCATTCTCTGCTTTCCGGTTCGCGCAACACAAATCCAGAGGCGGCGCTTGCCTATGGCGACAACGGATCACGTTGTGATCGGCGCGCCGCCTTGGAGCGAAAGCGGCCCCGATCTGGCCTTTCTTCGGCTACCTGCGTCGATCGTCGGCAACATTGAGAGCATAGCTACCATCGCGAACGGCGATCTTCATCGCCAAAATATTGTCGCGGGCGATCCCGAGGGAACGATGAAGCTTTGCGCCATGGCCGGCGTCGTCGATGAGATGACGAAACCCCCGATTATTTCTCAAATTGGCGGAGGGATCGCCGCAACGACGTCTTTTGAGGCCCTCCTCAATGTCGGCAATTTATTGGTTGATGACGAAAATGCCGACAGGTTCCGGTTCCAATCCATTGCAAGCGAGGGCGTGATCTTGCCGACGAGCTATAAGGGCTTGAGCGGCGGCGGCGTGTGGACATTCTATTTAGATCGGAACAATTTCTCGCTCCTGCAGGCGCGGCTCATCGGCGTGGCCTATTGGGAAAAGCCTGTCGGCGACGAACTCCACCTCGTCGGACATGGGCAAGTCAGCATCTACGAGAAATTGTTCAACGCCATTCGCCAGAAGTGGCCTGCCGCATAAGCCCAAATACGTCAAATCGCGCCTCTTTCGAAATTCGTGATTTTCGAAGCGTGCCCTTTGTCCGCCGCGCGGAACTCTTGAATGCGCGACCAACGAGAGCTTCTGGCGCAACCCTTTCATCGCGTCCCGGTCGGTTGTCCATCCCGAACCAGGCCTTCGGCCGTTTGTCGCAAGCAGAAGTCGGCACAAGTTTCAAAACCAAACGGCCGGGCTTTCGCCCGGCCGTTTGGTTTTCAGGCGAATCTGGTCAGCGCTGGAAGCCGGGCACGCCGAAATTCTGCGGCAGCAGCCAGTCGCCGAAATTGTCGTTGCGATAGGTTCCGCCCGGCGCCGGAGCGGGGTGGGACACCGTCCACGCATAGCGGTCCTGCGAGCCGACCGGCACGACGTTGCCGGGATCGAGGAAGCTGCGTTTGGTGACGGTCACTTCATTGCCGGTCCTGTACTTGCCGGCGGATTGGGCGCCGGCGTTTTGGGCGCTGGCGTTTTGGGCGCTGGCGCCAACCACCGCGCCGGTAACGAGCGCGAGAACGAAAAGGGACGTGCGGCGCATATTGGACTCCTGATATCTGGCGCCAATCTAACGCTTCGGCGCGGCGAGCGATAGCAAATTGGCCCGATAAAGTTGAAAAACTGATTTTACGCGGCTTTCGTGCAACCCTAAAATTATTCCCTCCCCCGCCGGGGCGGCCCCGGCTCGGCGCAACCAGCTCCGCCGCGCGCGGCCGCGGCGAACAAGTCGCGTAAAACCTTGTCCTCGCGCGCCGAAACGAGGTCGAGACGATTGATGACGCAGGCGAGTTCGCGGCCGCTCAAGGGCTCGCCGTCCGCCCCGCAGGCGAATCCGGCGATGGCCACGCTGGGCGGCGCGAGGCTGGAACGGAAGCCCCGGCAATTGTCGCGCGCCAGCCGCCCCTTGAGCATGGACATGGCCGCCGTCTCGAATTCGCCGAAACGCGTGGCCTGCGGCGCGGGCGGATCGGCGCGGTCGATGCTGATTCCGATCGCGGCGGCGCGCCGCGCCATATCGACATAGAAGGACGGCGTTTCCATTTTCTCCGATCCATGGCGCGTGACCGCGAGCCGGACGAAAGCCGCCTTGCCGTCGAAGTCGCCATAGATGAGAAAATCCTCGCGCCCGCCCCCCGTCGAGTGGCGCCGCGCCTCATAATCGAGCCTTTCGCCGGCGACCAAAGGCGCGCGAAGGTTATAGAGATGGACAGGCTGCGGGATTTTCACCCAGCCCAGCCGGCGCGGCGCCGATTTGGCGGCTTCCGGCGGCGGGACGCGTTCGGCTTCCGAACCGGAATGCAGCCATTGGGCGAAAAAGCCGGCGGCGGCAAGGATCGCGAGGCCGACCGCGGCGAGTTTGAGAATCGGGGCGCTACGCGCCAGGATGAAGCGAAAGAGCGGATGAAGCAAAAGACCGGCGCGCCAAAAAAGCCTGCCGGCGCCAAAAACCGCCGCAACCGCGCCATCCGCGACACTCGGCTGGTCTTCGGCCGGCGGTTCGGCCCTGGGCGCCGCGCGGGGGTGAAATTCCCGACGATATTCCTCGGCGAGCCGGGCCGCCCAATTCGCGTCGGGGGCCTCCGGGGCGGCGGCTTTTTCCTTGCCGCCGCGATCGGGCTGCGCCGCGCCCCGTCGCGCCCGCAATTCGGCTTCGGCGCGCGCCAGCGCCGAGGGAACGCCGCCGGAATCGCCAAAAACGCTGGTTTCGGCGATCGATGCGGAAGTCTTGCGAAAAACGCCGATCCATTTTTTTGCGGACGGTCCCGTCGCGGGGGCGAGCGCCGGTCCCGGGCGCCCCGCCAGAGTTTCGCCCGCCGCCCCCAGCTTGGCCATTTCCTCCGCGAGACGTCGTAGCGCGAGGCCGGGCCGGCGGGCCAGCGCAAGGACCCATCCGGCGTCGAAACCGAAGCGGCTGCGGAAGGGATCCGGCCGCACGGCGGCGCCGCCCCCGCCTTGCTCCGCAGGCGAATTCCGCACGAGCGCGCGGAAATCGCGTCCGCTGTCAAAACCGGTGTTTGTCGACATGGGCTTTCCCCGCGCTCAGTCCGAGCGCAATGGCGACAATTTGACGAGAATTTTCTATAGTGTTGTCTTACCGCGCGGCCGGCAATTCAATTAACTATGAAGAAAAGCTTACCTCCAGCGCGCCGCCGGAAACGCCCACGGCGCGACCGCTCAGAACAAGCCCCGGCGCGAGGCCGGGCGTGCGGACCGGGGTGAAGTCCTCGGCGCGGCCCATGCCGCCGCGCTCGGTCAGAACGCGCAAAGTTCGCCCGACCCGCGCCGCCAGATGACGGCAAAAAGCCTGTTCGCCGGCTTCGCGAAGCCGCGCCGCGCGCGCCTTGACGATTTCGGGCGCGACCTGGGGCATGCGCGCCGCCGGCGTTCCGGGGCGCGGCGAAAAGGGAAAGACATGGAGGACGCTCAGGCCGCAATCCTCGACCAGCGCGAGGCTGCGCGCCGCCATCGCCTCGTCCTCGGTGGGGAAGCCCGCGATCAGGTCGGCCCCGAAAACCATGTCCGGGCGCAGGCGGCGCAGATCGGCGCAGAAGGCGACGCTGTCGGCGCGGCTGTGGCGCCGCTTCATGCGCTTCAGGATCAGATCGTCGCCGGATTGCAGCGACAGATGGAGATAAGGCGCGAGGCGCTCCTCTTCGGCGAAAGCCGCCAGCAGGTCCGGGTCGGCCTCGATGCAATCGATCGAGGACAATCTCAAGCGCGGCAGGTCCGGCAATTCGCGCAGCAGAAACCGCACCAGCGCGCCAAGCTTCGGCGCGTCAATAAAATCCTGGCCCCAGGAGGTGAGATCGACCCCGGTCAGCACGATTTCCTTGTGGCCGGTCTCGACGAACTTTTGGGCCTGGGCCAGCGCGGCCTCGGGGGTCACCGAGCGCGCTCCTCCGCGCCCGGCGGGGATGACGCAGAAGGTGCAGGAATGGTCGCAGCCGTTCTGCACCGCAAGGAAAGCGCGGGTGTGGCCCTCGATGGCCGCAACAACCGGCGCCGGCGCATTGTCGCGCCGCGAAGATTGATCGACCGGCGCGACATTGACCCTGTTCGTAAAACCACTCCACGAGACGGCGCGGGTCTTTTCCGCATTGCCCATGACATGGGCGACTTCGGGCATTTCGGCGAATTTTTGCGGCTCGATCTGCGCCGCGCAGCCGGTGACGACGATCCGCGCCTCCGGCCGCTCACGCTTGAGGCGGCGGATCGCCTGACGGGCCTGACGGGTCGATTCCGCCGTCACCGCGCAAGTATTGATCACGACGAGGCCGCTTTCGCCGCCCCGCGCCGCCAGATCGCGGATGGTCTGCGATTCGGCGAGATTGAGACGGCAGCCGAAAGTGACCACCTCGACTTTTTGGGTCATGGCGCGAAAATGTCGGGCGTGAGGCGGCGTGAAAACTCCACCTCCACCGGCCCGGTCATGATGATGTGATCGTCCGCGCGCCATTCGATGACGAGATCGCCGCCCGGCAGCGAAATGGCCGCGCGCCTTTCGCTCAAGCCGGCGCGCGCGGCGG
Source organism: uncultured Pseudomonadota bacterium (assembly GCA_963703385.1). Lineage (GTDB taxonomy): Bacteria > Pseudomonadota > Alphaproteobacteria > Rhizobiales > Beijerinckiaceae > Rhodoblastus. The sequence continues at coordinate 2,798,929 of OY969816.1, forward strand.
CGACCAGCGTCGCGCAGGCCGCCGTGCCGCAGGCCAGCGTCAATCCCGTCCCGCGCTCCCAGACTCTTAGGCGGATCGCGTCGCGCGAAAAAACCTGGGCGAGCGAGATATTGGCGCGTTGCGGAAAGAGCGGATCGTGCTCCAAAACCGGGCCGATCGCGGCGAGATCGAAAGCCTCGATTGCAGGGACGAAGAAAATGGCGTGGGGATTGCCCATGCTGACGCAGGAGGCCGGCGGCAGGCCGAATTTTTCCAGTTCGACCGCGCCGACATCCGCGACCTCATGGGCGAGCGGAATGTCGCGCCAGCCGAGCCGGGGCGGCCCCATATCGACGGAATAAGACAATAGCCCCTCGCGCCACACCGCCAAGGGTCCGGCGGAAGTGGCGAGCTGAAGTTTTTCGCCGCCCGACAGCGCGGCGAGGTAATGGGCGACGCAGCGCGTGCCGTTGCCGCAGGAGGCCGAAAGCGAGCCGTCCTGGTTGTAGATGGTCATGAAAGCGTCCTGCCCCGGCGCCCGCGGGTCGGACAGGACCATGAGCTGGTCGTAGCCGAGCCCCGGCGCCCGCGCCAGCGCCCGCGCGTCCTCAGGAGCCGGCAGAAAGCCGGCGCCGCGCAGGTCGAGCACGAGAATGGCGTTGCCGGCCCCGTTCATCTTGACGATCTCGCGCCCCACCAGCGGCTGGTCCGGCGTTGCATGGGCTTGGGCGGAATGATCGGTCAATTTTGGGGGTCCGGGCGCGTTCATCCAGGGTTTAGCCGGAATATAGGAGAAAAGTTCCAAGACAACCATAGAGCCGCGCGGCGCGGCGGGTTAGATTGGCGCGTCGAAGCGCTCTGGAACGGGGCTTGAACATGCGGATCATGAAATTGCGCCAGCCATTCCTTTTCGCTCTCGCGCTTTTGGCGGCGCCGCTCCCGCTCGCGGCGCAACCGGCCCCCGCCCCGGCCGAGCAGGTCGCGCCCGCCGAACCGGCTCCGTCCGTCCCCGCCCCCGCCGCGCAAGCGGCGGCGGCGCCCACGCCGCCCAGCCCCGCGCCCGCCCAAGCCGCGCCGTCAAGCGCCGCCGAGGACAATGCGATCAAGGAGGAGAATGTCCTCTCCCATGTCGCGCTCAAGACCGGTGGCGAGGGGAAAATGGAGGAAGGCTACGCCAAGATCGGCGAGGCCATCGCCAAATTGCGCGCCGCCGCGCAAAAGGCGGGATTGAAGGAAAGCGGCCGGCCCCTCGCCGTCTTCGCCGAGGCCGCCGGCGCCAGCGACTTCAAATTCGACGCCATGCTCCCGGTGGACGCCGCGGCCGACGCCAGGCTCGATCTCGGCCCCGATATCTCGATCGCCCAGACGCCGGGCGGCAAGGCGCTGCGATTCGAGCATCGCGGCCCCTATGACGACATCGACAGCACCTATGACGCGATCGCCGCCTATCTCGACGCGAAAGGCCTTGAGGCCGGCGACGCCTATACCGAGGAATTTCTGACCGACGCCAAGGATTCGAGCGACGCCAATCTTCAGGTCGCCATTCACGTCTTCATGAAATGACCGCTGCGAAACATGAGGCGACCGCCGCAAAAGGCGGCGGTCACGCCGTCGTCACAGCGACTTCCGCAGCGCCGCCGCGATGGCGTCGCCCATGGCCGAGGTCGAAATGGTCTCTCTCGCGTCGCCCTTGATGTCGGCGGTGCGCAGGCCCGCCGCCAGCACGTCGGCGATGGCATTTTCGACCAGGTCGGCCGCATGGCCAAGGCCGAAGGAATAGCGCAAAGCCATGCCGAAAGAGCCGATCATGGCGATCGGATTGGCGATTCCCTTGCCCGCGATGTCCGGGGCCGAACCATGCACCGGTTCATACATCGCCTTGCGGCTTGCCCTTCCGCGTCAGCCTCGCCGAGCGAGGCGGAAGGCAGCATGCCGAGCGAACCGGTCAGCATCGAGGCGACGTCCGACAACATGTCGCCGAACAGATTGTCGGTGACGATCACGTCGAACTGCTTGGGCCAGCGCACGAGCTGCATGCCCAGCGCATCGGCCAGCATATGTTCGAGCTTGACGTCGGGATAGGACTTGGCGTGGACTTCGGAGACGACTTCCTTCCACAGCACGCCGGACTTCATCACATTGTGCTTTTCCGACGAGGTCACCTTGTTGCCGCGCTTGCGGGCGAGCTCAAAAGCCACCTTGGCGATGCGCTCGATTTCAAAAGTGTCGTAAACCTGGGTGTCGATGGCGCGCTTCTGGCCATTGCCGAGGTCGATGATTTCCTTGGGCTCGCCGAAATAGACGCCGCCGGTCAATTCGCGCACGATCATGATGTCGAGGCCCTCGACGATCTCGCGCTTGAGCGCCGAGGCGTCGGCCAGCGCGGGGTAGCAGACCGCCGGGCGCAGATTGGCGAACAGGCCGAGATCCTTGCGCAGCCGCAGCAGACCGGCCTCGGGGCGCACGTCATAGGGCACATTGGCCCATTTCGGCCCGCCGACGGCGGCGAGCAGCACGGCGTCCGCCGCTTGCGCGCGGGCCATGTCTTGTTCGGAAATCGCCTGGCCATGGGCGTCATAGGCCGCGCCGCCGACCAGGCCCTTTTCGAATTCGAATTGGGCGAGGCCGGCCTCCGCGACGACTTTTGCCACCTTTTCGACCTCGGCCGTCACCTCGGGACCGATGCCGTCGCCCGGCAGCAGGAAGATTTTATAGCTCGCCATGATTCGCCTCGTGGTCGCGGATTGTTTAAACCTGCGGCCTTGCTACTCGCGGCGCCCGAAATTGGCAAGGCGGCGCGGCGGGCCGGAAAAATCCCGCGAGGGAGCGCCTCGCGCGACGTGGAATGCTGGCGTCGCGGCGATCAGCCGCCCATTTTGGCGACCAGAGCGTCGGAAATCTCGAAATTGGCGTAGACGTTCTGCACGTCGTCATTGTCTTCGAGCGAGCCGATCAGTTTTAAGATCTTTTCGCCGGCCTCGTCGTCCACCGCGATGGTGTTCTGCGGCCGCCAGACCAGCTTGGATTTTTTCGGTTCGCCGAAGGCAGCTTCCAGCGCCTTGGCAACCTCCACCAGCCCTTCCAGCGAAGTGGTGATCTCGTGGCCATCTTCGGTGGTGGCCACGTCGTCGGCGCCGGCTTCGAGCGCCGCCTCCATCATTTCGTCCTCGCTCGCGACTTTCGCGTCATATTCGATCTGGCCGACATGGTCGAACATGAAAGCGACCGCGCCGGATTCCGCCAAAGCCCCGCCCGCCTTGGTGAAATAGGAGCGCACCTCGCCCGCGGTGCGATTGCGGTTGTCGGTCAAGGCCTCGACGATCACCGCGACGCCGCCCGGCGCATAGCCTTCGTAGCGGACCTCGTCATAGGTCTCGGCGTCGCCGCCCGAGGCTTTCTTGATCGCGCGCTCGATATTGTCCTTGGGCATGTTTTCGGCCCGCGCCGCCAGAACGGCGAGGCGCAGGCGCGGATTCATCGCCGCGTCGGGCAGGCCCATTTTCGCGGCGACGGTGATTTCGCGGGCCAGTTTCGAGAACGCCTTGGAGCGGATCGCGTCCTGCTTGCCCTTCTTGTGCATGATGTTCTTGAACTGACTATGCCCGGCCATTTTCGTCCCTGATGCTTGCCATGCGCCCATCGGCGGCTTTTGGAGCGCGGATGGAGCGGAAAATTCGGAATGGCGCCTTATAGACGCGCCCGCGCCGCCTGAAAAGGCGCCGCGCCGCCTTGATCAAGGCTCAGGCAGCGCCTGCCCCAGAACTCCCCCGATCCGCACCGGCGCCACGCGTCTGGCCAATCCGTCGCCGCCCGTCTCGACGAACAGGCCGCACAGAGTCGCGGCACCGGCGGCAGGCTCGAAACGCGAACCCGGCGTCTTGCGGGTGAAGCGGCGGATCGGCTCCTCCTTGTCCATGCCGATGACCGAATCGTAATCGCCGGTCATACCGGCGTCGCTCTGGAACGCCGTGCCGTGGGGCAGGATGCGCCAGTCGGCGGTCGGCACGTGGGTATGGGTGCCGATGGCGAGCGAAACCCGGCCGTCGCAGAAATGGGCCAGGGCCTGTTTCTCGCTCGACGCCTCGGCGTGGATGTCGAGGACGATGGCGTCGCAGGCCTGGCCCAGCGCACAGGCCGACAGCTCCTTTTCCACCGCCGCGAAGGGATCGTCGAGCGCGTCCATGAAGACGCGGCCCATGATGCTCATCACCACCACGCGTTCGCCCCTGGCCGTCTCGTAAAGCCAGGACCCGCGCCCCGGCGTGCCGGGCGGATAATTGATCGGCCGCAGGACATGGGGCGCGCGCTCGATGAAAACCAGGGCCTCGCGCTGATCGAAGGCGTGATTGCCGAGCGTCACGCAATCGACGCCCGCGTTCAAAAACTCCTGGGCGATGTGTTCGGTGATCCCGAAGCCGCCGGCGGCGTTCTCGCCATTGGCGACGACGAAATCCAGCGCGAATTGCTGACGCAGGCGCGCAACATGTTCGGCGATCGCCGCCCGCCCCGAGCGGCCGATCACGTCGCCGATGAAGAGGAGACGCATGAAGAATCCGAGCTAAGCGAAATTTCGGCCCCTGGTTATCATGAAAGCCGGCCCCCGTCGCGCTTTTCGCGCGCCACGGGCGCGCATCGCGGGAGGCGGCGGCCGCGCCCCGGCTGACGTAAAGACCGCCGCCCGCCCGATCGTCTATGTAAATGGAAAACAACGAGCTGCCGTAACGATATATCAATATTGGCCCTGTTAACGTTGTTGCACAAAACAGGTCTTTCGCTGCCGGGAAAACCGCCGCGGGTGGGAAAATTATGGACGAGCCGCCGCGTCGGGCCGGACCCAATCCGAACCGGCGAAGGGCGGCTTTGCAGGGCGTGGCGTCGAGTTGGTCCGGTCGGAGTGGGAATGAGCGCAATTCTTGCCGCCAGTCAGCAACTGGCCCGGTCGGCTCCGGCGCCATCGCCCATGTCCGCCATTCCTTCCACCTGGCCTTCAGCCACGCCGGAAGCCCGGGGACGGCAGGCGCCCATCCGGTTATCGGGCGTTCCTGGCCGCATCGACGAAGCGCTCCTGCCGGACGGCTCCGTCCAGGCCTCGCCGGGCGAGGCGCTGGACATCGTCATCCTGACCGAGCCGAACGCCGTGACGCTGTTGACGCGGCGGCTCGGACGCGGCGGCGCGGCGATCGTCCCGATCGTGGACGCGACCGGCGGCGGTCGCGGGACCAAGGATCGCCGGCGCGCCGACGCCGCCATCGAACGCCTGTCGCGCGCGGCGATCGAAGAGGCGATCGCTTTGCTTGATCCGGCCGTGCGGCGGTTGCGCGATTTGCCCCGCGAAACGATCGAGACCACCGATCCGCGCCAGATGCTGCTTTCGCGCCTGTTCGTGCGCGACCGGGCGATGACGCCGCGCAGCGACGTCAACGTCCCCGAGACCTTCGCCTATGACGACGTCGCGGTGATTCCGGGCGCGGCGAAATTCGCCGAGGAGCTGGCCCAGTTCGGGCTGATGGAGCGGAAATTCGCCGACAAGGTGACGACCTGCCCCCGCTGCGCCTCGGCCCGGATGACGGTGCGCGAGAACTGCGCCCAGTGCGCCGGCGCCGATATCGTCGAGGAGCCGATCGTCCACCATTTCAAATGCGCCTATCAGGGCCCCGAGCGCGATTTTCGCCGCGACTCTGGCTGGTCTGCCCGAAATGTCTCCAGCAACTGAAGAATTTCAGCGTGGATTACGACCGGCCGGGGGCGATCGGCGTCTGCCAGTCCTGCGGCCACCTCTCGACCGAACACAAGGTCGGCTTCCTCTGCCTCGATTGCAACTCCCTTGTCGGAGCGCGCAATGTCGCCAGCCGCACGATCCATTCCTACCGTCTCACCGCTACGGGGCGCGCCGTCGCCGCCGGCGAAACGCCCCTGCCCGACGCCGCAGACCGCTCGATCGGCTCCACACTCCGCGCTTTCGCGCGACGCCATGCCGCGCTCGGCGAGCCTTGCAGCGTCCTGTTCACACGCCTGCGCCGGCCCCACGACATGCCCGAAAGCGGCGACGCCTGGCGCCAGATCGGCGGATTTTTCGGCCATATCATGCGGGAGTGTTTCACGCCGGAGACCGAGATCGTCGAGGCGGCGCCGGTTTTCCTCGCCCTCCTCGGGCGCGACCGCAAGGATGAAGTCGAGCGGCATCTGCCGCAAATCCGCGAACGCCTTTTGCGCCACCTGGCCCACGCGCCGAAACTCGAACTCGCCGTCTTTTCGCCCGACGAAATCCCCGGGGTCGCCGACCGCCCCGTGAAAGTTTTGTGAGGCGGCGCGATGGACCTGATCCATGGCGTGTGGCGCGCGCTCGACGCCCTCTCTCCTTTGTCCTTCGTGGCGATGTTCGGTATGGTTTTTCTGACCGACGCGCCGCGCTATTTCCTCGGCATCCAGGCGACCGCGGCCGCCTTCATCCTGCGCGACCGCAGCCCCCCAGGCCCGTTGCCCCCGCTGGCGCCAGTCTCGATCCTGCTTGTCGGCCGCAACGAGGAGGACGCGATCGAAAAATGCGTCCGCTCCTTGCGGGAGCAGACCTTCAACCGGTCTGAAATCGTCTGCGTGGACGACGGCTCCACCGACAAGACCTTTTCGATCATGCGCCGCCTGCAAAGCGAGGGGCTGGTGCAGTCGATCGGCCGTCTGCAATTGCGCGGCGGAAAAGCGGCCGGGCTCAATCTCGCGGCGCGCATGGCCCACGGCGACATTTTCATCGTCATCGATTGCGACTGCTCGTTCGAGCCGAACGCCATCGAGGAGCTTATCCGCCCGCTCGCCGAAGATCCCGCCATCGGCGCGGTGTCGGGAAACATCCTCGTGCGCAACTGGCGCCGCTCGGCGACCACCGCAATCCAGGCGATCGAATATCTCATCTCGATCTCGATGGGTAAGACCCTTTCAGGCGCGCTCGATCAGGTGATTTGCGTTTCGGGCGCCTTCGGCGCCTTCCGCCGCGCCGCCTGGGACGCAAATGGCGGAATGGATTCCGGCGGCGAGGATTTTGATTTGACCATCAGGCTACGGCTTGGAGGCTATCAGGTCGTCTTCGCCGGCCATGCGATCTGCTATACCGACGTGCCAGAAACGCCCTTCGCGCTGCTGCGCCAACGCAGCCGCTGGGAGCGCGACGCTTTTTGGATCCGTTTCCGGAAATACCGGCGTCTGTTCGATCCGTTCTCGCATTCCTTTCTGTGGCGAGAGACGGCGCATCAATGGGATTTCATGCTGTTCACCGGAATGCCGACCCTGATCTTTCCCTTCTATCTCGGATGGCTATTCGCCAATTTCGGCGCGATGGGCTTCGTCTTCCTTGCGGCGGTCGCTCTGCCGCTGTTCTTGATGGACTTGGCCTGTTTCGCCGCCGCCGCGGCAGTCACCAATCGCCCGGTCTATTGGCGCCTGCTGCCCTTCGTGCCGATCTACGGCCTGTTCTCAACCTATGTCATGAAAATTCACCGGTTTTACGCCTATGCGACGGAGGCCGTGGCCTCCTTGTCCCTGACAGACAACTATGTTCCCCAAAAGGTTCGCGATCTGAACGATTGGCGATGAGCCTGTAAGGCAGGCGGAAAAAAAAACATGGCGATCCACTCGTTACGTCCAGAGTTCCGTCCGGACAATTCGCGCAACCAGGTTCGCGCCAGCCAATCCGTCGCGCGTCGGCTCTATATGTTCAGCTTGAGCGCCGGCGCGATTTGGGTGGTCTATCTCTTCGTCGGCTCCCTCGCCTTTCTCGACGCCAGCGGCCTGGTGGTCCAGGAGAGCGAGGTCGTTTCCGCGCCCTTCGACGCCCAGGTGCTCTCCTTTGCCGCGCGACCCGGCCAGAACGTCGCCGCCGGCCAGCAACTCGGCGACGTCGTTTCGACCCAGATGCTCGACCTGATTTCCAGTCTCGTCACCCGCAAAGTGCAGATCGAGTCCCGCGAGAGCCAGATCGCCACGCGTCTGTCGTCCATCGCCGTCACCCTGCCCGAGGCCGAAAAACGCGACCGCACGGCCAGGGCGGCGCGGACGGCGATCGAAAAGGCGGTCGCCGCCGGCTATTCGACGCGCGTGCGCCTCGCGGAGGCGACCCGCGACGCCTATGACGCCGGGCGCGAGGTTGAATCCCTGCGCGCCGAACGCGCGACGCTCGCCAGCGAAATCGCCGCCAACAAATTGAACCTGGCGAATATCGCGGAGGCGCTGGCGCGGGCGCGGGCCAGTTATCGCGATGGCGTGGTGTCGAGCCCGGTCGATGGCACGATTGGCGCGCGGGTCGCCACGCCGGGCGCGGTTCTCACCCATGGCGAGGTCATGGCCGAGGTGTTTCACGGCGGAAAATATGTGCTCGCCTATTTGCCGACCAATCGAATGTATGGAGTCGCGTCGGGCCAGAAGGTGACGGTGACCGACGGCGTGAACAGCGAAAGCGGCCATATCGAGCGGATCGAGGCGATCACCGACCGGGCGCCGCCGGAATTCCAGTCCAATTTCCGCGGCGTGGACCGCAATCAGGTCGTGCGCATCGCCTTCAACGCCCCGACCGATTTTCCGCTGATGGCCAAGATCACGGTCACCGGCCCCTATGGCCTGTCGAACCTGATCGAAAGCGCGCTCGGCGCATTTGTCCCGCGCGGCGAAGCCCAGGCCGCGCCGGCGAAAAAGATCATCGGAAATTGACGACGCCGGTCTCGGTCACCACGAAATCCAGTTTTTCGTCGTGGCTTTCACGCGGAATTTTTTTCGCCTGCTGGCAGGAAAAAGCGAGGCCGACGGCAGCGGTCAGGCCTTTTGTGCGCAGATGGTCGAGGGTCGCATCATAATAGCCGCCGCCAAAGCCGAGCCGCGTTCCCTCGGAGTCGAAGCCGAGCAAAGGCAGGAACAGCATTTCGGGCCGCATTTCGGGCGCGCTTGCAGATGGCTCGCGCAGGCCGAAGCGCCCGAGGACCAAAGGAGCGCCTGGCCGCCACAGGCGGAAGGTCAGCGGCGTCGCGTTCTCCCCCGCGACCGGCAGCAAGGTCGGGAAACCAATTCTGGCCAGCGCCTCGAGCAGCGGAAAAGGGTCAAGTTCACCGGGCAAGGGGGCGTAAAGCGCGACCGGCGCCGGGGTTTCGAGCCTTTCCAGCGTCAACGCCAGCGCGTGATCGGCAACGGCCTGCGCAGCCGCTTCGGCCTGCAAGGGCGAAACGGCTGCGCGCGCGGCGCGCAATCTTGCGCGGAGCTGGGTTTTTTCCTGGATGCAAGTCATGAGCAGAGGGTGCGGGCCGCAAAAGCCGTGGGACACGATCCCGGGAAACCTACAAAGTAGGTGGGCGCCATGTGCCTAAGTCCACGGACGAAGACAGGGACGGCTCCCGTTGGGATCGTAAGGCCCCGGGGAATTAGTCCTCACGCACCCCGCAGCGCCGCGAAGACAATGTAGGGCGAATGGATGCTCGGCGCCAGAGGTTTCGACGACTGGTCGGAACGTCCCGCGCCGGCGCGTCATCCGACGATTTTCGCGACATTCATCCGATTCTTCTGGCGCGCCAGGCCTTGGGCGGCATGCCGGCGCGTGATTTGAAAGCCCTGGAAAAACCGCCGACATCGGCATAGCCGAGCAGGAACGCAATTTCCACGATGGTCATCGAAGTCTGCTCGAGCCGTTGCAGCGCCGACTCGTGCCGGATTTCGCTGGCGAGGCTTTTGAATGTGGTTCCCGCGCACGCCAGGCGCCGCGCGAGCGTCCTTGGATGGATGTTCAGGGCCAGCGCGACATCGCTCAGCGATGGCGAGCCTTGCGGCGCCTTGATGCGAAGAACGCGTCGAACCTCATCGCTCGTGGCCTGAACCGCGTCGAGCCTGGGCGCGGCGAGATAACCAAGCAGCAAATCGCGAAGTTCCGGGCGCGCCTCCGCAAGCGGGTGGTCGAGCCAGGAGGCGTCGAAGATCAAGACCGTTTCCGGCGCGCCGAAATGGATCGCGTCGCCGACCAAGGCCCAATAGGGGCCGGGATCATGCGGCCGCGGCCTTGCCAACTGGACCTGGATCGGCCGCCACCGTGGACCGCAAATCGATTTCATGATCTGGACGCCGACAGCAAATGCGAAATCAACGGCTTGCGCGTTTCCCGGCGCATCGGCCTTGGGGAGGCGATAGCCGATCATCGCGGCAGGGCGTTGAGGGCGCCAGATCAGGGCGCCGGCGCCGTCGTGGCGGCGAAAATGGGCGGCGAAAAGCGAAAGCGCCTCGCCAAGACTGCAGCAATTCTGCATCGCCATGCCGCGGACGCCGATTGCCGAAATTCCGGCGCGCTGGCCCGCGCGAAGCCCGAAGTCCGGGCGCCCGGTCCTTGCGGCGGCAATGGCGATCAGACGTTGGGCCGCCGAAAATGGAATGACGTTTTCGGAACGAGAAAGCGCCGAATTGTCCAGTCCCGATGCCGCAAGCACGGCCTCGGGGTCGACCCCCTCCAGACGGAGCATGTCGGGGATCGCCGTGAATGGGCCAGCCCGAATGAACCCCTCCGGGAGATCTCCCGCCGACTCCGCCGAGACATGGCGGCCTGTGATGGGCCTGACGTCTTTCGAAAAATCCTGCGTCATTTTCCTGTGTTGCTCATTTGGCAAAACAAGACGCCGATTGTCTGATGACGCCAAATATTATGCAAGTGGCCGGAAGGCGCCGCCGAGACGCTACCAAAGAGAGTTGAAAGATGACAAATTTCGCGCGCGGCGCGATTGCGGAATTGGCCACAATCGTCAGGCGAAGCGACAGCGCTGTCGCCCACGCCGCGGGGGCGTCATTTGAAGCAATCGCAGCCTTTTCGGAAAACGCGCGACGGGCAGACCATCTCGATGAGGAGAAGGGGAGGAGAGCCATGATGGACACGAAAGAGAGCCAGAGCGCCTGGCGGCGACGGATTGCCGTAGGGGGCGCCTTCCTCGGCTTCGCCATGCTCATCGGCGCGGCTTCGGCGCAAGCGCAGGCGATCGAGACGACCGGCGCTCCGGGCGCGCCTGACGCCACGACGACGATCGACGGCCGCTACCTCCCGCCGCCAGCCCAGCCGTTCCACGGCCAGATCGAGCTCAACGCCGCACAGTCCAAGCCCGGATGGCCGGCTCGGGTCGTGCCGCCCAAGGGCGCCCCGAACATTCTGCTCATCATGACCGACGACGTCGGTTTCGCCGCGCCCTCGACCTTTGGCGGCGTGATCCCCACCCCGGCGCTCGACCGCATCGCCGCCAACGGCCTGCGCTACACCAATTTCCACTCCACTTCGCTGTGCTCACCGACCCGCGCCGCACTGATCACCGGCCGCAACCACCATTCCGTCGGCTTCGGCGTGGTCTCCGAAGCGGCGACCGGTTTTCCGGGCTACAACAGTTTCATCGGCAAGGATTCGGCGACGATCGGCCGCATCCTGCTGGAGAACGGCTACCGCACCTCATGGTACGGCAAGGACCACAACACGCCGACTTGGACGGCGAGCCAGGCGGGGCCGTTCGATCAATGGCCGACCGGTATGGGCTTCGAGCATTTCTACGGTTTCGTCGGCGGCGACGCCAGCCAGTGGGAGCCTAATCTCTTCCGCGATACGACGCCGATCCATCCCTTTGTCGGACAGCAGGGGAAATGGAACCTGACCACGGCGATGGCCGACGACGCCATCCACTGGATGACCCAACTCAAGGACATCAACCCCACCCTGCCGTGGCTGGTCTATTACGTCCCTGGCGGCACCCATGCGCCGCATCATCCGACGCCGGAATGGGTCGAGAAGATTCACGACATGCATCTTTTCGACAATGGCTGGAACGCGCTGCGCGACACGATCTTCGCCAACCAGAAGAAACTCGGCGTGATCCCGCAGGACGCCAAGCTGACGCCCTGGCCGGATAAACTTCTGCAGCGCTGGGACCAGACCACCGACGAGGAGAAAAAACTGTTCATCCGCCAGGCCGAGATCTACGCCGCTTTTCTCGCCTATACCGATCATGAGATCGGCCGGGTGATCCAGGCCGTCGAAGACCTCGGCGAACTCGACAACACCCTGATCATTTATATCAGCGGCGACAATGGCGCCTCCGCCGAGGGCTCGCCCAAGGGCACGCCGAGCGAAGTGCTGCAGTTCAACGGCATCGAACTGCCGGTCAAGGACCAGATGAAGTTCTACGACGCCTGGGGCAGCCAGTTCGCCTATAACCATTTCGCCGTGCCGTGGGCCTGGGCCTTCGACACGCCCTATAAATGGACCAAGCAGATTCCGTCCTTCTTCGGCGGCACCCGGCAGGGCATGGCGATTTCATGGCCCGGCCATATCACCGACAAGGGCGGCGTTCGCTGGCAGTTCCATCATGTGATCGACATCGTGCCGACAATTCTCGAGGCGACCGGCATTCCCGCGCCCGTCATGGTCGACGGCATCGCCCAGAAGCCGATCGAAGGCGTCAGCATGGCCTATACCTTCGACAAGGCCAACGCCGACGCGCCCACCAGGCACAAGGTGCAATATTTCGAGATGATGGGCGTGCAGGGCCTCTATAACGACGGCTGGATGCTCAGCGCCGTGCCGGTGCGCCCGCCGTGGGAACTGCTCACCAAGGCGGTCACCGATCCGGCGAGCGCGTTCAAGTTCGAGCTCTACGACGTTCGTCACGACTGGACGCAATATACCGACCTCGCGGCGCAGAACCCTCAGAAGGTCAAGGAAATGACCGACCTGATGTTCGCCGAATTTGCGAAATATCAGGTGTTGCCGCTCGACGCTTCGGTCGCCACCCGGATGGTGACGCCGCGTCCGTCACTGAACGGCGGCCGCAAGGTCTTCACCTACAGCGGCGAGCCAATCACCGGCCTGCCGCGCGGAACCGGGCCTGACCTGCTCAACACCTCCTATACGATCACCGCCGACATCGACGTCCCGCAGGGCGGCGGCGAGGGCATGATTGTGACGCGCGGCGGACGTTTTGGCGGTTATGGCCTCTATCTGCTCAAGGGCAAGCCGGTCTTCACCTGGAACCTGCTCGACCTGAAGCGGGTGAAATGGCAGGCGCCGGAAGTTCTTTCGCCCGGCAAGCACACGCTCGTCTACGACTTTAAATATGACGGGCTGGGCTTTGCGACGCTCGCCTTCAACAACATCAGCGGCCTCGGCCGCGGCGGCGCGGGAACGCTCTCGGTCGACGGCAAGGTCGTCGCGGCGCAGAAGCTGGAGCACACGGTTCCGCTGACCCTGCCGTGGGACGAAACCTTCGACATCGGCTCCGACACCGGCACGCCGGTGGACGACGGCGATTACCAGGTTCCCTTCGCCTTCACCGGCAAGATCGACAAACTGACGATTTCGGTCGCGCCGCCGGTCCTGACCGACGCGGACAAGAAGAAGCTGATGGAGGCTGAAAAGGCCGCTCAGGACGCGAACTAGCCCTGCCGGTAAAACCGACAGGCGGAATGATGCAGATCAGCCGCAAGTCCGCGGCCTGAGAAGGAGGGAGGCATGAAGAAATTTCTGTTCGCTCTGGGCGCGATCGCCCTTCTGGCCGAACCCGTCGCGGCGATGCCGATTTCCATGTCGACTTAAGACGCCGTCGTTGGCGTCCAGCCGACCAAGACCGTAACCCGCGCCGGCGTCGCGCACCGCTCGACCCGCCGCACCGCGCGGCGCGTCAACCGCCGCCACCACTACTGAACCAGCCGGCGGGGGCGCACGGCCCCCGCCTTGACTTTCCCAGCCCGGCAAGGAAGCGCTTGTCCGGGGCTGGCTCCAAAGTCAAGCTATTCCCAGTTCCTTCGTCCTCGTCGGAGGGGCGGCGTCAAACCGTCTCTCGCAAGCCCGACGAAGGCGAAGGAAACCCTCGAAGGCGCGTCCCAAAAAGCGGGGGTGCGCCTCCGATTTTCCCGTTGTCGTAAATTTGCAACGGGCTTTGGAATCGGGATTCGCCGGCCGAGCGTCACGTATCTTCGGCGCGAGAATTCTGCGAATATTGGCCCGATCGCTTTTGGGCTGTGATCTGGGCGATTTTACGTGCGAAAATTCGTGCGTGGCGGCGCCGCGATTGGCCTCAACACCGCGATTCCCGCCGTTGGCGTTTCGGGATCGTAGACCAAGATCTGGGCCGACCCGATCATCGGCCTGACCGCGCATTACACGATCAACGACAAATGGTTCCTGACCGGAGAGGCGGACATCGGCGGCGTGACCAACAGCGTGACCTGGCAGGCTTTCGCGGCGATCGGCGACAACTGGACGCCCTCGATCACCTCGACCCTGGGGTTCCGCGCGCTCTATGTCGAATATATGGAATTGGTCAACCGCGACGGCAGTTTCCGTTACCAGCAAACCCTACTCGGGCCGCAACTGACGGTCAGCTATTTGTTCTGACCCACACCGTTCAGCGGACGCGATGTTTCAATCGCAGGGAGACGATCCGGTCGGCTTACGGGGCCAACGTTCACTTATGCCGCGGGACAGGCCTACTACCGATGCGCCGATGGCTGGCTTCGGCCCGCCTATGGCGCCAATGGCCTCTATTACCGCGGGTCGCCGCGCCGTAACAGCGAAACCTGCCGGCGCGCCTGGGCGCGCCGGCTGCGCGCGTCGCTCTAAAATTCGGCGCGCAAGCCAACTGCGGGGCCGTAATTCTGGTGATAGAGATAGCCGCTGGCGAGGCCCCCCGCCACTTGCGACCACATCAAGCCGCCATAAAGTTCGAGCCGTCGGGAAATGTGGTAATCGACCATGAAGGATGCGGCGTCGAGCGAGCCCTTGCAACTCGACGCCGACAGATTGTCGTTGGTGCACGACTGGCTGTTATAGTCATTTTGATAGTAATGATAGATGGCGCCGGCGATATCGAGATCGTCTCTTAACGGATATTTGACGCCGGTCCAGAACACTCTTAAAATCTTGCTGATATCATAGGCGTCCGTCTTCACCGCTCCCGGCAGGACCGTGTAGCCGCCAAGCGTGGTGAAGCCGTACGGATAGGCGTCGGAAGGATTCTGGAACAGGATGTATTCGAATCCCGCATAAAACTTGAACCTGGAAAAAGTATATTTCGCCATCAGCACGCCGCTCGTATTGTCGGAGAGCGTGGCTTTCAGGTTGTCGATTGTCACGCCAGAGGGCAGCGGCCAAGTCGCGTAATTTGAGAGCGACACGGCGTCCTTGACACGGTTGCCAATGGCCTCGACCGAAAGATTGCCGAAATCGGCGCCGATCAGCGCCTCGACCGCGCCGTTCGTGCCATTGCCCCAACCATAGCCGCCGACCTGGTAAAGTGTCGCAAAACGCAGGTTTCCGACATTGACGCGATACTGCAGCGAGGTGGCGTAGCGCGCGTCCTCGGTGTCGCCGACTCCCCCCGCGGTGTTGGAAGCGCCGATCACCGAAAAAGCCGGCGCCGCCCCCATCGGATCATAGGCGGCGAGATTGTCGAGGATCAGCGAATCCTGGCGCCCAGCGGTGAAGGCCCCGAACAGGGGGTGGCTGACGCCGGCATAGGCGACGGTATTGAAAATCTGCCCCGCTCGGCTCGAATCGCCGTTGGCGTTCTGGACCGCGAGCGCATTGGTATTGTTCTCGACCAGGGATTTCGGGCCGTTGGCCAGTTGCACCGAATAGGGATCGAAGCCGGTCTGCAAATTGAAGATGAACGAAAGGTCGCCGTTCAAGGGTTCGTCGCCCTTGATCCCGACATTGGACTGGCCCACGCCATTGGGGAGCGGAACGAACAGCGCCTTGTTGCTGTTCTTGGAGATCAGCTCCTCGACGCCATTGGGATAGAAGCGATTGAAGGGGACGCCATGGGTCTGATAGCCGCCGCCAACGTCAACGGCGCCATAAAGGGTGACGCCCTTCCACGTCAGCGAACAATTCTGGTCCTCGGCGAGAAAATAATCGGCCGGGTTGGCGGCGCAAAACGCCGAATCGTCCGCCGCTCGCGCGCCAGGGGTCGACAGAATGCCGGCTGCGCCGAGCAGCGAGAGCAGGACAAGCCTTGTCATAAAACTCCGACGCCGCGACGGGAGGCCCCGATCGGTTGAAATTTTTATAGCAAGCGTCACCGGCGAAGGTAAGCGTCACCGAAACCGATAGCCGACAAAAAATCACGGCGCTCCAGCGGACCGCGCCGACGACGAAGTTTCCCTGTCCTCCCGATCCACAACGGCCGGCTTGCTTCCAGCGGATGGATTTCTATTGGCCGGGCCTGACCAGTTTTGCCCGCAGGGCCGCCGCATATTGGCGCCATTGCGGATCGTCGGGTTCGAGCTTTTCGAGCGCCTGCACATGGCCAAGCGCGGAGGCGTAATCGCCCGCCTCCGCCTCATATGATGCGAGCGCCGATAGGATTTCGCGGTTGTTGGGGCGCCGCGCAGGACGTCGACGGCCTCGGCCGGCGCCCCCGTGTCGTGCAGCGCAACGGCGTAGACATAAGCGTAATGCGGGTCCTCCGGCGCGAGTTTCGCCGCCGACGCCAGCTTGCCGACGCCTTCCTCGATGCGCTTCTGGCGGATCAGGCTGAGGCCCCAGGCGTGGGCCAGCGCGCCGGAGCCCGGATTGTCGGCGAAGGCTTTCGCCAATATCGCTTCCGCCGCCTTTTCATCGCCGCGCTGGCGCGAGATTTCGGCCAGCTGGATCGCGGCGGGGGCAAAAGTCCTGTCGAGTTCGAGCGCCTTGGCGAATTCCGCCTGCGCCCGGTCCGCCCAGCCGCGTGCGAAAAACAGCGCGCCGAGATTGGCGCGCGATTCCGGCCGCTCCGCGGTGAACATCTGGCCCGCGACATATTCGTCGAGCGCCTTTTCGAAAGCGGCGAGATCGGACGGCCGGAGCGCCGCCTCGCCCGCGCCGGCAAGGCTGCGCGCCGCCTGCATGCGGACCAGCCGGGTCGGGTCGCGCAGCAGCGGCGCCAAGGCCCGCGCCTTGGTGGCCGGATCGGCGGCCCCTAAAACCTCGGCCGCGGCGGCGCGGATCATCGGGTCGGCGGCTCCGGTCAGGTCGGCGGCTGCGGCGATCACCGTTGCCGATTCCTCGCCGTTCAGGCGCTCGAGCGCGCTGGCGCGGGCGATGGCCGACTGGCCGCCGTCTTTCGCCACGCCGAGCAAAGCGTCGGTCGCGCCCGGACCGTCCTCATCGGCGCGGGCAAAACTTTCAGCAAAGGTCTGGGCGCCGGGTTTGTTGCCCATGCCCCAGCGCTTGAGCGCCGCGACGGCCCAGGCTGGATCCTTGTCCTTATGGCATTGGTTGCAGGCGTTGGGCGTTCCCATGCTCAAAGTGCGATCGGGCCTGGGAATGCGGATGGAATGATCCTGGCGCGCGTGGACGACCATGTAATCGGTGGTCGGCATGTGGCAGGCGGCGCATTGCGCGCCGGGCGAGCCCTGCGGATGGCGGCTATGGGCCTCCGTATCGAAGACATTCGCCGCATGGCACTGGCCGCAGACCGCGTTGCCGGAAAGGCGAAGCTTGCCGGAATGGGGATTATGGCAGTCCGAGCAGGTGACGCCCGCGGCGTGCATCCGGCTTTGGCCGAAAGAGGCGAAATTATAGACTTCGTCGCGCTGCTGGCCGTCCGGGTAATAGAGGCCCGGCGCGAGCGTCGAGGGATGGAAGGCGTCGTAATAATGCAGGACGTCGCTGGCTGAGTCCGAGACCTGGCCGCGCCGTGAATGGCAGCCGGCGCAGACCAGTTCTTCCGTCCGGGCGCCGGGCGGTTGCGCGCGGGCGGCGGTTCCTTGCGGATTCGGCGTCCAGGTCACGCCCTGGCGCTGGTCGAAGCGCTGGGAAAAGCCCTTGCTTTTCGCCTCGTCCGCGCTCACGCCCTTGTCGTCTTTGGCCCAGGCGACATGGCGCGAGGCCGGGCCGTGGCAGGCCTCGCAGCCGACGCTGATTTCGCTCCAATGCGTGGCGTAAACGCCTTTTGCCGGGTCGTAGTTCTTTCTCAGGTCGGTCGAATGGCACCAGGCGCACTGGTAGTTCCAGTTCTGATCGATGCCGGTCCAATGCAAGGGATCGCCCGCCGCGAGCTTGCGGCCGGGATGAAGATCGAACCATTTCTGGCCGCCCTGGTCTTTGGGCCGGGAATCCCAGGCGATCCCGAAGGCCTGCAGGCGCCCGCCGGGCAATTCGATCAGATATTGCTGGAGCGGATAAAGCCCGAACGTGAACTTGATCTCGAAATCGGCGCGCTTGCCGTCCGGGCCGTCGGCGGCAACGAAATACCTGCCGTTGCGACGAAAAAAGCTGGTTTCCACCTCGCCGTTGCGGAAATGGGCGTCGTTGAAATCGCCAAGCACATTGGCGCCTTGGGCGACCTGCATCGCGCCGGCGTGATGCGATTTGCGCCAATCCTCATATTGGCTGCGGTGGCAGGCCGCGCAATTTTCCGAACCGACGAACGCCGCCGCCTCCTGCGCGCGCGCCGGGACGAGACCGAGGATGAGCAGCAGGAGCGCGAAAAAAAGGGACGGCATGCAATTCCGCAAAAAAGGCGCGTTCAAATGGCGCGGGGGAGACGATCCCATCTTAGTTCGATCGCGAACGCTCGCGCCATGCCCATTTTCGGGTTTCGTCCTGCGCGCGCCAGCCGACAATCGCTTGGTCGGCTGACAATGGCCCGGGGGTCGGCAGCCGTCGAAAAAGCCCGCGAAGATCGCGGGCTTTGACGTCAGTTGTCGAGGAACGAGCGCAGCTTTCGGCTGCGCGAGGGGTGTTTCAGCTTGCGCAGCGCCTTGGCCTCGATCTGGCGGATTCTTTCGCGCGTGACCGAGAATTGCTGGCCGACTTCTTCCAGCGTGTGGTCGGTGTTCATGCCGATGCCGAAACGCATGCGCAGCACGCGTTCTTCGCGCGGGGTCAACGATGCGAGCACTCGCGTCGTGGTTTCACGAAGGTTGCTCTGGATCGCGGCGTCGATCGGCAGGATCGCGTTCTTGTCTTCGATGAAATCGCCGAGATGCGAATCTTCCTCGTCGCCGATCGGGGTTTCGAGCGAGATCGGCTCCTTGGCGATTTTTAAAACCTTGCGCACTTTTTCGAGCGGCATGGCCAGTTTTTCGGCCAGTTCTTCCGGGGTCGGCTCGCGGCCGATCTCGTGGAGCATTTGCCGCGACGTCCGTACGATTTTGTTGATCGTTTCGATCATATGGACCGGGATGCGAATGGTTCTGGCCTGATCCGCGATGCTGCGGGTGATCGCCTGGCGGATCCACCAGGTCGCATAGGTCGAGAATTTATAGCCGCGGCGATATTCAAATTTATCGACCGCCTTCATCAGGCCGATATTGCCTTCCTGGATCAGGTCGAGGAATTGCAGGCCGCGATTGGTGTATTTCTTGGCGATCGAGATGACGAGGCGCAGATTGGCCTCGACCATTTCCTTCTTGGCCTGCCGGGCCTCGCGCTCGCCCTTCTGCACCATGTGAACGATCTTGCGGAATTCCTGGATCTCCAGGCCCGTCTCGGTCGCCAGCGCATGGATTTCACCACGCAATTCGTGGATGTCTTCCTTGGACCTGGCGACGAATTCCTTCCACCCGCGCCCGCCGAGCTTCGAGACGCGCAGCACCCATTTCGGGTCAAGCTCCGCGCCGTGGTAATGTTTCAGAAAGTCCTCGCGGGCGACGCCGTAGGTCTCGGCGGTGCGAAGCAAGCGGGTTTCCAGCCCGATCAGGCGGCGATTGATGTCGTAAAGCTGCTCGACCAGCGCGTCGATGCGGTTCTGGTTGAGCGACAGCGACTTGACGTTGGCGACGATGTCCTTCTTGAGCGACTTGTACTTGCGCTCCTGGGCCGGCGTCAGGCTCTCGTTCTTGAGCTTGTTCTCGACATTCTGGTCCTGAAGCCGGCGCAGTTTCTTATAGGCGTCGGCGACGGCGTCGAAGGTTTCGAGCACGCGCGGCTTCAGCTCGGTCTCCATGGCGGAGAGCGAGACCGAATTTTCGAGATCGTCGTCCTCTTCGAAGGCGTCTTCCGGAATCGGCGGTTCGTCCAGTCCGGCCGGCGGGTTGCGCGGCGCGGTCGCCGGCGCCTCGGCTTCGGCCTCCGGCTCGCTCTCCCCGGCGCGGGCGCCGGTGCGATCGGGGCCGGAATAGGTCGCTTCGAGATCGATGATCTCGCGCAGCAGAACCTTGCTCTCGACCAGTTCGTCGCGCCAGATGATGATGGCCTGGAAGGTCAGCGGGCTTTCGCACAGGCCCGCGATCATCGCCTCGCGCCCGGCTTCGATGCGCTTGGCGATGGCGATTTCGCCCTCGCGCGACAGAAGCTCGACCGAGCCCATCTCGCGCAGATACATGCGCACCGGGTCGTCGGTGCGGTCGGCGGGCTCGGAGGCGCGGGTGGCCACCGCCTTGCTGGCGGGCGGCTCGATCAGTTCGCCGCCCTCGGTCTCCTCCTCTTCCGCTCCGCCTTCCTCCTCGGCTTCGTCCGCCTCTTCCGCCTCGATGACATTGATCCCCATCTCGTTGAGGACGGCGTAGACGTCCTCGATCTGGTCCGAGGTGACTTCCTCGGACGGCAGAACGGCGTTCAACTCGGCGTAAGTGACGAAGCCCCGCTTCTTGGCGAGCTTCATCATGCGCTTGACGGCGGCGTCGGAGAGATCGAGCAGGGGGCTGTCCGTCGCCTCGACAACCGCGGCTTCGCCTTCCGGTTTCGCGTCGTCTTTTTTCGCCATGTCGACTCCAAGAAGCAAAAACCTGCTGCACCCCGTAGCGAATCAGCCGCCGCGGGGCAAGGTGCGCGGAAAATTTTAACGCCCGCCCAACCATGCCGTTCCGCGCCGGCCATGGTCATTCATTGGCGATTCCCGCATGCGCGACGCCAAAATAGCGTCAAACCGCTTTATCCTCCCGGCCGGAGCGAAGGCCAAAGCCCTCGACCGTCGCCTCGACGCCTTCCAGCGCGGACAATTGGGCCCTGATGTCGGCAAGTATTGCGTTATTGGATTCGGAAGGGTCCCGGGCAAGATCTGTTTCGGCGCGCCGCAATTCCTTATGTAGCTCGCCTTGCTTGCGATGCAAGGTCAGGGCCTGCCGCAAACTGTAGTCGGCGTCGTCCTCGTGCGCGTCGGGCCTTGCGCACCAAAGCGTCGAAATTGTGCCGTCGCGCGCCAAAACCTCGATCTGGGCCGCGAATCCGCGCGCGGCAAGCCGGTCGCGCAATTCATGCGGACTGTGGTCCGGCTCGGCCACGCCCAGAAGCGCATCGCGCAGCCTGGCGCCCGCCGTCCCGGCGAATTCGAGCCGCGCGATATCCTCGGCATGGCGCGCGACCAGGCCCGGATGATTGAGCAGCAGGGCAAGAATGAGATTTTCGCGCGGCGCCGGCGCTTCCCTGGGCGCGGAGAACAGGCCGGTCCGCAGCAGGGCCGAACTGGCCGCGAGCGGCGCCCGCGCGCCGGCGCCGCGATTGAGCCGCGCGCCGCGCGAAAAACCGCCGGCCGACCTGACGCGGCCGAACAATTGATTGAGCCGCTCGCGCAGGTCGTCGAGATAATGCCGGCGCAGGCTGTCGTCGGCGATCTGGCCCGCCGCTTCGCGCAGGCGGCGCTCCAGCCCGGCGCGGCGCTCCGGCGTGTCGAGCGGTTGGGCCTCGACCTCGCGCTGGAACAGCATTTCCACCAGCGGCTTGGCGGCGTCGAACACCGATTGAACCGCCTCGCGGCCGCCGGCGCGCGCGAGATCGTCGGGGTCCTGGCCCTCCGGCAGAAGCGCGAAGCGCAGCGAGCGGCCCGGAGCGATCAGCGGCAAAGCGGTTTCGAGCGCGCGAAAGGCCGCCTTGCGCCCGGCGCGGTCGCCGTCGAAACAGAGGATCGGCTCCTCCGCCATTTTCCATAGCAACTCGCATTGCGCCGGCGTCAAAGCCGTGCCGAGCCCGGCGACCGCATGGGGAAAACCGGCGGCGTCGAGCGAGATGACGTCAACATAGCCCTCGACCGCAACTATCGCTCCGCGCTCATGGGCGGCCTTGCGGGCGTTGTGGAGGTTGTAGAGATTGGCGCCCTTGTGAAACAGCTCGGTCTCTGCCGAATTCTTGTATTTCGGCTGGATGTCCCTGGCCAGCGCCCGCCCGCCGAAGGCGATCACCCGGCCTGAGCGGTCGCAGATCGGAAACATCAGCCGGTCGCGGAAGAAATCGTAAGGGACGGCGATCTCCGGCCCGTGGGTCAAAAGCCCCGCCTCGATCATGGTTTCGGCGGAACAACCCTTGCCCGCGAGATAATCGCGAAGAGCGAATTTTTCAGCGAGCGAAAAGCCGAGGCGGAATTTTTCGCGCGACCTGTCGTCGAGGCCGCGTTCGGCCAGATAGGCGCGCGCCCGGGCGCCGGCGGGCGAGCGCAGCTGGCGCTCGAAGAAATCGGCGGCCATTTCCAGGGCTTCGAGCGCGGTGGCGCGGCGTCTTTCCTGCGCCTGCGCTTCGGGCGTCTCGACCGGCATGGCGAGGCCGGCCATGGCGGCGAGCTTTTCCACCGCCTCGGGAAAGCTCAGGCCCTGCGTCTCCATGACGAATTTGAAAATGTCGCCATTCTTCCCGGCGGAGAAATCGAAAAAGGCGCCTTTCTGGTCGTTGACATGGAAGGAAGGCGTCTTTTCGGCGTTGAAGGGCGAAAGGCCCTTCCATTCGCGGCCAGCCTTCTTCAGGCGCACGACCTGGCCCGCGACTTCCGACATGGGAAGCCGCGCCCGGATCTCATCGAGGAAGGACGGCGGAAATTTCATGCTTTTCAGGACACGGCGTGTCGTCAAGACATGGGGACGCCCGCCGCGCGGCGCAATGCGCGCGGGGCTCTTGTCGCCGCTATCCACAGGGGGCGGGCATATTTCGGCCGGCGCGCCAGCCTCGCCTATCGTATTAGCGCCGCGCCGTCGCCATGTTCTGGACGCGCGAAGCGGAGACAGATAGACAAAGCGGCCCGAAGGCCGGGCGAAAAACGAGAGTTTTCATGCGCTCCTTGAACCGATTCGCAGAGATGAAGCGCAAGGGCGAGAAGATCGCCCTGCTCACAGCCTATGACGCGCCGCAGGCGCGCGCGCAGCAGCAGGCGGCGATCGACGCGATTCTCGTCGGCGACAGCGTCGGCGTGAACATTCTCGGCTATTCCAGCGAGCGCGAAGTGACGCTCGCCGACATGGCGCATCACACCCGCGCCGCGCGGCGCGGCGCGCCCGACACTTTCATCATTTCCGACCTGCCTTTCGCCACCTATGACACGCCGGAACAGGCGGTCGCCAGCGCCAAATTCCTGCAGCAGGCGGGCGCCGACGCGGTCAAGTTCGAAGGCGCCTTTCCCGAACTGGTGCAGGTGCTCGGCACATTGGGGATTCCCGTCTGCGGCCACCTCGGCTACGAGCCCCAGCATTGCGAGCGGCGCGTCCACGGCAAGACATTCGAGGAAGCGACAAGGATTTTCCGCGACGCCAGGGCGCTGGACGAGGCCGGCGTTTTCATGCTGGTGCTGGAGCTTGCGCCCGCCGAGCTTGCCGCCGCGATCACCCTGGCGATCAAGGCGCCGACCGTCGGCATCGGCGCCGGTCCCGCGACCGACGGCCAGGTGCTGGTTTTTCCCGACGTGCTGGGCTATGCGGAAAAGAATTTCCGCCACAATCGCCGCTACGCCGAAGTCGGCGCGACCATGCGCGAGGCGGCTTCCGCCTATCTGGGCGAAGTGCGCGCCGGCGTATTTCCGACGCTCGCCAACAGCTCGTCGATGCCCGCCGACGTTCTGGCGCGATTCGAGGCGGAAATCCTCGAAAGGCGCGGGTAATTCCCTATCGCGCCGCCTGGGCCCGGCGCGTCTCCATCATGTCGATGAATCGCGCGAAGAGATAATGGCTGTCCTGCGGTCCCGGCGAAGCTTCGGGATGATGCTGGACGGAAAAGGCCGGGCGGTCGGTCAAGGCGATGCCGCAATTCGAGCCGTCGAACAGGGATTTATGGGTCTCGACGGCATTGGCCGGCAGGGTCGCGGGATCGACCGCGAAACCGTGGTTCATCGAGACGATCTCGACCTTGTGGGTGGTGAAATCCTTGACCGGATGATTGGCGCCATGATGGCCCTGGCGCATTTTCATGGTTTTGGCGCCGACTGCGAGCGCCATCATCTGATGGCCGAGAC
This sequence comes from uncultured Pseudomonadota bacterium, assembly GCA_963703385.1. Classification (GTDB taxonomy): domain Bacteria; phylum Pseudomonadota; class Alphaproteobacteria; order Rhizobiales; family Beijerinckiaceae; genus Rhodoblastus. The sequence goes on from OY969816.1 coordinate 2,823,024, forward strand.
AGATGCCGAAGGTCGGCACGCGCGCCTCGAGAATCTTCTGGATGGTCGGCACGGCGTATTTGCCGGTTTCCGCCGGATCGCCGGGACCGTTGGACAGGAACACGCCATCGGGCTTCATCGCCAGAATGTCTTCGGCCGGCGTCGTCGCCGGAACCACCTTGACCTCGCAGCCCGCGTCGGCGAGCAGGCGCAGGATATTGCGCTTCACGCCGAAATCGAGCGCCACGACCTTGAAGCGGGTTTTTTGCTGCGCGCCAAAACCCGAACCGAGCTTCCAGCTGGTCTCGGTCCAGCCGTAATCATGGGGCGCGGTCACGTCGGGCACGAGATCCATGCCGTCGATCCCCGGCCAGGCGGCGGCCTCGCTTTTAAGCGCGTCGAGATCGAACACGCCGTTCGGATCATGGGCGATCACCGCATTGGGCATGCCCTTTTCGCGGATCAAGGCGGTGAGGGCGCGGGTGTCCACGCCGGCAAGGCCGATGATCCCGCGCGCCTTGAGCCAGTCGTCGAAATTCATTTCGGCGCGGAAATTGGAGGGGCCGGTGACCGGGGCCCGCACGATCAGCCCGCGCGCGCCCTGGACATGATCGACATCGACGGTCTCGACATCCTCGTCATTGGCGCCGACATTGCCGATATGGGGAAAAGTGAAGGTGACGATCTGCCCGGCGTAGGAGGGATCGGTGAGAATTTCCTGATAGCCGGTCATGGCGGTATTGAAGCAGACCTCGCCCACGGCCTTGCCGGTCGCGCCGAATCCGACGCCCTCGATCACCGTCCCGTCCGCCATGACCAGCACGGCGGTGGGCTTGAGATGAACCCATCCCTGTTGTTTGGCTTGATCCTGCATCCCGACCACTCTAGAGATTTTCGCGACAGACCACCTCCGGCGAGGCGCCCGCGACCGCTTGCATTTAAGGGCGTTGTTTTCCCCGCGCAAGTTTTCAGCGGCCCTTGCGACCAGACAGGATGAACCATGCTGCGCGAAAAATTTGCCTCCGAGCTCAAGCTGGCGATGAAGGCGGGCGAGAAGCGCCGCGTCGCAACCATCCGCATGATCGCCGCCGCGCTCAAGGACAAGGACATCGAGGCGCGCACCACCGGCAAGGAGGTCGGCGAGGACGACATTCTCGCGCTGCTCCGGAAACTGACGAAAAGCCGGCAGGAATCGGCCGAAATCTATGAGAACAACGCCCGCCCCGAACTCGCCGCCCAGGAGCGCGAGGAAATCGCCGTCATCGCCAGCTTTCTGCCCCAGCCGATGAGTGAGGAGGAAGTCGCGGCGGCAATACAGGCCGCGATCGCCGAGACCGGCGCCGCCTCGATCAAGGACATGGCCAAGGTGATCGCCGAACTGAAGGCGCGCCACGCCGGCAAAATCGACTTCGCCAAGGTCAGCCCCCTGGTGAAAACGGCGCTGGCGGGATAATTGTCCTCGTTGGCTTAACGCTCCGGCAGGCTTTGACTTCTAAGCTGGTGTCGCCGCTCATGCCGCTCATGCCGCGCGCGCGGCATGAGCGGACCTGCAAGCGGACCTGCCGGCAATGGCGCAAATTGCGAAACTCACGATTTTCCTGGGCGTGATGGCGCTTCTCTTTGTCGGGGTGGCGCAGAACAGCTGGCTCGCCCCTGACCCGCGGGCGACGCCGCACCAGCAGACCGGCGCGGCGCCGCCGGTTCCCGAAGACCCCGCGGCGCCCGCCACGGCCCGAGCCTCGCGCGCCAGCTTTGGCGTCGTCGAGCTTGAGCACGACCGCAACGCGCAGTACCAGACCGACATCGAAATCGACGGAACCTCGATCCACGCCATGGTGGACACCGGCGCGACGTTTGTCGCCTTGACGTCGGAAGACGCCCGCCAGCTCAACATCGATCCGCCAGCGTCGGCGTTCAATATTCCGACCCAGACCGCCAACGGGACCGGCTGGGTCGCCCGCGTCTCCTTACGCGAAATCCGCATCAACGACATCACGGTCGATGACGTCGACGCCATCGTCGCCCAGCCTGGCGCGTTGAACATCACTTTGCTCGGCATGAGTTTCCTGAAAAAGCTCGAAAGCTTTGAGGTCGCCGACGGGCGTTTTGTGATGAAGCAATAGGCATAGAGGGCGATCCTGTCGGATCGCACCCCTGCCACACCACCCGGCATGCGGGTCCGCACCGGGCGGTTCGAGGGATTGAGGTTAGGAGAGACGGGGCATCCCCAGCTTGTCCAACCATTGCAGAGTCAGCACGGCGTTAAGGAGGAGCCCACTGTTGCGCCACCAGCGGCGGCTGTTTGCCGCGATTGTTCGCGCCACGTTGGGTTTGGCTCCGAGCGCCAGCAGTTCTCGGTGCATGGTCTTGCCGCGTTTCCACTGCTTAAGCTGGATGGCCCGCAGCCGGTGGCGCATCCATTGATCCAGTTTTAGCCAGACCTTCGGTGTTTGCGCCAATCGGAAGTAAGCCTTCCATCCCAGGACGTAAGTCCGTAAGCGGTCCACCACATCCTGCATGCCGCGCCCGCCTGAGCGGCGGGTGAGTTGCCGGATGCGTTGTTTGAACGTCGCCATCGGCTTGGCGGCGACCCCTCGCTTGACCGCGCCCCCTGGGGCCGTCCAGAAGCTGTAGCCTAGGAACTTGCGGCCAAACACGCTCGCCACCGCGCTTTTGGCTTCGTTGACCGTGAGACGCAGTGCGCCATACAGCCGTCGAAGCAGCGCCATCACCCGTTCGCCCGCTTTCCGGCTACGAACATAGACGTTCGCGTCGTCGGCATAGCGCACGAAGTAATGGCCTCGACGCTCCAACTCCTTGTCCACCTCATCGAGCAGGACATTCGCCAGCAGCGGCGAGAGCGGCCCTCCTTGCGGAGTTCCTTTCGCGCGCTCCAGGATCACGCCATCCGCCATGATCCCGCTGTGCAAGTAGACCCGGACCAACCGGATGACACCGGCGTCCACGATCCGCTTTCGCAGGCGGTCGATGAGGATGTCGTGATTGACCCGATCGAAGAATTTCTCCAGGTCCACATCCACCACAATTCGCCGGCCCGATTGCACGTATGATTGCGCCGCGAGTACGGCGTCATGCGCGCTTCGACCAGGACGGAAACCGTAGCTGTGTTTGCTGAAGCTTGGGTCAAGGATGGGTTGCAGGACTTGTAGCAACGCCTGCTGGATCAGCCGATCCGTCACCGTCGGGATGCCAAGCTCACGCTCGCCGCCATCAGGTTTCGGGATCGTCACCCGTCGCACCGGCATCGGCCGGTACCTGCCTGACAACAATTGTTCGCGGATCGTGGGCCATGCGGCGCGCAGATATTCGGCGGTCTGGTCGATATTCAGACCGTCAACACCGGCCGCCCCTTTGTTGGACCGCACCCGTTTCCAAGCCTGTTGCAGGTTCTCCCGCGTCAGAGCCGCTTGTAGCAGCCCCGACCCTGTGTCGCCCGTCTCATGTCGCGGGCCGAGCACTTCATCGCTGTTCGAGTCGCGCGCGGCTTCACCGCCCGCTGTCCCGGACCGCCCTGTTTGCACAGGCATCTGATGCAATGTGCTCCGCATCGACACGGCGTCGAACACTTTCCCTCGTTCGGCCCTTCGCCAGCGGTCTCCCACCAACTACTACGACCTCTGCTGACTTCTCGCTCCGGCTCGACACCGTCGCCCTTTCAGGCGTGAGGCGAGACCTCCCCAGGTAAGAGCGCATTCCTTCACTGCGCGACCGCCGGATTTACGCCGCTTCCCTTTGATCACGAGAGCTTCGCGGTTTCATGCCCGCTCGCCCTGGTCGGCAGCGCCTTCTATCCGGTTCTTGTTCATCGGCCCGCAGCTTCGATCCACGCTTCCTCCCCACGGTCGGTCACCCTTCCGCAGTTGCGCTTCACTTCGTTTGCCGTGACCAGCTTACGGTGGGACTTCCACCCACAAGAATGCGCCCATGCTGGGCGCACATGAAAAAGGCGGCCGACCGGCCGCCTTTTTTAAATCCGGATTGTTCAGCGTCTCATTTCTTGCCGAAGGAGAGGCCGCCGAAGCGCGAATTGAAGCGCGAGAGGCGGCCGCCGCGGTCGAGCAATTGCTGCGAGCCGCCGGTCCAGGCCGGATGGGTGGTGGGATCGATGTCGAGATGGAGGGTGTCGCCTTCCTTGCCCCAGGTCGAGCGGGTCAGGAACTCGGTCCCATTGGTCATGATGACCTTGATCGTGTGGTATTCGGGATGGATGTCGGACTGCATGGTTTCAACCCCGCGGCTTCCGTGACGGATCGCCGCCTTGGAGCCCAAACGTTAAAGCGCCTCGCGGCGCCGGAAAGTGGAAGGCCGCCTTCTATACCAGCGCGAGCCGGAGAGCAAGACGACCCTGGCAAGATGTCGCAAGCGGAAACAGTTTTCTTTCTCTCTCGGCGCGGCCTATATCGGGGCGATGACCGAAGTTCCACACAATGACGCCGCCAGGGCGCGGCGCGCGCCGAGCAATTCCTTGCACGCTCTCGCGCCCATCCTGCCCTACGCCCGCCGACGCAAGGGCTGGATTTTCGCCGCGCTCGCCGCTCTGACCGTCGCCTCGGCCGCGACGCTCGTGATGCCTCTGGCCGTGCGCGGCATGATCGACAAGGGCTTCGCCCGCGACCATCTCGCCGCGATCAATTCATACTTTCTCATCCTGATCGGCGTCGTCGCCTTGCTCGCCCTCGCCTCGGCTGCGCGCTATTTCCTGGTCATGTCCCTTGGCGAACGCATCGTCGCCGACCTGCGCGACGACGTTTTCGCCCATATGACCCGGCTCGACCCGGCTTTTTACGACACGGCCCAGACCGGCGAACTGGTGTCGCGCCTGACCGCCGACACCACCCAGATCAAGGCGGCTTTCGGCTCCTCGGCCTCGGTCGCCCTGCGCAATCTCTTCATGTTCGTCGGTGCGATCGGACTGATGATCTACACCAGCCCCAAATTGTCGGCCGTGGTTCTGGTCGCCATTCCGGTCATCGTCATCCCGCTGGTCGCCGGCGGGCGTTCGGTGCGTGGCCGTTCGCGCGCGGCCCAGGACGTTCTGGGCGACGCCAGCGCTTTCGCGGCCGAAAATCTCTCCGCCTTGCGCACCATGCAGGCCTTCGGGGCCGAAGCCGTCTCGACCCGGCGTTTCGCCGCCGCCGCCGAAGGCGCTTATCTCGCCGCCCGCGCCTCGATCAAGGCGCGGGCGCTGCTCACCGCCTTCGCCATTTTCCTCGCCTTTTCCAGCGTGGTCGCGGTGCTGTGGCTCGGGGCGCAAGACGTGCTCGCCGGCCGCATGACCGGCGGCCAGCTCTCGCAATTCGTGCTTTACGCCGTGCTGGCCGCGAGCGCGCTGGGGCAATTGTCGGAAGTGTGGAGCGAAATCGCGGCCGCCGCCGGCGCCGCCGGCCGCATCGCCGAAATTTTGGCCGAGCAACCCCTGATCGCCGCGCCGAAAAATCCGAAAAGAATGCCGCAGCCGGCGCGCGGCGAAATCGCCTTCGATCGCGTGAGCTTCGCTTATCCCTCGCGGCCGAACAAAAAGGTTTTCGACGACCTCTCCTTCACCATTTCGCCGGGCGAGAAGGTCGCCTTCGTCGGCCCGTCCGGCGGCGGCAAATCGACCCTGTTCCAGCTGCTGATGCGGTTCTACGATCCGCACTCCGGCGGTGTGAGAATCGACGGGCTCGACGCCCGGGAGGTCGATCCGGCGGAACTGCGCCATCGCGTCGCCCTGGTGCCGCAGGAGCCGGTGATTTTCTCGGGCTCCGTTGCGGAAAATATCACCTATGGCGCGCCCGAGGCCTCGGCCGCAGCTATCGAGGCGGCCGCCGAGCGCGCGGCGGCGGCGGATTTCATCCGCGCCCTGCCACAGGGCTACGCCACGCCGCTCGGCGAGCGCGGCGTCACTCTGTCCGGCGGCCAGCGCCAGCGCCTCGCCATCGCCCGCGCCATTCTGAAGAACGCGCCGATCCTGCTGCTCGACGAGGCGACCTCGGCGCTCGACGCCGAAAACGAAATTTTGGTGCAGAAGGCGCTCGACCGGCTGATGCAGGGCCGCACCACGCTGATCATCGCCCACCGGCTGGCGACCGTACTCGCCGCCGACCGGATTCTGGTGATGGAGGACGGCCGCATCGTCGAGCAGGGAACCCACGCCGAACTGGCCTCGAACGACGGGCTTTACGCCCGCCTCGCCCGGCTGCAGTTCGACGCCGGCGCGACGGCGCAGGCGGGGGCGTGAATTTCGTTTCTCGAAGGAATGCCGGATAATAGAAATGCAAAATTTTTTCCACTATTTAATCGCGTTTCTTCCGAAATTGTGGACATTAATTGTCCCCGGATTTTTTTTCGGCGTCGATGAAGCCGCTAAACATTGGCTACCATCGCTGAAGGAAATGCTTGACCGTGTTCACGAGAGATATCGGAGGACGGTGGAAGTTGCTGCACTCGTTATAGCTGTTTATCTGGCAGGCTTTTTCGTATGGTCCGACGAGTATGCAAATCGATTGAAACTCGAACAGACAACTCAGGCGAGTCCATACCATTGGAGTCGCTTGTCTGACGCAGAAGCAGCGGCGTTAAGGGGTGACCTGCGGAACGTACAGCCGCAAACGGTCTCAATAATGTGTACTGGCTCATATTGCGACGATCTTGCTCAAAGCCTAAGAAAAGCCCTCGATCCTTTACATTGGAATTTATCCTGCTGTTCTGTCTCCCTTTTCGGCGGCGGTGATTTTCAACCAGGCTTCCATATTTGGACCACCGACAACCGTTACGAAGTTATCGGAAATGCGATTGAGAAAGCCACCGAAGGCCGGATCAAGGTTGACAAACCAGATAAGCCAGCAACGGACTCGAATGAGTTTCCGATACAAATCATGATCGGTCCGAAGACATAATTAATTATTACTTAAATGTTCCGATTGGTTTCCACGTTAGCGGTTAACAAATGCAATCCAAAAAAAGCAGCCGACGCTTTTATAGATTGCGGACACTGTCGCGCATGGCAGATTTTTCGCCCTCAGGCGAAGACGAACGGCGTTTTTTCGCTCGCCCGCCAGGCTTCGGCGCCGATCACCGCCTCTGACGGAATCTCCCGTCGCGCGGCGCGTAAAACGGTCTCGATGCGGCGGTCGCGCAGACGGTAGCGGGGTTCGAGGTCGATATCCGCGAGCGCCGGGCAGGCCTCGCCGAAAACTTTTTCGTAAAGCTCGGTCATCATGCCATGGCGGCTCGCCATCAGCGTGTTGCACGCGCCCTTGACCGCGAGAATGTCGTCCTTGCCGCGCATGTGCAGCGAGGTCACCAGCATGACCGAAACGGCGTGCAGCACGTCATAGCGGACATGAGCGATGAAGACTTCGAGATGCTGCGGCGTGAGGTCGAGCTTTTCGCGCAGCGCGACGCGGATGAAGCCGCCAAGCAGCAGGCTGAAGAATTCCGGCACGCCCCATTCCATGCCGAGGCCGACCGAGGCCAAGGCTTCCAGCGGCGAAAAAGCCTTGTCGCCGGCAAGCAGGCGCTGGGTCAGCACATTGTCGGCGACGCCGGGCAGCATGGCTGCGTCCTGCGCCTCGGGCGCAATCCCGAGCCCGTCGAAGAACTGGCGGTACATCGCAATATGGGTCTTGGCGAGCAGCAGATGGCCGAGCGGTGGGTAATCGGCCAAAGCATGGCTGCCGACGCCATATTCGTCGGCGACGAGCTGGGCCAGCGAAATCTGGGTGATTTCCGAAATGCGTTCGTTGAGCGGGCCATAGGGCAGGCCCATCAGCCCGTGAAAGCGGCCGATGGCGGCGGCGACGCATTGGCGCGTGTTCTTGATCTGGTTGAAATAATGGACGGCGAAGACGCGCAATTGGTCGAGCGTGGCGCGTCCCTCGAACACCCGCACGAAAAAGGGATGGAGCCAGACCGGATGGCTCATCACATGGTCGTGCAGGTCCATGAAAAGCCCGCCCAGCGCGCCGGGACGGAACAGAGCGACGTCATGCAGCGGATTGCCGGCCGGGGCGCGGTCGCGCAAGTCGACGAACAGCCGATGCAATTCGGAATTGGGCGCCTCGACATCGGCGACCATTTCCAGAAAATCCCGGCGCTGGCCGTCGCGCATGGCGTCGAGCAGGCCGCGCGCGTCGAGCGCCAGCAGATTTTCCAGCGGATGGACAGAAGGCGGGACAAGAATGCGGCCATTCTCGGAATGCGCGAGGGGATTGGCGTGAAGAGTCATTTCGGGTGGCGTTTCCATCTCGTCTGTTTTCGCCTCAAATGGGCGTTTCCAGGCCAGGGTCAAGATCGGCAGGCCGGACAAGGGATTGCGGCCTTCCCCGACCTGTCGAAAACCTTCGGCGCGATAAAAGGCCAAGGCGCGAAAATTGTCGTCGTTGACTCTCAAGCCAAGTCCCGCCGGACAGGCCTGTTTGGCGCGGCCGATCAAAGCCTGCGCTATCCCTGAGCCCCACGCGCGGGGCGCGACGGCGATTTGCTCCAGCCAGCCGCGCGCCGGATCGAACAGGACGAAGCCGCCAAAGCCTTGCGAATCCTCGGCGACGACAATGTGCGCGCCCTGGGCGAGGGATGTCTCGACAAGTTCGGCGAGCCATGGCGCGCGGGCGGCGAAATCGATGTCGGAGCGCGTCCCGCCCCATGTCGCCACCCAAAGCGCGCGCAGCGCCGGCCAGTCCTCTTCGGCATAGGGCCGCAGCGCGACGCTCATGCCCCGATTACCGATCCGTGATCTTGAGCTCGATCCGGCGGTTCTTCCGCAAGGCCTCCTCGCTGTCGCCCCGATCGATCGGCTGGTGCGAGCCGAAGGCCCCCGCCAGCAGATGCTGGGGCGCAAAACCTTTGCCGATCAGATATTTCACCACGGCGATGGCGCGGGCGGCGGAAAGGTCCCAGTTCGACTTGAATTGCGGCGAGGAGATCGGCCGCTTGTCGGTATGGCCGTCCACCCGCAGCACCCAGGGAATTTCCGGCGGGATTTCCTTGGCGACCTCGCTCAGGGCGAGATAGACCTTGTCGATCTCCGCCTTGCCTTCAGGCGTCAGATCGGCCTGGCCGCTCTGGAACAGCACTTCCGTCGGCAGGACGAAACGGTCGCCGACGATCTTCACGTCGGCCCGGTCGGCGAGAATTTCGCGCAGGCGGCCGAAAAAGTCCGAGCGGTAGCGCGCCAGTTCCTGCACTTTCTCGGCGAGCGCGACATTGAGCCGCGAGCCGAGATCGGCGATGCGGTCCTGGCTTTCCTTGTTCTTCGTCTCCTGGGCCGAAAGCGCGTCCTGCACCGCCGCAAGCTGGCGGCGCAGCGCGGCGATCTGGGCGTTGAGCAGATCGACCCGAGCCGCGGCTTGAGCGGAGATCTGCTTTTCGGCGTCGAGACTGGAAGCGGCGGCGCCCGCCCCCGCCGCGAGCGCGTCGCGCTCCTTGCGGGTGGCCTCGAGCGTCGCGGTCAGCGTGGCGAGGCTTAGCTGGGCCTGCTCCTTGCCGCCCTTTTCCAGCGAAAGGATCGCCGTCAGCTGCTCGATTTCCTTGTTGAGCCGGGCCAGCGCCGCGTCCTTGCCGCCGACGTCGCGCGACAGATAATACTGGGCGATGACGAAGACCGAGAGCAGGAAGGTGAAAACCAGCAACAGGGTCGAGAGCGCGTCCACGAAGCCCGGCCAATAATTCATCGCCGTCGGGCGGCGGCGGGCGCGGGAAACCAGCATCAGCGCGGCTCCTGTTTCTCGCTGGCCAGATGAGCCTCGATCGCGGCCTGGAGCCGCGCCTGGCGCGCGGACTGGGCCTCGACCCAGTCGCGGATCATCTGCTGCTCCTGGCGCATGTGGCGCACCAGCGCCTGGACGCCGTTGGCGAGGCCGTCGATCGCCTCATTATTCTCGGATGGCCTTTCCGGCGGGCGCGCGGCCTCGACATCCGCCGAGAGCCGGTCTTCAAGCTCGGTGTAGAAACGGCTCTGCGCCTGTCCCGCCTGCAGATCGAGAAAGCCGAGCACCAGCGAGCCGGCAAGGCCGAACAGCGACGACGTGAAGGCGAGGCTCATGCCCGCCAGCGGCTGGGCGAGGCCGGTCTTGAGATCGTTGAACAGAGCCGAGGTCTCGCCGCCGCTTTGCAGCGAGCCGATCACGCCGCTGATCGAGCCGACCGTCAACAGCAGACCCCAGAAGGTGCCAAGCAGGCCGAGAAAAACCAGCAGGCCGGTGAGATAGCGCGAGGTTTCGCGTCCCTCGTCGAGCCGGGTTGCGACCGAATCGAGCACGAGGCGCAGGATCTGCGGCGACAAGGGCGCCCTGCCCTCGTCCCCGACGATCCGCGCCATCGGCGCCAGCAGGCGCGGCCGCTTGCCGGTGTGGCCATTGACCCAGGCGATTTCGCGGAAAAGCCGCATCACATGGCCGAAGGCGATCAGAACGCCGATCCCCGCCGCCGCGATGATGACGCCGTTGAGGCCCGGATTGGCCCAGAATGCGGTCTCGATCGGACCATGCAGGATAACGACGACGAAACCGACCAGAATGAGGAAGACCGCCATGCGCAGCAGGAAAATGCCGGGCGAGGACAGGCGATAGGCGTCTTTGTCCGACATTTTGGCGCACCCTCTTTCTTGGTTGGCCCTAGGTAGAACGCAAGGTCAGGGGAATTTCAAGACGAATCTCGCCCTCGCGCCTCCTCGGGGCGTGTCAGGCTTTTTTGACGAGTTCGAGCAATTGCTTGTGGATATGCTCGTTGCCGCAGCATACCGATCCGGTGGCGAAAATATCCGGCCCGCCGTCGGCGTCGGTGACATAGCCGCCGGCCTCGCGCACCAGCACCAGGCCCGCAGCCATGTCCCAGCTCTTGAGGCCGCGCTCCCAGAATCCGTCGAAACGGCCAGCGGCGACGAAGGCGAGGTCGATCGAAGCGGCGCCCAGCCGGCGGACGCCGCCGGCCCGGGCCATGACCGAGGCGAGTTCGGCCTTGAAGCGCGGATGGATCGCAGCCTTGGCGAGCGGCGGTATGCCGGTGGCGACCAGCCCTTCGGAAACGTCGCGGCGCGCCGCCACCCGGATGCGATGGTTGTTGTAATAGGCGCCCTGGCCCTTCTCCGCCACGAAAAGATCGTCGGTGGCCGGATTGTAGATCACGCCGGCCACCATCTGGCCATCGCGCTCCAGCCCGATGGAGACGGCGAAGATCGGCAGTCCATGGAGGAAATTGGTGGTCCCGTCGAGCGGATCGACATGCCACACATGGCTCTTGTCGGCGCCTTCGACCATGCCGCCCTCTTCGAGGATGAAGCCATAGCCGGGCCGGGCCTTGGATAATTCCTCGAAAATGATCTTTTCCGACTTCTTGTCGGCGATGGTGACGAAATCGCCCGGTCCCTTGACCGAAACCTGGAGATTCTCGACCTCACCGAAATCGCGCTTCAGGCCGCGTCCGGCCTTGAGCGCGGCCGAGGTCATCACATTCATCAAAGCCGAACTGATCATGGGGCAAGTCCAACACGTCCGTCGAAAGTCGGACGCTGACATGCCCCGGCGCGCCGGCAAGGTCAATCCTTATTCAATCCGCACCAGCACGCTGTCGCCGGCGCCATCGGCGTCGATCACGGAAACGCGGGCGAAGCCGGCGCCGTCCGGCGTCCAGCTCGCCTCGTGGCGCTGGTTCTGGGCTTCCGCGTCCTGCTTGAGCGTTGCGCCATTGATCATCCAGGTCAGGGGCGGGACGCCGCCCTGCGCCTTCAGCGCCAGTTCGGGCCTTTCCTGCTCCGCCGCATGAATCAGGCCAAGGTCGATGCGGGCGCCATCGGGCGGAAAAGTGATCTTCAGCGGATTGGAAAAGGTCGCGGCCAGGATTTTCGGGGCCTCGCGGCGCAGATGGCGCAGGGGCGGCGGCAGACTGGCGGTGGAGGCGACCAGAACGCCGGGCGGGCGCGGCAGGGACTCGTTGGGGCCGCCGACACGGGCGAAGACCGAGAACAAAATCGGGGCGGCGACCTTGCGGCCGACCAGCCCGGAAACCGCGCCATTATCCGCCCGCCCGACCCAGACGGCGATGGTGTGGGCGCGGTCGAAGCCGATCGCCAAAGCGTCGCGATAGCCATAGGATGTGCCGGTCTTGAAGGCGATCCGGCCGACGGCGCCATTGTCCGGCGGCGGCGCGAAACGCAAAATATCCGCGACCTGCCAGGCGGCGCCAGGCTCGGCGATCCGCCGCGGCGATGCCGGTTCGGGGGGATTGTCGAGGTCCTCGACCAGTTCCGGGGCGACCCCGCCGCGCGGAAAGCCGGCGTAGGCGCGGGCGAGGTCGCGCAGGCGCACCCCGACCCCCCCGAGCCCGATGGCGAGGCCGGCGTCGGAGTCCCTGGGCAGGATGAGAGGCAGGCCCGCCCCGTGCATCCGGGCGACGAAACGCGCCGGGCCGACGGCGTCGAGCACCTGCGCCGCCGGCAGGTTGAGCGACAATTGCAGGGCCTCGCGCGCGGTCACCGCGCCGTGGAACTTGTCGTCGAAATTGGTCGGCTTCCACGCGCCATAACGGGTCGGCGTATCGTCGAGCAGGGTTTCGGGATGGGCGAGGCCGTCGCCGAAGGCCATGGCGTAGATGAAGGGCTTTAACGTTGAGCCCGGTGAGCGTAAGGCCTCGGTCATGTCGATCGCGCCGGCGCGGTCGTTCGAGAAATAATCGGCGTTGCCGACATGGGCGAGAAGCCCGCCGCTCCCGTTGTCGATGACCAGGATCGCGATGCTCAACTTCGGCCCCAGCCGCTCGGCGCGATCGCGGGCGAGTTTTTCGAGGCTCGCCTGCAGGTGAGCGTCGAGCGACAGATGCAGAACCTTGCGCGCCGGCCGGGCGCGGGCGAGCGCCTCGGTCGCATGAGGGGCCAGTTCGGGGAAGGGTTTTCGCGCCAGCGGCGGCGTCTCGTCTTTCGCGCGGGCGCCTTCTTCTGGAGAAAGCGCGCCGGCGGCGACGGCGCGGTCGATCACCCGGTCGCGCGCGGCGCGGGCGGCTTTGGCGTGGCGGTCGGGCCGCCGCGCCTCCGGCGCCTGCGGGATCGCGACCAGCAAAGCGGCTTCCGCCGTGCTCAGGCGGCGCGGCTCCTTGCCGAAATAAGCCAGGCTCGCCGCGCGAAGACCTTCGAGATTGCCGCCATAGGGCGCAAGCGCGAGATAGATGTCGAGGATCTGCGACTTGCCGAACCGCGCCTCAAGCTGAAAGGCGCGCAGAATCTGGCGCACCTTGGCGAAAAGATCGCGTTCGGGCCTCGGCTCCAGCAGGCGCGCCGCCTGCATGGTCAGGGTCGAGCCGCCGGAAACGACGTGACCGCTGCGCGCGAACTGCCAGCAGGCGCGCAGCAAGGCAGCGAAATCGACGCCGTGATGGCGGTCGAATCGCCGGTCCTCATAGGCTTTCAGCAGGACGAAGAAGCGCGGATCGACATCTTTTGCGCTCAAGGGCAGCCGCCAGCGCCCGCCAGGCGTCTCGAAAGCGCGTAAAAGCCGGCCGTCGCGGTCGAGCGCCACGGTCGAGGCCCGGTCCAGCGCCGAGAGATCGAGCGGCCCCAAAGACCGCTGCGCGGAGAGCCAGAGACCAGGAGCCGCCAGACCGAAAAAGGCGGTCACAACGGTCGCGTAAAGCCACGGGCGCCTGCGTTCCGGTTTCACTTCCTTCCGCCCGCCGAAATTTCGACCGTCCCGAAACCGGTGCGTCCGAACCTTTCGGGGCGATACATGTCCTCGATCGTCGCCGGCGGCTGAATGTAAGTTCCCGGCGTCACCGCGCGCACGACATAGGCGACGGCGAAAGTCGCCTTGTCCGAACCGTTGCGCTCGAAGGCGGCGACGAAACGGTCGTCCTTGTATTCGGTATGGGTCGGCGCGACCGTCGCCTTGACCCATTCGAGCTTTTCGGCCGAGCCGCCGTCGAAAAGATCGGGATTGTCGATCTCCAAGCCGGCGGGCAGGCGGTCCTCCAGGATCAGGCGGGCGTAGGCCGCCTCGGTCTCGGTGATTTTCAGCGCGACCACCAGCCGATCGTTCTGCCTGATCTCATTGGGCGCGACCGGCGTCCCATCGAGACGGTAAAAGCCGCGCTCGATCTGGTAGCCATGCGATTCTTCCGGCGCCTTGGCGACGGGGCGCCCCGAAACGCTGATCGCGATTTTCACCGGCGCCTGGCCCTGATTGACCAGCGTCACCGCCTTTCCGACCAAAGTGGCGTCGCTAATGCGCATGGCGAAAACGCCGTTGTGCGGCGCGCCGTCAATGGAAAGCATCTGGTTCTCCGCCTGGGCCGCGAAAGCCTGGGCGGCGAGAACCATCCAGCTCTCCTCCTGCGTCGAGGCGTGCGGCGTCGCGGCGGCGGCGCCGTCGACGACCCGCGCCGTCTTGAGAATCAGGGCCTGATCGGCCTGGCTTTCGGCGGCGAGCGTTAACAGGCCCGCGCCGTCGCGCAGCAGCGAGCCATAATCGGCGCGCGAAATGTCCGAGGGTTTGGCCGCCGACAGAGCTTCGCCCGCGGCAAAAAAAGTTTTCTGCGCCCGCGCGCGGTCGCCGGTCAAAGCCGAGGCCGCCGCGAGCTGGGCCCGGGCGAAGGGCGTGGCGAAGGCGTCGAGCCGCGCGTCCTCGAAATAGCGCAGGTCGCCCGCCACGGGGCGGCCGTTGCGCGCCAGGACATAGAGCGCATAGGCGAGCGCGGAATTGTTTTCCGCCTTCACGTCGGAAATGTTGACGACATAATTGCGCAGCCGGTCGAGCGCCTGATCCATCGCTTTTTGCGGCACGACATATTTCTGCTCCCGCGCGCGGGTCAAAAAATCGCTGACGAAGGCGGTGAGCCACATGTCCTCGGCGCCTTCGGACGACCACAGGCCGAAGCCGCCGGTCGAATCCTGGCGCGACAGCAGGATGGCGATGGCGCGATCGACCCGCGCCGGAATGTCGCTTTGAAGCGCCTGCCGCTCGGCGGCGGGCAATTTGCTTAAGTAAAGCAAGGGCATGGCGCGGCTGACCGTCTGTTCCGAGCAGAACCAGGGATAGATGTCGAGCGCGGTCAAAAGCCCGGCCACATCCACCGCGCCGAGCGGCGTGGCGCTCGCGGTGACGGCGCCGGTCGTCGGGATGAATTCGGCAAGCAGGTCGTGCGACAGAACCAGGCTTTCCCCCGGCTGCAAAGTGTCGAAGCTGCGCTCGACCAGGGCGCTGGTCCCCGGCTCGACCGCGAGCGCGAGGCTTTGCGTCGCCTCGAATTTCGGCCCGGTCAATTTGACGTCGAGCGAAGCCGCGCCGACGCCGGTCGCGCGCAGGGGGATAATGACCGAGGCTTTCGCCTTGGCGTCCAGTTTTACGGTCTGGTTCAGGGCGGCGGCGGCGCCGGCGAGCGGGCCATGGAGCGCAACGCTCAACCGATAGTCGCCGGCGGCGCCTTCGACATTGTCGAAACGCAGATTGAGCCGCGACTGGTCGTCAAGCGCGAGGAAGCGCGGCAGGCTGGCCTGAACCACTACGGAATCGCGCACGATCACATCGGCCGAGGTCGAGCCGGTCCGGTCCTTGCTCCAGGCCAAAGCCATGACGCGAACCGTTCCGTTGAAGGCGGGCAGGTCGAAGGAAACCTTCGCCTTGCCGTCGGGACCGACGCGGACAATGCCCGAATAAAGCGCCAAAGGCTCCTGACTGGGCTTTTCGGCAGAGGTTTCCTCGCCGCCGGAATCGCCCCCCGAACGAATTTGCCCGCGCGTTCCCTGCATTCCGTCGATCAGATAGCCGTAAATGTCGCGGATTTCGGTCGAAAGCGCGCGCTGGCCATAGAAATGGCCGCTCGGGTCGGGGGTCTCGTAGCGGGTGAGATTGAGAATGCCGACATCGACCGCCGCGACCGTGACATAGGCCTCTTCATTCGGCGCGAGCCCGGCAAGCCGAATCGGCAGTTCGAGTTTTGCACGCGGACGGACGCGCTCCGGCGCGTCGATGGCGACGTCCAGCCGATGCGCGGCCGGGTCGACCGAAAACCAGGCGAGCCCGATGGCCCGGCCGGGCATGCGCCCCGCCGCCTTGTCGAGCGGGCGATGGGCCAGCACCAGCGCATAGGCGCCGACGCCCCAGTCGGGGCCGACCGGAAGCGCGATTTCGTTGTCGCCCTTTTTCAGGTCGGCGTCGAGCGTCGTCTTCACGCCCTCGCCGAGCACGGCGACCGTCGCCTTGGAATCGCTGCGCGCGAAAATCTTGAGCTTCATCGTCTCGCCGCTGGCGTAAGCCGGCTTGTCGAGCGTCACATCGAGCAGGTCCGGCGTCGGCGCCTTGGCCTCGCCCGACCAGCCGACGTCGAAGGTCACCGAGGTCTGGGCGTCACTGGGGTCGTCGTCGCGCAAATCGAGCCGGTAATGGCCGAGGCCGACCAGGGCCGCGATCTTCGCCGCGGATTCGGGCGTGAGATCGACGGCGCCGTCGGCGACGCGGCGCGACGATTTCACCTGTTCGAAATTCCAGCGCCCGTCCTGCTTGTACCATTGGTAGTCGTTGCTGAGGCGATAAAGCGACCAATGGACATTGCGCCGGCTGGTCCGCAAACCGTCGGGGCCGACCGCGATCACGTCGAAGCGCGCCTGCGAGCCTTCGGCGAGAGTGTCGAAATCCTTCTTCACCCCGATCAGGCCGCCCGAGGGCAGCAGCGGCAGATAAGCCACCCGTTCGATGGCGTGGCCGCCCTCTTCGCCCGCGCGCACCGCGATCTTGGCTTCGAGCGGCCGCGTCGCCTTGACCTGGGGGATCGCGACATCGAGGACCGCCGCGCCCTTGGCGTCGGTGGTCGGCGTGTCGTCGAGTTCGTTCTTGACGGCTGAGAAATCCTCGTCGGCCACGCCGGCTTCAAAACCTTTGAGCGCCGGCAGGCCGTGGTCGCCCACCGCAATGATCTCGACATCGCCATTGACGATCAGATTGGCGCCCGGCGCGCCATAGAGATAGCGGACAGCGACGCCGATCTGCGCCGTTTCGCCCGGACGCGCGGCGCTCGCTTTGGGCGTCAGGACCATGTCCAGGCGTTCCGGGACATAATCCTCGACCAGAAAGCCGGTTTCGCCGATCGCCGGGCTTTTCGGATCGGAAAAAGCCTGGACCGTCCAGCCGCCCGAAGCGGCGTCGGCGGGCAGGAGCATATCGAGCGTCCGTCCGCCCAGCCCCTGATCCGTCAAGGGCGCGCGTAAAAATTCCACCCCGTCGGGGCGCTTGACGACGAGAGTCAGCGGCGCGGCGGCGGCGAGTCCATTGGCGTCGCGCAGCAGGGCGGCGAGATGCACGGTTTCGCCCGAACGATAGACGCCACGCTCGGCATAGACGAAAGCGTCGAGCGCGCCGGGCGGGTCGCGGCCCTCGACGCCGCGGTCGGTGAGGTCGAAGGCGTTCTGCTGGAGGTCGAGGAAATTATAATCGGCCTTGCCGTCGCTGACGACGATGAGGCCGGGGCCAAGCCCGCCCTCCCCGCGCGAAAAACCCGGCGCGAAATGGACCTCGCCCTTGGCGTCGGTCACGGCCTTGGCCAGAAGCTCGTTGTTCCTGGCGATCAGCCGGGCCTCGATCCCCGCTTTAGGTTCGGCGGTCGCGAGCGAACGCACCAGAGCGGTCACGCCGTCGCGGGCGCTGAAGGCGGTCAGGCCGAGATCGGAGACGACGAACCACTGGGTGGCGCGCAGGCTGTAATCGTCGTCGTCGTCGCGGTTCGCCGCGAGATCGTCGACGGCCGAGGCGCTCATCACATAGACGCCGGGCTGCAACTGTCCGAGGGCTTCGAGGACCGGAAAGTCGGTGACGACATCCTGATTCAGCTCGGATTTCACATCGAGCGTCCCCGACCAGATTTTCTGGCCGTCGCTGTCGCCGAACTGTTTCAGCCGCATCGCGGAAAGCTGGGCCAGAAAATCCTCGGAGCGGATGGTCGGGAGCAGATTACGGTCGCCGACGCGGAAAATCTTCACCTTCACCTTGGTCGTGTTGACCGAGACGATCGGCACGCCCTCCGGGCCAATGCGCGGCAGCACATAATTGCGCCCGGTGAAATGGGCCTGCGGCGAACGGTCGCGGACATAGACCTTGGCATCCTGATTGCGCAGCAGGCTTTCGCCGACCGCCGAGGGCAGGCCCTGGCGCAAGCCGATATCATAATGATCGCCATGTTTCAGGCCTTCGACGCACAGCTGACGCGCCTCATTGGAGACCGCCGCGTCGCTGCGCCCGTCGAGGGTCACGAACGGCGAGAAATCGCTCCGTCCGCGCGCGAGGTCCTCGGAAAACTGGAAACAGACGCGCGGGCTCGCCGATTCATTGTCGATCCTGTAGTCGAGCACGCGGAAGCCGTATTTTTCGCGCAGATCGTCATAGGTTTTCTGGACCGGCGGCAAGGCGAAGGCGTCGAGGCTCGCGCGAAAAGCGTTGAGCGCATCTCGCCAGGACTCCCGGCCGGCGAAAATCTCGCCGACCAGGGCGAGCGACGCGGCCTCTTCCGTCTTGACCCGGGCGTGGCGATAAGCGGCGTAGGCGGCCGCCAGCGCCCGGTCCTTCAGCGCGTCGGAATTGTCGCCCTTGGCCGCCGCGGCGGCGAGCGAGGCGCGGGCGAACATGAGCCAATCGGCTACGCTGTCAGGCGACGTTGCGACGATCGCCCCCAATATCGGGAGCGTCCTGGCCGCGTCGCCCTGCTGGCCGAGCGCGACCGCCTGCTGGCGCAAATCCATCGTCGTGTTGTGGGCGCGCACCTCCGCGCTGTCGTCGGCGAGCTTCTGCTCCAGCCGCGTGGCCGAGCTTGCGAGATCGTCGTTGACATAAGGCTTCGGCGCGGCAAAGACGCTCGACGAAGCAAAAAAAAGAGCGAAAACGGCGGCGCACAGGCGAGAAATCGATTTCATGGGCGCATGATCCCGGAAAAAATCGCGGCGCGCAGCATCGCGCGCGGAAACAGCGCCGGCAAGATGGAAAATTTGCGGCGACTACTCGCCGATCGGGGGGAGGGCGGCGGCTTTCGGCGCGGCGGGACCGGTGGAGAAATCCGCGGCCGAGGACAGGGAGAGCTGCTCCATCAGGCGCTGGCGCGCCCGATTGACGCGGCTCTTGATCGTGCCGACCGCGCAGCCGCAGATTTCGGCGGCCTCCTCGTAGGAAAAGCCCGACGCCCCGATCAGGATCAGCGCCTCGCGCTGGTCCGCCGGCAGGCGGTCGAGATGAGCGCGGAAATCGGCCAGGTCGAGGTGGGCGAGCTGGTTCGGCATGGCGACGAGGCGTGCGGCGGCCTCGCCGTCCACGTCCTGGACCTCGCGGCGAGCCTTGCGGTACTGGCTGAAAAATGTGTTGCGCATGATGGTGAAGAGCCAGGCGCGCATATTCGTCCCCTCCGCAAACGAAGAGGCGTTGGCCCAGGCCTTCACCAAAGTGTCCTGGACCAGATCGTCGGCGCGGTCTTCGGCGCCCGCCAGCGAAAGCGCGAAAGCGCGCAGCGCCGGCAGTTCCGAAAGCAGCATGGCCTTGAGGCCGAGCCTAGCCATTTCATTCATAAGGCGCCAGCCTGGTCCGCCCCCGTCTCGGCTTTGTCGTGGATGGAATCCTGCAAGGACTCGCCCTCCTCCAGCCGATCGAGCAGAAGTTTGAACCTCTCCGGCACCGGCTCGCGGGTCATGGCGTCGTACATGCGCCGTAACTGCTTGCCGATATGCGCCTGGAGGTCCGGCTCGAGCGTCGGCTCGACATTGTTCTTATTGTTATCGCTATCAGGCATTTGGCGCCATTCCTTGCATCTCCATGGGTGCGGCGTCGCCTTCCGAGATCCGGCGACGCGCATCCGACTTTCTAACGCCGCTCGCGGAGATTTGTTCCGGCGGGTCTGTAACATCTCTGATTTTCGCGCTAGGATACTGCTACGTCCATGATCACATACGGCGCCGGATGGCGTGAGGCCCGCATGTCCCTGTCCAGTCTGATCGGTCCGCAAATTCCGTTTCTTCGCCGCTACGCCCGCGCTCTTTCGGGTTCTCAGGCGAGCGGCGACGCTTATGTCGGCGCCGTTCTTGAGGCTCTGCTGGCCGATCCGTCGATTTTCGACCGCGAAGCCGAACCGCGCGAGGAAACCTATCGCCTGTTCACACGGCTTTGGAACGCCATGCCGATCAACGGCAGGGCGGACATGGTCAGACTCGTGAACGCCGCCGACCGGCGCCTGGAGGCGATCACGCCCCTGCCGCGCCAGGCTTTCCTGCTCACCGCGCTCGAAGGCTTCGACCCGGAGACCGCGGCGCGGGTGATCGGCGTCGAGCGCGCGGAATTCGACCGGCTGATCGAGGCCGCCGGCCGCGAGATCGGCGCCCAGGTCGCCTCCACCGTGGCGATCATAGAGGACGAGCCGCTGATTGCGATGGATCTCGAAAGTCTGGTGGAGGGCCTCGGACACAAGGTCGTCGGCGTCGCCCGCACCCGCGCCGAGGCGGTGGCGCTCGCTCACTCGACGCGGCCTGGCCTCGTTCTCGCCGACATCAGGCTCGCCGACGGCAGCTCCGGCCTCGACGCCGTCAACGAAATTCTGGAAATCATGGGCGTTCCGGTGATCTTCATCACCGCTTATCCGGAGTCCCTCCTGACCGGAGCGCGGCCGGAGCCGACTTACCTGATCTCCAAGCCCTTCCGCGCCGAGACGGTCAAGGCCGTGATTAGCCAGGCCCTGTTCTTCAACGAGCTGGCGCATCCGGCGCAGCGCCGCACGGCCTGAACGGCTTCGCCGCGAAATCGCCCCGCGGACGGGGCAAAGTCTTCAGCCATAAAAAGTCAGCGCGCCGCGGCGTCAAGGCTCAACTGCTGCATTTTCCAACTCGCCGCCGAGGTTTCGCTGTCGCTCGCGGCCCGGGTTGGGCCGGCGCTCGCGGGCAATGTCCGGTTGCGGGCGACCGACGTCGTCCGACTGCGCGGCGCCGCAGACATCTGGATGTCGCGCCAATCGTCGGACTGCGAAATCATCTGGCGGATCGAGGCCACATTTTCCCGCGCCTGATCCGGTGACAGGTCGTGTTCCGAGACTTTTTCGGCCTCGGCGAATTGGCCCTGGAGGGCGAGCACGAGAGCGAGGTTCTGACGCTCGCGCATGTCCGCGCGTGGGCTCGCGGCCGCTTCGCGCAGCACGCTCTCCGCGCGGGGCAGGTTGTGCGACAGGGCGTAGGACAGGCCGAGGTTCGACAGCACCGAAGGTTCGCCGGGCGAAAGCTTCAGCGCCGTCTCGTAATATTGCTGCGCCGCCTGATGGTCGCCGAGCTGATCGGCGATCGAGCCTCTCGTGCTCACCACCGACCAGTTCGGGTCGTCGGGCGAATCCGCATGGGACAGCACCTCCTGCGCGCGCCGGAGTTGACCGTCGTCGGCCAGGGCCTTGCCGAAAGCGCCGAGCACTTCGGGGTCTTTCGGATATTTGATCGCTATATTCTCCATCACCGCCGCCGCCTGGTCGTTGAGGTCGCGCGCCCTCAACGCTTTCGCATAGGCCATGGCGATCTTCCGGTTGTCGGGATGGGCTTCGTAAAGCCGGCGCAATTGTTCGGAATAGGCCTTCAGATCGGCCGGCGAGGACGAGGCGGGCCTCCTCGGCGCGCCGATCGAGCCGGTGATGTCGCCCATGCTTACGGTCTGGCAACCCGAAAGCGCGAGGAGAGCGAAGCCGGCAAGGGCGGCGCGCGAAAGAAAGGGAATTGGGTCGCGACCGTTGTTCGACCGAGTCGCAAGCGAAACGAGCGCGCGCGTCTTGCAAAAGGCTTCCCGCATGTCCCGAAATCCTCTGGGCCCCTCGGCCGCCTTGACGCTTCTGTCGAAAGGAATAATTCGTTAACCCTAATAGTTCGTTAATCGGCCCGCGCCGGCGCGCGGCGCCACGGAGAGCATTGTTCCCGATGGTCGACCTGCCCAAACTGAAATTCGCCAAACCGAAGGAAAAAAGCGTCGCCGTCTGGCTCGCCGACCCGCTAGGCTTCGCCACGGCGCTGGCCGCGCCCGAAACAACGATGGACCTGCCCGGCGAGGCCTTGCGATTCGCGGCGGCGACCCGGTTCGAGGCCAAGGCCGGCCGTCTGATGTGGTTCGTCGCCGCGGATGGCGGTCCGGCCGCCGTGTTTTTCGTCGAGGCGGGAGCGAAAGCCGATCCGTTCCAGCCCGGCGAACTGGCGAATTTTTTGCCGCCCGGCGTCTATCGTCTCGCGTCGGCGCCCAGGCGCCCGGACCTTGCGGCGCTGGCCTTCCTGCTCGGCGCGCATCGTTTCGTCCGTTACCAGAGCCGAAGCGAATCGCCGCGGCTGATTGCGCCGGAAGGCGTCGACGGCGCCGAAATCGAGGCGATCGCCAGCGGCGTCGCCTTCGCCCGCGACCTTATCGACACGCCCGCCAACGATCTCGGCCCCGACGAGCTGGAGGCCGCCGTTCATGCGCTCGGCAAAGCTTTCGGCGCCAGGGTTTCGACGATCCGAGGCGAAAAACTGGCCCGGGAATTTCCGCTCATCCACGCCGTGGGCAAGGGCTCGCCCCGCGCGCCGCGCCTGGTCGATCTGCGCTGGAAGCCGAAACGATCGCGCCGCCTGACTTTGGTGGGCAAGGGCGTCTGTTTCGATTCGGGCGGTCTCGACATCAAGCCGGAAAGCGCGATGGCGCTGATGAAAAAGGACATGGGCGGGGCGGCGGCGGCGATCGCGGCGGCCGCGATGATCATGGCCGCCAATCTTGACGTTGCGCTGCGTCTGCTGGTCCCGATCGTCGAGAATTCGGTTTCGGGCGACGCCTTCCGCCCCGGCGACGTCTATGCCTCGCGCAAGGGCCCCACCGTGGAGATCGGCAACACCGACGCCGAAGGGCGGCTGATTCTCGCCGACGCGCTGGCGCTCGCCGACGAGGAAAAGCCCGAACTGCTGGTCGATTTCGCGACTCTCACCGGCGCGGCGCGCGTCGCGCTCGGGCCGGACCTTCCGCCTTTCTTCACCGACGACGATGGGCTCGCCGCCGACGTCGCCCGCCACGGCGCCGAGGTCAACGATCCGGTGTGGCGGCTGCCGCTATGGAGCGGCTACGAAGCGAAACTCGACGGCAAGGTCGGCCAACTCAACAACGCGCCCTCCGGAGGCATGGCGGGCGCGATCACCGCGGCCCTGTTCCTGAGGCGTTTCGTGGCCCAAAGCCTCGCCTGGGTCCATTTCGACATCTATGGCTGGACGCCCGCGGCCAAGGCCGGACGGCCCGAAGGCGGCGAGGCGCAGGCGGCCCGGCTGATCTTCAGCCTGGCCAAAGAGAAATTCGGCAAAGCAAAACTTCGCTAACCCCGGCAGGTTAGAAATCGGCGCAATCCGCGCGGCGGTGGGAGACATCAATTGAACTACGATCCACGATTGACGCCGGCGCGCCCCGATCTCGCCGCCGAACATTTGCGCGACGCAATCCTGGCCGACGCCTATGCTCCGGGGCGGCGCATGCAGGTCGTCGCCTCCCATGCCGATCTGCGACGCGCGCCCTCGGAAGACTCCGTCACGGACACCCAGGCGCTCCACGGCGAAACCCTAATCGTCTATGAGGAAAAGGACGGCTGGTGCTGGGGGCAGCTCGATCGCGACCGCTATGTGGGCTATGTCCGCTCCGAGGCGCTCGACGCCAAAATCGTCAAACCGAACTACCGCGTGCGCGTGCGCCACACCATCGTCTATTCCGCGCCCGACATCAAATCGCCGCCGCTCGACGCCCTGCCCTTCTGCGCCGAGACGCATGTCGTCGGCTCCGACGGCAAATTCGCCGAACTCCACAACGGCGGCCACGTCTTCATGCGCCATCTTTCGCCGAACAGCCGCCCCTTAAGCGATTTTGTCAGACTGGCGGAAATGTTCCTCGACACCCCCTATCTGTGGGGCGGCAAGACCGACGTCGGAATCGACTGCTCGGGTCTCGCGCAAGTGACCCTCAACGCCATCGGCGTCGCCGCGCCGCGGGACACCGACATGATGGAATCCATGCTCGGACGCCCGGCCGACATCGACCAGAGGCTGCGGGGCCTGCGCCGGGGCGACCTGGTGTTCTGGCGCGGCCATGTCGGCATCATGCGCGACGAACACAACCTGCTGCACGCCAACGCCCATTCGATGACCGTCGCCAGCGAGCCGCTGGCCATCGTGTCGGAACGCATCCGTTCGAGCGGCGCTTCCGAGATCACCTCGATCCGGCGCGTGTAGCAAGATGGTTTTTTTGTTGATCGCGTGGGATCGCGATCAACGGGCCCCGCGCGTCAGCTCGGCGAAGCGCGCTGCTCCAGCCCGCTCTTTGCACAGAGCCGGCGTCACCAGAACGCAAAAAAATGATGCGGCGGCCCATGGCCGGCGCCGAGGTCCAGCGTCACGCCTGCTTCGAGCGCGGCGCTCACAAAGGCCTTGGCGTCGGCGATCGCCTGTTTCAGTTCCGCGCCCTGGCCAAGCCGAGCCGCGATCGCCGAGGACAAGGCGCAGCCGGTGCCGTGACTGTTGCGGGTGACGACGCGCGGCGCGGAAAATTCAACGAAATCCACGCCGTCGTAAAGGAGGTCGCAGGCCGCCCCGCCGGGCAGATGGCCGCCCTTGACCAGCACCGCGCGCGCCCCAAGCGCATGGAGCTTCAGGGCGGCTTCGCGCATCTCGTCGGGATTTTCGGCCATCCGGCCGCCGGCGAAAAGCACGCTTTCCATGAGGTTCGGCGTGATGAGCCGCGCCAGCGGAAACAATT
Source organism: uncultured Pseudomonadota bacterium (assembly GCA_963703385.1). Taxonomy (GTDB): domain Bacteria; phylum Pseudomonadota; class Alphaproteobacteria; order Rhizobiales; family Beijerinckiaceae; genus Rhodoblastus. The sequence goes on from OY969816.1 coordinate 2,847,731, forward strand.
GCGCGATGATCGGCGCGACCAGTTCGTCGCCGCCAAGACTTTTGCCCCCGGTCGCCGCCAGAACGGGATCGAGGACGATATTGCGCGCGGCGTGGCGCCGCAATCCGACGGCGATGGCCGCGACATTGTCCGGCGCGCCGATCATCCCGATCTTCACCGCATCGACCGATATATCGGAAAAGATCGAGTCGATCTGGGCGGCGACAAAATCCGCCCGCACGGGCTGGACGGCCTGCACGCCGAGGGTGTTCTGCGCCGTCAGCGCGGTTACCGCCGCCATGCCGTAGCAGCCCAGGGCCGAAAAGGTCTTGATGTCGCCCTGGACGCCCGCGCCGCCCGAAGGGTCCGAACCGGCGATCGAGAGAATGTTGGCGAAACGTATCATGGAGGAGCGGCCGCAATTCAAACCGGGCGCCAGAAGGCGGCGGCCAGCGCGCCCGCGATCGCCGACAGGAACAACATGGCGTCATGGGCGGCCAGCATGGCGCGTGAGGGATTGGCGAAACGATAGAGCCGCAGCGACGCGCCGGCGGTGGCGAAACTCCAGCCCACCGCGACGACGATCAAGGCCGAGGCGAAACGCCAATAATCGCGCGCGTAAAACTCCAGTCCCCAGGCGGCGACAATCAGGGCGAGGCCGAGCGCGGCGACCGTCTGGGCGCCGAGCCGGCGCGCCAGCCCTGCCGTGAAGAAGGCCGGCGCGTACATGGCGACCACATGCCAGGAAACGGCGCTGAACACGGTCGCGACGGCGATGCCGCAGCCGGCCATGGCGCCGGGCGCCGCGACCATGGCGGCCGTCATGCCGAACCAGGCGAGGCCGGCGACAAGGCTTGGCGCGACAAAAGCCCGCCAGTCCGCCCTGCGCTCCGCGCGCGCCGCCTGATGCGGCAGGATCGGCGCCCGGGCGGTGGTGAGCACTGCAAGGATCAGCACCAGCACCTGGGTCAAGGCGGCGGCCAGCGCGGCGCCGGCGAACAGAGAGGCCGGCTCCGCCTGCGCGACGATGTAAGCGAGCCCAGGCCCGACCAGCCCGGCGAGCCCGCCGCTGCCGAAGACGATCACCGCCGCGCGCGCCCGCGCCGAAGGTGTCGAGCCGAGCGCCGCCTCATGGCGGTAAAACAGGGAAAAGCCTTGCGCAACGCCAAGCCAGAAGGCGCCGAGGCTAAAAGGCGCGAAAAGATTGAAGGTGAGGGCCCAGGCCATGATGAGCCCGCCGGCGACCCCAAGGCTCGCGCCGAGCGCCAGGGCGGCGCGCCGCCCGAATGCGTCGAGCAGGAAAGAAGCCGGGAAGGTCGCGCTCGCCGCGCCGAGCAGCATCGCCACGTAGGGCGCGGACATCAGGCGCGGGTCCGGCGCGAGCAGCCGGCCCGCCAGCGGCAGCATGCCGAGCGCCAGGCTTTGCGACAGAACCGACAGGGCGAAGCCCACGGCGAGTGTCGCGACGCCGGGGCTTTCCTGCGCCGATTCAGGCGCCACGCCCGGCGCTGGCGCGCCCGGCGGGCAGAAACAGGCCATGCGCCCGGCGCGCGCGACCGATGCGCCGGCGTCGAGCTCGTCCTCGGCCCCGGCCGGGGGATCGGAGGAGCCCAGGGCGGTCATTTCTTCTCGATGTCGTCGTCTTGCAGGATCCGATAGGCCGCGCCTTCGAGATCCTCATATTGTCCGCTCCTGAGCGTCCAGAACAGGCCGTAAAGCCCAAGCAGCCCCAAGGCCAGGGCGACCGGAATGAGAAAGATCAGGACATTCATCGCATCGTTCCACTGAGGGCGCGTGATCAGGCCGAAGGCGCCGCGACCGGCTTCGGGGGCGCCGCCTTGCGCGCGGGATCGCCGACTGAAGCCTTCGACTCCCGCAAAAGCAGAGTGACGGCTTTCCCCGGCCCGCGCAAGCGCAAGGCGTTGAGGGTGACGACGATCGAGGACGCGGACATCGCAAGCGCGGCGAACAAGGGCGTCGCATGGCCGGACATGGCGAAGGGCACAGCCACGACATTGTAGCCGGCGGCGAAAAACAGATTCTGCCCCATCAGCCCGCGCGCCCGTTGCGCGATCGCGATCGCCGCGACGACGGGAGCCAAACGGTCGCCGAGGAACACCGCGTCGGCCTGGGTCTGGGTGAGATGGACCGCGTCGATCGGCGAGATCGAAGCGTAGGCCGCGGCGAGCGCGGGCGCGTCATTCAGCCCGTCGCCGACCATGAGGATTTTGGCGCCCTCCGCGGCGCGCTCGTCGATAAAGGCGATCTTATCCGCCGGCTTCAGGCCGCCGCTCCAGCTTTCGACGCCGAGGACGCGCGCGATCGGCGCGACCGCCTCCGGCCGGTCGCCGGACAGGATCGCGATCTTACATCCGTTTTCGCGCAGATGGGCGAGAACCCTGGCGGCGTCCGGCCGCAGGGTCTGGCGGATCAGGAGCCGCGCCCAGCGCGCGCCGTGGCGGACGAAAATCGCGCTGGCGTCGGCGTCGGAGGCGGGGGTTTCGATTTCGCAGAACGCGGCCGAACCCAACAAGGCCTCGCCCTCGCCGAAGGGCGCGGCGACCCCCATGCCCGGCGTTTCGCGGGCGTCGGGCAGCGGGGGCGCGAATCGCGCCGACCGCGCCACCGCACGCGCCAGGGGATGGCTGGAGCAATGAGCGAGGCGGGTGGCGACATCGAGCAGATCGGGCGGGATGTCCCCGGCGTTGGCGACGCGCGGCTCGGGCAGGGTCAAGGTGCCGGTCTTGTCGAAAATGACCGTGTCGACCTCGCCGATCTTTTCGAGGCCGGTGGCGTCGTTGAGGAACAGGCCGGCGCGGAAGAAGGTGCCGGAAGCCATGGCCTGCACCGCTGGCACGGCGAGCGCCAGCGCGCAGGGGCAGGTGATGATGAGGACGGAAATGCCGACCACCAGAGCGTCATGGACGCCCGCGCCGAGGAAGAAATACCAGGTCAGGCCGGTTCCGAGCGCCGCCAGATGAACGATCGGCGCGTAAAGCTGCGACGCCCGGTCGGCGAGCCGGACATAGCCGGAGCGCGCCGCGCTGGCCGCGTCGATCAGCCGCGCGGCCTCGTCGATCAAGGCGGCGTTTCCCGCCGCCGTGACCCGCACTTTCAGGGCGCCGTCGCCATTGATCGAGCCGGCGTAGACATTGTCGCCGACACTCACTGGCTTGCCGAGGGTTTCGCCGGTGATCGCGCTCTCGTCCACCGAACTCGCGCCGCTTTCGATCACGCCGTCAGCGGGAATGCGTTCGCCGGCGCGCGCCAGAACGCGATCGCCCTCGACCAGCGCCGCCACCGGGGTCAGGACCAGATTGTCTTCAGTCTCTTGCGACCCCTGGGCGCCGGGCGCGAAACGCAGGGCGTTTTCGCCCTTGAGCGCCGCGAGATTGCCCGCCGCCGCCCGCGTCTTGCGGCGCATCGCCTGATCCATCACCCTGCCGGCGAGCAGGAAGGCGAGCAGCATGACCGCGGAATCGAAATAGGCCTGCGGCGCGTGACTCCAGGTCTCATAGACCGACAGGGCGAGGGCGAGGAAAATGCCGATGGTGATCGGCACGTCCATATTGACGCGGCCCTGACGCACAGAACTCCATGCGCTGGCATAGAAGGGCTGGCCGGCGTAGGCCGCCGCCGGCAAGGCGATCAGCGCCGAAAGGAAATGGAAGAAATCGCGCGTCTCGGTCGACATCGAGGAGCCTTCGCCCGACCAGACCGATATCGACAGCAGCATGATGTTCATGGCGGCGAAAACCGCGACGCCGAGACATTTCAGCAAGAGATAGAATCGCGCCGCCTCGTCGGCCTCGACCTTGCGCTGCTCATAGGGATAGGCGCGATAACCGATGGTTTCGAGCGCGCTCGTCAGGCCGCCAGCCTGGATCCTGGCCGCGTCGAAGGTGACCGCGAGGCGATGGCTGGTGAGATTGAGCCGCGCATTCATCACGCCCGGCAAACGTTTCATCGCCGTCTCGATGTCGCCGAGACAGGCGGCGCAGGTAATGCCGTCGATGGCCAGGTCGATCCGGGACCGGCCTTCCGCATCGGTCTTGACGAAATGCGAATAATCGGGCGAGACCGCCATCTTACTCGACGAGGAAGGAATTACGCGAACGGAACATGCGCTTGCCGGCGCGACTGAGCGAAATTTGGACTTCCCAGCGTCCGGGCCGCAAATCGGCCGAGCCGGAATAGACGCCTTCGGCGATGGGGGTCGCGGGCACGGTGCGGTCGAATTTCCGCGTCGCCGGGAAATAGAAATCGATCATGGCGTCGAGGCCGCCGACCGGCTTGCCGTCCTTGTCCCTGACGTTCACCGTGAGCTGGGTGAGGCCGGCGTCGTTGGCGCGGTTGAGGTCGACCGTCCATCCGAGGAGGGCCTGAGTCTTGGCGGCGGCGATCTCCTGGTTATAGGCGAGACCGCTGTCATAAGCATCATTGGCGTCGACGCCGCTGTAAGTTTTCGCGGCATAGGTCGCCATGATGAAATTGACTGTCAGAATGACCCCGAAAAAGCCGAGGATGGTCAAAAGCACCATCCGCCCGGTCAACGGGCGCCCGCCCGGGCGATAGTCGCTTTCTTCCCGCATCATCCTCGCGGTCCTCTGGCCGGTCGTCGCGCCGTCATGGCGCCTTGAAATAATCGCGCGTTGTCACTTTTTCGCCGGTCTTGGCGTCGGCGAGCACCATTCCAATGGGCGTGCTTTGTGGCAATTGCGCGTCGGGCGGCGTGGTCACGGTGACGCGCAGCTCCAGGGTCTGGTTGGGCGGCGCGACCACCGCCACGCCCGTCGCGCCGCTATTGGCTTCGCCCATCACCGCAAGCTTTCCGGACGGCAGCCCCGCGAGCGAAAGCTCGAACTTGCGCTCGTGGCCCTGCTGGTTGAGCACGCGCACCGTATAGACATTGCGGATCGAGCCGTCCGAAAGCATGACGTAAATCGGGTTGCGGTCATGCATCACATCGCAGCCGAGGCTGCCGCGCGTGGCCAATTTGAAACCCATGGCGGCGGCGACGCCGAGGATGAGAACCATGTAAATGATGGTGCGGGGACGGACGAGTTGCGGCTTGAGCGCCGGCTTTCCCTCCGCGCGGCGTTCGATATTGATGTCGGTGTCATAGCCGATCAGCCCGCGCGGACGGCCGATTTTGCGCATGACATTGTCGCAGGCGTCGATACACAGTCCGCATTGGATGCAGCCCATGCTCGGGCCCTCGCGGATATCGACGCCGGTTGGACAGACCGCGACGCATTGGTCGCAATCCACGCAATCGCCGGCGGGCTGGCCCTCTTCGCGCAGTAGTTTGGCTTTTTTAACCGAGGCTCGCGGCTCGCCGCGATCAACGCGATAGACGACGTTGAGGGCGTATTCATCGGTCAGCGCCGCCTGGATGCGAGGCCAGGGGCACATGTAAAGGCAGACCTGCTCGCGGGCGAAGCCGGCAAGGATATAGGTGCTCGCGGTGAGCATCGCGATCCAGATATAAGCCTGCGCCGGGGCGTGGAACGTCGCGAACTGCTTCAACAGGGTGGGCGCGTCGGCGAAATAGAGCACCCAGGCGCCGCCGGTCGACCAGGCGATCAGCAGCCACACGAAATGTTTGAGCCCCGCTTGAGCCAGGGTTCGCCGCCTCCAAGGCAGTTTGGCCTTGATCCTGCGCGCGCGGCGATCGCCCTGGGTCCAGCGCTCGACCAGGAAGTAAAGATCGGTCCATACCGTCTGCGGGCAGAGATAGCCGCACCAGACACGGCCCGCCAGGGCGTTCATCATGAACAAGGTGAAAGCGGCGAGGATCAGCAAGCCGGTTAAATAATAAACTTCCTGGGGCCAGATCTCGATGCCGAAGAAATAGAACCGGCCATTGGTGAGATCGACCAGCACAGCTTGCGAAGGAAGATCAGGCCCGCGATTCCACCGGACGAAAGGCAGGAAATAATAAAGCAGCATCCCAAGGATAAGCACCGCCCATTTGATATTACGGAATCGGCCGCTGACGCTTTGGGGATAAATCTGCTGGCGGGACTCGTAAAGCGAGAGCTTCTCGGCCCCCGCTTGGGCTGGGGTGTTCACATCCGGTTTTAACGCTACGCTCATCTCGCCTTCTCGAATGGGTCGCGCCCCATGTGGCGCGCATTAAAATCCATCATACGCCGAAAGGTGGCATCCTAGTCGAGATATTTGCGCTTGAATTTGATGTGGGTCAAAGTCTGGGCCGAAATGCCGGCTCGGAGCAGCCGGTTTGCCGGGATCGTTGAGAGAATGAAGGGCGCGACGCCATCGGGCGCCGCGCCCTGTCATGATTATTCGCCGCCGCCCAGCGAATGGACATAGACCGTCAGCGACTTGATGGTCGCCGGGTCGAGCTTCGAGCCCCAGGCCGGCATATGGCCGCCGCGACCATAGGTGATGGTCTTGATCAGGTCGGCCTTGTCGCCGCCATAGAGCCAGATCCTGGTCCTCAGATTCGGCGCGCCCATATCGGGATTGCCCTTGGCGTCGGGGCCATGGCAGGCTGCGCAGTTGTCGTCGAAGACCTTCTTGCCCGCCGAAACGTCTCCCGTCGTCTTGTGCGACAGCGAATAGACGTAACTGGCGACGTCGCCGATCTGCTGCGTGCTCAGGCCCTGCGAGCCCCAGGCCGGCATGTCGCCCTGATGGCCGTCCGGATCGCCGTAACGCGCGCCATGGGTGATGGTGGCGCTGATCTGATCGAGCGAGCCGCCCCACAGCCAACGGTCGGCGGTGAGGTTGGGAAAGCCCTTCGAACCCTGACCATTGTCGCCATGGCAAGGCGCGCAATTGACGCCGAAGGCCGAACGGCCATAGGCGCGGGCGAACTCGGCGAGCTTGGGGTCGGACGCGATCTGCTGCAACGTCGACTTGTTGAGCACGCTGACCATCGGGGCGCGGTCGGCCTGGAGTTCGGCGACGTCCTGCATAACCGCGCCGCGCATCGACCAGCCCAGAATGCCCTTGGTCTCTCCGCCCGGGAGCGGAATGGCCGGATAGAGAATCCAATATCCGACCGACCAGATCATGCAGGCATAGAGCACATAAAGCCACCATTTCGGAAGCGGCGTGTTGAGCTCCTTGATCCCGTCCCATTCGTGGCCCGTGGTCGCTGTGCCCGTGGCCGCGTCGATTTCTTGATGCGTGTGATCAACCATGGTTCAATCCTCGTTCAGCGGCAGCCGGGCAGCTTCATCGAAGCTCTTCTTCTTCGACGGCCATAGCGCGAACACGACAACACCCGTGAAAGCGACTATGACCGACAGAAGGCTGATGATTTTCAGCGGCTCGAGATTGGCTATGAAATAATCAGGCTCCATCCTGCTCCCCTATCTCAGCGCCAATTGGCCTTTTCGTCGAACAGCTTGAAATCGACGGTCGTGCCAAGCATTTGCAGATAGGCCACCACGGCGTCCTGCTCTGTCGGCGTGGCCGCGCCGCCCAGGCTGGTGTGGGCCACCGCCTTCGGATAGCGCTTGTCGAGTTCGGCGACGGACGGATCGTCGGGGCTTAGCTGAGCCTTGATGTCGGCGTCAGCCTTGGCGATGTCCTCATCCGTGTAAGGAACGCCTTCGATCCGCAGCACGCGCATCTTTTCCTGAACATGCTTGTAATCCAGCGGCGATTTGGCCAGGAACCCATAGCGCGGCATGACCGAGCCGGGAACCACCGCGCGCGGATTGTTCAGATGGGCGCGATGCCAATCATCCGAATATTTGCCGCCGATGCGGGACAGCTCGGGGCCGGTGCGCTTGGAGCCCCACAGGAACGGATGGTCGTATTTCGACTCCGCGGCCAGCGAGTAATGGCCATAGCGCTCGACCTCGTCGCGGAGGGCGCGGATCATCTGCGAATGGCAGAGATAGCAGCCCTCGCGCACATAGATGTCGCGCCCCTCCAGCTCCAGCGGCGTGTATGGGCGCACGCCGCCGACGGTTTCAATGGTGTTCTTCAGATAGAACAGAGGGCCGATTTCGACCAGACCGCCGATCGAGACGACAATAAGAATGCCGATCGACAGGATGATGCTGTTCTTTTCGAAGATCGCGTGTTTGTTCCAAAGCGACATTTTCGATCTCCTCACTCAGCCGCCGCGAGCGCGGGTTTGGCTTCGGGGCGCCCGCCTGTTCAGGCGAAGCGAGTGTCTTGTAAAAGTTGAAGGCCATGATCAGCGCGCCGATCAGGAACAGGCCGCCGCCCATCGCGCGGATCACATAGAACGGGTGCATCGCCTCGACGGTTTCGATGAAGGAATATTCGAGGAAGCCGTTCGCGGTATAGGCGCGCCACATCAGGCCCTGAAGGATGCCGGACACCCACATCGAGGTGATGTAGAGCACGATGCCGATGGTGGCGATCCAGAAGTGCCAGTTCACCAGCTTCAGCGAGTAAAGCTTGCGATTGAACACCCAGGGAATCAAGCAATAGAGCGCGCCGAAGGAGACGAAGCCGACCCAGCCGAGCGCGCCGGAATGCACGTGGCCGATGGTCCAGTCGGTGTAGTGCGACAGCGAGTTCACCACCTTGATCGCCATGAGCGGGCCTTCGAAGGTCGACATGCCGTAGAAGGCGACCGACACCACCAGCATGCGCAGAACTGGATCGGTGCGCAGCTTGTCCCAGGCGCCCGAGAGCGTCATCAGGCCGTTGATCATGCCGCCCCAGGAAGGCATCCACAGCATGATCGAGAAGGTCATGCCGAGGGTTCCGGCCCAATCCGGCAGAGCCGTATAGTGCAGGTGATGCGGGCCGGCCCAGATATACATGAAGATCAGAGCCCAGAAGTGGATGATCGACAGGCGATAGGAATAGACCGGACGCTCCGCGCGCTTGGGCACGAAATAGTACATGATCGCCAGGAAGGCGGCGGTCAGGAAGAAGCCCACCGCGTTATGGCCATACCACCACTGGAACATGGCGTCCTGCACGCCCGACCAAACGATGTAGGACTTCGGCGAGAAGATCGAGATCGGGATCGCCGGGTTGTTGCCGAGGTGCAGCATGGCGATCGTGATGATGAAGGCCAGGGTGAACCAGTTGGCGACATAAATGTGGGGCTCCTTGCGCTTCCACAAAGTCGCGAGGAAAACGAGGAGATAGACGACCCACACGATCGTCAGCCACAGGTCGGCGTACCATTCCGGCTCGGCATATTCCTTGCTTTGGGTGATGCCCAGCAGGTAGCCGGTGCCGGCGATGACGATGAACAGATTGTAGCCGAGGACGACGAACCAGGGCGACAGCGCGCCGGCGAGACGGGCGCGGCTGGTGCGCTGCACCACATAAAACGAGGTCGCCAGCAGGACATTGCCGCCGAAGGCGAAAATCACCGCCGAAGTATGCAAGGGGCGCAGGCGGCCGAAATTGATCCAGGGCAGACCCATGGACAGATCGGGAAATGCCAGCTCCGTGGCGATCATCACGCCCACCGCAAAACCGGCGACGCCCCAGAACACCGCCGCGAGGCTGGTGAATTTCACGGGACCGTAATTATAGTTCGGCCGGCCGTCGATCTCTTGCGGCGTGAACGCCGGGCGAATCGAATAGCGCTTGAAAATCAGGAACGCCCCGCCGAAGCCGGCGAGCGCGAACACATACATGTGGAACGCGTAGGCGGCCGTATAGGCATTCAACGCGATATACAGCGCCAGGAGGGCGCCGCCGAGGGAGAGGACAATCCCGAGCATTTCGCCGATTGTCATCGATTTGCCGCCGGACGGCGACGCTGTGGAAACCGAACTTGCTTGCGCCATGTTTTCGCCCCAGTGAAATCGCTCCGACGCCCAAGAGACGCCGAATCGCCATCGAACGGACCTTTGCCCGCCCCGACAAAGCTTTCATTGACCCATGTCAAATGAAGCCCTTGGCGATTCCATAACCCGAAAATTGAAATTGCGCGATAGGCCCGCCGATAAAAGTCGCAATGACGCGACCATTCGCCGCGTTGGCGAAGGTCCACATTCGTAAATTTGCCGTGAATTCGCCATAATTTCGCAATCGCACGTCATTTCGCGACGCCGTGGCGCCGACGCTGACGGTCTTGATTCGACGCCAGTCCCCCGCCTAAACTGGTGGAAAGAGGCTGCCCGGGAAGCCTGACCGAGTTCTGCGAAAGAGAAATCTTTTGAGCGACTGCGCCCTCGAGACGGACGGGCTGACCAAGGAATTCGCGGGCTTTACGGCTGTCAGCGACGTGGGCCTGCGCATCCGGCGCCACACGATTCACGCCCTGATCGGGCCGAACGGCGCCGGAAAAACCACCTGTTTCAACCTCCTGACCAAATTCCTGGAGCCCACGCGCGGCGCGGTCCGTTATGAGGGTCGCGACATAACGCGCGCCAGGCCGGCCGACGTGGCGCGGCTCGGCCTGGTCCGCTCCTTCCAGATTTCAGCGGTTTTTCCCGATTTCACCGCCCTCGAAAACGTGCGGATCGCGCTTCAGCGCGCGCGTGGCGATTCGTTCGATTTCTGGCGTTCGGGCAAGATCCTGCGACAATATGATTCGCGCGCCCGCGCCCTGCTCGACGAGGTCGGCCTCGCCGAATGGGCCGAAACCAGGGCCGGCGAAATGGCCTATGGCCGCAGACGGGCGCTGGAAATCGCCGCCACGCTCGCGCTCGATCCCCGGATGATGCTGCTCGACGAACCGATGGCCGGCCTGGGCCACGAGGACATCGACCGCATCGCCGATCTGATCCTGCGCGTAGCGAAGGGTCGCACCGTACTGATGGTCGAGCACAATCTTGGCGTGGTGTCGCGCCTTTGCGACGGAATCACTGTCCTGAACCGGGGGCGTGTGCTGGCGGAGGGCGATTACGCATCTGTTTCGCGCGATCCGGCGGTGAGAGAGGCCTATCTTGGATCGCAGGCCGACGGAGCCGCGCCCCATGGCTGACGCTGTGCTGGAAGTGGAAGGCGTGCACGCTTTTTATGGCGAATCGCATGTTCTGCACGGCGTCTCGCTCGACGTGCGCGAGGGCGAGGTCGTCACGCTGCTCGGCCGCAACGGGGCCGGCAAGACCACGACGCTCAAGTCGATCATGGGCATGATCGCCAAGCGCAAGGGCTCGATCCGTTATCGCGGACACGAGACCATCGGCCTGCCGTCGGACCGGATCGCCCGGCTCGGCGTCGCCCTGTGCCCCGAGGAGCGCGGCGTCTTCGCCAGCCTCACCGTCCAGGAAAACCTGATGCTGCCGCCGAAAATCGCGCCAGGCGGCCTCGGCCTCGACGAAATCTTCGCCCTTTTCCCCAATCTGAGCGAACGCCTCGCCAGCTCCGGCGGCAAATTGTCCGGCGGCGAACAGCAGATGCTGGCGATCGGGCGCATCCTGCGCACCGGAGCGCGGCTGTTGTTGCTGGACGAACCGACCGAGGGCCTCGCTCCGGTCATCGTCGAGCAGATCGGCGGCGCCATCACGAAGCTCAAGGCCAGGGGTTTCACCATCCTGCTGGTCGAGCAGAATTTCCGCTGGGCCTCGGCGCTCGCCGACCGGTTTCACGTGATGGAGCACGGCAGGATCGTCGAATCCTTCGAAAGCAGCCGGCTTGCCGAGAACATGGACAAGCTGCATGAATTCCTAAGCGTGTGACGACCAGGGAGGAAAAGAATGAAACATTTTGTTTGGGCGGGCGCGAACTCTTGCCCTGATGCTCACCGGCTCGGCCGTCGCGCAAGAAAAAACCGCACAAGACAAGATCGTCCAAGACAAGATCGTCAATGTCGGCGTCCTCACGGACATGTCCGGCCCCTATGCCGATGTCGGCGGCGCCGGCTCGGTCATCGCCGCGCAAATGGCGATCGACGATTCCGGCCTTCTTGCCAAGGGCTGGAAGATCAATCTCGTTTCCGCCGACCATCAGAACAAGGTGGACATCGGCTCCAACATCGCCCGCCAATGGATTGACCAGGGCAAGGCGGACGTCATCCTGGATTCGCTGAATTCCGGCGTGGCGCTGGCCGTCAGCCAGATCGTGAGGGAGAAGAACAAGGTTTTCCTGGTTTCCGGCGCGGGCAGTTCGGACCTCACCGGCAAGGCCTGTTCGCCGAATACGATTCATTGGACCTATGACACTTACTCGCAGGCGAATGGCACAGGAAAGGCCCTGCTCAAGGCCGGCGGCGACAGTTGGTATTTCATCACCGCCGATTACGCCTTCGGCAAGGCGCTGGAGCGCGACACCACCGCGGTCGTCCTCGCCAATGGCGGCAAGGTCGTGGGCGATGTGATGGCGCCGCTCAACAGTGCGGACTTTTCCTCGCAGCTGCTCCAGGCGCAGGCCTCCAAGGCCAAGGTCATCGGCCTCGCCAACGCCGGCGCCGACACCGCCAACGCCATCAAGCAGGCCGCCGAATTCGGCGTGACCCAGGGCGGGCAGAAGCTCGCGGCGCTGCTGATGTTCATCTCCGACGTCCATGCCCTTGGCCTTCAGGCCGCGCAGGGGCTGGATTTCACCACCGCTTATTATTGGGACCTCAACGACCGGACGCGCGATTTCGCCAACCGCTACGCCAAGCGAACCAGGAACGCCGCCAAGCCGACCATGGTTCAGGCTGGCGTCTATTCGTCGCTGATCCATTATCTCAAGGCGGTCGAGGCGCTAAGGCCCACCCCCGACGGCGCGGCGATCGTCAGGAAGATGGAAGCCATGCCGACCGAGGACGAGGCGCTCGGCAAGGGCACTATCCGACCCGACGGCCGCAAAATTCATCCGCTCTACCTGCTCCAGGTGAAAACGCCGGCGGAATCGAAATATCCCTGGGATTACGCCAAGGTCGTCGTGACCCTGCCGGGCGAGGAGGCTTTTCGGCCGCTGGCGCAAAGCGAATGCCCGCTGGTGAAGAAATGATCGGACGAGGCTTTGGGCCAATCGGAGGGGCGATCTCATGATCCCCCTTCTCGACATCGCCCCCCAGGCCTTGTTCGCCCAATTGCTGGTCGGGCTGATCAACGGCGCCTTCTATGCGCTTTTGAGCCTCGGCCTCGCCGTGATCTTCGGCGTGTTGAACATCGTCAATTTCGCCCATGGCGCCTTCTATATGATGGGCGCCTTCGCCGCCTGGTTCCTGCTCAACGATTGGCATATCGGCTATTGGCCGGCGCTCGTCCTCGCGCCGCTTGGCGTCGGCGCGCTGGGCATGGTCGTCGAGCGGACCATGCTCAAGCGCCTGGCGGGGCTCGATCCAATCTACGGTCTGCTGCTGACCTTCGGCCTGGCGCTGATCATCCAGGGCCTGTTCCAGAATTACTTCGGCGCCTCCGGCCTGCCCTATCCCGTTCCCGATCTGCTGCGCGGCGGCTCCAATCTTGGCTTCATGTATCTGCCCCATGATCGCGCTTGGACCCTGCTTTTCTCCCTCGCGGCCTGCCTCGCCGTCTGGTTCGCGATTGAAAGGACCGCGCTCGGCGCCACTTTGCGCGCGGCGACCGAAAATCCGGCGCTGACCCGCGCCTTTGGCGTCAATGTCCCGCGCCTCGTCACCCTGACCTTTGGTTTCGCGGTCGGCCTCGCGGCCCTGGCGGGCGTGCTGGCGGCCCCGATCTATCAGGTCCGTCCGCTGATGGGCGCGGATATCGTCGTCACCGTTTTCGCGGTGGTGGTGATCGGCGGCATGGGATCGATCATGGGCTCGATCGTCGCCGGCCTGCTGCTCGGGGTGCTCGAGGGCCTCACCAAGGTCTTTTATCCTCCGGCGGCCAACACCACGGTCTTCGTCGTCATGGTTCTTGTCCTGCTGTTCAGGCCTGCCGGCCTGTTCGGGCGAAAGGCGTGACATGATGCGCGCCGCGCCCTCCGCCCCGCTCGCCCGCGGCGGTTTCGCCAGCCAAATCGCCGCGCTGCTCACGCTCGGCGCCCTGCTCGCGCTCGCGCCCGTGGCGCTCTATCCCTTTTTCCTGGCCGAGGCCCTGTGCATGGCCATGTTCGCCAGCGCCTTCAATCTGCTGGCCGGCTATGGCGGGTTGCTGTCCTTCGGCCACGCCATGTTCCTCGGCTCCGCGAGTTATGTCGCCGCCCATGCCGCCAAGGCCTGGGGCTTTCCGCCCGAAGCGGCGATCCTCGCCGGGGCGCTTGCCGCCGGCCTGCTCGGCCTCGTCGCGGGGGCGCTGTCGATCCGCCGCCAGGGCGTCTATTTCTCCATGATTACCCTGGCGCTCGCGCAACTCGTCTATTTCCTCGCCCTGCAGGCGCCTTTCACGCATGGCGAGGACGGAATCCAGGGCGTCCCGCGCGGAAAGCTTTTCGGCCTGATCGATCTCGGCCACGACCTGACGCTTTATTACGTCGTTCTGGCGCTGTTCCTCTTCAGCCAGTTCTCGGTCCTTCGCATCGTCCATTCGCCCTTCGGGACGGTGCTGCGGGCGGTGCGGGAAAACGAGACGCGCGCCATTTCGCTCGGCTACAGGGTGGACCAGTACAAGCTCGCGGCTTTCACCTTGTCTGCGCTCCTGGCCGGCCTCGCCGGGGCGACCAAGGCGATCGTCGCGCAAAGCGCTACCCTGACCGACGTCTATTGGACGGCTTCCGGCGAAGTGATCCTGATGACCCTGGTCGGCGGCCTCGGCACGATCTCCGGCCCGGCGATCGGGGCGCTGGCGATCGTCGCCATGCAGAACGGCCTCGCGAATTTCGGCCAATGGGTCATGGTCGCGCAGGGCGTGATCTTCGTGGCGATCGTGCTGAGCTTCCGCCGTGGCCTGATCGGCGAGATCGCCGAAAAATTCAAGCTTTCGCTCTGACCGCCACGATCATTCGCCGGGCGCCGGCTCGACCCGTCGCGCCGGACCGACGCGCAAGGGGCCGGGATAAGCGGCGACGGCCCGCGCGATGAGCTTTTTTTCCTGGGTGTGGATCAGCCACCAGCCGATGGCGACGCCGAGAACGACGAGGGCGAGGACAATCTTGCTCAAAGGCCCCTCGACGCGCTCGAAAGCATCGCCGAAAGCATAGCCGCCGAGGCCGAAAGCAACCGCCCAGACCACGCCGCCGGTGGCGTTATAGAACAGGAACTGGCCCCAGCCGTAACGGTTCACCCCGGCGAAAAAGGCGGCGAAAATGCGCAAAATCGCGATGAAGCGACCGAAAAAGACGATTTTGGCGCCGTGATGGTCGAACAAATATTGGCCGAGCTTGATGCGATCGTCGGACAGGCCGACCTTGCCGCCATGGTTCAGCAGCAGCGGCAGGCCGAAGTGGCGCCCCGCCCAGAAGCCGCCACTGCCGCCGAGAATGGCGCCCGCCACCGCCATGGCGATGACCAGTTTGATCTCCAGCAGGCCGGTCGCCCCGGCGAACATGGCCCCGAGAACCAATGCTGTCTCGCCGGGAAATGGGACGCCGAGGCTCTCCAGCATCACGATGCAGAAGACGGCGAGATAACCGTGCTGCGCGATTAAGGGCTTTATCGTCTCGACAAACATGCTCGTTCCCGTGAGCGCCTGGTCTCGCCCCGGCCAAGTGAGAAACAGCGCCGCCTCCAATTGATAGAGCGAAAGCGTTGAGATCCCGTTGGCCCAAGCCGAATTGAACGACCTCCCGCCCGCCCCACGCCGGAAATAAGCGCCGCGAAAGGCGAAAATCGGGCGGCGTCGACGCCGATCGATCCAAGATATGCGCGATCGCTCATGCCGCCTGTCGCGGCCAAGCCTTTACGCAGACGCGCTTGTACGGGAACAAAAGGTTTTCCGCCAGTCGTTTCGTTACCGCTGGCGCCTGCAAAAAAATCGGGCGGCCTTGCCGCCCGAGAAATCTCAGCCATAGAGACTTTTCCGCGCCGGCTAGCGCGCGTGCAACGCGCCGTGGTGCGGGACGCTCCAAGTGAAACGCGAGAAAGCGTCGCGCTGAGCGAGCGAGGCCGGGGTCCGGGAATAATCATCGACGACACCGAGCGCACCATCCCAGGCTCCCTCCAGCGCCGTCTCGACGACATGGCGCAGGCCGGCGAGAAGCGGCGTGTCGTGTCGGAGCATGCCCATTTCGAGGAGCTTGCGGCGACGGGGACTCGCCATGCGGTCGTAATCCGCCACCAGCCGCGCCACATAGGCGCCAACGGACAGGTCGGCGCGATGGGCCGCGGCCGCCACACGGCGCTCCAGCCGGCCTCCGATACAGGCCAGAGCGGCGGCTGCGACATATTCGTTGGCGCAGGTGCGGAACAATTCGGCCGTTCGCATAGAGGTCTCCGATTTCGTATGCGCGCGAAGGTTCAAGATTCGCATGCGCGCGAGGATTCGGGGAAAACCCGTGCAGCAACTCAAACGCCAGTGGAAACTGCTCCACACTAGCAGCTCGCGCCGGCGCCGACCGAATCACATTTGCGTGAGTTCGCCGAACTGACGTATCGTAAGCCTCTGACGATCAACGATTTTTCAACTTTTCTTCGCTCCCGGCCCGTAAGCGGCGAACTTTTCGATCAGCGAGAGCACCTCGCGATTCGGCAAGATCGCCGGGGCGCCGGCGAGGCCGGCGAGATAATGCATCTGGGCCAGGGTTTCGAGTTCGCCCGCGAGCCAAAGCGCGCGTATGAGGTCCGGCCCGACGGCGATCATGCCATGGCTCCCGAGCAGCACGCCATTGCGGGGGCCAAGCCCGGCGACCGCCAGCGTCGACAGTTCCGCTGTCCCGAAAGGCGCGTAATCCGTGCATTCGATCGTCGAGCCGCCGAAGGCGGCGATCATGTAATGACTCGCGGGAATGGGCCGGCGCAGCATCGACAGGACCGTGGCGTAAGGCGCATGGGCGTGGACCACCGCCCCGATGTCGGGGCGGGCGCGCAGGATGTCGCGGTGGAAACGCCATTCGCTCGACGCCTTCAGGCCGGTCTTTTCATCGATGGCGGGCGTATCGGCGTCGAGCCCCATGACGACGATCATGTCGGGCGTCAGGGCGTCGTAATCGACCCCGCTCGGCGTGATCAGCATGGAGGGGCCCAGGCGCGCGGAAATGTTCCCGGCCGCGCCCTGGTTGAAATGTTTGGCGTTCATGGCGCGGCAGGCGGCCACGATCGCTTCGCGAGACTTTCGCTCGGCCTTTTTTTCGCGCGCCATCACCAGGTTCCGATATTGGGGGCGTTGACCCAGGGCTCGCGCGCCGGCAGGGCCGCGCCTTGTTGCAGCAGTTCGATCGAAATGCCGTCCGGCGTTCGGATGAAGGCCATGCGGCCGTCGCGCGGCGGGCGGTTGATCGTCACCCCCGCCCTAGCGAGCTTGTCGCACAGGGCGTAGATGTCCTCGACCTCATAGGCGAGATGGCCGAAATTGCGGCCGCCGGTATAAACCTCCGGGTCCCAGTTATAGGTCAGCTCGACCAGAGGCGCGGTTTCCGACGCGGCGCGGGCGGCGTCGCCCGGCGCGGCCAGAAAGACCAGGGTAAAGCGGCCTCCCTCGCTTTCGGTGCGGCGGATTTCGACCATGCCAAGCTTGTTGACGAAAAAATCGAGGGCCGCGTCGAGATCGCCGACCCTGACCATGCTGTGAAGATAGCGCATCGCCACTGCTCCTGTCGGGCCCTCAAGGGCCGATTGCGCATTTGTTACCACAAAAGCCGCGACCTTGCTGCGCCGCGCCGCGATCTGCTAATGGACCGGACATAAGGCAGGAGGACTTCCCTTGACTGATGCCGCCCTCAAGGAAAAGGTCGCTTTCGGCTCGATCGCCGCCAGTTTTCTGCTGACAATCGGCAAGATCGCGGCGGGCCTCGCCTCAGGCTCGCTCGCTTTGCTGTCCGAGGGCGCCCATAACGCGCTCGACACCGGCGCCACCATTCTCACTTATTTCGCGGTGCGCGAGGCCAACAAGCCCGCCGACGAACGCCATCCCTATGGCCACACCAAGTTCGAATCGCTTTCGGCTCTGGCGGAGACCGGCCTGCTCGCCGGCCTCGCCTGCTTTGTGCTGGTCGCCGCGATCCGGCGCCTGTGGGTGGGCGCCGAACCGGTGGACGCCAGCTGGCCGGTCTTCGCCGTGCTGTTTGTGTCGATGGGCGTGGACGTGACGCGCTGGCTGACCCTGCGCGCCGTGGCCCAAAAGACCGGCAGCCACGCGTTGGCCGCCGACGCCATGCATTTCGCCAGCGACCTGATTGGAACGGCGCTGGTGCTGGCCGGACTCGCCGCCAATTCCTTCGGCTTTCATCAGGGCGACACCCTGGCCGCGCTCGGCGTCGCTTTGTTCATCGGCTATGCCGGCTTCCATCTCGGCAGCGCGACCGTCGAAACCCTGCTCGACGCGGCGCCGGTCGGCCTCGCCGACAAGCTGCGCGCCGCGATCGTGCGAATCCCCGGCGTGGTCGCGGTGGAGGATCTCAAGCTGCGCGCCAACGGCCCGCATGTCCTGGGCGAGATCACAATCGGCGTCCCGCGCACCCTCGCCGTCGAACGCCTGATCGAGATCGAACGCGCGGTCCAGGCGAAAATCGCCGAGATCTCGCCTCAGACCCAGGCCAGCATCATCACCGCGCCGCGCGCCCTCAATGAGGAGACGGTCACCGAGCGCATAGAGATGATCGCGGCGCGCCGCGCGCTTTCCGTTCATCATGTCATCGTCCAGCATCTCGGCGGGCGCGACAGCATCGCCTTCGATCTCGAAATCGACGGCGCCATGACCCAGGGCGCGGCCCATGAGGTCGCCACGGCGCTGGAGGACGAGATCCGCGACGAATTCGGCGCCGAAGTCGAGGTCGAAAGCCATATCGAGCCGCGCCGCGATCAGGCCCTGACCGGACATGAGGCCGACGCCGCGACCGTCGCCCGGATTTCGGAATGCCTGCGCAAGCTGGCCGTCGCGGGCGGCGTGCTCCAGGGCGTGCACGACATCCGCGCCCGCCTGACCGAGGACGGGCTGGTGGTCAATTTTCACGCGACCGTCGATCCCTCGCTCAGCGTGGCGGCGACCCACGACGCCGTGAACCAGCTCGAGCGCGCCTTGCGCGAGCGCACGCCCGGCCTCCTGCGCGTCGTCGGCCACGCCGAGCCGGTAGGAGCGGCGTGAGAGCGGCGCAGATTGGGCGTCGTGGGGAACCGATTTGACGCCCCAAGGCGAGCCCGCCGTCATGATCGAAAACATTGCAGAGGGCGGCGCCAAATCACCGGCGCAGTTCCCCGGTCGGGGCGCCGCTTCTCTGTCTCATCACGGCCAGGCCCGCATGGGCGCGACCGCGTGCGGGCGCCGAAAACAGCGCGGGCGCCAAGTTGGAGCCTGCGGCAAGGCTTGACCGTAGCTGCGCGCCAGCCGCAGCGGGCGTCGGCAGACCCTTGCGGGCTTTCGTCTTCGCTCCTAATCTCGAAGCGTTGAGGTTGGCGCGCGGAGGAAGTCTGCCATGTCTAACGTCATTCACAGCACCGCCCATCCCGAATCCCTGCATGCCGCCCCAGAGGGCGACATGAACTATCTGCCGCCGTGGACGGAAGAAACCGCCCGCGAGATCGCCGCCAAAGAGGGGATCGAACTGACCCCGGAACATTGGGAAGTCGTCCATTTGTTACGCAACCATTACCGGCTGCGCGGCCATGCGCTGACTGGCACCGCCTTGCTCCGGGCTCTTGGCGAGCCGTTCGGCATGCGCGGCGGCATCAAGCGCCTTTACGAGCTTTTTCCCGGCGGGCCGGTGAGCCAGGGCAGCCGAATCGCCGGCGTGCCCGCGCCGCCCTACAGCCGCGACCTGTCCTTCGGCAGCGTGCAATAAGCTCAAGAAGGCGACGTTTCAGCGCGACTCACGAAAAAGTGAAAACTGATCCAGAACAAATAATGCGCGCAAAACTCAACGCAGAAGCGTCGCCTTCACCCACCATTCCGGATGGCCTTGGGAAATCGCCTTGGCCGCCGCGCCCGCCTGACGGCGGGTTTCGAACAAGGCGAAACAGGTCGCGCCCGAGCCCGACATGCGCGCGACACGGCAGCCCCGCGCCCCGCTCAGCACCGACAGCACATGGCCGATGATTGGCGCCAGCACGCAAGCCGCGTCCTCCATGTCGTTGCGGCCGCGCTTCAAGGCGCGCAGGAAGGTCTCGAAATCCATCCCCGAGGCGATCGCCGGATGCGGACCATAGCCCAGGCTCTCGCCCGGCTTGAGGCCGAGCTTGTGGAAAACCGCGCGGGTTTCGACCGGGACGCGCGGATTGACCAGCACCGAAAACAAGGGCGGCAGGCGGATCGGGGGGCCGAGCCTTTCGCCGACGCCGGTCATCATCCGCGCGCGCGGAACCACGCAAACGGGCACATCGGCCCCGGCGGCGCGCGCCGCCGCATAAAGCGCGGGATCGTCCAGGGCAAGGTCGTTGGCGGCGGCGAGCAGGCGCAGCGCGGCCGCCGCGTCGGCCGAACCGCCGCCGATGCCGGCGGCGACCGGCAGGCGCTTCACCAGATGGAAGGCGCCCGTCCGCAGGCCCGGCTTTTCGGCGCGCAGCGCGCGGTCGGCCCTTGCCACCAGATTGTCGCCGCCGTCGCCCGCCTCGATCGCGGTCGGGCCTTCGAGCGTCAGCTCGAAGAAGTCGTCGGGCGCGAGAGTCAGGAAATCGCCGGTTCCGGCGAAAGCCACGAGGCTTTGCAGATCGTGATAGCCGTCCGGGCGGCGGCCCTCAATGTGAAGGGTGAGATTGATTTTCGCCGGCGCCTTGGCCGAAAAGCTTTTCTTTCTATCCGTCATAAGGCTTTCAGTTCCGGCGCCGGAATGAATTCGGGGTCCCCTTCGATCGAAGCGAAATGCCCCGCCTCCCACGCGGCTCGCGCGCGAAAAATGCGCTCGCGGTTCGAGGAGACCAAGTTCCACCACAGGAAGCGCGGGCCATCCATGGCCTCGCCGCCGAGCGCGGCGAAGCGGCTCGGCGTTTTCGCGCGCAGCGCGACCGGCGCGCCGGGACGGATCACCACCAATTCGCCGGCCGGGAAACCGGTCCCGTCGATCTCGATTTCGCCCGAGATAAGATAAAGGGCGCGCTCTTCGTGGTCGGCGCCCAATTCATAGGTCGCGCCCTGATCGAGCGCGACATCCGCGAGAAAACAGGTCGAAAATGTCGTCGCCGGCGCGCGAAGCCCGTGCAGCGTTCCGATGGCGAGGCGAAGGCGAAAACCCTCGCCGGCGAGCGTCGGCAGGGTTTCGCGCCCATGATGTTCGAAACCGGGGTCGGTTTCCTCGAATTTTTGCGGCAGGCCGATCCAGAACTGCAAGCCTCGCATTTTTCCGCCTGCGGCGCGAAAGTCTGGCGGCGAGCGTTCGGAATGGACGATGCCGCGCCCGGCGACCATCAGATTGACCGCTCCCGGCGCAATTTCCTGCGCATGGCCCAGGGAATCGCGATGGAACAGGGCGCCGTCGAGGAGATAGGTCAGGGTGGCGAGGCCGATATGAGGATGGGGCCGCACGTCCATGCCGGTCCCCGGCGCGAAATCGGCCGGACCCATTTCGTCGAGGAAGACGAAGGGGCCGACCATCCGCCGCTTGGCCGAGGGCAAGGCGCGCCGCACGCCAAACCCGCCGATGTCCTTCGCCTGCGGGATGACCACGGTTTCGACGGAAGCAGGTTGCGGCATGGCTGACTCTCGCCGTTCATTCCACGTCGAGCGGAGCGACCCCGGCTGCGCCGCCCTCGGGACCCTGCACGATTTTCTCGATACGCGCCTCGGCGTTCTTGAGCAACGCCTCGCAATGCTTTTTCAGGATGTCGCCGCGCTCGTAGAGCGCAATGGACTTGTCGAGATCGACATTGCCTTTTTCGAGCGCGGAGACGATCTCCTCGAGTTCGCGCATGGCGGCCTCGAAACTCAATCCGGCGACGTCTTCGGTCTTGCTCAATGTTCAGCCCCATCTCGTGGCGCGCATAATGGACCGCGCCGCCCTCCCCGCGCAAGCCTCAAGCTGCGACGAAAGGCGCCGCCCGGCCGAGGTTCTTTTCGCTCCGGCGACTGGAAAAGGCGCCGCGGAGCCTGTAGCATCGCGCGAGGCGAGCGCGCCGATGGACGCGCCGCCGAAATCGATTCTCCCCGATAAGGCGTCGCGATGACCGAAGCCCTGCCCGACGACGACGAATTGGCGGAGCTGTTCGCAGCCCTCGCGCTCGATGCCGGCGCGGCGATCATGCGGGTCTATCACGGCGGCAATCCCAACGCCCGCCTGAAAAAGGACGCCAGCCCGGTTTCGGACGCCGACATTCTCGCCGAGGAGATCATCCTCAAGGGGCTCGCCCGCGCCCTTCCCCATCTTCCGGTGGTCGCCGAGGAATCGAGCGAGAGCGGCGATCTGCCGAAAATCGACGGCGGCGATTTCATCCTGGTTGACGCGCTCGACGGCTCCAAGGAGTTTTTGAACAAACGCGACAGCTTCACCGTCAATATTGCGCTGGTTCGCAAGGGAGCGCCGGAAGTCGGCGTGGTTTTCGCGCCGGCGCGAAGCGAATTTTTTCTCGCCGGCGGCAAGGCCTGGACATTTTCCGCCGCGCCGGGCGGCAAGGTTCCGCCGCGCGGCGACTGGCGGGTTCTCCACACGCGGCCGATGCCGGAGCGCGACGCGGTCGCGGTCGCCAGCCTCAGCCATCGCGACCCCGAAACCGACGCATTCCTGACCCGGCTTCCGGTCAAGGATGTGGTCTCGACCGGCTCGTCACGGAAATTCTGCCTCGTCGCCGCCGGCCAGGCCGACGTCTACCCGCGCTTTGGCCGAACCAGGGAATGGGACACCGCCGCCGGCGACGCCGTACTGCGCCGGGCTGGCGGGATCGCGGTCGATCGGGCAGGCGCGCCGCTCGTCTATGGCAAGGAGGCCGGCAAATTCGCCAACGGCCCCTTCATCGCCTGGGGCGATCCCCAGGCGGCGGCGTTTTACGCCGCGCGCGCGGCTTTAAGCCCAGGTTAATCTTTGGTTCACCATCTTTGACCAAAATTGGCGAATCGGCGCCAACGGAGCCTTCGCCATGACAAAGCTATCTCGCCGCGACCTCTGTGGCCGGCTCGGAGCCGGACTGTTCGCGACGCTCGCCAGCGGCGCCGGCTTAGGGCCGGCAAACGCGGAACAGCGGCCCATTCCCTATTCCGA
This sequence comes from uncultured Pseudomonadota bacterium, assembly GCA_963703385.1. Lineage (GTDB taxonomy): Bacteria > Pseudomonadota > Alphaproteobacteria > Rhizobiales > Beijerinckiaceae > Rhodoblastus. The sequence continues at coordinate 2,870,747 of OY969816.1, forward strand.
CAACGACCTGATCGAGAGCGGCCATCGCTTTTTCGGCACCTTGTCCCGCGACCTCGCCGAGGCGATCCAGTCGGCGACCAAGCGCTGGGGCCAGCCCAACGCCTATGTTCTCGGCCAGGAGGCCGGCGGCGCCTTCATCGGCGGCCTGCGTTACGGCGAAGGCGCGATGTACACCCGCAACGCCGGCGACCGCAAAGTGTTCTGGCAGGGTCCCTCGCTCGGCTTCGATTACGGCGCCGACGGCGACCGCACCATGATGCTGGTCTATAATCTTCCTGCGACGGAGGCGATCTACCAGCGCTTCGTGGGGGTGGACGGCTCGGCCTATCTGGTCGGCGGATTCGGCGTCACCGCGCTCACGATCAGCGGGGTGACGATCGTGCCGATCCGCACCGGTCTCGGCGCCCGGCTTGGGCTGAATGTCGGCTATCTGAAATTCACCGAGCATCCGACCTGGAATCCGTTCTGAGAAAAGTCGGTAGTGTCTCAGTTTGAAATTTGAGGGGCTTGACGGGCGCTCGCCCGCCCCCATCTCCCATGCTATGCTTGGCGGAAAGCATGTGAGAGGGCGGGCGACAAATGTTGGTTCGGCTAGGGAACGTTCTCTATTGGGGATGCTCCGCTGGAGCCGCAGTGTGGACCATTGGCTTGCTTTATGGATTCGCCACTTCCGGCTTGGCAGGAAACCCGTGGGGCCTCGTTATAGGAACGTGGGCCATAGTGGCGGTTCCTCTTTGGCTTGTTGGCCGCGCCGCGCGTTACGTTCTTTCGGGAAGATAGTTATGCCCAGAGGCCCTAAAGGCGAAAAACGCCCCGCCGACGTAATCGGCAATGCCGTGAAAGTCATGCGGATCGCTACCGGCGAGGAGCCGGAGGATTTCGGTGCCGCGCCGACCAAGAACCAAGCCGCCGTCGAACTGGGCCGGAAGGGCGGAAAAAAGCGCGCCGAGGTCATATCCCCGGCACGAAGAAAGGCCATCGCTAAAAAAGCAGCAAAAGCTAGATGGAAAACTTCCGCTGACGACGAGCGATGAATTTTTCAAACGTCTCGCGACGCAGTCTTCCAGACTGCAATGCTCTAATAATAACATAGGGCTGCATCATCGCATCGTTAAATGCGTATCGTGGATTTCGTGGTTCTCCAGTGCGCGTCAATATTGATCCTCGCTTTTCGTCGCAAAATTCGTTCATGTGAAATGCAAAAGTTGTCGCCGTATATGGCGGTTGGCGCGTTGCTATATCCGCAAGAGGCGCAGCAACAGAAGATTGTTGAAACTGTCCTAGGTCATCTGAATCAGCAAGTGCGCACGCAATAAGCACGGGCTCGTAAAGCGTTTCATCTGGCTTTTGGCTGACGACAGCCTTAAGATATTGCTCTGTTATTACCTGATCCACGTCTTTTAGCGCGTCTTGCAGCCCGTTAAAAACATCATCTTCCTCAATTTTAAGGCGTTTCTTATTTAATGCGGGCATGGCTGCGTGACGACCGATGAGGTGAGTATAGTAAGGCAACCCACGAGCCAAAAACGCAATTTGGAACACAGCGTCATCATCGATTTTTAATCCGCATTTACGATACCTGGACGTAACGATACGCTCAAGTTCCCCAAGGACCAGTCTAGGCATTTGCACTTGTTTCAATGCTCTTGATATAGAACCATGATGTACAAGCAGCTCACTGGCATTTTTGGCTATTCCGACCAGCACCAATTTTGCATGTATCGCGTGGTCAGACAGAGATTTTATAACCTCTGTCACCATCGCTTTTGTATTTTCATCTTTTATTTGATCAAACTCGTCCAATATAATAATTGGTAGATCATTTATTGCAAAATTGGATAGCTCTATCTCAACATCATCCTGAGTTATTGGTTTGGTATAAATTTCGTCTAGATTCCTATGCTCTCCACCATCGATAATTCTTATTCTTCTGAATACCTTTCGCCAAATAGTGTCAAAGTCGCTGTTGCCACAGTTAATATGGATCGCTGGAACTCTTCGCGTAGGAGTGTTTAACGATAAATGGAATGTGTTTGCGATAGAGGTTTTCCCTACCCCACGCTCGCCATAGATTAGCGCATGCTCGCCAGCCCCTAAAACGATATTTCTTAGACGTTGGGCCTGCTCTTCACGCCCAGCCAATTCTTCTTGAATTTTAATTGGCGACCCAGGACTAAATGAACTATAGACCTCTGCCTTTAGTGCTTCCCAATCGATCTCTGGTTGTTGCTTTGCCATCCCACCCTCGCGCGGCGCGTTCATTAGAGCAGCCTACGCGAACGAATTTACAAAATGAAGCCCCGTGCCCATGCAAAAAGAGAGCGCGCGCACGGTTAGCCCAATTTCATTATGAAAAAAATAATTGACGCTAAGCATATAAGTTCATATGATGTTGGGCATGAACAAGCTCGCTCTCGCCACCCGCGCCCAAATCCTCGCCATGCTCTGCGAAGGCGCTTCGATGCGCTCCGTCTCGCGCCTGACGGATACGAGCATCAACACCGTCTCCAAGCTCCTTGTGGACGCAGGGCGTTTCTGCGCTGGCTTCCATGACGCCAAAGTGCGCGACGTGAAAGCGAGCAAGGTTCAGGTTGACGAGGTATGGTCATTCGTCGGCGCGAAGCAAAAGAATGTTGCCGGCATGAAAGCGCCGGTTGATGGCGCCGGGGATGTCTGGACATGGACCGCGATTGAAGCCAATACGAAATTACTCATTTCGCATTTCGTGGGCGGTCGCGATGGCGAGTGCGCCAAGTGGTTTACCGAGGATTTGGCTGCTCGGCTCGCCAATCGTGTCCAACTGACCAGCGACGGCCATAAAGCCTATTTGGAGGCCGTTGAAGGCGCCTTCGGCTGCGACATTGATTACGCCATGCTGGTCAAGATGTATGGCAATGCGCCGGAGGCGTTCAAAGGCCGCTATTCGCCGGCTGAATGCACGGGCATCAAAAAGACGCCGATCGAAGGCAAGCCCGATCTGGCGCACGTTTCGACCTCCTATGTCGAGCGCCAGAACCTCACCGTGCGGATGCACAATCGCCGCTTCACCCGCCTGACCAATGCGTTCTCGAAAAAGTTTGAGAACCACGCGCACATGGTCGCAATCTACGCGGTTTGGTACAACTGGATTCGCATTCACAAGACGCTTCGGGTTACGCCTGCGATGGCAGCGGGAATTTCCAAGACCGTGATGGACTGGTCGGACATCGTGGAAATGATGGACGCCGATCAGCCCACCAAAAAACGCGGCCCTTATAAAAAGGCGGTCGAAGAAATTTCAAACTGAGACACTACCGAAAAGTCGGCCGCTTTGCATTGCGGCGGCAAAAATGGCAGCATGCGCCCGGCTGCGGGCGCTTCCGCCCGTTGAGCCGCGTCACGGGTCGGGACAAGTGGTCGAGCAGATCGTCGATTTCGCGCTGGGCTTCGTCATTTGCGGCGTGATCGGTCTTGCTTTCCTGCCTTTGGTTTCGGCGCGGGCGCGCCGGCTCACCCTGGCGAAAATCGAATCGCGCCTGCCCATGACCTTCGACGAGATCGAGGCCGACCGCGACCTGCTGCGGGCGCGTTTCGCGGTCGAGAATCGCGCGCTCGAGATCAAGGCGGCGGAAGCCCGCGACGACCGCGCCGCCGACGCCGCCGAACTCGGCCGGCGCGCTGTGGCGGTGATGCGCGCGACGGAGCGGCTCGACCAGACCACGTCACTGCTTGAGGAGCGCAATCACCAGCTCGCCAAGTCGCTGGAATTCGGTGAAAAAACCCAGGCCGCGCTGGATGAGACGCGCGCGGCGCTGGAGCGCCGGCAAGATGAACTGACCAAACTGCATGGCGAGTATGATTCCCTGGCCGAGGACGCGCGAAAACTCGACGCCAGAGTTCATGAACTTGAGAACCAACTGAGGACGACGACCGCCGACCTGGCGGACGTCCGGTCGCAACTGCAAAGGACCGAGGCCGCGCGCCAGGAAATTTCGGCGCGGGCCGACGATCTTTCAAGCCAGAACACCGCGCTGGCCGCGGAATTGGCGGAGGCGGAGCAGCGCGTGGCGGATTTCGAGGCGCGGCGGACCCGGCTGCTGGCGAAGGTCGCCGCCGAGCGTCGCCGCGGCGACGAACTTGAGGACGCCAATCTCCGCTTGCGCCGCCAGTTGTTGGTGGGCGCGACAACGGCGAACGGCGAGGAAACGGCTGAGGACGACAACGAGCCGAACGGCGCCGATGAGGTCGCGGCCGCCTTGCGCCCGCAACAGGAGCTGCTCGATCTGCGCGAGGCGATTTCGCGGCTAGGCCGCCAGATCGCACATCTGGACCACGCCACGGAATAAGGCGTCAATGCGCCGCGCCGGCCGGCGGCGGGGCTGCTGGCCGCCGCATGAAGGCCGCCAGTCCCGCCCCCGCCAGGAACAGCAGGGATATGCCGAGGAAAACGTCGGCCAGAGCCATGACCGTGGCCTCCCGCACCGCGAGGGCCGCGAGCCGATGGGTCGCGGCGAGCCGCGCCTCGTCGCCGGTCTGGCCATAAAGCGCGGCGAGACCGGCGAAAAATTCCTGGGCGCGCCCATTTCCCCAGACGAGGGTCTCGCGCAGACGTTCGAAATGAAGGTCGAAGCGCCGGTCGAGCGTGGTGTTGATCACCGCGAGTTCGAAGGCCCCGCCGAGGTTGCGGGTCACGTTGAACAGGCCCGAGGCGTTTTTCAGCTTGGCCGGCGGCAGGGCGCCGAGCGCGAGATTATTGATCGGCGCCATCATGAACATCAGCGAAAAGCCGCGCAGCGCCTGCGGCGCCAAGAGTTGGTCGAAGCCCCAATCCTTGGTGACCCCGGCTGAAATCGCCGCGCCCCAGGCGAAACCGAGAAAACCGAGCCCGATCATCAGCCGGAGGTCCATCCGGGTGAGCAGGCGCCCGACGATCGGCGCCGCGATGAACTGGCACAGGCCAGTGACGAACATGGTCTCGCCGATCTGCTGGGCGGAAAAGCCACGCACCCGGGCGAGATAGATGGGATAAACATAGGTGAGGCCGTAAAGTCCGACGCCGAAGACGAAGGAAGCAAGCGAACCCGTCCAGAAATTGCGGTCGTCGAAAGCCCTCAGGTCCACAATGGGATTTTCCGTGGTGAAGGCCCGTGCGAAAAAGATCAAAGCGCCGGAGCAGGAGATCGCCGCCGCCCAGACGATCCTTCCGTCGTCGAACCAGTTCTTGGCCGGCCCTTCCTCAAGCAGATATTCGAGCGCGCCGAGGAACAAGGCCATGGAGATCAGCCCGAGCCAGTCGAAATCGCGCAGCAGGCGCAGATCGGGACGATCGAAATCGACCAGCAGCCAGGCGGTCAGCGCGACCGCGATCCCCGGTCCGACATTGATCAGGAACAGCCAGCGCCAGGAGAGCAGATCGGTGAGGTAGCCGCCGACCGTCGGCCCGATCGTCGGCGCCAGCGTGGCGACGAGGCCGATGATCGCAGCGATCATCGAGGTCTTGCGGCGCGGGAAGATCGAATAAGCGGCGGAAAAGACGGTCGGGATCATCGCGCCGCCGATGAAGCCCTGCAACGCCCGCCAGACGATCAGCTGTTCAACGCTGGTCGAAAGGGAGCAAAACAGGCTCATCAAGGTAAAGCCGGCGGCGGAGACCGTGAAGGCGATCCGGGTCGAAAAGGCGCGCGACAGAAAGCCCGACAGCGGAATCATCACCACTTCGGCGACGAGATAAGCGGTCTGGACCCAGGCGACTTCATCGGAGCTGGCGGAGAGCCCCGCCTGGATCGTCGCGAGAGAGGCCGAGACAACCTGGATGTCCAGGATCGCCATGAACATGCCGAACAACATCGCGAAAAAGGCGATGAAGCGGCGCGCCGAGATTTCCGGCTCATCCTGGTCCGCCACCGCCGCCGGGCGGCTCATTTGGCAGGGCCGCGCGTGTCCACCTCCACCACGACCGACATGCCCGCGCGCAGGCGGCCTGAGCCCAGATGAACCAGCTTGATCCGCACCGGGAAGCGCTGGGTGATCTTGGTGAAATTGCCGGTGGCGTTTTCTGGCGGCAGCAGGGAGAATTCCGAACCGGACGCGGGCGCGATGCTTTCGACAAGCCCATCGGCGGTTTCGCCGCCATAGGCGTCGACATAGATTGTGGCCTTCTGTCCGGGGGCGAGCCGGTCTAGCTGGGTTTCCTTGAAATTGGCCTCGACATAATCGCGATTGTCGGGAGCGATCGCCATCAAACGCGCCCCCGGCTGGACAAACTGGCCGGGCTCGACGACGCGATTGCCGACGACGCCGTCGAAGGGCGCCCGGATTTCGGCGAAGCCGAGGTCGCGCTTGGCGCGGTCTTCAGCGATGGCGAGTTCGGCGCGCGCCCGCCGCGCCTCCTCGGCCCGCGATTTCAGCACGACCAGATCGGCCCTCGCGCCGGCGAGGCGCGCCTCGGCGCCGGAAAGTCCGGCCGCCGCCTTGTCGCGGTCGGCGAGAACCTGATCGAAACGCTGTTTGGAGGCGAAGTCCGAGGCCGCCAGCGACCGCACGCGATCGAATTCGGACCGCGCGCGCGCCGTTTCGACCTGGGCCTGAGCCTGCGCCTCCATGGCGTCCTGGGCGCCGATCTGGGCCTCGATGCGCGCAATGGTCGCGTCCTGGGTCAGCCCCTTCCGGCGGGCCGCTTCCTCCGCCAGGACGTAATCGCCGGCGTCGATCCGCGCGAGAATCTGACCCGCCTTGACATGCTGGTTGTCGATGACTTCGACGTCTTGAACATAGCCGGCGATCTTCGGTGAAATGACCGCGAGATCGGTGCGCGCATAGGCGTCGTCGGTCGAATAGATGTAGCGACCGACCGTCACATAACGGGCGAGAGCCGCGCCAGCCAGGACCAGGGCCACGACGCCTGCAATCCCCGCCAGACGAACCCGACTGTTGGCCAAATGCGCCTTGGCCGCGCGCCACATCGAGAAGGCGTCCTCGCCAACCGGTGTTTGGCGCGCCGCCATGGCGGCCGGCGCCGCCCCTGAAATCGGCAACCGGTCTCGAGCGCCGCTTCAGCCCCGTCAAGGTCACCATTTCGAGGGAAGCGCCCGCCTCGGCGAAATCCTTCTCGACATCATCGTCACGACGACCACGGGCCTCTGGCGGCCTGCCGACAACTTCGTTCATGGTGGCCTCATCGAACCGGTCTCGAATCGACATGCCGACGCGACAGGCGGACTGGAATGAATCCGCGCCCGTCGATCGACCCGAAAGCAGCATAAGCACATTTAAGACAATCTTCGCGCTGGAAATGTTCCGCTTGGGCGAAGTTCACACGTAAACGCAAAATTTTTCGGGACGACGCGCGAGGCCTGGACAAAAAATCGCCAACGGGTCAGCGGATGACGCGTTCGACCTGACCGGCCCATGGCCGAGGCGGCTGACGAGGATGGCGGCGGGAGCAATGAGGCGCATCGGCCGGCGCGATTCCTTTCGCCTGTTCGCGCCTTGGGATGGCGCAGGGCGACCCCGCAGGAACGCTCCACCGGATCCACTTGGATCATGTGGAAGTTCATATCACCAGCCTCGGGCCGAGACCTGGACCCACACCGGCGTCAAGATGACGACGAACAGCACGGGAAGGAAGAACAACATCAGCGGCAGGGTGAGCTTCGGCGGAAGCGAGGCGGCCTTCTTCTCGGCCTCATTCATGCGCTGATCGCGCGTTTCCTGCGCCACCACCCGCAACGCGGACCCTAGCGGCGTGCCATATTTTTCGGCCTGGATCAGAGAGGTGGAAATGTTCTTCACGCCCTCGAGGCCGGTGCGCTTGTAAAAATTCTCATAGGCCGTGCGGCGGTCCGGCAGATAGGACAGCTCGGCCGTGGTCAGGGCGAACTCCTCCGCGAGCGGCACAGAACGGGTCCCGATCTCCTGGCTCACACGGCGAAACCCTTGCTCGATCGACATGCCGGCCTGCACGCAGATCAGCAGGAGATCGAGCGCGTCGGGAAAGGCCCGTCTCATGTTGAGCTGGCGTTTGCTGATGGTGTTCGAGAGATAAAGCTCCGGCGCCTTGAGGCCTCCGTAGGCGGAGATGGTCACGACGGTTATGCGGATCAGGAACGACCAGTCGTTCCGCATCAGGACGAAAACATAGAGCACGCTCGCCAGGGTCATCGTGATCGGCGCGACCAGGCGAAAGAACAGGAAGCCGACCTCGGCCTGCGCGCCGCGAAAGCCCGCCATCGTCAATTGCGACTTGGCCTGTTCCGTGCCGAGCCATTTCGAGAGGCTATATCTCTCGACGATATCTTTCATATAGGCTTTTGGCGTCGGCCTCAGCTTGCCGGCGTTGCGTTTCGACAGTTTCTCGCGCTCGCGCGCCCGGATTCGTTCGCGCTCGGAGGCGACGAGCTTCATCCGGTCGGCGAGGCGATCGCCCTCGATCAGGGGAAGGCCGACCGAAAGCAGGCTGGCGATGGTGAAGACGCCAACGAGCAGCGCCAGCCAGGTCCGCGAATTGGTGACTTTCTCGACGATCAGTTCCATCATGGCGTTCGGCCTTGTCGAATCCCGCGAAGGTCGTCAGACTTCAAAATCGATCATTTTCTTCATCACGAACGCGCCCCCGGCCTCCAGCAGGGCGGCGACGACGAGCATGCCGCGCCCCTGTTTGGTGGTCCACAGCAGTTCTATGAAATGCGGGCTGGTGAGATAGAGAAGAAAGGTGACGATCATCGGCAGCAGCCCGATGATCATCGCCGAGGCCTTGGCCTCAGCGGAGAACGCCTTGACCTTGTCGCGCATCTTATGGCGCTCACGCATGACCACGGACAAATTGCTGAGCGCTTCGCCGAGATTGCCGCCCGTCTTCTGCTGGATGGAGATGACAATGACGAAGTAATTCGTTTCGGGCGTGGGAATGCGCAACGGCAAGCGCTCGACCGCCTCGGACACCGTCAGGCCGAGCGTTTGCGATTCGACGATCTGCCGGAACTCGCTGCGCACCGGCTCATGCCCTTCAGACGCGATCATCCTAAGGGTGTCGGCGAGCGGAAGGCTGGCTTTCACGCCGCGAATGATGACGTCGACCGCATTGGGAAATTCCTTTGTGAATTTCTTCAGCCGACGGTTCGCCAGGAATTTCAGCGCAAAATTCGGCAGGCCGAACCCGCCGATGGCAGGGCCAGCCAAAGCGATGAGCGGGTTGCGGGTCAACACGAAAAGGAGCAGTCCGAAAACGATTCCCAAGGCGCCGGAAATCAACAGGAAATTGTTTCGGCTCAGGTTGAGGCCGGCCTGGGCGATGCGCGTCTCCAACGACACTTTCGCCTTATTGGCGTTGCGCTCCTCGACTTCCCGGAGGCTGTCCGCGACCTGCTTGCGCCGCGCCGCCGCGTCGACCGACCTCTCGCCGGGCGCGCGGCGCGCCCCGGATTTCGACGCGATCTGCTCCCTGCGCTTTTCGGCGGCCGCCTCGCCCGTGAGATAAGGATAGACCAGCACATAAAAGCCGCCGGCGACCGCGAAGACGGTCAGAAGGATGATGAGGGCGGAGCGGAAATCCATGAATGAAGGCCCCTTCTCTCATTCGCCGGTGAAGGACGCGTCGAGCGCCGCCGCCAGCCGTTCTTCCTCGCCGAAATAACGCGCGCGCTCCCAGAAACGAGGCCGCCCGATCCCGGTCGAACGGTGGCGGCCCTTCAGCTTTCCTTTGGCGTCCTCGCCCAGAATGTCATAGAGGAACAGGTCCTGGGTGATGACGACATCGCCTTCAAGGCCCATGACCTCGGTGATATGGGTGATGCGGCGCGAGCCGTCGCGCAGGCGCGCGGCCTGAATGATGACGTCGATCGACGCGACGATCATCTCGCGGATGGTGCGCGGCGGCAGGGCGTAGCCGCCCATGGTGATCATGGATTCAAGGCGGCTCAGGGCCTCGCGCGGAGAATTGGCGTGAAGCGTTCCCATTGAACCGTCGTGGCCGGTGTTCATGGCCTGGAGCAGGTCGAACGCCTCCGGGCCGCGCACTTCGCCGACGATGATGCGTTCAGGGCGCATACGCAGGCAGTTCTTGACCAGATCGCGCATCGTCACCTGGCCCTGGCCCTCGAGATTGGGCGGGCGGGTTTCGAGCCGCACCACATGGGCCTGCTGGAGCTGAAGTTCCGCAGCGTCCTCGCAGGTGATCACGCGTTCGTCGCCGTCGATGTAGAGCGTCAGGCAGTTGAGCAGCGTGGTCTTGCCGGAGCCGGTGCCGCCCGAGATCAGCACATTGCAGCGCACGCGGCCGATGACCTTGAGAATTTCGGCGCCTTCGGGCGAAACCGAGCCGAACTGGACCAGCTGTTCGAGCGTCAGCTTGTCCCTCTTGAACTTGCGGATGGTGAGAGCGGGTCCGTCGATGGCGAGCGGCGGCGCGATGACGTTGACGCGGGAGCCATCGAGCAGGCGCGCGTCGCAGATCGGCGAGGATTCGTCGACGCGGCGGCCGACCTGGCTGACGATGCGCTGGCATATGTTCATCAACTGCGCATTATCGCGGAAGCGCACATTGGTGAGCTGGATCTTGCCGTTGACTTCGATGAAGGTGCGGGTGGCGCCGTTCACCATGATGTCCGCGATGTCGTCGCGCGAGAGAAGAGGCTCAAGCGGCCCGAAGCCCAGCACGTCGTTGCAGATGTCGTCGAGCATATCCTCCTGCTCGGCGATCGACATGACAACATTCTTGATGGAAATGATTTCGTTGACGATGTCGCGGATCTCTTCGCGCGCATTGTCCGCGTCGAGCCTTGAGAGCTGCGACAGGTCGATGGCCTCGATAAGGGCCCCGAAGATCATGCTCTTGGTCTGGAAATAATCGTCCGACCGGCGCGGCTCCGGCGTGGGCGGAGGCAGGGGCGCCTGCGGAAGCGGCGCCGAGACAGGAGACTCGGCCGCAGCCGGCTTCCGCGGCATGGTTGGCGTGGCGCCGCCGGCGCCTGGGCGCTTTCCGAACATTGTCGTTCCCGTACTCCCAATGCGCCCCGCGCGTGCGCGTTCAGCCCTTTAGAACCGCGAGCAGCGGTTCGAGAAAACCTTTGCGCTCGCGTTTGATCGCGGCCCGGCCGGTGGCAAGTCGGGCCAGATCGTCGAAAAGCGCCGCTGTCCTGGCGCCGTCCTCGACCTCGGCGATCATCTGGCCGTTGTTTGAAGCGCCGCCAAACAGCTTGGCGTTGAAGGGCACGACCACGGCGGGCTCCATTTCGAGCCCCTTGCCGAAATCCTCGATCGAGATTTCCGGACGCTTCGGCATGCCCACGCCATTCAGCACGATGCGCGGCGCGGGATCGTTGCGCCGCGCGGCGCGCAAATTGTCGAGCAGGCTCTTGGCGTTGCGCATGCTCGCCAGCTCCGGCGACGCGACGATGAAGGTCTCGTCCGCCGTCGAAAGCAGGCGGCGCGACCAGGCCGTCCAGACGTGGGGAATGTCCAGCACGATATAGGGCGTTGACCCGCGCAGAATTTCGATCAGCGGGTCGAAGGCCGTTTCGGTGAGGTCATAGGCCCGCTCGACCGTCGCCGGCGCGGTGAGGATGGACAGCTTTTCGCTGCATTTCGACAGGAGGCGGTCAAGCAGATTGGCGTCGAGGCGATCCGGCGAAAACACGGCTTCCGCGATTCCCTGCGGCGGATCCTGATTGAAGTCCAGGCCGGTTGTGCCGAAGGGCAGGTCGAGATCGACAATCACCGTCGCGGAATCGAGATCCCGGGCGATCGACCAGGCGAGATTATGGGAAATGCAAGACGAGCCGACTCCGCCCTTGCAGCCGGACACGGCGATGACCCGTCCCAGCGGCGCGGCGGCTTCAAGGTTGTAAAGTTGGGAAAGGGCGGCGATGAAATCCATCACGCCGATCGGCTGGACCAGATATTCGCTCACGGCGCGCGCCATCAGCTCGCGATAGAGTGGGATGTCGTTATGGCGCCCGATGACGACCACCTTGGTTCCGGCGTCGCAGAATTCGGCCAAAGCCTCGAGCTGCTCAAGCATTTCGCCGCGCGAGGCGCTGCTTTCGATCACGATCACATTGGGGGTCGGCGAAGTGCGATAGGCCTCGACCGCGGCCGGACCGCCGCCCATGTTGACCTTGACATGGGCCCTTTCCATGCGACGGTCGTTCGCCGCCTCGTTGATCGTCGCGGCGAGATCGGCGGTTTCGCAGAAAGCCTGGAGGGAGATGCGCGGCAACGGCGCGATCGACGCCGCCTGCGGCGCCGTCGCGGAGGGATCGAAACCTTCGTTGGTCATGGCTCAATTCCCCGATCCGCTGCCGCCGGACGATCCGCCGCCACTGGACAATCCGCTGATATTGGTGTTCTGCGTTTTCCAGTTGGTGCCGGGATCGCTGCCTTTGCGCACCGCGTCGATGGCGCGGCCGCGGATGGTCGAATCGGGCGGGGCGACCGCGCCGGGACCGACGAGATCGCGCGGATCGGCGACCTGAGTCGCCATCATCTGCTGGGTCGCACAGCCATAATTCCAATAGTCCCGGTTCTCCCAGCCGATCACGGAAGATCCGGAGGCGAGGTCGTTCGGCCATTGGCCGCAGCGGCTGGCGACCTTGGCCGTGATCGTCGCATAGGACAGGCGAACCGGCGCGGCGAGCGACGGATCGGCGACCTGATAAGTGGAGATGCGCACAGGACCATGGGCGCCGTCGGCGGCGAGCGCACGGCGCAGACCGGGCTCGGCGGCGCGCGCCTCCGCCCCGTCGCGGCCGCCTTGCGGCAGCGCCAGCGCGATTTCGCCGGAGCCATGGTTCCTGTATTCCCGAGCGAATTCACGGACCTGGGCCCGGCTCCGCTGGTCAAGCGCGCCATTGCGCACTTCAGGGAACACTTCGAGACGCGCCCAGCCTTCACGAAGTTCGATCGGATGCTGGATGCGATAGTCATCCGGCCGGATGGATCCGGTGACGACGCGATCGGCGCCCGAACAGGCCGCAAGCGGCGCGGCGAGAGCCATGAGCGCGGCGAATCTCAGTCTTGTGGCGGCGGGTTGGCCGGCTGCGGTGCGGAGAAGGCGAGAATGCGACATGTTGATTCCGTGCGATCGTTGCGCTTGACGGTCAGGCCTCGCTTCCAACCCGCCAGCGGCTTTGCGCGGGCGGAGCTTGGCGGAGCTCAATCGTGGATGAAGCCTACACGCCCGTTGAAATGGGCGGCCGCCTCGGGATTGTCGGTGGTCGAATAGAGTTTGTTCACCCGTCCAAGCAGCCAGGCCTGGGGGTCGTTGGCGTCGGAGAAATTGTCGTCGGGCCGCGCCAGCGCGCTGTTGGGCACTGGCTTGACCAGATAAGGCGTCACGATGATCAGCATCTCGGTCTCCTGCCGCTGATAGTCGCGCGAGCGAAAGAGCTGACCGAGAACCGGCAGGTTCATGACGCCGGGCGTGCCGTTTTGAGCCTGATTGGAGATGCTCGCGATCAGGCCGGCGGTCGCGAGCGAGCCTCCGCTCGGCAATTCGACGGTGGTTTCATGGCGACGGGTCCGGAAGCCGGGCACGCTCGAGCCGTTGATGATCGAAGAGGTCGCGGGATCGATTTCCGAGACCTCGGTGGCGAAGCGCAGCGAAATGCGGCCGGAGGACAGAACGACCGGCGTGAAGTTCAGGGTCACGCCATAGGGCTTGTAGTTGATCGACGCCATGCAGTTCGCCGCGACATTTGTGGGGCCGTTGCAGGTATAGCCCGCGTTGACGGGAACTTCGCCGCCGACCGTGAATTTCGCGCTTTCGCCCGACACCGCGGTGACGGTGGGTTCGGCCAGGGTATGGGCGACGCCCTGGCGTTCGAAGGCGACCAGAGACTGCGCCAGCGACCACGCTCCGCCGAAATGCGAGACCGTGTTGAGCGCGCCGTTGGTCAGCGCGCTACCGTTGACCGTGAACGGGTTGTCCTGGACGAAGGAGCCCCAGTTGCCGGTAAGGGTCGAGGACGACACGCCGAGTTGCTTGGCGATATTTCGCTGGATTTCGGCGATCGTGACCTTGATCATCACTTCGTCACGACCTTTGATGATCATGGCGTTGACGACCATGCCCGATTTGGGCGCGCCGCCGCCGACCTGCGTCCCCGGCCCGGCCGCAGTCTGGTTGATGCTGTCCGCGAAGCCCTTGGCGATGTCGAGCGCCGTCTGCATGTCGCCGGGCGAATCGACTTCTCCGGTCAGGATGATGGAGTCGTTGACGGTGCGCGCGATGATCTGCGCGGACGGCATGGCGGCATGGAGAATCGCCTGCAACTCGCCGATGTCGCGGCCGATCGACATTTCGTAGGTCGCGATCCGGCGGCCCTGCTTGTCCATCGCATAGATCGTGGTCTGGCCTGCGCCGCGGCCGATGATATAGATCTTGCGCGGGTCGCGGACGACGGCGTTGGCGACCGCCGGATTGCCAACGAAAATTTCGCCGGCGTCCTCGGGAAGATTGACGATGATCGACTTGCCGACGCCCATGGTGATGCGGCGGGTGAACTCTTGCCCCCGCGAGAGGTTCCGTTCTCCGTTATAGGATTGCGCGCGCCCATCCGCCGTCGGCGCGGCGAAGACGAGAAGGGCGATTATGCCGCCGGTGAGCCTGGTGCGGTTCTTCAGCATCGTCTTTCACTCTTGGGGCGCGGCGCCCGGCTTGGGGAGGTCGTCGATCGTTTGCACGCGGGATTGGGTGGGAACGCCCGCGCGCACCACGGTGACGGTGTGATCGTGTCCTTCCGCGCTCCCCGGCGTCGCGGCGATCCTGGCGTCCTGCATCGCGCGCAAGACCAGCGAAAGCTGGCCGACCCGCTGGGCGAGAATGACGGACTCCGCCTGTTCGGGCGTAAGTTCGAGCGTCGCGGTCGCACCCGATGCGAAGGGCTTGCCGCCCTTCTCCTGGGCGTTCTGACCGATGGCGAGGACGCGGACATTGGTCACGAGCGTCTTCGCGACATAGGAGTCGGCGTTTCCGGTCTTGGGCGCGTCCTCGTCACGGTAGATACGCACGACATCGACGCGATCGTTGGGTAGAATGAAATTGCCGGCCGTCGTGGCGCCGCTGCCCTCGATATTGATCGCCACCGCCCGAAAGCCGGGAGTCAGCATCGCCGAGAGAAACCCGGAGCCGCCGCCCTTGAACAATTTCTCGCGCCGAATCGGCTCGCCCGTCAAAAAGGAGCCGCGGACAACGGAATCCTTGATGTCGTCGATCGCCTTGGGCGAATCGGACTTGCGAATGACCCCCGGCATCACATCGTCCGACGGCCAGTCGTGCCATGCGAGATCGGTCGGCTGCACGACCGAACCGAAAGTCAGCTCATGGGCCGCGACCAGGACATGATCCTTGGCTACGGGTTTGGACTCCACAATGACCTTGACCGGAGCCGGAGGCGGCGGCGCCGGGCGCGAAAGCACGAGATAGGACGCGCCGGCCCCTGAAGCCAAAACCACGCCGAGAAAGATGAGCCGACTTTTTTTCATGGCTGTTTCAACGGTCCGAAATGCGATCTTCGAGGGGGACGTTGACCGAATTGAAACAGTGAAAGGTCAAATTAAGGTTAATGAAATCTCTCGTATTTTAGGTCCGTCAGGCTGAAACCCAAAAAGGACCACGCCCCGCGAAAGCGGGGCGTCGCGCGAATCCGGGGCTGCCGAGGCGTCAGCTGGCCAGCGCGCTGAGGTAAATGCGGGTCTCGGGATAATGAATCAGGGCGGCGGCGGCCAGCGCGACGCCGTAGGGGACGCCGGTGTTCTTGTCGTGGAGGCGCATCACCCAGGCCTGGGCGCGGGCCCAGCTCGGCATGGGCAGGCGGCGAAATGCAAGCAGCGTCAGGGCGAGCGCGCCGCCGATCAGGGCCGCGCCGAGAGCATATTGGCCGACATGTTCGAAGCCCATCCAGACCGCGGTGGTCGCGGCGAGCTTGGCGTCGCCGCCGCCGATCCAGCCAAAGGCGAAAAAGGTGAATGTGATGACGAGGACGATCATTCCCGCGGCGAGATGCCAGCCGATGGTCGCCATCGGCAGACCGAACAGCAGCGCAAGCAGGACGAAGGCCACGACGAGACCAACCGAAATCCAGTTCGAAATCGTCATCGTGACGATGTCCGAAAAGGCCGCATAGATCATGAGGGCCGGGAAAATGACGATCGTCAGGGCGTCAAGCATGGCGGATCCGCGTTTGGTTGGCGCTGTTATCATGGCGCAGGGCGATTACCCCTTGGTTACCGTTGGAGGCGTCGCAGAAAAATTTCAAATGAGCATTCGACGTTTTTCCGCTCGCGGGAAGTCGGCAAAAAAAAGCCCCGGAACAAGCGCCGGGGCTTCCGCGCCTCCGCCCGGCGGAGGCGCTTCTGACGATTCGATCAGAGGTCGTTGCCGATGACGCCGAACTCGTTGTTCAGCTTGGTGGCGAGGCCCTGCATGCCGACGATGATGGCCAGGGCGATCATGGCCGCGAGCAGGACGTATTCAACAGCGGTCGCGCCGGACTGGTCCGTAACAAAACGGGTGACGAGGTTTTTCATATCTTCATGCTCCCAAATTTGGTTTATCGCGCCGAACATTGCTCGCTGTCAGCTGCGATAGGGCTACCCTAAGTGAAGGTCGTCGCTAATTTGTTAAAGTGGCGCGGCGGTATTCGCGAACGCTGATTAAGGTTTATATCGTGTTGACCCGGCGTTGAGAGTGGCAAGAACACTCATGTTTGATCCCCGAGATCGCGATTTTTCACGGCGCCTTGAACGCTGCGAGGCGGGCGCCGTTGGGGCCGATGCGCGAATGACGGATCGCCGGAGGTCAACTTGCTTTTTTTCGCGCGGGGTCGGCCTCTCGCGAGAAATCGGGGTTCACATCGTCCGGCCGGGCGCCCTTTCCCTGATCATGGCGAATTTCTCCAAGCATTTCCTTCAGCTATTCATCGCCAAGTTTCGCCATCGTCTCCAGGCGGGCGGCGAGCCCAGTTTCAATTCGTCATGGAAAATGCTCGACCTCGCTCAATATTTAGCAATCGTTCACCAAGTCATGTCTTAATCACGCTGGCAGATTATCGGGAGGCGTCGAATGCCCCTCGGCGCCGGCCCGCGACCCAGCCGCTGGCCGCCGTGAACGCCGCCACGGTTTTGCATTGGGGAGATGTTCATGCGTTTTCACGCATTTCGTTCGATGGGCGCCGCCTTCGTTCTCGCCGGGGTTCTCTCCCTCGGCGGCGCACGGGCGGCGTCGAACGACATCGTCCTGGTTGCAATCGACAAGGCGCGGGTCGCGCGCATTCCGGACAAGACCGACACTCTGGTCGTCGGGCAGCCAGCGATCGCCGACGTCACCATTCTGAAAAGCACCGGCCTTGGCGTGATTACCGGAAAAAGTTTCGGAGAGACCAATCTGATCGCGCTCGACGCCAAGGGCGTCCTGCTCGGGGAATGGACGGTTCGTGTCACCGCCGAAAAGCCCGATCTTCTGCTTCAGGACGGCGAGAACTCGCATAGATCTCATCTGTAGTCCCCAATGCCTGAAGGCCGCAGTTCGCGGCGACGACAAGCCGGGACACCCGTAGCCTTTCCTGCGAGCCTACGGCTCCCAGACGAACCGGGCTTAAGCCGCGATTACGAATTTTGGCTTGCGCCGTCATCATCGGCTGACCGCAGCGGCGTTTCTGGCCTGGTCGTCTTCAGTGAAAATCCCGCGACTTCGGGATGACCCGCACATGACGTGGGTGGCGGGCGCGGCAAATTTCGGGATCTTGCGCGCCGCGCGCGCTTTCCGACAGGCGCGAGAGTTCCCCAGAGCGATCGTAAACCCGCCGCGCCAGAAGATGGACCACGCCGGCCCAGCTTTTCTGGATGCGCCCCTCCACCGCCATCAGCCGCGCGGCCATGGTCGGCTTGCGGTAAAGCTCGAACAGGGTCGAATAAAGCGCCACATTGATCACGCCAGTCTCGTCCTCCAGCGTGATGAAGATCATTTTGCCATTGCCCGGCCGCTGCCGCACGATCGCGAGGCCCGCCGCCTTCCGCCAGGCGCCGTCGGGACAGGACGGCAGATCGCTGGCGCGAATGAATTGGTCCCTTTCAAAGATCGGGCGCAAGATTCGCATGGGGTGGGCGCGCAGCGACAGGCGCAAGGTCTGGTAATCGGCGACGACTTCTTCGCCAATTCGCAAATGGGGAAGGTCCGGGTCGGGCTCGGCGCCCAGCTCCTCGACATTCGCCGCGGCGAACAGCGGCAGGGGTTTGGATCCCGGCAGACGCCGCGCCGCCCACAAGGCCGCGCGGCGGTCCAAAATTTTCTCCGAAGCCAGCGACAAAACACGACAGGAGCGGAAGGCGTCGGCGTCGGCGAGAATTTTCAAACCGCGCGCGGAAAGCCTGGCGCGGGCGGCGCAGGATTCGTAAGCGTACACCCGGCGCCATTCTGGCGGCGCAGGGCGCGTGTTTGGTAATGGTTAGACATGGATAGCAACATCTATGTCTAGGCCTATGCGCAGAACCAACACGAACCAGTTCATAGAGGTCCGAGCCGAACGGCTCGATGGAGCGCCGGTTGGCGAACGCCGGCGCTGGTCCGACGACTTCAAGGATCGAGCGATCGCCGCGTCGCTGGAGCCGGGCACGAACATTTCGGCGCTGGCGCGTTCGCTGGATATCACGCCGTCGCAACTTTTCGCTTGGCGTCGCGCTGCTGGTCTCCGGGCGGAGAAGATCGAGCGCCAGGCGCCGGCGGAGCCGCGTGCGGCCAAGATGCGGCGCGTGGAGATCGAGATCGGCGGCGCAGTGGTGCGGGTAAGCGCGGATATTCCGGAAGCCGACCTTCGCCGTCTGCTGCGCGCGGTGCGCGAGGCATGATCCCGCAAGGCGTACGGGTGCTGTTGCGGGCGGCTGCGGTTGATTTTCGCAAAGGCCCAGAAGGACTTGTTTCTCTGGTTCGGGACGCCGGGGCCGATCCATTCGACGGCTCTCTTTATGTTTTCCGGGCGAAACGAGCCGATAGAATAAAAATTGTCTGGTGGGACGGGTCGGGTCTTTGTCTTTTCGCGAAGCGTCTCGAACGCTCGCATTTCTGCTGGCCGTCGGCGGGAAGCCACGAGATTCGTCTGAGTTACGCGCAAGTCATGACGCTGGTCGAAGGGCTGGATTGGAAGCGGGTTCGCGCGGTGGACGTGCGGGCGCCGCAGAGCGCCGGCTGATATGAAAAAGTTGCGCTAGAATCCATTGAACGCCTAGAAAACATTGGGATTTTTGCGGAAAAAACAGTATCATACAAACCATGATCGAGCGCTTCGGCAAACTTCCTGACGATGTTGATCAACTGAAGGCGCTGGCGCTTGGCGCAATGGCTCGCGCCGATCGTTCAGAGGCTCAAGCAAGCGCCAACGAGAAGGACGCGGAGGTTTTCCGCTCCCAAACGTTGAGCCTGACGGCGAAGGTCGAGGACCTCACGCAAACGAACGCGGCGGCGAAAGCCGAGATCGATCGGCTGACTTCGATCATCAAGACGCTTCGCCGCGATCGCTTCGGCAAACGGTCCGAAAAACTCGGCGCCGACGAAGCCGAGCAACAGAGCTTCGTGTTCGAGGAAATCGAAACCGGACTCGCGGCGATCGCCACGCGGCTGGCCGCGAAGGCGGAGCCCAAGCCGCGCAAGGCGTCTACCGACAAGCCGCGGTTTCCCTCGCATCTGGAGCGGGTCGAGGTGATCCTGGAGCCTGAGGTTCCGCCGGAGTTCGAGGGCAAGGAGCGGGTCAGGATCGGCCAGGAGGAAAGCGTCAGGCTCGACGTCGTGCGGGCGCGCTTCCGGCTGATCGTGACGATCCGGCCAAAATACGCCTACAAGGAGCCCGCCGCGATCTTGCAAGCCCCGGCGCCCGAACATATCGTCGAAGCCGGCCTGCCGACGGAAGCGCTGCTCGCGCAAGTCGCGGTGTCCAAATACGCCGACGGCCTGCCGCTTTACCGCCAGGAGGCGATCTACGGGCGCGACGGCGTCGAACTCAGTCGTTCGCTGATGGCGCAATGGATGGGCTCGGTCGGTTTCCATTTCGAGCCGCTGGCGGCCCACGTGCTCGTGCGTATCCGCGAGGGCGAGCGAATTTTCGCCGACGAAACGACGCTGCCGACGTTGAACCCGGGCGCCGGAAAGACCAAGACGGCGTGGTTGTGGGCCTATGCGCGGGATGATCGGCCGTTCGGCGGCGCGGGGCCGCCGATGGTGGCCTATCGTTATGAAGACAGTCGATCCGGCGACTGCGCGGTGCGTCACCTGGGCGATTATCGCGGCATCCTGCAATGCGACGGTTACGCGGGATATCGAAAGCTTGCGGGCGCTCCGCATGCCAACGGCCTGCGTTTGGCCGGATGTTGGGCACACCTGCGCCGCCGGTTCTTCGACCTGCATGCCAACGGCGAATCCATTGTCGCGACGGCGACCGTCGAACAGATGAAGCAATTGTGGGCGGTCGAGGACGAGGTGCGCGGTCAGCCTCCGCACGCGCGCCTGGCGGCGCGGAGGGCGACGTCGGCCGATATCGTGCAGGTGTTGTTCGATCTCTGGGAGCGCGAACTGCCGCGCATCTCCGGCAAATCGAAATTGGCGGAAGCGATCCGCTATGCCCGATCTCAGCGAACGGTCCTCGGGCGTTTCCTTGAGGATGGCCGCGTCGAAATCAACTCCAACATAGTCGAGCGGGCCATCAGGCCCCAGGCAATTACGAGAAAAAACTCACTTTTCGCCGGTTCCGCCGGCGGAGGGCGGACATGGGCGTCCGTCGCCACCATGCTTCAGACCTGCAAGATGAACGGCGTCGACCCTAACGCCTGGGCGAAACAGACCCTGGAGCGGATCGCCAACCGATGGCCCAACAAGGACATCGAGGCACTGATGCCGTGGAATTTCAAGCCCGACGAGTGAACGGCGCCGGATGGACGCTTACCAGGATTCGAGCGTCTCGAAATTTTTATCGCGCGCATCGATGAGGCGTGCCATCTCCGCCTCGACCAGTCCGCCGATCTGGCGGAAACCGAGCCGCAGCGCCAAAGACCCGTCATCCGCGCGCTCCAGAGTGTTATCCCAGAGCGAATGATTGACATCGACAGGGCGGATTTCGACGCCGTGCTCGCGCGCGTCGCGCACGATCTGGGCTGGCGCATAAAAACCCATCGGCTGCGAATTCAGAAGCGCGCAGGCAAAGACCGCCGGATGGCGGCGTTTCAGCCAAGCCGAGACATAGACCAGCTGGGCGAAGGAGGCGGCGTGACTTTCGGGAAAACCGTAAGAGCCAAAGCCCTTGATCTGTTCGAAACAACGCTGGGCGAAATCTCGCGCATAGCCGCGCGCGCACATGCGTTCGACCATCATCGTCTCGAATTCGCCGATGGTTCCCAGATGCCTGAAAGTCGCCATGGCGCGGCGCAGGCGATTGGCCTCGGCTTCGGAAAATTGGGCCGCGACCATGGCCAGGCTCATCGCCTGTTCCTGGAACAGAGGCACGCCCAGAGTCTTGCCGAGCACGCGATGCAATTCGTCGGGCGGGCCGTGCTCCGGCGAAGGCGAGGGAAAGCTCACCTTCTCCTCGCCGGCGCGGCGGCGCAGATAGGGATGGACCATGTCGCCCTGGATGGGGCCCGGCCGCACGATGGCGACCTCGATCACCAGATCGTAGAATCTCCGCGGGCGCAGATGCGGCAGCATGTTCATCTGCGCGCGGCTTTCGACCTGGAACACGCCGATGGAATCACCTTTGCATAACATGTCATAGACGGCCTTGTCCTCGCGCGGGACATCGGCGAGGCCTATTGTTTTGCCCTCATGTCGCGCAAGCAGGTCAAACCCCTTGCGGATGCAGGTGAGCATGCCGAGCGCGAGAATATCGACCTTCATCAGGCCGAGCGCGTCGATGTCGTCCTTGTCCCATTCGATGAAGGTGCGGTCAGGCATGGCGGCGTTGCCGATCGGCGCCAAAGAATCCAGCCGCCCGCGGGTCAGGATGAAGCCGCCGACATGCTGCGAGAGATGACGCGGAAAGCCGAGGATCTTGCGCGCGAAAAACAGGATCTGCTCAATAACCGGATTGTCCGGGTCGAGGCCGGTTTCGCCGATATGTTCCTTGCGCAGGCGCGGCGGCCCATAGGCGCCCCATTGCACGGAGCCGAGCGCGCCGATCAGGTCTTCCGAAAGGCCGAAAACTTTGCCGACGTCCTGCAAGGCGCTGCGCGGGCGATAGGAAATAACTTCCGCCGCGAGGCCGGCGCGCTCGCGGCCATATTTTTGATATATATGCTGGATCACCTCCTCGCGCCGCTCATGCTCGAAATCGACATCGATGTCCGGCGGCTCGCGCCGCTCCGCCGAAATGAAACGCGCGAACAGAAGATCGTTTTCGGCCGGATCGACGGAAGTGATTCCGAGCACATAGCAGACCGCCGAATTGGCGGCGGAGCCGCGCCCCTGGCACAGAATGCCCTGCTCGCGCGCGAAGGCGACAATGTCGTGGATGGTGAGGAAATAGGGCGCGTAATCGAGCATCTTGATCAGCGCCAGCTCCTGGTCGAGAAGGTCGCGCACTTTTTGCGGCGCGCCCTGCGGGTAACGTTTCGGCGCGGCGCGGCGGACCAGCTCCTCCAGCCAATCCTGCGGCGCCCAACCGGCAGGAACCGGCTCGTCAGGATATTCGTATGAAAGCTCGCGCAAATGGAAATGCGCTTGGTCGAGAAAGTTTTTGATCTCCTCGATCGCCTCCGGCGCGTCGGCGAAAAGCCGCGCCATTTCCCGCGGCTCTTTCAGATGCCGCTCGGCGTTGCTTTCGAGCCGCCGCCCGGCCTCGGCGAGAGTCATATGTTCGCGCACACAGGTCAGGACGTCCTGCAAGGCGCGATCTTGGGGAAAAGCGTAAAGCGCGTCGTTCTGCGCCAGCAATCGGACCCCCTGGTCGCGCGCGATGTCACGCAGCCGCAGAAGACGGCGGCGGTCGGCTCCGCCGCGCGGCATATTGGCGCCAAGCCAGACCCGGCATGAGGCCGCGCGCAGACGCGCGATGGTTCGTTCGAGATTTTCGAAAGTCCGGGTCGGGAGAACGATCAGCAGAAGATCGCCGGCGTCGCGCGCGAGATCGTCGAGCGTCAGAAAGCATTCGCCCTTTTTGGCGCGGCGTTTTCCGAGCGTGAGCAAGCGGCACAATTGGCCCCAGCCGGCGCGATGGGCGGGATAAGCGGCAAGGTCCGAAGCGGCGTCGGAAAAGACGAGGCGCGCGCCGGCAAGAAGCTTGAAATTTTTCGCACGCACAGAAATTTCGCCGTCAGCGCGCGCAATATCTTCCAGCGCGGAAAGGGCGCGCACGACGCCGGCGACGGAATTGCGGTCGCACAGGCCAAGGCCGCTGTAGTTCATGCGCAGCGCCGCGCCGATCAATTCCGCCGGCGGCGAGGCGCCGCGCAGGAAGGAATAATGGCTGGCGCAAACCAGTTCGGCATAAAGGGTCATGCGAATAACCCATGCAGGAACCAGCGCGGCTGGTCGTCAGAGTCATAAAGGCCGCGCCGAAACAGCCAGAACCGTCGGCCCTCGACATCCTCGACGCGGTAATAGTCGCGAGCCGGCTCCCGCATTCCGAAAACCGACCAATCCGGCGCGATGCGCTCCGGCCCCTCGGCGCGCAGGATCTCATGCATTTTCCGCCGCCAGCGAAACCGCGCCGGGGGGCCGTCCGGCGCCAGAGCGACAACGTCCACCGGCTGGGGCGGATCGAACAAAGTGAGCGGCCGCGCCGGCGACTCGCCTTCCGGCGGTTTGGACCATGTTTCGACAGCCGCCGCGGCGACAGGAGCGGCGCGGCTTTCGCGCTCGGGCTCATGAGCGTCGCCCTGCATGAAACGCAGCACGCGCGCGCGGCCGAAACGCGTCGTCAGACGATCAAGCAATTCGCTGAGCTCCCGCTCGGCCTCCCGCGCTTCGAGGGCGACAAAGTCGCCTTGCGCAGAGCCGAAATTTTCCGCGCGCGGCACGGCCAGGCGCAGCGCGTCGAAACCGAAACCGGGATCGAGCGGATCGGCCAGCGAATCGAGCTTTTCATGAAACAGCCTGGCAAGGATTTTCGGATCGCGCGTCGGCCGCAAGGTCTCGACCGACAGCCGGCGCACGGCGCCGTCGGCGCGAAAAAAACTCGCCTCGAAAGAACGCCCGCCTTGGCCGCGCCGCTCCAGAACGGTTTTGGCCTCATGGATCAGATCGCTCAAAACGGCCTCGATGGACTCGCTTTGCGCCAGAGGCTCGGCGAAGTGGCGTTCGACCATGCAATCGGG
Source organism: uncultured Pseudomonadota bacterium (assembly GCA_963703385.1). GTDB lineage: Bacteria > Pseudomonadota > Alphaproteobacteria > Rhizobiales > Beijerinckiaceae > Rhodoblastus. The sequence goes on from OY969816.1 coordinate 2,895,014, forward strand.
CGGCGGACGCAAGGGGGTGATGCGCAAATCCTCCCGTCCAAGCAGACGTTCGATTTTGCGTGGGAAATCGGCGCCGAAACGCGCGGCGAAAGCGCGCGACGGACGAGAGGCGAGATCGCCGATGGTTTTCAGGCCGGCGCGACTCAGGGCGAGCAGGCTGTCCTCCTCGATCTCCAGTGCGGCGAGCGGCAGGCGCGCGACCGCCGACGCCGCCTCAGCGCGAGAGAAAACGCCGCCCTCCGAAAAACGCGCCAGAGCGCGCGCGCCATCGGGCGTCGGCGCCAGCGCCGCGCGGGCGGAAAATCCAAGCGTCGCCATGCCCTTGAGCGCGCCGGACAAAAGACCCTCCTCGCCGCCGAACAGATGTGCGCAGCCCGTGACGTCAAGGACGAGGCCATGCGGCTCGTCCAAGGCCGTCAGGGGCGTATAAAGCTCGCAATGCGCCGCCAGGGCGAGAAGAAGCTCGCGGTCCGCACGTCGATCGACTTCGGCGACGTGAAGATGCGGCAGACGGGCGCGAGCGTCCGCCAAAGTCAGACCGGGCGCCAGCCCCTGATCCAAGGCGGCGGGATTGAGCGCGTAAAGCCTTTGCGCATTGTTTTTCCTTTCGACCAATGCGAAAGGCCGAGCGTCATCCGGCGCGCCGCCGGCCTGACGGGAGCGCCAGCGCTCTGTCGGCAGGAAGGGCAGGAAAAGAGCCAGATAGCGCCGCATGGCGAGTTTCGGCGGTCTCGCAAAAGAAGCCTCGGTCACGCTGCCACTCCAAACGCCAGGAACGACCCGCCGCGCCGCCGCGATGGCGCAGCAGCGTGACGGAAAAATGCGGCGCGCCTGGCGCATTGGCGGGCAAGGCGCGGGAATTCTGCGCGCGCGCGCGCCAGCGCGAAACGGCGGCGCTGGGCGGCGCGCGCGTCATTTCGCCGACGCAAATGCGCAGCAGAAAAAGCGTGACGCCGGAAGATTCCGCCGATCGCCCCAGACGCAAGGTCGCGGTGAGATCGAGCGCGCGCGGCGCGCCGAAAATTTCGATCAAGGCGGCGCCGAGACTTTTGCAGCGCGCCGCGTCCACGCCCGCACGCAAGACGGCCTCGGCGTCGCGTCCGCGCACCAGAGACAAGGCCGCGGGATCGACGCCGAACTCCGCCAGTCCGACGCCATTCAGCCGCCCGGTTTCCCCATCGAGAAAATCCTGCCGCGCCCACAGCAACGGCCGTCCCCGCGCCGCGCGCAGGGCGAGGGCGAGACCGAAACCAGCGGCGGCGGACCAATCGGCGCCGCGCGGCGCCAGCACTTCATGCAGACAGGCGCGGTTCAACCCGCCGCCGAGAACCGCGTCAACCTCCGCCGCGCCAAGGGAGAAAGGTTCTCGGGACGCCGTCCGGCTCCCGCCCTCGCGCCGCGCCTCGATTCTGGCGAGCGCCAAACGCAAGGCGGCCAAGTCCTTTGCGCGGGGCGACGCCTCGCTGCGCCACCCATTGATCGCATGCATGAGCCGATCCAATGTTCCTGTTATGTTCTATAACAAAAACCGAAATTCCTCCAGAGCCAAGCAGAGCCTCCAGAAGCGCCCTATCGTCCATCCGCCAGCTTCCACGCCGTCCCGCGCCGGATCAAAACGCAAAAAAGCCCCGCCACCGGCGTGAGCCGTGCGGCGGGGCAAACAGATGTGAAATCAGAATGATTTTCGGACGGAGCTAAACCCCGGAATCGGCATTCGTTCGCGCCGCGTGCAACTCCCTCGTTGTCGCATCCAACGCCATTCGCAAAGCAACGACTTCTTCGCGCAACCCGTGGATCTCATCCTGCTGCGCCTGAATCCGGACTGTAAGCAAAGTGACCTGTCGCTCCCAGGAATCCAGCACGGCCTTGACGCGATCGTTGACGGCCTTTTCAAATTCGCCCGTCCGGCCTGCTGCAAGTTCGTCGGCTTCGTTTTCGGTCTTGCGCGCCTGGGCGATCATGAGTTCGGATTCGGCATCCACTTTTCTATGGCCGAAAAAATGCTCCAGAAGTTTTTGCAGAAGAACCGGCGCGCCCAGAACGCCCAATGCCGTCGCCATAATGCTCCACCAACTCGGCGACGGCTGTCCCAGCCCGCTGTCAGCCATTCCACAGTCCCCAGGCCGCGCGCGGGCGGCGTTCTCGATTGCATTCCAGGCGATGCAGGAGATGGCGCGCAAGGTCGTCATCCCCGCGCGAACAGATCAAATGCTCAATGGCCGGCCGCGGCCGCGGACGGCGCGGGAGCAGACGGTTCCGTCGACGCGTTCGAAAGCTGACTCGCCTGCAAGGTCCCGGCGACGCCGCCGATCTGGGCGCAAAGGCTCGGCGTGACATTGGCGATCGTCGAAGTCGTCCCGGTGCGGACGACCTGGTGGCCGGCGACCTGATTGGCGAGCTGTTCGTCGGCGAGAACGATCTGCTCGGCCGCGCTCGTCAGGGCGCAGGCCGTCGTCACATTGGCTGGAGTGAAATAGGACATGGCCGAGGCCGGGGAGACGCAGGCAAGCAAGGTCGCGACATACACCGCGAGCGGTTGGCGCACGCCAGAGCGAGCGGCAGAAAACAGCAGCTTTTTCATGGGATTTCCTTTCGGCGAATTCAGGTGAACAAAGGTGCGCCGGAAAAGGGATTGATCCCGGCGGCGACTTGTCTGGCCTGTTCGGGCGTCAGTTTCGGCGCTTCCTTGATGACGCCGAACTGGGCGAGAACGACGATGATCGCCGCGATGTCCGCGACATAGATGGCTGCGGGCAGGATCGGCGCGATGGCCTTGGCGACTTCCTCGACGGTCAAGGCCGCCTCGGCGGGATCGCGGAACTTGTCTGCCAGCGTCTTGCCGATATCGGCCCACGGCAAGCCGTTGGCGATCGTGACACCCTGCATGATCTGCATCAGCGTCACGCTCTGCTTGAGCGCCGGATCGGCCGCTTCGACCGCCCGCGCGACCGGCTGCGCGGCCTTGAACAGGCTTTGCAGCCAGGTCAGTGTGGCCGAAAGAACCGCGCTCACGGCGCGTTCTTCGCGTTGCCGAAATTGAAGGCGAAGGCGTCGATCACGCCGCGGACGAAGCCATAGACGCCGGGCGTGGAAGCCTTGGGCAGCGCGGCGGCGAGCGCCGCAGCGAAGCCGGCGACGGAGGCGAGCGTCGCCGCGCCGTGCAGCAGCGGCAGCGCGGCGTGCAAAAGTTGATCCATTTTCGATTTTCCTTCTCAGGGAGCGGCCGACGAGTGAGGGGCCCCCGCGCGCCCCGCCGGCCAAGTCCCGCGCGCGGGATTTGTCAGTCCTCGTCAGGTGGCGTGAATCCGCAAAGGACCGCGCACATCGGGAAGCAAAGGACGAGGAAGATTGCGGCGGCGATGAACGCGCTCATGACTTCACCGGATGCTTGGCGAAATAGACCGCCCAGGCTTCGGCCTTGTCGCCGCGCTTGGCATATTGGAGGGTCGAGCCGGGGCGCTCCCAAAAACGCGCCGCCGCATAGCCGGCGTCATAGGCCGTCGTGGTCGCCAGGATCATTTGCAGGGCGTGATGTTCTGGGACCGTCAACTCCCACAGCGCCGCCTCAAGTTGATCGGCGAGCGGCGGCAAGGTTGTCAGATCAATCCCGCAGCCGCTCCGGATCGCCGCCGCGCGCGCGCCATGCCATTGGAACAGGCCGAACGCCTTGTCGTGATCGCCGACCGCTTGCGGGTTGAGCGAGCTTTCGGCGTCCGCTTGCGCGAGCAGCCCGGCGGCATGGCAGGGCGCAAACTTTTGGCCGTGGGGCAATTTCGCGCCGAGCCAGAATTGATAGATCGTCGCCGCAGCGGCGTTATAAGCAGTCGAGGCGGTCATGGGCGGTCCAACTTGTAAGGATTTGTTACCGATTCGGATCATTTTCCTGGCGCCAGGAAAATGATCGCGTCACGCGCCGGCCATCGCCGCCTTGACCGCTAAGATCACGTCGGCCTGATCGACATGCTTGCCGGGGCAGTCGTGATGGTCGCGGACGCATTGCTTGTGGAAATGCAAGGTCGCCGGGTCGATTTTCAGCACTTTGTGTATCGCGGCGAGAGCACAAACGGCGTTGTCTCTCACTTTCGCGCCATCGCCAGAATCAAACGGCTCGACCGAATAATCGCCGACCATTTCGACGCCGAGCGACACGCGGTTGTAGCAACTGGCATGGACGCCATCGGCTCGCAGGTCACAGGCCAGCCAGATGAAGTCTGGAGCGATGAAAATGTGCGGGCCCGAATGCCAGCCCTCGTCGGTCTTGTAATAGTGGTTGAGGTTGCGCACGCGCTGCGCGCCCGCCGTATGCCCGAGGCCGAAATGCGCCCATTGGGCGAGATTCGGCTCGGCCGTGTTGTGCAGGACGACGAAGCCTGGGCGCCAGTCTGTCCATTCGAGCGTTTCGACATAGGCTTTGAACTGCGCCGGGGTAAAACCGCGCGGATCGGCGAGAAAGGTCATTTTTCTGCTCCGTTTTTGCGCCTCGCTCTGGCAAGAGCCCGACATGTTTGACGGGCGTCTTTCGGCGCCCTATGCGCCCACCGCTTGGCGATTCAGATTGGTTCGCGAAAGGCGATGATTCTCCGCGCGGCATAGACGCCGAGCGCCACGCGATGGCCGTGGTTGCCAGAAAGCAGGATCACGCCGCGCCGGGTGAGAGCGGCGACGACGCCGACGTGATGGCGCAGCACCGCGACCGCGCCGACATGGGCAAAAGTTGGACGCCCATAGCGGGCGAAGGAGATCGCGCGGTGATCAGTGCCGGCGAGCGAATAACCGCCCTGACGGAGCCAGGCGCGAAGAGCGTCGGCGCACCACGCCTCGCGAAAACCGGTGAAATTCCGCCGCCCGAGATATTTCCGCGCGACGCTCAGCAAAACAGGGCGTTGCGAAAAAGGCTCGCTGGCGGAAGCGTCCGCGTCGGCTCGTAAAAGGAGGGTCCGCACAGGATGGTGACGCGCACGCGGGGTTTTGTGATCCTGGCGTTTTTGTCGCGGCGCTTGCGCTGCCGAAACAGGTCGAGAATCCACATCGGCGCATCCGAAGATCGGAGGGGACGCAGGGCCGGCGAGCGGTTGGCGCACGCCAGAGCGAGACGCAGCAAGAGTTGGACGCGCGACAACGCAGGCGAGCGCCAGCGCGCCTGCGTAGAACAGGCGATTGAACGACAAACGATTTCCTTTGATTAAGCGCGCGCCGTGCGAAGCGCGACAACGCCCGCGAGCGCCAAAAGGCTCAGTCGAGAAACCCGCGCCCTGCCGCCGTCATGATCGCTAAAGCGCATTGACTGCGCTCGCGAGATATGGCGCGCTAATAGGTCCATAACCCATTGATCGCGGCTTCAGCATAAGGGGCCATCAGCGCATGGCCCGCATCAGTTGGGTGAACCCCTGAATTGAAATAGGTGGTGTTGTTGGCGGCCCCGTTGGCGCCCATTGTCGTGTTGGCTGCAAAATCGGCGATGGCGTCAAGCGTCGTCCCGACCATGGCCCGAAGCGCGGGATTGATCACGGCGCGGTCAGAATCAAACTGCGTCCCGCCATCTGTCTGCGATGTCCGCGAAATGATTGTTGCTCCGACGATCTTGAAGAACACGCCACTCGCCCGAAAGGCGTTGATGAGCGTGGTATAATCGGTCAAATATTGGTTTGGATTGCCTGAATAAGCGTTCCCCAAACCAATGTCGTTTGCGCCGATGTCGATAAATAGAATGATTTTTCCGCGGCGAGAAAGGTTCGCAGCTAGAGCGATGTCAGACGGCAGTCGTGCGTTTATGGATGAAAGTGACGATCCTCCAACTGCAACATTGGTCCCCCGAATAGCTGGCGACGCATTGCTGAACGTCAATCCAGCGTAAGAATTATTTGGAACTGACGCTACGCTACCAGCACATATGCTGTGGCCCTCAAACATCACCAAGCGCGTCAAGGACATCGCAACGCCCACGGACAATTCGCGAGCGGTAATTTCCCCTGAGATTGTGGCGACTTCGGTAGCCGAGAGCGCCCGCTTATAGAGCGCAGCCAACCCATATTTGTACCCCGAATAATATGACGTTTGAAGAAAACCAAAGGCGAGGTCGGTTACAGTGTAGGGCGTCGTCGCTCCGGTTGCCGAGAACAGCAACGCCCCGTTCAAATAAATGTTGACCGTTGTACCGTCATAAGTCACGGTTGTTACCGCGTTACCGTGGCCGATGGCATCGACTGCTGATGGCGGCACGGAGAATAATGCTGCGATAGGCGAGTTTCCGACCCACGGGAGTGCTTGCGAGTTTAAAATATTACCGACTGAAAACTCATTCCAATCACCGACATTATTGGCGATATACGGTTGAAAGCCATTATTATACCCAGCACTATTGTGTTCGCCGCAAACAATAAACGAGAATGGCCCGAAAGATGGCGCTTTAGTGCTATTGAATTGGATATAAGGAAGATTTACCCCGGTGCTTAAATCAAGCAACCCACCAGAGATCACCGGATTAGGGGTCGTGTTTGTTGTCTTACAGAAATAGATATGCGAACTAGTTGGCGATGGACCTAGGTCAAATGGCCCATTAAACAATTCATAATCGCATATCGTAAAATTACACGACGACGCGCCATCAGGCGTATAGATCATCGGCCATGGATTATTTGACGGCGGCGTAATCGTATGAGAGAACCGCTGCCATGATGTCGTTGCGGTAAACGCGGCGAAATCACTTCGATTATAATCTCCGAGTTTAAAAGCGGCATTCCCTGTACCATTCCACTTGACATTCACTGCGATAGTATATGTCCCGGCCGGAAGAAATGTTGAGCCCCCGATAAGCAGTTGCGGCGATAAAAACCAATTCGTCCCTGTGCTGACAAGTGTCGAGGCGTCATTTGCGCCATCGGGAGCCACGGCGACATTATCGGTCACCGTAAGCGATTGCGGTTTCCAAAACTGGGAATTGACGAAATTGCGGCGAGATGGCCCGACGAGATTTTGCGTGACTGGCGTCGGATCGACGAGGTTTGGCACATAGACGCGACCAGACGCCGCCGCCTTGAGCCCATCCATCGCCCAAACGCCGATGGCCCCCCACGGCAGGTTTTTAAGGAACGCATTTGCGTTATTGGCCGACAGGACGGCCCGTTTCTGATTGATCAACGCCATGGCGTCACCCCTAAATCACGCCGAGCCCAACCATCATGTCCGAAGTCGAGCCGAGCGCCGCCGTCGTGGCGTCCGGAACGACGACGACATAAAGATTGGCCGAAGAGCCATTGATCGCCTTGGCGATGCCGTCGAGGTTGTAAATCGTATGCGTTCCAAACGGGCTGTTGGCCGTCGTCAGATGATAGACGCCGACGAGAGAGGCGCTGTCGCCGGAGGCAATGGCCGCCGTGCTGGCGTCGGTGAACGTCCCGGTGGGCGACGCCGTGAACACGCCGACGTAAAATCCTGCCGTCTGCACCGACCCTTTGAAGCTGATCTTGATCGATTCCAGCATCGCCGCATAAGACGCTCCGGCCGGCAAGACGCCTGTGAAGGTCATAATGCCGCCGATAACCTTGTTCGCGGCATAGCTCGCGGCGGTGACCGTGGGCGTCACATCCACTTCGACGGTCGAGGACGGCAGCGCATTGACCACAACGCCGTTGGTGGTTCCCGGCGTGGTCTGATCGATTCCGGTCTTGCCGATGATGGCCGACCCTGCCGCAAGCGCCGGAAGCGAGGCGAGACTGACCGGCTGCGTCGCCTGCCAGAACGTCCCGGTGACCGCCACGGAGCCGCTGACGCTGACCGGGGGCGTGCCGGAAAGCGAGACGGACCACGCGCCGGATTGAGTCGCCGCGACATTTTGACCGGACCATGACACCGAAAGCGCCGATTGATCGGAGGCCAGAACGACGGGAAGCGAATTCGCCGACGTGGCCTGCCCGAGCGACGGTAAGCTGTTGATCGTCTGTGTGACGCCGTTGGCGTCTTTGACCTGGATTGACATGGAGTGCCCTCAGAGCGCCAGCAAGGCGGCGCAGCCAGAGTTTTGAATTTGGGGAGAACCCGCAAAAGCGCCTGCGCGAAGCACGGTCTTGAAGGTCGCTTCGTCGCGGGATTGGCGGAAAGCGAAACGCCGATAGTTTAGAACTTCGCCACGGTCTTCATGATCGAGCCCGTCCATTCCCCTGTCCACGATCCCCAATTGGTCGAGATCGTATAGGTCGCGGAGCCGTCGATATTGCCAGACGCCGGCGTGATGACGATGTTGTGCGTCGCCGCGCCGCCGCTGGCGTCCGAGACGCGTAACTGAGTGCCGGCAGTATTTACGGAGGGAAGCGTTACCGTACACGAACCGCTCGACGGCAGCGCCGTAATCATGATCGAGAAGTCGCCGCCGGCTCCAGTTACCGAGCCGTTGGAGCATGACACCTGCCGCTGATGCAGGACGAGCCCATATGGTAAATAGGCGTTTGCGGTTGAGAACGATCCGACCAGGGTGCCGCCCGTCTCAATAACGACGGTGTACCCGCCGTTATTATATATTCCGACTTGCGGGCTGCCGATTGAGACGGCCGGCGCCGCAGGCTGTAAAGCTGCGTGGTGTTCGGCGTGAAGGTCACGCCATTTCCCGTGACGGACGAATCGCCGAAGGGGATGACCTTGAGCATCCCGTCCGACCAGATCGCCGTCGAATTGCTCAATTGCAGCCAGCGCGAAAGGATCGAGGACGCCTTTTCCGTGCTGTTCAGCACCGGCGAAAACGCGATCCCGACCGCTTTGCAATAGGTCTGGTAGCCGTAGGCCGAATTGTAAAGCGAATCCGAGGAGATCGACCCCGCGGGAAAGCCGACGCCATATTGGCTGCTGGTCAGGAAGTCGTAAAGTATGTAGGCCGGGTCGGCGTCGATTACGTTGAAGCCCGAGCCGGCCAGGATGCCGTAAACCTCGAAATTGTTGCTATTGATCCCGCCCGAGGCGCCAAGCCACCAGCTCGCCGCGCAGCAATAGGCGGTGCCCGGATAGGTGAGCGCCTGGCTCGGATAGGTCGCCGCAAGATAGGGCCAGACCGCCTGCGGCGTTGAACCGTCGTAAAGCGCCAACCCAAGTTCAGCGAGCGTGAAGGCGACCGGAGAGGACTGCCAGACCTGACCTTGATTCCAACTGGCCGAAAGCGGGCCGGTCATGACCTGCGGCGGCGGGACATAGGGATAGCCGCGGAAATTCGACAGGTTTCTGAATTTGCCCAGACAGGTCGCCATCGTGTGATCACAGCCCTGCGCTGCGGTGAAGGCGTCGCCGACCGCCGGGACGTTCGGCAGCGGGTAGGCCAGCGCCAATTGGCCGGCATCGGCGTATTTGATCGTCGCCGTGACGCCCTCGTTGGCGCCCGACGTGAAGACGAGCACGCCCTGCGCATAAGCGGATGTCGCGCCGGTCCAGGTGATGGTTGTCAGGTTCGACGAGCCGGAGACCGTTCCGCTGGCCGAAAAGGTTCCGCGCGCCAGGCCGCAGCCCGAATCGTAAAGGACGTGGGTGCATTGCGGCGACCACAGGCGGCGCGGCATGTCGATGTCGAGAAAAACCGTGTCCGCCGCGACGGTGATTTGCGCGGTGGTGCGACCGATGTCGTCGATCGCCGCGACCCGGCCCTTGAACATGATCGCCGTGCCGATCGGAACCAGCGAGCCGCCGGTCGTCGCCCATGATGAGAAGAAAGCCTTCTCGCGCTGAATGATCGCGCCGTCGAAGGCGCCCTGCTGCAACGCCTGCAAAAATGGGATGCCGCCGAGGGTGTCGGTCTGCCGCGCGGAAATCGCGATTTTCTGCTGATCGACATTGACGCCGAGCGAGCCCTTGTAGCGCAGGCCCGAGACCAGGACCGACGAGGCCGAATAGACGTAGCCGTTCCACGCGACCGGCAGGTCCAGATCGGTATAGGTCAGGATCGAGCCATTGGCGAGCCAGATGGTGAACAGGTCGCCGGCTTGCAGCGGCGCGTCCGAAGTTGGCCGCAGGCCGTTCAGATAGGTGACAAGCGCAGGCGTGGCGGATTTCATAGCCAGCAGCCCCAAACCGCCCGCGCCATGACGGTGAGAAAGATCAGGCCGAGGACCGGGTTCATCGGATGCTCCTGAATTTGACGCTCTTGTTCTGCCAAAGCCCCGACATGAAATTCTCGAAGTCCCATTGGTCGTCGAGGAGGCGGCACTGGAACGTGTATGTTCCGGACCACGCGATCACGGCGCCGAGGGCCGGCGCGGAGGTGAAGGTGATCGTGTTCGGAGCGGTGAACGTCGCGTTGGTCGCCAGGACGCCGTTGACCGTGACCAGCGGCGCGCCGTAATAGGCCGCTCCGCTGGTCGGCATGAACGCGCGCGGCGCGGCGGCGGCGGTGACGATTTCGGCTTGCGGGAAGGCCATGGTGACGCCGTTGCCGACGGTGCCGGTATAGGAAGGCAGCCACGCCGCTGACGCCGAATTGGCCGCGCCCATCGAGAAAAAACGCACCGTGGTCGCCGATGGCGAGACGACGCCCGCAATCGAGCAGCGAAACCAGCCGTTGCCGGCCGGCGAAATCGTCGCGCCCATGATCGGGCCGCCGCTGTTGGCGCCTCCCGTCGAGGTGACGACGCCATTCAGTAAATCGAAATCGGCGAAATATCCGACATTGGCGCCGTTGTCGGAGCCTAATTGCCAATATTGCGTCGCGCCAGCGGGTTTCAGATAGGCGGACCAGACGATGATCGATCCGGCGGGAACCGCGCTGTCGGTCGCGTGGGCGTTAAAATCGCTAGAGACCGCCGTCTCGGCATAAAGCGTCGCCAGAGTCCCGCCGTTCGGATCGGTGTTCCCGTTGGTCGCCGTGAGACTGATAGCGGTCATGCCCATGCCGGCGACGGCGGAGTTCGGCAGCAGGTTGTTCGGCAGATAATTCAGGCCGCCGCCAGCGGCGCCGTAGTTGACCTCGGTAAGCGCCGAGGCGGTCAAGGCATAGGAAATCGGCTCATAATAGCCGCCGATCGCGCGGCCGAGCGTGAAGGTGGTGGTCGATCCGTCGCCGGTTGCGATGCCCTGGTTGGTCGCCGTATTGTCGGTCGGATCGACATAGAGAAAGCTGTTCAACTGGCCGCCGCAACTCAAGAAGAAGCCCATCAGCGTTTGCAGCGATTGGGATTGCAGGCCCGGAAATGCGCCCGAGGAATCAAGCCCGTTATAAATCACCTCGAACTCGTAAAGCGCATGGGCATAGAGCCCGGCGCGCACTTCCCGGCCCGAGACATGCGCGGCGACACGGGTGGAGAAGACAGGTTTTTTATGGACGCTCCAGCCTTGGCCGGGGAGCGTCGGAAAGGTCGGCGGCGCGCTCATGACCGCACCGTTTCAAGCCGGATCGCGCCAGCCTGCCAAAGTCCAGCCATGAACTGCTCCAAGTCTTCGGTGTCGTCGACGAAGCGCGCCAGATGCGCGGCGGTGAAATCGACCGTCAGCGCCGCGCCGGCCGCTGGCGTCGTGGTGAATGTGATCGTCGCGGGCAGGATTGAAACGCTGTAGGCGGTTGAGGCCAGCGCGACGCCGTTGGCATAGACGGTTGGGCTCCCAAGAAGCGCCTGGACCCTTTCGATATAGCCGCCGAGCGTCCGCGACAGAATGAAGGCTTTTGTCGTCCCGTCGCCCGTTCCCAAGGGCGCCCCGGCATAGACGCCAAGATTGCCGGGCGGCGCGAACAGGAACGGCGTCGCCTGCCCTGCGGCTTCGTCGATGAAGGCCAGGAGCTGTTGCAACTCCAAATAGGGAGACGCCGAGCGGAGCACGTCGAATTTCAATTCAATGTCCCACAGCGGCGAGACAAAAGCCCCCGCGCGCGCCTCGCGCCCCGACACCTTGGCCGCCGCCCTGGTCACAAAGCGTGGCTTGTAACGCACGCTCCAGCCTTGTCCTGAAAACGTGGGGAAAGTCGCATAAGAGCCCGGACCCGGCGGCGCGTCCGGCGCCGGAATTGCGACATAGGGCCCCTTGCCGCCGATCCAGTTGCCCGCCGGCCAGTTGGCTGCATCGCCCCACACGCTCGAATCGAGCGGGAAGGTCGGGAACGGCCGCGCGTCCCAATTCCAGGCGCAGCAGAACGGCGTCAGGATCATCGGGTCGGAGGATGCGGCCGGGACGTTTGATCCATTCGACCAATAATCGTAGATCGTTTGCAGCCCGAGATTGGCCAGAAAATCGTCGCGCCGCGGCGTCCAGGTTTCGCCATCGGAGGAATTCCAGATGGACCAGAACGGCGTCTCGCTCTCGCTCGATTGCGGATCGAAGAAGACGTTGGGCTGGTTGGTGCAGCGATCGACCGTGGCAAAACCGTATTCGGCGAAGATGATCGGCTTCATCTGCGCCGTCCATTGCGTCGTCGGACCGCGCGGAATCCACCCCTGTCCGTCGCCGGTGTCATAGACCGCCTGGTGCGGGTTGTTCCACCACCAGCGATATTGCTTGCGGCCTAAAAGCTGCTGGTTGGCGGAATAGGCGCTCCGGGTCTGCGCCAGCCGGTCGCCTTCCGGCAGGCTGACCATGAGCCCCGATCCGTCGGGATCGAGGCCGCGCCCGTCATTGTTCGAGTCGTCGTAGAACCAGTTGAACTGCTCGCCGCCCTCGATATTCCCGGCGAGATAGGCGTCGGAATAAATCGTCGGCGAGCCCGAGAGCCCGAGCCCGTTCATGGTCGCCGTCGAGGGCGGCCATGTCGTCGGCTTGGCCGCTCCCCAATTGGCGCAATCGAGGCCCCCGGTCCCGGTCGTCCAGTCCGAGAGCGGCAGATAATTGTCGAACGAAACGACGTCGATATTCGGCGAGGCGAACAGGGAATCGAGATGCGGCCACTGGCCGTTCGCGCCCGAATGCTGCCAGCCGTTCCAGCTCGACCAATCCGGCGAATAAGCGATCAGGTTTTTCCAGGTGGTCAGGTTCTTGGGTAGGCCCGCGCCGTCGAAGACCGAGCGAACATCGGCCGCGAGTTGCGTCAATCCGGCGACGAAGGGATAATCCCAGGTCGCGTGGCCGTTTGCGTCGGTCCCGCCGGCGGCCGTCCAGTTCGGTCCCCGGATGATCTCAAGCCCACGCAGTTCGGAGCCGATCAAGAACAGGTCGACGCCGCTCGCGATCACGCAAAGATTGGCGTAATGCAGGATGAAGCGCCGAAAGGTGTAATCGGTTGGCGAGCCGGAATAATTGACCGTGAGATTGGTCGTGTCGCGGATGAATTGCGAGGCCGAAGCCGAGCCAAGGAAGGCATTGACGGCGGAAGTCGCCGCGCTCGACAGATCGCTTGAGAGCCCGATGCGCCCGCGCCAGGGTTTTCCCGTCGCGTCCATCAGGACGAATGGATAGAAAATGACGCGCAAGCCGCGCGATTTCAAATCTTCGATGCAACGAACGACGCTTTGGTCCGATGGCGTGCCACCATAGGTGAAGCTGCCGTTGGTCTGCGAAATCGGGATCAGCCCAGACGACGCCTGCGTGAGGCTCGAACATTGCCAATTGGCCGCCGCCGAAGCCGATCCGGTCGAACTCTCGAATTCGCCTTCGATATAGGTTGTGGACGGGTAAATCTGGCACGAGGCCGCGTCGGTCGAATTGCCGAACCACGCGACGACGAGGGCGACCGTCTGGCACTCCGGATGCTCGGCCTGCAACTGGTCGAGCGCGTAGGAATAGTCGGTTTTAGAGCCACCCGGCGCGAAAAAAGTGTTGATCGGCCCAAAGGGCATGAGCGACCCGGTCACGGCGTTCCAGCGCGCGCCTTGCGCCGGGACAGTGTCGTAACTGAATTCCCCGGTCGCGGGCAAAAGGCAGACACCGAAAACTTCAGCCATGCGCTACGTCGTCGCCAAGCGGCGAAGCCCCAAATGATCGCCGTTCTTCACGGCCTGGTTCATCGCCTTCATGATCTGATGCGAATTGTTGGAGAGCCAATTCTTGACCGAGCCGGCGTCGAGCGCGCTGACGTTGAGATGGACATGGGTGTCGCCCCCGCTGGCCGTCGCGGCGCCGCCGCTGGCGCCATTGGCCGCGCCGGACAGCATCGATCGGAAAGCGCCGGCTTCCGCCGCAGGCATGACCATTTCGTTGCGGTGGACCATGGCGACCTGATCCTGGTCGATTTGCCAGGCGCCGATGTCGAAGGCGGCCATTGAAAGGACCGCGCCCTTGACCGCTGCGCCCTCGGCGACCGCCGCCGGGCCGATGAATGGCGCCATGAACGCCGTCGCGCCGGCGCCTGCCGTCGAAGCATCAATCGTGATCGACTTGACTGCATTGCCTATGATCGCAGCGATCCCGCTCGTCGCTTCGCCGCCGGCGACGCCTTCGCGCGCGGCGGCGCCGGCGAGCGTGGCGGCAGTTTTCTGGCTCTCCGCCGTCTGCGACAAAACGACGAGCGCGATCTGCTGCTTCGCCCAGTCGGCGACGACCTGAACGCCCATGCGCATGAATTGCGAAACGACGGATTGCGCCACCGAGGCCATCACCTGACCAAAGGTCCGTCCACGAAAAATCATGGCCGTCAAACCGGATGAAAACGAGGAAGCCACCGAGTCCACGACGCGGTCCATCGGTCGGACAATCTGTTCGACAGACTGCAATATGATCTTCTGGCTTTGGAGCGCATATTTTTCGTCGAGCGCCTGCATCCGGTTCAGGATTGCCTCGCGCTGCCGCACACTCAGATCGCCGAGTTCCACCTCTTTTTCGAGAAGCGCCCGCTGAGCCAGATATTCCTGGTTAAGCGCCGATTGTGTGGCCGCGAGACGTTCGTTCGCGCTCAAGATCTTAAGCTTGGTCAGTTCGTCATAGAGTGATTTCTTTTCGGAAAAAGTGGCGCGCTCCGCTGCGATTTCGCTATTGATCGCCGAGAGGCTTGTTTGCGCCGCCTGCTGCCGTGAGGCGCTGGCCTCCCGCGACGCCTCCGCGACTTTCACCAGCGCGCTGGCGGCGCCTGTTCCAAAGGTGGAAAAGGTCTGAGATGTCCTGCCAAGGCTTGAGGAGACCTGATCGACGCCGGTCGGCAAGGTCTTGAGCGCCGCCGAAACGCGCGCGACACCGTCGAGAAAGTCGGAAGCGTCAGCGCTGAAGGAAATCGAAACATTGGAATCGGCCATGCCATCTCCCTTCGCGCGCGCGGCGCCGTCAAATCCGTCCAGACGGGAAAAGTCCGCGCAAAGCCGCGACGGACTCCCCCGTGGGGCGGCGCCTTGGCTCCCAGACGCCCAGCCCCGCCGCAATCGCGGCGAGCAGGGCCGATGGCGGCGGATTTTCACGCCAAAATTCGTGCCGGGCGACAATCCGCGGAAAGGTCAGTTCGCCTTCCAGCGCGTCGGTCCAGGCTTCCCCCGACATTTGGCAATATTGGGCGACGATCCGATCGAAGTCCGGATCGCCGATTGCTACTCCCCCGGCGTCTGCTCTTCCGCCGCCGTGAACAGGCCGGTTTGCTTGGCGATCACGCCAAGCGCGGCGATCAGTTCGGGGAAGGCCGCCTCGAGGTCAAGCAGATTGTCGCGGGAGAAATCGGGATAGGCGTGCGTCAATCCGCAATGGACGACATCGATCATCAGTTCGACGTCATCCTTGTCGAGCAGGCTCGCGCCGAGCGGGTCGCCGGCCGCGATCCGCGCCTGGATGGCGTTGAGGCGCGGCATCAGTTTCAGGAGGCCGGGCACGACCACGCGCCCCTGCCGCAAGGCGAGAGTCGGAACGAAGAATTCCTGGCCGCCCAGAGCGACAACGGGCGCGCGCGCGCAATCGATTTTCGGGTTCGGTATCATATCAGACCGCCGTGTTGATTTCGCCGATGGCGTTGGCCGAATTGGCGAGCGCCTCGAAATCGAGCTCCGGAATGGCGAAATCCTGCGTCTTCGAGGCGATGCTCAGCTTGCTCGACACGCAGCTGTAAAGACGCAGCGACCATTGCGCGCCGGCAATATTCGGATTGGTCTGATAGAAGTCGACCTGGAAAGTCGGCGCGGTTCCCATAAACTTGTTCGAGATCACCGCGCGCGAGCCTCCGCTCGTCTGGGTGTAGGAATAGGACGCCAGCACCGCCTTGCCCGCGTCGCCCGAATTGAAAGTATAGACGCCCGCGTTCACGCTGTATTGGCCGACGGCGGGCGCTGATGCGACCTTGACCAAAGCGAGGCCGCTCGCCGCATAAACGACGCCGAGATCCTCGTCAAAATTTCCTGCGTTCGCGGCGGCGTAGGTATAAGGCGACGACGAAGGCACGGACCCGGCTTCGTTATAGGACCACAATTTCTGGCCCGGATTATAGCCCTGTCCAAAGAAGCAATTATTGAACAGAGGGCCGTCGATATTGGCGAATTTCGCCTTGCCGGTGATCTTTCCTTCGCCGCGAGCCAGGGCGATCGGAAACTGGTATTGGCCGAACAATTGTTTTGACGAAAAGCTGATGTCGATGGAGACGTCCTGCAACGTGCCGAACTGCACGGGCGTCGCATTGGCGCCGGAAGGCGTCGCAATCAACACGCCCGAACCGAAGGCCACCGAGGTAATGTTCGACATGGATCATTGCTCCTGAAGAAGGGCGCCCAATCTCGCCTTCAAGACGTCGACCGCGGCCCGGACATGATTGAAGATTTCGGTGGCGCGCGAGACCGGCGACTGGTGAATGGTCTCGACGAACCAGGATTCGATTTCCGCCTCGATTTGCGGACCAAGGCTTGGGGATTTTTCTGTGCGTTCGTTCAAGGCGAACTCCTTGATTTTCGTCCCTGCCCAATGCGTCAGGGAATCAGGATTTTCACGGGGACCAGCGCGAAGCCCTGCCCGTCCAGATCGCCGGGATCCTTGATGATCCGGCCTTCGACCCGGCAGGATTGGACCAGGCCGCCCAGCGTCTGCCGGCCGGTTTTCGGATCGGGCGCGAGTGTTGCGACCAGGGCTTCGATGGCGATGTTCAATGCCCTGGCCGGCACGCTGTCAGGATCGCGCCCCGCCGAGGTGTAGATCAACAGATCGACATTAAGCGTCGTCTTGCTCGGGAGATTGTCGCTGGCGTAAGCGACAGTTTCTCCGTGTTCGCCGATGAACAAGGCGGGCTGATCCGCCGGCGCCACGTCGCTCCACAATTTCACGCGACGTAAGAGCAAGGCCCATGAGTCGTAACCGTTGATCGGCGCCGCGAATTGCGCCCCAGCCAGAACAGCGCAAAGCGCCTGCATGATCGCCTCGCGGGTGTTGGTCCGGGCGTTGGTCATTGGGGCTCTTTCAGATTTTCGGCCGACGCGACGACCACGTCCTGGAGGCCCTGGGCGATATCGTCGCTCTGCTCTTCGAGCGCCGAGCCGAGGTAGGACCGCGCGGCGAAAGTCGATCCCGGATGCTGGACCCGCCGCGCGAAAACCCGTTTCCCATCGATCAGGAACGAAAGAACTTTCGCCTTGTCGGGCAGGATTTCATGGGCCGAGGTCTTGCCGCCGAATTCCAGGATCGCCGCATAGGGCGCATCGCCATTGGCGTAGATGGTGGCGGCGATCAGCGCGTCCTGCGGCTGAACGTCTAGTTGAATCGAATCGCGCAAGGCTCCGCTGCGGGTGTTCAAAACGCCGCCGTCCAGATTGACGTCCACCACCTGCGAATAGAGCGCCTGGGCCTGGTTCTGGACTTTTTCGGTCAAGGCCCTGCGCAACGTGTCAGGAAGCGCGTCGAGGCTCGCCATCAGCTCCGAGGCGCCCTTGAGGTTGAGGTCGAGCATTTTTCAGTTCGCAATGATGCGCGCGAAATTGCGCAGAGCCAGCGCCACGAAATCGGGCATTGCGGTCAGGCGAAAAGCCGCGGTTTCCCGCCCGCCGAGACTTTTCGAGGTCATGGCGATGCGTTCGCGATGGCGATAGCGATCGGCCGCCCATTCGAGCGCGCAGAGCGCAAGATCCGAGGGCGCATAGCCGTAGCTCAGCGACAGAGTCTGTCCGGCGTCTGCTGCGGAGAAATAATAGCCTCCGACGCCGTCGAGAGCATATTGGCCCTGGCCCGGATTTTCTGCGACCCCCGTCAACGCGACGCCATCGGCATAGGTGACGCCCATGTCGCAGACGAAGGCGCCATAGGGCTGCGCGGCTTGCAAGAAATACGGGGCGGTCGGGGGGACGATGGCCTTTTCTTCGCTCACCTGATAGCCCGCGCGATAGCCGATCGAAACGTTCTGCCAGCCGCGCTGGAAGACGCCGCCCTGCAAGATCACCTGCTGCATGGCGCCAGGAGGCTCCAGGTCGGAGGCCTCGAGGAGCCATCCCGCGCTTTGCGGCGTCGCCGCGGGAGGAACGATCAGTCCGTTGACGCTCACCGAGGACACCGAGACTACTGGCCAATGCCGCAGTTGGATCCGGTCGCGGCCGTTGCCGTCGAACACATCGACGACATCGCGCGGCCAGATGAATGGGCGGTTGAGATAAGCCGCGATCGCCCGGCTGATCTGGCTGATCAGCGCGGAAAGAACGATATCGTCGCCGTTGGATTGCACACCCAGATGCGCCTTCAGCTGCGCCAGCGAAATGAGATCGCCAGAGGCCATGATCAATTCGCCTTTTCGGGCCGCGAGCGTCCGCGCGGCGGACGTCCGGACACGGATTCACGGTCAGGGGCCTGCTCCACGAAAACCGCGCAGCCATGAGACGCCAGTTCGGAGGCCAGATCCTCGCCGGCCTCGAACAGGCCCGCCTCGTCCGGCGCAATGTTTTCGCCCGCGCAAAAAAGCGCGGTCACGCCCTCGGGCGCCCGATATTTCATCTCGCAACTCCGTCGTGAAAACACCGGCGCCGCCTCGCCGCGAGGCGGCGCCGATCAAGCGTCAGCCATTGCCGATATTGGTGATGACCGACATGCTCGGCGGGAAGTAGTGCTGGAGCACTTCGTCGGCATAGACGCCATATTCATAGCGCCGGGCGCGCAGCGGCCATTCGATCTGATAATAGTCCTGCCGGGTGCGCACCTGGATCACATTGCCGACATTGGCCAGCGGATAGGGCAGCCTGCGGGTCAGGAACAGCATGGTGCCGGGCGGCAAATTGGGATGGATCTTGATGTCGAGCGACTTGGCGCCGGCCAGCGAATATTTGTTCTTGTAGGTCGTCACCATGACGCCGCCGCCGATGGCGTCCTGCTTCGAATCGAAGATGAAGCGCTGAGCGCCGGAGGCGCCGGCGGCGAGAATCTTCTTTGAAATATTGCTCGCTTCCTGCGCCGAGACCCAGATCTCGTCCGGCGAGAGACGATAGAGATTCCAGTTCGCCTGGAGAACATTCTCGATCTCGACGACGCCGCCGGCGCCGTCGGCGGTCAGCGGCGTGCCAACGCCGGCCGAGCCGGTCGGCTGCACGGTCACATTCGCGCCGGAGCTAGGCAGGAAGGCCTGGGTGAGCAGGCCGTCGAAGGCGAGCGCGTTCGACGACCAGTCGGCGGTCGGCAGCGACGCGGCGGTCTGGGTTCCGGTCGCGGCGGCGATGATCGCCACGCTGTTGATGGTGGTGATGGCGCCGAGCGTTTCCGAGCCGGCGGCGCCCCAATACCACGCGTAGCCACATGCGCCGCGCGTGGTCGCGATTGTCGCGGTGACGCTGCCGGTCGAGCCAGTGGTGGCGACGGTGGCGTTGGCGGATTTCTGGGAGGCGCCGCCGCCGAAAGTGTCGACGGAACCATCCGCATTGGTGCGGGTGATCGACGCCTGGACGCCGGCCGTCACCGAGGAATTCATCAGGCCGTCGAGGGTCAAGGCGACACAGATCACCGACCAGGTTCCGGCGGCGAGCGAACCGCCGCTGCTCGACGCCGCCAGCGTCGGCGTCGCGGTTGCGCCGAGCGCCAGCGACGTATTGCCGCCGAGGATCATGGCCTCTTCGCCAAGCATCAGGGATTCAAGGCCAGTCTGCGCGGCAAGCGCCCGGATGTCGTCGAAATTCTGGCCGGCGTACTGGGCCTCGAAATCGACATTGGTCTCGATGCCGATGCCCTTGTAGGTCGCAACGTAATTGTTGGTGGTCACCGCCTGGACGGCGCCGCGATTGCCGCCGGAAACGCCGATGCGCAAGCCGGAAGAATTGATCGCGGTGATGGCGCGCCAGGCCGCCTGAATGCCGCCCTTGCCCGACACGCGCGGGATCGAATTGCGCAGCGGCGTGAGCACCGGGAAGAGCAGTTTGGCGCCGGCTTCGAGGTCGTAATAGGTCAGGCCCGAAGTGGCCGAGGCGCTTTCGGAATAGGTGGATTTTTCCAGGCTGGCGAAACGCGGATCGAACAAGGGCTGGCCTTGAGCCTTGCGGATCGCCTGAGTCAATTCCAGCGCGTTCTGTTGTGCGGTCATGGACATGCTTTCTCTGTTGGGATTCGTAAAAAAGCTCAGCCGAAGCGTTTCGGCTGGGTCTGGGCGGCCTTGATCAGGACGAGAGAAGCCTGTTCGGGCGACAGCCGCGCCAGTTCGGCGGCGAGATCGTCGAGGCCGAACTCGGCGGATTTCGACACCGGCGCGAAGCCAGGAAGGTGAACGGGCTGCGCCGGCGCGGCCTCGAGCGCGGCGACGCGCTCGCCCAGCGCCGCGACGTGCTTGCCGAGATCGGCGGCGGTTCGACGCGCCGCCTCGCCTTCGCTCGCCAGCTTTTCCAGCCGCACGTCGAGGACGGCGGCCTTTTGCGCCGCCTTCGGCTGCAGAAGCGCGACATAACGCTCTTTCACACGGGCCAGAAGGCTCGTCAGCGGCGCGTCGTGAATGGGATCGGCGTTGAGGTCGGCCTCCAGCGCCGCAAAGAAACCGGCGATGGTTTCGGCGGCCTCGACATCGCTGTCCACATTGCCGACCAGCCAGGCGCGCATCGCCGAACTCGAAACCGGCGTCGGACCTTCCGGCTCGGCGGAGGGCGCGGCGAAGCCGCGCCGCTCGGTCGCGCCGTCGGCCTTGACGAGTTCGAAACTCGCTTCCGACAGGCAGGGCAGATCGACCAGCGAAATCTCGCTGGGCGCGGCGGTGTAGCGGGTGAGTTCGGGATTCTCCGGATCGGGCCAGCGCTTCACATAGGCGCCACCCTGGCTGAAGCCGGTATAGACGCCTTCCTCGATCTTGCGCCATTCGTCGTCATCGACGATCTTGGCGGCGATCTCGATGCGCTTGGCCTGGTCATTGAAGGTGATCGCGGAAATCTTTCCCGCCGCCACCTTGCCATGCATGGAGCGCAGATTGCCAAGACTCTTGCCGCCGGAGGCCTTGGCGAAATCCTCCGACCATTTCTCGTAATGAGGCTTGGTGCTGGCGTAATCGCAGATTTCGCCGGACCTGTCCGGCAGCTCCGCCGTGGCGTAGCCGTAGATCAGGCGCCGGGCGGCGTCCGCCTTGCGCAGGGGTATGAACATTTGCAACGGGTCCGACACGCGGCGCTCCTCGTCTGGTTGTCGCCAGGCCCGCTTGTGGCGGGACTGGCCAGGTGGTCCGAAATTTTGCTAAACACGCCCGCCCGCGTTTCGCGGGAGCGGGAAAAGGCGCGCAAAGATGGAATTCTGGAGCGAGACGGCGAAAGCGTTACGCCCGTACACCCCGGGCGAGCAGCCGCGTATAAAAGGGCTGGTCAAGCTCAACACCAATGAAAGCCCGCTGCCGCCGTCGCCGCGCGCGCTCGAAGCGATGCGCGAGGCCGCCAATGACGCGCTAAGGCTCTATCCCACGGCGGAATCGGATTCCTTGCGCGAAACGCTTGCCGCCTATCACGGCCTGCGCGCCGAAAATGTCTTTGTCGGCAACGGCTCGGACGAAGTGCTCGCGCATACCTTTCTCGCGCTGCTCAAGCACGACAGGCCGCTGCTCTTTCCCGACGTCACTTACAGTTTTTATCCGGTCTGGGCGCAGCTCTACGACATCGCCTGCGAGACGGTTCCGCTCGACGACAACATGCGCTTGGCGATCGACGATTACCGCCGCAACCGCGCCGGCGCGATTGTGCTCGCCAATCCCAACGCCCCGACCGGCGTCGCCCTGTCACGCGCCGAGATCGCGAAGCTGCTCGCGCAACACCCCGACATTCCCGTCGTCGTGGATGAGGCCTATGTCGATTTCGGCGGCGAAACCGCAGTTCCGCTGATCGCCGACCATCCCAATCTTCTCATCGTGCGCACGTTTTCGAAGTCACGGGCGCTCGCGGGCCTGCGCGTCGGTTATGCGCTCGGCCACCCCAAACTGATCGAAGCCCTCTCGCGGGTCAAAAACAGTTTTAATTCCTACCCGCTCGATCGCATCGCGGTGGCCGGCGCCGTCGCGTCGGTCGAGGATGAGGCTTATTTTCAGCACAGCCTCAAAACCATCGTCACCGAGCGCGAAAACGCTGCCGCGCGCCTGAAAGAACTCGGGTTCGACATCCTGCCCTCAAGCGCCAATTTCGTCTTCGCGCGCCACAAAAGCGCCAAAGGCGCGGAGCTGGCCCGCGCCTTGCGCGAGCACGCCGTGCTGGTGCGCCATTTCAACGCGCCCCGTATCGAGGACTTTTTGCGCATCACCATCGGAACGGCGGAGCAGACGGAGAAACTGGTCGCCGCGTTGCGCGATATTTTGGCGTGACCTGCCCCGTGGCCCCCGTCAGCACATCGGCCATCGGATCGTCAGCGAGAGTTCTCGCCAAGAATTTTCGCCGCCCGGCGCCCGCTCAACAAAAGGCGGCTGCCGAGAGAACGGAACGCAAAATTTCATCCCCCTTGCGGCAACTTTGCGTTTATAAGCGATCTCAAATCGGCGACCGCCTGGAGAACTATTTGCTCCCGAACTTCATCCAGGGATTTCCAACCCCTATTCAACGCGAGGGCGTAGCTGATTTCCAGATCGCCCCACGAATCCCAGAAGCCTTCCTGCCAATCCGGGTCGGCAAGATGGAGAGTATTGAACAATCCTTCCAGCTCTGGAATCAATGAACTGAGAGCCAATTGGCCGCTTTCGAATGCGGCGAGCTTCGCCAGCATCAATTGAAGGTTACTTTCTTGAGCGTTCGTCATTTCGGTCCCTTTCGCCGGTCGCCAGGAATCACCGTGATGACATTGCCCGTCGTATTGTCCAGTATGACGCTAACATTGTTGACGGGATCGCAAAACACGCTCGTGTCCGGGTCTTTGCCCGGTCCCTGCAAACCGCTTTGAATGGCTTGGCCCGTCACGCTCGGGAACATGCCTCGGTTTTGCATTTGATCCACCGCATGTCCCGAATAGGGAACGCCGTCAATTGTCGCCGGGTCGTTTCGCGGCGGGGCGCCAGCCGGGCTTTGCATCTGGAGACGTGAGCTGCCAGTGAAGCTCGAGGCCGGCGCGCGGTATCCTCCGGCGGCGCCCGCAGGCATGTCCGGCATTAATGTTCTTCCGTGATTGGTTTGACCGGCTGGACCTGTCCCATAAATCTGCTCAGATAAGTCTTCCTCCGGTGTGTCGTTCTTTCCGCCTTCTCCGCCAGTCTCAATGTTCATCGCGACGACGGGTTGAGGGCCCGGAGTTGCGCTGAAAGGTTTCCGCGCTACGATATTGCCCCGCCTTGTGGCGTTGATGTAATCAAACGCCCCAATCCACCTTCCGTCAGCCCCGCGCGGCTGGTCAGGACCATATTTGCCAATGGTCGCGGCGCGGTCATTGAAACCGCCTTCCCTTTTCGCAACGGCGCCCTGAGCCGAGTTCGCGTTCAACTCCACGACCCCCTGCCCCGTGGTCACCGCCAGCACATCCGCCATCGGATCGTCGGGAATCGTCTCGCCAAGAATCTCGGCGGCGCGGCGCCGAGTCATCATGCCGGCGCTCACATAAGCGACCAGATTCTCGCGCTGAATGGTCGGGTCGATGGTGGGCTCATGGCGCCAGGAAAATTCCAGATTTTTCGCGCCCAAAAGATTCTGGATCACATGGTCGCACAGGCGCTTGATCCAGTTCAGGATCGGCAGCAGGCCATTGTGATCGGCGACGGCGTTCTCGGCGCCATCAATGCGGAATCTCGCCGAAACCTCGCTAAGTGACGCTTAAATCTTGCGCGCGGACTTTTCGATCAACTGTTTTTTCGGAACTCGCTCGCCCGTTGGCAGCAGAGAAATGTAATCATCTGGAATCTCTGCCAGTTGTTCCGGTGAAATTGACAAACCAAGTCGATCCATGAGGTAAAGTCTGAAAAATTTTGCCTCCATGACAAGCGCCCAATTATCTTCGATTTCCGCATCGAACGGCGCTCTTTCGATCTCATTGAGCGCCCCGTTGTCATTACCTTTGAGGTGTAAAATCCAGGCACAATTATTCAATGCACCAGTCTTGCAATCAAACCGGTACAGATTGTCCGCGAGATATTCTAATGCTTCTTCGTAACGACCTTCATTGCGCAGTAGCACAGAGCGCCAATGAGCAACCGTCTGCTCGCCAGGGTCAGCGAGTTCTTCTTCGTCGAGCAGAGAGTGGGCTGAAGCCCAATCCTGTTTACGGATTAAACTGATCAGTTTATTGATTTTGGCCATATCGATCATTGCAGCGCCCTTAGCCCAAAGAAACCTGATTTCCGCCGCACCTTTCGCTCACAAACCCCTTCGCGCAACCTTCCCGAGTATTATGTCCCCCTAATAGAACGCGATCTGGATGGAACTTCGGAAGGCGCAGCAGACCTTCACATCCATCATACGCCTGTTGCCATTCCTCCGCGCAATTTTCAACGGTCCTTTGGGGCGCGGGCGTCCGAGGATCGCGCACCGGAGTATCTTCTCGATGGCCTTGTGCCTGCTCGGTTGCGCCACCGCCTGTCGCCGTCCACCGCCCATGATCGTCGCGCGGTTGGTCAGGATCGAACTTCTCTAGCGAGAAGCCAGCGAAGTCGCGTGAGAAATGACTACCATACCTTTTTTCAACACCACTCTGACTGGAATTGCCACCCAGCCCCACGACCCCCTGCCCCGTCGTCACCGTCAGCACATCCGCCATCGGATCGTCCGGAAGGGTCTCGCCAAGAATCTCGGCCGCGCGGCGTCGGGTCATCATCCCGGCGCTCACATAAGCGACCAGATTCTCGCGCTGGATGGTCGGGTCGATGGTGGGCTCATGGCGCCAGGAAAATTCCAGATTTTTCGCGCCCAAAAGATTCTGGATCACATGGTCGCACACGCGCTTGACCCAGGCCAAAATCGGCAGCAGGCCTTCCTCGTCGGCGCTGTCCTTCTGGGTCTCGCTGGTGGCGCGGTTCATCTGATTGACGAACGGCTGCGGCGAGATCGAGAAGGCGAAACACACCACGCGCGCAATCCACTCGTCGAACGCGTTTTTGAGTTCCGGCTCCTTGGTCTGAATGAAGGTTCTGGCCACGCCGCCGGGCACGAATTTGGCGCGCCGGCGCCGCGCCTGGTCGCCGGTGAAATAGAGGTCCCAGTAATCCTGGAAATTCTTGATCTGGTCCGGCGTCCAGGCGTCCGGCACCCCGATCAGGCTCTCGGGAATATTGCCTTCGCTGTAATAGGCGAGCTGGCTCAACTGCCGCTTCAGGCCGATATTGACCGTCGCCATCACCTGCTCGACCGGCGAAAAACCGTAGGCGCGATGGGCGCGCGCATTGCGCGGGCGATAGAGAAGATCGCGCTCGCCATAATCGATCGCTGGCAGGCCCTTGAGAATCTGCTGATAGGCGACCGGATAAACCAGTTTTCCGTTCTGCGCGAAAGGCCGCGGCGTGCGGCCCCAGGCGTCGAGCACCGGCTTGATCGTCGCGCCGTCGAGCGGATGAAGCGCCAGAAGCGCGCCGCCGCGATCGCGCTCGCACCATAAAGCCGGCGCGTCGATGACGAAAAGGTCCTCCAGAATCATCCGCATCCAGGCGGACCAGTCATGAGCGCCGTCCGGGCTCTCAAAGAATTTTTCGACCCGCGCGAGCTGGACTGAGTTGACTTTCACGCCCGATTTCGGACGGATCGTCCAGTTCAGCCGCTCGATCTGATCCTTGCGCGTCTCGATCACCAGCCGCAGCAGATCATAGGCGTCGGCGAGCGCGCGCAGATCGGCGAACGAGAAAGGCTCGTAGGCGCGCGCGGACGTGTTGAGATTGTAGCCCGAGGGAAAATCCCATTGCCGCCCCGCGACATCCGCCGGCGCACTTGGCCCTTGCGGGGCGGACGGCCCGAACCAGTCGGCCGCGCCCTCGACGCCGGCAAAGCGCGCGGTGATTTCGACAGGCGAAAGGGACCAGCGAGGCAGGCCCGCGCCGCGTTCGGTCATATCAGACTCCAAGATTTTGCGATTTCGTACGGAAGCGGAGGCGCTGAATAGCGGCGCGTGCACCGCTGTCGAAGCTAGCCGCCCGGTCTTGAATAATTGGAAGGGCAGCCGAAAGTGATCCACCGCCCTGAGCTACAAGTCCGATATGATTTCGATTGCCAGCAGCGCCAATCCAACGCAGCCTGTCGCGATCGCCAGATTCCCTACGTCGGGACTTTTCGCGCGATTAAGGCCCACAAGCGAACCCAGGATCAAGGCGATAGGCACGCTGATTTTCAAGTTCTTCCCGACCATTTTTTAACCGTTTTAAAGGAACGCCTTATGGAAGAGACAAAGCAAAATAAACGGCTCTGCCTATTCATAGACGGCACATGGAACACGTTTGAAAACAACACCAACGTATGGCGAATTTTTTCCCTGTGTGCAAAGCAAGACGACACAGGACAAAAGCAGCTTATATATTACACTAAGGGCGTTGGAACCTCGGTCGGCGCCAAAGTTTCCGGTGGCTTATTCGGATACGGCATCAACGAAATCATCATTGACGCCTACGAATGGCTCATACCGAGATACAGCAGCGGCGATGAAATCTTCATATTCGGTTTCAGCCGCGGGGCCTTTGCCGCGAGAAGCCTGGCCGGCCTCATCGCGAAGAGCGGCGTCGTCCGCCCAGGATCGCCGGTCGGCGTCGGCGAACTCTACGATCGATACAAGTCCCCGAATGCAAGAACGCTCTATCAATTGATCGATCAACACGCCAATGGAACGATTGGCGACACGACGATTCTGGAAAGGTGGCTACTGCAATATTCTTCGCCCGCGCCAATCAAAATGATCGGCGTTTTTGACACAGTGGGCGCGCTCCTCGGTCCCTATGCATTTCTGGAGACCGGCTTGCGAACGCCGATCGACAACGCCTATCACGCCTTAGCCATCGACGAACACCGAGAGAATTTTCAGCCAACCCTTTACACGCAGAACTTTCATCTCGATCGGCCGGAATCCGAACAGCCCAAATTAAGAGATATTTCGAGCGTCGAACAACGCTGGTTTGTCGGCGCGCACGCGAATGTCGGCGGCGGATATAACAGCGACCTGCTGGCGCAGATTCCTTTGCGCTGGTTGAAGCAAAAGGCGGAATCTCATGGAATGAAATTCTCCTTCGGCCTGGACGCGCATGACGAGTTGTGCGAGGCGCCGATCAACGACTCGTTCAAAGAGATGTTCTATGGGATATACGCGCTCGCGAAATTCGGCGCCGCCTATTATCGAGCGATCGGAAGCGCGGCCATAATGACGCCGAACCTGAAGACGGTGACGCTAAACGAGACCATAGACGCTTCGGTCTTCGAGCGCGTCAGAAGGCGCAGCGATTATTCCCCCAAAAATCTGGTCAATTGGGCGCAAAGACACGGCGCCGATCTGAAATCGATCACCGGCGCAGTGCGTGCGGACGACCCGAGAACCGTTGTCGATTGAGATCGTCTCGTGACCCTTGGCGCGAGGATCGTCGCCGCGTCAGCAATGGCGGGCAGTCCCTTACGATCACCCCGCCGCGCCGTTGATGCATCCAGTTTCGCGGCAGCGGAAGGGATATTCGCAACGTTCATGCTGATGGGGGTGATTCCTTCTTAGTTTCCTTCTTAGTTTCTTTCTCCGGTGCCTGTTCCGTAGGTCTCACCGTTTCCTTGCCTTCCCCACGAATTGAATCAATGAAGCTTTTTGCCAATCCCATAACAGGGAGCGCCAGAAACGCCGCTCCGAGCCAATCATGGTCCGCTATGCCAAGGATCAATGCACAGGTCAGCGCTGCTATCCCTGTTGTCCATCCGAGCCAATGACCTCTCTTAACATCGCTTATTTGGCCGCTGAGCGCTTTATCGCTCTGCGATATTTGGGCCGCCTCCATACGTTCAGCCATTTTCACAATTCGATCAAAGGAACCCGGGCAAACTTTTTCGTATCGTTCAACTGCTTCCGGCGGCGGGAAAGGCGCCTGCCATGTCAATGATTGCGTTTGTTGCGTAACAGGAACGAAAGCCATCCCGGCGCGAAGTTGCGCTTGCCCAGGTTGCCCCTGGGCAAGCATTTGAGCGATCACCTGAGAAATAATTTGCGGCGAAAGACCTTGCGGGAAGGGCTTTCCTTGACCAACAGGAACCCCCAACTGCGGTTGAGGGGGAGGATCAGAATTCGAAGGATTGCTGATGTTCGACGGTGATGGGGGCTGTTGGGCTTCCGGCTCTTGAGACGTCATAATCGACCGCCGCTTCGTTTAAGAGCCACCCGACAACTAAAAATGAGTCTGCAAACGTCAGTTTATTGACGGGGGGGACATATTCGACATTTCTAGCATACAAGGCAGCAGGGGACGCCAAGCCAGCCAAAAACGCCGTGAAAAACACGGAGCCTTTATTCATGTGACAGCCTCCCATCGCGCACTTGCGATACCCAAACGATATGCCATGCGGTGACCAAAACAGAAAGCTGTGGCCAAAATGGACCCCGTTCGACGCATCGAGCGTAGCGCTATTATGTTTACCAACGCTTGCGAAGGTTCATCAATTCGACGCCCGCACGCTTTCTTATATAGAAAGAAAATATGGCATAAAAGACACAATTCCCGGCACCAACGAGAAATCCAGCTTAAACGCGTAAAAATCACCGCCTCCCAGCCTGTGACCGCCAAAATGGCAGTCCCACCCGCACGATGCGCCAGCGACGCGACGATAATGCCCTCGCCAAGGATGATTCCATGCGCGGTAAATTGGGTTATACGACAAAATCGTGGCCCGGCGGCAATTGTCCGAGCGAAAACGGCGTAATCATTCTCGGCCGCTTTCCTTCGCCAGCTCGCGATAGAACTCGAAGACCGATGCGCCCTGTTCGTGCTCAAACAGCAAGGCCGACACCGCCCAGACCAGCGCGTCCACCCGGTCGGGAGAGAAACCGGCGCGCGCCCGGTCGAAATCCGGGGTCATCAGGCACATCTCGTCTTCGAGTTTTGCAAAAGTTCCGCAATGGCGCACCCTGCCCTGTTCATAAAGCGCGGCCACCGGCTCGGCGCGGGTGAATTTGCCTCTGCTGGCGCGCACCGCGCGAAACGCGACATTGGCGTCGACCTGGCGGATCAGCGTCTCGATCATCTCGCCGCCATTGTTGACTTCGGCGACGATGCAATCGCCCGAAAAGTCGCGCAAGGCCGCCACCGCCCGCCCCGCCCAACCCAGCGGGGTCTCGCCCTGGCGCGACAGATCGGCGAGGATAAAAACTTTTGCGCCGGGCGCTAGCCCGGCGACAATCATGCCGCATTCGTCGGCCTTCTCGCCCGAGGTCGCCGGCGGGTCGATGGCGACGACGATCCGCCCGAGTTTCGGAACTTCGTCCTTGGCGACATGGGCGGCCTCGACCATCTCGCGCGTCCACAAGGCTCCTGGAACGTCGAGCAGCATATCGGCGTGCAATTCCTGCCTTCCTAATCGCGTGCCGTCATATTTGCGCACCACCCGATCGAGAAAAGTCTCGGCGAGATTGCCGATATTTTCAAAAGTCGAATGCTGCGTCGAAAAGGTCAGCGGATCGGCGAGCAGGTCGCGCATCAATCTGGTCGGACGCGGCGTCGTGGTGACGATCGCCTGGGGCTTGTCGCCGAGGCGCAGGCCGAACAAAGCCTGATCCCAGGCCTCGGGATAGCGCCAGGCGGCAAGTTCGTCGGCCCACAGCTTCATATGCTGCTTGCCGCGCAGCCGTTCCGGCTCCTCAGCCGAAAACAGCAGGCTTTTCGCGCCATTGGGCCATTCCAGCCGGCGTCTGTGCGCGACGTAGCGAGGGCGTTCGTCGCGCGGACAGACCGCCAGCACGCCGGATTCGCCCTCAACCATTACGTCGCGCACATCATCGGCAGTCGCGCCGATCAGGTTGACCAGGGGAAACCCGCGCGCCCAATGGCGCACGGTTTCCGCCCCGGTGCGAGTCTTGCCCCAGCCGCGCCCGGCGAGCGGCAGCCAATAGACCCAGTCGCCCGGCGGAACGATCTGCTCCGGCCGCGCCCAGAAGGGCCACAGGGTTTTCAGCAATTCCAGCTCATCGGCGTCGAGTTTCGAAAAAAAAGGCCGCGCGCTCGCGCGGGATCAGCCGCGCGAGATCGCGCGCATGGGCGGGCGGTTTGCGCATGGCGAATTACTTTTTCGCCTTGGCGTCGCCTTCGGCCTGGCCGCGCGCCAGGGCGTCAAGTTTCTTCAGCAAAGCGTCGCGCGCCTCGTCCAGCGAAACCGCGGCTTCCGCTCCGGCGTCGAGGCCGAGCAGCTTGGCGCGGCGGTCCATGATCGACAGCACGCGCGAAATGGCGGTGGCGTCGCCGCCCATCGCGGCCTTGTAATGCGCCGCCTGCAACTGATCGAGCCGCAGCAGCTCGAGCTGGCGCAATTCGCGCGCCGGCTCGTCGCGACAGGATTTCAAACATTTGGCCACGATATCGCGAATGCGTCTCACGCTCAGGCGAGCGTATCCGGCGTCGGGCAACCGACGGGAGATTTCCTGGAAGGTCAGCCCATGCAGGCGCATGTCCAGGATCGCATGTTCGCGATCGACATAGGACGGCGGCGCGGGATTTTCTTTCGCCTCCGTTACGCGCCGACCCTTGCTCTTCTTGTGCAGATTGTCGCGCGAGAGTGACGCCATTTCGCTTCCAATTCGTGGGCTAAAGCGGCGTGCGAAAAAGTGGACGCCGGTTTTTCGCGGGAACGCCGCGAAAACTGAGGACTCCCGCGTTGACGGCGATTCGTCGGAAGTGGCGTCAACGCGGGACGAAAACAAAAACCCGGCGGCTCCGCTTGGGAGCGCCGGGCGCAAATCGTCAACATGGATATTTCTAGCAAAAGTCGGTCGACCCGTCAATGGGCTTTGATGGGATTTTTCAATTTTCCTAGGATTTTGCCCATTTTCCGAACCAGATCAGCCCACTGGGCTTTGATGGGCAATGTCAATTGACGGTGAATCGTCCTGCGAAACGGCCAATGATGC
Source organism: uncultured Pseudomonadota bacterium (assembly GCA_963703385.1). Taxonomy (GTDB): domain Bacteria; phylum Pseudomonadota; class Alphaproteobacteria; order Rhizobiales; family Beijerinckiaceae; genus Rhodoblastus. Next base: position 2,926,253 of record OY969816.1, read on the forward strand.
GGATTTCCTCCAGCGCCGCTTCGTAGGGCGCATAAGACGAATTGGCGGAAATCACCCGCACCCGCGTCGGCTCCGAACCCATGACGATCTGAAGCCTTTTGATCACCAGGCCGAAACCGTCCCACAGCGCGAAAATGCCTTCCGGGCTCGGGACGGTGTAGCGCAGGTCGACGAAGACGCGGTCGCCCTCGAACAGCCGCGGCTCCATCGAATCGCCGATCACCTCGAACACCCGGATATGACGCGGCGAGGCGTGAAGCACGCCCTGAACGATCGAGGACGGCAGGCTCCATTCCGCGGCGATCCCCTCGGCCGCATAAACATTGCCCTGCTCGTCGTGGACGAAGGCCTCGACGGGCACGCCGCCGCCGCCCGCTCCCGCGCGGACATCGACTTCCAGAATGGTCAATCCCGCCTCGGTCGCGCCGTCCACGATCTTTCGGTCGACGCTGGTGTCGAGCCGGCGCCGCGGCGGTTTTTCAGGCGCGAATTCGCCACCCGCCGTCTCTGCGCCGGTCAAAAGCCAGTCGAGCGAACGGCCCAGCGCCGCCGCCAGCTTGTTGAGCGCCGGCAGCGAGCCGCCGCGCCCGCGCTTCAGCGCGTCGCGGACATAGGTCTCGCCCAGGCCGGCGAGTTTCGACAGGCCTTTCATATCGAGGCCCTGCCGCTCCATCTCGGCTTTCACGCGGTTTCGAATCGCTTCATCCATGATGGGAATTCTCCCATATTTACCTTAAGCCCGCCAGAGGGAATTTGCCCATTGACAGCCCAGCGCTGTTCCCTTTATGTTCTGTTTCGCTGCGCAGTCAAGTTCTTCCTCTTCAACATAGCAAGGCGGCCATGACCTTCCCCGCACCCCTCCGCGTCTTTTCGCCCTTCTCCTCCACCACCATTCTCGTGCCCCGCGCCGGCGCCCGACCTTTAACGGTCGAAACCGTCAAACCGCGCGCCGCCGCGCCGAAGACCGGCTCGTTCGGCCTCAGCGCCGAGCCTCGCCCCGCCGCGCGGAAAATCACGGTTCACGTTCCGGCGCCGCCGCCGGCTTCCATGCTTTATGTCCCGACGCCGAATGGTCTGGTGCGGTCGGAAGGCTACGAGGAATGGCTCGATCAGGCCGCGCGCCGGCTCAACGCCCAGAAGCCGGGCCGGATCGGCGCGACTTACGCGCTGGAGGTCGTCGCGCCGCGCAACGCGCGCACCCGTCAATTCGGCGCGCTGGAGCGCCCGCTGGTCGAGCTTCTCGCCCGCTGCAGGGTCATCCGCCGCGGCCTGTCGCCGGAAAGTTTCAGCGCGACCTATGGCGCCGGCGGCGAACTGGCCCTGACCATCAGCGACTTTTTCACCGCCTGACGCCTCCTCCAAATTCCGAGCGCAAGATGAGCAGACCGCGCAAAGTCAAAATTTCCCTACCCAAACTCGCCTGTCTGGAGACGCCGTCGCGCGAAAGCGCGCGGCGCGCGCTGAAGAAATTCGAGCGCGCCGGCGCCCGCGCCGCGCAGGCGCCCAGCGCCGAGCGCCTGTTGCAGGCAGGAGGCGCCGCGCGGGTCGAAGTCTTTTCCGAAGTGGTGGAGATTTCGTGTGGCGACAAATTTTTAGCCGAAACCGTCGATTGCGTTCGCATGCGGCTCGATGACGGGCCGCTGGCGCGGCTGCGCGACCGCAACCAGCTCGACCGCGCCGACAAGGCCCGCAATTTTGCCCTGGCCCAGGCCGGCGAGAAATATCGCGAAAGCTTTTTTCGCGCCGGCCTCGATCCGCTGCGCACACTCGACCCCTCGCAAGAGGTCAAATCGGCCTTTTCTCCCAACGGCATGTGGCGTTGCGAGAGCCAGATCGAAAACCTGCAGAAATTTCGCGCCGCGCGCGAGGCGATCCCCGAGGATTTCCGCGACCCATTGGCCGCCATGGTGCTCGAAGACCGCGAGATCGTCGATGTCGGCCGCGAGATCGGCGCCTATAAGGACGCCAAAATGGCCGGCGCCGTCGCCCTCTTCATCCTGCGCCGCGGCCTTGCCGCGCTCGCCCGCCACTACCGGCTGATCTCGCCCTCGGGGGCCGTTTAAGCCCTCTCCAGCCGCCGCATCAGTTCGCGCGCGATTGCCAGTTCGCGCGTGAACGGCCCCGCCGCCGAAATTTTGATGGCGCCGGCCCGCGCCAGACCCTCGCTGCCGAAACGGGCGCGGATCGATTCCTCCACCCAGGCCTTTTCCTGCGCCTGGCGGCGCGATAAAAACGCGCCGCCGCGCTCGGCCCAGGCGCGGTGATCGGCCAGAGCCTGATGCAATTCCGCCATGCCGTCGCCGCGCGCGGCCGAGGCCAGAATCACCGGAACCCGCCAGTCGTCGTCGCGCGCGAAAAGGGTCAGCGCGCCCTGGACCTCGTTTTTGGCGCGGCTGGCCGCCTCGCCCATATCCGCCTTGGTGACGACGACGATATCGGGCAACTCCATCACCCCCGCCTTCATGAATTGCAGGGAATCGCCGGAGCCGGGCTGGACGCAGAGAATCACGCTGTCGACAGCGAAGGAAATATCGGCTTCCGACTGGCCGATGCCGACGCTTTCGATCAGCACCCGGTCGAACAGAGCGCGCATCAGGGCAGCCGCCGCTATCGTCTGGTCGGACAGGCCGCCGAGCCGGTCGCGCGCCGCCATGGAGCGCACGAAAACGCCCTGGTCTTCCGGGTCGGTCGCCATGCGGGCGCGGTCGCCCAGAAGCGCGCCGCCGGTGCGCCGCGACGACGGATCGACCGCGATGACCCCAATTGTCTCGCCACGCCCGCGCCAGTCGCGCAGCAGCGCATTGGTCAGCGTCGATTTGCCGACGCCCGGCGGCCCGGTCAGGCCCGCGGTATGAGCGCGGGTTTGCGCCAGAGCGGCGTCGAGCAGTTCGGTCAGCTCCGCCGTCCCCTCATGAGTTTCAATCAGGGCCAATGCGCGCGAAAGACCGCGCTTGCCGCCGGCGGCGATGCTTTTGAGATCGGGAAACGACGCGGGCATTGGACCTCGAAAAAAATGCGGTCACTCGCCTGTCGCGTGAAGAATCATCTCGCGTTTATGCGGGGCGCGGCGGTGTTCGAACAGGTAAATCCCCTGCCAGGTTCCGAGCAACAGCTCGCCATCGGCAAAGGGAATGGTCAGGTGAGAGGGCGTCAGCGCCGAGCGCAGATGCGCCGGCATGTCGTCGGCGCCTTCGTTCTCATGGCTGTAAAGGCCGCGTCCCTCCGGCGCGATGCGATCGAAAAAGACGAGCAGATCGTCGCAAACCGAAGGGTCGGCGTTTTCCTGAATGAGGAGCGACGCCGAAGTGTGCCGGCAGAAAATCGTCATTTGCCCGAGCGACAGGCCGCTGGCGCGCAAAAAACCGCGCGCCTCGTGCGTGAACTCGAAAAGCCCGCGCCCGCGCGTCGAAATCGAGATTTTCTGCTGCGTCTGGCGCATCTTCATTCCCTGATGCCGATGCCTTCTCCCCTTGCGGGAGAAGGTGGATCGCGCGAAGCGCGAGACGGATGAGGGGTCGCCAGCCGCGGGAACCCCTCATCCGGCGCTGACGCGCCACCTTCTCCCATAAGGGGGAGAAGGAAGAATGCCTCACGCCGTCGAGCGCGCCACCTGGCCGAGGGCCGCCTGGGCGGCGGCGAGGCGCGCGATCGGCACGCGATAGGGCGAGCAGGACACGTAATCCAGCCCGGTTTTCTCGCAGAAAGCGATCGAGGATGGATCGCCGCCATGTTCGCCGCAAATGCCGAGCTTGATCTTGTCCCGCGTCTTTCGGCCGCGCTCCACAGCCAAAGCGATGAGTTCGCCGACGCCCTCCTGGTCCAGCGCAACGAAGGGATCCTGCGGCAGAATGTTCTTCTGGACATAGGCGCCGAGGAAGGAGCCGGCGTCGTCGCGCGAAATGCCGAGCGCCGTCTGGGTCAGATCGTTGGTGCCGAAGGAGAAGAACTCCGCCGTCTGGGCGATCTCGCCGGCGCGCAGCGCCGCGCGCGGCAATTCGATCATCGTGCCGACGTGATAGGGAATCGTCACGCCGGTTTCCTTGGCCACGGCTTCCGCCATGGCGTCGATGCGCTCCTTGACCAGATCGAGTTCGCGCTTGGAAAAGACCAGCGGCACCATGATTTCCGGCGTCACGTCTTCCCCGGTCTTCTTCCGGGCTTCGACCGCGCCTTCAAAAATCGCGCGGGCCTGCATTTCCGCGATTTCCGGGAAGGCGATGGCGAGACGCACGCCACGGAAGCCGAGCATCGGGTTGAATTCATGCAATTCATTGGCGCGGCGCCTGAGCTTTTCCGGGTCCGCGCCGGTCGCGGCCGCGACATCCGCGATTTCCTCCGCCGTCTGTGGCAGGAATTCGTGCAGCGGCGGATCGAGCAGGCGGATGGTCACCGGCAGGCCATGCATGATTTCGAACAGAGCCGCGAAATCGCCGCGCTGCATCGGCAGGATCTTGGCGAGCGCGGCGCGGCGGCCCGCCTCGTCGTCGGCGAGGATCATCTCGCGCACCGCGACGATGCGGTCATGGTCGAAGAACATGTGCTCGGTGCGGCACAGGCCGATGCCCTCGGCGCCGAATGAGCGCGCGACGCGCGCGTCCTTCGGCGTGTCGGCGTTGGCGCGCACCTTCATCCGGCGCTCGACGTCCGCCCAGCCCATCAGCACCGCGAAATCGCCGGAAAGTTCGGGCTGGCGCATCGGCGCCGCGCCTGCCATCACCTGTCCAGTCGCGCCGTCGATGGTGATGATGTCGCCCTTGTTGAAAGTCTGGCCCATCGCGGTCATGGTCTGGGCCGCGTAATCGACCCGCACCGTTCCCGCGCCGGAAACGCAGGGCTTGCCCATGCCGCGCGCGACCACCGCCGCATGAGAGGTCATGCCGCCGCGCGTGGTGAGAATGCCTTCGGCGGCGTGCATGCCATGAATGTCCTCGGGCGAGGTCTCGACCCGCACCAGAATGACCTTGTGGCCCGCCGCCTTGAGCGTCTCGGCCTCGTCGGACGAAAAAACGATCTCGCCGCTCGCCGCGCCGGGCGAGGCCGGCAAGCCGGTCGCCACGATCTTGCGCTCCGCCTTGGGATCGAGGGTCGGATGCAGCAATTGATCGAGCGAGGCCGGCTCGATCCGGTGAATCGCCTCCTGCCGGCTGATCAGGCCCTCATTGGCCATTTCCACCGCGACGCGCAGGGCGGCGCGCGCCGTGCGCTTGCCGTTGCGGGTCTGCAGCATCCAAAACTTGCCGCGCTCGACGGTGAATTCCATGTCCTGCATGTCGCGATAGTGCTTTTCCAGCAACTGGGTCGCGCGGACGAATTCGGCGAACACCGCCGGCATCGCCTGTTCCAGCGACTGCTTGTCGGATCTGGCGGCGATGCGCGCGGCCTCGGTGATGTTCTGCGGCGTGCGGATGCCGGCGACGACGTCCTCGCCCTGGGCGTTGATCAGGTATTCGCCATAGAGCGCGTTCTCGCCGGTGGCGGGATTGCGGGTGAAGGCCACGCCGGTGGCCGAGGTCTCGCCCATATTGCCGAACACCATGGCCTGGACATTGACCGCCGTGCCCCAGCTTGCCGGGATGTCGTGCAGGCGGCGATAGGTGATTGCGCGCTGGTTCATCCAGGAGGAGAACACCGCGCCGATCGCGCCCCAGAGCTGTTCCTTGGGATCCTGCGGGAAGGCTTTACCGGTCTCGCGCTGGACCGCCTCCTTGTAGCTGGCGACGATGTTGCGCCAGTCGTCCGCCTTGAGGTCGGTGTCCTGCAGATAGCCCTTGTGGTCCTTGTAAACCTCCAGAATCTCCTCGAAATTATGATGCTCCACGTCGAGCACCACATTGGAATACATCTGGATGAAGCGGCGATAGGAGTCCCAGGCGAAACGCTCGTCGCCGGCCGATCTGGCGACGGCGTCGACCGTCGAATCGTTGAGGCCGAGATTGAGCACCGTGTCCATCATGCCGGGCATCGAGGCCCGCGCGCCGGAACGAACCGAAACCAGCAAGGGATCATTCGGATCGCCGAAAGTGTGGCCGGCAAGCTGGCCGATATGGACGAGCGCGGCTTCGACCTGCGCCGCCAAATCGGCGGGATAGGTTCGTCCGTTGGCGTAAAAGTAGGTGCAGACCTCGGTCGAAATGGTGAAGCCGGGGGGAACGGGCAGGCCAAGATTGGCCATTTCCGCCAGATTGGCGCCTTTGCCGCCCAGCAAATTCTTCATTGCGCTGGCGCCTTCGGATTTGCCGCCGCCGAATGAATAGACCCATTTCGCCATGATCACTTCCTCGTTCCGCCAAAATCATCCACGCCGTCGTTCAGGGGCGTCGGAGCATGGTTGAGAGCTTCGGCCTTACCACCTCGGCGGCGCAAAAGCCACGCGTCGGAAGCCGTCGCGGAACTAAACTAAAGGTCAGGGGCGAAGCTTCAGGCCCAGCGCGATCCAGCTCGCGCCATAGAAAACCAGATCGACGCCGAAAAGAACGCCCAGTACGAACAAGGTGTTGCCTGGCCATCCCGCGAGGATGAGCGCGCCGAGCAGGGTGGTGACCACGCCGGCGAGCACGATATATTCCTTCGGCCCCGCCGGCAGCTTGAAGCCAAGCCAGATGCGCGCGATTCCCGCGACCAGAAAGCCCACCCCGACCACCGCCGTCAGCGCGGCGGCGGCGACGACCGGCCGGGCCAGCGCGAAAGCCCCGAAGACCAGATAGAACAAGCCGCTGACAACCCAGAGAAAAAAGGCAGGCCAGTCGCGCGAATTGAAGCCCAGGACGATCTCGAAGCCGCCGGCGAGGATCAGCATGAAGGCGACCATGAAAACCACGGCCAGGGTCGAAACCGCCGCCATCGCGAGGGCTATGACGCCGAAGGCGAGGCATAAGGCGCCAAAGGCGAAAAACCAGCCCCAGCGCGCGCGCAGGCGATGGATCGCCCCGCCTAAATGATGATGCGGCTCCAGTCCCGGCATGCCCATGCTCATGGCCCGCTCCAATGAAAAAGTCGCTTCCGTCCCGCCCGGCAGCCGTCCAGATCAAAGCCGCCTGCGGCTTGGCCGTCAAGCGTTTCGGCTTTGGCGCCTTGAACTTGACCTATGTAAATTGGCAAAGCGAGCCGCCCCGCCGCGACCAAAGGACGGCGACAAAATTCCGCCCCGCGATTGCCCCGCGCGCGCTCAGCGTGTAAAGCACCTCTTTCGCGCTTCTAGTCATGGGGGAGCGAAATATTGATCGAGTGCGCCGTGAACAATGTTTCGACGACCCCTGTCCTCGACCGGGTGAAAATCCCCGCCGACCTGCGCCGACTGCCGGAATCCGACCTGCGCGCGGTCGCCGAGGACCTTCGGCGCGCCACGATCGACGCCGTTTCCGTCACCGGCGGCCATCTCGGCTCCAGCCTCGGCGTCGTCGAATTGACCGTCGCGCTCCATTACGTCTTCAATACGCCGAAGGACCGGATCGTTTGGGACGTCGGCCATCAGGCCTATCCGCACAAGATTCTCACCGGCCGGCGCGACCGCATCAAGTCCCTGCGCCAGGGCGGCGGCCTGTCCGGCTTCACCAAGCGCGCCGAAAGCGAATATGATTCCTTCGGCGCCGGCCATTCCTCGACGTCGATTTCGGCCGGCCTCGGCATGGCGGTGGCGCGCGATCTTTCGGGCGGCGACAATCATGTCATCTCGGTGATCGGCGACGGCTCGCTCTCGGCGGGGATGGCCTATGAGGCCATGAACAACGCCGGAGCGTCGCACGCCCGCCTCATCGTCATCCTCAACGACAACGACATGTCGATCGCGCCGCCGGTCGGCGCCATGTCGGCCTATCTCGCCCGCCTGTCCTCCGGCCGCGCTTATCTCAAGCTGCGCGACGCCGGCAAGTCCATCGCCCGCCATCTGCCGAAACCCGTGGAAACCGCGATCACCCGCGCGGTCGAGCACGCCCGGAACTATGTCACCGGCGGCACCTTGTTCGAGGAGCTCGGCTTCTATTACGTCGGCCCGATCGACGGCCATAATCTCGACCACCTGCTCCCAGTCCTGAAGAACGTCCGCGACGCCGATGTCGGCGGGCCGGTGCTGATCCATGTCGTGACCCAGAAAGGCAAGGGCTACGCCCCCGCCGAGGCCGCCGAGGACAAGTATCACGGCGTCAACAAATTCGACGTGGTGACCGGAACCCAGGTCAAGCCCAAGGCCAATGCGCCGTCCTACACCAAGGTTTTCGGGCAATCCCTGGTCAAGGAAGGCGAAAAGGACGACAGGATCGTCGCCATCACCGCCGCCATGCCCAACGGGACGGGCGTGGACCTGTTCCAGCAGGCTTTTCCCAAGCGCAGCTTCGATGTCGGCATCGCCGAGCAGCATGCCGTGACTTTCGCCGCCGGACTCGCGACCGAAGGGTTCAAGCCTTTCTGCGCCATTTATTCGACCTTCCTGCAGCGCGGCTACGATCAGGTCGTGCATGACGTGGCGATCCAGAACCTGCCGGTGCGCTTCGCCCTCGACCGCGCCGGCCTCGTCGGCGCCGACGGCGCGACCCATGCCGGCTCCTTCGACATCGCTTATCTCGGAATCCTGCCGAACATGGTGATGATGGCCGCCGCCGACGAAGCGGAGCTGGTCCATATGGTCGCGACCGCCGCGGCTTACGACAAGGGCCCGATCGCCTTCCGCTATCCGCGCGGCAACGGCGTCGGCGTCGAATTGCCGCAGGAGGGCAAGCCGCTCGAAATCGGCAAGGGCCGCATCGTCGTGCAGGGCGACAAGGTCGCGATCCTGTCGCTCGGCGCGCGGCTCTCGGAAGCGCTGGGCGCCGCCGAAATATTGGCGGCGCAGGGCGTTTCGGCCACGGTCGCCGATGCGCGCTTCGCCAAGCCGCTCGATGTCGAACTGATCCGCAAACTCGCGCGCACGCATGAGGCGCTGATCACCGTCGAGGAAGGCTCCATCGGCGGCTTCGGCTCCTTCGTCGCCCAGCAACTGGCCGAAGACGGCCTGCTCGACGGCGGCCTGCGCTTCCGCGCCATGGTCCTGCCAGACGTCTTCCTCGACCACGACAAGCCCGAGACAATGTACGCCAGGGCCGGGCTCGACGCGAAGGGCATCGCCGCCAAGGTTTTTGAAGCCCTCGGCCGCCAGGCGGCGATCAAGACCGCGTGAGCGCGACGACCCGGGCCGATATCGCCTTGGTCGAGCGCGGCTTTTTCGCCAGCCGCGCCAAGGCGCGAGAGGCGATCGAGGCCGGCCTCGTCACCCTCGACGGGCGTCCGGTCGCCAAACCCTCCGAACCTGTCGCCGAAGGCGCGCGGCTCGACGCCCGCCCCGTCTATCCCTGGGTGTCGCGCGGCGGCGTGAAGCTCGCTGCGGCGCTCGACGCCTTCGCGCTCGATCCCGCCGGCAAACAGGCGCTCGACGTCGGGGCCTCGACCGGCGGTTTTGTCCATGTCCTGCTGACGCGCGGCGCGACGCATGTGACCTGCGTCGATGTCGGCCACGGCCAGCTTCACCCGAAAATTGCGGAGGATGCGCGGGTAAAATCGCTGGAAAGGCGCGACGCCCGGACGCTCTCGGGCCAAGACCTCCCCGCCCCGCCGCAGATGATCGTCGGCGACGTGAGCTTCATTTCGCTGGAAAAAATCCTGCCGCCGGTTCTGGCGCTCGCCGCGCCGCGGGCCGAGGTCGTTTTCCTGATCAAGCCGCAGTTCGAAGTCGGGCCGGAACGGGTCAAAAAGGGTCTTGTCCGCGATGAGGCCGCCCAAAAGGCCGCCTGCGAAAAAATCGCGGCGCTGGTCGAATCCCTTGGCTGGCGGGTCATCGGCCTGATCGCCTCGCCCATTGCAGGCGGCGACGGCAATCGTGAATTTCTGATCGGCGCACGGCATGATTGAGCTGAACGCCCTGCTCGACATCGAAAAGCTCGGCGCGCGCGGCGAAGGCGTAAGCCGGGGGCCGCACGGCCTGATCTTCACTCCCTTCGCCTTGCCCGGCGAAAGAATCCGCGCGGAAGTGGACGGCGAGCGCGCAAAACTCGTCGAAGTGCTGACTGCCTCCCCCGATCGCGTCGCGGCGCCCTGCCCCCATTTCACCCAATGCGGCGGCTGCGCGGTGCAGACCCTTGCAGAACCCGCCTATCGCGCCTGGAAGGGCGGTCTCGTCGCGGACGCCTTGCGCAACGCGGGAATCGACGCTCAAGTCGCGCCGCTGGTTGCGGCCTGGGGCGCGGGACGGCGGCGCGCGACCTTTCATTCCCGCAACGACCAGCGCGGCGAGCCCCATGTCGGTTTTATGCAGGCGCGCAGCCATCGCATCTTTGAGCTCGACTCCTGCCCGATCCTCGCGCCGGAAATGGCAGGAGCCCTGCCCGCCGCGCGGCGGGTCGCGGAAATCCTGAAAAACCTCGGCAAACCGCTCGATCTCGTCTTGACCGCGAGCCTTGACGGCCTCGATCTCGACATGCGCGGCAGCGGCGCGCTCGACTTTTCGCTCGAACAGGCCCTTATCGCGGCGGCGAGGGACATCGACCTCGCGCGCATCTCCAACCACGGCGTGGCCCTGTTCGAACGCCGCGCGCCAAAAATCCTCGTCGGTCGCGCCCGCGTCGCGCCGCCGCCCGGCGCCTTCCTTCAGGCCACCGCCGCCGGCGAGGAGGCTTTGGCGGGTCTCGTCCTCGACGCCGTGGGCGGGGCGAAGAAGACCGCCGACCTGTTCTGCGGCGTCGGAACCTTCGCGCTCCGGCTAGCGGAAAAGGCCGAGGTTTTCTGCGCCGACGGCGATGCGGGCGCGCTCGCCGCCTGCCTGCGCGGCGCGCGCGAAACGCCTGGCCTGCGGCCAGTCAAGGGCGAACGCCGCGACCTGTTCGACCGTCCGCTGCTCGCCGGCGAACTGGCGTCTTTCGACGCCGTCATCTTCGACCCCCCGCGCGCCGGCGCCGAGGCGCAGGCGCGGGAGCTGGCGAAAAGCGACGTCCCGACCCTTGCCGGCTTGTCCTGCAACCCGCAGACGTTTGCGCGCGACGCAAAAATCCTGATCGGCGGAGGCTATGCCTTGGAGCGGGTGACGCCGGTTGACCAATTCCTTTTTTCGCCCCATGTGGAGCTGGTCGGCGTGTTCCGCAAAGCGCCGCAAAAGCCCGCGCGCAAACGCCGCCTGCTCGGCTGAGCGGCCGCTCTTCCCTCCCCCTTGTGGGGAGGGTCAGGGTGGGGGTAACACGCTTCCAACCGAAGATTCCAAAGAGATCGATCCGATGACCGAGCTTTCGCCCGCCGACATCGCCACGCAACTGGCAAGGATCGTCGGCGAGAAATATGTCCTGACAGCGGCCCAGGACATGGAAGCTTATCTGAGCGAGCCGCGCGATCTCTGGCATGGCAAGGCGTCTTGCGTCGTCCGCCCCGGCTCGACCCAGCAAGTCGCCGCCATTTGCGCCTTCGCTGACCAACACGGCCTGAAGATCGTGCCGCAGGGCGGCAACACCGGCCTCGTCGGCGGCCAGATTCCCGACCGGTCTGGCCGCGAAATCCTGCTGTCGCTCGGGCGCCTCGACAAGATCCGCGAGATCGACCCGCAGTCCAACACCATGGTCGTCGAGGCCGGCGTGACCCTGCAGAAAGTGCAGGAGGCCGCCGAAAGCGTCGATCGCCTGTTCCCGCTGTCGCTCGCTTCCGAGGGCTCCTGCACCATCGGCGGCAATCTGGCGTCCAACGCCGGCGGCACGGCGGTTTTGGCCTATGGCAACGCCCGCGATCTCGTCACCGGACTCGAAGTGGTGCTGGCCGACGGCTCGGTGCTCGATAACTTGTCCAAGTTGCGCAAGGACAATACCGGCTACGACCTGAAACACGTTTTCATCGGCTCGGAAGGCACGCTCGGCGTCATCACCGCCGCCGTGGTGAAGCTTTATCCGCGCCCGCGCGCGATCGAGACCGCATTCATCGGCCTCGCCTCGCCGGAAAAATGCCTGGAGCTGCTGGTTCTGGCGCAAAGCATGGCCGGGCCTGATTTGAAAACCTTTGAGTTCATGTCGCGCTTCGGCGTCGAGATCGTCGTGAAACATTCCGCCGGCGCGCGCGAGCCGCTGGAGGCGCCGCACGCCTGGTATGTGCTGCTGGAGCTGGCCTCGCAATCGGAAAGCGGCCTCAACGACAAGATGATGGCCCTGCTGGAGGCGGCTTTCGAGCGCGAGATCGTCGAGGACGCGGTGGTCGCCGCCTCGCTCGACCAGCGCAGCGCGTTTTGGGTTTTACGCGAAAACTTGTCTGAGATGCAGAAACTGGAAGGCGGCTCGATCAAGCACGACGTCTGCGTGCCGGTCGCATCGGTTCCCGCCTTTCTCGCGGAAGCGCTTCCCGTGGTGGAAAAGACCATCCCCGGCGCCCGGCCCGTGCCGTTCGGCCACATGGGCGACGGCAATATCCATTTCAACGTCACCCAGCCGGTCGGCGCCGACAAGGCGGCTTTTCTCGACCGCTGGGCGGAGCTGAATGACAACGTCCACGCGGTGGTAAAAAGAATGAACGGCTCGATTTCCGCCGAACACGGCATAGGCGTGCTGAAACGCGACCTGCTGCCGGCGGTGAAAAACCCGGTCGCCATGAACGTCATGCGCCGCTTCAAGACGGCGCTCGACCCGCATAACACGCTCAATCCGGGAAAGGTGCTGTAAAGCCCGCGAGAGATCGCCTCGCAGCGCGCCGGCAATCCGAAACCGGATTTCATCTCCTTGTTAATGAATGACGTTTAAAAATCGCAGACCGCGCTTGAGGCAGGCTGCATGAACTTGTCGTTCAACTCGCATTTTTCGCTGACTGCCGTCGAAGCGGAACTACAGGCCGATCCGCGCATTCAGGCGCGCGCGCTGGAAGTGTTCGGCAAACGCGAAGTGATGAATTCCTATCTGGCGCAGTTTGTTTTCGCCTTGATCGCCATCGCAGGATATTTCACTGGAAATAAAAGTCTTATCTTTATTGGCCTGATCCATTGCCTGGTCGATCAACTGGTTCGGCGCAATCTCCGCATGCTTGCCCGGACGCTGGCCCAGGGCGAAATCGACCACGCTCGTTTGGGTCATATCGAACATATTTTCTATGGCGTCGGCTTCGTCTGGGCGATGGCGTCCTGGCCTCTGGCGGAAGCTCTGGACGGCCTTCGTCTCCTGCTGACGGTGGTTTCCGTGGCCGGTCTGCTGGTCATGGCCAATACGACCTGTTTTGCCCCACGCGTGTTCAGAGCCTCGGTTATCGGCTTCGCGCTTGGAATTGCCCTGGCGATTCCAGCGATCGCGACCATCCCCTGGTATCTGCTCGGCGGCGCGACCGCCGCATTCGTGATCGTTATCCAGGGCGTCGGCGCGGGCACATCCCGGCAATTGATCCACATGCTCCGCATGCAGGTCGAGCGCGACGAAGCCATCGAGGGCCACAAACGCACCATCGCGGCGCTGGAATCCGCCCGCAGGGCGGCAACCCGTCTGGCGGAGACGGACAATCTGACCGGGCTCGCCAACCGCTTGCTGTTCTTGACCAGGCTCGACGCCGTCATTGCCGGCGGAAAGCCTTTCTCGCTGACTTTGCTGGACATCGATCTTTTCAAGAACATCAACGACGCCCTGGGGCACGCCATCGGCGACGAAGCGCTCAAGGCGATTGCCGGCGTGCTGGCGAAAGGCGCGGAGCAGCATTGTTTCGCGGCCCGCCTCGGCGGAGACGAATTCGGGATCATCGCTTACGGCGACCGCGACCAAAAAGGCGGCGCGGACCTCATGGCCTGGGTGAAAAAGGGCATCGACGACCTTCGAACGATGAATTGGGAAATTCCCGCCATCTCGATCACCGGGGGCTCCGCCTATTTTCCGGGAGACGCAAGCAACCGCTCAGACCTGCTGGCGGCGGCGGACATGGCGCAGCGCGAGGCGAAAAAGGCCAAGCGCGGCGGCCATCTCGATTACAGCGCAAGTCTGACCGACACATTCCGCAGGGAGACCAAGATCGCGCAAGGGATCAACCGGGCGATCGCCTCCCGCTCGCTTTCCCTTTACTTCCAGCCCCGGATCAATCTGACGAACGGCCGGGTGGAGGGCGCCGAGGCGTTGTCCCGCTTCCCGGGCAAAGTTTTCGCGGGTCACTCCCTCGAAGAAATTTTCGATGTGGCCGAAAAGCACGGCCTCGGAGCTCTCCTCGACGAATTGGTGCTGGACGTCTACTGTGAGGCCCTGGTCGCCTTGCGAGACGAATATTCGATTTCCCTGCCGACTTCGGTCAATCTTTCCGGCGCCGTCCTCAAGGCGCCGGAACGGTTGCTCGCCAAACTCAACATGCTGATTGGCGAGGGCCTTTCCCCCGCGCTGATCCGCATTGAAATCACTGAAAACGCCATCTATGGCCGAGGCCAGATCGGGGTTATCGAACTGCTCGACGAAATCGTGAAACTCGGCTTCAGCCTCGCGCTGGACGATTTCGGAACCGGCAGCGGAACCTTGCGCCATCTCGTCACCCTGCCGATCAGGGAAATCAAGATCGACCGATCCTTCGTTTCAGGCATGCTGACGGACCGCAGCAAGAGCGCCATTATCGGCGGGCTGATCGTCACCGGCCGGGACATGGGCGTCGATGTCGTCGCCGAAGGCGTCGAAAGCAAAGAAGAAGCCGACCGTCTGCGCTCGATGGGCGCGCAATTCGCCCAAGGCTTTTTCTGGTCGAGACCCCTGCCGCTTTCCCAATTCGCGGAATTCGCACGCCTCTTCGGTCCCGGCGCCAGGCTGAATTTTTCGGGCGCGCCCAAAGCCGCCCTGGCGAGCCGCCCGCAATTTCAGCCGGCAAGGCGCGCCTGAAGCCGTCGAACATCCGGCTCGGGCTCGCGCTCCCCGTCCAACGGCCTGTCGAAGGCCGCCGCTTTCGCTGATCGCGCCATCCTCCAATCGCCCAACTTGACGCTCTTGCCCCGCCATCGTCTCATGACGACCCGACGGAGGCGCCCATGTCCAGATTCAAAGCCATACGCATCGACAAGGATGCGTCCGGTTATCGCGCGGCTTATTCGGAATTCGACGAATCCGAACTGATGGACGGCGACGTGACCGTCCGCGTCACCCATTCCACGGTCAATTACAAGGACGGCCTCGCGATCACCGGCAAGTCGCCGGTGGTGCGGCGCTTTCCGATGATCCCGGGCATCGATTTTGCGGGTGTGGTCGAAAGCTCCTCCCACCCGGAGTTCAAGCCGGGCGATGAAGTGGTCCTCAACGGCTGGGGCTGCGGCGAGACCCATTTCGGCGGCTATGCGCAAAAGGCGCGAGTCAACGGCGACTGGCTCGTGCCCTTGCCCAAAGCCTTTACCGCCGCGCAGAGCATGGCGATCGGCACGGCGGGCTATACCGCGGCGCTCGCGGTGCTGGCGCTGGAAAAACAGGGCATGACGCCCGACCGCGGCCCCGTCCTGGTCACCGGCGCGGCGGGCGGCGTCGGCTCGATCGCCATTTGCCTGCTCGCCAAGGCCGGCTGGCGGGTCATCGCCTCCACCGGCAGGAAGGACGAGGCTGATTTCCTGAAATATCTCGGCGCGTCGGAAATCATCGACCGCGCCGAACTTTCCGCGCCCGGAAAACCGCTCGGCAAGGAGCGCTGGGCGGCGGCCGTGGACGTGGTCGGCTCGCATACCCTCGCCAATGTCCTCGCCCAGACCGCTTATGAAGGCGCCGTCGCCGCCTGCGGTCTCGCCCAAGGCATGGACCTGCCGACCAGTGTCGCGCCCTTCATCCTGCGCGGCGTCTGCCTGCTCGGCATCGACAGCGTGACCAAGCCGAAATCGGCGCGACTGGAAGCCTGGGACGTGCTGGCGCGCGATCTCGACCAGACCAAACTGGCCGAGCTCAGCCAGACCATCGGCTTGTACAAGGTGATGCAAACCGCCGCGGAAATTCTCGAAGGCAAGGTGCGCGGCCGGGTGATCGTGGAGATAGATTGAAAGGGAGCCCTTTCTCCCCAAAGCGCGTTCGAAAAAAACGCCCGTCTTTCGACAGACGAGGGCGGGAGAAGTTGGCGCCGTAGGGCGTCGTTAGACGCCCGTCCTTCCGGGCGGGCTATCGGCGCCGGATGAACCGTGGCGCCGGGCTCGATGTCGTCGGGGAGGCCGCGACGGGCTGCAAAGGCCCGGCGACCAGGCTCCACCAGGCCAACGCAACAAAATCTCGCGGTCGTGATCAGTTTCAAGCTATGCTGTTTATAGCGGGACGCCATTCCGGGGGCGCGCGAGAAAGGATTTTGCAATGTTTCGAAAGCTTGGGTCGGCGGCGCTTTTGGCGCTGGCGTTGGCGACGCCGGTTCATGATGCGGCCGCACAGGATGTGCCGGGGGGAGCGCTGCTGGGCGGCGTCGGCGGCGCGATCATCGGCGGGGCCGTTGGCGGCGGCAGGGGCGCCTTGATCGGCGGGGCCGTGGGCGCCGTCACGGGAGCGGCCATTGCGGCGGAAGGCGAGCGACGCCGGGGCGGCTATTACGCCTACCAGCGCGGCTGCTACCTGCAGCGCGCGGACGGCGCCTGGGTCCACGTCTCGCGGCGCTATTGCTACTAGACTGGAACCAGGGGCGCGTCCGCTCGAGTTTTACGCAAGCGGGGGCGGGGCGGAGAAGCGGCGGCGGGGTTTCGCGTGATGGCTAGCTGTTGAGCCTCCATAGCCAGCGCCCCGGCGTCCGCGTGAAAAAACTACTCCCCCTGCCCGTTGCCGCTGAGCGCCCCGCGGCGTTTGCTCAATTGCGTCCCGGCATGGTCCATGAAGGCGCGCACGCGCGCGGCGTGGCGCAAATCGGGATGGGTCAGCAGCCAGAGCACGGCGCCGCGTCCGCCCATCGGCTCGTCGGTGCAGACCAGTTCGGGATGCTGGTCGCCGATGAAGCGCGGCAGAAAGCCGATTCCCACGCCCTGCGCGATACATTGGGCGATGCCGACCGTGGTGTTGCAGCGCATGGCGATGCGGTGCGGCGGGATTTCCTTCTCGATCCAGTCGAAAATGTCCACGCCGCCGAAATGTTCGTTGAAGCCGATATAGTCATGGCTCTCGTCGGCGAGATCGAAACCGCATTCATAAAGCTGCCGCGAGACATAGCGGCCCCAGACCGACGAGCCGATGCGGCGCCCGACCAGCGTTTCCGGCGGCGCATAGGTCGAACGGATGGCGATGTCGGCGTCGCGGCGCGCGAGATTGAGCGGCTGGCTGGTCACCAGCACGTCGAGCTGAATATCGGGGTAGGCCTTGCGGAAACTCGCCAGAATGGGCGCGAGAACATAATTGAACAAAGCATCGTTGGTGGTGAGCCGCAACAGGCCGGAGGGCTTTTCGTCGCGGCCGGCGATCCGCCGCTCGAAATCCATCACGTCGCGGCCCATGCGCTCGGCAAGCGCGACCATTTCCTGGCCGGCGGTGGTGGCGGAATAGCCGTTGCGCGAACGCTCGAACAATTTGGCGCCGATCATCGCCTCTAGGGCCCCGAGTCGGCGAAAAACCGTCGAATGATTGAGGTTGAGCGCCGCAGCCGCGCCAACCAGCGAGCCGGATTCCGCGATCCCGCGCACCAGACGAAAATCGTCCCAACTGATCCGATTCATGGCGTCAAAATGGGTCGATTCCAGAAAAAGCGCAAGCTTCCCGCGTTTTCACCCGCGCGGCGCGGCGGCGCGGCGCAGCCGGTCGTTGATCGCCTCGCCGAGATCGGCGTCGGGAATGGGCGCAACCGCGATTCTTGCCGCCCCGCCGGCGTCGAGCGCCCGCAGCATGGAAAAGAGATTGGCCGCCGCCTCGGTGAGGTCGCCGCGCGGCGAGAGGTCCAGCACCTTGCCCGAGGCCCCCTTGAAACGGCCGCCGAAATCGAGACCCGCCTCGCCGTCCTCAAGATTCTGCGCGGCGAGGCGCACCGAGGCGCGCGGCGCATAATGCGAGGCGAGCATGCCCGGCGCCAAAACTGGACCCCCTTCTGGACCCCCTTCCGAACCCGCTTCCGCCCCAAGGCCTTCCCCGAGGACGCGCTCGATCTCGGCGCGCGACACGCCGCCGGGACGCAGCAGGCGCGGCGTGTCGTCGAGCAGGGAGAGAATGGTCAATTCGACCCCGACCGGGCAGGCGCCGCCGTTGAGCACGGCGTCGATCCGGCCTTCGAGGTCGGCCAGCACATGCCCGGGAGTCGAAGGGCTGACATGGCCGGACAGATTGGCCGAGGGCGCCGCAACCGGACCGCCGGCCGCCGCGATCACGCCGCGCGTCAAGGCGTTGGCCGGAACGCGCAAGGCCACGCTGTCGAGGCCCGCCCGCGCCAGGTCGCAGACGCTGGCGCCGGGCGCCAGAGGCAAGACCAGAGTGAGCGGCCCGGGCCAGAACGCCTCGGCCAGTTTTTCCGCGCGGGCGTCGAAAACGCCTTCGCGCCGCGCCGAGGCCACGTCCGCGACATGGGCGATCAGAGGATTGAAGCTCGGCCGCCCCTTGGCGCGATAAATTCCCGCAACCGCGCGCGGGTCGGCCGCCAGGCCCCCCAGCCCGTAAACCGTTTCGGTCGGCAGCGCGACCAGCCCGCCGGCGCGCAGAATCGCCGCGGCTTGCACCATTCCCGCCGGCCCGGGCGCCAGCAGCCGGGTGACCCGCTTGTGTTCCGTTTGCAATTGGCCAATCCTGCTTGACGTCGGCGACCTATTTAGTTCATATATAAACTATTGGCCTGCCACGCATGCGGACGCACATGACATTGGCGCGCGCGCCGATCAAGGACAATGCACGACGCAACCTGGGGGAGGCGGCTATGCCGGATGTCGAAATCGCACGATCGGGCGCTGTGCTGGAGCTGACGCTGAACCGCCCGGCCAAGAAGAACGCCCTGACCAACGCCATGTATCGGGCGCTGAACGTGGCCTTGCACGAAGCCGAGCGCGACCCGGCGATCGGCGCGGTTCTGATGACCGGCGCGGGCGGCGTCTTTTCCGCCGGCAACGACATCGGCGATTTCGTCGCCGCGGTTCAAGGCGGGGAAATGGCCGGCGCCGATTTCGTGCGCAAGATCGCCGCCTTTCCCAAGCCTTTGGTCGCTGCTGTCGACGGGCTGGCGGTCGGAATCGGTTGCACCATGCTGCTCCATTGCGATCTCGTCTATGCGACGCCCGAATCGCGCTTCTCGTTGCCTTTCATCGATCTCGGCCTCCTGCCCGAGGCCGGCGCCTCGCTGCTGCTGCCGCGCCGGGTCGGCATGGCCCGCGCCAGCGCCTGGCTCCTCGCCGGCGAAAGTTTTGGGGCCGACGAGGCTTTGGCCGCTGGCCTGCTCAATGCGATCCCTGCAAAAGACTCCCTGATCGCGACAGCGCGGGAAAAAGCGGCGCAACTCGCGGCCAAGCCGCGCACCGCCCTGATGGCGGCGCGAAAATTTCTCCGCGGCGACAAGGACGAAGTCCTCGCCCGCATCGAGGCCGAGCTCGACGCCTTCCGCAAGGCCCTGGCCTCGCCCGAGGCGCGGGCCGCGCTCATGGCATTCCTCAACAAGGGCAAATGATACAGAGGAGAAGTTCATGGCCGGACTAGCTGGCAAGACCCTGTTCATCACCGGCGCCTCGCGCGGCATCGGCCTCGCCATCGCGCTGCGCGCCGCGCGCGACGGGGCCAATGTCGCCATCGCCGCCAAGACGGCGGAGCCGCATCCCAGACTGCCGGGCACGATTTTCACCGCTGCGAGGGAAATCGAGCAAGCCGGCGGCAAGGCCCTGGCCCTGCCTGTCGACGTGCGCGACGAGGCGCAGGTCGCCGAAGCCCTGGCGGCGACCGCGCAAAAATTCGGCGGCGTCGACATTGTCGTCAACAACGCCAGCGCCATTGCGCTTGGCGGCAGCCAGCAGATCGACATGAAGCGTTTCGACCTGATGCATCAGGTCAACGCCCGCGGCTCCTACATGACCGCCAAGCTCGCCTTCCCCTATCTGGCGAAGTCCGCAAATCCCCATGTGCTGATGCTGGCGCCGCCGCTCGACATGAAGGAGAAATGGTTCGCGGCCCATACCGCCTATTCCATGGCCAAATTCGGCATGAGCCTCGCCGTTCTCGGCCTTGCCGGCGAATTTCGCCCGGCGGGAATCGCGGTCAACGCGCTCTGGCCGCGCACCACTATCGCCACCGCCGCGATCAACAATCTGCTCGGCGGCGAACAACTGATGCGCGCCTCGCGCAAGCCGGAGATCATGGCCGACGCCGCGCACGCGATTTTCTGCTCGCCAAGCCGCGAGACCAGCGGAAAATTCTTCATCGACGACGTGGTTCTGGCCGCCCATGGCGTAAAAAATTTCGACGCCTATCGCGTCGATCCTTCGAGCCCGCTCGCCCCGGATTTTTTCGTGCCCGACGACACGCCGGTCCCGGAGGGCGTCTCGCTCAAGCCGCTGGTTTGACGGCTTCGATCCGCGCCGTTAACAGATTTTCAGGCGCGGAGGAGAGTCGCGGGCGATGGCGGTTTACACGGATGTCACGGACGAGGCCCTGTTCGCCTTTCTCGGCGGCTACGACCTCGGCGCCGTCCTGTCCTTCAAGGGCATAGCCGAGGGCGTCGAGAACTCCAATTTCCTGCTTCATTGCGAAGCCGGCTATTTCATCCTGACGCTTTATGAAAAGCGGGTAAATCCCGACGATCTGCCCTTTTTCATCGGCCTGATGGAGCATCTGGCGGCGAAAAAGCTGTCCTGCCCGCTTCCGGTCAAGCGCCGCGACGGCCGCTCTCTCGGGACGCTCGCCGGGCGGCCGGCGGCGATCGTCACCTTTCTCGACGGCGTCTCGATCCGCAAGCCGGACGCGCGCCATTGCGGCGAAACCGGGCGCGCGCTGGCGCAATTGCACCTTGCCGGCCTCGATTTCGCGTTTCACCGCCCCAATGGGCTCTCTCTCGCCCATTGGCCCGATCTTTTCGAGGTTTCCCGCCCACGCGCCGAAGAAGTTTCCCCGGGTCTTGCACGGGAGATCGCGGTCGAACTCGACTTCCTCCGGCGCCACTGGCCGCAAAACCTGCCGCAGGGCGTGATCCACGCCGATCTCTTTCCCGACAATGTCTTTTTCATCGGCGAAAAACTTTCGGGCCTGATCGACTTCTATTTCGCCTGCAACGATTCCCTGGCTTACGATCTCGCGATCTGCCTCAACGCCTGGTGCTTCGAACCGGACGGCGCCTTCAACGCCACCAAAGGCCGCGCCCTGCTTCAAGGCTACCAGAGCCTGCGCCCGCTCGACGAGCATGAGCGCGGCGCCCTGCCGGTTCTGGCGCGCGGCGCCGCCATGCGCTTCCTGCTGACCCGGCTCTTCGACTGGCTCAACGTGCCGCCGGGCGCCTTGGTGAAGCTCAAGAATCCGCGCGAATATCTCGATAAGCTCAGGTTCCATCAGAGCATCGACAACGCCCGCGAATATGGTCTTGTCGAATGACCCGCCACGTCGCGATCTGGACCGACGGCGCCTGTTCCGGCAATCCCGGACCCGGCGGCTGGGGCGCCGTCCTGACCTTTAACGGCGCCGAGAAGGAATTTTCGGGCGGCGAGGCTTTGACCACCAACAATCGCATGGAGCTTTTGGCCGCCATTTCGGCGCTGGAGGCGCTGACCCGCCCCTGCGCCGTCGATCTGCACACCGATTCCCAATATGTCCGCCAGGGCGTGACCTCCTGGATGCACAACTGGAAGCGCAACGGCTGGCGCACCGCCGGCAGGAAGCCGGTGAAGAACGAGGATTTGTGGAAGCGGCTCGGCGAGGCGGCGCAACGCCACGACATCGCCTGGCATTGGGTCAAGGGCCACGCCGGCGATCCGATGAACGAGCGCGCCGACGCGCTGGCGCGGGCCGGCATGGCGCCTTATCGACAGGGGGCATAAGCCGATCAGGCCAAGCTTGCGTCGGAGACGCGCCCTTTGCTAAAGAAAAGCCTGGAATTTGGCTGGGGCGCCTTAAGAGCGGTACAAAATGACCAAAGCGACGACTGCCTCGATCCGTCCATTTCTGCTTTTCGGCCTGCTGTTTCTGGCGTGGAGCGCATTTTCCGGGACGGCCCGCGCGCAAAGCTGCAGCGAAGATCTCGCGGCTTTCGGCAAGAGCCGCAACACCGAGATCGAGGCGCTCAACGCCATTTCAGCCGCCCACGACAAAAAGCTCGATCCCGTGGCTGCCTGCCCGCATCTGCGCAAGATGAAGGATATCGAGGCCAAAATGGGCGACTACATGGCCAAGAACAAGGAATGGTGCAACATTCCGGACGATTTCATCGCCAAGTTCAAGGAAAGCACCGCGCGCACCGCCACAGTTGCGCAGCAGGCCTGCGCCCTCGCCGCCAAGGCCAAGCAGATGCAGCAAAGCGGCGGAGGCCTCGGCAATCTTCCGCCGCCGCCGAAACTCCCCGGCGGTCCGCTCTAGGCCATGCCGGCGCCTGCGGCCAAAGCCGCCGCGCAGGCCCCGCTGCCCGACGCGCCGGCCTCCGGCCTGTGGCGGCGCCTGCCGCCAAGCTGGACGCCTTATATGCAGCTCGCGCGGCTCGACCGCCCGGCCGGATGGCAATTGTTGCTGGCGCCCTGCCTGTCCTCGGTCTGCCTCTCCACGATCCGGCGTCTGGAAAACCCGAATTACCGG
The DNA here is from genome assembly GCA_963703385.1 of uncultured Pseudomonadota bacterium. GTDB lineage: Bacteria > Pseudomonadota > Alphaproteobacteria > Rhizobiales > Beijerinckiaceae > Rhodoblastus. The sequence continues at coordinate 2,948,857 of OY969816.1, forward strand.
CTGCTCGCCCTGTTCTTCATCGGCGCCATCGCCATGCGCGGCGCCGGATCGACCTTCAACGACCTGATCGACCGCAAGATCGACGCCCAGGTCGCCCGCACCGCCGGGCGGCCGCTGCCGTCGGGCCGCGTCAGCCCGCGCAACGCCGCGATCTTCATGGCCGCGCAGGCGCTCGTCGGCCTCGCCGTCCTGCTGTCGCTCAACCGTTTCGCCATCCTTCTCGGGCTGCTCTCGCTGGTTCCGGTCGCGGTCTATCCTTTTGTGAAGCGCTTCACCTCCTGGCCGCAGGCCGCGCTCGGCCTCGCCTTTTCCTGGGGGGCGCTGATGGGCTGGGCGGCGCAGACCGGCGGCCTCGCGGCGCCGGCTTTCTGGCTCTATGCCTCATGCATCGCGTGGACGATCGGCTATGACACGATCTACGCCATCCAGGACCGCGGGGATGATGTCGCGGCGGGAGTCAAATCGACCGCGCTTCTGTTCGGCGCCCATATCCAGCCTGCGGTGGCCCTGTTCTATCTGGCGAGCGTGCTGTGCGCCGAAGTCGCGCTTCTGACGGCGGGCGCGGGCATTGTCGCCCATATCGGCCTGCTCGCCTTCGCCGCGCATCTCCTGTGGCAGATCCGCCGGCTGGAGGACGCCGACGAAGCCGAAGCGCTAAAACTCTTCCGCTCCAACGGCCTGGCCGGCTTCATCTTGTTCGCCGGCCTGCTGGGCGAAAATATGCTTTTTTATCTCGTCCGCTAGGCCCTGAACCAGGATCATTCGTAGCAGACGATTTCGCGCTCATCGCGGTGGACCGGCAGGACGCGGCCTTTCATGCCCGCCTTGCGGCGCGCCGAAATGGCGGAGCGCCGCGCTTTCAAAGGCCAGCCGCGCCGGCGCGGCTGAACCGCTTCGGCCATGATCTCGCCGAACCGGCTCTCGACCAGGGCGTCGCCACCCCGGACGCCCCGCGTGAGGCGCGGCAGGCGGAAGAACTGCGCCCAGGCCAGCCAGTCCCGCGCGGCGTCCCGTTCGTTGTCGGCTTCCGCCAGCGCCACGTCGAGGTCCGGGTCGGCATGAACCAGGGCCACGCGATAGAACAACCCGCGCGCGCCCTGCTGCAACGCCAGGGCGACGCCGCGAAAACTGCGCGTCGGCAGCGAAAGCCGCATGCGCACCCCGGCGACGCAGCGGTCGATGGCGATGGAGTCCGCCGTGACGGCAATCTCGCGCCGACCGGAATCTGCGCGCGGATCGTCGGCGACGATTCGGGCGATTGGAGCGGTCTCGGTTTTGGACATGACGGGCATCCAGCGACAATTTTCGCGTTGGACCCATCATTCGGCCGCAAGCCTCCACGACCCCGCTAAGAAAACGGGCGGCATTTTAGCGATCCCGCCGCCCCGTTCGGCATGTCCAACCCGGAGTTGCGACGTTTGTTCAAATTGTCGGCAATCCCTTCATCGGCCCCGCCGGACCGCGCATTTCGCGCTTGCGGAATTTCTTGCCCTGCCGCGCCATGGCGATTACAGGAGAAGGCGACCTTCTCGCGCGAGTCCAAAATTGTCCGACCCCTCCACCTTCGCCGCCCTCCTGCCTCGCATCGAGGCGGCCGCGCGGGAAGCCGGCGCGATTGCGATGGAATTTTTCCGTCGCGGCGCGCAGACCCAGGCGGAGGTCAGCCAGAAGCCAGGCGGCTCGCCGGTGACCGAGGCCGACCTGCGTATCGACCGTTTCCTGCGCGACCGGCTCCATGCCTTGTCGCCGGACCTCGGCTGGCTCTCCGAGGAAAGTGTGGATTCGCCGGAACGGCTGGGCCGCGGGGCTCTATTCGTCGTCGATCCGATCGACGGCACGCGCGGCTTTGCTGCGGGCGACCCCTGTTTCGCCATCTGCGTCGCATTGATCGTCGACAGCCAGCCCGTCCTCGGCGTGGTCCACGCCCCGGCGCTGGATGAAACATTTCTCGCCACGGCAGGGGGCGGCGCGCGCCGCAACGGCGCGCCGATCGCGGTGTCGCAGCGCCGCGAACTCGCCGGCGCCTCGGTTTCTGCGCCTGAACTCGTTGGCCGCCGATCTGCGGCGCTCCGGACTTTCCTTCAGCCAGCAGCCACGGCTCCCGTCGCTCGCCATGCGCCTGCTGCGGGTCGCCGAGGGCGAATTCGACGCGGCGCTCGCCCGCAAGAACGCCCATGACTGGGACATAGCCGCCGCCGACCTCATCCTGCGCGAGGCTGGCGGCGCGCTGACGGATTTTTCGGGGCGCGCCCCGCTCTACAATCAGATCGAACCGATCCATCCCGCCCTCGCCGCGGGACCGCCCGGCCTTCGGGCCGACCTGATCCAGGCGGCGCGCGACGGCGCGGCCAGGGCCGCGAAGCAGCGCGCGCCCGACGAAATATGACAACGAAATTGTAGCAAAAGGTGACGCGCATGAGCCATGAGGTCGAGCCGAAGCAGCTCTTGCATCTCGTTTTCGGCGGCGAGCTGCAAAATCTCGAAACCGTCGAATTCAAGGACCTGTCCAAGACGGACATGGTCGGCATGTATCCCGACTTCAAAACCGCGCACGCCGCCTGGAAGGCCAAGGCGCAAGCCACGGTGGACAATGCCCAGATGCGCTATTTCATTGTCCATCTGCACCGGGTGCTCGATCCTTCCGACGATTGATCAGCCCAAAGGCCCACCTGTCCCGGCTCGCCTTTTCCCGCCGCCTGCGCTATCTGTCGCCCGGGACGAGGGCCGTCGCCCGGAGCCGCGACAGTCGCGGCTTCGCCGCCCTTCGGCCCGCATGGTCGAGCAAATTCGCGTTGAATCGAGGCCCGATGCGGCGGCGCCTGCCAGCCGCGCCGGAAAAACAATGAAAAACAATAACGAAACCGGACTGAGATGAGAACTGCGGTTTTGCTGCCCGTTTATCGCGCGGCCGCCAGGGGCCTGACGCCTTTCAGCGGCGTGTTCCTGTGGCGTCGCGGCCGCAAGGGCAAGGAAGACCTCGATCGGATCGGCGAGCGCCGTGGGCGCGCCAGCCTGCCCCGCCCTGAAGGGAGGTTGGCCTGGCTGCACGGGGCGAGCGTCGGCGAAGGTCTCGCTTTGCTGCCTCTGGTCTCGCGTCTCATCGCCAAGGGCTTTCATGTTCTCGTCACCACCGGCACGGTGACCTCGGCCCGCATTCTCGCGCAAAGGCTGCCGGAAGGCGCGACCCATCAATTCGCGCCGCTCGACGCGCCCGCCTTCATCGACCGTTTCCTCGACCATTGGCGCCCCGATCTGTTCGTTCTCGCCGAATCCGAAATCTGGCCCAACACCATCTGCGCCGTCCACGCCCGCAAGGTTCCGATCACTCTGGTCAACGCCCGGCTGTCGCCACGCTCGTTCGGCCGCTGGCGGCGCCTTCCCGGCTTCATTTCCACCCTGCTCGGCAAGATCGACCTCTGCCTCGCCCAGAGCGAGGACGACGCCACGCGCCTGCTCCAGCTCGGGGCGCCGCGCGTCGACGCGATCGGCAATCTCAAATATGACGTGGACGCGCCGCCAGCCGATCCGGCCCGGCTCGACGACCTCGCCCTCCAGATCGGCCCGCGGCCGATCTGGATCGCCGCCTCGACCCATCCCGGCGAGGAAGCGCTGGCTTTCGCGACCCACAAGATGCTTTTGGCGCGTTTCCCCAACCTGCTCACCGTGCTCGCGCCGCGCCATCCCCATCGCGGCCCGGACATAGTGGCGGAAGCCGCGACCTTCGGACTCACCGCGGCGCTGCGTTCGCGCGGCGATCGGATTCGACCCTCGACGCAAATCTATATCGGCGACACGATCGGCGAGCTTGGCCTGTTCTACCGCCTGTCGAGCGTGATCTTCATGGGAAAGTCGCTCGCCGGCGAAGGTGGCCAGAACCCGATCGAGCCGGCCAAGCTCGGCTCGGCCATTCTGCACGGCCCGCATGTCGGCAATTTCCTCGACGTCTATGACGCGCTCGACAGTCGGGGCGGCTCGATCCAGGTCGCCAGCGCCGAGGACCTCGCCCGACAGATCGAAAACCTCTTCAGCGATCCGCCCCTGCTGCGCCGCACTGCCGCGGAGTCCCGGCAAGTCGTCGCGGAACTCGGCGGGGCCACCGACAAAATCATGCGGGCGCTGGAACATTATATCGCGCACATGATTGTATCCCGGCCAGGGGCCTTCTAGGTTAACCATCAGACCTTGCGAGGCTCCAAGTCCCTACGAGGCAAAATGCGCGCGCCAGCCTTCTGGTGGTCCGCCAGGCCCGGTTTGTTCGGGCGGATCATGATCGCGATCCTGACGCCCCTGGCCGCGCTCTATGGCCGGGCGGCGGCGCGCAGCATGGCGCGTCCCGGCTCGCGCATCAGCGCGCCCGTCATCTGCATCGGCAATTTCGTGGTCGGCGGCGCCGGCAAAACTCCCACCGCCCTCAGGGTGGCGACCTGGCTGCAGCGCGCCGGCGAGACGCCCTATTTCCTGTCGCGCGGCTATGGCGGCGCGCTCAGCGCCGATGGCGGAGCCCATCTGGTCGACCAGCGCCGCCATGGCGCGGCCCAGGCCGGCGACGAACCTCTGCTGTTGGCGCGGGTCGCCCAGACCGTAGTGGCGCGCGACCGCCCGACCGGCGCCATGCTGGCGCTCGCCGGCGGCGCCAGTCTGATCGTGATGGACGACGGCCTGCAAAACCCCAGCCTGCGCCGCGACTTCGCCTTGGCGGTGATCGACGGCGCCGTCGGTTTCGGCAACGGCCGCCTGATTCCGGCGGGTCCCTTGCGGGCGCCGATCGAGAACCAGCTCAGGCTCTCCTCGGCGGCGCTGGTGATCGGCGAGGGCGAGGCCGGCCGGGCCGCCGCCGCTTTGTTCGAGGCCGCCGGCAAGCCGGTCTTTCACGGGCGCCTGGCGCCCGACGCCAACGCCGCCTTGCGCATGCTCGGCGCCCGTGTGGTCGCCTTCGCCGGCATCGGGCGGCCTCAGAAATTTTTCGATTCACTCGAAGCCTGCGGCGCGCGTCTGGTCGCGCGGCACGGTTTCCCTGACCATTACGCTTACCGGCTGAACGAGATCGCCGCCTTGCAGCGCGAGGCGGAAGCCCTCGACGCTCTTCTGGTGACGACCGAAAAGGACATGGTCAAGCTCGCGCCCTTCATGGCCGCGCTGCGGCAGGACCTGCCGCAACCAGAGGCTTTGCCGGTCGGACTGGTGGTCGAGGAAGGCGACGACCTGCGCCAGTTGCTTCTCGACGTGGTGGCCGGATTTCGCGGCGCGGGCCGGCTGTCCGGCAGCTTGAAGCTTTAGGGCCTGTGGACGCTTGTCGCGCCACCGTGACGCGGCGGCCCTAGGCCTTCTTCGGCAACTCGCCGAGTTGCTCAAGCCGCTTCATCTTCGCCTCCGGGCCGGCATAAGGCTCCTGGCGGTCCACGTTCCAATAGCGCAATTCCTCAAGCGGAATCTGGACGCCGGTCGCCGCGCAGACGACGAAAGCGCCCGGTTTTCTGATCTTGAAATCGCCGTCGAGATATTCGACGTCAGCCGGCCCGCTGAGCGGGACGCGGCGATCGATGCGGTTCATCGGCCTCTTCCGTTCCCCCCGCGCTCCCGTCGGGGATTTCTTCGATGTATCGCCAACGCCCCCGCCGTTCAATCCCGCCCGGGGCCAAAATCCCGCGCGGCGGCATATCGTCGCGCCGCATGGCTCCATGGTGGGATAAGGAGACCGCATGTTCATGCGGTCTCCTTATTCTACCGGCGCGAAAATCCGCCCGCGCTCTAGGATTTTCGCGCCGGGACGTTTCCGCGGATTGCGGCGCCATCTTGCGGATACCGTACGATATGGCGCCAAAGTAGCATTTTGGGGAAAAAACCGCATTGCCTTTTGCGTCCGCCGCGATAGAAGAAGCCAGAAATTTGTAAGGGGAGGTTGTGAATGACGCCGAAGAAAATCCTTGTCGCCCAGGGCGGCGGCCCGACCGCGGTGATCAACCAGTCGCTCGCGGGCGTCGTGCTGGAATCGCGCCGCTTCGCGGGCGTCGAGCGCGTCTATGGCGCCCATCATGGCGTGCGCGGCATCATCAACGAAGACCTGCTCGACCTGACCCAGGAAACCACCCACAATCTCGAAATGGTCGCCAATACCCCGTCCTCGGCGCTCGGATCGACGCGCGACAAGCCGGACGCCAAATATTGCCACGAGATTTTCAAGGTCCTTCAGGCCCATGAAATCGGCGCCTTCTTCTATATCGGCGGCAACGATTCCTCGGACACCGTGCGCATCGTCGCGGAAGAGGCGGCCAAGGCGAATTATCAGCTGCGCTGCATCCACATCCCCAAGACGATCGACAACGATCTCGTCGGCAACGACCATACGCCGGGCTTTCCCTCGGCCGCGCGCTTCGTCGCTCAGGCTTTCGCGGGCGCCAATCTCGACAACGCCTCGCTGACCGGCGTCTATGTCGCGGTGGTGATGGGCCGCCACGCCGGCTTCCTGACCGCGGCCTCCGCGCTCGGCAAGAAATTCCCCGACGACGGCCCGCATCTGATCTATCTGCCGGAGCGGACCTTCGACACCGAGAAATTCCTGGCCGACGTGAAGCGCGTCTACGAGCGTCTCGGTCGCTGCGTGATCGCGATTTCCGAAGGCGTCCACGACGCCGCCGGCGTTCCGATCGTCACCAAGCTCGCCTCGAAGGTCGAGCATGACGCCCACGGCAACATCCAGCTCTCCGGCACCGGCGCTCTCGCCGACCTGCTGTGCGAAGAGATCAAGAACAAGCTCGGCATCAAGCGCGTTCGCGGCGACACCTTCGGCTATGTCCAGCGCTCGTTCCTCGGCTGCGTCTCCGATGTCGATCAGCGCGAGGCGCGCGAAGTCGGCGAAAAGGCGGTGCAATATGCGATGTGGAGCGGTCGCAGCGGCTCGGTGGCGATCAAGCGCACCGGCTATTATTCGGTCGATTACCAGCTCGCGCCGCTGGAATCGGTCGCCGGCAAGACCCGGGTGATGGAAGACGAATTCATCACCTCCTGCGGCACCGACGTCACCGACGCCTTCCGCCTCTATCTCCGGCCGCTGCTCGGCTCGGGCATGCCTGACGCCTATCGCCTGCGTCCGAACCACGTCGCCAAGATCCTCAAGAAGGGCTGACGCGCGAGCGGTGAAATTCAGGGCCGGGGGCCGACCCGATGCGCCTAGCGCACGGGTCGCAGGGCTCCGAATCGAAGTTAACGGGCGACGGCTCCGAGGGCGGTTGAGAGATAGGCCGGATTCCATGCGGCGATTTTTTGCCGCAGCTTGATGCTCGCGTGCTTGGATTTGGTGGCTTTGCGCTGCGGCTTCAGGGGCTTTGGCCTCTCAGGTTCGGGCGCCTGCCGGACGAGATTGACGGCGAAATGCCGGACAACGGCCATGTTTTTCGCGCCATGGCCTTTGCGGACGCGGGACTGGTCGTCGTTGAAGACCACGTCCATGACCCAATGAAGCTGGTTTTCGATGCGCCAATGGCAGCGCACCGCCTCGGCCGCCTGTTTGGCGTCGAGAGCGGCCGAGGAGATGTAATAGCGCGTCTCCGTCCGGCAGCGGTCGGCAAGCTCGGCGCGCGAGCGCACGCGGATGATCGTCGCCGCGTGGGGCAGGCGGACCTCGCCGGGAAAGCGCCGCGCGCCGGCGAGCCAATCGACCTCTTTGACGACGCTGACGGTTCGGCGCTCGATGCGGCCATGGCCTTTGTCGTGACCGTCGTCGACATCAGGGCTTTTCGGGTCGGCGGCGGCGAACAGGCTTTCCGTCTCGGCGCGCAAGGTCGGCTGGTTGGCCTTGACCGCGAGAAGATAGTCGGCGCCGGCGTCCTTGATCGCCTGCGCGATCGTGGCGTTGGTGGCGATGGCGTCGATCGAGACCAGCGCGCCGCATACAACCAACAACAGCACTTCCGCCGGCGGATGCGCCACCCGCCGCGCGTCGCGCGGATCGTCGATGATCGAAAAATGATCAAGCAGCGCGCGCAGGCGCGACTTATCCTCAAAAACAGCGAAGGCGAGGTTCATGGCGGCGGCTCCCGAATCGCTCCGACTCCATGGAATCAGACAAAACGCAATCCGTTAACCGCCATTAACTTGAGTTCGGGGCCCCGGATGAAGCCTCCCACCCGATTGACACGAACTTCAAGCACGGGTACAGACCTATTTTTCGTAGGCGATAAGGTTTGCTACAAGATGGGCAACATTGGAAAAAAAGTTCCTGGTGCGCAATTTTTTTATCGCGCCCTTAGAGCCCACTACAGAGCAACATCAGAAAATAAACTTATTTCCACTTACTTAGCTAATAACGCGGTAAAGAGGTTACATATTGGCTGCGGACGCAATATCCTCACCGATTGGCTAAACTCAGATTATTATCCATCAAAACGTAATATTATCCACCTCGATGCAACAAAACGCTTTCCGTTTGAGGCAAACACATTTGATTATGTTTTTTCTGAGCACATGATAGAGCACTTAAAATTTACTGACGGTCTATATATGCTTAAAGAGTGCAACAGGATATTAAAAACAAACGCTATTATACGTATTTCAACTCCAAATCTGAAATTTATTGTCGATTTATATTCGAATCCAAAAACTGAACTGCAGGAGCACTATATAAAGTGGGCATCTGATAAATTTGTTAAAAATGGATACTATTTCGATACGATGGTTATCAACAACTTTGTACGAGATTGGGGTCACCTTTTTATTTACGACGACAAAACATTGCATCATTCCCTCGAACTCGCAGGCTTTGTGGACATAAAGCCCTGCAACTTAAATGTCAGCGATGATCCAAACCTGAAGGATCTGGAGAATGATGCAAGGATGCCTGCTGGCTTTTTGCAACTTGAGAGCTTCACGCTTGAGGCAAGGAAACCATAAGGAGAACGACGTTCTCCGTTCTGCTGGCGACGTGGTTCGTCTCGGTGGGAACTACAAGTTCGGCTACTTCGGATCGGTTCCGGCGGTCGCCGCCAAGTGCTGACCCAAACTCCTCCCGAGAGTGGCGAGACCCGGTCCCTGTGATCGGGTCTTCGCTTTGGTGGAAGGGTAGATGAAGGCGCAGATCGTCTCGCAGGCGACGGCGCGCAGCCCGCGTTCGTCGCCCTGACGAAGCCAGCCGGAGATTTGCTTCGGCGACCAGCCTTCGGCGAGCCGGTCGCGGACGAAGTTGCGCGAGGGCTTGTCCTTTTCGAGCGCCGCTTCACGCCGCCTGCGCTGCATGTAGGCTCCAGCGCCGTGAAGCGGCGAATAGCGGCCGGAGGGCAAGGAATTGCGATTGAGTTCGCGGCTGATCGTGCATTTCGGCCGGCGAAGCGCCTTGGCGATGGCGCCAATCGAGCGACCAGCGCCCGCACAACGCCGCTTTGATCTCTTTCCTCCTCGGAAAGGCGTCAATAGGAGCGCATGGCAACACTCCCACTGATCCTGAACAGCCAAGCCAATACCAGATCGGCAGGGGGTGTTGCACTTCGCGCCGGAACTCAGAGGCCGTCCCATTCTACGCCTTTCATCCGGAAGTGCGCCGGCTGATTTACACCACCAACGCCATAGAGCCGATGAACTCAAAACTGCGCCGGGCGGTTCGCGCCGAGGGCATTTTCCAATCGACGAAGCGGCGATGAAATTGTTGCTTCTGGTCTTGAACAGATCGGAAAAAGAATGGGCCATGCCGGCGCGTGAATGGTCCCTCGCCAAAGCCCAGTTCGCCATTCTGTTCGGCGAGCGCTTCACAGGAGCGATGCCGGGAACATGTTCAACCGCTCAAGCGACACGCGGAATTTCTGACAGTCCCGCGGCGCAGGAACGCAAGGTGCGCCTCGCCCCAGGCCGCGATCGCGCCGTAGCCGTCGCCATCGGCCATCGTCCCGCACACCACCAACAGCAGCACTTCCGCCAGAGGATGCGCCACCCGCCGCGCGGGTCGTCAATGATCGAAAAATGATCGAGCAGCGCCTTCAGGCGCGATCCGTCTTCGAAAATGGAAAAGGCAAGGCTCATGGCGGCGGCTCCCGAATCGCTCCGACGCCATGGAATCAGACAAAACGCTATCCGTTAACCGCCATTAACTTGCGTTCGGGGCCCTGGCGCGGGTCGGCCCGGCCTTTCGCTTTTTTGGGTCAGCGTTTAAATGGGCGGCCCGCGCGCAGGCCCGCGTCGAGCCGGAGACCCGAATCGTGCAATTCCTCGCCGATTATTGGACCATCATGAAATCCGGCGCCTTCCGCGCCGCCGATTACGCCTGGCTGCATCTGGGCTCGCGCGCTCTCGCGCCCATTGCCTTGCTCCATTACCTGCTGACCGGAGAGAGCCAGGGGAACCGCCCGACGCCTTTCTTCGATCCCGCGTTTTTCGCGGCGCGGCGCGCGCCAAGCGGCAGCCCCTTCGCCGCCTTTCTGCAAAGCCCCCGCGGCGCGCCGGCCTGCGCCGAATTCGACGAGGCCTGGTTTGTCGCCCGCCACGCGCAAGCCGAGGCCGCCGCCTCGCCCTGGGCCTATATGAGCGGCCGCGGGATCGCCGATCTGCTCGACCCGTCGCCAAAAATTTCGCTTGCCTTCGTCGCCGACGCCTATCGCAGCCGCAACAAAAGGCTGGCGCGCACGCTGATGAAGATTTTTCATCGCCGGCGCGGCGACGGCCGGACCTCCTGCGTCCTGAACCGCGCCGACCTCAGGGCGCATCAGACCGCCTTTCGCGAGGCGATCCGCTTGAGCGCGCTGAAAGAGGCGCCGGCGCGACGGCCCTGGCTCGTCTTCGTCCAGACTGATGGCGGCCATCCCGCGCGCCTTCATGCGGAGGACCGCCGCTACGACCTGATGCTCAATTATTATCACGAGCCGAAGGAGCCTCTCCGCGAGGCGGAATATGTCTTTGTCCAGAACGGAACCAAGACCACCGCCATCGCCAAACTGATGGAGGCGCGGCCGAGTATCTTCGATCCTTACGCTTACGTGCTGTTCCTCGACGACGACATCGACCTTTCGGCCGCGCAAATCGCCGATTTTTTCGAATGCATGCGTGGAAATGGCCTCGACCTCGCCCAGCCCGCGCTTGCCGCAGGCTCCCATGGCTGGTTCCCCGTCCTGTTTCGGAAAGCGGGATCGCCAGGGTTCAGAAAAGTCAATTACGTCGAGATCATGATGCCCGCCCTGTCACGCCGTGCGCTGGCGGCGAGCGCCGACTGTTTTCGGCAGGGGATCAGCGGTTTCGGCGTCGATGTCCTGGTCGGCGCGACGGTCACCAAAAAATTCGGCCCGAATGTCGCGGTGGTGGACAAGGTCGCTGCGCTGCACCTGCGCGCCATCGACCTCGAAGGCGGCGCGCTTTATCGCTATCTCTCCGCGAATGGCGTTGATCCCAGCGTCGAAATGTGGACCATCCTGGCCGAAAACGGGCTGGAGCCGGATCTCGCCGAAACGGGGGCGCGCGGAAGTTGAAGGTCTATTTCATCAATCTCGACCGCGCTCCCGAGCGCCGCGCCTATACCGAGCAGAAGCTGCAAGGTCTCGATTTCGAGCGCGTCGCGGCCGTGGACGGCAAGTTGAACCCGCCGACAAGAAAAGGCCTGAACCGTTTCCAGATCGCCTGTATCGACAGCCACCGAATCGCCTGGCGCAAATTTCTCGCCACGCCCGATCCCTTTGCCTGTTTCCTGGAGGACGATCTCCATTTCTCGGCGGATTTTTCAGCTTTCGTCGGCGATGAAGGCTGGATTCCGGCCGACGCCGACGCGGTCAAACTCGACAGTTTCTATAATGTGGTGATGGTCGGCGCGCCCCGGCCGGCGCCGCTGGGACGCGCGCTGGCGCGGCTTTTCACCCGGCACGAGAGCTCGGCGGCCTATATTCTGAGCCGCCATGGCGCCGAAGCTTTTTTGCGTCTGAGCCAAAAGCCGACCCGGCCGGTCGATTACATCCTGTTCCCCGAGGATCCGATCGGCGATAAGCTGAACGTCTATCAACTCACCCCGGCCGTCACGGTCCAGGACTCGCGCTACGAAAAGCATCACGCCCCGGGCCAGAAATTCGTCAGCGCCATCGCCGGCGCCGACCGCCCCGGTCCCGACGGCGGCCTGCCCCGGCTGCGGTTCAAGCTGAAACGGGAAATTGTCCGGATTTTCCTCGATATCGGCCGCGCCCGACGATATCTCGTCAACCGCTTTGTCCGCAGGCTCAAACCGGAAGTCATCCCCTTCCGCTAGGCCGCGTTTCTCACACGGGGTCGGCCTGCGCCAGCCCAAGGCGACGACAGGGCAGGAGAATGGCGCAGACCGATGCGCCACATCGGCCAAGCCGTTCGACGCACCCTGTCGTCGCCTTCGGCTGGCCCTCCGGGTTGCATTTCGACGGCCGCCCGCTACATCGGGCGGCTCAACCGTATGACGCCATACGCTTTTCGCCGCCCTCCTTGCGTTCGACTCGTCGAAATCGCAACGCAGGTCGGCGCCGTGTGAGAAATGCGGGCTCAATCAGAAAAGGCTGCCCTGCTCGCCGGGTTTCGCCTTGCGCGGCTTCGCGGCGCGTTTTCCGGTTTGGGCGCCGTCCAGCGGCGGGCCTGCGGTCGCGGCGATCCTGCCGTCGGCGAATTGCAAGGTGAGAAGCGCGCCGTCGGGCGCCTGGGCGACGGAGCGGATGGGGCCGCCGGCGGCGTCGCGCGCCAAAGCGAATCCGCGCCGCAGCACCGCCTCATAGCCGACCGCCGCCAGCATCTGCCCGGCATGGCCAAGCGCGTCGCGGCGGCGCGCCAGAAAGGCGCGGGCCGCCGCGTCGAGCCGCGCCGCCAAAGTCTGCCGCCTTTCGTCTCGCGCGCGCAGATCGTTGCGCAACAGCGCCAGATTGGCGAGTCGCGCCGCGGAAAAACGCGCGGCCAGCGTTTCCAGCCGCTCGCGCCTTTTCTCGACCAGCGCGACGCGCGCCGCGCCAAGCCGAAACACCAGATTGTTCAACCGACCCGTGGCGCGCTGCACTTCGGCGTGCGGCGCATGGCGCGCGAGCAGCCGGGAGGCGTTGGCCAGCGCCAGCTGGCGGCGCGAAAGCCCAGCGGCGAGGCTGGCGTGCAATTTTTCGCCGGCGCGATCCAGCCTCTGGCGCGGCGTAGCCAGCAGGCTCTCCGGCCCCGGCAAAGCGCGAGCCAGAGCGCGCAGATCGGCGCGGCGGCGGTCCAGCAGCCTAAAAGCGGCGGCGTCAAGGCGGCGAGACCGATCGGCGAGATCGCCCAATAATTCCACGCGCACCGGCACGGCCTTTTCGGCGGCGCCGGTCGGCGTCGGCGCGCGCAGATCGGCGACGAGATCGAGCAGGGTCCAGTCGGTCTCATGGCCGATCGCCGAAATCAGCGGTATCTCGGACTCGGCGGCGGCGCGTAAAACGTCCTCCTCGTTGAAACTCCACAAATCCTCCAGAGAGCCGCCGCCGCGCGCCACGATCACCAGATCGGGGCGCGGAATAGCGCCGCCCGCCGCAAGAGCGTTGAAGCCGCGAATGGCCGCTGCGACCTCGCCCGCCGAAGTCTCGCCCTGAACCCGCACCGGCCAGACCAGGACGCGACGTGGGAAACGGTCGCCGAGACGATGCAGAATGTCGCGGATCACCGCCCCGGTCGGCGAAGTGACGATGCCGATGACGCCGGGCAGGAAGGGCAGCCGCTTCTTGCGCGCCTCGTCGAACAGGCCTTCAGCGGCAAGCTTTTTCCGGCGTTCCTCCAACAGCGCCATCAAGGCGCCAAGCCCGGCCGGCTCCAATTGCTCGATGACGATCTGATAGGACGATTTGCCCGGAAAAGTGGTGATCCGTCCGGTGGCGATCACCTCCAGGCCTTCCTGCGGCTTGGTGCGCAGGCGCGCAAAAGTTCCCTTCCAGATCACCGCGTCGATGCGGGCGGCAGAATCCTTCAGCGAGAAATAGCAATGACCGGAGGAATGCGACCCGCGATAATTGGAAATCTCGCCACGCAGCCGCACATGGCCGAACTGGTCCTCGATCGCGCGCTTCAGCGCCCCGGAAAGCTCCGAGACGGTCAGTTCCGGCGCATTGGTCAAGGGCGCGTTTTCACTCATGGCCGAACGATCCCTTCGCGCCCCCTGTCTATCAGATTTTGCCCAGGCGCCGGAAGCGGTCAGCCCGAAAAATGGCCGGCGTGCGCCGCGCTCTCTTCCTTTCACCCTTGACGCCTGCTATCTGCCGGTCATGACCGCGCACAAAATCGAAAACATCCGCAATTTCTCCATCGTCGCCCATATCGACCATGGCAAATCGACGCTCGCCGACCGGCTGATCCAGCAGACCGGCGCCCTGGCCGAGCGCGACATGGTCGAGCAGGTGCTGGACTCGATGGATATCGAACGCGAGCGCGGCATCACCATCAAGGCCCAGACGGTGCGCCTCGAATATCAGGCGCAAGACGGCAAGACCTATATCCTCAACCTGATGGACACGCCCGGGCACGTCGACTTCGCCTATGAGGTGTCGCGTTCGCTGGCGGCCTGCGAGGGCTCATTGCTGGTGGTGGACGCCTCCCAGGGCGTCGAGGCCCAGACGCTCGCCAATGTCTATCACGCGCTCGACGCCGGCCATGAAATCGTGCCGGTGCTCAACAAGATCGACCTGCCCGCCGCCGAGCCCGACCGCATCAAGGCCCAGATCGAGGAAGTGATCGGCCTCGACGCCTCCGAGGCCGTGCCGATCTCGGCCAAGACCGGCCTCAACATCGATCAGGTTCTCGAAGCCATCGTCAAAAAGCTCCCCGCCCCGCAGGGCGACGAAAAGGCGCCGCTGAAAGCTTTACTGGTCGACAGCTGGTACGACGCCTATCTCGGCGTGGTGGTGCTGGTGCGCATTTTCGACGGCGAATTGCGCAAGGGCCAGAAGATCCAGATGATGGGCACGGGCGCCCATTACGAGGTCGACCGCCTCGGCGTGTTCCGCCCCAAGATGCAGGATATCCAGAAACTCGGCCCCGGAGAGGTCGGCTTCATCACCGCCCAGATCAAGCAGGTCGCCGACACCCGCGTCGGCGACACCATCACCGACGACAGAAAACCCTGCGCCAAGGCCCTGCCCGGCTTCAAGCCGGCCCAGCCGGTGGTGTTCTGCGGGCTTTTCCCGGTGGACGCCGCCGATTTCGAAGACTTGCGCGCTGCTATGGGAAAACTCAGGCTCAACGACGCCAGTTTTTCTTTCGAGATGGAAAGCTCCGCCGCGCTGGGCTTCGGTTTTCGTTGCGGCTTTCTGGGACTGCTTCATCTCGAAATCATCCAGGAGCGGCTGGAGCGCGAGTTCAACCTCGACCTGATCGCCACCGCGCCCTCGGTCATCTACAAGATCGTGCTGACCTCGGGCGAAACGCTCGAACTGCACAACCCGGCCGACATGCCGGATGTGGTCAAGATTGCCGAAATCCAGGAGCCCTGGATCAAGGCGACCATTCTGACGCCCGACGAATATCTCGGCGCGGTTTTAAAACTTTGCCAGGACCGGCGCGGCGTGCAGGTGGACCTGAACTATGTCGGCAAGCGCGCCATGGTGGTCTATGAGCTACCGCTCAACGAAGTGGTGTTCGATTTCTACGACCGGCTGAAGTCGATCTCCAAGGGCTATGCTTCCTTCGACTATACGATCATCGACTATCGCGCCGGCGATCTGGTCAAGATGTCGATCCTGGTCAACGCCGAGCCGGTCGATGCGCTCTCGATGTTGGTGCATCGCAACAGGGCGGACTCGCGCGGCCGCGCCATGTGCGAAAAGCTGCGCGAACTGATCCCGCAGCATATGTTCCAGATTCCGATCCAGGCCGCCATCGGCGCGAAAATCATCGCCCGCGAGACCATCCGGGCGCTGCGCAAGGACGTGACCGCCAAATGCTATGGCGGCGACGTGACCCGCAAAAGAAAGCTCCTGGAAAAGCAGAAGGAAGGCAAGAAGCGGATGCGGCAGTTCGGCAAGGTCGAAATCCCGCAGGAGGCTTTCATCGCCGCGCTCAAGATGGACAGCTGAGCGGGGACGTCCCCAGCCTTCGGAGCTTTGACGGCGGCGGACTTGCCGGTCAGTTCCCGTTGTAATAAGTCTGCGGGTAATTTTGGCTCGGATAATAGGTCTGCGGATAATAATTCGGGGACTGATAGACCGGCGTATTAAATTGCGGCGCCGGCGGAACGATGGCGGGCGGGACATTCGCGGGCGGAATATTGGCCGAAGGCGCGTAACTCGGCGCCGACTCGGTGGGCGGCGCGTAATATTGCTGCGCCAGCGAGGGCGTCGCCGAGGCGAGAGCGACCAAAGAAACAAAAAAAGTCATGCGGACGGGGAAGCGCATCGGAGTCCCTCCTGGAGAGGCCGAACATCTCCAGAAAGTCTGCGCTTCGAAACTGGCGCGAGGCCTGCGGGCAAGACCGGCCGCCCGAGGCGGCCGGCGCGCGTCACTCAGTGTTGGTGGTGGTGATGACGCCGCGGCGGCGGCGCGTAATTCAGCGTCATGCCGGCAATGCCGGCGGCGACGTTCAGGCCTGCCTGGGCATTGAGCGACACCGGTTGGAGCGCGATCGTGCTGGCGTTGCCGCCGACAAGGACATTGGCCCCCAGGCCGACGCCGACGGTCACCGAACCGGTCGCGCCGCCATAGCCGCCGGCGAGCGCGCCGGCGGGAGGGGCGGCGGTCGGCGCGAAAACCGCCCAGGCCAGCACGCCCTTGGTGGTCGGGCCGAGATCGACGCCGATTTTGGTGATCGACCCGACATAACGTTCCATATAGCCGCTGTCCGCCTTGAAGACGCAGTTCAGGGCGCGATTCGAGGCAATGATCATTCCGGGACCGCCGGCGACCTGGCAATTCAATGTGCCGACCTTCGTCGAATCCGCGGAAGCGGCCTGGGCGGAAAATGCGAGCGCCGCCACCGAGGCGGCGAACAGAAGGGAACGCATGGTCATGGGGAAATCCTTCCTTGCACAAGGCGCCCGAACTTCCCGAATCTCCAGGAAGTTCACGCGGCTCCGGCCATCGGACGGTTCGACCGCGCCTCAGCGCTCGCGCATTATCTCGCCGCAGGCTGTGCCGTGGCAATAAAAAAATTCGGCAGGAAGGTTTCGCGCGCCGTGGCCCAGGCCGGCCGCGCGAAAAAAGTCAGATGAAGTCGATCTTCATGATCTCATAGCTCTTGCCGCCGCCGGGCGCGTTGACCTCGACCGAATCGCCGACCTTCTTGCCGATCAGGGCGCGGGAGATCGGCGAAGAAATCGACACCTTGCCCGATTTGACGTCCGCCTCCATGTCGCCGACGATCTGGTAGCGCTTCTCCGCCTCGGTGTCTTCGTCGATCAGGGTCACGGTCGCGCCGAATTTGACCGTGGCGCCGGAAAGCTTGCCGACGTCGATCACATCCGCGCGGGAGAGCTTGTCCTCCAGTTCGGCGATCCGGCCTTCGTTGTGCGACTGCGACTCCTTGGCCGCGTGATATTCGGCGTTCTCGGACAGATCGCCATGGGATCGCGCTTCCGCAATGGCCTGAATGATGCGTGGGCGCTCCTCCCGCTGGCGGCGCTTCAGCTCTGCTTCGAGGGCCGCATATCCTGCGACGGTCATGGGCAGCTTTTCCATCCTGCGACTCTTTCAAATCCTAAGGCTCGCTCCGCCGCGCGCGGCGGAACTTTCGGCGCCGCCGGCCGACGTTCGGCGCGGCGACTGTGGGCAAAACGCGAGACGCGCCCGTCTAGGGCGCGTCGCTTGCTGCTTTGCAGCGGACTCATGATGGAACAGCGGCGGGCGCAGGTCAACCGCCCCTTCAGCGCCATCGTGGCGCGGGAGCCGGGTCAGACGATTGTGAACGAATCTGCGTCGACGGCGCGCCGCGCATCTTGTCAAGGAATCAAAACGGGAACAAACTCCGGTTCAAGCCGGCCCCAACAAGAATGTCGGCAGTTTTGGAGGGAAAATTATGGCCGCCATCGCAAATTACTTGGTCGCCTTGAGCGCGGTTGGACAAATCTGGTGCCTGGTTCTTGGCATGTTCCTGTGGCGGACGCCCGTCGGCGTCACCAATTACGACATGACGCAGGAATTCGCCAACGCCTCCGCGAAATTGGCGGCCCATCAGAGCCTTTATAATGGCTTTCTGGCGATCGGGCTGATGTGGTCGCTGTTGGCCGTGTCGCATGCGTTCGAACTCAAGGTTTTTTTCCTGGCTTGCGCGATCGTCGCGGGTTCGCATTGCGCGGCGACCGTCAGCCGGCGCATTTTTTATGTGTCGGCCGTGCCGGCCATCGCCGCGCTGGCCTTTGTCCTCGCGGCCGGACGATAAACCGCAAGGCGGGCGGATCAGGCGAAATAATCCTGCAACGCCCGCACTTCGAGGTCTCCGGCGAGGAAGGCGCGGACGCCCTGCGCCGCCGCCAGCGCGCCGGCGAGCGTGGTGTAATAGGGCGCCTTGTGGAGCAGGGCGGCGCGACGCAGCGAGCGCGAATCGGCGAGCGCCTGCGCGCCTTCGGTGGTGTTGAACACCAGCTGGACCCCGCCGTTCTTGATCGCGTCCACAACATGGGGCCGGCCTTCCGACACCTTGTTGATCCTCTGCGCGGCAATGCCATGCTCGTTGAGGAATCGCGCGGTGCCCCCGGTCGCCAGCACCTTGAATCCAAGGCCGGCAAGCAGCTTGACCGCGTCGAGCACCCGCAGCTTGTCCACGTCGCGCACCGAAACGAACAGCGCGCCCGAGGTCGGCACCTTGGTTCCGCCGCCGAGCTGGCTCTTGGCGAATGCGATGTCGAAGCTGCGATCGAGCCCGATCACCTCGCCGGTCGACCGCATTTCCGGGCCGAGAACCGTATCGACGCCTGGGAAGCGGGCGAAGGGGAACACCGCCTCCTTGACCCCGACATGGCCGCCTTCCCATGGCTTCAGGCCGAAGCCGGAAAGCGGTTCGCCGGCCATGATCCGCGCCGCGATCTTGGCCAAGGGCTGGCCGATGACCTTGGCGACGAAAGGCACGGTGCGCGAGGCGCGCGGATTGACTTCGAGCACGTAGATCTCGCCGTCCTTCAGCGCGAATTGCACATTCATCAGCCCGCCGACGTGAAGCGCCAGGGCCAGTTTGGTCGTCTGCTCCTTCAGCCGCGCGATCATTTCCGGCGAGAGCGAGCGCGGCGGCAGCGAACAGGCGGAATCGCCGGAATGGATGCCGGCTTCCTCGATATGCTCCATCACCCCCGCGACATAGACCTGGTCGCCATCGGCGAGGCAGTCCACGTCCACCTCGACCGCGTCAACCAGATAACGGTCGAACAGCAGCGGATTCTTGCCCAGGACCGTATTGATCTGGCCGGTCTTGTCGTTGGGATAGCGCGCCTTGACATCGGAGGTCACCAGGCCCGGCAAGGTTCCGAGCAGATAATCGTCGAGTTCGCTCGGGTCGCGGATGATCGCCATGGCCCGGCCGCCCAGCACATAGGACGGACGCACCACCAGGGGCAGGCCGAGATCCTGGGCGACGATGCGCGCCTGCTCCACCGAATAGGCGATGCCGTTCTTGGGCTGTTTCAGGCCGAGCTTGTCGAGCAGGCGCTTGAACTGGTCGCGGTCCTCGGCGAGGTCGATCGAATCGACCGAGGTGCCGAGGATCGGAATTCCGGCCTCCTCCAGGGCTTTCGCCAGTTTCAACGGGGTCTGGCCGCCGAACTGCACGATGACGCCCTTGAGCGTCCCCGCCTCCTGCTCCTTGTCGAGGATTTCGAGCACGTCCTCGCGGGTCAAGGGCTCGAAATAGAGGCGGTCCGAGGTGTCGTAATCGGTCGAGACCGTCTCCGGATTGCAATTGATCATGATGGTTTCATAGCCGGCGTCGCTCAGCGCGAAACAGGCGTGGCAGCAGCAATAGTCGAATTCGATGCCCTGCCCGATGCGGTTGGGGCCGCCACCGAGGATCACCACTTTCACGCGGTCGCTCGGGCGCGCCTCGTCGGCGGCGACGCCGGCGAAAGGCGGCTCATAGGCCGAATACATATAGGCGGTGGGCGAAGCGAATTCCGCCGCGCAGGTGTCGATCCGCTTGAACACGGGGCGCACGTTCAGGCCGCGGCGCAGCGCCGAAACCTCGGCCTCGCTCTTAGCCGTAAGCGAGGCGAGCCGCAGATCCGAGAATCCGGCGGCCTTCAGCGCACGCAGATTGTCGGCGTCTTCGGGCAATCCGAACTGCTTGACCTTGCCCTCGAGCGCCACGATTTCCGCGACCCGCGCGATGAACCACGGGTCGATCTTGCAGGCCTCGTGGATTTCGGCCTGGCTCATGCCCATGCGCAAGGCCTGGCCGACGACCAGCAGGCGGTCGGGCGTCGGCGTCCCCAACGCCCCGCGTAAAACGTTCAGGTCGTCGCCCTTGCCGAGCCCCTCGATCTCGATCTCGTCGAGGCCGGAGAGGCCGGTTTCCAGCGAGCGCAACGCCTTTTGCAGCGATTCAGCGAAATTGCGGCCGATCGCCATGGCCTCGCCGACCGACTTCATCGCCGTCGTCAGGATCGGCTCGGCGCCGGGGAATTTCTCGAAGGCGAAGCGCGGAATCTTGGTGACGACATAATCGATGGTCGGCTCGAACGAGGCCGGCGTCGCGCCGCCGGTGATGTCATTGGCGATCTCGTCCAGCGTATAGCCGACGGCGAGCCTGGCCGCGACCTTGGCGATGGGAAAGCCGGTCGCCTTCGACGCCAGGGCCGAGGAGCGCGACACGCGCGGGTTCATCTCGATCACGATCATCCGGCCATTGGCCGGGTTGATCGCGAACTGGACATTGGAGCCGCCGGTCTCGACCCCGATCTCGCGCAACACCGCAATCGAGGCGTCGCGCATGATCTGATATTCCTTGTCCGTCAGGGTCAAGGCCGGCGCGACGGTGATGGAATCGCCGGTGTGCACCCCCATCGGATCGATATTCTCGATCGAGCAGACAATGATGCAATTGTCCGCGCGATCGCGGACGACCTCCATTTCATATTCCTTCCAGCCGAGGACGCTCTCCTCGATCAGGACCTCGGAGGTCGGCGAGGCGTCGACGCCGCGCTCGACGATGTCGATGAATTCCGCCTTGTTATAGGCGATGCCGCCGCCGGTGCCGCCCAAAGTGAAGGACGGGCGGATGATCGCGGGAAGGCCGATGTCCTCCAGCGCCGTCAAAGCCTGGCTCAGGGTCTTGATGTGGTGCGAGCGCGGGGTGTCGAGGCCGATCTTGATCATGGCCTCGCGGAACAATTCGCGGTCCTCGGCCTTGTCGATGGCGTGGGCGGTGGCGCCGATCATTTCGATGTCGAATTTGTCGAGCACGCCCATTTTTTTCAGCGACAAGGCGCAGTTCAACGCGGTCTGCCCGCCCATGGTCGGCAGCAGCGCGAAGCCGCCGGGAACGGCGTAACGCTCCTTCTCGATGATCTTGGCGACGATTTCCGGCGTGATCGGCTCGACATAGGTGCGGTCGGCCAGATCGGGATCGGTCATGATCGTCGCCGGATTGGAATTGACCAGCACGATCCGATAGCCTTCCGCGCGCAAGGCCTTGCAGGCCTGGGTCCCGGAATAATCGAATTCGCAGGCCTGGCCGATGACGATGGGGCCGGCGCCGATGATCATGATCGTCTGGATGTCTGTCCGTTTCGGCATGGTCCGCTCTTTATTGTTTGCCTCGACCGCCAAGCGGTCGAGGCGCCCCTCGCATCAGCTCGGCGCGCACAAAAAAAGGCCGCGCTTTCGGCCAAAAAGGCCGGAGCGCGTCCTCCGCTGTCATCCCGCTTCGGGAAAATTTCGCCGCGTCGGGGGAGATTTCGGTCGAGAGACGCCCGGCCCGAATGTGACGCTCCTGTTAGCGCAAGTTGACCGCGCTGTGAACCCCCGAGACAAAGGATCGGGGAACTTTCAAGGAAAGGTAACGGGTTCGGGCGATTATGCGCGCGATGTCCAGACGGAAACCGCCGCTAAACCCTCCCTTCCGCGTCCTTGCCGCCGCTTTGCTGGCCCTGGCGGCGGGAGCGACGGCGCGCGCTCAGGGGGCCGGCGGGCGGGAGCTGACCGTCGGCAAACATTCCATGGTCGACGCCTGCGCGCCCTGCCACGGCGCCGACGGTCTCGCCCATGACGCCGAGGTTCCCAATCTGGCCGGCCAGAACGCCGCCTATCTCTACAACCAGTTGCGCGCCTTCCGCAGCGGGCGGCGGCCGCACAAGGAAATGCTCTACATGAGCCGGCAATTGTCCGACGAGGACATGCGCGCCCTCGCCCAATATTTCTCGCAATTGCCGCCACGCTAGAGCGTTTTCCGTTCCTTCGGAATCGGAATAACGCTCTAGCCTCTTGTTTCAACGCATATTCTTGTCCAAAAAGTCTGCAACTTTTTGGGAATATGCTCTAACCGGGACCGCCAAATGTCGTTGCGTCGTCAGTTCTCGTCCTTCGTCGTCGTCGGCCTGGTCGCCACGGCGGCCCATTACGCCGTGCTGATCTCGCTGAAGGAGTTGGCGCATTGGAGCGTCATTCCCGCGACGCTCTCCGGCTTCTGCCTCGGCGGCGTCGTCTCCTATATCCTCAACCGCCGGCACACTTTCATCAGCGACCGCGCCCATGGCGAAGCCGGATGGCGCTTTTTCACCGTTTCGGCGACCGGCTTTTTCCTCACCTGGGGCCTGATGCGCCTGTTCGTCGTCGCCTGGGGCGCGCCTTACCTGCCGGCGCAAATGGTCACCACCGGGCTGGTGATGCTGTGGAATTTTTACGCTAACCGCCACTGGACCTTCCGCGCCAGGGTCCCGGCGTGAGACGCCGCGAGGATCGGCCTTGAACGCTACGTCCGAGATTCCGCGGCCCGGCATGGCCCCGGGCCGCGCCGCCGCGCTCGCCGTCGGCCTGGTCTTTTTCAATTCCCTGCTCGGCCAGTTCGCGACGCTGCCCAATATCGCGCCCTGGTACGAGAGGTTGGCCAAGCCCGGATTCGCCCCGCCCAACCTGGTTTTCGCTCCGGTCTGGACCCTGCTTTACGCTTTGATGGCGCTGGCCTTCTGGCGCATCCTGATCCAGCCGAAACAGAAGGCGCGCAGCCTTGCCATCGGGCTTTTTCTCGCCCAGCTCGCGCTCAATGTGATCTGGAGTTTCGCCTTTTTCGCCGCCCATTCGCCCCTGCTCGGCCTGATCGACATCGTTCCGCAGGAAGCGCTGCTCATCGCCACGACCGTGCTGTTCTGGCGTCTCGACCAACTCGCGGGCCTTTGCCTCGCGCCGCTTGCGCTCTGGGTGGGCTTTGCGACGGCGCTGAATTTCGCCATCGTGCGGCTGAACGGATAGAGCGTTTTCCGACCATATTGGCGCAAACCGTTTGCTTTCGGGGGACGATCCGGCGGACGCGCCGCGCTCCGCGCGGGCCATCTGATCGGAGGCTCCCGGGAGCCTCAAGCGCTCGCAGCGTCAATCTGCGACAAAGCGGCTCCACTTTTTCCGGCGCCGTTTTTTGCGCCCACCAGATTGGCGAGTTTCACCCGCAGTTCTTCGACATCGATCGGCTTGTGCAGGAATTCGCAGCCCGCGGCCTTGATTTCCTCAAGTCGTTCCCGGGCGGTGTCGCCGGTGATGACCAGTTTGGGGAAAACGCGGCCTTTCACGCCCTCGACCCGCAAGGCGGCTTCGATGCCGTTGAACCCGTCGCCAAGCCGGTAATCGGTGATGATGGCGTCGAACTGCGCGTCGTCGCGGCGGGCGATCTCGATCGCTTCCTCGCCGCTTGCGCCGGACAAGGTCCCAAAACCCCAGTCCCGCAGCAATTCTTCAAGACCGTAGCGCACGATGGCGTTGTCCTCGATGATCAGGACGTCGCCCGCAGCGTCCGGCGCGTCGGATGGCGTCGCGGCGACGGCCGCCGGCGCCTGGGCCAGCGGCAGCAGCAGGGAAAACCGCGAACCTCGCCCGACCCGGGACGAGACCTCCACCTCGACATCGAGCAGCGCCGCGACGCGAGAGACGATCGCCAGACCGAGGCCCAAGCCTTTCGCCAGGTCGCGGCCGGGATTGTCGAGTTGGTGGAATTCCTCGAAAATTTCCTTTGCCTTCTCCGCCGGAACGCCGACGCCCGTGTCGACGACGTCGATCCGCACATTGTCGCCGCGCCGGCGCAAGCCGATCAGCGCGCCCCCGTTCGGCGTGTAGCGCAGGGCGTTTTCGATCAGGTTTCGCAAAGCGCGTTCCAGCAGCGTGGGATCGGCGCGCGCCAGAAAATTGCGCCGAGCCATCCGCAATTCGAGGCCAAGCGCGGCGGCCTTGGGACGGAATTCCGCTTCGATCCGTTCCAGCATCTCGGCGAGATCCACCGTCTGCATCTCCGGCTCGATCACCCGCGCGTCGAGCCGGGAAATATCGAGAATCGCGGTCAACAGGGAGGTCAAGCCGCCCAGCGCCTTTTTCATCATTTCCGCCACGCCGACCGCTTTGGCGTTGTCCTTGACCTGGCGTTCGAGCAGCGAGAGCAGCAGCACGAGCGATTGCACCGGCTGACGCAGATCATGGCTGGCGGCGGCAAGGAATTTGGACTTGGCGAGATTGGCGCGTTCGGCCTCCAGTTTGGCCAAGCGCAGCGCATCTTCGGCTGATTTCTGTTCCGTGACGTCGAGAACGGTGGCGAAAACGCGCCTCGGCGAACCTTCCGGATCGAACTCCGGGCCCCAGGAGCTATCGAACCAGCGCTCGACGCCGTCATCGCCGACGACCCGGAATTGAAGCCTGCCGCCCCGGGCGGCGAAAATATCGTCGAACATGGCGGAAACCGCCGCCTTGTCCGGCTCGGCGACCTGGGCGAGCAGCCCCTCCCGCGCGCCGCGCAGGCGACCGCCTTCCGGGGGCGTACGCGGCTGGTAACCCAGGATCCGACGGAAATTCTCCGCCACCCGGACCCAATCGTTCTCCAGGTCGAACTGAACATAGGTCAGCCGCGCGGCGTCGGCGGCGTTACCCAAGCGGTCTTGGCTTTGGCGCAGCGCCAGCTCCGCCCGCTTGCGCGCCGTGACGTCGGTGCGAATGGCGACATATTGCAACGGACGGCCTGCGTCGTCGAGGAAGGGAACGATGGTGGTGTCGACCCAATAGGCCGCGCCGTCCTTGGCGCGATTACAGATTTCGCCGCGCCACACCGTGCCGCCCTCTATGGTTCGCCACATGTCGCGGAAGAATTCTTTCGGATGATGACCGGAATGGATGAGGCTGTGGGTCCCGCCGACCAATTCCTGCCGGGAATATTTGGAAACGGTGCAGAAACGGTCGTTGGCATAGGTAATCACGCCTTTCGGGTCAGTAACGGCGACGATGGCGTGCTTGTCGAGCGCCATTTTGAGGATCTCGACCTCCTTGAGCGCCGCGCGCAGCGCCAGTTCCGTTTCCTTCGCCGCAGTAATGTCTTCGGCGGAAACGACGATGCCGCCAATCTCGCCATGGGCGTCGCGCCAGGGGCGGTCCTCCCACTTTATCCAGCGCTCGCCGCCGTCGGGCATGACGAACTTTTCGCCGTGCGAGCGTTCGACCGCGCCCGCAAGGCAACGCCGGTGAACCGCCTGCAAACGGTCCGGGACATAGGGGTTCGCCTCGTAATGGTTGCGCCCCACCGGCGTCGTGTTCTGGCCGCGCGCCTCGTTCCAGCGCTGGCTGGCGGCCAGATAATTCATGTCGCGGTCGAACATGGCGATGGCGACAGGCGCCTGTTCAAGGAAGAGACGCAACCGCTCCTCGCTCAGGCGCAGCGCCTCCTCGGACCTTTTTTGCCGAGTGATTTCCTCGGCGCTGATGATGACGCCGCCGATTTCATCGCGATGGTTCCGCCAGGGACGCACTTCCCATTTGACCCATTGGACGGAACCATCCGCGCGATGGAATTTCTCGCCATCCGAACTTTCGATCGCCCCCGCCAGACAGCGCCGATGCACCGCCTTCCAGGCCTCGCTGATTTCGGGGAAGATTTCGTAGTGGCTCCGCCCGACGGGCGTTCGGTCCAGATGGAAATCGGTCCGCCATCGCGCGCTGGCCGCCAGATAGCGCATGTCGCGATCGAACATGGCGATGGCGGCGGGAGCACGCCCGATGAACCAGCCGAGCAGACGCTCGCTGTTGGCATTGCGCTCCAGCGCCGCTTTTTCCTCGGTGACGTCGCGAACGGCCCCGATAAGTCTGCCGGCGGCGTCACCTTCGATCGCGACATAGCCGTTGAATTTGATCCAGCGCTCGGCGCCGTCGTCGGCCCTGCGAATGCGATAAAAGAGTTCGACGACGCGCGGCGCGTCCGGCTCGAGCGCCGCCTTATAGGCGGCGTCGAAGCGCTTGATGTCGTCGGGATGAAGCAGGCCGGCGAACTTTTCGGAGGTGACGACGTCGTCGGGGAGCAAGCCGAAAACGGCTTTGGTAACCGGCGGGCAACTGGTGGCGCCGAAAATTTCGACGGCGCGCCGTTCGCCTTTTCCGTCGGGTTCACGACGCGGCCCGTGCTCGAGCGGCAGCGTTTTCTGAGCCGAAAGCATAAGCGCGTCGAGCGCCGTTTGCATCTTCGGTAGTGTCCTAATTTGAATTCCCATCCTTCAGGCGGCGGGTAACCTCTTCGGCGGTGAGAACCACTTTTTTGTCTTGATCGACGATCAAAACAGACGCCGATCCAAATGCCATTTTCTCTTTCGCCGCGATCAAAGCAGCATCTATGGTTAGATGCGGGTCGGCCACAAAAAAATAAGCTCCCCCTGGAATGGTCTTTCCTTCTAAATAATAGCTCATAGCGCTCTCCTCACGATGAAGTTCGTTCAACCAACTCTTCAAGCGACCATAGGCGTGAGCTTATGCCCGCCGCCATCGCCGGTGAAGTCCTAAGCGTCTTATGAAGCCGAACGAAATTGTAATGAGCGAAATGCAGGCTGACCGCCGCGCGATGGTTCTCAACCTTCTTTGAGAGGCCATTCGCCAGGCGCGTAAAACGGCGCATGCTCATACGCATCGTCAGGTTTTGACGCTCAATCATGCTGGTGGAGATATGAGCACGATCCGGCGCGCCAGCGGTAGCCGTCCGTTCCGACCGCACAACCTTGGGGGGGCTGTAGCGACCGGGGCCAATAGGTTCGGCCTCATAAAATTTAACCGCCTGCCCGTAGTCCACGTCCGCGCCGAACGCCTGTTCAACAGCATCAACGTAAGAGTTGAGCGCATCGGATGAAATCTGGACGCGATTCGCCAGCCGCTCGGATAAATCGGTCATGAACGCAATAACGTTGGACTTGGACCGCTTGCCGATCAGATAGGACGGGATCAACTTCGTGTCGGGATCAATGGCAACGAAGGTCCAATGATCGCCAACGCGCGACTTATCGTCAGTCTTCGAGACTTGGCGCTGCTTCTTCCCGACATACGCCCAGATTTCATCAACCTGGATGCGCTTGCACGGCAGATCGCGCATTTCCTCATTCATCAGCTTGCCGCAGCCGGTCCCGACCTCGACCATCAGGCGCATGATCGTATCCCGATGCGTTTCTGTCATACGCTCGGTCGAACGGATCGAGTTTCCCTCAACCAAGGCCCCGATGATCTGGCTGCGACGTTCGATGGAAAGGCGATTGACCATTTTTTATCTCCGAAATCACCATTATTGTGGCCACAAAAGGCACACAAGTCAACAAAAATCCTTGCCTTGTGGCCACGTTGGGGCTACAATTTCGGGCCATGAAGAACGAAATCGTTAAAATCAGGGTCACAAAGGCCGAAAAACAGGCCTTTGAAAAGGCGGCCCAGTTATCCGGTAATCCCCTTTCCGCATGGGTTAGGGAACGGCTAAGGCGAGCGGCGACCAGGGAACTGGGTGAGGCTGGCCAACAAATCGCTTTCCTTCAATCCCTGCTTGATGAGAGGACCGAATGAGTGTCAAGGGCCTTGGCATTAATGCCAACGACATTGGGTTGGGCGCGACCCTGAATCAGAACCTCTTGATGGTTCCCCCTAACCAGCGGTCCTACGCTTGGGAGGGTCCGCACGTTCAAACGTTGCTTGAAGATCTGTCAGGGGCGATCTCGACTGGGGGCGCCCCTATTTTCTTGGCACTATCGTTCTGACCCAAGGCAGCGGTGATCGGCTTGAAGTGGCAGATGGCCAGCAGAGGCTCGCTACTACCTCCATTCTGATTGCCGCCATCCGTGACAAATTGGAAGGGATGGGACCGCAAGAAAAGAAGGCCGCAGACAAATACACGACCGAATATCTGCTAATATATGACGAGATGACTGGTGAAAATACACCGCGTCTCAAGTTGAACTACGAGGATAACGAATTTTTCCTCACCCAGATTCTCATCTCCCCGTCCGAAACAGAGCGTTCGGATGCACCCCCTACCGTCTCTTCCCATCTGCGACTTGCAAACGCCGCATCTATGGCCAAGCAGCACGTCGAGAAAATTATCTCGCAGTTCAAGCCAGCTGATAAACCGAAGGAACTTTACAAATGGGTAAAGTTCTTGCGTGAAGCGGCAATGGTCATTGCCATCAAAGTACCAGATAATATCAACGCCTATACAATGTTCGAGACCTTGAATGATCGAGGCCTTCGCGCATCGCAAACCGACATTCTCAAGAATTTCCTATTCGGCAAGGCCCAAGACCGTCTTGGTGAAATGCAAACTAAGTGGTCTGCCATGGTGGGCACGATTGAGACGATCGGCAACGAAGACCTGCTTCTTACATACCTGCGACATCACTGGACGCTTACGCATGGCTATACAGCAGAGCGAGAACTCGCTGCGCGCGTAAAGAATGAAGTTATTGGCAAGCAACAGGCCGTTACAATGGCGGCCAGCTTGGATGATATGGCCAGTGATTATACCGGCTTGCTCAATCCACTGGAATATGTCGGATGGCCCGCGTCCGTGGATAAGCAGAGCCGCGCCTATATGTACATCATCACGAAAATCTTGGCGGTTGAGCAGAATTCTGCCGCTGCTTTTGGCCATTGTGAAAAAATTTGACGGCGCCCAACTCAAAGCGGCGATGAAGATGCTTCTTTCTTGGTCGGTGCGATTCATGGTGGCTGGGTCCGGCGGCGGTGGCCCCCTCGACCGGGCTTATGGCCAACTCGCCAAAGAAGTGATCGAGGGAACTATTACAGCGTCCGCGCAACTTCGTGAGAAGGTTCGTCCCGGTGTCCTGCGCACCGATGCGGAATTCCGGCAGGCATTCTCAAAGGCGAGAGTTACGAAAACAACGTTGGCTCGCTATTACCTACGTGCACTTGAGCTTTACAAAGAGAGCGTGCCCAACGCAGATTTGGGGTGCACCCTCGACGAGAGTTATGCCTTCAATGTTGAGCACGTTCTACCGCAGCGGGAATCCGAACACTGGCCGATTGATGAGCAGCTTGCTGGCCAATTTCGCAAGCGGCTTGGCAATATGGTGCTGCTGTCACCCGACGAGAACGTGAAGCTTGGCAACAAAGGGTTTGCTGAAAAGAAAAAGGCGTATGCAAAAAGCCCACTTCTTTTGACCCAGAGCGTGGCCGCTTTTTCGGACTGGGGGCCATCGGAAATTGACCAGTGGCAGGAACAGCTCGCTAAACTGGCGGAGAAGATATGGCCGGAGAAGTAGGCTCAGATCAACTCAAGCAGGCCGTCGAATCCCAGCATGGCGGGAAGGCCACGCTTGTCCAGTCGGTCCATGTTCATGAGACATTCGAGAGCAAGACGGTCTGGGATGGCGTTGTTCACGTCTTCGACCTCGCCGACAATCCAAAGGCCACGCGCGCCTATGTGTGGTCTGCGCCTATCGAGGGAAGCTCGAAGCGACGGTTCTTTGCCGTGCTACATATGGGCGGCATAAAGTCGCCAGCGGACGCCGTGAGGGCGGCAATAGTTGCGGAGCAGAGAGCCAAAACTCGATGAAAGAAATCACCCTTTTTGTCGAAGCTATTTCAGATTCCGAACTCGAATCGGCGCAGGAGCTTATCGGCAAATCTGGCGCAAAAATTCCAAAATCGAAATCACCCGTTCGTGGCGGACCCGCAACTTTGACAGTGGTTGGAGAAATTGACGCCATTGGGCGTGTACTCGCCTTAATTCACTTTCAGATGCTTTGCGGGTTCGCTTGCGTCGGAGAATCAAATTAGGACACTACCGCATCTTCGCGGTCCTTGCGCCATCCAAAAAAAAAATCGACAAACTCGTCGCATGATTCTTCGACGAAGTGAACTGATTTTGCTCTCGGACGACAACGGCGATGGACAGAAACGCGCCGTTCGGCCCTTCGCCAATCCGTAATCGAACCACTATAAATTTGCCAGCCTCAATATTAGCGTGAGCATGGGCACGCGCATGCGGCGCGCGAAAAGCGGCGCCACAGTCTTTAATAACTCAACACTTCAATAACGGACAATAGACGTTATTATAAATAATAAAGCAATGCAGGCTTCCTGTCCCGAAAGCAGTCAGTTGGATTTGGCTTCGTCGGCGGTGCGCTTGTCGAGGTAAGCCTTGATCGCCCAGAGCGCTTCCTGGGTGAAGACGCTCTTGTAGCTGGGCATCACCACGCGGCCCTCGCTGTTCTTTCTGCCGTCGAGCACCACGCCTTTGAAGTAGTCGTCGCTGTCCTTGAAGCAGGAGGCCTGTTCCTTCGCCAAAGTGATGGTCACGCAGTCCTTGGCGATCTGCAGCAGATCGGGCGCCATGCCGCCGGCCTCGGCGTTCAGGCCATGGCACGCGGCGCAATTGTGATAATAGCCGTTCGAGCCGATGGCGATGGCCTTGGCGTCGCCGCGATAGGGATTGGAATCGGCCCAGGTCTTTCCCAGCGGCGCCAGTCCGGTCGTGTCCACCGGGTGCGGCGTCACGTCGCCATGCGCCAGCGCGGCCCCCGCCGCCAGCAACAACAGGCCTGCGGCCAAACCGACCGCCTCCGCGATTTTGCTCATGCTGCCTCCCAGGCGATCAATCTCCGACGCCGATTTTTCGTTAGCCAGATTCTATTTCGACGGGCTAGGGGCGATTTGCGGTTCAGGAATCCATCGCCGAAATCGACCTTCGCGTTGCGGCCGAATTTGCTGTCAATTACGGTGAAATTGCGGGGGACGGCGGGCGAAGCATCTATCATTTAGAACAATTTGCACGCCGGGATCGCGCCTTTCGACTTATAGCGTTTTCAAGCGAAGTGGAACCCGGTTCGCGTTAGGAAAACGCGTTAAAACAAGAATCTAGACCATTTTCATGTTGCCATGAAACTTGAAAATGGTCTAGCCGTTCAACCGTCAGATGTCGAAATTCAGCGCCGCCGCATCGCCGACCCAGAGCGCCAACGGCGCGACGCCAAGACCCGCGAGCCGGCCGAGCCGCATCAAGATCAATTGTCGACGACCTTTTGGCGCCGCCCAAACATGACCAGCCCCGGCGCCTATTTGTCGGCGTCCGTCCGTTCGATCGTCGCGGTCAGCTCCGTCACCAGTTCGAAAGTCGATTTCTGCCGCAAATCCATTTCGACAAAATGTTGCGACAGGCTGGCAATGTCGTCATGGGTCGCGCCAATCGTTTTTTCCAGGGATTGAATCGCCGCGTGGAGCCAATCGATCTTTTCCTCCACGCCCATCGCCTTCCAATCCTCGGCCATTGTCTCGCTCCTCTCATTCGGGTCAGGCGTTGCACCCTAGACGAGGGAGATTAACAATGCGCAACCTCGGGTTGTGGACGCGGCGGCTTGTTCCAGGGTCACGCGTTCTCGACAATGCCGATCGCAAAGCCGTCCCAGCCCTTGGCGCCGACGGTCTGGATCGCGGTGGCCGTCCATCTCTTCTCCGCGCCGGCGAGATCGAAGAATTTTCGCGTGCCGATGATGTCGGGATCGGCGCTTGCCGCGTCGAGCACCCGTCCGTCGCGCACCACGTTATCGACCACGATCACCGCGCCGACCCGGGCGAGACGCAGGGCCCATTGCAGGTAGGCGGGATTGTTGGCTTTGTCGGCGTCGATGAAGATGAAATCGAAAACCGCGCCTTCCCGTTCGAGGGCCGGCAAGGCGTCCAGCGCCGGGCCGATCCGCAGGTCAAGCTTGGCGCCCTGCCCCGCCGCCAGAATATTTTCGCGCGCGACCGCCGCGTGGACGGGCGAGAATTCCAGCGTGACGATCCTGCCGTCGGCCGGCAGGGCGCGGGCGAGCCAGATGGTGGAATAGCCGCCGAGTGCGCCAATCTCGAGAATATTGCGGGCGCGCGCCAACCGCGCCAGAAGATGCAGCAGCTTGCCCTGCGCCGGCGAAACGTCGATCTCCGGCAGGCCCGCGGCGCGGTTGCGCATCAGCGCGGCGTCGAGCGTTTGGTTCAATGGGTCTTCGGCAGGCGAAAGCTTCTTGACGATATAGGCGTCAACCTCGCTCCATTTCGTCTCCGTCATATCGACCCCCCGTTCTGTTCTGTTGGAATGCGACAGGATTTAACCGGAACAGCGCCGGTCCTGTCGAGCGCAAACGCCGGCGATTCAAACCGAGATCGCGATCCGGGTCAGCCAGCCCGGCATATGGGCGACCGCCAAGCTTTCGAGCCAATGATCGGCGCCGGTGAGGATCAGCGCCGCCACCAGGCAGAAGGCCGCGCCCAGCGCCGCCCGCCCGGCCGCGCCGGTCGCCAGGGCGGCGCCGCGTCGCGCCCCGGCGAGCCGTCCGACCCCATAGCCGAGGGCCAGAAGCGCGCCCGCCGCGCCCAAAGCGAAAATTCCCATCGACAGCATGGCGAAGGCCAGGCTCCCGCCCTTGGCGGCGAGCAGGAAGGCGGCCGCGAGCGTGGGCCCGGCGCAGGGCGCCCAGACCAGCGCGAGCAAAACGCCCGAGGCCGTCTCGCCGAACAGGCCGGCCTGCGGCAGCTTGTCCTGCAGGCGGGCGCCAAGCCGTTGCAGCGGCGCCAGAGCCGCCTCGAACGGATTCGCCAGGGCGGGAAAAAGCAGCACCAGTCCGATGAGCAGGATCAGGATCGCGGCGATCGGCCGCACAAAGGGCGCCTCGCCGAAATCGAAACCGAGCGATGCCAGAAAGCCGCCGACGATGGCGAAAGCAGCGGCAAAGCCGACGGCCAAAGCGAGCGGCGCGCGCGGATCGCGCGCGCGGGCGCCGGCGACGACGACCGGGACGAGCGGCAACACGCAGGGGTTCAGAATGGTGAGGACCCCCGCCGCGAAAGAAACCGGCAAACTCCACAACGCCATGGCTAGTCGGCTTTCATCATGATCTTCATCACGTCTTCCGCGGTCGCGCCCCAGGATTCGCGCGCGACTTCCTTGCCGCCGCGATAGACGATGATCGTCGCGCGCGGGCTATGAAGCTGTTCCGCGACTTGCCGCTGGGCATCGTAGTCGACCCGGAAAAAAGTAATGTCGCGATAGGCCGGCTCGTTCTTGAGCGAATCGATCACCGTGGCCTGCGCCTGGCAAATCGGGCACCACGAGGCGTAAACCTCGATCGCCACCGGCTTGCCCGAGGCGATCGCCCTTTGCGCGGCCCCTTGCCGATAGGGCTGGATCTGAAAGGCTTGCCCGCTTTGGGCGGCGAGCGCGCCGGCGAAAAGCGCGGCAATGAATAGGCGGCGATTTTTCATGGCTTCCTCCGACCGCTCCCCCTCGTGGATATATACGCACGAGAACGGCCGTTCGTTTCTGACGGCGATGAAAAATCAGTCGGAAAATCCCCCCTGCCGCGCTTCCTGCAGCATGCTTGCCGCTTCCGCTTCGCCGGAAAGCCCCACCTTGAGCCTGTCGCGGTCGAGTTCGCCTTCCCATGCTGAAATCACCACGGTCGCGACGCCATTGCCGATGATATTGGTCAGGGCGCGGTTCTCGCTCATGAATTTGTCGATGCTGAAGACGATGGCCATGCCGGGCACGAGACGCGGATCGACGGCGGCGAGCGTCGCCGCAAGCGTGATGAAGCCCGCGCCGGTGACGCCCGAGGCCCCCTTGGAGGTCAGCATGGCGACGCCGACGATGATGAGCTGCTGCTTGAGGTCGAGCGGAATGTTCAACGCCTGGGCGATGAACAGGGTCGCCAGAGTCATGTAGATATTGGTGCCGTCGAGATTGAACGAATAGCCGGTCGGCACCACCAGTCCGACGACGGGGCGCGAACAGCCGAGGTTCTCCAGCTTGGCCATCAATTGCGGCAAGGCGCTCTCGGAGGACGAGGTGCCGAGCACGACCAGCAGCTCGGCCTTGATATAGATGAGGAATTTCAGGATCGAAAAGCCAGTGAAGCGCGCGATCAGCCCCAGCACGACCAGGATGAACAGCGCCGAGGTGAAATAGAAGGTCGCGATCAGGCCGAACAGGCTGCCGAGCACGGTCGGGCCATATTTGCCGACGGTGAAGGCCATGGCGCCGAAGGCGCCGAGCGGCGCGGCCTTCATCACGATGCCGATGACGCCGAACACGGCATAAGCGACATCGTCGATCAGCCGGCGCAGCGACGCCGCGCGCTCGCCCATCGCCATCATGGCGAAGCCCATCAGGATCGAGAACAGCAGAACCTGGAGAATATCGCCGCGCGCGAAAGCGCCGACGACCGAATCGGGAATGATGTTGAGCAGGAAATCGACGGTGGAGAGATGCGACTGCGAGAATTTGGCGACCGCCGCGGCGTCGGCATGGCCGCCGAAGCCCGCGCCCGGCTTCAGGATATTGCCGACGATCAGGCCGATGGCGAGCGCGAAGGTCGAGACCACCTCGAAATAGACCAAAGCCTTGACGCCGACTCGGCCGACCTTTCTGGCGTCCTGGATATGGGCGATGCCGGTCGAGACCGTGCAGAAGATGATCGGCGCGATCACCATCTTGATCAGCTTGATGAAGCCATTGCCCAGAGCCTCGACGCCCGGCGTCGTCGCAAAACCCGGAAAGGCCACGCCGACCACGACGCCCAGCGCGATGGCGCACAGGACCTGGACGTAAAGCTGGCGATAGAGCGGCTTTTTCGCCGGCGGCGCGGGTCCGCTGCTGTCCATTCGGTGACTCCTCGATCGGCGGCTTCAGCGCCCCCACACCAGCGACAATTCGACGTCGCCGGGAAAACCGTCGGGGAAGGTCGCGATCCGCGCCGAAAGGCCAAAGCCCAGCGGCCGCAGCTCCTTGTCCCAGCGCCGGTAGAAATCCGCCGCCTTGCCGCACAGGCTTCTTGGCCATTCGGGATCGGGCAGGTTGATCATGCGCCCGTCGTCGTTGCAAAGCGCCGCCGGAAAGACCAGCGCCGTGACGCTCGCTTCGCCTCGCGTCGCGGCCTCGCGCGCCAGTGCGATGAGATGGACGAGTTCGCCATCGGTGAAACGTTCGGCCAA
Organism: uncultured Pseudomonadota bacterium; assembly: GCA_963703385.1. Taxonomy (GTDB): domain Bacteria; phylum Pseudomonadota; class Alphaproteobacteria; order Rhizobiales; family Beijerinckiaceae; genus Rhodoblastus. Next base: position 2,984,164 of record OY969816.1, read on the forward strand.
GAGTTTTCTCACCACATCGTCGCGCTTTTCCCGCGCCTGCTGCTGCGCGTCCTCGCGCATTTTCGACTTGCTGCGCTCGAAGGCGTTGACCAGCTCCTTGAGGCTCGCGGCGGTGACGGCGCCTTCGGGGGCCGGGGGCGCCGGCGGTGGAGCCGGAGGCGCCGGAGGCCGCGGCGGCGCGAGACCAAGGCCGACGTTCTTGCAGGCGTCCGCGAAAGCCTCCGCCGTAACCGGCGCGTTCGGCCGTTTCTCGGGTAGCGTGAAAAAGCGCAGCAGGTCGGCGCGGGTGATGACGCCGACGAGCTTGTCCTGCCGCGTGATCAGGATGCGCTTGACCCGATGCGCCGTCATCAGATCGGCGACTTCGGCCAGCGGCGCGTCGTGATCGGCAGAGAGCGCGGGCGCGGACATGACGTGGCGCACGCTCTCGCCTTCGCGCTCCAGCGCGTCGAGATAATCGGCGGCGACGTCCTGCCCGCCGGTCAGAATCGCCACCCAGGCTTCGCGCTGCCTCTGGCGGGTCGCAGCGTCGGAAAAACGGAAATCGCTTTCGCTGACGACGCCGAGCGGACGGCCTTCCGAATCGACCACCGGCAGCCCGCTGACATGGAGCCGCAGCATCGCCTCGGCCGCCGTGCGGGCCGAATCGTCAGGCCCGACGGTGACGACCGGCGAGGTCATCGCGTCGCCTGCGCGCTTGTTCTCGATGGAGCGGGCGATGTCCAACACGGCGGCCTCTCGAACGGCTAGCGCGAAATCCGGCTAAGCTCCTGGCCGGATTATACGTCCAATGCGCGAAAGGGAAATGGTTCAGGCGCCCCGCTGGCGACGAGGCCGGCGAGCAGCGAGAGGCCGAGACCCAGCACGACGCAGGCCGCCGCGACCTCGACCAGACGCCCAAAGATTTCGGCGCGGCGGCGCCGCGCGCCGAGCATCCGCGTCGCCGCGTTTTTCGCGATAACGGCGCCGGCGGCGAGCGCCGCCGTGGTCAGAGCCGTGCCCGCCGCCATGGCCAAGACCGCCCAGACCCCGACTGCAAAAACATTTTGCGCGGCGGCGAAGACCAGGACCAGCAGCGCGCCGGAACAGGGGCGCGCGCCGGCGGCGAAAACGGTCGCCACGCCCTGGCGCCAGGAAAAATCCCCGGCGAGCCGGCTCGGATCGGGTGCGATGCAATGGGCGCAATCGGGCCCGTGAGATAACGGTTGCGAGGGGTCGTCGCAGCGGAAACGCTGCGAGAGCGGGATCGGCGGCGCGCGCAGCGCCGCAAAGAGCCCCGCGCCCTTGCGCCAGACCAGAAAAAGACCGAGCCCGGCGATGAAAAAATAGGCCGCGACCTCGACCGCATGAGTCGTGGCGATCATTTTTGTCGCCGTCGCGCCGAGCAGGATCGAAGCGATTCCGACGATGGCGATCGCCACGACGGCTTGCAGCAAGGCGGCCAGGGTCGCGAGGACCACGCCGCGTCGAAGCGCCTTTTCATTGGCGAGCATGTAGCTCGCGATCACCGCCTTGCCATGGCCCGGCCCGGCGGCGTGGAAAATTCCATAAGCAAAAGCGACCGCCGCGAGCGAGACCGCCGCCAACGGATTGGCCCGCGCCGCCTCCACCGCATGTTTCAGGGCTTCATAGAAATGAGCCTGCTGCTGCAACAGCCACAGGCCGACGCGCCCGACCTCGCCGACCGAGCCCTCGTTGATCCCGAGCGAAAACGGATTCTGCCGCGCGAATTGCGCGGCGGCCGGCGCGCAGAAAAAGCCCAGAACCGCGAGCGAATACGTGACCCGCTTCATGGGCAGGCCACGATCGTGCGCGGCGCCAGTTTGATGCCGAAATCCGCGCCGGGCGACAGGCCGGAGAAAAAGCTTTCGTTGAGCTTTTTGGTGTCGGGCTCGGTGAGCGGATCGGGCCGCATATTGTTCACCGAACAGCCGGCGGGGGCGTTCTGCAGAGTGACCGGATTGTCCTTGGCCAATTCGAAATCGACGAAATAGGTCGGATCATAGACCATGAAGACAAAGGGTTTTTTCGCCGAAACCGGCTCTTTCAGCGGCAGAGTGAAGCGCAGGGTGACGATTTTTTTGGCGTCGGCGGTCAGTTCGTAATCCTGCGGCGGGCCGAATTCGTAATATTTCGGGCCGGTCTTGGCGACGGTGAAATATTCGAAATCTTTCAAGGACTCGACATTGGTCTTGGCGAGCGGCGCCAGCTCCTCCTTGGTCGGCGGCTTGCCGTCCTTGCCGAGCCCCTGGGTGGCGAAGGCGGAATACATTTCGTCGAACGTCCAGGTGTGACGAAAGCCGATGATCTTGCCGCCCGGCCCGAACAGGATTTTTTCTTTTGCCGTGACCCAGACATGAGGATGGGCCAAGGCCGGCGCCGCTGGCGGGACCATGGCCGCCAGCAACAGCCATGCTCCCGTCAAAACTTTTCTTTTATCTGTCAAAGAATCGCTCCGGCGGACCTGCGCTTTCCGTTTACACCAAACCCGCAAGTCTGGCGAAAACGAGGCGAAGCGGCGTGGTGAAGCGGAGGACGATCGCGGGATGACGGCTCCACTCAGGGAATTCGCTCCAAATCTTTGGGTCGGCGAGGGGCCGGTCGTGCCCTTTATCGGCGGCTTCGCTTACCCGACCCGCATGGCCGCGATCCGGCTTGCCGACGGCCGGCTGTTCGTCTGGTCGCCGGTCGCGCTGACCCACGCCCTGAAGGATCAGGTCGAATCGCTCGGCCAGGTCGCCTGCCTGGTCTCGCCCAATCTGCTGCATCATCTCTATCTCGGCGAATGGAAAAAGGCCTTTCCCGCCGCGCGCCTGTTTGCCTCGCCCGGCCTGAAACGGCGGCGCAAGGACCTCGCCTTTGACGCCGAACTTGGCGACGCGCCCGACCCGCTGTGGGCCGCCGACATCGATCAGCTTCTGCTCAAGGGCAGTTTTGTCATGACCGAGGCGGTGTTTTTTCACCGCGCCAGCGGCACGGCGATTTTCGCCGATCTGATCGAAAATTTCCCCCCCGGCTGGTTTTCCGGCTGGCGCGGTTTTGTGGCGCGGCTCGACGGCATTGTCGCGCCCAATCACGGCGCCCCGCGCGAATGGCGCGCCTCGTTCCTACGCCGCCGCCTGGCGCGCGCCGCCCTGCAACGCATTCTCGACTGGCCCATCGAAAAGGTTTTGATCGCCCACGGCGATTGCGCCGAAAAGGACGGCGCGGCTTTCGTGCGTCGCGGTTTTTCGTGGTTGATGTGAGCGGCGCCAATCGAAACAGCGGGGCGCTGGTCAGAAAAGCGACTTCTGCCGCACGTCCTTTTCCTTTTCCGGCTTCTTGAAGCCTTCGGTGAAGCCGAAAGGAATCTGCACGTTTCGGCCGTCGAAGAGATCTTCGATGGTGAGAATTTGGATTTTGGCGAATTTCTTGCCGCCGGTTTCATAGAAGCCGGCGGCGGCTTCGGCGACCATGTCGCGGGTGGGCGGGGCGAGGGTGATGAAAACGCCCATGACCGCCTTTTCGCGCTCCATCACGCCTTTGAGGTCGCGGATCATCGGCGCGGAGACCTTTTCGCCGCCCTTGACCGAGACGATGGCGAAAACCGGCTTTTTCTCGGCGTCGCGGAAATTGAGAAAACCGTCGATGCCGCGATCCGCGCCTTTTTTCCTGCCGCCCGCCGGCACGGCGCCGATCAGCGAGGTCGCCCACCATTGGAACTGGTATTTGTCGCGCGCGGCGAGGTCGCGCGCCCCGGCGAGGTCTTTCGGCGTGCCTTCCACCGTGAAGGCGATGCCGGGAAAAGCGTCCTTGAGGCGGCGCTCGATGAGGGAGATGGCGAGATGGGTGACGTCGATGCCGATCCATTGCCGATTGAGCTTTTGCGCGGCGTGAACCGTGGTGCCGCAGCCGCAGAAAGGATCGAGCACCACATCGCCCTCGTTGGACGAGGCGGAAAGAATGCGCTCCAGCAAAGCGACGGGTTTTTGGGTCGGATAGCCGAGGCGTTCCTGGGCCATTGCATTTATCGGCGGAATGTCGTCCCAAACATTCGTAATCGGCATACCTTCAAGCGTATCGAGAAAACGACGATACTGAATTCGGCCGTCAGGCTTTTTTGGAAACTCCAGCAAGCCTAGCGCGTCAGCCTCTTCCATTCGTTCCCTTGACATCGCCCATCCATTTGGATGAGGTTTATATCCTTTGTATTCGTAAACCAGGTTTGGTCGCAGGCTCGGACTTCTCAAATCAGAAAGCCGATACACCCTTCCATTTTCATCTTTGTAATGATACTTTGTTTCTATATATTTTTGATCGTGTTCCCTAAATTGTTTCTTGAAAACATATTTTTCAGATTTGCTAAAAAAGAAAATCTTATCTGACACATCAGCGAATTTGTTTCTTGCGTCGTTGTGCGATGTAGTTCGCTTCCAAACGATTTCGTTCAAGAAATTCTCTTTCCCAAAAATCGCATCCAACAAAATTTTCAGATAATGGCTCGCGGTCGGGTCGCAGTGCAAATAAAGCGAGCCAGTGGGTTTCAGCACGCGATGAAGCTCGATCAGCCGCACCGCCATCATGGCCAGATAAGCCATCATGTCATTCTCGCCCAGAAAGCCGTGGATGGCGCGCAGCATATTGGCGGCCTGCGCGTTCGGCCCGGTCAGAACCTCGTCAAAGGCCCGCGCCGCGTGGATGTTCCAATGCCACGTGTCCTCGAAGGCCTCGATCTGCGCCTGCGACTTTTCGCCCGAAGGCGATTTGAACAGCAGATTGTAATTGGCGTTGGAATTGAACGGCGGGTCGAGATAGACGAGATCGACGCTTTCGTCCCTGATGTGCTGGCGCAGCACGTCGAGATTGTCGCCATAAAAAAGCTTGTTGGTCATAGCCGGGGCGGCCCCGCAAAAATTTCCGCCCGCAGGAATTGCCGGCCGGCGTCGCGATTGTCGCCACGACGAAGCTGAATCGCAAGAGCACATGCTGCAAACGCCGGACGCTCCAACGACGATAAATTCGAACGTCCACAGCCGTCATGGCTGGGTTTGTCCCCGCCACGCAGCTTGGCATCCTTTTTTCAATTCCATATCTGTGTCACGGAGCCTCGTGAGAGGATTGCTGCAAGGCAGGAGGGACAAGATCGAGCGGAACGAACATTCCATATCGATGCGCTGTGTTGATAAAGCCCATGGCGATCGAGCCACGATCAAAACCGAGAAACTTGAGAATATGAAATCGAGCCAAGGCGCAAAAGAAGCGCACGAGCACTCCCATCTCCTGCGCGACTTGCGCTGATATCTCTCGCCCTCGTCCATGGGGCTTCAAATTTCTCAGGTCAACGACGCGCTGAATATCTGGCCGGCCACGAAAACCATCAGAGCTCCACATTTCGGTTAGCCTTTCGATCCTATACTTCAAAATAACTTTTTTTCTCGCGCCTTTTTCAAAATGCGTCAGGTCGAAATCCTCCAAACACCCCAATAATTCCAAAAAACTATCTGGTACTCGCATGTCACGCATTTCTGCCGCGAGAACCATGTTCATTAGGTAGATTATTGGATCATTTTCCCTTGAAAGGCAGAACTCCAACAGCGGCTTCGGCCCAACCGGCGTCGTTTTCTCAGTAAACATTCTCGTATAACGATCAGGTACCTCGGAAGCGGACTTCCATGCGGGAACAATCCAGGACTCTACAGTCACAGTCTCGTCTATGTTGTTCCAACACCGCGTCTGTGTTGTATGAAAATAGAAGACAGGCGTCTTTAGACGCGTCCCAATTAGGAAGCTAAAAGTGAACTCCAGCGCCAATTCGATCGCCATAATCGTCAGGTAATCAACCGCGTGAGGAAGGCTTATTTCTAAAGCTGTATATTGCGTAAGCGTCAGCACATCCCCATTAAAGGGCGTCGAGACACCGACCAAAATTTCTGCCCGCGCACCGCCCGACAACGCGAACTCTCGCGACACCGGTCCCGCAACATTTACGTTCAATGTAACGGCACCCTCACCTTTTTCAGGAGTTTTATGAAGAAGTTTCGGCGCGACCCAAGCGTGAAAAGAGGGCATTTCCACATAAATCCCCGTAAAGCAGCGCTCAGTTAAGCTCTCCAGATGCAAGTTTTTTAGAACCCCCTCCGCAACGACGCGAAAGCGCGCTCGAATCAGCTGGGCATTGACGCCAATTTTGCCGGGGCTGCATTCTTGAATAAATGGGCGTATCAACGTAGCTGGAGTTTGGTAATCGATAAAACCGGTTATCGTTTCCGCGCGAAAAGAAGAGTTACCATACAAGTCCGCCGGCGATGCAAAATTAATAGTATTTAAATAAATTCCTTTTTCTGGGTCATAACTCAGGCGAGCAGGCCATAATTCGTCGTCTTTATGCTCTATTCGAACGGCAAACCACTCCTCGAAATGCTCCATCGGTACCTCACGTATCCCCTCATTTTAAATGACCCCGAAAGCGTCGGAGAAAGCAGAGCTTTGGCGTAGGAGATCCTGGTATCGCTCGATGAGGGGCCGGAGTCTCTTCTCCGGCATGTTGGGGATCAGGTCATAGAGCAGGCAGCCTTGTCGGAAAAGGGAATGGACGCGGCGCTTGACGGTGCTGGTTCTCAGTTGCCGGTCCATTCCGAGGCTTTCGCCGGCGGCGCCCAAGAGCGTCAGCAGCAGGATGGCGAAGGCGTTGAGGAGCAAGAGGCGGTCGCGGCGTTGCGGATCGTCGATCCTCAGCGCGTTCATGCCCATTCCAAAGCGCAAATCCTTGCTGTCTCGAAAGCTGGGCTCGATGGTCCAGCGTTTGGAATAAAGCTTGATGATCTGCGGCGCGGAGAGCGCGCCGCCGCTGGCGGCCAGATGCCAGGCCTCCTTCATGCCCGCGGCCTTCACGCATACGACCGCCCCAACCCTTTGGCGGGCGGCGGACACTTCGGCGTCGCGCAGTTTTCGCGCTCGCCCGCCCTTGCCGACCCAATCGGCGGCCAACCGGGTTTCGCCATCGGCTGCGCTGACGTGGATGTTGCCGCGAAAGCGGATGACATATTGAAAGCCAAGGCTGCCCAGGAATTCGAATAGTTTGATATCGCCAAAGCCGCGATCGGCCAGAATCGTCGCCGTCACGCCCTCGGGCAGCAGCGCCTTCAGCCGGGACAGGCACAAATCCTCGAAATCGTTGCGCTGGTCCTTCAATTCGTCCTTGTCGACGGTCAGCCAAAGCAGCGGCGTGGCTCTTCCGTGGCGCGTGACGAGATGCAGCGCGAGCGTGGACTGATTGTCGGGATCGAAATCCGTCCAGTCCATCGCCACGACGATGTCGCGCCGCGCTCCAACGACTTCGGGAACCCACGACCCGAACAACTCCCAAGGAGCCACGCCCGCGTTGCTCAGCAGCCGGTCGACCTGCTTGATCGCCGACTTCGCGATCAGTCCGCGCGCCGTCGCCAACGCCTGTCCGATCAGGCTAACCGCGAGAGCCGCCCCCGTCATCACTCCAAGCGTCCCATTCGCCAAAGACAGAATGCGTTTGGCGTGCAGGTCGTCAACAAAGACGCGGCTCACAAATTCATGAACAAAATCAAATCGCTCCTTCGGCGCGCGCATCGCTCTCCCCAACCGGCAGATTCTCCGTCACGCCGCTCGGAAGAATCCCAAATTCGGGCTTTTTAAAGTCACGCAAAAATGAGGGGATTCATGAGCATCGGTACCCCTCGTTTGCGATCCGTAGCAATATAAAACTATTTCGTAAAACTATATCACAGCTAAAATTCGCGCGCGAGAATGCGCGGAAAAAAAACGCGCATTCAAAAGTGCTTGCCGAAGGTTGCGAGAAAAGACCAGATTTCGGCGAGGTCCGCTTCCGCCGTTTCCGTGATCGTGTCCCTGGCGGTGGTGTAGCTGTGGTTCCGGTTCCGGCGACACTTTACTAAATCCCTTTTTCTCGGCCCCCTTTTTGGCGGGCGCGCGCATCGCACGCAAAGTGATATAATGACGCCTAAATAGGGATTTAATAACGTGCCACCGTGACCTAATTGACATCACATCGATTTTTGACATTTACAGTAAAGTTCAAGTTTCAAAAAAACTCAGGCGATTGAAACCAATCGCAGCCTGTTCGGTTGTTCAGACGAAGCAACATAGGGAGGCTCAAAATGCTCATGAATCGGCTCGCTTCTTATGCTTTCGCCTTCGCCCTGGCTTTCGCCAACTTCGATCCTGCCCTGGCCCTTCCGGTCTCCGCTTCCGGCATAGGCGCCGCCCCGGCGCCGCAATTGGAGCTGGTGCGGCGCGGAGGCGGCGGACGCGGCGGTGGCGGAGTCCATCGCGGAGGCGGCGGCTTCCATCGCGGCGCGGGCGTGGCCCACCGCGGTTACGGCGTTCGCGGCGGCGGCATGCGGGCGGGATATGGCGCACGCGCCGGCTATCGCGCCGGCTATCGAGGCGGCGTTCGCGCCGGAGCCCGAGGGGCATATCGGGTCGGCGGACGCTATTACGGCGGCGTATGGTACGGCACGGGACGACGCTTCTATGGCGGGCGGTGGTGGCCCTATGGGGTCGGCGGCTGTTGGAGGTCGACCCCCATCGGATTCGTCTGGATTTGCGGCTGAACGCTGCGGGGAGAGGGAGAGGCGCCCGTCTTGCGGGGGGCGTCTGTCCGCCTGGTTACCGCACCAGAATGTTGCGGAACTGCCAGGGATCGCTTTCGTCGAGGTCTTCAGGGAAAAAGCCCGGGCGGTTTTGCAGCGGGGTCCAGTCGGTATAGGCGCCGATCATTGGGCCGAGATAGGGCGTCTGGATTTCGAGGCAGCGTCGATAGTCGAGTTCGTCGGCTTCCAGAATGCCCTCGTTGGGGTTTTCCAGCGCATAGACCATGCCGGCCAGCACGGCGGAAGAGACCTGGAGGCCGGTGGCGTTCTGATAGGGGCAAAGTTGGCGCGTTTCCTCGACCGAGAGCTGCGAGCCGTACCAATAGGCGCCCTTGGAATGGCCGAACAGCAGCACGCCCAGTTCGTCGATCCCGTCCACGATCTCGTGCTCGTCGAGAATGTGATATTTTTCTTGCGCCTTGCCGCCCTGGCCGAACATTTCGTGCAGCGACAGCACGGCGTCGTCGGCCGGGTGATAGGCGTAATGGCAGGTCGGGCGATAGATCACCTCGCCCTTGTCGTTGCGCGCGGTATAAAAATCGGCGATCGAGATCGCCTCATTATGGGTGACCAGGAAGCCATATTGCGGGCCGGGCGTCGGGGTCCAGCTGCGCACGCGGGTGTTGGCGCCCGGCTGCAACAGATAGATCGCCGCACCGCAGCCGAACTTATGAGTGCGACCGTTTTCAGGCGTCCAGGTTTCGTGCGTGCCCCAGCCGAGTTCGGCCGGCTGCATGCCTTCCGAGACAAAACCTTCCACCGACCAGGTGTTGACGAAAACGCCGCGCGGCTTGGGATTCTTGGCGCGCTGGGTGTCGCGTTCCGCGATATGGATTCCCTTGATCCCGAGCCGGTGGCTCAGCGCCGCCCATTCCTCGCGGGTTTTCGGCTCCGGCGCCTCATCGCCGAGATCGGCGGCGAGATTGACCAAAGCCTGTTTCACGAACCAGGACACCATGCCCGGATTGGCGCCGCAGCAGGAAATGGCCGTGGTTCCGCCTGGATTCCTGCGGCGTGATTCCAGCACCGTCTCGCGCAGGGCGTAATTGGAGCGGTTTTCCGGGCCCAGGTGCTTGTCGAAATAAAAACCGGCCCAGGGCTCGACCACGGTGTCGATATAAAGCGCCCCGATTTCGCGGCACAATTCCATGATCGCCAGCGAGGAGGTGTCGACCGACAGATTGACGCAGAAACCCTGGCCGCCGCCACGGGTCAGCAGGGGCGTGAGCAGCTCGCGGAAATTGTCCTTGGTGACGGCGGCCTTGATGAATTCATAGCCGCGCACGTCCACCAGTTCGCGATCGACATCGGTCGGATCGATGACGACCAGACGTTTCCTGTCGAATTCGAAATGCCGCTCGATCAGCGGCAGCGCGCCCTTGCCGATGGAGCCGAAGCCAATCATCACGATCGGGCCGGAAATGCGGCCATGAACGGGCCAGTCAGTCATGATGTTGTCCTTCCGTTTAGGGCGGCTTGTTCCCGCCCCCTTGTGGGGAGGGTTAGGGTGGGGCGCCGGTTTACTGACCGAGACGCCGCACAAGGTCAAGCGGCCCCGCTGGCGCGCGGCCACATTTGACAAGACATGTGACGGTTTGAAGAAACCCGGCTCGGCCCACAGGGCCGAGCTTGGAGCGAGGGTTTCGCTGACCGCGATGCGGTCAGCGAAACAACAATCACGCCGCGAGGCGTCGGCCTTCCACGGACGCGGCGAAACGGCCGTTCGCGCGGACCATTCCCCGCGCGCCCAAAAGCGCGCCGGGCGCCAACTCCAAAGCCAGGAAGCGGTCGAGCGCCACCGGGCCGGGCAGTTCGAGATGTTCGGCTCCAGCGCGCGAAAAACCGAAACGCTGGTAATAAGGCGCGTCGCCGACCAGCAGCACGGCCTTGTGGCCAAAGGCCCGGGCGCGCTCCAGCCCCAGGCGGATCAGCGCGCCGCCGAGGCCTTGCGCGCGCTGGGCGGCGCCGACCGCGATCGGGCCGAGCAGAAGGGCGTCGCGGCCTTCCCCGGCTTCGATCGGCCAGAAGCGCAGCGTGCCGACCAGCACGCCGTCGCGGAGCGCGGAAAAGCTAAGGCCCTGCGCCGGCAGGCGGCCTTCGCGCAGGCGTTCACTGGTCTTGCGCCGCCGCTCCAGGCCGAAGGCGCGGTCGAGCAGGGCTTCGCGGGCGAGAAAATCGCGGGAAATTTCCTCGCGGATGATGATCTTGCCGGCGGCGGCGGTGGCGAAGGCGACAGAATTCATTCGGACCTCCCTTGGGTCGCGAAAGACAGCGCAGGATGACGGAAGACCGCGAACCGGATTTTAGATCACGAAGGACTGCAATGGCGGGAAACCGTTGAAGCCGATGGCGGAATAGGTCGTCGTATAGGCGCCGGTCCCCTCGATCAGCACTTTCGCGCCGATTTCGAGACTGACCGGCAGCGGATAGGGCTCTTTCTCGTAGAGCACATCCACCGAGTCGCAGGTCGGGCCGGCCAGCACGCAGGGCTCGCGCGGGTCCGCATCAAAATCGGTGCGGATCGGATAGCGGATCATCTCGTCCATGGTTTCGGCGAGTCCGTTGAACTTGCCGATGTCGAGATAGACCCATTTCACCTTGTCGTCGTCCGATTTTCTCGAAATCAGCACGACTTCCGCCTCGATCATTCCGGCGTCACCGACCATGCCGCGCCCCGGTTCGATGATGGTCTCGGGGATGCGGTTGCCGAAATGTCGTCGCAACGCCGCGAAGATCGCGTCGCCATAAGTGCGCACGCTCGACACGCGCTTGAGATAGCGGGCGGGGAACCCGCCGCCGAGATTGACCATCTGGAGAGCGATTCCCCGCTCGGCCAGTTCGCGGAACACGCCCGCGGCGCTTTTGAGCGCATTGTTCCACATGCGCGGATTGCGCTGCTGCGATCCGACATGGAAGGACAGGCCATAAGCCTCAAGCCCGAGACGGTGCGCCAGCTCCAGCACGCGGGGCGCCATTTCCGGCGCGCAGCCGAATTTGCGCGATAACGGCCATTCGGCGCCGTCGCCCTCGCACAACATGCGGCAAAAGACCTTTCCGCCCGGCGCCGCGCGCGCGACCTTTTCCACTTCGGCCTCGCAATCGACAGCAAACAACCGGACGCCCAGTTCGTGGGCGCGGAAAATGTCGCGCTGCTTCTTGATCGTATTGCCGAAGGAAATGCGGTCGGGGGTCGCGCCGGCGGCGAGCGCCTGTTCGATCTCGACCACCGAGGCGCAATCGAAGGACGAGCCGAGGCCGGCAAGCAAAGCCAGAACCTCCGGCGCCGGATTGGCCTTGACCGCGTAAAAAACCTTGGTGTCCGGCAGCGCCTTGGCGAAGGCGGCGTAATTTTCGCGCACGACATCGAGATCGACGACGAGGCACGGGCCATGATCCAGCCCGTTCTCGCGGCGGGCGCGGAGGAATTCGAGGATACGATCGGTCATCGCGGCATCCCTTCGAAGGGCGGTTTCCCGCCAGCAAGCAAAAGCTTCGGAAAGACGAACGCCAGCCGTCCGCCTCGCGCGGTGGAGACGCGAGCGGCAGGGAAACGCCGTCCAGGACCGCTCCCGCGGCGTCAAAAACGCCACTTGGCGGTCGGGTGCTGCGCCGTGGACGCCAAAAGCCCGGAAGGCGGATGCGCCTGCCAAGTTTTATGCGGCCTTCGTTCGGAATGGGAGTTCCCGTTCCGCACGCCCGGCAAGAAAGACAAGCCTCTTCGGTAAGCCGGCTTTGGATGGCCGGCAGAGACGAAAAAGCCCGGTCCGTCGTTGCTTCAAGTCGCGATCCCCCGTTCAGACGGGGTTCGCCGGTTCGCCTCCGGCTGCCGGTTTGGTTCTCAGGCGTTTCTCCGGCCTCTTGTCCGAAGTCCCGCCAACCGACACACGACCACAGGCACGTGCGATTTGGGCAAGGCGATAAATAAGAACTCCACGCCTTAAGCGCAAGTGAAAAATACGAAATTTTCGAATTTTTTGCCGGCTGGAGCGGCGCCGTTTGCGCCCGCCGCGCGCCGCCGCCGGCAAGACGGCTTGCAGAGGCCGCAAATCGCGGATAGTTCGTAAGTGTCGCGCCCGCCAGAACGGCGTTTTCCGCGCGCCCGCCCCTGGACCAAACCATGCCTCAGATCGACCGCCGCTTTGTCATCAACGCCATCGCTTTTTCCGGCGCCGCCGCGCTGGCGCCCCGGGTCATCTCCGCCGCGGCGGCGGAAGGCGCCGGCGCGGCGGACGGCCGGCCGCCGAAGGCCCATTTCGGTTTCGACGACGTGGTGCGGCGCGCGAGCGATCTCGCCGCAGCCCCCTATGACGGAACCCCGCCCAAGCTGCCCGACGCCCTCACCAAGCTCGATTTCGACGCCTATCGCGACATCCGCTTCAAGCCCGACAAGTCGCCGATCACCACCGGCCCCTATCGGCTGCAATTGTTCCATCCCGGCTTCATCTACAAACGCCCGGTGGTGGTGAGCACGATCCGCGACGGCATTTCCACGCCGATCCCCTTTTCGACCAGCCTTTTCGACTATGGCCACACGAAATTCGAGAAGAATCTCCCGGTCAATCTCGGCTTCGCCGGCTTCCGCCTGCATTACCCGTTGAATTCGCCCAATGGACAGGACGAACTGGTGTCCTTCCTCGGCGCCACCTATTTCCGCTTCCTCGGCCGCGGGGAGGCTTATGGCCTTTCCGCGCGCGGCCTTGCCGTCAACACCGGCGGCGACGACGAGGAATTCCCTTACTTTCGCGAATTCTGGATCGAAACGTCGAAAAAGACTCCCGATGTCGTGCGCATTTTCGCCCTGCTCGACAGCCCCTCGGTCACCGGCGCCTACAAGTTCGAGCTGACCCCCGGCGTCGAAAGCGTGATGGAGGTTTCCGCCAGTATTTTTCCGCGCCGCGACAATGTGAAATTCGGCCTCGCGCCGCTCACCTCGATGATGTTCCTCGGCGAGGATCGCAACTCGGGCAAGCCTTCCGACGACTGGCGCCCCGAACTGCACGATTCCGACGGCCTGCTGATGCACACGTCGAGCGACGAATGGATCTGGCGGCCGCTGCGCGCGCCGCGCGTCAAGGTCATGTCCACCTTCCCCCAGGGTGACATCAGGGGCTTCGGCCTCATCCAGCGCGACCGCAATTTCGACCATTACCAGGATCTCGAACTCGAATATGAGATCCGCCCGAGCTATTTCGTCGAGCCGCATGAGGACTGGGGCGACGGCCGGATCGAGCTGCTGGAGCTCGCGACCAAGGACGAGACCGCCGACAATATTGTCACTTACTGGACGCCGGCCACGCCGCCGCCCTCCGGCAAGCCTTTCTCCTTTTCCTATCGCATCCGCGCTTTGCTCGACGCGCCGGACCTTTCGCCCGCCGGCCGGGCGGTCAACACCTGGAAGACCTGGCCCAAGGCGCTCGGCTCGAATGAGAAGGTCGATGTCGGCTCGCGGCGCTTCATCGTCGATTTCGCCGGCGGCGACCTCCCCTTCTATGCGCAGGACCCCAACAGCGTGCAGGTCACGGCTTCGACGTCCCTGGGCAAGGTGACCCGCACCATTCTCATGCCTAACCCGCATATCAAGGGTTTCAGGGCCTTCATCGACGTCCAGGTCGATCCGGGACAGAGCGCCGATGTCAGCGCTTTTCTTCACGCCGGCCCTAAAAAGCTGACCGAGACCTGGCTGGAGCCGTGGATCGCGGAGTAACTTTTAGGTCTTGAGCGATGGCGGGGCAAACGCCCGGGGCAGCAGGTCGACGAGGGCAAATGTTTCGACCGCGCCCTGTTCATCCGCGAGATGGACCAAAGCGCCGGCCCCGAATTCCGCGATGCGCTGGCGGCAAGCGCCACAGGGCGTAATTCTGTCCGGTCCCGGCCCGAGCACGAGAATCTCCGCGATCCGTCTTTCCCCTGCAGCGATCATCGCCGAGATCGCGGAGGTCTCGGCGCAAACCCCTAAAGGATAAGCGGCGTTTTCCACATTGCAGCCGGAAAAGACCGCGCCGCTTTCGGTGCGCAAAGCGGCGCCGACGGAAAAACGCGAATAGGGCGCATAGGCCCGCTGTTGCGCCGCCCTGGCTTGGGCGAAAAGCTGTTCGAGGCCTGACAAATCGCTGACCCTCCCTAAAATTTCCGCCACAGGGCGAGCAGCGCGCCATTCTCACGATAAGCGTTCAGGCCGGCGAGGGTGGTAAAAACGCCGATCTGCGCCCGCCATTGCGGGTTCAAACTATAGACCAAACTCAACTGCGCCTTGGACTGCGCCCACTGCGGAAATTGCGGATTTCGCGACGCCCCCGAGATGGTATTGAAACTTTGCGCCATCACAAGCAGGTCCGGCGTGACATAAAGGCCGAATGTCGCGTCGAAATGACCCTCGTCGGGCGCCCCGTCGCCGACCAGCCTGTAGCCCGCCGAAAAATCGACAAAGCCGGAAAGGCTCGCCAGGCTGAGATTATGCCCCAGCAGCACGCGGAAATCATATTGCGGTCCGGCCGGGCCCTGGAGCAGCGCATTGGTGGCGCCGCCCACCGTCGGCGCGCGCACCCCGGCCAGAACCGAAATCACCGTCGAATCGTCGCGCCAGACCCGCGCCTGGACGGCGGCCTCGCTGTCGCCGAGACCCGTGTAGCGCTGGTTTTCCGGGCGCCAAGCGATGAGCTTTGCACGCCCGGCCGCACGATCGCCGTCAGCCAGTCCGTGACGCCATAGGCGACATAGACATTGGCCTGGGCGCTGCGGTAGAGCGGGGTCGGGGTGAATTTCCCGTAGCTGTCGAAGGCCTGGCTGGCCTGGTCGACAAAGGTCGTGGCAATGACCTCGCCATGACCTTCGTCCGGGGTCCACGCGCCCGCACAAGCCGGCGCAGCCCAAAAGAATGCCGGCGCAGCCAAAAGGACAGCCGGCGCAGCCGAAGCGATCAGGATCTGACCAAAACGCCCCCGCCCCATAAGGCCGCCCACGCGCTCAAGAACTCTTAACCTTGCGTCAGTTTGCGCGGCCGGCGCCGTGCAAGAATGGCGCGAAACGAACATTTGCCCGTTTGCGCCGAATTTTTTCGCTCAGGCGGTCGGGGGTTTCGCGGCGGCCTTTGGCCGCGCGCCCGGCCGCAAGCGCTCGCGCAACGCCTGGAAGGCCACATAAAGCGGCGGGATGGCGAAAATGCCCACCACCGACGCCAGGATCATGCCGCCGAACACCGGCGTCCCGACGTTTCTCCGCGCGAGCTGCGAGGCGCCATGGGCGACGACCAGGGGATAAAGGCCGAGAATGAAGGCGAGCGAGGTCATCATCACCGGGCGGAAGCGCAGGCGCGCGCCCTCGGTCGCCGCTTCGAGCAGCGGCACGCCGCGCTCGCGCTGCTCCTTGGCGAATTCGACAATGAGGATGCCGTTCTTCGCCGCGAGGCCGATCAGCACGACCATGCCGATCTGGCCGTAAAGGTCGAGGGTCAGCCCGCCGAGCAGGATGAACAGGAACGAGCCGAACACGCCGATCGAAACCGAAAGCAGGACAGGGACCGGAATGGTCCAGCTCTCGTAGAGCCCGACCAGGAAGAGAAACGCGAAGAGGATCGCGAAGCCGAGGATGATCGCGGTCTTGCCCTCGGCGCGCTTCTCCTGGAAGGCGGTGTCGGTCCATTCGCCGGCATAGCCGGCAGGCAGGGTCTTGGCCGCGACCGCCTCCATCGCCGCCAGGGCCTGGCCGGAGGAGACGCCCGCCGCCGGGCCGCCCTGCACCGTGGCCGCCATGCGGTTGTTGTAGCGGATCAGCGCCGGCGGACCGACCACAGGCTTGACTTCGACGAGGCTGCGCAACGGGATCATCTTGCCGGCATTCGAGCGGACATTGATCCGATAGATGTCGTCCACGCTGCTGCGATCTGAAGCCTCGGCCTGGACCTGGACCTGCCAGGTGCGGCCGAACATGTTCATGTTATTGACGAAATAACCGCCAAGCGAGGCCTGCAGCGACTGGAACACGCTTGTCAGCGGCACGCCGAGAATCTGCGCCTTGTCGCGGTCGATGTCGAGATAGATCGACGGATTGGTCGCCGAAAAAGTGGTGAAGACGCGGTTGAGTTTTGGATCCTGATTGGCGGCGATTGTCAGGCCGCGCAGAACCTGGGCCAGCCCTTTCGGGTCGGAGCCGCCGGTTTCCTTGACCACATAAGTGAAGCCGCCGCCGGTGCCGAGGCCGATGATCGGCGGCGGCGCGAGCGCGACCACCGAGCCCCCGCCGATCCCGGTGAATTTCTGGCTGAGCCGCTTGATCAGGGCCGAGGCCGACTCGTCATGGCCCTGCCGCTCCTCGAAGGGTTTCAGCGTCACCACGATGAAGGCGGCGTTGGGCTGGGAATAGGAATCGATGAAGTTCAGGCCGACGACCGACGTATAGTCTTGAATCGCCTTTTCTTCCTTCAGGATCGTCTCGGCCTGGCGCACCACGTCATTGGTGCGGTTGAGCGAGGCGCCGCCGGGCAATTGGGCGACGACGAAAAAGGCGCCCTGATCGTCCTCGGGCAGGAAGCCGGTCGGCGTCTTTTTCGCAAGCGCCCAGACGCCGGCGCTCGCCACGCCGACCATGACGAGGCCGGTGACGGAAATGCGCACCAGGCGCGCGACCAATGCGCCATAGCGGTCGCGCACCCGGTCGATCGAGCGCATCACCCAGCCGACCACGCCGCGCCGCGGCCCATGATGGCGTGTCAGCAGCACGCCGCAAAGCGCGGGCGACAGCGTCAACGCGTTGATCGCCGACAGCAGCATGGCGACCGAGACCGTGACCGCGAACTGGCGGAACAATTCGCCGGAAATGCCTGGGATGAAGGCGACCGGCACGAACACCGACATCAGGACGAGGGTGATGGCGATGATCGGCGCGGTGATTTCCGCCATGGCCTTTTTGGTGGCCTCGGCGGGCGTCATGTCGGGATTTTCCTCCATCACGCGCTCGACATTTTCGACCACGACAATGGCGTCGTCGACCACGATGCCGATGGCGAGAACCACCGCCAGCAGCGACACGGTATTGGCGGAATAGCCGACCGCTTTCAGCGCGATGAAGGCGCCGATCAGACTGACCGGCACGGCCAGCGTCGGGATCAAGGTGGCGCGGACGCTGCCGAGGAACAGGAAGACCACCATCACGACGAGGACGAAGGCCTCGATCAGCGTCTTCTTCACTTCGTGAATGGTGTCGGTGACGAATGTGGTCGGGTCGTAGGTGACCTTCCAGGCGACGTCCTCCGGGAAAGTCTTCTGCGTTTCGACGATGCGCTGTTTCACCGCGGCCAGCGTGCTCAGGGCGTTGGCGCCCGGCGTCTGATAGATGGCGATCGCCGCCGCCGGGGCGCCGTTAAAAAAGGTGTCGCGGTCGAGGTTGGCGGCGCCGAGTTCGACACGGGCCACATCCTTCAACCGCAGGATCGAACCGTCGGGCCGGGTGCGGATGATGATGTTCTCGAATTCCTCGACCGAGGTCAGGCGGCCCTTGGTCTGGATATTGAGCTGGAGCTGCTGGTCGCCGCTCACGGGGCGCGCGCCGACGCGGCCGACCGCCGCCTGCGCGTTCTGGGACTGGATGGCGTTGATGACGTCGGCGGTGGTGAGGCCGAGACCGGTCAGCCGGTCGGTGTGGACCCAGGCCCGCATGGCGTAATCCTGCGGCCCCCACAAAGTGGCGTCGCCGACGCCCGGCGTGCTTCTGATCTGGTCGAGCAGATTGATGGTGACAAAATTGGACAGATAAAGCGGATTCTTGCTTCCCTTGGGCGAATAGACCGCGATCACGCCGAGCAGCGCCGAGGATTTCTTCTTGACGACGACGCCTTGCTTCTGAACTTCGGGCGGCAGCTGCGCGAGGGCGATCTGGACGCGGTTGTTGACATTGACCGCGTTGATGTCGGGATTGGTCCCGAGTTCGAAGGACGCGGTGAGCGTATAGCTGCCGTCGTCGCCGCTCACGCTCTTCATGTAGATCGCCTTGTCCACGCCGACGACCTGGGCCTCGATCGGCTGGGCGACGGTGGATTCGACCACCTTGGCGCTGGCGCCGGGATAGAAGGTCGTCACCGAGACCTGGGGCGGCACGATGTCGGGATATTGCGCCAGCGGGATCGACAGCAGCGCCAGCAGGCCGGCGATGGTCGTGACGATGGCGATGACGATCGCAAGGCGCGGCCGATCGACGAAAACGGCGGAAATCATGCCTTCAGCTCCCGCTCTGGACGGGAGAGGCGGCGACCGGCGCGCCCGGCCGGACATTGGTCAGACCTTGGACGATGACCATGTCGCCCTGCGAAAGGCCGTCCGTCACCACGACATCGTTTCCGGCCTCGGCGCCGGTCTTGATCCGCCGCGCCGCCGCCTTGCCGTCCTCGACGACAAAGACATAGACGCCGTCCTTGTCGGCGAGCAGCGCCGATTGCGGGACCACCACCGCGCTTTTCGCCTTGTCGCTCGCCAGTTGCGCCCGCACCAACTGGCCGTCGCGCAACACCCCGTCGGGATTGGGAAAGACCGCGCGCAAAGTGATGGTGTCGGTCGCGCGATCGACCTTGACGTCGACGAAATCCACCTTGCCGGTTTGAGCGTAAGTCGAACCGTCGGCAAAAATCAGAGAGGCGCCGACATTGTCGAGCTTGCTTTTGGCGTCGCCGGTCACCCGCATGAATTCGCGCTGGCTCACCGGGAAGGTGACATAGATCGGGTCTTCGCTGACGATGGTCGCCAGCACGCCGCTGTCTGGACCAACGACATTGCCGGCCGTGACATTGGTCAGGCCGATGCGGCCCTTGATCGGCGATGTAATCGACGTATAGCCGAGGTTGATCTTCGCCGTGTCCAGATTGGCGCGCGCGCTGAGCACGGCGCCGCCGGCCTCATTGTCCGACGCCGCCGCCTGGTCGCGCTGGACCGCCGTGCCCGCCTGCTTGGCGAGCAGTTCCGAGGCGCGCTTGAGCTGGATTTCGGCAAGGGTTTTCGCGGCTTCGGCGCGGGCAAGCGCGCCTTGCGCCTGTTCGACGTCGGCCTTGAACAGGTCGGGCTCGATCTCGAACAGGGGCTCGCCGGCCGTGACCGCCTGGCCTTCCTTGAACAGCACGGCCTGAAGATAGCCTTTCACCCGCGCCCGGATATCCACCTTTTCCATCGCATCGACGCGGCCGACGAATTCGGCGGCCTTGGTCACTTCCTTCATTTCGGCCGGAACGACGCCAACCCGGACCGGCGCCTGCGCCCAAGCCGCGCCGGAGACCGAGAGCAGAACGGCCAGAGCCCCCACCCGCGACGCGATGCAAGAATTCGGGCAAAAATTCAGGCAAAAATTCGGGAATGCGTAACGGGCGGCCATGGCGACTCCTCCGTTGAAAATCCGGCGCGCCCGGGCGAGCGCTCAATGAGCGTCAAGGCGGGAAAATCAGATCACCGATCGTCATTTCCGCGAAAAGGCGCCAGCACAAACTCGGGGCTTGACCGTGATCGACGTCGTTGCTCCTATTGAGTAGCCGGAACCATTATGGCCGGCAAGCGCCACGTTCTGGCCTTGCCTGGGAAATGCACAACGCCGCGAGGCGGGGAGCGCCAAAATGACCAATCAATCCAAATCCAGCCTCGACAACCTTTCCGACGACGACATTTTCATGTCGGTCAAGGAATTGAAGACCTATGTCTCCGAAATCGAAATGGCCAAGGCGAAGCAATCGCTGGAGGCGCAAAGCCGCGCCGACAAGGCCAAGCATGACTTGATCGAGCAATTGAAGTCCGACGCGCCAATCCCCCCGGAACGTATTCGCGCCTTCACCCTGCGGGTCAGGGCGGCGGCGGAAGCCGGCCAGAACGAATTGATGATCGGCCGCTTCCCTGTCGAACTCTGCATCGATAACGGCCGCGCCATCAACATGGCCGAACCGAACTGGCCCGAGACGCTGACCGGCCGTCCGCGGCAGGCCTATCTGGTGTGGAAGGAAAAGCTCCAGCCGATGGGCTATCAGCTCAAGGCGATGATCGTGGACTGGCCGGACGGCGTCCCCGGCGACGTCGGCCTCTACCTGTCGTGGGCGTGAAATGAAATGAAACGCCCGGCGCGAAGCGCCGGGCGTCGAGACCGTCGGGGCGGAATACCCGCCTCGTCCGATTACTTCAGGTTGGCGCTGGTGAGGTCGAAGGACAGCGTCGCGACGAAGCGCTGGTCGGCGTAGTTGGAGGTGGTCGCGTTGACCGAGCTCGGGATGCCGGTCAGGACATAGGCCTGCGTCTTGCTCAGATTGGTGCCGTAATAGCGCAGGTCGAGGGTGGCGAATTTCCACGTATAGGAAGCGCCCACGTTCCAGTACAGGTAGGACGGAAGCTGACCCGTGTTGATCACGTCTCCGTACGCAGTCGAGCAGCCGACGTAGCAATAAGCGCCGGTGTAATACACCGGGTCAACTTTGCCGAGCCATTGATAGCCGAGTTCGCCGGAGAGCGAGAAGGCCGACAGGCTGCCCGCGCCGGTGAGCTTGAAGGTGCCCGACAGATATTCGTCGGAAGCGCCGGTGCCGAGATAACTCGGCGAAGCGAAGAGGTTCGCGCCGAGGGTCAGCAGGTCGTTAACCGTATAGGTCGGCTTGACATAGGCTTCGAAGAAGGTCGGATTGCGCGGCGACAGGCCGATCAGGTCGGATGGATAAGTGCCGTTGCCGTAAACGGGGTCCTGATGAGTACCGGTCGGCGAGTCCGGATAGCCATAGACGATGCCGCCGATGTCGAAGGCGAACTTGTCAAAGGTGCCGCGGACGCCGGCGTCGCCGTCCCACTCGGCCGCCGGCGAACCGACCGGGAAGTAATTCGGCGAGAACTTGATGCTTTCGGCCGAGGTGCCGGCGTAGAGCTGCCAGTTGGAATCGATGTTGTAGCGCAGTTCGGCGCGGCCCCAGACGCTCGGCTGGTGGTTGGACTGGGTGATGCCGCGGAACAGATAGTCGCTGGTCAGCGTGGCGCCGACGTCGTAATCCCAGGGGCTCACGGCCACCGGCGCGGCAGGGGCGACCTTGGTGTCGGGCAGGTCGGCGGCGAAGGCCGCGCCGGCGCTAGCCGCGAGAGCGGAGGCCGCAAGCAGGGGGAGAAGTTTCATGTCGTGCTCCAGGTGAACGAAATTCGATGACCTGAAATTGCCAGCATTCGGCCTGAATTCTCAAGGTCAAGACTTTTGCAGCTGCTTGTTATCTGTGCAATTAGCACATCGTTTGGGCAATTTTGGCGAGCGCGCGGAAATTTGGCAAGATATGTTGCTTTTATGTAACAATCTCGGCCAGGCCTTTTGAGCCAAAGACCAAGACGATAGATCCGCTCCTTAGTTTTCACGGGCGCCTGGCGCGCGTTGCGAACCGAGCGGTGGGCGTCCCCGAATCACAACAACGGCGGGGCTTGCGGCCCCGCCGTTCCTTGACCAAGCCGTGGGAGGCGGCTCAGTAGTTGTAGGCGCGCTCGCCGTGATCGGCGATGTCGAGACCTTCGCGCTCTTCGTCGGGCGAGGGACGCAGGCCGATGACCAGATCGACGACCTTATAAATGATCGCCGAGCCGATACCCGACCAGGCGAGGGTCAGACCGACGTTCTTGGCCTGGATCCAGACCTGACCGAGCATGTCGTAGCTTCCGGCGTTGTTGTGGGCGAAATTGGTGTAGTCGGTGATGCCGACGCCGCCGAGATAGGGGGCCACCAGGATGCCGGTGCCGATGGCGCCGGTGATGCCGCCGATGCAGTGGACGCCGAACACGTCGAGCGCGTCGTCATAGCCGAACTTGTTCTTCACCATCGAGACGAAGAACCAGCAGATCGGCGAGACCACCAGGCCGAGCACGACCGAACCCATCGGGCCGGCGAAGCCGGAGGCCGGGGTGACGGCGACCAGGCCGGCGACCGCGCCCGAAATCATGCCGAGCAGCGAGGGCTTGCCCTTGACCAGCCATTCGGCGAACAGCCAGGACAGCGCCGCGGCGGCGGTGGCGACCATGGTGTTGACGAAGGCGAGCGCCGTCGTGCCGTTCGGCTTCGAGGTTCGAGCCGGCGTTGAAGCCGAACCAGCCGACCCACAGCAGCGAGGCGCCGATCATGGACATGGTCAGCGAATGCGGGGCGAAGCTTTCCTTGCCATAGCCGACGCGCTTGCCGATGATCAGCGCGCCGACGAGGCCCGCAATACCGGCGTTGATGTGCACGACGGTGCCGCCGGCGAAGTCGAGCGCGCCCCACTGGAAGCCGATGCCGGCGTCGGCGTTGACCGCGTCGAGCTTGGCCTGCGCCGCCGCCTTGGCCGCATCGGTGGTCGCCGCCGCGAGAGCCTTGGCCGCGTCGCCGATGGCGTCAGGACCGGCCCAGTACCAGACGATATGGGCGATCGGGAAATAGATGAAGGTCACCCACAGCAGCATGAACAGCATCATGGCCGAGAATTTGATGCGCTCGGCGAAGGCGCCGATGATCAGGGCCGGGGTGATCATGGCGAAGGTCATCTGGAACACCATATAGGCGTATTCCGGAATGACCACGCCGTTCGAGAAGGTCGCCGCCGTCGAATTGGCGTCCATGCCCCTCAGGAACAGGCGCGAGCCGCCGCCGAAGAAGGCGTTGGCGATGTCGCCGTGGGTGAAGGCTTCCGAATAGCCGTAGACGACCCAGACCACGCCGACCATCGCGACGATGGCGAAGACCTGGGTGAGAACGGAGAGCATGTTCTTGGTGCGCACCAGGCCGCCATAGAAAAGGGCGAGGCCCGGAATGGACATCATCAGAACCAGGGCGCTGGAGGTGAGCATCCAGGCGGTGTCGCCCTTGTTGGGGACAGGCGCGGCGGTGTCCGCGAAGCCTGAGCCGGCGCTCAGCGCCAGCCCGGCCAGCGCGAGGCCGAGCGTCTTAAGCCCGGATCGGCGGGAGGGAAAGGAAAGCATTATCTACTCCTGATCGAGAGGTGAAGTCAGAGCGCGTCGGCGTCACGTTCGCCGGTGCGGATGCGGATTGTTTGTTCCAGCGGGCTGACGAAGATCTTGCCGTCGCCGATCTGGCCGGTGCGCGCGGCGGCGGAAATGGCCGCGACCGTCTTGTCGACAAACTCGGCGGCGACCGCCACCTCGATCTTCAGCTTGGGCAGAAAGCTCACGGCGTATTCCGCGCCGCGGTAAATCTCCGTATGGCCCTTCTGGCGGCCATAGCCCTTCACTTCCGTCACCGTCAGGCCGTGCACGCCAATCGCGTTCAACGCGTCGCGCACCTCGTCCAGCTTGAACGGCTTGATGATAGCCATCACGATTTTCATCCGATGTTCCCCAGTTTCCTTGTCGGACGACGCAGTCGCCTCGGATTACGCCGACGGAGCTGCGTCCGCCGACATCCGGTAAACAAGGACCGTGCCAACCGGCGCGCGGCGGGGAATCCCTTGTGAAATTGCC
This sequence comes from uncultured Pseudomonadota bacterium, assembly GCA_963703385.1. Lineage (GTDB taxonomy): Bacteria > Pseudomonadota > Alphaproteobacteria > Rhizobiales > Beijerinckiaceae > Rhodoblastus. Next base: position 3,008,213 of record OY969816.1, read on the forward strand.
AAGGTTGAAGCCGGAAATTGCGAGATGTGATGAAAAACTAGGCGTATTGCCTAATTCTTGACGCCAACCCGCGCCGAATATGTCGAAACAGCGGCGCATAGGCGCCGCGCTTTTACGCCGACGCAGAAGCATGTAGACCCTTCGCGGCGGGCCAATACCGGAAGGCGGGATCATGACGGAGACCAGGCGGGACGACCTGAAGAAGCAATTTCGCGGCATGGCGCGCGCCACCCAGGTGCTCGGGATCGCCTATATCGGCGTCGTCAACGGTCTTTTCGCCGCGCTCCAGAGCCTCCGCAACGCTGACGCGGCGGCGCTCGCCGCGGCGAGCGCCATGGACCCGCTCTATGTGCGGCGCTGGTGCGACGCGGCTTTTGCCTTCGACCTGCTCGAAGCCGATGGCGATTTATACCGGCTCTCGGAATCCGGCGCCGCCATGATCCCCGGCGCGCCCGCGACCCTGATGCCCGCCGCCGCGCAAGGCGTGCTGAACATGCATATGGCCGAGCGCGCGGCCGAACTGATGCGCACGGGCGAACGGCCCGGCGAACAGGTTCTCGCCGAACGCAAGACCCTTTTGCCGTGGTTCGGGCCGATGCTCGAAGCCAGTTTCGCGAAACTTTTCGAGGATGTGATCTGCCCCGCCGTTCCCTTCTTCGCCGAGGTGAACGAACGCGGCGGCCTTGCCGTCGATCTCGGCTGCGGCAACGGCTGGTATCTGCGCGCGCTGGCGCGCCGATGCGGCGGCCTGCATGGCCTTGGCATCGACGGTTTTGACGAGAACATCGCCCAGGCGACCCGCCTCGCCGCGCAGGAGGGTTTTGGCGACCGCCTGCGTTTCGTCGTCGGCGACGCCCATCAATTCACCCTCGACGAACCCGCCGATCTCATCGCCATGAACCGGGCTTTGCACCATGTCTGGGAGGCCGGCGGCGCAAGCTTCATCGCGAAATTGCGCGAAAAACTGCGCCCCGGCGGCGCTGCGGTGATCTGGGAGCCGGACTGGCCGGCGGATCGCGCGGCCTTGCGCCTTCCCGCCTTCCAGGGCCTCGCCTTCCAGAATCTCGCCGAACATGTCCAGGGCAACCATCTGCTTCGGGCCGACGAAATCGCCCAAAACTTCGCCGCTCAGGGGCTGACGCCGGAAATCTTCCGCTTCGGCGAAGGCCAGGAGGCGATCATCGTCGCCCGCAAGCCGGGCTGAGGCCCAAGCCTGGCTGAGGCGAAAGCGTCAGATCGAGCGCTGGTTGACCCGCTTCGACAATTCTTCGGCGCTTTCCTTGCGCTCGGAATAGCGATCGACGAGGTAATCGGCGCAGCCCCGCGTGAGCAGGGTGAATTTCACCAGCTCCTCCATCACATCCACCACGCGGTCGTAGTAAGCCGAGGGCTTCATCCGGTCGTTGTCGTCGAATTCCGCAAAAGCCTTGGCGACCGAGGACTGGTTGGGGATGGTGATCAGGCGCATCCAGCGGCCGAGGACGCGCATCTGGTTGACGGCGTTGAAGCTCTGCGAACCGCCGCAGACCTGCATGATGGCGAGCGTCTTGCCCTGGGTCGGGCGGACCGCGCCGAGCGAAAGCGGAATCCAATCGATCTGCGCCTTCATGATCGCGGTCATGGTGCCATGCCGCTCGGGCGAGCACCAGACCATGCCTTCCGACCAAGTGACCAATTCGCGCAATTCGACGACCTTGGGGTGGTCGGGTTCGCAATCATCCGGCAAAGGCAGGCCGCTCGGGCTGAAGGTGCGCGTTTCGGCGCCCAGGCGACGCAGAATGCGCGCCGCCTCTTCGGTCAGCAGGCGGCTGAACGAGCGTTTCCGCAGCGAACCGTAAAGCAGCAGGATGCGCGGGGCGTGCGCTTGCGGCTTGCGGACGAACAGCCGCTCTTCATCGATCGCCTTGAAACTGGCTTCGTCGAGGTTGCGCGCGGCATCAGCGAGCTTATCCAACGCGGCGGCCCTCGGCGTCGATCAGCAACTGGCCGTCTTCCTTGGCGAAGGGTCCCGGCGGCAGGCGGTCGAGCAGATCGAGGACGGTCTCGCTCGGCCGGCACAGTTTTACGCCCCTGGGCGTGCAGACGATGGGCCGGTTGACCAGGACAGGGTGTTCGACCATGGCGTCGAGCAGAGCTTCGTCAGAAACCAGAGGGTCGAGCAGGCCGAGCTGTTCCGCCGGCGATTTCTTCACTCGCAGCGCCCCGCGCGGCGTCAGTCCGGCGGCGGCGAACAGGCCCAGCAATTGCGGCTTGGTCCAGCCCGTTTCCAAATATTCGATCACCATCGGCCGATAGCCGGCGGCCTCGATGAGCGCCAGCACGTTGCGCGACGTGCCGCAGTTCGGGTTGTGATGGATCACGACATTCATGGCTTCAGCCGGCAACCTTTCCATTGATTGCGTGGCAAGCGTCGCGACGGCGCACGGCCGCCCCGGCCTCGTACCACGGGCGCGTCGCATTGACGATTTTGACCACCGACAGCATCACCGGAACCTCGATCAGCACCCCGACCACGGTCGCCAGCGCCGCGCCGGAATGGAAGCCGAACAGGCTAATCGCCGCGGCGACCGCCAGTTCGAAGAAATTGCTGGCGCCGATCAGCGCGGACGGGGCCGCCACGCAATGCGCCTCGCCGGTCGCCCGATTGAGCAGATAAGCGAAACCGGCGTTGAAATAGACCTGGATCAGGATCGGGACCGCGAGCAATGCGATGATGAGCGGCTGGGCGACGATCTGCTGGCCCTGGAAACCGAACAACAGCACCAGGGTCGCGAGCAGCGCGACAAGCGACAGCGGGTGCAGATGTTGCAACGCCGCCAATACGGCGGCCTCGCCGCCGCGCGCCAGCAACGACCGGCGCACGGCCTGCGCGATGATGACCGGGACGACGATATAGAGCACGACCGAGAGGAACAGAGTTTGCCACGGCACGGTGATCGCCGACAGGCCGAGCAGCAGGCCGACGATCGGCGCGAAGGCGACGATCATGATCAGGTCGTTGAGCGCCACCTGGCTCAGGGTGAAATGCGGCTCGCCGTTCGAAAGGTTGCTCCATACGAACACCATGGCGGTGCAGGGCGCGGCGGCGAGCAGGATCAGGCCGGCGATATAGCTGTCGATCTGGTCGGCGGGCAGATAGGACCGGAACAGACCGCCGATGAACAGCCAGCCGAGCAAAGCCATGGAAAACGGCTTGATCGCCCAGTTGACGAACAGAGTGACGCCGATGCCGCGCCAATGCGCCCTGACCTGCGCCAGCGCGGAAAAATCGATTTTCACCAGCATCGGGATGATCATCAGCCAGATCAGCACCGCGACCGGCAGGTTCACCCTGGCGATTTCAGCCGCGCCCACGATCTGAAAGACCGCCGGGAAGAAATGGCCCAGAACGACGCCCGCGACGATGCAGAGCGCCACCCAGAGGGTCAGATATCGTTCGAAAGTGGACATGCGGAAACTCCAGCGGCGCGGGCAATCGGGAAAAGTCAGGCTTTGATTTCGGTCGGGCCAAAGGTCGCGCCATCCATTTGGCCGATTTCCTTCAAGCGGGAGGCGAGCTTCAGCTTGTCCAGCCGCGCGATGGGAATGGCGGCAAAGGCGCCGATGCGATTCTTGAGATAGCGGAAGGCCATGACGAAGACGCGCTCCTTGTCGAGGTCGCTTCCCTCGACGGCCGCCGGATCCTCGATGCCCCAATGCGCGGTCATCGGCTGGCCGGGCCAGTGCGGGCAGACCTCGCCGGCGGCGTTGTCGCAGACGGTGAAAACGAAATCCATTACCGGCGCGCTGCGCTGCGCGAATTCATCCCAGTCTTTTGAGCGCGCGCCCTCGGTCGGATAGCCGTAGGACGCCAAGACCTTCAGGGCGAAAGGATTGATCGCGCCCTTCGGGTGGCTGCCCGCGGAGAAGGCGCGGAAGCGCCCGCGGCCGTCCTTGTTGAGGATGCTTTCGGCGATAATGGAGCGAGCCGAATTTCCCGTGCAAAGGAAAAGAACATTGTAAACGGGGTCAGTCATGGGCGTGCGCCTCCGGCAGACAGCAGGGAGAAAGATCGGCGATCAGCGGCGCACATAATTCCGGCCGGCCGCCGCAACAGTCTTTCAGGAGAAAGAGGACGAGCTGACGCAAACGTTCGACGTCCGCGCGGTAGATGATGGACCGGCTATGGCGCTCGCCATGAACCAGACCGGCGTTGGCGAGGATCGAGAGATGGGTGGAGAGCGTGTTCTGCGGCACGCCGATTTCGCGCGCCAGTTCTCCGGCAGGAACGCCGTCAGGCTCCCGGCTGACCAGGAGCCGGAAGGTTTGCAGGCGGGTGGCCTGAGAAAGAGCCGCGAGGGCGGAGAGCGCATTTATTTCATCCATATATCCAGAATAGACGATATATTTGCCCTATGCAAGTCCGTTCCGGCGCGGCGTCACCCAGCCAGCCATTTGGCGACGTCCTCGGACTTGGGCAGGCCGCCGGCATGGACGACTTTGCCGTCAATGACAAGGCCCGGCGTGGAGGCGACGCCAAAACCGGCGATCTCCGCGTAGTCGGTGACCTTTTCGAGATCGATCTCGACGCCGAGCTTTTTGGCCTCGGCGCGAACCAGATCGGCCGTCGCCTCGCAGCGTTTGCAACCGGAGCCAAGCACTATGACGCTTTTCATGATGAAACCCTTCTCAGGAGAACAGGGAATTGAACAGATAGCCGACAGCCAGAATGCCGGCGGCGACGACCCCGACGAAGACCGCGATCAGGCGGGTGGTCATCACCTTGCGCAGGATGACCATTTCCGGGAAGGACAGCGCGATGACGCTCATCATGAAGGCGAGCGCCGTCCCGAGCGCCGCGCCCTTGCCCAGAAGCGCCTCGACGACGGGGATGATCGCGGCGGCGTTGGAATAAATCGGCACGCCGATCAGCACGACCGCCGGGACCGACCACCACGCCCCCTTGCCCATGATCGACGCCAGAAGGTTCGTCGGCACATAGCCGTGAATGAAGGCGCCGACGGCGATGCCGACGATGATCCACAGCCAGACCCGGCCGACGATGTCGCGCACGGCCTCGATTCCCGCCCCGATGCGATCGACGAGCGTGGCGTGGTCCTGGACGACGACAGCCTCGCCGGCCCGCACCTTGCGGACCCAGTCCTCCAGCCAGCTTTCGAGATGGAGGCGGCCGATGATCCAGCCGGAGACAATCGCGACCGTCATGCCGAAGACCAGATAGACCAGCGCCACCTTCCAGCCGACCAGGGCGAACAACAGGCCGAGCGCGACCTCATTGACCATCGGCGCCGAGATCAGGAAGGAAAAGGTGACGCCGAGCGGCACGCCCGCCGAAACGAAGCCGACGAACAGCGGCACGGCGGAGCAGGAGCAGAAAGGGGTGAAGACGCCGAGCGTCGCCGCCGCGACATTGCCGAAGCCCTCGCGCCGGCCGGCCAGCACGGCGCGGGTGCGCTCCGGCGAAAAAAAGCTGCGCACGACCCCCATGCCGAAAACGACGAGCGCCAGCAGCATCAGCACTTTCGGGGTGTCGAAGACGAAGAAGCGCGCGGCCTCCTCGATGTGGCTGCCGGCCGGCAGGTGAAGCCTGCCGACAATCCATGCGGAGGAATCTTCCAGCCGCCAGTAAAGCGCGAACCACAGGGCCAGCGCGGCGAGGGTCGCGCCGATCCACTGGGCCGAAGTCCGCGCTGGACTGCGCGATGGCGAAGCTTCGACGCTCATGCCGCTCTCCGCTCGGCCTTCGGCAGGGCGGTCATGACCGCGTCAATTATGGCGACGACTTCTGGCGACAGGGCCGGACTGCGGCGATAGCGCACCCATTGCGCGTCGCGCCGATCGACGACCAGACCGGCGGCCTTCAGGGCGGCCATATGACGCGACATGCGCGATTGGCTTGCGTCGATCTTCTTCATCAATTCGCAAACGCAATGCTCTTCGCCGTCCCACAGCAGGCGAAGCGCGGCGAGGCGGGTGGGTTCGGCCAAGGCGGAAAGGATCGAAACGATATCTTGCATGAGGAACAGATATGTCATCATGCGCATATGCGCTTTGATGCATATCAATCACCGTTCCGCGCGAATTTGTCGGCAACCATTCTCGTGAGAGGCGACGCGAAGGACGGTTGAAGCTGCTTGAGCGAGTTCGGCTCCGTCGTTGTGCGCCGCGGGCGATCTACCCCGATAGCGCGCGGGCAATCTTGACTTCCGGGCGCCAAAGCCCGAAACCACAAGCAAAGCTTTCAACCCAGGGAAATGTCCATGCCGCACGCGCTCGCGACCATCATCGAAGCCGCCTTCGAGGATCGCGCCAAGATCACGCCCGACACCAGCGGCGACATCCGCCACGCCGTCGAATTGGCGCTGAACCTGCTCGATTCCGGCAAGGTCCGCGTGGCGGAAAAGATCCCCGGCGCGACCGGTAAAGACTCCTGGAAAGTCAATCAATGGCTGAAAAAAGCCGTGCTGCTGTCCTTCCGTCTCAATGAGATGACGGTCGTGCCCGGCGGGCCCGGAACCGCGACCTGGTATGACAAGGTTCCCTCGAAATTCGAAGGCTGGGGCGCCAAGGACCATGCGGCCGCGGGCTTCCGCTCGGTCCCCGGCTGCATCGTCCGCCACTCGGCCTATATCGCGCCGGGCGTGGTGTTGATGCCGAGCTTCGTCAATCTCGGCGCCTATGTGGACACCGCGACCATGGTGGACACCTGGTCGACCGTCGGCTCCTGCGCCCAGATCGGCAAGAATGTCCATCTCTCCGGCGGCGTCGGCATCGGCGGCGTGCTGGAGCCGCTGCAGGCCGGTCCGACCATCATCGAGGACAATTGTTTTATCGGCGCGCGCTCCGAAGTCGTGGAAGGCGTGGTGGTCGGCGAGGGTTCGGTGATCTCGATGGGCGTCTATATCGGCGCCTCGACCAAGATCGTGGACCGCAAGACCGGCGAGGTCCATATGGGCTATATTCCGCCCTTCTCGGTGGTGGTCTCCGGCAATCTCCCCGGCAAGCCCCTGCCCGACGGCAAGCCCGGCCCCTCGACCTATTGCGCGGTCATCGTCAAGACCGTGGACGCGCAGACCCGGTCCAAGACCGGCATCAACGAGCTGTTGCGCGACTGATCCGACATGGACGGCGAAACCAGCCCGGAAACCAGCCCAAAAACCAGCCCAGGCGTGGCGCTGGCCCAGGATCTGATCCGCCGGCCTTCGGTCACGCCCGCCGACGCCGGCGCGCTCGACGTTTTACAGACGCGACTCCTCGCCGGGGGCTTTCGTGTTCGGCGCCTGCCCTTTTCGGAGCCCGGCACGCCGGACATCGACAATCTTTACGCCCGGATCGGCGACGGCGCGCCCTTCTTGCTGTTCGCCGGCCATACCGATGTCGTCCCGCCCGGCAATCCGGCCAAATGGACGAAAAATCCCTTTGCCGGCGAAATTTTTGGCGGCGAGCTTTACGGGCGCGGCGCCGCCGACATGAAGGGCGGCATTGCCGCCTTCGCGGCGGCGGCTTTCGCTTATCTCGAACAGCACGGCGCGCCAAAAAAAGGCTCGATCGGCTTTCTCATCACCGGCGACGAGGAAGGCCCCGCCATCAACGGCACGGTGAAAATGCTGCAATGGCTCAGCCAGCAAGGCGAGACCTTCGATCATTGCGTGGTTGGCGAGCCGACCAACGCCCAAGATCTCGGCGACATGATCAAGATCGGCCGGCGCGGCTCGCTCAACGGCCGCCTGCGGGTGTTGGGCCGCCAGGGCCATGTCGCCTATCCCCAGCGCGCCGACAATCCGGTTCCGCATCTGCTCGCTTTGTGCGCGGCGCTGAAACAGGACGTGCTCGACCGCGGCTCCGACTGGTTCGACGCCTCCAATCTCGAAATCACCTCGATCGACATCGGCAATGAGGCGACCAATGTCATTCCGGGCGAGGCGCGGGTGCGATTCAACATCCGCTTCAACGACCTGTGGACGCCCGACACGCTGAAGGCCGAGATTCGCCGCCGGCTCGAATCCGCCCGTCCGCCTGAAAATTTCGAACTGAGCTTCGATCCCTGCAACGCCGTATCCTTCGTCACCAAGCCCGGCCCTTTCACCGGACTGGTGGCGGACGCGATTCAAGCCGAAACCGGACGCCGGCCGGAATTCTCCACCTCCGGCGGCACGTCGGACGCCCGCTTCATCGCCCACTACAGCCCGGTGGTGGAATTCGGCCTGGTCGGCAAGACCATGCACCAGATCGACGAGCGCGTTCCGGTGGCCGACATTGACGGACTGACGCGGATTTACGGGCGGATTCTCGAGGCTTATTTCGCCTGAGATTCAGCCTGCCGCAAGGCCGGCTCAAGTCCGCGCGCCGCCTCCAAGGCCTCGCGCCAGATCGTTTCCGTCAGCTCCCCCGCATCCATTTCGCGCGAAAAACTCGCCGCTTCGCCCGCCCAGAGCGGAGAAAAATCGCCGCTGCCGCGCGATTCCGCCGCCGCCCGCAGCGGCGCCAAAGCGGCGGAGGCCAACGGAAAAGCCGGCGCCGCCCGGTTGAGCGGCCCCAAGACTTCGATCAGGCGATTGACCAGCCCGCGCGCCGGCCGGCCGGAAAAGAGATTGGTCAGCCGGGTCGCATCGTCGCGCGCATTTCTGAGCGCCGCGTGATGGATGTCGGAAATATTCGCCTGGGGCGTCCGCAGAAAGGCTGTGCCGATCTGCGCGGCGCGGGCGCCCAGGGCGAAAGCGGCGGCGACGCCGCGCCCATTGGCGATTCCGCCCGCCGCGATCACCGGAATTTTCACCGCCGCCGCCACTTGCGGCAGGAGGGCGAACAGGCCGGGCTGGGCCTCGACATCCTCGGTCAAAAACATGCCGCGATGCCCGCCCGCCTCGCGCCCTTGCGCGATGATCGCGTCCACCCCGCGGTGTTCCAGCCAGCGCGCCTCGGCGACCGAGGTCGCGGAACTCCATATTTGGGCGCCGGCGCGCCGGACGCGCGCCAGCAAGTCATCCGAGGGCAGGCCGAAATGGAAGCTCACCACCGGCGGGCGCGTCTCCTCGACCACAGCGCAAAATTCGTCATCGAAAGGCTTGCGTTGCGCGGCGGGCGCCTGCGCCGCCGGATCGAGGCCGAATTCCTCGTAAAATGTCGACAGCAGATCGCGCCAGCGCGCCAAGGCGTCGGGGTCAGGCCGGGGCGGAACATGGGCGAAGAAATTGACGTTGAAAGGCTCGGACGTCGCGGCGCGAATGCCGAGAATCTGCGCGCGCGCCTGATCGAGGCTGAGCATGGCGCAAGGCAGCGAGCCGAGACCGCCCGCCTTGCAGACCGCGATCGCCAGTTGCCCATCCTGGGCGCCGGCCATCGGCGCCTGGATGAGAGGAAGACGCGACAACATGTTCAAGCCCGCCTTACAGCGCCAGCATATCGTTGAACTTCTCGACAAAGGCCCATTCGTTCGGCCCCGGATTGTCGCGCAGCATGCGCACCCGATCGACCAGGATTTCGTCGGCGCCGATCGAAAACTTCGCCATCGTCTCCTCGATGAAGGCGTCGAGGGGCATGGCGCGCGGCGCGTCGCGCGAGCCCATCAGATCGGTCCTCACCCACGGCGGCGCGATTTCCAGCACCCGCACGGACGTCCCCTTGAGGCGGACGCGCAAGGACAGGGTCCAGGAATGAAGCGCCGCCTTGGTCGCCGAATAGACCGCCGAATGGGCGAGCGGGGTGAAGGCCAGCCCCGAAGTGACATTGACCACCGCCGCGTCGGGCCTGGTTTTCAGATGTTCGATCAAAGCCGAGGTCATGCGGATCGGCCCAAGCAGATTGGTCTCGACCGTCGCCACCGTTTTCTGGTCGTCCATGACCGATCCGGTCTTGTCGCCCGACATCATCCCGGCGTTGTTGATCAGGACATTGACGTCGGGGTGATTTTTCATCAGCCAGGCGGCGACGCGCGCGATGCTGGCCGGATCGCGCATGTCGATCTCGTGAGTGGCCATGCCGGGACAGGCCTCCGCCGTCTCCATCAGAGGCGCCTGACGCCGCCCGGCGATGATGACCTTGTTGCCCAGGGCGTGAAAAGCCTGGGCAAGCCCCTGGCCGATCCCTGTGCCGCCGCCGGTGATGAAGATGGTGTTGCCGCTCATTTTCATGGGCTTTTCCCGCTGCTGTCCTGACAGATCGATCTTATCCCGCATGCTTGCAAGTTCCCGCGTTCCGCATTAGGCCAAAAGCATAACAGGAGAAGCAGCCATTGGGCCTTGAAAAGGACCGATGGCCCGCGCCGACTGGCGCGGCGCCGGCTGAAGCCGGCGGGCGCCATCTCTTTCGCGAAAGAAATGGCAAAAACAAAAAAGGAGCGCGCCTTGGACCTTTCCCTCATCGAATCGCTGAAAAGGCAGGCCGCCGAACGCGCCGCTGCTTTGGTGCGCTCCGGCATGAAACTGGGGCTGGGCACCGGCTCGACCGCCGCACATTTCGTCGATTGCGTCGGCGAGAAAGCGCGCGAGGGGCTCGACGTCATCTGCGTGCCGACCTCCGAGCGCACCCGCATCCAGGCCGAGGGCTGGAACCTGCGTCTTTCGACGCTGGACGAGACCCCCGAACTCGACCTCACCGTGGACGGCGCCGATGAGTTCGACATGAAACTCAGGCTGATCAAGGGCGGCGGCGGCGCCTTGTTGCGCGAAAAGATCGTCGCGGCGGCCTCGAAGCGCATGGTGGTCATCACCGACGCCAGCAAGGAAGTCGCCCAGCTCGGCCGCTTCAAACTGCCGGTCGAGGTCGATCTTTTCGGTCTCAGGGCGACGCGCCGCCATATCGAGGACGCCGCCCGCGCCCGCGGCTGCTCGGGCCCGATCGTCCAGCGCAAGGCCGCCGGCGACAAAATCTATCTGACCGACGGCGGCCATGCGATCTTCGATTGCGATTTCGGCGTCATCCCCGACCCGGACGCGCTGGCCGTCGCCCTCAACGCCATTCCGGGCGTGGTCGAACACGGCCTGTTCATCGGCATGGCCAGCGCGGTGATCGTCGCCGACAAGGCCAGCATCCGCGTGGTCGGCAAACTGGAAGGCTGAAATCTTCTTTAGTTTTTGGCAGGATTTTTATCCGAAAACCGGCATCCACTTTTCGCAAATCTTGCCTGGGAGCGCGCCGATGGTCGAATTCGAGACCGATCTCTTCGTCATCGGCGCGGGCTCGGGCGGGGTGCGCGCCGCGCGCATCTCGGCGGGTTATGGCGCGAAAGTCATGATCGCCGAGGAATTCCGCATCGGCGGAACCTGCGTGATCCGCGGCTGCGTGCCGAAAAAACTTTATGTCTACGCCTCGCGCTTCGCCGACGATTTCGCCGACGCGCAGGCCTTCGGCTGGCGCCTCGCGCACAAGCCGGAATTCGACTGGCCAAAACTCGTCGCCGCCAAGGAAGGCGAAATCTCGCGCCTGTCACGCATTTATGAGGCCAATCTGCTCAAGGCCGGCGTCGATGTCTTCCAGGAGCGCGCCGAAATCCTTGGCCCCCACCATGTGCGGCTGATGCGATCCGGCCGCGTCGTCACGGCGCGGCATATTCTGGTCGCCACCGGCGCCGCTCCGCAAATGCTGCCCGCCATTCCCGGCGTCGAACATGCGATCAGCTCGAACGAGATTTTCGACCTGCCGGAATTTCCCAAAAAACTCGCGGTGATCGGCGGCGGCTATATCGCGGTGGAATTCGCCAGCATTTTCGCCCGGCTCGGCGCCCATGTCACCCTGATGTTCCGCGCCGACAATGTTTTGCGCGGCTTCGATGAAACCCTGCGGCGCGGCCTGCGCGACGCTTTGGCCGAGGCCGAAGTGGACCAGCGCTTCGGCGTGCTGCCGACCTCGATCACAACAGCCGGGCGCGGCTTCGAACTCACGCTGTCCGACCATTCCGGCCTTCATGTCGATCAGGTCCTGATCGCCACCGGCCGCGCGCCCCACACCAAAGGGCTCGGCCTCGATAAGGCCGGGGTCGAGACCGACGAGATCGGGGCGATCAAGGTCGATGCGCGCAACACCACCAATATTCCCTCGATCCATGCGGTCGGCGACGTGACCAACCGCGTCAATCTGACGCCGGTCGCGATCCGCGAAGGCCATCTTCTGGCCGACCGCCTGTTCGGCGGCGCCGGCAGGGAAGTCGATTACGATTTCATCCCCACCGCCGTCTTCACCACGCCGGAAATCGGCACGGTCGGCATGACCGAGGCCGAAGCGCGCAACACCCACGATTGCGTCGATATCTACCAGACCTCGTTCCGCCCGATGAAGGCGACGCTTTCCGGCGGCCCGGAAAAGGTGATCATGAAAATCGTGGTCTGCGGCGAGAGCGATCGGGTGCTCGGCGTCCACGTTCTCGGCGAAGGCGCCGGCGAAATGGCGCAGCTTCTCGCCATTTCCCTGCGCCTCGGCGCAACCAAGGCCGACTTCGACGCCACCATGGCGCTGCACCCTTCCGCCGCCGAGGAACTGGTGACCTTGCGCAACCGCACGGCGCGGCACACGCGCGACGAGGAATAACAAAATGTGCGGGCGATTTGCGATCACCTCGCCGCCCGAAGCTGTCCGCGCCTATTTCCGCTATGCCGAACAGCCCAATTTTCCGCCGCGCTACAATATCGCGCCGACGCAGCCCATTCCGATCGTGACGATGGGACGCGACGCGCGCCATTTCCGCCTCGCGCGCTGGGGTTTTTTGCCCGGCTTCGTCAAGGACCCGAAAGATTTTCCGCTGATCATCAACGCCCGCGCCGAGACGCTCGGCCAAAAGCCGAGCTTTCGCGCCGCCTTGCGCCGCCGGCGCTGCCTCGTGCCCGCCGACGCCTGGTACGAATGGCGCGCCGAGGGCAAGGGCCGCAAAACGCCCTTCCTACTGCGCCGTCGCGGCGCCGGCCTGATGGGCTTCGCCGGCCTGTGGGAGACTTACGCCGACCCATTGGGGGGCGAGATCGACACCGCCTGCATCGTCACCACCAGCGCCAATGGCGCGACGGTCGCGATCCACGACCGCATGCCGGCTCTGATCGAGCCGGAAGATTACGACGCCTGGCTCGATCCCGACGAGAACTCGCGCGCCGCCGCTCCATCTGCTGCGTCCGGCGGACGACGACGCCATCGCATTTTTCGCCGTCTCGCCGCTGGTCAATCGCACCGCCAATGACGGGCCGGAGATTCAGAAACCGGCTTAGATCGCCAAAACACCCTCGCCGATCGTGACGCAGGCGCCGCCGACGCGCGTCTCGACCAGAACGCCGTTGGCGATGCGCAAGCTCAGACTGATCTGGCTCGGGCGGCCGATGGAAAAACCCTGCTCGATGACGATGTCATGTTCGCCGTCTTCCGGCTGCTCGAAATGGACGGCTGCCGCCGCAAAGGCGGCAGCCGCCGAACCGGTCGCGGGGTCTTCGCTCACGCCTAATCCATAGGGCGTCGCGAGACGCCCGTCTCTCGACGGGCTATGAACAAAAACGCGCGCCTGGACGTGATGGGCCGGGTCGGAAGTCTCGCGCGCGTAAACGAAGACGCCCGCGGGTTCGGGCCCGAAGGCGGCGGCAAAGCGCGAGAAATCCGGCGCTGCACGATTGAGGGCGGCGAGCCCCTGAACCGGAACGAAGGCGAAAGGCAGTCCCGCCGACGCCGTCACCGGCTGATGATTGTCGAAGCCGATCTCCCCCTCGCCCAGGCCAAGCGCGGCGGCGATTTCGGCGCGATCGACCAGGACGCCGCCGAGCATGGGCGGCTGGGGCGGAACGAAACCGCCGCGCAACACGCCGTTGAAACGCGAAACCTCGCAAACCACGGCCCCGGCCTGCTGTTCGAGCACGATCTGCAAAGGCTGGCGCCCGATCATGTCCGGCGCGCGCAACGAGGCGATCAGGCAGGCGGCGCCGAGCGTCGGATGGCCGGCGAAGGGCAGCTCCATCGTCGGGGTGAAAATGCGTAAACGCGCGGTATGGACCGGGTCGCGCGGCGCCAGGACAAAAACCGTCTCGGACAGGTTGAACTCGCGGGCGATGGCCTGCATCCGGGCGGGCGTCACGCCGTCGGCGTCGGTCACGACCGCCAGCGGATTGCCGGCGAAGGGCTTTTCCGCGAAAACATCGAGCAGATGATAAGCCAGGCGGATCACGCCGCGCCCGCTTCCGGCGGCGGCGCGGCGGCGTCCACTTCCGCGAGACGGCGATAGGCGCGCACCGAGAAGGGGATCAGAGCGAGATAGACGAGGCTCACCACGATCAGCATTTCCAGCGGGAAGGACGCCAGCAGGACGAGAACGGCCGCGACGGCGAACAGCACGAGGATGAAGATGTCGCGCGGGACGCGGCCGATGTGCTTGCCCGAATAATGCGGGATGCGGCTGACCATCAGGCCGGCGATCAGCACGACATAGGCGGCCACCAGCGCCGACTGCCAGCGCGAATCCGGCAGGTTGAAAGACATTTGCAGATAGAGCGGCAGCATCACGACAATGGCCCCGGCGGGCGCCGGCATTCCGGTGAAAAACCGGGCGGACCAGGCCGGCTTGTTCGGATCGTCGATCATCACGTTGAAGCGCGCCAGACGCAAAGCCGCGGCTATGGCGAAGATCAGCACCGCCGCCCAGCCCACGGTCTTGAGCGTATGCAGCGACCAGAAGAACAGGAGCAGGGCGGGCGCGACGCCGAAATCGATGAAATCCGCCAGGGAATCGAGTTCGGCGCCGAAACGCGACGAGCCTTTCAGCGCCCTGGCGATCCGGCCGTCCATCCCGTCGAGCACCGCCGCCGCCAGAATGGCGAGCACCGCGCTTTCATATTTGGCGTCGACCGCGAAACGAATCGAGGTCAGGCCGGCGCAGAGCGCCAGCAAGGTGATGACATTGGGCACGACGAAGCGCAAAGGCAGGCTGCGCAACCCGCGCGGCCGAAGGCGCGCCTGGACTGGATTGGAGGCGGGTGTGGTTTCGCCCTCCATGTCAGCCGACCTTGAAATGACGGTCTGCATCGCCGTCATGATAGTCGGCCAGCACGGTTTCGCCGGCGACGGCGCGCGAGCCGAGGCCGACCAGCACACGGGCGCCCGGGGGCAAATAGAGGTCCACCCGCGAGCCGAAGCGGATCAGGCCGAAACGCTCGCCTACCCCTAAGCTCTGGCCCTCCTGCACGAAGGAAACGATGCGCCGCGCGACGAGCCCCGCGATCTGGACCACGCCGACCCGGCCGTAACGGGAATCGATGACGAGCCCGTTGCGCTCGTTGTCCTCGCTGGCCTTGTCCAGATCGGCGTTGAGGAACAGCCCGGGTTTGTAAGCGATGCGGGAAATTCGGCCGGTGACCGGCGCGCGGTTCACGTGAACGTCGAAGACATTCATGAAGATGCAGACGCGCAGCATGGGGTCCATGCCGAGGCCAAGTTCGGGGGGCGGCTGGAACTGGCCGACCGAACAGATCACGCCGTCCGCCGGGGAAACGACAAGTCCTTCCGCCACCGGCGTTACCCGCGCCGGATCGCGGAAGAAATAGGCGCACCACAAGGTGAGGATGGCGCCGATCCAGCCCAGCGGCGTCGATAACCAGCTCAGCACCAGCGCGACGGCGGCAAAAAGCGCGATGAAGATATGGCCTTCCGGGTGGATCGGCGTGATCTGCTTGCGGAGGGACTCGAAGAACGACATGGAGGCGCGGGCTCGCAAAGAAAATTTGGGCGCTTTATGGCGCCAAACGCGGCGCAAGTCACCTCGGCGTGTGAAAACTGGCCGCGTGAAAACTTGGCGCGTGAAAACTTGGCGCGTGAAAAGCCGCTCAATAATGCGGCGGCGGTTTTTCGGGCGCGACGGCCTGGCTCAGCGCCTGCATTTCCTCGCGCAGGCGCAGGACCTCGCGAGTCAGCAGGTCGATCCGGCTCCATTGCTCGGCGACCGCGTCGCTCAATTCGGCGATCACGCGGTCCTGATGGGCGCTGGCTCCTTCCAAAGCCTCGACGCGCGCCGCCAATTCGAGCGATGCCTTCATCCTTGTTTCCTTTTTATCGCCGCCCGAACAATTTCTCGATATCGGCGAGCTTCAGCTCGACATAGGTCGGGCGGCCGTGGTTGCACTGGCCGGCGCCCGGCGTGCGCTCCATTTCGCGCAGCAGGGCGTTCATTTCCTCGGGCGCCAGGCGGCGGCCCGAGCGCACCGAATGATGGCAGGCCATGGTCGCGAGCACACGGTCGAGCTTCTTTTCCAGCGGCGCCGCCGCGCCGTCCTCGGCGAGCGAACAGGCGAGATCGCGCACCAGAGGCTCGATCTCGGCGGCGCGCAGCGCCGCCGGCGCCTCATGGATCGCCACCGCGCCGGGGCCGAAGGGCTCGACCGCCAGCCCCAGGGAGGCCAGAAGATCGGCGGCCTCGACCAGCCGCCCGGCGTCGTCGGGATCGAGATCGACCACCACAGGCGAAAGCAGAGCCTGCCGCGCGACGCCGCTTTCCGCCCGCTCGGATTTCAGCCTTTCATAGACCAGCCGCTCATGGGCGGCGTGCTGGTCGACCAGCACCAGCCCATCGCGGGTCTGGGCGATGATATAGGTCTCGTGAATCTGCGCCCGCGCGGCTCCAAGCGGCGCCGAAAGATCGCTGTCCTGCGGCGCTTCCGCATGGGCGCGCGCGTCGGCGGCGGGCGGCGCCTCCGCAAAGCCGGGCGAAGCGAGAAACGAAGGCGCGGCAGGCGAACAACGCCAATCCCAGTTTTGTGCGTATCGTTCTCCCCTGAACGCGGAATGGGACGCGAATCCTTCTCCCCTTGCGGGAGAAGGTGGCTCGCCGCGCAGCGGCGAGACGGATGAGGGGTTGCTCAACGCGAACTTCGCCGCAGCCGCCGCATTGCTCGGGGTCGCGCGATGCAGCGCCCCGGCAAGAGTTTGTTTCAGCGCCCCGACCACCAGGCCGCGCACCAGGCCCGGATCGGCGAAACGCACCTCGGCCTTGGCCGGATGGACATTCACATCGACCAGGCGCGGCGGGCAGGTGATGAACAAGGCCAGCGTCGGGTGCCGGTCGGAGCTCAGGTAATCCATATAGGCGGCGCGGATCGCCCCCGCGATCTGGCGGTCGCGCACCGGGCGGCCGTTGACGAAGACGAATTGCGCCAAGGCGTTGGCGCGATGCCATGTCGGCAGGCCGGCGAAGCCCCACAGCCGGAATTCTCCGCGCTCGGCGTCGACCGCCAGGGCGTTGTCGCGGAAATCGCGGCCCAGAACCTGGGTGAGGCGCGCCAGCAGGCCGTCGTTTCCGGGCGGGCAGGCCTGATGATCGAATCCCGCCAGTCCCTCGCCGCCGAGCGAGAACCGCACCTGCGGATTGGCCATGGCCAGCCGTTTCACCACATCGGCGACCGCCGAGGCCTCGGCGCGCTCGCTCTTGAGGAACTTGAGCCGCGCCGGCGTGGCGGCGAAAAGGTCGCGCGCCTCGACTTTTGTGCCTTGCGCCAAAGAAACGGGCGCAGGCGGCGAGGTCGCGCCAAAATCGACCCGCAGCCGCAGGCCGTTTGGCGCCTCGCGCCTGCGGGTCGCGATTTCAAGCCGCGCCACCGAGGCGATCGAAGGCAAAGCCTCGCCGCGAAAGCCCAGCGTCGCGATATTGGTCAGGTCGCCGTCGGGAATTTTCGACGTGGCGTGACGCTCGACGCACAGCACGAGATCGGCCTCGTCCATGCCGGCGCCGTCGTCGATGACGCGAATGAGTTTTTGGCCGCCGCCGGCGATGGTGACGTCGATCCGCGACGCCCCGGCGTCGAGCGCGTTCTCGACCAGCTCCTTGACGGCCGCCGCCGGCCGCTCGACCACCTCGCCCGCGGCGATGCGGTCCGCCAGAATGGGATCGAGCCGGCGGATTTTCATTGGATCAACTGGCCGCCCGCCCCGACAGACCCTCCGGGCGGCCGACGACGGCGACGAGCAGTTTCGCGTCGCCGATCAGGCGCCCGGCCGCGCGGCGGGCGTCGTCCAGCGTCACCGCCTCGACCTCGGCGTTGCGGCGGTCGAGATAGGCGGCGTCGAAACCTTCGCGCTGGAGCTGAAGCAGATGGCCGGCGATCTTGGTCGAGGTGTCGAAACGCAGGGCATAAGAGCCGATAAGATATTTCTTCGCCTTCTCCAACTCGTCCGCTGTCGGCCCTTCGGCCGCAAGACGGGCGCATTCCGCCTCGATGACGTTCAAGGATTCCGCGGCGCGTTCGTTTTTGGTCGAGGTCGCGCCGATGAAGGACGGGCTGTGTTCGGCGGTCGCGAGCGTCGAAAACACCGAATAGGTCAGGCCGCGCTTCTCGCGCACCTCCTGCCACAGGCGCGAAGTGAAGGCGCCGCCGCCGAGAATGTGATTGACCACCATGGCCGCGATATAATCGGGATCGCGGCGGCGAAGGCCCGGACGGCCGAAGCGGATATTGGCCTGCGGCACGTCGAAATCGACCAGGATGCGCTGGCCCAGGCCCTGAATTTCGATTTCGGGAATCGGCGTCAGCTCCGCCTTCGCCGGCAGGCCGGCGAAAAGCTGGTCGAGATGGCGCGCGAGCGTCGCGGCGTCGATCGCGCCGACGACCGCGATCTTCAGCGTATCCCGCGCCAGCATCCTGCGGCGCATGTCGAGGAGATCGTCGCGGGTCACGGCGTCGATCTCGCCCAGTTCGCCGCGCGCCGACCGGGAATAGGGATGGCCCGCCCAGGCGGCCCGCCGCCAGGCCTGGGCCGCCATGCTGTCGGGCTCGGCGGATTCGCGCTTCAGCACGGCGTTGAGCTGGGCGCGCACCCGCGTGAAGGGCTCGGCGTCGAAACGCGGCGCGTTGAGCGCCAGCGCCATGAGTTCGAAAGCCTTGTCGGCGTGACGCGACAGGGTCTGGAGATGGCCGGTCAATTCGTCGCGCTCGGCGGAAAAGCTGAGGCGGATGGCGTGATCGTCGAGCGCGCGTTGGAAAGTTTCCGATTCGAGGTCGCCGGCGCCCTCATCGAGCAGGCCGGCGAGCAGCGACGCCGCGCCGGCCTTGCCTTGCGGATCCTGCGCCCCGCCGCCGTCGAAGGAAAAATCCATCGCCATCAGGGGCACGGCGTAATCCTCGACCAGCCAGGCGGCGATTCCGCCGGGGCTGACGACATGCTGGACGCGCTCGGCGCGCGAGACAAAGGTTGCGGGAGCGTTCATGGGTGATTTTCCTTCGACGCTCACGCGGCCTGTTCCTTGAGCAGGAATCCAGAGACGGCCCGGCGCTTGTTGAGCCATTGCATCGCCTTGGCGACATCCTCGACGCCGACCGCCTCGATCCGCGCCGCCCAGCCGAGCACGTCCTGGACATTGCCGCCGCTGGCCAGCGCCGCGCCGAACCAGCGCGCCAGCGCGACCTGGCTGTCCTGGGCGTAGATTGCGTCGGCGACGAGGCGCGTCGAAGCGCGCGCGACATCTTCCGCGCTGACGCCGTCGCGCCGCAATTCGGCGAGAACCTCGTCCACGCCGCGCTCCAGCTCTTCGAGGATCACGCCCTCGGCGGGGGTCGCATAGACATAGAAGCGGCTCTCGTCCAGGGCGTCGGAATAATAATAGGCGCCGGCGGCGACGGCGCTTCGGCGCTCCAGCACCAGGCGGCGGAACAGCAGGCTGGTCTGGCCGCCGCCGAGATGTTGGGCCAGCACGTCGAGGGCCTCCGATTCGCCCTTTGCCGCGGTAAAGGCCGAGGGCACCAGATAGATGCGCTCGAATTGCGGCTGTTCGACTTTTGGATCGGCGAGCCTGACGATGCGTTCGGCGCGGGGTTCCGGCTCGCGCGGGCGATGGCGTTGCGGCGCCTCGCCGCGCGCCGGGATTTTTCCGTAGGTCTCGCGCGCCAGAAGCTCGACTTCCGGCGCCTCGATGTCGCCGGCGACAATGAGAATGGCGTTTTCCGGCGTGTAGAAGCGGCGGTAATAGCGAAGCGCGTCCTCGCGGTCGAGCGTCTCGATCTCATGGGCCAGGCCGATGATCGGCACGCCATAGGCATGATGGGTGTAGAGCGCCGCGTTCAGCGCCTCGTCGAGCTGGGCCGCCGGGTCGGCCTCGGTGCGCATGCGGCGCTCCTCCATCACCACGTCGCGCTCCGGCGCCACCACCTCGTCGGTCAGGTTCAGGCCGGTCATGCGGTCGGCCTCGAATTCCATCATGGTCTTGAGGCATTCGCGGGCGACGCGCTGGAAATAGGCGGTAAAATCGTGGGAGGTGAAGGCGTTCTCCTGTCCGCCCAATTCGGCGACAAGATGCGAGAACTCACCCTGTTTATGCTCGTGCGTGCCCTTGAACATCAGATGTTCGAGGAAATGGGCGATGCCGCTTTTCCCGCGCGGATCGTCGGCCGAGCCGTTGCGATACCACACCATATGGGTGACAACCGGCGCGCGGTGGTCGGGAATGACCACCACGTCCATGCCGTTTTCGAGGCGGAAATGATCGACGCGCGGCCCCGCATGGGCTGCGCCGCCCTGCCCGATTTGATGCGACGGCGTCTGCTGCGCCGCGCCAGAGGGGGGGACGTGCTGCGATCGGGACAAGGCGCTGCTCCATTTTTTGAAAAAAATGCCTGTCCCGCCAATATAGAATGCAAAAGCCGGAACGACAGCCCCGGCTTCAAAAATTCATCCTTTGTCGCGCGATCAGAACAGGCCGAAAAATTTCTTGTCCTTGCTGATGTCGCCCGACCGCAGGCCGGAGACATTGCCGTCCGCGCCGCGCACCTTGTCCAGATAGCCGCCCGGCGGCTGGACCAGATCCTGCGGATTGGAGGGACGGACTCCGGCCGGACCAGCCAGGGGACCCGGCTGAGGCAGGGAGCGCGCCTTGGGGACGTTCAGTTTCGGCCGCTCGGCGTAAGAGATGTCGTTCGCGGGATTGCCGTTGTTGAGCCCGACATTGCCGAGCATCCGGTCCCACAGGCCCGGTTCGCTGGCGGGCGCAGGCGCCGGCGGCGTCTGGACCGGGGTCAGCGCCTTGCCCTGCGGCTCGATCGCCGCCTGATTGCTGGGCTGCGAGTCATTGTGATGGCCCCAACCAAAGAAATTGGGGAGGAGATTCTGGTTGTCGGCCGGCGCGGCGGCCGCAGGCGCCGCCTGCGCGGTGGGGGCGGGTTGCGCCGCGGGCGCGGCAGGTTGCGGCGCGGGCGCGGCGGGTTGCGGTGCGGGCGCGGCGGGTTGCGGTGCGGGCGCGGCGGGTTGCTGGGCAGCCGTCCCTTGATTGGACGCGCCATTGCCGCCGAGGCCGATAGTGCTCATCGCCTTGCCCCAGAGCGAATCGTCGGCGCGGGCGGTCGGCGCGACCAAAAGCAGCGCACAGGCCAACAGCCCGCCCGCCGTCCATGGCGCGATCTTCCCTCGCCGCGCACGTTCCGTCAACGCCTCACCCACTCAGACATCCCCCCAAAACCCTGGCCTTTCGCCAAGGCCGCCAAAATACCGCCAGTTAACCGAGATTCAAGGCGTTTTCGCGGCAGGCGCCGAGGACGCCGCGGCAGCCGCCGGCGCAGGCGCGGCGGGCGCCGCCGCCGGCGCGCTGGCGCCGCCGCCGAAATCGAACATTTTGTTCAGCAGATAGCGTTTGGGCATTTGGTAAGCGCCGTTGTTGGGGCCATTGTCGTCATCGTCAGTGGCGGCCTGCTCGCCATTGGCGGGCTGTCCTCCGTTGGCGCTTTGGCCGGCAGCCTGCCCGCCCGCGCCGTTGTTTTTCGGCCGGTCCGGGGCCATCATGCGATTGATCAGATATTGATGCGGCGCGGCAGCGCCGAAGACCGTCGGCTGCTGTTCAGAGTCCTGCGCTTTGGCTGCGACGCAAGCCGAGGCGATCACGCCTGCCGCGAGCAAAGCCGCCGTCGCGACCCGGCCGATGAACTTCGTTCCTGACATTCTGCCTGCGCTCCTCGTCTCACGCGCCGTCGTCGGCCTCGCGCCTCGCCGCCTCATACACCAGCAGGACGACGCCGACAAATATGGCGGCGTCGGCCAGGTTGAAGACATAATTGGACAAGGGCCCGAGCGGGAAGGGGGTGTGGAAGTAAAGGAAATCGGCCACGGCGCCATGGGTCAGGCGGTCGCTGGCGTTGCCGAGCGCGCCGCCGATCAGGAAACCGAAAGCGAGCGCCGAAACCAGGCTGCGCGCCCGCCACAGCCAGCGGACCAGCAGGACCACGGCGACGCCCGCGACCGCGACGAGTGCGAAACGTCCAACGTCGCCGTCGGAGCGCAGCATCGTATAGGCTATCCCGCGGTTCCAGCTCATCACCACAGCCAGAAAAGGCGTCAGGGCATAGCGCGGATGATTCGGGCCGCCGAGCAGTCCGATCGCGAAAGATTTGCTGGCCTGGTCCGCCGCGAACACCAACGCCGCGGCGACGAAGCCGGCGAAGCGCCGGGAAGCGAGGCTCACGGCCAGCGGCCCAAGGAGCGGCCCAAGGAGCGGCCCATGTCGCGCAATTCGCGTAAGGCGCGGGCGTCGCGCGGGGTCACGTCGGGGAATTCGGGATCGGCGCCGACGAGCTGTGATATCCGCCAGGACCGCGCGCATTTGCGTCCCTGGGCGCGGCGGCTGACCACCCCGACGCCGGGCGTCTCGGGCAGATTGAAGGCGCCTTGCGGCGGTGGCGCGGCCACGATCTCGATCGAGGAAGTGATGCAGATATCGGCGAAATCCACGTTTTCGAGCGCGGCGCGCAGGCTCTCGTCCGCAATGAACACCTGCGGGTCGGCTTCAAGCGAGGCGCCGATGGTCTTTTGGGCGCGCTCGATCTCCAGCGCCCCGGTGACCACGGCGCGGACACGACGCAGGCTGCGCCATTTGGCCGCCAACGCCTCGTCGCGCCAAAGCTCCAGCCCGGCGGGGAACTCAGTGAGGTGCACCGAAGCCGCGCCGTGGGGCCGGAAGGCGAGCCAGGCTTCTTCGGCGGTGAAGCACAGGATCGGGGCCAGCCATTTCAGCAGCGCGTCGCAAATCATGTCGATCGCGGTCAGCGCCGCCCTGCGGGTCACGCTGGAGGGCGGGTCGCAATAGAGTCCATCCTTGCGGATGTCGAAGTAGAAGGCCGACAGATCGCCGGTCATGAAGCTTGAGAGCAGCGCGACCACTTTTTTATAATCGAAGGCGGCATAGGCCTCGCGGACGGATGGGTCGATCTCGGCGAGCCGGTGCAGGATATAGCGCTCCAGCTCCGGCATGTCGGTTTGCTCGACCGCTTCCGCCGGATCGAAATGGGCGAGCGCGCCGAGCATCCAGCGCAAAGTATTGCGCAGCTTGCGATAGGTCTCGGAGAAAGTGGCCAGAATCTCTTTGCCGATGCGCAGATCGTCGGAATAATCCGAGGCTGCGACCCACAGGCGCAAGATGTCGGCGCCGGCGTCCTTGATCACGGTCTGGGGCGCGACGACATTGCCGAGCGATTTCGACATTTTGCGGCCCTTTTCGTCGAGGACGAATCCGTGGGTCAGCACGGAATCATAGGGCGCGCGACCGCGGGTGCCGCAGCTTTCAAGCAGAGAGGAATGAAACCAGCCGCGATGCTGGTCCGAGCCTTCGAGATACATGACCTCGTCCGGCCCGCCGTCGTGTTTTCGGCGGATTCCGGCCAGGGTCGGAAAATTTTTCGCGTCTTCCAGGGTAAAAGCGTGGGTCGAGCCGGAATCGAACCAGACGTCGAGCACGTCGTCGATTTTCTCGTAATTTTCCGGGTCATGGTCGGGCTTCAAAAATCGCTCTGCCGCGCCCTCCTTGTACCAGGCGTCGGCGCCTTCCTGGGCAAAGGCTTCGACGATCCGGGCATTGACCTTTTCATCGACCAGAATGTCGTGACCGCCCTTCGTGACGAAAACCGCGATCGGCACGCCCCAGGCGCGCTGGCGCGACACCACCCAATCGGGGCGGTTGGCGATCATGCCGGTGATGCGGTTTTCGCCCGCCGCCGGCACCCAGGTTGTTCTGGCGATTTCTTCCAAGGCTATGGCGCGCAACGTCGGCTTGTTCGATCCGGCGCCGAGGTTTTTGGCCGCCGTCGGGTCGAGCGGCGCCGCGAAAGGCTGGTCCATCGCAATGAACCATTGCGGGGTGTTGCGGAAAATCACCGGCTTTTTCGAGCGCCAGCTGTGCGGATACTGGTGTTTTACTCGCCCGCGCGCCAGCAGCGCCTTTTGGGAAATCAGCGCAGCAATAACCCTCTCATTGGCGTCACCCTTGTTGCCCTTGTCGTCGATAACGCGGGCGCCGGGAAAGCCGGGGACTTCGTCGGTGTAAAAGCCGTCGGCGTCGACCGTATAGGGGATGCGCGTATCGATACCCCGCTCATGCAGCAGGCGTCCCGAGGCCATCCAGATATCAAAATCCTCGCGGCCATGGCCGGGCGCGGTGTGGACGAAGCCGGCGCCGGCGTCGTCGGTGACATGGTCGCCGTCGAGCAGCGGAACCTTGAACGCGAAGCCGAGCTTTTCCAGCGGGTGGGCGCAAGTCATGCCCGCCAGTTCGCGCGCCGGAACCTCGCGGAGCCGTTCGAACGCCTCGACCTTGGCGGCGTGGAACACGCTTTCGGCGAGTTTTTCCGCCAGGACGAACTGGTCGCCGGTCTTGGCCCAGTTCCCCTCCGGCGCTGCGACGACGCGGAAGAGGCCATAGGCGATCTTGTGCGAAAAGGCGATGGCGCGATTGCCCGGCAGGGTCCAGGGCGTGGTCGTCCAGATCACCACCCGCGCGTCCTCACCTTGCACCGGAAAGGCCACAAAAACCCAATCGGAGGTATGGTCCTCATATTCCACTTCGGCTTCCGCCAAAGCGGTCTTTTCCACCACCGACCACATCACCGGCTTGGAGCCTCGATACAAAAGGCCGTTGGCGGCGAATTTCATGATCTCCGCCGCAATGACGCTTTCGGCGGAAAAGTCCATGGTGGCGTAGCGGCCCGCCCAGTCGCCGGCGACGCCGAGGCGCTTGAACTCCTCGCGCTGCACCTCCAGCCAATGTTCGGCGAAGGACCGGCATTCGCGGCGGAATTCGACCACCGGCACTTCGTCCTTGTTGCGCCCCTTGGCGCGATATTGCTCCTCGATCTTCCATTCGATCGGCAGGCCATGGCAGTCCCAGCCCGGCACATAATTGACGTCCTTGCCGAGCATGCGCTGCGAGCGGGTGACGAGATCCTTGAGAATCTTGTTCAGCGCATGGCCGATATGGATATTGCCATTGGCGTAGGGCGGGCCGTCATGCAGCACGAATTTCGGCCTGCCGGCGTTTTCCAGGCGCATTTTCTCGGTCAGGCCGATGCTTTGCCAATGGGCCAGCAGCTCCGGCTCCTTTTTCGGCAGGCCGGCGCGCATGGGGAAATCGGTTTTCGGCAGGTAGAGCGTCGAGGAATAATCGGGACCCGTCTTCTCGGTCATGGCGAAGAATCTCTGTGGCGAAGGGCCGCACGGCCCGGATCGGCGAGACTGCGGGGAAAACGCAAGAAGTCCCGGCGCGCCGGCGAGCGCACAGGCTCAGCCGCGAGCCGGGCCGATAATTCGCCGGGAAATCCTGCGGGCGCGAAACGACATGCGGCCTTTTAGCAAGAACAGCGCGCGCGAATAAAGGCCCCGCAACAAAAAAGCGCGAATCCCTTCTCCCCTTGCGGGAGAAGGGCCGCGCCCGATGATTATTGGAAAGCGAAGCAGTTTGCGATTCGGCCTTAATGCGCCATGGCCTTGATGATGCTCTCGACCACTTTTTTGGCGTCGCCGAACAGCATCATCGTATTGTCCTTGAAGAACAATTCGTTCTCGACCCCGGCATAGCCCGACGCCATGCTGCGCTTGACGAACATCACCGTCTTGGCCTTTTCAACGTCAAGGATCGGCATGCCATAGATCGGCGAGGTCTTGTCGGTCTTGGCCGCCGGATTGGTCACGTCGTTGGCACCGATGACGAAGGCGACATCGGCCTGGGCGAATTCGGAATTGATGTCCTCCAGTTCGAACACCTCGTCATAGGGGACATTGGCTTCCGCCAGCAGCACGTTCATATGGCCGGGCATGCGGCCCGCCACCGGATGGATGGCGTATCTGACGTCGACGCCCTCGGCCTTGAGCAGGTCGACCATTTCGCGCAGGGCGTGCTGGGCCTGGGCCACCGCCATGCCATAGCCCGGCGCGATGATGACCTTGGACGAGTTCTCGAGAATATAGGCCGCGTCTTCCGGCGAGCCCTTCTTGACCGGACGGTTTTCCTTGGCGCCCCCGACGGCCGCCGCGTCCTCGCCGCCAAAGCCGCCGAGGATGACCGAGATGAAGGAGCGGTTCATGCCCTTGCACATGATGTAGGACAGGATCGCGCCCGAGGAGCCGACCAGTGCGCCGGTGATGATCAGCGCCAGATTACCCAAAGTGAAGCCGATGCCGGCCGCCGCCCAGCCCGAATAGGAGTTGAGCATCGAGATCACCACCGGCATGTCGGCGCCGCCGATCGGAATGATCAGCAACACGCCGAGCGCCAGCGCCACCAGCACGATCGCCAGGAACAGCGGGGCGGCGCCCGTACCGAAGAACGAGGCGATCAGCAGGACGAGGGCAATCCCCAGCGCAAGATTGATGGCGTGGCGTTGCGGCAGCATGATCGGCTTGCCGGACATGCGGCCGTCGAGCTTCAGAAAGGCGATGACCGAGCCGGTGAAAGTGACGGCGCCGATGGCCGCGCCGAGCGACATTTCGATCAGGCTGGCCGGATGGATGTCGCCGGGAACGCCGATGCCGAAAGCCTGCGGCGCGAAGAGCGCGCCCGCCGCCACCAGAACCGCCGCCAAGCCGACCAAAGAATGGAAGAAGGCGACCAGCTGCGGCATTTTGGTCATTTCGATGCGCCGCGCCACAACCGCGCCGAAGCCGCCGCCGATGGCGAGGCCGGCGACCACCAGCAGCCAGCCGACCGCGCCCGACGGCAGCTTCAACGCCAGCGTCGTGAGGATGGCGATGGCCATGCCGATCATGCCGTAGCGGTTGCCCCGGCGCGAGGTGGTGGGATGCGACAGGCCGCGCAGGGCGAAAATGAACAGGACGCCGGCGACGAGATAGAGAAGGGCCGCGAGATTGACGTTCATGGATCTCAGCCCTTCTTCTTGTACATGGCGAGCATTCGCGCGGTGACCAGGAAGCCGCCGAAGATGTTCACCGAGGCGAGGATCAGCGCGATGAAGCCGAAGACGCGCGCCCAGATCGGGCCGCTGTCGAGCGCGCCCGCCCCATCCACGCCGACCGCCAGAAGGGCGCCGACGACGATCACCGAGGAAATGGCGTTGGTGACCGACATCAAGGGCGTGTGGAGCGCCGGGGTCACCGACCAGACCACATAATAGCCGACGAAGACCGCGAGGACGAAAATCGCCAGGCGGAAGATGAAGGGATCGATCGCGCCGCCGCTCGCCGCATGGGCGGCGGCGCCCGCCGCGCCGGCGACATGATCGGCGACCTGGGTCAGATGGGAGGCGCGATCGGCGTAAGCCTGCGCCGCATCGGCGGCGGCGCGCGCCGTCCGGGCCGCGTCGCGCGCCTGGTCGACCAGCGTTTGTATGTCAGTAGCCATTCTCTTGCCCCTCTCTCGGGCCTCGATCACGTGGTTGGATCAGCAGCCTCAGGCCGCCGTGAAATCGGGATGGACGATCACGCCGCCATCGGTCAGCCGGGTCGCCTTGACCAGTTCGTCCTCGCCGTCGATCTTGAGCGCCTTGGTCTCCTTGTCGATCATGGTCTCGAGGAAGGCGAACAGGTTTTTCGCATAAAGCTGCGAGGCGGTGGCGGCGAGGCGGCCGGCGACATTGAGATGGCCGACGATCTTCACCTGGTTCTTGGTGGTGACGACCTTGCCGGGTTTGGACAATTCGCAGTTTCCCCCGCGTTCGACCGCGAGATCGACGATGACCGAGCCGGGGCGCATCGAGGCGACCATGTCCGCCGAGATCAGCCGCGGCGCCGGGCGGCCGGGAATCAGCGCGGTGGTGACGACAATGTCCTGCTTGGCGATGTGCGACGCCGTCAGCGCCGCCTGCTTGGCCTGATATTCCTTGGACATTTCCTTGGCGTAGCCGCCCGCTGTCTGCGCCTGTTTGAATTCCTCGTCCTCGACCGCCAGGAATTTGGCGCCGAGCGATTCGACCTGCTCCTTGGTCGCTGGGCGCACGTCGGTGGCGGTGACCACCGCGCCGAGGCGTCGCGCCGTGGCGATGGCCTGGAGGCCGGCGACGCCGACGCCCATGATGAAGATTTTCGCCGCCGGCACCGTGCCCGCCGCCGTCATCATCATCGGAACGGCGCGGCCATATTCGGCCACCGCGTCGATCACCGCGCGATAGCCGGCGAGATTGGCCTGCGAGGAGAGCACGTCCATCGCCTGGGCGCGGGTGATGCGAGGCATCAGCTCCATGGCGAAGGCCTGGACATTGGCCTTGGCGAGGGCGGCGAGCGCCTCGTGCTGGCCATAGGGGTCCATGATCGCCACAACCGCCGCGCCCGGATTGACCCCGGCCAGCGTTTGCGCCCCAGGGCGGCGGACCGCCAGCACGACATCGGCGCCGGCGACCGCGGCGTGAGCGTCCGGCGCAATTTTGGCGCCGGCCTTCTCGAAATCCGCGTCGGGAACGCCCGAGCCCTTGCCGGCGCCGGCCTGGACGACGACTTCGGCCCCGAGGCCCAAGAATTTCTTCACGGTTTCGGGCGTCGCCGCGACGCGCGCTTCATTGGCGTCGGTTTCGGCGGGAACGGCAATGCGCATGAACAACTCCAATTGGCCCGCGCCGTCGCGGGTCTCGAAAGCTCCGCCCGGAGCACGATCGCGTTGATGGGGTTCAGAGGGTGAAAAAGGCCCGCGGCGGTACGAACGTAACCTTGCCCGGCGTGCCGCCGGCGCCGGTTTCAGCCGCCGCCATTTTCCTCTCCTTCGTGAATACGGTCTCTTCAATCGGTCTGGTCAATCCGGGCCTGTTTTCCCAAAACGGCCGGCCCGAGGCAAGCTGGTATAAGGTAGGCGCCGCGATTTCGCCTCATCTTTTCGGCGAACAGTGAAAATTCAGGCCCCTGTCGGCGGATCGAGGCCCGCCTCCGCCAGCGCCGACGCCTGACGCGCCGCCAGAACGTCGAGATCGAAATGCTCCAGCGCCGCCTCGAACAGGCGGTGGAAGTTGAGCCGCGCCGCCAGATGAAGGAAGGCGCCGCCGAGGCCGATCGCGGCGCGGTCCATGAAAACGAATTCGCGCGGAATGGTCACCGGCCCCTTTTCGCGCAGCTTGCGTCGCACTTCCGCCGCCTCGCCGCGGCCATAGGCGCCGGGGGAAACCCCGTCGGCAATGGTGCGCACGCGGTCGTCGAGCAGCGGCCCGAGGATGAAACGCGCCCAGAGCGTCAGGATTTCGATCAGCTCTCCGGTCAGGTTGCGGAAGCCCCAGATCGAGAAGGCCTCGGCGACCTGATCGCGCCGGCCATGGAGCAGGCCGCGATAGAGCTGGACCACGCCGCCGACGAAAACCGGCGAAAAAATGCGGATGCAGCCGTAATCCAGCAGATTGATGCCGAACGCGGCGCCGTCCTCCCGGAAAACCGTGTAATTGCCGAGATGCGGGTCGCCGTGGATCACGCCGTAATGGGCGAAAGGCGACCACCAGGCCCCGAAGATCGCCTGCGCGACCCGGTTGCGCTCGGCCTTGGGCGCGTTGACGAGGCTCAGGATCTTTTCGCCTTCCAGCCAGTCGAGGGTCAGGAGGCGGCCGGTGGACAGGGCGTCATGGACGCCGGGGACTCTTATGTCGTCCCGCTCCGCCAGCATGGTGTTGTAAAGCCGGGCGTGTTTCGCCTCGCGGCGGTAGTCCAGTTCCTCGCGCAGGCGCTCGGCGATTTCAATCGCCGCCTCGCGCGCGTCGATCGCCGGCTCGATGCGCTTTTGCAGCGCCAGAACCATGTCGAGCTGGGCGAGATCGGCTTCGACCGCCGAAGCCATGTCGGGATATTGCAGCTTGCAGGCGACCTCGGCGCCGTCGAGCGTGCGGGCGCGATGGACCTGGCCGAGTGAGGCGGCGGCGGCGGGATGGAGATCGAAGGCGGCGAAATTTTCCCGCCAGCCGGGACCAAGCTCGGCGGCCATCCGGCGGCGCACGAAAGCCGCGCCCATCGGCGGCGCCTCGCTTTGCAGGGTGGCGAGGGCCTGGGAATATTCGACCGGCAAGGCCTCGGGGATGGTGGCGAGGAGCTGGGCCGCCTTCATCAGCGGGCCTTTCAGCCCGCCAAGCGCCCGCGCCAGGGCCTCGGCGTCGCCTTCCCGCCCGCCGTCCCGGCCCAAAAACCGCGCGCCGGCGAGCCGCGCCGCGAAACCGCCAGCTTTCGCGCCGACCGCGAGATAGCGGGCCGCGCGCGCGCTCAGGCGATTGGCTTCATCGTCCTTCATGCGCTCGCCTTTCGAATGCTTTAGCGCGCGTCGCCAAATCATCGAGTCGAAGGCGCTCGATGATCTCATTGTCTTGGCGCCTATTCCGATTCCGAAGGAACGGAAAATGCGCTAGCGCCCGTAGGTCCCGGTCAGGCTGGCCTGGCCCAGGGAATTGGCGTTGATCACGAATCCGGCGACCGAGGCGGTGGCGCGCGGGGGAATCGCCAGCCTTTCCACCTTCTCGGCGTAAACGGTGAAATTGTAATGATGCGGCTTGTCGCCCACGGGCGGACAGGGGCCGCCATAGCCGGGAAGGCCGAAATCGGTCACGGCCTGTTTCGCGCCCGCCGGCAGGCCGGCCCCATTTCCGGCGCCCGCCCCCTGCGGCAGGCCGCTCACCTTGGCGGGAATGTCATAGACAATCCAGTGCCAGAATCCGCCGCCGCCGGTCGCCGCGTCGGGATCGTGGAGCAGGATGGCGAAACTTTTCGTTCCGGGGGGCGGGTCGCGCCAGGTCAAGGCCGGCGAGAGATCGCCGCCCTTGCAGCCGAAGCCATTGTAAATAAAAGTCTCGCCGATGGCGCCGCCGCCCGGCGGGATGTCGGGGCTTCGCAGTTCGAAAGCGACGGCCGGCGCCGCCGCGGCCGCGGCCGCGAGCAGCAGGGCTGAAGCCAACAAGCTTTTCAACGCCATTTCCCTCGTCCTTTCATGATTTCGACGCCATTCGCGCCATAACCCCGCGAATGAACGCCTCGGTCTCGGCCGGGTGAGCCAGGGGCAGCATATGGCCGCCGGCGATGCGGCTCAGTTCCGCCCCGGGCGCCTCGGCGCAGAAATCCGCGCCCTGGCGCTCCGGGTCGAGCAGCCGGTCGCCTTCGCCATAGAGCACGCCGATCGGCAGGTCGAGCGCGCCATAGCGCCGGGCCATCCCCGGCAATTCACGCGGCTGGGTCAACAGGTCGCTGGCGGCGGCCAGCAAAGCCGAGGGCCGTGCGGCGAGCATGCCGCCGCCCCGGGTCCAGAACCGCGCCGGCATGGGATCGGGCGCGAAAGTCATTTCGCGCGCCACGCCCGAGCGCAAAAGCGTCAGGACCGGACCAATGGTCCATGCCCCGAGCCACCATATGAACCGGCTGCGCCAAGCCAGACCGTCGAGGATTTTCGACCGCGCGGCGACGAGATGGGTGAGCGGCGCGACCAGCGCCAGGCCGCCGATCTTTTCCGCGTGATCGAGCGCCAGCGCCAAAGCGACGGCGCCGCCCAGCGAATGGCCGACGACCAGAGGCCTTTCCAGGCCGAGCGCCTCGATCGCCCGCGCCACGATCGCCGCCTGTTCGGCGAGCGTCTGGGGATGCGCCGTCTGGGAATAGCCCGACCCCGGCCGGTCGATCAGCACCACGCGGCGTTCGGGGAAACGCGCCGCAAGCGCATAAACGAATTCGTTGAGCTGGCCGAGCAGGCCATGGATGAAGACGAGGGGCGGCTCGCTCCGCCCCGCCCCCGCGCCGCTGTCCGTCACATGGAGGCGAATTGGGCGTCCTTTGCCGCCCGCCTCGATGAACCGGCCGATGGGCGGGACAAGCCCTTCGATGAAGCGGGCCAGCGCCCAGTTGAACAGGACCAGCGCGCCGAGCGCGATCAATCCGCAAAGGACCAGCCAGAGCGCGGCGAGGATCAGCATGGGCGATCCGTTCTCATAGGGTTTCCGCAAGAAGGCGCCGCAATTCCCACGGAAACGCCGTGGAATACGACTCCCGCACGAAACATGCGGACTTCGTATCAGGCGGGCAGGCCTTCCAGCTCGTCGATCAGCCCCTCGATCATCGACAGGCCGATGTCCCAGAAGGCGGGGTCGCGCGCGTCGAGACCGAAGGGCGCGAGCAGTTCCGAATAATGTTTCGAGCCGCCCGCCGAAAGCAAAGCGAAATATTTTTCGACGAAGCCGGGCTCGGCCTTCTGATAGACGCCGTAAAGCGAGTTCACCAGACAATCGCCGAAGGCATAGGCATAGACATAGAACGGCGAATGGATGAAATGCGGGATATAGGCCCAGAAGGTCTCATAGCCCGGCATGAGTTCGACCGAAGGCCCAAGGCTTTCCGCCTGCGCCGCCATCCACAATTCGCAAATGCGCTCCGCCGTCAGCTCGCCCTGGCGGCGCTCCTCGTGGAATCTGCGCTCGAAGGAATAGAAGGCGATCTGCCGCACCACCGTATTGAGCATGTCCTCGACCTTGGAGGCGAGAAAAGCCCGGCGCTCGCGCGGATCCCTGGCTTCGGCCAGCAGCGCCCGGAAGGTCAGCATTTCCCCGAACACCGAGGCGGTCTCGGCGAGCGTCAGCGGCGTCGGGGCCATCAGCGGGCCGTTGGGCGCGGCCAGAACCTGATGCACGCCGTGGCCCAGCTCATGGGCCAGCGTCATCACGTCGCGCGGCTTGCCCTGGTAATTGAGCAGCACATAAGGATGAACCGAGGGGCTGGTGGGATGGGAGAAGGCGCCCGGCGCCTTGCCCGGCCGCACCGGCGCGTCGATCCACTGGCGGTCGAAGAATTTCTGGGCGATGTCAGCCATCTTCGGCGAGAAGGCGCGATAGGCGCCGAGCACCGCCGCGCGCGCCTGGAACCAGTCGTAGACCGCTCGCGGCGCGTCGGGCAGAGGCGCGTTGCGGTCCCAGTGGCGCAGCCTGTCCTTGCCGAACCAGCGCGCCTTCAGCCGGTAATAGCGATGCGACAGGCGGGGATAGGCGGCGCGCACCGCAGCGACCATCGCATCCACCACTTCCGGCTCGACGCGGTTGGAAAGATGGCGTGAGGCGGCGACATCCTTGAAGCCGCGCCATTGGTCGGCAATTTCCTTGTCCTTGGCCAGCACGTTGGAGATCAGCGTGAAAACGCGCAGGTTTTCCTTGAGCGTGGCGGCGATGGCGTCGGAGGCTTTTTCCCGAACCTTTTCGTCGGGGTCCTGGAACAGGTTGAGCGCCGGCTCCAGGGTCATTTCCTGGCCGTCGATCTCGAACAGCATCGAGGCGATGGTCTCGTCGAACAGCCGGTTCCAGGCGGAATGGCCGGTCACCGATTTTTCGTGAAACAGCCGCTCGGTGCGGTCGTCGAGCTGATAGGGCTTTTCGCGCCGCAAATCCTCGATCCACGGGCGGTAATGCAGCAGCGGCGCCTTCTCCATCGCCTTGGCCAGAGCGATGTCGTCGAGCCGGTTCAGTTCGAGCTGGAAGAACAGGAGGTCGGTGGAGGCCGCCGTCACCTTCTCCTGCGCGTCGCCATAGAATTTGGCCCGAGCCGGATCGATGGTGTTCTCGGCGTAGCACAGGCCGGCGAAGGACATGATTCGCGTCGCCAGATCGTCGATGGCCTCATAGCGCGCGATCGCCTCGTGCAGCTTTGCGGACGCGTCCCGCGCGGCCAGCAGGCCCGCGAGCGCGCCGCGATAGACCGCGGCGAATTCCCGGCACTCATGGCCGAGGCGTTTCAGATCCTCGGCGAAGCGCGGACTGTCCAGCCCTTCATAGAGATCGTCGAGCCGCCAGCGCGGCAGATCTTCGGTCGGCGCGGCGCCGGAGCCTTGCGCGCTACAGACGGGCATTGGTGAAGGACGGAACATGGCGCGGCCAAGCCTCTGCAAAAATCGCGTGAAAGGACGAATCACAATATTGGGCGGATGCGGCGGGGATCAACCGGATTTCACCGAATGATACGGTTTCCGCGGATTGCTTCGCAATCCGCGGAAACGCCATCGCGCGAAAATCCTTTGAGCGCTGGTGGATTTTCGCGCGAACGGAATACGATTTCCGAATGGATCATTCGGAAATCGTATGAGCGGTCGAGTCCGCTGTTTGTTCAAAACGGCTCCCGACGCCGGGAGGAACGAGACGCATGGGACACGATCCGGGCGGGGTTGCAAAAAATATCCCCGCCACAACGTCATTTGGTCGCGATCACATAGGCGAAGCTCGAAACCGCCCGCCAGTCGCGGCGTTCGGCGAGACGGTTGAACGCCGCGTCGATCTGTTTCAATCCCGGAATTTTCCAGAAATAGGCGTAACCCCAGAAGGGCAGCACGACGGCGTCGGAAAAGCCCGCTTGGCGCAACATCGGCATGATCTTGTCCTCGCTGCTGAAGCAATGATCGTAATAAGCGGGGAATTTGGGATCGCCGCCGTCGGGCTCGCGCTCGGGAAACAAGGTTTCGAGGATGAAACGGGACATGCGCTCGGGCATCAACCGGTTCAGCGTATAGGGAACGGCGTAGAGAGTCGGGAAAAAGGACAGGGCCACGCCGCCCGGCGCCAAAACTTCGCCGATATTGCGCCACATCGCCGGAACATCCGGCACATGCTCCATCACCATGCGGCAATAGGCGAGATCATATTTGCCGCGCCCCAGGATTTCCGGCGCGCGCGGCGAGGTGATGTCGCATTGCATCTTGCCATAGCCCGAAGGCGCCAAGGCAAGTTCGCGGGCTGAAATGTCGTTCAGGGTGATGTCCAGCCCGAGCTCGGCGGCCTCCATCGGCTGGAAAAGCGGATCGCGCCCGGCGCCGATTTCGAGATGACGGCGCAGCCCCCGTCCGCGCGACAGCGCGATGATCGTCGGCTTGTAATTCTCCCAGCACCAATGCCAGTGCGAAGGATAGCCGAGATCGACGACGATCTTGCGGATGTCGGCGGCAGGCGAGGCGTTCGCGACAACAGCGTCGGTCATTCCGGCTCCGGAAACAGGCTTTGCGCCATCTTAAAACAGACTTGGCGCCATCTTAAGGGGAGGCGGCTTAACGTCCTGTTGCCGAACGGGGTCACCGCGGGCTTTCCGCGCCCCCCGGGGGTCCGGCGCGTTCAACGAAGAATAAGACCTTTGCGCCATGATTCGTCCGGACGCGCGAAAGTTGGAAGGGCCGATGGGCGCCAGGCTTCATATTGTGATCGTCATCGACCACGCCTCGATCACGGGCGGTCAGGCCAAGGTCGCGCTGCAAAGCGCCATCGCCCTCAAACAGGCCGGGTTCGAGCCGATCGTCTTCGCGGCCGCCGGGCCGGTCGATCCGCAACTGGCGCGGGCCGGGGTCGAGGTCGTCTGTCTCGGCCAGCACGATCTGCTCGGCAATCCTTCCGCTCTCGCCGGCGCGGCGCAGGGAATCTGGAATGTCGCCGCCGCCCGCGAAATGAAAAGGCTTTTGGCGCGCCTGCCGCTCGCGCGGACCATCGTTCACGTCCATGGCTGGGCCAAGGCCATGTCGGGCGCCTTCGCCCCGGCGGTGCGCGCGGCGAAGGTTCCCGCGCTTTATACCTTTCACGAATATTTCCTGTTCTGTCCCAATGGCGGCTTCTACGATTACCGCAACCATCATGTCTGCGGCCTGGCGCCGCTTTCCGCCGCCTGCTGGGCGCATAATTGCGATTCGCGCAACTATCCGAGCAAGATCTGGCGCTGCCTGCGGCACGTGGGCATGGACAATGCGGCCGGCATGCCGAAACTTTTTTCGGATTTCATCGTCATTTCGGATTTCCAGTCGGCGATCGTGACGCCGCGCCTGCCGCCGAACGCGCGCGTGCATCGCATTTCCAATCCCGTTGACGCCGAGGATCTCGGGCGCAAGCCTGCCCCGGCGACCGGCGATTTCCTGTTCGTCGGGCGGCTCTCGCCGGAAAAGGGGCTGTTCTTTTTCGCCGAAGCGGCGCGCAAGGCCAATGTGACGCCGGTTTTCGCGGGCGACGGGCCCTCGGCGAACGAACTGCGCGCACGTTATCCGGAAGCCAGTCTGCTCGGCTGGAAATCCTCGGCCGAGGTCAGGCAATTGATGCGGGGCGCCCGCGCCCTGGTTTTTCCCTCGCTCTGGTTCGAAGGCCAGCCGCTGACGGTTCTCGAGGCCAAGGCGACCGGCCTGCCGATTGTGGTGTCGGATGCTTGCGCGGGCCGGGACGAAGTGGACGACGGCGAAACCGGCTTCTGGTTCAGGAGCCAGGACGCCGACGATCTGGCGAGCAAGCTCGAACGGCTCAGGGACGACGAGCTCGTCACGACAATGTCCAACGCCGCCCATGACCGCTTCTGGGCCGATCCGCCCACCATGGCGCGCCATGTCGCGCGCCTCGGGGCCGTTTACGAGGACATGATGTCGCGACGCGGCTAAAGACCCCTTTCCGGCGTCGTCCCTTCGGACCGGCAGCCGTCGAGACGCTTATTAACACGGCATTTACCCTAATCGCGCAGCATATTGGCGGCCGTTGCGCCGCTTGAATGAAAGAGCAAGAATGATTTCGACCGTTCTGATCGCCGATGACGATCCCGTCCAACGCCGGCTGCTCGAAGCCATGGTGCGGCGATTCGGCTATGACACGGAATGCGTCGAGGGCGGCGAAGCGGCGCTGGAGCGGATGCAGGCCGCGGGCCAGTCGAAGGTCGATCTGTTGATTCTCGATCTCGTCATGCCCGACCTCGACGGCATGGGCGTGCTGGCGCGGATGCGCGCGCTGAAGATCACGATCCCGGTGATCGTCCAGACCGCCCATGGCTCGATCGAGGCGGTGATTTCCGCCATGCGCGCCGGCGCGCTCGATTTCGTGGTCAAGCCGGTCGGCGCCGAAAGGTTGCAGATTTCGATCAAGAACGCCCTGCGCTTCGAGGCGCTCGAAGGCGAAATCCGCCGCATCGGCCGGAGGGCGGCGGGCCAGCTCACCTTCCGCGACATTCTGTCATGCGGCGAGGAAATGGCGCGGGCGATCCGGCTTGGCGAACGCGCCGCCAAATCCAATATCCCGGTGCTGATCGAGGGCGAAACGGGCGTCGGCAAGGAATTGATGGCCCGCGCCATCCAAGGCGCCTCGGAGCGGCGCGGCAAGCCCTTCGTGACGGTCAATTGCGGCGCCCTGCCGCAGAATCTGGTCGAATCGATCCTGTTCGGCCACGAGAAAGGGGCCTTCACCGGCGCGACCGACAAGCACGCCGGCAAATTCGTCGAGGCCAACGGCGGCGCCTTGTTCCTCGACGAGGTCGGCGAACTGCCGTTCGAAACCCAGGTCAAGCTGCTGCGCGCCGTTCAGGAGGGCGAGATCGATCCGGTCGGCGCCCGCAAGCCGGTCCGGGTGGACGTGCGCCTGATTTCGGCGACCAACCAGAACCTCATCGAACTGGTCAAACAGGGCCGATTCCGCGAGGACCTTTACTACCGCCTCAACGTCTTTCCCATTTCAATCCCGCCCTTGCGCGCGCGCCGGGCCGATGTCGCCGACCTCGCCCGCCGCTTCCTCGCCCGTTTCAGCGCCGAGGAGGGAAAAAGATTGCGCGGGCTTTCCGCCGAAGCCCTGGCCATGCTCTCGACCTATGACTGGCCAGGCAATGTCCGCCAACTCGAAAACGCCATGTTCCGGGCGGTGGTCCTGGCCGACGGCGACGAACTGACGGTCGCGGAATTTCCCCAGATCGCCGCTCATGTCGAGGGTTTCGACGTCCGCGTGCCGCCGGCGCCGCCGCCGATCGGCGCGCGCGATGTCCACCGCGAGATCGTGCGCGTGGAGGTGCGCGATCCCAATGTCCTGAAACTGCTGGACGAAAACGGCGACGTGCGTCGCCTGGAATGGCTGGAGGAAAAGGCGATCCGCTTCGCCTTGACCCATTATCGCGGCCAGATGTCCGAAATGGCGCGCAAGCTCGGCATCGGCCGCTCGACGCTCTATCGAAAAATGAAGGAATATGGTCTCGCGGAACACGTGGCCGGCGACGGCGCCAGCGCCGCGTGAGTTCAAGGCCGGGCGGCGCAATTTTGACGTGACCCGCCAGATAAATCCTAAAAGGGCCGGTTTTCGCCCGCGCCCCGCTTGAATTCAGGCAGGGGCGCGACTTGATATGAACGGGGACGGGAGAGCGTAAAATCCCCCGGTCTCGGCGACGTTCCGGGAATTGCGCGCCGGTGTCGCGGAAATCGTCTGAAAGGCTTGGGAATGGTGTCGTTCGGTTCGTCCGCCGCAAGATTACGGACGGCGATCGCCCTCGCGGCGCTGGCCGTGGCCGGCGCGGCTTTCGCGCAGGCCCCGGCGCCCGCTCCGGCTCAAGCGCAAATCCCGCCACCCCAACAACCCGCGCCAGCCGCGCCGTCGCCGCGCCAAGTCTGGACCTCGCCGCCCGGACCTGCCAAGCCCGCGATGAACCAGGCCATTCGCGACGCGCTCGTCCACGACCGGAAACTGGCGGGACGGCTGAGCGAGCAGCAAGGCGCGCTTCGCCGCGCCGTTGACGTCTTCTACGCCAGCCGGGGCGACGCGCCGGTCTGGCTCGACCAGGGTCATTGGACCGCGCAGGCCCAGTCGGTTTTCGAACAATTGCGCCGTGCGCCGGAAGACGGGCTCGATCTGAGCGCCTATCGCGTGTTTTCGCTTGGCGGCGGCCCCGATACGTCCCTCGCGCTCGGCGACGTCGCTTTGTCCGAGGCGGTCGCGGCCTATGCCTTCCAGGCGAGCGGCGGCCGGATCGACCCGGCGCGGATTTCAAAAATGATCGGCGCGCGGCCCGCCGTCGTTTCGGCCGCGCAAGCGCTCGACCAGATCAGCAAATCCGCCGACGCGGGGAAGACCTTGCAGGCCTTCAACCCGCCGCAGCCAGGCTATCTGGCGCTGAAAGAGAAACTGGCCGAATTGCGGGCGCGGCCGGCCCGGACGGCGCAACTCGCCAAACTCGCCATGAACATGAACGGGCGCGCGCGCTGGATCAGCGACGAGACGACCGGCGCGCTGCGCGAAACCAGGCTCGAGGACGAACTCCTCGTCAATATGGAGTTCTGGCGCTGGTCGCCACGCGATCTCGGCGCCGAAAGAATCATGGTGAATGTGCCGGAATTCACGGCGCGGCTTTACCGCGACAATCAGCCGGTTCTGTCCGTCCGGGTGATCACCGGCAAGCCGGGCAAACCGACGCCGTTGTTTTCCAACAGGATTCAACAAATCGTCGTCAATCCGTCATGGAACGTGCCGCAATCGATCATCCAGAAGGAGATGCTGTCGCATCTCGCAGCCTTACGCGAGCAAGGCTACGAGATCCGCTATGTGAACGGGCGCCTTCACATCCGCCAGCCGCCGGGCGAGCGCAACGCCCTGGGCCAGATCAAATTCGTCTTTCCCAACGATTACGCCGTCTACATGCACGACACCCCGACCCGCAGATTATTCGCAGCCTCCCGTCGCGCCTTCAGTCATGGCTGCGTGCGGGTCGATCAGCCCTTCAAACTGGCCGAGGACCTGTTGCAACCGCAAAATGGCTGGGACGAAGCGCGCATCAGGAAATTGATTGGCCCGCACGAGCGTTGGGTGAAACTGCCGCAACCCGTGCCGATCCACATCGTCTATTTCACGGCCGCGGTCGACCGCTCGGGCCAACTCAAACAGTTTGACGACATCTATGGCTATGACCGCAAGGCCCGCGAATTGCTCGGCCTCGGCGGTAGTTCTCCACAGGGCTGATCACGAAATCGTGATTTCGCCGCAAAATCGCCGCGAAATTCGATCATTCCGCCACCAGCGGCAGAAAAACGCCGTCGAGAGATTTTTTTCGCGAGCTGTGGCTTTGCCGACACAGATCATGTATGCAGGCGCCGCTCGGGTCTGAAGGCGAGCCAGTGGGAGAGCGTCCGAATTTGCCAGCACGCGCCGTGAAATTCGCGCTTCACGCCAGAGGCCGCGCTCTCGGCAGACGGCTTTGCCTCGCCGTCCTTGGCCTATCCGCGCTGCTGGCTCCCAACGCGCTGGAATCCGCCGCCGCCAATGGCGACACCCGCACGATCTATCTGTATCACGCCCACCGCAAGGATTCGATCGCGGCGACCTTCCGCGTCAACGGCCATTACGACGCCGAAACGCTGCGAAAGCTGAACTGGTTCCTGCGCGACTGGCGCAACGACGAAGAAACCAAGATGGACCCCCGGCTGTTCGACGTGCTGTGGGAGGCCTATCGCGGCGCCGGCCGCATGGGGCCGGACGATCCGGTCACCGTGCTCTCCGCCTATCGCTGCCCGGCGACCAACGCCATGCTGCGCCGCCGCTCCCATCGCGTCGCCGAACATTCGCAGCACATGCTCGGCAAGGCGATGGACACCACCATTCCCGGCCTGTCGATGGAACAGCTGCGCGAGATCGGCATGCGCATGCAGCGCGGCGGCGTCGGCTATTATCCCTCGCTCAATTTCGTCCATCTCGACGTCGGCGGCGTGCGCCACTGGCCGCGCATGAGCTATGACCAGCTCGCGCGCCTGTTCCCCGACGGCAAGACGGTCTTCATCGCCTCCAACGGCAAGACCCTGCCCGGCTACGAGCTGGCCCGCGCCGAAATCGTGGCGCGCGGCGGCGAGGCGCCGACCGTGGAGGAAGCCAATTCCGGCGGCATATTCGGTTTTTTCGCCAAATTGTTCGGCGGCGGCGCCGACGAACAGGAGGACCGGCAGGTCGGAGGCGCGTCGGCGCCGACCGCCGTCGCCTCGGCGGAGACGGAGTCGGACCAAATGTCGGAGCCGCCCCAGCGCCAGATGATGGCGAATGCGGAAGCCAATCTGCCGCGCGGCGAAACCTATATGGGCGCGCCGGACGGCCCCGGACCCGGCCGCCAGGCGACCACATCGCAACCTCAGCCCCAGCCGGCGGCGCAAGCCGCCCCGCCCGAATCGGAACAAGCGGCGCAAGCCCAGGCCCGAGCCCAAGCCCCCGTGCCGACGCCCCCCGAAAAGCCGTCGCAGCTGGACGCGCCGGCGCAAACCGCCGACGCCGCGACGCCGGCCCCGGCCCTCGATCTTCCCGCGCCGCCGCGCCGTCCCGACGATCTCGTCGCCGCGCTCGACGCTCCCTTGCCGCCGCCGCGCCCCGCCGAACTCGCCGCGCTGCCTGACGTGATCCGGAATGGCTCGGCGCTGGACGCGCCGCTGCCCTTGCGCCCCTCTTCCGCCGAAGCCGAGCCGGGCGCCGGAGCTCTCGCTTATGTGGCGCCGCCCACCATCGACGCGCCGCTTCCCTCCGCTGCGCCTCTGCCGCCGCCGCGCCCGCCCATGCCCTCGCTGCGCGCCACCGCGCGCGGCAAGGCTGCGGACCAGCAGGCCGCCAAGGCGGTCGCGCGCGCAATGGTCCCGGCCCGCGTCGATCGCGCCGCGATCGCCGCCCTTTCGGAGCCGACGCCGGAAAACCGCGCGCCGTCCGCCGCCCGCGCCGGCTTCGCGCCGGCGCTGCGCGCCGCCTCCCGCCTGGACCCCCTCGCCGCCAATATCGCCAAGGACGCCGCCCAGAGCGGCTTTAGGTCCCGGGCCACACGTCTCACCGCCAACAGTTTTTCGGCGCGCGAGTAAGCGCTCGGCTGACGCCTTTGGTTAATGTGTTGTCAATAGACCGGGTTTAACTTTACGGTCGGCGGGGAGCGATCCCTTCCCGCCACGAAGCGCGCCAAAGTCCTCGCCTGAGCGACATGGCTTGCGCGCCCTTCCGATCCGGGACGTCGAGCGATGAATCTTGACCCGATCCAAGCCAGCGAATTCGTACTGGCGCGCCCGCGCCGCCGCAATCCCGCCGCCTGCGAGTTTCGTCCACTGCTGCGGCTCTCCATCCTGGTCGTCATCGCCATCGGTCTGGTCTCGGTGTCGATCAACCCGAGCCGGGTGATGACCGCCGGCGCCGAAGCCACGCAGGGCGCGGATCGCGTCTGATTTCCCGCCCCTCGCCCGGCGCGCCGGAATCGGCTAGACTGAAAAAATGCCGTCCGTCCAAGGCCTGAAAAATTCCGGCTCGTCCCGCGCCGCGCCCGTTCGGGCGTTGTT
The DNA here is from genome assembly GCA_963703385.1 of uncultured Pseudomonadota bacterium. GTDB lineage: Bacteria > Pseudomonadota > Alphaproteobacteria > Rhizobiales > Beijerinckiaceae > Rhodoblastus. The sequence goes on from OY969816.1 coordinate 3,050,382, forward strand.
CGCCGTCCTGCTGGCGCTCGCTTTGTGCGCCGGCTGGGCGCGGCCGGCGGCGGCGCAAAATCCGATCTCCGATTTTTTCGGCTCCCTGTTCACCCCGCGCGGCGCGAATCCGCCGGCCGAGCGCCGCCCGCACAAACGCAACCGCCGCCCGCAACAGCCGGCGGCGCGGCAAGGGGCGAATGGCGAAACGACTCCGCGAACCGCTCCAGGCAATGTGGCCGAGGCGCCAAAGGCGCCGCCGAGTTTCTTCATCGCCGTGATCGGCGACAGCCAGGCCAATTTGCTGGCCGGGGGGCTCGTCCAGGCTTTCGCCGACGATCCTCGCGTCGCGATCCTCAATCACGCCAAGGAGGACACCGGCCTGGTGCGCGACGATTTCTACGATTGGCGCTCGGCGGCCAAGGCTCTGGTGGACGGCCCGCAGCACGTCAATGTCGCGGTCATCCAGATCGGCATCAACGACGACCAGAAGTTCCGGAATCCCGACCTGCGCGGGCTGGAGCCGCTGAGCAAGCCGTTCAACGACATCTACGCCAAGAGGGTCGAGGAGCTGGCCCGGATTTTCCGCGACAAGCACATCCCGCTGATCTGGGCCGGCCTGCCGATCATGCGCAGCCAGACCCTGTCCAACGCCGCGCTGGTCTTCAACGACATCGACCGCCAATACGCCGAGGCGCAGGACGCGCATTACGTCGATCTGTGGGAGGCTTTCTCGGACGAGAACTCGGCTTTCCGAGCCTCCGGCCCCGACATCAATGGCGTGATCGTCCGGTTGCGCTCGGTGGATGGCGTCCATTTCAACAAGGCGGGCGCCCTCAAGGCGGCGCATTTCGTCGAGCCCGAAATCCGCAAGATGATCGAAGCCGCGCTGAAGCCGCCGGAAACGCCGGCCCAGCCTGCGACGGCTCCGGCGGCGACCGCGCCGGCGGCCGCTCCGCCCGCCGCGCCTGCGCCGAAGCCCATCGCCGGAAAGGTCGAGAGCCTTACCGACGCCGCCGTCTCGCCGGGCGGCGCGCTCGCTGCCGCGCCCTCCAGCCCGCCGCCGGCCGCGCCGGAAGCCTCCACGGCCCAACCGGGCCGCGCCGACGATTTCAGCTGGCCGGCGAAATAGGCGAGAAAACCGAGGCGTAGAATTCGAGCGCGACCTCGCCGCGCTGGTTGACGCCGAGATTGCGGCTGGTGATCAGGCCCAGGCCGGCTTTCGAGGTTTCCCGCTTGGCGACGGCCTGGGTCGAAAAGACGATGCGGTCGCCGACCAGCACCGGCCGGCGCCAAAGCATGTCGCGAAAGCCCGGCGAGGCGCGGCTCTGCAACAGGCCGAGGCGCTCGCGAGTCGCGACGAAATGGCTCATCCAGCACGAAGCGGTGTGGAGCCCGGCGGCCGACATCGCGCCAAGCACATGGGCGCGTCCGGCCGCCTCGTCGATGTGAAATGGCGCGGGATCGTATTTCCGCGCATAATCGCGAATTAGCTCGGCGGTGAACAGGGTTTCGCCCAGTTCGGCGAAAGCCCCGACTTTCGCGCGCGTAAAATCGTCCGGCATGGCCCCGGCCAGGTCGTCGATGCGCTCAGGCGGCGGCGGCGCGGGCGCGCGGCGCGGCGCGGTCACGGCGGCGGCGTTGGCGGCGGGATTGGCCGCGGGATTGGCCGCGGGATTGGCCTCTTGGCGCGGCGCGCGGCGGCCGAACAGCATGGAGGTCGTCTGGGTCATGACCTCCCGCCCCGCCTGGTCGCGCAGCGATGTGGCGAAAGCGACGATCCCGGCGTCGGGGCGCAAGCGCGCGTCGCTCATGCCGACGGTCGTGGTCTTTGCGGTCAGCCGGTCGCCGGGCCGCACCGGCGCGAGCCAGCGATTGTCCTCGATACTCAAGCCAGCCAGAACCGAACTGTCGCCGAGCCAGGCGTCGATCATCATCCGCGTCAGCGCCGAACAGACCTGCCAGCCCGAGGCCGAAAGACCGCCAAGAATTGAGTCTTTCGCGGCTTTCGCGTCGAGGTGGAAGGGCTGCGCGTCATAAGCGGCGGCAAAGGCCAGCAGCTCGGCTTCGTCGATCTCGTAATCGCCATATTCGCGCGTTTCGCCGATTTTGAAATCCTCGAATGCAACAAAACTCATCGCGGCCTCCGCTGCCCGAGCCGACCTTGCGGCCGCCCTGGGTTTCCGACAATGCCGCAAACGTGCAAGGCAAGTTATGCATTTGTCGCATGGCAGCCTCGCGGTTTACGAAGTTGTGCTGCACTGCACAATCCCGCATAAGATCCTCACTCCACGCACGGACCGGCGCTCCTCCCTTGCCGCATCCGGTGGAACCAACTAGCTGAGCCTGTCGTGCTGGCGCCGCCGGACGTTTCTACGTCCGGCTTTTTTCTTGTTGGCGACATTTTCTGCTCCGCTGCTCTTGCCCAGCGGCGAGGCTTACGCCAGTAATCCGGAAAATTGCTCCGTCCAGGGAATCCGGCTCATGACCAAAGCGCTTATCGGCATTATCGGCGGCTCCGGAGTTTATGACCTGCCCGGCCTGGAAGACATACGCGAGGAAATTGTCGCGACGCCCTGGGGCGAACCGTCGGACGCCCTGCGCTTCGGCCGGATCGGGGCGACGCAAGCCGTGTTCTTGCCCCGTCACGGTCGCGGCCATCGGCTGTCGCCCTGCGGAATCAATTACCGCGCCAATATCGACGCCTTGAAGCGGGTCGGCGTCACCGACGTCATTTCGGTTTCGGCCTGCGGCTCGTTCCGCGAGGAGCTGCCGCCCGGCCTGTTCGTCGCGGTGGACCAGTTCGTGGACCGCACCTTCAGCCGGCAATCCTCCTTTTTCGGCAATGGCTGCGTCGCCCACGTCTCCATGGCCCATCCGGTCGCGCCTTTGCTGCAGAGCCGCATCGTCGCCGCCGCCCATGCGGAAAATATCGGGATCGTGAAAGGCGGAACCTATGTCTGCATGGAGGGGCCGCAATTCTCCTCGCGCGCCGAATTGCTCGGCTATAGGGCGGCCGGCTATCATGTGATCGGCATGACCGCCCTGCCCGAGGCCAAGCTCGCCCGCGAAGCGGAAATGTCCTACGCCACCCTCGCCATGGTGACCGATTACGACTGCTGGCGCGAGGACGAAGCCGCCGTCGAAGTCCACAACATCGTCGATGTCATGCGCTCCAACTCGGAAAAAGCCTCGCGCCTGCTGGCCCGCCTGATGCGGGATTTTCCCGCCGAACATCAGCCCTGCCCGATCGGCTCCGATCGCGCGCTGGACCACGCCCTCATCACCGCCCGCGACGGCTGGGACCCGGAACTGCTGAAAAAACTCGACGCCATTCTCGCGCGCGTGCTGGCCAAGCGGTGACAAAGCCTGCGCAAGAATGACCGTCGCGGCTCGTCCCGGCGGCGCGCCGGTCGAGGCGACCTTTCTCATGGCCGGCTTCAGGCCGCGTCTTGTTCTTGCCGACAGATTTCGCGGGCTGGGCAAGCGAAACCGTTTTTTCCGGTTCGATGGAACACGGCGGTTGCCTGCCCGTTATAGTTTTGATCGGATCGCGCCTTGCAAAAAGAGGCGGGAACGACACGGACCAGCCCCGCGGACAAGCTTCCCGGCCGAGAAAGCCCTCGAAGGGAGCAATCGAATCGCCAAGCGCCGCGCGGGCTCGCCGCCGCTCCTGCGACATCGGCCCCTGCCGGGATCTGGCGCGGTCGCCCAAGGAAACGGAGCGCTCTCATGATCACCCTCACCCACGGCGGTGGATCCACGCGATCATTGCCCTATGCCAACCGGATCCGTGTGGTCGGCGCCGACCAGCCCTATGTTTGGCTCTCGGCCGGCTGGCGCGACTTTCTTGCGGCCCCGGCGGCGAGCCTGGCCTATGGACTGATTTTCGTCGTCATCGGCCTCGCCTTGACCTTCGGTCTTTCGCGGACTGAAAAGATATACATGCTTCTGCCGCTCGCCAGCGGCTTCATGCTGCTCGTCCCGCTCGTCTCGCTGGGGCTCCACGCCATGAGCCGCGACATCGAAAACCGCCAGCGGCCCAGTTTCCTGGAGGCGCTGACCGCCTGGCGGGACAATGCCGGCTCGATCGTGAATGCGGCGCTGGCGCTGATGTTCGTCTTCCTGCTCTGGATCAGGCTGTCCGAAATCCTGTTCGCGCTCACCTTCCCGCCAATGGCCGCTTTGAGTCTTTACGGCTTGCTGAAGGCGACGTTCCAGACCGCGGGCGGTGTGGAATTCCTGGTGCTTTTCCTTGCTTTGGGCGCGTCTCTCGCGGCTTTGACCTTCCTGGGCGGAGTCTTCGCCTTGCCGATCCTGCTCGATCGCGACGTCAGCATGGGCGAAGCGGTCGCCATAAGCTTCACGGCATGCATCATGAACCCGCGCGCGATGGCCGTCTGGGCCGGGATGACGATCCTGCTGATCGCGGCGGGAATGGCCTTCGCCTTTCTCGGGCTCGCCGTCACCCTGCCGCTGGTGGGTTACGCGAGCTGGCATGCCTATCGTGCGGTGATTGCGCGGTAATTCCAACGTGAGACCGGTTTCGCGCGATGGCGCCAAGAAGCGGCCTCGCTTGAGCCGAAGGAATCGGGCTCGGTCGGGGCGGCGCGAGAAAATTGCTTGCGCCGCGCTTTTTGCCGGTTAGGTTCGCCAATGGCGGCGGCTCGATTCCGCAACCGGCGCCGACGCAACGTTCCCACCTCGCGAATTGTTCGTAAACGGCTCCGACAAGGCGGCTCGGTTTACGTGACCGGCGCCGACATGAATTCAACTCTTCCGCCGACACCTTTCTCCGCAAGACGACCATTGTCCCGGCGCGCCTTCCTCGCCGGCACGGCGGCCTTGGCGACGGTGGCGCGCGCTCTCGCTTCCGCGCGCCCGCACGCCCCCGACCCTCACATCGAGGATCTGCTGCGCCGCATGACCCTGGAAGAGAAGGCCGCCCAGCTTTCGATCTTCAGAAGCCCGACCGCGTCGGCCGCCATCAATCCGCAAGGCCCGCACGAGCCGACGCGCGAGGAGGCGCTCGCGGACGCGCGGCGCGGCCTGGCGGCCGGCTATTTCAACGGGTTCGACCCTGCCTTCAATCGCGAGCTGCAAAGACGCGCGGTCGAGCAATCGCGCCTGCGCATCCCGTTGATCTTCGCCGCCGACGTGATCCACGGGCTGAAGACGACCTTTCCCATCCCGCTCGCCGAGGCGGCGAGTTTCGATCCCGAACTGTGCCGCCGCACCGCCCGAGCGGCGGCGGAAGAAGCCAGCGCGCTCGGCCTGCACTGGACTTTCGCGCCCATGGTGGACATCGCCCGCGACGAGCGCTGGGGCCGGGTGATGGAAGGCGCCGGCGAGGACCCCTGGCTCGGCGCGCGGATCGCCGCCGCGCGGGTTCGCGGCTTCCAAGGCGAGGATTTGCGTGCGGAAAATTCCCTGCTCGCCTGTCCCAAACATTTCGCCGGCTATGGCGGCGTCGAAGGCGGGATGGAATACAACACCGTCGAACTTTCCGAAATCGCCTTGCGCGAGGTCCACCTGCCGCCATTCAAGGCGGCTTTCGCGGCCGGCGCGCTGACGACCATGACCGCCTTCACCGATGTCGCCGGCGTTCCCAGCACCGCCAACCGCCATTTGCTGACCGAAATCCTGCGCGGTGAATGGCGATTTCCCGGCCTGGTCGTGTCCGATTTCCAATCGGTGCGGGAGCTGCTCCCTCAGGGTTTCGCGGAGAATGAGCAAGACGCCGCGCTCAAGGCGCTCAATGCCGGCTGCGACGCCGCGCTCGCCGACGACATCTATCTTCGCCATCTACCGGCGCTCGTCCGCTCCGGCCGCCTCGCCGAGACGACGGTGGACAAATCGGTGCGCCGCATGCTGCGCCTGAAAAAGGCGATCGGCCTGTTCGAAAACCCTTATCGGTCGCTCGATCCCGACCGCGCGGCGCGAGGCTGCCGCCGTCCCGAAGCGATCGCGCTCGCCCGCGAGGCGGCGCGCAAGTCGATCGTGCTGCTGAAAAACGAAAACCACCTGCTGCCGCTGCCGAAGACGGGAAAATCCTTCGCCTTCATCGGCCCCTTCGTGTCCGACAAAACTCAGACTTTGGGCAACTGGTCGCTGTCCGGCGCGCCGGAACTCGCCGTGTCGCTGGAGGAAGGCGTGCGCGCGGCGCTTTCCTCCGACGCGCGCTGCGCGTTCACGCCGGGCTGCGCGCCCGAAAGCGAGCTCCCCGGCGGAATCGAGGCCGCCGTCAAGGCGGCGCGGGAGGCGGACATCGCCGTGCTTTATCTCGGCGAAACCGACACTATGTCGGGCGAATCCGCCGCGACCACGTCCATCGTCATTCCGCGACGCCAGCAGGCCCTGGCGCAGGCGGTCGCAGCGACCGGCAAGCCTTTCGTGGTCATTCTCAAGAATGGCCGGGCGCTGGCGCTCCAGGGCGCCGTTCGCGACGCGCCGGCGATCCTGTGCTCCTGGTTCCTGGGCTCGGAATCCGGCCACGCCCTCGCCGACGTCCTGTTCGGCGATTTCGCGCCGCAGGGCCGTTTGCCGGTGAGCTTTCCGCAGGCGCCCGGACAGGAGCCGTTCTATTACGATCATCGCCCGACCGGCCGCCCGCAGCTCGACGGCGTCACGGCCTTCAAGGCGCGCTATCGCGAAATCGCGAATGAACCGCTTTTCGCCTTCGGCCACGGCCTGACCTTTTCGGCCATCGACTATGGCGAGACGAGAATCGACGCGCCGCGCCTGACCCGCGACGGCGTGCTGAAAATTTCGACGCGGATCGTGAACAGGGGCGGCCGCGCCGCCCATGAGGTCGCGCAGCTCTATATCCACCAGCGCGTCGCCGCGATCACCCAGCCGGTCCGCCGGCTCAAGGGCGTGCGGCATGTCGCGCTTGCGCCGGGCGAGACGAAAGAGGTTTCTTTCGAATTGCGCCCGTCCGACCTCGCTTACGTCCAGCCCGATCTCTCGATGCGCGCCGACGCCGGCGTTTTCGAGGTGTGGATCGCGCCCTCGGCCGCCGGCGGCCAAAAGACGAGCTTTTCCCTGATCTGAATCGTTGCGCTCCTTTCCTCCTGCTCCCAGGGCGATGGCTTGAATGTCCTCGAATGTGATGAAAAACAGCGTTTCCGCCGCCGATGAGGTCACCGCTGTCGACGCGCCGGAACTGCGCGTCTTCGTCATGGCGTTGTTCTTCATTTTCGGCGGAATCACCAGCCTCAACGACGTGATCATCCCCAAGCTGAAAGAGCTGTTTTCGCTCGACCACATGCAGGCGATGCTGGTTCAGTCGGCCTTTTTCGCCGCTTATTTCACCATTTCCCTGCCGGGCGCGGCTCGGGTGCGGCGATTGGGCTATATGCGCGGCGCCGTCGCCGGCCTGCTGATGATGATGCTCGGCTGCCTGATGTTCGTCCCGGTCTCGTCCGCCCCCCGGTTCAGCCTGTTCCTCGGCGCCCTGTTCGTTCTGGCGAGCGGCATCACCATCGTCCAGGTGGTGGCCAATCCGCTGATTTCGCTGCTGGGGCCGCCGCGCACCGCGCATAGCCGGCTCACTTTCGCGCAAGCCTTCAATTCCCTCGGCACGACCGTCTTTCCTTATTTCGGCGCGATCATCATGCTCGGCCGCCTCGCCCATGAGAACGCCACGCAGCTGTCCGGTCCCGCGCTCGACGCCTATCGCGCCGCCGAAACCCAAGCCGTGGCGCGATCCTATCTCGGCCTCGCGGCGGTGCTCGCCGTGATCGCCGGCGCGGTCTGGCTCCATCGCGATCGCCTCAAGGGCGAAAGCCACGACGGCGCCTCGATCTTCTCCGGCTTCGACCTGTTGAGGCGGGCGCGCTTCGCCTTCGGCGCGGCGGCGATCTTCCTTTATGTCGGGGCGGAAGTGGCGATCGGCTCGCTGATCGTGCTTTATCTCGAACAGAGCCATGTGCTCGGCCTCGACGAACGATCGGCGGGAAAACTCATTCCGCTTTACTGGGGCGGCGCATTGATCGGGCGCTTCATCGGCTCCGCCGCGCTGCGGCTGACCAGCCCCGGCAAGGCCCTGGCCTTCAATGCGCTCGGCGCGGTTGCGCTGATCCTGATCTCCGCCACTGCGACCGGGGCGCTCGCCGGCTATAGCCTGCTCGCCATCGGCCTGATGAATTCGATCATGTTCCCCACCATTTTCAGCCTCGCCAGCGAGGGGCTGGGAACGCGGGCGGCGGAAGGCTCGGGAATTTTATGCGTGGCGATCGTCGGCGGCGCGGTGATCCCGCCACTGACCGGCCGGGTCGCCGATCTTTCGGGAAGCCTGTCGGTCGCGCTCGCCCTGCCGGCCCTATGCTATGCGATCATCGCCGCTTTCGGTTTTTTCGCGCGGCGGCCGGTCGCGGCGTGACGATTGGCCGGCGAAGCCCGGATCAGTTCGGGCCCGGTTTATCGCCGGCCCTTTGTCCGACGAAGCGGACGGACAGGGGATAGCCGGGCATGCTCTCCGCCATCGACGCCGAAAAGCGGATCGGCGTGCAATCCTTGACCGCGGCGAGGATGGACTGGCGCACCTCGTCGGCGGACATGCCCGCAGCCGGCTTGACATAAGTGACCCGCGGCGCGCCGCCGATCACCATGCCCCGGCTGTTGAAGGAAAAGCGGATGGTCGCCTCGACCGTTTCCCCTTTTTGCGGCAGAGGCGGCGACCAGCAGGTCGCCAGTTGTTTCACCGCCTGGATCGGCCGGTCGATCGGCGCCGAGATTTTCGCGTCGCCGTCGCCGTTCCGGCGCAATGTCTTGCGAACCGTGATCGCCATGCCCTCGGGGAGGGTGTTCGAAGGTCCGAAGGGCGCGGCATAAACCGGCGCCCCCCGCCCAGCCTTGCCTTTCTCCCGCGGGAAAATTTCGGGACCGAAGGGCGGAACGCCGTAAGGTTCGTAGGGGTAGGTGGGAGGCGGGGGCAACAGCGGAATGATGATTCCGTAGTGCAAATGCCCGAGACGATGATGGGCCCGATGCGCATGGAACCTGACATGGCGCCGAACCAGGGCGGGCTCCGCCCGAAGCGGCGCGGCCGGGGCCGCGAGGGCAAGCGCGATTACCAAGCGAGCAACGAACATCGGCGCAACAACAGGTTTCGGCGTGGGAGAGCGTCAATTCCCGATAAAGAGCTGCATATCCTAAAGCGCTTCCGCAGGCGTTGCTAACAGGCTCGGCCGATCATTTCGGTCGGCGCGATCAGTCCGCGCGCCACGGCGTCGATCATATTAGCGACTTTTTGTGGCGTCGTTGCGCCCATCAATATGTGGAGACCGAGCGGCGGCCGCCCGCCAGCCGCCATGCGCGATTGACTGTTTCGAAGGAAATCGAGCGCGACTTCGGCCCGGTTTCTCTCCTTCTCCACGACGAAACCGGCCTCCGACAACAGCCGCCGATAGGTCGCGGCGCCGGCGACGAAGCTGGCTTGGGCGCTCGACGCCCAGGGAACCGGAAAGGCGAATCCCTCAGCCTCGCCCATCACGTCGTAAATGGCGAAAACGCCGCCGGGCTTCAGCACGCGACGCGCTTCGGAAAAAGCCTTGTGCTTGTCGGCGATGTTCATGCCGACATGGAGCATGGCGGCGCCGTCGAATGTTTCCGGCGCGAAGGGGAGAGCAAGGGCGCTGGCGGCCTGATAGCTCACCTCCTCCCCGAAACCGGCGCGCGCGGCGAGTTCGCGCGCGACCCGGACGTAATCCTTTGTCAGATCGATTCCCGTCACCCGGCATGCAAACCTTCGCGCGAAAAAGCGCGAGGCCCCGCCCAGCCCGCAGCCGATGTCGAGCAGGCGCATTCCGGGCGAGAATCCAGCTTGCGCCGCGAGGTCGCTCGTCGCCTGCCGCCCGCCGATATGGAATTCGTCCACGGGCGCGAGGTCATCGGCGGAAAGCGCCGACAAATCCTTGCCCGAGGCGGCCAGCGCGGAAAAAATCGCCTGTTCGAGCGCGCCATGGGCGTAGTGATGGTCAATCAGGCTGTCACGGTCCAAGGCGGCTTCCCTTCAAAGATCGATCGATTGCGAGGCCGGCGGCGTATTGCGCGCAACATAAGGACATCATACCAGAGCCGACCGCGCGATGAAGCCGCCTTGCCTTTCCGGCCCTCCGCTTCTATAAGCCCGGCTTCGCGCCTGTTTCCGACACCCCTGGAGGCGTGGGCGCGTTTGGTTAAACAAGGATAGAACCCATGGCCGAGATCAAGACCCTCGCCGCCACGGTTCGCAGCGGGACCGGCAAGGGGGCCGCCCGCAGCGTTCGCCGTGAAGGCAAAGTTCCAGCCGTCATCTATGGCGGCGGCGAAGCAGCGACGCCGATTTCGCTCCCCTACCGCGAAATTCACAAGCTGATCTACGCGGGCCACTTCCTCACCACGATCTTCGAGATCGACATCGACGGCCAGAAGGAGCGCGCCATTCCGCGCGACTACCAGCTCGACGTCGTGCGCGACACGCCGATGCATGTCGATTTCCTGCGCCTCAAGCCGGGCGCGAAGCTCAAGGTCGCGGTGCCAGTCCATTTCGGCAATCATGACGCGGCGCCCGGCCTCAAGCGCGGCGGCTCGATCAATATCGTGCTGCACAACGTGGACATGATGGTTCCGGCCGACAACATCCCGGAATTCATCACCGTCGATCTCACCGGCCTCGACTTCAACGATTCGGTTCACATCCAGTCGCTGACCCTGCCGGCCAATTGCACGCCGATGGACAAGTCGAACTTCACCATCGCCTCGATCTCGCCGCCCGCCGGCGGCGCGGCGGCGGCGGCCGAAGCAGCTGCCGCCGCGGCCGCCGCGGCTCCCGCTCCGGCCAAGGGCGCCAAAAAGTAAGCCTCGCCTTTGTACAACCTTCGCCGCCCGCTCAAAAAGCGGGCGGTTTCATTTGGGATGCTTTTGGCCATGCTGCTCTTCGTCGGTTTGGGCAATCCCGGAAAAAGCTATGCCGGCAACCGGCACAATATCGGCTTCATCGCGCTCGACGCCATCGCGCGCGCCTTCAGCGCCGCGCCCTTCCGCAGGAAATTCCAGGGCGAGGCGAGCGAGGCGCGGATCGGCCCCGAGCGCGCGCTGCTGCTGAAGCCCGAAACTTTCATGAACGAGAGCGGCCGCGCCGTGGCCGAAGCCGCCCGCTTCCACAAAATCCCGGTCGAGGACATTGTCGTGCTGCATGACGAACTCGACCTCGCGCCCGGAAAATTGCGGGTCAAGCGCGGCGGCGGCGACGCCGGCCATAATGGCCTGCGCTCGATCACCGCTTATATGGGCGGCGCCTATCGAAGGGTGCGGCTCGGCATCGGCCACCCCGGCGACAAGGCCCTGGTCCACGCCTTCGTGCTGAGCGATTTCGCTAGAGCCGAAAAGCCCTGGGTCGAGGCGCTTTGCGACGCGGTGGCGAAAAACGCCGAAGCGCTCGCCAACGGCGACGACAGCCTGTTCCAGACCCGCGTGCATGAAGCGATGCTGAAAGCGGGGCTCTGATTAATCCGCCAAGGCGAGACTGTCAGCACGCCGCCCGGCTCGACATATTGGTCGAGTGCGGCGGCGGCGCCGTCGAACGTAAGCGCGAAGCCGTTGCGGGCGAAACGCTCAGTGGTCGAAATCTAATGCTTGCCGCCATCGCCAAATGACCGCGCGCGTCGCCGTTGCTGGCGGCGCTCCTTATCCCACACGATTGCGCCTCTCCGACCAAAGAACCATTGTTTTGTGCTGCGGTGCAGCATAATAAAGAGTCACGCGGTGCGATATGTCGTTCTGGCGCGCGTGTGTGCCATTAGCAGCCTTAAGTGCAAGTATCCCATGTGGTGACATGCACAGGTTTGCAATATCACCTGATGATACACTTATCAGACAAGCGCCAATGGATTGCTTCTCCTTTTTGCGGTTTCTTACGTCTGGAAAATCCGCGCCCATAATTGGCGCAGGCGAGAGGCTGAGGCGATGGTCATGGGACGCTTTCTGGTGGTCGAGGACGAATTCCTACTGGCGGCGCATATTGACTCGATCTTGGCTGATGACGGGCTAGAGGTGATCGGCCCTGTCGGCACCCTCGATGAAGCCCTGCAAATCGCCAGGGATGAAACGATCGACGGCGCCCTCCTGGACGTCAACATCAGCGGCGGGCGCGTCGATGAAGTGGCGACCACGCTCGATCGGCGCGGCGTTCCGTTCATTTTTGTCACCAGTGAGGGCAGCGACAACCTGCCGGCGAAATTTCGAGACACGGTCATCGTCCGCAAGCCTTTCACAGAAGATGAATTATTGCGCGAGGTGCGGCGGCTTGCCCAGGTCAGCGCGTAAGTCGTCGTCGGACCATCATCGGATGACGACGCGGCGCTGAAATTGCTGTTTCTCGTCTTGCGCCAGTCGCGGCAGAATGGAAAACGCCGCGGCGCGAATGGTGCGAGGCCAAAACCCAATTCGCCATCATGTTCGACGAAAGGTTCGTCACGGCCTGATGGTCAACTCGGCCCCGCACACAAAATTTCGGACACTCCCGGGTACGTTGGAGCGGCGTGACATTATCATCAGAATTTCGAAGCCATGAGGCCACCGATCTCGGTAGGGCGGGTCGACTGACGTCGCCATTACCGCAGCGCGAGGCGCATGGAATGCAATGCGTGGCCAAGGCTACGCTTTCCCACCCAGGCACACCGGAGAAAATCTATGATCACGGAAGATGAGCGCCGCGACGAAGGCGCCTCTCCGCCTGACTTTGCAACGACCTCGAGCGCGTCCCGAAACGGTCGGAACGAGTTCGACGAGCTTTTCTCCACCGGCGTCGACACAGTTGCGCTCGCCCGTGCTCCTCGCGACAGCGTCGAGCATGAACCACGTCCAGTCCGCCTACGCGCAATTCAAGGTCATGACAAAGTGGGCGACTCACTCGATCGAATCGAATGGCGCATTATTGGCCACTGAAATCACGGAACTGCAGAGGCGCGCGGTCGAGACGATTCACGCCAGCGTTGGCGCGGCGAATGATTTCGTCGAAGCCATCAATTGCGCGACGGGGCCGGCCGCGATCGCCGCGGCGCAGTTCGAACATTCCAAGTGGCAGATCGACGCGCTCAGCAGCCAAATGTCAGAATTCTTGGCCTCGGCCAGCAACATGATAGCCGCTATGACGACGCCGCTGAACTACTTGGCGCAGAACTGCCCGCAATCCATGACTTGTCCAACCGGTCCGTGCGATGAGGCAAAAATCGCCGAGCGGCTGAAAAGCCTTACTGCCCGTCAGCGAAATGTTCTTGCGCTGTTGGTCGATGGTTTGCCAAATAAAGTGATCGCGTATGAATTAGGCATCTGCGAAACGACAGTCAAAGCGCATGTCGGGGAGATATTGCGGAAACTGTGCGTCTATAACCGCGCCCGCGCGATCGCCATGCTCGCGAGACTGAGGTTAGGCGTCGGGGTCGAGGCGCCATCACGCCAATCAGAGGATTGAGGCGTCGGCTCCTCAATGGCATGCCCTGGAGTCTTGCGGCCTGCCCGAAAAAAGAACGCCCGCCGTTGCGGCGGGCAAGGCTTAGCAAAGTGCGCGGGGAGGACCGCGCTTTTGCTTCCAAACCCCTATTTGATAACACATTTTGTGCGGCTCCGTATGATCGAAAAGGCGGCGCCAACCCGCTTCTTTGGTAGCAATGGTTCGGCCGCTACTGGCAAAAAGCCGGGCAATTATGCACTTGAGTTAGCAAATGGCGAGTGATAAAGATTCTGCCGTCGCTTCGAAAGAAGCGACTGGCGCGCCCAATCTAGTCAGCGAAGATAGATTTCCCCGATCCTCGATTTCGGGGAAAACCAAGTTCTCGTCCGAGGATGACGTAGTCGTCAATCCACCTGTCAATCTCGCTACAAAGATCGTCGAGATCATGCGTGGTTACAAGTCGCTCCCTGATCATTTCCGACCGATCAAGGTTGGTCGTCATGACTAGGCACGTACCCGGATCGCACCTTTCCGAATTCCATGTCCCATGGACCAATTCATTACGCTCTTGTCGCAACTCCTCAGCGCGCGTCAGCAAATCATAAACGCGTTCGTTTTCGTCTCTTTCGTGTTCGTGCGGCGAGAGAAGCGCTCGAATCCATTTCATTTGGGATGAGACGCTAACGCTGTTTGATACAACCGACATAGCGGCCAAATCAGCGAGCATGAAAGTTCCTACGGCCCACGATATCAGAGTCTCCACATCCGTCCATTTCGTGACAATTTGACCGATGCGCACACAAAGTTCAGGATCAACCGGCAAACGGACGAAATCAGGCATGTTGGCCCCTATGATCGAAGAAAAAAAAGCCAGACAAGGCGAAGCAGAATCGCGGGAGGAAGCAACGTTGAAACGCCTTCTCGCTACGCCGCCCGATCATAAGACCAAGCCCAAGCCAGACGCGAGTCCGAGAAGGCACGGCCGACCGCCGAAAAAGAAAGACGAATAGAAATCTATGATTTCTTTTGGATTTGCGGCGCATCCGCAAGAAACAATTGAAGCTGCCGGAGAAGGGCTGTCGCTTCGGATCGATTCAGTCCGATATGCAACTGGCCTTCGGCTGTCGTTATGGTCGAGAGCGCTACTTTGTCTTCATCGCTCAATATGCCGAATGACCATTCGGTCCCTATGTGTGTCACGTCGCATCGGACATATCCAGGGATCGGAGGATTTGGCGCTGCGTTCTTTGCCGACAGGCTGGGCGGAAAGCGAGATTCAGGCATTGTTGCGTTCCACGAATAGGCCGGTTGTTATTTATGGCGGCTCGTTCCAAGTCCAAGAGGCTTTGAGCGAGCCTAATCCTTCGCCCACCGACGATGGCGCTTTTTGAATTTTTTGGGAGTATCGCCGCTTGGCTCCCAAATTGGTTTAGCAGGCGGCGGCGCAATCAGGCTGTCGATAAGTGAGCCGCTTGCCTTCGGCGCCCTTCAATGCTTTGGCCGTGCGTTCCGCATCCTCAATGGCTGTGCCTCATTTTGACTAGGGTGCCGTAGGGGTCGTAGGGACCGCAAAACATGATTTACCATTGCAAAATCGAACGACGCCGGTACGGACATTCAATAGATAGGCAAATGGGCCGCCTGATGATCCGGATGTTACGAACATTTGGTAGTCACTATCTGCGGTTTGTGCGTGAGACGGGAATAGCTGTTGGGAAGCTGCGATACCTACAGTCAACCCAGCGGCAAATATCAAGATTGGTTTCATTTTGCTTTCTTTCCTTATTCGATAATTCTTAGTGTATCATCAATTTTGCAAAGGCGATTGGTAGCCGAGAGCAACACAAACGGAGTGACTCTAATGGCGGATTCTATTCGGGAAGCTGTTATTGAATTTGATCGCTCAGGCTACGAAAGCGAGTCTTTTCTGCGTCAATTAAGGCTTGCAAACGAAGAAGGACGGCTTGATGAACGACTCCGAGCCGCCGGTTATCATCAACCTCCGATTTCATTTGTAACTCGACCCATTCAACGGCTTCGTCTTTGGTTGCGGCGTCTGCATAGAGCAGTCGTACTGTTTCGCCGTGAATTACGGTCTCAATGAGTTTCATTGGCGTTCCCCCCAACGCAGAAAGTGCTTAGCCTTTTGCTTAAGCGTTCTCGGCTTAACGAGGCTGGTTATACATTAGCCGCCTGCCTTCCGCGCCTTTGAGCGCGCGGGCGGCGCGTTCTGCGTCTTCAACGCCAAGCACCGAGCGGTTCGAATAGCGGAAATCGAATTCGGACAAGTAGCGATGCAAATGCGCTTCGCTGACCGAATGATAGACGCCCATAATTCCGCGCTTAAGAATGGAGAAATAATTCTCAGCGGTGTTCGAATGGACGTAAGCGCCCATGCGGACATATTCGTTTGCGGAGTGATTGACCGTGTGATGATTGGCGAACTCGCTGCCGATCGCGGGATAGATCGCGCTTTCGTCCGTCATGAGCGTGCTGGCGCGGCTAGCGTTGGTGACGACCAAGGGGCGAACGGATTTTGCGGTCACGTTGGCGACATGGAATGACGCCGCGCGGCCGTCGCGTTCGACAAGGGTCAGAACTGGCTTTTTCGGAGCTGGTTCTTTGAAGGCGCGATTTTTCGCTTTGCCGCCGACATAGGTCTCGTCCGCTTCGATAACGTTGTTCGCGCCGCCGAGACCGCCGTCGCTTTTGTGGCTATCGTCGCGCATGGCTTCGCGAATCCGATGGGCCAAAAACCATGCGGTGCGATAGGACCCGAGGCCCAGGTTGCGCATGAGTTGATGCGCGGAGACGCCTTTCTTGCTCGACGCCATCAGATGGATGGCGAGCAGCCATTTGTGGAGCGGCACATGCGAGCGCTCCATGACGGTTCCGGTACGGCAAGTGAACTTGTCCCGGCAATCGTTGCACAGGAACATTCCCGCCTGTGTCTTGCCTTCCATGCGGCGCACCTTGAGCGATCCGCAAAGCGGGCATGAAACGCCGTTCGGCCAGCGCGAAGCTTCGATATGCTCGCGGGCGGCGTCTTCGTCATGGAAGCGGGGAGCGGTCAGGTCGGTCATTGGCTCTCTCCAATGACTAAAACATAGCACTTCTATGTTGCTAACTCAAGTGCATAATTGCCAAAAGCCGCGCCCTGGGATCGGCGTAAACCCCACCGCCTCAGCGCTAAAGCTTTCCAGCTCGCCAGGGCGCCGATTGACTAACACGCCAATGCGCCTCCCGATCAAGGCGCGAGGGGCGCGCGCGATCTCGGACTCCCTTACTCTGCCGCCGCGCATGATCCGCCCAAGGCCGGATCGGCTGTGCTCAAGGCGTATTCCCCGAATGTCGTAAGCCGAAGTCCGCTTGGGATCGTGCGGACGGCGCCGCCGTCGAATCGATTGGCGCGCTCCATTCACGATGTCGAAGGTCCGCCTTCGAGCAAAACCGCGGGGTGGTTGGCCCAGATATGAACTTCCGTTGACCGCGCAGCCCTGCCGTGGCGCCTCGGTCCGTTCTCAGTCCCGAACCAGACCTTCAGCCTATCACGGGATTCAGCCGCTTTGCGTCACTCGCGAACTGGGGCCAGGCGTCAGATTTCGACAACTTATTCACACGGTCGCCCAGGTTGTTGACAGGTCGCCCCTTCCCCTCGCCCGGACCCCAATCATGCCGGGACGTTTCTGGCCTCCGCGCGCGCCATGGTTTAAGTTCCCTGCAAACATTCCCGCTGCGAGCCCCATGGACGATTTTCCTATCCGCTATGTCGAGCCGGTCTATCGCCCGCCGAGCGAAGCCGAAGCCCTCATCTTGCCCCTGACAGATGGCTGTTCGTGGAACCGCTGCACCTTCTGCGAAATGTACACATCGCCGCAAAAAAAATTCCGCCCGCGCGACGAGGCCGAAATTTTTGGCGCCATCCGGCGCTGCGGCGAGGCCTTTGGCGATCGCGTCACGCGAGTCTTTCTCGCCGACGGCGACGCGCTGACGCTTTCGACCCGGCGCCTGGTTGCGGCGCTGACCGCGATCCGCCGCGAATGGCCCAATGTGCGGCGGGTGTCGTCCTATTGCCTGCCGCGCAATGTGGCGAAAAAATCGGTCGAGGAACTGAAGGAGCTTGCGGCGCTGGGGCTATCGCTGGTCTATGTCGGCGCGGAATCGGGCGACGACGAGGTGCTTGGCCGCGTCAACAAGGGCGAGACTTTCGCCTCGACGCTTGCAGCGCTGGAAAAACTGCGCGAGGCCGGAATTAAGCGCTCGGTGATGATCCTCAACGGCCTCGGCGGGTCCGCGCTCAGCGCGCGGCACGCCTTGAATTCGGCGCGGCTGATGAACGCCGCCCAGCCGGAATTCCTGGCGACCCTGGTGGTCAGTTTTCCGATGGGCGACCAACGTTTCCGGACCAATTTCCCGGATTACGCGCCGCTCGACATTCTTGGGCTGATCGGGGAGATGGAGCGCTTCATTTCGGCGCTCGACTTGAAACGCACCATTTTCCGCAGCGACCACGCCTCCAACTGGCTGGCGCTGAAGGGCGTGCTCGGCGCCGACAAGGCGCGCCTGCTGGAACAAACGCGCGCGGCGCTGGCCGCGCCGGAAAGCGCGCCGCTGCGCCCCGCTTGGGCGCGCGGGCTATAACCCGCGGGCTGTAACCTTGGCGCGGGCTAAGGAAGGCGCCGGCCGCCAAGGAGGCCGGCGCGAAAGGCGAAGCTCAATTGGCTCCGCCGTCGATCCTCGCGCCGATGATGGCGATCGCCTGCTGATAGACCGTGGCGCTGTTCCAGGCTTCGATCGCGGCGAAATTGGCTTCGCCGAGCTGGTAGGCGGCGCCGCGCTGCCAGCCATGGGCCTTCAGGTAATTGGCGGTGGACATCAGCGCGCCGGATGAGCTTTCGAGATTGCCGACGCCATATTCCAGCACCGTCTTGGGCATGAACTGGGTCTGGCCGACCTCGCCATGCATCGAGGAAACGGTGCCGGCCGAGAATGTGCCGCGATCGATCAGCTTCAAAGCGGCGTAAAGCTGATCGGTGAACAGGGCCGGCCGGCGGCAGTCATAGGCCAGCGTCGAGACCGCCGAAATCATGTTCTGATTGCCGCGCTGCGAGCCAAAACCCGTCTCCATGCCCCAGATCGCGATCAGCGGCCCCGCCGGCACGCCATAGCGCTGCTCGATTTCGGCGAAAAGGCCGGCGTTGGCCTGTTTCAGCTTGCGCCCGCGCGACGCGATGATCGAGCCGCCGCGCTTGGCCATGAAAGCGTCGAGCGACAGATGGAAGCTCTTCAGGCCGCGGTCGGCGTTGATCGTCGGCTGGTTGTAATGGGCGCCCATCAAAGCGGAAATCCCGCGCTCGCCAATTCCGTTCGCCCGGGCCTCCTGGGCGAATTCCTGCTTCCAGGCGTCATAGCGCGCGCCGCTCGAGCCGCATTGGGCGGCGACCGCCTGCCGCGCGCCGAATGCGAGGGACATGGCCGCGATGACCAGCGTTGCGAATTTCCCGGCCTTCATCCTGCGGGCTCCTGCTGTTCCGACGTGAAAGGGCGCGCCGGCGCCGGAACTCCGGCCGCCGTTTCGCACCCGCGAAAAGACGCGGCATAATTGCAAAATGCACCCCCGGCGCCTAGCCCGGAATTCATGCTATTTCAGGCTTTGCGCGACGGAAACGAGATTGGTGGGCTCGACGCGGATGAGGCCCCCGCGCGGGCTGTCGATCTCGGCGATCAGCAGGAAGGAGACGGAGATCGTGGCCGGCACGACGAGAAGAAGAAAGGCGTTGAATCGCTGGCCGCCGAAACCGAGCAGGCCGCTGCAGGCGGCGGCGATCAGCGCCATCAATTGCCAGGCGGGGACAGGGATGCGATTGGCCCAGGCGGCGGCGACATAGCCCTGGGCGTTGAGCACGTCATTGGCCCCGGCGACCGCCAAAGCCACGATGGGGGTCGGCTGGACCGCCGCCGCGTCGCGAACGATCGCCCAGATGTCAGACTGGAGCTTCGCCTCGTCACGCGCCATCGGCGCGAGTTCGACCGGCTCCGCGCTGGAATAGAAGGCGATCCGACGGTCGAGATAGGCGCGCAGCGCCTTTTCCAGCCCCGCCCGGCTCGCCGGAGGCAGGACTTGGGCGCGGAGAAATTCGGTCCCGATCGCATTGGCCTCGGATTCCTCGAGATTCTTGCGCAGATCGTAACGGCTGACCGCCATGGCGAAAGTGAAGCCGACGATCAGGGCGAGCAATGTCAGCGTGGCGCCCTGTACGGTCCTGAATTCATCGTGTTCCTCGCGCCGCAACGGCCGCCAGATCTTCTGGGCGAAATAACCGCCGAAGGCGACCAGCCACAGGCCGGACAGGGAAAGGGCGAGCAGCCCCAGGGGATGGTCGAGCAGCAGGCTCATCGGTCTCGCCGGGCAGGAGCGCGACTCGGGCGCGCGCGCCGAGATCATGCCGGCGTCCGCGGCGCGCGGCAAGCGGATCGATCGATGTCTGGCCGGCGAAAGCTGTGCTATGCTGCTCGCGCGCGCGGCGCGGGCCTTTCGAGGTGCGGAAGATGGCGAAAAAAATGAACGAAAGCCATGGGCATGACGAGGCGTCGGCCGAACCGCAAGGCAAGCTCAAGGCCAAAGCCTATGAGCCGGAGCTGGAAAAACTCCATGTCGAGATGGTGAAGCTCCAGAGATGGGTGGTCGCCAAGGGCCTCAAGGTCTGCATCGTTTTCGAAGGGCGTGACGGCGCCGGCAAGGGCGGCTGCATCAAGGCGATCACCGAACGCGTCAGCCCGCGCGTCTTCCGCGTCGTCGCGCTGCCTGCGCCGACGGAACGGCAAAAATCGCAAATGTACGTTCAGCGCTACATCGAGCATTTCCCCGCGGCCGGCGAGGTCGCGATCTTCGATCGCTCCTGGTACAATCGCGCCGGCGTCGAACGGGTGATGGGCTTTTGCACGCCGGAGCAGACGAATCGCTTCCTGAATCAGGCGCCGGCATTCGAAAAGGCGATGATCGAATTGGGGATCATCCTCCTCAAATATTGGCTCGAAGTGAGCATGGATGAGCAGGAGCGCCGCCTGCGCGGACGGATCCACGACGGCCGCAAGATCTGGAAGCTCTCGCCGATGGACCTGAAAAGCTTCAGCAAATGGTACGATTATTCCCGGGCGCGCGACGAAATGTTCGCGGCGACCGACACCTCCTGGGCGCCCTGGTATGTCCTGCGCTCCGACGACAAGAAACGGGCGCGGCTCAACGTCATCGCCCATCTCCTGCGCCATATCCCCTATGAGGACCTGCCGCGCGAAAAAGTGAAACTGCCCAAGCGCGACGGCCGCAAGGGCTATGTCGAGCCGGATTACCCCTATAAATATGCGACGGAACACGATTGGGGCGTTTAACCTTTGATTTAAGGCAGGTTTTCGGGCACCGGCGGCGCTTGCGACAGCGCTGACATGACCTGCAGGATCATCGTCTCATGGCGGGCTTCGGATCGAGGCGCCAGGCGGTCGTTCTGAACTCCGCCCAAGCCGCTCGCTCGCCAGGGCGCTATCATGAGCGCGCTTCGCAAACGGCTTGCGCCAGCTCAGCTCAACCACTCCGGGGCACGCGACCAACCGGCTCGCCTCTGATCTTTTTTATGCTGCTGGCGCAGAGGGGCTGCAAAATTCTGATCAGTGGCCAAAAAAGAATTTTTTAGCAAAATAAGCCACTTACGAACCTTTGAGGCCGGACAAAAGCGCTGCCTGTGTCTTCGTTCACGACGCCCGAAACAAACCAGGTCCGGCGCGGTTCAGAATTTCCTGATAAGCCAGCCTGCGCGCTTTATCGCCTGTGGCGGCTGCGTCGTTCTGACGTCGGCATGTCGGGACAGCGCCACCGCCTCGCGCGCGGTCGGAAATCCGTGGTTGCGGCGAGCGTCGCCCTTGCGTTCCTCGATTTCCCGCGATCCCTCGGTCGAAAGACTCCAAGATTCGCTCGAAAGACGTATCGTTTCCGGCCCGAAAAAGCAGCGTTTCGCCCAAGATAGCCTCCCAAAGCCGACGTTTGCGCCGGTATATTCGCATGTGCCGAATGAGGGCCAGCGCGTGGCGGCGCACGCTTTTAGGCGCCCGTGAACGCCGAAGCATCCAGGAATGCGCTCATGCGCGACAGCCGGGGCGCATTCGATTTCGTTCCAGGAAGGGCGATCCATGACCACGGCTCCGACCCACATCGTCGTCGTCACCCGGGAGAACGAGAATTTCAGCGACATCGTCGGCAACACCGCCGAAGCGCCGTTCCTGAACCAGCTCATCTCCGAGGGGATGCTCTTCACCAACGACTACGGTTTGGCGTATCCGAGCCAGCCGAATTATCTGGCTTTGTTTTCGAGTTCGACGCAGGGCGTCACCGGCAACATTGTTCCTTCCCAGTTTCCGGCCAGCGTCCCGACGCTGGCCAGCACGATCACCGACCCATTTTCCGGCATTTCCGACCCGACCAACACGCCGCCGGAAAACGCCTTCGCCGTGGGCCCCGATTACATTTTCATGGCGGAGACCACGCATTACGAGATCACCGACCTCAGCGGCAATCCGATCGTAGCCAACGGATCGCTCTATAGTCTTTTCTCGCCACTCGGCTCGACGCTCGACAACAGCCTGCTCGACGCGCGCGCCGCTTATGACAGCTCGACCGGCCGATTTGTGATCGTTGTCGATAATTTTCAGCCGGGAACGGGAAATTTCGGCGCCAATATCGACATCGCCGTCTCCAAGGACAGCAATCCTGCCGACGGTTGGTATCTCGCCTCGATCGACACGTCCAACGGCTTCACCACCCAGTCCGACATGCCCTATCTGTCGGTCAGCAACGGCAATATCTATGTCTCCACGCCCGAATATCTCGACGCCGGAGGCGGCTACAGCACGGCCGAATTCGTCGTCGGCGAGAGCGACGTCATAGCCGCCGGAAACGCCGCGATCACTCCCGCCGCCAGCAATATCGCATCGGCGTCCGGCGGCATCATGCGCAATGTCGCCGGCGACAACGGGACAACATATTATTTGGGCGCCTATTCGGACGGAAGCCAGACCGCTCTCACCTACCAGACCTACAGTGCGACGAACGGCTTCAGCGCGACGCAAACGCTATACCTCGGCGACGCCGACGTGGGAGGGGGCGGAAGCGACTATACCGCCGCACAGATGGGCACGACCGAGGTGCTGGACATTGGCGACTCGCGCATCCAGAGCCTTGCCTATTCCTCCTCCGGAGGACACGATTACGTCTATGGCGTGAGCGAAGTCATGCCGAGCGCAGGGTCTGCCGCCGAAATCGAATGGTTCCAGCTCGACGTCACCAATCCCGCCAATCCGCAATATGTCAACGGCAACGTCATTTCCGGCGCATCGCTCGGCGCCAACGTCGCTGTCTTCAATCCGTCGATCGCGGTCGACGCCAATGGCGACGTCCTGATCAATTTCTCGGCCTCGGGGCCGGACATGTATCCGTCCGATTATTATACCGTGCTTGGCGCGGGCGATTCGGCTTTCAGCGCGCCGACGCTCTATGAAGCGAGCAACACTTTTTTCAATTCCGGCAGCCTGAACGATCAGCGCTGGGGAACCTATTCGACTGCGGTCGCCGATCCCAACAATGCCAACGGCTTCTGGTTCTCGAACGAATATGTGACCACCGCCGTCAACGGTCCGGGCGGTTCGCCCGGCTGGTGGAGCACCATCGCCGCTCAGGTCCAGGTTGGCGCGGTCGTCGCGCCTCCGGTTTTCTCCGCCGCGGCCAATACGGTCGACTATGACGAGGGCGGGGCTCCCGTGGCCGTCGACGCCGGTCTGACGGTCTCCGACGCCGGCAGCACGACCTTGGACAGCGCCACCATCGCCATCAGCGTCGGCCTGCTCGCCGGCGACACGCTGGCCTTCACGGCGCAGAGCGGCATTACCGGCTCCTACAGCGCCTCGACCGGCGTCTTGACGCTGTCGGGAAACGCCAGCCTGGCCGCCTACCAGGCAGCGCTTGATTCTGTCGTCTACTCATCATCGAGCGCCGATGCGACCAACGGCGGCGCCGATATGACCCGCACCATCACCTGGACGGCGACGAGCGCGGGAACCACCTCCTTGCCCGTGACGAGCGTCGTCGACATCGTTCCGCCGCCGCCGCCGCCGGGGACGGCTTCCGTCACAGCCCTGTTTTCCGGCCTTTCCGACCCGACCAATTACCCGCCCGAAAACGGCCTCGCGGTCGGACCGGGCAATGTCGTCATGGCGGAAACGACGAAATACGAAATCACCAACCTCGCCGGCGGCGCAGCGACGACCGGATCGCTTTATACGCTGTTCACTTCGCTGGGCTCGACGCTGGATAATTCCGTCCTCGATGCGCGCATCGCCTACGATAGCTCGACGGGACGCTATGTCCTGATCGCCGAAAACTTCCAGCCGGGCGGCGGCAATTTCAAGACCAATATCGACATTGCAGTCTCGAAAGACAGCAATCCGGCGGACGGCTGGTATGTCGCCTCGATCGACACGTCGAACAATGGAACGTCGCAGTCGGATATGCCCTATCTGTCGGTCGGCGGCGGCAATATCGATCTCACCAACCCGGAATATCTCGACTCCGGCGGCTTTGGCGGCGCCGGCGAATGGATCTTGAGCGAAAGCAGCGTCGTCGCCGGCTCGCCGAATACGGTCGCCAATCTCGCGCCCGCCGCCGATTACATCATGCGCAATGTCGCTGGCGCCAACGGCGTGAGCTATTATTTGGCCGCCCATTCGACCGGGTCGCAGACCAACCTTTACTACCAGACCTATAGCGCGTCGCGCGGCTTCAGCGCCGTGCAGACGATTGCGCTCGGCAATAGCGACCTGGGGCCCGGAACAAGCGATTTTACTGTGCAGCAGGCCGGCACGAGCCTCACCCTCGACGCCGGCAACTCGCGCATCGAAAGCCTCACCTACGCCAACGGCTATCTGTGGGGCGTGAGCGAGGTCATGCCGTCGGGAGCGACGACGCCGGAAATTCACTGGTTCAAGCTCAACGTCGCCAATCCGGCTTCGCCGACAGTGGCGGCCCAGGGCGACATTTCCGGAGCGTCGATCGGCTCAGGCGTCGGTGTTTTCAACGCCTCGATCGCGGTCGACGGCAACGGCGACGTCCTGATCAATTTCACCGCTTCCGGCTCCAGCCTCGACCCGTCCGACTATTATGTGACGATGGGCGCCGGCGCCTCCATCTTCAGCGCGCCGACGCTTTATCAGTCGAGCGCGAGCTATTTCCAGCAGACCTCTGGCGCGACGGGCGCACAGCGTTGGGGAACCTATTCGAGCGCGATCGCCGACCCCAACAACGCGAACGCCTTCTGGATCTCCAACGAATATGTGACCAAAACGGGCGTAACCATCCCGACAGGACTTACCGCCTGGTGGAGCACCGTGACGGCGCAGGTGACGGTCTCCAGTTCGTCGCCACCGGCGCTCGGCGGCGGCGGGGTCGCGGCGACTTATACCGAGGGGGGCTCTTCGGCGACGCTCAACTCCGGCTTGACGGTTTCGGACCCGAGCAGCGCGACGCTGAGCGGCGCGACGGTTTCGATCGCGAGCGGCCTGTTGGCCGGCGACACGCTCGGCTTCGTCAACCAGAACGGCATTTCCGGCGTCTATAATTCCACGACCGGCGTGCTGACGCTCTCAGGCTCCGCGAGCCTCGCAGCCTATCAAACGGCGCTCGACAGCGTGAGCTTCAGTTCGACCAGCCTCAATCCGACCAATTACGGCGCGGACCTGACACGGGCGATCAATTGGCAGGTCAGCGCCGGCGCGCAGCAATCTTCCGTCGTGTCGAGCTCGGTCAATGTCGTCGGCGTCGACCAGGCGCCGGTCCTGTCGGGCGCGGGCAATACCACGACCTATACGGCCGGAGGCGCCGCCGTCGCGATCGACAACTCGCTGGCGGTCAGCGATCCCGACAATCTTGATCTCGCCTCGTCGACGGTGACGATTTCGGGCAATTTCCAATCCGGCGACCAGCTCAACTTCACCAATCAGAACGGCATTTCCGGCAGCTACAATTCGGCCACCGGCGTGTTGACCCTGACCGGCGCGGCGAGCGTCGGGCAATATCAGACGGCGCTCGACAGCGTGACCTTCTCGACCAGTAGCCTCAACGCGGCCTCGCGCACCGTGAGCTGGCAGGTCTACGACGGGACGCTGAATTCCGCCGCGGCGACCAGCACGGTGAACATCGTCGCGCCCCCGACGCTGGGCGGCGGCGGGGTTGCGGCGACTTATACCGAGGGGGGCTCTTCGGCGACGCTCAACTCCGGCTTGACGGTTTCGGACCCGAGCGGCGCGACGCTGAGCGGCGCGACGGTTTCAATCGCGAGCGGCCTGTTGGCCGGCGACACGCTCGGCTTCGTCAACCAGAACGGCATTTCCGGCGTCTATAATTCCACGACCGGCGTGCTGACGCTCTCAGGCTCCGCGAGCCTCGCAGCCTATCAAACGGCGCTCGACAGCGTCACCTTCAGTTCGACCAGCCTCAATCCGACCAATTACGGCGCGGACCTGACGCGCGCGATCAACTGGCAGGTCAGCGCCGGCGCGCAGCAATCTTCCGTCGTGTCGAGCTCGGTCAATGTCGTCGGCGTCGACCAGGCGCCGGTCCTGTCGGGCGCGGGCAATACCACGACCTATACGGCCGGAGGCGCCGCCGTCGCGATCGACAACTCGCTGGCGGTCAGCGATCCCGACAATCTTGATCTCGCCTCGGCGACGGTAACGATCTCGAACAACCTCCAGTCCGGCGACCAGCTCATTTTCACCAACCGGAACGGCATTACCGGCGCGTATAATGCGGCCACCGGCGTGCTGACGCTCAACGGCCCGGCCACATTGGCGCAATATCAGACGGCGCTGGATTCGGTGACTTTCTCGACCACCAGCACGAACACGGGGTCGCGCGCCGTGAGCTGGCAGGTCTACGACGGGACGCTATTATCCGCCATCGTCGCCAGCACCGTGGCGATTGCGGCGCAGGCGCCGACGCTCGCCAGTGGAGGCTATTTAGCCAACTGGGCGCAGGCGGTTCCGCCTGCGACGACTTCCACTTCAGTCGCCGCCGATCCGACGCTCACCATCGCCGACGCAAGCTCCCTGACGCTTTCGAACGCGAAAATTGCGATCACTACCGGCCTCCAAAGTGGAGACCAGCTTGTATTCGTGAACCAGAACGGCGTTACCGGCAGCTATAATGCTTCGACCGGCGTGCTGACCTTGTCGGGGACGGCGAGCCCTGCGACCTATCAGGCCGCGCTCGACTCGATCGTTTTCACTTCGACCAACGCGAATCCCACATCAAACGGCTCCGATTCAGCGCGAACCCTCACATGGACGGCGACCGCCGGCACGTTGACGTCGGCCGCTGTGACGAGCACGATCGATCTCGGCCAGACTTATAAGCTCACAAGCTCGAAGGACACGATCAGCGCCGGCGTCGGCGCCGACACGATCGTGGCGGCGACGCCGAGCACGATCAATTCCACCGACAGCATCAACGGCGGCGGCGGATCGAACACGCTGCTCCTTCAGGGAGCGGGCTCCTTCAATCTTGGAACGCCAAAAACGCTCAGCAACATCGAAAATGTCACCGCGCCCGGCGTAGCGGGCGGAACGACAAGCGTGACCTTGCGCAAAGGCCTCAATAATCTGGCGATCGGGGTCGGCTCGGGCGTGTTGAACGAAACATTCAACGTCAATGCGTCGGGTTCGACCGGCGACACTTTTTTGCTGACGCCGGATTTCGGCGCGCTGACGATCTCCAATTTCGCCGCGACGGGAAGCGGCCACGACATTTTGGAATTCCAGGCGTCGATGTTCAGCTATCTGACGCCAGGAATGACGCAGGCGGCGGAGGCGATGGCGATCCTGGGCTATGCAGCGCCGTCGGGCGCGAACACGGTGATCACCGACAGTTTGGGAGACAAGATTACGCTGAATTCGGTCAGCATCGCGACCCTCAACGCAAATCTGGCAGACTTCAAATTCGTTTGACCGACGAAGGTCGAAAGCGCCGCCAAAGCCGGAATCGCCGCGTCTCCCGCCAAATCAGCAGGAGAACTGAATCACGGCGTCGCGCCCATCGTGGCCTGCTGGCCTCAAATCCAGGGAAGAAGGCGTCTACCAATCCAGGGCTGTTCAGCCGGCAGTTTTGTCGATCTCGTCGCCCGCTACGATCGCGACCCGCTCTTTTTGAGCTTGGCCGCGTCAACTCAGGCTGTCGTGCGACGGCAAGTTGATAACTTTGCCGCGAGGACGACCGGGGCGAGCGCCCGATCAAAGGGCTGCGAGGCAAGCACATCAAGGCCCTCATCGCCGGGATGACGAGCCGCAAGGGCGCGGAATGGATCAATCGTCGAGCGCCAGCAGGCCGGCGTCGCCGCCGAGCGAGGCCCGGTTCACCGTCAGCGTCGCCTCGCGATAAAAACGGCGCAGATAATCGGGGCCGCCCGCCTTGGGGCCGGTTCCGCTGAGGCCGAAGCCGCCAAAGGGCTGGCTGCCCACCACCGCGCCGATCATGTTGCGATTGACATAAATGTTCCCCGCCGGCGCCTTGCGCGCCAGTTCCGCGATCCGGGCCTCGATCCGGCTGTGCAAGCCGAGAGTCAGCCCATAGCCCGAAGCGGCGATCTCGTCGATCAGGGCGGAAAATCTTTCTCCGCGCCAAAGCGCGACATGCAGCACGGGGCCGAAAATCTCGCGGGTCAGGTCGCGCGCGGAATCGAGCCGGATGATGTGGGGCGCGACGAAATTGCCGTCGCCAGGCGCGGCGCCGGCATAAAGAATGCGGCCCTCGGCGGCGCGGGCCGCGATATAGGCGTCGAGCGCCGCCTTGGCTTCCGCGTCGATCACCGGGCCGACATGGGTGGCGAAATCGCACGGATCGCCGACGCGCAGTTCGGCCGCCGCGCCAATCAGCATGTCGCGCGCCGGCGCGAAAATTTCCTCCTGCAGGCAGAGCAGGCGGAGGGCCGAGCAGCGCTGGCCGGCGGAGCGGAAGGCCGAGGTCAGGACGTCATCCGTGACTTGTTCGAGCAAGGCGGTCGAATCGACGACCATGACATTGACGCCGCCGGTCTCGGCGATCAGCGGGACGATAGGGCCGCCGCGCGCGGCCAAGGCGCGCTGGATGCCTTGCGCGGTCTCGACCGAGCCGGTGAAGGCGACGCCCGCCGCGCGCGGGTCGGCGACCAGTTCGGCGCCAAGCGCGCCGTCGCCGGTCGCGCAGACCAGCGCGCCTTCGGGCAAGCCCGCGGCCGCGAAAATTTCCGTCGCGGCGAGCGCAATGCGCGGGGTCTGTTCCGCCGGCTTGGCCGCCGCGCAATTTCCCGCCGCGAGCGCCGCCGCGATCTGGCCGGAAAAAATGGCGAGAGGAAAATTCCATGGCGAAATGCAGACAAAAACGCCGCGCCCGTGGCGGCGCAAAATATTCTCCTCGCCGGTGACGCCCGGCAGGGCTTTTTGGGCGCAGATCTTTCCCGCCTCGGCGGCGTAATAGCGGCAGAGATCAGCCGCCTCCCGCACTTCGGCGACGCCATCGTCGAGCGTCTTTTTGGCTTCCTCCTGCAACAAGGCGATCAGCCGGCCGCGCTCCGCTTCGAACAGGTCGGCGACGCGCAGGAGAATCGCCGCGCGCCGGCGAACTGGGGTCGCGCTCCAGGCTGCAAAAGCCTTTTCCGCCTTGCCGAGAGCCGCATCGGCGGATATCGGCGCGGGAAGGGCTGCGCCAGAAAGGCCACGATGCGGGGCGATCTCGGCCAGCAATCCGTCGAGCGCCGCCCCGCATCCGAATTCGACCCCGGCCGAATTCCGGCGCTGCGGGGCGAAAAGATCGCGCGGCAAGGGCAGGCGGGCGTGATGGAAACGGCCCGATTGGCGCAGACTTTCGAGCGGATCGGCCAGCAGGTCTTTCTCGGGAACATCAGGCTCGGCGGCGCGGGCGACGAAGGACGTGTTGGCGCCATTCTCGATCAGCCGCCGCACCAGATAAGCCAGCAGGTCGCGATGCGGCCCGACCGGCGCATAGACCCGGCAGGCGACGCCAGAATGCGCGCGCAAGGCTTCGTGCAGCGCCTCGCCCATGCCGTGCAGGCGCTGGAACTCATAATCGCGCCGCCCTTTTCCGCGTGTTGCGATCGTCGCCGCGGTCAGGGCGTTGTGGGTGGCGAATTGCGGGAAAACACGGTCCTCCGCCAGCAGGCGTTCGGCGCAGGCGAGAAAATTCACATCGGTCATCGCCTTGCGGGTGAAGACCGGATAATCGGCAAGCCCGCGCTCCTGGGCGCGCTTGATCTCGCTGTCCCAATAGGCGCCCTTGACCAGCCGCGCGGTGATGCGGCGGCTTTTTTCGCGTGCCAGTTCCGCGACGTGATCGATCACCGCGCCCGCGCGTTTCTGATAGGCCTGCACCGCGAGGCCGAGGCCTTCCCAGCCGGCCAGAGACTTATCGCCGAGAACCCGGCCGAAAATATCGAGCGACAGCTCCAGCCGGTCGGCTTCCTCGGCGTCGATCGTCAGGCCGATGTCGCGGTCTTTGGCGAGACGCGCCAGCTCCAGAAGCCGGGGGGTGAGTTCTACCCGCACACGCTCCGCGGAAATCCCCTCGTAGCGCGGATGGAGCGCCGAAAGTTTCACCGAAATCCCTGGCCTTTGCGCCGGCCCCTCGCCTTGCGCCGCCGCGCCGATCGCCTGGATCGCCCGCGCATAGGCGTCGAAATGGCGCGCCGCGTCCCCCGCCGTGCGCGCGCCCTCTCCCAGCATGTCGAAGGAATGGAGATCGCGCCGGCAGGCCGGCGTTTGCGCGCGGGACAGCGCGGCCTCGATCGTTTCCCCGAAGACGAAATGGCCGCCGAGCAGGCGCAGGGCCTGGCGCGCGGCGGCGCGCAGGGCCGGGACGCCGAGGCGCCGGGCCAGGCCGGCGACAACCCGGCGCGGCGAGAATTCGGCTTCCACCAGCCGCGCCGAAAAGCCCAGGGCATAGGCGCAGGCCTGGATCAGCGGCGCGTCGGATTGAGGCGCGTGATGTTCGAAATCGCCCGCCGCGAGCTTATCCGCCAGCAGAAGATCGGCGGTAGGATTGTCCGGCGCGCGCGCCAGCGCCTCGGCGAGCGCCATGATGGCGAGGCCTTCGCGCGAGGACAGTTTGAATTCATGCAGGAAATCCTCGACCCCGCCAACGCCCGGCGCGCGGGCGCGGATCGCGCCCAGCAGTTCTAACGCCAGCGCCGCTTCCTCGGCGCGCAAATCGTCGCGCGCCGGCGCCGCGAGCCAGGCCCGCGCGAAGTCCTCGTCGGCCGGCGCGTAAGGCGCCGAGAAAGTCCTGGAATCGTCCATCCTGCGCCGATCGAAAGCAACCGGCGACATGATAACAAATTCGCCGCGCTTAGAGCCTTTTCCGATCCGATTGCATCGGATCGGGGCTCTAGTATTTTGTTTTGACGCGTATTCGCTAACGCGGCCCTTCGGGTCTTCACGCGAACCGGATTCCACTTCGCTTGAAAACGTTCTAGGCCGAGGCGACGATTCCGTTGACGCGCAGATATTCGACGATGCGGTCGGCCATCGCCTCGGCGGGCCCGTCGTCCAGCGTCAGGACGATCTCGGCGTTGTCCGGCCGCTCATAGGGCTGGGTCACGCCGGTGAAATTCTTGATTTCGCCGGCGAGCGCCCGCTTGTACAGCCCCTTGCGGTCGCGCAGGATGCAGGTCTCCAGCGGCGTATCGACGAAGATTTCGACGAATTCGCCGGGGCCGAGCAATTCGCGCACCGTGCGGCGCTCGGCCTCGAAGGGTGAGATGAAGGAGCACAACACGATCAGCCCGGCGTCCGCCATCAGTTTCGACACCTCGCCGACGCGGCGGATGTTCTCGACGCGGTCGGCGTCGGTGAAGCCGAGGTCGCGGTTAAGGCCGTGGCGGAGATTGTCGCCGTCGAGCGCGATGGTATGGGCGCTCTGGCCGGCGAGCCTGGTTTCCACCAGATTGGCGACCGTCGATTTGCCCGAGCCGGACAGGCCGGTGAACCACAGCACCGTGGGCTTCTGGCCTTTCAGCCCGGCGCGGACCTCCTTGGTCACGCTCATCGGCTGAAGATGGACATTGCTCGCGCGCCGCAGCGGGAAGGCGATCGTCCCGATCGCCACCGTGGCGTTGGTCGCGCGGTCGAGCAGCCGAAAGGCGCCGGTCTTGCGGAAATGTTCGAAAGGATCGATGGGCAGCGGCTGCGCGGCGGCGAAGTTGCAGAAGCCGATCTCATTGGCTTGCAGCGTCTTGGCCGCCATTTGCTGGTGGTTTTCGACATTCAGCCGGTATTTGATCTCGGTGACGCTGGTCGCAACCGTCCGGCCGTTGAGGACGATGAGATAGGAGCGGCCGGGAAGCAGTTTTTCCTCGCCCATCCACAAAAGATGGGCGGCGAATTGCTCGACGACCGCCGGCCGGTCGGCGACATGGCAGATCATGTCGCCGCGCGAGGCCTCGACCTTCTCGTCAAAGACGAGCGTGACCGCGTCATGGGCGCTGGCGTTGTCAATATCGCCCTGCGCGCCGAGGATTCGCGCGACATGAGCGGTCTTGCCGCTGTCGGCGACGCAGATTTCGTCGCCGACCGTGACCCGTCCCGACATCACCATGCCGCTGAAGCCCCGGATATCGGGATCAGACGAGTTCGACCCCCTCGATCGGAAAACGCAAGGGCGCCTCGGCCGCGTCATCGACGATCTCGACGGTTTCGAGATAGTCGAGCAGGCATGGCCCATGGCGCCAGGGCATCAGGGTCGAGGGCGAAGCGACATTGACGCCGGAAAGCGCCGACATCGGAATGGCGGCCAGCGTGCGGAAACCCATGCCGCTGGCGTGGTGGGTGAAATCGGCGACGACTGCGTTGAACACGGTCTCGCTGTAATCGACCAGATCCATCTTGTTGACCGCCAGCACGACATGGCGGAGCCCGAGCATGGAGACGACCGCCAGATGACGCAGGGTCTGTTCGACAAGGCCCGTGCGGGCGTCGATCAGCAGGATCGCCAGATCGCAGTTCGCAGCCGCCATCGCCACGGCTTTCGCATATGGTTCATCGCCTGGCGCGTCGGCGATGAGGAACGACCGCTTTTTGGTCGCGAAACGATGCGAATTGCCCGCCTGCCCGGCAAGCTGGTCATGAGGCGCGGCGCCGCAAGCCTGAAGCACGCGGCCAATCAGGGTGCGTTTGCCGGCGCCCGCGGCGCCGCAGGCAAGAAGCCGAAGCGCCGGCGCCGGCGCGGAAACTTCGCCGCCCCGCCCTGAAAGAATCATCTTCGGAATATTCATCGAGACCAGCCCCCGCGCCTTTTCTTTGCCGTCGAGCCAGATTGATCACAGGCTCCAGACAGGCCCCCGCGACACGCCGGGGCCTCAAGCAATGAAGCATAGTCGTCCCGGCGGCGTCCGCAACACTTTGGACCCAAGGCTAAGCCCGCGACCATGTAAAAGCCGCTGGGCCGCCATTCTTCCGGCGTCCCTTCGCCATGCAAGATCTTCGTCCCCCATGAAGGTGGAGCGTCATCGCGCAGCGCCGCCGATCAGATCCGCCGCTTTTTCCGCGATCATGATGGTCGGCGCATTGGTGTTGCCGCCAATCAGATTCGGCATCACCGAAGCGTCCACGATTCTCAACCCGTCAAGCCCCCGCACGCGCAGCTGCGGGTCCGCCACCGCAAGGTCGTCCACGCCCATCCGGCAGGTTCCGACCGGATGGTAGATGGTGTCGGCGCGCGAACGGATGTGGTCTTCCCATTCCGAGTCGGTCATGCGGTCGCGGACGCCGAACAATTCTTCGTCGCAATAATGCGACAGCGGCGGGCTCAGCACGATGTCGCGCGCGATCCGGGCGGCGCGGATCAGGGTTTCGAGGTCGCGGCGGTCGCAAAGGAAGCACGGGTCGATCCCCGGCGGCGCCAGCGGATCGCCGCTTTCGAGGAAGACGCGCCCGCGCGAATGGGGATAGAGCGCGCAGACATGGAGACAGAAGCCATGACCCCAATGCAGTTTGCGGGCGTGGTTGTCGACGATTCCGATGACGAAATGCATCTGCGCGTCCGGCAGGTCGAGGCCGGGCGCAGTCTTGAGGAAGCCCGCGCCTTCGGCGAAAGGCGTCGCCAGCATGCCGCTCCCGTCGCGCCGCCACGCCAGGGCGTGCGGGAAAAGCCTCGCCGCCGCGCCAAGGCCGATGCCGAAATTGTCCTTGTCGCGCGTCTTCCAGGCCAGGATGAAATCGAGGTGATCCTGGAGGTTCCGCCCCACGCCGGGCAATTCATGGACCATGGCGATTCCGTGGGGCCTTATGTCTTCCGGACGCCCCACGCCGGACAATTGCAACAATTGCGGCGAGCCGAAGGCGCCGCCGCACAGCGCGATTTCGCGTCCCGCTTCGACTTGCCGCTCTTCGCCGTTGACGCGATAGCGCACGCCGGCGGCGCGCTTGCCATCAAAAACGATCCTGGTGGCGCGCGCGCCAGTAAAAACCGTCAGGTTGGCGCGCTGGCCCATCACCGGGTGGAGATAAGCCGCCGCCGCCGAACAGCGTTCGCCCCGGCGCCTTTGATCGTGGAATTGCGTCACCTGAAACAGGCCGAAACCTTCGTTGTCGCCGGCGTTGAAATCGCGCCTGATGTGAAATTGCCGCTGGCTCGCCGCCTCGAGAAAGGCCCGGGTGATCGGGCGCGGGCTCTGCTGGTCGGAAACCTGCAACGGCCCTGAGCCGCCGTGGACGTCATCCGCGCCCCGGACATTGTTCTCCGCCTTGCGGAAAAAGGGAAGAACCTCGTCCCAGGACCAGCCCTCGCAGCCGCTTTCGGCCCAGAGGTCGTAATCGCGGCGATGCCCGCGCACGTAAAGCATGGCGTTGATGGCGGAGGAGCCGCCGAGCGCCTTGCCGCGCGGCTGGAACCCGCGGCGGCCCTTCAGGCCCGGCTGCGGAACGGTCCACAGCGCCCAATTGTTGATTTTCGGACGGCCGGGAACCAACACCACCGCGCCGGCGGGCATGCGCACGACCAGGCTGTCGCCGCGTCCCCCGGCTTCAAGCAGGCAGACGGAAACATTCGGATTCTCGCTCAGGCGCGCGGCAAGCGTCGCGCCCGCCGACCCGCCCCCGACAATGACATAATCGAAGCGGTCCATCGCCCTCTCCCGATCAGCCCTGGAGCGGACGATCGTCGCCGCCGAACAGGGCCGCGCTGATCGCGGCCTCGCGGGTCGTCACCGTCTCCACGAATTCACGCGCGCCGCCCATCCTCCGGAAGGCGCCGTAACCGCGCTCCAGAAAGGCCTGCAGGTCTCCGAGCCCCGCCATCCGGGCGGGCTTGCGCATGGCGGACAAGGCCGCGCCGACGAAACGCGCGTGGGTGAGCTTCTCCAGCGAATGGCCGAGATCTTCGATCAGCTCGATCTGCCGCATGCGGTCCTCCCGCCGCCCGACGCCGCGATAGGCGGCGCCATAGGCGGCCGCGTCGATCGCGCCGGAATTCTCGCCCAGATGCGAAGCCATCGCCACGTCGAGCGATTCCGACAGCGCGTCGAGCTCGATGGCGTCGGCGATCGTGTCGAGCGCTGGCGCCGGAAGGGTCTTCTCCATCAAGGGAAGGACGCGGCGCACCGCCGCCTCGCGATGGCCGAACTCCTGCGGGCCATAAAGATCGGCCAGGAAGAAGGCCGCCGCGGCGCCGAATTTCGGACTGGCGACAAGGTCGCCATGCGTGCGCGCCAGCCGCGCCGCCTGCCATTCCCGCACTCTCCGCCGCGCCCACTCGACGGCGGGGTCGCTCTCCACCACCCCCCGGACGCGCGCGATAATGTCGAGCTGCGCCTCAAGGTGCGATATTGCGAGATCCTTCGCGGAGGTCTTGTCGTTCATGAACACAAACTAACACGCTGCGTTAGGCAAGGACGCCTAAAATGCGCGCCAGCGCTTCCGCCCGAAAACAAAAGGGATATGATTGGCGCTGAAGCAGTGGAAACGCGCTGGAAAAGGGGAGAAGCGCATGTCCGAGGGCAGGCGCATGGCGCCGGTGGACATCACCTGGCTGAGAATGGACCGGCCCAAGAACCGGATGACCATTGTGGGCGTGATCGTCCTGCGCGAGCCGGTCGATCTGGACCGCGTCGAGCGCACTTTGGCGGCGCGCCTTCTGTCCTATGACCGTTTCCGCCAGAAGGTCGAAAACGGGACTTCGGCGCCGCGCTGGCGCGACGATGAGCATTTCGACATCGGGCGCCACATCCGCCGCGCGCGGCTCCCCGGCGCGGCAGGCAAGGAGCAGCTCCAGCGCTTGGTCGCGGAGCTCGCGACGCGGCCGCTCGACACGGCCCATCCGCTTTGGCAGATTCATGTCGTCGAGCAGTACGAGGAGGGCGTCGCCGTCGTGCTGCGCATCCATCACGCCATCGGCGACGGCGCGGCGCTGATGCACGTCCTGCTCGATCTGACCGACGACGCGCCGGACGCGCCGCTCCACGGCGTCGAATTCGCTTATGAGCAGCGGGAAGACGCCTATAGCCCGCCGTGGGAGATGCTCGCGCCGCTGATCGAAGCGGTCGAGAGCGGCGTGCGGGCCTCGGCGGGCGCATTGGGGTCGGCGCTTGGCCTGGCGCGCCGGCCGGCCCAGGCGCTTGGCCTGTTGAGCGGCGGCGTCAATGTCGCAGCGGAGCTGGCCTATCTCCTGCTCATGCCGATGGACAGCCCGACGCGACTCAAAGGCGCCCTTTCGGGAGACAAGATGGTCGCCTGGAGCCCGCCGATCCCCCTGCCGGAAGTCAAGGCGATCGGCCATGCGCTGGGCTGCACCGTCAACGACATGCTGCTCGCCTCCTTCGCCGGCGCGATCAACGACTACCTCACGGAAAAGGGGGACCAGACCCTTGACGTCAACGTGCGCGCCCTCGTCCCGATCGACCTGCGGCCGCCGGGACGCGCCCGTGAGCTCGGCAATCATTTCGGCATAATCGCGGTTGAGCTGCCGGTGGGGGTCGCCGACCCGCGGGCGCGGCTCGCCGAGGTGCGCCGGCGCATGCAGGCGCTGAAGAAATCCTATGAGCCGGTGGTCACGCTCGGCCTGCTCGAAGCGCTCGGCTATGGCCCGAAATTGCTGCAGGACCGGCTGTTCGACCTGCTGCTCAGCCGCGCGTCGGCGGTGATGACCAATGTGCCGGGACCGCAGAAGCCGCTTTATCTCGGCGGCTCCGAGATCGACCAGATCATGTTCTGGGTGCCGCAATCGGGCGAGATCGGCATGGGCGTCTCGCTGTTGTCCTTCAACAATCAAGTGCAGCTCGGCCTGATCACCGACGCCGCGCTGACGCCGGACCCCGACGAAATCGTCAAATATTTCCAGCCGGAATTCGAACAGCTCCTCTACCACGTCCTGATGGACGATTGGGGCGGCGAGGAGTTTTCCGCGCCGCCCGCGCCGCGTGGGGAAAAGCCTGAGCCCAAGCGCGGCGCAAGGGCCGCGAAGCCGCGAAAACGCCCGGTCCGGCCAAAAGCCGCCGAGCCGGAGGCCGCGCCGGCGCCGGCAAGGGCGGCCAAACGTCCGCGCAAGCCGGCGGCAGCGGCTCCTGTATGGCGGCAAGACCAGCCGGCGCCGGCAAGGCCGCGCCGCCGGCGCGGCGCTTTGCACGGTTCGGCGTGAGGGCGCAGCAGCCACCTTTGGGGAGCCTGCCCCGATCTTTGGCCGCCGGCCCACGGCTTCTCCGTCCGCAAACTCTCCGGCGACCGCGCGATCGACGAGGCGAACTGAAATTTCGGCCGGCCGGAACGTTTCATTCCTCCAGCTCCGCCTTGGCCGCCTCGACGTCGAGGCGCTCCATGGCGTCCATCGGCTTGCATTTCGCCGCTTCCTCATAAAGCGCGGTCGCCTGTTTCAGTTTCGCCGCGCCGAACAGCATCGCCAGCGCATTGGCGTATTCCATCCGGGCGATGGCCGAGCCGGGATTGAGTTTTATGGCCTGCTCGAAATTCTTGACGGCGGCGTCCTTGCTCGCGCCATAGGTGAGGCTCGCGATCATGCCGCCGATCTTGTCCACGATTTCCACATGATAGGCGCCGAGCGCAATATGGGCGTCGGCGTGGCGCGGCTCGATTTTCAGCGCCGTTTCGAGGCTGTGGCGAATCTTGCCGCCCAGCCCCTGGGCGAGCGCCTTGGTCACGGAAACGCCCTGGCTGTAGCGGCCCAGCGCCTGGGCGTGGAAATAAAAGGCGTTGGCGTTGTCCGGGGCGAGTTTTTGCAGGCTTTCCGCCCGCTCGGCCGCCTCCTGGAACAGCCGGGTCTTTTCGGCTAGGTCGTCGATCAGATAGGTCGCGTAAATGTTGATCGCCTTGGCGGCGGCGTTGGCGCCGATCGGACCCAGCTTTCCAGCCAGTTCGACAGCCGCGGCAAAATCGCCGCGGTGGTAGGCGCGCCAAGCGTCCTGCAGGGTCTCCGCGACGGCTTCCGCGTCGCCGACGGTTTTCAGTTTCGGATGAGCGGCGAACTGCGCCCTGACAGTGTCGGCGCCTGGGAAAGGCTCGCAGTCTCCGGCATGGAGCCGCTCCCAGTTCTTCTCCAGCGCGCCGCCGGAATATTCATAGGCTTTGGCCGCATGCGGAAATGTTTTCCATCGCGCTTTCGTCATCCCGGCCTCTCATTTCAGATAGCGTTGGGCAAGATCGTCGAACAGAGCCCGCTCGCGCGTCGCCAGAAAAGGCGCGGCGAGCGAAATGACATGAAAGGCGCCACGCGCCAGCGCGCGGCTTTCCTCTTTCGCGCGCGGATCGCGCGCGAATTCGTAGGACAGCCAATAGGTCGCGAGAACGGTCATGTTGACCGCCAGCACCTCGACGTCCATCGGGCCGGCCGTCATCTCGCCCGCTTGCACCAGTCCCTGGAGGATGCTGGCGGCGGTCCGCTTCTTGTGGGCGAGGATGCGTTTGAACTGGGTCTCGAGCACACGGTGCCGCGACACCAGTTCGTTGATGTCGCGATAGAGGAAGCGATATTTGTGGATCGCCTCGAAGACGAGATGAAGGAACAGCCAGGCGTCTTCGGCGTGGACGGGGCGGCTTTCCGGCGCCGCGAGGGTCCGTTCGATCTCGTCGCGATAGGCGAAGAACAGGGCTTCGACGATCTTGTCCTTGGAATGGTAATGATAATAGAGATTCCCCGGACTGATGTTCATCTCGTCGGCGATGGCCGTGGTGGTCACCCCCGGCTCGCCATATTCGTTGAACAGCCGAAGGGCTGTCTCCAATATTCTTTCTCGCGTTCGCCGTTTCGGCTTTTTCTCCATGGTCTCGTTCCTCCCCCGAGGCCAGAAGTCTCATCTGGGCTGGGCGCCCGCGAGCGCATGCTCCAGAACGTCGAGCGTCTGCGCCAGTTGCGTCGCGGCGCGGTCCAGCGTGCGCGCCGGACTGCGGCGCGCTCTCGTCCTTGGCCGCGAAAGGCGGCGCGAGGCGTCGGCGAGTACGTCCCGGTCGATCGACACGCCATGACGCGCAAGAACGGGTTCGAGTTCGTCGGCGCGACGGCGCAAGTCCTCGCGTGTTCTCTGGTAGGCGTGTTCGCACAGCCGCCGGCGATCGGAATAGGAAAAGATATTGGTGAAGAACATTTCGGGGTCGTCGCGCGCCGGTTCGAACAGCACCACGTCGGCGTCCGGATAAAGCCGCGAATAACGCTCCATGCCGACCCGCATGCGCGAATGGATGATGGCGCGAAAGGTTTGCGACATCACGGTCGGAAAGCCGTGCTCCGCCAGGGAGCGACGCTTCTTGTGCGACTGGCGCGCGGCGGCGACCGCGTCGAAAGGAACCAGCGGATTGATGCAGAACAGCAGCTTCGCCCCTTCGCGCAAGGCCACAGACGCATGCAGGGTCTTCATCAAGACGCCGTCGACGAAATGGCGGCCCGCGATCTCGACCGGCGGGTAGAGGCCCGGCAGAGCCGAGCTGGCCTGAACCGCGAGGGAAATCGGCACGTCGTCCCAGCCGCTCGAGCCGAAAGCGACAGCCGTGCAGGAGTCGAGATCGGTCGCGACCAGGAACAATTTGCGCTTCAGCGCGCGGAAGTCGTTGGTCCGCCCCGGCGCGGAGAAGAGTTTCGCGAGAAAGGCGCCGACGCCGTGGTTGTCGAGCAGGCCGGTCGGCAGGGCGTCGCCAAGGCGATGCAGGGATTCCGCGAGCGCGCCCGAAAAGGGATGGTCAAGACAGGCTTGCGCCGCCGCGGCGGCAAGGCCGGGAATGCTGGCCAGACGGCGCGCATATTCGCCGAGCGCCGGGCGCAACAGGACATCCGGCTCGAAGGGATCGTCCGCTTCCTCGCTCTCGATGAAGCTGCGATGCATGTCGCGGGGGGAGATGCCGTTGGCGAGGCCCGCCGCCAGGAAGGCGCCCGAACTGACGCCCACGAAGAAGTCGCAGCCGAGGAAATCAACTCCCTTCAACGCCTCATCGAGCGCCGCCAGCGCGCCGATCTCATAAATCGCGCCGAGCGGACCGCCGCCGGCCAGCGCAACGCCCTTCAAGTCGTGATCCACGTCGCCTCCCCTTCGAACGCCCCCGAGCGCGATGGAACCGCCCGTGAGGGCGGCTCCGCCGAAATGGGCGCCGGTCAAATCACCCGGTCAACTCACTTTGCGCCACGCGTCGGCGCTTTGGGCGCATCGCTCCCGACCGAAAGCTTTTTGACCTCCTGGGTCAGTTCGGTCACCCGACGGCTCAGCGCCTCGACGTCCTTCTTCGTCGGGACGCTCAAGGAGTGAAGGGCGCGCGCCACGCGCTCCTCGAACACCTGCTCCAGCTTGTCCCATTGTCCGGACGCCTGAGCCTTCACGTCGGCGATCTTCTCATCGGCGGCCTTCTTGGCCCGGTCCTGAACGGCCTCGCCATGCTTGACGAGAGCCTCGAACGCTTTCACGCCCTCCTCCTGCCCCTTGGCGAAGGCCCCAAGGCCGGCCAGCCAAATCTGATTGGCGGAATTCTTGATCAGCGCCGCCATTTCGCTATCGGTCTTGCCTTCAACAAGAGCTTTGAGCTTCTTGACCATCTTGCTCTCCCTTCCCTCGCCGCCCGGATTCATTTCGCGGACTGATGTTAGGAAAATAGTCGCGGTTTTTAGGTTTTTCGCCCTATTCTCCTAGGCGGCGGACTCTAATCTTAAAAGGTAATCTAGGCCAATAGGGAGAAACGGCCATGATCTACGTCATCACCGGGGCCAGCGGCTTCATCGGCAAGCGCCTGACCCGTCAATTGCTCTCCCGCGCCGGCGCCAAGGTTTATTTCCTCATTCGCAACGCGACGCCCGAGCGCCTCGAAAAATTGCGCGCCTTCTGGAGCGCCAACGAGGCCCGCGCCATCGCCCTGCCCGGAGATCTCACCTTGCCCCTGTGCGGCGTGGATTCCACCGCGATCAAAGGCCTGCGGGGGAAAGTCGATCATTTCTTCCACCTCGGCGCGATCTACGATCTCGACGCCGACCCGAGTGAGGAAATGGAGGTCAATGTCGAGGGGACGCGCCACGCCCTCGCCCTCGCCGAGGCCCTCGGCGCGCGCTGCTTCCATCACATGAGTTCGATCGCCGCCGCCGGGCTCTATGAGGGCGTCTTTCGCGAAGACATGTTCGAGGAAGCCGAGAATCTCGGCCATCCCTATTTCGCCAGCAAGCACGAAGCCGAGAAAGTCGTGCGGCGGGAGGCGAAGACGCCTTTCCGCATCTATCGGCCCGGCCTGGTCGTCGGCGATTCCACAACCGGCGAAATGGACAAGATCGACGGCCCCTATTATTTCTTCAAGCTGATCCAGAAACTGCGCGGCGCGCTGCCGCCCTGGGCGCCGATGGTCGGCCTCGAAGGCGGGCGGATCAATCTGGTGCCGGTCGATTTCGTGGTCGCCGCCCTCGACCGTCTCGCCCACAGCGAAGGCCTCGACGGCCGTTGTTTCCATCTCGTCGATCCGCACCCGCGCCGGGTTGGCGACATTTTCGCACTGTTCGCCGACGCCGCGCACGCCCCGCGCATCCCGGTGCGCGTCAACGCGGCCTTGTTCGGCCTGCTGCCGCGCCCGATCCTGCAAGGCCTGAAGGCCCTGACCCCGGTGCGCCGCATCCGCAAGGCCTTCATGAAGGATCTCGGGCTGCCCGAGGGCGTCCTCGCCTTTTTCAATTATCCGACCCGCTTCGACAACCGCGAGGCCGCGGCGATCCTCGATCCGGCCGGGATCGCGGTTCCGCCGATCGAGGACTATGCCTGGCGCCTGTGGGACTATTGGGAGCGCCATCTCGACCCGGACCTGTTCATCGACCGCAGCCTGCGCGGCCGGATCAAGGACAAGGTCGTGCTGATCACGGGAGGCTCGGCCGGCATCGGCAAGGCGACGGCCTTGCGCCTCGCGGAAGCCGGCGCGACCGTCCTGATCGTCGGCCGCGACCAGGAAAAGCTCGACGCGACCGTGCGCGAGGGCGCCGAACGCGGGCTGGTTCTCCTGCCCCACGCGGCGGATATCGCCGACGCCGCCCAATGCGACGCGCTGATCGACCAGATCGTCAGGGACCATGGCGGCGTCGAAATCCTGATCAACAACGCCGGCCGCTCGATGCGGCGCGGGATCGAACATTCCTACGATCGCTTCCATGATTTCGAACGCGCGATGCAGGTCAATTATTTCGGCGGCTTGCGCCTGACGCTCGGCTTCCTGCCCGGAATGGCGGAGCGGCGGAGCGGCCATGTGATCAATATTTCCTCGATCGGCGTGCTGACCAACGCGCCGCGCTTTTCCGCCTATGTCGCCTCCAAGGCCGCAATGGAGGCCTGGACCCGTTGCGCGGCCTCGGAATTCCTCGACCGCGGCGTCCATTTCACCACCATCAACATGCCCCTGGTGCGCACGGGGATGATCGCGCCGACGCACATCTATGACCATGTTCCGGCGCTGACGCCCGAGGAGGCCGCGGAACTTGTAGTTGAAGCCA
Source organism: uncultured Pseudomonadota bacterium (assembly GCA_963703385.1). Classification (GTDB taxonomy): domain Bacteria; phylum Pseudomonadota; class Alphaproteobacteria; order Rhizobiales; family Beijerinckiaceae; genus Rhodoblastus. The sequence goes on from OY969816.1 coordinate 3,092,819, forward strand.
TCGTCAAGCGCGTTTCGCGCATCGCCACGCCGCTCGGCCTCTTCGGCCAGATCGTCCACGCGATCAGCCCGCGCTTCGCGCAGATCGTGATGAACACCGCCTTCCGCATGTTCCCCGACAGCGCGGCGGCCGTCGGCCAGGCGCCGGGCGCCGAGGAGCCGACCGTGGATCAGATCGCCTTTACCCAGATCATGCGGGGGCTTTATCTTTGATCTGACGCCTGAAGCACGGCCGCGAGAACGGCGCGCGCGCAAAAGCCAGAAATGACCGGGAAGGGCGGCACGGTTTCGCGCACCGTCCAGACGCGCCGAATCCCGGGGAACCACGAATTCGTCGCGCACGCTCCAAATCGAATGCGTCGGAACCGGCGGCGGACGCCTGTTGAGCTCGCGCAGCCACGCCGACGCCCGCGCCCCACGCCCGGGCGGCGGCGGCGCCGGAAATGCCAGCGAGCGCGACAAGCAAGACGAAGCCCAACTGAAGCAGGAGCGCGATCATGGTCTGTCTCCGCCGCGCGCAAGCCGCAGCCGGCGATTGACTCGCGTCATTGCTGAAGCGCCTCTCCGGGGCGACAATGTTCCGTTCAGAAGCGCATTGACAACAATCAAGAAGTTTGGAGGCGCGTCGTGGAGAGAATATGGCTTTCGCAATATCCCGCGGGCGTCGATCCGGACGTCGACGTGCGCGCCTTTCCGTCCCTCGTCGATATTTTCGAGGACGCCGTCCGTCGCTTCCCCCGTCATACCGCCTTCATCAGCATGGGCGTCTCCCTGACCTATGCCGAGCTGGACGCGCTGGCCAAGGACTTCGGCGCCTTTCTTCAGAATGTCGCGCGCCTGCCGCGCGGGGCGCGCGTCGCGCTGATGATGCCGAACCTTCTGCAATATCCGGTCGCCTTGTTCGGCGCCCTGCGGGCCGGTTATGTCATCGTCAATTGCAACCCGCTTTATACCCCGCGCGAGCTCGAGCACCAGCTGAAGGACTCGGGGGCGGAAGCGATCGTGGTGCTGGAAAATTTCGCCGCCACGGTCGCGGAGGTCGTCGCGCGGACCTCCTTGCGCCAGGTTGTGGTGGCGCGGGTCGGCGACCTGCTCGGCCCCGGGCGCGGCGCCTTGGCGAATTTCGTCATCCGCCATATCAAAAAGCTCGCGCCGCGCTGCGACATTCCCGGCGCGGTTCGCTTCACCCAAGCGTTGCGCCTCGGCGCGCAGTGCCAGCTGCGGCGGATTGAACTCGGCCCCGACGATCTCGCCTTCCTTCAATACACCGGCGGCACCACCGGCGCGCCCAAGGGCGTCGAGCTGACCCACGGCAATATGGTCGCCAATGTCCAGCAGGGCTATGCCTGGGTCCGCCCGTTCCTCGACGATGGGCGCGAAACCATCGTCACCGCCCTGCCGCTCTATCACATTTTCGCGCTGACGGTGAGCTGCCTGTTGTTCGTGCGGATCGGCGCGGCCAATCTCCTGATCGCCAACCCGCGCGACATTCCGAATTTCGTCAAGGCGCTGTCGAAACACAGGTTTTCCGTGATCATCGGCGTCAACACCCTGTTCAACGCCCTTCTGAACAATGCTGATTTCCGGCGCCTCGATTTCAGCGGGTTGAAGGTTTGCGTCGCCGGCGGCATGGCGCTGCATCAGGCCGTCGCCGCGAAATGGCGCGAAGTCACCGGCAGAACCTTGGTCGAGGGCTATGGCCTGACCGAGACTTCGCCCGGCGCGATCCTCAACCCGCTCGATCTCGACGCCTATAATGGCTCCATCGGCCTGCCGATGCCGCAAACCGATATTTCGATCCGCGACGACCAGGGCGTCGAATTGCCGATCGGCGCGACGGGCGAACTCTGCATCAAGGGGCCGCAGGTGATGCGCGGCTATTGGCGGCGGCCGGACGAAACCGCGACGGTTATGTTCCCGGACGGCTTCGTGCGGACGGGCGACATCGCGGTTGTCGACGAAAAGGGCTTCGTGCGAATCGTCGATCGCAAGAAGGACATGATCATCGTGTCCGGGTTCAACGTCTATCCCAACGAAGTCGAGGACATCGTCGCGCTGAATGTCGGCGTCCTGGAGGTCGGCGCGGTCGGCGTGCCCGACACGCGCTCAGGCGAGGCCGTGAAGATCGTGGTGGTCAGAAGGGACGAGACGCTGTCTGGCGAAGAGCTGATCGCCCATTGCCGCAGGTATCTCGTCGGCTACAAGGTTCCGCGCTACGTCGAGTTCCGCAAAGAACTGCCGAAAACCAATGTCGGAAAGATCTTGCGCCGCGCGCTGCGCGATCTTTGATCCCGGGAACTTGTCTCGACGGCCTCTGCGGAGAGGGCGCGTTTCCCAAGGTCGATGCGGTGAAGCCGGTCGAAATCCTGCGCGATGTCAACCCAGCGCTCTCCCGCCGAGCTACGCGCCCCGTCGAGCAGCGGAGGCCAACTCCAAACTTTAAGATTCAATCGTAACCCATCGAGGGCGTCGAACGCTTCTGACCGCCAAATTCATAACCAAAACGACAGATGTGACGACAATTGAGCAAAGTTTACGCCAAACTTGTCTTGTATTTGCATATAATGACAACTAAAAAAATATTGCACTCGTTAATATTTTAACAGTCCAGTTAATACGAAGAAAATTAACCGCCGTTAATCTGCCCCTGCCGATGTGGTAAACCTCATTAAAACAACCATCATCGAAGCAAGCATTATATCCTGATTACGTCATATTTCATCGCGCTTCTCCTGCATGATGACCATGACAAGCGTCGGTCGATGCTGTGTTTCGGGCTGGAGACCTGCAAGTTCGGAGACGACGATGGCGACCTACAACCTGAATCATTCCAGTCTGGATAAACTGCTCGATCGCTTCACATCGAGCGCAACGGAAAACGCGATCTTCCAAGCCTTGATTGGCGCCGACCTGCTGCCGGAAGGTCATCGGACCCTTGGCGTCGAAACCCAGGCTGTCGGCGGCTCCTATACACTTCCCTCGGGCGACAATTTCTTCCTCGACACCGGCCTTTCAAATTCGATGACTTTGTCATCATTGCATGGCGGCGTCATCATCGCCGCTGGAGATGGCGGCAATTCAATCCTCGATCAGGGTCCCGGCGGCGACACTCTCGTCGGCGGCGCCGGGGCCGACAAGCTCCAGGTCACGCAAGGAAACAACGTGCTCATCGGGGGCGGCTTCGAAACGGTGGGCGGCGGGACAGGTCACGACTTCATGACCGGCGGCGCGTCGCTCCTCAGCCCCTCGGATTTCGATCACGGGCGCGGCGGCGACCGAGGCAATGGCGGCGACGATCACGATGGTCACGGAAACGGCGACGATCACGATGGTCACGGAAACGGCGGCGATGACGGAGGGTCGGACGACCGTGGCCACGGCGACCATCACCACGGCCAGACCTTCCCGTCGGATACGCTGATCGGCGGTTCGGGCAACGACCTGTTCGAGGTCTCCCATGGCGACAACTGGATTTATGCCGGGACCGGCCACGACACCATTTACGCCGGCGACGGCTCAGACAAGATCTTCGGCTCGACCATCGCGGGCGCCACCAACGCCATGGATACGATTTATCTTGGGACCGGAGATGCGTCCATCACCGGCGGCGCGGCAGGCGCGGCGACGATTTACGCCGGAACGCAGGGCGATGACACAATATTCGGGTCTTCGGGGGGCCAGACATTGGACCTCTATACGGAGCAATCCTCTCACAGCGTCAAATCCACCAACGTAAGTGGCGGTGTGACCACCATCACGTTCAAGGATCATCAGAACTCTGTCGCTCGAGAATGTCACGATCCACTACTCGAACGGAGGCACTCTCAAGGTCTAGCAGGCGCTCCGGTCCTGTCTCGCCGGCATGTCCGACGACCAGGCTCCATGGGCGCCCGGCGCGCAAGTCAGCGTTCGTCAGAAATTCAAGGCCGGAGGTTTCAGCCTCCGGCTTGTTCTTGCGAGCCTCTATGCGAACGGCCTGGAATGGCGGGCCGGACCGAAACAATTTTCGCCTCGGTCGGCCGCACGTTTGCCGGACCGGACGCTTGCTCGGATTTCCCTCGGCGGCCGAGACAATATTTCTCCGTTTCTCCGCTGGAAAAAGCGAAACCCCGGCAACGGCTCCTGGCCGGCGCATCCGAAATTCAGGCAATGGTGGGCGCGACAGGGATCGAACCGGTGACCCCTACGATGTCAACGTATAGTGTTGCCGACTATTTATATGGAATCATTTAAAATAAAATATCAGAATTCATCGCTCACTTTGTGCAGACACACGCCAACTGACGTCACCCTAGCATTCCTAAATCAGCTTACGCCGCCTTAAGCGAGTTTTCTTGAGGCGTCTAACTTATCACGACGGAATAAGATCGTCAATATTTCTCAAATCACTATGGTGAAGCAATAATACCCCATTGGTTTCTGCTAGAGCATTCCCCGCATGTTCTGACTCGCATTTTTGACGAGGTGGGATTCCCTTATGCTCAGGAATGAGCGAATCTGCGCTTCTCTCTGATTTGGGGGCGCAAGATGTCGCGAGGCCATTCCTTCGATCTGCGTAAGCGTGTGATTGCGTTGGTTGAAGGAGGGGTGTCGCGGCGGGCTGCGGCGCGGCAATTGTTGGTTTCTAAATCGTCGGCGATAAAGTGGTTCAGGCGCTTTAAAGAGACGGGCAGCTTTGCTGAAAAGCCCGGCAAGAAAGCGAGGCCATCACCGCTGGACGCCCATGCGGAATGGTTGTTGGCTTTGGTCTCCCGCCAACCCGACCTCACGCTAGCCGAGATTGAAGTCTCGTCTTCTGGAAGAGCTTCATTGCAAAACCACAGACAGCTCGATCGCGCGGTTTTTTCAGCGCCACAAACTCAGCTATAAAAAAAACGCTGCACGCCAGCGAGCAGCACCGGGAAGACGTGGCCAAGGCGCGCGAAGAATGGAAAGAGGCGCAACTGGCGCTTGATCCGGACAAACTGGTTTTCGTCGATGAAACCGGCACAAACACCCAGATGACGCGCACGCGTGGACGCTGCCAAAAGGGCAAGCGTCTGGTCGATTACGCGCCGCATGGGCACTGGAAAACAACGACCTTCGTGGCCGGGTTGCGCAATGACGCCATCACCGCACCCTTGGTTGTCGATCGGCCGATGAACGGCGTGATCTTCCAAGCCTGGCTTGAGCAGAACCTCGCGCCAACCCTGACCGAAGGCGACATTGTCGTCATGGACAACCTGCCGGCTCACAAGGTTGCAGGCGTGCGCACGATCATCGAAAGCACGGGCGCCAGGCTGCTGTATCTGCCGCCATATTCGCCTGATCTCAATCCCATCGAGATGATGTTCGCCAAGCTCAAGGCCCTGCTGCGAAAAGCCAAGGAAAGAACCGTCGATAAACTATGGGACCGCATCGGCGCCATCCTCGACGAGTTCAGCCCACCAGAATGCTCAAATTATTTCCGACATGATGGCTATGGATCATGTTAGCCGGGGAATGCTCTAGAGCGGCCTCCGATCACACTGGATCATATCCGCAGGCTGCGAAATAATTTTTGCATTCTGTGGGCTTGAAGATTTCGGCGCAAGTTTCGAGTGCGCGCATCAATCCGCCGACGGTTCGCTCGGCGATTTTTCGCAGATGCGCCTTGAGCTTGGAAAAGGCTTTCTCGATCGGGTTCATGTCGGGGCTGTAGGGCGGCAGATAGCGCAACTCGGCGCCGGCGGCTTTGATCAACTCTTCGACCCGCGGTCCCTTGTGGGCGGGCAGATTGTCCATGACGACGATGTCGCCTTGCGAGAGCGTGGGGCCGAGGCAGTTTTCCACCCATTCTTCGAAGAGGGCGGCGTTGATCGGGCGATCGAAGACCTTCGGCGCCACGAGGCCGCGAAGGCTGACGCCGGCGACCAACGTGACTGTCTTGTAATGGCCGTGCGGCACGGCGGCGCGCAGCCGTCGCCCGCGCCGACAGCGTCCGCCTTTGCGCGCCAGATTTGTCGAGGCGCCGGTCTCGTCGATGAAAATGAGCTTCGAAGGGTCGAGATCAGGCTGTCCCTCGAACCATTCCAGCCGGCGTTTCATCACGTCCGGGCGTTGCTGCTCGGCGGCGTGCGCGCTCTTTTTTTAAATGTGACGCCGTGCCGAGCGAAGAAGCGCGACAACACTGAACTCGAAAAATGCTCGCCGCAATTCTTGACCGTAAGCGTCCATCCGGCGCCGTTCACTCGTCGGGCTTGAAATTCCACGGCATCAGTGCCTCGATGTCCTTGTTGGGCCATCGGTTGGCGATCCGCTCCAGGGTCTGTTTCGCCCAGGCGTTAGGGTCGACGCCGTTCATCTTGCAGGTCTGAAGCATGGTGGCGACGGACGCCCATGTCCGCCCTCCGCCGGCGGAACCGGCGAAAAGTGAGTTTTTTCTCGTAATTGCCTGGGGCCTGATGGCCCGCTCGACTATGTTGGAGTCGATTTCGACGCGGCCATCCTCAAGGAAACGCCCGAGGACCGTTCGCTGAGATCGGGCATAGCGGATCGCTTCCGCCAATTTCGATTTGCCGGAGATGCGCGGCAGTTCGCGCTCCCAGAGATCGAACAACACCTGCACGATATCGGCCGACGTCGCCCTCCGCGCCGCCAGGCGCGCGTGCGGAGGCTGACCGCGCACCTCGTCCTCGACCGCCCACAATTGCTTCATCTGTTCGACGGTCGCCGTCGCGACAATGGATTCGCCGTTGGCATGCAGGTCGAAGAACCGGCGGCGCAGGTGTGCCCAACATCCGGCCAAACGCAGGCCGTTGGCATGCGGAGCGCCCGCAAGCTTTCGATATCCCGCGTAACCGTCGCATTGCAGGATGCCGCGATAATCGCCCAGGTGACGCACCGCGCAGTCGCCGGATCGACTGTCTTCATAACGATAGGCCACCATCGGCGGCCCCGCGCCGCCGAACGGCCGATCATCCCGCGCATAGGCCCACAACCACGCCGTCTTGGTCTTTCCGGCGCCCGGGTTCAACGTCGGCAGCGTCGTTTCGTCGGCGAAAATTCGCTCGCCCTCGCGGATACGCACGAGCACGTGGGCCGCCAGCGGCTCGAAATGGAAACCGACCGAGCCCATCCATTGCGCCATCAGCGAACGACTGAGTTCGACGCCGTCGCGCCCGTAGATCGCCTCCTGGCGGTAAAGCGGCAGGCCGTCGGCGTATTTGGACACCGCGACTTGCGCGAGCAGCGCTTCCGTCGGCAGGCCGGCTTCGACGATATGTTCGGGCGCCGGGGCTTGCAAGATCGCGGCGGGCTCCTTGTAGGCGTATTTTGGCCGGATCGTCACGATCAGCCGGAAGCGCGCCCGCACGACGTCGAGCCTGACGCTTTCCTCCTGGCCGATCCTGACCCGCTCCTTGCCCTCGAACTCCGGCGGAACCTCAGGCTCCAGGATCACCTCGACCCGCTCCAGATGCGAGGGAAACCGCGGCTTGTCGGTAGACGCCTTGCGCGGCTTGGGCTCCGCCTTCGCGGCCAGCCGCGTGGCGATCGCCGCGAGTCCGGTTTCGATTTCCTCGAACACGAAGCTCTGTTGCTCGGCTTCGTCGGCGCCGAGTTTTTCGGACCGTTTGCCGAAGCGATCGCGGCGAAGCGTCTTGATGATCGAAGTCAGCCGATCGATCTCGGCTTTCGCCGCCGCGTTCGTTTGCGTGAGGTCCTCGACCTTCGCCGTCAGGCTCAACGTTTGGGAGCGGAAAACCTCCGCGTCCTTCTCGTTGGCGCTTGCTTGAGCCTCTGAACGATCGGCGCGAGCCATTGCGCCAAGCGCCAGCGCCTTCAGTTGATCAACATCGTCAGGAAGTTTGCCGAAGCGCTCGATCATGGTTTGTATGATACTGTTTTTTCCGCAAAAATCCCAATGTTTTCTAGGCGTTCAATGGATTCTAGCGCAACTTTTTCATATCAGCCGGCGCTCTGCGGCGCCCGCACGTCCACCGCGCGAACCCGCTTCCAATCCAGCCCTTCGACCAGCGTCATGACTTGCGCGTAACTCAGACGAATCTCGTGGCTTCCCGCCGACGGCCAGCAGAAATGCGAGCGTTCGAGACGCTTCGCGAAAAGACAAAGACCCGACCCGTCCCACCAGACAATTTTTATTCTATCGGCTCGTTTCGCCCGGAAAACATAAAGAGAGCCGTCGAATGGATCGGCCCCGGCGTCCCGAACCAGAGAAACAAGTCCTTCTGGGCCTTTGCGAAAATCAACCGCAGCCGCCCGCAACAGCACCCGTACGCCTTGCGGGATCATGCCTCGCGCACCGCGCGCAGCAGACGGCGAAGGTCGGCTTCCGGAATATCCGCGCTTACCCGCACCACTGCGCCGCCGATCTCGATCTCCACGCGCCGCATCTTGGCCGCACGCGGCTCCGCCGGCGCCTGGCGCTCGATCTTCTCCGCCCGGAGACCAGCAGCGCGACGCCAAGCGAAAAGTTGCGACGGCGTGATATCCAGCGAACGCGCCAGCGCCGAAATGTTCGTGCCCGGCTCCAGCGACGCGGCGATCGCTCGATCCTTGAAGTCGTCGGACCAGCGCCGGCGTTCGCCAACCGGCGCTCCATCGAGCCGTTCGGCTCGGACCTCTATGAACTGGTTCGTGTTGGTTCTGCGCATAGGCCTAGACATAGATGTTGCTATCCATGTCTAACCATTACCAAACACGCGCCCTGCGCCGCCAGAATGGCGCCGGGTGTACGCTTACTCTTGACCAGCCGCTCCTGGATTTCGAGGAGAGTGATGTCCGGCGTGCGTCGGATCAGCCCCATGAGGTAGTCGTGATGGGCTTCGATGCGCCCCGAGCGGCGATCGCCGCCCACAGGCCTGGGCGAGACCTCTCCCGTCGTCTCGAATTGCTTGACCCAGCGCACGGCGCTGGCGATGCCGATCTTGAACAGTTTCGCCGCCGCATTGCGCGACAGCCCGTCGACAACCACTGCCTCAACCACGCGTTTGCGAAGATCGTCGGAAAGCGCCATTCTCGCCGCCTCCTTCCGCGGCGAGAATCATGAATCAGATTTCAGCCGATTTGGGAATCCCAAAGCGATTCAAATCGTTCGGAGCCCGCTCTAGCTGTTGCGCTGCATATGTATACCGATAATTAGATACAACGGCGGCACAATCAGCCTGCTCGTGAGCACGTGCTGCAACTACCTCTTGGACAGCCTTATTTCCGACAGGGTGGTTATAAAGCTTGCATTGGACCACTAAGCGAAGGTCGCCCTTCTCGGCGATTATGTCTGTACCTTGATCTCCGCTCGTCTTGGTAGTGTTAGCCGACCACCCAGCTGCCCGTAGTTGCTGAGCGCAATATTGCTCGTAATCAGTTGGAGTCAGGTTTGGTCCAAAAGTGAAATTTTGAGCTGAACCCGCTTGCTCCTCGATTTGACTCGCAATCGTTAGTACGAGCGCGGGGCGCATGGTTTCGTAGAGCATATACTCTTTGGCTCCAACCTGCCTGATGACAGGGTCTAACACCTTTTCAACAAAATAACGTAGTTCCTTTTGCCATTGCTCAACAATTAGTTTGCCATAGTCATCATGGCGCAAAGTTTGGAAGCGCTTTCGCACCAACGCGCGTTTATGTTGACTTATCGTCGCATACACCGCTTTTAGAACCCTCTCTGTAAGGATTTTCCGGTTCCTCATTCTCAGGACCAATACTAAAATTACTATTCCGGTCAGAATCACCAGCACGAGCAGCGGCGGCGCCGAGCTGCCGGGCGCCGATGCGCCGGCTTGGTCAGAGGCGGGCGGCTGAAGAGGTGTGACGGGCGCAGGCGGCGGACTGGCGGCAGGAGTTGACGTCGCGGGCGGTTCTATCACCGGCCGCTGAGTTAAATTCTGCGAATCGGTTAGGCCCTTTTTTGGCTCTTCAGGCACAGGCAATACGGTTTGCTTGGATAGAGAACCATGAGGAGGGGTATATATAGTATCAGCTGGTTGGGCGGTCGAAGCTTGCGCGGGTTTATGATCGTTTGACCTAGAATTGCTTTCATTCGTGCTGCTGACTGAAGAATCGCAATCCTCTATTATTTCTACGACCTGAATGCCCCCTTTGCTGTCGTCATAAAGACGTTCAATGTATTTGTAACGACCGTTGTTGTTTACGACCTCTCCTGTCATCACGAGCTTGCGGTTTTTTCGGTGAGGCCCTTCCCATGCTTCGTGGCTGCGGTCGTCCCGAATAACGTATTGCTGCTCTCTCTTAAAGACGCGCCCATCGCGGAGCGTGTGGGCGATCGACCATCCAGCCGAGACAGAATAGGAAACGTCAGATGAAACCGGTCCGTCTTGCATTGCCGATTGCGGAACGCAATGAAGGGAAAACGAGTTTGGCAGTCGGCTTTCAGTGGCCGACGCTGACGTGAAAAATGGAATTACGGCGATCAATAACAATTGGCGCATAGCGACGCCCCGACGCTGAACTGTCGTAAAATCGTAGCGCTGCTTTGGGATGGAAGCCAGTCGGAATCAGAACTTGGGCATTTTCGAAGGGACCACATTTTCAGATTCGTGCGCCGGTTCACAAGCAAAAGAGGCGCAGGCCGCTCACCGGCGCAAGGCGATATAGGCGATATATGGGACGCTGCGGCCAGAGACAAAAACGGAGGCCAATGCGTCCTTGGCGTGAAAAACGAGCGAAAATTCACTTTTAGTTAGCTCGACGGCCGATGCCCTCGGCAGAGACAAGCGCATGATCGAGCGCCTTGCCGCTTCCCCGATTTTCCACCTGTGGCTTCCGCCTGGCTTCCCCGATTTAGGCAAGGCCTAACAAAGGAAAAGTCTTGGGCACCCAAAACTCCGGCAAATCCAAGGCTTTGGGAATGGTGGGCGCGACAGGGATCGAACCTGTGACCCCTACGATGTCAACGTAGTGCTCTCCCGCTGAGCTACGCGCCCGCCGCCGGCAGGTGGTTGACCGCCGACCCGTCAAGGGTTCGGGGTGTATATCGATTCGGCTCGGGCGGCGCAAGCCGCCGCAGGCAAAAAAAACAAGCCGCCGCAGGCAAAAAAAACAAGCCGCCGCAGGCAAAAAAGACAGCCGCCGGAGGCAAAAAAGACGGTCGCCGCGGGCGAAAACGTTGCGATCAGGCCGCGAGCAGTCTCGTCACTTCATTGACCAGATCGCGCAGATGGAAGGGCTTGGACAAAACCTTGGCCTGGCGCGGCGCCTGGTTGTCCGGATTGAGCGCCACGGCGGCGAAGCCGGTGATGAACATCACCTTGATGTCGGGATCGAGTTCGGTGGCGCGGCGCGCCAGCTCGATGCCGTCCATTTCGGGCATGACGATGTCGGTGAGCAGAAGCTCGAACGGCTCCTCGCGCAGCCGGTTATAGGCCTCGAGCCCATTGTCGAAGGAAACCACCGCATAGCCGGCGTTCTGCAGGGCCTTGACCAGGAAACGGCGCATGTCGTTGTCGTCTTCGGCCAGAAGGATCTTCACCATGGGGTCCGCTTGGCGATTCATGTCGTCCTCGTCTTCACCCTTCCGATAAAGCCTCATCGTGGTAAATAACAGGTGAAATTTCTTCAAAACGCCAGCAGCGTTAACGCCGTGAACGCGCGCTTTCGCGCTGGACAATCGCTCAGCGCGGCGTCATCCTTATTATTTGGCAAAAGCGCCGGAGCGCAAGGTCGGCCCGATCGAAATGGAATTCAAGATGCAGGCTTTCTCGGCCGACGCCGAGCGCGCCGGACTTTTTTGCGAGACGATCGAGCCGGAGCGTCTGACTTCGCCCCTGGTTTTTTCGTCGCCCCATTCCGGCCGGGCCTATGGCCAGGATTTCCTTGCCGCGTCGGCGCTCGACCTGCATAGCCTGCGCAGTTCCGAGGACGTGGCGGTAGACGATCTTTTTTCCGCCGCGACGCTTCACGGCGCGCCTTTGCTGCGCGCCAATTTTCCCCGCGCTTTTCTGGACGTCAATCGCGAGCCCTATGAGCTCGACCCCAAATTATTCGCCGATCCCCTTCCGGACTATGCCAATATCCGCTCGCTGCGGGTGGCCAGCGGGCTGGGCACGATCGCGCGCGTGGTGTCGGAGGGCCGGCCGATCTATCGCGAGCGCATCCCGCTCGCCGAGGGGTTGGCGCGAATCGAATCCTGTTACAAACCGTACCACGACCTGCTCGAAGGCCTGCTGGAGCGCGCCGTCGAAAGATTTGGCGTCGTCTATCTGGTCGATTGTCATTCCATGCCGTCGCGCATGCCGACAGGGGACGCCCGGCGTCCCTACGAGCCGGTCAACGCCGATTTCGTGATCGGCGACCGGCATGGCTCGAGCTGCGACCCGGCCTTGTCTCATCGCGTCCATTCTCAGCTCTCAGGCCTGGGCTATCGCGTCGCCCGCAACAAGCCCTATGCGGGGGGCTTCATCACCACCAGCTACGCCGCCCGCTCGCGCAAACGCCATGCGTTGCAGATCGAGATCAACCGCGCCCTCTATCTCGACGAGGCGACGCTCCAGCCGCTGCCGCACTATGAAAAGGTCAAGGCCGATCTTTCGCGCCTGATCGCGGATATAGCCGCGCATTTCCCGGCGGCGGGCTCGACCTGGCGCGCCGCCGCGGAATAGAATGAAAAAAGACAGGGTTGAGGCGCGCCAAAAAAAGACCGCCGACGTGATCGTTGGCGGCCCAAGTCAGGGGAGGAAACGCCCAAAGCGGGCATCCGCGGCGCCAGGCCGCGACGTGTCATTATGTGGTTGCAACGCACAAAACGCAAGGCCGTCGGATCGGATTCCAGACGCGAACGAAATTTCGCAGCGCGATCCGCGGCTGGCGCGTCAAGCAAGACCGATAGAACATCACATTGATTTTACTTGCGAAACTCCGGCGACTTCGACCCGAAGCGCCCCGGCCCGGCCTGTACTTTGGTCGGAGCCGCGCCTGCTCCCGCTCCCCTTCGTGGAGGCGCGCCAATGGACTCGCTTTAGGCTCCGCTTCATGGCATGTCTCGCATGAGACCAAAGTCGGCCATGGGGGAGCAGCAAGATGACGGCAGTGGATTTCCTGCCTTTCGTGGACCGTCTGGCGCAGGTTTCGGGCGAAGCGATCATGCCCTTCTTCCGCACCACCTTCGCGATGGAGGACAAATCCGCCGGCGGCGTTTTCGATCCGGTCACCGAGGCCGACCGCGCCGCCGAGGCCGCGATGCGCCGCCTGATCGGCGAAGCCTTTCCACATCACGGGGTGATCGGCGAGGAATTCGGCGCGTCCGACGAACATGCCGAATATGTCTGGGTGCTCGACCCGATCGACGGCACCAAGAGCTTCATTTCCGGCCTGCCGCTGTGGGGGACCTTGATCGGCCTGCTGCACAGGGACGCCCCCTGTTACGGCCTGATGCACCAGCCCTTCACCCGCGAAAAATTCTTCGGCGACGGCGCGGAGGCCCATTGGACCGGGCCGGGTCTGCATGGCGCGCCGGCCGCGCGCCGCCTGTTCACCCGCCCCTGTTCCGGGCTCGACCGCGCCACCTTGATGACGACCTCGCCCAAGCTCATTCCACAACAGCTGCGTCCCCGCTACGATGCTCTGGAGGACAAGGTCCGCCTGCCGCGTTACGGCGCGGACTGCTATGCCTATTGCATGCTTGCCGCCGGCCATGTCGATCTGGTCGTCGAGGCGGCGCTCAACATTTATGACATCGCCGCTCTGATCCCGATCGTGCGCGGCGCCGGCGGGGTGATCACGACCTGGGAGGGCGGCGACCCGACCAAGGGCGGCGCCATCGTCGCCGCCGGCGACAAACGCGTCCACGAACAGGCCCTGGCGGCGCTGAACGCCAGTTTTTGACACGCCCGCGACCGCCTGTTTCAAACATCAATTACCAGGCGGCCTGCGCCGCCGAGTCGGATCTATTTGCGAGGCGGCCTGCGCCGCCAAGTTGCTCTATTTATGAGGCGGCCTGCGCCGCCAAGTTGCTCTATTTACGAGGCGGCCTGCGCCGCCAAGTTGCTCTATTTACGAGGCGGCCTGCGCCGCCTCATGCAAAATTCTCTCCCCCGGGATGAAGGCGTCGAAAGCCGCCCAGAATTCCGAGCGGATTTCGGCGCGCTCCATCAGGATTTCGTGGCGCGCGTCACGCAAGACAAGACAGAACGCCGTTTTCAGCCGCCTGGCGAAACGTTCGATCGCGGGGGTCGAGACCAGCCTCTCGTCGCCGGCGGCGAACAACAGGATCGGCGTGTGGATGCGCTCGACCTCGCGCTGCGAGGTCAGCCGGTGCATCAGGTGATAAGCGGCGTAGGCCCAGCCGATGGTCGGGTCGCCGATCCCGAGCGCGGGCGCGAGTTCGAGCAAACCGGCGGCGCGGGCGAAACGACGCTTGTCGGTGGTCAGGACGTTATCGGCGAAGGGCTTGTGATAAGGGGGCCTGTTCCGCCCGCCGGGAACATAAAGCCGCGACAGCCCCAGGGCGTGGAAACCGGCGGCGACGCGCCGCGCCATCGCCGATCCGGGGAATCCATGAAGGTCGACCATCGCCGCCAAAGCGACGATCCGCTCGAAAAGCTCGTCGCCGTCGCGCGCGGCGCAATCGTCGAGCAGCGCCGCCGCGCCCATCGAATGGGCGAGCGCGAACCATGGCTTGGGGCAGTCGGGCGCCAGCAGCTGGCGGATGAAGGCGTCGAGATCGCGCCGAAAATCGGTCGAGCGGCGGATATGGCCCTTGGCGCGATTGCGCAGCAGACGCTGGGAAAGGCCCTGGCCGCGCCAATCGAATGTCGCGACCACGAAGCCGCGCTCAAGCAATTCGCCGATCGTCTCGAAATATTTCTCGATAAATTCCGCCCGGCCCTGAAGCAGCGCGATCGTGCCGCGCGGCGGTCCTTCGGGGCGCCAGAAGGCCGCCCGCAACTCGACGCCGTCGCTGGTCCGCAAGCCGACGATATTGGCGCCGGGCGGGCAACTGTTGGCGGGGGTGTCGATCAGCTCCATGCCGCGTTCCTGTAACGGGTCCCGCCAGCCGGCGCAAATCGGCCGTCGACGATCAGGGCCCGACGCCCCTTGAAAAACGCTCGCAGGCCTCCATCTCCCTGATTGCGCGGGCCGAAATCGGACGCGCACCGGCGGAGGCGAGGCGCTTTCGCCGCATGTCGCTCAATGGAGGATATGCCATGCGTCAATTTGATCTTTCTCCCCTCTACCGCTCGACCATCGGTTTCGACCGGCTCTTTTCGCTGCTCGATCAGGCGAGCTTTGCGGACGGCTCCGCCGCATCCTACCCGCCTTATAATATCGAGCGCACCGGCGAAAACGCTTATCGGCTGACCCTTGCGGTGGCGGGATTCGGCGAGAACGAGCTGTCGATCGAAACGCGCCAGAACGCCATGACCATCAAGGGCGAAAAGGCGGCGCGCCAGGACAGCCAACCCCGCGAAATGCTTTACCAGGGCATAGCCGCGCGCGCCTTCGAGCGCCGGTTCCAGCTCGCCGACCATGTTCAGGTCACGGGCGCCCGCCTGGAAAACGGCCTGCTTCATGTCGATTTCGTCCGCGAGATTCCGGAAGCCCAGCGCCCCCGCACCATTCCGATCGGACATGGCGGGCCGCGCCCGGTCGAGGCTCCGAAAGCAGCCTGATTTTTTCCCTACGCGAATGATCGGGCGCCTGGTTCAGGCGCCCGTTTTTTTGCGCCCTCATTGCGGCAGCGACTCAACCTTGGGCGCCCCGCGCGGGTGCTGGGGCCGGATCGGGCTGAGGGCGGAATCGTCGGCGCTGGACCCGGGGGTCGAGCCCGTGCTGGACGGCGCCGAAGGCGAAACGGGCGCCGTCTTGGCATGGACGGGAGTGGCGGAGCTGTCCGGCGCATGCTGCGGCGGCGACAGGGGCGCGCCCGGAGGCGGGAGGTCGCTGGCGCCCGGCGTGGGGGGCGGCGCCTCGCGGCGGACGAGAACCGTGACGTCCAGGACCTCGCCGGTGACCGCGTCCACGGTGAATCTCTTGCGCGCGCCCGCATCGTCGCGGCCGATCGCCACGATGTCCTGGCCGTTGCGGCGGGGCCGGCCGACCATTTGCGCCCCCTCCTGGGCCAGGATCGCCCGGACCTGTTCGGGCGTCAAAGCCCGCGACGGAGGCCGGGCCGCCGGCTGCGGCGGAGCCGGTTGACCGAAGAAGGGAAAGAACTGGGCGCGCGCCGGAACGTCCGCCCCAGCCCACAGGCCGACCGCCAGCACGGCCGCCGCCCAATGAAAACCGCTCCGCAGCGACGTCCGCGCCATGACCTTCCCCCGAATCCCGAGATCAATCCTATGCCATAAAGCCGGCGAAGCGAAAACCGCCGCCGGCTGGCCGGCAAACTAAAAGCGGCTTCCCCATTTGAAAACGCGCCGCGAGGTCAAAATTGCGGCGCCCTTGCGAAAAAAAGTTCAAAAACTTTCACCATCAAAGCCTCGCGCGCGCCAATGACGTCTTGTGTGGCGCAGGCTAATCTGGCAATGTCCCGCGCGGATAAATAGGACAGCCTTGCTGACCATTTAAGGCCCCTGGATGGGATCGCCTTGAGCGGCGCCGCTTCTTTCGGCGCCGGAACGCGCCTGACGGCGCTGCGCGCCGGCCGGGCGGATGGCGCAGTTCGAGGCGGGTGACTTGACGCGGGGCCGACGCCCCCGAACGCGCAGGATTGACGGGTATGAACGAATTGAGCAGGCCGGACCTTTGTCGCGCCGACACCGGCGTCGAAGCGAAGACCGCTTTCGCCGCCCATGGCCTGCCGCCGGCGCAGGGCCTTTATGATCCCCGCAATGAGCATGACGCCTGCGGCGTCGGCTTCGTCGCCAATATGCACAACGCCAAATCGCACGAACTGGTGCGGATGGGCCTGCAGATCCTGCTCAATCTCGACCATCGCGGCGCGGTCGGGGCCGATCCCAAGGCCGGCGACGGCTGCGGCATGCTGCTGCAGATTCCGCATCGCTTCTTCGCCGAGGAAGCCGCGCGCCTCGGCTTCGCCTTGCCGGAGCCCGGCCTTTACGCCGTCGGCGCCCTGTTCATGCCGCGCGACACGCAGGCCCGCAGGACGATCGAAGGGATTTTCGAAAAGGTTGTCGCCGAACAGGGCCAGAAGGTTCTGGGCTGGCGCGACGTGCCGGTCGATCCGAGCGGCCTGGGCGAGACGGTCAAGCCGACCGAGCCGGTCCACCGCCAGATTTTTGTCGGCCGCGGCGAGGCGACCCCCGATCAGACGATTTTCGAGCGCCAGCTCTATCTCATCCGCAAGATCGTCTCGAACGCGGTCTATGGCTTGCGCGACCCCAAGATGGCCGGCTGGTATCCGGTTTCCTTGTCGTCACGCACCATTGTCTACAAGGGCCTGCTGCTCGCCTCCCAGCTCGGCGATTATTTCGACGACCTGCGCGACGAGCGGGTCGAGACCGCCGTGACCCTCGTCCACCAGCGCTTCTCCACCAACACCTTCCCGTCGTGGCAGCTGGCGCATCCCTATCGCATGGTCGCCCATAACGGCGAAATCAACACTTTGCGCGGCAATGTGAACTGGATGGCGGCGCGGCAGGCCTCGGTCGCCTCGCCCCTGTTCGGCGACGACATTTCCAAGCTGTGGCCGATTTCCTACGAAGGCCAGTCCGACACCGCCTGTTTCGACAACGCGCTCGAATTCCTGGTGCAAGGCGGCTATTCCATGGCCCACGCCATGATGATGCTGATCCCCGAGGCCTGGGCCGGCAATCCGCTGATGGACGAGGAGCGCCGCGCTTTCTATGAATTTCACGCGGCGCTGATGGAGCCCTGGGACGGCCCGGCGGCAGTCGCCTTCACCGACGGCCGCCAGATCGGCGCGACTCTCGACCGCAACGGTCTGCGCCCGGCGCGCTATCTCGTCACCGAGGACGGCCTCGTCGTCATGGCGTCCGAAATGGGCGTGCTGCCGATCCCGGAAGAGAAGATCGTCACCAAATGGCGCCTCCAGCCCGGCCGCATGCTGCTGGTCGATCTGGAGCAGGGCCGGATCATCGCCGACGACGAGATCAAGTCGAATCTCGCCGCCGCCCATCCCTATCGCGATTGGCTCGACCGCGCGCAGATCGTGCTGGAAGACCTCAAGCCGGTGGAAAGCGGCTCGTCGCGCGCCGACGTGGCGCTGCTCCACCGCCAGCAGGCTTTCGGCTATACCCAGGAAGACACCGCGATCCTGATGTCGCCCATGGCGGTGACCGGCCAGGAAGCGGTCGGTTCGATGGGCGCCGACACGCCGATCTCGGCCATGTCGTCCAGGCCCAAGCTGCTCTACACCTATTTCAAGCAGAACTTCGCCCAGGTCACCAATCCGCCGATCGACCCGATCCGCGAGGAATTGGTGATGAGCCTGGTCTCGTTCATCGGCCCGCGGCCCAATATTCTCGACCATGAGGGCACGGCGAAGAAGAAGCGCCTCGAAGTCCGCCAGCCGATCCTGACCAACGCCGATCTCGAAAAGATCCGCTCGATCGGCCATGTCGAGGACGCCTTCGACACCAAGACGCTCGACATCACCTATTCGACCGAACTCGGCGCACAGGGCATGAAGTCGATGCTCGACCGGTTGTGCGACCGCGCCCAGCAGGCGGTCAACGGCGGCTATAACATCATCGTCCTGTCCGATCGGATGGTCGGCCCCGACCGCATCCCGATCCCGGCGCTGCTCGCCACCGCCGCCGTGCATCACCACCTGATCCGCAAAGGCCTGCGCACCTCGGTCGGCCTGGTCGTCGAGACCGGCGAAGCGCGCGAGGTGCATCATTTCGCTTTGCTCGCCGGCTATGGCGCGGAGGCGATCAATCCCTATCTCGCCTTCGAGACCCTCGCCGACATGGCCGACGAATTCCCGGCCGAAGTGGACGGCTACGAAGCGGTCAAGCGCTATATCAAGTCGGTGGACAAGGGCCTGCTCAAGGTCATGTCCAAAATGGGCATTTCGACCTACCAGTCCTATTGCGGCGCGCAGATCTTCGACGCCGTCGGCCTTTCCAAGGCGCTGGTGGACGCTTTTTTCACCGGCACGGCGACCCAGATCGAAGGCGTCGGCCTCGAGGAAATCGCCAAGGAAGCCGTCCTGCGACACAGGCAGGCCTTCGGCGACGCGCCGATCTACCGCACGGCGCTCGACGTCGGCGGCGATTACGCTTTTCGCCTGCGCGGCGAGGCCCATAACTGGACGCCGGACACGATCGCGCTGCTCCAGCACGCGGTGCGCGGCAATTCCCGCGACAAATATCGCGCCTTCGCCAAGCTGCTGAACAACCAGTCCGAGCAATTGCTGACGATCCGCGGCCTGTTCCGCCTCAAGGACGCCGCGGAAGACGGCCGCAAGCCGATCCCGCTGGAGCAGGTCGAGCCGGCAGCCGAGATCGTCAAGCGTTTCGCCACCGGGGCCATGTCCTTCGGCTCGATCTCGCGCGAGGCCCACACCACGCTGGCGCTGGCGATGAACCGGATCGGCGGCAGGTCCAACACCGGCGAGGGCGGCGAGGAATCCGACCGCTTCAAGCCCCTGCCCAACGGCAATTCGCTGCGCTCGGCGATCAAGCAGGTCGCCTCGGGCCAATTCGGCGTCACCACCGAATATCTGGTCAATTCGGATATGATCCAGATCAAGATGGCGCAGGGCGCGAAGCCCGGCGAGGGCGGTCAATTGCCCGGCCACAAGGTGGACGCCGTCATCGCCAAGGTGCGCCATTCGACCCCGGGCGTGGGCCTGATCTCCCCGCCCCCGCACCATGACATCTATTCGATCGAAGACCTGGCCCAGCTCATTTACGATCTGAAAAACGTCAATCCGCGCGCCAATATTTCGGTAAAACTGGTGTCGGAAGTCGGCGTCGGCACGGTGGCGGCCGGCGTGTCCAAGGGCCGCGCCGACCATGTCACCATCTCGGGTTACGAGGGCGGCACCGGCGCCTCGCCGCTGACCTCGATCAAGCACGCCGGCAGCCCCTGGGAAATCGGCCTCGCCGAGACCCATCAGACCCTGGTGCTCAACCGCCTGCGCTCGCGCATCGTCGTCCAGGTGGACGGCGGCCTGCGCACCGGCCGCGACGTCATCGTCGGCGCCTTGCTCGGCGCCGATGAATTCGGCTTCGCCACCGCGCCTTTGATCGCCGCCGGCTGCATCATGATGCGCAAGTGCCATCTCAACACCTGTCCGGTCGGCGTCGCCACCCAGGACCCGGTGCTGCGCAAGCGCTTCAAGGGCCAGCCCGAGCACGTCATCAATTATTTCTTCTTCGTCGCCGAGGAAGTCCGCGAATATATGGCGAAGCTCGGCTTCCGCACCTTCAACGAGATGGTCGGCCAGATGCAGATGCTCGATCGCGACCGCGCCATCGAACATTGGAAGGCGAAGGGGCTCGACTTCGGCAAATTGTTCCGCAAGCCGCAGCCGCTCGGCGGCCAGACCGTCTATCACTCGGAAGCGCAGAACCACAATCTCGACAAGGCGCTCGACCAGCAGCTGATCGCCCGTTCGGTCGCCGCGCTGGAGCGCGGCGCGCCGGTGCGGCTCGAAACCGACATCTGCAACGTCAACCGCTCGGTCGGCGCCATGCTGTCGGGCGAGGTCGCGCGCATCTATGGCCATGCCGGCCTGCCCGACAAAACCATCCACATCAAGGCCAAGGGCACCGCGGGCCAAAGCTTCGGCGCGTGGCTCGCCCAGGGCGTGACGCTGGAGCTTGAGGGCGAGGCCAACGACTATGTCGGCAAGGGCCTTTCGGGCGGCCGCATCGTCATTTATCCGCCGCGCGAGGCGAAACACATCACGCCCGAAAAGTCGATCATCGTCGGCAACACCGTGCTCTACGGCGCGATCTCCGGCGAGGTCTATTTCCGCGGCGTTGGCGGCGAGCGCTTTGCCGTGCGCAATTCCGGCGCGATCGCGGTGGTGGAGGGCGTCGGCGATCACGGCTGCGAATATATGACCGGCGGCGTGGTCGTCGTGCTCGGGCCGACGGGACGCAATTTCGCCGCCGGAATGTCGGGCGGCATCGCCTATGTGCTGGACGAGGCGGGCGATTTCGAGTCGCGCTGCAACATGGCCATGGTCGATCTGGAGCCGGTCGTCGAGGAGGAAGACCTCAACCAGCGCCTCAACAATCTGGGCGGCGATCTCGAAAGCCACGGCCGCGTGGACATATTGAGCGACATGTCGCGCTTCGACGCCGAGCGTCTGCGCCAGCTGGTCGCCAACCACCTGCGCCACACCGGCTCGACCCGCGCCCGGGGCATTCTCGACAATTGGGACGCGATGCTGCCGAAGTTCCGCAAGGTCATGCCGGTCGAATACCGCCGCGCGCTCGCGGAGCTGGTGGCGCAATCCGAACAGCGGCCGGTCGCCGCCGTAGGGGAATGACATGGGAAAGGTGACGGGTTTCCTCGAAATCGACCGGCAGGACCGCAAATACAAGCCGGCCGCCGATCGCATCCGCCATTATCAGGAGTTCGTGATTCCGCTTTCGGAGGACGCGACGCGCGATCAGGCCGCGCGCTGCATGAATTGTGGCATTCCCTTCTGTCACAACGGTTGCCCGGTGAACAACCAGATCCCCGACTGGAACGAACTGGTCTATCGCGGCGACTGGGAAGAGGCGGCGCGCAACCTGCACTCGACCAATAATTTCCCCGAATTCACCGGCCGCGTCTGCCCCGCCCCCTGCGAGGCGGCCTGCACCTTGAACCTCGAAGACGTGCCGGTCACGATCAAGGCGATCGAATGCGCCATCGTCGATCGCGCCTGGGAAAGCGGTTTTGTCAGACCCGAGCCTCCGGCGAAGAAAACCGGCAAGAAAGTCGCGGTTGTCGGCTCCGGCCCGGCGGGGCTCGCTAGCGCCCAGCAATTGGCGCGGGTCGGGCACGACGTCCATGTCTATGAAAAGTTCGCCAAGGCCGGCGGACTGCTGCGCTACGGCATTCCCGACTTCAAAATGGAGAAGCATCTGATCGACCGCCGCGTCGCCCAGATGGAGGCCGAGGGCGTGACCTTCCATTATGGCGTCCATGTCGGCGCGGACTTGGCCGCCCAACAGCTGGTGGACAGCCATGACGCAGTGATTCTCGCCGGCGGCGCGGAAAAGCCGCGCGACCTGCCCATCCCCGGCCGCAACCTCGCCGGAGTCCATTTCGCCATGGATTTCCTGCCCCAGCAGAACCGCCGCATCTCGCGCGAGAATGCGGGGCAGGAGGAGCCGATTCTGGCGTCCGGCAAACATGTCGTGGTGATCGGCGGCGGCGACACCGGCTCGGATTGTATCGGAACCTCGGTGCGCCAGGGCGCCCTCTCGGTCGTCCAGCTTGAAATCATGCCCCGCCCCCCGGAGCAGGAAGACAAGCAGACGACCTGGCCCTATTGGCCGCTGAAGCTGCGCACCTCCTCCTCGCATCAGGAGGGCGCGGAGCGCGATTTCGCGGTCGCGACCAAGGAAATCGTCGGCGAGGCCGGCGCGGTCAAGGCGCTGAAATGCGTTCGCGTCGATGAGAAAATGCGGGAAATTCCCGGTACGGATTTCAATCTTCGCGCCGATCTCATCCTGCTCGCCATGGGCTTCGTCTCGCCCGTCCACGAGGGCATGATCAGGGAACTGGGCGTCACCCTCGACGGGCGCGGCAATGTCGCGGCCGACACGCTCGCCTACAAGACCAGCCTCGACAAGATTTTCGCCGCCGGCGACATGCGCCGCGGCCAGTCGCTGGTGGTCTGGGCGATCCGCGAAGGCCGTCAGGCGGCCCGCGCCGTCGATCATTTCTTGATGGGCTCGACCGAACTGCCGCGCTGAGCGCCGCGCCAGCCGGCGCGGACTCATCGGCTTTTCAAGGACCGATGGCGTCATACGAATTCCGAATAAATCATTCGGAATTCGTATTCCATTGGCGCGAAAATCCCCTCGCGAATTGCAGGATTTTCGCGCCATGACGTTTCCGCGGATTGCGAAGCAATCTTGCGGAAACCGTATTATGCGCAAGACCGATGGGCGCCGCGCCCGGCCTGGACGCGGCGCGCGGCGAAAACAGCGAGGGGGCCATGATCGTCTCTCACGCGCGCCGGTTCATTTTTTTCCATAATCCGAAATGCGCCGACATGAGCTTTCGCGAGGCGCTCGATCCCTATCACGACGATCCCTTCAAATTCTGGGGCGTTTATTCGGCGCCCTTCTGCCGCAATGTGCTGGATCACTCGCATTTCCGCCTGTGGGAATTGCAGCAACTGTTTCCGAAAGTCTTCGGCTGCGCGGAGGATTACGCTTCGGTGATTTTCGTGCGCAATCCGTGGGACAGATTCGTGTCCGCCGTCGACGAGCATTTCAAGAAATTCCAGCCAACAATTCCCATCCGCGACCTTCCGCCCGCGGACCAGACGCGCGTCGTCGAGCAATTCACCGATCGTTTGCTCAATATCGCCAATATCACGACGAACTGGACCTTTGTGCATTGTTCACCGCAGCTGTGGCAGATCGCGATCGGTTCGCGTATCGTGCCTCGTCACATCATCCCGATGGGTCAGGGCGATGACTTTTTCGCGCGGGCCTTCGAGGTTTTGGGCCTGCTGGTCATGGCCGCGCCCTGGCGCAATCAGTCGCCGACGCGCATGGCCCATATTCTGGACTCGCCAAAGGTCGATCAATTCGTTCGCAGCTTTTATGCGCTGGACCTGGAATTTTTCCGCTCGGGACCCGATCTGGCGGTCATCGGCTCGCGAAACTGAAAGGGGTTCTCATCAATGGGAACCGCTATCCACCGGGCGATCGCGTTTCTCATGCCCTGTTCCGCGTCCAGTCGGCGAGGCGGCTGATATTGGGATTTTCGCGCGGCGCAAGGCGCTTGCGACCAATCGTCCCGCGCCTCGACTTCCCGCCGGAAGGAGCCCGAAGGCGCCAAGCCCATTGTCGCGGGGGCAACGGGGCGCCATCTTAGCCCTCAAACGCCGCGGCGGATCAAGAAGAGCAGTTCATGACCATCGACGAAATCATCGACAATTTCGAATTCCTCGACGATTGGGACGATCGCTATCGTTACCTGATCGATCTGGGCCGAACCTTGAAGCCCTTGCCGGAAGAGGCCCATAACGACGGCAACAAGGTGCGCGGCTGCATGAGCCAGGTCTGGCTCGAAACCAAGGTTGTACCAGGTCCCTCGGGTGAGCCGGTGCTGCAGTTCGTCGGCGACAGCGACGCCTTGATCGTACGCGGCCTCGTCGCCTTGATGCTGGTGCTTTTCTCGGGCCACACCGCCAAGGAAATTCTCGCCGCCGACGCGCTGGCCTTGTTCAAGCGTCTCGGCTTCGAACAGCATCTGACGCCCCAGCGCTCGAACGGTCTGCGCTCCATGGTCGATCGCATCAAGAAGGATGCGGCTCAGGCCCTGGCCACGGCCTGAGCGGCAACTCCGGCTCCAGGCGCCCACAGGGTAGAAGCGACGCGCATGTCCACCAATCAATTTGCGGCGGCCCCATCCGAAAGCCTGGCCGAGATCCTGAAAGGTCAACGCCACGCCTTCGCGGCCGAAGGCGCGCCGTCCCTGGACCAACGCCGCGCCGACATCACCCGCCTGCGCGACGCGGTGAAGTTTTGGGCCCACGCCATTGCCGACGCCATTGCCGAAGATTTCGGCGGCCGGGCGCGCCACGAGACCCTGCTGGCGGAAGTCTGGCCGGTGCATGCGGCGGCGCGCCACGCCCTGCGGCGTCTCCCGCGCTGGATGAAGGCGACGCGCGTTCCCGTCGGCCTCGAATTCCGGCCGAGCCGCGCGGAAGTCCTGGTCCAGCCGCTCGGCGTCATCGGCATCATCGCGCCATGGAACTATCCCGTCAATCTGGCGCTGTCGCCTCTGATCGCCGCGCTTGCCGCCGGCAATCGCGTCATGCTCAAGCCCTCGGAACTGACGCCGCGCACCTCGCAACTGCTGGCGAAAATGCTCGGCGAGCTCTATCCTCAGGACAAAGTCGCGGTCGTGCAAGGCGGGGCGGAGGTCGGCGCGGCCTTTGCCGCCCTGCCGTTCGACCATTTGTTCTTCACCGGCTCGACCGCCGTGGGGCGCAAGGTGATGCTGGCGGCGGCGCAAAATCTGACGCCGGTGACCCTGGAGCTTGGCGGCAAATCGCCCTGCGTCATTGGTCCGGACGCCAAACTGGCCGAGGCCGCGCTGCGGATCGCCTCCGGAAAATTGTTCAACGCCGGTCAGTCCTGCATCGCGCCCGATTACGTCCTCCTCCCGCGCGAAAAGCTGGAGGATTTCGTGACCGCCTATGGCGCGGCGGCCAAAAAGCTCTATCCGACCCTGCGCCGCAACGCGGACTATACCGCCATCCTCAACGATCGCCATCATGCGCGGCTGACCGCCGCGCTGGCCGAGGCCCGCGAGGCCGGCGCCCGCATCGTGTCGATCGACCCGGCCTCGGAGGGCGAAATGGCGGCGGAGCACAAGATCGCGCCGACGCTGGTGATCGAGCCCCGCGACGATCTGACCTTGATGCGGGAAGAAATCTTCGGCCCGATCCTGCCGGTCAAGGCCTACGACCGGCTCGACGACGCCATCGAGTTCATCGCGTCGCGGCCGCGGCCGCTGGCGCTCTATTATTTCGGAGCCTGGGCCGAACACCGCGAAAGGGTGCTCGCCGGCACGCATTCCGGCGGCGTCACCATCAACGACGCCTTGACCCATTTCGTCATCGAGGACCTGCCTTTCGGCGGGATCGGTCCCTCGGGCCTCGGCGCCTATCACGGCGAAACCGGCTTCCAGACCTTCTCCCACCGGCGGGCGGTGTACCACCAGGGGCCGATCGACCCGAAAATGTTCCTGCGTCCGCCCTACTCGCGGATCTTCCCGGCAATCTTCCGCTTCCTGATGCGGAATTGACGCTCACGCGCAAGGAATGCCGGGCGGCGGCGCAACCGGGTTCGCCGCCAATTCATTGGCGCCGCCGCGACCGATGCTGTTATAAGCGCCTCAAGACGGCGATTGACTCGCCTCCGGAATTCAAGTTTTCGCCATGTGGATCGTCCGAATAGCGCTGCAGCGCCCCTATACCTTTCTGGTCATGGCGCTGACCATCGTGCTGGCCACGCCCTACATGCTGCTGACCATGCCGACCGACATCCTGCCGGACATCAACATCCCGGTCATCAGCATCATCTGGAACTATTCGGGCCTGGTCGCCCAGGATATGGGCGACCGCGTCACCGGGCCGGCCGAGCGCATCCTGACCACCACGGTCAACGACATCGAACATATCGAGTCGCAGTCCTACAACTCTATCGGGATCATAAAAATCTTCTTCCAGCCCGGCGCCAATATCGGCACGGCCATCGCCCAGACCCTGGCGAGCGAGCAGGTCATGCTCAGAATGCTGCCGCCGGGCACGACGTCGCCGTTGATCATCACTTATTCGGCCTCCGCCATTCCGGTGGTCCAGCTCGCCCTTTCCAGCCCCTCGTTACCGGAACAGACCGTTTTCGACTCCGCTTTCAACGCGCTTCGCCCGCAGCTCGTAACAATTCCCGGTGTGGCCATTCCCTTTCCCTTCGGCGGCAAGCAGCGCGTCATTTCGGTCGATATCGACAGTTCCGCATTGCTCGCCAAGGGGCTGACGCCGCTCGACGTGGTCAATGCCATCAATGCGCAAAATCTGATCCTGCCCTCCGGCACCGCGAAAATGGGGCCAACCGAATTCGCCGTGACCCTCAACGGCGCGCCGCAGACGATCGACGGCCTCAACAATCTGCCCGTGCGCACCGTCAATGGCGCAGTGACCTACTTGCGCGAAGTCGCCCATGTGCGCGACGGTTTCACGCCGCAGACCAATATCGTCCGCCTCGACGGCGTGCGCGGCGTGCTGATGTCGATCATCAAGAACGGATCGGCCTCGACCCTGCGCATCGTCCAGACCCTGAAGGACACCTTGCCCCGGGCGGAAAAACTGCTGCCGCCGGGCATCACAGTCCGCGCCCTGTTCGACCAGTCGATCTATGTCCGCGCCGCAATTTCCGGGGTGTTGCGCGAGGCCCTGATCGCGGCCGGCCTCACCGCCGCGCTGATCCTGCTGTTCCTCGGCAATTGGCGCGCCACCCTGATCATCGCGACTTCGATTCCGCTGTCGATCTTGTCCTCGATGCTGGTTCTCGACGCGCTCGGCCAGACCATCAACATCATGACTCTCGGCGGACTGGCGCTGGCGGTGGGCATATTGGTGGACGACGCCACGGTGACGATCGAGAATATCGAACGCCATTTGCATCTGGGAACCGGCCTCTACGACTCGATCTATGAAGGCGCGGGCGAAATCGCGCTTCCCGCGCTGGTTTCGACGCTGAGCATCTGCATCGTCTTCACGCCGATGTTCTTCCTCGCCGGCGTCTCGAAATTCCTGTTCGTGCCGCTGGCGGAGGCGGTGGTTTTCGCCATGCTCGCCTCCTACATCCTGTCGCGCACGCTCGTTCCCACTCTGGCGCTGCTGCTGCTGCGCGCGCCCGCGGCGGCGGAGGGACGAAAGAATCTGTTCGAGCGCCTCCATCACGGCTTCGACGCCGCTTTCGAGCGGATGCGCGCCGCCTATATCGTGCTGTTGAGCATGCTGCTGACCCGGCGGCGCGTCGTCGGCGGGGCGTTCCTGCTGTTCTGCCTCGCCTCGCTTGGCCTGTTCTTCACTTTGGGCGAGGATTTCTTCCCCTCGGTCAACGCCACCGCCATCAGGCTGCACATGCGCGCGCCGACCGGCCTGCGCATCGAGGAAACGGCGCGGCTCGCCGACGAAGTGGATCATTTCATCCGCAGCCAGATTCCGCCTCGGGAACTGGAGACCATCGTCGATAATATCGGTCTGCCTTATTCGGGCATCAATCTCTCTTACAGCAACGCCGGAACCATCGGAACGCTGGACGCCGAGATCATGATCGCCCTTGCCGAGAATCATCGTCGGTCACAAGCTTACGTCGATCTGCTGCGGCAAAAGCTGCCGGAGAAATTCCCCGGCGTGGAGTTCTTCTTCCAGCCCGCCGACATCGTCACCCAGATCCTCAATTTCGGCCAGCCGGCGGCGATCAATGTGCAGATCGTGGGCAACGACGTCCATCAGAACTTTGCCCGCGCGACGAAAATCGCGAATGAAATCAAGAAAATTCCTGGAACGGTTGACGTCCACATCCTGCAGAGGCTCGACCAGCCGAATTTGCGCCTCGTCATGGACCGCACGCGCATGCAGCAGGTGGGAATCAATGCGGACGCCGTCGGGGAAAACGTGCTGATCTCGCTTTCCGGCAGCAGCCAGACCTCGCCGACCTTCTGGCTCAACCCACACAACCGCATATCCTACAGCATCACCGCCCAGACGCCGCAATATCGCGTCGCCTCGGTCGACGATCTGTTGTCTACCCCGGTCAGCCCGGGAACCGGCACCGCGCCGCAACTGCTCGGCAATCTCGCCGTCGTCGCGCCTGGAGGCATCGAGGCCCTGGTGTCGCATTTCAACCTTCGCCCCGCCGTCGACATCTATGTCAGCGTCGAGGGGCGGGCGCTGGGCGGGGTTGCGGCCGAGGTCCAGAAAATCGTCGACGCGGCGCAGCCGACTTTGTCGCGCGGAACGGAAATCGCGCTGCGCGGCCAGGCGGCGACGATGAAAAGCTCCTATTTCGGCCTCGGCGTCGGCGTGGCGGTCGCCATCGTCCTCGTCTATCTGCTGATCGTGATCAATTTCCAGTCCCTGCTCGATCCGCTCATCATCATCAGCGCGCTGCCCGCCGCGCTCGCCGGCATCGCCTGGATGCTGTTCATCACCGGGACTCATCTGTCGGTTCCCGCGCTCACCGGCGCGATCATGACCACCGGCGTCGCCACGGCCAATTCGATCCTGCTGGTCTCCTTTGCCCGCGAGCGGCTGCGCCAGGGCTCAGGCCCGCTTTCCGCCGCCCTCGAGGCCGGCGCGACCCGCATCAGGCCGGTGCTGATGACCGCCTTCGCCATGATCGTCGGCATGATCCCGATGGCGCTGGGTCTCGGCGAGGGCGCGGAGCAGAATGCGCCGCTGGGCCGCGCTGTCATCGGAGGCCTGCTTTTCGCCACGTTTTCCACCCTTCTCTTCGTTCCGCTGGTTTTCGCCGGGGCGCACAGCCTCCGCGCCCACAAGACCGGCCGATTGGCAGATCAAGAGGCGACGCCTGCGCCGTGAGCAAGACAAAGCACCAGAATCTCGCGCTGAACAGCGACGACGGCCATCTTCACCTGCCGCGACGCCAAAGAGTCTGGCGCGGCGCGACGCGCGTCGTGCTGATCGTCGTTTTGCTGCTGGGCCTTGGCGCGGCGCGGGTGCTGGTGCAGCGGGCGGCGAGCAAGGCCGAGCTGGAAGCGCAGTCGCTCGAAGGCCAGCGCATATTCGTCACCACGGTCACGCCGACGCCGAGCAAGTCCAGCGGCCTGCTGACCCTGCCGGCGACCCTGCGCGGCGACAACGAGACCTCTATTTACGCCCGGGTCAACGGCTATGTCCGCAAGTTCAATGTCGAAATCGGCGACCGCGTGACCAAGGGCGAGCGCCTCGCCGAACTCGACACGCCGGAGCTCGACCAGCAGGTCCGTCAGGCCGCGGCCCAGGTCGAACAGGCCAAGGCCAATGTGGTCCTGGGCAAAGTGGCGCTCGATCGCTGGAAAAAGCTGTTTTCGCAAGATTCGGTGGCGAAGCAGGACCTCGACACCAAGCAGAACGCCTATGACACCGCCGTCGCCGCGCAAGCCGCCGCCCAGGCCAATCTCAAGCAACTGCAGGCGACCACCGCCTTCAAGAATGTCGAGGCGCCGTTCGACGGCGTGATCACCGCGCGCAATGTCGATATCGGCAATCTCGTCAATTCCGGCAGCGCCGGCGTCGCGCTGTTCTCGATGGCGGTCACCGACCCCCTGCGCGTTTTCGTCGACGTGCCGCAAGCCTACGTGAAGATGATCCATGTCGGGTCGGACGTCCCTGTCGCCCAGGCCGAACTTCCCGGCCAGGTTTTCAAGGCCGTCGTCACCTATGTCGCGGGCGCGATCGACATCGCGACCCGCACCCTGCGCATCGAGCTGATGCTGCACAACCGGGACGGCCGGCTGAAGCCGGGAACCTATGTCCAGATCGCCTTGCCGCTCGCCCCGGCGGGCGCGGTCGCCATACCCGCCAACACCTTGCTGTTCCGCGCCGAGGGGCCGAATGTCGCTTTGGTGGACAAGTCCGGGATCGTTCGCCTTCAGCCGATCATGATCGCCCGCGACCTCGGCGCAAGCCTGGAAGTCGCGCAAGGCGTGACGCCGTCCGACCAGATCGTGCTCAACCCGCCGGATTCGATCGCCAATGGCGATCACGTCACCGTGGTTTCCGAGGCGAAGCCGGCCTCCGGGAAATGACCTGGCGGTGAAAGTCCAACGCTTGGTTCCCAACAACGGATGGCGCCGATGGGCGGGGAGCGGAAAGGGACCGATGGGTGGAAATTGGGCGGGAAGCAGTTGAAGAAGCGATCGTGAAATTTTTGTTGGGTCGCGTCAAACTTGGCTCGCCGCCGGAGGGTGTCCGTTGAGCCATGCGCCGATCCGGCGTTCAATGCGCCTTGTATGAGGACAGGAAATCGACCAAGGCGAACCGTTCGACGAGCCGCTCAATGCGGTCGGCCTCGTCGGTCGTCAGATCGCCGGCCAGGACTGCGCAGGCGAGATCGCCGAATTGATCGGCGAGCGCCGGTGACGCCGCAGCCGACGGATGTCCTGGGGCATTGTCGCTCGGCGACGAGTGATTACGCCGGTCAAGCCTTGCCCGCGCCGGTCCGTTTCGCCGTCTCGCGAAAACAGAAAATCGCCATTGTGGTTCGTCGCGCCGCATCGTTTCACAACAATGCGCGCCGCGCGGTTAAAGGGGGATTAATAAGCTAAACCCTAGACCGGGGCCCGGAACGGCAGATTCCCACCCTATGGCTTCCGTTCGCGCGACGGCAACCGATCGCTCCAGGTCGTCCTCTGCCCGATGGAACCAATGCGCGCACGGGAGCCCAAAGGTCAGATTCAACCCGCTAACCTCAACTGGCGGCGGCGTTCTCCAGCGCCGCGATGAAGGCGTCGATGTCCTCGCGCCGGGTGCGGTGATTGACGAGCGCGCAGCGGATGACCGGTTCGCCGTTCAAAATGGTCAGGGACGGGGCGGCGGCGCCGGAGAGGTGCAAAATTTCGACGATGGCGCGGTTGCGCGGCCCGGCGTTTTCGCCGCGCAAGCCGAAGCAGACGATGTTCAGCGTCACCGGCGCCTTGACCTCGAACAGAGCGCCTTCGCTCAGGCGCTGGATGAGATAGGCCGCGAGATCGCAAGTCCCCTCGATGGAGCGGCCGAGCGCCTCGGTTCCCAACACTTTTAGGGTGAACCAGGTTTTGAGCGCCTGAAAGCCGCGCGAAAGATCGGGGCCGTAATCGCAGGGCCAGGACTCGCCCGCCGCGAGGCCGCGCGCCGCCCGCGTCAGATAGGCGTTGGAGCTGACAAAAGTCCTTTTCTGCAACTCGCCGTCGCGGGTGAGCAGAAAACCCGCCGAATAGGGAACCTGACCCCATTTGTGGAAATCGAAGGCGATCGAATCGGCGCGCTCCAGCCCTTTCAACAGCGGCGCGAGACGCGGCGAAAAGACGGCGAGCGCGCCGAAGGCGCCGTCGACATGGAACCACATCCCCTCTGACGCCGCGAGCTCGGCCAGCTCGTCCAATGGGTCGACGCCGCCGAGATTGACCGTGCCCGCCGTGCCGACCAGCAGGAAAGGCGTCGCGCCTTGCGCGCGATCCTCCGCGATCAACGTGCGCAAAGCCGCGACCTGGACGGCGCCGTCGGGGCCGCAGGGGGCGCGGCGCAGATTCTTGGAGCCTATGCCCGCCATTTCCATCGCCTGGGCGATGCAGCCATGGGCGGCCTCCGACGTATAGGCGCGCAGCTCAAGCGAAGGCGGCGCGCCGGAACGCCGCGCGTCGTCGCCGAGCAGGGCGGTGCGCGCGACCAGCAGCGCGAGAAAATTGGCGATCGAGGTTCCGGTGACGAAAAGCCCCGCCGCATTTTGAGGGAAGCCGAAAGCCTGGCGCATCCAGCGGGTGATCTGGCGCTCGACCTCGATGCCGATATGGTCGCGACCGCCGCAATTGGCGTTGAGCCCGGCCGCCAGCATTTCCGCGACCATCCCGACTGGCGTCCCGGCGCCATGAACCCAGCCCATGAAGGCGGGATGGAGATTGCCGGTGGCGTAGGGCTTGATCGCTTCGTCAAAAAGGCTGAGCGCCTCGCCAAGCGACGAGCCTTCTTTCGGCAGGTCGCTGGTGAAGCGCGCGCGGATTTCGGGCGGCGCGGGGGTCCAGACCGGGCGCTCCCGCACGGTTCTGATATGGTCGATCATGCCGTCCAGCGCTTCATGGGCCAGAGCGCGAAATTCCTCCCAGTCGTCGGGATCGAGCTCCGAGCCCGCCGTCACGAGGCCGCCCTGACGCCCGGCGCGGCCCGGCGACACAACATGTCCTGGAAGGCGGAAAAAATCTTTGTCATCTGGGACGGCTTGTAGGGGAAGAGGTTGTTCGGGTCGAGCGCATGGATGATCATCGCCGTCCCGGCCTCGAAGATCAACAGCTCGCCGTCGCGCGTCTCGGCGCAATCGAGCAGGACATAATCGAGCCCCGTGCGCCGCCAGACCGCTTCGAGCGCGTCGGCGTGGCGAGCAGCGAAATCCTGGTCGAACCGCGCCATGAAGCGGGCCTCCTCGACGCGATGGGCCGGGTTGTCCATCATGTCGGCGTTGAGATAATGGACCATCCAGCGCGGAGAGACCGCCATATGGACGGCGAAGGGCGCGCCTTCGATCAGGACGATGCGATATTTGCGGAAAAGCCCGTCCGCGCCGCTGTAATCGACAAAAGGCGCGGCGTAGTGGGCCGCGCCTTCGGTTCCGGCGAGATAAGCATCGAGATCGGAGCGGCTTTCGATCTTGCGCAGGCCGTCCCCGGCATGGAAGCCGGCCGGGCGGGCGATGAAGGGAAAGTCCGGGCCCTCGGCCGCGCCAAGCGCCGCCCGGTCGAGCCGAAGCGTCGGCGGAACGAGGGCGCCGGGCGCATCCCGCATCAGCAAAGAAAACCCGTCGCGGGTCAGAACGGCGATTTTTTCCGGCGCATTGACCAGCGGGCGCGGCCAGAACGGCGCCGCCGCCGCGAGCTTTTGCAGAAGCGGGAGATTGGCGTCGGATTCGGCCACCGCGACAAAGGCGACGTCATGGTCGGGAAGGACTTCCGGCAGGGGCGTTTCAGGCGTGAGATAAAGCGCGTCGAGGGCGATTTCGCTTTGTTCGAGCAGGAATTCCAGCGGCGTATTGGCCATGAAATCGCCTGGCGCCATCAGGGCGAGCAGCCGCAGGGGCGCGGCGCCGGTCCGGGCATGGGTGAAATGGCGCGCGCGGCGCAAGGCGTCGGCCTGGAGCGCGATGCGATTGGCGCCATTGCCCAGAACCTGCTGGGTCGTCGAAAGATCGAGCCAGGCCGCCGCGTCGGCACCGTCGCGCTCGATCCGCGCGACGAGTTGGGACACGAAAGGCGCGAAATCGCCGCCCTGCATGGCGTGGCGAATGATCGCCGCCAGTCCGATCAAGGGCGCCGAGGCTGTCGCCACGCCGGAATTGGAAACGGAAAAATGCAAAACGCTCTCCCTCGCTTCGGCGCCCGTCATGGGCGCGCGTTCAACAAGAATTTCCATTTCGCGAACAGGGCCAAAAGGTCGGCGGCGAGGGGGCTGAGCGCGCGTTCGAACGGAACGCCCGAGGCGCAAAGCGCCGCGATGTCGCTGATCGTCGGCGCGCCAAGGCAGACGCGCAGGGCCTGATCCGCCCCGACCGCCACCGCCTGGCCGACATGGAATATGCGCGCGGCGTTGCCCCAGGCGCCGACCGGTCGGCGCAGGGCGCGCTGGAGCTTTGTCGCCTGTTCGTCCGAACGCGGCGCGGCGATCGACAGGATGGTCCGCGCCCAGTCCGATCCTTCGCCCGGCTCGTCGAGGATTCTCAGGCCGGCCTCGCGCGCGCCGGCCTCGGCGAGGGCGCGGAATTTTTGCGCGATGGTTTGGGCCAGCGCCGGAGGAATGGCGCGAAAAGCCTCCATTTCCGCAAGGGCGGCCTCCCAGCGCAGGCCCAGCCCGATATTGGCGTGGCTCCCGAACCCTTCCGAGGCGCCGCGCAGGGACGCCGGCCAATCGTAAAGGGCTGTTTGCGCGGCCAGGCCTTCGGGCACGCGGAAATGTTGAAGCCTCACGCGCAAGGCCTCGGGCAGGAGCAGCGCGCCGCAGAACGGCGGCCCGCAGAAAAATTTCGACCCGGTGACCGCGACCAGAAAGCCGCAATCGAGCAAGGCGCCAACATGCGATGGCGGCCCGCGCATCTGGCAGCAATCGGCCAGGACGAAAACCCTTTCCGGCGCGCGGGCGCGCAATTTTAACGCGGCGGCGCGGGAAAAACCCGAAAGGCCGGTCTTGGACACGTCGAGCCGGTGGGCGATGACGGCGCGGCCCTGCGCCAAAGCGGTCTCCGCCTTGGCCAGAACTTCTGCATCCACCTCGCCGGTCGGGCGCGGAAAACCGTCGGCGCCCCGGATTTCGACCGTCTCGACCGCGATGTCGTGATCTTCCCAGCCCGCAAGCCTGCGGTGGAGGGCGGACGACTGGAAATGCAGGCCGCCCGCCGCCAGCAAAACGCCGCGCCCGGTCTCCCGCGGTCCAACCACGATATTGGCGATGGGCCGGGCCGTCGCATCATCGGCGATCGCCAGCGCCAGAAATTCGGCGTCGGTGCCGGAAGCCGTCAGGATCGCCTCGCCGGCCCCGGCAAAAGCGGCGACGCGGCGGCGGATGTCGTCGAACCAGGCGGGAAAGTTCTGGCGCTCGCGCGCATCGTCGGAATGGAGCCGCCGCCAGGCTGTCGCCGCGGCATGCCAGCCGCGCGGCGTGATGGCGGAGGCGGTGGATGAGGAAAAGAAGGTTTCATCCGGCGCGGGGCGCGCGGTCAGGCCGTAACGATTGCGCCCGCTGACCGGATCGGCGGCGATGCGCTCATCGCCGCCGGAGAGCAGAGCGGCGGCAAGGCTCGCATCGCGCGCGCGCCTTGGCTCGCCCGGCGCATTGGTCTTTGTCGCGGTGAGAAGCATTTTCGCCCGTTCCGTCGCGACGCGCCGCGCTGGATCGGCCGTCGTTGCGAGCCAGAAGAACGCTGCAGACTTGTGTCAGGCTGTCGGCGGCGGCTCAAGCCTTCCACTTGATCGAGCAGCCGATCGAGGGCGTCTGATCGGCGGGGATTTCATTGGTCGCCGCAATCAGGCGCATGGATTCGAGCAGTTCACGCCGCGCGCCGGGTGGCGGCGGATCCCTGCGGCCCTCGTCCAGACGGCCGCGATATTTCAGCTTGCCGTCGGCGCCATAGCCAAAGAAATCCGGGGTGCAGACCGCGCCATAGGCCCGCGCTGCCTCCTGAGATTGGTCGTGCAGATAGGGAAAGGGCAAAACGTGCCGCTTGGCGAAATCCTTCATCCTGGGGAAGGAATCGTCGGGATAGGTCACGGCGTCGTTGGAGCAGATGGCGGCGAAGCCAATTCCCTCCGACATCAGCGCGCGGGCGTCCTTGACCAGACGATCGACGATGGCGAGCACATAGGGGCAATGGTTGCAGATGAAGACGACCACGGTCCCTTTCGGGCCGGCGATGTCGGCGAAGGAATAGGTCTTGCCGTCGACGCCCGGCAGGGAAAAATCCGGTGCAGGAACGTCCAGCAAGATGTCGGTGGGACTGGCGGCCATTACGCGCTCCAAGGTTCGGAATTTTGGCAGGCGCCGCCACTCCGGCGCGCCCCCGTTGTCCCGGCGGCGCGCGTCGGGAAAACAGGCCGAGACTGGCCTTTTCCGGGGAGGGAAATCAACCTGTCGCGCGAGGCTCCCTCATTTGGCCAGCGACGGCAAAGGCGTCGCGTCGGTGCGCGTCGGCAGATCGGGATAGGCGATCTGTGGCAGCTGCCCAGTCAGGGAATTGAGGAAAGCAACGATGTCGTCCTCTTCCTGGTCGGTCAGTTTCGCGCCGAGCTGCAATTCGCCCATGACGGCGACCGCCGTCTTCAGGCTCCAGACCTGGCCGCTGTGGAAATAAGGCGCGCGCAACGCGACATTGCGCAACGGCGCCGCCCGGAAGACATATTCGTCGCTCGCCGTCTTGGTGACATTGAAGCGGCCCTTGTCGCCGGGAGGCAGAATGTCGGCGCCGGGCTTCTCGGCGACGCCGAAGGGGAAATAGGCCTCGCCGCCGACGTTGACGCCGTTGTGGCAGGATGAGCAGCCCTTGTCGATGAAGAGTTGCAGCCCGGCTTTCTGCTGGTCGCTGAGCGCTTTCGCATCGCCTTCGAGATATTGGTCGAAGGGCGCGGCCGGCGTGATCAGCGTCGCTTCGAAAGCCTCGACCGCCTTGGCGAAATTGTCGAAACTCACCGGCGACGCGTCGTCCGGGAAAGCCTTTTTGAACATGTCGACATAGACCGGCATCGACGACAGGGTTTTCACGACATGGTCGGGCGTCGCATTCATCTCGACGCTCGCCTGGACCGGACCCTTCGCCTGAGCTTTCAAGTCGGCGGCGCGGCCGTCCCAGAATTGCGCGACATTGAAGACCGCGTTGTACACGGTCGGCGCGCGGCGCGGACCCTTCTGCCAGGCGTGGCCCACCGAAGTCGGCCCGGCGTCCACCCCGCCGGTCCCGAGATTGTGGCAGGTGTTGCAGCTGATGATCTCGCTGCGCGACAGGCGGGGATCGAAAAACAGCATTTTGCCCAGCTCGACCTTTTGATGGGTCACGGCGTTGTCCTTCACCGCCGGGACGATCGACGGGATCGGCTTGAACGCCTCCTGGGCCTTTTTCATCAAGGAATCGTCGGCCAAAGCCGGCGCCGTCGCCAAAGCCAGCGCGCTCACCAGAAAACCCAGAGATATCTTGCGCATTTTCCGCCTCACGTCCTGAAGTTTCGCCCCTCGCGAACCGTCACCGCGCCACAAAAGAGGTGATAACTCTCCGCAATGTAAGGCTAAACCTTTGCGCGGCGCGCCGCCATGATCCTCCGCAAGATTTTTTTTCCGTCGTGACGCTTTGACGCAGGCGCGAGTGCGCGCCGCGCGCCGGCGCCTCCGATTTTCTCTTTTCAAACCGGCGCTTCGCCTCATTGCGGCGAGATTTTCCGCGAAATTTCGGCCAAGGAAGGCGATCAGACTAATCGGAAAAACAGATTAGAAAATAAGTTTTAATCGGTTGGCCAGCAAATGCCGGTCCATGTCACTGTGTCGCCAACGTCAATGACCTAGTTTTAGGCCAGTCGTGGCGCCACATTCGTCGTGCGTGGCGACATCCCAAAAAATCGCAAGGAGGAAGACTATGAATGAATTGTCGAAGGCTCAGGGAAAATGCCCGGTGATGCACGGCGCCGTCACGTCCATGGGAGAAGGTATGGATTGGTGGCCGAAGGCGCTCAATCTCGACATTCTTCATCAGCATGACGCCAAGACCAATCCCATGGGCAAAGGCTTCAACTACCGGGAAGAGGTGAAAAAGCTCGATTTCGCGGCGCTGAAGAAAGACCTTCACGCCCTGATGACCGACAGTCAGGACTGGTGGCCGGCGGACTGGGGCCATTATGGCGGGTTGATGATCCGCATGGCCTGGCATTCGGCGGGCACCTATCGCATCGCCGACGGCCGCGGCGGCGGCGGCCGGGGCGCCCAGCGTTTCTCCCCGATCAATTCCTGGCCGGACAATGTCAATCTCGACAAGGCGCGCCGCCTGCTGTGGCCGATCAAGAAGAAATACGGCGACAAGCTCAGCTGGGCCGATCTGATCATCCTCGCCGGCAATATCGCCTATGAGTCGATGGGCTTCAAAACCTTCGGCTATGGCTTCGGCCGCGAGGACATCTGGCATCCGGAAAAGGACACCTATTGGGGTTCGGAAAGGCACTGGCTCGCCCCCACCGGCAGCGAGGGCAGCCGCTATTCCGGCGAGCGCGACCTGGAAAATCCGCTGGCCGCGGTGATGATGGGCCTGATCTATGTGAATCCGGAAGGCGTTGACGGCAAGCCCGATCCGCTGAAGACCGCGCGCGACGTCCGCGAGACCTTCGCCCGCATGGCGATGAACGACGAGGAAACCGTGGCTTTGACCGCCGGCGGCCACACCGTCGGCAAGACCCACGGCAACGGCGACGCCGCCAAGCTCGGCCCGGTTCCGGAAGGCGCCGAGGTCCAGGAGCAGGGTTTGGGCTGGATCGAACCACGCCAGCCGGGCCGTCGGCCGCAACTCGGTGTCGAGCGGCCTCGAAGGCGCCTGGACCACCCATCCGACGCGGTGGGACAATGGCTATTTCGACATGCTGCTCAACCATGAGTGGGAGCTCAAAAAAAGCCCCGCCGGCGCCTGGCAGTGGGAGCCGGTCGACATCAAGGAAGAGGACATGCCGGTCGATGTCGAGGACCCCTCGATCCGACACAAGCCGATCATGACCGACGCCGACATGGCGATGAAAATGGACCCCGAATATCGCAGGATTTCGGAGCGCTTCCACAAGGACCAGGCCGCTTTCTCCGATGCGTTTGCGCGGGCCTGGTTCAAGCTCACCCACCGCGACATGGGACCCAAGGCGCGTTACATCGGCCCCGATGTGCCGGCCGAGGACCTGATCTGGCAGGACCCCACGCCAGCCGGACGCCGAAACTATGACGTGAACGCGGTCAAGGCGCGCATCGCCGCCAGCGGCCTTTCGGTCGCAGAGATGGTGACGACCGCCTGGGACAGCGCCCGCACCTTCCGCGGCTCCGACAAGCGCGGCGGCGCCAATGGCGCGCGCATCCGCCTCAGCCCCCAAAAGGACTGGGAGGGCAACGAACCGGCGCGTCTCGCCAGGGTACTGGCCGCTTTGGAGCCCATCGCCAAAGAGAGCGGCGCCAGCCTCGCCGACGTGATCGTGCTTGCCGGCAATGTCGGGCTCGAACAGGCGATCAAGGCCGCCGGATTCAGCGTGGAGGTTCCCTTCGCGTCAGGACGCGGCGACGCGAGCGAGGCCATGACCGACGCCGCCTCTTTCGAGGTGCTGGAGCCGCTCCATGACGGCTATCGCAACTGGTTGAAGAAGGATTATGTCGTCACGCCGGAAGAGATGCTGCTCGACCGCACCCAGCTGATGGGCCTTACTGCCGTCGAGATGACCTGCCTGATCGGCGGCATGCGCGCGCTCGGCGCCAATCACGGCGGTGCCAAGCACGGCGTCTTCACCGATCGTGAAGGGGCGCTGGCCACTGACTTCTTCGTCAATCTGACCGACATGGCCAACACCTGGGTCCCCACGAGCGCGAATCTCTATGAGGTCCGCGACCGCAAGACAGGCAAGGTCAAATGGACGGCGACCCGGGTCGATCTCGTCTTCGGGTCGAATTCGATCCTGCGCGCCTATGCGGAAGTCTATGCCCAGGACGACAACAAGGAGAAATTCGTCCGCGACTTCGTCGCCGCCTGGACCAAGGTGATGAACGCCGACCGCTTCGATCTCGTCTGATCGGCGCGGAAGTCCTTGAAAATCCGGGCGGCGTTTCAAGACGGCTTGAAACGCCGCCCTTCTTCGTCGATCCCATCCATCCGTCGGGCGGTTGTGCGCGTAGAATGTCTGCCGCAATGCCGAAAAGGGAGCGCATCATGAAAAGGCTGGTCGCGGGCGTTGTTGTCGGTCTGTTGTGCGCGACCGCGAGCCGGGCGGAAATGAAGATCGGCGACATGGCGCCGGATTTCACCCTTCAGGCGGCGGTCGGCGGCAGGACTTTCAGCTTCCACCTCGCCGAGGCGCTGAAAAAAGGCCCGGTCGTGCTCTATTTCTATCCGAAATCTTTCACCCCCGGCTGCACCATCGAGGCCCATGAATTCGCGGAGAACGCGGCCAATTTCGCCGCCGCCGGCGCGAGCCTGATCGGCGTCTCCAACGACACCATCGCAACCCAGATCGATTTTTCCTCGCGCGAATGCCGCGACAAATTCCCGGTCGGCGCCGACGCCGACGGCAAGGTCATTCGCGCCTATGATTCGCAAATGCTGAAGCTCGGCGGGTTGGGGCCGTCGATGGCGAACCGCGTTTCCTATGTCATCGCGCCGGACCGGCGGATCATTTATGCCTATGAGGATTCCTCGCCCCACAAGCACATCACCAACAGCCTGGCCGTCGTGCGCAAGTGGCGGGCGGACCGTTCGCACTGAACGCGCCAGTCCTTCCCTGCCCGATTGAGCCCCACAGGAATCGTGTCGCCCGGCTCGAGGGCTGACGCCTGCGGCGTCCTGGTCTATGGATGCGCCTCAAGCACAACAACCAAGGTTCATGACGGAGACCTGGGCCAATGACCGGAGATGTTGCGGCCGTCGAGGCCAGCGATTTCGCGATGCGCAATTGGAAGGCGAAGGACGCCGGCCCGGTCAGGATCGGATCGCCCGAACATCTGCGCATGTTCGCGCAAATGCTGCTCGACACCCATAATCCGTACAAGCCGGCGGTGATCGAATGGCCGAAGCTCGCGCCGGACGCTTTGGCGCGGGTGACCTCGCTGCCGATCTGGGACATCGCGGTGCAAACCGAAGGCCGCGCCTCGATCCGGGTGAAGAGCTTCGCCGCCACCGTGACCAAGCCCCTGCTGCGTCAGGCCTTGGAGACGGACGCGGGCGAAGAGGAGCGCCACAAGGTCGTCCTGTCCAAACTGGTCGCGGCCTATGGGATCAAGCTCGCCCCCGAGCCCGATTACACTGCGCCCAGGAACGCGCTCTGGGCCTGGCTCGTGACCGGCTACAGTGAATGTATCGACAGTTTCTTCGCCTTCGGCCTGTTCGAAACCGCGCGCCGCTCGGGCTTCTTCCCCGACGAACTGGTCGAGACCTTCGAGCCGGTGATCCAGGAGGAGGCGCGCCATATCCTGTTCTTCGTCAACTGGGCCGCGTGGCGCCGGCGCAACCTGCCGCTTTTGAAACGGCTATCGTTCCGGCTGACCGAAATCGCGGTCTGGATGTTCCTCGTTTACGAACGGATCGGCATCGCGCGCGGCATCGACAGCGCCGGGGACATGCAGGACGCCAATTTCGCCATGCAGGGATCGGGCGCGATCGGCGTGGAGCTGTCGCCGGCGGCGCTGATCGATCTCTGTCTCGCCGAGAACGACCGCCGCATGGCCGGCTATGACCAGAGGCTGCTCCGCCCGAAGCTGGCGCCGACCCTCGCGTGGGTCGCCCGGCAATTCATGAAGCGCTGAAATCTTTCGCGCCGCGAACGTCTCACCGGCGCCGAAGGATTCAGCGCGACGGGGTATTTTCATTTTGTCGTATTCGAATATGATGGTGCGTAAATATAAGCTTGAGCTTAGCCTTACGCACGGCCGGTGGGCTCGCCGCGGGGCGATGGCCGGGACTTGTCGGCACAACGATGTCGGCACAACAATGGAGGAAACTAAGTGATTGATCTTATTGAACCCCATGGATCGAAAGAGCTTCACCCGCTCTTCGTCGCCAACTCGCGCGAGAACGAGAAGCTGCGGCAAGAGGCGGAAAGCCTGCCGTCGATCATCGTCAGTTCCGCCGCCGCCGCCAATGCGGTGATGCTCGGCGCCGGTTATTTCAACCCTCTGACCGGCTATATGAACAAGGCGGACGCCCTCTCCGTCGCCCGCG
This sequence comes from uncultured Pseudomonadota bacterium, assembly GCA_963703385.1. Taxonomy (GTDB): domain Bacteria; phylum Pseudomonadota; class Alphaproteobacteria; order Rhizobiales; family Beijerinckiaceae; genus Rhodoblastus. The sequence continues at coordinate 3,134,547 of OY969816.1, forward strand.
ACATGAAGACCAGCAAAGGGCTGTTCTGGCCGGTTCCCGTGCTCAACCTGCTCAAGGACGCCTCGGCCGTGAAGGCGGGAAGCCGGATCGCGCTGCGCGACCCCAATGTCCCGGCCAATCCCGTCCTGGCCGTCATGGACGTCGAGGCCGTCGAGACCCTCAGCGATGACGAGGCCGCCCTGATCATCGAGAAAGTTTACCGCACCTCGGATCCCAAGCATCCGGGCGTCGCCGCCTTCGAGTCTCAGGGCCGCGCCGTCGTTTCCGGCCCGATCAAGGTTCTCAATTTCAGCTATTTCCAAAGCGAGTTCCCCGACACGTTCCGCACCGCGGTCGAAATCCGCAATGAAATCAAGGAACGCGGCTGGAAGAAGGTCGTCGCCTTCCAAACTCGCAACCCGATGCACCGCGCCCATGAGGAACTGTGCCGGATGGCGATGCAGCGCCTCGGCGCCGACGGCCTGGTCATCCACATGCTGCTCGGCAAGCTCAAGGCGGGCGACATTCCCGCCCCCGTGCGCGACGCCGCGATCCGCAAGATGGTCGAGGTCTATTTCCCGCCGAACACGGTGATGGTGACGGGCTATGGCTTCGACATGCTCTATGCCGGCCCGCGCGAGGCGCTGCTGCACGCGGTCTTCCGCCAGAACATGGGCGCGTCCTATCTGATCGTCGGCCGCGACCACGCCGGCGTCGGCGATTATTACGGCCCGTTCGACGCGCAGACGATTTTCGACGACGTGCCGCTGGGAAGCCTGAAGATCGACATCTTCCGCGCCGACAACACCGCCTATTCGAAAAAGCTGAACAAGGTCGTGATGATGTGCGAGGCGCCCGACCACACCAAGGAAGACTTCATCGCTCTGTCGGGCACCAAGGTGCGCGAAATGCTCGGCCAGGGCATGGCCCCGCCGCCGGAATTTTCGCGGGCCGAAGTGGCCGAGATTCTGATCGGCTATTATCGCGAGCTGGACAGCCGCGTCAGCTGAAGCTCGCGCGGCGGCGCCTCAAGCTGCCCCGCCTTTAACGACCCGGCGCCTGGATTTTTTTCCAAATCCAGGCGCTTTTTATTTCGAGAAGGCCTCGGCGCCCTGCGCTTCGCCGCCTGCGCAAAAGGAGCGTGAAAATGACCACTGCCCACCGTTATTGGGTCCGCTCGCCCGATGGGCGCGTCGCCTACGGCTTCGAGCGCGAACAGGTCGCCATTTCGGTCGCGCTCGAATATGGGGTCGGCGCGGCGGTCGTCGACACGCTGGCCCAGGCCTATATGCCGATGCTGCAAATCGTCGAGCGATGCGAAGGCGAGTTGCGCCTCATGCTCGGGCCGGTCGGCGGCTGGGACACCGGCCAATTCGGCCTCGACCGCGATCTGATCGAGGCGATCAAGAAGGGTCGGGCGGAGATTGTTCACGCCTTCCTCGCCAAGGGCGCTTCGGCCAACGCCGCCGACGACCGGGGCGGACGCGCCCTGCATTGGGCGGCGGCGCGCGGCGAGGCGAGCGTTGTCGATCTGCTGCTGAACCACGGCGCCGACATCGCCGCGCTCGACGCCTCGGGCCGCTCAGCGCTAGCGGTGGCCGAGGCGCGCGGCAAAAAGGATGTCGCCGATCTGCTGCGCAGCCGCGGCGCGCGTTGAACGCATCGTTCGGCGTTAAGATCTCGTCAGATTCCCCTTGCCTGTTTTTCGTCCGGCTTTATCCTGCGCGGGCTTCTGCCGATTGCCGTGGCCGACCAGCAAAGGCTCCGTTCGGGAAATTCGTCCCTTTAGAATAACTCTAGACTGGGCGCGCAGGTCTCGAAGGGGCGGGGTCAAGCTTTCTTTGATGAATATTTTTGGATGATTTGATCGCTTTTCACAAACAATTGGCTACGCCTTCCGCGGAATCAAGCGTTTTCGCGGCATTTACTGGAACGCCGCCCGCGCCAACGATCCAAAAACGTGATCCGGGCACATATTCCAATATTGTAATATCCTGTACGCGTGATATAAGCGACGCTGCGATGCGCGGCCTGGGCGGCTACGAGGCCTGGTGGGTGCCCGCGCGATTTAACCTTATGAAGCGCCAAGCCTAATTGAGTTGGGAGGACAACGATGCCGACTTTTGTACACACGGACAAGTGTGACGGCTGCAAAGGGGGACAGGTCACTGCGTGCATGTATATCTGCCCGAATGACCTGATGAAGCTCGACACAGTACGCATGAAGGCGTTCAACCAGGAGCCGGATCAGTGCTGGGAATGCCAGTGCTGCGTCAAGGCTTGCCCGCAGCAGGCCATCGAGGTCCGCGCCTTCCAGGATTGGGTTCCGATGGGCGGCGCCGCGATCCCGCTGCGCACCGACAACGCCATCATGTGGACCATCAAGTTCCGCGACGGCGAGATCAAGCGCTTCAAGTTCCCGGTTCGCACCACCCCGGTCAGCTCGATCGACCCCTACGGCAACAAGCCGGCCCCGGGCGACCTCAACGACCATCGCTTCTTCACCGAGGAAGGCAAGGAGCTGCCGCGCATCTCGTGACGCACGGCCGCTGATATCCGCAAAACAAGAACATCATCTGACTTGAGCGCGTGGGCCCGGCTGCATTGTGCCGGGAGTCGCGTTACGGGAGTTTAGTGAAAAATGAGCGAACCGAGCTTTGGCAATCCCGAGATCGTTGAGATCGAAACCGACATCCTCCTCGTTGGCGGCGGCATGGCCGCTTGCGGCGCCGCCTATGAGGCCAAGCGCTGGGCCGGCGACAAGGTCAAGATCACCCTGGTCGACAAGGCCGCCATGGACCGCTCCGGCGCGGTCGCGATGGGCCTTTCGGCGATCAACACCTATCTTGGCCAGAACACCCCGGAAGACTACTGCCGCTACGTTTCGGCTGACCTTATGGGCATCACCCGCGACGACCTCGTCTATGACGTCGGCCGTCACGTCGACGATTCGGTGCACCTGTTCGAAGAATGGGGTCTGCCGATCTGGAAGGAAATGGAAGGCGGCCGCGTCGACGGCGCCAGCTGGCAGAAGGCCGGCGGCCTGACCCTCAAGGACGGCGGCAAGCCGGTGCGTTCCGGCAAATGGCAGATCATGATCAACGGCGAAGGCTACAAGCCGATCGTCGCCGAAGCCGCCAAGAAGGCCCTCGGGATGGAGAACATCTACGAGCGCGTCTTCATCGTGAAGTACCTGCTCGACGCCAACAACCCCAACCAGGTCGCGGGCGCGGTCGGCTTCTCGGTTCGCGAGCACAAGCTCTATGTCTTCAAGGCCAAGGCGATCCTCAACGTCGCCGGCGGCGCGGTGAACGTGTTCCGTCCCCGCACCACGGGCGAGGGCATGGGCCGCGTGTGGTATCCGGTGTGGAACGCCGGCTCGACCTACGCCATGGCGGCGGAAGTCGGCGCCGAGCTGACCATGATGGAAAACCGCTTCGTCCCGACCCGCTTCAAGGACGGCTACGGCCCGGTCGGCGCATGGTTCCTGCTGTTCAAGTCCAAGGCGACCAACGCCTTCGGCGAGGACTATGTGGTCAAGAACGCGGACATGCTCACCGCCTTCGCGCCTTACGACAAGGCGGTCGTGGTGCCGTCCTGCCTGCGCAACCATGCGATGCTCAAGGAAATGAAGGATGGTCGCGGTCCGATCCTGATGGATACGCCCACCGCGATGAAAAAACTCGCCGAGACCCTCACGCCGAAGGAAGTCAAGCACCTCGAAGCCGAGGCCTGGGAAGACTTCCTCGACATGTGCATCGGCCAGGCCGGCGTTTGGGCGGGTCTGAACATCCGTCCGGAACAGCAGGTTTCCGAACTGATGCCGACCGAGCCCTATCTGCTCGGCTCGCATTCCGGCTGTTGCGGCATCTGGGTGTCGGGTCCGTCGGACATCGCGCCGCCGGAATGGCAGTGGGGCTACAACCGCATGACCACGGTCAAGGGCCTGTTCACCGCGGGCGACGGCGTCGGCGCCTCGGGCCACAAGTTCTCGTCGGGCTCGCATGCCGAAGGCCGCATCGCCGGCAAGAACATGGTCAAGTTCTGCCTCGACCATGCTGACTACAAGCCGGAGCTCAAGGGCGACATCAAGGCGATCACGGAAGAGATCTATCGTCCGGTGCGCAACTACTTCGAGCACAAGGACAAGACCACCGCCGAGGACATCAATCCGTTCTACATCACGCCGCGCATGTTCCAGATGCGTCTGCAGAAGATCATGGACGAATACGTCGCCGGCGTCGCCACCTACTACCAGACCAATGCGGAAATGCTGAAGCGGGCGACGCATTACCTCACGATGCTGAAAGAAGACAGCGTCAACATGCGCGCCAAGGATCTGCATGAGCTGATGCGCGCCTGGGAAAATTACCATCGCCTGTGGACTGGCGAGGCGCATATGCGCCACATCCAGTTCCGCGAAGAAACCCGTTATCCGGGCTTCTATTATCGCGCCGATTATCCCAATCTCGACGACGCCAACTGGAAAGTGTTCGTCAACTCGCGCTTCGACCCCGAGACCAAGACCTGGGCCCTCAAGAAGGTTCCGCACAAGGATCTCGTGCCGAAGGTCTACGGCGCCGCCAAGCACTAATGCAATAAATGTTCGGGGCCGGCTGAGCCGGCCCCGAATTTTTTATTCTTGCACAAGATCTCCGCCGAAATTGCGCCATGTTTTTATGTCGCAATATCAGCACCTTGGAATTCGGGTCCGGCTTAATACTAAAGCAAAAAACATATCCAGGCGGACCCGTGACGCTATAACTGGGGGGGTATCGTCATGAAAGTCGTCAGTTTTCTGCAGGCCGAACAACAGAAGCTCAGCACGTGCGCGGCTGAGGAGACCATTGAAACGGTCGCCAAACGGTTGAGCGCGCTCAATATCGGCGCCCTGCCGGTTTGCGGCGCCAATAACGCGCTGGTGGGCGTGATTTCCGAGCGCGACGTGGTCCGCGGCATGGCCAAGGATGGCTGCAAGGTCGCCGAGCGCCGCGTCCGCGACCTGATGACGCGCGAAGTGGTCTGCTGCGACCAGACCACGACCATGGCCGACGCCGAAAAGATGATGTATCAGAGGCGCGTGCGCCACCTCCCGGTCGTCGAAGCCGGAAGAGTGGTCGGTCTTCTCTCGATCCGCGACGTGATGGCTTGGCGCATTCAGGAATTGAAAACCGAGCTCAACGTATTGCGCGACATCGCGATCGTCTCGCGCGGATAATGGCGGTTCACGCGCCATTTCGGCGGGTCTATGATGGCCTGAGCGGCCTTCGCGGGAACGCGTTTGGCGGACGAAGGTTCGCCGGACGCGTTTTGCCGTTATGTCAGACTGATGTGACCGTCCCGAACGGCGCTTGGCGTCGTCGAGTAAACGTAGTGTGAGGAAGCAAGTGCCGAATAAACCTGATGATGAAGAGTTGACCCCGAACGCGGCCGACGCCGATCTTGAATATCGGAACGAGGAAGAGCGCCGCCGGCAGGCGGAATCCGACCTCGACGTGCCGATCGTGTCGGCCATTCGCGACGGCGCGGATACCCCCGTCGTGCCGGTGCGCCTGACGGGTTCGGCCTCGTTCTGCTTCCATTGTCACCCCGGCGTGTCCTGCTTCAACGAATGTTGCCATGACACCGACATCACGCTGACGCCCTACGATCTCATCCGCATCGGGCGCGCGCTCGGCATGTCTTCGGGCGAGGCCGGCCGCGTGTTCGGAACCGAGGCCGTGCATGACGCCTCCGGGATGCCGATCCTGAAATTGAAGCGCGTCGACAAGGGCGAGGCAAAGCGCCCCTGCGTCTTCCTCGATCCCGAAAAGGGCTGCTCGATCTATGGCGACCGCCCCGCGGCCTGCCGCTATTATCCGCTTGGCCTCGCCTCGGTGAAGATGAAGGGTCATGACGCGCCTGAGGATTTCTATTTCCTCGTCAAGGAGCCCCACTGCAAGGGCCATGAGGAAAGCCGCGAGCAAACCGTCGCAGAATTCCGCGCCGAGCAGGGTGTTGAGATCTATGACGAGCGCAATCGCAGCTGGATTCACATCCTGATGAAACTGGCCTCGTGGAAGATGCTCGGCGGCCCTTACGGCAAGGAGACGGACGAGCAGACGAAGAAAATGTTCTTCATGGCGACCACCGATCTCGACGCGTTCCGCCGTTTCATTTTCGGCACCAGCTTCCTGCAGCGCTATGCGATCGATCCGGAAATGCATCAGAAGCTTCAGGAAGACGACGAGACCCTGCTCCTCCTGGCGCTCGACTGGTTGCGCACGATCCTGTTCAACGAACCGACTCTGCCGTTGCGCGAGGAAGTGCTGCAGGGCTCCATCGCCAAGGCGCGCGCGGGCCTCGGGGGGACGTGATCGTCCCTTCACCCCTCACCCATAGCCCGTCGAAAGACGGGCGTCTCTTCCGCAAGGGGCGAGGGGCGTTTTGCGTTGACGCCAGAGGAAACTATCGGTGATTTTTTTCACTTCGGACACGCATTTCGGACACCAGTTCGCGCTGACCAAGCGCAAGCGCCCCTTTCCCTCCGTGCCGGCGATGGACGAACATTTGGTCGCGCGCTGGAACGAGACCGTGGGCGTGAATGACGAAGTCTATCATCTCGGCGACGTGGCGCACCTCGAACATGGCGGGCTCGCCGAGACGCTGGCGCGGCTCAACGGGCGTCTGCATCTCGTTCTCGGCAATAACGACGGCCGCGAGGCGATGGAGGCGACCGGCCGCTGGGAAACCATCGCCGACATGCGCGAGCTGACCATCGGCGATCAGCGCCTGTTTCTCTGCCATTATCCCCTGCGCGAATGGCCCAACGCCTGGCGCGGCGCCTGGCATTTGTTCGGCCATGTGCATGGCAAGTTCGACAAGGACCCGCACGGCTTGAGCATGGATGTCGGCGTCGACAGCCATTTTTATGCGCCGATTTCCCTGGAGGCGATCACTCAGCGCCTTCAGCGCGCCGCGGCCGCCTGACAGCCCAACATCAAACTTTTTCTCGTTCCCGCGCGTATTCCGATTGCGCGTTTTGCGCAACCGGCGGAAAATTTGGCGCGAAAAGGGGGAGGAAATGTCGACGGATTTCACGCTCGATTCGGGCGCGGCTCTGTCCGGCGCCGACCAGCAGGTCGTGGCCGAGGACGGTCTGGCCGATCTCGAATTCGAACTGAGCTGGGACGGCCCGGACGGGCGTCACGTGGACAGGCGCCGCGCCTTCGGCGTGAACATGTGGCGCGATTTCTTCCCGCCGCGCCTCGACGCCGCCCTTCTCGGCAAGGCGGTGGGAGAGACGGCGTCCATCGAATTCGCTCCCGGAACCCTGTTGGAGGATCGCCGTCCCGCCCAGGTCCGCGAAATCCCGCTGGCGTCCTTCGACGCCGCCGCCGCCGGCCTCGGCGATCCGCGTCCGGCGCGCGGTCGCGTCCTGCCGCTCGGGATCCTGCACAAGGCCGGCATAGGCGGAGTCCACAGCGGCAATCGACGGCCGTTCCGGGTCCTCGACGTCGGCACCGAAACTTTTGTCGCCGACCTCAATCATCCGCTCGCGGGCGCAAAACTGCGTCTATCGGCGAAAGTGCTCGGCGCGCGCAAGAAGCGATCGGAATTCGGCGGCCGCAGCCGGGATTTCATCGCCGAACTGACCGACGGTCCCGGCATCCAGGCGCGGGCCGGCGGCGCGCCTACCGATTTTTTCGCCGACGGCTGGTCTGCGCGCGCGGTCGAAGGCGACGACGCGGTTTTTTACTCGATCCCGCGCATGGTCGTTCACCTCGACCGGCGCGCTCTCGCGACGATTTCTGCGCTTTACAGCGATCTGCTGCCCGCAAAGGGCGCCGTTCTCGATCTGATGAGCAGCGTCGAATCCCATTTGCCGTCCGGGCGGTCCTTCGAACGGGTCGCCGGCCTCGGCCTCAACCGCGAGGAACTCGACCAGAATGCCGCGCTGACGGAACCAATCGTCCAGGACCTCAACGCCAAGCCCCATTTGCCCTTTGCCGACGCCAGTTTCGACGCCGCCCTGTGCACGGTCTCGATCGAATATCTGACCCAGCCGGTCGAAGTCGTCGGGGAAGTCGCGCGCGCGTTAAAACCCGGCGCGCCTTTCGTCGTGACCTTCTCGAACCGCTGGTTTCCGCCCAAGGCGATCCGTGTCTGGAAAGACATGCATCCCTGGGAGCGGCTGGGCTATGTCATGGAGCTGTTCCTGCGCAGCGGCGTTTTCACCAACCTGCACACCTTCAGCCTGATGGGCGACCCCCGGCCGGCGGACGACGCGCATAGTCGCGAAACCGATCTTTCCGACCCTGTTTTCGCGGTTTGGGGCCAACGAAAAGGCTGACCGGGCGCGACAGCGGCGCGCGAAAACCGCTAAAAAAGTTCGGCGCGAGAATCCGGCCGACAGCGGCAGGATTCTCGCTCCGAAAAATCAATTCCGCGCGGATGGCGCGGCATGGGCGTCACTTCTTCGCCATGCCTTCCAGCTTTTCCGAACGGATGATGTTGCGCTGGAGCGCGGCGTCCTTTTCCCCGTCCATGCCGAAAGCCACCGCCATCAGCTGGGAATAGAAGACCACCGGAATGTGGTAATTCGTGCCGAACTTCTCGTTGATGAGCGGCTGGTACATTTCGACATTGGTCTGGCACAGCGGACAGGGCGTCGAAATAACGTCGGCGCCTTGTTTGGCGGCCTCTTCGACGATCGCCTTCATCAGGTGCAGGGTTCGATCCGGGCTCATCACCGCCACCGAGCCGCCGCAGCACGAGGTCTTGTGCTTGAACGGCACCGGCTCGGCGCCGCAGGCCTTGGTGAACTCGTCGAGGAAGGTCGGATCGTCGTAGGCGTCGTAGTCGCCGCCGGCTTCGGTGCCGGCGAAGGGCCGCACCGTCTGGCAGCCGACATAGCCGGCGACCTTGAGGCCCTTGAGCGGATTGGTCACGCGTTTTTCGATGGCTTCGACGCCGACGTCATTGACCAGAACTTCGCAGGCGTGACGCACCTTGAGGTCGCCGTCATAGCTCATGCCGGCTTCGGCGAGCGCCTCGTTGACCTCCGCCTTTTTCTTCACGTCGGCCTTGATCTTCTCATTGCCGCCATGGGTGTTGAGATAGCAGGCGGCGCAGCCGGTAATGACGTCCTGCGTTCCTCTTTTGCGCGCCTGGGCGAGATTGCGCCCCGTCAAAGCAAGATTGGGCAATTGGCCGCCGCCGATATGGCCGATCGAGGCGCCGCAGCAGTTCCAGTCCTCGATGTCCTCCATCTCGATCCCGACTTCCGGCATGACGGCGCGCAAAGATTCGTCGAGATGTTTCCCGCTGCCCTGCGAGGAGCAGCCGGGATAATAGGTCATGGTCTTTTTCTCGGTCATGTCCGATCCTCAGCCGCTTAGAGCATTTTCCGTTCCTTTGGAATCGGAAGAATGCTCTAGCTTATTGTTTCAACGCATATTCTTGTCCAAAAAGTCTGCAACTTTTTGGGAATATGCTCTAATGGCGTTGCTCGATTTCCCGCGCCTTGGCGAGAATCGCTTTCAGCCCCTTGCGCCCCTTGGTCATGTGCGGCAGGCCGATATGCATGCGGCCGGTCTTGACCATGCCAATCGCGGTCTTGAGATTGGCCATGGCGCGCTTGAAGCCCTCGCCAAAGCCGAGCGAGAAGAAATAGCGCATGGTGACGAGACGCTCGTCCGTCCGCCCGAAAGTCGCCGCCGACCACCAGAAGGAATTCGGCGAAGTTCTTGTTCTCGTGCGGCCCCTTGGCATAGCCGAATTCGGCCGATTTCGCAGCAAGGTCTTGTAGAATATACGTGACCGGCACGCCGCGCGGGCAGCGCACGACGCAGCGATAGCAGCTCGTGCAGTTCCATTGGGTGTTGGCGGAGAGCACCTCGTCCTTCATCCCGGCGCGGATCATCATGAACAATTTGCGCGGGCCGTAGTCCATCTGGACGCCAATCGGGCAGGAGCCCGAACAGGCGCCGCATTGCATGCAAAGGTTGAGCTTGTCGCCGCCGTTGACATTGTCGCGGACCCATCGCGCGAAGGACAGGTCGTATGTTTTGGCGGCGGCCGGAGCGGGCGTCGTCATCCTAGAACCCCTTCATCGGATTGGGCGGCATGTCGCCGACCAGCTTGGCGAAAGCGTCGAGAACCGTCGGCGCGCGACAGGAATCGGCGATCGACATTTCCTCGAAGGAGACGCGCTCCTGTTCGAGCGCCAGGCTTTTTAGCGTCTCGCCGACTTTGCTCAGGCGCTCCTTGGCCAGAGCCGAGCCCTTGACGAAATGGCACTGATAGTCGTCGCCCGACTTGCAGCCCATCAGCATGATGCCGTCATAGCCTTTCTGCAACGCCGTCGAAACCCACTGCAGCGTCACCGAGCCGAGGCAGCGCACCGGAACGATGCGCACGAAGGGCGACCAATGCGAACGCGCGATGCCGGCCATGTCGATCGCCGGATAGGCGTCGTTCTCGCAGGCGAGCACCAGGATGCGGGGCTTTTCCGAGAATTCGTCGGGAATCTCGTTGGCCTCGATCATGTCGTTGACCATCTGCGGATTGTAATTGTCGAAGGTGATGGTCTGGACCGGACAGGCGCCCATGCAGGTGCCGCAGCGGCGGCAGCGGGCGAAATTGACCACCGGACGACCCTGCTCGTCCTCGTCGATGGCGCCGAAGGGGCATTCCACCGTGCAGCGGCGGCACTTGGTGCATTTCTCGTGGCCGATCTTCGGATAGGTCAGATCGCCCACGCGCGGGTGGACCGAGGCGCCGACGGCGCCGCCCTCGAGGGCCTGGATCGCCTTGAGCACGGCGCCGGTCGCGTCCTCCGCGCTTTCCGCCATGTCCATGGGACGGCGGACCGGGCCGGCGGTGTAGATGCCGGTGCGGCGCGTCTCATAGGGGAAGCAGATGTAATGGCTGTCGGAGAAGCCGTCGGCCAGGATCGGAATATGCGGGCCCTGGCGATATTGCAGGTTGAGGATCGGCCCGCCGGGCGGGACGCCCTTGTCGATATGCGGCCAGGCTGTGCCTTCTCCCTTGGAATAGCCGGAAACCTTGATCGGCGCGACCGGGTTGATGTCGTCCTTGAGCTGGGCTTCGCTCTTTTCCGGCTCGATCGCGGGCGCGTCGACATTGGTCGAGTTCGGGACCATGCCGGTCGCCAGAACGATCAGGTCGAGCCCGCCGAGCGGAACGTCCTGGCCGAGCAGTTCGTCGGAATAGGACACGGTCATGGCCTTGCCATCGACCGAGGTCGCCTTGCCCTTCATGAAGACGACGCCGTTGCGCTGGGCCTCGCGATAGAATTCCTCGGCCGTGCCCGGCGTGCGCAATTCCTCGTAGACGATATAGGCCATCGCGTCCTGGTCGGCCTTGACCACCTGAAGCGCCTGCTTGATCGAGGTGGTGCAGCAGACCGACGAGCAATAGGGCAGATGATCGGGATCGCGGCTGCCGGCGCATTGCACGAAGGCGATTGTTTTCACCGGCGCCCCGTTCGAGGGCTTGACCGGCGCGCCCTTGGCCAGCAGGGCCTCGAATTCGATGCCGGTGACGACGTCGGGCGAGGCGCCGTAGCCGAGATGGGTGAGCTTGGTCGCGTCATAGGGACGCCAGCCGGTGGCGACGACAATCGCTCCAACCTTTTCCGTGACGTCCTGGCCGCCGTGCGAGATGACGACTTCGAACGCGCCGGGCTGGCCGGAGGTCTTGGCGACGGTCGCGTTGGTCAGGATGCGGACGCGGCCGTTCGCCTTGACCTTGGCGATCAGCTGCTCGATATCGTTGCTGTAGATGTCGCGATAGGGCGGCGCATGCGGGGCGCGCATCGACCACTTGCTCGACCAGCCGCCGAGGGCGTCGCTCTTTTCCACCACCAGGGCGCCATATCCGGATTGCGCCGCTTCAAGCGCCGCTGTCAGGCCGGTGACGCCGCCGCCGACCACCATAATGGTCCGCGAAACCTCGCCGAGCGCGGCGGGGGTGGGCTGCTGGGTCTTGCCGAGCTGCGCCGCGGCCATGCGGATGGCGTCCGCGGCCAGCATTTCGGTGTCTTCTTCATGCGCCGGCTGCGACCAGGCGACCTGTTCGCGCAGGTTGGCGCGCACCACCGGCACGCCGTCGAAGCGGAATTTTTCCGCCATGACGCGCGGCGAGCAGGCGCCGACCACCATGCGGTTGACCGCGCCGTCAGCCACGTCCTTCTGCATGGACGCCACGCTTTCGGGGGAGCACAGCGCGTCGCTCACGACGCAATGCCCGATGCGGAACTCGTTCTTGCCGACCTTTTCGAGCGCGCCTACGTCCACGGCGTCGGCGATGCCGCAGCCTTTACAAAGATAGACGCCCGGTTTTTTCTCGGACACGCTTCCATCTCCCATGTCACGCGCCGTTCGTTCCGGCGCTCTCATTCCCGGCCACGCCCATCCTTCAACGGCAAGCGAGGCGCTTCAGCTTCGTGCGCGGCGACGCCTCAGGCGTTCCTGACCGCCTGAATGGCTTTCAACGCGGCGGCCGTCGCCGACTGCACCGACATTGAAACATCGAGCGGCCCGGACGCGACGCCGGCCGAGAACATGCCCTCGCCGTCGCCTTCGACCGGCACAAGGAAGCCATATTCGTCGGCGACCAGGCCCATCGTCGGACGGTAGCCGGCGACGGCGCTCGGCTGCATGCCGGTCGCCAGAACCACGAGATCGTACGGCTCGGCGTAGATTTCGCGGTCGATCGTGCGCTCGCCGTGCAGGATCGGACGTCCATCCTCGCCGACGCGGATATGGGCCGGCTTGGACTTGATGAAGCTCACCTGCGGGTCGGCGCGCACGCGGTCATAAAAGGCTTCGAGCTTATCGTGGGCGCGGATGTCGATGTAATAGATATGGACTTCGGCGTCGGCATATTGCTCGCGCACATAGGCCGCGTGCTTGAGTGAGCCCAGGCAGCAGATGCGCGAGCAATAAGGCAGGTGGTTGAGGTCGCGCGACCCGGCGCACTGGATGAGGGCCACCTTTTTCGCCGGCTCGCCATTCGACGGACGCAGGATCTTGCCGTGGGTCGGGCCGTCATGCGCGGCCAGACGCTCCATTTCGACATTGGTGATGATGTCGCGACTGTGGCTGTAGCTGTAGACGTCGAGCTTGTTCGGATCGTAAGGCTGCCAGCCGGTCGCCCAGACCACCGCGCCGACGTGGAGATCGAAGGTCTCGCCGCTGTCGTCGGGATCGAGCGCGCCATAGGCGCAGGCGGCCTTGAGTTTTTCGCCCTCGCCGGCGGCGATGGCTTCCGGCGCCACGACATAGCGCATCGGGAAAGCGTGCTCATGCGGCAGATAGGCGGCCTTGACCTTGTCGAGACCGTAATTGAACGGATTGTCGACCAGCGTCTCGGTGGCGTTGGCGCAGGCGCCGCAGGCGGTGCAACGCTCGTTGACGAAACGCGGATGGCGCTGCACCGACACTTTATAATCGCCGCGCGCGCCGGAAATCGCCTGAACCTCGCACATGGTCATGACGCGGATGCGAGGATTCTTGCGGATGCGCTGGTAATTGATCTCCAGGCCGCAAGTGGGATGGCAGAGCTTCGGGAAATAGCGGTTGAGCTTCGTCACGCGGCCGCCGAGCGCGGCCTCGCGTTCGATCAAGATGACGTCTTGTCCAGCTTCCGCCGCTTCCACGGCCGCCGTGACACCGGCGATTCCGCCGCCGACGACGAGAATCGTTTGACTCGCCGGACCGGCGCCATTCTGACCCGCCGCCATTCCTTTTCCTCCCTGCCGGCCTGTTCCTGCCTTCATCTCCGTCGCTGGCCAGCGCTTCGCTTGTCGTTGAAGGACGGAGAGCTAAAGCCGCGCTTCGCCTTTTTCTTCCATCCGGGAACGGCGGACCCACGCGGCCTGCCGCATCTATACTTCAATGAATGCGAATATGTCTATCCTCAAACATCAAAAAAGCGACAGGCGACGGCGCCGCCGGTTGCGCGCCGCTAAGTCCATGGCATTTTGCCAAGTCCATGGCCTCTTGCAAAGAATCCCGCTTTTTGCCACTGAGGTCGCGACGCCCGCGCGCCGGGGGGTGAAGCTCGTCATGCGCTTCCCTTTTCCAACCCTGTCGCGCCATTGACGGCCGAGGACCATGGCTCACGACTTCCGAATCGACCTCCGCCGCCTGCGAACCAGCCTGCTGATGTGGCTGTCGGTCCGGCACTGGCGCCGGCAGACGGTGTTCTTCGGTGGGGGACTGGCGGTCGGCGCGGTCGCGGTGGCCATGGCCAAGGGCGGCGACGCGGCGCAATGGGCGCTCGCGCGGATCCTGTCCTGGTGGCCGACCGCCCCGCTGGTGATCACGCCGCTGGCCTATGCTTTCGCCGCTTATGCGACCATGCGCTGGTTCAACGGTGCCCAGGGTTCCGGCATTCCTCAGATCATCGCCGCCAACGAGCTTCCCTCGACCTCAAAGACCCGCAACGACATGGTGTCGATGCGGGTGGCGATCGGCAAGGCTTTTCTCCTCGTTTTCCTGCTGGTCTGCGGTGCCTCCATCGGGCGTGAAGGCCCCAGCGTCCAGGTCGGCGCGGCGGTCATGCTGATCGCCGGCCGGCTTGGCGGCATCCGCCGCGAGGGCGCGCTGCTTCTTGCTGGCGGCGCGGCCGGCGTCGCGGGCGCGTTCAACACGCCGCTGGCGGGCGTCGTGTTCGCCATCGAGGAACTCGGGCGCCGTTATGAGCAGCGCACCAACGGCACGGTGATCCTGACCGTCCTGCTCGCCGGCATCGCCTCGGTCATGCTCGCCGGAAATTATACCTATTTCGGCAGATCGCACGCCAATCTCAGCGGCTGGCCCGACCTTGTCGCGGTCATCGTCTGCGGCGTCGCCGGCGGGGCGATCGGCGGCGTGTTCAGCCAGTTGCTGATCTGGGGAATCGTCAATCTTCCCCGCGTACGGGGCGGCTGGTCGTATAAAAAGATGGCCCTTTTCGCCGGCGCGTGCGGGCTGGTCGTCGGCGTCATCGGCCTGGCCACGGGCGGCGCGACCTTTGGCACGGGCTATGCCCAGGCCAAGGACATCATCCAGGGCGCCAGCAATTTGCCGTGGTATTTCGGGCCCCTCAAGCTGATCGTCACCCTGCTCTCCAGCATGTGCGGCATTCCCGGCGGCCTGTTCGCGCCCTCGCTCTCGGCCGGCGCCGGCTTCGGCCATGTGCTCGAGCCCTTTTTGCCGATGGTCCCGCCCGCGACCGTGGCGCTGCTCGGCGTGGTCGGCTATTTTTCCGGGGTGGTGCAGTCGCCGCTGACGGCTTTCGTCATTGTCATGGAAATGACCGGCGACCACGACATGATGCTGCCTTTGATGGCCACGAGCCTCCTTGCCTACGCGGTGTCGCGGATGGTGTGCAAATATCCCGTCTACCACGCCATCGCCCATTCCATGGTCACGAAAGCTGGCATGAGCGAGGGGCTGACGCGTCGGCGCGCCAACCCGGCCGACGAAGACGAAACGCCGGAAGAAGGCTGAGCGGCGTTCATGTGACAAAATAGTAATATTCTGATATTGAGATATGAAATCGCATTCAGTCCAGGGCGTCGCCCGCGCCGGCAAGCGGTAACCTGGCGTTGGGGAGAACCGAGCCGTTGAGCAGATTGCCCTATGACAATTTCTCCGCCCAGGAATTCATCCTGCGCGACTGGCTGGCCCTCGACCGCACCGTGCTGGCGAACGAGCGCACCTTTCTCGCTTATGGGCGCACGTCGCTGGGGCTGTTTCTCGCCGGCGTGACCCTGATCAAGGTGTTCAAATCGAATCTCGCCATCGGAACGGGCTGGGTCTTCGTCTTTGCGGCGGTCGCCATCTTCCTTTACGGATTCCGTCGCTTCCGCAAGATGCAGAGCCATTATCTGGGGCTGGCGGCTCTCGAGGAGAAGATTCTTCCACAGGAATTGGAACGGGAGTTCGCCGCAGAGGCGGCGATGGAAAAGACACGAGCGGCGCCGCCGTCGGCATAGGCTGAATGACGCGCGGATTCCGCGGAGCCGACGCGGCCTCAAAAAAATGGAAGGCCGTCGCGATTCCCGTTTGGCCCGCGGCGCGGTAACGCATATGAAGTGAGCCAATCGATCGAAAAGACGGCGTGGCTTTACCGGGCGCCGCGACGCCTTGTCGGGATTCCGACGAACAACAAACCGGCGGGAGGTTCGAATTCCAACCATGACGCAGGCTGACGCAGCTCCCGCGCGCCGGTTCGGGCCGGCGACGATCTTCCCCTTCCTGTCCTGGGGCCCGCTGTTTTCCGGAGCGCAAATTCGGGCCGATCTTCTCGCCGGCCTCACCGGCGCCCTGGTCGTCCTGCCGCAGGGCGTGGCCTTCGCCACCATCGCCGGCATGCCGCCGCAATATGGCCTGTACGCCAGCATCGTCCCGACGGTCATCGCCGCTCTGTTCGGCTCGTCCCGGCATCTGGTGGCGGGGCCGAGCACCACGGCCTCGCTCGTGCTCTTCGCCTCGCTCACCGCCTTCGCCACCGTCGGCAGCCAGCATTATGTCGAGCTGGCGATCACGCTGGCCGCCATGACCGGAATCATGGAGCTGGCTTTGGGCGTCTTCCGCCTCGGCGCCTTGGTCAATTTCATCTCGCACACCGTCGTGGTCGGCTATACCGCGGGCGTCGGCATTCTGATCATGACGACGCAGATGCGCAATTTTCTCGGGCTGCATATCCCGCGCACCAGCATTTTCGTCGACGCCGTCATCGGCACGATCCGCGCCGCGCCGACCACCTCCATCGAAGTGACCATCGTCTCCCTGGTGACGCTCGCCGCCGGCATTATCTCGCGTCGCCTCACCTCCAAGGTGCCCTATATGATCCCGGCGATCCTGGCCGGCTGTTTCGCCGGGGTGATCGCCAATCTCATCGTCCCGAGCTCGGTCTCGACCGTGGGGGCCCTGCCCCGCACCCTGCCGCCGCTTTCGGCGCCGAGCTTCGACCCGGCGACCTTGTCGATGTTGCTGCCGACCGCGCTGGCCATCGCCATTTCGGCGCTGAACGAAGTGGTGTCGATCGGCCGCGCCCTCGCCATCCGTTCCGAGCAGCGTCTCGACATCAACCAGGAATTCATCGGCCAGGGCCTCGCCAATCTCATCGGCTCGTTTTTTTCCGGCTATGTCGTTTCCGGCTCGTTCAACCGCAGCGCGCTCAATTATGAATTGGGCGCCCGCACCCAGGTCTCGGCGGTGTCCGCCGGCCTGATTCTCGCCGGCATCATCGTCTTCGCCGCGCCGCTCGCCGCTTATCTGCCCAATGCCGCCATGGCCGCCTCGCTGGAGCTGGTCGGCTGGAGCCTGATCGACCGCAAGAGCCTGCGCGGCATCTGGCGCAGCGGCTGGGCCGAGCGCGGCGTGCTGCTCGCCACCATCGGCGTCGCTTTGTTCATCCAGATTTAAGCGGCGATCCTCGCCGGCGTCGCGCTGTCGCTGGTGGTCTATCTCTATCGCACGTCAAACCCGCATATGCGTCCGCGCGTTCCCGACCCGGCGGACGCCGGCCGCAAATTCGTCGACGCCGGCCCCGGCAGGCCGGAATGTCCGCAATTCCGGCTCGCCCGCCTCGACGGCTCGCTTTATTTCGGCGCCGTGAATTCGTTCCGCGACGCGCTCAACGCCTTCGAGCGCGAAAGGCCGAACTGCAAGCGCTTTGGCATCATCATGCGCGGCGTGAATTTCATCGATCTCGCCGGCGCCGAGGCCGTGGCCATCGAAACGCGGCGGCTGCGCGCGAACGGCGGCGACCTTTATCTCATCAACATCAAGGAACGGCCGCTGGAATATCTGGAAAAAGGCGGTTATGTCGATCAGATCGGCCGCTCGAATATTTTCCTCGGCAAGACCCGCGCGCTGACGGACATCTCCGAAAAGCTCGACCATGACATTTGCAGCCGCTGTTCGCTGCGAGTGTTCAAGGAATGCGCGCGCTACGGAATGGCGGCGCCTGACGCGAATGTCGCCGCGAGCGGCGCCCCAACCACCGCGCCGGCGCCGGGACAAGCGTGAATTTTCGATCTCGGACCTTGGATCCAGCGTTTGGGATCGGGGCACAGCCGGAACACAGCCTTGACCGACGTTGAAACAGGCCCGGATTTCGCAGAGATCGGCCGAAAACTCTTCGCCCAGCCGTGCGAATTCGTCTGGGCGGCGCAAAGCATCGGCGATCTGCCGCCGATGGGGCCGGCGGAAATCGCTTTCGCCGGCCGCTCCAATGTCGGCAAGTCCTCGCTGCTCAACGCCTTGACCGGCCGCAAAACCCTGGCGCGGACCTCACATACGCCGGGCCGCACCCAGCAGCTCAATTTCTTCGCCCTCGGCCCAGACGCCAAGGCGCCCCTGCTGCGGCTGGTGGACATGCCCGGCTATGGCTATGCCGCCGTGTCCAAGGAAAAAATCGCCGGCTGGACCAGGCTGATGCAGGATTTTTCGCGCGGGCGCGCGTCGCTTGCCCGCGTTTTCGTGCTGATCGACGGGCGCCACGGAATCAAGGACGCCGATCGCGACATGCTCAAACGCCTGGACCAGGCGGCCCTGTCCTATCAAATCGTGCTGACCAAGCGCGACGAGGTGAAAAAGGGCCTGATCGACAAAACCGTCGCCGAGACCGAAGCCGTCCTGCGCCGCCATCCCGCCGCCCATCCCGACGTCATCTTCCTGTCATCGCACCAGGGCGAAGGTCTGGCCGACCTGCGCGCCGCGGTCGCGCGGCTGCTGTTCGAGCGCGACAGAACGATTTTCGCGCCGACGCAAATCGGTTAAACAGCCCAAGAGTTCCTCCAAAGATTTCTCCAAGAGACAGCCATATGAGCGACACACCGGCCACGTCCGCCCCCCTCAGCCAAGCCGCCGCGATCGATCAGGCGCGAATCCTGATGCAGGCGCTGCCCCACATGCTGCATTACGACGACACCGTCGTGGTGGTGAAATATGGCGGCCACGCCATGGGCGACGAGGCGACGGCGCGCAATTTCGCCCGCGACATGGTCCTGCTTGAGCAATCCGGCGTCAATCCGGTGGTCGTGCATGGCGGCGGCCCGCAAATCGGGGCCATGCTCAACAAGCTCGGCATCAAGTCGGAATTCGCCGACGGCCTGCGGGTGACCGACAAGGCCACGGTCGAAGTGGTCGAAATGGTGCTGGCCGGCTCGATCAACAAGCAGATCGTCGGCTTCATCAACAATGCCGGCGGGCGCGCCATCGGCCTGTGCGGCAAGGACGGCAATATGGTGACCGCCCGCAAGGTCGAGCGCAGCGACAGCGACGGCAAGCCGGCCGTCGATCTCGGCTTCGTCGGCGATCCCTCCAAGGTGGACGCGACCGTGCTGGAGCAGGTGCTGGGCCGCGAACTGATCCCCGTGCTCGCGCCGGTGGCGCTCGGCGCCGAGGGCGAGACCTATAATGTCAACGCCGACACTTTTGCCGGCGCCATTGCAGGCGCCTTGGGGGCCAAGCGCCTGCTGCTGCTGACCGACGTTCCCGGCGTCCTCGACAAGGACAAGAACCTGATCAAGGAGCTGCGGATCAGCGAAATCCCGGCGCTGATCGCCGAGGGCACGATCACCGGCGGCATGATCCCCAAGGTCGAGACCTGCATCTACGCCATCGAACAGGGCGTCGAGGGCGTCGTGATCCTCGACGGCAAGATCCCCCACGCCGTGCTGATTGAACTGCTGACCGATCACGGCGCGGGCACGCTGATCACAAGGTGACGGACCGCCCCGCTCCCGACAAGCGCGACCTGGCGGATTTCCGCCGGGTCCATACCTGGGTTTTCGACCTCGACAACACGCTCTATCCGCCGCACAGCGATCTGTGGCCGCGGATCGACGCGCGCATCACCGCTTACATGATCGCTTTGCTCGGGCTCGACGGCCAATCGGCCCGCGCGTTACAGAAACATTATTATCGCGTCTATGGCACGACGCTCGCCGGCCTGATCCGCGAATATGACGTCGCGCCCGACGAATTCCTCCATTTCGTCCACGACATCGACCGTTCCGCGCTTGATCCCGATCCGGCCCTGGCCAAGGCCATCGAGGCCCTGCCCGGCCGAAAGCTCATTCTCACCAACGGTTCGCACGGCCATGCGCTCGCCACCGCGAAACAGCTCGGAATCGACCATTTGTTCGAAGGCATGTTCGCCATCGAGCATGGCGACTATCTGCCCAAGCCGCATCTTGAGACCTATCAGAAATTTTTCGCGCGCCACGCGATTGAACCGTCGCGCGCCGCCATGTTCGAGGACATCGCCCACAATCTCGCGGTTCCCCACACCGCCGGCATGCTCACCGTGCTGGTGCGCCCGAAGGAAGGCGCCGAAGACCATCGCGAGGCTTGGGAAAGGCACGACGACACGCCGCCCCACGTCGATTTTGTGACCGACGATCTGACGGGTTTTCTGGAGGGGCTGGTCCGCGGTTAACGCTCGCCGCTGTCGCGCAGGCGGAACAGCCGGGCGCTGTCGATGAATTCATGAACCTCGACCACCGCCTCGCCCTCGACGCGGATGAAGCTCAAGGCATGCAGGACATTCTCGCGGCCGGTCCCGCGATGGCGCAGCTGTATCTCATAGCGAGCGCAAGCCTGTTCGCCGTCGATCAGCAGTTCATGGAGGCGGAGGGATTTCTGCTGGAACTCGATCGAAAAAGCCGCGAGATAGGCGAGAATCGACTCCCGGCGGCGGCGAAGGCCGGCATAAGGCCAATGCGCCCGGTCGCCGTTCAAGGTCCACTCGGCCTCGGGCGCGAACAAGGGCGCGAGCCATGCGGGATCGCCCCGCCGGTCAAGCAGGGCCTCGACGACCTGCTCGAACCGCAACCGCGTGATCTGGGGAGCCAGGCTTTCGCTCTTGCCGCTCACTTTTCAACTCCGTCGCTTTCGCAATAGAGCGGCCGAGCGGTTGAAGCAAGTCCGGCGCCCCTCCGGGCGCGCCTTGCGAAAAATCAGTTCTTGGCTTTGTCGACCAGCTTGTTCTTGCCGATCCACGGCATCATCCCGCGCAAGCGCGCGCCGACTTCCTCGATCTGATGCGCGTCATTGACGCGGCGGACGCCCTTGAAGCGGGCGGCGCCGGCCTTGTATTCCTGCATCCATTCCGAGGTGAACTTGCCGGTCTGGATGTCGGTGAGGACGCGCTTCATTTCCGCCTTGGTTTCGGGCGTGATGATGCGCGGGCCGGTGACATATTCGCCCCATTCCGCCGTGTTGGAGATCGAATAATTCATATTGGCGATGCCGCCCTCATAGATGAGGTCGACGATCAGCTTCACCTCGTGCAGACATTCGAAATAGGCCATTTCCGGGGCGTAGCCGGCCTCGACCAAGGTTTCGAAACCGGCGCGGATCAGCTCGACCAGACCGCCGCAGAGCACGGCCTGCTCGCCGAACAGATCGGTCTCGCATTCTTCCTTGAAGGTCGTCTCGATGATGCCGGAGCGGCCGCCGCCGATCGCCGAGGCATAGGACAGGCCGATGTCATGGGCGTTGCCCGAGGCGTCCTGATGAATGGCGATCAGGCAGGGAACGCCGCCGCCTTTTAAATATTCGCCGCGCACCGTATGGCCGGGGCCCTTGGGGGCGACCATCAGCACGTCAATGTCCTTGCGCGGCTCGATCAAGGCGAAATGGACATTGAGGCCATGCGCGAACAAAAGCGCCGCGCCGGGACGGATATTGTCGGCTATGTCGGTCTTGTAGATCTCGGCCTGCAGTTCGTCTGGCGTCAGCATCATCAGGACGTCGGCCCATTTGGCCGCTTCGGCGACGGAGAGAACCTTGACGCCTTCGGCCGCGGCCTTCTTGGCGGTGGCCGAACCAGGCCGCAGGGCGACCGCGATTTCCTTCACGCCGGAATCGCGCAGGTTCAGGACATGGGCGTGGCCCTGCGAGCCATAGCCGACCACGGCGACCTTCTTGCCCTTGATCAGGTTGATGTCGGCATCGCTATCGTAATAAACGCGCATCGTGCTGCTTTCCGGTTTTTGGGCGCAGTCTCGCCGCCCGGGGAATTCGGATGACGCCTCATAAGGCCGGAAAATGGTCTCGTCAAAGGAAAGTGGACCGAAGGCCGCAAACCCTCCGCCCGGTCACGAGAACAAGCCCGCAAGGCCCGCATAGACGCCGAAACCGGCCGAGAGGGCTATGATCGCGGCGCACAGCGCGGCATAGGCGCCGCGCAGACGATAGGGCGCCGGAAGGCGGCGCGCGAGAAGGTAGAGAAAACCGAGAACCGTCGGCAGCAGCATGGCGTTCATGACCTGAACGCCGACGCTCAACGAAACCAGATTGGCGCCCGAGGCCACGGTCGCGGCGCAGCCGATGAGAACGATCGTATAGGCGCCGTAGAACCAGGGCGCCTCGCGGGGGGAATGGTCGAGGCTGCAATTCACCTTGAGCGTTTCGCCCAGGGTGCGCGCCGCCGTGACGGTCACGACGATCGCCGCCACCAGGGCCGCGCCGGAAAGGCCGAGGCCGAACAGAAGCTTGCCCGCGAACCCGCCGAGGAAGGGGGTGATCGCCTCGGCGATCTGCTGCACCGTGTCGAGATTGCCGCTCTTGCCCGCCGCCCCCAGCGTGGCGGCGGTGGCGACCAGAATGGCCGCCATGATGACCTGGGTGAGAATGGAGCCGAGGAAAGTGTCGAGCCTCGCCGCGCCCAGATTGTCCGCGGTCAGCCGCTTCTCGACCACCGCGCTTTGCTGGAAAAACACCATCCAGGGCATGATGACCGCGCCGATATTTGCCGCGATCAGATAGAGATATTTGGGATCGCGGACGGGAATATCGATCGCCTGCGCCGCGACCGCGGCGGGGTCGGGGCGCGCCAGGATCGCCACGACGATAAACACCAGTTCGAAGGCGCCGACCGCGATGGCGATGCGCTCGACCGTCAGGTAGGAATGGGTATAGGCCATCAGCAGCAAGGTCGAGGCGACCAGGAACATGGTGAGCGGCGCGGACAGGCCCATCAGCGCGCCGACCCCGGCAAGCCCGGCCAGTTCCGAGAGCAGCGCGCCGGCGCAGCTGACCAGCAGGGTCATGACCGAAAACCAGGCCCAGAAACGTCCGAAATGTTTTTCGATCAGCTGGGCGTGGCCGTGGCCGGTGACCAGACCGAGCCGAACGGTCAGCTCCTGAACGATATAAAGGACGGGAATGAGCGCCAGTTGCAGCCAGAGCAGGCGATAGCCCCAGGCGGCGCCGCTTTGCGCCGCGGTGATGACGCTGCCCGCGTCGGTGTCGGCGAGCATGACCACGAGGCCCGGCCCCGCAACCGCGAGGAAATTGCGCAGCCTTGCGCCGCGCGGCGTCGCTACGCTCAAATCGGTCATATTCCGGCGTCTTCGAAAAAGGTCATGCGGACTCTCTTGGCGCCGCCGGCGGCGCCTGGCAATCTCGAGGGGCGCAGTTTAGACGCGTTTTAATGTTCCGAAACCTCCCAGGCCGTCTCGCTCGCTTGCGATGACAAGGTTTCGTCGTCGATCGTCTCTCCGGCGATGACATAGGCGCCGTTTATCCAGCGATGGAGATCGACATCGGCGCAGCGTTTCGAGCAGAACGGCTTATGGCCCGCCGCCGCCGGCTTGCCGCAGATCGAGCAGGGCGGCGCCTGTTTCGCCTCTTGCGCCATCAGGCTTGCGCCCCGGGCGCGGCCCAGAATTCATGGGCGCGATAGCCGAGCCCATCGAGCAGGGTCATGGTTTCATGGAGCGGCAGGCCGACCACGGCGCTGTAGGAGCCGACGAGCTTGACCACGAAGCCGCCGGCGATTCCCTGGACGGCGTAGCCGCCCGCCTTGCCATGCCATTCGCGCGAGGCGAGAAACGCGGCGATTTCACGGTTTGACAGACGCTTGAAACGAAGTCGCGCCTCGACCAGGCGCGAGCGCTCACGGCCCCAGGGGTCGATCACCGTGACGCCGGTATAGACGCGATGGGCGCGGCCCGACAGCAGCCGCAAGCAATAATCGGCCTCATCCGAGGTTTCGCATTTCGGCAGGATGCGCCGGCCGACACAAACCACGGTGTCTGCGCCAATGACGAAGGCGCCCCGCAATTCCGGGCGCATGTTCGCTGTCTTGGCCCCAATGCGGGCTTTTTCGAGGGCGAGCCGCGCGGCGAGCTTGCGCGGTGATTCGTTGCGGCCGGGCGATTCGTCGAGATCGGCGGGAAGGAGCGCGTCGGGCTCGATGCCGATCTGCTGGAGCAGCGCCAGACGGCGCGGCGAGCCGGAGGCAAGCGCAAGGCGCGCGGCGCTGGGTTTCGGCTCTGCGGTCACGGGCGGTCCGGCGTAGGCGTTGCGGTCACTTGAAGCGGTATGTGATCCGCCCCTTGGTCAGGTCATAGGGCGTCATTTCCACCAGCACGCGGTCTCCGGTGAGAACGCGAATGCGGTTCTTGCGCATCTTTCCCGCCGTGTGGGCGATGATTTCATGGTCGTTTTCGAGGGTCACCCGAAAAGTTGCGTTGGGCAGCAATTCGCTGACGACGCCGGGAAACTCCAACAATTCTTCTTTCGACATCTGAATCCTTGCAGTGCTCGCGGCTCCGCGCCGGACCGCGACATTTCGAGCAGATCGCGGCCTGGGTCGGAAGTCGCCTTGCCATTGCGGTCTGATTCGATCAAATTGGCGAAACAGCCACCCGGTCGCGTCCGCGATGGCGCGACGAACAATATCCGCGCTTTAGATGGTTCGTCGGCAAGACCGGCGAAACTGGGCGCGCTATAACAAATAACGGCGCGTCTGCCAATGGCGTGACGGGGGCGACGCACGAGACTTTTCGACGACAGATGAAGGTTTTCGGGATGACTGATTTTTGCGAACTCCAATTTCGGCTCTGGCGGAGCTGGTTGGAGTTCATCGAGGTCTATTTCGCGACGGTGGCGACGATTTCGGCTCGTCTCCCGATCATCGCGCAGGCCACGACGGGCTTCGGCGATCACGATGCGCGCCACGAGGCCCGGACGATGGTGACCGAGAAATGGCGCGCGGCCGCCGCAGGCGCCGAGGCCGGCGCGCTCGAGACGGCCAAGGCGGCGCTGAAGGTCATGACCGGCCAGACGCACCCAGTCGCCGTCGCCGGCCATATGATGGACGTCGCCGACGCGGCGACCCGGCCGGCGCGCCGGAAAGTCCGCGCCAACGCCCGCCGCCTGACCCAGCCACGGCGCGGGAACGACGGGCAAGGCTGAAATCGCGCCGCCGCCGTCTGCCGTCGATCTTGCCTATTGCCAAGCCCGCCGAGAGCGGCTAAACAGCGCGCCACTGCCGCCGGGCGTCAAGCCCGAAGCACGAAGCGCCCGTAGCTCAGCTGGATAGAGCACCAGACTACGAATTTGGGGGTCAGAGGTTCGAATCCTTTCGGGCGCGCCATTTCAGTACAGAACTCTGAACTCCAAATGCGACTGATTTTCCGCAGGAAGCGGCGACCAGGGTGCGCAAGAGTTCGGCCTTCGTTCCCATGATGCGGACTTCCTTGTCCGCGACCTCGACGCGCTGGGCCAGCGCGCGCAGGTGGTCGCGGCGGTAGCCGCCGTTTTCGAGCCGCATACGCTGGCGGGCCACACGGGCGAAGGTCTTGACCATGTCGGGGCTGACAGCCTGATTGCCGGCGTTGTCGAGGGCGGCCTGGGCGCGTTCGGCGTCGGCGCTGGCCTGTTCCCGAATCGCCTTGAGGCCGGCGATGCGCTCTTTCAGACCGGGGGCGTCGAGATCGGCGACGCCGGATTCGATGGCGTCGAAGAGGCGGTTGAGCCGCTGATCGGTCTCGGTGATGCGCTTGTGAAGCTCGGCGAGGTGCTCGCGGCGGCGCTCGGTGCGCTCCTGGCGGCGGTCGAGCACGCTGGCGAGGATGGTTTCCAGCCGCTCGGGCTGAAGCAGGCGGTCTTCCAGATGCTTCGTAACCAGTTGATCGAGCCGGTCCATCGGGATCGAGCGGCCTTCGCAGCCGGTCCTGCCCTGCCGGGCCTTGGTCGAGCAGGTATAGTAGCGATATGTGCCGCCCGCGCCGCCCTTGCCGGTCCTGAGCGTCATCGCGCCTCCGCATTTGGCGCAGAAGCAGATGCCGGTAAGGAGGGTGGGGCCGCTGGTGACGCGCGCCGGCGTCATTCTGGGATCGCGGGATTTTAGGCGAGCGTGCACCGCGTCGAAGGTTTCGCGGTCGATGAGCGGCGGACAGGCCATGATCGCGATCTCGCCCTCGGGCTTCCGCTCCCGGTCCTTGTGCGAGCGGGTGTTGAACCTGTGCTCGCCGATATAGGTCGTGCGGGTCAGGATGGCGTGGACTTGCGCGAGGCCCCATCGCCCGCCGTCACGGGTGAAGATGCGGCGCTCGTTAAGGTAACAGGCGATGGCCTTCACGCCCATCGGTCCCTTCACGCCGTCGCCTTCGAGGAACAGGCGATAGATCAGCCGCACGGTGTCGGCGTGCAGCGGATCGATCTCCAGCTTCTTCTTGGTCTTCGATCCGCGCTGCTCGGCGGCGACGATGCGATAGCCGATCGGCGCCAGCGCGCCGTTCCAGAAGCCCTGACGGGCGTTCTCGTTCATCGCCCGCAGGACGTGCTTGGCGTTCTCCTTAGACTGGTATTCGTCGAACAGCGCCATGATCTGCCGCATCATGACGTGCATGGGGTCGTCGCCCATCTCCTGCGTGATGGAGATGAGCTTCACCCCGTTCTTGGCGAGCTTCCTGACGTAGAACTCCATCTCGAAGTGGTCGCGGAAGAAGCGCGAGAAGCTGTGAACCACGACAATATCGAACGGCGCGGGCTTGCTGGTCCCCGCCTCGATCATGCGCTGGAACTCCGGCCGGCGGTCGTTCGTGGCGGAAGCCCCAGCCTCCACAAAGGTATCGACAAGCTGATAACCGCGCGAGGCGCACCAGGTCTCGCCCTGCTTGCGCTGGTCAGGGATCGAGACATCATGCTCGGCCTGCCGCGCGGTCGAGACGCGCAAGTAAAGGACGGCGCGCACCCCTTTTGAAGTCTGGGGCACGGTCATGGCGTATGCCTCCTTCTCAAATCATCGGCACGGCCCGAACAGCTCGTCGAAGAGGTCGCCGAACCACGCTTCGAACACGTCCACCTCGGCCTCCGTGACGGGGATATGTTCGGGCCAGTCATCGGTAACGGTCCAGGTCGAGATGTTATATTTCGACGGCCGGCCCGTAAACGGCCACGGCTGGCCGAGCAACGCTTCAAGCTGCTCGGATGCGGTCGGCGGGCGTTCCTTGCGAGGTCTGGACATTGCGCCAGAATCGCCGAACGAGACCCCGGAAAGAATAGCCTTTTTCTACTCTGGAAACCTCCGCGCGCCAGAGCGTAAAAATACTTGCGGGAGCGTGGCGCGGCAAGCCTGTGGCGGGGCGGCATGTGCTCCACGGACGTAACTGTCTCAGGCAAGACCATACCACGCCCCCCGACCGGCCCCGTGCAAGACCAGATGACCTTGCTCGACCAGCGCCTTCAGATGGTCCTTGATCGTGTTGCGGCTGGCGCCGCTGACCCTCACCGCCTCGACCACCGTCACACGGCCATGCTCGCGCGCCACCTCCAGAATCAGCACCGACAATTCCGGCAGTGCGGCGAGCATGATCCGCTCGCGCTCCATCTTTTTTTCAAGGCGCTGCTTCTGGCGTTGCAAGGCGCGCAGGAAAAACTCCGTCCAGGGATTCCAGTCCGGCGCCTCGGCGCGGATCGTCCCCTGCGTCCGCCTGAGCGACAGGTAATAGCCTTCCTTGCTCTGCTCGATCACGCTTTCCAATGAGCTGTAAGGGACATAGGCATAACCGGCTCGCAGCAGCATCAGCGTGGTCAGGATGCGCGACAGCCGGCCGTTGCCGTCCTGGAAGGGATGAATCTCCAAAAACACCACGACGAACACCGCGATGACCAAAAGCGGATGAAGGCTCCTGTCCTTCTCCTTCCCGGCCACCCACTCCACCAGTTCCGCCATGCGGCGCGGCGTATCGAACGGCGTGGCGGTCTCGAACACGACGCCGAGACTCCTGCCATCTTCATCGAAGGCTTCGACGTGGTTGGGAAGCGTCTTGTATGAGCCGCGATGCCTTTCGTCCTTGGTCGAATGGGCCAGCAGGTCGCGGTGGAGCTGGCGGATATGGTTCTCCGTCAGCGGGATCGCATCATAGGCGCCGAAGATCGTCTCCATCGCCTCGGCGTAGCCGGCGACCTCCTGCTCGTCGCGCGTGGCGAACGAGCCGATGCGGATGTTCGCCAGCAGCTTCTCCACCTCCCGGTCGCTGAGCCTCGCCCCCTCGATGCGGGTCGAGGAGCCAATGCTCTCGATGGTGGCGACGCGGCGCAGGCCGGACAGGCGCTCCGGCGCGATCCGGCCGATCGCTCGCCACGCCCCCTTGAACTCGTCGATCTCGGCTATGAGCGAGAGGATTTCAGGGGTGATCCGAAGCGTGGTGGCGTCGAGCGTCATGCTGTTCGGTTATCCATTTACACCCAATTATCATGACGCGGATCAAGCTGATTGTCTATCTATTTCCATCCGATTATCCGAAAGCGTAGCGTAGCGTAGCCGAGCGTATCAAAGGCGGAACGCACCTCGCGTCAAGCAACTGAAACCATTTGGGAACTCGTATCGCGACAATGTTCGGAGATTTTCCGCACCTCGTGAAATCGTCTCATAACCCATTGAAAACAAACAACCGCTCACAGCCGCAATGTGCGGCCCTTTATCTTGCCATCTCTCCCCCTACGCCCGGCTACCCCGAAATCGCCGCCGATTGCTGTTGCCAAAAAGAGCTATTGTGCCTTAAATGGCGCAATGGATCGCCACGGGAATCAGCTATGAAAACCATGTCGGCGCGCGAGGCGAAGAACGCTTTCGGGCTGATGATCGACACCGCGCGTGCGGAGCCGGTGCTGATCGAAAAGCACGGGCGCGGAGTTGTCATGGTCATCGCCGTCGAGGAATACGAGCGGCTGACCGTCGCTTGGCCGCCAAAGGAAAGGCCGCTGAACGGGGTGCGGAGGCTGCCAGAAAGTGACGAACGAAGCCTTCGCCCGGATCAAGATCGACCAGCTTCTGAAAGACACTGACTGGCGTCTGACCGATGGCAGCAGCGTGCGCTACGAGTATCCGCTCGATGACGGTGGGCGTGCCGACTACGCGCTGTTCGACCGCCAGGGCCGCGCACTCGCCGTGCTCGAAGCCAAGAGCACGAGCGTCAGTCTCAGCGCGGGTGAGGCGCAAGGTCGACGCTATGCCGACCTGCTCGATGTGCCGTTTATCTTCCTGTCGAACGGCGAAGAAATCTGGTTCCGCGACAAAGGTCAGGACGCTCATTTCCGCAGGATCGAGACGGTTTTCAGCCAGGACGATCTCGCTCGCCGGAAAGCCGCCCGCGACATCCGCCGCAACCCGCTCGACATCCCGATCGACAGCCGGATCGCCGGCGGCGGCGGCCGTCTGCATCAGAGCGCGTGCATCGAGGCGGTATGCCGGGAGATCGTCAACGGGCGGCGAAAGATGCTGGTCGAGATGGCGACCGGAACCGGAAAAACCCGCACGGCGGCGGCATTGCTGAAACGCTTGTTCGAAGCAAACTGGGCGACGCGTGCGCTGTTCGTGGTCGATCGGAACACGCTCGCGATACAGGCCGAGGACGCATTCGCGGAGCACTTGCCGCATCTGCCGTGTTACCGCGTCCCGCGCACCGGCCGCCGTTTCCAGGACGAAAAGCGCGTCACCATCGTCACGCTGCAAACGCTGGTGAACGAATACGAAAAATACTCGTCCGGCTATTTCGATCTGATCGTCATCGACGAGTGCCACCGCAGCATTTACGGCCAATGGCGGCGCGCGCTCGACCATTTCGACGGCGTCAAGGTGGGGCTGACCGCAACGCCTTGCGTCATGCAGGACGCGCCCGACGTGGATGACGATGATCGCGCCGCGATCCGCGACACGCTGCGATTCTTCGAGGTCAGCCGCCCGACCTACAGCTACAGCATGGCCGAGGCGATCGCGGACGGGCATCTTGTGCCCTACGAAATTTATCGCGCCGTGACCGCGCGGACGGCCGCCACCGATGGCTTTTCGGTCGCGCGAAGCGACATCGACTGGACCGCCCTCGATGCGCCAACCCGCGAGGAGTTGGAGCGGCTATTCGCCGAACGTGACCCGATCATCGTCGATCCATCGGCCTTGGAGCGGAAGTTCACGATCCCCGAGCGCAATCGCGCCATGGTGCGTGAATTCCGCGAGGTTCTGGAGAACGGCTACACCGGCCCCAACGGCATTCGCCGCGCGCCCGATTGGGGCAAGACCATCGTCTTCGCCGTCACCAAGCGCCATGCCGAAACGCTGGCGCGCATGTTCGATGACGTGTTCGCCGACAAGAAACCCAGCCCCACCACGCGCTATGCCGATTTCGTCGTGTCAGGCATGGGGCCGGACGACAGTGTGGACGGTCCAGCCAAGATCAAGCGCTTCAGAAGAGAGGAATTCCCGCAAATCCTGGTCAGCGTGAACATGCTGGACACCGGCTTCGACTGCCCCGAGGTGCGCAACCTGGTGATGGCGCGCTTCACCCACAGTTCGATCCTCTACCAGCAGATGCGCGGGCGCGGCACGCGGCTGGCGCCGGGCAAGGACCGCTTCACCATGTGGGATTTTACCGGCGTCACCCTGCGCCACGGCGACGACGAGACGCCCGGCGAAGGCGGCGTTGTCGTCGTGCGCGAGGGCAAGCCGCGGGCCGGCCCTTCAAGGCGGCTCCTGATGCTCGACGTGCATGACGAAATCGACCCGACCACGCGCGAATGGGTCACGGTCGATGAAACCGGCCACGCCTTCATGGATGTCGATGAGGCCCGCGCCGAAGCGCGCGGCGGCGCGTTCGAGACCTGGCTGAACGGCCAGAATTTTAACTCCGACCAGTTGCGCGTGCTGCATCTCGTCAAAGAGCAGATCAAGGCGAACGCCGCTGAACTGACCGTGTTCGATAGCTGGCGTTTCGACGCCCCGCCGCTGTCCATGAACGGCGGTTTCGAGCGCGCCCGCGCGGTCTTTGGCGGCGAGGCGGAACTTGAACGAATCTTAAGCAGCATGAACGAAGCCGTGTTCGGCATCGCATCCCAGACCGCGCCCGGCGGCGACGCGGTCCGGCCCGACAAACCCCTGAACTAAGGCCACCCATGCCCTTTACTCCCGACATGCGCAGAAAAGTCGATCAGATCCGCGACTATCTCTATGGCGGCGGCTATCCCGATCCGCTGTCCAACGCAGAACAGCTCAGCTTCCTGTTCTTCTTCTACATGATCGAGGGCATCGACAGCGCCAACCTGCGCCAGGCCAAGGCCACGGGCCGCGACTACACGTCCCTTTTCGCCGGCGACTGGACGCTGCGAAATCCGCTCAACGCCCCAACGAAAGGCATGGAGATTGTGCCGCGCGAGCGGATGCGCTGGTCGATCTGGGCCAACGCCATGTCGGGCGAACAGCTCGTCACCTTCGTGCGCGACGAGGTGTTTCCCTTCTTCGCGGCCATCGGCGACGCCTTCGGCATGAGTTTCATGGCGCAGGCAAGGCTGTCCATCGACGAACCGACCGTGCTGACCCAGATCGTGACGCTGGTGAACGAGTTGCGGCTGGAACAGGCCGATCCCGACACCAAGGGCGATTTGTTCGAGCATGTGCTGCGCCAGATCAAACAGGCCGGCGAACTCGGCCAGTTCCGCACGCCGCGGCACATCATCCGCGCCATTGTCGATCTGGTCGATCCAAAAATCGGCGAGACGGTCTATGACCCCGCCGCCGGCACCGCCGGCTTTCTGGTGGCCGCCTATGAGCATATCCGGCTGGCCAATTCCTCGGCCAACGGGCGCGAAGTGGCCGAGTTGGAGGGCAAAACCTTCGAGCGCGGGCATGGCGACCGGCTGAAAGACGCGCAATGGCGCAAGCTGCAAACCGCGACCTTCTATGGCAACGATGTCGATCCCAAGATGGTCAGCCTCGCCTCGATGAATCTCGCGCTGCGCGGCCTGCCCGACGTGCGCATCCTCAAGCGCAACGTGCTGACCACCAGCTTCGACCGTCAGGCCAAGGCGGAAAAGGGCTTGCCGCTGGACGGCTATGACGTGGTGCTGGCCAATCCGCCCTTTTCCGGGCGCCTCGACCGCGACCGCATCGTCGATGACGTGAAGATCGGCACCAGCACCGCGACCGAACTGCTGTTCGTCAAATACATGATCGACAATCTCAAGCCGGCAGAAGCCGGAGGCGATCCGCGAAAATCACCCCGCTGCGGCGTGATCGTGCCGGAGGGCGTGCTGTTCGGCTCCACCGGCGCGCACAAGGAACTGCGCCGCATCCTGATGCAGAACAACCGGGTCGAGGCGGTGCTGTCGCTGCCCGGCGGCGTGTTCCAGCCCTATTCGGGGGTGAAAACCTCGGTGCTGGTCTTCGCCAAGGGCGGGCGCACGGCAAAGGTGATGTTCCTGCACGCCAGCAACGACGGTTTTAAGCTCGACGCCAACCACGATTCTCCGATCGAGGCGGACGACCTGCCGGGCCTGATCGCCGCCTTCAACAGCCGCGACGAGATGTTTTCCGACTGGCGAAACCGCGACGGCGAAAAACCCTGGACGGAAAACTGGTGGTTCGCGGACGCGGCCACCATCGAGCGCGAGGACTGGAACCTCTCCGCCTCGCGCTATCGCCCCGAAAGCCGCGAGGCGGCGATCCACCGCGACCCGCGCGAATTGCTGGAGGAATTGCAGGAGGATGTCGAGGCGATCCTCGGCGATATTCAGGCGCTGGCGGCGGAGTTGCGGGGGGAAGCGGCGTGAGTAGCTGGCCAGCAGCCCCACTTGGCACGGTCTGCAATGTTGTCGGCGGCGGGACGCCCTCGCGGGACAAGCCGGAGTTCTTCGGGGGTGACATCCCTTGGATTACCCCTACGGACGTGACCCGAAACGATGGACGCTACCTTGATATAGGGGCCGAGACGATCACGGAGCTCGGCCTGAAGAACAGCAGCGCAAAGCTTCTACCCGCAAGGTCGGTCTTGCTGACCTCACGTGCGACAATCGGCTTCACGGCCATCAATACCGTTCCAGTTTCCACCAATCAGGGGTTCGCCAGCTTCGTTTGCGGTCCAGATATTTGGCCTGAGTTCCTGGCGTACTGGCTTGAATGGCAGCGAGACCATCTGATCGGATTGGCCTCGGGCGCGACTTTCAAGGAAATCAACAAGTCCACGCTCAAGCGGCTACCGATTCCCCTCCCGCCGCTTGAAGAGCAGCGGCGGATTGTGGGGCTGCTGGACCGGGCGGCGGAGATCAGGCGCCGCGCCGACGCAGCCCGCGCCAAGGCCCGCGCCATCATCCCCGCCCTCTTCCTCGACACCTTCGGCGACCCCGCGACCAATCCGAAGGGGTGGGCAGTGGTGATGATTGGAGAGGCCGGCGAAGTGAAGCTCGGGCGCCAGCGGGCTCCAAAGTATCAATCAGGAAAGTTCACGCGCCCATATGTCCGCGTCGCCAATGTCTTTGAGAACATGATTGATGTGTCGGACCTTCTTTCGATGGATTTTGATGAGCGGGATTACGCGAATTATCGGCTTTCGTATGGGGACATTCTCCTGAACGAGGGGCAGAGTATAGAACTAGTCGGCCGCCCCGCGATGTGGCGTGATGAAGTCGAGGATTGCTGTTTTCAGAACACGCTCGTTCGTTTCAGGTGCGACCCGGCGAAGATCGTTCCCGACTTCGCTTTGGCTGCTTACTTGCGGATGTATCATGATGGTCATCTTTCAAAAATCGCCAGCAAGACCTCTAACGTTGCACATCTCGGGGCCGGCAGGTTTGCGAAGCTGCCAATAGTGCTCCCACCTATCCCCCTTCAAACCGCCTTCGCCGAACAGGCCCAGCGCCTCGACTCCCTCGCCCGCCATCTCGACGCCGCCGCCGCCAAGGCCGAAGCCAAGGCCGCCGGACTGTCTGCGGAGGTGTTCGGTGCAGGCGAGCGCAAGGAGGCGGCAAGTGCGGGTGGATCAATGGCGCCATGTTGAGCCGACTCGCCAGACTGATGTTGACGGCCACCGCGATCGCGCCGGTGCTGCTGACCTATGCCTGGGTGGCCTTGCAATCCGGCAACTCTCGAATGGCGGCTGGACTCGCCGTTGGTTGCGTCGCTTTGATTGTCATCTGCTGGCTGCTGCTTCGATATGCGAGACGCAACCTTGAGCGGATGTCGTTCAAGCCCATCAAGATCGAGGCAGCCGATCGCGAGAACATAGCATTCCTGATTTTGTATCTGCTTCCGTTATTCACTGCACAGTTCAAAGACCTACAATGGAATATCTGGATTCCTGTGATTTTCTGTTTTCGCGGCGGTCGTAGCCACCGGCTATAGCTACCACTTCAACCCGTTGCTCGGGCTGATGGGGTGGCACTTTTACAAAGCCGAAACGGAAGAGGGCGTGACCTATGTGCTCATTACCAAAAGGCAGCTTCGAAAAGCGAAGGAAGCAGTCGAAATCGGACAACTGACCGAATATATCGTGCTGGATTTGGGGGGAAAATGATATGCCGCAAAATCTGTTCGCCGCTTGCCGGATCAACGGCGCGCTTGTCGCCAAGCGCATCCGGCTCGATCAGGCAGTGCAGCAGCAGATCGAGACCATATTTAATCAGCAGGAAGCGGAGTTCAGAGACGGCATCACATCGGAGGTCGACTTTGATGGAAGCTGGACGCCCGATGAAGACGAGTTCCTTACGATCGACGTGCCGCATGAAGCGGCCATTTTCACGGATACGCTCAACGCCAATGCAGTCGCTATTCCAGACATTGACACCGCCAATTTCGAAGGTGAGGGTATCAAGGGGATATTCACCGGGGTCGCAGTCAACGGCGCGATGAAAGTTCTGGTCCAGAGATTCTCGCCCCAACAGATATTGAGCCGCCGCTTCTCGCTTTTGCAAAATGGCAATGCGTTCCGTCGTCTGTCCGATCCGGCTTTTTCTCTCGATACCGGACTTCACCTGCATCATCGAGGGCGGCAAGATCAAGTTTCGAAGTTTCCACAAGCTCCGCGCCGTCATCAGCCTGCTTGATGTCTATCGCGCCGCCACCGACCAGGAAGTGCAGGCTTTCGCCGCGCACGCTCATTTCGAGGTGGCCGATGCTGCGACCTTCAGCGCCACCGCTGACCAGACGATCCGAAAGCTGGTGCATGCGATCAGCAACGGCGGCGTCTTGAACAACCATACCGTTGTTCAGATCGAAACCGCTTGCAACGCCGTCGGCATGGTCGTGACCGTCAACAACGGGAGGCTCATCATGCCGACAGAACGCGCGGAGATAAAGAAACTGCTGCGCTTTCTGGATGATGGGCTCTACCAAGCCCCACTCACTGGCGTTCGCTACGTTACGAACTCCAAGAGGCCCGCATGAAAGGAAGCCTGTGACAGTGTAAAGGCGCCGTCGGTGGTCGATAATCGCGATGAAAAAATAGAGATCAACCACATACGCGCCCGGCTGGCGTCGCTTGAAGCCGAACGGGCCGAACTCGAAGCTTCACTTGCGGAAATCGAGCGGCGGAAGGCTGCGGCGCAAGCTATCAATGCTTGCTCGATCGTGGCCGGGGACACTCCGACCGTGACCACAGCGTCGCCAACAGCCGACAAGGTGGCGCTCTTTCGTCGCCTCTTCGCCGGCCGATCCGACGTGTTTCCGCTCCGTTGGGAGAACGCAAAGACGGGAAAGGCGGGCTATGCGCCCGCCTGCGCCAATGAATGGATCAGGGGCGTTTGCGGCAAGCCGCAAATCAAATGCGGCGAGTGTCCCCATCAAGCCTTTACCCCCGTCACGGACGAGATCATCGACAAGCATCTGCGGGGCGGCGATGGTCCGCGCGCCTTTGTCGCCGGCGTCTATCCGATGCTGTCGGATGAAACCTGCTGGTTTTTGGCCGCTGATTTCGACAAGGAAAGCTGGGCGGCAGATGCTACGGCGATGGTTGAAACCTGCCGGGCGAGAGGCGTTCCCGCCGTCCTCGAACGCTCCCGATCCGGCAACGGCGCCCATGTCTGGATTTTCTTTTCGGAGCCGGTCCCCGCCCGCGCCGCCCGCCAGCTCGGCGCCGCGATCATGACGGAGACGATGGAAAGGCGGCCAGAAATCGGCTTCGCCTCCTACGACCGCTTCTTTCCAAGCCAGGACACCATGCCAGTCGGCGGCTTCGGCAATCTGATCGCCTTGCCCTTGCAGCGGAGGGCGCGCGAGCACGGAAACAGCGTGTTCATCGACGCAACTCTCCGGCCCTACGATGATCAATGGGCGTTCCTGTCGTCGGCGCCGCGTCTTTCCGCAGAGGCGGTCTTGGACCTGGTTGCCGACGCGGAGTCGCGCGGCCGGGTGTTGGGCGTACGAATGCCGGTGGAGGATGAGGACGCCGACGAGCCATGGCGCATGACGCCGTCCCGGCGGCGGGAGCCCGGACCGATCAATGCGCCCATGCCAAGCAAGGTCGGCGTCGTCATCGCCGATCAGGTCTACATTGATCGGACCGAACTGCCATCGGCGATGACGGCGCGGCTGATGCGTCTGGCGGCGTTCCAAAATCCGGAGTTCTACCGCGCGCAGTCCATGCGTTTCCCAACCTACGACAAGCCCCGGATCATCTCCTGCGCCGAACTTCACCCGCGCCATGTGGGCTTGCCACGTGGGTGTCTCGACGAGGCCATTGAGTTGGTCCGCGCCCATGGCGCCGATGCGGTGGTCGAAGACCTGCGAATCTCAGGGGCGCCGCTCCCGGCGGAAGCTTGTTTTCAGGGCGCGCTATATGGCCCGCAGATCAAGGCGCTCGACGCACTCGCGCCGCATGATACCGGCGTGCTGGCGGCAACCACAGCCTTCGGCAAGACGGTCGTGGCCGCCGCGCTTATCGCCGGGCGGGCGCGCAATACGCTGATCCTTGTCCATCGCCGAGAGTTGCTCGCCCAATGGGTCGAGCGCCTCAAGACATTCCTCGATATCGATCCGAAGCATATCGGGGTCATCGGCGGCGGTCGGCGCAAACCAACGGGCGTCATCGATGTCGCGCTGATCCAGAGTCTCGTGCGCGGAGGTGAGGTGTCCGATCTGGTGGCCGATTACGGTCATCTGGTGTTTGACGAGTGCCATCACCTCTCGGCGGCGAGCTTTGAGCTGGTGGCGCGGCGCGCGAAGGCCCGATATGTCCTCGGCCTGTCCGCGACCGTCGCTCGCAAGGACGGGCACCATCCCATCATCTTCATGCAGTGCGGTCCCGTGAGGCACCGTGTTGACGCTCGCGCGCAAGCCGCCGAACGGGGTGTTGCTCACCGTGCCCAGCATAGGGCGACAAAATTCCACTTGCCGCCGCCTTTAGCAGCCTCCGACCGCCCCGCCATGCCGGCGGTCTATGCCGCCCTCGCCCAGGACGAGCCGCGCAATGACTTGATTTTCGACGATGTGCTCAAAGCGCTGGAGGCGAAGCGCTCGCCGCTCGTGTTGACCGAACGCAAGGATCATCTCGAATATCTGCAACACCGCTTCTCGCGATTTGTGCGCCATCTGGTTGTCCTCCGGGGCGGGATGTCGGCCGCCGAACGCAGGGCGTCCGAGAGGGCATTGCGTGTGCCTGACGATGAAGAGCGCCTCATCCTGGCGACGGGGCGTTACATCGGGGAAGGCTTCGACGATCCCAGGCTCGACACGCTCTTCCTGACGATGCCCATTTCCTGGAAGGGCACACTGGCCCAGTATGTTGGCCGCCTGCATCGCCAACATGGCGGAAAGACCGAGGTTGTCGTCGTCGATTACGTCGATGAAGCGGTGCCCATGTTGGCGCGCATGGCGGCAAAGCGACGAACGGGATATCGGGCGCTTGGGTATACATTGGAGTGACCATTGTTCCCCGGCACAAAATCGGCGCCGTGAACGAGGCCGTTCCGGCTTCGAACGATCAACCGTTCATAGGGCTATGGCGTAGACATAGTTCTCATCATCGCCTGTCGTGGTGCGCCACTTGTCCATATTCTCTGCGAACCCTCCCCCGCCGGTTCCGGGCTGGCGCTTGAATGTCGCGCGCCGAGCGTCCGCCGCCGCCGGAAAGGCCGGCTTTTTTCACGTCACTCCACCTTCTCGTCGGGATAGACGCCCCAAAGCTCGGTCTGGACCATGTAACCGTCATAACCGTCGATCTTCACCCGGCACCATTTTCCGTCGCAGGTCTTCACGCTGACGATCACGCCCGGCGCGAGATTGGCGATCGGCTTGGAGTTGTTTTCCGCTTCGGCGCGCAGCGGAAAGGGCGGAATGTCTTTCTTCCACGGCGCGACCAGAGCGGTGCGCTTGCCGGACAACAGCGAATGGAAGACCCAGCCTTCGGCGCCCTCCGAATCGCGGATGCGCCGCCAGGTGTCGAATTCGGCGGTGACCTCCACCGGCAGGCCCGCGCGTTGGTAGATCCATTTGGTGGCGTGGTCCTTCGAGGGGCCTTCGCGCAAATTGACATGATCCGACTTTAGGCTGACGTATCGCGGCAGAGGCAGCCCGCTCACCGGACCCCTGGCCTGCTGGGCGCGCGCCGCATCGCCGACCGCAAGCGAAAGAGCGGCGCCGATCAGGGCGGCGAAAGCCCGCGAACGGGGCGACGCAAGGCGGGAACAGCTCGGAATTGGCCGCTTCGGGTTCGCCATGTCGCCGTCTTTCCTTATCTCGCGCCCCCGCCCGCCCGCCGGGGGCGGGCGCCGGATCGCCGTTCTTGTTTTTGCCAAGGCATCTGCTAGGAAGCTGGTGCGGTGGCGCCGGGCAGGATCGTTGTCTCGAACTTTCTCGCCCAACCATCGTTAATGACAGGTTTAGGCCGGCGTCTCGGCGCGAATTGACGCTGACGGCGCGGGGAGAAACGGGATTTCCATGGGCAAAACCGCGCCGCTCGTCATTGTCACCCGCAAGCTTCCTGAGCCGGTCGAGGCGCGCATGCGCGAGTTGTTCGACGCCCGGTTCAACGAAACCGACCAGCCGATGACTCAAGGCGAGCTGGTCGAGGCGATCCGCACGGCGGATGTTCTCGTCCCGACCATCACCGACCGGATCGACGCCCATCTCATCGCGCAGGCCGGCGAAAATCTCAAACTCATCGCCAATTTCGGCAATGGCGTGGACAATATCGACGTCACCTCGGCCTTGCGGCGCGGCATCACCGTCACCAACACGCCCGGCGTGCTGACCGAGGACACCGCCGACATGACCATGGGCCTGATCGTCGCCGTCTCGCGACGCCTCGTCGAAGGCGTCGGCGCGCTGGTCGAGGGCCATTGGGCGGGCTGGTCGCCGACCTGGATGCTCGGGCGCCGGATCACCGGAAAGCGCCTCGGCATCGTCGGCATGGGCCGGATCGGCCAGGCGCTCGCCCGCCGCGGCAAGGCTTTTGGGCTTTCGATTTCCTACCACAACCGCCGCCCGGTCGCTCCCGCGATCGAGCAGGAGCTTGGCGCAACCTTTTTCGACTCGCTCGACCAGATGCTGGCGCGCGTCGACATCGTCTCGGTCAACTGCCCGCAGACGCCGGCGACCTTTCATCTCCTGTCGGCGCGGCGCTTGAAATATCTCCATCCGGGCGCAATCATCGTCAACACCGCGCGCGGCGACATCATTGACCAGAACGCTCTGATCCGGATGCTGGAGGCCGGCGAACTGGCCGGGGCCGGGCTCGACGTGTTCGAACACGAGCCGGCGATCTCGCCGAGGCTGATGAAACTCGCCCAGGAAGGCAAGGTCACGCTGCTTCCGCATATGGGGTCGGCGACGATCGAGGGCCGCATCGACATGGGCGAAAAGGTCATCATCAATGTGAAGACTTTCATGGACGGCCACCGCCCGCCGGATCGCATCCTGCCATCGATGCTGTGAGGTCTGCCTCGGGGCGGTTTTTGTGAATCCAGAGTGTTACGGCGAATACGCCGTTATTGCGAGGAGCGAAGCGACGAAGCAATCCAGGCAGCCTCGCGGCAGGCTGCAAGGTGGATCGCTTCGCTCCGCTCGCGATGACGAAAGCGACTTTACGCCGCCACTTTGACGGATACGGCTTCCATCGGGCTCTAGTCGAGTCAGACCTTCGAGGCCGCCATGGCCTTTTGGGACAAGATGGTGAAACAGGCCGGGGCGAATCCCTCGGGACAAGGCTGACGAAAACACCACCGATCCCCGGCCAATGCTTTGGCGCGACCTTGGCGCGGCGGGCCGAAATCGAATATTTTCCGCCCTTTGGTCGGACGTCCCGCTCCGTCCAAAGGAGCGGCGCCTTGCGTGAAATCCTATGATGAAATTCGATGCTTTGTTCCTGTTCCCGGCTTGGCGAGAGATCATTCCTGCTGGGCGATTGCTGTCGTTCCGGCCAGTAATCCGCATCGCGGTCCCTTACGACGCAGAAAAATAATAAACAGTTAAGAACTGCGACATGATGTCGCTGAACCAAGCAAGGGAAACCGGCGATATTCTTCGTGCTTAGGCACCGGCCGCTTCTGTTCACTTGTTTATCATTCGCCAAGCGCCGTTCGAATTTACGGACTAACACGACCCGTAAACTCGCCATGATTTGCAAACTTGACGGATTATCCTATATTGAACGCAGTGGAGGCGATTCTCTTTGGGTCTCCGCTGAACGCGCCGGCCGCCAAAAAACGGGGCCGGCGGCTTCTGGAATCGAGCCGAGGGCTCGGGGCTGGCCTTGCGCCAGCCTGGCAATGAAAGAGAGCGAGTGATGGACTTTGGACTGCTCGCCGCGATCCTGACGGTGTTGGGCGCGGGGATGGTGGCTCAATGCCTTTGGAACGGCTGCGAGCCGAACTAAGGCGGGAAGTCGCCTGATGGGGCGTCAGCCAAAAGTTTGCTGACGCGACGTAATTGGGAGGAAGAATCGCGCGCCGCTCGAACGGCGCGAAAGTCATTTTGGAACGAGGCCCCCGCGCAATCGCGGGGGCCTCTTGTTTTCAGCCCCAGAGAACGCAACGCAGGCCGCGCCACGCGGGCCGCGCCCTTGAAACGTCGCGCTCCAGCGCCATATCGATGCCATCGGGGGCGCTTCGGGCCCTCGAAAACCGAGAGGCGCCGGAAAGGGCTTCGACATGTCGCGACCGACCTTGATGAATTCGCCCTTCCTTCTGGGCTTCGACGAGATCGAGAAGGCGCTCGAGCGCGTGACGCGCACTGCTTCCGACGGCTATCCGCCCTATAATATCGAGCGCCTCCCGCGCGACGGCAATCTGCCGGAGCGCCTGAGGATCACGCTCGCGGTCGCCGGCTTCAGCCGCGACCAGCTGGCGATTACGCTGGAGGAGGGCCAATTGGTCATCCGCGGCCGCCAGCAGGACGATCGCGAGCGCGAGTTCCTCCACCGCGGCATCGCGGCGCGCCAGTTCCAGCGCGGCTTCCTTCTCGCGGAGGGGATGCAGGTTCTCGGCGCCGATATCGCCGACGGTTTGCTGTCGGTCGATCTGGCGCGCCCCGAACCGGAGCGGATCGTTAAGAATATTGAGATCACAGTGCGGAGCTGAACTTTGGTCCGCACGCCAGGCGCGTCTCTTGAGGAGAGCGCGGAAAGGGTGAAGACAATGACCAATGACCACGAAATCCAGGTTGCGGGACCGCTGACCCCCGATCAGTTCGTCCATCTGGGCGAGGCCTCGATGGCCTATGTTCGGCCGATGAAATCGGAGGAGGCCCTGGCTCTGTTCCCGCAGATCGAGGGGCTGCAGCCCGGCATGCAGCTATTTGCGCTGGTGCGCGCCAATGGCGAGCCGGTCCTGCTCGCCGACAGCAGGGCCGCCGCCGTCGCCAACGCCTGGGAGCACCAGCTCGCCATGGTGAGCTTGCATTAGACCCCTCATCCGGCGCGCCATAGCTCGTCCGGAAGGACGGGCGTCTAACGACGCCCCATGGCGCCACCTTCTCCCGCCATAGCCCGTCGAAAGACGGGGCGTTGTCTCGAACGCCCCAAGGGGAGAAGGAAGCCGCCCCTTCTTGCTTGGCCGATGCGACGCCGCGCGACGCGTTTTCCTTCTCGCCCTGCGGGAGAAGGTGGCTCGCCGCCATAGGGCGTCGAAGGACGCCCGTCTTTCGACGGGCTATGGCGGCGAGACGGATGAGGGGGCCTCACGCGCAGGCCTGCGCGATCGCTTCCAGAAAAACCTCGCCGAAAGCGGCGATCTTGCGGTCGCCGACGCCGTAGATTCCGCGCAATTCGTCGAGCGTCGCCGGGCGCCGCGCGGCCATTTCCAACAGCGTGCGGTCAGCGAAGATCATATAGGCGGCGACGCCCTGCGCTTCGGCGATTTCGCGCCGCAACTTGCGCAAAGCCTCGAAAATCCGGTTTTCGCCTTGGGGGACCGGCGCGGCGCCGCGCGGCGTCTTCTCTTTTCTGTCGCGGCTTTTCTCGCGCGGCGCGTCGGCGCGCAGCATAAAACCCTCGCGTCCCCGCAAAATCGCCTCGCCCTTTTCGGTCAGCGCGAAGCCGCCGTGTTCCGCGCTGGCCGCGCGCAAGGCCCCGGCGGCGAAGAGCTGGCGGAAGGTCGAGGCCCATTCCTGCTTGCTGCGGTCGACGCCGACGCCAAAGGTCTTGAGACCATCGTGGCCATTGCGGCGCAAGGCGTCGCTGTCGGCGCCGATCAGAAGATCGGAAAGATAGTTCAGGCCGAAGCGCTGGCCGGTGCGCAAAACGGCGGACAGCGCCTTTTGCGCCTCGATCGAGCCGTCGCGGACGAGAATTTCGCCGCGGCAGACGTCGCAGGCGCCGCAGGGCGGGGCCTGTTCGTTGAAATGGGCGAGCAGAATCTGGCGGCGGCAGGCGGCGGCCTCGCACAAAGCCGTCAGGGCGGACAGGCGCTGGCGCTCGAAGCGGCGGCGCTCGTCGGAAAGGTCCTTTTCGTCGATCTGCCGGCGGCGCAGGGCCATGTCCTCCAGCCCGTAAAGCGTCAGCGTGTCGGCGGGCAGGCCATCGCGCCCGGCGCGGCCAATTTCCTGATAATAGGCCTCGATGCTCGACGGCATGTCGGCATGGGCGACAAAGCGCACGTCCGGCTTGTTGACTCCCATGCCGAAAGCGACGGTGGCGAAGGCGATGACGCCGTCCTCACGCAGAAAACGGTCCTGATTGGCGTTGCGCCGCGCCTGGTCGAGCCCGGCGTGATAGACCAATGTCGCAAAAGCCTGTTCGGCAAAATATGCGGCGAGCCGCTCGGCCCCGGCGCGCGAGGCGCAATAGACAATGCCGCTTTGGCCCCGGCGCGCGCTCAGAAAACGCTGCAATTGTTTGCGCGGCTGGTCCTTGGCCGCGAATTTCAGCGAAATATTGGGCCGGTCGAAGGAGTGAACGAAAATCTGTGGCCTGGCGCCGAACAGCCGCTCGGCGATTTCGGCGCGCGTGGCTGAATCCGCCGTGGCGGTGAAGGCGACGGCCTGGACCGCGCCGATCCTTTGCACGCTTTCGCGGATCAGCCGATATTCGGGCCGGAAATCATGGCCCCATTCACAGATGCAATGGGCCTCGTCTACCGCGACGCGGCGCACTTTTGCCCGCGAAAGGGCTTCTGTCAGGCCGTCGAGCGCGAGCCGTTCGGGCGAGACATAGAGCAGTTTGAGCGCGCCGGAGCGAATGTCGCGCCAGATTTGCGCCGCCTCGGACTCAGCCGTCATCGAATTGAGCGTGGCGGCGGGAACGCCAAGGGCGCGCATCTGGCCAACCTGGTCGCGCATCAGGGCGATGAGCGGCGAGACCACCAGCGTC
The DNA here is from genome assembly GCA_963703385.1 of uncultured Pseudomonadota bacterium. GTDB lineage: Bacteria > Pseudomonadota > Alphaproteobacteria > Rhizobiales > Beijerinckiaceae > Rhodoblastus. The sequence continues at coordinate 3,178,339 of OY969816.1, forward strand.
AGGCCGTCGTCGAGCAAAGCCGGCAGCTGGTAGCACAGGCTTTTTCCCGAACCGGTCGGCATCACCGCCAGCACCGGCCCGCCGGAAAGAATGGCGCCGACGATCTCCTCCTGGCCGGGCCGGAAATCGTCGAAACCAAAAACCTTTTTCAAAATGCGTTTTGCCTGCGCCAGATCAGTCATGACGCCTCGGCGCGCGAAAGGGGCGAAATGGCGCCGCAGGCGACTGCAAAAATGTCGGCGCGGCCGTGAAGATCGTCGAACAATGCGGCGTCGGCCCCCGTCATCCAGATCTGGCCGCCAAGGAGGCTGAGCGCGTCGAACAAGGCGCGGCGGCGGCGCGAATCGAAATGGGCGGCGATCTCGTCGAGCAGGACCAGCGGCGCGATGCCGCTCATCGCCGCGACCAGCCTGGCATGGGCCAGCGCCAATCCAACCAGCAGCGCCTTCTGCTCGCCGGTCGAGGCGCGGCGGGCCTCGCAGCGCTTGGGGCCGTGCCGTACGATCAGGTCGCTCGCCTGCGGGCCGATCAGCGTCCGGCCGGCGGCGGCGTCGCGCCCCCGATTGTCCCGCAGCAGGGCGCGGAAAATCTCTTCGGCTTCGAGCGCCGGGCGCCCGGCGACCAAAGCATCCACCTCGCCTTCGAGCGCGATATCGGCCCAGGGAAAGGGTGAATCCCCATCGCGCCCCGCCGCGATCAGCGCGACGAGCCTTTCCACCGTCTCGCGCCGCGCGGCGGCGACGGCGACGCCGAGCTCGGCGATTTCACGCTCGGCGGCGTCGAGCCAGATTTTTTCGCCGCGCCTCTCTTCGAGCAGGCGGTTGCGGTTGCGTAACGCCCGCTCCAGCGCGCCGACCCGCGCGCCGTGTTCGCTGTCCACCGCCAGCACGAGACGGTCGAGGAACCGGCGCCGCTCCCCGGCGGGGCCGGCGAAGAGCCCGTCCATGGCGGGGGTGAGCCAGACAATGCGGACATGGTCGGCGAAGGCGCGCGAAGAAGAAACCGGCTCGCGGTCGACGCGGAATTTTTTCTGGACGCCGCCCTCCGGCGCGACTTCGACGCCGGTCCCCAATTGCAGCGGGCCGCCCGCCTCGCCGGTCAGCTCCAGCGAAATGGCGTAACCGCCGCTCCCGCCCTCGCGAGAGAGATCGGTGTTTTCAGCGCGCCGCAGGCCCCGACCCGGCGTGAAAAGAGAGATCGCTTCGAGCAGATTGGTCTTGCCGGCGCCATTTTCGCCGGAGAGCGCCACGATCGGACTCGAAACCCGCAGATCGAGCGCTCCATAGGAGCGGAAATCCACGAGCGCCAAGCGGTGGATCATTGGCGCGCGAAAACTGGAATCGCCGGCGGGGTGAATCATCGGCCGCTTGTAGCGCCGGCGGCGCGGCGCCGCCAGAGGCGGGCGCAAAACTGCGGCAATCGACCGCCTTGCCGAGTCCTTAAAAATGTGTTGATCTCCAAATTGCCTGAACTGAGGGTGCGCCTAAATTTTAGGCCAACACACAGGAGGCGGCCATGATCCTCATTCGCGAAACTGGCCAGACCGTTATCCAGGACCCCGCCAAGGACAAGCCCGAGCGGAGCTGGGAAAACCTGCCGCCGGCGGGGCCGCACGACCGTCCCGAACTCACCAATTACGACGCCTGCCCGGGCTGCGGCATGTTCCCGGCGCAGAAGCCCGGCAGGGGTTTCGAAACCGATCCAGGCGGCGGCTGATCGAAGGCCAGCTTTGGGGCTTGATCGCGGCGCGCAAATTTGGCATAGGACCTGCTCCGATTTCCGGCTGAGGGAGAACCCCGGCCAATTGTTTCCGGGGTTAAGAAATGAAAGTCCGCAACTCTCTCAAGTCCCTGCGCTCGCGTCACCGCGACAATCAGCTGGTCCGGCGCAAGGGCCGCGTCTACATCATCAACAAGACGCAGAAGCGTTACAAGGCCCGCCAAGGCTGATGCGCCACGTCTGAAAATTCGGCGTTCGACGCCAGAATTTGAAACCCCGGCGGCTGCGCCGGGGTTTTGTTTTGCATGACCGACGATCCTTTCCATCTCCAGCGTTTCGTCGCCGCGCAGGACGGCGTTTATCGGATTGCCCGCGAGGAACTGCGCTTCGGACGAAAGCGCAGCCACTGGATGTGGTTCGTCTTTCCCCAGTTCAAAGGACTCGGCTTCAGCACCATGGCGCAATTCTACGCCCTGTCTTCGCTCGACGAGGCCCGCGCTTTTCTCGCCCATCCCGTGCTGGGGCCGCGCCTGCGGGAATGTGTCGAGTTGGTGAATCGCATCGAAGGCAAAAGCCTTTTCGAGATTTTCGGCGATCCCGACGATTTGAAATTCTGCTCGTCCATGACTCTTTTCGAGCGCGCCGCGCCCGATGAGCCGGCTTTTTGCCGCGCCCTCGACAAATATTGCGGCGGCGTCCGCGATGCGCTCACGCTGGAAAAACTCAGGGGTTGAGACTCCATTGGCGGCGGCGCGAAAAAAAGCTTTAATCGCCGCATGTCAGCGCGTCTGCTCGTTCTGTTTTCGATCCTGGCGGCTCTCGTCCTCGCGCCGTCCTGCCGCGCCGCCGATGTCGGCCAGCCGTCGGGCGCCGTCCAGACGCGCCAGAAAATCCTGGACCGGATGTTCAAGGACCTTGGCGAGGCGCCCGACGCCAAGGCAGCTGCGCCGATTCGCGCAACCATCGAGAAATTATGGAGCCGGTCGGGCTCGCCGACCGGCGATCTGCTGGTGGCGCGCGCCGAAAGCCTGCTCAAGGCCAATATGGCGGCGCAAGCTGGGGCTTTGCTCGACGAGATCGTCAAACTCACCCCCGACTGGACGCTCGCCTGGCGGCTGCGGGCGCAATCGGCCTTGCTTCAGGGCGACAGCGAGGGCGCCATGCTCGATCTCGATCACGCCTTGAGCATCGACCCGCGCAATTTTGAGGTCATGGCCGATCTCGCCCATCTGATGCGCGCCGCGGGCCGCGACGCGCCGGCGCTGGAGCTGCTGCGTCGCGCCCTCAATTTCGACCCCCGCAACGAGGATGTGCGGCGCGAGGCGGAGGAACTTGAGCGCCAGATCGAAGGGCGGAAAATCTGACACCGGCGCACGAGTCGCCGGGATACGGGCGAGAATGGCGTTGATGGACGCAAGATTCAGGCGCGCGCTTGGGACGCCCTGCGCCGCACGGGCCCGACGCGCGATTCGATCGCGCGCTTGAGTTCTGGCCTCAGTCCAAGAGCAAAGAGCATTTCGCACAGGACGAAAAGCGGCCCGATCGCCAGACCGATCAGATCGTCGGCGAAGGCCGGTTTACGCCCTTCCCAGGCATGGCCGATGAATTGAATGATCCAGCCGATCGCGAAGGTTCCGAAACCGGCCAGCAACCATTCGCCGGTCGGCAGCCTTGCAGCCCAATCGCCAAGGATCACCGCCAGCAGGAGCAGAAAGGCCATGACGGAGCCGAGGACGACATCGAGCTTCAGATAATAGGCTGCCGCAACCGCGGCGACCACCAGAGCCGGGGTGAGGGCAACGCCCCAAGCCGGCGCCGCCGGGCGTCCCAGCAACACTGCCACGGCCACGACGATCAGCGGAATGCCGACGAAATGGGTGACGATATTGCGCGGGTCGCGGTGATACGCCGCATATTGCGACAGAACATCCACCAGCGATCTCATGTGCGCCTCCCGCACAAAGGCCGGATGGCGATTTCCGGCGCGTCGTCAACAATTGACGCTCGCGACCAGTTCTTTCAAGCTGAAAAGACATTTCGCGGACGGGCCTGCGTTTTTCACGCCTCGCCGGTCAGTCCGCCGCGCCCGAAAACGATCGCTTCAGACCGCGACGCTGTGGCGGGCGGCGCGGGCCGGCAGATAAGCGTCGAAGGCCGAGGCGACCAGACGCATGAAGGGGCGTCCCGCCGCGGTGATCGAGACGCACCGCCCCTCCTGGGTCGCAACGCCCTCCCCGGACAGTTGCGCCAATTGTTCCTGCGCGCGATCGAGCGCGGCGGCGTCGCCCAGCATGTTTTGGGCGATTTCGCCGTAATCGACCGAAAAATCGCACATCAGCCGCTCGATCACCGCCGCGCGGGCGAGATCGTCGCGGGTGAAGGCGACGCCTTTGACGATGGCGAAGCGATCCGATTCGATCGCGCGGCGCCAGCTCCCGACATCAGGGGCGTTCTGGACATAGCCCTGCGGCAGGCGGCCGATCGAGGAGGCGCCGAAGGGCAGAAGCGCGTCGGCCTGATCGACCGTATAGCCCTGGAAATTGCGGCGCAGTTTTCCCGCGCGCTGGGCGACGGCCATCGGGTCGTCGGGAAGCGCGAAATGGTCGAGGCCGATCGCGTCATAGCCCTGGTCGATCAGGGTTTTCCGCGCTATCGCCGCCTGACGAAGGCGCTCCGCCGCGCCCGGCAAGGCCGCGGCGTCGATCAATTGCTGCCTTTTGGCGAACCAGGGCGCATGGGCATAGCCGAAAATGGCGAACCGGCTCGGCGCGAGCGAGGCCGCAAGCTCGGCGGTACGGACGACGTCTTCCTCGCTCTGGTGGGGCAGGCCATACATCAGGTCGAGATTGATGGCGCGGAAGCCTGCGACGCGCAAAAAATTCACCGCGCGCTCGACCACTTCGAAAGGCTGGATTCGGCCGATGGCCTTTTGGACATGCGGATTGAAATCCTGCACGCCAAGGCTGACGCGGTTAAAGCCGGCCGCGAACAGGGCGCGGGCGAGGTCGCCGCCGACATGGCGCGGATCGAGCTCGATCGAGATTTCGGCCTCGGGAGCGAAATCGAAATGGCCGCGCAGGGAATCGGTCAGAGCGCGCAGCCGCGCGCCGCCCAGCAGGCCCGGCGTGCCGCCGCCCCAATGGACGTGAATGACTTTTTTTGCCGGCGAGCTTTTGCCGACTAGGTCGATTTCTCGCGCAAGAGTTCTCGGCATAGGCGTCGAGTGGCTCATTGCGCTTGGTTGCGCGGGTATGGCAGCCGCAATAGGTGCAGAGCTCGCGGCAGAATGGCACATGGAGATAGAGCGACAGGCGCGTCTCCCCCGGCAGATCGGCGAGCCAGGCGGAATATTGCGCTGGCCCGACGGCGTCGGAAAAATGGGGCGCGGTCGGATAGCTGGTGTAGCGCGGAACCGCCTTTTCGGCGAGAACCAGATGTGACGAAAGAGCGCTCATATCCGCCTTCTGACACGTATAAGAACAGGCTACTTTGACGGGGATCAAGTTCAGAGGTTTCGATGTCTTTCGCGCCTTCCCATCATCCGCCGGCCGCTCATGGCAAGATCGGCGTGTTGCTCGTCAATCTCGGCACGCCGGAGGGGACGAGCTATTGGCCGATGCGCCGCTATCTTGCCGAATTTCTTTCCGACCAGCGGGTGATCGAGACGCCGCGCGTTTTCTGGCTGCCTTTGCTGCATCTGGTCATTCTGATGACTCGCCCCGCGCGAAAAGGCAAGGATTATGCGGCGATCTGGAACCAGGAGCGCGACGAGGGGCCGCTGAAAACCATCACGCGGTCCCAGGCCGAAAAGCTCGCGCAAAAAATCGCCTCGGGCGAATTCGGGCCGGGCGGGGAAAAAATCGTGGTGGACTGGGCGATGCGCTATGGCGCGCCCTCGATGGCCTCGCGCATCTCCGCGCTCCAGGCTCGGGGCTGCGACCGGCTGCTGGTCGTGCCGATCTATCCGCAATATTGCGCGGCGACCAGCGCCACGGTCGCCGATTGCGCCTTCGACGCCTTGAAGGCGATGCGCTGGCAACCGGCCCTGCGCGTGGCCGCGCCCTTTTACGACCGTCCCGCCTATATCAAGGCCCTCGCGGTCGCGCTGCAACAAGGGCTTCAGGGCCTCGACTTCACGCCGGACAGGATCATTGTGTCCTGGCACGGGATCCCGCAGGATTATTTCGACCAGGGCGACCCCTATTATTGCCATTGCGCCAAGACCACCCGACTGCTCGGCGAGGCGACCGGGCTTGGCGAAAAGCTGGTCATGACGTTTCAGTCGCGCTTCGGACCCAAGGTATGGCTCAAGCCCTATACGATCGACACGGTGAAGGAACTGCCCGCCAAGGGGGTGAAAAAGATCGCGGTGATCGCGCCGGGCTTTTTCGCCGATTGCCTGGAAACATTGGAGGAGCTTGGCGTCGAGAACCGCCGCGCCTTTGTCGAAGCCGGGGGCGAGGATTTCGCGCTTGTGCCCTGTCTCAACGATAGCATGGGCGGAATCGACGTCATCGCCGATGTGGTGCGCACGGAGGTTGCGGGATGGATATGAGCGCCTTTTGCCTGGTGCAGACGACGATCGACGACCGGAAACGCGCCGAGGAAATCGCCGAGGCTCTGGTCGAAAAAAAACTCGCCGCCTGCGTCCAGATCGCGACGGTGGCGAGCCATTATGTTTGGAAGGGCGCGCCGGCCAGGGAGACGGAATTTTTGCTGTCCGCCAAGGCGCGTCGGGAAGATTTCGCGGTTTTGGCCGCCGCGATCAAGTCGATGCACAGCTATGAAACGCCAGAAATTATTGCGCTGCCGATTTTGACCGGCGACGCGGCTTATCTCGACTGGGCGCTCCAGGCGACCGAGCGGCGGGAAAGCTGAACGTCGGGGCCGGCGTTTGCAACGCTCTTCCGCCTTCGCCGGGGCGGGGCGTTTCGCATCGCAAGAGCCGAACATTGTCGAGCCTTGTTTTGGTTGCAGCGACGCAAAGAAAAATTCATCGGCGCGTCGCATCGGAGTCCCATCTTCGCGGCGCGCTGGAAATGGCGCCAAAACTTGAGGAGTGACGTCAATGCCGCACGCCAAAGAAGCCGCCGAGCATCACACCGCCGCCGCCGAACATCACGAGAAAGCCGCCGAGCACCATCACGAGGCAGCCCAGCGCCTTGAGCATGGTGAACACGAAAAGGCGGCGCATCATGCGATTCTCGCGCACGCCCATTCCAAGCACGCGGAAGAGCATCACGACGAAGCCGCTAAAGCGGTCGCCGAACACCGCGGCTGACCCGTCGAAAGTCATTGCGTTGCGTCAGTTTTTTTAAGCGTTGCGTCAGTTCTTTATGAGTGGGGCCCCGCCGGCGACGGCGGGGTCATTTCTATGGTGGGACAGAGGTTGAGGCGCCGCTTTGCGCGGTCGCATCAAACCTCTTCACGCGAGAACCGCCGCGAGCCACGAGTTGAAGACCTCCAAAAAAAACCTCAAGCCGCGCCGTCATTGCGAGCCAACGGATCCGGGCTTCGGCCGGTCCGATGACAGGCTCCGCGAAGCAATCCATTGCTGCGATCTGCTTGATGTGGCGAGGTTCTATGGATTGCTTCGTCGCCCATAGCCCGGCGCTTGCGCCGGGCGTCAGCGATCGGCGGGCGCGCAAAGCGCGCCCTATGGGCTCCTCGCAAAGACGGTTTTTTGGAGGTTTCCAGTTGCACTCTTATGAAACCCCAGAAATCATCGCGCTACCGATTTTGGCCGGCGACGCGGCTTATCTCGACTGGGCGCTTCAGGCGACGGAGCGGGGGGAAGGGTGAAAGCCGCGCATGAGCAAGTCTGGTCCCGTTCTCATCACCGGTTGTTCGAGCGGCGTCGGCCATGCCGCCGCGCTGGCCTTCCGCGCCGCCGGGCTCGAGACCTTCGCGACGGCGCGAAATCTCGCCGCGCTCGACGATCTGCGCGCCGCAGGCTGCCATTGCCTCACCCTCGATGTCACGGATGACGATGCGCGCCGCGCCGCCGTCGCCGCCGTCGAGGCGAAATGTGGCGCGGTCGGAATTCTGGTGAACAATGCCGGGTATGGCCAATATGGCCCCATCGAGGCGATCCCGCTCGAAACCCTGCGCCGGCAGTTCGAGACCAATGTTTTCGGCGCGGTGCGGCTTGCGCAACTGGTCCTGCCGGGGATGCGGCGCGCCGGCGGCGGGCGCATTGTCAATGTGAGTTCGGTGGCCGGGCGCGTCAGCGTTCTCGGCGGCGGCGCCTATCACGCCTCGAAATTCGCTCTGGAAGCGCTCGCCGACGCGATGCGGCCGGAAGTCGCGCCCTTCGGCGTCGCATTGGTCAATGTGCTGCCGGGGCCGATCGCCACCGGATTCGAAGCGACCCTGCTGAATTCCATTCCCGATTGCGGCGACGACAGCCCCTATGCGGCGTTCCGGGCGAATCTCATGCGCCGCATGCGCAAATTCCTGCGCCCGGACGGGTTCGGCGTCATGACCGCGGATCACGTCGCGAAGGTCGTGCTGAACGCGGCCACGGCCGCGCGTCCGCGCACGCGCTATCATGTCGGCTTCATCGCCCAATTCGGCCCGCTCGGCCGCGCTCTAACGCCGGACCGGCTGGTGGATTTCGTGACGCGCCGCGATCTTTCGCGCTAGGTTTTGTGGACAGTTATCTGAGCCACAAAACCTAGTGCTCGATCAGATTTCCGGAAAACTCAGGACCGACTGTCGTCCTCGCGCTCGTGATCTCAATGGATTCACGCTCCCTCTCCGGGTTGACGCGTCGACCGTGTCGTCACCGCAAAATTCAGATGAACCTCTTCACCTGGAAGCGGCGCGACGCCCCTCCTAAAATCTACGGCATGAAGTGAACCCTTCATCTAATGCTCACGGCGGAGGCCAGGTAATCCAGAAAACAGGCCTCTCCCGAAAGAAAAACACCAGCATACGCACGACGCGGCACATCGTGGCGCAAAAAGACACGCTGAAGCTCTTCAGCGTGTGCGAGCAATAAAAATTGGTGAAAGCTCATTTGACCCTCGCTGGCTGAGGCGAAAATCAATCAAGATTCGTTCCAGGGAAACAGCATCATGACCATGCGCCCCGATTTTGATTTTCAGCTCGGCAAAGCGATCCGTCTGCGCGGCTGGGGGCCCTTTGGCCTTGTGGCCCTTACTCTCCTATTAGCGTCGGCCGTTGCAATCAGCCCAATTGCCGCCCCTATTGAAGCTGGAATTTTGTACGTGATTTATGCTCTGAAAAATCTGTTTTGATTCAAACAGCTAATCCGCGAGCGAAATTCTTGAATTTTGCACATAGCTGCCAACCGCATCCACTCCATCCATCACACCAATTGGCAACCCAATTGGTTTTCGTCACCGTTTGCGATACCAATTGCAAATAGATTGACAACCGGCCAGCGCTCTGATAAATGTCTTTCGTGCCTGCCAGATGATCTGGCGAACCAATTATATGGAGCGGGACAATGACAAACCGTTTAGAAGGACTCTCGGAAACCGTTAAGTGGCGTCTCATGGTCGAGGCGGCAAAGAAGGGGGCGACGTCCCAGGGCTACGCGCTTCAGCGTGTGCCGGGCCGAGGCCTCTCGAACATCTGGACAATAACTAAGGACGGGAAGACGCAGCGCGCCTCAATCCGAACCACTCGGGATCGTTGGTTCGCGTTTCCCTCGCTCGCCAAGGGAACAAAGTGGCGGACGCTCGATGAAGTGGATGTCGTCATCGTTGCGAGCGTCGAATTCCCGTGACGATCCGGAGAATGTCGAGGTCTACATCTTTCCGGTAGACGAGGTGCGTAAGCGTTTCCATGCCGCCTACAACGCCCGCGTGAACGATGGTCAGAAGGTGAGGGACAACTTCGGAATGTGGGTCGGCCTGGACCGCGACGAACGGGGCATTGCGGCTTCGGTTGGGTCCGGCATCGTCGAGAAATACAAGCGTGTCGCTTTATACCCGATCGAAGAGCTGCTCGCTGAGAACGCAGACAAGCTCGCGGCGGCGGAAGAGAATGCGGGCGAGGCGGAGACTCTGGAAACTGCGGAAGCTGCCGCCCCTCGCTTCACCACCATCGCGGAGGTCATGGCCTGGGCAAGGGAACAACTGGCCGAAATCGCTGGCGTCAAGCTCGATGCGATCAAGCTCGATCTGCGGGTCGAATATTGATGGCGGTTCGTCTCTGAGCACGGGCCACTGGTTCCCGCGCTCAGTCGTATAAGCCCCAATATGGAACTTCCGACGGTAGGCGTTCGCGCTTTAGCTTCGCGCCGATTTCTTGCCGCGTGAGATCGAAGCCGCCGTCAGGCCTCGGCCGTCGCCTTCTCTTCCGCGAGCTTCTTCTCCCAGCGAAGAGCCTGGCGCACGATCTCTTCCAGATCGTCGTGGATCGGCGTCCAGCCGAGTTTTTGGCGGATTCGCTCGTTGGCGGCGACGATGGCCGCCGGGTCGCCGGGGCGCCTCCCGAAATCTTTACCGGGAAATCGACGCCCGAGACTTTCTTCACCGTCTCAACCACTTCCAGCACCGAATAGCCGCGCTTGTAGCCGCAATTGCACACCAGGCTGTCGCCCCCCGCCCGCAGATGGCGCAGGGCGTCCATATGAGCGCGCACGAGGTCCGTGACCTGGATATAGTCGCGCAGGCAGGAGCCGTCGGGGGTGGGATAATCGGTTCCGAACACTTCCATGCCGGGGCGCAGGCCGAGAGCCGCCTGGACCGCGACCTTGATCAGATGGGTGGCGTTGGGGGTGGACTGGCCGGTGCGGCCCTTGGGGTCGGCGCCGGCGACATTGAAATAGCGCAGCGCCACATAACGCAGGCCATGGGCGTGGGCGACATCCTCCAGCATCCATTCGACCATGAGTTTCGAACGGCCGTAAGGCGAGACGGGTTTGAGCGTCTCGTCCTCGGTCACCGGATTCTGTTCTGGCTCGCCATAGACAGCCGCCGTGGAGGAGAAGATGAAATTTTTGACCCCGGCCTCGACCGCATTGGCGAGCAGGCTGCGGGCCGAAGCGGTGTTGTTCTTGTAATAGCCCAGGGGGTCGGAGACCAATTCCGGCACCACGATTTTTGCCGCGAAATGGATGATCGAGTCGATCTTGTGGGTTTTGAGCAGGTCCGCGACCAAAACCTCGTCGCCGAAATCCCCGACCACCAGTTCGGCCTGCGGCGGCACCGAGGCGCGCCGGCCGGTCGAGAGATTGTCGAGCACGACCACGTCCTCGCCGGCGTCGGTCAGTTCATAGGCCATGTGGGAGCCGATATAGCCGGCGCCGCCGGTCACGAGAACGGTCATGTCGCTCCGCCCAGATTGATTCGCCGCCTTTTCGGGCGCGGCGCCTTGTAAACCATAAAGAGCTTGAGGCGAAGCGACGAAAGTCGAAAGGGCGAATTTTAACTCCGCATTTTAACTCCGCATTTTAACTTCTCTTGGCGCAAGGATTTCGCTGGTGCTAAAAGGCGCCGGCCAGCTCAAGCATTTGCAAATCGTCCGGGACGGATTCTCCATGCCCAAAAAGCCTGTTCGCAAAGCCGTTTTCCCTGTCGCCGGCCTCGGCACCCGCGTGCTTCCGGCCACCAAGACCGTCCCCAAGGAAATGCTGACCGTGGTCGATCGCCCGGTGCTGCAGCATTGCGTCGAAGAAGCGCGCGAAGCCGGCATCGAACATTTCATTTTCGTCACCGGCCGCAACAAGGCGGTGATCGAGGATCATTTCGACGTCGCCTACGAGCTGGAGGAAACGCTGCGCCGCCGGGGCAAGCTGAAGGAGCTGGAGGAGCTGCAAAGCTCTCTTCCGGCGGCCGGCGCGACCAGCTTCACCCGTCAGCAGGAGCCGCTCGGCCTCGGCCACGCCATCTGGTGCGCGCGCGAAGTCATCGACGACGAGCCCTTCGCCGTCGTGCTTCCTGACATGATCACTTTGCCGGGGGCGGACGGCAAACGCTGCCTGCGCCAGTGCATCGACACCTATGAGGAGCTCGGCGGCAATGTGATCGCCGTCGAAGAGGTGCCGATGGAGGAAACCTCGCAATATGGCGTCGTCGCCAAGGGCCGCGAATTCGGCCCCTCGTTCGAGATCATGGGCATGGTGGAAAAACCGGCGAAGGGGACCGCGCCATCGAATTACATCATCTCCGGCCGCTATATCCTCCAGCCGGAGATCTTCGACTTCCTGCGCAAGGGCGAGAAGGGCGCCGGCGGCGAAATCCAGCTCACCGATTCGATGCGCGAACTGAAGACGACGCAGAAATTCTTCGCCCGCAATTTCGACGGCAAGACCTATGACACCGGCTCCAAAATCGGTTTTCTCGCCGCCAATGTCGCTTTCGCTCTGGCGAGGCCCGACATCGAGCCGGGATTCCGCGCCGAACTGAAGCGGATCGTCGGCAGTTTGTGAACTCCCCTATTCCTGGAGCTTCAGGCCGACGGTCAGGATATTGGCGGTGAAATCCGACCCGGCCTGATTGGCGACCATCTTCTGAAGCGCATAGGCGGTCGTCAGCACGATGTGGCGGGAGAGATGATATTCTGCCTTCAGTCCCGCGGTGTAGTAGGTCTGGACCAGCGGATTGCCCGGATAAGTCGAATAGAGCACCCCGGCGGTCGCGGTCACCGTGAGATCGCGGCGCAGGGCGTGGGCGACCTCAAGCCTGAAGCTGCGGTTCAGGACGCCCGAGGCGCCGGTGACGATGGCCTCGCCCAAGGTCCCCTGCCCCGCCAAGGTCACCTTGGTCAGCGGCGTCGGCGTCCAGATCAGCGAAATGTCATAGATCGGGCCGCGCAGATCGGCGAGGCGCGGGTCCTGGTAATGGCGGTCCTCGTAGCCGGCCGAGGCCGAGCCCGTCAGCAGTTGGCTGAACAGGAAAGTCGAGCCGCCGCCGATCGCGACCCCGTCCGAATTGCGTTCATAGCCGTCGGTGCTGACGGTCGCGTCGTGCATGCGCTGGTCCGCTCCGCCGGTCAGGAAAGGCTGGACCTCCGGCGTCAGCGCATAGCTCGCCTTGAGGGTCGCGCCATAATCGTCGTAGGAATCGCGCGACAAATCCTGCGTCGCGCCATCGGAGAAATGGGCGTCGGCCCAATAAGTGCGCTCGAAGGAGCCGCGCATGGTCAGTTCGATGCGGTTGAAATCCTGGCTCACCCCCAAACCGCCGCCATAGACCGCGATGAGAGGCTGTGAGGCGAGCGAGGTCGGGGCGCCATTGTTGTAAAGGTTGGGCGAGGTCTGGAACTGCGTCGAAAGCGCGTAGTCGCCGTCGATATTGACCTTGGTGTCGCGCGTCACGTCGATGCGCGCGAGAAACTTGCCTGCGCCGTCCGGGGCGTTGGCGGCGGGAAGCTGGAAATAGTCGTCATAGCCGAGCCGCATGTCGCCGGCGAAGGAGTGGTTCGACCAGTCGGAGACGGCGGACAGGCCGACCTCCTCGCGCAGGAAACTCGATCCGCGCATAAAGTTGGTTCCAGGCGAGGCCTGCAAGGGGTTGGAATTATAGCCGAAATCGGTTTCGGAAGTGGCGTGGGCGAGCAAAGGCCCAGCATCGAGGCCTGGAGGCGCGAAAGGATCGGGATCGAGCTTGGGCTTAGGTTTGGCCGGAATGGGCGCGGGCAAGGCGGTGGTCGGAGACGGGGCGAGCAAGGCGGGATCGACATCGTCGCCGCGCAGGCCCGTCTGACGGGCGCGACGCGCCTGGGCGGATGTCGGATAGGCGACGAGGTCCGGCAGCGGATGGGCTTGGGTCTTGCGGCTGGATTTCACCTTCGGCTTGAAGGGACGCGGCTTGCCGTAATTGGCGGCGGCGGCTTCGGGCGACAGGCCGGTGGAATCCGGATAAAAGGCGTCGGGCGGGGGCGTCGTGGTCGCCGGCGTCGCATCCGGCAAGGGCGTCGCATCCGGCAAGGGCGTCGCATCCGGCAAGGGCGGCGCGTCGGCGCCGGGCCGCGCGGGCGAAGCCGCGCCATACGAATCGTCGTCCGCGAGGCGCAGACCGGCGTCCTGCGCGAGCGCCGGTACGGCCAAGGCCAAGACCGCTGCGGTCGATGTGGCGAGAGCGCGCAAGACCGCGCGATCGCGAAGCGATCGCGGTAAAGGCAGGTCGGACTCGCGACGCTGTTCGACGGACAAGTGCTGGCCTCGCGGCGCGGCGGCGAGGCGCCGCGCATGAGGCCAGCGTTAAGGATTTATGGTTAATGGAGACTTACCGGCGCGCCCCTCAGGCGGCCAGCGTCGGGTAATCGGTATAGCCCTTGGCGCCGCCGCCAAAAAAGGTCGTGTTGTCCGGCGCATTGAGCGCGGCGTTGCGGCGCAGGCGCTCGACCAGGTCTGGATTGGCGATGAACGGCCGCCCGAAGGCGACGAGATCGGCGACCCCCGTCTCGACCGCCTCGACGGCCATGTCCCGGCCATAGCCGTTATTGGCGATATAGGCGCCGCGAAACGCCTTGCGCAGTGCGGAATAATCGAAAGGGGCGTAGTCGCGCGCGCCCTGGGTCGCGCCCTCGATCACATGAATATAGACGAGTTGGCGGGCGTCGAGCTGCCGGACGAGATAGTCGAAAAGCGGCTGCGGATTGCTGTCGACGATGTCATTGGCCGGGCTGACCGGCGAAAGCCGGATTCCGATCCGGTTCGACGGCCAGATTTTGGCGATTGCGTCCACGACTTCGAGAGTCAGCCGGCAGCGGTTCTCGATCGAACCGCCGTAGCAATCGTTGCGATGATTGGTCGCGTCCTTCTGGAACTGATCGAGCAGATAACCGTTGGCGGCGTGGATTTCGACCCCGTCGAAGCCGGCCTTTTGCGCGAGCGCTGCGGCGCGAGCGTAATCCGCGACGATTTCGGGGATTTCATCGGTCTCCAGCGCGCGCGGTTGCGAGGGCTCGACGAATCCTTCGGCGGTGAAGACCCGCGACTGCGCCGTGATCGCGGAGGGCGCGACCGGCGCGCCGCCGCCTGGCTGCAGGTCGACATGGGAGATGCGGCCGACATGCCAGAGCTGGATGAAAATCTTTCCACCGGCCTGATGCACGGCGTCGGTGACAAGGCGCCAGCCCCGCGCCTGCTCGTCGCTATAAACGCCTGGCGTCTGCAAATAGCCCTGGCCCTGCTGTGAAATCTGCGAGGCCTCGCTGACGATCAGCCCGGCGCTGGCGCGCTGTCGGTAATATTCGACTGTCAGCTCGTTGGCGGCGTCCGTCCCCGCCGTCGCCCGGGCGCGGGTCAGCGGCGCCATGACGATGCGATTGGCGAGGCGAAGGCCGCCGAGGCCGTAAGGCTGGAACAGTGTGGGTTCGGATGGCATGTTCGCGCTCCTGGTTTTTGTGAAGCCGATTTAGAGGCTGGCCATGAGCGTGGCAATGGCCCCGGGCGCTTGGGCGCGGCAAGGCTTTTCATGCAAAAATGAAAGTCACTCCTGCCCGAGCGCCGAGAGATAGAGGTCGAGGATTTCCTCCTCCTCGCGCCTTTTGGCGGCGTCCTGTTTGCGGATCGAGACGATTTTCCGCATGATCTTCACGTCATAGCCAGTGCCCTTGGCCTCGGCGTAAATGTCCTTGATGTCGTCGGCGATCGCCTTTTTCTCCTCTTCGAGCCGCTCGATGCGCTCGATGAAGCTTTTCAGATGGCCGCCGTCCAGCGTGTTCGCGCCCATAGTGTTCTCGACCATGTCGTTCCTGTGCAATGTTGGGAAATAGGGGCCTCTGAATTGGCGCCGCGCGGCGCGGGCGTCAAGCGGGCGCCAATTCCGTATCGGTTCGGGAGCCATAAAATTCGACCCGCCGCGTCTCGGGCCGGGCGAGGATCGGCGGCAGGATTCGGGCAAGCCGCGCCGCCCAGGCCTCGCATTGTTCGGATGTCTCCAGCAGATCCTGGCGAATCTCGATCAGCGCGCCGGGCAGGCCGCGTCGGGTCGAATGTTCATACATGCTGTCGCCGCGCAAAGCCCCGTCATAGGGCTCGTTGTCGCCGACAACGAGATTTTCCGCCCGCAGGGCCTCGATCAACGGCAAGGCGAGGCGCGGATCCTTGTCCCACAGCACGCCAACCTGCCAGGGCCGCGCGCGGCCTTGGAAATGAGGGGTGAAGGAGTGGAGTCCGATCATGGCCGGAACCGCGCCGGCGGCCAGAGTCGCATCGATCAGGCCGGCGCAGGCCTCGCGGTAGGGCCGCCAGAACGCATCGACCCGGCGCGCGACTTCCTCCGCGCCGATTCGCGCATTGCCGGGGATGAGCGCGCCGTCGGATATGCGCATGACCAGAGTGGGATCGTCCTCGCCGCGATTCGGGTCGATCAGCAACCGGGAAAACATCGCGAGCGCGGCCGAGGCGCCCGTCAACGCCGCCAGGCGGCGAACGATTCTTTCTGCGCCGATGTCATAGGCGATATGGCAGCGAAGCAATTCGCGCGACAGGCCAAGACCGCCATAGGCCGGCGGCAAAGCATTGCTGGCGTGGTCGCAAAACAAGATCAGGCGCTGGCCTGCCCCGCCGGCGACCAGATCGAAGGGCTGGGACCCAGGCGCGTCGCCTCGGCGGGACTGATCGGAAAGGATTTTCAAGGCAGTCGCCGAATTTCGAATTTTTGCAGCGATTGTAATGTAAATCGCATCGACGCGGTCCGGCAATATCGCTAAAAGGCCTTTGCCCTAGCTGCGGAGTTCAAGAGTCAATCGCCACTTTAGGCCGAGGCGAAACGGGATCATGGCAAGGACAATCGGAATTTGCGCGCTGGCCGCCATCTTCGCCCTGGGCGCGGCCCCGGCGCGCGCCGATTTCCGCGTCTGCAACAATTCCAGCGCCCGCGTCAGCGTCGCCATCGCCTACACCACTGGATCGCATTGGGTGAGCGAGGGCTGGTGGAACATCAAGACCGAGCGCTGCGAGACCCTGCTGCGCGGCCCGCTCGCCGCCGAATATTACTATGCCTATGCGATGGACGAACGCGGCGGCGAATGGAAGGGCAAGGCCTTCATGTGCACGCGCGAACGCGAATTCCGTATCGAGGGCCGCGAAAACTGTTTTCTCCGCGGCTTTGACCGGACCGGCTTTTTCGAGGTGGACACCGGCAAGGACGCCCGGAACTGGACGGTGCAGCTGACCGACCCCAATCCGACGCATTGAGCCGGCGAGAATAAAATAAGGAGCGAAGATGAACAGGCGCCGCCGCCGTTGTAAAATCCTGGCCACGCTCGGTCCGGCCTCGAACGACGAGGCTTCGATCGAAAAGCTTTGGCGCGCAGGCGCCGATCTTTTCCGCATCAATATGAGCCATGCCGATCCGCAGGCCATGCGGGAGACCGTCGCGATGATCCGCGCGGTGGAGGAGCGAGTCGCCCGGCCGATCGGCATTCTGGTCGATCTCCAGGGTCCGAAACTGCGCGTCGGCTCTTTCGTCGGCGGCGGCGCGGACCTGATCGCGGGGCAGAATTTCACCTTGGATTCGGACCCGACGCCGGGCGACTCCACGCGCGTCTGCCTGCCCCATCCGGAAATCCTTCTGGCGCTCGCGCCCGGCCATAACCTGCTGATCGACGACGGCAAGTTGCGCCTGCATATCGTCGAGGCCGCCACCGACAGCGCGGTGGCCAGGGTCGACGTCGGCGGTCGCATCTCCAACCGCAAGGGCGTCAGCCTGCCGGACACCGAAATCGCCGTCGCCGCGCTCACCGCCAAGGACCGGATCGATGCCGAGGCGGCGGTCGCGACCGGCGTGGATTGGATCGCTCTGTCCTTCGTGCAGCGCGCCGCCGACGTCCTGGAGGTCAAGCGCCTCGCCGGCGACCGCGCCCTGGTGATGGCGAAAATCGAAAAGCCGCAGGCGATTTCGCGGCTCGACGAGATCATGCTCGCCGCCGACGCGCTTATGGTCGCGCGCGGTGATCTCGGCGTCGAAATGCCCCTCGAACGCGTGCCCGGCCTTCAGAAGCGCATCACCCGCGAGGGCCGAAGGCTCGGCCGCCCGGTGGTGGTGGCGACGCAGATGCTGGAAAGCATGATCTCGGCGCCCGCGCCCACCCGCGCCGAGGTTTCCGACGTGGCGACGGCGGTGTTCGAAGGCGGCGACGCCATCATGCTCTCGGCGGAAAGCGCCTCGGGCAAATATCCGGTCGAATCGGTGACCATGATGAACCGCATCGCCGAGGAGATCGAACAGGACCCGGTCTATCGCTCAATCATCTCGGCCCAGCGCTCGGCGCCCGAGCGCACCGGCGCCGACGCGGTGGCGGTCGCGGCGCGCGACATGGCGCAAACCCTCGATCTCAAGGCGATCGTCGCCTGGACCTCCTCGGGCGCGACGGCCTTTCGCGTCGCCCGTGAGCGGCCCTTCGCGCCGGTCCTGGCGCTGACCCCCAATCGCGACACCGCGCGCCGGCTTACGGCCGTCTGGGGCGTCGAATCCGTCGTCACCAAAGACGCCAACGATCTGGACGACATGGCCAATCGCGCCTGTAAATTCGCGGTGCGCCAGGGCCTCGCCTCGCCCGGCGACCGCATCCTGATCATCGCCGGCGTGCCGTTCGGAACGCCCGGAGCGACCAATATGCTGCGCCTCGCCTTCATCACCGACGACGGCAAGGCCCAGTGAACTTCACGCCGACATCTTGCCGACAAGGCGGCGCAGGAAGGCGACGCCCTCGGCGAGTTGGGCGATCTCGATATATTCGTCGGGCTGATGGGCCTGGTCGATGCTGCCGGGCCCGCAGATCACCGCCGGCAGGCCGATCGCCTGGAACTGTCCGGCCTCGGTGGCGTAAGGCACGGCGATGGTGTGGTTGGCCCGGGCCAGCACCATCGCCAAAGTAGCGGCGCCCGATGGCGACTCCGCGCGCAGGCCGGGCGCCTCGGTTTCGACGAAGGTCTCGATCCGGGCGTCGGGGAAATTCTTGAACCGCTCAGTGGCGAGCGCCGCGCAAAAAACCTCGAATTTCTCCAGCGCGCGATTTCGCGGCGTCTCCGGCAGGCCGCGGAACTCCCAGAAAATTTCGCAGTGCCGGGCCATGATGTTGCGCGCCGTGCCGCCCTGGATGATTCCGACATGGACGGTGGAAAAAGCCGGTTCGAACCGCCCGTGCGGATCGCGCTCGGCCTCGAGTTCGCGCCCGATCCGCTCCAGCGCCCCGACCAGTTCGCAGGCGACATGGACGGCGCTGACGCCGAGCCAGGGTTTGGAGGAATGGGCTTCGTGGCCGATGACTCGGGTGCGATAGGTGGCGACGCTCTTGTGGGCGTCGGCGACCAGCATCATGGTCGGCTCGCCGATCAGGGCGAGCGCCGGGCGCGGCAGGTCGTGGCCGAAGCGGGCAATCGCGGCGAGACAGCCGGCGCAGCTCGTCTCCTCGTCATAGCTCAGCAGAATATGGATCGGTTTCTTCAGCGGCGCGGCCATGAATTCCGGCGCCATGGCGAGGCAGAGGGCGTCGAAACCCTTCATGTCGCAGGTTCCCCGGCCATAAAGGCGGTCGCCGTCGCGGCGCAGGATGAAGGGCGGCGAGGTCCATGGCTGGCCGGCGACAGGCACCACATCGGTATGGCCGGACAAGACCACGCCGCCGTCGATCGACGGGCCGAAAGTGGCAAACAGGGCGGCCTTGTCGCCCCCGGCGTTGGGAACGCGGACGACGCGGGCGCCAAGCCCCAGAAGGTAATCCTCGACGAAATCGATCAATTCGAGATTGCTGCGCGAGGATTCGGTGTCGAAGGCGACCAGCCGGCCGAGCAGCGCGATGGCCCGTTCGAGCGTGGAATCGGCGGCGTCAAAGGTCATACGGATCGGTCCTCGCCTCCGGGCGGGCGGATGCGCCCGGCCCGATCAGTTCAGGATGCGCCGCTCCATCGGGCTGTCGAGGGAGAAGGCCGGGATCTCGACATCGAAGGCGCGGCCGTTGGCGTCGACCATGCGGTAGCTTCCCGACATCAGCCCGGAGGCGGTGTTCAGGGCGCAGCCCGACGTGTAGCTGAAACTGTCGCCCGGCTCGATGATCGGGGTCTCGCCGACGACGCCGGGTCCGCGCACCGTCTCGTCCCGGCCATTGGCGTCGGTGATCCGCCAGAACCGTTCGAGCAACTGCACCTGAATGTCGCCCTGATTGGCGATCTCGATCGTGTAGGTCCAGAAAAAGCGGCCGATGCCCGGATCGCTGCGCTCGGGGGCGAAATGCGGGGTGGCGGTGATCCGAATGTCGAAAGTGGTCGCGCGGTACATGACGGGAATTTGCCTCGGCGGCGGCGCGGCGTCGAGCGAAATTTTGGTCCGCTCAGGCGGCGGGCCGCGCCTGAAGCCTGCGGGCGGTTGACACGCCAACCAGCACGACAATGCCGCCGGCCTCGTTGGTCACGCGAATCTGCGCGCCGCGCGCCTGGCAGGCGGCCAGAGCGTCGATCTCCCGCCAGACAGCGGCCGTATCGGCGAGCCGCAGCGATTTGACGTCGTGGCGGGCACCGGTCGGATCGATCGTCTGGAAATGATAAAGATGCATGGACGTCTCTTTCGCGCCACGTCGTTTGGCGACGCTGGCGCTCTAACAAAACAATATGACGGTCAGATTATGCTGGAGACCAAAAAGTGTTTTAGGCTTTGATTTTCGAGCTTTTATCGCGCCAGAAGTTTATGGACCATTTAGTGGGGCCGAATTACGGCGTCAATAAGCGGATAAGGAGAAATCGCTTTCATGTTGCTGTCTTCGAGTCACTATTGATATGACCGCAATGCAACAAATTTCTTACGCAACCGCAAAAGGTTTTTCCGCCGCGGCGCGCAGACGCGGCGCGTGCGCACGCAGCAACGGTTGAAGGAGATGTTCGGCGAGATGGCGGACGACCGGGACGCACAGCCCGTCGCCGCATAATTCGTAAGCCGCGCCGGGATTGCTGGGCAGAATATAAGAGTCCGGCAGGCCCATGAGCCGCGCCGCCTCGCGCGGCGAGAGCAGGCGGGCGCGGATGCTTTCCTCGTGGACCTCCAGGATGGACTGGCGCGAACTGCCGCCGCGCGGGGTGCGCAGGCAGCCTGCGAGACCGTCGAAGCGAACTTCCGCCCTTTGCCGTTTCGCGCCGCCTTGATCGGTCCGGGTGCGCCGATAGACGGCGCCGATGGCGCGCGCGCCACTCGCCTGAATCTCCTCGATCTTCCGCCGATGAGCCGGCGCCATCAGTTCCAGCAGGCGTTCGGTGGCGGCGTGCGCGCGCCAGGGCGCCTCGGCGGGCGCGTCTTCGAGCAGGTCGGCAAGTTCGGCGTTACGGCGCGCGGGTTCCGGCAGACGCCACCAGATCCAGCTCTCCGCCAGCTCTTTCGGCAGCGCGCCGTGAGCGGCGCGCAGCGAGGCGGAAGTCCAGAGCGGCTGAGGCTGCCCCGCGATCAGGCCGTCGTCCTTGCACGTCAGAGGCCCAAACAGGGATTTTTGCACGGCGACAAAAAATACGCGCAGGCGGGATTGCGGGGTGAACCAGCATGCGTCGAGGGTGAGCGCGCCGACCCGATACCCAAGGCCGTCGAGGGCGACAACCAGCGCGCAAAAATCGCGCTTGCCATGAGAGCTCAGCACGCCGACCACATTTTCCAGCACGATGGCGCGCGGCGCGCGGCCTTCGGCGGCGAGCGCCCGCATTTTTTCGTGGAACAGCCAGAAAGCCCCGCTGCGGGTTTTCACCGCGTCGTCGGCCGCTCCCATGCCCTTGCCTCCGCCGGCGAGCGAAAGGTCCTGACAGGGAAAGGAAGCCCAGGCGAGATCGGCCCGTCCGGGAATTTTCCGCGCGGAAACGGCGCCGAGGTCGCCCTCGACGAATTCCGCGCCGCCCCAATTGGCGCGATAGGCGGTTGCCTTGTCCGCATCGACGTCATTGGCGAACAGACAAGTCCACTCGTCGCCAAGGCCAAGGCGGGCCATGCCGCCTCCGGCGAAGAATTCGTAGAAAGTCAATTTTTGCGGCATTGCGCGGGAAGGCGGGAGCGAATCACGTTCCAATCAGGTCACAGCGGCGCGCTTTTCGCTAGCGTCGGCGCCCATCCATCCCCAGAAAGCGCTCCCCGCAAGATCCATCACCCCTTCGAAGGCGCGGCGCTCGGCGGCGGCGCGCTTTTCCCCGCCGTCATATTCGATCAGCGCGGCGCGCTCTTCGTACATCTCGCGCCAATCCTCGGGCAGCAGATCGAGCAAAGCGCGCCAGTCGGCGGGCAGCGGCCGGGCGCCGCCGGAATGAAGAGTCAAGGAAGAAGCTTCGCGCCATGAATGCCCCCGGTGAAAAAAGCATTGTCGCCAATGTTCTTACTTTGTTCTGGACTCAAAGGCAAGAGCGCTCGGAATTGAGATTTGCCGGCCCGTTGCGTTGACTTTTTTGGGCCCATGGCCCTATAAGGCCGCTCGCGATTTTCGGCCTCGCGCCGAGGTCGTTTTTGCCATTTCAACCGGCAGGAACAGCGCGCGCGAGCCTTGAGCAATATGGCGGCGTTCGGCCCAGCGGCCACGCGCCAATAATAACCGGAGCATTCCCGTGAAGCGGACCTACCAGCCCTCCAAACTCGTGCGCAAGCGCCGTCACGGCTTCCGCGCCCGCATGGCCACCGTCGGCGGCCGCAATGTTCTCAACGCCCGCCGCGTGCGCGGCCGCAAGCGCCTCTCGGCCTGACGCGCCGCTGCCGGCCCGACCGGCCTTCGCCATGACCCGTCAGCAGGACGGCCAGAACATTTTCGCGCACGCCGGCCCCGGCGTGCGTATTGGCGTTTTGCGGCTTAAAAAGCGCGCCGATTTCGTGGCTGCGGCCAAGGGGCGCCGCCAGCATCAGCGCAATTTCGTGCTTCAAGCGCGCGAACGCGATCCGGCGGTCGAAGACGAAAGCGCCCGCGTGGGCTTCACCGTGACCAAAAAGGTCGGCAAGGCGGTTGTGCGCAACCGCATCCGGCGCCGCCTGCGGGAGGTTGTGAGGCTGGCCGACGGATCCGCCTTCACGCCCGGCTGCGACTATGTCGTGGCGGCGCGGCGCGAAGCCTTGACCGCCTCATTCGATGAATTGCGCGGCGAAATTTCGCGCGCGCTCAGGAAAATCAATCGGGCCGGCGATGTCCGGCTTCCCAACCTGCCGGCCGGCGGCCGCAAGCAAGACAAGTAAACATGCAGCAGGACACCCGCAATCTTCTCCTCGCCATGGCCTTGTCGCTCCTGGTCATAGTCGGCTGGAACCATTTTTACGGCTCGCCCAAGATCCAGGAGGCCCGCCAGACCACGGCCCAGCTTCAGCAGTTGGAGGCCGCCAACCCCAATCCAGCCGCCGCGCCGGGCCTGGCGCCCGTCCCGCAGCCGCTGAGCCGCGCCGACGCGCTCGCCCAGAACAAGCGGATCGCGATCGACACGCCGAGCCTGTTCGGTTCGGTCGCCCTGAAAGGCGCGCGGTTCGACGATCTGTCGCTGCGCGACTACCGCGAGACGACCGACCCGAAAAGCCCGAACATCGTCCTGCTCTCGCCCGCCGGCGCGCCGGACGCCTATTTCGTCGATTTCAATTATGTCGGGCGGCCCGGCGCGACGCTGAAACTGCCCGGTTCGGAAACGCTCTGGACCGCCCAAGGCGACAAGCTGACGCCGTCGACGCCGCTCACGCTCACTTTCGACAACGGCGCCGGCCTGGTGTTCAAGCGCAAGATCTCGGTGGACGATCATTACCTGTTCACGGTGACCGACACGATCGAGAACCAGGGCAAGGCGCCGGTCTCTTTCTTTCCCGACGCCAGCGCGACCCGTCAGGGCCTGCCCAAGACCTCGGGCTACAGCGTGCTGCATGAGGGATTCATCGGCGTGATCGGGGCCGACCAGCCCTCGACCGAAATCACTTACAAGGCGATCGCCAAGGAAAACAACACCGCCAAGGTTCTGCCGGCTGAGTCCTACGCGACCGGCGGCTGGCTCGGCTTCACCGACAAATATTGGGCGACCGCCGTCATTCCCGACGCGACCGAGAAATACAAGGGCTGGTTCCGCGAATTCCCCGGAACGCTGCCGCAATACCAGTCCGACGCCTTCGGCGAAGCCAAAACACTGGCGCCGGGCGACAACCTGGTCCTGACGACGCGCCTGTTCGCCGGCGCCAAGAAATCCAGCCTGCTCGAATATTACGAGAAGGAGCAGGGCGTCAAAAAGCTCGATCTGCTGATCGACTGGGGCTATTTTTTCTTCATCACCCGGCCGATGTTCTGGCTTCTGGAAACGCTATACAAATTCTTCGGCAATTTCGGCGTCGCGATTATCGCCATCACGCTGATCGTCAAAGGCCTGTTCTTCCCGCTCGCCAACCGCTCCTATCTGTCGATGGCGCGGATGAAGGAGGTCCAGCCCAAAATCAAGGCCCTGCAGGAGCTTTATCCCGACGACAAGATGAAGCAGCAGCAGGAGATGATGGAGCTCTACAAGCGGGAGAAGATCAATCCGGTGTCGGGCTGCCTGCCCATGGTGATCCAGATCCCGGTGTTCTTCTCGCTCTATAAGGTCTTGTTCGTCGCCATCGAGATGCGTCAGGCGCCGTTCTTCGGCTGGATCAAGGACCTGTCCGCGCCCGATCCGACCAATGTCTTCACTCTCTTCGGCCTGCTGCCCTTCGACCCGACCCAACTGCCGGTCTTCGGCCATCTGCTGCATCTCGGCGTCTGGCCCTTGATCATGGGCGTGTCGATGTGGGTTCAGATGAAGATGAACCCGGAGCCGACCGATCCGGTGCAGAAGACGATGTTCGCCTGGATGCCGGTGATCTTCACCTTCATGCTCGGCTCCTTCCCGGCGGGCCTGGTCATCTACTGGACCTGGAACAATCTTCTTTCGGTGTCCCAGCAGATGCTGATCATGAGACAGGCCGGGGTCAAGGTCGAATTGTTCGACAACCTGCGCAAGACTTTTTCGCGCTAGAGCATATTCCCAAAAAAGTTGCAGACTTTTTGGACCAGAATATGCGTTGAAACAATGGGCTAGAGCGTTCTTCCGATTCCGAAGGAACGGAAAATGCTCAAGGCGGTTCAAAGCCCCCATGCGGCGACCGCGCCCCAATGGGGTGGTCGCCGTCACAAATCCGTGCGGCTTCGCAGCGCCGCCGCGAGCGTGCCTTCGTCGAGATAGTCCAGCTCGCCGCCGACCGGCACGCCATGGGCGAGGCGGGTGCATTTCACCTCATAGGGACCGAGCAGTTCGCTGATGTAATGGGCGGTGGTCTGGCCATCGACCGTGGCGTTGACCGCCAGAATGACCTCTTTCACCCCGCCCTCGGCGACCCGCCCCACCAGTTTCGCAATGTTGAGATCGTCTGGGCCAATTCCATCGAGCGGCGACAGCGCGCCTCCCAGCACATGGTAGCGCGCGTTCAGCACGCCGGCGCGCTCCAGGGCCCAGAGGTCGCCGACCGTCTCCACCACCACGATGACGCTTCGGTCGCGGCGCGGGTCGGCGCAAATGCTGCACGGATCGGCGGTGTCGACATTGCCGCAGACCGGGCAGGTCACGATTTTGTCCTTGGCGACGCGCATCGCCTCGGCCAAAGGCCCCAGCAGTTCCTCGCGCTTGCGGATGAGATGCAAGGCGGCGCGGCGGGCCGATCGCGGCCCCAGCCCCGGCAAGCGGGCGAGCAATTGGATCAGCCGCTCGATCTCGGGGCCGGCGATGCGTTCCGCCATGTCAGAACGGCAGTTTCATGCCCGGCGGCAGTCCGAGTCCGGCAGTCATCGCCTTCATCTTTTCTTCCAGGAGACCTTCGGCCTTGCGCCTGGCGTCGGCATGGGCGGCGACGATCAGGTCTTCCAGAATTTCCTTCTCGTCTTCCTTGAGCAGCGAGGGGTCGATGCTAAGGCCCTGAAGCGCGCCCTTGGCGGTCAGTGTGACCTTGACCAGTCCACCGCCGGCGAAACCCTCGACGGTGACATTGTCGAGTTCGGCCTGCATTTCGGCCATTTTGGCCTGCATCGCGCCGGCCTTTTTCATCAAGCCCATGATGTCCATTCACAAATCCTCTTCTTCGGACTCGTCGATATAGGCGACGTCGTCGGCGGCCATTTCCGGCGCCTCTGCGGCGGGCGCCACCCCTTCCGCTTCACCCCCGCGCACCGCGACGATCATTGCGCCGGGAAACTGGTCGAGAGCCGCGCGCACGAAAGGATGGGCCTGGAGGCCGATCCTTTTTTGATCTTCCGCGGCCTGGGCCTGTTCGATCAGGCTGGGCGCGCCTTCCGCCGAGGACAGAGCGACCATCCAGCGCTGGCCGGTCCAGTCCTGCAATTTGCGGGCGAGCTGCGCCGCAAGTCCCGGCGCGCCTCCGTCGCTGAGCGCGAATTCCAGTACGCCGGGCTCGAAACGCACCAGACGCACGTCGCGTTCCAGCGCCGTCTTGATCTGAATGTCGCGTTTTTGGGCCGCCAGCGCGACCAGTTCGGCAAAGCTCCTGATCGCGACGGTCGGCGGCGCGTCCGGCGAGGGCGCCGGCGCGCTTTGCGCGGTCGCGAGGACGGGCGCGGCGCGCGAAAAGGACCCCGGTCCCGGCGCAGGCGAGGCAGGCGGGCGCGAGGAGGCGGGCGCCGATCCGCTTGAGGGCGCGCCGACGAATTTCTTGAGCGCCACCTCGGGCGTCGGCAGGTCGGCGGCATAGGCGAGGCGGACCAGAACCATGTCGGCGGCGGCGAGCGGACGCGGCGAGTCTTTCACTTCCTCGACGCCCTTGACCAGGATTTGCCAGGCGCGCGACAGCACGGCCATCGACAGATTTTCCGCGAAAAAGGCTCCCCGCTCGCGCTCGACCTGGGTGGCGCCGGGATCGATCACCTTGGGCGCGACCTTGGTCTTGGTCACGAAATGGACGAAATGCGCCAGATCGACCAGAACCTGGGTCGGATCGGCGCCGGCGTCATATTGCTCCTTGAGATGAGCCAACGCCGCCGCGATGTCGCCTTTCATCACCGCCTCGAACAGGTCGATGACGCGGGCGCGGTCGGCGAGGCCAAGCATGAGGCGCAGGTTTTCGACCCCGATCGGCGCTCCCGCGCCATGGGCGATGGCCTGATCGAGCAAGGAGAGCGCGTCGCGCACCGAGCCTTCCGACGCGCGGGCGATCAAGGCGAGGGAATCGGTCTCGATCTCGACCTTTTCCTTGTCGCAAATGGCGGCGAGGTGGCGGACCAGCGCCTCGGCCTCGACCCGGCGCAGGTCGAAGCGCAGACAGCGCGAGCGCACGGTCAACGGCACCTTGTCGATCTCGGTGGTGGCGAACAGGAACTTGACGTGTTCGGGCGGCTCCTCCAGCGTCTTCAACAGCCCGTTGAAGGCGGATTTCGAGAGCATGTGCACTTCGTCGATAATATAGACCTTGGTGCGCGCCATCGCCGGTTTGTAGCGCGAGCTGTCCACGATCTCGCGAATGTCGTCGATGCTGGTGTGGGAGGCCGCGTCCATCTCGATCACATCGACATGGCGCGAGTCCATGATCGCCTGGCAATGGACGCCGATCTCGTCCATGGGGATTGTCGGCTTGTCGATCGCCGGCCGGCCGTCGCGCGCGGGGACTTCATAATTGAAGGCGCGGGCGAGAATGCGCGCGGTGGTGGTCTTGCCGACCCCGCGCACCCCGGTCAGCATATAGGCTTGATGGATGCGGCCGATTTCGAAAGCGTTGGAAAGGGTGCGGACCATCGGCTCCTGGCCGATCAGATCCTCGAAGCGCGAGGGGCGATATTTGCGCGCCAGCACGCGATAGGCGGCCGGCCCCGGCTTTGGCGGCGGGTCCGCGAACAGCGCGCCGGACGCGCCGTCAGTCGGATTTGGCGCGGAATCGTCGATCATCGAGCCGCCGTGAAAAGGCGCCAGCGGTCGTCGGGCGCGCAAAAAGTCCGGATAAAGGCCGCTTTCCGCGTGGCTGACGCCAAAGCGGCCGGAGTGGGAGGTTGGACGAAGACCCGCCCATTCTCGTTAGGGCTGCTTCCTTCCGGACCTGACCCGGTTGGCGAGTGGAACGTCCACCGCCAACCTCCCGCCGCTTATTTGGACCATGATCGGCTTTCGCGCAAGGGGGGCGCTTGTCCCGATCGCCCGAAGGCGCTACCCACGAGCCGCCCAGGAGGCGCCATGACCTTCGCCCTCGACCCCCGTCTCGCCGCCGACACTCTTGCGGTTGGCGATCTGCCGCTCAGCCGCGTCCTGTTGATGAACGACAGCCGGTTTCCCTGGCTGATCCTCGTTCCCCGCCGCGTCGGCCTGAGCGAAATCCACGATCTCTCGCGCGAAGAGCGCGCGCTGATGATCGAAGAGGCCGCGATCAGTGGCGAAAAACTCAAGAATCTGACCGGGGCGAAAAAGGTCAATATTGGCGCGCTGGGCAATATCGTGCCCCAATTCCATGTCCATGTCGTGGCGCGTTTCGAGGCCGACGCGGCCTGGCCTGGCCCGGTCTGGGGCGTCGGCAAGGCTGAGTCTTACCCGCCTGAAGCGGCGAAAAATCGGGTCCGCGCCTTGGCCTCCGCGCTGGGGCTCGACAGCGCATGAGTTTTTGCGATCTCGACATCGGCTTTGCCGGCAATCCGCTCGACCGCCTGTTCCGGGCGCGCGAGGATGCGGCGCAGCTTGCCGAACTCGCCGACGCGGCAAAAGCCCGCGCCGTGGTTTTCGTCCAGTCCATGCCGGTGCTGCGGCTTGAGGGCGAAAGCCTTTCGTCCCTCCATCCGCTGCCGGCGGCGCGCGCCTTTGGCGCGATCCGGGAAGAGGTTCTGCTGGGGCGCGACCAAATCGGACCTGTTTTCGCCCTGCTGCTGCCTGACGACGCAGCTCGCGCCGAAGCGCCGCAGGATGCTGAGGCTTTGGTCGATCAGCGGCGCCTGGTCCTCCCGACGTTCCCCGCGCTGCAAATTCGCGACCTGCGCGCGCTGGCTATCACGGGCGCCCTGCCCCATGCGGAAATCGCCATCCTCGCCCAGGCCAAAGCGATTTTGCATTACCACGGCGATAATCGGTTCTGCGCACGTTGCGGCGCCTCGACTTTCTCCGCGCAAGGCGGCTGGCGGCGGGATTGCCGCGCCTGCGGCGCCAAGCATTTCCCGCGCGCCGATCCCGTCGCGATCATGAATGTGATCGACGGCGACTTCTGCCTGCTCGGCCGCCAGAAAAACTTTCCCGAAGCAATGTATTCCTGTCTCGCGGGTTTTGTCGAAGCCGGCGAGACATTTGAAGAGGCGGTGCGGCGCGAAGTGATGGAGGAAGCTGGAATCGTGGTCGGCGCGGTGTGCTATGTCGCCTCGCAGCCTTGGCCCTTTCCGGCCTCGATCATGGTCGGTTGCGAGGCCCAGGCCTTGTCGCGCGAGATTGCGGTGGACCGCGCCGAGCTTGAGGATTGCCGCTGGTTCAGCCGCGCCGAGGTCCGTGGCATGCTCGAAGGGCGACACCACCGGGGGTTTTTTGCGCCCAATCGGATCGCCATCGCGCGAACATTGCTCGAGCATTGGCTCGATGAGGGCCGGCGGTGAGCCCTCGCCGGGACTTCAGTGCTGAATGTAATGGATCAATTGCTCGATGGTGAATTCCTGATGGCCGATGATCGCGTTGACGAGATCGCCCATCGAGATCAAGCCGACGAGTTCGCCCTGATCGAAGACAGGCAGATGGCGCAGTCGCGTCCTTGTCATCACCGCCATGCACTCCTCGACCGATTGCTCGGGCCGGGCATAGGGCACATCGGTCTCCATCACCTCGCGGACCGGGGTGGCGGGCGACGTCCTGCCCTTCAGCACGACCTCTCGTGCGTAGATGCGCTCGGTGATGATCCCGACCACCTTTCGCCCCTGCATCACCACCAGCGCGCCGACATTTCGGTCGGCCATCATCCTGATCGCGTCGAACACCGTCGCCTCTGGCCCGATGGCGACGACGTCGCCGCCTTTTTCCCGAAGCACTTGCCGGATCGTGGTCATTTTGCCCCTCCGAACCCCTTTTCTGTCGCCAGAATTTCGCTACCACGCCAAGCGCGGGCCGATCGAATTCTCATTCGAGCTAGGGCATTTTTGGTTCCTTACGCATCGGAAGAATGCTCTAGCTCATTGTTTCAACGCATATTCTTGTCCAAAAAGTCTGCAACTTTTTGGGATTATGCTCTAATTGTCGTTTTCCGCGTTCAAGTCTTCCAGCGCGATGATCGCGTCGGACAATTCCTTTTTCAGCCGCACGCCCGCACCGCCGCCATTGTCCTCGATAAATTCCACGCCTGCTTTTTCGAGCGCCGCCCGGATCGCGGCGACGGTGCGGGGATGGGTCGACCGCTTGCCCTTTTCGAAATCGGACAGGGTCACTTTCGACACTTGCGCGCGTTCGGCCACCAATCCGGCCGTCAGGCCCAAGCCCGCCCGCGCCATCCGGCATTGTTCGGGGGAGATGAATTTATCGCTCAAGACCGGAAATCCCTGTTCAGCAAAAGCCAATGCTGAATATTACGCTCAATTTTAAGCCAGAATTATGACGTAGTCCCGGTCGATACGCGCGCGAACGACCGGCGCCGCGGAAAAGGCTACGGCTTTCCCGGCGCAGCCAATCTCGCGCGCAGCAGGCCGCGCAGCGCATTTCCGATGAGAAAATCGCGGCTCAGGTCATCGAGTCGCAAAATTTTTTCGCGGGCGCGGCCCTCCGCCAGCAGATGGGCCCGCAACACGCCGGGCAGCAGACCACTCTCAAGGGGCGGCGTCAGAAGCGCGCCGTGGCGCTCGACAAAAATATTGGTGCGCGCGCCCTCGCAGACTTCTTCGCCTTGGTTGAGGAAAATGACTTCATCGGCGCCGGAAGTCGCGAGCGCGCCGTCGTGGATCGTGCGGCGGGTGGTCTTGTGGCGCAGCAGGGGATCGCGCGAGTCCAATTTTTGCGGCGCGATCGCGACCCGCCAGATTTTCCGCGGCGAATCGGGGGAGAAAGGCGCGGCGGCGGTTTCGATCGCGCCGTCGCGGGACAGGATCAACCGCACCCGCAGGGCTTGCGCTTCAGCGCCCGCGCAAGCCTTCGCGAGCGCCGCGTCGAACGCTCGCGACGAAAAGACGAAACCGAGCGCCGCCGCCGAGGCCGCCATGCGGGCGCGATGGCCCTCGGCAAGCCAGAAACCGTCCGCGCGGGTCCATAAAAGGGTCTCGATCAGCCCGAAATCTTTTGCGCCGTCAGGAAGCGCGCTTTGAGCAGACATTCCTCATATTCCTCCCGCGCGCGCGAATCCGCCACCACCGCCGAGCCGACCGGGCAGGAAAAACCGCCATCCGGCGACAGAGCGAGGGTGCGAATGGCGACATTGAAGCGCATGTCGCCGCCCGGCGCGATCACGCCTATGGCCCCACAATAAACGCCGCGCGCAAAAGACTCCTGTTCGGCGATGATCTCCATCGCCCTGATCTTTGGCGCGCCGGTGACCGAGCCGCAGGGGAATAGCCCGGCGAACATCTCTTGCAGCGAAATTTCTGGGCGCAGGAGCGCTTCCACGCCCGAGGTCATCTGATGCAGGGTCGGGAAAGTCTCGACCGAGAAAAGGTCCGAGACCCTGACCGAGCCGATTTCCGAAAGGCGGCCGATGTCGTTGCGCAGGAGATCGACGATCATCAGATTTTCGGCGCGGTTCTTTTCGTCGCGCGCCAAAGCCTCAGCCAGGGCGCGGTCCTCTCGCGGCGTGGCGCCGCGCGGGGCGGTGCCCTTCATCGGCCGCGCAAAAATTTTTCCTTTCCGCGTCGAAAAGAAATTTTCCGGCGACAGCGAGAGAATGATGTCTCCGCCGAGCGCCACGACCCCGCCGAGCGCAACCGGCTGGCGCGCGCGTAAACTCCGATAAAGGTCGAGCGGCGCGCCGCGCCAACGGCCGAAAAGCGGAAAAGTGAGGTTGATCTGATAGACGTCGCCGGCGGCGATATAATCGCGACAAGCGTTGAAGCGCCGCTGGTAATCCGGGAAGTCCCAGGCCGGCCGCAAGTCCTCTAGGGCGCCGTCGGCCGTCGCGTCCAAAGCCGGCGCCGGCCGCGGCGCGTCGAAGACGCCGAACAACAGCAGAGGCTTGTCCGGCGAAGGCCGCAGCAGCGGCGCGAGGCGCGGCTCGAAAGCGTAGCCGCATTCATAGGCTAAATAGCCCGCGACATAAAAGCCTTCGTCCGTCGCCTGCCGCAGGGCGTCGAAAGCCCGGCCAATCTCCTCGGCGTGGAAAACCGCGACAATCTTGCGCGGCGCGGCAAACAACATCGCGCCGCCCGCCTCGCGGTCTTCGATCAGGCAGAAGGGCGCATCCAAGGGCAAGCCGAAGGCCTCCAGCTTTCCCGGCGCGGTCATAGCCAACACGGCGCCGGGGCGTGGCGGGGAGCCTTTCCTAGCCGCAACAGGCGCGGCGGTCGAGACGCGCGAAAAAACCTATTGCGCCGCCTGGCAAAAGTCCTGTCCGTCGTCGCGGGAAAAATCGATACGGTCGATGCGGTCCCCCGTCCGGGCGATCTTTTCGGAGGAAATCAGGATCGCGGAAAGGTCTTCCTGCGATTGGCGGAAATGGCTTTCGAGCTTCAGCACGCGCTGACGCAGACGCAACACGTCCTCGACGAGGCGACGGGTTTCGGCCTGGATGACATGGGCCTGGTCGCGCACCAGGGCGTCGCGCACCAACGCCTGCAGGACCTGGATCGCCATCAGCAGCAAGGAGGGCGAGACGATCAGCACCCTGGCGCGGTGGGCTTTCTGGATCACGTCGCCAAAGGATTCGTGCAGTTCGGCGAAAAGCGATTCCGAGGGCACGAACAGGATCGCCACATCCTGTGTCTCGCCGGCAAGGAGATAACGCTCCGACACGTCCTTGATATGTTTGGCGAGATCCGCGCGCACCCGCGCCTGCGCCGCCTTTTTCTCGGCCTCGCTCCCCGCTTGCTTGAGCGCGTTAAAAGCTTCGAGGGGGAATTTGGCGTCCACCGCCAGAATCTTGTCGTCGCCGGGCAGTTTCAGCGCGCAATCGGGCCGGGCGCCGGTCGAGAGCGTGTGCTGGAAGCCATAAGCATTGAAGGGCAAGGCGTCACGAATGATCGCCTCCATTCGTCCCTGGCCAAAGGCCCCGCGCGTCTGTTTATTGGCGAGAATCTCTTTCAACCCCACCACTTCCTCGGTCAGGCCGGCGAGGTTTTTTTGCGCGGCGTCGATCAGGGCAAGCCGTTCGTTGAGCGCGCTCAGATTGCCCAGGGTGGCGCGGGCGGAAGTCTCCAACCGCTCGTTGACGCGATGGGTGGAGGAATCGAGCTTTTCCGCCACCGCGCGGGCGAAATCGGCCTGGCGGCCGCCAAGGATTTCGGCCAGCGTTTGCAAGCGGCCCGAAAGTTCGGCGTGTGAGCGCGCCAGCGCTGTCATTTGCGCCTCGTCCCGACCCCGCCTGCCCCCGCGCGCGAAAAGAGCGAGCGCCAGCAGCGCCAACGCCGCGAGCGCGGCGGCGAGTTCATAGGTCGTGACCGAAAAATCGAAAATCTCGAACAGCAGGCGATTTGTCATGACGCCATCGAAGCAGGAAATCCTGAACAAAGATAGAACATAACATGGGATTCGTGCAAAGCCTATTTGACGCGTCCCGCCCGCGCACTTATCTCAGGATTCAGAATTCCGTTCGAGCTCATCCTTATGGCCAAACGCCCGATCCTGTGCCTGCCCGACCCACGCCTGCGCGCCGTCAGCCAGAATGTCGGCGTGGTGGACAATTCCGTGCGCGCCCTGATGGATGACATGCTGGAAACCATGTATGACGCGCCGGGGATCGGGCTGGCCGCGATCCAGATCGGCGTCGCCAGAAGGGTCATCGTGATCGACCTCGCCAGGAAGGACGAGAGCCCGGCGCCGATGTTCATCGCCGATCCCGAAATCCTCGAACATTCCGAAGACCAGTCGATCTACGAGGAAGGCTGCCTGTCGGTGCCGGAATATTACGAGGAGGTGAGCCGGCCCGCGAAAGTCCGCGTGCGCTTCCTCGACCGCGACAACCAGCGCCGGGAGATCGAGGCGGAAGGTCTGCTTGCGACCTGTATCCAGCATGAGATCGACCATCTCGACGGCAAGTTGTTCATCGACCATCTGTCGCGGCTGAAGCGCGAGCGCGCGATCAAGAAATTCTCGAAAGCCGCTCGCCTCAATGAGCCCTCCGCCTCGCCAAGGAATCGGGAAAGAGACCCGGAAATCCGCGAAAAGCTGGGCTGATTCATGCGCGTCATTTTCATGGGCACGCCGGATTTCGCGCTGGCGCCGCTGGCCGAAATTTTTGGCCGCGGCCATGAGATCGTGGCGGTCTATACCCGCGCGCCAAAGCCTGCCGGGCGGCGCGGGCTGGGGCTGACGCCCTCGCCCGTCCATGCGGCGGCGGAAAAATACGGCCTGAGAGTCCTGACGCCCAAGAATTTCCGTGAGCCGGAAACCATTGAGGAATTCCGCGCCCTCGGCGGCGATGTCGCGGTGGTGGTGGCCTATGGCCTGATCCTGCCCAAGCCGGTTCTGGAGGGGCCGAAACAGGGCTGCCTCAATCTCCATGCCTCGCTGCTGCCGCGCTGGCGCGGCGCGGCGCCGATCCAGCGCGCGATCATGGCCGGCGACCGCGAAACCGGCGTCGAGGTGATGAAGATGGAGGAAGGGCTCGACACCGGCCCCATCGCCATGGCGGAACGGCTCACGATTGCCCCCGACATGACCGCCAGCGAGGCCCATGACCGCCTCTCCGCGCTCGGCGCCGATCTGATCGGCCGCGCTTTGGCCGCTTTGGAGCGCGGCGGGCTGCAATTCACGCCACAAGCGCCAGAGGGCGTGGTTTACGCAAAAAAGATCGACAAGGCCGAGGCGCGGGTCGATTTTTCTTCGCCCGCCGAAGACCTGCACAATCTCATTCGCGGCCTTTCGCCCTTTCCCGGCGCCTATTTCGAGGCCGATTTCGGCAAAGGGCCTGAGCGGGTGAAAATTCTACACGCGACGCAGGCGCAAGGAGCGGGAAGGCCCGGCGAAATTCTCGATGAAACGCCGCGCGTCGCCTGCGGCAAGGGGGCCTTGTCCCTGCTGGAGGTCCAGCGCGCGGGGCGCGGCCCGATCTCCGGCGCGGAATTTTTTCGCGGCGCGCGGCTCGCCGTGGGCGAAGTTCTGACCCAAACGCACCATGTCGCGCTATAAACTGGTCATCGAATATGACGGGACCGGCTATGTCGGCTGGCAGCGCCAGGCCAACGGCCTTTCCGTCCAAGGCGTGATCGAAAGCGCGCTGGCGCGGCTCGACCCCGCGCCGGGCGGCCTGCGCGGCGCCGGACGCACCGATGCGGGGGTCCATGCCTCGGGTCAGGTCGGCCATGTCGATCTGGCACGCGACTGGCGCCCCGAAAAATTGCGCGAGGCGCTCAACGCCCAGATGCGCCCGGAAAAGGTCGCGATTCTGCTGGTCGAAAAAGCGGCGGACGATTTCGACGCCCGCTTTTCCGCCAAGGCCCGGCATTATCTCTATCGCATCGTCAATCGCCGCGCGCCTTTGACTTTTGATGCGGGCCGCGCGTGGCTGGTCAAGCGCAAACTCGACGCCGACGCCATGCATGAAGCGGCGCAATGTTTGGTCGGACGCCATGATTTCTCGACTTTTCGCGATTCCGAATGCCAGGCCGAGAATCCGCTGCGCACGCTCGACCGGCTCGACGTGGTCCGCAAGGGCGACGAGATTCACCTTTACGCCAGCGCGCGGGCTTTTTTGCATCGTCAGGTGCGCTCGATGGTCGGCTCGCTGGAGCATGTCGGCTCCGGCAAATGGCGCGCGGAAGATCTCAAGGCCGCGCTCGACGCCCGCGACCGCGCCCGCTGCGGCCAGGTCGCGCCGGCCACCGGACTTTACCTGATCCGGGTCGATTATTGACGGGGCGGCGAACTCTTTCGCGCGGCCAATATCGGCAGAGGCGATCGACGGCTGAGATTTGGCGGTCCGCCGCCAAAGCGAAAAAGGAAAATCCCGCGAGATCGCTCTCGCGGGATGCTTCCGAGGTCTGGCGCTGGCCAGCGATCAGAAGGTATAGCGGATGCCGGCGGAGGGCGCGAAGTTCATGTTGTAGATCGAGCCGGACGCCAGGCCGCCGTCCCACTCGCTCCACATCATGCCGGCGTAAGCGTCGAACCGCTTGGTGAAGTGGTAATCGACATAACCGGAGACGATGTTTTCACTGCCGGAGCAACTGCTGGGACGCGGCGAGTTGCCCAAAATCGCGGTGTCGTATATCTTCTTCTTGTAGGTTCCAACATAGTTGGCGGGGAGGGCGCAGACGGCGGCGGTGTTGGCGGCGCCGCCGAAGTTATTCTGGTTTTCGTTATAATAGGCCAGGGTGAAGTCCGTCTTGGAGTTGTAAGCGTATTTCACGCCGACCCATTCCGTCTGCAGCACCTTGTTGGCGGCGATGTAAGCGGTGTTGTTCACAGTATAGACCGGATAATCGCCCTGGCCGGTATTGGCGCCGATG
Source organism: uncultured Pseudomonadota bacterium (assembly GCA_963703385.1). Classification (GTDB taxonomy): domain Bacteria; phylum Pseudomonadota; class Alphaproteobacteria; order Rhizobiales; family Beijerinckiaceae; genus Rhodoblastus. The sequence goes on from OY969816.1 coordinate 3,214,507, forward strand.
CCCATCGGATCGCTGGGATCCGAATAATGGTCGTTGGCATAGCCGGCGTAGAACTTGAACTGGTTCCAGGTATATTTTCCGGCAACCATGAAGCTGGTGATGTCCGCGATCGTGCCGCTCAGGCCCTGAAGGCCGTAGTTGTTGAGCGCGGCGGCGCCGAGAATGCTGGTCGTGCCGGGGCCGAACGTGCCGTAAGTAAGCGCCTGGTTGAAATGGCTGACCACGCCGTCGAGTTCAAAGCCGGCATATTTGGCGCCGGCGTCGATCTGATAGCCGTTATCGTTCAATTGACACGGAAGCGGAGCTGCGGTGGTGCCGCCGCAGCCGCCGGTTAGGGCAGTGCCCTTGGCGGGTGTGTTGCCGCCCACGCCGGCATTGCCTTCGGCGAACTTGTACATCGCGCCGATATGGCCGGCGACCTCGGTGCCGAGCGGGAAGTTGACGAGATATTTCAAGGTTTCGTCTTCGCGGCCAAGGTCGGTCTCGCCGAGTCCCGCGACGGGCGTCCCCGAATAGCCGATCGGCGAATAATCGTAGGCGCCGCCGGCCGGATCGTAATTGGCCAGCAAATCGTTGGAGAAGGTCTTGTGACGGCCGAAGGTCAGTTCGCCGAAGGTCTTGGAGGAGACGCCGGCATAGAGCTGGTCGTTGAAGGCCTGACCGCCGCGGGTGCCGTCGATGTTCATCGATTGGTTGCCCAACGGGGTGCCGTTATTGGCGATCTGGGCCCCCGGCGCGTTGGCGAGCTGGCCGGACTGCGGATTGATGCCGGTCGAGGCATAGAACACGCCGGCCCAGCCGGGCATCAGTTCTTCCTCGCCCTTGATGCCAACGGTGGTCTGCGACAGGCCGCTCGGCGCCATGTTCCACTGCGCCTTGTTGTAGAACTTCTGCATCAGAGTGTCGCCGGCATAGAACCCGCCGCTGAGCGGCGCGCCATGCGACGCGTAGGAGACGCCGGTGTCAAACGTGCCGAAGATGGTGATGCCACAGAAGGTCAGCGGGCCCTCCCAGGTCAACGGGGCGCAGCCCGCCGGGCCCTTGAGGCTCGGAAGGTCGGCCATGAAGCTGCCGGGGGCCGGACGCGCGGCCGGCTGGCGGGCGAGTTCCGCCTGTTCCTTGGCCTGCTGCTTCTCGATCTTGCTGAGGCGCTTCTCCAACTCGGCGTTCTGCTTCTTCAACGCCGCGGACTGAGCCTTGAGAGCCTTCACTTCATCGGCCGTCTGCGCCTTCGCGACGCCGGCGGCCGAAACAATCGCCACAACCGCGACCGCCGCCATCAACCTGGTCTTCATGTCTTTCTCCATCATCCGAACCGCCACGGCGCGGCGCGCCCTCGCAAGGATCGTTCAAACCGAACGGGGGGCTGACCGTTTGGAAACCTGATCACGAAAGCGTGAGCGCTCCGCGATAGTCCCTGGGATAACTGCGCGGGCGAACCTTGGCAATCGACGCGGCGCTTTTTTGGACGGTTCTTGCCTTAAAATTGCCAAGTGTTGCTTTATCGCAATAGCTGAATGAGCGATTAAGGCCAGGGTCGGTCAACGATTTAACAATCTTATGACAACACTGAACCTTGGCGGGCTCACGATGCACAAAAATGTCATAAATGTTCCTTCACAAAATCGTCATACTCTTCGGCAGCCGAGGCGCGTCCCACCTTTTGAGCGGGTTTGATCGGCCCCTTTATCATTCGAAGCCGAGTCGAACGCCGCCCGAAAGGATCAGCTTCGTTTCCGCCATACGCCAGTTCGCAGAGGGACACCGAAATCCGCCTCGAGCGCGGCGGTCGCATAACAAGTTGTTGTTAAAAAAATTTAAGTTTGCAGCGCCCTTTGCGCGCCAGGCGCGGCGCCTATTTCAGAATCATTGATCGCTCCTTCCGGCCAGGTCGCCAGAGGACTGCGGCCGCCAGAAGCCCAAACTCGTCGGGCCGAGGGCCCGACCCGGCCAAAGGAGGTCAGAACATGTCCCGCTTTTCCAATTTCGCCATGGCGCTCGCGCTCGCCGCTGTCGCCGCACTTGGCGCCGTTCCTGCGTCCGCCGCGTTGCGGTTCGCCGACGGACAAGCTTACTGGTCCGGCGATCCGGGGCCGGTCGATCCCGGCGCCTATTGGACATCTGGGCAACGTTATGCCGATCCCCACCATTATATGAGCTGGTACGGCAAGGACCCGCAGGATTACACAATGGTCGTCTACGCGCCGCACGCCGGCGCCAGCCGATGCGTGTGGCGGGCGCGTGTCATCAACACCTACTGGGAGTTCGCGCACCCCTATATCAGGGTTTGCCGGTGAACGGTTCAGGCGGGTTCACGCTCCGCGCGGTTTGACCGCCCGCACGCCTTCCGAGCACCAGTCGCCCTGATGGGTCGCGCACCAGAAAGCGCGCGGCCCCGGTTCCGACACCGGTCGCGGCGCGTGACGAACGCAAAGGCCGGCCTGCGCCCACCACGATCCGGGCTTGTCGCCGCGATCGACGGGCTGCAGGCCCAGTTCCGGTCGGTGCCAGAACTCGCAATCGCTACAGGCGAGCGGTTCAGGTTTCGGGTCGGCCGCCTCGAACTCCCCGCAACCCTGCCGGCCGTGCGTCGTCGGCCAATGCGCGATGCCGTCCGCCGCGCCGCAAGGCCGGGGCGCGTTCCGCAGGCAAAAACCCTCCAAGGGCGGGCGAGTTATTTTCCAGCGCGCACATTGGTCGCAACGGCCCTTGCCGGCCGGAATCGCCGGGGTCACCGTCATCGCCCTCCTGGTTCGGCTTTTTTTGCCGGTTGGGTTTGCGCGCCCGGATCCTGGCCTTGAGGTCCCAGCAGCGCGATCGGCGGCGGGAAGGGCGGCTGGGGCGCAGGCGCCTGCCCGGACCAGCCGCCGCCAAACGCCAGCATCAAATCGACATATTGTTCCAGCAAGCGCGTTTGCGCGGCGAGATCGGCGCGTTCGGCGTCGAGGGCGGCGGATTGCGAAGTGACGACATCGAGCGAGGAGGCCGCGCCATCCTCGTAAAGGCTCATCGACATGTCGAGGGCGCGCTGCGCCGCTTTGGCCGCGTCCGAAAGCGCCGCGCTTTCGATCCTTATCCATCTGATCGACGACAGCGAGTTCTCGACGTCCTGATAGGCTGCAAGAACCGAACCCTTATACGCGGCGGCGGCGGCGGAAAACTGCGCGCGCGAGGCGTCGAGCGTCGCCTGCCGCAGGCCGCCGTCGTAAATCGGCATCGACAATGCAGGTCCATAATTCCACAAGGAATTGTGGAAATTCAGGAGATCAATATTGGTCGATTGCGTGCCGCCGCCCATCAGGATGTAAAAGCGGGGCAGAAAATCCGCCTTGGCCGCGCCGATCTGTTCGTTCGCCGCGTAAAGCAGGCGCTCTTTGGCGGCGACGTCGGGACGGCGCAACAGCAGGCTGGCCGGCGCCATGTGGGGCGGGCGCGGCGTCGCCGGTTGAACCGCTGAGGCCGGGATCCTGAACAGCGAGGCCGTCTGACCGCCAAGCGCGGCGAGCGCGTTTTCGAGCACCGCGCGTCCTTGGGCGATCTCGGCGGCGGTTGCTTTGGCGTTCGCCAGTTGCACCTTGGCGCGCTCGACATCGATCGGCGGCGCGATATTGTCCTTCAGGCGCTTTTCCGTGAGGTTCAGCGCCGATTGGTAGAGTTTGATCGTCCGCGCCAGCAAGGCGGCCTGGGCGTCCGCGCCGCGCAAGGCGATATAGGTCCGCGCCATGGTGGCGTGAAGCGACAGCCGGGTGGCGGCGAGCAGGTCGTCATTGGCCTGGGCGCCAGCCTTCGAGGAGGCGACCACGTCGCGAATCCGGCCCCAGATGTCGAGTTCCCAGGCCAGCTGCCCATACAATTGGTTGGAGCCGTAATAGGTCGGCTGCCCCTTCGAGCGCAGCGGCCGGTTCGCGGACTGTTTGTTATAACTCAGGTCCGGCAGGCCGAGGATGGTCGGGAAAAAAGCCGAATTGGCGAGGTCGAGAAAGGCCTTGGCCTGTTCATATCGCGCCAGCGCCGCGGCATAATCCGGATTGTCGGTTTCGATCAGCGCCTGAAGCCGGTCGAGTTCGCGGTCGTGAAAACTTCCCCACCAATCCTCGGTCAGCGGAACCTGCGGCCCGGACGGCGCGCTATCCTTGAATTTCTCAGGCGCGGCGATTTCCGGCGTCGAGTAGCGAGGCGCGAAATCACAACCGGCGAGTGCAATGACGCTCGCGCCAAGAACCACCCTCAACGCGAGCGCATAAGCAAATCGTCTTTTCATTCCTTGGAGACCGCCGCCGGGTTCGGGGACGAAATACGGACTTGATCGCCATCGGCCAAAGTTTCCGGCGGATTGTTCACGATCCGGTCGTGGGGGCCCAGTCCGGACGCGATCACGATTTCCGAGCCAAGGTCCTTGGCGATGACGACATCCTTGAACCTGATTCGGCTGCCGCTGTCGACCGTGGCGACGCGGGTGTTGTCCTTGCCGACCGACAGCGCGCTCGAGGGAATGCGCAATTGCTGGGGATTGATCGGCAATTCGAAATGCGCGTCTGCATAGGAGCCGGGGAACAAGGCGCCGTCGGAATTAGGCGCGTCGACTTCAACCAGAAGACTGCCCGTGCTCGCGCCAATCGCATTGGACGTCGTGGCGATTTCGCCATGGAACTGGCGATCTTTCCATTGCGGCGTGGTGAAAACCACCTTCATGCCTTTGTTCATGCTCGCGGAATAAACCTGGGGAACTTCGACATAAAGGCGCACGGCGTGAATGTCGGCGACCTTGAACAGCGGCTTTTCGTTGCGGCCGGGCGCGACAAAGGAGCCGATGTCGATATTGCGAACGGTGACGACGCCGTCGAAGGGCGCGACGATCTGGCCAAAGGCCTTCTCCGCCTTGAGTCGTTCGAGACTGGCCTTCGCTGCGCCGAGATCGGCCAGCTTGAGTTGCGCTTCGCTGGCCTTTTCATCAGCGGATTGTTTGGACACCGCCGAGGACTGCCGCAACGCCGCCCAGCGATCGGCGGTCACCTTGGCGAAATCGAGGGCCGCAACCGCGCGGTTCACCTGCTCCATGCCTTTGGCGATTTGGTCATCGAGTTCGGGCGTGTCCACCACCGCGAGCAGATCGCCCTTCTTGACGATGGCGCCGATGTCGGTTTTCCAGCTTTGGATATAGCCGGACACCTGGGAGAACATCGAAGCCTCGTACCAGGCGGAAATCGTTCCGGGGAGCGAGAGAATCTCCGGCTTCGTGCTTAAAGTCGGCTCGATGATTCTCACATTCTGGATCGCGCGCCCGCGCGTCCAGATCTTCGAGCTGTTTCTCCGCGCGCCAGCGCTGGACGAACGAATAAGCCAGGAAAACAGCGATAAACGCTAGCGCCCCCCGAAGCAGCCAGGAGCCGAAGTTTCGGCCTCGCGCGGGAGCGGCGCGGGCCTCGGAGGCAAATTCATGGTTCATGGTGCGCCTCGACGGAAGACTTCGATTTGCGCGAATGCGCGATGCCGAATACCACGGGAACGAAGATCAGAGTAGCTACGGTTGCAAAAATAAGGCCGCCGATCACGGCGCGGCCGAGCGGCGCGTTCTGCTCGGCGCTCAACGCCATCGGCGCCATGCCGATGATCATGGCCAACGCCGTCATCAGCACCGGGCGGAAACGCCCGACGCCGGCGTTCAACGCCGCCGCAAAGGGCTCAAGCCCCTCTGACAGCTGTTCGCGGGCAAAACTCACCACCAGGATCGAATTGGCCGTCGCCACGCCCATGGTCATGATCGCGCCGGTCAGCGCCGGGACGGAAAGGGTCGTATGGGTCGCGAACAACATCCAGGTCACGCCCGCCAGCGCGGCCGGCAGCGCCGAAACGATCACGAAAGGATCGGTCCAGGATTGGAAATTGACCACGATCAGCAGATAAATCAGGACGATCGCGAAGGCCAACCCGGCGTAGAGCTGAGAATAAGCCGAGTTCATCGTTTCCGCCTGGCCGCGCAAAATGATCTGCGTCCCGCGCGGCGCGTCGGCGCGCGCTTCATCGATGACGCGCAGCACATCGGCGGCGACCGCGCCAAGATCGCGCCCCGAATTGGTCGCGTAGATGTCGATCACGGGCTGAACCGAATAATGGGAGACCACCGCGTCGCTCGCGCCACGATTGATCGTCGCTACTGCGCCGAGAATCGTCGACGATTTTCCGGTCGAGGCTGGAACTTGCGCGAGATCGCTGAGCGAGGCCATCCAATATTGCGGCATCTGGGTCACGACCGGATGGGAGACGCCGTTCCTGCGGTCCAGCCAGAACAGGGGTTGAGTTTGGATCGATCCAGCAAGGGTGATCTGCAGAGAATGGGTGATGTCTTCCTCGGTCAGGCCGAGCCTGTTGGCGAGGACCCGATCGACGTCGACATTGATGGTGGGCTGGTCGGCCGGCTGCTGAATGCGCGCGTCGGCGATTCCGGTGATGAACTGGATCTTTTTCAGAATTTTGGCGGCGACGTCGCGATTGCCCGCCTCGTTCCTGCCGACAACCTGGACGTCGATGGGCGCGGGCAGGCCGAAATTGAGGATCTGCGTGACGATGTCGGCAGGAAGGAACGAGAAGGTGACCCCCGGAAACAGGATGGGCAGCTTTTCACGCAAGGTCTTGATGAGTTCCTCGGTTTTCTTCTCCTGCCCGTTCTGAAGCGTGATCAGAATATCGCCGTCCGCGGAGCCGATCGTGCCGGAATTGCTGTAGGCGAGGTTGGTGCCGCTGATCGGCAAACCGATATTGTCGACCATCGAGGCGACAGCCTTCGCCCCCGCGGTCTCGCGGATCGCATCTTCGACGCGGGTGAACAATTTTCCGGTTTCTTCGATCCGCAATCCCGTCGGACCGCGCACATGAAGCCGAATCTGAACCGTTTCAACATCGGGGAAGAAGTTCTGGCCGAGGAAAGGAACAAGGATGAGCGACGCCAGCGCGAATGTCACGTAGCCGGACACGAAAACAGTCCGCGAGCGCATGGCGGCGGAGAGAATCCGGGAATAGCCCTGGCGCGCATCCTCGAAATAACGCTCGAACCCATGTTGGAAGCGCCCGAAAATCGTGCGCGGCTCCGCGTCCGGGTCGTGCGCGTGACCGGCCAGGAGATAATTCGCCATGGTCGGGACCAAAGTGCGCGACAGGACATAGGAGCCTATCAGCGCGAAAACGACGGCCTTGGCCATCGGCCGGAACAGATAGCCGGAAACGCCGCCAAGACTGAACATCGGCACGAAGACGATGGAGATAGCGAGCAGCGAGACCGTGGCCGGAATCACGATCTGGCGGGCGCCGTCCATGATCGCCGCCTCGATCTCCTTCTTCTGTTCGAGCTGGTAATTGATGTTCTCGATCGTCACCGTGGCGTCGTCGACCAGAATGCCGACCGCCAAAGCGAGCCCGCCCAGCGTCATGACATTGATGTTTTCGCCGGTCGCCGCGAGCAGGGCGACCGAAGTCAGAATGGCGAGCGGGATGGAAATGATGATGATGACCGTCGAGCGCCAGCTTCCCAGAAAGATCAGGATCATCAGACCGGTCAGCGACGCGGCCAGCACGCCTTCGAAAACCACCGAATTGATCGCGCTCTCGACGAAGGGCGCCTGATCGCCGACGGCTAACAGGTGAACCGAATCCGGCAGGAGATCGTGCAGCCGCGGCATCATTTTCTTGACGCCGTTGATGACATCCAGCGTCGAAGCCGAGCCCGCCTTGAGAATGGTCATCAGCACGGCGTTCGAACCGTCGACGCGCACCATGTTGATCTGCGGCGGAGAGCTGTCGTGAGCGTATGCGACCTCGCCGATGCGCACGGTCGCGCCATTGACGGTCTTGATCGGCAGGAAGTTCAGGGCCTCGACCGTATCGGGCGAGTCGTTCAGATGGACGACATATTCCTTGTCGCCGATTTTTTGCGTCCCGACCGGCGTGATCTGGTCCTGCCGCCCGAGCGCCCGGACGACGTCGTCGGCCGACAGGCCGTAAGAATGCAATTTCTCGGGATCGACATCGATCTGCACCTGGCGCCGCTCGCCGCCATAGGGCGAAGGGACGGCGGCGCCGGCGACGGTCGCAAGCTGCGGGCGGATGAAATTCTGGGCGTTGTCGAAAATTTTTGCCTGAGACAGCTTGTCGCTCGACAGGGCGAGCTGGATCACCGGCACGCTGGAGGCATTGAAAACCAGCACATAGGGCGGCGTGAGCCCCGGCGGCATATGTTTCAGCTCGGTCTGCGAAACGGCAGTGATCTGGGCGAGAGCGACAGCGAGATTGACGTTCGGCTGGAAGAAAATCTTCACCACGCCGTAATTGGCCATGGACTGCGACTCGACATGCTCGATGTCGTCCACTTCGGCAAGCGCGGTGCGCTCATAGTAATAGACAATTCGCCCGGACATATCTTCCGGCGGCAGGCCGTTATAGGTGAAGACCACGGCGACGACGGGAATGCGGATCGCCGGAAAAATATCGACCGGCGAGCGAACCCACGCCATGACGCCGAAAATGACAATGAACATCGCCATGACGACGAATGTATAGGGCCGCTTGAGCGCGATACGGACGAGAGCGAGCATTTGACCGAGGAAAATGCGTGGCTGCGGGCGGTAGGCCCGCGCTGCGTGGTTTATATTTGCCGGCCCCCAGTAGCGCAAACTAAATTATTTTTTAATGCCTCGCAGGGCCCGTCCATCGCCCGTGGGAGGCTACGGATAGTTCCGCCCTATCGTCGCTTTCGCGTCCTTTTCGGCCCTCGTCGGCGCGCGTTTCCGTCAAGGTGAATCGCGCCCCCGGCGCGTTATCCGCGACCATCAATTTCATGCCATGCAAGCGCGCGATGTTCTCGACAATGTTCAGGCCCAGACCGACGCCGGGCAGGTCCGCGCCATTTTTCGCCCTGACGAAACGCCGGAAAATATCGCCGCTCTCCTCGGCGGGAACGCCGCGTCCGTTGTCGCTGACGTCGATGCGGGCGAGCCCGGCTTCGTCCGTGACCGATACGTGAACGGCGCCGCCGCGCGGGGTGAATTTGAGCGCATTGTCGAGAAGATTGGCGACCGCCTCCCGCATCAGGTCGGAATCGCCCCGGCGGATCACGGGGTGGTCCGCCGCAAGGCGGAGGCTGACGCCCTTGGCCTCGGCGAGCGGCAGGAAGAATTCATGCAGTTCCGTGCAGACCGCGGCCAAATCCATGTCGGCGAAGGCCCCATGGCGACGTTCGCGCTCGATTGCGGAAACCCGCAGCAACGCGGCGATCGTCGTCATCGCGCGGTCAAGCTGCCGCAAGGCGCTTTGAATGGGCTGTCTGAGACCATAGCCCCTCGGGGCCTCCGCCAAAACGCCTTCGAGAATCGCGCGGACATTGACCACCGGAGTCCGCAGATCATGGGCGATATTGTCGCCGACCGCCGCCAACTGACCGAGCAGACGCTCGATTTCGTCGAGCATCCGGTTGACGGAGGCGATGACGCCGTCGAACTCGTCAATGCCCGACCCGGTCGGCAATCGCGCGTGGAGATCGCCCCTCATGATTTCGGTAATCGCCCTTTCGATCTCGTCGACGCGCGCGGCGGCGCGCCGCGCGAAAAACAACCCGGCGGCGAGGGCGCCGGCCGCGACCGTCAGAATCGCGAACGAAAGCACGCGGCCGAGAACGTGGCGCAGGATTTCGACTTCGGCGACATTGCGCCCCAGGACAACGACTTCGCCATCCAGCCGGGCGTGAGCGACGAGCAGGGTCGGCTCCGGCTCGCTGTCGGCGGCCGCGCGGAATTCGGGGACGTAATGGGTTTGGCCATCGACGGGAATGTCCGGCTTGCGGTCGAGATTGCCAAAGACCAGACGACCGGACGAGTCATAAAGCGCGACGAAATTCAACCGCCGGAAGTCGCGGGTGAGCCGTAGCGCCAGGGCGCTCCGCAGGCGGTCATCGTTGCTTGCGGCGGCTTTTGCCGCCTCATCGGCGAAAACGGCGCGCAATTGGGCGATCCGCGCCGAGGTCACGGCCTGGTAAACGAAGGCGAACATGCCGCCGCTTATCAGGACGATCAGCAGCGCGAAAGCCACGGCAAGACGCAGAGGCGTCGAGCGGGCGAGATCAAGAGGCGACATCGAGGATGAATCCTTCGCCGCGCACGTTGACGATCAGTTTTTTCGCGCCGGGCGCGTCGAGCTTGAGCCTGAGATTGCGGATATGGACGTCGACCACATTGGTCTGGGTGTTGAAACGATAGTTCCAGATGTCTTCGAGCAGCATCTGACGGGTCACCACCAGACCCGGCCGGCGCATGAAATATTCCAGAAGCTTGAATTCGCGCGGAAGCAGGTCGATTTCGCGTCCGTCGCGGAAAAGCTTGCGGGCGACGAGATCCATCTCGAGCGGGCCGGCGTGCAATTGCGGCGCCTCGGCGCAGGCCTGGCGCCGGGCGAGCGCGTCGACGCGCGCGGAGAATTCGGCCATGGCGAAGGGCTTGACCAGATAATCGTCTCCGCCGCCGCGCAGGCCCGCCACGCGATCATCGACGTCGCCCATGGCGCTGATCATCAACACCGGCGTCCGGTTTCCTTTCCGTCGCAGTTGCGCGACCAGCTCCAGCCCGTCGGCGCCCTTGAGCTTGCGGTCCATCACCAGAACCGCGACGCGGCCGGCAAGCGCCGCCTCCATGGCCTCGGCGCCGGTTTCGCTCCACAAGACGTGATACCGCCCCGACAATTCCTTGACGAGGGCGCCGGCCAAATCCTTCTCGTCCTCGCTGAGATAAACTGTTGGTTTCGCGCTTTGCATGAATTCCTCTGCCGCCTGCGTCCGTTCAGGCCGACGCCGCCGTCGCCGGCGCGGATATGACGGGCGCGCCGGGCGCGAGCGTCCGCGTCGCTTCATCGACGCTGTGGAAGAAGCGCGATCTGCCGTCCTGTTCTTTCCCGCCGAGGGCGTCGGCCACGCCATATCTGGCGAAAGCCGTCTGCGCGCGCAAGGATTCGAGCCGCGCCACCGCAAAATCCACGCCCTTTTGGCGGCACAGGCGGATCGCCGCCGACAATCCCGTCGCCGCCGTATAATCGATGGCGTCAATGGCGCTGGCCTCAAGCACCAGCAGCTTGAGCCCGGGCTCCTCCGCAGCCTTGACGAGCTGGCGCTGGAAACGGTCGGAATTGAGGAAAGAGAGCGGCGCCTGGAAGCCGACGACCTTGACGCCTGTAAGTCTTTCCCCGCGGAAATCAGGGTCTTCCGGCCACCAGACGGTTTTGCCGGGCAAACGTTCGAACACCCGCAGGTCGCTTTGAGTGGTGCTCCATAGGCCGTGGATCAGCGACAGGATGATCGCAAGCGCGACGCCAGTCTCGACCGGCGCCAGCACCACCGCCACCAATGTGGCCAGCATGAGCAGGAATTCCGGCCGCGACCGCCGGGCGATGTCGCGCATGACGCCGACGCGGAAGATGCGTCCGGCGACGAAGAACAGAATAGCCGCCAGCGCCGCCTCGGGCGTATGCCTGAGAAAGGGCTCGCCGAATCCCGCGACCAGCGCGATCGCTGTCGCCGCGGCGAGGCCCGCGATCTGGGTCTTGCCGCCGGATTCCGCGACAATGGCGGTGCGCGGCGGGCTGGCGTTGACCGGAAAGGCGCCGAACAGGCCGGACAGCAGGGACCCGGCGCCCAGGCCGATAAAATCCCGGTCGATGTCCGGCATTTCCCCCGGAAGCCCCGGAAAGGACCGGGAAGTCGCTGCGCTCTGGGCCATGACGACGACGGCGATGATCGCGGAAAGGCCCAGAACCTTGCCGATATCGTCGGGATTGACGTTGGGCAGCGCGAGATGCGGCGGCGTCACCGAAAAGGCGCCGACGGTCAGCAACCCCTTGTTTTCAAGGCCGAAAATCATGACTGCGGCCGTCGCGCCCACCAGCGCGAGAAGCGGACCCGGCAGGCGACGGCTGAGACCTTCCGCTGCGACAATCGCGGCAAGGCAGGCGAGACCCGTCAGCACGGCCAGCGGCCTGGTCCCGCCAAAACCCGCCGCGATCTCGCCGACGCGCTGGAGGAAACTGCCCGACCCGCCGGCGATCCCGAAAAAGGACGGCGCCTGGGACAGGACGATATGGACGGCGATCCCGCCCAGAAAGCCGGTAAGAACAGGAATTGAGAACAGATTGGCGACCCAGCCGGCCCGGAAAAAGCCGGCGCCGGCAAGGATCAGCCCGACCATCAGCGAAAGCAGGGCGGTCAGGGCGAGATATTCCGGCGCGTTGGCGGGAACGACGGCGAGGAGCGAAGCCGCAAAAATCGGGGTGATGGTCGAATTGGCGCCCGCCGACAGAAAGCGGTTGGCGCCGACAAGGGCGAAAGCAAGCGATCCCGCAATGAAGACGTAAAATCCGATATGAGGAGGGAAACTGCCCAGCCGCGCCGTCGCCATCTGTTCCGGTGCGGCCACCGCCGCGAGAGTGAGGCCGGCGACGACATCAACCCGCCAAGAAGCGGATCCGCCCCGAAGTGACGGGAAGGCGAGCCAATTCTTTCCGGTTTGTTCGGCCATGCGACGCTCCTCGGACGAATTTTGGCCGATCGGGCGGAAAAAAGAAACGGGGCGCCGACAAAGAGCTGATCGGGGCCGCGAATTAACCTGACGCCCAAGCGCGTTGCGAATTCGCAACGAGATCGAAAAAAATCCTCTCGGCTTTGGTGGGCGGTCGCCCGGCGGCTGGGCCAAATTCGGCCCTCACCGACGGGGAAGGAAGGGGCGCGCCAAGGGCGCAACGGCGGAACCGCCGAAAATAAAAGCGGAATTTCCGATATTCGCATAGGTAGCAGGCTCGCGCCGCTTTGAAATCAGCGATTGCGGCCTCGTTCGCTCAAATCTGCCCGCGCTGAAGGCGATTTGCCTGAAACGGGCATTTTGCTACGCGGAGCGCGAGAGGAAAAATGAAAAAAAATTTAACTTTCGCGCTCCTTTTTTTGACCGTCGTATCCGCGACGGGCGCCGAGGCCGCGGCGATTTCCGCGCCGAGCGCGTCAACTGGAGCGCCGCCGGCGAATTCCTGTTTCAGCAGCCTGTGGAATTTTCTCAACTCCTCCGCGGACGAGTGCCCGCTGTCCTACGGGGGGATCACGGTCTTCGGCAATATCGACGGCGGCTTCGGCTACGAGCAATGGGGCGTCCCGCTTGGACCGTATGCCAAGAAGCCCAATTACGGCATCCAGAAGAATAGCGGGAACACCCATTGGCTGTGGTCGCCCAACGGGATCAGCACCTCGGTCTATGGCGTCAAGATGAACGAGAAATTCACGGACGGCTGGCGGCTGATCGGCGTCGCCGAAGGCGGTTTCGACCCCTTTACCTTGCAGCTCATCAACGGCCCGGCCTCGCTGGCGGCCAATAACAAGGACAAGCTCGCCTATCAGACCTCGAATTTCGATTCCAGCCGCGCCGGGCAATGGGACAATTCCCAGGGCTTTTTCGGCGTCAGCAGTCGAAACTATGGCATTTTGACCTTCGGCCGGACCAATGCGCTCTCGCACAGCCTTTTGACCGCCTATGACCCCGTGGCCTCGGTCGCCTTTTCCCAACTCGGTTTTTCGGGCGCCTATTCCGGTTTCGGCGTCAATTCGACGGCCCGCGTCAACACCGCCATCACTTACCGTCTGAACTATCAGAACCTGCGTTTCGCGGCGCAAACGCAGGTCGGCGGCTTCGACGATGGCAATGCGGCGGCCGCCCAATCCCAGGTCCAACTGGGCGCCGATTTCGGCGGCCTGTCCTTCGACGGCGTCTACAGCATCGCCAAGGACGCCGCGTCCTTTTCCAGCTATTCCGGCGCCAAGCTGCCGGCCGGCTACGATCCGAATTCGATCGTCGAGGCGACGCTGGCCGACACCCGTGGCCTGGAACTGCTGGCGCGCTATAAATATGAGTCGTTCAGGTTTTACGTCGGCTATACGCGGGCTGTGCTGCACAACCCCAGCAACACATATTTGATGGGATTCCCCACGCCCGCCGAAGGGATTTTTGTCCCTCCCGGGGCGGTGACGTCGAACGCTTATACGGTCCCGCGTCGTTACCAGACCGTGTGGACCGGCGGGCGCTACAAAATTCTGGCCAATCTCGCCGTGTCGTCGGCCGTCTATTGGGACACCCAGGACGATTATCTGCCCGCGCCGGGCGTCTGCGCCGGTTCGGGCGCTTCGACCAGCAACTCCAAATGCGCCGGCGGCCGCTATTCCTATTCCCTGCTCATCGATTACAAGCCCCTCAAACGCCTTGACGTTTACGCGGGCGCAATGGTCTCGAACGTTTATGGCGGCACGGCGAGCGGCTATCTCCACACCCAGAACATCGACCCGACGGTCGGCGTCCGTCTCAGGTTCTGAGACGCTTCCACGCCGGTCAGTCCGGATTGCCGCCGACGCAGCCCGTGTTGCAATTGTCGGGATTGGTGCTCAGTCCGTCTTCGCCTCCCCCACCCTGATCAAGATTGCGAGGCGCCGAAGGCCGGGCGACGTCCCGGGCTCCATGGCCTTCGACCGGACGCCGAGCATCCGACTGCGGAACAGGCCTCGTCTCGTGGTGAAAATGGCGGCGATGATGAGGACGCGGCGCGCCGCCTTCGGTCGCGCCGGCCGAAGCAGAGAAACAGACAAGGCCGAGGACCGCGGCTAAGGCTATCGATCTTTTCATGACGACCTCCCGATCTCCTGTCAGCAACGCAGTCCCCTCCGCGATCGCCGAATCGGCGACGGATCGAGATAGCTGTACAGTGAATGATAGGTATTGCGCCGGAAATTTCATGGTCATATCTGCATTTTCGAAGCGCTTTTGACAAAAGCGCCCACTGCTGGCCGAATGGGAAACCAACATGCGACCGCGCCGCGCAGGAGCTTGGCGGCGAGCAAACGAAAGGCGTGCAAGGCCATGAAGGAAGAGGACATCGGCGTCGCCGACATTGGCGGCACGCACGCCCGTTTCGCCTTCGCGCGCATCGCCAGCGGGCGGGTTCAGGGCCTCGGACCCGCGACCGTGCTCAAGGTCGGGGACTTTCCCGGCCTCCCCGAAGCCTGGCGCGCTTTTCTGTCCGGCGCGAACCGGCCCGCGCCGCGCGGCGCCGCGCTCGCCGTCGCCTGTCCTGTGCGCGGCGAAACGCTGAAATTCACCAACAATCCCTGGCGGATTCGCCCGGCGACCCTGGCCGACGAACTCGGCGTCGAAAAATTGCGCATCGTCAATGATTTTGGCGCAGTCGGCCACGCCGCGGCGCAGCTCTCGCCAGAAGATTTCATCCATGTGGCGGGGCCGCGGCGACCGCTGCCGCGCCCCGGGATCGTCAGCGTGATCGGTCCCGGCACCGGCCTGGGGGTCGCGCTCACTTTGCTTGACGAGAAATCCCACCGCGTCGTGGAGGCGGAGGGCGGGCACGCGAGCTTTGCGGCGCGTGACGCGTTCGAGGAACGCCTGTTGGAACGGTTGCGCGGCATATATGGCCGGGTCTCGGTTGAGCGCGTCGTCTCCGGCCCCGGCCTCGCCGAGATCCGCGCCGCTTTGCCCGAAGCGGCGGGGGCGTCCGCCTTTGATGACGACAAGACTTTGTGGACGGCGGCGATTTCCGGCGCCGATGCGACGGCGCGCGCCGCCCTGGAGCGTTTCCTCTCCTGCCTCGGCGCCTTCGTCGGCGATGTCGCCTTGATCCATGGCGCCCAGGCCATTGTTCTCGCCGGCGGCCTGCTGCCCCGAATGGTCGATCTGCTGCTAGGCTCCGGCTTCGCCGAAGCCCTCGCGGCAAAAGGCCGCTATGCCGCGATGATGAGCGATCTTCCGGTCTGGCTGCTGGTCCATCCGCAGCCAGGCCTGTTCGGCGCGGCGGCGGCGTTCGCCGCGCACGAGGGCTGAAGCCCGGCTTTGACGCTTATTTCTTCCTCAAAGGCGCGGCTTCGGGAAATATTCCCGACGTTTGAAGGCCGCTTGTCCCTGTAATTCCGCTAAAAGCCCTATAGATTCCCGGCAAGGAAGTCGGCAGGCTGGTCAGCGTCCGCAACGGCAAGGACTTAACGTATGGACAATATTTCGCTCACCCCTATCGGCCTGTTCGTTCAGGCGGGGCTGGTTGGCAAATTTGTCATGGCGCTGTTGTTCGTCGCCTCGATCTGGTGCTGGCTGCTGATCGTCGAAGCCTTGTTCGGCCTGTCGCGCCTGTCGCGCGCCTTGAACGAGGCCAAGGCCGGACGGGCGAGCGCCGTGCTTGCGCCCATCGACGCCCTTGGCGCGCAAGAGGCGCGAATCCGCGTTGCGGGCGAGACCGTGTCGGAGCGTCGCCAAAGGGTCGTCGACAGGATGACTCGCGCCAGTGTGGAGCTTCTGGCCAGGGCCGAGGGAGGTCTCGCCAATCTCGCGGTGATTTCCTCGGTGTCGCCCTTCGTCGGCCTGTTCGGCACGGTCTGGGGCATCATGGGCAGTTTCGTCGGCATCGCCGCCGCCAAGGACACCAGCCTCGCCGTGGTGGCGCCGGGCATCGCCGAGGCTCTGGCGGCGACGGCCTATGGCCTGGCCGCCGCCATTCCGGCGGCGATCGGCTATAACCGCCTGGGCGCCGCTTTTTCGCGGCTCGGCCAAAATCTGGTGAACCGGGCCGCCGACCATGCGCTGGAGCTGACCCGCGACCCTGTCGCCGCGCCGCCTGTCGGCGTCAAAGCGGAGGCCGCGTGATGGCTTTTTCTTCTAGCGACCAAGGTTCCTACAGCAGCCAGGGCCGGCCCGGCTTCTTTCGCCCGCAAGCCGATATCAATGTGACGCCGATGGTCGACGTCATGCTGGTCCTTTTGATCATCTTCATGGTCACCGCGCCTTTGCTGACCGCCGGCATGAAGGTGCAGTTGCCGCAGGCCCAGGCCGCCCGGCCGCTCGACCCGAAAGAGCCGGTGGTGGTTGTCGTCGGGCGCGACGGCCAGCTCGCGGTCGGCGACGAGAAGGTCGCGGCCGCCGATCTCGTCCAACTGGTCAAGTTGAAACTTGGCGATGACCTGACGCGCGTCGTCCATCTGCGCGGCGACAAGGAGGTCGCCTATGGCCGGATGGTCGAGACGCTCGATCAGCTCGCCAGCAACGGGATCACCCATATCGCCATCGTGACCGACGCCGCCAAATCCGGCGCGCGCGAACCATCGAAGACGCTGAAATGAGCGTGGCCGACGTTTTTTTTTCTTCGGAAACGATGCTCCGCGAAGGGCCGCGCGGAGAAATCCGCCCGCTTTGGCTGCGGCCTCTCGCGCTGGCCGCGATCCTTGCCGCGCACGCCCTGGTCTTTGTCACGGTTAGAAGCCAGCCTGCCGCCTTGTCGCCACTCGACGGGGTCGAAGTGACCCTGGCGCCCCTCGGCAACGCCGCCGAGGACCAGAAAAAGCAGGACGAAATCAAGCCCGCCGCGCCACCGCCGCCTGTGGAAAAGGTTACGCCACCTCCGCCGCCTGCGGAAGCAACGCCGCCGAAAGTCGTCGCCCGGGACGCGATTCCGCTGCCGGCCGCGCCGCCAACGCCGCCGAAAGCCGTTCCGGCGCGCCAAGAGAAACGCCTGCAAGAGAAACGCCTGACGGAAAAGCGCCACCAGGAAGAAGCGGCCGAGCGCCGGCGCAAAGCCCAGGAGGCGCGCCAAGAATTGCGGCGGGGCGAGGAACATGGCGCGGCGCGCGCGTCGGCGATGTCGCCCGCCGCCTATGCCGGCCTGCTCGCGGCGGAAATCCGCCGCCACACCTTCTATCCCTCCGCTGCGCGCGCCGAAGGATCGACCGGCGTGGTCGGCGTCGCCTTCACCATTGGCCCGTCCGGCCGCCTCGCCGCCCTGTCGATCATCCGTTCGTCCGGCAATCCCGTGCTCGACGCCGCCGCGCGCACGACGCTGCGGGCCATCCATACGCCGCCGCCCCCCGGCGGACGCTTCTCGACCAGCACAAATATCCGCTTCCATTTCAATTAAACCGCGAAATTTGGAAACATTAAAAATAGTTTTCTTGCGCGGCGCCGGTCCTCGGACTTAACATTAGATCATGTCGCAGGCGCTGATCACCATTCGCAGGGCCATGCCGGGCGACGCGGAGCAGATCGCCGCCGTCCACGACGCCGCTTGGCGCGAAGCCTATCGGGGAATCATCCCCGGGCGGGAACTTGAGCGCCTGATCGCGAGGCGGGGGCCGGACTGGTGGCGCGCCGCCGTCCTCCAGGGCAGCCGCCTGCTGGTCCTCTCGATTCACGGAACCATCGGCGGCTATGTGTCCTATGGCCGCAACCGCACGGCCTCGCTTGATTTCCGGGGCGAAATTTTCGAGCTTTATCTCGCGCCCGAATATCAGGGGCTGGGTTTCGGTTCCCGGCTGTTTCACGCGGCGCGCCGCGACCTCGCCGACAACGGCCTCGGCGACGTGCTGGTCTGGACGCTCAGCGACAACCAGCGCGCCATCGATTTCTACCGGCGCCTTGGCGGCGAGCCGGTTCGCCGCGCCAACGAATATTTCGGTGACGAAAAGCTTGGTCGCCTCGCCCTGGGTTTTGGCCCTCTCGGCAGTTGACGCCTCTGCCCGGAAAGTTCGGGTTGCCTTTTGCCTTCGCGCCTGACTAATGGGCTGCGAAACGCCAACCATCGGAGTGCCCCATGCGGCTTGACGCCATCAAGATCGGCAACAACCCCCCGGAAGATGTGAACGTCCTGATTGAAGTTCCGATTGGCGGGGAGCCGATCAAATATGAAATGGACAAGGACGTCGGCACGCTTTTCGTGGACCGCTTCCTCTACACGCCAATGCGCTACCCCGGAAATTACGGCTTCATACCGCATACGCTTTCGGAAGACGGCGACCCCTGTGACGTCCTGGTCGCCAACACCCGCCCGATCATCGCCGGAGCCTACATCAACGTCCGCCCGATCGGCGTGCTGAAAATGACCGACGAAAGCGGCGGCGACGAAAAGATCATCGCGGTGCCGAGCCACAAGCTCACCAAGCGCTATGACAATGTGCTGAGCTACACCGACCTGCCCGAGATCACCTGGAAACAGATCGAGCATTTCTTCTGCCACTATAAGGATCTCGAACCCGGAAAATGGGTCAAGTTCGCCGGCTGGGGCGACGCCGGCGAAGCGAAGCGCGTCATCGTCGAAGCGATCGAGCGCGCCAGGATCGCAAAAAAATAAACAGCGCCCGCGAGACGCGGCCGCCAGGCCCGCCGTGACCGTTGTCGGCCCCGGCGGGTTTTTTGCGCTCAGCCCAAATGCTTGGTCGCCGCGCCGACGATATGGTCCTGCGCTGCGGCCGTCAGATAGGGATGCATCGGCAGCGACAGCACTTCCCGCGCGAGCTGGTCGGTCACTTTCAGCTCGCCGCCGGCGCAAGGATAATCGCGATAGGCGGTCTGGCGATGGAGCGGGACCGGGTAATAGCAGGCGGTGGGGACGCCCGCCTCCTTGAGCGCGGCGACAAGGCCGTCGCGCTGGCCGGGCTTGAGGCGAATCGTATATTGCGCCCAGACCGATTCGCAGCCCTCGGCCACGACCGGGGGAATCGCGACTTCGCCTAGCCCCTGCGCGTAGCGTGTCGCGACTGCGTCACGCGCGGAAATCTCGTCGGGGAAGATGGCGAGCTTTTCCAGCAGGACCGCCGCCTGAATCGTGTCGAGGCGTCCGGTGACGCCGATGCGGACATTGTCATATTTGTCGACGCCCTGGCCGTGGACGCGCAGCGAGCGCAGAACCTCCGCAAGTTCGTCGTCGTCGGTGAAGACGGCGCCGCCGTCGCCATAGGCGCCGAGGGGCTTGGCCGGGAAGAAGCTGGTGGTCGTCGCGAGGCCGAAGGTTCCGAGCTTGCGCCCGCGATAAGTCGCGCCGAAGGCCTGCGCGGCGTCGCACACGAGCCACAGACCCTCGTGAGCGCAGATCGTTTCGATCGCGCCGTAATCGGCCGGCTGGCCGAACAGATCGACTGAAATGACCCCGGCGGGATTGAGCTTTTGCGCGCGGGCCTCGGCGATCGCCGCTCCCAGCGACGCCGGATCCATATTGAACGTGTCGGGCAGCACATCGACGAAGAAAGGCGTTCCACCGAGCAAAGCGACGGCCTCCGCGGTTGCGGCGAATGTGAAGCTCGGGCAGAGGACGGCGACGCCGGGCCTGACGCCCTTGGCGAGCAGGACCAGGGTCAGCGCGTCGGTGCCGCTGGCGCAGGACACGGCATGTTTCGCCCCGCAAAAGGCGGCAAGCTGCTTTTCCAGTTCGAACACCTCGGGTCCCATGATATAGGCGCCATGATGAATCACCCGTTGGACCGCCGCCTCGATCTTCTCCGCGATGCGCGCGCGCTGGGCGGCAAGGTCGATGAAAGGCATCATGGGCGCGGACATTCAAAAAACTCCTGGATTTAGAACCCGCGAGCGGTCGGCGTACGCCGGAGCACGCGGTGATAGACCTTACCCGCAAGCGGGCGGCGCAGGCCGGAGCGAGCGGTGACAGACTTTTCCCGCAAGCGGTCGGCGCATGCCGGAGCCAGCGGAAACATCCCTTTACGCGAGCGGCGGGAATCATTGGCCCTTTCATGGGGCGATGCGGGCCTATACGCCGCGAATCTCGCCGCGTCACCACAAAAAAGCGGGGCTGGCGCCGCGCCCCTCCGCCATGCTAAGGCGAGCCCGCCCGATGGAGCCAAGGCCCGGCGCTCCATCGCAGCCCGTTTCACCCGCGCTCCAACAATCCGGGCTTTGCGCGAAAGGCGTCGCAAGAGCGTCACATGACGAAAAAGACAATCAATGTTTCCGTCATCGGCCTCGGGCCCTGGGGGCAGACCATGGCCCACAAGCTGAGCGCCCTGCCCGATTTCACGCTGAAATCGACCTTCGATCATCATGATGCGCGCAAGGTCGCCCATGCGGACACCGCGCCGTCGCTCGACGCCATTCTGGACGACCCGTCAATCAAGGCCTGCGTGATAACCACGCCCAACCACACCCATGCCGATCTGGCCCGCACGCTGCTCGAAGCCGGCAAGAACGTACTCATCGCCAAGCCGCTGGCGATGACCGCGGCGGCCTGCGACGAAATCTCCGCGTTCGCGCGCGCCAAACGGCTGGTGGCGATGACCGGTCACACCACTTTGTTCAACCCAGGCGTCCTGCTGATGCGGCGCCTGATCGCCGAATCGGGCCGGCCGGTCCTGCATTTCGACGCCCGGCGGCGCGGCATCGGCCGCATCCAGAAGAACAGCGTGCTGCTCGATCTCGCGGTCCATGACCTCGCCAACGCCATTTTCGTCACCGGCCGCCATCCTTTGTCCGCCCAGCATGTCCAACGCCCTTACGGCGGCTGCCCGGCCGCCCAGGCCCAGATGTTCATGCGTTTCGAAGGCGGCATGACCGGCCATGTCGAGAGCAGCTGGGTCGCCTCGGAGCGGAGGCGGCTGGCAGTGGCCACTTTGGACGGGCGAATCGTCAAGCTGGACGAGCTGACCGCCAAGGTCAGCGTCTATGACACGACGCCCACGGCGAAGCTGGCCGAGGACAATTTCACCGCCGTCAAGATCGCCGAATATAAGGTCGACGCCCACGACGCACTGGCCGACGAGCTGTCGGCCTTTGCAAAATTCATCCGCGAGCGCCGCTTCCCCGAGGAAAACGCCAAGATCGCGCGCTCCGTGGTTCATGCGATCGAGATCAGCGACGACATCGGCGCTTATTTTTGAACGCCATGCACAATTTGCGGCGCAACAAAGCTTGCCAAAGCCGTGATTTGCGGAAACCTTGAGGCAGGCGGCCAGGCTAGGTGATTCGCGCGCTATCGTGCGCGGGCGGTCGTCGAGTCGGGCGTTGATCTCCATCCAGCGTGAAAGGCGGCCTCGATGATCGTGGGCGTGCTGAACCAGAAGGGCGGCGTCGGCAAGACGACGGTCGCGGTCAATCTCGCATCCTGTTTCAGCCGGTCCGGCCGGCAGGTGCTGCTGGTGGACGCCGATCCGCAGGGCAGCGCCCTCGCCTGGTCGGCGGCGCGGCAGGCCGATTCCGAATTCGTGGTCGTCGGGATGGCCAAGCCGACGCTGCATCGCGAAATCCCGGCTCTGGCGAAGAATTACGACATTGTGGTGATCGACGGCGCGCCGCGCGTGAATGAACTCGGCCGCGCCGCGATCATGGCCAGCGACCTGGTGCTGATCCCGGTCCAGCCTTCGCCCTATGACGTCTGGGCCGCCGCCGAAACAGTCCAGCTCGTCCGCGAGGCGCGGCAGTTCAAGGACTCTTTGCGCGCCGCCTTTGTCATCAACCGCAAGATCGCCAATAGCGCGATCGGGCGCGATTTCCATGCCGCCTTGGCGCAGTTTCCGGAAACGCCAGTTCTCGACGCCGCCCTCATCCAGCGCGTGGTTTACGCCGAAAGCGCCGCGCGCGGTCTTTCCGTGCTCGAAGTCGCGCCGCGCGGCGAGGCCGCGCGCGAGGTCGGGCGTCTGGCCGATTTGATCATCGCCGACAAGGAGAGACAGGCCGCATGAGCCGGAAGAGCATTCAGATCAGCCTCCCCGCCACCCCATCCGCGCCCGCCGAACCTGAATTGCGTAAAGAGATCGGCGTCAATTCCTGGGTGTCGCAAGTGGGGGACGCAACACCGACGGCGACAGAACAGGCGTTTCGTGGCGCCGCGGCCTGCGAAGGCGTCACCGTAAAAATCCATCTTTCGACTCAGCCCGACTGGGCCGAGGCGGCGAGGATTTTCCTCCTCCCTCAGGCGGCTTTGTGGTTCTGGACCCTCGCCATGGCGCAAAAAGCCATGAACATTCCCCCTGTCTGGCGGCGCTGATCAGTCTTCCCGCGCCGCCAGCGCGACGATTTTCGCGCCGCCTTCCCAGGCAAAAAGGCAGCGCCTGCCGAATTTTGTGTAGGCGCGGCCGGATTCGAGATCGATTTCGATATCGTGAAAATCGAGAAAGCGCCGGTCGGCGGGAAAAAGCGCCTTGAACACGGCCTCCTTGACCACGAACAGGATCGGGCGGCGCAACAGAGCCTCGTCGTAACGCGCGCGCTCAATCGGCGTCGCGACCAATTGGGCCAGATCGGGCGCCAGCGGCGCATCAGGCTCGAGATCGACGCCGAGCGCGCAGACTTTTTCCGACCGCGCGACCGCCGCCAGCGCATGGGTCTCGTCATGGGCGAGCGAGCCGGAAAAGCCTGGCGGCCAGAGCGGAACGCCGTCGCCATCCCGACCGATCGCGCAGGGCGGGGCGCCGAATTTGGCCAGCAAATCCCGCGCCAGCGCGCGCGCGGCGCCGCTCGCCCGCTGGCGCTCACGCCGCATGGCGGCGAGCGCCACCGCCTCTTCCGGCCAAAGACGGGCTTCATCGCCGGGCGCGATGGCCCGCGCGCCGATCCTGATGTCATGGCGTGCGGAAAAGGTCAGGAGCGGTCCGCCCGGAGCCAAGAAAGTCATCGGGCGAGTTTATCGCGAGGGCGGGGGACAGGAAAGACGATGCGCGCCGCCGCGCAAAATGCTATGGCCGCCGCGTGAAAAGAATCATCGCCCTTTTCGCCGGCCTCGCCGCGCTCGCCGGCGCCCCGGGTCCGGCGGCTTCGTTCGAGGGCCAGGCTTTCGGCCGCGACCGTTTGTGGCGCGTCGTCCACGGCGTTTGTTCGCCGATGAGCCGGCTCACGGGCTTGCCCACGCCCTGTCTCGCGGTCGATCATGAGCGGGGCTTCGCCACCGTGCGGGCCCCCGATGAGGCCACCCATATCATCATCACCCCGCTCGTCCGGGTCGCCGGGGTCGAGAGCCCCTCGC
Source organism: uncultured Pseudomonadota bacterium (assembly GCA_963703385.1). Lineage (GTDB taxonomy): Bacteria > Pseudomonadota > Alphaproteobacteria > Rhizobiales > Beijerinckiaceae > Rhodoblastus. The sequence continues at coordinate 3,238,297 of OY969816.1, forward strand.
TCCTGCGCAAGGGCGCGCCCAATTATTGGGCCGACGCCTGGAGCGAGCGCCATTGGGTCGAGGAGGCCGCAGGCCGGCGGCTCGCCTGGAGCGATATCGGCATGGCGATCAATTCCCGCGCCGGCCGCAGCCAGGACCAACTCCATATTCATGTCGACTGCGTTCTACCGCAGCTCAAATCGCAGCTCGCCCGCGCGGCGCGTGACCGCAGGGGCTGGTTCGAGATCGATTTGCGCCCCCGGTCCGGCCGGTATCACGGCCGCTGGCTGGGCGCGGAAGAGCTTGACCGGAACATTTTTCGCTTGGCCGCTCTGGAAATTTCCCACGCCCGCGACAATATGGCAGGCGAAACCATTGCCGTGATCGGGCTGGACGATCCGCGGGCCGGGCGCGGCTTCCTGCTGCTCGCCGCCAATGACGGCAGCCATGCCGAGGATTTGCTCGACCACCAATGCCGGGTCGCCGGAAATGGCCGGCCCGACCGAGGCTAACATTGAGGTTTGTCCATGCCGATCTATGGTTACCAATGTAAAAAGTGCGGCGCGTCCTTCCAGACCCTGGTGCGCTCCGGCGAGGAGCCGGTCTGCCCCACCTGCGGGTCGGCCGAACTGGATCAGCAATTGTCGCTGATCGCTTCGCCGGCGCGCGGCGGCGACAATGACCTGGCGCCGTCCTGCGGCGCCGAGGGCGGCGCCTGCGCGACCTGCCCGGCGGCCTCGATGTTCAACTGACCGGAGGCGAGCATGGCGGCGGGCGGGCGTTTTTCGGGCTTCCCTCGCGTCGCCGCGATTCTCGGCGGCGCGGTCGCCTATTATGCCTTGCCGGTCTGGGGCGAGGGCGGTTTTGGGCCTTTCTTTCGCTCCTCCGCTCTGTCAGCCCTGACAATCGTCTATTTCGGGCTTGCCATCGCCGCCTTGTTCTGCGGCGGCAATGTGTCGCCCGGCGTCCGGGAGGACCGCAGCAATCGCTGGGTCCTCCCCGCTTTCGCACTGCTCGGTCTCGCCATGGGGTTTATTCCCGCCTGGGACGACCGCCATCATTTTTTGACCTTCGGCGGAGAGGCGCTGCGCTGGGCCGGCGTAGCGCTTTACGCCCTTGGCACGGCGCTGCGGCTGTGGCCGGTGGTCGCGCTCGGCAGCAGATTTTCCGGCCTGGTCGCGATCCAGCCCGGCCATGAGCTGTTGACGACCGGACCGTACCGCACCATCCGCCACCCGTCCTATCTCGGCTTGATGATCGGCTCGCTCGGCTGGGCGCTCGCCTTCCGTTCAGGGAGCGGCCTCGTCATCGCTGCCTTGACCCTGTTGCCGCTGCTGGCGCGCATCGACGCGGAGGAGAGGCTGCTGCAATCTCATTTCGGCGCGGAATATGACGCCTATCGCGCCCGAACCTGGCGGATGATACCCGGCCTCTGGTAGCGAGGCGCATTGTCGCGCCTATCATATGGACACAGGAAAAACAGGGTTTCCCCATGAAGACCATTCTGATTACCGGGGCCACCGCCGGCTTCGGCGCGGCTTTTGCCCGCCGCTTCGTCAAGAACGGCCATCGCGTCATCGCCACAGGCCGGCGCGTCGAGCGGCTGATGGCGCTCAGCGAGGAACTCGGCGACGCCGTGCTTCCCCTGCCGCTCGACATGACCGACATGGACGCGGTGGACGGTTTCTTGGACAGCCTGCCGGAGGACTGGCGGCAGATCGACGTGCTGGTCAACAACGCCGGGCTGGCGCTCGGCCTCAACCCCGCCTGGGACTGCGATCTCGCCGACTGGGACCGGATGATCGCCACCAATGTCACCGGCCTCGTCCATCTCACCCGCGCCGTTTTGCCGCAGATGGTGGCGCGCAATGACGGGCTGATCATCAACCTCGGCTCGATCGCCGGCGACTATCCCTATCCCGGCGGCAATGTCTATGGCGGGACGAAAGCCTTCGTCCTGCAATTCTCGCTCAATCTGCGCGCCGATCTGGTCGGCAAGAATGTTCGTGTCACCAATATCGAGCCCGGCCTGGTCGCCGGCTCGGAATTCTTGGTCGTTCGTTTCGGCGGCGACGCGGCGAGGGCGGCGGCGCTCTACGCCGACAAGGAGCCGCTGACGGCCGGACGACATAGCGGAAACGGCGGCATGGCTCGTCAGCCTGCCGCCGCATGTCAATATCAACCGGATCGAAATGACGCCGACCTGTCAGGCGAGCAGCGCGCTCGCCGTCAAGGGGAATTGAGGAGACCGCGTCAGATCGCGGCCAATCAGATCGCGGCATTAATCCATTTGGCGAGTTCGCCCTTGGGCGCGGCGCCAACCTTCTGCGACGTCACCTTGCCGCCCTTGAACAGCATAAGGGTCGGGATCGAGCGGATGCCGAGCTTGCCGGCGACGCCCGGATTTTCGTCGACATTGAGCTTAACGATCTTGACCTTGCCGTCATAATCCTTGGCCAGCTCTTCCAGCGACGGGCCGATCATCTTGCACGGACCGCACCACTCGGCCCAGAAATCCACAACCACGGGCACGTCGGATTTGAGAACGTCGGATTCGAAAGTGGCGTCGGAAACTTTGACGGTGGACATGAAAACCTCTCGTAGGGGGAATCGAATCCCGGGCGGGATGAGACTAAGGCCAAAGTAGGTAGGGCGGCCTGCGGCGTCAAGCGCACGGGCGCCGCAGCGCACTTGCGGCGAAGCAAAAATCAAGCCGGAAAAACGCCTTTGGTGAGAAATTTCCGTGGCTTGGAATTTTCGCAGGCGTTTTTCGGCGCCGGAGCCCGACCCTTCGGTTCAAAACCCGCCGGCTGCCAGGGTGGAACGAGATGTTTCTTGCCGGGGCCGATCAGATCGGCGCGGCCCATGCTTTTGAGCGCCTCGCGCAGCATCGGCCAGTTCTCGGGATCGTGATAGCGCAAGAACGCCTTGTGCAGCCGGCGCTGGCGCAGGCCCTTGACGGCGGAGACTTTTTCGGACGCGCCATGGCGCACGGGTTTTAAGGGATTGAAGCCCGAGTGATACATGGCGGTGGCGAGCGCCATCGGCGAGGGCAAAAAAGTCTGGACCTGATCGGCGCGATAATTGTTGCGCTTGAGCCAGAGCGCGAGATTCATCATGTCCTCGTCGCTCGTGCCGGGATGCGCCGCGATGAAATAGGGGATGAGGTAATATTCCTTGCCCGCCTCGCGCGCCGCCTTGTCGAACAAAGCCTTGAACCTGTCATAGGCGCCGATCCCCGGCTTCATCATCTTGGAGAGCGGGCCGTCCTCGGTATGCTCCGGCGCGATCTTCAGATAGCCGCCGACATGATGCGTCACCAGTTCGCGCACATAGGCCGGGCTCTTCACCGCCAGATCGTAGCGCACGCCGGAGGCGACCATCACTTTCTTGACGCCCTTGATCGCGCGCGCCTTTCTGTAAAGCTCGACAAGCGCATCATGGCTGGTGTTGAGATTCTTGCAGATGTCGGGAAAGACGCAGGACAGGCGGCGGCAGACGCTTTCGGTCTTTTTGTCCTTGCAGGCCATGCGGTACATATTGGCGGTCGGCCCGCCGATGTCGGAAATGATGCCGGTAAAGCCTTCGGTCTTGTCGCGGATTTCCTCGATCTCTTTCAGGACCGAACTCCTGAGAACGGCTCTGGATGATGCGGCCTTCGTGTTCGGTGATCGAGCAGAACGAGCAGCCGCCGAAACAGCCGCGCATGATCGTCACCGAATGGCGGATCATCTCCCAGGCCGGGATTTTCGCGTCCCCATAGGCGGGATGCGGCGCGCGAGCATAGGGCAAGCCATAAACGGCGTCCATTTCCGGCGTGGTCAGCGGAATGGGCGGCGCGGTCAGCCAGACATCCTTGTCGCCGTGTCTTTGCGCCAGAGGCCGGGCGTTGCCGGGATTGCTCTCCTTGTGCAGCACGCGCGAGGCGCGGGCGTATGACTTCGGGCTCGGCGACGACCTGTTCGTAGGCCGGCAGGCGGACCACGACATTTTCGCCCTTGACGTGAATCCCCTCGTCGCCGTCGAGGTTTTCGGCATGGGCCTCGGTCCAGCCTTCCCGCGTCGCGTCGCGCAGGATCGCGAGGCCGCGGATATCGGAAAAATCAGAAAAAACTCCCTTTTTGGCGATGCGATGGGCGACTTCGACCAAAGCTCGCTCGGCATTGCCATAGAGCAGAAGATCGGCCTTGGAATCGAGCAGGATCGAGCGGCGGATTTTATCCGACCAATAGTCATAATGGGCGATGCGGCGCAGAGAAGCTTCGATGCCGCCGATGACGATCGGCGCATCGGCAAAAGCCTCGCGGCAGCGCTGGGCATAGACGATCACCGCGCGGTCCGGCCTTTTGCCGCCCTCGCCATGGGGGGTGTAGCTGTCGTTATGGCGGAGCCGCCGGTCGGAGGTGTAGCGGTTGACCATCGAGTCCATATTGCCGGCGGTCACACCGAAGAAAAGATTGGGTTTTCCCAGTTGCTTGAAGTTTTCGGCGTTCTTCCAGTCCGGCTGGGCGATGATCCCGACCCGAAACCCCTGGGCCTCGAGGAGGCGCCCGACGATCGCCATGCCAAAACTCGGATGGTCGATATAGGCGTCGCCGGTGACGAGGATCACGTCGCACGAGTCCCAGCCGACCGCCTCCATTTCCGCGCGAGACATGGGCAGGAAGGGCGCCGTCCCGAAACGGTGCGCCCAATATTTGCGATAGGAAAACAGCGGCTTGGCCGCTTGCGCCGAAGTCATAAAAAGTCTTTCGCAAAAAAACCGGCGGCTGTCCATCCGATTGCGCGCCGATCACGCCGAATTTACGCTCACTCGCCTTCGTCTATAAGCGCGCCAACGCCCTCGCGATAAGTCGGGAAAACCAGATCGAGATCGAGCAAAGCCTTCATCCGCCGGTTGGAGACGCGCTTGTTCTCGCCATAAAAGCTGCGCTGCATCGGGGTGAGCGGCGTCTCCTCGAACGGCTTTTCCGGCGGCGGTTCGACGCCCAAGAGTTCGGCGGCGAAGGTCACCACGTCCTGCGGCGGCGCCGGCTCATCGTCGGTGACATTGTAAACGCCCCCTGGCGCCCGGCCGCGGAAACAGGCGTCGATCGCCTGAGCGATGTCCTCGACATGGATGCGGTTGAACACCTGCCCGGGCTTGATCAGCCGTTTCGCCGTCCCTTCGCGCAATTTCACCAGAACGTTGCGGCCCGGCCCGTAGATGCCGGAAAGCCGCAACACATAAACCTCCTTGCCCGACGCCCGCGCCAAGGCGAGCCATTCGGCTTCCGCCGCGAGGCGCTGGCGGCTGCGCAGGTTCGAAGGTTTGGGCTGCGCGGTTTCGTCGATCCATTCGCCGTCATGATCGCCATAGACGCCGATGGTCGAAAGATAGACGATCTTTTTCAGTTTTGCCGCGGCCGCGATCTCGCGACCCAGCCGGCGCAGGACCGGATCGCCGTTCTCGTCCGGGCCGGCGCTCACCAGAAGCGCGTCGGCCTCGGCGATCGCCGCCGTCACCCGGGGATCGACATTTTCCGCCGCGCCGTCGAAAGGCAGCAGCGTGACCCGGCCGAGCGTCTCGCTTTTGGGTTGGCGTCGAGTGCCCGCGACCTCGGCGAAAGCCTGCGCACGATTGAGGGCGTAGTAGGTTGCGGTATAGCCAAGGCCGAAAATTGCTAGTTTCACCCGTCACTCCCCCCGATCATCGCCGCTTGCCATTCGGCGCGGACAGTCTCGTCTTTTTCCCGCGCCCGCCATTTTTCCGCGCATTTGGCGAATTCCGTTCGCGGCAGCAGGCGGGCGAGAGCCCAGACCGCCATGCCGCGCGCCAAGGGCGAGATATGGTCGAGCCTGGCCTCGGCCAAGGGGGCGAGCCCAGAATCGCCGGAATTTCCGACCGCGACCAGCACATTGCGCAGAAAGCGGGCATGGCCGATCCTCTTGACCGGGGAGCCGGCGAAAAAGGCGCGGAATTCCGCCTCGTCCAGCGCGGCAAGTTTTGCCAGCGGCGGCGCGCAAAAATCGGCGCGGGCCTGCAGTTTCGCCTCATGCGCTTGCTGCGCGAATTTGTTCCACGGACAGACGGCAAGGCAATCGTCGCAGCCATAGATGCGATTGCCGATTTTTTCGCGCAATTCGCGCGGAACTTGACCCTTGGCCTCGATGGTCAGGTAGGAAATGCAGCGCCGCGCGTCGATCCGATAGGGCGCGTCCAGCGCCCCCGTCGGGCAGGCGTCGAGACAGGCGCGGCAGTTTCCGCAATGGTCGGCTTCCGGCGCGTCGGACGGGAGCGCCAGAGTGGTGAAAATGCTGCCGAGAAAAAGCCAGGAGCCAAAATCGCGCGACACCAGATTGGTGTGCTTGCCCTGCCAGCCGAGCCCCGCGGCGTGAGCAAGCGGCTTTTCCATCACTGGCGCGGTGTCCACGAAGACTTTTACCGAGCCCTCCTCGCCCCATTCCCTCGCCCGGGCGAGCAAGGCGGCGCCCAAAAGCTTGAGCTTGCCCTTGACGACATCATGATAATCGCGGTTTCGCGCATAGACGGAAATATTGCCGGCGCCGCGTTGGTCTAAGGTCGCCAAGGCGTCGCCGTTCGGGCCGTAATTCATGCCGAGCAGAATGACGGATCGAACTTCAGGCCACAATCGGCGCGGGTCGCCGCGCCAGTCGCGTTTTTCGGCGAGCCAGTCCATGTCGCCCTGGCGCCCTTCGGCGAGAAAAGCGTCGAGCCGCGCCGGCGCCTCGGGGATCGCATCAGGCGCGGCGATGCGGCAGGCGTCAAAACCGAGGCGGGCGGCCTCGGCGCGCAAAAAGGCTAAAAGTCGACCGCGGCGTAGATCGGATTGGTCGCCACGCCGGGCACGCGGTCCGCCAGCAGGGGGCGGAAGCTCGGGCGGCTCTTCAGGCGCTGATACCATAACTTGGCCGGCTCTTCCTCGTCCCACGGCGCGTCGCCGAGGAAATCGACGCAGGACAGATGGGCGGCCGCCGCAAGATCGGCATAGGTCATCTTGTCGCCCGCCAGCCACCGGCGCGTCGATTCCAGATAGGAAACATAGCGCAGATGATAGCGCACATTGGCGCGGGCCGCGCGCAGAAGATCCATGTCCGGCCCGCCGCCGCCGATCTCGGTGGCGGTGAAGCGCTTATAGACCTTCTCGGTCACCAGCCAGTTGCTGACCTCGTCGAAGAATTTCTCGTTGAACCAGGCCATCAGCCGGCGCACTTCGACCCGCGTGATCGGTGAAGGCGGCAGCAGGCGATGGTCGCCAAGCCGCTCGCCAAGCGTTTCGTCCAGCCATTCCGCGATCGGCCCCGCGCCGGGTATGACCAGACCATTGTCCTCGACCAGAACCGGGGTCTGGCCCGCCGGATCGAGCATCAGGAACTCGCGCCGCCTTTCATGGACCCGCTCCTCGATCAGTTCCACCTCGACGCCATATTCGCCGAGCGCGAGCCGGACGAAACGCGAATGCGGACAGAGCGGATGATGATAAAGCTGAGGCATGCCTGATCTGATTCGACCCGTTCGATCGGGTGGAGCCCGTATAGAGGCGGCGCCGCGCGCTCACAAGAGCGGATAGCCTATAAAAGTTTAACAATTCATTGCTTGTGGCTTTGGTGCAGTTCTGCGCGCAAAAACAAAAAGCTGAAGCCTTGCAGTTTCCGCGCGCCGGTTCAAAGGCCGAGCCGACCCGCCAGCATCCTCATTTCGTGAGCATCGAGATATTCCGTCGCCGAAAAACAGCGGGCGAGCGCGAATTCGAAGGCGCTCCAGCCGGGAAATCGGGCGAGGCCGTGATCATGGCGCAGCCGCCGGATCTCCGCGCATTCGCTCAACCGCGCACGAAGATCCTCGTCCTCATCGCCATCGAGCCATCCTTCCAGATCAAGCGGTCCCAGCATGGCAACCTCGGCGTTCCGCGAGAGCCGCGATTGGCGAGTTTAACCAATCGTTCATATGACGACCAGATGACGCGCGCAAGCAAGGCGACGCGCTCAGATTGTCGCACTTTGGGAGAAACCTGTCTTTTCGGTAAATTCGCAAAGGTCGGCAATCGGACAGGCAGGGCAGTCGGGCTTGCGCGCCTTGCAGATGTAACGGCCGTGAAGGATCAGCCAATGATGGGCGTGAAGGAGATATTCGTCCGGCACGATGGCGAGCAAGCCCTTTTCGACCTCTTCGGGCGTCTTTCCGCGCGCCAGAGGGATGCGATTCGAGACCCGGAATAAATGGGTGTCGACCGCGATGGTTTTTTCCCCGAAGGCGATGTTGAGCACGACATTGGCGGTCTTGCGCCCTACGCCCGGCAGGCTTTCGAGCGCCTCGCGGCTGCGCGGAACTTCACCGCCGAATTCGTCGATCAGCCTGCGCGACAAAGCGATCACATTTTTCGCCTTGGCGCGAAACAGGCCTATGGTTTTGATCTTGTCGCGCAAGCCCTCTTCGCCAAGCGCCAGCATCCGATGAGGCGTCGAAGCGACGGCGAACAGGCCCTTGGTCGCGCGATTGACCCCGGCGTCGGTCGCCTGCGCCGAAAGCACCACCGCGACGAGCAGGGTAAAAGGATTTACATAGTCCAGCTCGCCTTTGGGATGCGGGTTCAATGCGGCCAGACGGGCAAAGATTTCGCGCACACGCTCACGATCTGCGGCGCCTTTCTTCCTCGCGTCTTCGGTTCGAACAGGAGGCCTTTTGGTCGGCGTCGCGCCGGATTGGCTTTTTTGTTTCCGCATGGAGAAACATAAGCGCATCAGGCGCGGCGGAACAAGCAAGGGAGGCAAAGAGCCTGAATGAAGGAAGCGGGGCTTGCATTCGTGCGATGAGACGGCTGCCTTTCGCTCTCGCTCGCCTGCGGCGCAGCCCCCGATATGACCGATAAAGAAAAAGGACCGCCTCTTGTAAAGCGGTCCAAGTCTCAGGGAGGAAGCGCCTGCTCACGCTGACGCCTGTGACGTGGTCACACAATCAAGATAGGCGCGTTCTCCTCCGCCACATTTGACTTGGCTCAAATATCCACGCCCTTTAAGCGCTACATTATGTGCAGTTGCAGTTGCACGTTTTTCGCGCTCGATAAGCATGCGTTTGCGCTCCAAACCCCAGCGATAACCCGAAAGGGTCCCGTCGCTGCGCAAGACGCGATGGCAGGGAATGGCGATGGCGAGAACGTTGGCGGCGCAGGCGCCCGCCACCGCCCGCAAGGCGGAAGGCGCGCCGATCCGTCGCGCGATTTCGGCATAGCTGACGGTGGCGCCCGCCGGAATTTCGCGCAAAGCGGCCCAAACCTTTTTTTGGAACGGCGTTCCGCCGATCGCCAGCGGCGGCTCGAACGCCGCCCAGGGTTTTTCCGCAAGCGCAACGACGGCGGCGAGTTCGGGCTCCAGCGCTTTTTGCCGCATTTCGAGCGGCGTGTCCGGGAATATGGCGGCGAGCTCGCGCGCGAGGCGCTCATCGCTGTCACCCAGCAAAATAGCGCACACCGCATCCGCGCGGCGCGCCACCAGAACCGTTCCGAGCGAGGTCCGCGCCGCCGCGAACGCGATCCCCACGGCCGCCGTCGCCGTACGCTCGGAAAGCCTGTCGTCCGTCATGTTTGATCCTGACAGAAGAGATGACGCGGGTCACGGGACATGATCGATCCGATTGTCCCGCGCGATCAAATCACAATTCCGGCGCCGCTTGCGGCGGGGCGCGTAAAAGGGGTTTGCCTTTTTTGCCCGGGAATTTAATTTGCCGCGCGCCACGCTTTCGCCACTGGAGACTCGCATGAGCCGCATCTCATTGGAACAGGCCAATATTCTGATTGCCGCCGCCTTCGCCAAGGGCGAGGAGATGGGCCTCAAGCCGTTGACGATCGCGGTGCTCGACGCCGGCGGCCATGTCATCGCCCTGCAAAGACAGGATGGAGCGTCCAATCACCGGCCGCAGATCGCGGTCGGCAAGGCGAACGGCGCCCTGGCGCTCGGCGTCTCTTCCCGGCAGGTCGAGGAGTTGGCGAATAAAAGGCCCAGTTTCGTCGCCGCGCTCGGCCCGATCTTCCCGCAGGGGATCATCCCGGCGCCCGGCGGGATCATTGTGGTCGGCTCCGACGGCGCGCCGATCGGCGCGGTGGGTGTGACCGGCGACACTTCCGACCATGACGAGGCCTGCGCCATCGCGGGCGCGACAGCGGCGGGTCTTAAGCCGCAATGATCGGGGCGGCGCTCGTCGTGCCTTGATGGGCGCTCAAACCTTCACCTGCGCCTTGACCGCGGTTTCGCGCCCAGCCATGATCCCGTCCCACGGCGCGGTAAGCTGGAATCATCTGTGAACCAAGTTGTTGCGTCTTACCGCCCGCCCTGCCCGAAAAGACTTTCGATCTCAAGCACGCCATATAATCGGAGGCACGCATGCTCAACCGTCGCCACATCTTCAAGACCGCCGCCGCCGCCCTGGCTGTCGCTTTGGCCGTCGCGAGCGCGCCCGCCGAAGCCGGGACCGGATCGGTCCGCCTCCGTTTCGTCAACGCAGGTTTCGTCGTCGGCATTGGCGGCGGCAAGGGCAAGCTGACGTTCAACGGCCACACCTATCCGCTGCGGATCGGCGGCGTCACCGCCGGCACGATCGGCGTCTCCAGCGCCACGCTGGTCGGCCGGGCGCTGAACATCAACAATCCGACCGACATTGTTGGCACTTATGCCGCGGTCGGCGCCGGCGTCGCAATCGCTGGGGGGGTGCGGGTTCTCCGCATGCGCAATTCCAACGGCGTGATTCTCGAACTGAAAGGCATGCAGGCGGGGTTCGAGGCCAACATCGGGCCGAGCGGCTTCAGCCTTTCGATGTGAAGGCCTATTTGACCAGACGTGAAATATCGCGGAAGCGCGGGTGATCCGCGCTTCCCAGCCATTCGAACAGGACCATTTCCGTGGTCACGATCACGGCGCCGGCGCGCTCCATCCTTCGCAGCGCGGTTTCTTTGCTCTCGGCCCGGCGCGAAGCCACGGCGTCGGCGGCCACCAGAACCTGGCGCCCTTGTTTCAGCAATGCCGCTACGGTTTGCAATACGCAGACATGGGCTTCGAATCCGGCGACGACGACCGCGCGGCCGGCAAGCATATCCTTCGGGAAATGCGGCGCGGCGCAGGCGTCGAAACACATTTTGCTGACGGGGGCCGAAGCGAATTCGGCCAGTTCCGGGACGATCGGCCCGAGCTTTTCGGGATTTTGCTCGGTGACCAGAATTTCGGCGCCGAGCAACCGCGCGCCTTCGGCGATATGCCGCGCATTGGCGATGGCGGCTTCGGCCCCGTCCATCGCCCGGGCCAGACGGGTTTGAAAATCGACCAGCAGCAGCAGCGAGGACTCCGGCTTTGGGGTCAGCACATCATCCTCCCACTTCTGTTCAAGCTGCTTCGAGCGACGCCATATCGATCACGAACCGGTAGCGCACATCGTTTTTCAAAAGCCTTTCATAGGCTTCGTTGATCTCGCCGATGCCGATCATTTCGACGTCGCTCACAATATTGTGCTTGCCACAGAAATCGAGCATTTCCTGGGTCTCGGCCATGCCGCCGATCAGCGAGCCTGCGATGGTTTTGCGCCCGCCGATCAGATTGACCCCCAGAAGCGGAGGCTCCAGCGCAGTCAGCGCCCCAACCAGCACCATGGTCCCGTCGGTCTTGAGCAAAGTCAGATAGGGATTGAGGTCGTGGCCGACGGGAATGGTGTTGAGCAGGAAATCGAAGGCGCCGCGATGCCGCGCCATCGCCTCTGCGTCGCGCGAGACGAGAACCTCGTCGGCGCCAAGGCGCAGCGCGTCCTTGCCCTTTTCGGGCGAGGTCGTGATCATCGTCACCCGCGCGCCCATGGCCTTGGCGAATTTGACGCCCATATGGCCGAGGCCGCCCAGCCCGATGACGCCGACCCGCTGGCCGGGGCGGACCTTCCAATGGCGCAAGGGCGAATAAGTGGTGATCCCAGCGCAAAGCAGCGGCGCCACCGCCTTGAGATCGAGATTTTCGGGAACCTTGGCGACGAAACGCTGCTCGACCACGATCTGTTCGGAATAGCCGCCGAAGGTCAGATTTTTCGACCTGCGTTCGCGGTCGTTATAGGTCAGGGTGCAGCCTTCGGCGCAATATTGTTCGAGCCCGGCATCGCAGGGCTCGCAGCGCCGGCAGGAATCGACCATGCAGCCCACGGCGGCAAGATCGCCAGCCTTGAACCGTGTCACATGGGCGCCAACCTTGATCACCCGGCCGACGATCTCATGACCCGGAACCATGGGGTAAAGCGAATTGCTCCAGTCATTGCGCGCCTGGTGGAGATCGGAATGGCATACGCCGCAGTAAAGAATTTGGATCTGCACGTCATGCGGACCGGGATCGCGGCGCTCGAAGCTGACGGGCGTGAGCGGGCTTGTGGCGGAGTGCGCGGCGAATGCCTTGACCTTGAACATGGGGCGATGTCCTCGGCGGAAGATTTGTGAGAGCTAGATTAGTCGCAAGCTCGGCCGGCACAAGATGCACGCCCAAGCCATTTCGGCAGGGCGGCTTTGCGCCAATGCCAGCGTGAGCCAGGGGAACCACTGCGTCTCGACGGCTCGACCGCTCGACGATCAGAACCCCGGCGGAACGGGACGGGGCTTGGGCCAAAGCGGCAGGCGCGGCGGCGCAGGGCGCGGCGGCCAGGCCAAAGCGGAAAAGGGCGTCTGGTCGAGCGAAAGCATCGGATGGTAGGCGGGGTCGGCGGCCAGCGTCTCGCCCCAAATCGCGCGCAAATTGCGCACTTCGCGCTGGAAGCGGAAGGCCTGGTCAGGACGGCGTTCGGCGCCGCGCGAGGCGGATTCGCGATGCAGCAGCCGCGCATGGGGCGTGAGGACCACTCTCAGGCCGCCCGCCCGGAGTCGCAGGCAATAATCGACATCGTTGAAATTGACCGGAAAGCGGTATTCGTCAAAGCCGCCGGCTTCCATAAAGAGCCGCCGCTCGGTGAGCAGGCAGGCGGCGGTGACCGCCCCGCATTCGTGGGCGACGCGCAGCAGGTCGGCATAGCCGGGGTCGCTCTCGATGCGATCGTCGAAGGCGTGCAGCGCCGCGAATTTCGGCCCGAGCACAACGCCACCGTGCTGAACGACCCCGCTTGGCCACAGCAACGCCGCGCCCACGGCGCCGACATCCGGCTCAGCAATACGGCTCAACATTTCCTCCAGCCAGCCCGGTTGCAAGGCCTCAACGTCATTGTTGAGCAGCAGCAGGAAATCGCCCATCGCCTCCGCCGCGCCGCGGTTGACGATGCGCGAGAAATTGAAGGGGCCGGGAACCGGCAGCACGCGCCCCCCTTGCGCGGCGATCTCCTCGAAAAGCAGTTTCGTCTCCGGCTCGACTGAATCGTTGTCGAGCACGAGGAATTCGTGGGAAGCGAGATCGACCGTTTTGGCGAGCGACTCGAAACAGGCGCGCAAAAGATCGGCGCGGTCGCGCGTGGGAACGAGGATCGAGACCCGGCCGCGCGGAGCCGAACGCGCAATGATCGCCGAAGGGAAAATCTCGCCGCGTCCGGAGCCGATCTTGCCCTGCACCCCTCGCGCCGCGAGATGAGCCTGAAGCGCGCGCGCCAGCGGCGCCGAGGTCTTGGCGGGATCAAGCCTGGGCAGACGCGCGAGGAAACCCGGACGATGGACGGGTGAGGCGGCGGCCAATTCGCCAGCTTTCGGATCGAGAACCCGAGCGCCGACGACACGACGGCGGTCCTGGGAGAAGAAGAACAGTCGAAACAGGTCGGCCGCCCCAGCCTGTGTCGCGGCCCGGACATAGGTGGCGCGCGCGGCGAAAAACAAGGCGCCGCAGCCCTGCTCGAGCATCCGTTCGTAATCGAAGGCGGGCAGAGCGACCGGCCATTCGCCGCCATCGGCCTCGGACAAAGTGAAATCGGCATAGGCCAACGGCGACGAGGGGAAAGTTTTGAGGGCCTCTGCCATCAAGGCGAGGGCCTGGGGCTGAAAAACGGTTCCGGAAGGCGCGAAAACCAGGATCGGGCAATCTTTGGCCTCATCGGCGAGGAACACGCGCAGCACGGCGGGGTCGAAATCGACAGGCCCCCCGCCGCCCTCGAGCGAAGCGGCGATCCAATCGCATCCTTGTTGCGCTTCAAGACTGGCGATGCTGTCCTCGATCCCCTCGTCGCCGACGAGGGCCACGGCGACCCGGGGCCGTGCGTCCGCGACCGGCGCGGGAAGCGGAAAAATCTCGCGCCATTGCCTAAAAAGGTCCAGCGGCAGCGATTGCGGCACGATCCGGTCGAAAAAATCGGCACGCGGTTTTTCCGATTCAAGTTCCGCGCGGCCTTCGATAAACCGGGCCAGGCCGTCGCGAAAGGCGACGATTCTGCAGGGACTGCCATCAAGTTCGGCGCCATGTTCGTCAAGGACAGTCGCGATATGGGCGAGGCCGTCGGCGAAGCGCAGCGGGAGGTTGAGATCGAAGCGGCGGTAGGCGCGGACCGCGTCGCCTTCGCCGACGTGGGTCCACCGCGTCGCGTTGGTCCGGGCGACCTCCTCGCCATCGATCAGGGCGCGGATGGTCTGGGCGCGGTCCGGATCGCCGCTGACCCATCCGGTCAGGCGCAAGCCGCCGTCCCAACCGACCTCGCCCGGCGATAGATCCTTATTCTGCGCCGGAGCCGCAGGGGCGAGCAGCGGCGCGCCAACGATCTCGCCGCTATTGGCGAGGCGGATTTCGACACGCCGCGCCGTTTCCATGGCGGAGGGCGGCAGAGTGAAGACGAAGCCATGGCAGCCGCCGCCCACGCCCTCGCGGGCGAGTTCGCGGTCAAAAAGCTCCGCTCGGCTGACGCCGGCGGGAAAACCGTCGAGGAACAGTTCGACGACGAAGCGGCGACCTGGATCGGACGGGTCGCACACAAAGCCGGCGACCTGACTGTCGCTGATCATCACGGCCTGAGCGCGCAGACCGGCGCGGCTCTGTTCCGACTGGCTCAACATGCCGCGGCCCCTTGCGACAAACCGCAATACCATTGCGCGACGCGCGACGCCGCCTTGGCGTCGCACAGGCGCGGATCGAGCGCGAGATCGCCATCTTCGAGCGCCAGCTTCCCGAAGGAAAAGTCAAAACAGGCCTTCGGCAAAGCGAAAGCGCGGGAGATTCGGTCGATCCGGTCGAACAGACGGGCGCGATAAGGCGACATCAGGGCGGAAACATCATATTGGCGCAGCAGGCGTTCGATTCCATCCTGTTCGACCGGGCCGGCGACAAAAATGTCGCCCGCCCGCATGACGGCGAGATCGTCGACGCAACCGCCAAAGACGACGATGCGCGCCGAATCGTCGATCCTTCGAAGGGCGCGGCCGAGCGCCACGACCAATCGGTCGGCGCGCGCGTCACACAGGGGGGCGACCACGGCCAAGACCCCGTGCTGCGCGCGCGGGACGGGCCGCGCCACAATTGGCGGCTCGACAAAGGATGCAACCGCGACATCGCCGAACATATGGCGCGCGATCTGCTCGGACATGCGGTCCAGCGGCCGGAATCCGGCGGCGCGGGCCAGAATTCTGCGCTTGCGCTTGAGGCTCCGCCGCCGGACCGTGTCTGCGGTTTCGCCCTGAAAGGCGCCCTCGGCGCAAAAAGCGCAAGGGCCGGACTCGTCGGGCGTCCGGCATGCGCGGTCGAACGAAGTTTGCAGCGGGATCGCCCATTCCAAATCGCCCGCCGCGATTTCCACCCGAACGCCGAGCCGGAACAGCGCGGCAAGAATGCCGGGTTCGAGCGCCAAGGGATCGAACGTTTCAATCCGCGAGATTTGGCTGGCGCGCAGGAAAGCGATGAGGTTTCGCTGGCCTTCGCGCCCGTCGAGCGGAAATTCGAGCGATTGCGGCCACCCACCCGCGACGCTGCGCAATTCTGCGCGTCGATTTACACAGGCGCAAATCAGCGGCGCAGGGCCGCCCTCCTCCGCCAACGCCTCGGCGCGCTCGACCGCCAGAAAACGCGCGGCGCCGCCCGCGCAGACGAGCGCGACGCGTCCGGCCTCCCCGGGAAGCAGAGCCTCGATCGCGCCGCGCGCGCGCCGCAGAGGATCGGCTTCGACAAAGGAGGCCGACTCGGCCTCATAATCGGGAAACCGACGTTGCAAAACAGCCAGATTGCGCATCACCAGGCGACGCTTTTCAGCGCGGAACGAACGCGAGCCCTCATGGCCAACATAAATCCCCGTCGCGCAGACGTTCCGGAAGCCTTTTTCGCGCGCGCGCAGGCAGAATTCCACATCCTCGAAATAACCCCGGGCATAAAGCTCGGGCAGGGGACCCACGGCGTCGAGACAGGCGCGGGTGATGAACAGGCAGAAGCCGATTCCATTGGGCAGATCAACGAAATTCAGCCCGTTGGCCTCGCGCGCCAGACCGTCGATATGCGCGATTTCAGCTTTGGTCTCCATCGGATTGGCTGCATAGGGCTTCGGCAAGCTGGCGTATTCGCCATTGTTGGAGAAGGGCGTGACGGTGCCGATGTCCGGCGCCGCATGGGCGACCTCGGCGAGCCGCGCGAGACTTCCCGGCGGCGGAAGCGCGTCGGCGTTGAGCAGGACGACATCGCCCGCCGGACAAAGCTGCAGGGCCCGATTGACCGAGGCCGCGAAGCCGAGATTATGGCTGTTGCGCAGCAGCGTGATACGGCCCGCCGCCGCCTGATCGTCCAGCCATCGCCGCAAGTCGGCATTGGGACTGGCGTCGTCCACCGCAAGGATCCGCGTCACAAGGGGCGCGCCTTGGGCGAAAAGCGCCTCGAAACAGGCGCGGGTCGCCGCGAAATCCTCGTAAACCGGCACGATGACCGACAGAGCGGCGGGTTCGGGCGCAGCGTCGGCGAAGGCGCGCGGTCCGGCCGCCACACTGCGCGTCGCGGCGGCCGCGCCGTTGCGCAGGAGCGTCGCCGTCGCGACATTCTCGCCGGCGTCCAGCCGGATTGTCGCGGCGAACCGTGTTTCCTTCGCGAGCCAATGGTCCGGCTCGGGTTTCAAGGCCACAAGGCGCTCCGCATCACCCGCGAGGCGCAAATGAATTTCCGCCGCGCCAGTCCACGCCGCCCATCCGGCGAGGGCTCGGTCGCGCCGACCGAGCGCAAACAGCATGGTCTCGCCTTCATCCATCAGCCAGTCCACGGCGAGGACGACGAGAGCGGCGTTGGCGTCGCCATCCGACAGGACGAGGCGGGCGGCGAGACTTTTCTGCGCAGGCTCGCCCCACGTCAGCGCGAACTGAAGGACATAGCGGTCGGTCGGATCGAGTTCGATGGCGCGGTCGAGATCGCGCGCGCTTTCGTCGAGGAAGTCCGCGCGTCGGCTGACCTCCGCTCGCAGCAGGAAATCGTGGGCGTTCGAATTGAGCAGACGGCACCGCCGATCGACATAGCCAAAGGCGAGGTTTGGCCGCCCATTTTCGAGATGTTCCCGGACCTTGAGCAGCAAGGCCTCGAAATGGCGGCGCCGGTCGAAAAGCAACGCGTCTGCGTCCAGGAGATTTCCCCGCTGCGACGCCGCTTCAGATACAACCGGCGCGACCTGCTCAAGCACTGGCGTCCGCCGGTCCAGATGGGTGCATCGTCGGCGACAGAGCCCGGGCAACAGACGCCGCACCGAAGAGTTTGGCAAGGTCGGAGCCTTCAAACATCGCCGCAAGCGATGCCTCCGAAGCTTCGGGGCCGAGGAGAATCGCCCACAGATCGAATGATTTGCCTTCAGTGGCCCGAACTTCCCTGAAACCCGATTCGAGCGCGAGCCTGGCGATGCGCGGCGCGGTGAAGCCCGTGCGGTGGGCCATCGCCACCTTTCCCTCAGCGATCGAACGGCCATGTCCGAAGAGCATATCGATCGGGCGGATCGGGCCGGCGGGCGATTGATAAGCGACCGTTTCCGCGCCTTGCGCCAGGATCAGGCGAGAAATAGCCAGGAGGTCTGGGCAGGTGAGGAGCACGAAACCATCGGGCCTGATCACCCGACGAAACTCCCGGAAAGCCGGGATGACCTCATGAGCGTAGAGATGCTCGATCGAATGGGAGGAATAGACCGCGTCAAAACTCGCGTTCGGAACGGCTCGACGCATGTCGGCCAGAGAAGCGATGATGTCGGGTCGCGTCGCCGGGTCGACATCGAGCCTGACTTCCTCCCATCGCGCGGGCAAAAAAGCAGGGGGAAGCCCGCCATATCGGACAGCGCCGCATCCGGCGTTGAGAACGCGTTTTTTGGTAAGCTCGGTCATACGGCGCCCTGTTCTGGCTTCAAGGTGGAATGGATGGATTCAAATCGCCTGAATGCGATTGTCGGCCATTCACACCATTTTCAACAGCGATTGGGAAGTATCGGCAGCGATTTTTTCGACCTGGTTAAGGCCCAACCGCTCCATGGCTTCCGCGACGCAGGCGCTCCGTGCATATCGGGCAATGGCCGTTGCCCGCGCGGCGCGGCCGAGATGGGCGAAGGCGCCGGGGTCGGAAAGCACGCGCGCGACTTGCATCGCCAAGGTGTCGGGATCGTGGAAAGGCGTCAGCAGGCCATTTTGGTCATGAATGATCGCCTCCCGCACGGGAGCCGTGTCGGATGCGACGATTACGCAGCCGATCGCCATCGCTTCGATCAGCGACCACGACAGAACGAACGGATAGGTCAGATAAACGTGTGCGCGAGAGATTTGCAGCAGATGGACATATTCGTCGTAAGGTAGCCAGGGGAGGAAATGGACGCGCGAGAGGTCCAACCGGCTCGCGACCTCGTCGAGATGAAGTTCCTTCCAGCTTTGATCTCCCGAGGGCGCCGGACCATAGGACACGCCGTCGCCGCCGACGATCACGACTTGTGCGTCGGGGCGCTCTTCCAGGATTTTTGGCAGGGCGCGCATGAAAATATGATAACCGCGCATCGGTTCGAGATTGCGGGCGACGAAGGTCACGACTTCCGCGCCGCTTTGGAGCATCTCGCCGTTGGGGAGGAGGAAGCGCGCCTCCGGATCGGGGCGGAGCCGGAACTCGTCAACCCCTTCGTGGATAACCTGGATCTTCGATTGATATTCGGGCGGATAGGTCTGCTTCTGCCATTCGGTGGGCGACACGGCGAAATCGGCCTCGGTGAGCGAGAGCAGCGTGCTCGCGTTCTTGCAATGAAGCGCGACGACGCCATCGATTCCCAGCCGTGGGCCCTCAGGATCGAAATGAACATCCTGGCCTTCCGGCCGGTAATAGAATTCGCAATAAATGCCGATCCGGGCCTTGGGAAAGACGGAGCGCAAAGGCAGCGTTTCACCCCAGCCGCAATGGCCGATGACGAGATCCGGCTCAAATCCGGATTCCCTAAGTTGACTGAGCGCATAGAGCACGGAAGTCGCTCGTCGGCATTCCACGTCGAATCGGCGGGCGAACGGGTGGGTCGCCCTGACGTCGAAAGCCGGCAAGCGATAGCGGCGCAAATCGACATCGGGCATCGGCCTGGCGGTTTCCGAGCCGACCGCGACAATGTGATGATCGGGATTCTTCGCCAGCTCTTGCGCCAGGTTGTGGAACTGAGCGGGGAAATTATTGTGTACGAACAGGATATTCATACCCGGCCATGTGGTGATGCGGATCGTTGGCTCGCCAGCATAATCGCCTTCGAGCGATGCGCCAAGTTTGCGGGCGGCCCGAATGGATGGCGTGCTGAAGATTGCGCCGCGCGGCTGGCGCGGGGCATGAAAAAACGGGCGTAGTGTTGAGCTACGCCCGTTTCGAATTGCTGAACGACAGACCTCGCCGGGCTTTTCACGCCACAGCGGACGATCAGGTCTATACGATTTTGATGTGGACCCCGTACGAGAGCACTTGGCCGTTGGCGAAGGTGAGGGTGGTCATGCCTCCCTTCGTTGTGTCGATGACGACCGTGGTCGTATTCTCTATGTGGAGGGAGGCGTTAGCCCCACCATGAATGGTGGCGTCGCCCGTGGCGCCAGCGTAGACGGTGTCGTGACCCGCACCTGTCCAGATGGTGTCGTTCCCGCTTCCAGTGTAGAATTCATTTTTACCCAGCAATGCTCCCATAAGATCATTACCCGACCCGCCAACCATTGTGGTTTCAGCCGTTGCGACGTAGCCGCCATGCAACGTAGCATTGCCGGTGCCGGCCTCCATCGACGTGTGGGCGCCGCCATACATCGTGTCGTTGCCGCCAGCGCCAATAATCGTGTTCAAACCCGCGCCGGCCCGGAACACGGTGTTCCCGGCGCCGCCATACATCAAATCGGAGCCCGATCCGGAGTAGACCGTGTCCCTGGCGGCTGCGTCACTAGAGTCGGCATAGATCGTTTCATTGCCCGTGCCCGCGTGGATGACGGTGTGGCCGCCGCCAACCAGCGTGTCAGAGCCGGACCCGCCATAGAGGGTGTTGTGGCCCGTCCCCGCTACCATCGAACTGTCGCCGACCACGCTTCTCAGGACATCCTTGCCCGCCCCGCCGAAAAGGGTGTCGTGGGCGCCGAGGAGGAGGCCGCCGCGAAGCACATCATTGCCTGAGCCCGCGACCAGCGAAGAGTCGCCGCCGCCGTACATCGTGTCGTTTCCGGTTCCGCCGATCAGCGTGTTGGCGCCCGTGCCCGCGATAAGGACGTTATTGCCTTTGTCCACCGTCAACGACATGGAGCTGGCGCCGCCGATCAGAGTGTCGCCACGCACGCCATGCAGGGGACCGAGATAATCGATATTCCCGGGGTCGGCGAGTATATTGCCGCCGCGCGAATCACTGACATAAGCCGTCGCGCCCGCCGAACCGGCAAAGAGAAAGAGTTCGCCCGATTTGGTCAACTCATACGGCGCAGCCGCAGTATTGCCTTGAGTCTCGATTTCGGTGAAAAGCGCGCCCGCTCCTTTCGGCCAAAGATTGTTGTCGAAGAGTTGGGTGACAATATTTATCGCTTCGCCCGCCGTTTTGAGCGCACCCAATTCCGCGGTCAATTGGACCGCATTCAAATTATACGTCGCCATGCACACCCCCCATGGTTTAAAATCAAACCATTAGATTCAGAGTCTAACGCTTCATGCGTCCGCTGCAGCGCGGAATACTCTGATTCTGCTTTCTTTGTGACGCTCAACCGGATGGAGTTCAGGCGACGCCTGATCCTGAGCGCCAAAATCCGACTCGACGGCCTCCGAGATGAGGCTGAGACGCAACCCGACCAAAGGATCACCCGCGGCGGGTCCGATAATTTCGATCTCGCGTCCCTGACGACACACGACCGGAGAACCGAGGAACAGCGCATCGACCGAAAGCAGGAAACGCGCCGCCTGTTCGCCCGTGAGCCGCATGCGCAATCCCACCAGGGGGAGAGCGCGGCCACGCGTTCCGACGAACGCGCCCGAAGGCGCCCAATCGAGCCAGCGCGGCGGATTGGTCCCGACGAACGGCTGGATCTCGATCCCGACGCCCGAAGGCAAGGGGCCGCGGATCCCGACAGCCTCGATCGCCGCGGGAGCGTCCGGGCCCGCGACCCAGACGCCCGCGGCGACAGCAACGTCGCCACGGCGCGCGACATGGGCCACAAGCTCGAACGAGGATTCTTCCGCCCCATCCTCGCCAATTTGCAGCGGAACGGGAGGATTCGCCGCGACGTCCGCTCCCGAGACCGGCGTGATGCGAAAGGACGCGTCAAGCGAGCCGTCGACGCCCTGACCCTTGATTTTGAGAGCAAGCTGGACGGACTGCTCGGCCCGGATCACGGCGCAATCGCCGGGCGCCGCCAGGAATCCATCGACAAGCCCCGGCGCGGACAAGATCTCCACAACGGACTCGAAACCATCCACAGGCCGCAACAAGGCAATGGGAGAAGGACCCGAAGGCGCACCGAAGGCGTAGCAAAGAATGAAAAGCCCGCGATCGACTTCGACCGTGACCTCCCGCTCTCGGCTCACACCTTCCACCACATCAGCCCCCGAAAAAAATTCGCACAGCTCCCGCGCGAATCACCACGTTCCACATCTTTTAGCTTAACGTTAGGTAACTTGAAACTTGACCGAAAGACAAGCTGAAATTCCGCAAATGCTTAAAAAAAATTGCAGTGCTGACGCTCCGCGTGGATTCCAGCGTGAAGCGCAACGGTTAAGCGAAGCGAATTTGGACGTCTTTTCCGAGTTCGGCAAGGATGGCTTGGAATGGGGTTTTGAAGGCCAGGCATTTTCTCGGCGTGAGATTGGCGGTGACGACGATTTCCTGGATTTCGTCGTCGGAGAGGCGATCGAGGTCGATGTCGCGGGGCAGCCATCGGCGTAATCGCCCGTTGGCGTTTTCGATCCCGCCTTTCTGCCATGAGGCGTAGGCGTCGCAGAACCAGGTCGTCATGCCGCGCATGTCGCGCAGCAGAGCGTGCCTGGCGAAGGCGGTGTCGTTGTCGAAGGTGATCGACTTGCGTAACGATGGGGCGACGCGGCCGAACACGGCGAGCATGGCGGAGATCGTCTCGGCGGCGCTTTTTCCGGCGAGCCTTGCGGCCAGCGTCAGGCGCGACTTGCGCTCGTGCAGGACGAGGACCGGCCTCGCGCGCTTGCAGATGATGAGGTCGCCCTCCCAATGTCCCGCCTCCGCGCGGTCGGCGACGTTTGGCGGCCGATCATGGATCGAGACGCGGTCCTTGATCGTAAGCGTCCATCCGGCGCCGTTCACTCGTCGGGCTTGAAATTCCACGGCATCAGTGCCTCGATGTCCTTGTTGGGCCATCGGTTGGCGATCCGCTCCAGGGTCTGTTTCGCCCAGGCGTTAGGGTCGACGCCGTTCATCTTGCAGGTCTGAAGCATGGTGGCGACGGACGCCCATGTCCGCCCTCCGCCGGCGGAACCGGCGAAAAGTGAGTTTTTTCTCGTAATTGCCTGGGGCCTGATGGCCCGCTCGACTATGTTGGAGTCGATTTCGACGCGGCCATCCTCAAGGAAACGCCCGAGGACCGTTCGCTGAGATCGGGCATAGCGGATCGCTTCCGCCAATTTCGATTTGCCGGAGATGCGCGGCAGTTCGCGCTCCCAGAGATCGAACAACACCTGCACGATATCGGCCGACGTCGCCCTCCGCGCCGCCAGGCGCGCGTGCGGAGGCTGACCGCGCACCTCGTCCTCGACCGCCCACAATTGCTTCATCTGTTCGACGGTCGCCGTCGCGACAATGGATTCGCCGTTGGCATGCAGGTCGAAGAACCGGCGGCGCAGGTGTGCCCAACATCCGGCCAAACGCAGGCCGTTGGCATGCGGAGCGCCCGCAAGCTTTCGATATCCCGCGTAACCGTCGCATTGCAGGATGCCGCGATAATCGCCCAGGTGACGCACCGCGCAGTCGCCGGATCGACTGTCTTCATAACGATAGGCCACCATCGGCGGCCCCGCGCCGCCGAACGGCCGATCATCCCGCGCATAGGCCCACAACCACGCCGTCTTGGTCTTTCCGGCGCCCGGGTTCAACGTCGGCAGCGTCGTTTCGTCGGCGAAAATTCGCTCGCCCTCGCGGATACGCACGAGCACGTGGGCCGCCAGCGGCTCGAAATGGAAACCGACCGAGCCCATCCATTGCGCCATCAGCGAACGACTGAGTTCGACGCCGTCGCGCCCGTAGATCGCCTCCTGGCGGTAAAGCGGCAGGCCGTCGGCGTATTTGGACACCGCGACTTGCGCGAGCAGCGCTTCCGTCGGCAGGCCGGCTTCGACGATATGTTCGGGCGCCGGGGCTTGCAAGATCGCGGCGGGCTCCTTGTAGGCGTATTTTGGCCGGATCGTCACGATCAGCCGGAAGCGCGCCCGCACGACGTCGAGCCTGACGCTTTCCTCCTGGCCGATCCTGACCCGCTCCTTGCCCTCGAACTCCGGCGGAACCTCAGGCTCCAGGATCACCTCGACCCGCTCCAGATGCGAGGGAAACCGCGGCTTGTCGGTAGACGCCTTGCGCGGCTTGGGCTCCGCCTTCGCGGCCAGCCGCGTGGCGATCGCCGCGAGTCCGGTTTCGATTTCCTCGAACACGAAGCTCTGTTGCTCGGCTTCGTCGGCGCCGAGTTTTTCGGACCGTTTGCCGAAGCGATCGCGGCGAAGCGTCTTGATGATCGAAGTCAGCCGATCGATCTCGGCTTTCGCCGCCGCGTTCGTTTGCGTGAGGTCCTCGACCTTCGCCGTCAGGCTCAACGTTTGGGAGCGGAAAACCTCCGCGTCCTTCTCGTTGGCGCTTGCTTGAGCCTCTGAACGATCGGCGCGAGCCATTGCGCCAAGCGCCAGCGCCTTCAGTTGATCAACATCGTCAGGAAGTTTGCCGAAGCGCTCGATCATGGTTTGTATGATACTGTTTTTTCCGCAAAAATCCCAATGTTTTCTAGGCGTTCAATGGATTCTAGCGCAACTTTTTCATATCAGCCGGCGCTCTGCGGCGCCCGCACGTCCACCGCGCGAACCCGCTTCCAATCCAGCCCTTCGACCAGCGTCATGACTTGCGCGTAACTCAGACGAATCTCGTGGCTTCCCGCCGACGGCCAGCAGAAATGCGAGCGTTCGAGACGCTTCGCGAAAAGACAAAGACCCGACCCGTCCCACCAGACAATTTTTATTCTATCGGCTCGTTTCGCCCGGAAAACATAAAGAGAGCCGTCGAATGGATCGGCCCCGGCGTCCCGAACCAGAGAAACAAGTCCTTCTGGGCCTTTGCGAAAATCAACCGCAGCCGCCCGCAACAGCACCCGTACGCCTTGCGGGATCATGCCTCGCGCACCGCGCGCAGCAGACGGCGAAGGTCGGCTTCCGGAATATCCGCGCTTACCCGCACCACTGCGCCGCCGATCTCGATCTCCACGCGCCGCATCTTGGCCGCACGCGGCTCCGCCGGCGCCTGGCGCTCGATCTTCTCCGCCCGGAGACCAGCAGCGCGACGCCAAGCGAAAAGTTGCGACGGCGTGATATCCAGCGAACGCGCCAGCGCCGAAATGTTCGTGCCCGGCTCCAGCGACGCGGCGATCGCTCGATCCTTGAAGTCGTCGGACCAGCGCCGGCGTTCGCCAACCGGCGCTCCATCGAGCCGTTCGGCTCGGACCTCTATGAACTGGTTCGTGTTGGTTCTGCGCATAGGCCTAGACATAGATGTTGCTATCCATGTCTAACCATTACCAAACACGCGCCCTGCGCCGCCAGAATGGCGCCGGGTGTACGCTTACCCTTGATCGCATCGCGCGAAGGCCTTGCTTTCGCCGGCTTGCGGCGTTTGTGCCGACGCGCGAGATAGCGCCACAGGGCTTCGGCCTTTTGGGCGGCGCGGTAGATGAAGGCGTAGATCGTCTCGCAAGCGACGGCTCGCAGCCTCCGCTCGACGCCTTTGCGAAGCCACCCGGAGATCTGCTCCGGCGACCAGCCTTCGGCGAGCCGGTCGCGGACGAATTCCCGCAAGGCCCTGTCCTTTTCGAGCGCCGCTTCACGCCGCCTGCGCTCGACATAGGCTCCGGCGGCGTGAAGCGGCGAATAGCGGCCTAAGGCCAAGGAGTTGCGGGCGAGTTCCCGGCTGATCGTGCATTTCGGTCGGCCGAGCGCCTTGGCGACGGCGCCGATCGAACGGCCGGCCGCGCGCAACACGCCAATCTGGTCCCGTTCCTCCTCGGAAAGGCGCCAATAGGATCGCATGGCAGCACTCCCATTGGTCCTGAACAACCAAGCCGATATCAGATCAGCAGGGGGTGTTGCACTTCGCGCCGGAACTCAGGTATCTCGAACTCAGGGCTGTTTAGTTCGCTTTACAGTCCTGGCATGGCGAGGACGAGATTGAGGTCGAGCGCGGCGCGCCAGCGGGCGTTTTTGATGTTTTCGCATCCAGCGGCTCTGAGCATGTTGTAAGCGAAGGAACGCAGGCTCAGATTGAAGGCTTCGTTTAGACGCCGCCGATGAGCACGAATGAATTCATACAGTTGCCGATACGAATTAGCGCCGGCGACCATGCCCAGGATGGCATAGAGCAGCACCGTCGCCAGCTCAAACCGCTGCCCTTCCCGCCGCCGATGAACCGGGACCGACCGCAAAATCTCCAACAGCGACGACGCCATGCGACAACCTCCGATTCGGGTTGTCGCTGATAAATTCACACATTTTCGCTCGCGGGAATCCCCGGGGCCCTCAAAGTTCAGAGAATTGCACAGTCCTGTCCACGCGTCCCAAACCAAGCAGTGGTTCATGGATCGTGGCAGGTGATTATCATGCCCCGATCTTTCTGGATATCCGAGAGATGGTAGCTTCTAACGTACGGTTGCGAAGAATAAGTGGATTTATTTTCTTCATTCTCCTCGTTACGATGGCTTGCCAAAGGCTAAGATCGAGCCGCGACCGGCTCTCAAGCAGCTTCCAACAGTCATCTGTCAGCTCGTTGTTTAAAGGTGTATTAAGAACTTGCGCTGTGATGGCGGTTTCATTTACCATTTCACGGACGACCGGACGTTTTAGCCATTGTTTTAAATTGTCGTCGAACGCTGTATTTTCGATGACGTCGACAAAAGAGAACCGGTCAAGGCGCTTAAAAGCCTCTTCAACAAGCGTCGCATCATGCCTTTCGTCGATAAAATCATCTTCGGGAATCGAAGGATGAGGCCAAAGCAGCATCCGCAAAGCTTGATTGTCGGTTTGCGCGGCATTCGCTTTGTTGCGGAGGAAATCAGCGAGCGGTCGC
The DNA here is from genome assembly GCA_963703385.1 of uncultured Pseudomonadota bacterium. Taxonomy (GTDB): domain Bacteria; phylum Pseudomonadota; class Alphaproteobacteria; order Rhizobiales; family Beijerinckiaceae; genus Rhodoblastus. The sequence goes on from OY969816.1 coordinate 3,264,935, forward strand.
CGGCTGTTTCGTACGATATCAGCCCATCCGCCCCAAGGCAAAAGTTGCTCATCTGTAAAAGAGCGCCAATAAAGCCAAATAGACAATAGGCGTGAAACGGGTTCACGGAAGATCGTCAAGCTCTGACCGTTCGGGAAGCGTTCAAATAACGTAGAAAACGATACGTGCCCGACGACAAAATCACTGTTTTCAGGAATATCTTTCGCGTTCAGATAAATACTACTCTTTAACGTGTCACTGATGCTATCAAAATTATTGAAATCTCCGAACAGCACACGGTCGTAAGCAGTAATCGGGACAGACGGTTTGAGCGCAGCTGTCAATGCGCGTCGCAAGGAAGATCCGGAACATTTTGGAACATGCATGAATAGAACGGGTTTGGTTGGATCATATGGCTTGTTTTCGAGCAAGAATCGCGCCCACGGCTCCCGCGCGTGATGTGATCGGGAAAGAACCGTGGCCAGCTTGTGATATGCGGAACGGGACAATTCTAGAAATTCAAGCATCCGACCAACGACCTCTTGTACTCGCTCCAACAAATTATTTCTCGTTCAGCGAGATGTATCTCAAAAAGGAGCTTCTAAACCGCTCGAACCCGCGTGGGTTCGAGAAGCATAGTTGGAGGCACAGACTGCTGAACCGAGAATTCGGGCGCCGCAACCCTCCGAAAGCCCCTTACTCTCATCCGGTACTCTCATCCGGCTCAGATATTCAAGCCTAAACCGAGTTGTGGCAAGAGGCAAATCGACTTCGTCAACGCCACATTGCGGTTCGACGCCGAGAAATCGCGGCAAACGGACCAAAACCAGGGTTCAACAGGGCGGCTTGATGATCAGCCCCTGACCTGTGGGCAACGACAAGATAGTTACGCCCTTTCGTTTGGCGAATTCATCCATTCCGAGCTTTTGTGTCCGATAGCCGTGGTAGGCGTAATCGTCTAGCAGAACAATTCCTCCAGGACAGATACGATCCCAGAGTGCGTCTGCGGCAGCGACTTCAGGCGGCGAACAATTCAAATCAATATGCAAAAAGGCAATCAGCGTGGAAGCGATCTCAACAAGAGTCTCAGGGATCGAGCCGACAATGATTTTGACATTTTTCCATTCGGCAAAATTCCTGCGGACTTCGTCGACATCCAAAGTATAGAAACCGCTTTTAATTTCATCGGCGTTGCGCTTTAAAACGCCCAGCGCCTTTTCGGCATCCGACACGTAACGCTCATCAATGCCGCGAAATGTATCCAACAGATAAAAAGTCCGTTCGGTTTTGTCCCAATCCAGCAGCGCCATCATGGATGAGCTTAGAAAGCCACGATTCACGCCGCATTCGACAAAATCGCCGGGCCGTTTCGCGGCGTTGGCAGCGGCCCAAAGGCCAACATGAACGCGCCAGTGCCATTGATAGTCAACTCCTCCTACCGCCTTCACTCCGCGCGCATAAGCACGGATAAAATCGGGATCGGCCATGAACTCGTGATTATGAATAGAGAATAGACCGTCTTGATCGTAAGGCGCAAAGGCCGGGCCCACTTGAAGCTCGGAAACAGGGGAGGCTTGCTCTGAATCAACCGGCGCCTGGCAGGCTTGTCGCGCCCCACCAGACGCAGAGTTATTGGTGGGCTTCCTGAGCCGTTTTGAATAAATATATGCCTTAAGACGGCTAATACGCATCAACGCAATCGCTTTTAGTCGGGTCGAGAAAGACATATCGCAGCTTCCGATTTCCTGAGTCATGCTTCCACCAAAAATGAAGTTTCGTTGGCCCGAAGCGCTCCTCGTTTTCGCTTAGAGCATATTCCCAAAAAGTTGCAGACTTTTTGGGAATATGCTCTAGCGCGAGAAACCTGTCTCCCATCATGCAACCCCAACGCATATGTTCCTCAGCGATATAACACGATCATTCCGTCTTGAGGGCAGTCATCGCAATCGCCGCAGGAAAATCAAGCGTCTGGATCGAAAGATTCGAAAAACCGGCGCGAATAACGCTGATCCATGCGTCTGCGCCGAACTCGGTTTGAACCACCAAGTCTTCTCCGCCTTCTTTAGGGTCCCCGTGATAGCTTTTAGCCAAACCGGCCCTGTCGCGCGTTAACCTTCCGACTATGATGGGCACCGTGAAACACAGTGCGCCGCCGCTTTTTAGAACCCTTCGGCATTCCCGAAGAGCGTGAATATGGTTTGGCACGTGCTCGAGTGTGTCGGAGTGTACGACGATGTCGAACGTATCATCGGGATACGGCAGCGCGTGCATGTCAATATCCGGATAGGCGCCGAAAACATGGCCTTTCATTTTTTTGAGGTGAGGATGCAACGTGCCGGCCTCATTGATCTCAAGGACTTTAAAGCGTTTTGCCTCCTCCGACGCGGCAAAATTGTTAAGGGGACCTTTGGCGTCAAAAAACGTCATCAGAGATTTTGCGAGCACGATCGATCGGAGGTTCGCGCCGCAGGCAGTGCAATGCTCGCCCTGCTGCCTGTTGATGTAGTCCTCCTCGAATGTGTCGATTTGCCACTCGTCGACCAGATTCTTCCAAAGAACGTTATTGCGCGCGAAATTGGCTCCTCCGCAGGCCGAACATGTTTTCAACGAGGCTTCTCCCGTTTGGACGCCAGCTCGAAGCTAGAGCATATTCCCAAACATTTGCAGACTTTTTTGGACAGGAATATGCGTTAGAACAATGCACTAGAGACTTCTTCCGATTCCGAAGGAACGGAAAAGGCTCTAGAGCGGAACGCGGAATACAAAATGGGGAAAAATTTGCTCGCTGTGCGCGCCTTCCCGCTGTATGAATTCCTCCACGGCTTCCGTGGCGCCGATGCAAGACGATGCTGTTGCGTCATCGTAGACGATGTACCCGCCCGGGGTCATGAACGGCCTCACCGCATACTGAACGGTGCTGATCGCGGAATATATGTCGAGATCGATATGTGCGAGCCCGAGTTTCAACCCGCCAACGTCCGAACTAGGAAACGTGTCCTCCACAAGGCCGGCTATTAGCCTCACGTTTGTGCATCCAGCCCTATCCACCGCCACCTGCACCTCGTCCAACGAGGTCTGACTGAAATCGCCCAACGAATGAAGGTCAACGTTCTTATCGGTTGTAGGCATGCCCGCGAAGGTGTCGAACCCGAACAGTCGAGCGTCGGGGTAGAGAGCCTCCATTATCTTCGCCATAAAGATCAGCGAGCCGCCGCGAAAACAACCGAACTCGGCAATGTGGCGCTGTTCGAGCGGTTCGAAGAAACAAGTGAGGATCAGGAAGAGGTTTTGCATTCTCTTGTAGTCGAGAACGCTTCGTCCTTCGGCGGCGGCTCTTGCCGCTCGAAACAAAGGATGCGCGTCGACAGAAGCCGACATATTTCCATATTCTAACGACACGCCCCGCTGATAGCCTTCAGCCACGTTGCGGCCTTTTCTCCAGCCCTTAGGGACGCCGCCGGGCGGCGGGAATTCGATCGGCGGAAAGCCCTTCTTTTCCAGAATCGTCGGCAAAACTGACCTCCTTGGTAAGGTGGCTTGAAAAAGGTGTCGTTCGTGAGATAGAAAAAGAGGTATAGAGTCTCGCAACCACGGTCAAGCAGGGCGCGGATATGCCGACGCCTGCGCCGATGGTAGACGCTGCCCGATTAAGCAAAGAGGGCAGCCCGAAGGCTAATACCTCGCTTCAGCGGCGGCCAGCCGCGTTTCGCCATCAGCCGCCCTGACGTGAATGTTGCCGCGAAAGCGGATGACATATTGAAAGCCAAGGCTGTCCAGGAATTCGAACAGCTTGACGTCGCCAAAGCCACGATCGGCCAGAATCGTCGCCGTCACGCCCTCGGGCAGCAGCGCCTTCAGCCGGGACAGGCACAAATCCTCGAAATCGTTGCGCTGGTCCTTCAATTCGTCCTTGTCGACGGTCAGCCAAAGCAGCGGCGTGGCTCTTCTGTGGCGCGTGACGAGATGCAGCGCGAGCGTGGACTGATTGTCCGGATCGAAATCCGTCCAGTCCATCGCCACGACGATGTCGCGCCGCGCTCCAACGACTGCGGGAACCCACGACCCGAACAAGTCCCAAGGAGCCACGCCCGCGTTGCTCAGCAACCGGTCGACCTGCTTGATCGCCGACTTCGCGATCAGTCCGCGCGCCGTCGCCAACGCCTGTCCGATCAGGCTGACAGCGAGAGCCGCCCCCGTCATCACTCCAAGCGTCCCGTTGGCCAAAGACAGAACGCGTTTGGCGTGCGGATCGTCAACAAAGACGCGGCTCAAAAATTCATGAACGAAATCAAATCGCTCCTTCGGCGCGCGCATCGCTCTCCCCAACCGGCAGATTCTCCGTCACGCCGCTCGGAAGAATTCCAAATTCGGGCTTTTTAGAGTCACGCAAAAATGAGGGGATTCATGAGGCTCCGAAAGGAAGCGCTGATGAATTGAGATCAATTTTGGCTGACGATTTGCTACATCGAACTGCAGGGCCTACAGAGAATTCGGACGATGGAAACATTTGGATGAATGAGAACGACGACGGCTATCAGCGCCAAGTGCAGGCGCAAATCACGCAATATTCGGCTTCATCCGCCGACATGCATGCCGCGGCCCCGATTGCTGATCATGTTCTCGGCAAGTTTCGTGCGCCAAGATTACGCGAGGTTTTTGGTACGTCGTCAATTCCCGACCTCTTCGCTGGAGAGTTGTTGGCGGCCATAGAGCGGTCGCAAAACCGGCGGGTCGCTAGCCTCGGCGCCGGCGATTGCGCGGTCGAGATTCAGGTCGCAAAGCGCATAGTGGACGCTGGCCGAACTGACTTTGAGTTCATCTGTTATGAACTCTCTCCGGTGCTCGTCGACCGTGGACGTGCGGCGATCGCCGCAGTAGGTCTCGATAAAATGGTCCGAGTGGTCCAGCAAGACCTGAACACGCCCGTGTCGATTGATGGCGTTCTAGCAGGCTTCATGGCACACCACAGCCTTCATCACGTCGTTGACCTAGAGTTGCTCTTCGACACGGTCTTCCGCCACCTTCATGATCGCGGTTCATTCGTGGTTGCGGACGTGATAGGCCGAAATGGACATTCGCGGTGGCCCGAAACCCTGGCGCTGGTGCGCGAAATCTGGACGAAGTTGCCAGAGCGATTGAAGTTTGACCGAGTTTACGGTCGCACGGATTGCTGGTTTGAAAACAGGGATTGCTCGATCGAGGGCTTCGAAGGGATACGCGCGCAGGATATCCTTCCATTGCTTCTGGAGCGCTTCAGCTTCAGGAAATTCACCGCCTGGGGCGGCCTGGTCGACGTCTTCACCAATCGGTCTTTCGGGCCGAACTACGATCCAGCCTGCGTCGACGATATCTCCTTCATCGACAGCCTCCAAGCGGCAGAAGATCGCCTGCTCGACGCTCGGAAGCTCACGCCCACATGCATGATAGCGATCATCGACAAACGGGCGGATGGTCCCGTGAAGGGCTTTGCAGGCGTCTCGCCAACGTCATGCGTCCGACCAACAGCGCCATCGTTTCAGCCACCAAGAATCCCGTTGTCAACTGCAGGCGTGGCGGTTCCCTATCGCGAGGTTGCGACGGTCGATGCAACGCCGCTACCCTTGGGCGCGAGCGTCTCCTTTGGCGCCCAGGACGACTCGGAGCGCTTCTTGCGGTGGGGGTGGAGCGATCCAGAGGGCGAACTCAGATGGGGGGTTGGCGAGAGCAGCGCATTAGAGTTTGCGTGCGCCGCTTGGAGTTCGATTCGAATCACGGTTCGAATGCTCGGTTACATTCCGTCATTTGCAAAAGAGCAGCGTATCGTCCTGCAAGCGAATGGGATCATCGTGGGCGAAGCCCTTTTCGCCAACAGAGATCACCTATGCCAGGAATTCGTTATCAACTTGCCGCCGAAACTACTCGGATCCGGACGTTGCACCTTGGAGTTCGTTCCATCCGCCATCAGGCGCCCGGACGCCGAGGGAGGGGAAGAAAAGAGACCGATCACATTCGCCCTGCTTACATTGAATGCCTCAAACGCTGGCGCAGCGCGTTTTTTCGGTCGTGCGATTGGGTTCGCAAAGAGCGTCGCACAACGTTTTTCAGGAGGCTCGGCGGGATAATCGGGGCGACGATCGGGCATTTCACCGCTCGCGACCGCCTAATTACTGGATTTGCCACGGCGCGCCCACGTCTTCGCCAACGCCTACGAGGCGTCGATCGATCACTGCCCGGTAAATGTCGGCGGTCGAGTTGATTTTGGTTCGGTTTCGGCTTGATCGTGGGCCACGATCGGCGCTTGCGAATTCCGATTCAATCCGGCCACCGTTCCGATTTGAAGCCGGCCGCCATTCCGAAATGAAGCCGGCCATCTGGGCCGGATTTTCGGCTCCCAAGTTTGCTCCCCCGCAGGTCAACAACTGCGGCATTCCTGCCTCGACGATGATCGATGGGGAGAAAAACGCAAGGCTCGGCGGCGCAAACCCCTTCCTGACAAGCCTCTGTTGATTTCCGCTTGGAACTGACGTAAGCGTCCGGTCAGGCGGTTTTTGCCTTGAAAGCGTCGCCCCATGGCAGGAGATCGGCGACCTTCTTGGCGGGATGGTCGGCGATTTGGGCGAGGACGGTTCTCAGATAGGCCTCAGGGTCGAGGCCATTGTGCTTGGCGGTTTGGATCAGCGACAATATGCCTGCGGCGCGTTCGCCGCCGCGGTCCGATCCGGCGAACAGCCAGTTTTTCCTGCCAAGCGTTATCGGTCGGATCGAGCGCTCCGCAGCGTTGTTGTCGATTTCGATCGTGCCGTCGTCGATGAACCGGCCGAGCGCCGTCCAACGCGCCAGCGCGTAGCGGATCGCTTCCGCCGTTCCGGATTTTCGCGGCAGCTGGGCAAGCATGGTTTCAAGCCAGCTGCGGAAGGCGGCAAAGCGCGGCGCGGTTTGCTCCTGTCGGACCTGTCGTCGTCGCTCGGGCGGCGCGCCGCGGATCGTGGCCTCGATGTCATAGAGCTCGCCAATCCGCTTGATCGCCTCGTCCGCGATCGGCGCGGGGCCGGACACCGTCAGGTCGAAAAACTGGCGGCGAGCATGCGCCATGCAGGCCGCTTCGAGGATTGCCGGCGCCTCGCCTGGCTTTTTGGGTTCATAGAGATGGCGGAATCCGGCGTAGCCATCGGCGTGAAGCACGCCCCGGAAGCTTTCGAGATGTTTTCTCGGACGTTCGCCCTTGCGGTCGGGGCTGTAAAAATAGGCGACCGCCGGCGCCGTCGCATCGGCCCATGGACGCCCGTCGCGAACATAGGTCCAAAGCCGGCCCTCCTTGGTCTTTCCCCTGCCGGGATCCAGCACGGGAACCGGCGTGTCGTCGCCATGCAGACGATTTCCGGCGAACACATGCGCGCGCAGGGTCTCGACCAGCGGCGCCAGCAGCGCATTGGCCTGACCAACCCAATCGGCCATGGTGGAGCGGGAAAGCTCGACGCCTTCGCGGGCATAGATTTCGGATTGGCGATAAAGCGGCAGGTGGTCGCAGTATTTCGACACCAGCACATGGGCGAGCAGACCGGGGCCCGGCTTGCCGCGCTCGATCGGCGGCGACGGCATGGCGGCTTTGATCTCCGTGTCGTAGCCTTTGCACACCATCTTGCGCCGCACATGCCGCACGACGCGAAAGGAGGCCGGGACATAATCGAGCACTTCGCTGACCACGGAGCCCGCCTTCAGGAAGTCCCGGCCGCCGCAGGTCGGACAGGCGCAATCTCCAATCTCGTGGACTTCCTCATGCCGGGGCAGATGCTCCGGCAAGGGCTGGCGCGCCGGCTTGTTCTTTTCGGCCTCCACCTTGCGGACAGGCGGCGGCGCAGTCTCGCCCGCCGAGGCTTCGATGTCCTCGAGCGCCAGTTCGAGCTGCGCGATTTCGCGTTCGACTTTTTCTGAAGAGGCGCCGAAGCGCGCCCGACGCAGCAAAGCCAGTTGCGCCCTCAGTTTTTCGATCAACGTGTCGCGCGTATGAAGCCGGCGGTTCGCCTCGGCCAGTTCCGCCGCCTGCGCGGCGATGATCGCGCGCAGGGATTCGAGATTTTCCGGCGGATCGGCGACGGCTTGGCTCATGGCCTGATTTTAACTGATTTGCCGCTTTCCAAAAAGTAATTTCGCCATGAGTCGCCTTGTTTTTCAGGCCGTTCGCGACGGCGGCGACGACCAGGAGGGCCGACGCCAATCCATGCCCTCCCACAGCATCGCCAGCTGCGCCGCCGTCAGGCGAGCGGCTCCATCGGCCGCCAATGGCCAGGGAAAGCGGCCGCGCTCCAGCACCTTGTAGAACAGGCAAAAGCCCTGACCGTCCCAGTACAGCAATTTGATCCGGTCGCCACGCCGACCGCGAAAGGCGAAGACCGCGCCCGAAGCCGGGTTCTGGCGCAAACTCGCCTGAGCCAACGCCGCCAATCCGTCGATGCCCTTGCGCATGTCGACGGCGCCGCAAGCCAGATAAACGCGGACATTCGACCCCGGGCCGATCATGCGTCTTCCACCGCACGGATCAACGCCTTCAACATCTGAGCGTCGAGCAGAGCCTCAATCGTGAGGACGCGGCTGTTCAGACAACGGATTTCGATCCGACCAATCCCAGCCTTCCGAACGGGCTTCTGCGATGGCGCCGAAGAGCGCCGATCCGGCTCAGCGCCGTCGACAAGCGTGACCGGGACAAGCATCGGCGTTTGTTCGCCGGACGCATTGCGTCGGAAATGACGCCGCCAGCCATAGACCTGTTGTGGTGAAACATCGTGTCGCCGAGCAATCGCCGCAACGCCGACGCCCGACGAGGCGATCTCTTCCAAAATCGCCAGTTTTTCGGCGTCAGACCAAAGCCGCCGGCGTTCCCGTCCCGAAAAAATCTCAACCCGCGCCATCAAATCGCTCGTCACGTCATTATTCACGGAATTAATGACGTAACTTCAGCCAAAGCCCGCGAAACCCAAAGGCTCCGTCACCGGACGGTTACGAACTGACCCGGGATTTTCACTGAGATGTGACCCGCCTTTTTATGTTCCCGAGGTCAGGTTTTGGTCAAGGCATTGGATTTCTCCTTTCGTCCTTTCGCATTGGCGGCGCTGGCCTTGAATCGGAAGCTGTCGTTTCCGGTTTCCAGGATGTGGCAGTGGTGCGTGAGGCGATCGAGCAGAGCCGTCGTCATCTTGGCGTCGCCGAACACCCCGGCCCATTCGCTGAAGCTGAGGTTCGTGGTGATGACGACGCTGGTGCGCTCATAAAGCTTGCTGAGCAGGTGGAAGAGCAACGCGCCGCCGGGCGCGCTGAACGGCAGATATCCGAGTTCATCCAGGATCACGAGGTCTGATCGGACCAGGCGGTCGGCGATCTGGCCGGCTTTCCCCTGGGCCTTTTCCTGTTCGAGCGCGTTGACGAGTTCGACCGTGGAGAAGAAGCGAACCCTCTTGTGGCAATGCTCGACAGCCTGAACACCAAGCGCCGTCGCGACATGGGTTTTGCCGGTTCCCGGACCGCCGATGAGGACGACGTTGTGGGCGCCCTCTATGAACTCGCCGCGATGCAGTTGCCGCACCAGGGCCTCGTTGATCTCGCTGGCGGCAAAATCGAACCCGGCCAGATCCTTGTGGGCGGGGAAGCGAGCGGACTTGATCTGGTACGCAACCGAACGGACTTTGCGTTCAGCGGTTTCGGCCTTCAACAGTTGCGAGAGGATGGGAACCGTTGCTTCGAAGGCGGGCGATCCTTGCGCCATGAGATCGTTGACCGCATGGGCCATGCCGAACATCTTCAGACTGCGCAGCATGGTCACGATGGCGGCGCTGGCGGGATCATGACGCATTGCGCGCCTCCCGTGCCCGGTCGGCGCCGCGCAGGGCGTCGTAGCGTTCAACATCGGCGCGCGATTCCTTGGCCAAGACCAAGGCTTGCGGAGCGTCGATCGGCGGAACAGTCGGCGCCTTGCCGTCCACCAGCCTGTGCAGGAGGTTCAGGATATGGGTCTTGGTGGGAACGCCGGCGGATAAAGCCATTTCCACTGCGCACAGGACGGCCTGCTCGTCGTGTTGAAGGACGAGCGCCAGGATCTCGACCATTTCCTTGTCGCCGCCTGGACGCTTGAGGAGTTGGCTTTGCAGGAGTTTGAAGGCCTCAGGCAGGTCGATAAAAGGCGCGCCGTTACGCAACGCGCCCGGCTTGCGCTGGATCACCGCCAGATAATGGCGCCAGTCATAGACCGTTCGTCCGGGCTGATGATGGGAGCGCTCGATGATCCGCGGATGTTCGCACAGGATTTGTCCTTCCGCCGCGACGACGATCCGCTCCGGGTAAACCCGAACGCTGACCGGCCGATTGGCGAAGGAGGCTGGCACGCTGTAGCGGTTCCGCTCCAGATGTACGAGACAGGTTGGCGACATGCGCTTGGCGTACTCGACGAAGCCGTCAAAAGGCCGCGGCGACGGCATGAGGCTCGCTGTTTCTGCCGCCCAGACATTGGCGATGGTTCCCGGCAGGAATCCGTGTGGGATTTGCGCCCACAGTTCAATGCAGCGCCGCTCCAGCCAGGCGTTCAGGGCGCCCAGATCCGCAAACGACGGCGTCGGTTGCCATAGCCGATGGCGCGCGTCCTGAACGTTCTTTTCGACCTGCTCCTTTTCCCAGCCGGAAGCCGGATTGCAGAACTCCGCGTCGAACAGATAATGGCTGACCATCGCGGAGAACCGGGCGTTGACCTGGCGGTCCTTGCCACGACCAACCCGATCAACGGCGGTGCGCATGTTGTCATAGACGCCGCGCCTCGGCACACCGCCGAACACCCGGAAGGCATGGCGATGCGCGTCAAACAACATCTCATGAGTTTGAAGCAGATAGGCCCGGACGAGGAGGGCCCGGCTGTGCGACAGTTTGAAGTGCGCAACCTGCAATTTGGTGCGCTCGCCGCCGAGGATCGCCCAGTCTTCGCTCCAATCGAACTGGAACGCTTCGCCCGGCTGAAAGACCAGAGGAACAAAGGTTCCACGTCCGCTGGTCTGCTGTTCGCGCTGCCGGTCCGCCTTCCAGTCGCGGGCAAAAGCTGCCACGCGGCTATAAGAGCCTTCATATCCCAGCGAGATCAGATCCGCGTGGAGCTGTTTGACCGTCCGCTTCTGCTTGCGGGATTTGCCCGCCTCAGCCTTCAGCCAAGCCGACAGCTTGTCCGCGAAGGCGTCCAGCTTGCTCGGCCGGTCCGGAATCTTGAACTTCGGCTCCACCGAGCGTGCACGAAGATATTTGCGGATCGTGTTCCGCGACAATCCGGTGCGCCGCGATATCTCCCGGATCGAAACCTGATCCCGAAACGCCCAGCGTCGGATAACGCTCAATAACGCCATGTCTATCACTCCGAAGACCCCCGCCGAACCCAGCAGGGAGAAGTTCAAACATGGGTCAAATCTCAGCGGAAATTCCTGCCCAAAACGGGTCAGTTCTCAGTGGCAATCAACAAAGCCTCGGCACACTGGCCTGACACCACAATAATGCGCGCCCTAAATTTGGGGGTGGGTAATTACCGTTAACGGTTTCTCCGCCCAGATTACGGTTTCGAAGCCCCAATAAGCCCAAGTTCCCTGCTTGGTCTCCTTGACCTTTGCGGATTCCTCTTCATTTTTCAGGCCATAAATCCAATCTAGCGGTGGTTGGTAACGCGTCGCCGCGTAGAGTATCCGCAAGCCCTCATGATTTAGGTCGGCAATCACGCGCCCAAAATCCGGCGGCGCATCCCGATGGGTCGGATCATCAAAGTAATTCAGGCAGCCATTACGCACTCCTGGGAATCTGATGCTATCATGACAAGGGAATGACAAATATATCTTGCCGCCAGAGTTTAGTGCGCGCGCCATCGCAAGCAATGTTCTCGATCTTTCGTAGCAATGCTCCAAGTTATGAGAAGATACTACAGCGTCGACAGATCCACCAAATTTCTCTATTGCCTCACAAAACGTTTCTGGGGTTGTTAAGATATATTGATCAGCTACATTTGGCTGGGTTTGATTATAATCACCAATATCCAGGCCAATGTAATACCAATCTGGCAGTTGTTGTTTTGTCCACGCAGGCGAGTTATTTCCGCACCCAACATCGAGAAGTGTTCCGTTGCGTGGAAGTTGATCAAAAAAACTTGCTTTGCCCCATTGCCAGCGCGGAGTTGCGACACTCCCTTCCGCCGGTGGCGGCGTCGCGCCCTCCAGCATTTTTGCGAGCAAGGCATTCACCTGATCGTCACGTTCCTGTCGAGCGGCTTCGAGATCTCGCTGTGCGGCGTCGCGTTCTCTTCGAGCCGAGTCGCGCTGGCCGTATAAGCGGCCGATCCAGGGGAGAGAATGTTTTAGTTTCAACAGACATGTCCCAGTTAGAGCCTTTTTCCGTTCCTTCGGAATCGGAAGAAGCCTTTAATTCCTTGTTTTAACGCATATTCCTGTCCAAAAAGTCTGCAACTTTTTGGGAATATGCTCTAATCTGCTAAAGCGCTTGACGCGGACGTCCGGGACCACGACAGGGCTGTGATAGATATTCGGCTTCGGCGACTTGCCGTTTTTGTGGCGCTGCCACACGAGATCAATCAAATGATCGTTTTTCTCTCGCCAGTCCGAATGATATCCGAATTTATAGCCGTGCGCGGCGACATCGTGGGGGGTAATCGCCGCACCGCTATAGGTCAGATCGGCCACGGATCGAGAGAGACCCTTGCGACACCGGCCCGCGCTTCCCGAAGGCGATGCGGCTCGATTGCGCGAACGAACTGAAGGAATATGTTGGCGAAGAGATCGAATGTTGGATGATTATGAGTCAAAAATAGATGCTTCTCCTGATAATTGCGTTCGATAAAACTTGCTGACTGGATTTCGAACTCGCTCTCGCGCTCAGCCAGAATACGGAGATCATTGTTGAAATCTTTCGACGACCCCGGGAGCGAATGCGCCGTCGGCTATCCTGCGGGCAATTTCGTCCCTGGCGCAGCCGGCGTTAATCATTTCGATAATGCAGTCCTCGCCATATACCTCCCCATAGGAGTTCTTCTGAGACATGGGGGCGTAGCCGAGCGTTGTGGTTCCAGAGTTGAAAATGTATGGGAAGCGAACCTTGATAAGCTGCGGAAAGTCGGCACGCAGCGCGGCATCCGAGATATTCCCGTGCTCCACCCCCAATGGCTGGTAAACAAGAATATCATGGGCCCCAAGGCGCCGCGCGATTTCTTGGTCTGTCGTAAAATTACCGGTACGTGAGTTGTTGCTGATGGGATCGGCCGAAAATCCCGGCAAACAAGTATTAATCAGGGAACTCAAAGGGAGTCCCTGGCAGTTCGCCAGCACTGCAACCTTTCTAATCATGTAGAGCTCCCGGCCAAAGCACTGTTAACATGGCATCTGAAAAGAGTCTATCCCATCCTATTCATGACGCGCGATCTTGACGCTGTGGTTTGGCGTCGCTGCGATTGCGGGCGCGGGTCATCATTCGGCTTTTGACCGCGTTCCTGATCGCACTTTTTGTTACGCGTTGGAGGAGAGTGGGACGGGCGAGCGGGGCTTTGGCCCCGGCGGTCACGGTCCTGCTGGCATGAGCGCGTCGGGCATCGACCGGAAGAGATCGGCCTCCGGGCAGGCGGCGGCGAAGGCGAGGCGCACGCGGCTCGCCGTTTCGATGACGCGGGCGGCGATTTTCAGCAGCCGAAGCCGCAGGGTGTCGAACTCGGCCTAGGCCAAATCGCGCGCGGCGGGAATCGCATCGCGGACGGCGAGCATCTGCGTCCATACCTTCACTTTTCGAGGCCTGCTCGGACCTCACTCGCGTTACGGCCCGCCGGATCGCTCAACCGCCCAAGGCGGCCTTTGTCACCAGGCTTCGGCCCGCCCAGTCGCCCAGCCAGACCGCTCGTCAGCTGCCAGACCAATCGACAACTCTCTGGGTGGAACCTTCCTCCACTGGCGACACGCGCCGTCGGGGCGCACTGAATAAGATGGGTCAGCCAATCAGCTTCACGCCGTCGACGAACACTTGGCCATGATCGACGAGCAGATCGAAGCTTGGCGGAAAGCGAGCGCGCCGGCCCAGGCGCTCAAAACCATTCCGGGCATCGGCGGCCTTCGCTCGGCTGGCGCCTTGGTAAATCGCGGCCAAGGCCAACAAACGCCGCGTCTGCGCCGCATCCTTCGCGCGCTTGGCCGCAGCCCGCATTGAACTCGCGTCAAAATCCTCTCGAAGCGCAATTGCCATGGCGAACCTCCCGGTTCACGACTTGGGGGATGTCCCACCCAAAGCCAGCCGATCGAACATTGACCTGACTGCTGGTTTCGTTATTTTGCCTGACGCGAACTCAATCCTGAACTTTTCGGAAACATTCGCGACCACACCATGGCTCTTTGTATTCTTGGCGGGATTGAATAAGAAATGACCCCAACGAAGCCGACCGACGGCAACTTCAAGATTGTTTTACCTAAAAAACAATTGGCTTTCACCGGCGAACGAATGACATCCGGCACTGAAGGACAAATCGCTTTCGAGCATTTTCACCGTTATTGCATCGCGCGGGATCTGTGCTCCAATCTGGATGTCCTCGATGTCGCATCGGGCGAGGGCTATGGCTCGGCGATTTTAGCCGGCGTTGCGCGCAGCGTCATTGGCGTGGAGATCGACGCGGGCGCCGTCACCCACGCGCGCGAGGTCTATTCTTTACCCAATTTGCGCTTCCTTGAAGGCAGCGCCCTGGCGTTGCCTCTGGACGACGCGGCGGTCGATGTCGTTGTTTCATTCGAAACTCTGGAACATATCCGCGAGCATGAGGATTTCGTGGCCGAGGTGCGACGCGTGCTGCGTCCGGGCGGCCTGTTCATCGTCAGCTCCCCGGATCGGACGGTCTATTCCGCGCGCGCCGAGCATTTCAACGAATACCATCTCCGCGAACTGACCGAAGCCGAATTCAAGCTGTTTCTGCGATCGAACTTCAAGAATGTCGCGCTGTTGCATCAACGCGCGATTTTCGGCTCGCTGGTCGTGGCGGCCGATGGCGTCTCCGGCAATCACGATGCGCGCTGGCGAAGCTATGAACAACGGGCGCCCGCCTCTATTGAAGCCAGCACGGGTCTGGCGCGCGCGCCCTATATTATCGGCTGCGCAACGGACGGCGCCATTCCGGCCGTCGCCTCGTCGGTTTATATTGATCGTCACGGCGTCGACGAAGTCGCGCAGGGTTTTGCGCGCGCCCCCAAAATTCAAACCTCTCTCGAAATGAGAATCGCCCAGCTGGACGGCGAGCGCGCCGATCTGCTGCGGCAACTGGACAAAGCGTATCGGAAGCCGCTTCGCCCATTGAGGTATTTCGCCTTATATTTCGGTCTCAAGACTCTCCGCTTTTTGACCAAGCCTTTTTCGCCGCGCGCCGCCGCACGATTCAAGCGCTCCGCCGAAAAACGCAGTCCCCGGCGCTTTGAGAAGCGGCTCGCGGGCAAGACCGACGAACCGTCCAGACCCCGCGGCCCATTCGAATATATTTCAAAGCGCTATGGCGCCGCCCAGGTCAAGCTGTATCGCCAGCTGTTCAACATCGTCGAGTATTATTCGGCAAACCCCAAAGCCTTCGACGATTCCAGAGATTGCCGCCGCTTGCTGGACAAGGCCCGCGCTTTGGCGCCGCGCGGTTTCGACGGGGCGCCGAAAGTTTCGATCATCATTCCCACTTATAATAATCTATATCTGACGTTGACCTGTGTTTTCGCTATCCTGAGCACGCAGCACGGCCCGTCCTACGAAATTATTGTCGCCGATGATAGATCCACGGATCAGACCGCGGCGGTCCTATCCAAGATTGGCGGCCCGGTGAAAGTTGTTCGGCAGGCCGAGAACCTGGGCTTCATCCGCAATTGCAATGCCGCCGCCAAGCAGGCATCCGGCGATTATATCGTCTTCCTCAACAACGACACCTTGGTATTGCCCAATTGGCTCGCAACGCTCATTCAGCCCATGGAGGAAGCGAATAATGTCGGGCTGGTCGGCTCGAAACTTTTGAACGGGGACGGGACGCTACAGGATGCGGGAGGCATAGTCTGGCGTGACGCGACCGCATGGAATTTCGGTCGGAATCAAGATCCCTTTGCGCCAGAGTTCAATTATCGCAAGGAAGTCGACTATTTGACCGGCGCCTCGATTGCAATCTCGTCGTCTCTCTGGCGAGAGCTAGGCGGATTCGATCTTTTGTTCCTGCCGGCCTATTGCGAAGATACGGATCTTGCTTTCAGAATTCGCGCGAAAGGCCTCAAAGTCATCTATCAACCTCGCTCGGAAGTTTTCCATCACGAAGGCAAAACCCACGGCCGAGACACGTCAGCGGGCGTTAAGACCTACCAGGTCATCAACCAGAAAAAATTCTCCGAGCGATGGGCCGGTGTCCTGAACGCCGAAAATTTTGAAAACGGGCAGAACGTTTTCGAGGCGAGAGATCGGAGCTCTTCTCGACCACATATCCTGTTTATCGACCATCATGTGCCGCAATGGGATAGAGACGCTGGTTCACGCACAATCTTGATGTATGTGGAACTTCTTTTGGAAAGCGGATTTCAAATTTCATTTTGGCCGGATAATTTGTATTATGACCCAGAATATACGCCTCGTCTCCAGGACTTAGGTGTCGAAGTGCTTTATGCGCCAGCATTTCAGCTCAATTTCAAAGAGTGGTTTGCCGATCGCGCCGACAAAACACAATATGTTTTCATAAGCCGTCCGGAAGTCGCTGAGTGTTACTTGCCAGACCTTCTCAGCCACAAGGGCGTGCGAACGCTGTACTATGGGCATGACTTGCACTATGCGCGCTTTCGCATGGAGGCGGACATTTCGCGCGACGAGTCAAAACGCGCCGAGGCGGCTAGGCTGGAGGCGATTGAACTCGATATTTGGAAACACGTTGACGTTGTGCTTTACCCGTCTCAGGACGAAGCTGATGTCGTTCGCGCGCGTGTTCCAAAAGCCGCTGCCTTCGAAATATCGCCTTACTATTTCGACGAATTCCGCAGTCGCACGGTCGCGCCCTCCGCCCCGTCGGTGGTGTTTGTCGCTGGGTTTGGTCATTCGCCGAACGTGGACGCCGCTCTTTGGCTCGTTAATTCGATTTGGCCGCGAATTGTCGCGCGCGTCCCCCAAGCAAAACTGGCTTTAATCGGATCGAGACCCTCGAAACAAGTTAAAATGCTGAAATCGAGCGCGATTGAGGTCACCGGATGGGTCTCCGAGGCGGAGCTCGTCCGGCGCTACGACGCCGCGCGCGTCGCGGTCGTGCCGCTGCGCATCGGCGCAGGAGTCAAGCTGAAGGTGGTGGAAGCGTTGAAAGAGGGGATTCCACTGGTGACGACGCCGGTTGGCGCACAGGGCTTGCCTGGGGTCGCGAATATCGTCGATGTCATTGAAGACGAGGAGAAATTTGCGGAGGCGGTGATATCGTTGCTTGTCTGTGACTCGACGGAATGGCTTGCGCGCTCAACTCGGCAGGCGCGCTATTGCGAAGCGCATTTCTCTCGCGAAACTCTTCAGAAAAACTTGCGCGCGGCCATTCAAGCCGCGGACAATCGTAGTTAAACCGCTTCACACGGCCTTCGACAATCGCGCGGCCTCGACGAGAGCGCTCAATCTTTCTGGTGTCGTTTCATGCAAAGCGTCTTTAACGTCCGCGCCCGCGCGCCATTACGCCTCGGCCTTGCAGGCGGCGGCACGGATCTTTCGCCCTATTGCGATGAATATGGCGGCGCAATCCTGAACGCGACGATCGACCGCTTCGCCTACGCTCATGTGTTTCCAAGCGAAAACGGAAAAATAGTCTTCCGGGCGCGCGATGTCGGCGAACAGGAGGAGATCGAGCCTGGCCTGGACTTCTCGATTCACGAGGGCC
Organism: uncultured Pseudomonadota bacterium; assembly: GCA_963703385.1. Taxonomy (GTDB): domain Bacteria; phylum Pseudomonadota; class Alphaproteobacteria; order Rhizobiales; family Beijerinckiaceae; genus Rhodoblastus. The sequence goes on from OY969816.1 coordinate 3,282,801, forward strand.
TCATTCTGCACCGCGGCGTCTATCGCCATGTGATGGACGCCTATTGCGGCGGAAAGAACATCCCACTGGTCGTTTCGACCACCATCGACGTCCCCGCGGGCTCCGGCCTCGGCGCGTCGTCGGCGCTGGTGGTCGCGCTGATCGAGGCGTTCCGGTGCGCGCTGCAATTGCCGCTCGGCCCCTATGACATCGCCCACTTGGCTTTCCAAATCGAACGTCGCGACCTCAGGCTCGCCGGCGGACGGCAGGACCAATACGCCGCGGCCTTTGGCGGCGTGAATTTCATGGAGTTCCTGCCGAACGACCGCGTCATCGTCAATCCTTTGCGCATCCGCCGCGATTATCTCAACGAATTCGAATCGTCGCTGGTAATCTGCTTCACCGGCCAGTCGCGGCGTTCGGACACCATCATCAAGGAACAGGTTTCCGGGCTCAAGGCCTTGAACCCGGAGACGATCGCCAACATGCACCAGTTGAAGCGGGACGCCACGGACATGAAGCTCGCTCTTCTCAACGGCGATCTGCGCGGCTTCGCCTCGCTCCTCGGCCAATCCTGGTTGGCCAAGAAGAAAACGGCCGCCGGCGTTTCCAACGAGAAGGTCGAGGAGATCTACAACGTCGCAATGAAATTCGGCGCCTGGGCCGGAAAGGTGTCCGGCGCCGGCGGCGGCGGTTTTCTGATGTTGATCACCGACCCGGAAAATCGCTATCGCCTGATCTCGGCGCTCAATGACGCCGGCGGCCAAGCCGGAGCGGCGATGCTGACGTTCGACGGCGCTGAAGGCTGGCTGACCTCGCAAAGGAACTGAACGCGGCTTTCCCGCGCGCCGAGGCGCCCTTATTTGGAGTTCAGGCTTGATAGATCAATGCGTCATATTGTTGGGCGGCCTTGGGACGCGACTTGGCGAAATTACCAGAGCCATGCCGAAGCCGTTGCTTCCCGTGGCGGGCGAGCCTTTTGTCGAAGTGCTGATTTCTGAGGCGCGCCGGCGCGGATTTCGCCGTTTCTTGCTGCTCGCCGGTCACAAGTCCGAAATGGTGCGGGCCTTTCTGACCGAGCGCGACATCGAAGCCCGTTTCGATTGTCGGGTCGAATTGTCGATCGAGCCGACGCCCTATGGAACCGGCGGGGCGGTAGTCAACGCCTTGCCGCTGCTCGCCGATGAGTTCCTGCTGCTGAACGGCGACACATGGTTCGATTTCAACTGGCGCGATCTAGTCGCGCGCGCAAGCCGCGACGGCGTCGAAGCAGCGCTTTCCCTTCGACGGGTCCAGTCCCCGGACCGTTATGAAACAGTCGAAGCGGACGGCGCCCGCATCGCCCGGATTCAGCCGCGGCGCGCGGGGCTGGAAAGCGCGGCGATCAATGGCGGCGTTTATTATCTCACGCGCCGCGCCCTTGAGGGCCTCGTCTGCCCCTCTTCGCTGGAGTCAGACCTTCTGCCGGCCTTGGTCGCGCGCGGCGCGCTCGCCGGTTACGAATATTCCGGCTTTTTCATCGATATCGGCGTTCCCGAAACGCTGGCGGCCGCCGACCGGCTCGTACCCGAGGCGCGGAAGCGTCCGGCGGTCTTCCTCGATCGCGACGGCGTGCTGAATGTCGATCACGGCTATGTCCACGCGCGGGAACAGATCGCCTGGATTCCGGGCGCGCGGGAAGCCGTGAAATGGCTGAACGATTCCGGTTTTTTCGTATTCGTCGTCACCAATCAGGCCGGCGTCGCCAAAGGCCATTACAAGGAAGCCGCGATCAGCGTCCTGCACGGCTGGATGAACGAGCGGCTGGCCGCCGACGGCGCGGCCATCGACGACTGGCGCTATTGTCCTTATCACCCCGACGGCAGCGTGGCGGCCTACCGGCGGCCGCATAACTGGCGCAAGCCGAATCCCGGCATGATTGACGATCTGCTTCGGGCGTGGCCTGTCGAACGCGAAGGAAGTTTTCTTGTCGGCGACAAGGAGAGCGACCTCCAGGCCGCCGAAGCGGCGGGCCTGCCCGCCTATTTGTTCGAGGGCGGCGACCTTGCTGCCTTCATTCGCGGCGTTGTCGAGGCGCAACCTTCGCGCAGCGCGCCGAGAACGCCATGAGCCGGAGGATTGTGATGACGGGCGACGGGTCTTCGCGCGGCCACGCGGGTTCCGCTTTACAGGCGATCGCGCGCCAAGGCCGCGAATGGCTGTTCGAGGCGGCCGCGCCTCAATGGCGCGGCGAACACAAGAACGCCGCCTTTCTCTTTCCCGAGCGCTTTTCGATTCACGGCGAGCCGGACCCTTGCCCGCATCGCCTTTTCGTTCAGGCGCGGCATATTTTTTCCTATTGCGAGATCGGCCGCCTCGGCTGGAATGGCCCATGGCGCGACATGGCCGAAGCAAGCGCGGATTTCCTTTTGCGCCAAGGTCGCCGGACGGATGGCTTTTTCATCCACCGATTCGACGATCGCGGCGCGGTTTTCGACGCCCGCGCCGACCTCTATGATCAGGCTTTCATGCTGCTGGCTTTCGCTCAAATCGGCGAAGTCACGCGGCGAGTAGAATTTTTCGACGCAGCCGAGGCGCTGGACGACGCGCTCGAAGCCCATTGGCGCCTGCCGCACGGCGGCTATTTCGAAGGCGAAATCGCGCAATGTCCGCCCTTCCGCCAGAACCCGCATATGCATCTGCTTGAGGCGTTCCTCGCGCTCCACGCCGCCACCGACGCACCGCGATGGAAAAGCAAGGTCGATCACATCGCCGGCCTTTGCGAAAATTTCTTCGTCGACCCTGCGACCGGGGCGCTACTCGAATATTTCGATGATGATTTCGTTCCCCGCCCCGGCGTCGAAGGGCGCATCGTCGAACCCGGCCATTGTTTCGAATGGGCATGGCTTTTCGAACGATTGGCGCTTACCGGCCAATCCGCGGCGACGGCTATGTCCGACCGTTTCGTGGGTTTTGCGCGCGCGCGCGGCGTTGATTCCAAACGACGCGTCACGATTAATGAACTGACGACCGACGGTGCGGTCCACAACGCCGACGCCCGCCTCTGGCCGCAGGCCGAACGCCTGAAGGCGGCGCTGGCGCGATTCCGCCGCACCGGCGACCCGATGGAAAGCGCCGAGGCCGTCAAAGCCTATGCAGGCCTATTTCAATATTTCGACACGCCGAAACGCGGCGTCTGGCGTGATAAACTATGCGCGGACGGCTCCTGGATCGCGGAGCCGTCACCCGGCAGCTCCCTCTATCACATCACTTGCGCCCTGGCGGAACTATGCGACGCCGCGGCCGATTACGGCGAACGGCCCGCACCGGCGGAAGCGTAAACCCGTCGCCCCTTGCTGAAAATGCCGCCGGCCCTGTTCCCAAGCGTCTGGTCTTAACCCCACAAATAGCGCCCTGGGCGAAAACTGGCTAGGCTCGGCCTTATCAACCGAGCCCCTCGTCACCGCGGCCTCTTTCTGAGCCGCCTCTTTCTCAGCGAAATTTCTGCGCACTCGGATCAACCGGTCCGCACTGCGCGTTACCACTATCGACGGCGCTAAGGCCTATCACGACGGTCAAAACGAGCGCAACCGCCGCAGCGCCCCAATGCCAAAATCTTTGCCGGTCCTCATCGAATGCCATTCCTGCCCATAGAGCCAGAAACGACACAATGAGACCAGCGGCCAACGCGGCCCCCACTCCGCCTATGAAACCGGAGAAGTCTGCGGAGCCGTTGAGAAATTTGTGCATTAATCCCGCGCCGTCGAGGACGCCAAGCCCGAATAGGGCCGCGGCGACAAACGCTCCGGCGATCGCCATCCAAATATTCACCTCAGTCCTGACCGAAACAATTGTGCTCGCGACCGCTTGCGCTATGACCGCTTCAGCCGCGGGCGTCACCTTGCCGTTACGAGCTATTTCGGCCGCCTTAGAGATTCGCGCGGGTATATCAAGCGCGTGTCCTGCGCCGCCGGACGCCGCCCGACCGGCCCGCCAGGGATAAAGAAAATTTCTAGGGTCAGGCGGCGCGCGGTCGCCGGCTCTTCAGGCGGGCCAGAAACAGGATTCGGAACGAAGCATGCGTTTCCTCCTGCGAGCCGCCCCCTCTTGCGCGACGGCGGCAACGGAATAAAAGCAGGATGACCGATAAGGAGAAAAAATGCGCCCATCCAACCGCGCGCCGGACGCGATGCGTCCCGTTTCGCTTCAGCGCAATGTCGCCCGCTACGCCGAAGGTTCATGCCTCGTGAAGTTCGGCGAAACTCATGTGCTCTGCACCGCCTCGCTCGAGGACAAGCCGCCAATGTGGCTGCGCGGTCAGGGAAAAGGCTGGATCACCGCGGAATACGCCATGCTGCCGCGCGCGACCCACACGAGGACCAAGCGCGAGACATCCAAACCGTCCGGTCGCACCCAGGAGATCCAACGCCTTATAGGGCGATCGTTGCGCGCTGTGACCAATCTTCAGGCGCTGGGCGAACGACAGATCACCGTCGACTGCGATGTGCTGCAGGCCGATGGCGGCACGCGCACCGCCTCGATCACCGGCGCCTGGGTGGCTCTGCACGATTGCCTGAAATGGATGCGCGGCCGCTCGATGATCAAAGACATGCCGCTGACGGACCATGTCGCGGCGGTGTCCTGCGGCATTTATCAGGGCCTCCCGGTGCTTGATCTCGATTATACTGAGGATTCTTCCGCCCACACCGACGGTAATTTCGTGATCACGGGTTCGGGCGGACTGGTCGAGGTCCAGGCGACCGCGGAAGGCGCGGTTTTTTCCGAGGATGAACTGACGAAGCTGCTTGGTCTCGCGCGCGGCGGAATCAAGCACCTGGTTCAATTGCAGAAACAGGCGATCGAAGCGTGACCCGCAAACTTGAAGGCAAAATCGTCATCGCCACCCATAATCCGGGAAAATTGCGCGAAATGCGCGAGTTGCTTGCGCCCTACGGCGTCGAGGCGACCTCCGCGGGCGAGCTTGGCCTGCCCGAGCCGGAAGAGACCGGCGCGGATTTCGTCGCCAACGCCCTGATCAAGGCGCGCGCGGCGGCCAAAGGCGCAGGCCTTCCGGCGCTTGCCGACGATTCCGGCCTGTGCGTCGAGGCGCTCGACGGCGCGCCGGGCATTCTTTCGGCGCGCTGGGCGGGCGAGAGAAAAGATTTCGCCGCCGCCATGGCGCGGATCGAGCAGGAGGTTAAACTATCAGGCTTGTCGTCGCGCCGGGCGCATTTCGTTGCTGCTCTGGCCGTCGCCTGGCCGGATGGCGCGGAAGAGATTTTCGAGGGCAAGGTTTTCGGCGATCTTACCTTTCCGACCCGAGGAACCCGAGGCTTCGGCTACGACCCTTGCTTTACGCCGGACAGCCATTCGCGCACGTTCGGCGAGATGAGCGCCGAGGAAAAACATGGCGTCCCGACCGATGGATCGGAGGCGCTATCGCACCGGGCGCGGGCGTTCCAGATGCTCGCGCGGGCCTTGTTAACCCCGTCGTCACGAAGCTGAAGATTTCGTTAAGCGCGGCGTGACGGAAAATTCCGGAAATGGCATAAGGTGTCATGGCCAGCATTGCTCCGATGATTCCCGATCCCGGCTTTGGCGTTTACGTCCATTGGCCCTTCTGCCTGTCGAAGTGCCCCTATTGCGACTTCAACAGCCATGTCCGTCGCGGCGGGATCGAGGAAGAGCGCTATCTGGCCGCGATTCGGACCGAACTCAAGCAGCGCGCCGCCTTGACCCAGGGCCGGACCGTGCGCTCGATCTTCTTCGGCGGCGGCACGCCCTCGCTGATGGCGCCCGAGACCGTCGCGGCAATCATCGAGACCATCGGCAGGTTGTGGAAGCTCGATCCAAAAGCCGAGATCACGCTTGAGGCCAATCCGACCAGCGTCGAGGCCGGGCGGTTCCGAGGCTATCGCGAGGCGGGGGTCAACCGGGTTTCGCTCGGCGTGCAGGCGCTCAATGACGCCGACCTGAAATTGCTCGGGCGCCTGCACAATGTCGAGGAAGCCATGCGCGCTCTCGATATCGCCGCCGCGACTTTCGACCGGACCTCCTTCGACCTGATCTATGCCCGCCCCGGCCAGACGCCAAAAGCCTGGGCAAGCGAGCTGAAAGAGGCGCTCGCGCGCGCGCCGGAACATCTGTCGCTCTACCAGCTCACCATTGAGCCGGACACGATGTTCGAGCAGCTTTACCGCGCCGGCAAACTCAAGATCCCGAAGGCCGATGTCGCCCGCGACCTGTGGGACGTGACCCAGGAGCTGACCGAAAAGGCCGGGCTGCCCGCCTATGAAATCTCCAATCACGCGCGCCCGGGCTGTGAGAGCCGGCATAATCTGATCTATTGGCGCTATGGCGAATATGTCGGCGTCGGGCCCGGCGCCCATGGGCGCATTGTCTCCGCCAAGGGCGGAAGGCGGGCGCACGCCACCGAACCACATCCGGAAATGTGGCTTACCGTGGTCGAAAGCGAGGGAACCGGGCTGATCGAGGACGAGGCCCTGTCGCAAGAGGAGCAGGGCGACGAATTCCTGCTGATGGGCCTGCGCCTCACCGAGGGTATCGACCCGGCGCGTTTTCAGGCGCTCACCGGCAAGAGATTCGAGGCCTCGCGCGTCGCCGACCTCATCGCCAACGGCATGGTCGAATATACCCGCCAGGGCCGGATTCGCGTCACCTCGGAAGGTTTTCCGGTGCTCGACGCGGTGGTGGCCGATCTCGCGGCCTGAAACCCCGCCTTATTTTGACCTTTTTGATCGCGTGTTAGGAGGCGACAGGGGGGGGAATCGTTACATGATCAAAAAGCTCTCGGTTGCTGCTCTCGTCATAGGCTTTTCATTGGCAAGCGGCTCGGCCTATGCTGATGACCGGGTTGTCGACGGCGTGCTCGGCGCCGGCGCCGGCGCGCTGGTTTTCGGGCCGGTCGAACTCGTCGCGGGCGGCGTGATCGGTTTTTCCGCCGGTCCAGGCATCAATTGCAGCCTGAGGGGCGGTTGCGGGCGGCGGCGCCATCATTACCGTCGTCAGGCCGCGGGCGCGACGCAGAACTGACAACGTCCCCGGGCGCCGACTCCCGCCGTCGTCACGACTTTTTGGCCGGCGTGTGGATCGACGCCCAGGCGATGTGTCAGCCGCGCAGCCGATAGCCCGTCCTGAAAATCCAGATGACGATCGCGACGCAGACGATCAGCATCGCCATGGTCATGGTCAGGCTCATCAGAGGCCGCACCGAGGCGAAATCGAAAAAGGTCCAGCGGAAGGCGTCGATCAGATAGACGATCGGGTTGAACAGAGCGACCTTGCGCCAGAACGGCGGCAGCATGTCGATGGAATAGAAAGTGCCGCCCAGAAAGGTCAGCGGCGAGATCACCATCAGCGGAATGATCTGCAACTTCTCGAATCCGTCCGCCCAAAGCCCGAGGATGAAGCCGAACAAGGCGAAGGTGACCGAGATCAGCGCCAGGAAGCCGAGCGCCCACAAGGGATGGAGAAGGTCGAAGGAGACGAACAGCCGGGCGGTGAGGAAGATGATCACGCCCAGGATCACCGATTTCGTCGCCGCCGCGCCGACGAAGCCGAGCAGAACCTCGAAGGCCGAAATCGGGGCGGAGAGGATTTCGTAGATCGTGCCGGTGAAGCGCGGCAGATAGATGCCGAACGAGGCGTTGGAGATGCTTTCCGTCAACACGCTGAGCAGAATCAGGCCCGGCACGATGAAGGCGCCATAGCTCACGCCATTGATCGGGTGCATGCGCGAACCGATCGCCGAGCCGAATACGACGAAATAAAGCGTGGTCGACAGGACCGGCGCGGCGATGCTCTGGAACAGGGTGCGGCGGGAGCGCGCGAGCTCGAACAGGTAAATGGCGCGGATGGCGTGGAAATTCATCGGCTTTTGCCCACGAGATCGATGAAAATATCCTCAAGCGAGGATTGACTCGACTGGACCGAGGAAAAATCTATGCCGCGCGCGACGAGATTTTTTAGCAGCCGCGCCAGGCTGTCGTCGCGCGCGTCGCTTTCACCCGTCTGGGTGAAGGCGAAACTCGTCCCATCGGGCGAAAGCGTCAAAGGCCGGTCGAACAGGCCGTCCGGGATTTTTTCAAGTTTTCCTGTCAAGGCAATCCGGACTCGGGTCTGCCCGAGCCGGCGCATCAGAGTATGCTTGTCCTCGACCAGGATGATGTCGCCCTTGTTGATCACCGCGATCCGGTCGGCCATGTCCTCGGCCTCCTCGATATAATGGGTGGTGAGGATGATGGTGACGCCGTTTTCGCGCAATTTGCGCACCATCGCCCACATGTCGCGGCGCAATTCGACGTCCACGCCCGCCGTCGGCTCGTCGAGGAACAGGATTTCCGGCTCGTGGGCGAGCGCCTTGGCGATCAGCACGCGCCGCTTCATGCCCCCGGACAAGGCGCGAATCGCGGAATCCTTTTTGTCCCACAAGGACAAGGCGCGCAGCACCTTTTCGAGATGGCCGGGATCGGGCTTCTTGCCGAACAGCCCGCGCGAGAAGGCCACGCTGTCCCAGACCGCCTCGAAGACATTGACCGAAAGCTCCTGCGGCACGAGGCCGATCTTTTGCCGCGCCGAGCGATAATCTTCGGCAATATCGAAACCGTCCACCGTCACTTTGCCGGAACTGGCGCGGACCAATCCGCAGACAATCCCGATCAGGGTCGTCTTGCCGGCGCCGTTCGGTCCGAGCAAGGCGAAGATTTCGCCGCGGCGGATCGTGAGATCGACGCCTTTCAGGGCAACGAAGCCGTTGTCATAGGTCTTCGCCAGTTTATGAATGGAAAGAACCGAATCCACCCTGCGCCTCCCCGCAGAGTGCTTGTGCCACGAAAGCGCGCGAGCGCCAATTGCCCGAAGGCAAGCCCCTATTTGCCGTCGAAGAAAATTCGGTAGAGCGCGCCTTCCTGGTCATCGGAAACGATCAGGGAGCCATCCGCTAATTCCGCAAGGGCGACCGGGCGCCCGCGATAGGGCGTCGCGCCCCGGTTCCAGCCCTCGGCAAAGGGAATCTCCGCGCCCGGCTCGCCGTCGTGGAAGGGCAAGAAAATCACCCGCGCGCCGATTGGGACGCTGCGGTTCCACGAACCGTGCTGGGCGATGAAAATGCCGCGCCATTTTTCGGGAAAGGCCTTGCCGCGATAAAAGATCACGCCAAGATCGGCGGCATGGGCGTCGAGTTCCCGTTCGGGGAAGACGATGCCGGCGGGGGGCGTTTGGCTGGCCCATTGCTTTGTCCGCACATGGCCGCCCCCGTACCAGGGGAAGCCGAAATTCAGGCCCGGGCGCGGCGCCTTGTTCAACTCCTCGGGCGGAATGTCGTCCCCCATGCCGTCGACCTGATTGTCGGTGAACCACAAATTTTTGGTTCCCGGCTCGAAATCCATGCCAACGCTGTTGCGAATTCCGCTGGCGAAAATTTCGCGGCCTCCGCCGTCGCGGTCGAATCTCAGAATTCCCCCCATGCCCCATTGCGCGAACAAGGCCTGCTGCGCCGCCGTCGGAACATTGGTCGGCTGGCCGACCGCGACATAAAGCATACCGTCTGGCCCAATCCGGCAAACCCGCATCCCATGCCCCCGGCTTTCTTCGTCGGCCGGAATAAGCTTTCCGGGCGGAACGATCACTTGCGGATGATCCTCGTCCCAGCCGCCCGGGCGCGGCGAAAAACGCAGAATACGGTCGAATGTGGCAAGGAAAAGTGTTCCGTCCGGCGCGAAACAAGGGCCGGTGGGCAGGATGAATTTCTGGCTCGCGCCGAAAGGCGCGACGGCATCCGCCTCGTTCCGGCCGATCTTGACGCGAAAAACCCTTTCGGACGAGGTGCCCACGATGAGCGTTTTTCCATCCGGAGAGACGGCGAGGCCGCGTGCGCTGGGAACGACGGCATAAAGCGCGATATGAAAGCCTGGCGGCAGGCGGATTTGCGCGAGAACCGCGCGTAAATCCGCCGCGTGATCGGCGCGCGCCCGGCTCATTGCAAGCGAGGCGACAATAACGGCCAAAACCGCCAGGAGTCCGGCTGTCCGCCTCATCCAAAACTCCTCTTAAAGGCCCCGTCCGCCAATTTGGCGAACAAAGCAGAATTTGTCGAGTGGATGACGCGCTCGCCGGGCGCGGGCGAAAATTTCGTCCTCCCCATGAACTGCCGCTTTGATCGAAACGTAACATGTTCAGTCGCGGAAATTGTTTTGCAGGGGATGCAAAATGCGCATATGCGCCCGGAGTGGGGAAGCCGGATCGTGCGGAGACGGCTTTCGCGTCTGCATCCGCGCTTCGGCCCTGGAGCTGGTGAGATGAGCGCTGCTTTCGCCGATTGCGCGCCTCGCGCGGCGCGCCTTTCGAAGGCTATGCGCGGCACGTAATTGCCTTTTCTCCTGAACCGCCAAAAAACTCACACTCGCATCGGCATCAGGACGAAAAGCGCGCTGGCCCCGTCGCGGTCCTGGATAATGGTCGGCGAGCCGGAATCGCTCATCTTGAACAAGGTCGTGTCGCTGTCGAGTTGACCGGCGATTTCGATGAGATAGCGGGCGTTGAAGCCGATTTCGATCGGCTCGCCGTCATAATCGACCTCGAGCTCCTCGATCGCCGAACCCGAATCGGGATTGGTGACCGAGAGCACAAGTCTTCCGGCGCTGATCGACATTTTGACCGCGCGTCCGCGTTCCGACGAAATAGTCGAGACGCGATCCACGGCTTCGGAAAAATCCTTGCGCTCCACGGTGACATATTTGTCGTTATGGGTCGGGATGACGCGAGCGTAATCGGGGAAGGAGCCGTCGATCAGCTTGGAAGTCAGCACCACCGAACCCAAAGTGAATCGTATTTTCGCCGGTGAGAGCTCGATCGTGATTTCGGCGCTGGGATCCTCGATCAGCTTTTGCACTTCGGCGACGGCCTTGCGCGGCACGATTACCCCTGGCATGCCGGCGGCGCCCGCCGGGGCCGGCGTCTCGAGCCGGGCCAACCGATGGCCGTCGGTCGCAACCGCGCGGAGCAGCGCCTTGCCGTCGGCCTCGGTCACATGGAGAAAGACGCCGTTCAAATAATAGCGCGTCTCCTCGTTGGAAATCGCGAACTGAGTCTTGTCGAGGAGGCGTTTCAGCTCACCCGCGCCGAGTTTGAAACTATGCGCCATTTCGCCCGCGGCGAGATCGGGAAAGTCGCTCTCGGGCAGCGACTGAAGGGTGAAGCGCGAGCGGCCCGAACGCAATTGCAATTGTCCACCGTCCTGGTCCGATTCGAGGGAGACCTGCGCGCCGTCGGGCAATTTGCGCACGATCTCATACAGCGTATGCGCGGGCAAAGTCGTGGCGCCCGGCTGTCCGACATCGGCAGGAGCGGTCTCCGTCACTTCGAGATCGAGGTCGGTCGCCTTGAGCTGCAAGCCGCCGTCGCTGGCGCTCAGCAGAACGTTCGAGAGAATCGGAATGGTCGTCCGGCGCTCGACGACGCGATGGACGTGACCGAGCGATTTCAGGAGAGCCGTTCTCTCGAGCGTGACTTTCATGGGGCGGCGTTCCAAAGTGCAAACCTGCCTAAGCGGGGGCGCAACCTTGCCGCGCCTGAACCGGCAAAGCAAGCGCCGCGCCGGATTTTCCAGCGCTTTGACGCGGCGTGAATGCTTAACTGGCCCTTAAACCGCCCGATTTATTCTTTCTATCGCGGCATCGAAGGATCACGGCCGTCGTCAGGAAAGGCGGATCGCGAGGCATGACGCGCAAGAAGGCGCCAAAAGAGCGCATCGAGCCCAGATTTTCCGACGATGACGACGACCATGCGCCGCCGTTGGTCGCGGAACGCCGCGCACCGCGCCGGAAACGCGACGAGAACCAGGAGGAGCAGAAGCCGTCGCGCCGCAAGGAGCCGAAACGGCGTCGCCGCTCGCTTCTGGGCTTCCTGTTCTATTGGGGTTTGGTGCTGGCGACCTGGGGCATGATCGGGGCCGGAGGCCTGATCGTCTATTATGGCTCGCAACTGCCGCATATCGATAATCTGGCGATCCCGAGACGCCCGCCCAATATCGCCATCCTCGGCGTGGACGGCAGTCTGATCGCCAATCGCGGCGACACCGGCGGCGCAGCGATCCGCCTGGAGGCGTTGCCACCCTATCTGCCACGCGCTTTCATCGCCATAGAGGACCGGCGCTTTTACAGCCATTGGGGCGTCGATCCGATCGGCATTCTCCGAGCCTTGGTCAATGATGCGCTCGGGCGCCGCGGCATGCAGGGCGGCTCGACGCTGACTCAGCAATTGGCGAAAAATCTTTTCCTCAGCCAGGAGCGCACGCTTTCGCGTAAAATTCAGGAAGCGATCCTGGCTTTGTGGCTTGAGCGGAAATATTCCAAGGATCGGATTCTCGAGCTTTACCTGAACCGTGTCTATTTTGGTTCAGGGTCCTATGGCGTGGAGGCGGCCGCCGAGAAATATTTCGGCCATCCGGCCAAGGACGTGACCCTGCCGGAGGCCGCCATGCTCGCCGGATTGATGAAGGCGCCGAGCCGGCTCGCGCCGAACCACAACCCGCGGGCGGCGATCGACCGCGCCAGCGAAGTCATCACCGCGATGGCGCAGGCCGGGTTCATCACCGAAAGCGAGGCCCAGGACGCCCTCGCCCATCCTGCCCACGCCATGCGCGGGCGGGACAGTTCGGCGGTCAATTACGCCGCCGATTACGTCATGGACGTCCTCGACGACACGATCGGGGCGATTGATGAAGACATAGTCGTCACCTCAACCATCAATCCCGATATGCAGAAGGCCGCCGAGCGCGCCCTCGACGGCGTGCTGAACAAGGAGGGCGCCAAATATCGCGCCTCGCAAGGCGCCCTGGTGTCAATCGACCCCACCGGGGCGATCCGCGCCCTGGTTGGCGGCCGCGACTACGAGGACAGCCAGTTCGACCGCGCCATCGCCGCCCATCGCCAGCCCGGCTCGGCATTCAAACCGTTCGTCTATCTCACCGCGCTTGAACACGGCCTGACCCCCGACACAATGCGCGAAGACGCCCCGATCAATATCAGGGGCTGGCAGCCCGAAAACGCCAGCCACCGCTATATGGGGCAGGTCAATCTCACCACGGCGCTCGCCATGTCGCTGAATACGGTGGCCGTGCGGCTCGGCCTTGAAGTCGGGCCGCGCGCGATCGTCCAGACCGCCCACCGGCTCGGGATCGCGTCGAACCTTCAGTCCAACGCCTCGATTGCACTCGGCACATCGGAAGTGACGCCGCTCGAACTCGTGACCGCCTATGTGCCCTTCGCCAATGGCGGCATTGGCGTGCAGCCCCACATCATCACCAAAGTGCGCACGGCCGACGGCAAACTGCTTTACGCCCGCAAAGGATCGAGCAACGGGCGGGTGATCGATCCGATTTATGTCGCGATGATGAATTCGATGCTGGAGCAGACCCTGATCATCGGCACTGCGAAACGGGCCGACCTTCCGGGTTGGCAGGCCGCCGGCAAAACCGGAACGAGCCAGGATTATCGCGACGCCTGGTTCGTCGGTTACACTAGCCAGCTCATCACCGGGGTATGGATCGGCAACGATGATTCTTCGCCGACCAGAAGAGCGTCGGGCGCCAATCTGCCGGTCGAAATCTGGTCGCGTTACATGCGCGACGCGCTCAAAGGCATGGTGGTCGCGGGCTTGCCGACCGGCGGATGGCGCAGCGAAAGCTTGCTTGGCTCGGGCCCGGCCGCCTCGCTGTGGCCGTTCTCGCCCACAGCGCCGAGCGCGCCGCCGCAGCAGACGCCGCATATGGACACCAGCAACCCCTCGGCGCCGGTCCTCGTCAATAGGGGCGGGTCAGGCCCCGCGGCGCCGATCCCGCCTGAAGACATCCCGGCCGAGCCCGTAGGGCGGCTTCGCGCGCCTGCATCCGACGACGGAAATATCTTCCAGAAATTGTTCGGCGGCTTCCATTAGCCGCCAGGCGATGGCGCCCGCCGAACTGTCACGGAGACGCCGTCCAAATGCGCGGCCATCGCGCCAAATGGGACGCGCCAAGTGGGACGCGCTAAGTGGGACGCGCTAAGTGGGAAAAGCGCGAGACGTGGGAGCTTTTGATCGTCGGAACGGCGGCGCTTGTCAGTGGTCTGGCTTGGCGCGGGCCCCCGGTGGCCGGCGTGAATGACATCAAAGTCGCGGCCGGACAATCCTCTTGGGCGGACAATCCCATTGGGAAGGACAGCCGGGTCCGATCACCGACCCCTACGGGGATGACGAATATCCCGTCCCATGCGTCCCCCCACGCCTTCCGAGGATTGATCGGCGTCAAAGCGCTTCGAGAAAGCGCACCGCCTTGCCCTTCGAGGGGGTCGCCAGCTCTCCTTCCCACATGACCCGTGCGCCGCGCACAAAAGTTCCGACTGGCCAACCGGTGACGCTCTTGCCGTGATAGGGCGTCCAGCCACAGCGCGAAGCGATCCAGGCGTCGGTTATTTCTTGCCGCCTTTTGAGATCGACCACGGTCAGGTCGGCGTCATAGCCGACCGCGACCCGGCCCTTGCGGGCGATCTGGAACAAGCGGGCCGGGCCAGCGCTGGTCAAGTCGACAAATCTTTGCAAGGTCAGGCGTCCCGCCGCGACATGGTCGAGCATGATCGGCACAAGTGTCTGGACCCCGGTCATGCCCGAGGGGCTCTCCGGATAAGGCTTCGCCTTTTCTGCGAGCGTGTGTGGAGCGTGATCGGAGCCGAGCACATCCACTATGCCCTGGTCGAGTCCGCGCCAGATTCTTTCGCGATGGCTTTTGTCCCGCACCGGGGGATTCATCTGGATCTTCGTTCCCAGCGTCGCGTAATCGTCCGCCGACAGGGTGAGATGGTGAGGCGTGACCTCGACGCTGCCGATATCCTTGTGCTGGCTCAAGAATTCGATCTCTTCGCCGGTCGAGACATGCAGCACATGGATGCGCGCGCGCTCGCGGCGCGCGATCGCGACCAGCCGGCGGGTGCAGGACAAGGCGGTTTCGACGTCGCGCCAGGTCGGATGCGAGGACGGATCGCCGGGAACCCGCAAATCCTTTCGCTGGTTGAGGCGATATTCGTCCTCGCTGTGAAAGGCGGCGCGGCGGCGGGCGTGGCGCAGGATTTCGGCCACCCCCTCGTCGTCCTCGACCAGAAGCGAGCCGGTCGAGGAGCCCATGAAGACTTTTATCCCCGCCGCGCCGGGCAGGCGTTCCAGTTCGGCGACATTTTTGGCGTTTTCATGGGTTCCGCCGACCCAGAAGGCGAAATCGCAATGCATCCGCGCGGTCGCCCGCGCCACCTTGTCGGCGAGCGCCTCGGGCGTGGTCGTCAGCGGACTGGTGTTGGGCATTTCGAAAACTGCCGTCACCCCGCCGAGCACGGCGGCGCGCGAGCCGGTTTCGAGGTCTTCCTTGTGGGTCGGGCCGGGCTCGCGGAAATGAACCTGACTGTCAATCACCCCTGGCAGAATGTGGAGGCCGGCGCAGTCGATGGTCTCGCCAGCGCTCGCCTGCGACAGGTCGCCAATCGCCGCGATGGTTTCGCCGACGACGCCGATGTCGCGGGGCGCGACGCCGTCATGATTGACCAGCACGCCGCCGCGCAGGATGAGGTCGAAGACGAGTCGCGGCATGGGGCCTCCAAAAATTTCACGCGCGTCGCGGACCAAAGCTTGCATCGGCGCGTTCGTAATAGACGGAAAGCGACATTATATCGCGCTTATGTATTTGGACAGGCCGGCGGCGGCGCGCCGAGTCCCGCCGTGAGACAGATGGGGAGAAAGATGAAAGCGGCTCATTTGACGGATCGTGGCGTGGTCCGGATCGGCGGCCCCGAGGCGCGCGGCTTCCTCCAAGGGCTGGTCACGGGCAATGTCCTTACGCTCGAGCCCGGCGAGGCGCGCTGGGCCGCGTTATTGTCGCCGCAAGGCAAGATTTTGTTCGACTTCCTGATGAGCGCAAAAGCCGAAAACAATGGTTCCGACGCGATCATGCTCGACCTCAAACGCGACATGGCCGGCGATCTGGTCAAGCGCCTGACCGTGTATAAACTGCGGGCCAAGGTCGAAATTGCAGATGAAAGCGACCATATGGGCGTGATCGCGCTCTATGGCGGCGCGCCGGGCGAAGGCGCTCGCGATTCGCGCCATCCGGACCTGGGAACCCGCTTGATCCTGCCGGTCTCCACGATCGACGCGCAGATGCCGACCTTCGGTGGTGACGCGGGGCTCGCCGATTACGCCGCACATCGCATCGCTCTCGGCGCGCCCGAGGGCGGATTGGATTTCGCCTATGGCGACGCCTTTCCCCATGAAGCCGACATGGACCGGCTCAATGGCGTCGATTTCAGGAAAGGCTGTTTCATCGGGCAGGAAGTGGTGGCGCGCATGCAATATCGCGGCACGACCCGCAATCGTGTGCTGCGGGTAGCGCTGGACGGCGCCGCGCCGTCGCCGGGGGCGATCGTGATGGCGGGCGAAACGAGGGTCGGCGTGATGGGCTCGAGCGCCGGCGCGCGAGGACTTGCGTTGCTGCGCGTTGACCGCGTCGAGGAAGCGGCGCAGGCGGGCCATGCGCTCGTCAGCGGCGAAACCCGGCTGCGGCTGATGTAATTACTCAGCGGCGGTCGTTTTGGCTGCGGCGAACTGGCTAAAAGCCTGGACGGCGTGGCTGGCGTACATCACCGAAGGCCCTGCGCCCATATAGATGGCGAGGCCGAGCGTCTCCATCAGCTCCTCGTGGGTCGCGCCGAGATTGACCGCGGCGCGGGCGTGGAAGGCGATGCAATCGTCGCAGCGGGTCGCGACGCCGATCGCGACCGCCATCAATTCCTTGGTCTTGGGATCGAGCGCGCCCGACTTGGTCGCGTTCTGCGCCATGGCCGCGAAGGCTTTCATCACGTCGACAACGCCGTCGCCTGTCCGCAGGTCGCGCAATTGGGCGGAGAGCTTATGGGTGGTTTCAGGCCAGTCGAAAATCATGCGCCGCTCCATGTTGCGCCGCATCATCTATATCAACACGCGAATATCTCCAAGTCTTGCGGCCCCGTAGAGCGCGGCGTGTTCAGTTGCCTTTGAGGAACCACAAAGCGCCAAGCGTTCCGAAGGCATAGATGAGGGCCGCCGTCCAGCCCATGGCGTTCATGATTCCGGTCACATTTCCTATTGCCGCGACGCCGGTTCCTGCCGTGGCGCCGCTCGCGACCGCGTCCAGAACATTGCGCAGCGCCGGTCGATCGAGCCGCCGCGCAAACCAGAGGATCATGCCGAACGGCGGCAGGGCGACGCCGAAAAAAAGCGCGATCAGTTCAGAGGTTGGAGAATCCACGGTCCTGCGGATCGCGCCAAGCATTCTTGGCGCAAGAACGAAGGAGACGCAATAGGCGATAGAGAAAACGCTGATGATGGCAGGGAAGGTTTTGAGGGACATGGCGCAGCGCCTTCGCTACAAAAAGAGCTCAATCGACGCCCGACTTGCGCCCCAGTTCCCGGCGATCGAGCGAACAGCGATCCGCTTGGCTTAAAGCGGCGCATTGTCTAAACCAGCGTCATGACAGATCAGGCGAAAGGTCGAGCGATTCGGCATTCCGATGGCAAGTGGCGCTGTCCCTGGCCGGGGGCGGATGAGGTTTACGTCGCCTATCACGACGACGAATGGGGTGTTCCCGAATTCGACTCCGGCGCCTTGTTCGAAAAGCTCGTTCTCGACGGCTTTCAGGCTGGCCTGTCCTGGATCGCCATCCTCCGCAAGCGCGACAATTTCCGCCGCGCCTTCGCCGGTTTCGATCCGGAAAAGATCGCTGGTTTCGACACGGCGAAAATCGACGGCTTGCTGCGTGACCCCGGCATCGTGCGCAATCGCGCCAAGATTGAAGGCGCCGTCGCCTCGGCGCGGGCCTTTCTTGACCTCGAGGCTAATCGAGGCTTTTCCAATTATCTGTGGGATTTCGTGGACGGGCGGCCGGTCGTCAACGCCTTCCGGACGCTCGGCGAGGTTCCAGCGCAGACGCAGGTTTCGCAGCGTCTGGCGAAGGATCTCAAGAGCCGCGGCTTCAAATTCTGCGGCCCGACCATCGTTTACGCCTTCATGCAGGCGGTCGGCATGGTCAATGACCATCTGGTCGATTGCTATCGCCATCAAGCCTGCCAGGCGTTTTTTTTGGGCTCGGGCCGGTCATGACGGCGAAATCAGCCCCGCGCGCCTGGCAGCGCATGCTCTCCGGGCGGCGACTCGATATTCTCAATCCCTCGCCGCTCGACGTCGAAATCGAGGACATCGCCCATGGCCTCGCCCGCGTCGCGCGCTGGAACGGCCAGACGCGCGGCGGCATGATTTTTTCAGTGGCGCAGCATTCGGTCCTGGTCGCCGAAATTTTCGGCCGGCTCGATCCCTCCGCGCCGGCGCGCTGGCGGCTGCACGCCCTGCTCCATGACGCGCCGGAATATGTCATCGGCGACATGATCTCGCCCTTCAAGGCGGCGCTTGGCGCCGCCTACGCCGAGGTCGAGGAACGGCTGGCGCGGGCTATATTGCAACGTTTCTCGCTCAATCCCGACCCGCCGGCGGCGCTGGCGCGTCTGACCAAGAAAGCCGACCGGATTTCCGCCTTTTTCGAGGCGACGCTCTACGCCGGCTTCGAGACCGACGAGGCGAAGCGCCTGTTCGGCGCCCCGGAGATCGATCCGCGCTTTCTCGAGGATCATCTGGCGCCGATGGGGTCGGAGGAGGCGCAGGCGCTATTTCTGGATCGGTTCAAGGCCTTCGAGAGGGCGTTGTGATGGGGCTGCTCTATGTTTGCCCGCTCGGCAAGGTCGAGGAACTCGCCGCGACGACCGGAGCCGGCGCAATTGTTTCGCTGCTCGGCCCGACCGCTGAGACGCCGCGCCTGAAGGGGCTCGCGCCGGGGCGTCATCTCGTGCTCGACGTGGCGGACATTGTCGCGCCGCGCGAGGGCCATGTGCTCGCCCGCGCCGAGCATGTCGAGACGCTGATCGCTTTCATTCGACGCTGGGACCGCGCCCGCCCGCTCATCGTTCATTGCTACGCCGGGGTCAGCCGTTCGCCGGCGGCGGCCTTCATCGCCGCCTGCGCGCTCACCGCCGCGCGCGAAATCGAGATCGCCCGGAACCTGCGCCGGCTCTCGCCCACCGCCTCGCCAAATCCGCATCTCATCGCCCTTGCCGACTCGATCTTGTTGCGCGAAGGAAGGATGGTCGCGGCGATCGAATCGATCGGACGCGGCGCCGATTGTTTCGAGGGCGAAATTTTTTGCATGGATCTCGCATGAACCGCCCCGCTCATCTTTCGATTCCCGTGGAGATCGGCCTCACCGCCGCTATCGTGGCGGTGCGCGGCGACACTCCGCTCATTCTGGTGGCGCGCGGCGCGGGCGGCGAATCGGGTGAAAAAGGCGGCGATCTCGCGGCCTTGCCCTCGGGCCCGTTCGATCCGGTCAATCATCGCACCTTCGAAATCGGCCTGCGCGCCTGGGTTGCCGAACAGACCGGGGCGCCGGTCGGCTATGTCGAGCAGCTTTACACGTTCGGGGACCGCGGCCGTCACAGCCGCGCCGGCAGCCGCGATCCTCATGTGGTTTCGGTCGGCTATCTCGCCCTCACCCGGTTCGGCGACGCCGAAGCCCCCACCGCGCCGGGCGCCGGGTTTCGCGAATGGTATCGTTTTTTCCCATGGGAGGACTGGCGCCAAGGCCGGCCGGCGCTGATCGATGCGACTATCATGCCGGGCCTGCGCGCCTTCGTTGCGCGCGGCGGCGATTCGATCCATCGGCGCGGCCTCAGTCGAATCGAGCGGGTGCGGCTGTTGTTCGGCGAGGACGGCGACCGTTTCGACGAGGAGAATGTGCTCGACCGTTACGAATTGCTCTATGAGGTGGGGCTGGTCGAGGAAAGCGTGCGCGACGGCCGCCCGCCGGCGCCAGGTTTTGGCGAGCGGCCGCCGCTCGGTGAATCCATGCAGGCAGACCATCGCCGGATTCTCGCTACCGCCATGGGCAGGCTGCGCGCCAAGATGAAATATCGTCCGGTGATTTTCGAGCTGATGCCCGAGGAATTCACCCTCACCGCCTTGCAGACCACGGTCGAGGCCATTTCCGGGCGTCATCTCCACAAACAGAATTTCCGCCGCCTGGTCGAGGCCTCCGCCGTGGTGGAGCCGACCGGCGAAATGTCACGCGCCACCGGCGGTCGTCCGGCTGCTCTGTTCCGTTTCCGCCGCGAAGTGGTGCAGGAGCGCCCGGCACCGGGATTGCGCGTCGGGATCAGGGGCTGACGGAGGACGCGTCCTGCGGGCGTCGCGTCTCCTTGATCAGCGAAACAACGTCCGCGAAAGACGGCTTGCCGCCTTCGGACGCCGCGCCCAGGGCGGATTTGAGGAATCGCGCCGGGAATTGCGCCGCTTCGACATTGGCGCCCCGGACTTCGGCCGGACGCGAACTGTCGGCGCCGATGCGCCGCTCGACCTCCGACAGGATCGCGATCAGTTCGGGTTTCTGGAAAACGCCCTTAGCGATCAGCGCCTCGATCAGCTCTGAAAGGACGAGATAGAACTCCTTCAAGCTGCAAATTCGCCGTGTTCATGAGGCGGTCTCCTTGACGATCCAAGCTTGACAACGCGCGAGCGGAAGAATCGTTCGCTTTTCTCGCCCGCGACCATCCGCGTCAGGCGCATGACGCGCGGACGGCGCGGCTTTCGGTTGATATATTCTCCGTGGAATCGAAAACAGAGAGGCGGGATGAAGGTCGACACAATCATCGTGGGCGCGGGCACGGCGGGGCTCAGCGCCCTGCATGAAGTCCGCCGTTACACGGACGATTTTCTCCTGATCAACGACGGACGCTGGGGCACGACCTGCGCGGGCGTAGGCTGCATGCCGTCCAAGGCGCTGATCGAGGTCGCCAACGCCTTCCATCGACGTCATGTCTTCGAGGATTTTGGCATTCGCGGCGGCGAAGCTCTGCGGGCCGACATTCCCGCCGTCCTCGCCCATGTCCGCAAGCTCCGCGACGGTTTTGTCGCGGGACCGCAAGCTGTGCGCGAAAAGCTCGGCCGGCGCGCCATTTGGGGACGAGCGCGGCTTAAGGGCCCGAAATCGGGTCGAGGTCAATGGCGAGGAGATCGAGGCGCGGGCGATCATTTTGGCGCCGGGGAGCCGGCCGGTCGTCCCCAAGGCATGGGGAGCCTTCGGCGACCGCATCCTGACCAGCGATACTTTGTTCGAGCAGAATGACCTGCCACGCCGCATCGCCGTGATCGGCATGGGCGCGATCGGGGTCGAGATTGCGCAGGCTTTGGCGCGGCTCGGCGTCGAGGTCGCGGGATTCGACGCTCTGGACAGCCTTGGCGGGATCGACGATCCCAGAATTCTGGGGTCGTTCCGCCCGATGATCGCGCGCGAAATTTCGCTTCATCTCGGCGCCCCGGCGGAATTGTCGGCGACGCAAGGCGGCATTCTCGTGGACGGCGCCGGCGGAAGTTACGAGGCCGACATTGTTCTCGCCGCGATGGGACGGCGGCCGAATATCGACGGGCTGGGTCTCGAAACCCTCGGCGTAGCGTTTGACGCCCGCGGCATGCCCGAAATCAATCCAACGACCCTGCGGCTCGGCGACCTGCCCGTCTTTCTAATCGGCGACGCCAATGGCTACCGGCCGCTGATGCATGAGGCGGCGGACGAAGGCCATATCGCAAGCCGCAACGCCGCGCCCGGTATAGCAATCTTGCCCCATTGCCGGCGTACGCCACTCGCCATCGTCTTTTCCTCCCCGCAGATCGCCCGCGTCGGGGCGGCTATCTCTGAAATGCCCGAAGCGCGGCGGGCAAGCGGCAGTTTCGATTTTTCAAAACAACCTCGGGCCCGCATGAGCGCGGCGGCGGCGGGCCTTTTGCGCGTCCATGCCGACCGGGAGACCGGCATGCTCCTTGGCGCCGAAATGTGCATCCCGGCGGCCGAGCATGTCGCGCATCTGCTGGCGCTGGCGATCGAGCGCAAAGCGACGGTATCGGACCTGCTCGCCATGCCCTTCTATCATCCGGTGCTCGAAGAAGGCCTGCGCAGCGCCCTGCGCGATCTAGCGCGGTCGCTGCCCCCGAATGGTGGGTCGGATCTGGCCCTGTGCGGGCCCATCGGCCATGAGGCGCTCGACTGAGCGCCGGGGGCTTGGCCGGAATTCGAAAGCGGAGGCGTCTCGCCCCTCGCGCATGCAACCGCCGTCGATCTCGGGCGTTTATCCCTTGCTCGCGAGCGGAGGAGGACAAAATGCGTCTCGATTATTTAGCGGATATCGTCATCCATGTTGATGAGAATTTGGACGAGACCGTCCTGAACGGCGTCGAATGCGACCTATGCGGGGTCGACGGAGTGGTCGCGGCGAAGCATGTTCCGGGCCGCAATCATGTTCTGATGGTGACCTATGACCATGAGCAGGCTCAAGCCACCGATCTGCTGGCGCCCCTGAAGGCGCGCGGGCTCCACGCCCAGTTGATTGGCTTTTGAGCGAAGCAATGGCCGCAGTTTGCGCAGCAGTCTCGCGGACACCGGATGAAACAGCGCCGCGCGCGCCCCAAACCTAACCTCGGGGGCGTTCCTTGTACCAATCCACGAAGGCCTTCACGCCGGTTTCGACCGGCGTGGAGGGGCAATAGCCGGTCAGGGCCTGCAAGAGCGAAGGGTCGGCGTAAGTCGCCTCCATGTCGCCGGGCTGCATCGGCAGCAAATTCAGCGCCGCCTTGCGCCCGAGGCTTGTTTCGATCGCGCGGATGAATTCCATCAATCCGATCGGCGCGCCGCCCGCGATATTCACCACCCGCCACGGCGCGACCGGCGATAAGGTGTCTTCAGGCGAAGCGGAAGCAGGCAGATCGCCGGGGATGCAGGCGGAGAGGCGCAGGACGCCTTCTATAAGGTCATCGATGTAAGTGAAGTCGCGCTTCATTTTTCCGTGACCATAGACGTCGATCGGCCGGCCGCGCTCGATTGCCTCGACGAATTTGAACAAAGCCATATCGCGGCGTCCCCAGGGGCCATAGACGGTGAAGGAACGAAAGCAAGTGGTCGGGATCCGCCACAGATGGGCGTAGGAATGCGACATCGCCTCATTGGCTTTCTTGGTCGCGGCATAGAGCGTCGCCGGCCAGTCGGTCCGCTGTTTTTCGGCATAGGGCATGACAGGATTGGCGCCATAGGTCGAACTCGTCGACGCCATCATCAAATGGCGCGGTTTCAGTTCGCGCGCGACCTCCAGCACGTTGAAGGCGCCGACCAGATTGCTTTCGACATAGGCGCGCGGATTTTCGAGGCTGTAACGCGCCCCGGCTTGGGCGGCGAGATGGACGATCAATTCGGGCCGAAACGAATGCGCGGCCTCTCGCAGCTTGGCTATATCTTCCAGCATGCCCTCGATCGCGCGGAAGTTTTTCGACGCTGCGAGCAAATCATGACGGTCACGCTTGAGCTTGGGATCATCATGTGGCGTCATGCCGTCATAGCCGATGACGTCATCGCCTTCCGCCAGAAACCGACGCGCGAGATGGAAGCCGATGAAGCCGGCGGTTCCGGTGATGAAAATCTTCAAGGCGATGTCCTAAAGCCGAGCAAAACCGCAAATTGGCGTCAAGATCCGACGAAGATTAAAGCCTTTTGACCCGTACCGCGAGCGCAGCGTCCAATGGTCGCACGTTGGTGAGGACCAAAGGACGACAAAAAAGCCGGACCTTTCGGCCCGGCTATTTTTGCATTCCATGAAAACGATTTTAGTGAACCATTTCCTTTTCTGCTGCTTGCCGAAGTTTCGCAATTTCGTCCTTCAACACCAATTTGCGTCGCTTAAGCTCATGCACTTTGAGCTCGTCAACGGAGGGGTGGAGCTCTTCCTTCTCGATCTCCCTTTCAAGCGCCATATGGCGGCGTTCGAGTTCGGTGAGATGGCTTTGCAAGGACATGCGCAACTCCTATCGATGCTTGAACGACAAGATTGTGACACGAAGCGGGGAACGCGCAAGAGGGAAAATTTTTGGCGCCCCGACTGGTTACGAGAAGGGATTCGCAGCAAGCGCCTGCAAAATATGTCGAAGGCGCGCTTCGCGTTCGCGAAACGGACAACGGAACGGCTTGACTTTTGGGCGTCGCCATCTTGGCCTTGCCCTCGGAGCGCGTCGCGGACATAATCCGGCGCACGGCGCGAGGGCGCCCAAAAAAACTGCCCAGCGGTTTTCGATGTCCAAAGAACTGAGCCAGGACGAACGGGCCGAATTCGCCATCGAAGTCGAACGCTTGCGTCAGGAACATCGCGACATGGACGCCGCCATCGATGCACTGACGTCGGTTGGAGCCGGCGACCGCCTCCAGTTGCAGCGTCTGAAAAAGCGCAAGCTGATGCTGCGCGATCGGATCACCTTTCTCGAAGACGCGCTTACTCCCGACATCATCGCCTGAAATCCTTCGCACCCGCCGGCAATTTTGGCGAAAAGCGGGATTTTCGCCAAAATCGCGCTTTCCCTTTTCAACGCGGCGCTTTAGACCGTCGCCTTCCCGAAGCCGCGAGGCCGAAACGTGCCAAAAAGTTCTCCCTCCGTCGCGATCATCATGGGCAGCCAGTCCGACTGGGCGACCATGCGCCACGCCAAGGATACGCTGGAGACGCTCGGCGTCGCGACCGAGGCGCGCATCGTCTCGGCGCACCGTACTCCGGATCGGCTGGTCGAATTCGCCAAAGGCGCGCGCGAGGCGGGATTCAAGGTCATCATTGCCGGAGCGGGCGGCGCCGCACATCTGCCGGGCATGACCGCCGCCATGACGCCTCTGCCGGTGCTGGGCGTGCCGGTCGAGTCCAAGGCGCTGTCAGGCGTCAACTCGCTCTATTCCATCGTGCAGATGCCGGGAGGCGTGCCCGTGGGGACGCTGGCGATTGGCAAGGCAGGGGCGATCAACGCCGCTTTGCTCGCGGCGTCTATTCTCGCCCTCAACGACGACAAGCTCGCAGCGAGGCTCGACGCCTGGCGCGCGAAACAAACGGCGGGGGTCGCGGAGCGGCCCGACGGCCATGATTGAGAAGAAATTGGCGCCAGGCGCGCGGATCGGCATTGTCGGCGGCGGCCAGCTTGGCCGCATGCTGGCGCTCGCGGCGCCGCGCCTCGGTCTGTCCTGCCACATTTACACCGATCGCAAGGACGACCCCGCGATCGAGATCGCCGCCGCCTCCACAATCGCGCCCTATGACGACGAACACGCGCTCTCCGGCTTCGCCGCGGCGGTCGATGTCATCACTTATGAATTTGAGAACATTCCCGCCAAGTCCGCTGAATTTCTCAACGCGATCAAGCCGGTGCGGCCTTCGCCGGCCGTGTTGGCGTTGACGCAGGACCGGCTGGTCGAGAAAAATTTCGTCTCAAGCCTGGGAATCGAGGTCGCGCCTTTCGCCCAAGTCGACGACGCCGGGGCGCTCGCCCGCGCCATAGCCCAGATCGGACGGCCGTCGATCCTCAAAACCCGGCGCTTCGGCTACGACGGCAAGGGCCAGACCTTGATCCGCGAGGGCTCGGACCTCGCCGTCGCCTTCCGTTCGCTCGGCGGCCAGCCGTGCATCCTCGAAGGCTTCGTGCCCTTCGTCTGCGAGGTCTCGGTGGTGGCGTCGCGGGGCCTAGACGGAGATTTCGTCGCCTGGGACGTCGGTCTCAACACCCATGAACACCATATTCTCGCCAAGACCGAAGTTCCGGCCCCGATCGGCGACGATTTGCGCGCGCGCGCGCACGAAAAGGCGATGAAGATCGCCGAGGCGCTTGATTATGTTGGGGTCTTGGCGGTGGAAATGTTCCTGGTCTCGACCCCGTCGGGTAAAAGGTTACTGGTCAACGAGATCGCGCCGAGGGTCCATAATTCCGGCCATTGGACGCTCGACGGCGCTGCGACCTCTCAATTCGAGCAGCATGCTCGCGCAGTTTGTGGCTTTCCGCTCGGCGTCGCCCGCGCACATGGCCCTGTCGAGATGATCAATCTGATCGGCGACGACATTTTCCGCTGGCGCGAATTTTTGGGCGTTCCCGGCGCCTGCCTGCATGTCTACGGCAAATCAGAAGCCCGGCCGGGACGCAAGATGGGCCATGTGACGATTCTGAAAGGCGCGGAACGTGACGGCGGCGATCCGCCGCGCTAAAAGGCCAGAAATCTCATCGGAAGGCACCAGTGGTCTATATCTCGACACGCGGCGAAGCGCCCAAAATCTCCTTCACCGAGGCCCTGCTCGCGGGCCTCGCCTCCGATGGCGGCCTCTATGTTCCGGAGGCCATGCCGCGCCTTTCGATCGAAGAAATACGCGGCTTTGCCGGAAAGCCTTATGTGGAGGTCGCCGAGACGGTCATTTCGCCCTTTCTCGAAGGGGCGCTCCCGGCGCCGGATTTTCGGGCGATGCTGGAAGCCGCCTACAAGAATTTCCGGCACAAGGCGGTGACGCCGCTCACCCAGATCGACGATAATCTTTTCGTGCTTGAGCTGTTCCACGGGCCGACGCTCGCCTTCAAGGATGTGGCGATGCAATTGCTCGGCCGGCTGATGGACCGCGCCTTGAGGGCGTGCGGACAACGCGCCACCATCGTCGGCGCGACCTCGGGCGACACCGGCGCGGCCGCGATCGAGGCGTTTCGCGGTCTCGATCGGGTCGACGTCTTCATCCTGTATCCCCATGGCCGCGTCTCCGACGTGCAGCGCCGCCAGATGACCACGGTCGCGGCCGACAATGTGCATGTGATCGCGCTCGAAGGAACCTTCGACGACGCGCAGGGAATGTTGAAGAGCTTTTTCCGCGACCAGGCCCTGCGCGAGGAGTTCGGCCTTTCGGGTGTAAATTCGATCAATTTCGCCCGTGTCGTTGCACAGATGGTCTATTATTTCACCTCCGCCGCAGTTTTGGGCGGACCGCTGCGCAAAATCTCCTTCACCGTGCCGACCGGAAATTTCGGCGACATTCTCGCCGGCTACATGGCCAAACAGATGGGCCTGCCGGTTGAAAAACTGATCGTAGCGACCAATTCGAACGACATTCTCGCCCGTGCGCTTTCCGATGGCCGCTATGAGGTGCGCGGGGTCAACGTAACGCAATCGCCGTCGATGGACATTCAGGTTTCCTCCAATTTCGAGCGCCTGCTGTTCGACGCCGTCGATCGCGACCCGGCGGCGCTCCGCCGCCTGATGGCCAGCCTCGACCAATCGGGCGCCTTTGAGATCCCGCCTGCCGCGCTGGCGAAAATCCGCGCCGAATTCGCCGCAGGCAGCACGAGCGAGGCAGAGACCTCGGCCGAGATCGCCCGGACCTGGCGCGAATGCGAAGTCCTGCTGGATCCCCACACCGCTGTCGCCGTTCATGTGGCGCGCAAGAATCTGGCGCGCGATCCCTCGACCCCCATGGTGGCGCTCGGCACGGCCCATCCGGCCAAATTCCCGGACGCGGTGCGCGCGGCGACAGGCGTCTCCGCGCCCTTGCCAGCCCATCTCGCCGATCTTTTCGAGCGCCGGGAGCGGTTC
This sequence comes from uncultured Pseudomonadota bacterium, assembly GCA_963703385.1. Lineage (GTDB taxonomy): Bacteria > Pseudomonadota > Alphaproteobacteria > Rhizobiales > Beijerinckiaceae > Rhodoblastus. Next base: position 3,310,289 of record OY969816.1, read on the forward strand.
GACGTGTTGCCGAATGATGCAGAGGCCGTGACCCGCTTCATTCGCGCCCGCGCCCGCGTCGTGACCGAAAAACGTGGTGTTTGAATTTTGGCGATTGAATCGAGCGAACTTGCTTCCGGCCTGCGCGTCGTCACTGACGCCATGCCGGCGTTGGAAACCGCCTCGCTCGGCGTTTTTGTCTCCGCCGGCTCGCGCAACGAGCGCGAGACGGAACAGGGCCTATCGCATCTGCTCGAACATATGGCCTTCAAGGGCACGCGGCGGCGCAACGCCCGCGCCATAGCCGAGGCGATCGAGAGCGCCGGGGGCGACCTCAACGCCGCCACCGGGGTCGAGAGCACAGCCTTCTATGCCCGGGTCCTGCGCGAGGATTGCGGCCTGGCGCTCGACGTGCTTGCCGACATTCTGACCGAGAGCCTGTTCGACCCGATGGAGCTCGAGCGCGAGAAAGACGTGATTCTTCAGGAGATCGCCGCCCTGCAGGACACGCCGGATGATCTGGTCATGGACCTGTTCAACGCCGCCGCCTTCCCCGGACAGGCGATCGGCCGCGCCATTCTCGGGACGCCGAAGACGGTGAGCGGCTTCGACCGCGCCGCCGTGAAAGCCTATCTCGGGCGCCATTATGGCCCGCGCGCCATGGTGGTCGCCGCCGCCGGCGCGGTTGATCACACGCAGGTGCGCGACGAAGCGGAGCGTCTGTTCGCTCGGCTCCCCGCCGCGCCAGCCATGGTTATGCCGGCCGCAGCCTATGTCGGCGGCGAGGCTCTGGTCGGAAAAAAGCTCGAACAAACGCAGGTGGTCATTGGCTTCGAGGGGCGGGCCTATACAGATCCACAAAATTACGCCGCCCATCTCTTCGCCAATGCATTGGGCGGCGGCATGGCCTCGCCATTGTTCCAGGAGGTTCGCGAAAAGCGCGGCATCGCCTATTCCATATCCGCCTTCCATTGGTCCTTCCTCGATTCAGGCCTGTTCGGTTTCGAGGCCGCGACCTCGGCGCGCAAGACCCGCGAACTCGTCCAGGTGGGGTTAGCCTGTCTCGCGGAAGCCACCCATCGCCTTGAGGAAGCCGACCTCGTTCGCGCCAAGGCCCAGACCAAGCTCGGCCTGTTGACGGCGCTCGAAAGCTCTTCGGCGCGGGCGGAACAGATTGCCCGCCAAATCAAGATTTTCGGGCGGGTCCTGACCCGCGAGGAGATGATCGGGCGGATCGACGCCCTTAGCCTCGACGAGGTCCGCGCCGCCGGCGCCGCCATGCTGCGCTCGCCTCCGACCGTCGCAATACTGGGCGGCGCCAGCAAGGCGCCCGGCGCGGCGGAGGTCGCAGCGCAACTTGCCGGAGTTTAGCCTGCAGTTCTCAAACGGGACTGGCCCCGGGTGAGCAATGCGCGCTCGCCGGGGGCGGTCGAAAGTCATATCCATTCGTGCTAATCAGGCGCGTCTCCCGCTCGCGCCTGTGAATCCGCCATGAGTTTTTTTGGATTTTCGCGAAAGAAGACTTCTTCCAGCCGCATTGATGGCGAAGGCCTCTATCTGCGGCGGGCGTCGATGGGTGATTTCGACGCCTGGCGACTGCTGCGCGGTGAAAGCCGTTCATTTTTGACGCCTTGGGAGCCAACGTGGCCGCTCGACGATCTCACCAGAACCGCCTTCCACCGCCGCGTCCAGCGTCAGGACCGCGAGCGGGCCGAAGACGAAGCCTATGGCTACCTGATTTTCCGCTCCAGCGACGACGCCTTGCTTGGCGGAATCACGCTTGGAAATATGCGGCGAGGCGTCGCTCAATGCGGGACGCTCGGCTATTGGATGGGCGAGAAATATGCCGGGAAGGGCTTTATGACCAAGGCAGCGCGCGCCTTGCTGCGCCATGCCTTTCTCGAAATGGGCCTACATCGGGTCGAAGCCGCCTGCGCTCCCGACAACGAGCGCTCGCGCCGCCTGCTGGAACGGCTCGGCTTCCAGCGCGAGGGCTTCGCCCGCGCCTATCTCCTGATTGACGGCGCGTGGCAGGACCATTTGCTTTTCGCAATGCTGGAGCGCGATTTCCTGCGCCAAGACAACACCGGAGACGCCACGCCGAAGGCTTGAGGCGCCACCTCGTCTTGCGAGCGGTTGGCGCATGCCAGAGCGAGCGCCCCTCAGCACCGCGGTGCGGTTGCCGTAAGCCAGAGCTAGAGCATTCCCCGCATGTTCTGACTCGCATTTTTGACGAGGTGGGATTCCCTTATGCTCAGGAATGAGCGAATCTGCGCTTCTCTCTGATTTGGGGGCGCAAGATGTCGCGAGGCCATTCCTTCGATCTGCGTAAGCGTGTGATTGCGTTGGTTGAAGGAGGGGTGTCGCGGCGGGCTGCGGCGCGGCAATTGTTGGTTTCTGAATCGTCGGCGATAAAGTGGTTCAGGCGCTTTAAAGAGACGGGCAGCTTTGCTGAAAAGCCCGGCAAGAAAGCGAGGCCATCACCGCTGGACGCCCATGCGGAATGGTTGTTGGCTTTGGTCTCCCGCCAACCCGACCTCACGCTAGCCGAGATTGAAGTCTCGTCTTCTGGAAGAGCTTCATTGCAAAACCACAGACAGCTCGATCGCGCGGTTTTTTCAGCGCCACAAACTCAGCTATAAAAAAAACGCTGCACGCCAGCGAGCAGCACCGGGAAGACGTGGCCAAGGCGCGCGAAGAATGGAAAGAGGCGCAACTGGCGCTTGATCCGGACAAACTGGTTTTCGTCGATGAAACCGGCACAAACACCCAGATGACGCGCACGCGTGGACGCTGCCAAAAGGGCAAGCGTCTGGTCGATTACGCGCCGCATGGGCACTGGAAAACAACGACCTTCGTGGCCGGGTTGCGCAATGACGCCATCACCGCACCCTTGGTTGTCGATCGGCCGATGAACGGCGTGATCTTCCAAGCCTGGCTTGAGCAGAACCTCGCGCCAACCCTGACCGAAGGCGACATTGTCGTCATGGACAACCTGCCGGCTCACAAGGTTGCAGGCGTGCGCACGATCATCGAAAGCACGGGCGCCAGGCTGCTGTATCTGCCGCCATATTCGCCTGATCTCAATCCCATCGAGATGATGTTCGCCAAGCTCAAGGCCCTGCTGCGAAAAGCCAAGGAAAGAACCGTCGATAAACTATGGGACCGCATCGGCGCCATCCTCGACGAGTTCAGCCCACCAGAATGCTCAAATTATTTCCGACATGATGGCTATGGATCATGTTAGCCGGGGAATGCTCTAGCGTCAAAAAATGGCCACAGATCCGACATCTGACTGGGGCACGCGGAGAGCCTCGCTGGCCGGCCATTTCCGGGCTAGGCAATCGCGGCGAGATTTGCGAAAACCCTTGTGGCCTTATAAAGCCGCTCTAACAAGATCCCGCCCAAAGGTCGCGTGCGCCTGTTCCGTCCAGTTCTCCTGCTGCTGCCGCTGCTTTTCGCGCTCTTCGGGCTTCGTCCCGCCAGCGCGGTTGAAGCGGCGCGCGTGCCGCCGGACGCCCAGGCGATCGACCTCACCCGTTGGGTTGAGAAATATTCCAACCAGGGCGACCGCATCCAGGTTTCGACCGCTCCCGGCCCGGACGGCGTCATCCGCCGTATTGAAGTCCATGCGCGCAACGCCGGCGCCCATCCGTCCTGGATCGTGTTCGCGCTGACCAATGACACCGACGAGCAGATGGAGCGACTGATTGTCGCGCCGCATTTCCGCATGGCCGGATCGGGCGTGATCTGGCCTGACCTCGGCTCGGAGCGAATCACCGAAATCACCGCCAGCCAAGGCATCCCACCTGAGAAAGAGGATGTAGATGAGGCGGACGTTTTTCGCCTCACCCTCGACCCGGGCGCAACCGTCACCTACGTGGCCGAGCTGAAGACGCCCAAATTGCCGCAGCTCTATCTTTGGGAGCCGGACGCCTACAAGGACAAGACCACCGATTTAACGCTCTACAAAGGCATCGTCATCGGCGTCGCGGGCTTGCTGGCCCTGTTTCTGACCGTTGTCTTCGTCGTTAAAGGCGCGGTGATTTTCCCAGCGGCGGCGGCCCTGGCCTGGGCGGTCCTCGCCTATATCTCGATCGATTTCGGATTCTGGTCCAAAGTATTCGGCACCCAGGTCGAAGCTGACCGCATTTGGCGCGCCGGGGCCGAAACCGTCCTCGCCGCCACCATGGTCGTCTTCCTATTCGCCTATCTCAACCTCGGCCGCTGGCATGTCCGCGCCTCACATGTCGCAGGGGTTTGGTTGGCCTTTCTGATCGCCTTGGTCGGCCTGGCTGTTTACGACCCTCCGATCGCCGCCGGCATCGCCCGAATTTCCTTGGCCGCCACCGCCGGGGTCGGTTTCGTGCTCGTCATCTATCTCGCCACCCATGGCGTCGAGCGCGCGGTCATGCTGATCCCGACCTGGCTGCTGCTGGTGGTCTGGGTCGTGGCGGCAGGCTTCGTCGTCAATGGTTCGATCGCCAACGACCTCGCGGCGCCCGCGCTGCTTGGCGGCCTCGTCCTCGTTGTCATGCTGATCGGCTTCACCATCATGCAGAGCGCCTTCGCCGGCGGCGGCGGCCATGGCGCGATCAGCGACGTCGAGCGCAAGGCGCTCGCGCTCACGGGCGCCAATGACATTATCTATGACTGGGACGTCGTGAACGACCGCGTTTACGTCAGTCCCGAGATCGAGGAGCAACTCGGCGTGCGGCGCGGCGATCTCGAAGGTCCGGCTTCGTCCTGGCTCAGCCTTCTTCATCCGCTTGAGCGCGACCGCTACCGGGCCTGTCTCGACACTGTTCTCCAACAGCGCCGCGGCCGGATCGCGCAGGATTTCCGATTCCACGCCAGCGACGGACAGTATTTCTGGTTCCGTCTGCGCGCCCGCCCCGTTGTTGGGCAGGACGGCGAAGTCGTACGGCTCGTTGGCACATTGACCGACGTCACCAACCAAAAAAATGCCTTCGAGCAACTCCTGCACGACGCGGTCCATGACAATCTCACCGGCCTGCCCAACCGCGAAATCTTTTACGACCGGCTGGAGACGGCCCTACTTCAAGCCGGGTCTGACGCCGACAATCGGCCCACCGTGCTTTGCGTGGACATCGACGGCTTCAACCGGACCGTTCGGACCGTCGGCGCTTCGGCTGGCGACTCAGTTCTGCTCACCGTCGCCCGCCGCCTCGGTCGCCTGCTTCAGACGCGCGACACTTTGGCTCGAATTTCCGGGGACACTTTCGCGGTGATTCTGGCTACCGAAGCGACGACCGAACAGATCGTCCATCTGGCCGACCGTATCAGGCGTACAGTTTCAATTCCGATTACTTTCGCCAATCGTGAAATTCCACTCGGCGTCTCGATTGGCGTCGCGCTATTCGACCCGCAATGGCATCCCAAGGGCGACGAAATGCTCCAGGACGCAGAGATCGCAATGCGCTTCGCCAAACGTGAAGGCGGCGGACGGGTCGAAGTGTTCCGGCCGTCGATGCGCGCGCAAGGCGCCAATCGCCGGGCTCTGGAAGGGGAATTGCGCCGGGCGATCGACAGTGACGAAATAAAATTGTTTTTCCAGCCGATCGTGCGGCTCGACGACCGCACTGTCGCCGGCTTCGAAGCGCTGTTGCGTTGGGAGCATCCGCGACTCGGGCGGGTCGACGCCAGCGAGTTCCTTCCGCTCGCCGAGGAGAGCGGCCTGATCGTCGATATCGGTCTGTTCGCCATCCAGCGCGCGGCGCGCGAACTTGCCGCTTGGCAGAAAGCGCTCGACGTCGATCCTCCGTTTTTCGCTTCCGTGGATATTTCTTCGCGGAAAATCTTGCGTCACGACCTGCTTGCCGACGTGAAGAACGTTCTGAGCCGGGTCAGCATTCTGCCCGGATCGCTCAAGCTAGGGCTCAGTGAAGCGTTGGTGATGGAAAATCCCGAATATGCCGCGCAGATACTTGGACGCCTCAAGGAGCTGGGCGCCGGCCTGACTCTCACGCGCTTCGGCTCGGGCTATTCGTCGCTGGCCTATCTCCAGCGTTTCCCCTTCGACATGATCCGGATCGACCGCGGCTTGGCGCCTCAGGACCCGGTGACGAATTGCGCGGCGATGCTGCGCTCGCTGGTCACACTCGCTCATGATTTTGGCATGGAGGCGATTACCGAGGGCGCAGAGAACGAATCGGACGTGATCGAATTCTCCCAAATCGGTTGCGAATATGCGTTGGGTTTCGCTTTCGGCGCGCCGCTCAGCGCAGCGGAAGCCCGCAAACTGGTGGGCGCGGCGGCCGAACCCGCCATTTGATCAAGCGTGGCCCGCCTCGTCGGCCAAAAAGCGCAAATCGACCCCGATGACGCCCAACGCATGTTCATATTTCATCTCATGCTCAGGGTCGAACAGGAGGGTGGAATCCGCCGGGCAAATCATCCAGCTGTTGGCGAGAATTTCCTGTTCGAGCTGTCCGGGCGACCAGCCAGCATAGCCCAGTGCCAGGACCGCCTTGCGGGGGCCGTCCCCTTGGGCGATGGCGCGCAGAACGTCGAGCGTCGCGGTCATCGAAACGCTCTCATCGATCCTCATGGTGGCGTCGTCGGCGCGGTAATCCGCCGAATGCAGCACGAAACCGCGACTGGCGTCCACCGGGCCGCCGGAAAGAACGCGCTGGTCGCCGACGGTTTCAGCGAGGCGAGGCGCGTCGGAGGAATCGATCACCTTGAGTTGAAGCAGAAGATCGACCAAATTGACGCCCGGCGCGGGATGATTGACGATGATTCCCATCGCGCCTTCTTCGGAATGTGCGCAGACATAGACCACCGATCGGTTGAAATGGACGTCCTGCAGACTGGGCATGGCGACAAGGCACTTGCCTTCAAGAAACGGGCCCGGACCGGATGTATTCACTTTGACGCCTTTCCTACGTGTCCCGGCCCGTCCGGCGGAAAGGCCGGCCGCCGGCGCCACGCGCGGTATGAGGAGATATGCTAAAGGATGAGCGCGCAATGTGAAGCCCCTTCATGGTTGCGGAGTCTTCGTAACGCCGGATTGACGGTCTCACTCGCGCTGGCTTTGTTTACGCCTGCGCGCGCAGGCGACTGGGTCGCCGGGTCGAAATCCGAGGCGCGGGTAGTCGACGGCGGTTTTTTGGACGGCGCACGCTATGCTTTCGTCCAGATTCGCCTCGCGGGCGCGGCGGTGACCTACTGGCGCGATCCGGGCGAGGCGGGTTCGCCGCCGACCTTCGATTTCGCCGGTTCCGACAACCTTGGCGACGCGGCGACCTTTTATCCTCAGCCGGCGCGGATCAGCGAAGACGGTTCGATCGCTTTTGGCTACCAGCATGAGGTCATATTCCCGATTCGCGTCATGCCGGCCGACCCAGCCAAGGCGGTGACCCTGGCGCTAAAACTCGATTACGCGGTCTGCGACAAGATCTGCATCCCGGTTCACGCCCAGTTGAGCGGCGTCTTCGACCCACAGCCACAGGCGCCGGATAGCGCGTTACTGGCTGACGCGATGAAGAACGTGCCCAAGCCCCTCGACGGCGAGGCGGCTGCGAAGGAGGCGAGCGTTGTGCCGGCGCCGCCGGCAGATGGCAAGGCGCAATGGCTGGTCACGATAAATGATGGCGACGCCCGCGACTTTTTCGTCGAACCGCCTGCCGGCTTTTATTTCGATGTCAAGCCGGCGGCCAGGAAAAATGCCTTTCTCCTGGCGATGATCGAGCATCCAGCGAAGCGAATGCGGCCTGAAGCGCCGTTGCGCGTGACCATCGCCGGCCCATCGCCCGTCGAGTTCGACCTCGTCCTGCCTGCCAAGAATTGATGTCTCGCCTCGACTTCACCAGCCATCGCCTGTTCACGCCCGCCCCACTCGCAACTGGCGTGGTGGTCGAGACCACGTGCCAACAGGCCAATTATCTCGTCAATGTCCTGCGGCTAGGCGAAGGCGCGCGGCTGCTCGTCTTCAACGGATGCGATGGCGAATGGCAAGCGGCGCTGGCGAATCCGGGCAAGAAAGCCGTCAAGCTTCGCATCGAGGCGCAGGTCCGACCGCAAGAAGGTCTGCCTGATCTTGATTACCTGTTCGCGCCGCTCAAACACGCCCGGCTCGATTACATGGCCCAAAAGGCGGTCGAAATGGGGGCGCGGCGGCTGCGTCCGGTTTTGACCCGGCGAACCCAGGCGAGCCGAATTAATCTTGAACGAATGCGCGCCAATGCGGTCGAAGCCGCCGAGCAATGCGGACTGCTCGCCCTTGCCGAGGTTCTGGAGCAGGAAAAACTCAAGACGGCCATGGCGAATTGGCCTGTCGACCGCTTGCTGATCTTTTGCGACGAGGCGGCGGATATAGCCGATCCGATCGAGGCTGTGCGTCAGGCGGGCGCGGGTTTTTCCAAATTTGCGGTTCTGGTCGGCCCCGAAGGCGGATTCGACGACAGCGAACGCGCCTGTCTTTCGCGGATCGCGCCCGGCATTCGCATATCCCTTGGACCCCGGGTGCTGCGCGCGGATACGGCGGCGGTGGCGGCGCTCACCCTAGTCCAGGCGATTCTTGGCGACTGGCGCGGATGAAATTGGGATCCGCTCCCCAGACGACATGATCTCGCCATCATGTTGGGGTCAAAACGAAGCATGACAGAGAGATTCGTGATGACCGGAAAACCACGGGAATCAGCGACCGCGCGCCGCCTGCTCGTTGGGTTCGCTCTGACGCTCGCCGGCGTGTTCGCGCCCATTTCCTCGCTGGCGGCGGAAGATTTTTTCCAGATGAACCCGCTCTTCGCGCTCCCGGCGTCCTTGTTCGGAGGCGAAACCCGCGTTCCGGCCGCCCGGCTGACCGTCGCCAATCCGGCGCACGCCCATTATATCGCCGGTCACGCCCCCAACGGGGCGCCGGAAGGTCGCCTCCGTTTGCGGTCCGTCGCCTTTGGCGGGATGTAATCAGTTTAGAAAATGCATTCCCCGAAGGCCGGCAGGACGCTTTCTTCCCAGGCGCCATGATAGAGCGCCAGCCGCTTCTGCGCCAGATTTTCACCTGTTTCGGCGATCTCCTCCAAAGCTGCGAGATATTGTGTTTCGTCCCGGCCCGCGGAGTCGAGGCGGTTGCGGCGCCCAAGTCCCGCGCGCGCCAGCGGCAGGATGTCGAGCGCCAGCTCCCGCAGGCTACGGCGGCGGATTTTCGCCGCCAAACCCTCGCGTGGTACAGCTTTCCGCAGCTCATCGCGGTCCTGCACGTCAAAATCCTTCACCAGATCCCAGGCGGCGGCGCTCGCCTCGCGATCGTAGAACAGGCCAGCGCATAGAGCCGTGAAGGCGAGAATATGGGCGCGCGGTCCGACATCAGCGCCCCGCATTTCCATATAACGTTTGAGGCGCACTTCCGGAAAAATCGTCGAAAGATGGTTGGCCCAGTCCGAGATCGTGGCGCGTTCTCCGGGCAGTTGCGGAAGCTTCCCGACCAGCAGGTCGCGGAAAGAAGCGCCGGCGACATCGTGATAATGATCGCCGCGCTTGACGAAATACATCGGAGCGTCAAGCGCATAATCAACATAGCGCTCAAAACCCATGCCCGGCTCGAAGACGAAAGGCAGCATGCCGGTGCGATCCGGGTCGGTTTCAGTCCAGATATGCGAGCGCATCGACAGAAAGCCGTTGGGCTTGCCATCGCTGAAGGGCGAATTTGCGAAGAGCGCGGTGAACAGGGGCTGAAGGCTCAAGGCCAGCCGCATTTTCGCGACCATGTCGGTTTCAGAGGCGAAATCGATATTGGTCTGCACGGTCGAAGTGCGAAACATCATGTCGAGACCGAGCCGCCCGACCTTTGGCATGTAGCGCGCCATGATCCGGTAACGCTGCTTGGGCATCACCGGCGTATCTTCGCGACGCCACAACGGACTCATGCCAAGATCGAGAAAATCGACCCCCAGCCTTTTACTGATCGGCGCAAGGGCGGCGAAATGGGCGACAAGTTCTGCGCGGGCCTGATGAACATCCTCCACTGGAGCGCCCGACAATTCAAACTGGCCGCCGGGCTCGATTGAGACGGCGCCGCCGGTGGTCGGTTCGTAAAGTCCGATCAACGCGCCGGCATCCTCGATCCGCTCCCAGCCTGACGTTACGCACAGCCCTTCGAGCAGGGCGTGGACGCCTTCACGGCCAAGCTCCGGACGGCCCTCGTAAGGCAAAGGAGAACAGTCGGCGCGATAGAAGGGAATCTTTTCGTGTTCGGTCCCGATCCGGAACGGTCCCTCCGGCTTGCAGCCGGCCTCCAGCCAACCGACGAGTTCGTCGCGCGACGAAACGATTTGCTGATCTACCAGGTCACGCGCCATGTGCGGCTTTCAGAAGGAGTTCCTCGCCCGACGCTGGCCCTGGGCGTTGGCGTTGGCGTTGGCGTTGGCGTTGTTAAACCTTTGCAGCGCGCGCCGCAATTGCAAGCCGGGATTATCCTGACCTGCGCTTTTTTGCCAGCAACGGTTGGATAAGCGTTGGATTGGCGACGCGCAAGAGGCGACGGGATCATTCAAATTCGGAGCCGCTTATTCGGCGGCGCCCTGAACAATATCCTGACTTTCCGGCGTCAGGCCACGCGACGCGCCGGCTGGCCGGACCAGGGGTTCAGGCCGAAAGCGTGGCGCGTCCGGCGGAACGAACGGCAGCGGCGCGCCGCCCGCCTTCTGGATCACGAGCCGTTCCAAATCGCGCGCTCGGGCCGCCTCCACCGCCTCGCGGCCAGCGTCGGGGTCGCCATGCAATTCATTTATCGCCGCGCCGCCGAAACTCAACGCTGATTCCAGGGTTTCGCGAATCTGGTAATCGGCCCCGCGTTCAAGCAGGCTGATCGCATGGATGCGGTCGTAAGCTCGCGCAAAAATTTTCGCGACCGGAAAATTGTCGCGCGCCAGGGCTACGATCTTATCGGCTGTTTCGCGGTCGCCGACACAGATGGCGATGATCCGCGCTTCGTTCGCGCCCGCGGCGCGCAACACATCGAGCCGGCGGCCGTCGCCATAAAAAACCTTGAAGCCGAACTTCCCCGCGTCACGAATGCGCCTGACCGAGGAATCGATCACCGTCACGTCAATGCGCTCGGCAAGCAGAGGCTGGACCGCGATCTGGCCGAAGCGCCCGAACCCGATGATCAGCACCTTCGCGCGCCGCTCCCTCGGCGCGGACGGCTGAGGAAGCATGGCGGCGCCTTTGGCGGACGATGCGCGGCGCTCGGAACGGACGGCGACGAATTCGGATCCTTTGGCGAAAAACGGGCCGGCCACCATGGTGATCGCGGCAAGCGCTGACAGCAGGCTCAATTCTTTGGTCGTCATCAGGCCGGCCGCCGCCGCGAGCGGGAAAATGGCGAAGGAAAATTCGCCCGCAGGAGTGAGGACGCCGGCGGCGCCCAACGAATCGCGGGCAGACGATCCTGTCAGGCGGAACAGGACGAAACCGATGACGAATTTGGCGCAAAGCACGGCGAGAGCCGCGCCGGTGAGCAGGTCGAACCGCGCCATGACCAGCCTCACATCGAGCGACATGCCCACGGAGATGAAGAACAGGCCCATCAACAGGCCGCGAAACGGTTCGATATCGGCTTCGAGCTGATGACGAAAATTGGACTCGGACAGCAGCAGGCCGGCAAGAAAGGCGCCAAGCGCCATCGACATGCCGACCGCCTCCATCAGCACCGCCGCGCCAAGGACGATGAAGAGCGCCGCAGCTGTGAGGATTTCGCGCGCGCCAACCCGCGCGAGCAACCGAAAAAAGGGGTTCAGCGCATAATGGCCGGCCAAGATGACAAAGGACAGGGCCGCGAAAACGCGTGAAATGTGAATGAGCGCGTCGTGCATCGAGCCAGCGAGCCAGGATGGGGACGCGCCGCGCCCTCCAAGCAGGGGAATGAGCGCGAGGACGGGCGCGACCGCTATGTCCTGGGCCAGAAGCACTGCAAAGGCGCGACGGCCATATCCAGTCTGGGCGTCGCCGCGCTCTTCCAGGAGCTGCATGGCGATCGCGGTGGCGGAAAAGGCCAAGGCAAGCCCCGCCGCCAGCGCCCCTAACCTGCCGAGATGAAGATATTTTCGCGCCGCGATGGTGAGCGGCGCGGCAGTAACGATCATCTGGCCGACGCCGATCAAACCAATGTCGCGGCGCAAGGCGTAAAGCCTTTGCGGCTTGAGCGAAAGGCCGATCAGGAACAGCAGCAAGACGACGCCGAGCTGGGAAATATCGAGGATCATGCGGGCGTCGGAAATCAGCCGCAAGCCCGAAGGACCGATGACCACGCCCGCCGCGAGATAGCCGATCACCGAGCCAAGACCGAGCAATCGGAATGTGGGCGCGAATAGGATCGCGGCGGCAAGAAGAACAAGGATCGGGACGAGGAAACTCGTCTCGCTATTCAATTCCGGCATGTGGCCCGTTGGGAAATTTGTCGAAGGCGGCGATTCGCCGCGCTCGGATGGATTATGCAAACATAGAGGCGAAACGGGGGCGCTGAACGCGATTTCGTCTCCAGATTCCACGGCTTGACATCATGTGGAGCGGCGCCCACAAAAGATTGCGACGACCCGCGAGGCCCGGCATGAGCGACAAGCCTAAACTTAACGTCTATCTCTGCGCGCCGCGCGGCTTCTGCGCCGGGGTGGTGCGCGCGATCGACGTCGTCGAACAAGCGCTGCGCAAATTCGGCGCGCCCATTTATGTGCGCCATGAGATCGTTCATAATCGCTATGTGGTCGAGGGGCTCAAGCGCAAGGGCGCTATTTTCGTCGAGGAGCTGGATGAAGTCCGAAACGATGGCGCGCCGGTGGTATTTTCCGCCCATGGCGTGCCGAAATCGGTTCCCGAAGAGGCCGAACGGCGCAAGCTTCTGGCGATAGACGCCACCTGCCCGCTGGTGACCAAGGTCCATCGCGAGGCCGAACTCCATTTTCGGCGTGGCCGCAAAATCGTGCTGGTGGGTCATCGCGGTCATATCGAGGTGGTCGGCACCATGGGCCAACTGCCCGAAGGCGCCGTCGTTTTGGTAGAAAAGCCTGGGGATGTCGCGGCCCTGCCGTTCTCGTCGGACGAGCCTCTGGCCTATGTCACCCAAACCACATTGTCGGTGGACGATATGGCGGAAGTCGTGACCGCCTTGCGCGAGAAATACCCGCAAATCATAGAACCGCATCGCCAGGACATCTGCTATGCGACCACCAACCGTCAGCAGGCGGTCAAGGAAATCGCCGCCAAGGTGGATGCGTTCATCGTCGTAGGATCGCCCAATTCCTCGAATTCCCAACGACTGAGGGAGGTGGCCGAGCGCAACGGCTGTCGCCGCGCTCAACTGGTTCCGCGCGCGACCGACATCAACTGGTCCCTGCTCGAAGGCATCGCCTCGGTCGGCGTTACTGCCGGCGCCTCGGCGCCGGAGGTGCTGGTCGAGGAAATCCTTGACGCTCTGGCCGAGCAATTCGAGCTGATCCTGGAAACGGTCACCACCGCAACCGAGGACGTCTCGTTCCCGCTGCCCCGCGAACTGCGAGCGCGCGTGACCTAAAGCCCCACCGCACCTGATCGCTCACATTTCGAAACGCAAGGCGCCGCACCGCTTTGACCCGGTGACGACCGGCAAAACAAGCTTCCTTCCGAACAGCCCTTCGGGGCATTCCACGCTTCATGGGCCCATGTGCCCTCGGCCGAATTGGAAGCTTTCGCGGTGGTGCGGGCGCGCGACGCAATTCTCACCATGCCGCCAGGCGCGTTCGTTAGGCGGGAAGAGCTCATCGAATGGCTCGTCGCCTGGCAGGAGCTGCCTGACCCCATAGGGGCGCGCCCGACCCCGTCGTGGTCTTCGCCCCTACTGACGGCGACGACGCCGTGAACCAGACTTGCGTCGTCGTTGGCGCCGGGCTGAAAGTGTTCGAACTCGCCCTGAACCTGCCGACCAAAGACATCGCTGAAACCTTGGAGACGCAAACGCGCGAATGCGCTGCAACGATCGCTTCCCACTGGGGCATAGCGACAATTGATTCAGCCCGTGCGGAAAAGCAGCAGGTAACGCTGCTCAAGCCGCCTGAGAAATCCGGCCCATGCCAAACAGGCGCTTGAATTTTTTCACCCGGTTCGACATCCGGTGGCGAGCAACCTCCTGGTCGCGCGACTGCTGGTCGGTGCAATAGTTCAGCATGACATAGCGGCGCGGGCCGATGAAGGGCTTGTGGCCGTGCCACGAGTCCGCTTGCACCTTGAAAACGAAGGCAAGCCCCCCAAGTGGCGCGACCTCGCCGGCATAGTCCTCAATGTCGGTTCCCGAGCGCAACACCCGCAGCTTGCCGCCCTGATCGACCCAATCCTCGTTAAGGTAGAGCAGCAAAGTCGCCAGCTTGAATTTGGCGTCAGCATGGATTCGGCCATCTTTCGCCTGACAATTGCCGCGCAGGGTGACCATGGTCGGGCGGCCCGCGAGTTCGATGTCGAGCTTTTCCTCCACGATCCTGCGCACTTCCGGACCTTCGAGCTCCTTCAGCAGTTTGTCGAACGCCGGGCCAAAGGGGGCAAATTCGGGCAAGAACAGGCCGCCCATATCGATTCTTGGAAAATCGGCGATGGCCTTTGCGACTTCCTCCTTCGGCAGGAAATTTGGCGTCGCGAAGTGTGGATATGGCTCACGCGCAACGGGCGCGGCCCGGAAGGCTTCATAATCGATCATGGGCGCCTCGACGATTTTTGGGACCAATAATGCAAGTGCGGTCTGATTCTCATTGATCCGCGTCAAAAGCTGCGCGGGAAGGCGCTTTGCGACCAATAGCGAAAATCCGGGAAAGACCCGAGTTTCTCGTAGCCCGATCGATCAGAACGCCCTTGGAGCCGTCGTTTTCATGCAACTCCGCGCTTATCGGAGGACGGCGGTCCAGCGACGGGATCAAACTGCGGCAGAGCCGCCATGACCCGCTCGGGCGGGAAAATCACGATAACCTCTGTGCCCTCGCGCAATTTCGAGCGCAAGGTGAAGGTTCCGCCGTGCAGCTCGACCAAGCCCTTGACGATTGGCAGGCCGAGGCCTGTGCCCTCGTCGGCGTTCTTCTGCGCCATTGAGCCGCGTCCGAAGGACGACATGATGACTGGGATCTCCTCTTCCGGGATGCCTGGCCCGGTGTCGCGCACGGAAAAATATTGTCCGCCGGCCATGGTCCAACCAGACTTCACGGAAACCTGACCGCCTTGTGGCGTAAATTTGATGGCGTTCGTCAAAAGATTAAGCGCGATCTGGCGCACTGCTCGTTCGTCGGCCCAAATCCGCGGCATGTCGGACTCGATGATCTCGCTGAACAACACGCCACGTTTTTTGGCGCGCAGGGTCAGAAGATGACGGCAGTCCTCGATCACTGCGGCTAATGAGACCGGCTCTTCCTTGAGCTCATAACGCCCGGCTTCTATCCTTGAGAGGTCAAGGATTTCATTAATCAGCATCAGGAGATGCTGGCCGCTTGAATGGATATCGTTGGAATAATCGCGATAGGCCTCGACCGAATGAGGCCCGAACAATTCGCCCTTCATCACTTCTGAAAAGCCGAGAATCGCGTTGAGGGGCGTGCGCAATTCGTGGGACATGGTGGCAAGGAACCGCGATTTCGCGAGACTGGCCTCCTCAGCGCGGCGGCGCGCCTCGTCCGAATTGGCCTTGGCCTGCTCCAATTCGGCGATGAGCGAATCCTTCTCGGCCTGAATGCCGAGCGTTCTGACCTGCCCGAAATAGATGCGACGGGCCAATGCGCCAAAACAGATCTGGGTGGTGCAGACCAGCAGGGTCAGTGAAGCCGTCGGATCGACGAAACCAGTCGGGCGCAGATAAAGAATCATCGCCAAGGCGTTCGGCGTTAGCGCCGCATAGACCGCCTCTGGAACGAAAGCCTCGACGACCGTGTGGATCGCTCCGGCGAGCATCAAGACGACCATGGCGAAGGCGGTAGCCCAGGGGCTGTCAACACCCCTCATCAGCAAAGCGAAAGCAGCCCAAGCGAAACCGTCGGTCGCCGCGGCGAAAATGAAACGCGTCTTCCACTGGCGTGGATTTTCCTCGGCCTTGTCGCGTTTGAGGAAGCGTTGGGCCAAAACCCCACCGAGCGCCAAGGAGCTGAGCTCCAGCGCCAACCAAGCGCCGACCAGCGTCACCGGCAGCCAACGGGCGGTCATCGCCGCGACGGCGAGGCTCAACAAACTTTGCGGCAGGATGGCCGCGCGCCGGCTACGCGCGTAAAGTCGCAATAATTCGACATCGAATCGCAAATTTCCGGCGCCCGAAGAGGTCAACCGCTCCCGAGCCTCGCGCATGCGGCTCGCCATGCGGCGGCGCTCACGCGCGCCTTCCCCAGCGAACCGCCCGCGGGCGATCATGTCTGCGGTGACTTCACGCATATTTTTGAACTTGACGCTTACTCTCACACCAGCATTTACGCGATCAACTCCAACTTGACCGAAAAAGCTTAATGAGCAACTGACGCGGCGGTTAAAAAAGCTTATGATTATATGGTATTGCGCGGGCGCCCAACTGATGATTGACAGAAGATCGTCGACCGGGTCACCCTCTGCATTCCCAACGTCGATATGCTCACACTATGAAGCTTTACAATTCGCACGTCGCTCCTAATCCCCGCCGAGTCCGGATCTTTCTCGCGGAAAAGGAGATTTCTTTGCCGACTGAGACAATTGATTTGGCAAGACTGGAGCAAAAGGATCCAGCGTTCACCGCAATAAATCCTCTCCAGCGCATTCCGGTTCTTGAACTCGATTCCGGCGAGTTTTTGAGTGAAACGGTCGCGATTTGCCGCTATTTCGAGGAAATTCAGCCCGATCCGCCGCTTTTCGGGCGCAACGGTCTGGAAAAGGCGAGAGTCGAAATGTGGCAACGCCGAGCGGAATTGGAGTTCTTCTTTCCAATCGCATTAGCCTTCCGGCATAGCCACCCAGCCATGAAGGAAATGGAAAAGCCGCAGATAGGGGAACTGGTCGAACCGAGCCGCGCGCGCGCGATAAACTTCGCGCGGTTTCTTGATTCCGAATTGGCCCAACGACGTTATCTGGCCGGTGACGCTTTTTCCATCGCAGATATCACTGCGATGGTCGCGGCTGATTTTGCTCGGCCCGCGCGGATTGTCTTTCCCGATGATCTCGCGCATTTCGCGCGCTGGCGCGCCGACGTCTCCGCGCGGCCGAGCGCCTCCGCCTGATCTTGGCCCCGTCCCAAGACCTTGACGCACTGGTCGCGCGCATCCGCGCCTGCCGCCTTTGCGTCGAACGGCCCTTCGGCGCGCCTTTGCCGCACGAGCCACGGCCGGTTTTGCAGATTTCGCTCACCGCGCGCCTGCTGGTCGCCGGCCAGGCGCCGGGAACCCGCGTCCACGCCACCGGAGTTCCTTTCAATGATCCCTCCGGCGACCGTCTACGCGGCTGGATGGGGGTCACCCGTCAGCAATTCTATGATCCGACGTGCGTCGCCGTCGCAGCCATGGGTTTTTGCTACCCTGGCCGCGACGCCAAAGGCGCCGATCTGCCGCCGCGACGCGAATGCCGCGCGTCCTGGCACGACGAGCTGTTCCGCCTAGCTCCGCGAATCGAGACGATTTTCGCAGTCGGCCGAGCGGCGCAAAACTATCATAGCGCGCGACTTGGCCGCCCGCTGCCCCAAGGCGCCTCGCTCGATGAGGTCATCCGAATGTGCGCCGCCCAAATCCATTTGAAGCCGCACTTGCTCGCGTTGCCGCATCCATCTTGGCGAAACAATGCCTGGTTGAAGCGCAGGCCATGGTTCGAGCGCGAAATCGCGCCACTGGCCCGCGAATTGGCCGCCGAAGCGTTGGACGGCCTGTAGAACATAAAAGCTTTTGGCGACGCTGCTGATTTCGCCTACTGTATTGAACCACGAAAATACGCGAAAAAATGTCTTCGGAATTGGATCGCTGGTCGCGGTCCGAATTCACGCCATTGCGTCCCCGCCCGTTTGATCGGATTACCACCAGCGCAAAGTTGCGCGCCCGCCAACGAGTTCTTTGGGCCGGGCATTCTCAACCGGAGCAAACGTTGAACAGCGTACCTGAAGCGTCGGGCGCGTTTCTGGGGCATACCTGCTGCCGCGCGCCACCGCCGCCGAGGCTGCGCGCATCGACGCCTGTATCAATCCGAGGCTCGTCGTCTGTGCGAAGGCGGCGTTCAAAACGATCCCTTTCCGACCGGCCGCGCAGTGAGACCTCCAGGCGAGAATTCAAGGAAGGTTATATTGTTGCGCGCCAGCGCCGACTTGGCAGATGTTGTATTTTGTGATCGAGCCGCCCGATTGCCAATAAATTAGAGCGGCCTCCGATCACACTGGATCATATCCGCAGGCTGCGAAATAATTTTTGCATTCTGTGGGCTTGAAGATTTCGGCGCAAGTTTCGAGTGCGCGCATCAATCCGCCGACGGTTCGCTCGGCGATTTTTCGCAGATGCGCCTTGAGCTTGGAAAAGGCTTTCTCGATCGGGTTCATGTCGGGGCTGTAGGGCGGCAGATAGCGCAACTCGGCGCCGGCGGCTTTGATCAACTCTTCGACCCGCGGTCCCTTGTGGGCGGGCAGATTGTCCATGACGACGATGTCGCCTTGCGAGAGCGTGGGGCCGAGGCAGTTTTCCACCCATTCTTCGAAGAGGGCGGCGTTGATCGGGCGATCGAAGACCTTCGGCGCCACGAGGCCGCGAAGGCTGACGCCGGCGACCAACGTGACTGTCTTGTAATGGCCGTGCGGCACGGCGGCGCGCAGCCGTCGCCCGCGCCGACAGCGTCCGCCTTTGCGCGCCAGATTTGTCGAGGCGCCGGTCTCGTCGATGAAAATGAGCTTCGAAGGGTCGAGATCAGGCTGTCCCTCGAACCATTCCAGCCGGCGTTTCATCACGTCCGGGCGTTGCTGCTCGGCGGCGTGCGCGCTCTTTTTTTAAATGTGACGCCGTGCCGAGCGAAGAAGCGCGACAACACTGAACTCGAAAAATGCTCGCCGCAATTCTTGACCAGCCGCTCCTGGATTTCGAGGAGAGTGATGTCCGGCGTGCGTCGGATCAGCCCCATGAGGTAGTCGTGATGGGCTTCGATGCGCCCGAGCGGCGATCGCCGCCCACAGGCCTGGGCGAGACCTCTCCCGTCGTCTCGAATTGCTTGACCCAGCGCACGGCGCTGGCGATGCCGATCTTGAACAGTTTCGCCGCCGCATTGCGCGACAGCCCGTCGACAACCACTGCCTCAACCACGCGTTTGCGAAGATCGTCGGAAAGCGCCATTCTCGCCGCCTCCTTCCGCGGCGAGAATCATAAATCAGATTTCAGCCGATTTGGGAATCCCAAAGCAATTCAAATCGTTCGGAGCCCGCTCTAGCTGGTCGTAACGAGGGTTTGCGCTCGTCGGATTCGAGGGCGCCGGGATTGAACTTTAAGTCGCGGAATTCTTGTAGCGCGAATTCATATAGGTCGTTTGCGAAATCGTATAGCCGGCGCCGCCGTTTGCGGCTTGGTTCCACTGATTCGCCTGGAATCCGAAACTTGGCGCGTATTGATAGGACACGTCCGCGATGATTACGAAATTGTCGGTCATGTTGTTCGACGCGACGTAGAGATTACCGCTCGTCATCGCGTCGCCCTGGCCTCCCGGGTAGTAGGCCATTGGCATATAGCTCGGACCGTCGACGCCGTTATTCGACTGGGTCAGGAGTCCGCAGGCGCGCAAGGTCGGATTGGATCCGAAACCGACGCTCCATACGACGCGGGCCCGACAACAGGCTGAATTGGTCGAGCTGACATTGTCGAACACGACTTCGGTGATGGTCATATTGGCGACATTGGAGAACGGATAAAGCACGGATGTTGAAGCATTGAAAATCCCCGTCAGATCCGTGTCCGTCAGACAAGGTACACTCCCCATATCCACGCCATCGACCGCTGTTCCACCGCTTGCGACTGGCATACAACTGCCAGTCGTGTCGGCCTGTGGCAAGGTCTGGGTCGTGAGATCGGCGAGCGTATGCGAGAGGAGTTGAACCTTACGGCCGACTTCGAGTCCCTGCGCCAGCACCACGACGCCGAAATAGATGGTCAACATCAACGTCAAGATGAGCGCGAATTCCATCGCCGCGATGCCGGATTCGCAACTCCGCAACCTTTTCGCCTCGCTCCGCAGCGTCGATGCCGCGGTCGCCGCACGCGCCGAAAATCTCGCCACGAATTTACGCGCAGGTTCAGTCATGGCTCATTCCTGAAAGCGACCGTCGAAAAAATCGCGTGGACGAAAAGCGCAGAATTATTGGGATCTACGTAAACAGAATTCGACGTATGATTATAAAAATTGCTGAACAGCTTCAGGTTTGTGCCGCTCGCCACCAGGACCGAAAAATAGACCGGCATCCCGTAGAACGCCTGAAACACTACGATATCGCCAGGCAGACCGAGATTAACATTGGTCGACGGATTATTGTACCAGCTTGTGCCGGGCGCTGCGGAGGACCACGATGTGTAAGGCTGAATATTAAGCCTGACCTCATTGCATTGGATGAAGGACGGCAGGGCGGGACAAAAAGTATTCTGCAGGAAAGAACTCGTGGCCTGCGTCGAGTTAGCGGAAAAGCTGTTCACGAGAACTTGGCGCGCGACGTTATTTACCGCATTGTCAAAAGTCGCTTGCACCAAGAAGACGAATGCGGTCTCGAAAATCGCGGCAAGAAGCCCAAGGAAGGGTATGGCGACCAAAGCGAATTCGGCCACGACGACACCGCGGCGGCCGTGAACGAAGCGCGCGAGAAGTCCAGCTTCCTTCGCCGCCATGCGAGGACATTGCTTTCCGCTCGGCTCCATCGATCATTCCCAGGTCGGATTGCCGGGTTCTATCTTTCGGCTGGGGCTTCGCCCTCGGGCGCATTATTGCTCGCAGAAGTTGCTGATAAGTTACGCGAGATGGCAACTTATCCTACCTTACGGATCGGGACGGGCGGCCGACGCCAGCGCGCTGAGTCGGGCGCAGCGACGTCGAGGCAAGGATTTCCGAGATCACTATCGGTCGGCGCTCGGTCGTCACGCCGCGAAGCGCCGTTTGGTTCAGGCTGATTTCCGGTTTCCCGAACGCCTTCAAGACTCCAGCGACGAAAGCTTGAGGCCTTTTCGTATATCGCTCAACCATGTCGTCATCAACATCAGTTTGTGTAACATTTGATCGTACAGCGCCATATTCGCGGCAGCGCTATTTTGGGATCCGCGATCATTAGGTCGTCGGGGAATATTTCAACGCCAACAAATTGCTTGAATATTGCCGACAAATGGCAACATATTTTATGCGGCCGTTCTCGCTCCAAAACCGCGAGGCGGATCAGCCAATTCTCTGTCCCTCTTTTTTTCAAGGTTGAACTTGCTGCAAAAGGTGGACATCTTGCACGCGCCGGGACCGCGGCGACATTCGCGGATATTCGTCCGCGCACTTCCGATCCTGCCCTATGGTCCCCCGCGCGCTATCCTTTCTGTCGGTTTGTCGTCGATGCGCTGCGCCGTGGGGCGCAAGGGGATTGGCGTCAAACGATGCGAGGGCGATTCGGTCACGCCCGCGGGAAAATATAGGATTGTCGATTGGCGCGCGCGATTCGACCGGTCGCCAGGCTTACATACCGATTGCCACAGAATAGTGAAGTCCTCCGGTTGGTGCGACGATCCACGCTCTCCAGCCTATAATCTTCCGGTCTCGCTCCCTCTGCGCTTCAGCGCGGAGGCCCTTTGGCGTGATGATCATCTTTATGACCTTATTGGCGTTATCAATTTCAATTTTCGGCCCCGTGCCCGCCGTCGGGGAAGCGCCATTTTCCTCCATGCCGCATCCGATGATTTTTCACCGACGGCCGGTTGTGTCGCCCTCCCACAAAGCCAGCTTGATAAATTGAAGGCGGTATTATCGAGCAAGCCTCAGGTTTTCATTGGCGACAAATGTTGGCGCCGAGCACCGAAAATCGCCGAACCAACCCGAATCAGGGTCGCGCCCAGTTGAACCGCCAATTCAAAATCGGCGCTCATTCCCATCGACAGTTCCGCCACCCCAAATTCTCTCGCCTGTTGTTTCAAAAGCGCAAAATGCGGAGAGGCAAGCTGATCGACAGGTGGAATGCACATCAGGCCAGCGATCTCCAGTTCCGCCTCGTCCCGGCAAATTCGCAGAAATTCCGCGAGGTTGCGGGGGGGTATCCCTGACTTCTGTGGCTCTTCGCCGGTGTTCACCTGGATATAGCATTTCGGTCGATGACCCGTTTTCCGCATGGCCGCCGAAACGGCTATCGCAACTTTCGGCCTGTCCAATGTCTGGATGACGTCGAAAAGGGCAACCGCGGCCTCCGCCTTGTTCGACTGGAGCGGCCCGATCAGATGCAACTCGATATTAGGATAGCGTCGTCGAAACTCCGGCCATTTTTCAGCCGCTTCTTGCACCCGGTTTTCTCCAAAGACGCATTCGCCTGCATCGAGCACCGGACGTATGGCCTCGTGTCCGAACCCTTTCGAAACGCAGACAAGCTTGACCGATTCTTCCGGACGTCCAGAATCACGACAGACTTGGCTGAGACGTGCTTTCACATCCGCGAGGCCGGAGATCGAGGGGTCTTCAGCGATCAGTGTGTTTGGCTGGTCCATTGCAGCAAGCCTCCGAGAGCTGACTATCTCACGCGGCGAGGAAGACGTACTTCGACGAACCCGCCATCAAACGGCCCCGCAACGAGTTTGCGCAATTGACCGTCGTGCGAAAATCATGCTCTTTGCAGCCAAAT
This sequence comes from uncultured Pseudomonadota bacterium, assembly GCA_963703385.1. Classification (GTDB taxonomy): domain Bacteria; phylum Pseudomonadota; class Alphaproteobacteria; order Rhizobiales; family Beijerinckiaceae; genus Rhodoblastus. Next base: position 3,333,051 of record OY969816.1, read on the forward strand.
CCGAGCTTTCCGCGAGATAGTTATGACCGGTCGTTCTGAGCGTTACAATGCCCGTGAAGTCGAGCCAAAGTGGCAAAAAATATGGCGGGATCGAAAGACGTTCGAGACATCGAATGATGACGGCCGCCCCAAATATTATGTTCTTGAAATGTTCCCCTACCCATCGGGCCGGATTCATATGGGCCACGTCCGGAACTACGCGATGGGCGATGTCATTGCGCGCGTCATGCGCGCAAAAGGATACAATGTCCTTCACCCCATGGGTTGGGACGCCTTCGGAATGCCTGCGGAAAACGCGGCGCGACTGAATGGTTCCGATCCAGCGACGTGGACCTATGAAAATATCGCAACAATGCGAAACCAGTTGCAGAGCATGGGTCTCTCGATCGATTGGTCGCGGGAAATCGCAACCTGCGACCCAAGCTATTACAAACATCAGCAAACCATGTTCCTCGATATGCTGGAGAAGGGACTGGCATATCGCAAGAACGCCAAGGTGAACTGGGATCCGGTAGATCAAACTGTTCTCGCAAACGAACAGGTCATCGACGGACGCGGCTGGCGGTCGAATGCGCTCGTTGAACAGCGCGAATTGATCCAATGGTTTTTCAAGATCACCGCGTTCGCCGAAGACCTTCTGGAGTTCCCTGGACTCGCTCGATCGCTGGCCCGAAAAAGTACGCCTGATGCAGAAAAACTGGATCGGCCGATCCGAAGGAGCTCTTATCCGGTTCGCGCTCGAGCGGCCAGCTCCAGTCGAGGAAATAACGGTTTACACGACCAGACCGGACACAATATTCGGCGCCAAATTCATTGCGATTGCTGCTGACCATCCGCTCTCCCATCAGCTGGCGACCGAAAACTCCCATTTGCAAGACTTCATCGATAAATGTCATCGCATGGGAACCTCTGTCGCCGCGCTCGAAACTGCCGAAAAGAAGGGTATCCACACCGGTTTAAAAGTCGCTCATCCTTTCGATCATGATTGTAAACTACCTGTCTATGTCGCAAATTTCGTCCTGATGGACTATGGAACTGGCGCCATTTTCGGCTGCCCGGCCCACGATCAACGTGATTTTGACTTCGCGCAAGCTTACGGTCTTGGCTACAAGATTGTGGTTTGTCCTGACAGCGTCGCCGAATCGACGTTCACGCTTGCAGGTGCCGCCTATGAGGGCGACGGCCGAATGATCAATTCGCGGTTTCTCGACGGCATGACGCCGAACGAGGCTCAAAACGAGGTCCTTCGACGGCTCGAAAGCGAGGTCCTCCTCGGAAGACCGCGCGCTGAACGAAAAATCAACTTCAAACTGAGGGACTGGGGCATCTCCCGCCAACGCTACTGGGGTTGTCCGATTCCTGTCATCCATTGCCAGGACTGTGGGGTAGTTCCCGCGCCGCGGGAAAGCCTTCCGATCACTCTTCCACCCGATGTGACTTTTGACGCGCCGGGAAATCCTTTGGAGCGGCACCCGTCATGGAAAAAGGCGGCGTGTCCGCAATGTGGACGCGCCGCCCAACGCGAAACGGACACCATGGACACCTTTGTCGATTCCTCATGGTATTTCGCGCGTTTCACAGATCCAAAAAATCAGGGCGCGCCCACGACACGGACGGCCGTAGACCGCTGGCTGCCGGTCGATCAATATATAGGCGGGATCGAACACGCCATTCTTCATCTCCTTTATTCACGCTTCTTCACCAGGGCGATGAAAGCAACGAATCATCTGGGTCTCAAAGAGCCCTTCGCGGGACTGTTCACGCAAGGAATGGTAGTGCATGAGACCTATCGGTCTGAAAACGGATCCTGGCTCTCGCCTGCGGAAATCCGGATCGACGAGACGACAACTCCGCGCCAGGTCTTTTCGCTGAAAGACGGTTCTCAGGTCGAAATCGGCCCTATCGAGAAAATGTCGAAATCGAAACGGAATACGATCGACCCTGACGATATTATAGGAAGCTTTGGCGCGGACACGGCGCGATGGTTCATGCTTTCCGATTCGCCGCCCGATCGTGACGTGATCTGGACAGATGAAGGCATTCAAGGCGCCGCGAGATTTGTTCAAAAGCTGTGGCGTCTCATCAGCGAAATTGCGGATTTTACGTCAAACGCCAAAGCCACGAACCATTTCGGCGATCTTGCCAACCGTGTCCGCAAGGCGGCGCACAGCGCCTTGGCGAAGGTAGACGGGGATCTCGCACGCTTGCGATTCAATCGGTGCGTGGCGCAGGTGTATGAATTGACCAATGAGCTGTCGGGGCTGCTTGCGAGCATTGACCAGAGCGCGATTGGCGATGACATCAGGGCTGCGTTTCTCGAAGCCGCGAAAATTCTCGTACAGCTTTTCGCGCCGATCATGCCGCACCTCGGAGAAGAATGCTGGGCGTCACTCGGCGCTTCAACACTTGTCGCCGAGGCGGCTTGGCCCGAGGTCGATCATTCTCTCATCGTCGACAATGTGATAAGTCTTCCGGTCCAGATAAATGGGAGAAAGCGCGCCGATCTTGTTGTCGCGCGGGACGCCTCCACGGAAGAAATCGAACGCGCTGTGCTTGAACTGGACGCGGTTAGACGCGCCCTCGCCGGGAAGAAGCCACGGAAAATTGTCATCGTGCCGCAAAGGATCGTCAATGTCGTCGTCTGATGAGACCGGAACGCGCTTTTGGTCGGCCCATGCACGGAGCTTAAGCGTGAGCATATTGATCTCGGTCGGTTTGGCGGGCTGCGTCGAGCCGCTTTACGGGCCCCGGCTTGGCGGCGGCTCCGTCGCCGAAGAAATGCGTGCAATCAAAATCGAGCCAATTCCAGACAGAATAGGCCATTATCTCACAAATGACCTGATCTTTGCGCTTAACGGAACCGGATCGACACCGACGCCGAAATATCGCCTTGCCGTTGCGGTTCGCGAGCGGCTCTCCACGCCGGTCTATAACTCGGTTATCGGCGCCGCCCAGGCCGGAGACGTTAACGTCGAAGCCGACTATAAACTTTACAAAATTGCCGGCGACCCTCAGCCGGTGACAAGCGGAACCGTCAGCCAGTTCGTCATTTATGACCGCTCGATGCAACGACTATCCAATGTCCGCGCAGCGCGCGACGCCGAACAACGAAATGCTTCGACGCTCGCCGACCAGATACGTACTCGAATTGCTGTCGCTTTGAAAAATCGACCCAGTTGATGGTGACCATCGCGCATCGCCATGCGGATGCATATCTCCAGAATCCGCAGCGCTCACACCATATATTCCTCGTGTACGGAACCGACGCCGGCTTGGTTTCCGAACGGTCCCGAGCCCTTCTGCAAACCGACGCCGGAGTTATTCCTTTATCAGGTCAATCGCTCAGCTTGTCAGGCGACGCTATCGCCTCCGATCCGAGCGCGCTTTTAGATGAAATTCATTCGTTGAAACTTTTTGACCAGGCGCCCGCGGCGATTCGCATTTCCGTTGGCGCCCGCAATCTCCTCCCCGTCCTCGAACTCGTTTTACGAAGCGCGCCTTTCGAAGCTCGTATCGTTCTCGAAGCGGGCCCGCTCAAACCCGCGGCTCCCCTACGTAAATGGTTCGAGTCTCAGAATTTAGCCGTTGCTATTGAGTGCTATTCCGATCAGCCGAAAGATCTGCGGCGGTTGATCGTGCAACAAATTTCTTCCTGCGGCGCGGCCATTGATTCGGACGCGATCGAGATGCTGGCAGAAATATTGGGGGAAGATCGCGGTGTAAGCCGGTCAGAAATAGAAAAGCTTTGTCTTTATACAAACGGGCAGCAGCGACCTATTACCTTGCACGATATTACGCAAGTTCTCACCGCGTCGTCTTCAGTCGATGGCGGCAATATCATCATGGATGCGATTTTGGGAAACCAGGATGCGACAATCGAATCTCTGAGCGCCATCGCGACGCATTTGTCCGTATTCCATACGGTCTCAACAAATACACTAAGGCACATTCTTGCGCTTCACGCCGCTCGTGTCCAGGTTGCCGCAGGTTTTGGCCGAGACGCAGCGCTGCAAAATTTCTTGCGTTCCCTCAATGCGTTCGCAAAAAAGCAAGAAATAATCGCTGGTTTGAATCTGGATGGCTCAGTAAATACCGTCGAATTGGTCAATAGTTTTTATGCTCTCGTTCGCGAGACCCGGCATACCGGCTTATTGGCCGACGTCAAGTTATTCCATGCCTTAACTGCACTGGCACACCTTTTTAAACAGCGGCAGAGACAAAAATAATAATCGCCGTGACGATTTATTGTTATTCACCCCTGCAGGCGTTTGCATAAGGAATCCAACTGCTCCATTGATTTGTACTTGATTCGGACATCACCCGCTTCGTTCTTGTGATTGATCGTGACGTTGAGTCCCAAAAGATCGCTCAATAATTTTTCGAGCGCGAGCGTATCGGCGTCCCGCTCTTTCGTGGCGCGCGCCGGCGCTTCCGCATCCGCATCCTTAGTTTGAGCCAGTCGCTCCACATCTCGGACAGATAAATCCTCGGCGATGATTCTCTTGGCCACAATCAAGGGGTCCGACAGCGCAAGCAATGCGCGCGCGTGCCCTGCCGAAATGCTCCCCTCGCTGACAAGCTGCTTGACAGGTCCGGGAAGCTTCAGCAACCGCAAAGTATTTGTGATCTGGCTTCTGCTTTTTCCGATAATTTTGGCCAAGTCTTGCTGACTATAGCCAAACTCATTCAACAGGCGCTGATAGCCTTGCGCTTCCTCAATCGCATTAAGGTCGGCGCGTTGAACATTCTCGATAATTGCAAATTCGAGTGACTGCTGATCGTTGGCTTCGACAACGACGATCGGAACTTCATGCAGACCCGCAATCTGAGCCGCGCGCCAACGTCGTTCGCCAGCAATAATCTCATACACATTGCTGACGCCTGGAACCTCACGAACAACGAGGGGCTGGACAATGCCACGTTCGCGGATGGAGTCAGCGAGTTCCCGAAGCTCATCGTCCCGAAATATTTGGCGCGGATTGCGCGGATTAGGACGCAAAAATTCGATCGCGGTCCTCGACGGACTGCGACCGCCACGATCAGGCTCCACCCCCCCGGCGTCCCCAATCAAGGCAGCAAGGCCACGCCCCAAACGAGATCTAGCTTCTTCCGCCATAGAATTGTGCCCTTGAATGTCGGAAATCATAGCGATCGACATTGGCGCCCCAGCCGAAAGCAATCGCCATTCCACCCCGCTTATGCCGCACGAAGATTCCGCTCACGCTGAATGACTTCGGAGGCCAACTTGAGGTAGGCCTGCGAACCATTGCATTTCAGATCATAAAGCAGGACAGGCTTGCCATATGACGGCGCCTCGGAAACCCGGACATTGCGAGGAATAACCGTCTCGTAAACCTTATCGCCGAGGAACGCACGGACATCGGCGACAACTTGTGAGGCAAGGTTGTTGCGCGAATCATACATGGTCAAAACGATGCCATGGATGGCCAGTCCAGGATTGAGACTTATTTTTACCTGCTCGACAGTCGACAACAGCTGCGAAAGACCTTCAAGAGCGAAGAACTCGCACTGCAATGGAACCACGACGCTATCCGCCGCCGCGAGGGCATTAATAGTCAGTAAATTCAATGACGGCGGACAATCAATCAGCACGTAACTGATCTTTTCGCGATTCGCCGTCGCGCCTCGATTAATCATGCCCTGAATCGCGTTCTTGAGACGAAAATTGCGCTCCTTTTCATGCGCGATCGCAAGCTCGACTCCGAGAAGATCAAGCGTCGAAGGGGCAATGAAAAGCCGCGGAACCGAAGTTGGTCGGATTGCAGCATCGAGCGAACGTTCGCCCATCATGACATCAAAGGTCGAAACTTCGCGTTGTTTCCGATCGATGCCCAATCCTGTCGATGCGTTACCCTGGGGATCGAGATCGATCAGAAGCACGGTTTCACCGATGGCGGCCAAAGCGGTGCCAAGGTTGATCGCTGTGGTGGTCTTACCAACACCACCCTTTTGATTCGCGAGAACAAGCACCCGCACGTGGTCGAAATGGCTCATGACGATATCCTCAAACGCGGACCGAAGTTGGTTCATTCCACCGAAGAAGAATAATCCGCGCGCAGGGGTCACTTTGGCTTTCCACTACGCCGCACTCATAATTAGATAAGGCGTCCGCGTTGGTCAATTCGCTTGCGAAATCTTTCCCCTTTAAAAACATGCCCAAGGCGCCCGCTTTCATCGCAGCCTCTGCAAGGTGAGCCAGATCGCTCAAAGGGGCAAGGCCACGTGCGGAAACGATGTCGAATTGCATTTCGTTACAGAGCTCCGGCAGCACGAGCTCTATTCTTCCACAATGAATCTCGACTGCGGTTCGTGTTTCACGTGAAACTTCACGCAGAAACGCTACCTTGCGTTTGTCCGCCTCGATCAAATGAACCTTTCTAGCCGGATCTGCGCTGGCGATCCCTACGACCAGCCCTGGAAAACCACCCCCAGATCCAAGATCTACCCATCGGGTCCACGCTCCAGCGAGCCCAAACAACTGATAGGAGTCCAGAAAATGGCGATGCCAAATATTGGCCAGAGATGATTCGGAAACGAGATTGATCTTTTTCTGCCATTTCCGCAACAGGTCTTCATAAACCTTCAGCCGCTCCATTGTGGCCGCCGGCAACCCCTCAGCGAAATCCCTGCGCCATTCGGTCAATTTATTCAGTCCCGCAGCTTACAGGCTCGGCTTTCACCTTTTTTGTCCATGCGAGCAGAAGCGCCAACGCTGCGGGGGTCACGCCCTCAATGCGTCCAGCCTGCCCAAGATTTTCGGGTCGAACGGCCATCAGCTTTCCGCGGACCTCGTTTGACAAGCCGGGAACTCGCTCGTAGTCGAAATCTGCCCCCAACACGACCCGCTCCTCGCGGCGAATGACATTTGCCGCAACCTCCTGCCGGTCGATGTACACCGAGTATTTCGCATCGACTTCGACCTGTTCCGCCGTCCTCTCCGAGTATGCCGTCAGCTCCGGCCAAATTCTGACGAGATCACCGAAACCGACATTTGGATAGGAAAGGAGCGTGAATGCTGAACGGCGTATGCCGTCCCGGTTGAGTTGTATTCCGAAACGCGCCGCCTCTGGGCTGCCAATTTCCAAGGCCTTCATTCGCTCAGTCAAAGACCTAAGCTCGGACATCCGGGCTTGAAAATGCGCGGCGCGCTTCGGACCGATGCATCCTAATTCCAGACCTTTCGGCGTCAGCCGCAAATCGGCATTATCGCAGCGCAGCGACAGCCGAAACTCCGCTCGTGACGTGAACATGCGATAAGGTTCGGAAACACCTCGGGTGATGAGGTCGTCAATCATCACGCCTAGGTAAGCCTCGGCTCGATCGAAGGTAATCTCCGGCAAACGCCCCGCGTAAGCTGCGGCATTCAGCCCCGCCACAACCCCTTGGGCGCCGGCTTCTTCGTAGCCGGTTGTTCCATTGATCTGCCCTGCCAAGAAAAGCCCTGGCGCTCTTTTGACTTCCAGCGTCGATTTGAGCGCTCTCGGATCGACGAAATCATATTCGACCGCATAACCCGGGCGGAGCATTTCGACATCTTCCAATCCCGGTATTGTCTTCAAGAACGCGTACTGGACAGATGCAGGCAACGACGTCGAAATCCCATTCGGATAAATCGTCTCGTCATCGAGCCCTTCCGGCTCGAGAAAAATCTGATGGCTGTTCCGGTCCGCAAAGCGGGTGATCTTGTCTTCGATCGACGGGCAGTATCTCGGCCCACGCCCTGATATTTGGCCGGAGAATATGGGTGCCTTATCGAGATTCTGACGGATCAAATCGTGACCCGCCGCAGTTGTATGCGTGATGGCGCACGCCATTTGTCGATTTGAACACGACGATGTCAGAGCCGAGAAAAATTCCGGATTTTCATCGCCTGCCTGTTGCTCGAGGTCGTCCCAACGAATCGAGGAGCGCCGCAACCGAGGCGGCGTGCCCGTTTTAAGTCGCCCGAGCTTAAGACCCAATGAAGCCAAGCTATCGCTCAGATGAAGCGCGGGCGCATCTCCAATACGGCCCGCAGCTTCAATTCTCTCCCCGACATGGATGACGCCGTTCAAAAACGTTCCGCTGGCGACAACCACCGCCCCGCAGCAAACCGTCGAACCGTCGCGCAAATGCAATCGGAAATCCCGCGAACAAATCAATCGCGCAAGCCCTTCGACGGACCCTTCGCGCAGTGTCAAATTTCGCGTGTTCGATAGAATGTTCCGCACCGCTTCACGAAACAATTTCCGGTCTGCCTGAACGCGCGGCCCCCGAACGGCCGGCCCTTTTGAACGGTTGAGCAGCCGGAACTGAATGCCCGCTAAATCCGCTGCGCGACCCATGACGCCATCCAAAGCGTCGATTTCTCGGACGAGATGGCCTTTGCCCAACCCTCCAATCGCGGGATTGCACGACATTTCGCCGATGGTGCCGATCTTGTGGGTAAGCAACAACGTCCGCGCGCCAAGACGCGCCGCAGCGCTCGCTGCTTCGCAGCCCGCGTGCCCGCCGCCGATGACAACGACATCAAATCCGCTCAAAGCCTCCGACATCCTCAACTCATATCATTTTCCGATGCAGAATCGGCCAAAAACGCTATCCAGGACATTTTCGACGTCGATCTTGCCTAGCAGGTTCTCCAACGCGAAACTGGCGCGCCGGAGCTCCTCCGCTATCACTTCAGGCGGCAGGTTCGGCTGGCCCGCAGCCCTTACCGCTTCGCGCGCGGCAACGACCGCGCGCCATTGGCGTTCATTGGCGACAAAAATCGAACTATTAATTGACATTTTTCGTTCCGCAAAATCGCGCAACGCGTGGAGCAAGCCATCGAGTTGAAAGCCGGTATGCGCGGACAGAAAGAAAGCCCTCCCGTCTCTTCCCCCCTCACCCGCAACCGTTGCCCTCAGATCAGCTTTCGTTCGCACGATCCACAGCGCGTCGTACGCAAGATTCGCTGGCGGGCATGTCTCCGCTTCATTGGCGGGGCTGAGCCATAGCACCAAGTCGGCCGACCGCGCTTTTTCCAGAGCCCGCCTGACGCCTTCGCGTTCGATCGGATCAGTTGTAGGTCTCATCCCGGCTGTGTCGACGAGATTTACCGGCAACCCGCCAAGGTCCAGTCGCACCTCTACCAGATCCCTTGTCGTCCCAGCGATTTCGGATACGATCACAACATCTCGTCGAGCGAGCGCATTCAACAAGCTGGATTTTCCTGCATTTGGCGCGCCGGCAATGAGCACCGTCAGGCCGTCGCGCACGCGCTCCGCACTCGCGTAGCCCCCCTCGACAACGGACAATTTTGCTTCGATGATTTTCAATTCCGAGTGAACCCGCTCGCCGATTTCGCCTGCCGCATCCACTTCATCGGCAAAATCCAGCGCAATTTCGAGATCCGCCATCAATCCGATCAACTCGTCACGGAGCCCCTCTCCGAAGACACGCAGCGTCCCGGCCTGTTCCGCGAGCGCCAATTTTCTCTGGGCCTCAGTATCGGCATCAATAAGATCCGCAAGCGCTTCTGTCGCGAGGAGATCGAGTTTGCCATTTTCCATCGCCCGCCGCGAAAACTCTCCAGGCTCCGCCGCGCGGACCCCCGGCATCTGCCTCAGAATTGCAAAGATCTTGGCTATGACAGCCCGCGATCCGTGAAGTTGCAACTCCAAGAGATCTTCGCCAGTGAAACTGTTCGGCCCGGGGAACCATATCGCGAGTCCCCGATCCACTGTCTCCCCGCTCTCCGGATCACTTACGGTCGTCAACTGGGCCTCGCGCGGCCTTGCCCGACAAGAGGTCATCGAACTCCAGAATATCGCGCGATTGTGGCCCGGAGATCCGAATGACCGAAACCGCGCACTTGCCCAAGCCAGATGAGAGGGCAAAGATCGTTTCATGTCGGCCCAAAGCAGAATACATCGACACCCTCAAAACAAGATCGGCCATGTTTCACGTGAAACATGGCCGATTGCGTCTCGAAGCCCTGAGAGCCTAGCTCACGTGTTCATCAACTCAAAGAAGCTCATATTGCCCTTTGGCGTCTCGCGCAATTTCCCCAACAAGAACTCGATGGCGTCCACGGTGCCCATGGGATTCAGAATACGCCGCAGCACATAGGTCTTTTTCAGGATATCGCCAGGCACCAGCAACTCTTCTTTACGCGTGCCGGAACGCGTGATGTCGATCGCCGGGAACACCCGCTTGTCCGCGACCTTGCGATCGAGGATGATTTCCGAATTGCCGGTTCCCTTGAATTCTTCGAAAATAACCTCATCCATGCGCGAGCCAGTTTCAATCAGTGCGGTAGCGATAATCGTCAGCGAGCCGCCCTCTTCGATGTTTCGCGCTGCGCCAAAGAACCGTTTCGGACGCTGCAGCGCGTTGGCGTCAACGCCGCCAGTGAGAACCTTGCCCGAAGAAGGAACGACGGTATTGTAGGCTCGCCCCAATCTCGTGATCGAATCCAGCAAGATCACAACGTCGCGTCCATGCTCCACGAGCCGCTTCGCCTTTTCAATCACCATTTCGGCGACCTGCACGTGACGCACCGCCGGCTCATCAAAAGTTGAGGACACCACCTCGCCCTTCACCGAGCGCTGCATGTCCGTCACTTCCTCGGGGCGCTCGTCGATCAACAGGACGATGAGGTAGCATTCCGGGTGATTGGTCGTGATCGATTGGGCAATATTTTGCAGAATGACCGTCTTACCCGTCCGAGGCGGCGCAACGATCAAAGCACGCTGCCCCTTTCCGATCGGCGAAACAATGTCGATCACGCGCGCCGAGAGGTCCTTGCGCGTCGGATCCTCAATTTCCAGCTTCAGCCGTTGGTTTGGATAAAGAGGCGTTAGATTGTCGAAATGGACCTTGTGCCGGACCTTTTCGGGATCCTCGAAATTGATCGAATTCACCTTCAAGAGGGCAAAATAACGCTCGCCTTCCTTGGGGCTTCGAATCAAGCCTTCGACGGTATCGCCCGTGCGCAGGCCGAAACGCCGAATTTGCGACGGAGAAACGTAAATATCATCTGGTCCCGCCAGATAATTCGCGTCCGGCGCGCGCAGGAATCCGAAACCATCCTGGAGCACCTCGACCACGCCCTCGCCCACGATCTCTGTATCGCGCGAGGCAAGTTGCTTCAGAATTGCGAACATCAGTTCTTGTTTGCGCATGATCGAAGCGTTTTCGACTTCATGCTGCTCCGCAAAAGCCAACAGTTCAGTTGCAGATTTGGCTTTCAAATCCTGCAACTTTATTTCATTGCGGCGGATCTGGGATTCCGGTTTTTCGATATCTGTCATCGCGCCAAGCGCTCTTCTCACGACGGCTAGGAAAATTGATCAGCGGGGAAAGTTGATCAGCGGGGATTGTGAGCGGCATCAAGTCGACGTGCCCATGAAGGGCGTCTTACCGATCGATCACTTGAAGGAGGGAACGAAACGATAGACCTTTTCTGCAGCGACGTAAAGCGCAGCCGCGAAAGTTTGAAAAGCGGTCGCTTGGTTCTCGCGTAAATGACACCGGTCGGCGGCTGCGCTCATTCCGCAGCGCTGGACCGGGTTTTCGCGCCAAAGCGCGCCGCGACATAGCCTTCGACAATTTCTTCAAATTCCTTCGCGATGCCCGCGCCGCGAAGCGTTTTCACTTTCCGCCCGTCTATGAAGACCGGCGCCGCGGGAGCTTCGCCAGTGCCCGGAAGCGAAATGCCCACATCCGCGTGTTTCGACTCGCCAGGGCCATTCACGATGCAGCCCATCACCGCAACGTTAAGCGCTTCGACGCCCGGATAAATTTTGCGCCATTGAGGCATGCGGTCACGAATCATGACCTGGATGTCGCGCGCCAATTCCTGAAAGACGGTGCTCGTCGTCCGCCCGCAACCCGGGCAAGCGGCAACCAGCGGAACGAAAGTGCGAAAGCCCATCGTCTGCAGAATTTCCTGCGCCACCTGGACTTCCAGCGTTCGATCTCCGCCCGGCTCCGGGGTCAACGACACGCGAATCGTGTCGCCAATGCCTTCCTGAAGCAGAATGCCCAAGGCGGCTGATGAGGCGACGATCCCTTTGGATCCCATGCCCGCCTCGGTCAATCCAAGATGCAACGCATAGTCCGATCGCCGCGCCACCATGCGATAAACCGAGATCAGATCCTGCACCCCGGACACTTTGGCGGAAAGGATGATTTGCTCGCGCTTCAACCCGATTTCTTCCGCGCGCTGCGCCGAACGCAGCGCCGAGCGCACAAGAGCCTCGCGCGTCACCGCCCGGGCGTCGATAGGATTTTCGGCCCTATGGTTCTCATCCATCAGCGCGGTCAGCAGGTCCTGATCGAGCGATCCCCAATTTGCGCCAATTCGCACCACCTTGCCATGTTTGATCGCCAGTTCGATGATGGCGCCAAACTGTTTGTCCTTTTTCTCTTTGAAGCCGACGTTGCCCGGGTTGATCCGATATTTCGCCAAGGCCGCCGCGCAAGCGGGATGATCGGCAAGCAATTGGTGCCCGATGTAATGAAAATCGCCAACCAGCGGAACGTTCACGCCAACCGAATCGAGCTTGTCACGGATTTTTGGAACCGCCGCCGCAGCCTCATTGCGATCGACCGTGATGCGCACAAGTTCCGATCCGGCCTGGGCGAGTGCGGCGACCTGCGCCACCGTGGCTTCGACATCCGCCGTATCGGTATTGGTCATGCTTTGGACGACAATTGGCGCGCCGCCGCCGACGACGACCGATCCCGCGCCCGACCCAATCCGCACGCCAACGCTATAACGACGCAGCAGAGCCTCAGCCGGGATTTCCGTTTCGCGAAGCGGCGGGAATGCGTTGTCGATCATCGTTCAACCTATCTATGGTCAGGGAAAGCGCGCCTTTTCTATAGCATCGGAAATTTCGCCGCGCGACTTTTGTAGCGCAAAGGCGGCCATGCGAATTTCACGGCTCCAATTTTTAGGATGCAATATAATGCAATATATATAGTCGCGGCGAAGTTCATTACGTATTTCACCATAAGGAGCCCGACAATGTCGCTTGCCTCCAAAACCGCCGTCGTCACCGGCTCCACCTCCGGCATCGGCCTCGCCATCGCCCGCGCCTTTGCAAATCAGGGCTGCAACCTCCTCATCAATGGCTTACGCGAGGTTGCGGCGATCGAAACCCAGCGCACGTCCATCGAAAAGGATTTCGGCGTCAAGGTGATTTATGACCGCGCGGACATGTCCAAGCCCGAAGAAATCGCCGCGCTGATCGGACATGCCGAAAAAACTTTTGGCTCCGTGGACATTCTCGTGAACAATGCCGGGATTCAGTTCGTTTCGTCGATCGAGGATTTTCCGATCGAACAATGGAACCAGATCATCGCCATCAATCTTTCTTCGGCGTTCCATGCCATGCGCGCGGCAATTCCCGGCATGAAGGCGCGCGGATGGGGGCGTATTATAAACACGGCCTCGGCTCATTCCCTTGTCGCATCGCCGCTCAAGTCGGCTTACGTCGCCGCCAAGCATGGCGTCGTGGGTTTGACCAAGACCGCAGCCATTGAACTGGCGACCTTCGGCGTCACGGCGAACTGCATCTCCCCTGGCTATGTCTGGACGCCCTTGGTCCAAAAGCAGATCCCGGACACGATGAAGGCCCGGAACATGACTCGCGAACAGGTCATGCGTGACGTGTTGCTCGCGGCCCAGCCGACCAAACAATTCGTGACGGTCGAGCAGGTCGCGGCCCTCGCCGTATTTCTAGCCAGCGACGCCGCTTCTCAAATCACCGGCGCCAATATTTCGATGGATGGCGGATGGACTGCGGCGTGATGCCGAACCGAGACGAGCGTTGAAGCCCGCCGCCCTGAATTGCATTCCGAGTGTCGGCCCGTGGCTGGGGCGGCGACGTTATCCCAACGCTTGACGCTGGCGGCGGGAACGTCGTTAAAAGTCCCTTCCCACGATTCGCGTCACGCAAGACATGATCGCGCCAGAATCCGTCATGCCGCCAAATCCAAAGTTCCTGCTCAGCATTGATCCGCAAACCCCCCCGCCAGGCCTAACGGGCGCTGTCGTCGCCATCGGCAATTTCGACGGCGTGCATCGAGGTCATCGCGTTGTCATCGCCCGAGCAATCGCCTTGGCGCACCGCCTCGGACGTCCTTGCGCCGTTTTGACCTTCGAGCCCCATCCCGTCGATTTTTTCGGGCGCGGCGGCGGCATCTTCCGGCTCACCAGTCGTGAAGCCAAAGCCCATCGGATGGCGGAACTCGGCCTTGATGGCATGTTTGTCCTCACTTTCGACACGGCTTTGGCCAGCCTCGACGCGGAAAGGTTTTTGCAGGACGTTCTTTTGCGCCGCCTCGGCGCGGGTGCGGTGGTGGTAGGCTATGATTTCCATTTCGGCGCGGGACGATCCGGCACGCCCGCGTTTTTGCGCGATGCCGCGCCGAAACTCGGTATCCAGGTCGAAGTTGTCGAAAAGATCGTCGCCGATGAGGAAGGTTCGCTGGAAGCCGTCTCTTCGACCGCAACGCGTGAGGCCTTGGAGCGCGGCGACGTTCGCGGCGCGGCGGCGTTGCTTGGCCATGCATGGTCCTTGACGGGCGAAGTCATTCATGGCGCGAAGCTTGGGCGTCAGCTTGGCTATCCGACCGCCAATCTCGCTGTCGAAGCCTCCTGCCGGCTGCGCCACGCCATTTACGCGGTCGAAGTCAATCTCGACGGCCGCCGACTCAAGGGCGTCGCGAGTTTTGGCCGGCGCCCGACGGTGGATGACGGCCCACCGCTGCTTGAGATCTATCTGTTTGATTTTACTGGAGATATTTATGGCCGCGCCATCGAGGTCTTCTTCATCGATTTCCTTCGCCCGGAGCAGAAATTCGAATCGCTCGATGCGTTGATCGCGCAAATCCGTCAGGACGAGGCGCAAGCGCGCCGCATTCTGAATTCATGACATTTCCAATGGCCCGCAGGATCGGGTTATGGTCCGTTCATTTCATCCCGGCGCCGTTGGCTGGCTTCAACCGAAGTAAAGGAAATCCATGAAAATTCTCGGCGTCGCCGTAGCGCTTTTCGGCCTTATGTCCGCCGGCGTCGGCCTTGAATTCGCCAATACCACGCTCGACCTTGTCGCGGCCGCTAGCCTGATCGTCGGTTATTGTTGCTGGCGCAGCGCGCCGGTCTCCCGTTTCCTGAAAATGTTCCTCGCCTTGTTCGCGGCCGAAACCATCGTCTTCGGGCTCGCCGACTTGGCCGCTCGTTTCGGCCTCTGGCCGAAATCCCTGGCGGAGGCGCGGATGCCTCCGACCCTGGCGCTGACGGTCGCCTTGTTCGCGATTATTGTTTTCGTGGTCTCGCATATTCCCGTTGTGCGCACACTGACCCGAATCGCGGATCGTTTCTTCCTCGCTACGGATCAGACGAGCACCGGGATCGGCGGCTTCCGCTTCAAAACCCTTGAGCGCACCTTGGCGACCGCCATGGTCATCTTCCTCGTTTTGCTCAACCAGGCGGAAGTGGCGATCACGGTGCGGCTCAATTTCTTCAACCGTGATTTCTTCAACGCCATCCAGAATCACAATGGCCCCGAATTCTGGCGCATGCTCCTCTGGGTCTTCACGCCTTGGGCTTTTATTTACGTTGGCGCCCTGGTCGTGGAATATGTCGTCAGCTCCTATCTGGTCATCCGTTGGCGGCGTTGGCTGACCCAATTCTATATTTCACACTGGCTCAGCCATCATGCCCATTATCGCATGTCTCTCGCCCGCGGACCCGCCGATAATCCCGACCAGCGTATCGCCGAAGACGTCGCCCGCTTCATCGACGGAGGCGGCGAGGGCGGCGCCTTCGGTTACGGCGTCTATAATTATTCGATCATGTTGATCTCGACTTTGTCGTCGCTTGTCTCGTTCGCCATCCTGTTGTGGAGCCTTTCCGCGAATTTCACCTTCCCTGGCACGAATTTCGCTTTTCCGGGCCTGCTGTTCTGGGTCGCTTTGATCTATGCCGCCACCGGCACTTTGATTACTCATCTCATCGGTCGACCGCTGGTCGGAATCATGTTCACCCGGCAGAAGGTTGAGGCGGATTTCCGTTTCGGTCTGGCGCGGCTGCGCGAATACAGCGAGCAGGTCGCGCTGATTGATGGCGAGAAGGCGGAGGCCATCTCCTTGCGGATGAAATTCGCCGCCCTGATCGCCAATTACATCGACATGATCAATCTCCGCAAGAAATTGACCGCCTTTACAGGATTTTACGGCCAAATCAGCCCGATCATCCCCTATGTTTTCGCCGCACCCTTTTATTTCGCCAAAAAGATCGAACTGGGCGTCATGACCCAGACCGCGCAGGCGTTCGGCCAAGTCCAGAGCGCGCTTACTTTCTTCATCAGTTATTATACCTCGCTCGCCGGGTTCCGTGCCGTGCTCGATCGTCTCAGCTCCTTCGACGCCGGCATCGAAGCCGCGCAGACGGGCCAGGCCTTCAAGATCGAGCCGAACGCCCCCTCGCCGGCGTTGCATAAGGCAACCGTCGCTCTGCCAAACGGAACCGCCTTGCTGAATGGCGTCGAGTTCACGCTGAAGCCAGGGCGGAACCTGCTCGTCACCGGGCCGTCCGGCGCCGGAAAATCCACTTTGTTCCGGGCCCTGTCGGGAATATGGCCCTTCGGCGCCGGCGCGGTGTCGATTCCCGCCGCTGGAAAGATGGTGTTGCTGCCGCAAAAACCTTATCTTCCGATCGGCCCGTTGCGCGAGGCCGTAGTCTATCCCGCAGCGGCGGGCCTCCATGACGACAAGGAGATCGCCGACGCCCTTGCCGACGCCAGACTACCCCATCTGGTCGACAAGCTGGATGTTTCCGATCTCTGGTCCCAACGGCTCTCGGGCGGCGAGCAGCAGCGCGTGGCGATCGCTCGCGCTTTGCTGGCAAAGCCGGATTGGCTCCTGCTCGACGAGGCTACGGCGGCCCTCGACGAGGAAACGGAGAACGCAATTTACCAAATGCTTGCGAGGCGCCTGCCGCAAACGACTCTTGTTTCGATCGGGCATCGTTCAACGCTTGCCGCCTTTCACGTTGACCACCTCCGAGTGCAATCGGGCGAAGTCGCCTTCTCGAC
The DNA here is from genome assembly GCA_963703385.1 of uncultured Pseudomonadota bacterium. GTDB lineage: Bacteria > Pseudomonadota > Alphaproteobacteria > Rhizobiales > Beijerinckiaceae > Rhodoblastus. The sequence goes on from OY969816.1 coordinate 3,350,144, forward strand.
GGCCAAATGATTCGCGCGGGTCCTGAAGGCGACGTGAATTATTGCGGCGACGTCGTCGGGCTCACCGAGTGCGGTTTCGGGACGCGCCTCGACGTCTCCTGTCCTTTTTTGGATTTCCTCGCCCCGTCCTCTGCAGCCAATTGCGACTGGAGCAGAAAATCCTGCGCTTCGGTGATGCGCAGGGCGCAGAATCCGACCGCTTCCTCGTGATCGTAATCCCGGCATGCTTGCGCGCGCTCGCCAGGAAATGCTGCCTGTGTCTCAATCACCGCCTCGGCCGCTACCTTGTTCTTCTTAAACTTGCTTAACAATGCGCGAAAATGGGCCCGCATCGATTTCTCCATCACGCCGCGCTCTCTTTCTATCGATTTAATCTCCACGTCAGAGAAACTTCCGCCTGCAGGTCCCCACAATCCGGCCGGGTCAATTCGACAATCCGCTTGCGCGAATGCACATGCGCCGGTCGGGCCCCTTGCGCGCAGCGCCCCATTGAGGATGTCGAACTGCACGCGGCAGGCTGAGGAATTCAGTTCGAGTCGCGTCACGCCCGCGGGAGAGCCGAGAACTTTCAAATCTATGGGGCCGTCCGCGCCCATCGAAACGTCACAAAGCTGATTAGGGTGAGAAATCTTGCCTCCCTCGGCGACAAAGCGCGTCACGACAAAGCCACCGCCGGACCTTTCGACCTGCAAGACGCCGCGAGAGCCGAGCAGACTGAGCGACTTGCCCACGACGCTTTGGATCCCCGGCGGTTTGGAGGGGGTGAAACGGCCCGCGTATCCTTCACCGCTGGCTCCCTGCGCTACAGAAGAAGGCGGCGCGATGCTTTGCCCCTTTGGCGTCGGAGCGCCCATTGCGCCTGGCAATTGCATTTGCGCGTGACAAGCGTCGGCGAAGAGCGCCAGGGAAAAAAACGGAGCGAAAAATAAGGGGCGCATCGACAGGCCAACTCGGACGGGACACGCCCACGATAGCAGCGTCTCACCCCAGCCCCAAATTGCAAATGTTCGCAAACTGAAAATTCAAAGTGCGATCAGTTCGTTTCGCCCCTCCAATTTTGGCAAGGCGCCGCGGGCCGCTCCATCGGCCCGTTACGCCGACGCCGCGCCACGATCCCGACCGAAACCCCCGCCGAAACCCTCCGCAGATCGTGATCGGCTCCGCGCAATCGTCGATGCCGCGGGTGACCCCGCTAACAAAAACTCCCTCAGCAGTTCCAATCACTTCACGTGATTTTTCGGGATCGGAGACGCAATCGGTCACCTATCCGCGTCACGCCGCTTGCGGGCAATAAACGCCACGCCTATATCAGGCGCGCTCTTGTATCGGGTCGCCCTCGTCCCAATGTGAACGCAAGTCGGGAACCGGGCGGGGCAATCTCCGCCCTTAACCGGATCGCTTCGGGGTCCAGCGGTTCCGCGAAGAAAGGAACGAATTCTCATGGCTAAAGTCATTGGCATCGATCTCGGCACCACCAATTCCTGCGTGGCCGTGATGGAAGGTTCCACTCCCAAAGTTATCGAAAATGCTGAAGGCGCCCGCACCACGCCGTCGATTGTCGCTTTCACCGACGATGGCGAGCGCCTCACCGGCCAGCCGGCCAAGCGTCAGGCGGTCACCAATCCCGAAAAGACGTTTTTTGCAATCAAGCGCTTGATCGGTCGCACCTTTACCGACCCGATGACCCAGAAGGACATGGGTCTTGTTCCCTATAAGATCGTCAAGGCGGGCAACGGCGACGCCTGGGTCGAAGCCGGCGGCAAACAATATTCGCCGTCGCAAATCTCGGCCTTCATCCTGCAGAAGATGAAGGAAACCGCCGAGGCCTTTCTTGGTCAGACGGTCACCCAGGCGGTCATCACGGTTCCGGCCTATTTCAATGACGCCCAACGTCAGGCCACCAAGGACGCAGGCAAGATCGCCGGCCTTGAAGTTTTGCGCATCATCAACGAGCCGACGGCCGCGGCCCTCGCCTATGGTCTCGATAAGAAGGGGTCGGGCACAATCGCGGTCTATGACCTCGGTGGCGGCACCTTCGACGTGTCTGTCCTCGAAATCGGCGACGGCGTCTTCGAGGTTAAGTCGACCAACGGCGACACCTTCCTTGGCGGCGAAGACTTCGACATGCGTTTGGTCGAATATCTCGCCGAAGAGTTCCGCAAGGACAACGGCATCGATCTGCGCAAGGACAAGCTGGCCCTCCAGCGCCTCAAGGAGGCCGCCGAGAAGGCCAAGATCGAACTGTCTTCGGCGACCCAGACCGACATCAACCTGCCCTACATCACTGCCGACGCCTCCGGTCCGAAACATCTGACCCTGAAGCTGACGCGCGCGAAATACGAGGCTCTGGTCGACGATCTGATCCAGCGGACGATCGAGCCCTGCCGCAAGGCGCTGAAGGACGCGGGCCTCACCGCGGGCGAGATCAATGAGGTGGTCCTGGTCGGCGGCATGACCCGTATGCCGAAGGTTCAGGAGGTCGTGAAGCAGTTTTTCGGCATGGAGCCCCATAAGGGTGTGAACCCGGATGAGGTCGTCGCCATCGGCGCCGCCGTTCAGGCCGGCGTTCTCCAGGGCGACGTGAAGGACGTCCTGCTGCTCGACGTGACCCCGCTGTCGCTCGGCATTGAGACGCTCGGCGGCGTGTTCACCCGTCTGATCGACCGCAACACCACGATCCCGACCAAGAAGAGCCAGGTGTTCTCGACGGCCGAGGATTCGCAGACCGCGGTCACCATCCGCGTGTTCCAGGGCGAGCGCGAAATGGCGGCGGATAACAAATTGCTCGGCCAGTTCGACCTCGTTGGCATTCCGCCGGCCCCGCGCGGCATGCCGCAGATCGAGGTGACGTTCGATATCGACGCCAACGGCATCGTGTCGGTCACCGCCAAGGACAAGGCGACCGCCAAGGAGCAGCAGATCCGCATCCAGGCTTCGGGCGGCCTCTCGGAAGCTGACATCGAGAAGATGGTCAAAGACGCCGAGGCCCATGCCGCCGAGGACAAGAAGCGTCGCGAACTGGTCGACGCCCGCAACCAGGGTGAGGCTCTCATCCATTCCGCCGAAAAGTCCTTGAAGGAATTCGGCGACAAGGTCGCGGCCTCGGACAAGAGCGTGATCGAAGCGGCTATGGCCAGCCTCAAGACCGCGCTCGAAGGCGAGGACGTCGAGGCGATCAATGCGCGCGCCAATGAACTGGCTCAGGCTTCCATGAAGCTTGGCGAAGCCATGTACAAGGCCGAGCAGGCGACCGCCGGCGCCGGCGCGACCGGGGGCCAGGCCAGCGCGGACGAAGACGTGATTGACGCCGACTTCAAGGAAGTGAAGGACGATAAAAAGGGCGCCTGATCACGCGTTCTCCTCATGAGCAGGCCGGAGCGCAAGCGCTCCGGCGTTTTGACGAATACGCTTTCGCGAACGAAAAAGAGTTGCGTTCGCGACTTGCCGCGTCTAGGGCCTATGCGCGCTTTCCGCATAGGGCGACAGCGCGGTTTTCAATCACTGGCTGAAAGATCCGGATGGCGTCGTCGATGGCCAAACGCTGCTATTATGAAATTCTTGGCGTTTCCCGGACCTGTTCCGACAACGAGCTTAAAAGCGCGTTCCGCAAACAAGCGCTGAAGCTGCATCCTGATCGGAATCCCGGCGACGGGGAAGCGGAACACAAGTTCAAGGAAGTCAACGAAGCCTACCAGGTCTTGTCAGACGAGCAGAAACGCGCCGCTTATGACCGTTTCGGCCATGCCGCCTTTGAACATGGCGGAGGCGGTGGTGGCTTCGGGGGGTTCGGTTCAGGCGAGGGCTTTGCCGCCTCGATGGCCGATATTTTCGACGACCTGTTTGGCGATGTAATGGGCGGGCGTCGCGGGCGCTCGTCGGGCCGCGAGAGAGGCGCCGATCTGCGGTACAATATGGAGGTAACGCTCGAAGAGGCTTTTCGCGGCAAGACAGCTTCGCTGAAAATCCCGACTTCCGTAACCTGCGATGTTTGTGCCGGTTCAGGAGCCAAGGCCGGATCGAAGCCTAAGACCTGTCCCACTTGTGGCGGCGCCGGAAGAGTGCGCGCGCAACAGGGCTTTTTCGCCATCGAGCGCTCCTGCCCCGCCTGTCATGGCCGCGGAGAAGTCATTGAAAATCCCTGCCCCAGTTGCGCGGGCGCTGGCCGCGTCACCCGCGAGCGTTCACTATCCGTCAATATTCCGGCCGGAATCGAGGACGGCACCAGGATCCGGCTAACCGGCGAAGGTGAGGCCGGTCTGCGCGGCGGGCCGTCTGGCGACCTCTATATTTTCCTGTCAGTCAAGCCTCATCCCTTTTTCCAGCGAGAAGGCGCCGACCTCCATTGCCGCGTGCCAATTTCAATGGTTCAGGCAGCGCTCGGCGGTGAGATCAAAGCGCATGGCGTCGATGGAGCGGAGATCAAAGTCAAGATCGAAGAAGGCACGCAATCCGGCCGCCAGTTCAAGATCAAGGGTAAAGGCATGCCTGTGCTCCGCTCGCGCGATTTCGGCGACCTTTACATCCAAGTCAATGTCGAAACGCCGCAGAATTTGACGAAAAGGCAGAGAGAACTGCTCGCAGAATTTGAAAACGAGTCCACCCACAAGACCCATCCCGAATCGACCGGCTTTTTTGCCAAAATGAAAGAATTTTTTGATTTGACCTGAGGCAATGATCGGCCGTTCCTTGACGCTTTTCTATTTGTAAGCGAATCTCGCAGCTCGCTTCTGTCCGGGGGAATTTGGCAAATTGAGCGCGCAGAGACGTCAGGCGAAATTCCATTCCGGTCCAAAAAATGCTGTCGACCTGCGCCTCAGTGATGAAGCGCGGTTTATTCGTTCCTGGCTTGAAAATCCTCTGCTCGCTGGCGCGATAACGCCATCGGGGCGTTTCCTTGCCCGCGCAATGGCGCAGTGCGTCAATCCCGAGGCCGAAGGCCCCGTCGTCGAACTCGGACCGGGGACCGGACCCGTGACGCAAGCGCTGCTGGCGCGCGGTTTGGCGCCGGAACGGCTCGTCCTCGTCGAATACGAGCCTTCCTTCTGCAATTTGCTTGAGAAGAAATTCCCTGGCGTTCGCGTCGTCCGCGGAGACGCTTATCGGCTTGGCGATACACTCGCCAACGCGCTCGATGGGCCTGCCGCCGCGATCGTCTCCAGCCTTCCTCTCCTCACGAAACATGAATCCGCGCGATTGTCTCTGCTGAGACAGGCGTTCGACCTAATGTCGTCGGAAGGGCGTTTCATCCAGTTCACTTATGGCGTGAAATCGCCGATCCCGGCCCATCTGTCCACCGGTTTGCGCTTCGAGACGCAGAGTCTCGCGCCGATCTGGCTCAACCTGCCGCCCGCGCGTATTTTCGTCTACTGTCAATCCGGGCGCCAGTGCGCCGCCGAGCGACGCCCCGACATGCTCGCCAAACTGTTGAAAAAGTCCCGCCGGCTCGGCAACGAAATCCGCGACGAACTGGACGAGGCTCGCGCCCGGTTTTCCGCACAGGACACCCCACGTCCGGTCAGCGCCAAGAGCCGCCGTTTCTGATATTCGGCTTCGCTTTCCTGCGCGTTGATTCTAAGAGAATGGCGACTTCCAAATCGGGACGCCGCACATGGACAACAAGACCCGCGACAAACTCATTGTCGCGCTCGATCTCCCAGACCTCGCCCGAGCACGAGCTATGGTTGAACGCTTGGGCGACAGCGTCGAATTCTTCAAGATCGGCATGGAACTCGCCTATGGCGGCGGCTTTGCTCTGGTGGACGAACTCAGCCGCGCCGGCAAAAAAATCTTTCTCGACCTGAAATTGCACGATATCGGCCATACTGTCGAAAAGGCCACCGCGCAGGTGGCGCGGCTTGGCGTCCATTTCCTCACCGTCCATGCCTTTCCTCAGAACTCTCGCCGCCGCCGCGCGCGGGTCGGCCGGCTCCAGCCTGAATGTTCTCGGCGTCACGGTCTTGACCTCTTATGACGATTCCGACCTCGAGGCGGCGGGCTATCGCCTCAATGTCAAGGAATTGGTGGCCTTGCGCGCCCGACAGGCGAAAGACGCCGGAATCGCCGGACTTATCCTTTCGCCCGAGGAATTGACGGCGACCCGGGCTTTGGTGGGCGAAGAAATGCTGCTGGTCACACCGGGCGTGCGACCCGCCGGCGCGGCTTTGGGGGACCAGAAACGCTTTGCGACGCCAGCTGAAGCCCTGAAGCGCGGCGCTGATCACCTCGTCATAGGCCGGCCTGTCCTGGCCGCCCCGGATCCCCGCGAGGCAGCGCGTGCGATACAGCGGGAAATCGCCGAAGCCTGCGCTTGAAAAAGAAACGCCGAGCGTACCTCCGGCTCGGCGTCGCGTCCTCAGGACTGGGGGACAGCGCCTTGGGACGGGATGACCATACTCATCAAACATGACCGGCCGGCGACAATCCCGCGTCACCTTTGAGAACGCCCTTTCGCCTTACCGGAGACACGCGCCTTGCGACATCTCTTGCGGCGCCGCAAAAAGACCTTTACAGCGGCGCTCAGGATCCGCGGGTTTGGGGAATGAGCGATGGACAAGATGCGCCTCGTCGTTGTCGGCGCCGCCGGGCGTATGGGCCAGATGCTCATCAAGATGATCGCCGAAAGCGATGAAGCCGTTCTCTCTGGCGCGATCGAGCGTCCCAGTTCGGCGGCGTTAGGTCGGGACGCCGGTGAAACGGTCGGTTTGGGCCGGCTCGGGGTCACGATCGCCGATGACCCGCTTGCTGCGATTCTCAAGGCCGACGGGGTGATTGATTTCACCACGCCGGCGGCGACCATCGAAATCGCGGCGCTGGCTGCGCAAGCGCGCATCGTGCATGTCATCGGCACGACGGGCATGACAGCCAATGACATTGTCAAGATCGAAGCCGCCGCGCGCCATGCGATCATCGTCCGCTCCGGAAATATGAGTCTCGGCGTCAACCTCCTCGCGGGTCTTGTCCAAAAGGTGGCCCGAACCCTTGGGACCGATTGGGATGTCGAAATCCTCGAAATGCACCACCGCATGAAAGTGGACGCGCCCTCCGGCACCGCGCTTCTGCTCGGCGAGGCCGCCGCAAAGGGCCGCGACATCGCTTTGGCCGACCACAGCGTCCGTGTTCGCGATGGCCACACCGGGCCACGCAAGGCTGGCGACATCGGCTTCGCCACTTTACGCGGCGGCTCTGTGGTTGGCGACCATAGCGTGATTTTTGCCGGCCCCGGCGAACGTATCGAATTGACCCATCGCGCTGAGGATCGCGGGATCTTCGCCCGCGGGGCCCTGCGCGCGGCTTTATGGGCGCGCGGGAGAAAGCCCGGCCTCTATTCCATGTTTGACGTGCTCGGCCTTTGACTGCCAAAGCGCGAATCGGAAATCCAGGAGAACAAAGTGTCAGAACGCCTTCTTGTCCTCGTCCGTCACGGCCAGAGCGAGTGGAATCTGAAAAACCTTTTCACCGGCTGGCGAGATCCCGACCTGACCGAACAGGGCGTCGCCGAAGCCAAGGCCGCCGGCCGGCGCCTCAAGGCCATGGGCCTTACCTTCGACAGAGGCTTTACCTCCGTTCTCTCGCGCGCCGAAAAAACGATGCAACTGATGCTCGACGAACTCGGGCAGCCGAATTTGCCAGTCAGCCGGGACGCGGCCCTGAATGAACGCGACTATGGGGATCTGTGCGGCCTCAACAAGGACGACGCCCGAAAGAAATGGGGCGACGAACAAGTCCACCTCTGGCGCCGATCCTACGACGTGCAACCGCCCGGCGGCGAGAGTTCTGAGAGACACGGTCGCCCGCGCCCTTCCTTATTACAATCAGGAAATTCTTCCGGCGGTACTGCGCGGCGAACGCATTCTCGTCTCCGCGCATGGCAATTCCTTGCGCGCTCTGGTCATGGTCCTCGACCATTTGACGCCGGAAACGATCCCCTCGATGGAGCTCGCAACCGGCGTCCCGCTCATTTATCGGCTCAAACCCGATTCGACCGTCGAATCCAAACAGGTGCTAGACGCGTAACGCCATCGGATCGGATCAGGGATGCTCGGCCCCATCCGACGCCAGCGTGACGGGAATTCGAAAATATCTCACGCCGTTTCCCTCGGCGGGCGGCAAGCCGCCGGCTCGCATATTGGCCTGGATCGACGGGAGCAACAGCAAGGGCTGAGCCAAAGTGGCGTCGCGAGCTTCTCGCTTGGCGACGAACTCATCCTCGCTGATTCCATCGTGAACGTGGGGATTTCTGGCCCGCTCTTCACCGACCGTGGTCTCCCAGGCGAACCGGTCGCGACCCGGCGCCTTGTAATCGTGGCCGACGAAAATCCTGGTCTCGGGCGCGAGCGCGAGCAGACGCTTGATCGAGCGAAACAACGTGCGGGCGTCGCCGCCGGGAAAATCAGCCCGCGCTGTTCCGTAATCGGGCATGAACAGGGTGTCCCCGACAAAAATCGCGTCATCGATCTTGTAGGCCACACAGGCCGGCGTGTGACCGGGCGTGTGGATCACCTCGACTTTCAGCGACCCGATGTTGAATCTTTCGCCATCCTTGAACAAATGGTCGAATTCGGCGCCGGACGCCGAGACGTCCCGGGCGTTGAACACCGCGCGGAAAATCTTTTGCACATCACGCACATATTCGCCGATCCCGACCCGCGCGCCGGTCTCACGTTTCACAAAGCAGGCGGCGGAGAGGTGGTCGGCGTGGACATGGGTCTCAAGCACCCAGTCGATTGTGGCGCCCTTTTGCCTGGCCGCGGCGAGCATCTTGTTCACGGAGCCGACCGAGGCCTTGCCTGAACGATGGTCGTAATCGAGCACCGGGTCGATGATCGCGGCCTTTTTCGCGACTTTGTCAATCACCAGATAGCTCGCCGTATTGGTCGCCTCATCGAAAAACGGCAGAATTTCCAGATTCGGATTCATGAGCGGCGCTCCATATATTCGTGTTGACGCACATATGGGTCTTCAGGCCTGCCGCTTCAAATCGCGACGCGAATCGTCCGAGCCGACGATTTAGGTTGCCCCGTCCGGCCTGCCTTATCGGTCGGCGTCGAGGCGGGAGATCAGCTTCTCATAGAGCGGATTGCGTCGGGTGAAGACATAATCGACCGGCCGCACCACGACTTCCTCGGCGCCCGCGCCAATCAGCCAGTCGGCAAGCGCAGGCGCCTGGGCTTTCGACGCCGAGAAAATGGCCCGGCCATGACCGCCACGACGGCGAAGCTTGGCGCCGAAGGCTTTCATGCCCTCAGCCAACCCCTCCGGATCCTCGTCGAGCACAGCGACAATTTCACGGGTGGTGCGCGCTTCTTCCTCGGCGGCGATCCGCGACAGGATTTTCCTGGCGATCTCGCGCAATTCCGGCGTCCAGCGCGCGCCCAGCGAAGCGACGAGATTCGCTTCGGAACGCAGGATCACGCCGTCGTCGAGCACTTTCAGGCCATTGGCGACGAGCGTCGCCCCGGTTGAGGTAATGTCCACGATCAACTCGGCCTGGCCCGCCGCCGGCGCCCCTTCCGTTGCTCCGAGGCTTTCCACGATGTGATAGTCGGTCACGCCCTTTTCCCGGAAAAAGGCGCGGGTCGTGTTCACATATTTGGTCGCGACTCGCATGCGCTCGCCGCGCCGGGCGCGGAAAGACGGAGCGACATCTTCCAGGTCGGCCATGTTGCGCACGTCGATCCAGGCCTGAGGGACCGCGACGACAACTTTGGCGTGACCGAAACCGAGCGGCGTCAACAGGGCGACGCCACGCTCGGCCTGCGCCTCGCGGACCAGATCCTCGCCGGTGATCCCGAGGTGGGCGGAACCGGAAGCCAGATTCTTCACGATTTCCGAGGCCGACAAAAAAGCGACTTCAACATTGTCGACACCGGACAAAGCGCCCCGGTAATCGCGGGCGCCGCGCCCTGTCGTCACCGCAAGGCCGGCGCGGGCGAAGAAGGCGTTGGCGTTTTCCTGCAGCCGGCCTTTGGACGGAACTGCCAGAACGAGTTTGTCGCTCATCATTGCGCTCCGTTCAGACGCTCGGTGAAAATCGCCGCGCCGACGGCGGGAATGTCGGATTTGGCGCCGAGTGTGGACAACAGCCGATCGTAACGTCCGCCGCCGATGACCGGCTCCGCGTGGGCCGCGTCATGGGGCGAGGCTTCGAAGACAAATCCGGAGTAATAGTCGAGATTTCGAGCGAAGGAGGCCGAAAAAACCATGGCGTCCATGTCGAGGCCGCGCGCGGCGATGAAATTGAGCCGCTGGTCGAAACGTTCCATCTCGGCGTCGAGATCGATGCGCGTTTGAGCGAACAGCGCGCGCAACTGCGCCGAAGCCTGGTCGGGCTGGGCTTCGATGGCGAAAAATTTCTGAAGCAGATCGCGTTTGGCGCCGTCGAGTGATGCGCTCGAACGCAGCGACGCCTGCTCGAGAAAACGCTCTGCAATCTCGCCCGCTGTGCGACCGCCCAAGGCGGAGATTCCGGCGATATTGAGAAGGTCCTCTACTAAAGCGCGGGCCCCCGCTTTGTCGGCGCCGTCGAGCGCCGCCAGCACGCCGGCATGGTCGCCGCGCGAATCCACCGGCGCGAGAATTCCGTCAATTTTTTCGCCTTTAGCGAGGCCGCCGCGAATCCGCCGCATCCAGACCGGCGGCAGGCTCAGCTTCTCCAGCACCGCCTCGAGCAGTCCGGCGTCGCCGAGGCGCGTACGCCATTCTTTGCCGACGCCGGCTGACTCAAGCGCCAGCGCCAAGACTTCGGCGTCCGCCGCCTCACGGTCGGCGCGGCCGAAATTTTCGAGGCCCGCCTGCGCAAATTCCGCAGACCCTCCGGAACGCTGACGGAAAACCGGCCCATGGCAGCAGTAGGCGACCGGGGCGCCGGCTCGCTGCGAAGCGAGATAGGCGAGCGAAACGGGAATGGTGAATTCGGGCCGCAGGCAATAGTCTCCGCCGGCGCCGTCGGAGGTCATGAGAAGGCGACCGCGCATGTCCTCGCCGGACAAGGCGAGAAAAACCGAGGCGGGTTGCAAAACGGACGGATCGCAGAATTCATAACCCGCAGCTTCGAGCTTCTGCAGGAAAGCCTCGCCCGACCGCGCCCGACCGCCGCTCATGACAACTCCAAGCCCTTGAATTTTTGCCGCAGTGCTAGCAGATGCGCGCAACGCGCGCATCTTCTTTCACGGAGCAGGGTGAATTGCCGCTTGCTCACAATCCGTGGCGTTCCAGTATTTCCCGCACAGCGGCAACCATGTTTTCCTCGGAAACGGCGATCTGCGCGGGGCGCGCCGCCTTCCATTCCTCATTCGAAGCAATGGCGTCGGCCGCGCGCGCGCCCTCGATCAGGTCCTTGATCTGAACCTCGCCGCGCTGGCGTTCCTCAGAGCCTTGAATGACGACACAGGGGCTTTTGCGGCGGTCCGCATATTTCATTTGCGCCTTCATGCCCGCCGAGCCCAGGTAAAGCTCGGCGCGCACACCCGCGTCGCGCAAACGTCCAACGAGGGATTGGTAATCGGCGACGCGATCGCGGTCCATCACCAGCACGATCACCGGGCCGTTGTGCGGCGCGCAAGCCACGATCGGCGACTGAATCGCCTTGAGCGCCGCGTAAAGCCGCGAAACGCCGATGGAAAAGCCGGTGGCCGGCGCGTCTTCGCCACGAAAACGCGCCACCAGCCCGTCATAGCGTCCGCCACCGCCCACCGAACCGAACCGGATCGGCTGACCCTTGTCATCGGTCGCCGCGATCGAAAGATCGGCTTCGAACACCGGTCCGGTGTAATATTCGAGCCCGCGCACGACAGAAGGATCGAGGCTGATCCGGCTTTCGTTATAGCCCGCCGCCCGAGCGAGATCGTCGATGGCGCGCAGCTCCGCCACGCCCTCCATTCCACGCGCCGAAGCCGTGACGATCGCCTCCAGAGCTTCGAGCGTCTGAAGATTGGTCGAGCGTCGCGCCGCCGTGAAGGCGATGACTTTTTCGATGGCGTCGGGAACGAGGCCCGCGCCTTTGGTGAAATCGCCGGATTCATCCTTGCGACCCCCACCAAGGAGCGCGCGCACGCCATCCGCGCCGAGACGATCGAGTTTGTCTATCGCTCGTAGCACCACAAGCCGCCGCGACGCGTCCTCCGGAGCGCCAAGGCCGATCGTCTCCATGACGCCGTCAAGAATTTTTCGGTTGTTGACCTTGATGCAATAATCGCCGCGCGCGATCCCGAGTTTTTCCAGAGTGTCGGCCGCCATCATGCAAAGTTCGGCGTCGGCGGCAGGACTCGCCGAGCCGATGGTGTCGGCGTCGAATTGCAGGAATTGGCGGAACCTTCCGGGTCCCGGCTTCTCGTTGCGGAAGACGTAACCGCAGCGCAAGGTCCTGTATGGCTTGGGCAGGCTCTCGAAGTTTTCGGCGAAATGACGGGCGAGCGGCGCGGTCAGGTCATAGCGCAGCGAAAGCCATTGCTCGTCATCGTCCTGGAACGAGAACACGCCTTCGTTAGGGCGATCCTGGTCCGGCAGGAATTTGCCGAGCGCATCGGTATATTCCATTGCTGGAGTTTCGACCGCTTCGAAGCCATAGAGCTCGTAATTGCGCCTGATCGCCGCGAGCATCGCGTCCACGGCGGCGATTTCGTCGGCTCCGCGATCGGCGAGGCCGCGCGGCAGGCGCGCTTTCACCAGGGTTGCGGCGGTCTTGGCTTGTTTCATGATTTGGTTCCGTTGGTCTGCGCTGTCATAAGCGGGCGCAACGCCGCGGACAAGTCTTCAGCCCAATTGACGCGGCGGGCCAGGCAAGGGCGTCAACGCGAATTCCGCCACCTCACGCCAAGCTCTGCTTGACTTCGCGCCTGCACGCCTTTAGCGCCGCGCCATGACAGGAATTTCCATGACGCGCGATCCGGTGGACGCCATCGCCCTGACGGGTCTTGCCCAGACGCAGGATCGTTATGACGCTTTCCTGTGCGACGTCTGGGGGGTGCTGCACAATGGAGAGCGCAACTTTGCGCCCGCCGTTGCGGCCCTGTGCAATTTACGCCGGCGCGGCAAGGCGGTGACGCTCATCACCAACGCTCCGCGTCCCCAGCGCGAGGTCGCCGAACAGCTGGCGGGTTTGGGCATAGGCGCCGATTGCTACGACGCCATCGCCACATCCGGCGACGTTTGCGCCAAGGCGATCGCGGAGCGCGCGCCGGGACGGCCTTTCCACATTGGACCGGAGCGCGACCGGCCGGTTTTCGCGGCGGCCAGCGCCCTGACCCCCCGTGATGTCGCGCCCGTCGCTCTTGCGGAGGCCGATTTCGCGGTCTGCACCGGGCTCGCCGAAGACACGATCGAAACGCCGGCCGATTATGAGAACATTCTGGTCGCGTGCCGCGCGAAAAATTTGCCGATGATTTGCGCCAATCCTGATCTTGTCGTCTATCGTGGCGATCAACTCGTCTATTGCGCCGGCGCGCTGGCCGAGCGTTACGAGGAGCTGGGCGGCGAGGTCGAGCAGGCGGGAAAGCCCTATGCGCCGATTTATCGAATGGCGATCGGGCTCCTGGAACAGGCTTGGGGCAAACCCCTCGCCATCGATCGCATTCTCGCCATCGGCGACGCGATCCATACCGACATAGCCGGCGCGGCGAACATGGGTCTGGACAGCCTCCTGATCACCCAAGGAATCCATCGCGCCGAACTGCATCGCAACGACGCCGACGTCGTTGACTTGGACGCATACAAACAGTTCGCGCAGAGCCATGGCGTCGCTCCGGTCTATCGAATGGGACGGCTGGCCTGGTAGACCCGCATAATTGCCAATGGACATTTTTGGGATGGCGCCCTTCTCTCGCTTGGCTGCAAGGAAATCTCGACGAGAGAAAGTGCTGGAAGATGTCCGAACCGTTCAAAACTTATTTTTTCGAGGATCTCAGCGTCGGCATGCGCGAATCCTTGATGAAAACGGTCATGAATGAAGATGTGGTCGGTTTCGCCGAACTGTCGGGAGACCACAACCCAATCCATCTGTCGGAGCATTTCGCCAAAAAGACCCGCTTCGGCGAGCGCATCGCCCACGGACTTTACACGGCCAGCCTGATCTCAGCGGTTCTGGGCATGTATCTGCCCGGCCCAGGGGCGGTTTATCTTCACCAGACATTGAATTTCAAAGGCCCGGTCAAAATTGGCGATGTCGTCACCATCAGCGTCGAGGTGATCGAACTGGTCGAAAAGGGGCGCCGCTGCAAGCTGCATTGCGAGGCGATGGTGGACGGCAAGGTCGTTCTCGACGGCGAGGCGATCGTCATGGTTCCGACGCGAGAGGCCTCACAGCCAAAGGCCGCCGCCGGCTGAAGGTCAACCTTCGTCGCGGAAGCGCCAGACCAACGCCCGCTTGACCTCGCAATCCTCCAACGCACGGGTCACCGGGACACGATATTCCGCGATCGCCTCCAGTTTTTCGCGCGCCAGATAAGTCCGTCCCGGATCGCCGATCAGCACTTTCGCCCCGCGCCGGCGCAAGGCGTCGAGCCAGTCGGTGACGCTTTGCGCCATGTCGCGCTCATAGGAAACGTCGCCGGCCAGGATGACATCCCATTCCTCGTCCAGTCCGATGAGATTTTGAACGCGTGGGTGGATCGTCACCCCGTTGACCTCGGCGTTCAGGCTTATTGCGGCACCCGCGAAGGCGTCGATATCGCTGGCGTCCACATGTCGCGCGCCACTCTTGGCGGCCGCGATGGCGACGAGTTCCGAGCCCGAAGCGAAATCGAGAACTTTTTTGCCGGCAACGCATTCGGGACGATCGAGGATATAGCGCGCCAAAGCCTGCCCGCCTGCCCAGGCGAAGGCCCAGAACGGCGGCGGCAGGCCAATTTCGCCGAGTTCATCCTCGGTTTCTGCCATAATTCCGTCGCCTCGTCCGCAAGATGAAGCGAGATTTCGGGCGCATGAGGCGCCGACAGCAACCGCGTCTGCGAGCGGATAAAAGCCGTCAAGTCTGATATTTGCGTCAATGCGACAAAGATTCCTTCAGGCTGCGGCGCAGAACCTTTCCGACATTCGTTTTCGGCAATTCGGCACGGAAGATGAATTCGCGCGGCATTTTGTAGCCGGTCAATCGCTCGCGGCAGAAATGGCGAAGGTCCTCTTCGGTCAGGCCATCCACGCGCGGGACGACGAAGGCGACGACCTCCTCGCCCGTGGCGTCGGAGGGACGGCCGATCACCGCCGCTTCGCGTACCTGGGGATGCTCGACCAAGATGCTCTCGACCTCGTTCGGATAGACATTGAAGCCCGAAACGATGATGAGGTCCTTGAGCCGGTCGACGATCTTGATCTGTCCATCCGGCAGCATGACCGCGACATCGCCGGTTCGGAAAAAGCCATCGTCGGTCATCGCGGCCTCGGTGGCCATGGGCCGGTCCCAATAGCCGGCCATCACTTGCGGCCCCCGGGCGCAGATTTCTCCAGCCTCCCCCATCGGGACACCTTCGCCGGCCGAATCGCGGAGGGAAATTTCCGTCGATGGCAGTGGATAGCCGACGGTGCCGGTAAATTCCTCGATATCCGGACAATTCCCGCAAAGCACGGGCGAAGTCTCGGAAAGGCCGTAACCCTCGATGATCGCCTTTCCGGTGAGCTGGCGCCATTTGCGGGCGACGGCCTGCTGCGTCGCCATGCCGCCCGCAACGAAAAAAATGACGTGGCTGAAATCGACCTTCCCGATGTCCGGATGATCGGCGAGAACGTTGTAAAGCGTATTGACGCCCGCGAAAATGTGGAAGCGGTTCTTACGCAAAATCTTGACAAATCCGGGTATATCGCGTGGATTTGCTATCAGCAGGCAAGCCCCGCCAACACGCATTTGGAACCAAAAACAGGCGGTTAGCGCGTAAATATGATAAAGCGGCAAGGCCGTGACCATCACCGTTGGCTCGACTCCCGCGAGCTGTGGCCCGAACCAAGCTACGCTTTGCTCGACATTGGCGACGAGATTTCGGTGAAGCAGCATGGCGCCCTTGGCCGAACCGGTCGTGCCGCCGGTATATTGCAAGACCGCGAGATCGTCGGGCGAAACTAGAACCGCTCGCAGTTTCTTGCCTTGCGCCGCGCGCAGAACGCTGGAAAAGGCGATGGCGTTATCCAAGGCGAATTTCGGAACAGCCTTCTTCACCGACCGCGAGACAAAATTGATCGCAACGCCCTTTGCGCCAAGCAGGTCGCCGGGCGCAACCAGAATGACGCGCTCGAGTTTCAAGCGTTCGGCCACGGCGGCGACCGTCGCCGCAAAATTTTCGAGAACGAAAAGAAAGCGCGGCGATGAGTCGGTGATCTGCAACTCAAGTTCGCGCGACGTATAGAGCGGATTGATATTTACGACCACCCCTCCTGCCTGGAGGATCCCGAGTAGAATCGCCGGATAGGCCATCACATTTGGCGACATGATCGCAATCCGGTCGCCTTTGGCGACGCCTGCCTCTTGGAGCCAAGCCGTAACCAGGTCCGCGGCAGCGCCCAATTGCTCGTAACTCAGTTTCGTTCCAAAACTTTCCAGCGCCAGCCGAGAGCCAAAGTCCGATCGACTGCGGCGCCACATTCCAATCAGTGTCATTCCTGCCGGAGGGGAGATTTCAGCCGGCACACCCAGGGGATAATGCCCCAACCACGGCCTTTCAGCCAAAACCTCCGCTGAGACGTCCATATATGTCCTCCCGGCACTGCGATTATTCGTTTAAATATGAACTATTTTGCGCCGACAGCGCAAGCCCATATCCGAATGGCGCCGCACCCTACCCAGGGATCCGATTTCCGCAAATCGGGTGAACTTTTTCAAACCAAAAATATGCACAACCCGGAGCCCTTCTGCGCGAACCCGCCAATGCGCCAAGCTACGAGCAGTCGCTGCGAAATTATCATTCTCCTCGCAACCGTTGTTGGAGGCGCTCAGATATTTGACTTGCCGCTGGCCAGGAGGTAAAAGCGCGGCCTCTATTGAGCGAGATGAGACCAGCTTAGCCGACCCGCGCTGGACGCGGGAGGCCCACGCCCGGCAGCGCGATGCGCCCCCGGGCGCGTTTTGCCTTGCAGGTTCGTTTTCCACAAGAGACGGCGGAAGATTCCGCGGCAACAAAAGGATTTTGGGATGTTCGAGGGCCTTTCCGAAAAGCTCTCCAGCATATTCGGCAGCCTGACCCGGCGCGGAGCCCTCAGCGAAGAGGACATCGCCGCGGCGATGCGCGAAGTACGCCGCGCTTTGCTCGAAGCCGACGTGGCTTTGGACGTCGTGCGCTCCTTCGTAGACAAGGCCCGCGCCCGCGCCGTGGGCGCCGAAGTGCTGAAGTCGGTCACGCCAGGCCAGATGGTCATCAAGATCGTCAACGACGTTCTGATCGAGACTCTGGGCTCCGACGCCGAACCGATCGATCTCAACGCCGCGCCGCCGGTGGCGATCATGATGGTGGGCCTGCAAGGAGCAGGCAAAACCACCACCACCGCGAAAATCGCGAAACGCCTGACAGAGCGCTTCAGGAAGCGGGTGCTGATGGCCTCGCTCGACGTCAAGCGTCCTGCCGCGCAGGAACAGCTTGCGGTGCTCGGCCGTCAGGTCGGTGTCGCGACTTTGCCGGTCGTTCCCGGCCAGACCCCGGTCCAGATCGCCAAACGCGCCGAGGAGGCCGCACGACTTCAGGGTTTTGACGTCGTCCTGCTCGATACCGCCGGCCGCACCCATATCGACGAACCGCTGATGGCGGAGATGGCCGAGATCAAGGCCGCTTCCAACCCGCACGAAATCCTGCTCGTGGCCGACGCGCTTACTGGCCAGGATGCAGTCAATCTGGCCAAGAATTTCGACGAGCGGGTCGGGATCACCGGCATTGTCTTGACCCGCGCCGACGGCGACGGCCGTGGCGGCGCAGCATTGTCGATGCGCGCGGTCACCGGCAAGCCGATCAAACTGATCGGTGCCGGCGAAAAGATGGACGCGCTGGACGATTTTCATCCCCAGCGCATCGCCAACCGAATCCTGGGAATGGGCGATATTGTCGCCTTGGTCGAAAAGGCGGCGGAGACCATCGACGCCGACAAGGCGCAGCGCATCGCCGAAAAGATGCGCAAGGGCAAGTTCGATCTCGAAGACATGGCCGAGCAACTGGCGCAAGTGGACAAGCTCGGCGGGCTTGGCGGAATCATGGGCCTGTTGCCTGGAGTGGCCAAGCTCAAGGACGCCCTCGCCACCGCCAAGGTCGACAACAAGACGATCGCCCGCCAGCGCGCCATCATCCTGTCGATGACCCCGCAGGAACGGCGTAACCCAGACATTCTGAAAGCATCGCGAAAGAAGCGCATCGCCGCAGGCGCCGGCATGAAGGTCGAGGACGTGAACCGGCTGCTCAAACAACACCGCACCATGGCAGACATGATGAAATCATTGGGCGGCGCCAAGCGCGGACCGATGGCGCAGATGGCCCAGATGTTTGGGCTGGGGGGCGGCATGCCGCAGCCGGCGCCCGAACAGATCGCCGAACTCCAGCAGAAATTCGCAGGGAATCCGAACTTGGGCGCCGGCATGGGCCTCGGCATTCCCCGCGAGCCGCCGCCTGGCGCCTTCGCGCCGAAGCCTGGCCTCCCCCCCGGCCCCGCTCCCGGCGGGCTGCCGGGATTGGGCGGCAAGGCAAGCGGATTGCCTGGTTTGGGCGGACTCTCGGGTCTCAATCCGTTTGGGAAGAAGAAGTGAGTTTTCCGTCACTTTGCGACGGACCCGAACCGCCGGAAGAGGGGCCGGCTGTTTGCGAATTTGGAAACCCGCCCGCCCCTCGGCGAAACCTCCCGCAAGGGATTCTTGTAAGGAAGAAAAAATGTCGCTGAAAATTCGTCTGTCGCGCGGCGGCGCCAAAAAGCGTCCGTTCTACCGCGTTGTCGTGGCCGACGCCCGTTCGCCGCGCGACGGCCGCTTCATTGAAAAGCTCGGCACCTTCGACCCCCTGGCGCCCAAGGACTCCCAGACCCGTCTGGTTCTGGATGTCGAAAAGGCCAAGGAATGGCTGGGCAAGGGAGCCCAGGCGACCGACCGCGTCGCCCGCCTGCTCGATGGCGTTGGCGCCTTGAAGCGCGAACCGCGCAACAATCCACAAAAAGCCCAACCGAAGAAGAAGGCCCAAGAGCGCGCCGCGGCCGCCGCTGCGGCCGCCGAAAAAGCTGCCGCTTCGGAATGATTTTTAAAGGCGCCGCCCTCGGGCGGCGTCTTCTCCTCAAGGGCGCCGCTATGGATGACAAAATTCTGGTCGGCGTTTTCGGCGCGCCCCATGGCGTGCGCGGCGAAATCCGGCTGAAATCCTTTATGCAGGACCCGTCGAGCATCGCGACCCATGGGCAGCTGACGGATTCTTCCGGCGCCGTCCACGACATCGTCGCCGCTCGCCCGCTTAAGGACGACCTTATGGTGGTGCGGGTCAAGGGCGTCACGGATCGCGACGCCGCGCAAAAGCTGACGAACCGGAAACTTTATCTGGCGCGCGAAAAACTCCCCGCCCCGGAGGGGGACGAATTTTATTGCAGCGATCTGATCGGCTTGCGCGCCGAAACGCCCCAAGGCGTTGCGCTGGGGGTGATCGTCGCGGTGCCCAATTTCGGCGCCGGAGATATTCTGGAAATTGCTCCGCCGGCTGGAGAAACGGTTCTCTTCCCCTTCACACGCGCCGTCGTCCCCGAGGTCGATATCGCACACGGCCGGGTAGTCATCCTGCCGCCCGTGGATGACGAAACGGCATCGGAGGTTTGACCATGTGGTCCGCCACCGTTT
Source organism: uncultured Pseudomonadota bacterium (assembly GCA_963703385.1). GTDB lineage: Bacteria > Pseudomonadota > Alphaproteobacteria > Rhizobiales > Beijerinckiaceae > Rhodoblastus. The sequence goes on from OY969816.1 coordinate 3,369,912, forward strand.
TCACCCTTTATCCCGAAATGTTCCCCGGTCCGCTCGCCCATTCCATGGCTGGAACGGCGCTTGAGAAGCAGCTGTGGGGACTTGAAACGAGAAATATCCGCGATCATGGTCTCGGACGTCATCGCGCGGTCGACGACACACCGGCGGGCGGCGGACCCGGCATGGTGTTGCGCGCCGATGTCCTCGCCGCAAGTCTCGACGCCGCGATTGAGCCATTCGATCCCAGACCGCGTCTTTTGATGAGCCCGCGCGGCGCTCCGCTGACCCAAAAAATGGTCCACGCCTTCTCCAAAATGTCTGGCGTTGTCATCGTTTGCGGACGTTTCGAAGGCGTTGATGAGCGCGTGATCGAAGGCAGGGGCCTGGAAGAGGTTTCGATAGGCGATTATATCCTTTCTGGCGGCGAAATGGCGGCTCTGACTCTCATCGACGCCTGCGTGCGCCTTCTGCCGGGAGTGATGGGCAAGGACGAATCCGGCAACGATGAAAGTTTTGAGAACGGGCTGCTGGAATATCCGCACTACACCCGACCGCGCGATTGGGAGAGCCGAACGATTCCCGACATCCTCATCTCGGGCGATCATGCGAGGATTGCACATTGGCGGCGCGAACAAGCCGAAAAACTGACGCGCGAACGTCGGCCAGACCTTTGGAGAAAGGTGGAAGCGCCTTGATCGCGCCTCGCAATCTGCTATGAGGAGCCAACCTTTTCGCCGCAATAGCTCAGCTGGTAGAGCACGTCATTCGTAATGATGGGGTCGGGGGTTCGATTCCCTCTTGCGGCACCACTTTTCTGAAAATTTGAATCCACTCGAGACTGAGAGTCCTCGGATAAGCTCGAACTGGCTCCTCCGATCCAGTAAACTCCAATTCTAAACAAGCTCATCCGGAGCCTTCCCAGTCGAGAATTTTTTCCGCGGCCCCAGCGACCTCAATCAGCCAGGAGTCGTTTCAATAAGTCAAGCTCCTGGCTCAATCCAACGTCATTCGACGCCATTTCTTCAATCTTGCGCACGGCATGCAAAACCGTCGTATGGTCTCGTCCGCCAAAGCGGCGCCCGATTTCAGGCAGAGACCTTAACGTCATCATTTTCGCCAAATACATTGCGATTTGTCTTGGCCGCACGACATTTGCGGTCCGCCGCGATGACAGGATGTCTGCGCGACTCACATTGAAATGCGTCGCGACCAGCTTTTGAATATCCTCGATTTTTACCTTTTTGGGCTCTTTCACCCTGATGAGATCCCGAATTGCTGCTTCCGCTGCCTCCAAAGTCAGCGGCGAACCAGCCAGAATCGTATGAGCCAGAAGCCGGTTGACGGCCCCGTCGAGGTCCCGACCATTGGTGTCGATCAATTTCGCTACTATGCCCACGACATTCGGATTTACATCGAATGCCGGATGAGCCGCCCTGATGTTTTGGATGCGCGCATCAAGAATGCCTCGCCGCAACTCTTCGTCCAGCGAATGGATTTCGACCGACAGCCCCCCGCCAAAGCGAGACTTCACACGTTCATCCAGATTTTCCAACTCGTTTGGCGACCGATCCCCCGCGATAACGACTTGCCGTCCGGAATCCATCAAAGCGTTCAACGTATGGCAAAACTCATGCTGAATAGTCTTTCCCTGAAGGAATTGAACATCGTCAATAACCAGCAAATCAATCGCACGAAGATTCTCCTTGAACGCCATAAAGTTCTGCCGCTTAAGCGCAGCGACGAACCCATACATAAACTTTTCTGCGGTGAGATAAACAACGCGTCGCCCAGTTTCCAGGCCAGCATGCGCAATCGCCTGAATTAAATGCGTTTTGCCGAGACCGACATTCGAGTAAAAATAAAGCGGATTGAAAGTCGTCACCGCGCCAGTCAACCCATCAACCCCTTGACGAGCCGCCGCGAAGGCAAGCTGATTCGATGATCCAACCAGAAAAGTAGCAAATTTAAAACGCCCGTCGAGAGGCGATCCCCCAATACCGTCTGCAGGCACAGATCTGGCATTATCACCCGCAACAGATTGGATCCCCTTGCTTTCCGGAACGACTTCCTTTTGCGCCGCGCCGCCGCGCCGCTCGGCCCCGCAACCACCCGATAGCCGAGTTGCGGCTCGCGATTCGAGCACGATATCTTGAACGCTCGGCAGAACGGCGACGATTGCACTACGCAGCTTGTCCAGATAATGCGCTTGTATCCAACTCCTCAAAAACTTCGTTGGCACGCTCAAATAGGCAATTCCCTCGACAATTTTTTCGAGCTCGAGCGACTTGAACCAGGAAAAATAGATCGCGTCGCCAACCTCTCGGCGAAACCGCTCGCAAAACGCCGCCCACAGATCGGGAGCGTTTTGGCTGTTTTGATCGCCATCGATCACTTTTTCCAGTCGCACTTTCGACATTTCTCGCATCTTCAGTCAGAGACTCGACGCCCTCGGTAGGGCCTGAGAATTCCATCGAAAAACCGCAAAAAGCCCATCATATTCTGAGCTTTCTTCACGTCTTTCCGCAGATCTTTAAATAGATTAACCCGCTCAATTCGCTGAGCCTAGCCCCAACAGCTTCGGCAACGACCAAGCACCCACGCGACGAACACTTATTTGTATCTTCTTCATATTCGTCACCCTGTATAACCAGAGCCTTAGCACGAGCATATCTCCAAAACAACAAATAAATTATTGTATAGCGCTCTAACATCAAAGACTAGAAAACTTACGTCAATACGTACGAATATCTTATTCCCGGAGATAACGATTGGCAATCAACTCGGCGACCCAATACGCCGCCAGCAATACCCTTTCATTTCCATTTGTCTTCAGACCATACACAGGGGGGTGAGCCGATGCAACGCCTCAAATGTGCGATTTGAAACCTTCGGGGCCGGGCCCCGATTAGAACGCCTCAGAAGGATTTGACGAATCGTGTGAGAGCCCTCAAAAAGCCGCCGCCAAGATCAAGGGCTCCCCGTCGCCGCAGGGTTCATTCAATCGCCGAGAACCCGATTCGGGGCTTCAAGCCGTCGCTGTCAAGGCCCCTGACGAAATCCACTTTCAGCGCTTTAGGAATAACATGTTGTTTTTTTTCTGGCTTTATTGCGCGCGGCGCCGGCCGTCACAAAATTTGTCAGGGCTGGTTCGGAGGCCGCCAAGGCGGCGATTTTCGAAAGAGTCGATGCGGCGCTGGCTGCGGCCTCGGGGCAACCCCGCGCGGCTCAATGTGAATCATGAGGGGTCACGCCGAAGGAAACGGTCTTGCCTGACCTACGACGCTCTGCTTCTGAAATCGTCCGGACCGCCGAAATATTCAATGTAGCGGTTTTCGATCTCGGCGATCGGCATGACCACGAAAACATCCGTCACGCCGAACTGTCGATCAACCACAGCGCCATCGCCGAATTTGGCGCCAACGCGCATATAGCCTTTGACCAGCGGCGGCAGCGCCGCCAACGCGCGCCTCTTATCGACTGCGTCTCGCGGGAGACGATCCATCGCGACAAATCTTTGCGGTAGCGACCGCACAATCCACTCCGGCGCCGCCTTGGCGAAGTGATGAAGGAAGCTCAATTGGGAAGCCAGCTGGGACGGATCGGCGCCTTCGAGGCTCGCGCAACCGATCATCGCATCAACGCGGTAATGTTTGACATAGGCCCAGATGCCGCGCCAAAGCATTTCGATTGTTTTCTTTCCCCGATATTCTGGCAGGACACAGGATCGTCCGAGTTCCAAAAAGCGTGAATTGGGATGCTGCGCGAGCATTGGGCCGATATCGAATTCCTGCGCGCTGTAAAATCCAAAATTCTGTTGGGCGATTTCCTGGCGAAGAAGACGGTATGCGCCGACGACCTTAGGCTTGGCCTTTCCGAAGCGATTGCGCGCCGCGTGGTCAATCACGAGAAGATGATCGCAGACTTTGTCGTACCGGCAGATATCGCGCCTAACCAAAGCGGCCGCGGCGTCAGGCGTCGCTCCGCCTTCCTGAAAAAACACCTTGAAACGCAGACGTTGCGCTTTCCTGATTTCTGATTTCTTGGTTGCGAGGCGCAATTCGAGCGAGCCTGACCAGCCGAGGCTGGGGCCAAGCGCCGGCTGTGAGATTTCCGGCGGCAATCCCCGAATCGAATGAGATCCGCCATGCCAAAATTCTTTGGGCTTTTTAGCGAGGAACGGAAATTTTGACGAAAGATCAGCGACCATGGCCAATCCATTCATGAATTCATTCCCCGGAAATGACGTCCGCCTCGATTTTGCATTCACGCCACACAAATGCTCGCCACAAGGAAAACGCCCGCCAGCATTTGCGACCTCTCCTCGATAGAAGAAACTCGATACGAAAATATGACAATTTTGGTAAGTGATTTTTCGGCCTTTATGAGGTTCATTTTGTTACGATCGCATTCACCATCGCAGCAAGATCGATGGGCTTGGCCAGGAATTCATCCATTCCCGCCTCTAGTGCTGCTCCGCGGTCTTCATCCGAAACATTGGCGGTCAGTGCGATAATTCGCACAGGTTCAGCGCCCGCCTTCCGTTCCGCTGAGCGAATCTGGCGGGTGGCCGCCAAGCCATCGAGCCCCGGCATACGCATATCCATGATGATTGCGTCAAATCGGCCGATGTTGGCGCACGCGATGGCGACCGCTTCGACGCCATCGTTGGCCCTGGTTATCCGGGCGCCCAACTGGGCCAGCCGACGATCAACCAGAAGAGCATTCACGTCATTGTCTTCCGCAAGGAGGATGGCTCGATCCGCCAGGGTTTGCGGCATGGTCGATCGCGCGACGGCGCCGCCCTGATGACGCTCGCTCTGGCGGGCTCCCCCCAGGCGGGAATAAAGCGAGCTGAGCCGCACCGGTTTGACCAGCCACCCATCGAACTCGTTCACCAGCGCGTCGCCAAACGCCCGGCGCTCGAACGGAGAAAAGAGAACCAGATTTCGCCCCACGCCAGTGGTCCGCGCCGCAGCAGCGAGACGTTTGGTCGCCTGTTCTCCCAACGCGCAATCGATAATGACCAAATCGGGCGCGTGGTGATCGAGATATTCCAGCGCCGCCGATACGCCGTGAACCCGTTCGACCCGAGCGCCCAGTTCCGCGAGGCGCCGTCCCAGAAACGGGCCGCCGAATGGCGAATCGGCGACCAGCAACGCCGTTTTGCCGCTGAGATCCGAACCAAGCGGCTCGGATACTGGCGAGGGCTCGGCTCCACTCAGGGCGATCTCGAAGGCAAAGGTCGAGCCGTTGGGGCCTGAATGTTTGAGGTTCAAAACACCGCCCATCAACTGGACCAGTGATTTTGAAATCGCAAGTCCGAGGCCCGTGCCCTCATGTTTCCTCGAAGATGAACTGTCCGCCTGCTCGAATTCCTTGAAAATTGCCTCGCAACGATCAATGGGAACGCCCGGCCCCGTGTCACAGACCGAAAAACTCACGCGACCCGCGCACGGTGCTTTCAGAATGACGCCGACGCCACCCCGTTCGGTGAATTTGATCGCATTTGCCGCGAGGTTCATCAGAATTTGGCGTAGCCGTTCCGGATCCCCCGTCACGCGCCGAGGCACCTTGCGGTCGATGGAGGTTGCAATCTCGATCCCCTTCCCCTGTGCGCGCGGCGCCAAAAGTTCGGCCACGCCCTCGACCAGAGCCGGGAGATCGAAAACGACATTGTTCAGTTCGAGCTTTCCGGCCTCGATCTTGGAAAAATCCAGGATCTGGTTGATCAATGACGACAACGTTTCCGCCGAAACGCGAATAGCCGCGACATAGGCAGCCTGTTCGGCATTCAATTCCGTCGCGGTCAGGAGTTCGGCCATTCCCAGAATGCCGGTCAAAGGCGTGCGCACTTCGTGGCTGACCATCGCCAGGAAGCGCGATTTCGCCTCATTCGCGGCCTCCGCCTTGTCGAGCGCGTTAGCGGTGGCTTTCAGCTCCCACAGCTTATCGTGGAGTTCTTCTTTTTCCTTCTGTAACGCCTTTCGAGCTCGACGTTCCGTCAGGCCAAATCCGGCTGCCCCGAGCGCCACGACGCCGGCAACCGCGAGCAGAATGCTTGTCGGGATTGAAACCATCAGGTCAAAGACTTTGTAATGACCGCGGCGCATATGGCGCGAAAGAAACGTCCGCCCCTTTATATAAAGGATGGCTCTGAATGTTTGGTTTCATCACGACGCCGCTTCGCGTCGATCACCCGCCATTCGGTAAGACAAGGCCTCCGCGAGATGAGCGCGCGAAACGTCCGGCGATTGCTGCAGGTCCGCGATCGTCCGCGCCAGTTTGAGAACCCGATGGAAGCCGCGCGCCGACAAACGCAGTTTTTCCGAAGCGACGCGGATCAAATCCATTCCGCTTTGATCGAGTCGAATGATCGTTTCGACCAATGCCGCCGGCGCTGCGGCGTTGCAGACAATGTCGGGACGACCAATTCGCTCGTAACGCTCACGCTGCAGCTCGCGCGCGGCCGCGACCCTTGCGGCGACTTCGGCCGACCCCTCACAGGGTGGCGGCAAAATGAGGTCCGACACGCGGATCGCGGCAACCTCGAGATGGAGATCGATTCGATCCAACAATGGGCCGGACAGACGCGCCTGATAGGCTTGAGCGCAACGTTTGGGTTCGCCGCGTCGACAGGAATAGCCGGGCTCCAGCGCATAGCCGCAGCGACAAGGATTCATGGCCGCCACGAGCTGGAAGCGCGCCGGATAAACGCAGCGGTGGCTGGCGCGCGAGATTGCAACCTCTCCGGCTTCGAGCGGTTGCCGCATCGCATCCAGCGCCTGAGGCTGGAATTCGGGCAATTCATCGAGAAACAGGACCCCGTTATGAGCCAGCGAAATCTCGCCGGGCCGGGCATAGGGCCCGCCGCCGACCAGCGCCGGCATGGAAGCCGAATGGTGGGGAGCGCGAAACGGGCGGCGGTCGGTCAGCCGCCCCCCCGCCAGAGCGCCGGCGACCGAATGGATCATAGAAACTTCGAGCAGTTCACGGGGCGTCAAGGGCGGCAGAATCGATGGCAATCTTGCCGCCAACATGCTCTTGCCCGCGCCTGGCGGACCGTTGAATAGAATGTTGTGGCCGCCCGCCGCCGCGATTTCCAAAGCGCGCTTGGCGCTTTCCTGACCCTTGATCTCGCGCAAATCGGGCAAGACTCCCCCGGTTTCGCGGATCGCCGGCGACGGCCGCGGTATGACTTGCGTTCCCTGGAAATGGTTGGCCAGTTGCACAAGCGAACGTGGCGCAAGGATTGCAATATCGGCCGAAGCCCAGGCTGCTTCCGGCCCGCAATCGGCAGGACAAACCAGACCTCGTCCCTGCGCGCTTGCGGCGACGGCCGCCGGCAGGACGCCCGACACCGGACTGATCGAGCCGTCGAGAGCAAGCTCGCCCAGCACTGTAAAATCATCGAGCGCGTCGAAGGGAATCGCGCCAATCGCCGCCATGACGCCCAAGGCGATCGGAAGGTCGTAATGGCTGCCTTCCTTCGGCATATCGGCCGGAGCCAAATTCACGGTTATCCGCTTCGCGGGCAACGAGAGGCCGGAAGCCACCAGGGCCGATCTAACCCGCTCCCTCGATTCGGCGACCGCTTTGTCGCCCAGTCCAACGACATTGAAGACAACGCTCCCGTTGGAAAGCTGGACCTGAACATCCACAGGATGCGCCTCAACGCCCTGGAACGCCACGGTCGAAACCCGAACAACCATTTTTCTGGCCCAACCCCAATTGTCTTTTTGATCAACTCCGCCCCGGACCCTACCATGAGGTCGGGTCCGGCTCACCTCAAATAACAAAGGTACAGCTTCGTTCTGCGCCATAACGCTCCATGCGTAACAATTGGAGCGTTCGACGCCGAAAAGGAAGACTCTTATCGCTCGACAAAAAAGTCACAGCATTGTCATGCTCGGTGCGCTAACCAGATAGGATGACGATCGAGTTCCTGCTCGAGTCACGCTCACGTCGAAAATTCGCCCCGGAATAGCGCCGTTGCCAAACGCTTCGCCTTCGACAGCCATGGACCGCGCCTCGGCCCCGAACCTCTTCGATTTGGCGGCGCTCGCGCTCGTCATCGGGGCGCTGGTCGCCATTGTTTACGGGGTCAAGCAAACCAGCGCCCCTTTGACCGTTCTCAACGCGATGCCGATCAGCCTCGACCCGGCGCATTTGCCGGAATATGCGCTGCGAACGACGATCCGCATGCTGGCCGCGATGGCGGCGTCATTGGTCTTCACTTTCATTTACGCGACCATGGCCGCAAAAAGCCGCCGCGCGGAGATGGTTCTCATTCCGATCCTCGATATTCTTCAATCGGTTCCGATCCTCGGTTTTTTGACCTTTACTGTCCTTTTTTTCATGAATCTGTTCCCGGGTCGCGTTCTAGGAGCGGAACTCGCCGCGGTTTTTGCGATTTTCACGAGCCAGGCGTGGAACATGGCCTTCAGCATGTACCAGTCGCTCCGCACCATCCCAAAAGACTTGGACGAAGCGGCGAAAAGCTTTCACTTGTCGTGGTGGCGGCGCTTCTGGCGTCTCGACGTTCCCTTCGCCATGCCGGGGTTGGTCTGGAACATGATGATGTCGATGTCCGGCGGCTGGTTTTTCGTTGTCGCCTCCGAAGCGATCACCGTGGGCGATACGACGGTGACCCTGCCCGGAGTCGGAGCCTATGTCGCGATGGCGATCAAGCAGCAAAATCTTGCCGCCGTCGGTTATGCTGTCCTGACCATGCTCGCGGTGATCATCATATACGATCAGCTGCTTTTCCGTCCGATCGTCGCCTGGGCCGACAAATTTCGTTTCGAGGAGACTGCGTCGGCCGAGGCGCCAACCTCTTGGCTGCTGGACCTGTTCCGCCAGACCCGCTTTCTTCGCGCTTTGGCCTTGTCAGTTTCGAACGCCGCCGAATCGACAACCCGGATCCGCCTGCCATTTCCCAAACTTCCAAGAGTGAAGCTCCAGCTGAACATCTCCCAGAGGGTCATCGACGCGGTCTGGATGAGCCTCATCTTTCTCGGCACCGGATGGACCGGATGGCAGGTCGTCGATTATATCGCCGCCACCTTGCATTGGTCCGACGTTCTCACGGCGGTCGTGGATGGCTTTTTCACCCTGCTGCGGGTGACCGTCCTGATCGCCCTGGCTTCCGTGATCTGGGTTCCGATCGGCGTCTGGATCGGCCTGCGCCCGTCAATCGCGGAAAAAGTTCAGCCCCTCGCCCAATTCCTGGCGGCCTTCCCCGCCAATATTCTCTTCCCCGCCGCCGTTGTCCTGATCATCCATTTCAACGCCAATCCCAATATCTGGCTCAGCCCATTGATGATTCTGGGCACGCAATGGTACATTCTGTTCAATGTCATCGCCGGCGCGACGGCCTTTCCCGGCGACCTGAGGGAAGCTGCGGGCAATTTCCACATCACGGGCTGGAAGTGGTGGCGCTATGTCATCCTGCCCGGCGTCTTTCCTTATTATATTACTGGCGCGATCACCGCCTCCGGAGGATCGTGGAACGCGGCGATCGTCGCGGAAGTGGCGAGCTGGGGAGACAAGAAATTGACCGCCGTCGGCCTTGGCGCCTATATCGCCGACGCGACCGACGCAGGCGACTTCCACCGGGTCGTGCTTGGCATCGCGGTGATGAGCGTCTTTGTCACCCTGTTCAACCGTCTTGTTTGGCGTCCGCTCTACGCTTTCGCCGAGAATCGGCTGAGCTTGGGTTAAGATGTAAATTGGAGACCGTCATGCTCGATGTCGCCAAAGCGGGGTCCGAATCCCCGCTGATCGATCTCAAGGACGTCAGCCGCAGTTTCGCCAAGGCCAATGGCGATAAGCTGGTCGTTCTCGAAAATGTCGATCTGACGATCATCCCGCGCGAGATCGTCGGACTGCTGGGCCGGTCCGGTTCAGGCAAGTCCACCATGCTTCGGATCATCGCGGGCCTTGTCAAACCCTCGTCGGGCGCGGCCATGTGTCGCGGCGAGCCCATTGACGGCCCGCCGCGCGGCGTCGCGATGGTGTTCCAATCCTTCGCCTTGTTCCCCTGGCTGACCGTACTGGAAAATGTGGAGCTTGGGCTCGACGCGCTCCGCGTCGCGAAGGCCGAACAGCGCAAACGCGCCCTCGCGGCGATCGACCTGATCGGCCTCGACGGCTTTGAATCGGCCTATCCCAAGGAATTGTCCGGCGGCATGCGCCAGCGCGTCGGCTTTGCGCGCGCCCTCGTCGTGCACCCCGATCTCTTGCTGATGGATGAGCCGTTTTCGGCGCTTGACGTGCTGACCGCCGAAACCCTGCGCACCGATATCATCGATCTCTGGATCGAAGGCCGGCTGCCGATGAAATCCGTGCTTATGGTGACACATAATATCGAGGAGGCCGTGCTGATGTGCGACCGCATCCTCGTGTTTTCCTCCAATCCAGGCCGGATCGCCTCGGAAATCAAGGTTGAACTGCCCCATCCCCGCAACCGCCTCGACCCCCAGTTCCGCCTGCTGGTCGACAATATTTACGCGCGGATGACCCAACGCACCGGGCCGCGACATTCCGCCATCGAAGGCATACCGGGAACGGGCGTCGGCATGGTCCTTCACCCGATTTCGACCAACGTTCTGGCGGGTCTGATCGAAGCCGTCGCGGCGGCGCCGTTCAATGGCCGCGCCGACCTTCCGGTTCTGGCCGACAAGCTCCAGATGGAGGCCGACGAACTCTTCCACATCGGGGAAGCGATTCAGCTTTTGCGTTTTGGCGCCCTCAGCGAAGGCGATTTCTTGCTGTCTGACGCTGGCCGGACCTTCGCAGACCTTGACACCGATGCGCGCAAGAAGCTGTTTTCACAACACCTTTTAGCCTATGTGCCGATCATAAGCCTGATTCGGCGGGTTCTCGACGAACGGCCGACCCACGCGGCGCCGGCGGCGAGATTCCACAACGAGCTCGAGGATTATATGTCCGAGGACTATGCCGAGCAGACCTTGAACACGGTCATCTCCTGGGCGCGCTACGCCGAACTTTTCGCCTATGACGAAATGTCGGAAATGTTCAGCCTCGAAAATCCCAATTGAGACGACGATTCATTCGTCCGCTGCTTTTTTCAACGCATAGAGCGCCTCTAGCGCCTGCCTCGGCGTCATTCCATCGGGATTGAGCGCGTTGAGCCCCTCACGGACCGCGTCCGCCGGCGGCGCCGAGGCCGCTTCGATGCGGGCAAACAAGGGGAGATCGGAAACCAGACGCTCCACGGGGGCGTTGCGGTCCGTCTGCTCCAGCTCCGCCAGAATTTGCTTCGCCCGCGCGATCACCGCCATGGGCAGGCCGGCGAGTTTGGCGACTTGCACGCCATAGGATCGGTCCGCCGCGCCCTGGGCCACCTCATGCAGGAAGATGACATCGCCATTCCAGTCCGTGACGCGCATGCAGAGATTCACAAGGCGGGTCAGCCTTTGGCCCAGATGGGTCAGCTCATGGAAATGGGTGGCGAAGAGCGCGCGCGACCGATTGACCTCATGGAGATGCTCCATGACCGCCCAAGCGATCGAAAGGCCGTCGTAAGTCGCGGTTCCGCGACCGATCTCGTCAAGAATGACCAGGGATTTTGGGGTCGCCTGATTGAGGATCGCGGCGGTCTCGACCATTTCCACCATGAAGGTCGAACGGCCGCGCGCGAGATCGTCCGAGGCGCCGACACGCGAGAACAGACGATCGACCGCACCGATCTTCGCCGTCTTCGCGGGAACGAAGGAGCCCATCTGCGCCAGGATCACGATCAAGGCGTTCTGCCTCAGGAAGGTCGATTTGCCCGCCATGTTCGGGCCGGTGACCACCGCAATTCTCCCGCCCGAAGCCGACGGCGCTCGTTTGAGCGGTCCGCTGAGGTTGCAGTCATTCGGCACAAAGGCCTCGCCGCGTGACCGCAAAGCCGCTTCCACCACGGGATGTCGTCCGCCGACGATCTCGAAATCGAGGCTGTCGTCGACCTTGGGACGAACCCAATCCGCCTGAACCGCGATTTCGGCAAGCGCGGCGAGGATATCCACGGCGGCCAGCCCTTTTGCCGCCGCCTCGATCTCGGCCGCGGCGCCTTGCGTGCGGAAGGCGAAATTCTCGAACAATTTTTTTTCTATCGCGATGGCCTCGTCAGCCGCGTTGGCGATGCGTCCTTCCAATTCCGCCAATTCGTTGGAGGAAAACCGCATGGCGCCAGCCATGGTCTGGCGGTGGATGAAGATTTCGTTGAACGGCGGCCGCAGCAGCTTTTCGCCTTGGGTCTGCGGAACCTCGATGAAAAAACCCAAAAAATTGTTTTGCTTGATCTTGAGCTGTCTGGTTTCCGACTGCTCGCAATAGCGGCTCTGCAAAGCAGCGACCACCCGTCGACTTTCGTCGCGCAGGCGCCGAGCTTCATCGAGAGCGGGATCAAAGCCCGATAGAATGAAGCCGCCGGATTTGCGGTCGAGCGGCGGGGTGGGCTCAAGCGCCAAAGCCAGATCCTGCGCCAGCCCGAGATCGAGGCGCGACAAAAAGGCCGCGGCGGCCGAAAGCAGGGCCGGCGGACCCGCCTTGAGCAAAATTCGCCCGCAATCCTGCGCCGCGAACAGGCCGTCGCGTAAAGCCGCAAGGTCGCGCGGGCCGCCACGCTCGACTGCGAGGCGCGCCAAGGCGCGGGTCAGATCGGGAACGCCTTTCAGTCGGTCCCGCATATCGGCGCGCAAGTTAGGGTCGGCGGCGAAAAAGCCGACGGCGTCGTGCCGCGCGGCGATCTTGTCGAGATCGAGCAGCGGCGTGGCGAGCCACGACGAGAGCATGCGCGCGCCGGCCGAAGTCATGGTGCGATCGAGGATCGAAATCAGCGCGCCGGACCTCGCCCCGGACATGGTGCGATGCAATTCGAGATTTGCGCGCGTCGAGGCGTCGATCTGAAGGCTCGCGCCGGCGTCGCCTTGGCGGGGGAAGCTCAATCGCGGCCGCGACTTTTTCTGCGTTCGTTCAATATAGGATAGCGCGGCTGCGGAGGCCTGGATTTCCGCGCGTTTCAGCGCGCCGAAGCCGTCGAGGGTCGCGACGCCGAAATAGTCCATCAGGCTTCGCTGCGCGATGTCTCCGTCGCCCGCCGCGCGGCCCAAGGGGACTATGGGCGCGCCGAAATCGTTCAACACGCGACAAAGACCTTCGTCGGCCAGGATCGCCTCCTCAGCGACGATTTCCCGAGGGTCCAGACGCGCCATCAGCGCTGGCAGACCTTGTGCGTCGGTTTCGAAAACGTCGAAATCGCCAGTGGAGATTTCCACCGCCGCGACGCCGAACCGCCAATCGGCCGACGGATCGCGCAGGCGGACAAGGGCCACGAAGAGATTGGCCCGACCGGGGTCCAGCAGTTGGTCTTCGGTCAGCGTTCCCGGCGTCACGATGCGCGCGACTTGCCGGCGGACGACCGATTTGGCTCCGCGCTTTCGCGCTTCCGCCGGAGCCTCGGTCTGCTCGCAGACGGCGACCCGATGGCCGGCAATAATCAAACGTTGTAAATATTCCTCTGCCCGCTCGATCGGGACGCCGCACATCGGAATGTCGTCACCGAGGTGTTTGCCGCGCTTGGTCAGCACAATTCCCAAGCTCTTGGATGCAATTTCCGCATCTTCGAAAAACAATTCAAAAAAATCGCCCATCCGATAAAAGAGAAGACAATCCTGGTGTGCCGCTTTGATCTCAATGTATTGCGCCATCATCGGCGTGACGCGTTCGGACAATTCTCCAGGCTCCCGACCGTTCCGGCGGCCCAAATTTCCCGCGCGCAGGCTCTCGCCCGCGCCGTTGGCGCCTTCCAAGTCGCGCGTGTTTTCAGCGTCCATGGGATTTCCAATGCCGTTCCGCATGTCGGGACGCTAACAAATGCGAGGGTCGATCGCACGCCGGATTGGCTATCGAAATCCAATTTTGAACAAATCTCTTCGCTCCGTCGGCGCGACGCCGGCGAAAACCCCTTCTAGTCCGAAAGCAATGCTTGGCGCCGACGACGTCGCGCGGCTAAGTTCCCTCCTCGTCGCCAAGCGATAAGATGAACTCCGAGAGCAGATCGATGTCCGAAAACAAGCCGACCCGGGGCAAGCGACCGACTTTCACCGACCAGGAAGCGCTGCAGTTCCACTCCCGCGGGAGGCCCGGCAAATTCCAGATCACCCCCACCAAGCCGATGGCCACCCAGCGCGATCTCTCCCTGGCTTATTCGCCGGGCGTCGCCGTGCCGGTCCATGCGATCGCGGACGACCCCTCCAGGGCCTATGACTACACCACCAAGGGAAACCTGGTCGGGGTCATTACTAACGGGACCGCGATCCTCGGCCTGGGCAATCTGGGTGCCTTGGCCTCCAAGCCGGTCATGGAGGGCAAGTGCGTCCTCTTCAAGCGTTTCGCGGATGTCAATTCGATCGATCTCGAGGTCGGGACCGAAGACCCGGATGAATTCATCAGCGCGGTCCGATTTCTCGGACCGACCTTCGGCGGCATCAATCTTGAAGACATCAAGGCTCCCGAATGTTTCATCATCGAAGAGCGGTTGCGGGAATTGATGGACATTCCCGTTTTCCATGACGACCAGCACGGAACGGCGATCATCGCCACCGCCGGCATGATCAACGCCATGCACCTCACGGGCAGGGACATCAAGAAGACCAAGCTCGTCTGCAACGGCGCCGGCGCCGCCGGCATCGCATGCCTCGATCTTATCAAAGCCATGGGATTCGCGCCCGAAAACGTCATGCTGTGCGACACCAAGGGCGTCGTGTATCAGGGTCGCGCCGCCGGCATGAACCAGTGGAAATCCGCCCATGCGGTCGCAACCGACAAGCGCACGCTCGCGGACGCCATGGTGGGCGCCGACATTTTCTTCGGACTATCGGCGAAGGGCGCGCTCACGCCGGAAATGGTCAAGACCATGGCGCCCAATCCCATCATTTTCGCCATGGCCAACCCCGATCCCGAAATCACGCCCGAGGACGCGCTCGCGGCGCGACCGGACGCGATCGTCGCGACCGGTCGCTCCGATTATCCGAATCAGGTCAATAACGTTCTCGGCTTCCCTTACATCTTCCGCGGCGCGCTCGACGTGCACGCCAAGACCATCAATATGGAGATGAAGATCGCCGCCGTTCGCGCCCTGGCGCAACTGGCGCGCGAGGACGTGCCCGATGACGTCGCCCGCGCCTATCAGGGCGAGCGCCCGCGTTTTGGTCGAGAATATCTGATCCCAGTTCCTTTCGATCCTCGTCTCATTTCGATCGTTCCGCCGGCCGTCGCCCAGGCTGCGATGGAAACCGGCGTCGCGCGCAAGCCGATCATCGACATGGAAGCCTACCGGGCCGAACTTTCGGCGCGGCGCGATCCGGTCGCCGGTTTGATGCAAACCATCATGGACCGGGTCAAGCGCCACCCCAAAAGAGTCGTTTTCGCCGAAGGCGAGGAAGAGCAGGTGATTCGCGCCGCCGTCGCCTTTATCAATCAGGGCCTCGGCTCGGCCATTCTTGTTGGGCGGGAGAACAGGATCGCCGAGGTCGCCGCGAAAGCCGGCATCGAACTCGACGACAAGCTGATCGAAATCCACAATGCGCGGATTTCCCACAAGAACGCCGCCTACGCCCAGATGCTCTACGAGCGCCTGCAGCGCAAGGGCTTCCTGATGCGCGACTGCCAGCGCCTGATCAACAACGATCGCAACCATTACGCGGCCGCGATGGTCTCCGCCGGCGACGCAGACGCGATGGTCACCGGCGTCACCCGCAATTTCTCGATCGCGCTGGAGGAGGTGCAGCGCGTCATCGATCCCAAGCCCGGCCACAAACTTATCGGCGTCTCGATCGTCCTGGCGCGCGGCAAGCCGGTGATCGTCGCGGACACCGCGATCACGGAAATGCCTGACGCGAAGGACCTCGCCGATATCGCGACCGAAGCGGCGGGTTTTGCGCGCCGCCTGGGCTACGAGCCGCGCGTCGCGCTTCTCGCCTTCTCCACCTTCGGCCACCCACCCGGCGAACGGTCAACCCAGGTCAAGGAAGCCGTCCGTCTGCTCGATCAGCGCCGCGTCGATTTCGAATATGACGGCGAAATGGCCGCGGACGTCGCCCTGAACAAGGAAGCCATGGCGCTTTATCCGTTCTGCCGTCTCACCGACATCGCCAATGTGCTCATCATGCCGGCGTTCCATTCCGCATCGATTTCGACCAGGATGTTGCTTGAGCTTGGCGACGCTACGGTGATCGGACCAATGGTCGTCGGCTTGGACAAGCCCGTCCAGATCGTCCAGCTCGGCGGAAAGGACTCCGATATCGTCAATATGGCGGCCATGGCCGCCTTCAACGCCGAGCAGTGAAATTTCGCTGTCGCAGGCCTTCTGGGTTGCGCCAAGAGTCGCGCAATGGGTTGCGCGAAATTATGGCGCGCCTATAGTCCTGCCGATTTTTTACCGGATAGAAACCCAATGTCCAAACCCTCAAACGACGTCAAAAAGGTCGTCCTTGCCTATTCCGGCGGCCTCGATACCTCCATTATCCTCAAATGGCTGCAAACGACCTATGGCTGCGAGGTCGTGACCTTCACCGCCGATCTCGGGCAGGGCGAGGAGTTGGAACCGGCCCGCAAAAAGGCAGAGCTGCTCGGCATCAAGCCGGAAAACATCTTTATCGAGGATCTGCGCGAGGAATTCGTTCGCGATTACGTCTTTCCGATGTTCCGCGCCAATGCCGAATACGAGGGCCTCTATCTGCTCGGCACCTCGATCGCCCGGCCTTTAATCTCGAAAAAGCAGATCGAGATCGCGCGCAAGGTCGGCGCCGACGCCGTCTGCCATGGGGCGACCGGCAAGGGCAACGATCAGGTGCGCTTCGAATTGTCCTATTATGCGCTCGAGCCCGACATCAAGGTCATCGCCCCCTGGCGCGAATGGGACCTGTCCTCGCGCACCGCGCTGATCGATTTCGCCGAAAAACACCAGATCCCGATCGCCAAGGACAAGCGTGGCGAATCGCCCTTTTCCACCGACGCCAACCTGCTCCATACCTCCTCGGAGGGCAAAGTCCTCGAAGACCCGGCGCAGGAAACGCCCGATTATGTTTATTCGCGCACCATCGATCCCGAAAACGCGCCCGATAAACCGACCTATATCGAGATCGATTTCGAAAAGGGCGATCCGGTCGCGGTCGACGGCCAAAAGCTCTCCCCCGCGGCGCTGCTGGCCAAATTGAACGAGTATGGCCGCGCCAATGGCGTCGGCCGGCTCGATCTCGTCGAGAACCGTTTCGTCGGCATGAAATCGCGCGGCATGTATGAGACGCCCGGGGGTACGATCCTTCATTTCGCCCATCGCGGCATCGAATCCGTCACCCTAGACCGCGGCGCCGCGCATCTCAAAGACGAGCTGATGCCGAAATATGCCGAGCTGATTTACAACGGCTTCTGGTTTGCGCCCGAGCGCGAATTGCTCCAGACCCTGATTGACAAGAGCCAGGAAAACGTCACCGGCCGCGTGCGCATGAAACTCTACAAAGGCAATGCTTCAGTGGTCGGACGCGAGAGCCCCTATTCGCTGTACGATCAGGAACTCGTCACTTTCGAGGAAGGCGCCGTCGCCTATGACCATCGCGACGCGGCGGGCTTCATCAAGCTGAACGCCCTGCGTTTGCGCACCCTGGCAAAGCGCCGGCAAAAAATCGCCAAGAGCTGAACAGAACGGCGTCTCCCGGTCGATTTGATCTGGCGACGCCGCAAATTTGACGCCACAATCTGATCATTCGCTCATCGTGTTTTGGGATCACGATCGATGTGGCGTGTCTTCCTATCAATGTTGGCGGCGGCCGCAGGGCTGGTCGCCGTCGCGACCATAGGTCTTTATTTCTATGAGCGGCCGACCATGCTGCGGATCGCCGTCCCTCGCGGCAGCGATTATCAGAAACTGCTGGTGATTTTGAATCAGGAATTCGTCCGGGAGCGCGAGGACATCCGGTTTCGGATCGTTCCGACTGGCGACGAAAAAGCCGCAACGAAGGCGATCAGCGAACGCCACGCCGACCTGGCTGTCGTCCGCTCCGATATTTCGATGCCGACCAACGCCGAGACCGTTCTGATTTTCGCCCATTATTCGGTCGTAGTGGTGGCGCCGCCGGGGAAAAGCTTCGCCAATTTCTCCAACCTCCGAGGAAAAACTGTCGTGGTCGTCGAGACGGAAACCTCTGGCGACGCCAACCGCGATCTCCTGGCCATGATCGAATCCGAATATTCCATTGCGCCTGGAGACATCAAAGCGGTCAGCGTCACCCCCAACGATCTGGCCAAATTGCTCGGGGAGCTGCCGGTCGACGCGCTGTTCGTCTTCGGCCCGTTCGATTCGCCGCAGATCTTGGACGCCATCAAAATCATATCAGGCGGCGACGGCGTGTCGCGCGCGCCCGATTTCGTCCCCATCCTCGAGGCGTCCGCCCTTGCCCAAAAATTTCCTGGTCTCGAAGCGAATCAGATCCTTCGTGGCGCGTTTGGCGGTTCACCACCACGCCCGTCGGAGAATGTCGAGACGGTCGGCGGCACAGCGCGTCTCGTCGCCCGGAACGATCTGGACAATTCGACCGTCGCCGAGGTGACGCGGCTGGTCCTCGCCAATCGCGCGGTCGCGGCGACGACGGTTCCCATCGCCAACCATATCGAGGCGCCGAGCACCGACAAGGGGAAGGTTCTTCCGACCCATCCGGGCGCCGCGGCCTTCTTGGATGGCGAAGAAGAGACGTTCTTCGATAAATACAGCGACATGATCTATATCGGGGCGATGGTCGGAGGCGTCATCGTCTCAGGCCTCGCCACTCTGGCGAGCCGTCTGGCTGTCTCCGGGCATGTTCGTTTCGATCAACTGTTGGAAACGGCGCTGACCATACTCAAATCCGGTCGGGAGGCCGACAGTCTGGAGGCGCTAGCCAAACTCGAGATTCAGATCGACGAAATCCTGACCCGGTCGCTCGCGGCTGCGGAAATGCCCAAGCTCGACAATCATCAGCTGGCGGCCCTGACTC
The DNA here is from genome assembly GCA_963703385.1 of uncultured Pseudomonadota bacterium. Classification (GTDB taxonomy): domain Bacteria; phylum Pseudomonadota; class Alphaproteobacteria; order Rhizobiales; family Beijerinckiaceae; genus Rhodoblastus. The sequence continues at coordinate 3,388,928 of OY969816.1, forward strand.
TTGCCGTTCAGCAGGCGCGCCTCGCCATTGCGGACCGGCGAAGCGAACTCGGCGTCCGGCGCTTGCCGCGACCTCCCGCTTGATCGCAGACCATTTCCTCAGCGCGTGACCATGGTTCGGCGGTTTCCAACTCTACGATTTTCCTATAGATCAAGCGCCATATGACGAGCCTTCGAGGGACTCTGGCGTCGCGTCGCCAATTTCGCCGAGGCGCCGTCCCCTCCGCATGACGCCTAGGCGACAAATTCACATCGCCTGCCGACCAATGCCGGCAGGCCAATCCTTCGGACGCCCATGAAACTGCGCAACATCGCCATCATCGCCCACGTCGACCACGGTAAAACCACCCTGGTCGACCAATTGCTCCGCCAATCGGGCGCCTTTCGCGAGAATCAACGCGTGGCCGAGCGCGTCATGGATTCCAACGATCTCGAACGCGAGCGCGGGATCACCATTCTCGCCAAGGCGACCTCGGTGGTGTGGAAGGACACGCGAATCAATATCGTCGATACGCCCGGCCACGCCGATTTCGGTGGCGAGGTCGAACGCATTCTTTCGATGGTCGACGGCGCCATCGTTCTGGTCGACGCAGCAGAAGGCCCCATGCCGCAAACCAAATTCGTAGTCGGCAAGGCGCTCAAGATCGGCCTCAAGCCGATTGTCGCCATCAATAAGGTGGACAAGCCCGACGCCCGACCGAGCGAAGTGATCAACGAAGTCTTCGACCTGTTCGCTGCGCTCGACGCCGACGACGAACAGCTCGACTTTCCGATTCTCTATGGCTCGTCGAAACAGGGCTGGATGTCCGACAGCCCCGACCAGCCGAGGCCCGATCTCGCGCCCTTGTTCGATCTCGTCCTTGATCACGTCCCGGAGCCCAAGGTCGAAGAGGGCGGCTTCCGGATGCTCGGCACATTGCTCGAATCCAATCCCTATCTCGGCCGCATCGTCACCGGCCGCATCTTTTCGGGCGCGATCAAGCCAAATCAGCCGGTCAAAGTGCTCGATCGGCTGGGCAATGTCGTCGAACAGGGTCGCGTTTCCAAAATTCTTGCCTTCCGCGGCATCGAACGCCAGCCGATCGAGGACGCCGAAGCCGGTGACATTGTCGCCATCGCGGGGCTGGAGAAATTCAATGTTGCGGACACCTTGAGCGCCCTCGAGGTGACGGAGCCTTTGCAGGCCCAGCCGATCGACCCTCCGACCTTATCCATGACCTTTCTCGTCAACGATTCGCCGCTGGCGGGAACCGAAGGCGACAAAGTCACCAGCCGGGTCATCCGCGACCGCCTTTACAAGGAAGCCGAGGGCAATGTCGCGCTGAAAATCGAGGATTCGCCGGGATCAGATTCCTATATTGTGTCGGGACGCGGCGAATTGCAGCTGGCAATTCTCATCGAAACGATGCGCCGCGAGGGGTTCGAGCTTGGTATTTCTCGCCCGCGCGTCGTTTACATGAAAGCCGAGGATGGAACCCGGCTCGAACCGATCGAAGAGGTCGTCATCGACGTCGATGAGGAATATTCCGGCGTCGTTGTCCAGAAAATGTCGGAACGAAAGGCCGAGATGGTCGAGATGCGCCCTTCGGGCGGCAATCGTCAGCGGCTGGTGTTTCACGCCCCAACCAGGGGCCTGATCGGCTATCAGGGCGAATTGTTGACGGATACCCGCGGCACCGCGATCATGAACCGCCTTTTTCATGATTATGCGCCCTATAGGGGCGACATCCAGGGGCGCCGCAACGGCGTGTTGATCTCAAATGACGCCGGCGAAGCCGTGGCCTACGCGATGTGGAACCTCGAAGATCGCGGCCCGATGATGATCGAGCCCGGCTGGAAGGTCTATCGGGGCATGATCGTTGGTCAGCACACGCGCGAGAACGACCTCGAAGTCAATGTTCTCAAGGGCAAGAAGCTCACCAATATCCGCGCCGCCGGCAAGGACGAGGCGGTGAAATTGACGCCGCCAATCCGAATGACGCTCGAAAAGGCTTTGGCCTATATCGAGGATGACGAGTTGGTGGAGGTCACGCCAAAGTCCATCCGTCTTCGCAAGACCTTGCTCGATCCCAACGACCGCAAGCGCGCCGAACGCGCCAAGGAATAGGATTTAAACCCAACCGCGGCCGGGCCCAGAAGGATCTCCGGCGGCGGACGACCCTGTTTTCGCCTTTAGAGGTCCTGTGTCCCATGGAAACAAGGCCTATTGCCCCAATGTTCGGCCGGGAAGGCCGCAATTTGCGGATCGAAACGCTTACGCAATTGCGTTGGCTCGCGCTATTCGGACAGCTTTTTACCGTTTTGGCGATCGCTTTCGGCTTCAAATTCGACATTCCGCTGCGTTGGTGTCTTACGGTGATCGGCGCCTCCGCCGTTTTGAACGTCTTTGTCGAGCTCTATTATCCAAAATCGCTTCGGCTCGAAGAACGCCCCGCGATGGCCTTGCTGGCGTTCGACATTCTTCAGCTTTCAACGTTGCTGTTCTTGGTCGGAGGGCTCGACAATCCGTTTTTCATCTTGCTGTTGGCGCCAGTCACCATCGCGGCCGTCTCTCTTCGACCGCGCCAGATCGCGGCGATCGTCCTTCTGGCTCTGGCTTGCGCCGGCATCCTCAGCATTAACCATTGGCCCTTGCCGTGGTTTCCGGGCGCGGCGCTGGAATTGCCATTCCTTTATCGGTTCGGCGTCTCGATCGCCTTTCTCGTCGCGACCGCGTTCATTTGCACCTATGCCGCGCAAGTCGCCCATGAAGCGCGGAACCTGAGCCTCGCTCTCACGGCGACCGAACTGGTCCTGGAACGGGAAAATCATCTCTCGCGCCTTGACGGACTGGCCGCGGCCGCAGCGCATGAATTGGGAACGCCGCTCGCCACGATCGCCGTCGTGAGCAAGGAATTGCGTCGCGCGAAATTGCCGGAGGAATTCGCGGAAGATATCGACCTGCTCAACGAGCAGGTGCATAGATGCCGCGACATTCTCGGGCGCATCGCATCCCTTGCGTCGGAGGAGCATCCTCAGCTTGACCACATCAAATTGCGACATTGGATCGAGAACGTCGTCTCTCCTTTCCGCCGACGCCTCGTCGCCATCGACATCAATATTGAAGGCGATGAAGACGAGCCGATTGTCGCCAACAATCCGGCGCTGGCATACGGCATCGGCAATTTTGTCGATAACGCACTCGATTTCGCGTCCGCCAGGGTCACGGTGAGCGCATCGTGGACGAATGAAAAAGTGAAAATTCGGATTTCGGACGATGGTCCCGGTTTTCCGAATGAAATTCTGGCGCAAATCGGCGAACCGTATCTCAAGGGGAAAGCGATTCGCCGTCTGAAGGCGGGAAATGTCGCTGGAATGGGCCTGGGGATTTTCATTTCCAAGACCTTGCTGGAGCGAACCGGCGCGAAACTTCATTTCTCAAACCTCGGCGGGGCCGTCGCCGAAGTCGTTTGGAACCGCCAACAACTGGAATCCGGGCCAAAATTTTCACTTTCGCACTTGTCATCCGCCCCATAGGGCCTTTCATAGAGGTTTGGAACGGTCAGGGTCTCGGGTCGGCCCATCGTGAACAAACCCGGTAAGAGGCGCAATCGTGCAGGATGGCGACGAAATGACCGCGGAACAACCGAACGAAGCACGGCTTTTGTTCGAGAAGGATCCGCGCCTCCTCATCGCGGACGACGATCGGCCGTTCCTCAACCGTCTCGCCAAGGCGATGGCCGCGCGCGGCTTCAACGTAGCCACGGCCAAATCCGTCGCCGAAGCCTTGGCCGCCATTCGCGCCGAACCGCCGGCTTTCGCGATCATCGACATGCGCCTCGCCGACGGAAACGGCCTCGACGTGATCACCGAATTGAAATCGCGCCGCCCGGACGCCCGAGGCGTCATCCTGACCGGTTACGGCAATATTTCTTCCGCCGTGATCGCCATCAAACTTGGAGCCTTTGACTATCTGGCCAAACCGGCCGACGCCGACGAGGTCTTTCTTGCCCTGATGAACGGCGAAGAGGTTGCGGCGGGGCCGGTTCCGCCCAACCCGATGTCGGCGGAACGGGTTCGATGGGAACATATCCAGCGCATTTATGAGCTTTGCGAAAGAAATGTCTCCGAGACGGCGCGCCGCCTCAACATGCATCGGCGAACCTTGCAGCGCATCCTCGCCAAACGCGCGCCGCGCTGAACTTTGGCGCATCGTGATCGCTTCAACTCCCGACGCCTAGCCCAGATAGCGCTCCCAGAGTGCTCGACCGCCCAGTCCCCGGATCAGCGCCCTGTGATCTTCGCGCTCGCTCTCCGCCAAGGTTGAGGGCAAATCGCTCGGGCGACGCAGCATCAGATCCCGCTCGGTCGTGCAGACCTCGATTTTTCGATCCACATGCAACGTCAGCGTTGTCTGCCGCCCTCCCCTGAGTTCGGCGTAGACCTCGGCCAGAATTTCCGCGTCGACCAATGCGCCATGTTTCACACGGCGACTGCGGTCAACGCCAAATCTGTTGCAAAGCGCGTCGAGCGAATTCGACTGCGCCGGAAATTTCTTTCGCGCCAGCGCCAAAGTGTCGACAATGGTGTTTTGCTCCAAAACGGCGCGGCCAATGCGACGCAATTCCGCATTGATGAAACCCAGATCGAAGTCTGCATTATGCGCGACGATCGGATCTTTTCCAATAAAAGCGATAAATTCGTCAGCAATATCTAAAAATTTTGGTTTGTCTGCAACGGCTTCAGTCGAAATTCCATGAACTCTAACGGCAGAGTCAGGGATTTCTCGTTCTGGATTGATATAATAATGAAAGGTACTTTCAGACTTTATTCCGTTAAGTAGCTCCAACGCCGCAATTTCTACGATACGATCTCCAGCATTCGCTTCCAGGCCGGTCGTTTCGGTGTCGATGACGATTTCTCGCAACATTGTGATACCTGGTTATAGCGCCCGCATTCGAGCAAAAGCCTTATTTGTCGACTTGAGAAAGCGCTGAAATGATGTTGCAGATTTGTCGCTGCGCCAATTCAGGGCCGAATTGCGTTTCGACAATGAATTGCGCGGACATTCTTTTCTTTTCATCCGGTATCTGGCGATTCAATATATTGAGAAATTTAGCTTCATCCATCAACTCACGCGACAAAACACGCTGACGTTGAACCTCTTTCGGCGCTGTTACAACCACGATGGCGTCGACGCGCCGCCAAGCCTCCGTCTCGAACAACAACGGAATGTCGAGCACGACAAGCATTGCGCCTTTATCGCTTTTAGCGCGAATAAACTTGTTGCGTTCGTTCTCGACAATCGGATGAATGATTTTCTCCAACGCCACCATGGCGTCCGCATCATCGAGCGCCAGGGATCCCAAAAGTTTGCGATCGATCCGCCCATCGACGATCGCCTCCGGGAACCGCGCGGCCAACGCATCGGGCATAGCGCCGGCATATATCTGATGAACGCACCGGTCGGCGTCGAAAACAGCAACGCCGAGGTCCCGGAACATAGCCGCAGCCGTCGATTTCCCCATACCGATCGAACCGGTCAGACCGAGGACGATCATGCTTTGGGCCGCAGCAAATCCTGTTCGACCAATCCGCGTAAATCCGGCGTCACCTCCGGTCGCATTCCGAACCATCTTTCGAAAGCCGGCGCCGCCTGATGGAGCAACATTCCCAGTCCCCCGACGATTCTCAAGCCACGGCCCCGCGCCTCGCGCAGCAGATCGGTTTCCAGAGGCGCATAGACGATGTCATAAACAATAGCATCCGCCGAAAGGCGCTCCAATGAAATTTCGAGCGGCGGCTGCCCCACCATCCCAAGCGAAGTCGTATTCACCAGCAGGTTCGCCTCATCGAAGGACGTATGGCCCGCTTCCAAACGCCGCGGTTGAATTTTCTGAAAACCCCAGCCGCTTATTTCTTCGGCCAAATGCGCCATTCGCTCGACCGACCGATTCACGATCGTTATTTCCGGAACGCCGCGCTTGGCCAAAGCCGCAATCACCGCGCGCGAGGCGCCGCCGGCTCCGATGACCGCCGCACGTTCACAATTCTCGCCCCAGCCCGGAGCCTCTGAATCCAGATTAGCTAAAAAACCTTCTATATCCGTATTGTCGCCGAGACGTCGTCCGCCGTCCAACCAGAGAGTGTTCACCGCTCTTGTCTTCCTGGCTGCTTCCGTCACCTCGTCACATTGCTCGAACGCGATCTCCTTATATGGTATTGTTACGTTTCCTCCACAAAATCCTTCAACTTCAAAAGAGTTAATAAACTTATTTATCCGGTCTGGTTCGACAGCTTTTGCAAAATATTCACCTTCTATTTCATATTTGTTCAGCCAAAAATTATGGATCAGAGGTGACCTGCTATGGCTGACCGGAAAACCGACAACAAAAGCGCGTTTCATACTCACCTGCATTTCTATCGATTTGATGTTTTGCCTGTTCGGTTAGCCTTGAGCGATGAACTGCAATCGATGATCACGATAAAGATCCATGATCGCCGCCGCCGTTTCCTCGATCGAGCGGCGTGAAACATCGATCGTCGCCCACCCGCGCTGCGCAAAAAGCCGACGCGACTGGTTTACTTCCTCGGCGACCGCGTCACGATCGACATAGGACAATTCCTGGCTCGCGTTCAGGGACAACAGCCTGTTTTGCCGAATCTGGACGATCCGGTCCGGGCTCGCAAACAAACCGATGACGAGTGGTTTTCTGAGCTTTTCGACATTTTCCGGAATGGCAACGCCGGGAACGAGTGGAACATTGGCCGTCTTTATCCCCTTGTTGGCGAGATAAATGCTCGTTGGCGTTTTGGACGTGCGACTGACCCCGAGAAGAACGACATCGGCGTTTTCGAGATCGGCGGCGCTTTGGCCATCGTCATGCATCATCGTGTAGTTCAAGGCGTCGATCCGCTTGAAATAATCGGCGTTCAAGACATGTTGAGCGCCGGGCTTCGGACTTGACGCAGGGCCGATATAGGACTGAAAAATTCCCAGGACAGGCGCCAGAACCGAAATCGCCGGCGCGCCGATCTCAGCGCAGGCCTGTTCCAACCGCGCGCCCAGATCACCATCAACCAGGGTGTAGAGCACAATGCCCGGCGACGAGCGAACGCCGGCGATCACCCGGTCCAGCTGATCGTGGTTTCGGATCAGGGGATAGATATGTTCGATCGAGGCTACGCCCTGATATTGCGCGGCCGCCGCCCGGCTGACGTTGATCAGGGTTTCGCCGGTCGAATCGGAGACCAGGTGAAGATGGAAATAGTTCCGGTTCACTGAGGCCAAGCTCCCCTTGTCTCCTCGGCGCCGTCGCCTCGCTTATCCCCTGATTTCGTCAATGAGCCCTCACCCCTGTGAATATCACCGCAAAAGTCGGAAAAGTGGCGGCCGCGCCGGCGAGTGTGGGAGATTCGACGGGAATTCTCAACACCCTACGCAATTGTATCTTGGATGGCTCGTTCGCCTCCGGAAATGGGAATTTCGGGGATAAGCCGATCCAACCGGCCGCCGTGATTCGAACAAATTACTAAGATTATTGGTAAATTTTTCGTTAACGGATTCCAAGCTCGATCGGTCGGCTTTCGTAAACCGATACGCTGATCGGGGATGCGTTGTGCGGTCTTTGGAATGAGGCTATTCCCCTGTCTAAAATAAAAAGAAGATTCAGATTCTCTTTTAAAGGGTTGGTCGGCAGTGCAGCAGGGCGGCAATCAAAACCACGGCGAAAACAGCAAGCCGATGCTTGCAGTCCTCGGCGGCAAAATAGCCAAGACGCGGCCGATCTGGCTCATGCGGCAAGCAGGACGCTACCTGCCCGAATATCGTGAGATCAGAGCCAAGGCCGATAATTTCATCGAATTCTGCTATTCGCCCGCCCTGGCTGCCGAGGCCACCCTTCAGCCGATCCGGCGCTTTGGTTTCGACGCCGCCATACTCTTCAGCGACATTCTTGTCGTGCCCGATGCGCTCGGCCAAAAGGTGGTGTTCGAAGCCGGGGAAGGTCCACGTCTGCAGCCGCTCGTCGCCACCGCCGATATCGAAAAGCTTCCGCCCTTGTCCCTGGATCGCCTGGCGCCCGTGTTCGAAACCATCGATCGCGTGCGATCTCACTTGCCGAAGGAAACTGCCCTTCTCGGCTTTTGCGGCGCGCCATGGACGGTGGCGAGCTATATGATCGCGGGCCGAGGCACGCCCGACCAGGCGCCTGCGCGCCTTTTCGCCTATCGCAATCCGACCGGTTTCCAGATTCTCATCGACAAACTGGTCGAGGCTTCGATCGACTATCTTTCCGCGCAGTTCCGCGCCGGTGTCGACGCCGTGCAGATTTTCGACTCCTGGGCTGGCGTCCTGCCGGCCGGGGAATTCGAACGCTGGTCGCTCGACCCCATCGGCCAAATCATATCCGGCGTGCGAAAGCAGGTCCCGGCCGCGCGGATCATCGCCTTTCCTCGTGGCGCCGCGACCCGTTACGCCGATTTTTGCGAAATTTCGGGCGCCAATGCCCTGGGCCTCGACACTGCGATCGATCCAGGCTGGATCGCCGCCCACCTCGCTCCGAACATTGTCGTCCAAGGCCAGCTTGACCCATTGGCGCTCCTGGCTGGAGGATCGGCGCAAGCTTCCGCGGTCGATCAAATTCTGACGGCCTATCGAGACCGCCCGCATGTCTTCAATCTCGGACATGGCATCCTGCCGGAGACTCCCGTCGACCATGTCGCCGCGCTGATCAAACAGGTGCGATCCTTCGAGGCGTAAGATGTATTTGTGGATCAAAGCCTTGCATGTCCTGGCCATCATTTCGTGGATGGCCGGCATGCTCTATCTGCCCCGGCTCTTCGTCTATCATGCCGACGCCGCGCCTGGATCGGACCAATCCGAAACATTCAAGATCATGGAAAGACGGCTGCTTTTCGGGATCATGACGCCGGCCATGATCGTGGCCTGGATCACAGGCTTGTATCTCGCCACCAAAGCTGGATTTTTCCAGTCGTCATGGTTTCACGCCAAGCTTCTGTTCGTCAGCCTGATGACGGTCTCTCATTTCATGCTGGCGAAATATCGCCGTGACTTCAGTTGCGACCGGAATGCCCATCCGAGCAGATTTTATCGGGTGATCAATGAGGTTCCGACGCTCCTGATGATCTTCACTGTCGTTCTGGTGATCGTCAAACCATTCGCTTAAGCAAACTGGCGTCGCCAAGGAGTCTGTCCTATCTCTGATGGGAACCGGAGATTCTTATGGACGCGTCCAATCCCTTGCTGACCGAATGGCGGACGCTTTTCGGCCTTCCTCCGTTTTCCGTGATCGAACCGCATCATTATCGCGAAGCTTTCGATGTCGCATTGCGCGAACATGAAGCCGAAATCGCCACGATCGCTGATGATCCGGCGCCGCCGAGTTTCGAAAACACCATCGACGCCCTCGAACTGGCCGGCCAGACCCTCACCCGCGTCGGCGGCGTGTTCTGGAATTTGGCCGGAACCGATTCGACGGAAGAGCTCCGTGCGATAGAACGGGATATTTCGCCTGTCCTGGCCCGGCATTTTGCCGCCATTTCCCTCAATGAGCGCCTGTTTACACGCGTCGCGGCGCTTTACGAGAGACGCGCGCTTCTGACGCTCACCGGCGAACAGGCCCGATTGCTCGAACTCACCTATAAAAATTTTCTGCGTTCGGGGGCGCAGCTTGCGGGCGCGGACCGCGAGCGTTTCGCGGAAATGGCTGAACAGCTTGCCAGCCTGGAAATGAAATTCGCGCAAAATGTACTCGCCGATGAAGAAAATTACGTCATGACGTTGGAGGAAGGCGATCTTGCCGGCCTCTCCGATACGGCGAAAGCGGCCGCCGCGCAGACCGCAAAGGACCGTAAGATAGCCGGCTCCTTCGCCGTGACCTTGTCGCGCTCGAGCGTCGAGCCATTTCTGAGCTATGGCGAGAGACGTGACCTGCGCGAGGAATTGTTCAACGCCTGGATCGCGCGCGGCGAACACGACGGCGAAACCGACAACCGGCGCATCATTTCAGAGATTCTGGAGCTTCGCCGTCGTCGCGCGCAATTGCTCGGCTACAAGACTTACGCGGATTACAAGCTGGAGCCCACCATGGCGGGCGCGCCGTCGGCCGCGCTCGATCTTCTGGACAAGGTCTGGACCCCCGCCCGCGTCCGCGCCGGTGAAGAATGCGCGGCGCTGCAAAGAGTCGCCGACGGCGAGGGCGCCAATTTCAGGATCGCGGCCCATGACTGGCGCTTTTATTCCGAAAAGCTGCGTCTGCGGGATTATGATTTGGATCAGAGCGCGCTCTCGGCTTTTTTCCAGCTCGAAAACATGATTGCGGCGGCCTTTTATTGCGCGGAGCGGCTGTTCGGATTGCGTTTCGTCCCAAGACCGGATTTGCCGGCCTATCATCCGGATGTCCGCGTCTTCGAGGCTCTCGATCGCGAGGGGCGGCATGTGGCGATTTTTATGGGCGATTATTTCGCGCGAACAGGCAAGAGGTCGGGCGCCTGGATGTCGAATTTTCGCGGTCAGCGAAAATTGGGAGGCGAGGTGCGACCGGTCGTCGTCAATGTGATGAATTTTTCCAAACCTTCGCCGGGCCAGGCGACTCTTTTGTCCCTGTCGGAAGTGACGACCTTGTTTCACGAATTCGGCCATGCGCTCCATGGAATGCTGTCCGATGTGGTTTACCCTTCGATGAGCGGCACGGCGACGCCGACCGATTTCGTGGAATTGCCCTCGCAGCTCTATGAACATTGGGCGCTACGCCCGGAGGTCCTGCAAAAATTCGCGCAGCATCATAAAACGGGCGCGCCAATTCCCCAGGATATGATCGACCGCGTGATTGCGGCGCGTCATTTCAACCAGGGTTTCGCCACGGTCGAATATTGTGCGTCGGCCTATGTCGATTTCCTTTTTCATTCCCGGTCCGATGCGCCACAGGATGTGGTCGGCGCCGAGAAGGAAATCCTCGGCGACATCCGCATGCCCCAGGAAATCGTTATGCGCCACCGCAGCCCGCATTTCTCTCATATTTTCGCCGGCGAAGGCTATGCGGCCGGCTATTACAGCTATTTATGGTCCGAAGCCCTCGACGCCGATGGATTTGTCGCCTTCGAGGAGGTTGGCGACATTTTCGATCCCGTCATCGCCCGGCGCTTGCATGATTACGTCTATTCCGCCGGGAATGGGCGCGATCCCAACGACGCCTATTGTCTTTTCAGGGGCCGCAAGCCGGAATTCGACGCGTTGCTGCGAAAGAAGGGCTTGGCGGGCGCGACGGCATAAGCCTATCGCACTGCGGCATAAGGGTTGGCGACAAAGCGTTCCTTGCTGTCAAACGCAGAGGTTCGGCCGGATCAGGAGTCACGAATGACGCAGACCGCGCAGATGATCCCGATGGAAGAATTTTTCGAACTCGGCCGGGAGGCGGTTGGCGCCATCGAAGCCCTTTACGAAGAGGCTGTCGCAAACGTTCGCGCGAAAGTCACCAAACACGGCAAATTATCCAACGCCGCGATCGAGCGGGAGCAGCATGCCGCACATGGCCTCGCCTGGTTCGCCACCTATGTCGAATCCTTGCGTGAACCGCTGGCCTATGCCGAGCGCATGCTGGCCGAGGGGCGTTACGGGGAAACCGAGGATCTGCTGACCCGGATCGGCGTCGGCGAATATCTCGCCCAGATTTTCGGCGGCATTCCGATGAGCCAAGGCGAATTCGTCCGTCTCGGCGATTTCGGCTTGAGCCCGGAAGCCGTCGCGCTCAAGCGCTCGCCGGCGATCGAAAGTTTGATCGCGGCCGGAAACACAGCGCCGAATCGGGCGCGGCTGGTCGATCTCATCGATCACGCCGCGGCCTCGGCGACCGTCGGCTCCCCGGGGCTTGATGAGACCTTGGAAGCGATCCGAGAGGAAATTCGCAAATATGCGGAAGCCGAAGTCGTTCCCCACGCCCATGAATGGCATTTGAAAAACGCCTATATCCCGATGGAAATCGTCAAGGGGCTTTCCGATCTCGGGGTTTTCGGCCTGACCATTCCCGAAGAATATGGCGGCATGGGGCTCGGAAAGGTCGCCATGTGCGTGGTGACCGAAGAGCTTTCGCGCGCCTATATCGGCGTCGGCTCGCTCGGCACCCGTTCGGAAATCGCCGGCGAACTGATCCTTTGCGGCGGCACGCCCGAGCAAAAGGAAAAATATCTGCCCAAGATCGCCTCCGGCGAAATCCTGCCGACAGCAGTCTTCACCGAGCCCAACACCGGCTCGGACCTCGCCTCGCTGCGCACGCGCGCGGTGCGGCAGGGCGACAAATATATCGTCAGCGGCAACAAGACCTGGATCACCCATCCGGTTCGCGCCGATGTGATGACGGTTCTGACCCGCACCAATCCCAACGAGCCGGGCTACAAGGGCCTGTCGATGCTGCTGGCGGAAAAGCCGCGCGGCGACGACGCCAATCCCTTCCCGGCCAAGGGCATGTCCGGCGGCGAGATCGAGGTGCTCGGCTATCGCGGGATGAAGGAATACGAGATCGCCTTCGACGGCTTCGAGGTTCCGGCGGAAAATCTGCTTGGCGGCGTCGAGGGACAGGGCTTCAAGCAATTGATGCAGACATTCGAAGCCGCCCGCATCCAGACGGCGGCGCGCGCTGTCGGCGTCGCGCAATGCGCCATGGAACTGGGGCTGCGCTACGCCAAGGAGCGCATCCAGTTCGGCAAGGCTTTGATCCATTTCCCGCGCGTCGCCGACAAGATCGCGATGATGGCGGTCGAGATCCATATCGCGCGCCAGATCACTTATTTCGCGGCGCGGGCCAAGGACGAAGGCAAGCGTTGCGACCTGGAGGCCGGCCAGGCCAAGCTTCTGGGCGCACGCGTCGCCTGGGCGGCGGCGGACAATGCGCTGCAAATCCATGGCGGCAATGGCTTCGCGCTGGAATATCCGGTTTCCCGCGTCCTTTGCGACGCGCGCATCCTCAATATTTTCGAGGGCGCGGCGGAAATTCAGGCCCAGGTCATCGCGCGCCGCTTACTGGAAAGCTGAGTTCACTCCGACGCCGGATCGGATCGGCGATCCGGCGTGGCGCCGTCGCCGTCGATTTCGCGATAAAGTTTCGAGGCTTCCGAGAACGGCCCTCGCCGTTCCGAAAAACCGAGCACTTCAAGAACCCGGACGCGATCGTGCAAAGCGATGGTGACGATATCGCCCAAAGAAACGGGTTTTGCCGTTTGCTGAGCGCGAACGCCGTTGATCCGCACATAGCCGCTGGCGGCCAGTTCCGCCGCCGCCGCGCGCGTCCGCACAATGCGGGCATGCCAAAGCCATTTGTCAAGCCTTTGGCGGGACGCGGGCGCCGGCGCGCTCTCCAACCTCTTCATAAGCGTCGCGCTTTGTTCATCAGCGACTTGGCTTGATCGTGGAGCCAGCGACGGAAGCGTTCGCGGCGTAGCGCGCCGCGCAAGGCGGCGCCCGCGTCCGGACGGCAAGCGAGCATGATGTCGACGAAGGGCTCATGATTGCGCCAGACGTGATCGATCATCGGGTGATTTGGAACGGCGCAGGAATCGATCCGGCTCAAGCCCGGATCGCGCAGAAGAGCGTCCGTCATGCGCAAGGTCAACAGCACGCCGGGCGAAAAGGCGGCAAAGTCCTCGTCGTAAGCCGTCTTCCAGAAAAAGGCCCTGTCTGCGTCGAGCAGCATGATATTGCTGGCGATGACGCGTTCGCCGCACGCCAGCCAATAAATTCTGCATCGCCCTTCATGCGCCAGTCTTCGCAGCATCGCGCGTGCGAAGGCTGCGCGTTCCGGTCGCGCGAGCAAGGCGCCGCCGTTCTGGCCTTTCCAGCCTTTGGCTTCCAAGGCGAGGAAACATTCGATGTGCTGGTTCAGGGCCTCGCCGTCTTCCGTGATCCCGAAGGAAATTTCGCCGTTTTCTTGAAGGCGTCGCGAAAGACGCCGCAGCTCCTTTTTTTTCTTGGACGAAAACAAATCCGTCGCAACCTGGTCGGCCTCCGTCGCGTCGAGCGTGGCGCGCTGATATTGCGCAACATGTGCGACGGAGAGGCCGCACCGCGCGGCGAAAGACGAGACGAGCGAAAAGAGAGGCCCGCGACTTGGGACCAGGGCGAGAGAAATGATGGGAGCCGCTCCTCCCTTGGCGCGCAGATGGCTCACGATCGCGTCCAGGCAGGCGGCGGCTTCGGCCCGATCGAGCAATGGCGCGCCATGGCAACAATATTCGTGCCGCCAGGTTTCGTAAGGCTTCTCGGGCGTTCCCGGCGCAATGATCGGCCATAGCGCCATGAGGCGCTCCGGCTCGCCGGTCGCCGCCTTCCTCCAGGCCAGCAGGAAACGCAAATTCCTCGGGCGCCGCGCGTGTTGAAGCAAGGGAAGCGTGAAGCCCGGCTCGAAAAAAACATTGCGCTCGAGCGCGCGCCCGGCGAGGTCGCTCCATTCGGCTTCATGCCGGCGCAATTTTTCGAAACCGATCATCTCGACCACAAGCGGATTTGACGCCGCCGCCGGATCGATTGGCTCGGCCAGGGCGTCCTCTCCGGCCGTGGCCGGGCAAGCGGCTTGGCCGTCAAGCTGCGCCGTTCGCCAGGCCGCCTCGAGTCCGAAAGAATGTGTCACTCCTGGCCTGCTCCGGTTCGCGGACGCGCCTCAAAACGGAACCGATGGATCGTTTCGGCGCGATTCTCGGCGGGCGCGATAAAAAGACCCTTACCAATCAATCTTGGCGCCAGAAGCGGTTAGGCGAGCAATCCGCCCCTTGCAGGCGTCAATGGACTCTCGGTCAGCGCCTGCGTGTCGGGGCGGTCAATGCCGAGGTCGCCTGCGAGGGCGTCGTAAAGCCCCTGAACGAATTGCGCGCTCATTTTATTGACGATGAACACAATCCTGGTCCGATGGTCGGCGTCCGGCCAGGCGTCGAGACGCGCCGGCGGATGGAAGACATGCTGAACCCCGTGGATGACCAAAGGCCGCGCCGGATCGTCGGCCAAGGCGATGATTCCCTTGACCCGGAGCAGATTTGGCCCGTGGGCGTTGCGCAGGATCTCCAGGAACAGGTCACAGGATGAGGGCGACAGGGGCTTTTCGCCGAAGAGAGCGAAGGCGCGGATCGAAGTCGCCGTGACGATTGACGTCGTGATCGTGGTGGTCATGTCCCAACTCATGGTCGCCCCCATGGTCTGCGGCGGCCAAAGCTTCGGCATTGAGCCAGCGTGCAACATCCGGGGCCTTGGTTTCCCGATTATAGAGGCCAAGTCCGAGAAGATGATCGGCGTCGAGCAGGTTCGGATCGTCGAGTCGCCGGGCGCTCGCGTTGATCCGTTCGAGTCGTCCGACGAGACGGGTGAAGGCGTGTTTTTCCTCATCGGATTGAATCAGATCGATTTTTGAAAACACCAGAAGATCGGCCATGGCGGCCTGGCGCAAGGATTCGGGGTGAGCGTCGAGGGTCGCGGCGCCATTGATCGCGTCCAGAACCGTCACGACGCCGTCAAGCCGGAAGCGCATCAGCAGATAAGGATGGCTCATCAATGTGTGGAGGATCGGCGCGGGGTCGGCCAATCCTGTCGTTTCGATCAGGAGCCGGTCGAACGGCGGAATCCGGCCGTTGTCGAGGCGGCGGAGCAGGTTTTCCAGCGCGTCGATCAAATCGCCGCGCAAGGTGCAGCACAGGCAGCCCGAGGCCATCATGACCATGTCGCCATCGATCTTCTCGACGAACAGATGGTCGAGTCCGATCTCGCCGAATTCGTTGATGAGAACAACGGATCGCGCGAGACCCGGGTCGCGCAGGAGCCGAATTCAGCATAGTCGTCTTGCCGGCCCCGAGGAACCCCGTCAGGATCGTCACGGGTATGGGCGGCGGCGGGCGCCGGTCGGTGGGCGAGGCGCTCAATTTCCGGTCGCCTGACTGGAGGCGGCCGCGCCGGAGCGATGAGTGTTCTTCGCTGGTTTTTTCGTTTTCGATTGGGCTGCGGACTTGGCGTGCGTTTTGGAGCCGGCCGTCTTTTTCGCGTCGGCCTGCTTGGCAGGCGTTTTCTTTGCAGCGGTTGTCTTCGCAGCGGTTTCTTTGGCGGCGGCTTTGGCGACGACCTTCTTCTTTGCGGCCTTCGCCTTCTTTTTGCCCGCGTCGGCCTGTTTCGCCGCATGCTGCTTTTTCGCGCTGCGATGCATGGAAAGCGCTTCCGGGTCCGGTTGCAGCGGGGTCGGCGCGGCGTGTTCGGGTTGCGCCGTGGTATAGGCGATCGCGCCGATCGGGGTATTGGCGGGACGAGGGCCGGCGATCGGACCTTGATAGCCTGGCCCCTCGCCGACATAAACCGGGGTTGGATCGAAAACCGGGCGCGGCAGAGCCGCGATCGCCGCTCCTTCTTTGGGAATTGACGGCATTGCGTCGGGCGCGGCCTGGATAGGACTGTTGAAATCCTCGCTCTCGGCTTCGAGCACGGCCTTCGGGCTGCGGCCGCCGCAAATCTCGGCATGCATATCGGGCGGCGCGCCGCCGACCGCCGGCAGTTCGGCAGCCAATTCGCCAAGCTGCGAGGCGGCAAAGGCGCGATCGAGCAGGTCCGCCGCGTGCGCGGTGCGAATCTTTGCGGTCAGATCGCCCATGATCACGACGACGACCTTGCGTCCGCCGCGGGTCGCGCTTGCCACGAGATTGAAGCCCGCGGCGCAGGTGAAACCGGTTTTCATGCCATCGGCGCCCGGATAGCGCCCAAGCAGGCCGTTATGGTTGGGGATCACCCGATCGTCCAGTTTCATCGCGCCGATGTCGAAAAGGCCCGCATATTGCGGGAAATTCAACAGCAGCGCGCGGCCAAGGATCGCCATGTCGCGCGGCGAACTGTAATGGTTGGGATCGGGCAGGCCGTTGGGGTTCATGAAATGCGACTCGCGCATGCCCAGTTTGGCGGCGGTCTGGTTCATTTCGTCGGCGAAAGCCTCAACCGAGCCGGACACGCCTTCCGCGACGGTGATCGCCAGGTCATTGGCCGATTTCACCATCAGCATTTTCAAAGCATTGTCCAAAGTGATCAGCGAACCCGGAGCGAAACCCATTTTGGACGGCTTCATGCTCGCCGCTCGCGCGGAAACGACCATCGGCGTGTTCAACGACAGACGCCCATCCTGGACGGCCTGGAGCGCCACATAGACCGTCATCAGTTTGGTGACGGAAGCCGGATACCACGGACGAGTGGGGTTGCGGGCCTCGATGATCCGACCCGTCGAGACGTCAATCGAAATATAGGGTGGAGGCGCGTAATGAACGGACGCCGCAGCGGCATGCGCGTGAACTTTCGCATGTTTGTGGCGCGCCTGGGCGACGCCGATATAGCCGCCATTCGCCACGCATAGCGCGGCGAGCAGGGCGCCCCCAGGCAGCCGGAATCGATGCGGAATGAAAAACATCATCGTCTCTGCGCATTTGGCCAGGCGGGCCCGGCCCAGGTTGTAATGTGGGGAGAATGAGCCAAGGCTCTGGATCGATCTTCCCACGGCTGCGTGATTGACAAATTGCGCCGAAAACCGACCGCATTTTCCTGGGTCATTCCGCGCCGCTTCCCGACACCATGGTTTTGAGACGCTTTTATGTCCAGGATCGGGATTTCATTTCGCCCGGCGCCTTGAGGTCCAGCGCCAAGGCATGAACGCCGCCCGCGATCTCGTCGGCCAAGACCGCATTGACCGCCCGATGACGGTCGATCCGGCTGAGACCGTCGAATTTGGCTGAAACGATGCGCACCCGGAAATGCGTCTCCCCGCCATGCCCGGCGCCGCCATCATGACCGGCGTGGCCGGCGTGGCTGTCCAATTCGTCGATCACGGCCAGGAACTCAGGCGCGAAAGCGGCGGCAATCTTGCCTTCCATCCTTTCACGGACTGTCGGCTTTTTCACTGACTCCATCAAGCTTTCTCCTCCGGCGCAGGGCCGGGACCGGGACGTGTCAAGACAATTAATCTCGCCCGCGTCCTTGCCCGCTGCCCCCCTTCAACCCTATTCTCAACCGCATGAATTTGAATTCTCCCATTTTTGACCGGATTCGGACGCGACGCAACACGGCCGCGCCAGCCGATCAGGTCGGACCGAAGTGCCAGCATCCCGGATGCGAGGCGCCGGGAGAATTTCGCGCGCCGATGGGACGTCTGCGGGAAGGCCAGTATTTTTGCTTCTGCCTCGACCATGTCCGCGAATATAACGCCACCTATAATTATTTTAACGGCATGACCGACGAGGCCGTGCGTTCCTATCAGAAAGAGGCGCTGACGGGCCATCGTCCGACCTGGAAAATGGGGGCGAATCGGGGCGACCCGATGTCGCGGGGCGCGCATGGCGGTTTTGCCGCTGATGGCGTCGGAGCCAAACGCGCCGCGCGCCGGCAGCCTCGCCACGGCGTCGTCGCCCTGAAAGCCTTGTATGTTCTTGGCCTGGACGATGACGCGCGGCCCGACGAGATCAAGGCGCGCTACAAGGAATTGGTGAAGAGATTGCATCCCGACGCCAACGCGGGCGATCGTTCGAATGAAGCCAGGCTTCAGGAAATTATCAATGCTTACAATGTGTTGAGGTCGTTCCGCGCGGTATGAACCGGCGACAGGCGACGGGAAGGCGGCGGTTTCGCCGCTTGTGGCCTTGCGCGTCGTCGGTTTATCGTTGCGGGACAAGAAATAGGAGCGCGAGCGGGCGATCGGAGCGAGATCGCGGATCGGCTCCGACGATCGGATGTAAATCCGCTATGGCGGCGAATGGGCTCGACCGATGCGGAGACGGAGGTTAGATGCAAGGCGTGCAATCCACGGGGGCCAGTTCAGCGCTCCCGGACAAGACCATCTCGGTGCGAGAGGTTTTTGGAATCGAGTCCGACATGGTCGTTCCCGCTTTTTCGCAGTCCGACGAGCATGTGCCGGAGTTCGATCCGGATTATCTGTTCGACCGCATGACCACATTGGCCATTCTGGCCGGCTTCGCCTTCAACCGCCGCGTCATGGTCTCCGGTTATCACGGCACAGGCAAATCAACCCATATCGAGCAGGTTGCGGCGCGGCTGAACTGGCCCTTGGTTCGCGTCAATCTCGACAGCCATGTCTCTCGCATCGATCTGGTCGGCAAGGATGCAATCGTCCTGCGCGACGGCAAACAGGTGACCGAATTCCGCGACGGCATCCTGCCCTGGGCTCTCCAGCACAATATTGCGCTTTGTTTCGATGAATATGACGCCGGTCGCCCCGATGTCATGTTCGTCATCCAGCGGGTGCTCGAAGTGTCCGGCCGGCTCACCTTGCTCGACCAGAATCGGGTCATCAGCCCTCATCCGGCGTTCCGGCTGTTCGCGACCGCCAATACGATCGGCCTTGGCGACACCTCCGGTCTCTATCACGGCACGCAGCAGATCAATCAGGGGCAGATGGACCGCTGGTCGATTGTCACCACCTTGAATTATCTGCCCCATGACAAGGAGGTCGATATCGTCCTGGCCAAGGTCAAGCGCTTCCAGAAAGACAAGGAAGGCGTCGAGACCATCGGCAAGATGGTTCGCGTCGCTGATCTGACCCGCAACGCCTTCATGGGCGGGGACCTTTCGACCGTCATGAGCCCTCGAACCGTGATCACCTGGGCGGAAAACGCCGAAATTTTCGGCGATGTCGGTTTCGCCTTCCGTCTGACCTTCCTGAACAAATGCGACGAACTCGAACGACCGCTGGTCGCCGAATTCTACCAGCGCTCGTTCGGCAAGGATTTGCCGGAAAGCGCGATGAATGTCGCCTTGAGCTGAGCATCGCGTTGTCCAACTTCTTCCGTCCGCCAATCGGATCCACCCGGTGCCGCCCTCCAACGCCAAGCCGCCATCGCCGCGCGAAGCGCCGCATGAACCCTTCAAACGCGCGGTGGCCGGCTGTTTGCGCGCCATGGCGCGGGCGCCCGATCTCGAGGTCGTCTTCGCGCCTGAAAAAGCGGGCGCCGGCGGAGCGCCGGATGTTGGGCCGATCCGCCTAAGCGAGCCGCCACGGCGCCTGACGGAGCGCGACGCCGCCATTCTCCGCGGCCAGGCGGACGCTCAGGCGCTGCGCCTGGCTTGCCATAGTGCGGAGACCCATAGACGGTGGGCGCCGCGGACGAGACTTGGGCGGACCATTTTCGACGCGATGGAGCAGGCGCGGGTCGAGGCCATCGGGGCGCGCCGCTTGGTCGGCGTCGCCCGCAACCTGACCGCCGCGCTCGAACATCGCTATGAACGCAGCTCCTATGCTGAAATCCGTCAGCGTTCCGACGCGCCGATCGAGGACGCGTTGGCGCTTCTCGTCCGCGAAAAACTGACCGGCGCGCCGCCTCCGCGCTCGGCCGAAACCGTAGTCGAGCTCTGGCGGGAGACGTTCGAGGCCCGCGCCGGCTCGAATCTGTCCCGGCTCATCGCGACGATCGAGGATCAGAAAGCATTCGCCAAAGTGTCGCGCAAGATTTTGGCGGATCTCGATCTGGCCGGCCAGGGCGAATCGGACGATCAGGAGCAGGAGGAAGGTGGCGAGGAGCCTCCGTCGACTGAGGAGAAAGAGCAATCGGACGCCGGAAAAAAAGAGAAAAGCCTCGACGCCGAAAGGAGCGAGACCGCCGAGGAATCGGCGGAGGAAAGCCCTGAAGGCCGGGAGGAATCGATCGAGGGCGCGGCAGGCGACGAAGCGGACGATTTCGATCTCGGCGAGGGCGACGAGGCGGCGACGGCCCTGCGTCCGCCGACATCGAACGCCAATCTCGCCCAAGGCGATTATCGCGCCTTCACCACCCAATACGATGAAATCGTCCGCGCCGAGGATCTGTGCGACGCCGAGGAGCTCCAGCGGCTGCGCGCGTATCTCGACAAGCAGCTCCAGAACCTTTCGGCGGTGGTTGCGCGTCTCGCCAATCGGCTGCAGCGCTTGTTGATGGCGCAGCAGAACCGCGCCTGGGAATTCGATCTCGAGGAGGGCGCGCTCGATCCAGCCAGATTGTCTCGGGTGATTGTTGATCCGCAGTCGCCGCTGTCATTCAAGCGCGAAAAGGATTCGGACTTCCGCGACACGGTCGTCACCTTGCTGATCGACAATTCAGGATCGATGCGGGGCCGCCCGATCACCATCGCCGCGACCAGCGCCGACATTCTTGCGCGGACCCTTGAGCGCTGCGGCGTCAAAGTCGAAATCCTCGGCTTCACGACCAAGGCATGGAAGGGGGGCCTCTCGCGCGAATTGTGGCTCAAGGCCGGCAAGCCGCTCAATCCCGGACGGCTCAACGACCTTCGGCATATCATCTATAAGGCGGCAGACGCGCCCTGGCGCCGCACGCGCAAGAATTTGGGTCTGATGATGCGCGAGGGTCTGCTGAAGGAAAATATCGACGGCGAGGCGCTTGACTGGGCCCATCGCCGACTGCTTTCCCGTCCTGAGCAGCGCAGGATCCTGATGATGATTTCCGACGGCGCGCCGGTGGACGATTCCACCTTGTCGGTCAATCCTGGCCACTATCTGGAGCGTCATCTGCGGCGCAAGATCGAGGAAATCGAGACGACCTCGCCGGTCCAGCTCATCGCGATCGGCATCGGCCACGACGTGACCCGCTATTACCGCCGCGCGGTGACGATCACCGACGCAGAGGAGCTTGGCGGCGCGATGACCGATAAACTTGCGGAATTGTTCCGCGAAACGCCCTGATTTCCGGCCGGGGCGGGGCTGCGGCGCAAATGTCGCGGCGCTCGGGCGGCGTAACGACTTGCAAGGCCGCGACAAACGCGCTAGCTACCGGCCGCATCGTTTTCATCGCTGCGGTTCTTGAGACCGCGCGCGGAGAGAGAAATGACCTACGTCGTCATCGAAAACTGCATCAAGTGCAAATATACGGATTGCGTCGAGGTCTGCCCGGTCGATTGTTTCTATGAAGGCGAGAACATGCTCGTCATTCACCCGGATGAATGCATCGACTGCGGCGTCTGCGAGCCGGAATGTCCGGCAGAGGCAATCAAGCCCGACACCGAGCCGGATCTCGAGAAATGGCTGGCGTTGAACGCCGAATACGCGCAGATCTGGCCGAATATCACCATCAAGCGCGACGCCCTGCCCGAAGCCAAGGAATTCGACGGAAGTTCCGGCAAGCTGGCCATGTTCAGCAAAGAGCCAGGCAAAGGCGACTGACTTGCCGCCGCGCCGTGCCAGCGGCGCGATTTAACCATTGATCCAGCCGAGGTTGCGCCGAATCAATTATATTTTGATTCGGGCGTTAATTTGTGATATCTGTTATCCACTTCAACCGGCAAAAGATCGCTCGCTTCTGTGACAAGATCAATGGCTCCCGCTTAGGCGTGGGGCCTGTTTTTACCTTATGAACGGAGTTCGAACACCGGCTTTTGACGTCGGCAGATGCGCGAAGCTCCCGATTGACGGCCAAAATCGACGTGCGGTTCGGAATCGTTCCAACACCCGGGCGTTGTTGTGTATTCGGTCTCGCCTCGGCGGGGCATCACCACAGGGTGCGAGATCACGGCGATAGCTACAAGAACAGACGCATAGGGTATGGCGCTCCCTCAAGCGTCGGCTAATCGGGGCGGACAGCCCGCTTTGGCGCAAAATTGGTTGGCGATCGGCAAAGTTCCCGTCAGCCGGAATGTGGACCTCGAACCATCAGCGATTGGACCAAGGTGACGCAGAAAAAAACCTCTTCGGCGGCTAATGCCGTTTCGCCCGCTCCCCGTTCCTCCGATCCGAGCAAGATTACCGTGTCCTCATCGAAGTCTTCCAGCAAGACGCCGGCCGCCAGGAGCGGCTTCAGGACCAGTGAATTCATCGTTTATCCCGCGCATGGCGTCGGACAGATCGTCGCCATCGAGGAGCAGGAAGTCGCGGGCTTCAAGCTCGAGCTTTATGTCATTTCCTTCGTCAAGGACAAAATGACGCTCAAGGTGCCGACGCCGAAGGTCGCCTCCGTCGGCATGCGCAAGCTCGCCGACGCTAGCGTCGTTAAAAAGGCGCTCGACACTTTGACCGGCCGCGCGCGGGTGAAGCGGACGATGTGGTCGCGCCGCGCTCAGGAATATGAAGCCAAGATCAATTCGGGCGATTTGGTGGCGATCGCCGAGGTTGTGCGCGACCTCTACCGTTCCGAGGTTCAGCCCGAGCAATCCTATTCCGAGCGTCAGCTTTACGAGGCTGCTCTCGACCGCTTGGCGCGGGAGCTCGCCGTCGTGCAGAAGCTCAACGATCCCGATTGCTTCAGGCTGATCGAATCCCATTTGGCGAAGGGCCCGCGCCGCGCCGCCAAGGGCGAAGAAGCGGTCGTCATCGAGGAAAGCGACGTCGAAGAAGCCGCGTAAGCTTTCAAGAGCAAAAAGAAGCCCCGCCGGTTTGGCGGGGTTTTTTGTTTTGCGCGTGCAAATTCGCTCGTGCGGTCAGGACAGATGAGTTGGCTGAGCGCCCTGCGCCTGCTGCATGCGCTGGGCGTAGAGCGCCGCGAAATCAATCGGATCGAGATAGAGCGGGGGAAAGCCGCCATTGCGGATCGAATCTGCAATGATCTGGCGCGCAAAGGGGAAAAGCAGGCGCGGACATTCGATCATCACGACCAGATGGTTCTGCTCCGGCGGAATATTGACCAAACGGAACACGCCCGAATAGGTCAGTTCGAACTTGAACAGGGCGTTGGAGGCTTCGCCTGCCGAGCCTTCGATCAGCAGCTCGACTTCGAAGTCCGCGTCGGCGAGCTGCTTCGCGTTGACGTTCACCTGAACATTAATGTTCGGCGCCGTTTCCTGCGGGCGGAGCGAGTTCGGGGCGTTGGGATTTTCGAACGAAAGATCCTTGCAATATTGAACCATGCAATTCAGCGCCGGGGCGGCTTGCGCCTGCCCAACATTGGCATCCGTCATGACAATCTCCCGCACAATCTTGGAATGACGGAGCAGCACCGCCATCTCTCATAAAGTTCCGACGGGATCTAGGTCTCCATAGAAACCGTTCGAAACGGACGCCTCGCCGGGTAGCATGAATCCCCCGAGGAAAACAAGTTGCGGTCATCGCCATACCAGCGCGCCTTGCTGGGCCGAGGTGGCGATGCTAACCATTCGCGCCTGACAAGGATTTTCGGACGCGATCCCGTGTCTCGATCGCGGTCGTGGAAGCGAGGCCATAATGCAACTGGATCCGGCCATCGTCATTTTCGCCCTGTTGGCGCTTTTCATCCTGTGGAAGCTCCGGTCCGTCTTGGGCGAGCGTACGGGCTTTGAGCAAAGAAACGATTTTTCGTCCCTTGCTCAACCTGTCGCCTCGCCGCGGCCGCCCGCGGTCGCCGATGCGCGTTGGCAGGATTTCGCCGAGCGGGGAAGCCCCCTTTGGGACGGCCTCGACGCAATCGCAAAAGCCCAGCCGGGTTTCGACGCCGGCGCCTTCCTCAACGGCGCCCGCGAAGCATACAAAATGGTGGTCCACGCCTTTTCCGTGGGCGACGAAGCCGCATTGCGGTCGCTGGCGGGCGATGAAGTTTACGGAAGCTTCAAGACGGCTTTGGCGGAACGCGCGCAGCGCGGCGAAACCTTGGAGACGAATTTTGTCGCCTTTAAAAGCGTCGGGATGGTTAGCGCTGCCGCAGAGCCTGTCGGCGCGCGAATCGCGGTCCGTTTCGACGCGGAATTCGTCACCATGACCCGCGACAAGGCCGCCCAGGTCGTGGAAGGCGACCCCGAAAAGCCGCAGGAAATCATTGATGTATGGACCTTTGCGCGGCGGCACGACGCCAGTGGCCCGAACTGGCTGCTGGTTGCGACCGCGCCCATGCAATGATTCAATCGGCGGTCCGCTTTTTCCGCGCGCGGCTTCGCGCCGGCCTCGGCTTTTGGCTCGTTTTGGGGGCCTTGGCCCCGGGCGCCGCGCGATGCGCGGCGGCGTCCTATCGGCTCGACGCTGTTTCTTTTGCGGATTTGCCCGGCTTCTCCCAGGATCGCTTGGGTGAAGCGTTGAATGTTTTCGCGAAAACCTGCGACCGGCCGTTAGGCGCCACCCCTGCCATCGAAGGCTTCGACCGCAAGGCGCAAGCTGAGGCGTGCCGGGCGGCCCGCCATGGCGAGGGCGCGGAGACAGCGCAAAAATTCTTTGAGCGCCGCTTCCGTCCTTATCGAATTGTCGCCAATGCCTCTGACGACGCTTTCTTCACCGGCTATTATCAGCCCGAGATTGCCGGCTCGGTCACGAGAAGCGCCGCATATCCCGTTCCGGTTTACGGCTTGCCGCCGGATCTGATTTTGCTGCCGCCGGCAAAGCGAACGGGCGAGCTGGCGGGCCTGATCGCCGCGCGGCGGGCGCCGAATGGCGCCGTGACGCCTTTTCCAGATCGCGCCACCATCGAGGATGGCGCGCTGGAGCGGGCGCCCGGCGTGCGGAAACTCGTCTATCTCAAGGACAATGTCGATCTCTTCCTGGCGCAGGTCCAGGGCTCCGTTCGCGTGCGGCTGACCGACGGGCGCGTCCTTGTGCTGACCTTCGCAGGCAAAAACGGCCAGCCCTATACGGCCTTGGCGCGCGTTCTCGTCCAAAGGGGCGTGGCCACGCCAGCAGAAATGACGATGGACCGGCTCACGCAGTGGATCAGGGCGAACGGGACGGGGCGAGGTCAGCCGGGCGACGAACTGCTTCGGCTCAACCGATCCTTTGTCTTTTTCGAAGCCCATGTCGAAACAGGCGCGCAGGCCCAGCCGCGCGGCGGCGGCGGCGCGCCCCTGACTCCCTTGCGCTCCATCGCCGTCGACAAGGCCGTCTGGCCCTATGGGCTGCCCTTTTTCATCGCTTCGACGATGCCGTGGCGAAACGCAGAGCCTGAACCTTTGCGGCGGGTGGTCGTCGCCCAGGACACCGGCGCGGCGATCGTGGGCGCCGCGCGCGCCGACATCTATTTCGGGCTTGGCGGCGAGGCCGGCGCGCGCGCCGCCGAAATTCGCCATCATGGCCAGTTCTTCATTCTGCTCCCGGTCCGAACGCGGACCGAGGGCGGCCGATAAGGAAACTGGAATGAAAGGCGGCAGCGAGATCAAACGCGCGGCGCGCGCCCGTCTCCTTTCGCGCGAGGAGCTGGCGCTGTGGCGACATGTGACGGCCGACGTCAGGCCGCGCGTCACGACAGTTGCGCGGTCGCCTGAACCTGCGGCGGCGCCTGAGGTCGGACCCAAGAAAGCGGCGGCAGTTACGCCGACGCTCGTCGCGCCTCTCCCGGAGCCGACAAAAAAGCCAAAGTCCACGCCACCGCTCGCGCCATTGGAAAAGCGCCTGAAACGGCGGCTCGGCGCGGGAAAGGCGCAGGTCGATGACGTGCTCGACCTGCATGGGATGACCCAGGCGCAGGCGCATCGCGCGCTCAACAATTTTCTCTGGCGCGCCGCCGAGGATGGGGCGAGACTGGTGCTCGTCATCACCGGCAAGGGCGCACCCGCCGCTGAGGATGGCGGCGCGCCGGAGCGCGGAGTGTTGCGTCGGAACGTCCCGCACTGGCTTCGAGCGCCCGAACTGCGCGCTGTCGTCCTTTCGGTCGAGGAAGCGGCAAGGCCGCATGGCGGCGCCGGCGCGCTTTATGTGCGGCTGCGGCGACGTGTCTTCTGACGACAAACGACTTGACCGCTTTTCTCGGCGCAGGCAAGACCCTGGCTTCGTTCGGAAAGGGAGCCTATGTCCGCGCATCAGTTTGACGTCCTTGGACTTGGCAATGCAATTGTCGATGTGATTGCGCCGGTAGACGACGAGTTCCTTGTCGCGGCGGGGCTGCACAAGGGCTCGATGCAGCTCGTGGACGAGGCGCGGGCGCAATCGCTTTACGACGCGATGGGCGCGACCACGATCGTGTCGGGCGGATCGGCGGCCAATACGATCGCCGGTTTGGCGAGCCTCGGCGGCAA
Source organism: uncultured Pseudomonadota bacterium (assembly GCA_963703385.1). GTDB lineage: Bacteria > Pseudomonadota > Alphaproteobacteria > Rhizobiales > Beijerinckiaceae > Rhodoblastus. The sequence goes on from OY969816.1 coordinate 3,415,823, forward strand.
GGGCGCCTTTGTCGGCAAGGTCGCCGCCGACGAGGCGGGTCGCGCTTTCGCCCATGACATTCGGGCTGCGGGCGTGCATTTTGCGACCGCGCCGGCGACAGGCGGGCCTTCCACCGCGCGCTGCCTCGTCCTGGTCACGCCGGACGGCCAAAGGACGATGAACACTTTTCTCGGCGCCTGCCAAAATCTGACCAGCGCCGATCTGAACCCTGCCGACATCGCCGCCGCGCGGATTCTTTATCTCGAAGGCTATCTCTGGGATCCGCCGGCCGCCAAGCAGACTTTCGTCGAGGCGTCCCGCATCGCTCATGTGGCGGGACGCGAAGCGGCGCTGACCTTGTCGGATGTCTTTTGCGTCGATCGCCACCAGCAGGAATTTTTGGGTCTGATGCGCGGTGGCTTCGTGGATATCCTGTTCGCCAACAAATCCGAACTCCACGCCCTTTATCAGACGTCGGATTTCGCGACGGCGGTCGCGGCCTTGCGCCAGGAAAAGGTGATTGCCGCCGTCACCCGTTCTGAAAAGGGAGCGATCGTCGTTCATGGCGAAAAGACTTTCGAAGTTCCCGCCGCCCCGATCGACAATCTCGTGGACACCACCGGCGCGGGCGACCTCTTCGCGGCCGGTTTCCTCGCCGCCTATACGCGGGGGCGTCCGTTAGACTATTGCGCCCGGCTCGGCGCGCTTGCCGCAAGCGAAATCATCCAGCATTTCGGCGCCCGGCCGGAGGTCGAACTCGCCCGGCTTGCCGAACAGAGCCTCTATCTGCGCGAAGACCGCGAAGAAGCGCAGCGCGCCTGAGCGAGGGGCGCCTTTTTCCTCGCCTTCGAGCGCGTTCGCAAATCACAGAGTCGAACGCGCTCGGTTATTTCATTGTTTTGACGCATATTTTTGGCCGAAAAGTCTAACAACTTTTCGGGAATATGCTCTAATGGCGGAAGTGCCGGTGGCCGGTCATCACCATCGCCAGGCCGGCCTCGTCGGCGGCCTTGATCACCTCGTCGTCGCGCATTGAGCCGCCGGGCTGGATGACCGCTGTCGCGCCGGCTTCGGCCGCCGCCAGCAGCCCGTCGGCGAAGGGGAAGAAGGCGTCGGAGGCGACGACGGAGCCTTTCGCCCAGCTTTCGGCCGCGCCGGCCGCCTTGGCGGCTTCCGCCGCCTTCCACGCCGCGATGCGCGACGAATCGACGCGGCTCATCTGTCCCGCGCCGATGCCGATGGTCGCTGCGTTCTTCACATAGACAATGGCGTTGGACTTCACATGTTTGACGATGCGGAAGGCGAAAATGAGGTCCGCCAGCTCCTGGGGCGTCGGCGCGCGCTTGGTGACGACCTTGAGCGGCATGTCGTCGACCATGGCGTTGTCGCGGGACTGGAACAAAAGGCCCCCCGCGACTGAGCGAACGGTCAGGCCGGGCGCGCGCGGGTCCGGCAACCCGCCGGTCAGCAACAGCCGCAGGTTTTTCTTCGCCGCGACCAGCGCGATGGCCGCCTCGTCGGCGTCGGGGGCGATGATCACTTCGGTGAAAATCTTGACGATTTCGGAAGCGGCTTCGGCGTCGAGCTTGCGGTTCAGCGCGACGATGCCGCCAAAGGCGGACACCGGATCGCAGGTCTGGGCGCGAAGATAGGCTTCCTTCAGGCTGGCGCCTTCGGCGACCCCGCAAGGGTTGGCGTGCTTGATGATTGCGACGGCGGCGGCGCGGGCAGGGTCGAATTCCGCGACCAGTTCAAAAGCCGCGTCAGTGTCGTTGACATTGTTGTAGGAGAGCTGCTTGCCTTGGAGTTGGCGCGCGGTCGCCACGCCGGGCCGGGTTTCTCCGGTCAGGTAGAATCCGGCATGCTGGTGCGGGTTTTCGCCATAGCGCATCGGCTCGGACAATTTGCCGCCGACGGCGCGATATTCCGGCGTCTCGATCGCCAGGGCCCTGGCGAGCCAGTTGGAGATGGCGGCGTCATAGGCGGCGGTCCGGGCATAGGCCTTTTGCGCCAGTTTCTTGCGCAGGGCGAGCGTCGAGCCGCCGGAGGCGTCCATGGCGTCGAGAATCGCCTGGTAGTCGGAGGCGTCGACCACGACCGCGACATCTTCGTGATTCTTCGCGGCGGCGCGGATCATCGCGGGACCGCCGATGTCGATATTCTCGATGGTTTCTTCCCATCCGGCCCGGCGGGCGACGGTCGCCTCGAAGGGATAGAGATTGACGACGAGGAGATCGATCGGCTCGATCCCGTGAGCGAGCATCGCGGCTTCATGTTCGGGATTTTCGCGGATCGCGAGCAGGCCGCCGTGCACTTTCGGGTGCAAGGTTTTGACCCGGCCGTCCATCATTTCGGGAAAGCCGGTAATGTCGGAGACATCCGTCACGGCAATGCCGGCGTCGGCGATCGCCTTGCGCGTGCCGCCGGTGGAAACGAGGCTGACCCCCCGCTGATGGAGCGCGCGCGCAAAATCGATGAGACCGGTCTTGTCGGAAACGGAAACCAGCGCGCGTTTGATGGGGCGGATGTCGGACATGATCCTACTCGTCTGCGGATGGACGGATGTCGTTCCGGCGGCAAAGCCGAACAAGCGATCAATGTCGGGCTTGGTTTTCGCCCTCGATTGAGGCCGGAAAGACGCCGGTTGAAGCCTCGGTCGCCGAGGCGATTAGCACGTTTCCGCGCCAGCGGAAATGCGGAGGAAGGCCGGGAGCGTAGCAAATGGCGAAAAATCGTCAGGCCTTCGCCGGCGCCTGCTGCCGCGCAAACGACCAGTCGATCTCGTCAATGTCGGCGGAGGCGCCATAGATGACGATCTGCTCGCAGGGCCGCGGCCCCTCGGGCGCGGCGAAAAATACACTTTCCTCAATGGCCAAGGGAAGCCCGGCGGCGTCGAAGACCAGATTTGCCCCGCCTGGCGTTTCGAGCAGGATGGCGGCCCCTTCGGAAATCAGCGTCAGAGTGACGGAGGGGTGAATGTGGAAGCGGATCGCATAATTCACATTGGCGGTGGCATCCCCTTTCGCGGGGATCAGGCGGTCGCGCCCCCGCAGGCGCGCGCCCTCGGCATCGAGGCGCCAGCCTCGCTCATGATAGAGCCCATGGCGCCGGACATAACCGTCGTGCGACGCAAGGACTTGCGCGCCTTGGGCGTCGTCTTCGCGGGCGACCGGAACATTCTGGGGTCCGGCGAGAATATTGTCGGCGAGCCAGGCCGGCGCGCGGGTCTGGAAGCCGAACAGGCAGGACGCCTCGTCATCGAGCGACAGGGTCGAATGCGCGGCGGTCGTGCGCGCGCTCGACCGCAAATCCGCGCGGCGCGGTCCCGGATTGCCGCAATTGATCACGATTCGATCGGGGCCGAGCGAAAATTCGAACGAAAGACAGCCGGCATGGGCGGCGATGGAATGGAGCGGCGGGGGCGGCGGGCCGGCGTCGATCAGGACCAGGGCGTCGCCAGCTTCGAGCCTCTGATATCCCGAATAGCGCGCGTTCAAGGTCGGCTGGCCGCGCGTTTCCTCATAGGCGAGAGCGACGGCGACCCGGTCGGGCGCGGTGACGCCCATGCCGTTGAACAAGGCCAGCGAGCCGTCGCCGTGGCGGAACATGCGCAAGGCGGGCCATATCCGGTCGATCGCCCTGAGCAGGTCGGCGGGCGGCGCTTTCCCGCGCGCGGCGAAGGCCTGCCGTAACGGCAAAAGGTCGAAGAGCAGGTCGAGCAGGGTCTGGGGGTTCCTGTCGACGGAGCCGCCATCGGCAAGAATTTGGCGGGCGAGCTGGTCATTGAGGGTCTTGACGGCCTTTTTCAGCAGGAACCCTCCGCCCTGCGCGCAAAGCGCGAAAGTCGTCATCGCGATCGCCGCGCTCATCCGCGCCTCGCCAGGCCAGACCGTGTCGATCCGGCGGTACAACAGGAAATAGCCTTTGGTCAGCACGCGAATGAAGCGGCGATAGAACGCGTAATCGGCCCCTTCGAGCAGCATCGGCGACTGGCAGAGCCACGCCATGGTTCGCCGCGCCGTGACTTCGACCTCCCAGGCGGGGCCTTGGGCCGGCTTGGTCAGCCGCGCCAAAAATTCCTTGACCAGCGAGCGTGCATTGGCGCGAGCCAGCGCCGAATCGGCGGCGCGCATATGCCTGAGCCAGCCAAAGCCATACAGAGCGTTGGCCCATTCGACCGAGGGCGGCGGCAGGCCGAAGGGCGACTCGCCGTGGGCGTCCACGATCTTGCCGCCGAAAGCGTAATAGCCGCCATAGATGTCCTGGGCGACAGTCGGGTCGCCGGTGCGAATGTCCGGCGGCGCGATCAGCAGCCTTTCCGGAAGGCGGAAACGCCATTCGGTGAAAATGACGAACGGCCATTTGACCGCGGCGCGCCATCTTTCCAAAGCGCGGTCGGCGACGAGACGGGCGAGCCGCGGGCGTTCGGCGAGGGGCAAAGCGCGCGATCTCGTCAAGGGCGGTCCACATTGCGAAAGCGGCAGGTCGAAGATCGCGGCCCGGCGCCGCCCCGTCCCCGCGGTCGACCTTGGCGGAACATGGTTAACGATCGGCTAATCTAGACGCTTAAGACGCGCGATAAAGAAACCGTCGAGGCCCCGCTGACGGGGGTCGTCATGTGGGAAAAAATCGGGGAAGAGCCGCAATTCGCCGTCCCTTGTCGCGGCCTCAGGCGGAAGACCAAAAGCCGAGGGATCGATCGGATCCCGCGCGACGTCGGGATTGCGCCGGAGCAAGGCCGCGATCTGCGCCTCGCCTTCCTCGGGCTCCAGCGAACAGACGCAATAGACCAGCGCCGCGCCCGGCTTGAGCAAAGTGACAGCATGATCGAGAATTTTCGCCTGGATCGCGGCCAGCGCCGCAAGGTCGCCGGGTTTCTTGGTCCAGAGCACGTCGGGGCTGCGCCGCGCGGTTCCGGTCGCCGAACAGGGAGCGTCGAGCAGGACGGCGTCGAACGGCTCCGATTTATAGGCGCCGGCGTCGCCGACCGAAATGGCGGCTTCAAGCTGGAGCCGGGCGAGATTGGCCGACAGCGTCTTGAGCCGTTCGGCCGAGCGGTCGAGCGCGATCACCCGCGCGCCGGCCGCCGCAAGCTGCGCGGTCTTGCCGCCCGGCGCGGCGCAAAGATCGAGCACGCGCTGGCCCGGCTTGACCGCCAGAAGGCGCGCCGGAAGCGCCGCCGCCGCGTCCTGCACCCACCACGCGCCCTCGTCATAGCCGGGCAGGGCGGGAATTGGCGCGTGGCTGGCGAGACGGATCGAACCGGTGGGCAACAGCCTGCCGCCGAGCTTTTCCGCCCATTCGGCTGCATCCGCCTTGACGGTCAGATCGAGCGTCGGCTCGTCGCGCAATGCGGCGGCGATGGCGTGGGCGCGGTCCTCGCCGTAAATCCGCCGCCAGCGGGCGGCGAGCCAATGAGGCGTATCGTCGTCGAGCGGATCGGATTGCGCCAGGAAGTCGTCGCGGCGGCGAATGAGATTGCGCAGGACGCCATTGACCAGATGGGCGAAAGGCGCGCTCTTGGAATCGAGCCGTGCGGCGCGCACGGCGAGATCGACGGCGGCGTGGTCCGGCGTGTCGAGAAAAAGCAGCTGGGCGGCGCCCGCGATCAGGATCCACTCGAGCATCCCGCAATTTCGCGGCAAGCCTTTTTCGACCAGCTGGCTGAGGGCGAGGCGGATCGTGCCGAGCCTGCGCAGCGCGACGGTCACCATGGAGCGGGCGAGGGCGCGGTCGCGGTCGTCAAGGCCGCCGAGCCGGGTCGGGGCGGCGTCGGGGGCGAATCTTCGTCCAGCGTATGCCCGCCCTGGACAATGTCACTGATGATCGCGGCGGCCGCGACCCGCACGGCGAGTCCCGGGTGGGCGAGCGCTTCCGCCTGAGTTTGCTCGGGATGACGTTTCGCCGACGGTCGGTCCTTTGCAGGGCGGCCGAAGGTCTTGCCGGAATTATTGCTCATTCGCCCCGTGATCAGGTCGGTGTTGCAAGAAGGCGGGTTTCAACTAAAAGAATCGGCCTGATACAATTTTTACCACAGCGGCGCGGCCTTAGAAACGTGCGTCGCGGCGACCGAGCGACGGGAACTGACCATGTCCGAAGACGAAAATCGCCCGGCAAGGACCAGTCCCGCCGAAAGAACGAGAAAGCTCTCACCCGAGGCGCAACGCGCTCTGGCGGAGGCCGAGGAGCGGCGCCGACAAGCGAAAGCGCCTATTCTGCCGCCGGAGGTCAATGGACCGAAAGGCCCCGAGCCGATCCGCTACGGCGATTGGGAGCGCAAGGGCATTGCCAGCGATTTTTGATCGATGACGAAACCCGGCGCGGAAACGACGCGCATTTTTCGATTCGCGCCATCGCCCAACGGCTTTCTTCATCTGGGACACGCCTATTCGGCTTTGTTCAATCTCAAATTGGCGCGCGCCTGCGGCGGATCGCTGCTCCTGCGCATCGAGGACATCGACCCCCTGCGATCGCGTCGCCGTTACGAAGACGCCTTGATCGAAGACCTCGACTGGCTAGGCTTTGTCTGGTCCGGGACGCCGCGCCGCCAATCCGAGCATTTGGCGGCCTATCGCGGGGCTTTGGAGGATCTGGCGCGTCGGGGGCTCGTTTACCCCTGTTTCTGCTCCAGGGGGGAAATCGCGAAAAGCTGCGGCGGCAGACCGGATTGGCCGCGCGATCCCGACGGCGCCTTCCTTTACGCCGGAACCTGCCGCGAATTGACCGCCACGGGGCGAAAGGCCCGCATCGAGGCCGGGGCGCGATGGTCATGGCGTCTGGATATGGAAAAGGCGCTGCGAGAAATCGGCGCGCCCTTGAACTGTCGCGAATTCCACGAGGGCGACGCGGCCCGGATCGTCGCGGCGGCGCCTTCGGGCTGGGGCGACGCCTTGATCGGACGCCGCGACGCGCCGGCCTCATACCACCTCGCCTGCGTCATGGACGACCACGCCCAGGGCGTCACCGATGTCGTTCGTGGCGCCGATCTCGAACCCGCGACGGGATTGCATCGGCTGTTGCAAGCGCTTCTCGGCCTGCGCACGCCATCCTATCATCACCATCGTCTCGTGCTCGACGACGAAGGACGAAAACTGTCCAAGAGCAAATCGTCGCCGAGCCTGCGCGATTTGCGCCAGCAAGGCTTTTCGGCGGCCGATATTCGCACCGATCTGTCGCGGCGGATGCAGGTGGAATTTTAAGCGCGGCGGAAAATGCGGGCCGTCAGGGTCGCATCACCACTGGCGTGCCAACTCCGACGCGATCATAGAGGTCGGCGACATCCTCGTTCAGCATCCGGATGCAGCCATAGGAGGCGCGGGTCCCGACCGACGCGCGCATATGCTGGGTCGTACCGTGGATTGCGATCTGTTCGCGGTCCAGCGTCATTGCGGCCACGCCCATGGGATTGCGCGCCGAGCCGCCGGGGATGAAATTGGGCAGATTCGGATGGTCGTGTTTGACGACGGCCGGCGGCGACCAGTCCGGATGGGAATATTTGCCCGCGATATGGGCCGATCCCAGCCATTCCTTGCCGGGTTTAGCGACCGCGACGGGATATTCAATCGCGCGGCCGTCCTCGAGGACATAGAAGAGTTTGCGCTGGCTCATGCTGATGATGATGGTCCCGGCCCCATAAGACGAGTGGAAGGCCACGACTTGGGTATGGGCGCCGGCGGCATTGGGCATGGAAAAGCCGAAAAGCGCGGCGCCCAATAGAGTCGCCGCCCGCAAGCTCTTGAAAGCGAACATATTCATTCTCCGACAGGCAAGTTCGTCCGACCCGACGATTCTGCGCAGGTTGCCGTCAAATGGCCGTTAAAACTAGGACGCCGGCGCCACACTCCGCCGGAATCTCGCCAGCTTGGTAAAATTTTTCGAAAGTTCTAAAAAAGTTGAAGCCGGACGATGTCTCGTCCGGCTCCATTGCAAATCAAGGCGGATAAATTCAGCCGCCGCGATTCTGGATCAGGTCGTCGACCACGGTCGGGTCGGCGAGGGTCGAGGTGTCGCCGAGCGAGCCGAATTCGTTTTCGGCGATCTTGCGCAGGATGCGGCGCATGATCTTGCCCGAACGGGTCTTGGGCAGGCCGGGCGCGAACTGGATGACGTCCGGCGAAGCGATCGGGCCGATCTCCTTGCGGACCCAGGCGACAAGCTCCTTGCGCAAGGCCTCGGTCGGCTCGACGCCCGTTATCAACGAGACATAGGCATAGATGCCCTGGCCCTTGATGTCATGGGGATAGCCGACGACGGCAGCCTCGGCGACCGCCGGATGAGCGACCAGCGCGCTTTCCACTTCCGCCGTGCCCATGCGGTGACCGGAGACGTTGATCACGTCGTCCACGCGGCCGGTGATCCAGTAATAGCCATCGGCGTCGCGGCGGCAACCGTCGCCGGTGAAATACTTCCCCGGATAGGCCGAGAAATAGGTCTGCACGAAGCGCTCGTGGTCGCCATAGACCGTGCGCATCAGGCCCGGCCATGCGTCGGCGATGACGAGATTGCCTTCGCAGGGGCCCTCGACGACATTGCCGGAAACGTCCACGACCTGAGGCACGATGCCGAAGTAGGGACGGGTGGCCGAGCCGGGCTTCAAGGCGTTGGCGCCAGGCAGCGGCGTGATGAGAATGCCGCCGGTCTCGGTCTGCCACCAGGTGTCGACAATCGGGCAGCGCTCTTCGCCGACCACGTGATAGTACCATTCCCAGGCTTCCGGATTGATCGGTTCGCCGACCGTGCCGAGCAGGCGAATGCTTTTGCGCGAAGTCTTTTTCACCGGCTCCGCGCCGGCGCCCATCAGCGAGCGGATCGCCGTCGGAGCGGTGTAGAAAATGTTGACCTGATGCTTGTCGACGACCTCCCAGAAACGGGAAATGGTCGGGTAGTTCGGAACGCCTTCGAACATCAGGGTGGTTGCGCCGTTGCACAGCGGGCCATAGACGATGTAGCTGTGCCCCGTCACCCAGCCGACGTCGGCGGTGCACCAATAAATGTCGCCGTCGTGATAATCGAAAATAGTCTGGTGCGTCAGCGCGACATACACCAGATAACCGGCGGTTGTGTGCACGACGCCCTTTGGCGTGCCGGTCGAACCCGAAGTATAAAGGATGAACAAGGGATCTTCGGCGTTCATTTCGGTGGGCGGGCAATCCGCCGAGACTTTCGCCTCCTCGTCATGCATCCAGCAGTCGCGTCCCTCATGCCAGGCGATCTGGCCGCCGGTGTGCTTGACCACAAGCTGCGTCCTGACAATGTCGCCGGTCTTTTCGATCGCCGCGTCCGCATTGGCTTTCATATTCACCTTGCGGCCGCCGCGCACGCCTTCGTCAGTGCTGATGAGAACCTTGGACTTGCAGTCGCTGATGCGTCCCGCCAAGGAATCCGGCGAGAAGCCGCCGAAAACCACCGAATGGATCGCGCCGATGCGCGCGCAGGCCAGCATGGCGTAAGCCGTTTCGGGGATCATCGGCATATAGATGGTGACCGTATCGCCCTTGCCGACGCCCTTGGCTTTCAGCACATTGGCGTAGCGGCAGACTTCTTCGTGCAGCTGCTTGTAGGTGATGTGTTTGGATTCGGCGGGATTGTCGCCCTCCCAGATGATCGCGACCTGGTCGCCGCGCTTGGCGAGATGACGGTCGATGCAATTCATCGATATATTGGTCGTGCCGTCCTCGAACCATTTGATATAAACGTTATGCGGATCGAACGAAGTGTCCTTGACCTTGGTGAAAGGCTTGATCCAATCGATGCGCTTAGCCTGTTCCGCCCAGAAGCCGTCCGGATCGGAAACCGACTGTGCATACATCTCTTGGTATTTCGCGTCGTTGATGTACGCGCGGCTTTCCCACTCTGCCGGAACGGGGTAGACTTTCTTGGACATGACTTCCTCCCACACGATTCCGACCACCGCCGCTTGCTCGCGGCGCGCGCCACTCGATCGGCTTACATTATGGACCAACGGTTGGAACGCCGACAAGCGGGTCGCGCGTCACACTTTGGTCCTGCGACCTTGGGGCAAAAGCGCCGGCCGGCGCGCGCGAACGATCGTTAATGACAGGCCTTGTGCGCCTTTTCGAGCGCCTGGCCGAGCCCGGACAGGACATAGCTGTCGGTCGTCGTCTTGCCCTTGGCCGAAGTCGCTTTCACCGTCAGTTTGGCATGTCTTTTCATCGCCTCGATCAGGCGGCTCTCCTCGGCGGGGTTTTTCACCCAGGCGTCGGAGCCCTTGGCGATCAGGCTGAACGACGACGAGCCCACTTCCGCAGTGGCCTCGCCGCCGTCCTTCATCGGAAAGCCCATGATGAACGAGATCTCGCTTTTGACGTTTTCCGCCGGGCGGGTCGAAATGAAAATATAGGCGGGGTCGCGTTTCAGCGAGGACGGCTCGCGGGTCTTGGGCTGCGCAAGGGCGTAGCAGGTCTTGGTTTTGCCTTGGGTCGCATAAGCGCCCCACTCGCCGAAGGTTCCCAGTTGCGTGGCTTTGCCCTGATCGGCGCCTTTGCCCGATTTGGCGTCCTTTTCCTTTCCCTTGGTCTTTTTGGCGTCTTTTCCCGTCTTGGCGGTTTCGTTCTTGGCGTGGCTGGTCTTGGCCTTGGCCAGAGCGGCGTGGCCGGGGCCGAGCGCCAGAACGAAGGCCATAGCGGCGCCAGCGAACAGAATGCGCGCGCGGAAGGAAGCGGAAGCGATCATGAAACGACCATTGGCTTAAGGTGGAGGGAGCGAATCAGCCGAACGGATCATAGCGCCATTTCCGGCGAGCTGGAAAATCGGCGATGACGACGCTTAAGCGGCGAAACAGGCAAAAATCCGACGTTCGTCATGCGCGGTCGGCGGAGAAACTGCCTCGATTTGGGAAGAATTTCAATGATCGCAGCGCTTTGTGAGCAATATGGTCCGCCGGAAAGCCTGGTCCTGCGCGAACTGCCCGATCCCGTTCCGGGTCCGGGCGAAGTTCTGGTCGAACCCTCGCGCGTGGCGCTGAATTTTTTCGACACGCTGATCATCGAAAACAAATATCAGGTCAAACCGGCCCTGCCCTTCTCGCCCGGCGGCGAATTCTGCGGCAAAGTCATGGGCTTGGGCGATGGCGTGGAAGGCCTTGCGGTCGGCCAGCGCGTCGCCGGCTATTGCTCCCATGGCGCGGCGCGGTCGCGTCTCGCGCTGCCGGCCTCGATTCTCGCCCCGGTTCCCGATGCGCTGAACGACGACCGGGCCGCGGGGCTTTCATCACCTATGGCACGACGATGCACGCTTTGGTGCAGCGGGCCGATCTGCGGCTGGGCGAGACCCTGGCCGTTCTGGGCGCCTCCGGCGGCGTCGGCCTGGCGGCGGTCGAGATCGGCGCCGCGCTCGGGGCCCATGTCATCGCCTGCGCGTCGTCGCCGGAAAAACTCGATTTCGCCCGGCGTCACGGCGCCCATGACGGCCTGAATTATGCGGCGGAAAATCTCAAGGAAGGCCTGAAGCTTCGCACCGGCGGCAAAGGCGTGGACTGCGTCTATGACGCCATCGGCGGCGCCTTCAGCGAGGCGGCGCTGCGCGCCATGGCCTGGAAGGGACGTTTTCTGGTCGTCGGCTTCGCCTCGGGCGAAATCCCGAAAATCCCGCTCAACCTCACTCTCTTGAAAGGTTGCGCCATTCTCGGCGTGTTCTGGGGCGAATTCGTCAAGCGCGAGCCCGAGGCGCACCGCCGGAACATGGCGCGGATTTTCGATTGGGCCGCCAAAGGGGTGCTTTCGGCCCATGTCGACGAGGTGCTGCCGCTCCATGACATCGCCAAGGCTTTGAACCTGCTCAAGGAGCGCAAGGCGCGGGGAAAAATCCTGCTTTCGATTCCCTGAACAGCCGTGTTTGCGCTGGCCTGGCCATGAAAGCGCGCTTAAATTGGCGCGCTTTCGACGCGCCTTGCGTCCTGTTTCAAGAAAGAGTCGCCATGTCCTTTTCGTCGCGTCTGCGCAATCTCGTCGCCGTCGCTTTGGTCGGGCTGAGCCTGTCGGCCTGCGGCTACAACACCATTCCGACCGCCGAGGAGACCGCCAAGGCGCGTTGGGCGGATGTGCAGAACAATTACCAGCGCCGCACCGATCTGATCCCCAATCTGGTGGCGACGGTGCAGGGCTACGCCAAGCAGGAAAAGGACGTGCTGACCGCCGTGGTCGAGGCCCGCGCCAAGGCGACGCGGGTCCAGATCGACGCCTCTCAGCTCACCGATCCCGACAAGCTCAAGCAATTCCAGGACGCCCAGAACCAGCTTTCGGGGGCTCTCGGCCGGCTGCTGGCGGTCAGCGAGAATTACCCCGATCTGAAATCGAACCAGAATTTTCTGGCGCTGCAATCGCAGCTCGAAGGCACGGAAAACCGGATTGCGGTGGCCCGACGCGATTATATCGCCGCCGTGCGCGATTATAATCTGACGCTTGAAACCTTCCCGTCCATGCTGTGGGCGATGACAATGTTCCGCAATAAAAAGCCATTGGCGACGTTCACCGCGACCGACGACGCGCAAAAGCCGCCGCAGGTGAAGTTCTGACCGGTTTCGGGGCGCTCATGCCACGGACCCCTGCACAAAACCCGCGCATCATACGGTTTCCGCATGAGTCATGCGGAATTCGTATGATAGGCGCCTTGCCGCTTTGGCTATTTGCCGCGCTGGCTTTGGCCCTCGCCCTCGTTCCATCGGCGCTCCGGGCCGACGTGACCGATTTTCCCGCGCTGACCGGCCGTGTGGTGGATCAGGCCAATCTGCTGGCGCCGGATGTGAAGCAGACTCTGGAGACCAAGCTTGCCGACCTCGAACAGAAGTCGGGCATCCAGTTCGTCGTCGCCACCGTCAGCTCCCTCCAGGGCGAGGAAATCGAGCCCTACGCCAACGAATTGTTCCGCCACTGGGCCTTGGGCGAAAAAACCAAGAATAATGGCGTTCTGCTGCTGGTCGCGCCCAAGGAGAAAAAGGTCAGGATCGAGGTCGGCTATGGCCTCGAAGGCACGCTCACCGACGCATTGTCCAAGATCGTCATCGTCAACGCCATCGCGCCACGCTTCAAGGCGGGCGATTTCGCGGGCGGGATCACCAGGGGCGTCGACGACGTCATCACGATTTTGACGACCGATTCGAGCGAATGGACGAAAAAACCGCAGGTTCGTCCCGATCAGCCTGACAATGTCTTCGACGCAATCCTCCCCTTCCTCATCGTCGCTCTGGTCATCTTCATTTTATGGCGCAGCAGCCGCGGCGGCGGGCGGCGCGGCGGCGGGGGCGGCGGGCCGTTCATCTTCCTGCCGGGGCCTGGCTGGTCCAGCGGCGGGGGCGGCGGCTTTTCCGGCGGCGATTTCGGTGGTTTTTCAGGCGGCGGCGGCTCGTCGGGCGGCGGCGGCGCCTCGGGGGATTGGTGATGTCGGCAAAGGTGGACGAAAACGCGATCATAGCCGCCGTGCGGGCCGCGGAGTCCCGCACCAGCGGCCAAATCGTCTGTGTCCTGGCCCGACGTTCCTGCGATCCTTCCGCCTTCGTCGTGCTTTATGCGACCGCCTTGGCCCTCATCGCGCCTTGGCCTCTGCTCGAATGGACTCAGACGCCGGCGCAAGTGGTTTTCGCGATCCAGACCGGGGTCTTCGTCATCGCGCTGCTCCTTTTGGGTTGGACGCCGCTCGGCGTCATTCTGATTCCGCGCGCGCTAAAAAGACGGCAGGCCTTCGCCGCCGCGCTCGAACAATTTTTCGCCCGCGGCCTGGGAAATACCCGCAGCCGGGCGGGTGTGCTGATTTTCGTGTCGCTCGCCGAGCATTACGCCCGGATTATTGCGGATCGCGCGTTGGACGACCGGATTTCAGAAACGGATTGGCGCGGGGCGGTTGAGGAAATGACCGCGCACCTCCGCGAGGGTCGGGTCACCGAGGGCTTCGTCGATGCGGTCGCGCGGTGCGGCGACATTTTGGCGCGCGCTGCGCCGCCGGATGGCGGCGGCAACGAACTGCCGGACAACCTCATTCGTCTGAACTGACTTCACCTGCCAGAACGCAGGACAGCCAGAAGCTTTACGCTGGCGCGGCCGTTGGGCGGCATGCCGATCCGGCGTTGATAATCGGCGATGGCCTCGCGGCTTTTCGTTCCCATCACGCCGTCGATCTTGCCGCCGATGTCATAGCCGCGCTGGGCCAGCAGCGTCTGAACCTCGCGACGCTCGACCCGCGGGATGCCGGGGTCGTCGGTCGGCCAGGGGGTGACGAGCCCGGGGCCGCCCTTGATGCGGTCCGACAGGAGGCCGAGCGCAAGGGCGTAGGATTCGGCGGCGTTATAGGAATAGAAGGCGTCAAAATTCCGCGACACCAGGAAGGCGGGGCCGTTTGGCCCCGAGGCCAGGAACAGGCCATAGCCGCCGCCGCCGGACAAGGGCGCGCCATTGACATGCGCGAGCCCATGGGCGGCCCAGAATGACAGCGGCCGCTTCGCCCGCCAGCCCGACGGTCCGCGATAGCCGGCGGGAAGCCGGACCTCGAAGCCCCAGGGCAGGCCGGGAGCCCAGCCGGCGTGATGGAGGAAATTGGCGGTGGAGGCCAGCGCGTCGGGAACCGAATTGATCACGTCGCGCCGCCCGTCGCCATCGCCGTCGACCGCGAGGCGCAGGAAGGTCGAGGGCATGAACTGAGTGTTGCCGAAGGCGCCGGCCCAGGAGCCGTTGAACTCCTCAAGCTTGACGTCGCCGTGGTCGAGGATTTTCAGCGCCGCGAGCAGTTCTCCATGGAAATAACCGGAGCGGCGGTTGGGCGTGCAGGCCAGGGTGGTCAGGGACTGAATGATCGGCCGGCCGCCGAAACTGCGGCCGAAATCGGATTCGACGCCCCAGACGGCGATCAGCGCCGGCGCGTCGACGCCGAACCGATGCTGGGCCGCCAGCGCCGCCTGGCGATATTCGGCGAAACGCTCCCGCCCGTCGCGCACGCGCTCGTCATCGACGAGGCCGGCGATGTAATCCCAGATCGGGGTCGAGAATTCCGGCTGGGCGCCGAGAAAGCTCACCGCGTCATTGGGCTGCAGGGCGTCCAGGGCGCGGGAAAGCGTGGCCTGGGAGACGCCCTCGGCCGCCGCCTGCGCCTTGATGGTCTGCTTGCACGAGGCAAAATCGGCGCGGGCCGTCTGGCCGAGCGCGAGAACAAGCGAAAGAGCGAGAATCCCGGACTTCATCGAAGGAATTTAGCGTGATTCTCGGCCATGCAGAACTGAAAACATCAGATCCAGGGACGGTCGCTGGCCATCCGCGCTTCGAAATCGGCGATTTTCGGCGCTTTCACCAAAGTCAGGCCGATGTCGTCGAGCCCTTCGAGCAGGCAACGCTTGCGATGCGGATCGATGTCGAATTTCACCACGCCGCCGTCGGGACCACGGATTTCCTGGGCTTCGAGGTCGATGGTCAGGGTCGCGTTGGCGCCGCGCTCGGCGTCGTCCATCAGCTTGGCCAGGTTTTCGTTGGACACCTTGATCGGCAAGACGCCGTTCTTGAAGCAGTTGTTGTAGAAGATGTCGGCGAAGCCGGTCGAGATGATCGCGCGAATGCCGAAGTCGAGCAGGGCCCAAGGCGCATGTTCGCGCGACGAGCCGCAGCCGAAATTGTCCTCGGCCACCAGGATCTGCGCCTTGCGATAGGCCGGCTTGTTGAGAACGAAATCCGGGTTTTCCGATCCGTCCTCGCGGTAGCGCAATTCTGAAAACAGGCCCTTGCCGAGGCCAGTGCGGGCAATGGTCTTCAGATATTGCTTCGGGATGATCATGTCCGTGTCGATATTGGTGATCGGCAGCGGCGCGGCGACCCCGGTCAATTTGGTGAATTTTTCCATTTTCTTACCTGAAAGTGTTCTCTTGCCTGACTGTGACGCCGGACCGGCGGTTCGGCCGTGGGTTTAACAAAGGGCGGTAAAACGGGCAATCAGTCGGCTTCGCGCTCGATGCGCTCCATATCGGCGTCGGAGAGGCCGAAATGATGGCCGATTTCATGCACCAGAACGTGACGGACGAGATCGCCTAGCGTCTCCTCGCCCTCGGCCCAGACATCAAGGATCGGGCGGCGGAACAGAAAGACGATATTGGGGAATTGCCCGGTCTGGACGCCTTCGGTCTGGGCGAGGCCCCGGCCACGAAACAGGCCGAGCAGTTCGAATTCCGAACTGGCGTCGAATTCCTCGAGAATTTCGTCGTCGGGGAAATCCTCGATCCGGATGATCAAACCTTCGCAGGCCTGTCGAAAATGGTCGGGCAGTCGATGAAAGGCGGCGTCGGCGAGCGCCTCGAAATCGTGGAGCGAGGGCGCCGCGCGCGCGCCCCAGTCCCACGGCGGCCGGCGAATGCTTCCCATCAGCCTGCCGTCCCTTTCGTCATCTTGAGCGCCAGTTTCGGCGGCCGGGCCAGGGTCTGGAACACCACGCAATAACGCTCGGTCAGCTTGACCAAAGCGTCGATCCGCTCCTGCTGTTCGTCGGTGTCGAGATCGAAAAACAGGCGAATCGCGGCGAAACCCACGGCTGCGTCCTTGGCGACGCCGAGCGTGCCGCGAAAATCTAGATCGCCCTCGGCGCGGACGACGCCGCCCCTGAGGCGAAACCCTAGCGCAGTCGCCACCGCCTTGAGCGTGACCCCCGCGCAGGCGACGAGCGCCTCCAGCAGCATGTCGCCCGAACAGGCCTGCAAGCCGTTCCCGCCGGTCGCCGGGTGAAGCCCCGCCTCGATCAGGGCGCGCGAAGTCTCGACCTTGCAGGCGAGGCCGTCGCCGGCGAGATCGCCCCGCGCCGTCAAGGTGACCAGCGCGGCGCCGGCGTCAGCCTGGTATTTTTCTTTCAGGGGCGCCTGAAGGGCGCGCAGTTCGCTGGCGTCCATCGGGCTTCCATTCTCACTTCAGGGTGCGAACGTCCACGAAATGGCCGGCGACCGCCGCCGCCGCCGCCATCCCGGGCGAGACGAGATGGGTGCGGCCTTTAAAGCCCTGGCGGCCTTCGAAATTGCGGTTCGAGGTCGAGGCGCAGCGCTCGCCCGGCGCCAGCCGGTCGGGATTCATCGCCAGGCACATCGAGCAGCCCGGTTCGCGCCACTCGAAACCGGCGGCGACGAAAATCTTGTCGAGGCCCTCGGCTTCGGCCTGGGACTTGACCAGCCCGGAGCCCGGCACGACCATGGCGTTGACATGCGGCGACACCTTGCGCCCTTCGGCGATCTTGGCGGCGGCGCGCAAATCCTCGATGCGGCCGTTGGTGCAGGAGCCGATGAAGACGCGGTCGATCTTGATGTCGGTCGGCTTTTCGCCGCCCTTGAGGCCCATATAGTCCAGAGCGCGCTGGATTTTTGCGCGCTGGGCCTCGGTCTTGCCCGCTTCGACCGTCGGGACGACGCCGTCGATGGCGACGACGTCCTCGGGGCTGGTGCCCCAGGTGAGGAGCGGCGGCAGAGTGGCGGCGTCGAGGTCGACCACCGCGTCATAATGGGCGCCCGGATCGCTCTTGAGCTGTTTCCAGTAATGCAGGGCGCGCTCCCAGGCCTCGCCCTTCGGCGCCTTGGGGCGGTCCTTCAGATAATCGAAGGTTTTCTGGTCCGGCGCGATCAGGCCGGCGCGGGCGCCCGCCTCGATCGACATGTTGCACACCGTCATGCGGCCTTCCATCGACAAGTCTTCGATGGCCTCGCCCGCATATTCGATGACAAAGCCGGTGCCGCCGGCGGCGCCGATCTTGCCGATGATCGCCAGCACGATATCCTTGGCGGTCACGCCCTCGCCAAGCCTGCCATTGACCTTGACCAGCATGTTCCTGGCCTTGGCCTGGATCAGGGTCTGGGTCGCCAGAACATGCTCAACCTCGGACGTGCCGATGCCATGGGCCAAGGCGCCGAAGGCGCCGTGAGTCGAGGTATGACTGTCGCCGCAGACGATGGTGGCGCCGGGCAAAGTGAAGCCCTGTTCGGGACCGATAATATGGACCACGCCCTGTCGGCGGTCATGCTCGTTGTAATATTCGATGGCGAAATCGCGGGCGTTGATCGCCAGTTGCTCGACCTGCGCCCTGCTCTCGGGGTCCTCGATCGGCTTGGAGCGGTCGGTGGTCGGAACGTTATGGTCTACCACCGCCAGCGTCTTCTGCGGCGCATGGACCTTTCGGTGGGCGAGGCGCAAGCCTTCGAAAGCCTGCGGGCTCGTCACCTCATGGATGAGATGGCGGTCGATATAGATCAGGGCCGTGCCGTCGGGCTGGACATCGACGACATGATCGTCCCAGATCTTGTCATACAGGGTGCGCGGCTTGGCCATGGACTTGGCCGTGGACTTGGCCGTGGACTCAACCATGATCTCGATCTCCGACGCGGCCCGCGCGGCGCGGGCCCTTTGCTTAGACGAAATAGAATGTTTCGGGCGTCCGGCAAGGCCGGGGACGCGAATTTGGGCTTTAATACGGTTTCCGCGAGATTGCTTCGCAATCCGCCGAAACGCCATGGTGCGAAATCCTTTAGTCGCGGGAGGATTTTCGCGCCAGCGTTATATGAATTCCGCATGATCATGCGGAATTCATATAACGCGAAAAGGCCGGCGCTTCGGCCAGCCTTTCCAAAAAACGAAAGCAAGGCCCCGCAGGCGCTCACTCGGCTTTGGCGGCCTTGGCCTTGGTGTCGGACCGCTCCGCGATGCGGGCCGACTTGCCGCGGCGGTCACGCAGGTAATAGAGCTTGGCGCGGCGAACCTTGCCGCGGCGCACGACCTTGATCGAATCGATCAGCGGGCCATAAACCGGGAAGACGCGCTCGACGCCTTCGCCGTAGGAAATCTTGCGGACGGTGAAGCTCTCGTTGAGGCCGCCGCCGTCGCGGGCGATCACGACGCCCTCATAGGCCTGGACGCGGGCGCGGTCGCCTTCCTTGACCTTGACATTGACGATCACGGTGTCGCCCGGCGCGAATTCCGGTATGGTCTTGTTCACGGAAAGCTTGGCGATCTGCTCGGCTTCGAGCTGCTGGATGATATCGGCCATTTCGGACTCCGTTTCGCCTGGTGGCGAGCGTTTCGGGACGCTGTTGTGAATTGGCGCCGCGCGGACGCGGCGCTTCCCTGCGCTTAGGGTGCGAAGGGAGGCGGCCCTATAGCCAATTTTTCAAGGCTTGTCGAGCGCCAGCGGCGTCAATAGAGCCGCGTTTCGGTGTTTTCCTCTTCGGCGCCGGGGTCGTCCGGCGACGACGCGAGGGGGAAGATCACCGGCTCTGGCCCGCTCGAAGGACGCGGCGGGGCCTTGGCCGGCTCGCCGGCCGCAGGAGCGGGCGGCTCCTCGCCTTTCGTTTCGGGTGGGGCGAGGACCGGCGGCGGCTCGGGCGGCGGGGTCGGTTGCGGCGGGGCGAGCTCCGCGCGCGCCGGCTCGGCCTCGATCGCCGGCGGCCCTTGATAGGCCGGCGGCGGCGGCTCGATCGCGCCGGCCAGTTCTTCCTTGGGCTGCATCCAGCGATAGGCGTCGAGTTTGCCGGTGACCGGCGACACCGGGGCCCATTGTTTGGACCAATGTCCGTCGGCGATCCAGACCGGGTCGCGCGGCGCGCGCGAGGCGCGGGCGAGCCATTCGCGCGCCAACCCTTGAGCGTTGTGCTCGCGCTCCTCCAGCTCGGCCATGATGACGCACATACGCGCGGTCGGCCGTTCGCCCATGGCGACCAGCGGCGTCATCACCTCGCGCGCGGTCGGGAAATCGCCCGCGCCCAGGGCGGCGGTCGCAACCGCGATCGCGCTTTCCGGGTCCTTGGGGGCGAGCCGGGCGAGAGCCTTGGCGCGAACGAGTCGGTCCTGGGCCGAATCGCCGTGGCGCATGCCGACATAGATCTGCGCGAGATCGGGATGCGGCGTTTTGGCGTAGGCCGCCTCGAGCAGTTTCGACGCTGCGCGAAGTTTGCCGCGTTGGGTGTACAGGCGCGCGAGCAGAGCGTTGGCGGGAACGAGATCGGGCGCCTTTTTCACCGCCGCGCGCAACAGGCTGATGGCTCGGTCCTGGTCCGTGGCCTCGGCCTCCATCGCCAGAGCGGTGTCGATGACCGCCCTTTGCCGGTTGGCGGTCTCCTTGTCGATAAGCTTGGCTTTCAGATTCTGGGCGACGCAGAGGCGCGCGGCCTCCCAGTCATGCTGGCCGGAATAGCGGTCGAGCAGCGCCTGACCCGACCAGGCGAGGGGCGCGATGCCCTGGGCCTGGAGCGCGATCTGGTGGGCGCGATCATGATCGCCCCGGCGCAGCGATTCCGAGTGGAGGCCGCGCAGGCCGAGCAGCCTCGTCTCCTGCCTTTCGGTCATGGCGCGGAAGGCGCGCTCGGCGCCGTCGCGGTCGCCGGAAAGCTGCGCCGTCTGAGCGTCGAGCAACAGCGTGAGCGGCTCGTGCGGCGCCAGCTTTTTCGCCTCCTGGTTGGCCTTGCGCGCCTTGTGGAGGTCGCCGACGCCCGCGGCGATGATGCCGCGCGCCAAGGCGTCGTGGCCCCGGGCGCGCTTGCGGGCTCGGGCGGTCAGGGCGACCAGGCTGGGCAGGTTGAAGATGAAGCGCAACACGCTCCAGACGATGACCGCGGTCAGCGCGACGACGCCCAGGCCGACCAGCGGCGAGGTGTCGATATGGTAGCCGAACCAGGTCAGAGACATGGATCCGGGCTGTTCGACCAGAAAACCCAACCCCAGGGTGACGAGCCCGATCAGGAGCAGAAAGACCAGAATGCGGATCATCGGCGGCACTCGAATGAGAAAATGGCGCTGGCGGCGCGGCCTGCCGCGCCGCCGCAGGAACGGACAAGTCAGGTCTTTGTCTTGGTCAAATTCCGCAAGGCCGCGTTCAGCTCCGCCTTGGCGGCCGATTCGGCGTCAATCCGCGCTTTCACGCCCGCAGCCCATTGATCGGAAAGGGACCGGGCGGCAGGCGGAAGCTGCTGACGCTCGGTGAACGCGGCCGCGAGATCGCCGGCGCGCAAATCCTTTTCGATCGTTGCGACTGTCGCCGCGGCCGCGTCCTGCTCGGCCGAGCCGGCGGGCCTGATCCGCACCAGCTTGCGCGCTTCGGTTTCGACCCGCGCCCAGATCGCGTCTTTCAGGCTCTGCGCCGGTTTTGCCGCATAAGTCCGTTCAGCGGGCGCGGCCAATTCCACCAGTTTGGGGCCCAGGGCGGCGAATTCTTTCGCCAGATCCCCGACGCTTGGGGCGGACAGGCCGGCGCGCAGCCGCGCCAGCTGTTCGGAATCGGCGCCCAATTTCTGAAGCGCCGCGATCTGCGCGGAATAGTCGTCGCCTTGCCGCATGGCGTTCAACAGGCTTTGCGCCACCGCCAGCCGGGCCGTCGCTCCGCCGGAATTGTCCGGCGCAGCCGGAGGCGGGGCGGCGCGCGCTTCGCTCTTGAGCGCGCCAAGCTGACCTTCGACGGTCTGGAGCCGTTGCGAAAGGGCCAAGATCGTCGCATCGGCGGCGGCGAGTTTCGCTGTCACCGCGGCGAGCGCTTCGGCTGTCTGCGGATTGACGGCGGCGGGCGCGCTCACCGGGCTCGTCTCGGCGGAAGCAGCGATCGGCTTCGCCGGCTCGACGGGGGCGGGCGCGCTCGCCGGCGTCCCAGCCTCGGCTGGCTTTGCGGGCTCGGGCGCCGCGGGGGTCGCAGCCGCTTTTTGCGGCGTGGCCGCAGGCGCGGATTCGGCGGCCGGCTTGTTTTCCGACGGCGCGCTTTCCGCGGGCGGTTTCGGTTCGGACGGAGCCGCCGCAGCCGCGGCCGTTTCGCCCGGGGCTTTCGTCGCTGGCTCTGCGGCCGGCTTGTTCTCGGAAGGCGCGCTTTCGCTCGCCGGCTTCGCCGCGACCGGGGCGGCGTTCTCGGCCGGCTGCGAGGATTCGGCGGCGGGGGCAGGCTTTTCGGATTCGGCCGTCTTGGCCAATTCGGGCGGCGCAGAAGGTGGAACGGCGGTTTGGGGCGAAGCTGTCGGCGGGGGTTCGGTGGGCGCCGGCTTGTTCTCGGAGCCGGCGTTTTCGGAGGATGAGTTTGACGCCGCGCTGCTTTCGGGGGCCGGGACCGGCCTTTCGGCTTCGGCCTTCTGTTCGGGCGCCGGCGATGCTTCCGGGGTCGTCGCGTCGGTTTCGGCGCTCTCGGGCGCGGCGAAATAAGCGTTCCACAGGTAATAGCCGCCGCCGCCGGCCAGGGCCAAGGCGATCAGATAGGCGACCACTTTCACGGCGCCGCCCCGCCGCTTCACTTTTTCCGGCGGCTGTTCGGGCGCGGTTGCGGAACGATGCGTTTCGGCTTCCTCCGGTGGCTCCGGGTCGGCCTCAAGCTCCGAATCTTCTATATCGTCCTCATGCTCCGGCGGCTCCGCTTCGTCCCCCGGCTGTTCGAGCTCGTGAGGCGCCTGGCTTGCCGAGGCCTTTGCTTCCGGCGTCGCCTGGGGCGCTTTAATGGGGCTCGTCTGCGAGCTGGCTTCGGTTTCCCCCGTTGCGGTCTTGTCGCCGTTCTGGTCGCTCATCCCACGCCTCTATCGTTCACTAGACATATTGCTAGCGCGCGCGCCGTGGAAAGGAAACCCGCAATCGGTGAAAGAACCCTCAGGCGCCCGCGATGGCGTCGGCGATCGCAACCGTCCGGCGCGCCATATCCCCATGCAGACGTTCGACCATTTTGCCGTCGATCTGCAAGACGCCCTTCGAGGCGTTTTCGGGCAGGTCGAAGACCTCGATGATCCTGCGGGCGAAGGCGACTTCCGCTTCCGACGGCGCGAAAACCTCGTTGCAGATCGCGACCTGGTTCGGATGGATCAAGGTCTTGCCGTCCATCCCGAGATCGCGGCCTTGTTCGCATTCGGCGCGGAAGCCGGCCTCGTCGGAGAAATCGTTGTAGACGCCGTCGACAATATCGACGCCATGCGCCCGCGCGGCGGCGACGCAGATCGACAGATAGGCCAGCATGGAGGGGCGGCCGGGCGTCAGGCGCGCGCGGGTTTCCTTGGCGATGTCATTGGTCCCCATGACCAGCGCGGCGAGCCGGGAGCTGGGATCGATCGCGGTGCGAACGATGTAATCGGCGTTGAGAATGGCGACCGGCGTCTCCATCATCGCCCAGATCCGCGTGTGGTCGGGCGCGCCGGCGTCGCGCATCGCCATGGCGGCGATCATGATGTCGCCCGGCGCAGAGACCTTGGGCAGCAGGATGGCGTCCGGACCGGCCTGGGCGGCGGCGGCGAGATCCTCCTTGCCCCACGGCGTCATCGGGCCGTTGACGCGAATCACCACTTCGCGGCGGCCGAAACCGCCCGCCTTGACCGCGGCCGTCACCTGGCTGCGGGCCAGTTCCTTGGCGTCGGGCGCGACCGCGTCCTCCAGATCGAGGATCAGGGCGTCGGCGGCGATGGTCTTGGCCTTTTCCAGCGCGCGCGCGTTCGATCCCGGCATATAGAGGACGCTGCGGCGGGGACGAAGGCGGGTCATGGCGGCTCCCTTAAGGATTTTCGCAGTGCACCATAATGTTTCCCGGAAAGCCACGCCATTCGCCTTTCGACGCTTTTCTTGAGCCTTCGGCCCCAGTTCTTCGACGAAGGGAAGCATTGCCCTCGATGCCGCAATGCGGCAAGAGTTGGCGGCGCGGGCGCCGTTGCGCCCTGACGGGGAAGCAATGGACGAAGTCAAATTTCCCAAACGCCTCGCCGAAGGCTATGAGAATTTCCTGAGCGGACGTTTTCCGCATGAGCGCGATCGTTACGAGGAACTGGCGCAACAGGGCCAGAGCCCGGAAATCCTGCTGATCGGCTGTTGCGACTCCCGCGTTTCGCCGGAACTGATCTTCGACGCCGGGCCGGGCGAAATGTTCGTGCTTCGCAATGTCGCCAATCTCGTGCCGCCCTATCAGCCGAACGATGATTACCACGGCACGTCGGCGGCGATCGAATTCGCGGTCATGGGGCTGAAGGTCAAGCATGTCGTGGTGATGGGCCACGCCCAGTGCGGCGGCGTGAAAGCCTTCGCCGAAATGCAGCGCGATCCCTATATGCGGCCGTTGGCGCCCGGCGATTTCATCGGCCGCTGGATCAAGCTGCTCGGGCCGGCGGCGGAAAAGATCGGCGATCCGACCGAGCCCCTGAATTCATGGTCGGAACGGCTGGCCTGGGAATCGATCCGGCAGAGCATCGCCAATTTGCGCAGCTTTCCCTATATCGCGACGCTCGAAAGCCGTGGCTGGCTGACTTTGCACGGCGCCTATTTCGGGGTGGCCGGCGGGGAATTGACGGTCCTCGACGAAAAGGACGGCGCCTTCCGCCAGGTATCCGCCGAGGCGCATAAAAAGGCGTTCGGCAAGACGCCAAGGTTCTGAGCGCCAATCCTTCAAAAAGAAAACGCCGGGTTTCCCCGGCGTTTTGGTCTCAGGCGGCCTTCCGCTTCGGCGTAAGAAGCTTGCGGTTGATCAGCGCTTCCGCGATCTGCACCGCGTTCAGCGCCGCGCCCTTGCGCAGATTGTCGGACACGCACCAGAAGGCGAGGCCGTTCTCGACGGTGGCGTCCTCACGGATGCGCGAGATATAGGTGGCGTCCTCGCCCGCCGCCTCGTGCGGGGTGATGTAGCCGCCGGGCTCGTGCTTGTCGATCACCAGCACGCCGGGGGCCTCGCGCAGGATTTTCCGCGCCTCGTCGGCGGTGACGGGCTTTTCGAACTCCACATTCACCGATTTCGGAATGAGAGATGAACACCGGCACCCGCACGCAGGTCGCGGTCAGCTTGATCTTGGGGTCGAGAATCTTCTTGGTCTCCGCCATCATCTTCCACTCTTCCTTCGTAAAACCGTCTTCCATGAAGACGTCGATCTGGGGAATGATGTTGAAGGCGATGCGCTTGGGGAACTTCTTGTTTTCGACCTGATCGGAGACGAAAACCGCGCGGGTCTGGGCGAAGAGTTCGTCCATCGCCTCCTTGCCGGCGCCGGAAACCGACTGATAGGTCGAAACCACGACCCTTTTGATGCCGAAATGGTCGTGCAGCGGCTTGAGCGCCACGACGAGCTGCGCCGTCGAGCAGTTCGGATTGGCGATGATGTTCTTCCTGCGAAAACCTTTCAGCGCGTCGGCGTTGACCTCCGGCACCACCAGCGGCACGTCGGAATCATAGCGCCAGGCCGAGGAATTATCGATGACGACGCAGTTTTTCGCGCCGATCTTCGGCGACCATTCCTTGGAAATGGCGCCGCCGGCCGACATCAGGGCGATGTCGCAGTCGGAAAAGTCGAACGTGTCGAGGTGCTTGCATTTGAGGATCTTGTCGCCGTAGGAGACTTCCGTGCCGATCGAGCGCGACGACGCCAGCGCCACGACCTCGTCCGCCGGGAACTGACGTTCGGCCAGAATATCCAACATTTCGCGGCCCACATTGCCCGTGGCGCCGACGACAGCGACCTTGTACCCCATCGTCCTCTCCTGAAATTGCTCGCGGACTGCCTAGCGCAATGCGCGATCAAGGGCAATGTGTCTTTGGCGGCCGGGGTTCACCGGAAGGTTCAGTCGCGCGCCGCCGCCTGTTGCGCGATATAGGCTTTCAGCCGCGCCGCCGCCTGGGCGCGTACGCGCGCCTTGATGATCGGCGACCAGCCGATGAGCCGTCCCGGCAAACCAAGCGCCTGGCTGGCCCAGCGATAGAAGGAAAACTTGTCCCGATGGCGGCGGATCAGCCCATTTTCGACGTCGAGCGTCGCTGTAACGACATTGACCACCGGCAGGCCGGTGCGGGAGAAACGATAGCGCGCCGTCCAGCGCACAACGGCCTGCCGCAGGGAGTTCGAAAGAATTTCATGATCGACCGCAAGGTCGGAGCCCGAGGAAAACAGCATCGCCCACATGGCGCGGGCGTGGGCGGCGTCGAGATCGGGAAAGATCGGATCGGAAAAATGCGCGTCGTCGGCGTAAAGCGCGCCCATCGTCCTGGCGTCGCGCGCGGACAAGGCGGTGTAAAAGGCTTTGGCGACCTGTCCGGCGTCTTGCTCAGCCATCGGCGTCGTCCTCGCCGGGCGCTTGCGGGGCGGGCCCGGGCGGCTCGCCGGCAAAACCGCAGGCCTGCAACAAATCCAGCATATGGCCCGGCGCCGGCGCGCGAATATCGATCGGCGCCTTGTTCTTGTATAGTGGCACGCTCACGCTTCGGGCGTGCAGATGCAGGCCGGGCCCACCGACACGCGGACCGGTCCCGTAAACGGGATCGCCGACAATGGGAAAGCCGGATGCGGCGCAATGGACGCGCAATTGATGCGTGCGTCCCGTCAGCGGCTCCAGTCCGAGCCAGGCGATGGGCCGTCCCTGTGCGTCCGCGGCGCGGCCAAGCACTTTCCAGCGTGTTTGCGCGCTCTGGCCGAGCAGATCGACCTTCATCCACCAGCCGCGCGTGGCGTCGAGGCGGCCAAGCGGCAGGTCGATCAGCCCTTCCTCTTCCGCCGGCCCGCCCAAAACCACCGCCCAGTAAAGCTTGTCGATTTTGCGCTGTTTGAACAGAAGCATCAGCTTTTCCAGCGCCTTGCGATGGCGCCCGAGCACGAGGCAGCCGGACGTGTCCCTGTCCAGCCGATGGGCCAGTGCGGGGGCGCGCGGCAGGCCGAAACGCAAGTGAACAAAATCTTGTTCGAAATTTTCGCCGCCCTTGGGCCCGCGATGGACCGGCAAGCCCGCCGGCTTGTCGAGGACCAATATCAGTCCGTCGCGAAAAAGTAGTCGTGCATAAATCTCTTCCGGCGTCATGCGGGACAGGCTATCGAGAGGGGACGAGGATTTTGCGCTTCGGGCGTCATGGCCGCTTATCGCAAAATCGCAAGGATTTGAGAAGGGCGCGGGCCCTCATCGGAACAAGACGGAGGCGCATGAGCGCGGAATCGAAAGACAAGGCCGGCTTCCTCGGACGCCTGTTCAAGATGCGGCATGCGGAGGACTCGTTCTGGGAGCCCCAGCCCGAGACCGCCGAAGAGGCCCATCCCGTTGCAGCGCCAGAGCCCGCGCCAGAGCCCGCGCCAGAGCCTG
The DNA here is from genome assembly GCA_963703385.1 of uncultured Pseudomonadota bacterium. Taxonomy (GTDB): domain Bacteria; phylum Pseudomonadota; class Alphaproteobacteria; order Rhizobiales; family Beijerinckiaceae; genus Rhodoblastus. The sequence continues at coordinate 3,442,802 of OY969816.1, forward strand.
TCGCGGAAATCGCGCCCGAACCGGCGCGTGAGCCGGTTCCGGAACCCGCGCCGGCGCAAAAATTGAGCTGGTGGTCGCGGCTTCGGCACGGCCTGGCGCGGTCCTCTTCGTCGATCGCCCAGGGCGTCGCCGATATTTTCACCAAGAAAAAGCTTTCCGCCGACATGCTGGAGGATCTGGAGGACGTGCTGGTGCGCGCCGATCTCGGCGTCGGCGCCGCGACCCGGATCGCGGCCCTGGTCGGCAAGGGCCGTTACGACAAGCAGATCGCGCCGGAGGAAGTGCGCGCCATTCTCGCCGATGAGGTCGAGCGGGTGCTGGCGCCGGTCGCCCGTCCGCTGGAAATCGACGCCGCGAAAAAGCCCTTCGTCATTCTGGTGGTCGGCGTCAACGGCTCGGGCAAGACCACGACCATCGGCAAGCTTGCCGCCAAATTTTCGGACGAGGGAAAAAAACTCATGCTCGCCGCCGGCGACACTTTCCGCGCCGCCGCGATCGAGCAGCTCAAAATATGGGGCGGGCGCAAAAATGTCCCGGTGATCGCCCGCGAGCCGGGCGCCGACGCTGCGGGCCTCGCTTTCGACGCGATCAAGGCCGCCCAGGAACAGAATGTCGATGTGCTGATGATGGATACGGCGGGACGCCTGCAAAACCGCACCGAGCTGATGGCCGAGCTGGAAAAGATCGTGCGGGTGATGAAAAAGATCGATGCGGAAGCGCCGCACGCCGTTCTTCTGGTGCTGGACGCGACGGTGGGCCAGAACGCCTTGAGTCAGGTCGAGATTTTCGGCCGGACGGCGGGGGTGACCGGCCTGGTCATGACCAAGCTCGACGGCACCGCGCGGGGCGGGATTCTGGTGGCGATCGCCGAAAAATTCGGCCTGCCGGTCCATTTCATCGGCGTCGGCGAACAGGCCGACGATCTGGAGCCATTCACCGCCCGCGATTTCGCCCGCGCCATCGCCGGTTTCGAGGAGGAAAACGCTTGAGCCCCGCGACGTCCGCCGAACAGCCAAAAAAGAAACTCGATCCGACGCTGAAACTGGTGCTGGAAATTGGGCCATTGGTTCTGTTTTTTCTCGCCAATTCCAGGCCGGCCCTGTTCCACGGGCTGGTCGGGCCGTTCCTGCCGGCTGGGCTCACGCCGGAAAAGACCGCGATCCTGACCGCGACCGGGGTTTTGATGATCGCGGCGGTCGCAGCCCTCCTGGTCTCGTGGTTTCTGACCCGCCATCTGCCGATCATGCCGGTGGTCACCGCGCTCGCGGTTCTGGTTTTCGGCGCGCTGACCTTCGTCTTTCAGGACAAGAGTTTCATTCAGATCAAGCTGACCATCGTCGATTGCCTGTTTGGCGCGGCCTTGCTTGGCGGCCTCGCCTTGGGCAAGCTTTTGCTGCCGGTCGTGTTCGACAGCGTGATGCATCTGGACGAGGCCGGCTGGCGCAAGCTGACGATTCGCTGGGGCCTGTTCTTCTTTGCTCTCGCCGGGCTGAATGAAATCCTGCGCCATTCGCTCGACTGGGACAATTGGGTGAAATTCAAGACTTTTGGCGTTCTGCCGCTGACGGTGGTCTTTGCCTTGGCCCAGACATCGGTGATTTTAAAGCATGAGATCAAGCCGGAGGCGGATACGGAGCATTTTTGATGCCGACGGTTTTTCAATGGAATGGATTCAGATTCTTCTTTTTCTCGAACGAAGGCGCTCCTCGTGAGCCGATTCATATTCATGTTCGCAAGAGTAGCGGGATCGCCAAGTTTTGGCTCGCGCCAGTTTCATTGGCGTCGAGCGAGGGATTTGATGCGCGGACCTTGCGCGAGCTGACTAGAGCATTCCCCGGCTAACATGATCCATAGCCATCATGTCGGAAATAATTTGAGCATTCTGGTGGGCTGAACTCGTCGAGGATGGCGCCGATGCGGTCCCATAGTTTATCGACGGTTCTTTCCTTGGCTTTTCGCAGCAGGGCCTTGAGCTTGGCGAACATCATCTCGATGGGATTGAGATCAGGCGAATATGGCGGCAGATACAGCAGCCTGGCGCCCGTGCTTTCGATGATCGTGCGCACGCCTGCAACCTTGTGAGCCGGCAGGTTGTCCATGACGACAATGTCGCCTTCGGTCAGGGTTGGCGCGAGGTTCTGCTCAAGCCAGGCTTGGAAGATCACGCCGTTCATCGGCCGATCGACAACCAAGGGTGCGGTGATGGCGTCATTGCGCAACCCGGCCACGAAGGTCGTTGTTTTCCAGTGCCCATGCGGCGCGTAATCGACCAGACGCTTGCCCTTTTGGCAGCGTCCACGCGTGCGCGTCATCTGGGTGTTTGTGCCGGTTTCATCGACGAAAACCAGTTTGTCCGGATCAAGCGCCAGTTGCGCCTCTTTCCATTCTTCGCGCGCCTTGGCCACGTCTTCCCGGTGCTGCTCGCTGGCGTGCAGCGTTTTTTTTATAGCTGAGTTTGTGGCGCTGAAAAAACCGCGCGATCGAGCTGTCTGTGGTTTTGCAATGAAGCTCTTCCAGAAGACGAGACTCAATCTCGGCTAGCGTGAGGTCGGGTTGGCGGGAGACCAAAGCCAACAACCATTCCGCATGGGCGTCCAGCGGTGATGGCCTCGCTTTCTTGCCGGGCTTTTCAGCAAAGCTGCCCGTCTCTTTAAAGCGCCTGAACCACTTTATCGCCGACGATTCAGAAACCAACAATTGCCGCGCCGCAGCCCGCCGCGACACCCCTCCTTCAACCAACGCAATCACACGCTTACGCAGATCGAAGGAATGGCCTCGCGACATCTTGCGCCCCCAAATCAGAGAGAAGCGCAGATTCGCTCATTCCTGAGCATAAGGGAATCCCACCTCGTCAAAAATGCGAGTCAGAACATGCGGGGAATGCTCTAAGATCGTGGAAGATCATGCTGCGTTGATCGAAAGGGCTTGGCATGAGCATTTCGGCTAAATCACTGCGCTTCGACGAAAGCAGCATGTGGGTGGAACTGACCGATGGCCGGACGCTCGGCGTTCCCCTCGCGTGGTTCCCGCGTCTGCTGCATGCGACGAGCGAACAGCTGTTGCGTTTCGAAATCAGCCCCGAGGGCTTGCACTGGGACGAGCTTGACGAGGATATTTCAATCGCGGGCCTGCTCGCCGGTCGCGGCGACCAGAGTCGTCGCGCGGCCGCCGCGGAATAGCTTTTGATCTTCGAAACAAAAAAGCTGCGGAGCGGTGTCTTGGCGGCATAACCGGGAATGTGACGACGCGCCCCGCGCGGGGCGCGCCTGAAAGTCAGGCCGCAGCCAACTGCCGCAGCACGTACTGCAGAATGCCGCCGTTCTTGTAATACTCGACTTCGTCGGCCGTCTGGATGCGCGAGTTGAGCGGGACCTTTTTCACCGTTCCGTCGCCATAGGTGATCTCGGCTTCGAGCTTTTGGCGCGGCGCCAAATCAGTGAGCCCCATGATCGTCACCTTTTCGTCGCCCTTGAGGCCGAGCGTCTTCCAGCTCGTTCCCGGTTCGAAAGTCAGCGGCAATATCCCCATGCCGACCAGGTTCGAACGGTGGATGCGCTCAAAGCTCTCGGCGATCACCGCGCGCACGCCCAAAAGTTTCGTGCCCTTCGCGGCCCAATCGCGCGAAGAACCATTGCCATATTCGACCCCGGCGAAGACGACGAGCGGAACCTTGGCCTTTTGATATTTCATCGCCGCGTCAAAAATCGGCATGACCTCGCCGCCGGGGAAATAGGCCGTATTGCCGCCTTCGGGCGCATTGCCGCTGGCGTCGGCGAGCATGAAATTCTTGATGCGGATATTGGCGAAAGTGCCGCGCATCATCACTTCATGGTTGCCGCGCCGCGTGCCGTACTGGTTGAAATCTTCGGGCTTCACCTTGTTGGCGGTGAGATATTTACCGGCGGGTGAGGCCGCCTTGATCGAACCGGCCGGAGAAATATGGTCGGTGGTGATCTTGTCGCCGAAAAGGGCGAGGACGCGTGCGCCCTCGATATCCGTCACCGCCTTGGGCGTCATGGTCATGCCCTTGAAATAGGGCGGATTCTGAATGTAGGTTGATTTGTTGTCCCAGGCATAGGTCTGGCTGTGGGGCGTCTTGACCTTGCGCCAGTTGGCGTCGCCCTTGAACACGTCGGCGTATTTCGCCTTGAACAGCGCCTTGGTGACGTTCTTGCGGATGAAGACCTCGATTTCCTTCGAGGACGGCCAGATGTGGCGCAGGAAGACCGGCGCGCCCTTCTTGTCGTGGCCGATCGGCTCCCTGGTCAGGTCTTTCTGGACCGAACCGGCGAGCGCATAGGCGACGACCAGAGGCGGCGAGGCGAGATAATTGGCCTGGACGTCGGGCGAGACGCGGCCCTCGAAATTGCGGTTGCCGGAAAGCACCGCCGCCGCGATCACGCCATGGTCGTGGATCGACTTGGAGATTTTTTCGGGCAGCGGGCCGGAATTGCCGATGCAGGTGGTGCAGCCGAAACCGACGAGATTGAAGCCGAGCTTGTCGAGCGATTTCTGCAGGCCGGATTTGGCGAGATATTCGGCGACGACCTGCGATCCGGGCGCGAGCGAGGTTTTCACCCAGGGCGCGACCTTCAGGCCCTTGGCGACGGCGTTGCGCGCCAGCAGGCCCGCGCCGATCAGCACGCTGGGGTTGGAGGTGTTGGTGCAGGAGGTGATGGCGGCGATCACCACGTCGCCTTGGCCGATGTCGAACGTCTCGCCTTCGACCTTGTAGCGCTCGGCGATCGCGGCGATTTTCTTGTATTCGCTCTCCATCGCGGCGGAAAAACCGGCGGCGACGCCGTCGAGCGCCACGCGGCCCTCCGGGCGCTTCGGCCCGGCGAGCGAGGGCGTGACGGTGGAGAGATCGAGTTCGGTCGTGTCGGTGAAAACGGGTTCCGCAGCCGCGCGGGTGCGAAAAAGGCCCTGGGCGCGGGCGTATTTCTCGACCAGAGCGACGCGGGCGGGCTTGCGGCCGGTGTTTTTAAGAAAAGCGATGGTTTCGCCGTCGATCGGGAAGAAGCCGCAGGTCGCGCCATATTCCGGGCCCATATTGGCGATGGTCGCCCGGTCGGGCAGGGTCAAGGCGTCGAGGCCGGGGCCGAAGAATTCGACGAATTTGCCGACCACGCCCTTCTTGCGCAGCATCTGGGTGACGGTCAGCACCAGATCGGTGGCGGTGACGCCCTCTTTCAGCTTGCCGAACAGTTTGAAACCGACGACCTCGGGCAGCAGCATGGATTGCGGCTGGCCGAGCATGGCGGCCTCGGCCTCGATGCCGCCGACGCCCCAGCCGAGAACCGAGAGCCCATTGACCATGGTGGTGTGCGAGTCGGTCCCGACCAAAGTATCGGGATAAGCGACGTCGACATTGACGGCTTTACCGCGCGCCGGCTGGTGTTTCTCCTTGCAGGTCCAGACCGTCTGGGCGAGATATTCGATATTCACCTGGTGGCAGATGCCCGTGCCCGGAGGAACGACCGAGAAATTGGAAAAGGCGCCCTGGCCCCATTTCAAAAAGGTGTAGCGCTCGCCGTTGCGCGCATATTCGTGTTCGACATTGATCTTCAGCGCATTTTTGCTGCCGAAGGCGTCGACGATGACCGAATGGTCGATGACCAGATCGACCGGAACTAGCGGATTGATCTTTTCCGGATCGCCGCCGAGCGTCTTGATGCCGTCGCGCATCGCCGCGAGATCGACCACCGCCGGCACGCCGGTGAAATCCTGCATCAGCACGCGGGCGGGACGGAAGGCGATTTCCTTCTCCACCTTGCCCCTGTTCTTGAGCCATTCGGAGACGCCGAGAATGTCGTCTTTGGTGACGGAGCGGCCGTCTTCGTTGCGCAGCAGGTTCTCGAGCAGGACCTTCATCGAATAGGGCAGTTTCGAAACGCCTTCGAGCCCATTTTTTTCAGCCGCCTTGAGCGAGAAATAATGATAGGTCTTGGCGCCGACCTTGAGGGTTTTGCGGCATTTAAAGCTGTCGAGTGAGGCCATCGCTGGGAGATCCCGATGAAAGATGTGGCGGGGCGAGGAAAGCGGATGAGAGGCTTATAGATAAATCGGCGATCACACGCTACACAAACAAAAGTCAGAGCCCGGGCGCGCAAAAAAGGGGCGCCGCGTCGGCCGTCGGACCAGAAGGCCCCCTTGGAGAACCCTTTGCCGCCAGTCGAAGCCCGCCCGCCGAAAACGCAAATCTTGCAAGGAATTTCCGCCAAAGGACTGCGCGTCGATCGCGGCGGCCGGCCGATTGTTCGCGGCGTCGATTTCGACCTGTGCGCGGGCGAAGCCCTGCTCGTCCTCGGGCGCAACGGCGCCGGCAAATCGACTCTTCTGCGCGCGCTCGCCGGTTTTCTGCCCCTGCGCGAAGGCGAGATCAGGCTGAATGGCGGCGCGGACGAGGCGCCGCTCGCCGAACAGGCGCATTATGTCGGCCATGCCGACGGTTTGAAAGCGGCGCTCACCGCGTTGGAAAATCTCGAATTCTGGGCGCGCATGCTGAAAAGCGCGCCGGGTTCGGCGCTTTCTCCCGAAGGCGCATTGGAGAAGGTGGGCCTGGCGCGGGTGGGCGATTTCCCCGTCGCTTATCTCTCCGCCGGCCAGAAGCGCCGTGTGGCGCTGGCGCGACTCTTCGTCGCGCCCCGCCCGATCTGGCTGCTCGACGAGCCGGCGACCGCCCTCGATGTCGGGTCGCAGCGGACATTCGCCGAAGCCATGGCGGCGCATCGCGCCGGCGGCGGTTTGATTGTCGCCGCGACCCACGCGCCGCTCGGTCTGATCGACGCCAAGGAATTGCGCCTCGACGCGGCCAAGCCCCGCGACGCCGGAGGCGCCGCGTGACCTCGCCTCTTTTGGCCCTGTTCGGGCGGGAATTGCGCATCGCCCGCAGCGTCGGCGGCGGCGGCGCTATGGGCGTGGTCTTTTTCCTCATCCTCGTCAGCCTCACGCCTTTCGCCATCGGGCCGGACCTCAATCTCTTGTCGCGGATCGGACCGGCGATCCTGTGGATCGCGGCGTTGCTTTCAACCCTGCTCGGGCTCGATCGTCTGTTCCAGACCGACGCCGACGACGGCTCGCTGGACCTGTTCATCATGTCCTCGACGCCGCTGGAGCTGGTGGTGCTGACCAAATGCGCCGCCCACTGGGCGCTGACCGCTTTGCCGCTGATCGCCGCCGCGCCGCTGCTGGGGCTGACGCTCGGCATGGAGCCGGCGGCGCTGGCCGGGATCGCCGCCTCGCTGCTTGCCGGAACCCCCGCGTTGACCCTGCTCGGCGCGATCGGCGCCGGCCTGACGGCGGGCCTGCGGCGCGGCGGCCTGCTGATGGCGGTGCTGATCCTGCCTTTAACCACGCCGGTGCTCATTTTCGGCGTCGCCAGCGCTTCGGCGGCCAGCGGCGGGACGGTGCCGTTCCACACGCCCTTCCTGATCCTTTGCGGCCTGTCGCTGATGGCGGTCGCCGGCGCTCCTTTCGCCGCCGCCGCCGCCTTGCGTGCGCGCGAGGCGTAATTTCGCCGTCTTTTGGTCGCTCCTGCCGGGGATGGAATTGCAATTCCAAGCGCCCCGGCCTAATCAGGCGGCGCAAGCCCGGAGGGACGGGTCAGGTTCATGCTCAAATACGCCAATCCGACGAATTTTCTCGCCCTCGCGGCGCGGCTCATCCCGTGGCTCGCCGGGGCGGCCGCGCTCACGCTCGCGGTCGGCCTCTATCTGACCTTTTTCGTGGCGCCCGACGATTATCAGCAGGGCTCTTCGGTCAAGATCATGTATCTGCACGTGCCCGCGGCCTGGCTCGGCATGATGTGCTATATGGTCATGACCTCCGCCGCGCTCGGCACTCTGGTCTGGCGCCATCCGCTCGCCGACGCCGCGCAAAAGGCCGCCGCCCCGCTCGGCGCCGCTTTCACCCTGGTCTGTCTGGTCACCGGCTCGCTGTGGGGCAAGCCGATGTGGGGGACCTGGTGGGTGTGGGACGCGCGGCTGACCTCGGTGCTGGTGCTGTTCCTGATCTATCTCGGCCTGATCGGCCTGTGGCAGACCATCGAGGAGCCGGCCCAGGCCGCACGCGCCGCCGCGATTCTCACGCTGGTCGGCGTCGTCAATATCCCGATCATCAAATTCTCGGTCGATTGGTGGAACACGCTGCACCAGTCGGCCTCGGTCTTCCGTCTCGGCGGGCCGACCATCGCGCCGTCCATGCTGTGGCCGCTGCTCATCATGGCGTTGGGCTTCACATTGCTGTTCTTCACCCTGCATCTGATGGCGATCCGCAACGAAATCCTGAGCCGCCGCCTGCGCCGCCTGAGCATCACCGCCGCCGCGGCGGAAGACCCCGAAGTCGTCGGGGAGGCGGCGCTGTGAAGGATTACACCTTCTATATCGCCTCGGCCTATGGTTTCGCCGCGCTGGTGGTCTGCGCGGTGGTCGTGAAGATCGCTTTGGATTACCGCGCGTTGCGGCGCAAGCTCACGCGCTTCGACAACAGGGAGCAGGATCGATGAATGCGGCGAACGAGACGCCCGCCGCCAAGAGCGGGTCCACGAGCGGACCCAGCAGCGGACCCAGCAGCGGATGGGTTCGGGCGCTGCCCCTGCTGATCTTCGTCGGCATTTCCGCCTTCTTCGGCTGGCGGCTCTATCTCGGCGGCGATCCTTCGCTGGTGCCCTCGGCTTTGATCGGCAAGGACGCGCCGGCCATCAATCTTCCGGCGGTTCCCGGAACCGCCAAGCCGGGCCTGACCGACGCCGACCTGCGCAAGGGCGGCGTGACAATCGTCAATTTATTCGCCTCCTGGTGCTCGCCCTGTCGGCTCGAACATCCGGTCTTGCGCGAACTGGCGGAAAACCAGGCGCTCAAGGCGATGGGCGTCCGGCTGGTCGGCGTCAATTACAAGGACGATCCGTCCAATGCCGCCAAATTCCTTGCCGAAGAGGGCGATCCCTATGCGGCGATCGGCATGGATTCGAGCGGTCGCGCCGGCATCGACTGGGGCCTAACCGGCGTTCCCGAAACCTTCATCGTGCGGGGCGACGGCAAGATCGCCTATAAATTCATCGGCCCGCTCACCGAGGACACACTGAACTCCACCCTCCTGCCGCAAATATCCAGAGCCTTGCGCTGATCCCTGCTCCCCTCGACAAAATTCAGCCGATGTCCGATTTCGCCGCCGCCAAACCCCTGACTGCCCGCGCCTGCGGCCCATTGCGCGGCCGCGCCTGGCCGCCGGGCGACAAAAGCATCTCCCATCGCGCCTTTGTGCTCGGCCTGCTGAGCGTCGGCGAAACGCTGGTGTCCGGGCTGCTCGAAGGCGAGGACGTGCTCAACACCGGCCGCGCCTGCGCCCAGTTGGGCGCCAGGGTCGAGCGGCTCGGCGAGGGCAGGTGGCGCATCAACGGCATGGGCCTCGGTTCGCTGCTGGCGCCGCGAGAAAATCTCGATTTCGGCAATGCCGGCACCGGCTCGCGCCTGATGATGGGGGTCGTCGGGGGCCATGGGATCGTCGCCCGTTTCGACGGCGACGCCTCGCTGCGCAAGCGCCCGATGCGCCGCATTCTCGATCCGCTGGTGCTGATGGGCGCCGAGGTTCTGGAGCAGGCGGAGGGCGGTCGCTGCCCGATTCTGCTGAAAGGAACGCCCGAGCCGGCGCCGATCGAATATCGCACGCCGGTCGCCTCGGCGCAGATCAAGTCGGCGGTCCTGCTGGCCGGCCTCAACGCCCTGGGGCGGACCACAATCATCGAGAGCGAGGCGAGCCGCGACCATACCGAAAAGATGCTGACCCATTTCGGCGCGACCCTCACCTCCGCGCCTTTCGGCGAACATGGCCGCAAGATCATGCTCGAAGGGCGCCCCGAACTCGTTCCGCGTCCGATCGTGGTTCCGGGCGATCCGTCCTCGGCGGCCTTCCTCATCGCGGCGGCCTTGCTGGTCAAGGGTTCGGACATTGTCGTCGAAGGGGTGATGATGAACCCTTTGCGCGCGGGCTTCCTCGCCACTTTGCTCGAAATGGGCGCGCGGATCGACATTCTCGACCGGCGCGAGGAAGGCGGCGAGGAGGTCGCCGACCTGCGGGTCCGACACAGCGACCTGACGGGGGTAGACGTGCCCGCCGCGCGCGCCCCGGCCATGATCGACGAATATCTCATCCTCGCCGTGGTCGCGGCCTTCGCCAGGGGGATCACGCGGATGAACGGCCTGCAGGAGCTGCGGGTGAAAGAGTCCGACAGACTCGCGGCGACCGCAGCCGGCCTGAGCGTCAATGGCGTCAAGGCGACGATCGAGGGGGACGACCTCGTCGTCGAGGGAGGCGCCGGCGCCTGTCCCGGCGGCGGACTGGTCAAAACCCATCTCGACCATCGCCTCGCCATGAGTTTTCTGGTGATGGGCCTGGCTTCGGACAAGCCGGTGACGGTGGATGACGAAACCATGATCGCCACTTCCTTCCCGACCTTCCGGCCGCTCATGGCCGGGCTCGGCGCGGAATTTTCATCATGATCATCGCCATCGACGGGCCGGCGGCCTCGGGCAAGGGCACGATCGCCCGTCGCCTCGCCGCGCATTTCGGCCTGCCGCATCTCGACACCGGCCTGCTCTATCGCGCGACCGCCCGCGGCCTGCTCGACGAAGGCTCGCGGCTCGACGATGTCGAAAAGGCGGTGAGCGCGGCGCGCGGCCTTGCTTTGCTCGATTTCGACGAGGAGCGGCTGCGCGGCCGGGAAATGGGCGAGGCGGCCTCGGTGGTCGCCTCGCTCCCGCAAGTCCGCGCCGCGCTGATCGACATGCAGCGCGCCTTCGCCGCGCGCCCGCAAGGCGCGGTGCTCGACGGCCGCGACATCGGCACGGTGATCGCGCCGGAGGCCGAGGTGAAGATATTCGTCACCGCAAGCCCGGAAACCCGCGCCCAGCGCCGGGCGCTGGAGTTGCGCGGGCGCGGCGAGAAGGTCGATTACGCGTCGATCCTGGAAGACATAAAGAAACGCGACGAGCGTGACAGCGAGCGAATCGACGCCCCGCTCAAGCCGGCGGAGGATGCGCAAATCCTCGACACCACCGACCTGAACATCGAGGCGGCCTTCGCCGCAGCTTTGGCGATGGTCGAGGCCGTGGCGGGTTGAATCCTTGCGCCCCGCCGCAGGGGCGAGGCGTTCGGGAAAATTTTGCTCTTTGCGCCCGGCGCAGGATAAACTTTGCCGGAATCGACAGCGCGGGGGGAGCGCTCCTTTGGGACAGGAGAGACGGGTCCTTGCGACGATCTTCTGGGGCCTCGTCGCTTTGTTCCTGATATTTCCGCTCGGCCTCTGGGCGTCGCTCGCGCTGTGGTTCCGCATTCCCGGCGCGGAATGGGCGCGCGCCATCGTCGCGGCCGCCTTCGGCCTCGTCAGCCTGTGGACCCTCGCCGTCCTGTTTTCCGCGCGCCGCCGGTCGGCGCTTGGCGTTTTCGCCTTGGCCTTTGGCGCCGTTCTGCTGTGGTGGGGGACGATCAAGCCGCCGGCGGAAGCGGATTGGGCGCCCGATGTCGCGCGCCAGGTCACGGGCGTCGTCGAGGGCGATATTTTGACGCTGAAAAATGTCCGCGACTTCGACTGGGCCAGCCGGACCGAATTCAAGCAACGCTGGATCTCGGAAACCTACGATCTCGCCAGATTGCGCGAGCTCGACCTCTTCCTGGCTTATTGGGCCGGGCCGGAAATGACCCATCTGATCATGAGCTTCGGCTTCGACGACGGCCGCTGGCTGGCCTGGTCCGTCGAGGTCCGCAGCCGGAAGGGCGGCGAATTCTCGGCAATCGCCGATCTGTTCCGTTCCAACCCGCTGGTGATCCTCGCCTCCGATGAACGCGACGTCGTGCGGCTGCGCTCGAACATTCGCGAGGAAGACGTGCAGCTCTACCGGCTGAGCACGCCGCCGGCGGTCGCCCGCGCGCTCCTGCTGCAATATGTCGAGGAAGCGAATGCGCTGGCGACACAGCCGAAATTCTATAATTCGATCACGACGAACTGTACGACCGCCGTGGTGAAGCTGATCCGCGCCGCTGGCGGACACATGCCCTTCGACTGGCGGCTGATCGTCAATGGCTTCCTGCCTGGCTATCTCTACGATCGCCGCGCGGTCGACACGCGGATATCGCTCGCGGAGCTGCGGACGCGCTCGCGAATCAGCGAGCGCGCCCGGAAAGCCGGCGATCCGCCAGATTTTTCGGCCATCGTCCGCGAGGGCGTCCCGTCGCCCCTGCAGAGCGCGGATCGTCCGTGACGATGTCCAGGTTCGGCAGGCCCGGCACCGTCAGGCTCGTCGGCCCTTGCGCTGGATCGTCGCGTCGATGAACTGCAGCATGACCTCGGAAGCCATTTCCATCTCGCCGGGTCAAGCGCGGGCCTGGCGCTGGGCGTCGTCCTCGCAGGCCTTGGCCGCGGCGCGACCGGCGATCCTTCCGTTGCGCCGTTGCTTCGACGGGAGCCGATCCGACCTTGACCGATCGAGCGTGTCATCCTCGATGGCGCGGCCATCAAGAACGGAGGATTGCTCCTCCGCAGGTCTCGCGCAATGGCTGACGGCGTCGAGCGCGCCATTGGCATGTCATCGGCGCCGGCGGCCAATCGACCAATCCCTGGGATAACGCCGCCCGAAGGGCTCGCGCCTTTTGACGAATATTGGTTGTCGGCGTAGATTCAGCTTCATTCAGACGGGCTTCGTCGCCCAGGCTCCTCGCGAAAGCCTCCAAATCTGCCGTTTGCGCCCGGCACAGGATCATTCATGTCGCAAATCCGTCGGATTTTGATCGTCGATGATGACCCTCTTCTGCGGGTTTCCCTTGCCGAGCAATTAGCCGTCCACGACGATTTCGTCGCCGTCGAGGCCGCGAACGCGGCTGAGGCCATCGAAGCCGTCCGCAAAGGGCCGATTGACCTCATCATCATGGACGTCGGCCTGCCCGACGCCGACGGGCGCGACGCCGTCAAACAGTTGCGCGCCGAGGGTTTCAACAAACCCGTCATTATGTTGACCGCACACGATTTGGAACATGACATTGTTTCGGGCTTTGACTTGGGAGCCAATGACTACGTCAACAAGCCCTTTCGATTTGCAGTCTTGCTGGCCAGAATTCGCGCCCACCTGCGTCAATATGAATTGAGCGAGGACGCGACATTTCAAATCGGCGCCTATACGTTCAGTCCCAACGCCAAGATACTTCTGTCTGAAAGTGGCGTAAAACTCAGATTGACCGAAAAAGAAACGGCCATCCTGCAATATCTAAACCGCGCCAAGGGAGAAGTGGTCTCCCGCGACGATCTCTTGCGGGACGTGTGGGGTTATAACGCGAACGTTACGACGCACACTCTGGAAACCCACATCTATCGCCTGAGACAGAAGATTGAAAACGATCCCGCAAACGCCAAGTTGCTTTTGACCGACGCCGGGGGCTATCGTCTGGCGACATGAAATTTATCTTTGCCTAGCGAATTCTGGACCACCATGTCTCTTGGAAGCCTGATCGACGCGCTCAAGCGCTTGCCTCTTCTGGCGGATTTCGAGGTCGAAGCCTTGCGGCTGCTGGCCTTTGCCGCCCCGCAAGTCGAATTTCCACGAGGGGGATTCCTTTTTCGGCGCGGAGACCGTCTGGACGCCGGCTATTACATTCTGTCGGGAACGGTCAGGCTTTCGGACGATGGCGCGGATGGAAAGGACAAGATGGTTGGACCCGGCGCGCTGATCGGGTCACGAGGTTTGCTGAGCGATTTGGAAGCAGGGTTCAACGCCATGGCGCAGGACAACGCCGTGGCGATCAAGTTGCCGCACGTCCTGTTTCATCGCGTCCTGGATGAATTTCCGGCAAGCGCGGCGGCGCTGAAGAAATCGTTGATTCGCGACATCGACGCGTTCGGCAAGGACATTGGGAAAAAGAGGGAAAAGCTGCTGGCGATCCGGTAGGGGCGCCGCATCCTAAAATTTTAATGCGAGACTCACCGGCACGTGGTCGGAGGGGCGTTCCCAACCGCGCGCTTCGCGAAGAATTTCGATTTTGTCGAGATATGGCTCCAGAGGGCGCGACGCCCAGATATGATCCAGCCGCCGGCCCTTGTCGGCGGCCGACCAGTTGGGAGAGCGATAGCTCCACCACGTATAAAGTTTCTGGTCGGTCGGCGTGAAACGCCGCAAGGTATCGATCCAGTTTCCACGCTCGATGATCGCTTTTAATTTATCCGTCTCGATCGGGGTATGACTGACGACTTGCAGCAAAGCCCGGTGGTTCCAGACGTCGTGTTCGAGATGGGCGATGTTCAGGTCTCCGACGATCAGCGACATATTCTTTGAAAAGCTGTCCTCGGATATCCAGTCATCGAGTTCGTCGAGAAAAGAAAGTTTGTGCGCGAATTTGGGGTTTATTTGCGGGTCTGGCTCGTCCCCGCCGGCGGGAACGTAAAAATTATGAATGCGGATCGGCTTGTCCCCGACCGGAACCGTCGCCGAAATGTGTCTGGCGTCGCCGATATTGCAAAAATTTCTCCGTTCCACGTCGCCAAGCGGCAAACGCGAGACGATCGCGACCCCGTGGTATCCCTTTTGCCCGTTGATCGCGAGATGTTCATAGCCAAGCTTGCGAAAATCGGAGCCTGGAAATTCGCTGTCCCGGCATTTGGTCTCCTGGAGGCAGAGAACGTCCGGTTGATGCGCCTGAAGAAACGCGGCGACCTGGGGAAAGCGCAAGCGAACAGAATTGATGTTCCAGGTGGTGATCTTCAATTGCAAAGGGGTGGCCGGGGTTGGAAAGACGGAGCGTCAGGGCGTTGCTAAACCGATCCCGCCGAGCGAATCAAGCTGCTTGAGGCGAAAGGCAGGCTAATTCAGGGAGGGCCAGAAGCTGGTTGGCGGGATCCGGAACAGTTTGAGATCCGGAACGATGGCGATGTCAGTATTGTGGAGGCTAACTATGGTATCATAACCCTGCGGGTCGGTGACCTGCCATTTTTTCAATGTAAAATCCTTACGATCGAAATCAAGCTTGATCGTCGATGTGCCACCAAATGTCGATTTATCTTCGATTGTTATGATCACCGATTGCTCTGTCGAGGACACATTGGTCACTTTTACGTCTTTTGCCAGATTTATTTTATCCTGTAGCAAGAATTTCAGCGGGGTCTGGCTGATGAAATAAAGCTGCTGAGATTTCAGCTTGCGATCGCGTATGGCCACGGAGACGCCGTCCGCAATGATTTCCATTGTCGCGGGCATGGCGTATTCAAAGCGCAACCGACCCGGTTTCAAGACATATAATTTGCCTTCGGAACGCCGCCCGTCCGCGCCGATCTGCACGAAATCCGCGGTCATCACACGCGCGGTGTTAAAATAATCGTTGGCCATCTGGATGGCGAGTTGCGGGTCGAGCGGCGCGCTTTCCGCCTTGATCGAATCGGACGCCGCCTTCGCGAGCTTGTCGCTTGGTTTGGGATATTTTTGCGCCAGGGCCCCGTCGATTGAAGCGATGGAGAGCGCGCCAACCAGAAAAGGCATGAAACCCCGCATCATGGGCATTTTCTTGCGGGGTTTGAATTCGCGTGACATCACAACTCCCTACAGGGGGGTCCAGGCGCGGGACTGAAGGTTTTGAGCGCCCATGGAACCAATGGCGCCGTATTAGACCGAACATATGGCGCGATTGGGGAATGTCACTCTCCGTCGAACGCTCCCCGGTCGATGCCGCCCCCCACCAAAATTTGGCGTTTCCCGGCGTGGTTGGCGGGGCCGACCACGCCTTCCTTCTCCATGCGTTCGACGAGGCTCGCCGCCTTGTTGTAGCCGACCGACAGCCGGCGCTGGACATAAGAAGTCGAGCATTTCTTGTCGCGCAGCACGATCGCCACCGCGCGGTCGAACAGGTCGCCGCCTTCGTCGTCGCCGGCAAAGCCTGCGGCCTCCGCCTCGTCGTCGTCCGATTCGTCCTCGACCGTCACCGCGTCGAGATATTCCGGCTGGCCCTGCATCTTCAGATGCGCCACCACTTTTTCGACCTCGACATCCGAGACGAACGGCCCGTGCACCCGCGAAATCCGGCCGCCGCCGGCCATATAGAGCATGTCGCCCTGGCCTAAGAGCTGCTCCGCGCCCATCTCGCCCAAAATGGTGCGGCTGTCGATTTTTGAAGTCACCTGGAACGAGACGCGGGTCGGGAAATTGGCCTTGATCGTGCCGGTGATGACATCGACCGAGGGGCGCTGGGTCGCCATGATCAGGTGGATGCCGGCGGCGCGCGCCATCTGCGCCAGGCGCTGGATCGCGCCTTCGATTTCCTTGCCGGCGACCATCATCAGGTCGGCCATTTCATCGACGACGACCACGATATAGGGCAGGACCGAGAGGTCCATCTGCTCCTGCTCG
Organism: uncultured Pseudomonadota bacterium; assembly: GCA_963703385.1. Classification (GTDB taxonomy): domain Bacteria; phylum Pseudomonadota; class Alphaproteobacteria; order Rhizobiales; family Beijerinckiaceae; genus Rhodoblastus. Next base: position 3,459,181 of record OY969816.1, read on the forward strand.
TAGATCGCCTCGCCGGTCTCGCGATCAAAACCGGTCTGCACCGTGCGCGAGATGATCTCGCCCTTTTCACGGGCCTCGGCGACGCGGGCGTTAAAACCGTCGATGTTGCGCACGCCGAGCTTGGACATTTTCTTGTAGCGGTCCTCCATCTCGCGCACCGCCCATTTGAGGGCGACGACCGCCTTTTTGGGGTCGGTGACGACGGGGGTCAGCAGGTGCGGGACGCCGTCATAGACCGACAGCTCGAGCATTTTGGGATCGACCATGATCAGGCGGCAGTCCTGCGGCTTGTGCTTGTAGAGCAGCGACAGGATCATGGTGTTGATGGCGACCGACTTGCCCGATCCGGTGGTGCCGGCGACCAGCAGATGGGGCATTTTGGCGAGATCGACGATCACCGGCTCGCCGCCGATGGTTTTGCCCAAAGCGATGGCGAGCTTGTGGCGGGTCTCGAGGAAATCGGCCGAAGCGAGCAGCTCGCGCAAAAAAACGGTTTCGCGGCGCGGGTTGGGCAGTTCGATCCCGATGGCGTTGCGCCCCGGCACCACGGCGACGCGGGCCGAAACCGCCGACATCGACCGCGCAATGTCGTCCGCCAGCCCGATCACCCGCGACGATTTTATCCCCGGCGCGGGCTCGAATTCGTACAAGGTCACCACAGGGCCGGGAAAAACGCTGACGATATCGCCTTTGACGCTGAAATCCTCCAGTACCCCTTCGAGAAGGCGGGCGTTCTGCTCCAGGGAATCCTGATTGATGGTCCCCGCGACTTTTTTGCCCTGGGCGAGAAGGTTGGCGGAGGGAAGGACATAGGGCGCGTTGGCGCCGTGACGGGCCGCAAGCTCGGCTGCGACCTTCTGGCCCCATTTTTTTGGGCGCGGGGCGGGGGCGATCGAATCGTCAAGCTGTTCCGCTCCGGGCGAGAGAAAATCCCCGGCGCGGCGGAGCCCGGTTTGGCCAGCGGGCTTGGCCGGTTGTTCGAACGCGAAAGGCAACTCATCAAATTGACCGCCGGCGATTTCCCGGGCGCCTTTGCCGCCGGGCTTGCCCATCGTGAAGGCGTTTTTCACGAAATCAAACAAGGCGGAACGCTTCGCCATGCGGGCCGGCTCTCCGGTGGAAGCAGGAAAGCGTCCCGCTGCGCCGGACATCGAAGCCGATCGCTCATGGTCGTCCTTTGGGTTCGACGTCCCTGGTCCGAGGGACGCGGCCAGGGAGAGGATGGCTGTGGCCAAATAGGCGAGGCCCGCGAGGGCGAGCCCGAAGGCGGACAAATAACGCTTGGGGAGGAAGACCAGCGCGTCGCCGATGACGCCGCCAAGACCGGTTGGCAAAGGCCAACGATCGGTCATCGGGAGCAGGGAAGCGACAGCCGCAGCGCTGAAGGTGCCGACGAACCAATAAACGAGGTAACGGCTCGGGCGGCCGACGCGCCGATGCGAAAAGATGCGCCAGCCAAGAAGGCCCAGCGGAGCGAGAAGCACGATGGCGCTGACGCCGATCAACTGCATGATGAGATCGGCGACGATCGCGCCCTTGGCGCCGAGAAGATTATGCGCCGGCGTGTCCGTCGCATGATTGAGGCTGGGGTCGGAAATCGACCATGTGGCCAGGGACAAGCCGAGCGCGACGGTCGACGCCATGACGGCGAGACCGACGAATTCTTGGAATCGGCGGCGCGCGAATTCTCGCGCCGAATCCGGCAATAACTCGCCGAAGCCTAAGGTGGTCGCGCGCATGGGCAGGGTCCGGACAGTTCGCGCCAGAAATTCAGCGCAATGGTAAAAGCGATCAGTTAACGTTTATTTAACTTTGTGAATCGCTGACAAACATAAAAATGAATACGCAATAAGCTAGGTTATTGCAAAGATGTCCAACGCTCGTATGGTGTTATAGATAGTAAATATGTCGACATGGTATCTGATTTACGCTCAAATAAATTTCCAAGACATACTGAAAATCGAGCTGCATGACGGCGGAACTAAGGCCCCGCCGGTCTTCTCGCCAGTTTCAGCGCGGCTTGCCGGCGTCGATCACGTCGTCCAAAGTCCGCAGACCCGTCTGGGTCGCGTTGACCAGAACCGCCATGTTGCCCGGCGCGTGCAGGTTTTTCCACATCTTGGTGTGGGCGGCCGGAATCTTGTTCCAGGGGAAAACCTCGGACATGCAGGGATCGACGCGCCGGTCGACGACGAAATTATTGGCCGCCGCCGCCTGTTTCAAATGGGCGAAATGCGATCCCTGAATGCGCTTCTGGCGCATCCAGACATAACGGGCGTCGAAAGTCAGGTTGAAACCGGAGGTGCCGGCGCAGAAGACAACCATGCCGCCACGCTTCACCACAAGGGTTGAAACCGGGAAAGTCGCTTCGCCGGGATGCTCAAAGACGATATCGACGTCTTTCTTGCCGGTAATCTCCCAGATCGCCTTGCCGAAACGCCGCGCTTCCTTGAGCCAGTCGTTGTATTCGGAAGAATTGACCTTGGGCAACTGGCCCCAGCATTTGAAGTCCTTGCGGTTGACGACGCCCTTGGCGCCAAGCGAAAGAACGTAGTGGCGCTTGGATTCGTCGGAAATGACGCCGATCGCATTGGCGCCCGCCGCCGCGATCAGCTGCACGCCGAAAACGCCGAGGCCGCCGGAGGCGCCCCAGACCAGGACATTGTCGCCGGGCTTCAGGCGGTGGGGCTCATGGCCGAACAGCATCCGGTAGGCCGTCGCCAGGGTCAGAGTGTAACAGGCGCTTTCTTCCCAGCTGAGATGTTTGGGGCGCACCATCAGTTGACGGTCCTGCACCCGGCAGAATTGCGCGAAGGAGCCGTCGGGGGTCTCATAGCCCCAGATCCGTTGCGACGCCGAGAACATCGGATCGCCGCCATTGCATTCCTCGTCGTCGCCGTCGTCCTGGTTGCAGTGGACGACGACTTCGTCGCCGACCTTCCAGCGCTTCACTTTCGAGCCGACCGCCCAGACGATGCCGGAGGCGTCGGAGCCGGCGATATGATAGGGCTGCTTGTGCACGTCGAGCGTGGAGATGGGCTCGCCGAGCGCCGCCCAGACGCCGTTGTAATTGACGCCCGCCGCCATGACGAGGACGAGGACGTCATGGCTGTCCAGCTCCCAGGTCGGGACGACTTCGAGCTGCATTGCGCTTTCCGGAGGGCCATGCCGCTCCTTGCGAATGACCCAGGCGTGCATGTTCTTCGGCACATGGCCGAGCGGCGGAATCTCTCCGATGTCGTATAGATCCTTGAGGCTCGTCTGGTTCGTGGCGTTGCCGCCGCCCGCCGTCGGCGATTGATTGCTCAACACTGACTCCTGTCGTAATGACCGCTGAAATCGTCGCAGGGATTTTTCAAGCTGTTCCTGGGATGGGCGGCTCCCATCGTCGTCCCGAGAAAACTTGCCCCTCCGCACATTCCAGCGACTTGTGCGACCGCGTTGGACCCTTGCGCGGCAATATACATAATATCCGCATTTGGCGAGCGCATGCCCAATTTTTTGCCTCGTGCTAAAGTCGGCGCCGGTTCGCCGAGATATGAAAAACATTCACAAATCAGCATATTGACGTCGCGGGAGGCGCGTCGAGTCATTCTAAAGTCGCAGCGGGCGGAACGATTGTGCCATGCAACAAAGTGAGGCAAATCCATTATAGGAATTCTGGCCCGGCCAATGTGAGGGGCGAGGGCCGCGCGCAAAAGTGAGGTTCCGATGACGACGAAAGCTCCCGGCCGCGACAAGCCCTGGATTTTCCGGACCTATGCGGGTCATTCGACGGCGGTCGAGTTCGAACAAGCTTTACCGGAACAACCTCGCCAAGGGCCAGACCGGCCTGTCGATCGCTTTCGACCTGCCGACGCAGACCGGTTACGATTCCGACCATCCCCTGTCGCGCGGCGAAGTCGGCAAGGTCGGCGTGCCGGTTTCCCATCTCGGCGACATGAAGGCCTTGTTCGACGGGATTCCGATCGCCAAGATGAACACGTCGATGACGATCAACGCGACCGCGCCCTGGCTGCTTTCGCTCTATATCGCGGCCGCCGACGCTCAAGATGCGCCCCGCTCCGTCCTGCAGGGCACGACGCAGAACGACATCATCAAGGAATATCTGTCGCGCGGAACCTACGTCTTTCCGCCCGGCCCGTCGCTGCGGCTGACCAAGGACGTGATCCTGTTCACGACCAAAGAGGTTCCGAAATGGAACCCGATGAACGTCTGCTCCTATCATTTGCAGGAGGCCGGCGCGACCCCGGTCCAGGAACTCTCTTATGCGCTGGCGACGGCGGTCGCCATTCTCGACATGGTCAAGAATTCGGGCGAGGTTTCGGACGCCGATTTCGGCGAGGTGGTCGGGCGGATTTCCTTCTTCCTCAACGCCGGCATGCGCTTCGTCACCGAATTGGCCAAGGTCCGCGCCTTTACCGAGCTTTGGGATGAACTCACCCGCGACCGCTACGGCGTGAAGGACGAGAAATTCCGCCGCTTCCGCTATGGCGTTCAGGTCAATTCGCTGGGGTTGACCGAGCAGCAGCCGGAAAACAACGTCTATCGCATCCTGATCGAAACCCTGGCTGTCGTCCTGTCGAAAAAGGCGCGGGCGCGCGCCGTCCAGCTCCCCGCCTGGAACGAGGCGCTGGGCTTGCCCCGGCCGTTCGACCAGCAATGGTCGCTACGCCTGCAGCAGATTCTGGCTTACGAAACCGATCTGCTGGAATATGGCGATCTTTTCGACGGCTCGGTCGAACTGACCAAAAAGGTCGGCGCGCTCAAAAAAGAAGCCCTGGCCGAGCTTGCCGCGATCGACGCCATGGGCGGCGCGGTCGCCGCGGTCGAAACCGGCTATCTCAAGTCCAAGCTCGTCGAATCCAACACCAAGCGGCTGGAGGGAATCGAGGCCGGGGAACAAACGGTCGTCGGCGTCAACAAATTCATCGAGACTGAACCCTCGCCGCTCACCACGGGCGACGGCGCGATCCTGGTGGTGTCGCACGAGGTCGAAGCCGAGCAGATCGAGCGGCTCAAGGCGTGGCGAGCGCAGCGCAATGGCGCGGCGGTCGCCAAGGCGCTCGCCGATTTGCGCTCGGCGGCGCAGGACGGCCGTAATATCATGGAGCCGTCGATCACCGCCGCCAAGGCCGGCGTGACCACCGGCGAATGGGGCCAGACCTTGCGTGACGTTTTCGGGGAATTCCGCGCGCCGACCGGCGTCGGCCGCAGCGCGCGGCAGTCGGGCGGCGCGCTCGATCCGGTTCGCGCCGAGGTCGAGCGTGTGTCGAAGAAGCTCGGCCGGCGCATCAAATTCCTGGTCGGAAAGCCGGGCCTTGACGGCCATTCCAACGGGGCGGAGCAGATCGCGGTCCGGGCGCGCGACGCCGGAATGGAGGTCGTTTACGAGGGCATCCGCCTCACGCCCGCCGAGATCGTCAACGCGGCGCTCGAGGAGGGCGTCCATGTCGTCGGGCTTTCGATCCTGTCAGGGTCGCATGTGCCGCTGGTCCGCGACGTTCTGGAGCGGATGAAGGCGCAGGGAATTTCCGATGTGCCGGTGATCGTCGGCGGCATCATCCCGCCGGAGGACGAAAAGCTGCTGCTCGCCGAGGGCGTCGCCGCGGTTTACACGCCGAAGGACTACGAATTGAACGCGATCATGGCCGACATCGTGCGCGTGGTGGAGAACAGCGCCGCTTCGTCGTGAATTCAGTCCCGCCGCGATTGAAAGCCTGTGACGGTTTTGCAAGAACTGTGGAAGGCGCATCCTGTGATTCGGCGGGGGGATTCGATGTCGGCTGGAGCCTGCACCCATGGTTTGGACACGGGATTCATCGATCTAGGCTTCGCCAAGGTTGCGGCGCTGGGCGTCGTCCAGGGCATTACCGAGCTTCTGCCGATCTCCTCCACCGCGCATATGCGCATCGTTCCCGCCGTGCTGGGCTGGCGTGATCCCGGTTCGGCCTTTTCCGCCGCCATGCAGGTGGCGGCGCTCGCCGCCGTGGTTTCCTATTTCTGGAGCGACGTGCGCGGCTTCATCTTCGGCTCGATCGGGGCGCTCCGCCGTCGCGACTTCAAGGACTGGCAGTTCCGCTTCACCGTCTGGATCCTGCTGGCGACGCTGCCGATCGTCATTTTCGGCGTGATCCTGTCGAAAGGCCTCAACACCTGCGAATCCTCGTTCCGCAGCCTGTGGGTGATCGGCGCCTCCAGCATCGTCATGTCGCTGCTGCTCGCCGTGGCCGAAAGAGGCTGCGCGCATCGGCGCACTTTGGACAATGTTTCGCTCAAGGACGCGATGATCGTCGGCCTCGCCCAGGTCGGCGCGCTGATCCCGGGCGTGTCGCGCTCCGGCTCGACCCTGACGGCGGCCATGTTCCTCGATCTCCAGCGCGACGAGGCGGCGCGCTTCTCGTTCCTTTTGGGTCTGCCCGCGATCTTCCTCGCCGGGGTCAAGGAAATCTATGAGCTCCACAAGGCCCATCTGCCGGCGGAAGGCTGGATGATCCTCGGCGTGGGCGTCGGGGTGGCCTCGATCTCCGCTTTTGTGGCGATCTGGGGGCTGATGCGGATTCTCGAGCGCTTTTCGTCCTGGCCCTTCGTCGTCTATCGCTTCGTCATCGGAATCGTGCTGATCGCCGGCGTGGCGACGGGCTGGCTGAAATGAGGAGGGCGGCCGAGCCGCCCTCCTTCCTGTTCAGATCAATTGAGTTGGCCGGGCGCCGGCTCGCTGACATGGCCGCCTGTTGAAACCGGCTCGCCATCGAGGGTCAGTTCGCCGCCGCTCGCCGAGATTTCGACGGTCTGGCCCTCGCCGATTTCGCCCGACAGCATCAAATCGGCCAACGGGTCCTGGACATTCTTCTGAATGACGCGCTTGAGCGGACGCGCGCCATAGGCCGGGTCGTAGCCCTTGTTGGCGAGCCAGTCGCGGCCGGCCTCGCTCAGGCGCAGCGTGATCTTCCGGTCCTCCAGCAGACGGTCCAGCCGACGGAACTGAATGTCGACGATCGCGCCCATGTCCTGTCGCCGCAGGCGGTGGAACAGGATGATCTCGTCGACCCGGTTCAGGAATTCGGGCCGGAAATGGCTGCGCACGACCTGCATGACCTCGTCATGGACGGCGGCCGAATCCTCGCCTTCCTTCTGCATCACCAGGAATTCCGACCCGAGATTGGAGGTCATGATGATCACGACATTGCGGAAATCGACCGTGCGGCCCTGTCCGTCCGTGAGCCGTCCATCGTCCAGAACCTGGAGCAGGACGTTGAACACGTCGGGATGCGCCTTCTCGATTTCGTCGAACAGCACGACCTGATAGGGCCGGCGGCGAACGGCTTCGGTCAGCGCGCCGCCTTCCTCATAGCCGACATAGCCCGGAGGAGCGCCGATCAGCCGCGCCACCGAATGTTTCTCCATATATTCCGACATGTCGATGCGGATCAGCGCCGAATCGTCGTCGAACAGGAAAGCCGCCAGGGCCTTGGTCAATTCGGTCTTGCCGACGCCGGTGGGCCCAAGGAACATGAAGGAGCCGATCGGCCGGTTGGGGTCTTGCAGACCCGCGCGGGCGCGGCGCACCGCCGTCGAAACGGCGGCGACCGCTTCACGCTGGCCGACCACGCGGCGCGCAAGCTCCTCTTCCATCTTCAGCAGCTTGGCGCGCTCGCCTTCGAGCATCTTGTCCACCGGCACGCCGGTCCAGCGCGAGACGACCTGGGCGATATGGTCGGGCGTGACCGCTTCCTCGACCAGCGCTTCGCCGGCTTTCGCCTCCGTGTCGGCCAGTTTGCGTTCCAGTTCCGGGATCACGCCATAGGTCAGCCGCCCCGCCTCGGCGTAGTCGCCCTTCCTTTGCGCGATGAGCAAATCGTTGCGCGCCGCCTCAAGCTGCTCTTTGAGTTTCTGCGCCGCGCCGAGCTTGTCCTTTTCCGCCCGCCAGCGCGCGGTCAGCCCGGCCGATTTCTCGGTCAGTTCGGCAAGCTCGATCTCCAGCCGTTTCAGCCGGTCCTTCGACGCCTGATCGGACTCCTTCTTGAGAGCTTCCTGTTCGATCTTGAGCTGGACGATGCGGCGGTCGAACTCGTCGAGCTCCTCGGGCTTGGAATCGACCTGCATGCGCAGCCGCGACGCCGCCTCATCGACCAGGTCGATCGCCTTGTCCGGCAGGAAGCGGTCGGAAATATAGCGGTTCGACAAGGTCGCGGCCGCGACGAGCGCCGAGTCGCTGACCCTCACGCCATGGTGGAGTTCATATTTTTCCTTGAGGCCGCGCAGGATCGAAATGGTGTCCTCGACCGTCGGCTCGCTGACGAAAACCGGCTGGAAGCGACGCGCCAGCGCGGCGTCCTTTTCGACATGTTTGCGATATTCGTCGAGCGTGGTGGCGCCGACGCAATGCAACTCGCCCCGTGCCAGCGCCGGCTTCAGCAGGTTCGAGGCGTCCATTGCGCCATCCGCCTTGCCCGCGCCGACGAGGGTGTGCATTTCGTCGATGAACAGGATGATGCCGCCGGCGGCCGCGGTGACTTCATTGAGGACGGCCTTCAGGCGCTCCTCGAATTCGCCGCGATATTTCGCGCCCGCGATCAGCGCACCCATGTCGAGGGCGAGCAGGAGCTTGTCGCGCAGGCTCTCGGGCACGTCGCCATTGACGATGCGCAAAGCCAGGCCCTCCACGATCGCCGTCTTGCCGACGCCGGGCTCGCCGATCAGGACCGGATTGTTCTTGGTGCGACGCGAGAGAACCTGGATGGTGCGCCGGATCTCCTCGTCGCGGCCGATGACCGGGTCCAGCTTTCCTTCGCGCGCGGCTTCGGTCAGATCGCGGGCATATTTTTTCAGCGCGTCATAGGCGTTTTCGGCCGAAGCGGAATCGGCCGTGCGCCCCTTGCGCAGTTCCTCGATGGCGCGGTTCAGCCCCTGAGCCGTCACGCCGGCGGCGGCGAGAATTTTCCCAGCGTCGCTGCCGGTGTCCATCGCGAGAGCGAGCAACAGGCGCTCGACCGTGACGAAGGAATTGCCGGCCTTTTGCGCGATTTTCTCGGCGGTGTCGAACAGCCGCGCGGTCGCGGGCGCCAGATAGAGCTGGCCGGCGCCCGCGCCTTCGACGCGCGGCAGTTTCGCCAGAGCAAGCTCACATTCGCGCAGCGCGTCGCGGGAGCGTCCGCCGCTCCTGTCGATCAGGCCCGCGGACAAGCCCTGTTCGTCGTCGAGCAGGACCTTGAGCACATGAAGCGGGGTGAATTGCTGGTGACCCTCGCGCAAGGCGAGGGACTGAGCCGATTGAACGAAGCCCTTCGCGCGCTCGGTCAGTTTTTCAATATTCATTTTCAACCTCCTTAGCCCACGACTTTCCCCCGATTGGCGAAAAAGTCGCGTCACTTTCGGCCCCGAAAGGCGGCGTGAAAAAGATATGGGAAGGGAGGCCGGATTTAAAAGGCCAAGCCAAAGCGGATGGTGGTCAAAGCAGATGGTGGCCAAAGCGAATGCCGAAGGTTGAAAAAACAAAACGGCGGCCTCTGCAGCCGCCGTTCGTGTCAGGTTGTTTCGGCCTTATTCCGCCGAATTGGTCTCGGCGACGGGGGCGCCATCGGCCTCGTCTCCGCCATTGTCCAGGCGAGGCCGCCGCCGGCGGCGCGGGCGCAGGTGAAACCGGGTCTCGGACTCGCCGTCGTTCGGTCCGCCCGGAAATTCGGATGGCGGCGCGGCCGAAAAAGGTTGTTCCGCCGAGTTGGCCTCGCCAGCGCCGGACTCCGGCGCGGCGAAAGGCGCCGCCGCCGATGGGCGCGTCGGCGCGGTTATGAAGGCGGGCAGCCCCGGATTGATCGGCTCGAAATCGACGCGCGGCTGTTCTTGCGAAGCGGGGCCAGGGGCGAGGCGCGGCTGTTGGTCACGGAAACGCTGACGGCCGTGATCCTGTTGGCGCTCGCCCTGCTGGCCAAACCTTCGGTCGCCACGGCCGTGGTGGCGATCCTGGTTGCGGTCCTGGCCGCGCTCTTGGCCGCGTTCTTGGGCTTCGGGCGCGAAAGCGGGGCGATCGAAGAAGGGTTGCGGCTGCTGTCCAAAACCGCCGGCTGGGACATTCGGCTGGGCGTTGTTCATGGGCGCCGGCTGCGGGGCCCGTTCGAAGGGGGAAGCGAAACGATCCGGCAAGGCCACGAAATCGTCGTCGTCGTCCGTCTCGTCGAAATCCTCAGGCCCGCGGCCATAGCCCATCTGGGCCTGCTGCTGGGCGACCTGCGCCGCGGCAATGATGCGGAAATAATGTTCCGCGTGCTGAAGGTAATTCTCAGCGACGACCGTATCGCCGGAAGATTGCGCGTCCCGCGCCAATTGCAGATATTTTTCCGCAACATGTTGCGCGGTACCGCGAATCTTGACATCTGGCCCAGTGGACTCGTAGGACCGGGTCAACGGATTGGGGCCCTTGCGATTATTCCGACCACGCATACGCTTGTTCTGACCAGGTCTCATAGATAGTTCCTGAATATTCGCCGCCAAGGCGAGGAAGTTTACGCCCGAGCGCGTCCGCAAATCGAATGAGTTCGAACGCGCTCTGTTTTTCATTGTTTTGACGCATATCCCGATCCGAAAGGTCCACCGACGCTTCGGGAATATGCTTCAACGCTTCTTCGCAGGCCGCTCCGGCCAGCCATCACGGCGGGGAGAGTGCGGCGGTTTTGCCACATCAGGCATGTCTGCGAATTTCCGCAAACTCGCTTTCAGTCTCTCAGATCCGTTCAGGGAGTCGGCGACCGAACCACGTTGCTCTCTTCGCGGCTCACAAGCAGGAAAGCTGTGGGCAAGACCTTCAAATTCCGCTCTGCGGGGCCAGCCGAAAGCTCATCCGAGCCATAACGTCGATTAAGGCAACGAAGCCTTTCTTTAAGTGACTCTAGACGTTTTTTTCCTCTGCGCCAAGCCCAAACTTTCACGACAGCCCAAACTTTCACGCCAAGCTTTTCGGCCGACAGCGAAATTGCGCCGCGACCATTTCAAACCCTTCGGACCGCCGCGATGCGATCGCGCCCGCTATGGTCCTTGAGGATGGCGACATTGCGAAAACCTGCTTGTGAAAGAACCTGGCCGACGGCTTGCGCCTGCCGCCAGCCGATTTCAAGAAAGGCGCCGCCTCCCGGCTTGAGCAAGCGGGCGACGTCCTCCGCCAATCGCCGGTAACAATCGAGGCCGCCCTCGCCGCCGAAAAGCGCGAGGGCAGGATCGAATCGGGCGACTTCGGGCTCGAGCGCCGCGCCTTCCTCCCGACCGATATAGGGGGGGTTGGCGACGATGAGGTCGAAGCGCGCGCCAATCGCATCCGCCCAATCGCCGCAAACGATCGATCCTCGATCGGCGAGGCCGCACAGTTCGAGGTTTTTCCGGGCGACGGCGCAGGCGGCGCGCGACAGATCGACGCCAAAACCACGGGCGTCGGGGACGGATCGCAGAATGGCGCAGAGAATCGCGCCTGAGCCCGTTCCGAGGTCGAGAATTCGTGGACTCGAAACCTGCGTGTCGCGCAGGAAGGCCAATGCCGCGTCAACCAGGCCTTCCGTGTCCGCCCTCGGGTCGAGCACGTCCGGCGTCACAACCAGGTCGAGGCCGTAAAACCCGCTGCGGCCGAGAATCCGCGATACGGGTTCGTCTTGCAGGCGCCGCTCGAGAAATTTTTGCAGACGCGCGGCGCTTTTTTCGCCGACAGCCTGGTCGGCGTGCGTCAGAAGATCGAGCGAACTCCATCCGGTCGCGCCTTCGAGCAAAAAACGCGCCTCCAGCGCCGCGGGCTCCTTCCCCGCCTCGGCGAGAATGCGCGCCAGCAGCAACCGGGCTTGCGCGAGCGTAAGATTCGCCGGGAGGAGCGGAGCCGGGCCGGCGATGGTCAGGCTCCCAAAGCCTTGCCCAGAACCCGCGTCAGACGTGCGGCGAAAGCCGAGGCGTCCTTGGGCAGGGCGCCATCCAGCAGGCGCGCCTCGTCGAAAATCAACCATACCGCGTCTTCGAAAAGCTCCGGCGCCTTGCCCCCGGACAATTTTTCCAGCGCGACGAGAAGGGGATGGCCGGGATTGACCTCCAGAATCGGCTTCATTTCGATCGACGACTGCCCGTGAGCGGCGAGGATTTGCTGCAAACGGAGGTCGGGACCGAATTCCGGCGCGACCAGACAGGCCGCGCTTTGCGACAGGCGGTCGGAAATCCGCACGTCCTCGACGACGGAAGCGAGCGTTTCCTTGGCGCGGGCGATGAAATCGGGCAAGGCGCCGGCGGATGGTTCGGGCCTGGTCGCCTTATCCAGGAGGTCAACGGCCTTGATGTCGGTCGCGCCCTGGGTCGCCGATTTGAACGGCTTGCCTTCATACCCGACCGCCGTCTGGACCCAAAAAGCGTCCACCGGGTCCGACAGCAGCAGGACTTCGATCCCTCTCGACCGGAATCCTTCCAGTTGCGGACTGGCCGCGATCCGCTCGGCGCCTTCGCCGACCAGATAATAAATCGCCGTCTGATTTGGCCGCATCGCGGCGAGAACTTCGCCGAGCGACCTCTTGCCGTCCGGCTCGGCGGTTGTCGCGAAGCGCGCCATTTTCAAAAGAACGTCGCGACGTTCCGGGTCTTCGTAGAGACCTTCCTTGAGCACCGGGCCGAAGTTTTTCCACACGCCCAAAAACTTTTCGGCGTCGGTCTCGGCCAGTTTCCCGAGTTCCTGGAGCAGCCGGTTGGTCACGCCTTTCTTGATGGCCGCGAACAAGGCGCTTTCCTGGACCATTTCACGGGAAACATTCAGCGGCAGGTCCGGCGAATCGACCACCGCGCGGGCGAATCGCAGATAGCCGGGCAGGAGATCGCTGTCGCGCGAGATCAGCACCCGCCGCGAATAGAGCTTGGCCCGCCCTTTCCGCGCCGGATCGAACAGATCGAAAGGCCGCGAGCCGGGAACGAAGGCCAGGACATTATATTCGGCCCGGCCCTCCGCGCGCCAATGGACGGTCAGCGCCGGGGAATCGAACTGGCCCGCAAGCTCCTGATAGAATTCCCTATATTGCTCTTCCGTGATTTCGGACCTGGGCTTGGCCCAAAGCGCCGCGCCCTCGGAAACGCGTTTCGGCTCCGCGGTCGGCGTGTCCAGCAGATCGATCGGCGTGGCCACGGCGCTCGAATGTTCGGCGATGATCGATGCGATTTTCGCCGGCTCCAGATAGGCCTTGGATTCGGCGTTGAGATGGAGGATGACCCGCGCGCCGCGCGCCGGGGCGTTGTGGACGTCGAGCGGGGCGATTTCGAACTCGCCCTTGCCGTCCGAACTCCAACGCCAGGCTGGGCCTTCGCCCGCGCGCCGGGTCTCGACGACGACCCGGTCGGCGACCATGAAAGCGGAATAAAAGCCGATGCCGAACTGGCCGATGAGTTCGGCCGCGCCTTTGTCCGCAGCAGCAGCTTTTTCAAGGAAAAGGCGGGTGCCGGAATTGGCGATCGTGCCGAGCGCGCCGGTCAGATCCTCGCGAGACATGCCGACGCCATTATCCTCGACGGTGAGCGTCCCGGCTTCCTGGTCCAGGATCACCCGGATCGCGAAGGATTCCCCCTCGCCGAGCAGGGAAGGATCGCCGTTCGCCTCGTAGCGCAGTTTTTCACAGGCGTCCGCGGCGTTGGAAATCAGCTCGCGGAGGAAGATGTCGCGCTCTGAATAGATCGAATGAACCATCAGATGCAGCAGGCGCGCCACATCGGCCTGGAAAACATGGCGTTCGCTTTCGATCGTCGCCAATTCATGCGTCATTTTTTATTCTGGCCCCCAATTTCATCGAACAAGGCGTTGGCCGCCGCGCCGCAATATCGCGGGCGACGGGCGCTCTTTCAAGGGCGGACGCGGGCAAAAAATTGAGCCGGCCGGAAATTGCCGGCCGGCTCGTGTCCCATTGCAAAATGTCTGGTTCCGACGCCGCTCTGGCTGGGGGGCTGCGTCAATGCGGCATGTGCCGGACCAGCGCTATGGACAAATGGAAGGATGAATTGGCAAAACAGCAGGTAAAAGGCGCGACAGCGGCGGAATTGTGATTTTGTCGACGGTGTGGGCGATCGCATTTTTGAGCCGATGGCCACTTGACGGTCGTCGGGCGCGCCGCTCCATTTCCGGGGGCGGTCTTCAGCGCCGCGCGCCATATTCGTGTTCGAAAACCGCAAGGCGAAACGCGCCAGACCGATGACTCGCCCGACCTCTTTCCGGAATCGCCCCACGACCGCGGCCGCCGCCGCGCTTGTCGTCGCATGCTTCCTGCCGGCGCCTTGCGGCGCCGCGCCAAGCGAGCCTCGCGGCTCGGCCCCAACCGCCGCGACGGCTGAAACCCATGACGATTTGCACGGCGAGGTTTGTCGCATGATCGAACGGGCGGCCGCCGCCCACCGCCTTCCACCCTCTTTCCTCACTCGCCTGATCTGGCGTGAAAGCAGTTTCCGCGCCCATGTCGTCAGTCCGGCGGGGGCGCGGGGCATCGCCCAGTTCATGCCCGGCACGGCGGCGGAGCGCGGCCTTTCCGATCCGTTCGACCCTGAACAGGCGATTCCCAAGGCCGCCGAACTGCTTGCCGCGCTTCGGGCGCGCTTCGGTAATCTTGGCCTTGCGGCGGCGGCCTATAACGGCGGGCCGCAGCGGGTCGCCGACTGGCTTTCAGACGCGGGCGGCCTGCCGCTCGAAACCCAGATCTATGTCGAGATCGTCACCCGCCATCCCGCAGAGGATTGGCGAGACGGGGCCAAGGCCGCCAAACTGGAGGCGGCTTTCGCCAATCCCGCCACCTGCCTCGCCACGGCGGAGGCGATCCGCATCCGCGAACCCGACCAGTTCGCGGGCTCGACCCTCACCGCGCCTTGGGGCGTGCAGCTCTCCGGCTCGTTCAACAAGAGGGCGGCGCTGGCGGCTTACGCGCGGGCGCAGCGGCGCTTCGCGGCGCTCCTGGGCGATGGCCAGCCGATGGTGATCGGAAAAAAGGCGCCGGGACGGGGCTTCGCCCGCTTCTGGCGGGTGCGCGCGCCCGCCCAGACACGGCAGCAGGCGAATCGCCTTTGCGCGGCGATCGAGCGCGCCGGCGGCGCCTGCGCGGTGTTGAAAACATGATATAGAAATGAAATTGCCGGTCCGATGTGGAAGGGGCGCCTGCCGGACGGGCTTTACAAAGGGCTTTCGCTTCCGCAAATAAGGTCAACTCCCGCCGCCACCCGATGGGGCCCAATCCATCGCCGCGCGGCGCGTCCTCAGCAGAGACCGCCATGTCCTTCGTTTCGCGACCCCGCCGATCCGTCATCCGCCCCGCCCTGCTCGGCGGACTTCTTTTGGCGTCGCCCCAGGCCGAGGCGCAGTTCTGGTCTCCCTTCGGCCAGCCGCAGCCGCAACAGCAACAACCGCAGCATCCCGCGCGCCGCCACCCGCAGCGCGCCGCCAAGCAGCATCCGGCGCCGCCGCCGCAACAGGCGGCGCAGCCGCGCCAGAATCGCTTTTTCTGGTGGGACAATTCGCAACCGGCGGCGCCGCAGCCGGCGCGTCCGCCAGGCGTCCACGCGCCCCAGCCGCAAGACGCGGCGGGCGACCGCGGCGGGCAGGCCGACGACGGCGGGGTGGTCGATCTTTCCTCCCGCAACGCCGTGTTCGACAACGGCTATGACGACGGCGGCGGCGTTTCGCTAGCCGCTTTGCCGGCCGACGCCGACCCCAATTATTCCACGCCGGTCAATCTCGACCCCGACGTGGACCACAGATATGCGACGCGCAAGCAAGTGGCGGATCCGACCGGCGAGTCGGCCGGCACGATCACCATCAGCACCACCAAGCGTAAGCTCTATTATTCGCTCGGCGACGGACAGGCGATCCAATATGGCGTCGCCGTCGGCAAGGCGGGCTTCGAATGGAAGGGCGAAGCGACCATCGGGCGCAAGTCCTATTGGCCGGGCTGGACGCCGCCGCCCGAAATGCTCGAACGCCGCCCCGAGCTGCCCGAACATATGGACGGCAGCCTGTCCAATCCGCTCGGCGCCCGCGCGCTCTACCTGTTCCAGGGCGCAAAGGACACTTTGTTTCGCATCCACGGCACCAATGAGCCGAAGTCGATCGGCCATGCCGTGTCGTCCGGCTGCATCCGCATGGAAAACGCCGACGTCATCGACCTTTACGGCCGCGTTTCCAAGGGAACGCGCGTCGTGGTGCGCTGATCGGCCGGCGAAATTCCCCGCAAGTACAAGAAATTAGGGTGCGGCAAAAATTTTTGCGCGTGGCGATGGAACCTTTTCGCGGTCTCGGGTCTTACCTCGGTTAACGACGGACGGTCGCCTGTTGCGCCTCGTCCTGGCGGACCGACCGAAAAATTCGTGACGCGACGGGCTCAAGATGGCCGCGTGCGTTGTTGTGACGAGGCGATGCTCGACGCAATGGAGCCACGCCATGTGTGACTATTCGCTCGAAATGTATGAGTCGCGGTCCGCGCGCGAAGGCGAAGTCTATGTCACCACCCGCTTTCCCACCGGATCGATCGGCCTCACCGCGCCGGAAGACGCCACGACGGCGATCTGCCTGGTCTGCGGCAGCCGGCTGATGCTGGAAAATCTCGCGCCGGCGATTCAGTCGGAGCTGGGCGTCAAGGAGACGGAGGAAGTCACCTTCACGTACCTCAACGAGGGGCTCTATCACGATGGGGTCGCCTTCGATAATGGCGTCCGCGTCACCCTGTGCCGGCTTGGATCAGGCGTGATGGTCAGCCTCAAGGACCCGCCGCGGCCCGCGAAGCAGGCAGAGCAACGGCGTGAATCGGTGGCGTTGACGCCCGCTGAATGAGGGCCTCAGCCCGACTTCAGCCGATAAAAGATGTGCCTGCCGATCACATCGATTTTCTTGAGCGACCGCGCCCAGCGCGGTCGCACGTCATTGGCGTGGTAATGGGTGGCGTCGCCGATGTCGGCGAGCCAGGTTTTGCCTGCGAGCACGTCCTCGGCGATCCGCGACGCTTCGATCCAGGCTTCGGCGTCGCGGACACGCAGGGGGCGGCCATCGCAGGTGAAAGAGAACTGGCAAGCGTGGCGATGGCTGCGGTTCTGGAACACCACGCCGCAAATGGTCGACGGATAGAGGCCCGAGGTCATGCGGTTGAGCACGACCTGGGCGACGGCGGCCTGGCCTTCCGCGGATTCGCCGCGCGCCTCGAAATAGATGGCCTGGGCGAGACAGCGCTTTTCCGAGTCGAGACGATCGGCGGCGATCAGCGCGAGATAGTCGCGCCGGCCGCCCCAGCCGATCGCCGCCTGTTCTCCCTTCGCAATCACCGACATATCGGCCTCGACCGGGGTCTCGTCGGCGGAAAAAGGCGTGTTGGACCCCAAGACTTCGGCGCGGGAAACGGCGGGCGTCGCCCCCTGAGCGATCCTTTCGGCCAAGGCCGCCGGGCGCATGGCCATGTCGGCGGGGCCGGCGGTAGGCGAGGCGTCGGAAACGCCGTCCTCGGTCACCGGCGCGGTTTCCGCGTCCCAGGCCTCGAAATGCGCGACGGAGTCGGGACCGGGCGCGGCGCCTTCCGCCGAATTGAAGGCCGAGGCAAGGCCGTTCCGGTCCTGGTCGAAGGTCAGCATGTCGGCGCGCAGGCGATTGAGCGCGCCGGGCTGACGCAGGCGGTCGGAAAGGCTCGGGCGCAGGTTGACGAGCGGGTCGCCCTTCCGACTGCGGTCGATCTCGGGAAAGTCACGAACGCCCTTTTTGAGATCGGCGCGGGGGGCGATCTCGTCGGGGATGGCGTCGAACATTTCCGGGGGTCCGAGTTCGAGACGCGCCTGCCGCAGCAGGCCGCGTCCGAAACCGGCGTCGAGCGACAGCGGATCGGGCGCGAGCCGGGCGGGAAGGACAGCGGCGTTCATCGAAGAAGAGATCGGCGCCATCGAGGCGCCCTGCGGAACTTCCTGGCCGGCGTCGGCGGTGAATGAGGCGAGCAGGGCGGCGCCGAGCGCCCAGGGCGTCGCGATCCGCATCGCCCAGTTGAGCGGCGACAGATTGAGATGCGCAAAACGCCGCGCTGTCCGCAAACGCATTCCCAAACCCACAAACTGAAGCGGCGGAGCCGCGTTTCGCGCCGGCAAGGACGCGGCAACGCGCGACCGGCCCGATATTTATCGCTTGTTAGGCTTGATGCCCGGTTACCGGGGGAAGGTCCGCGACAGTCCAGAATTGGGACGGGATCCCTTCTCCCCTTGCGGGAGAAGGTGGCGCGCAGCGCCGGATGAGGGGGCGCCTCAGAATGGCAACCCACAGTTGGCCAAAATGGTATCTTCGATCATGCGCGGCCAATTCAAAATATCGTGGTTCCAGAAACGAAGAACAGAAAACCCTTGCGCTATAAGAAAAGCGTCGCGCTCCTGATCGTGATGGTTCTCCGCATGCTGAGAACCATCCGCCTCGATGATCAAGCGATGTTCGAAACAGACAAAATCGAGAATATATGGCTGGATTGGCGTCTGGCGTCGAAATTTCAACGCCGCAAGACGCCTTCCCCGCAGGATTCGCCAGAGCTTGGTTTCCGCTTCGGTTGGCTCGCGCCTCATGGCGCGGGCGCGCTTGATGAGCGACGGCGGGTTTGTCGGCACGTTTCACCCCCTCATCCGGCGCTTCGCGCCACCTTCTCCCGCAAGGGGAGAAGGAGGTCAGCCGCCGATTTTTGAAAAATCGGCGACGAGGTGGATGGCGCGGCGCAGTTGGGCGAGCATTTGCAGGCGGTTCTTGCGCAGGTCGGGGTTTTCGGAATTGACCGTGACCTTGTCGAAAAAGGCGTCGACGGCTGAGCGCAATTTTGCCAGCGCGCGCATGGCGCCTTCGAAATCCTCGGCCTTGACCGCCTCTTGCGCTTCGCTTTCGGCGCGGTCGAGGGCTTCGGCCAAGGCGGTTTCTTCCGGCTCGGCGCGCAATTTGGGGTCGGGATGGGCCTCGAAGGCGCCGGCGCCGTCCTTCTTCTCCTCGGCCTTCAGAATATTGGCCGCGCGCTTGTAGCCGGCGAGCAGACTTGCGCCGTCCTCGGTTTTGAGGAAATTTTCGAGCGCATTGATGCGGGCCATGATCAGGACTAGATCGTCCTCGCCCAAAGCGAAAACCGCGTCGAGCAGATCGTGGCGCGCGCCACGGTCACGGAGGTAGACTTTTAGGCGATCAGCGAAGAAAGAAAGAAGGTCGACGGCTCGACGATCAAAATACTCGCCGTGAACGGGAGTTATAATGACGGGCAATGATGCACCAAATAATCCGATAACTTGCATTCCTGATTTTTCTATTGCCGCTTTTCTTGCTTCGTGACCGGCGTTCATGCGGGCTTGGTCAATTTTTTCGAACAAGGGGTTCAGAAGCGGCAAAATCCGCAGCCGTAGCCCGTTCTCCAACACGATCCGGATGACGCCCAGCGCCGCACGGCGCAGGGCAAACGGGTCCTTCGAGCCCGTCGGCTTTTCTTCGATCGCCCAAAAGCCGACGAGCGTGTCGAGCTTGTCGGCGAGCGCCACGGCGATGCTTACCGGCGCGGCGGGGATCAGGTCGTTCGGGCCTTGCGGCTTGTAATGATCCTCGATCGCGGCGGCGACTTCGCCATGTTCGCCTTGTAGCTCAGCATAATAGCGGCCCATCAGGCCCTGGGTTTCGGGGAATTCGCCGACCACTTCAGTGACCAGATCGGCCTTGGCCAGCTCCGCCGCGCGCGCCGCTTTTTCCGGATCGGCGCCGACTTTTGGGGCCAGCTCCTGCGCCAAAGCGACGATGCGGTCCACCCTCTGCCCCTGCGTCCCCAGCTTGGCGTGAAACACAATGTTCAGCGCCCGCAACTTTTCCAGGCGCTGGTCGAGCGGCTTGCCGGATCGCGAAAAGTCCGGCAAAGGTGCCTGGTCGGTCTGCCAGAAATAGAGCGCGTCGGAGAGCCGGGCGCGGACCACCCGGCCATTGCCGGCGGCGATGGCCTGGCCGCCGTCGCTGGCGATGACATTCGAGACCAGCAGGAATTTATTGGCGAGTCGGCCGGTTTCGGGATCGCGCAAAACAAAGCATTTCTGGTTGGCGCGGATCGTCGCGCGGATCACCTCGTCGGGGATAGCCAAAAAGTTTTTGTCGAATTCGCCCATCAGCACGACCGGCCATTCGACCAGGCCGGCGACCTCGTGCAGCAGGCCCTCGTCCTCGACCAGCTCCAACCCTTGAGCGAAAGCGAGGTCGCGCGCATCGTGCAGGACAATGTCGCGCCGTCGCGCCGGATCGAGCACGACTTTCGCCGCCTGGAGCCCGAGCAGGTAATCATGGAGGCGCCGCACTTTGAGCGGCTGCGGCGCCATGAAGCGATGGCCGTAAGTGATATTGCCGGAAGAAATCCCGCCGATTTCGAAGGGCACGATCTCGGGGTCTTCGGTTTCCGGTCCGAAACTCGCGATGATCGAATGAAGCGGGCGCACCCAGCGCAAGGCGTTGGGCTCGGCCGAGCGCGCGCCCCAGCGCATCGACTTGGGCCAGGGAAAATTCTTCACGACCTCGGGCAGGATTTCAGCCAGCACGTCGAGCGTCGCCGCGCCTTTCATCGACCTTGTCGCGAAAAAAACAGCGTCTTTTCCTTCACCACGAACCTCAACTGTAAGCTCACCGACCTGGGGTAGGTTTAGTACCGCAGATTGGCCTACTTGAAGCGTGTCAACAATATTGAAGCCTTCCGGCGCAATTCCGATCGATTTGCAAAAGCCATGGATAGCGGGCGCGGGCGCGGAAAAACGCGGGCCTTTTTTCTCCTCGCGCTGGTCGGGCTGGCGCATAGGCAGGCCGACGACGTGGAGCGTCAGCCGGCGCGGGGTGACAAAACTTTCCGCCGCCTCGAAAGTCAGGCCGCGTTCGATCAGGGCGCCGGTGACCAGTTTTTTCAGGTCGGCGGCGGCCTGGGCCTGCATCCGCGCCGGGATTTCCTCGGAGAAAAGTTCGAACAGAAGGTCGGACATGACGGGCTTTTGCAAAGGAGGGACGGGCGGGCGTAAAACTCAAAAACCTCCACCTTCGGTCTTCATCCAGGCGGCGCCGCAGGCTTTGGCGAGTTCGCGCACGCGCAGGATATAGCTCTGGCGCTCGGTCACCGAGATCACGCCGCGCGCGTCGAGCAGGTTGAAGGCGTGGCTCGCCTTGACGCACTGGTCATAGGCCGGCAGCACCATGAGATGATGCCTGGCGTCGCCGTTGTCGCCAAAGGCCAATAACGCCTTGCATTCGGCCTCGGCGCGGGAAAAATCGCCGAAAAGCTTTTCGACATTGGCGGCCTCGAAATTGTGGCGCGAATATTCCTGCTCGGCCTGCAGGAACACGTCGCCGTAAGTGATGCGCGCGTCGCCGTCGAGACCGTTGAAATTCAGGTCATAGACGTTCTCGACGCCCTGCACGTACATGGCGAGGCGCTCCAGGCCATAGGTGAGTTCGCCGGAGACGGGGGCGCATTCGACGCCCGCCACCTGCTGGAAATAGGTGAATTGCGACACTTCCATGCCGTCGCACCAGCATTCCCAGCCCAGCCCCCAGGCCCCGAGAGTCGGGCTTTCCCAATCGTCCTCGACGAAGCGGATGTCATGGAGCGCGGAATCGACGCCGATCGCCGCCAGCGATTGCAGATAAAGCTCCTGCAGATTGTCCGGGCTCGGTTTGAGGATGACCTGAAACTGATAATAATGCTGGAGGCGATTGGGATTCTCGCCATAGCGCCCGTCCTTGGGACGGCGCGAGGGTTGCACATAGGCGGCCCGCCAGGGCTTCTTGCCCAGCGAACGCAGGGTGGTGGCCGGATGGAAGGTGCCGGCGCCGACTTCCATGTCATAGGGCTGGAGAATGACCGCGCCCTGGCGCGCCCAGAAATTTTGCAGAGTCAGGATCAGACCCTGGAAACTCTTTTTCGGGTCGAGGGATGGGCTTGGCGTAGCGGCTTGGGTCATCGCGCGATCGGGTTTCGATTTGGGCGGGTCTGGGCAGGCGGCGCAACCTAAAGGGCGGGACAGGGCCGGTCAACACGGGCGCGGCGCGGCCTCGTTCATAAAATTTTTTTCATGTTGGAACAGCGCCTTGCCGCCGGCGTTGCCCCTGCAAGGGACATTGGCGCCGAGGATGGCGCGTCTGTTTCGGGAGATTTTCGACATGACCCTTTTAGCTCACATTCCCAAAGCCGCGATGATCGCGGCGGGCGTCGCGCTTGGCGCGCTGGCCTATGCGCCTTCCGCCCAGGCCTTTGGCGGCCACGGCGGCGGCGGCCATTTCGGCGGCGGCCATTTCGGCGGCGGCGGCTTCCACGGTGGTGGTTTTGGCGGCTTCCGCGGCGGCGGCTTCGGCCGGGGCGGCTTCGGCCGGGGCGGCTACGGCGGCTACGGCGGCTACGGCTGGGGCGGCTGGGGCTTGCCCTTTATCGGCTGGGATTATAGCCCCTATGACGACTACGGCTATTACGGCGACGATTACCAGACCTGCACCTTGCGGCGGGTCCATGTGCACACCGTCCATGGCTGGCGCTGGCGCACCTACGAATATTGCTGACGTCGGCCGTTGAATCGCCGGATCGTCGGCGTGGCCAAAACCTTCTTCAGCCTGACTCGGGCGGCTTCCCCGTTTTCGGACGGGAGCCGCTTTTTTCGTGCGCCATCGCCGCCGCGCGGCGCTTTTGGGAACGAAAGCATGGCCATTGCGTTCAGCGAAGGTTCAGGAGCGCAGCAATATATTCCCGGCATCGGTTATGAGGAGGTTTCGCCATGGCGATATCGAAGAGTGTGATCAAGACCCTGTCTCTGGCGGCGATGACGGCGGGCGCGCTGCTGCTTTCCGAACCGGCTTTCGCCTTCCACGGCGGCGGCGGCGGTTTTCACGGTGGTGGCTTTCATGGCGGCGGCTTTCATGGCGGCGGCTGGGGTCGCGGCGGCTATGGGGGCTACGGCGGCTGGGGATATGGCGGCTGGGGCTATCCCTACTACGGCTGGGGTTATCCCTATTACGGCTGGGATGACGATTATTACGGCGGTCCCGTCTATTCCCAATGCACGATCCGGCGCGTCCATGTGCACACAAGCTACGGCTGGCGCTGGCGCCGGGTGCGCTATTGCTATCAATGAGGCTCTGGCGGAACCGGCCTGCGGGCCGGTTTTGCTTCAATCCTCGAAGATCCGGCGGCCGTGACGGTGAATGGCCTCCGCCACAGGGGTGAAGCGTCCATCCGCTTCGTGCAGGACAAGGCCAGGCAGCAGGGCGAGCGGGGCTTTGGAGCCCTTGCGCCCGCGCAGGATCACCCGCATCGCCTTCTCGCCCGCTCGCGGAAAGACCGGAAGCACGCGCAACGCGCCGAGCCGGCCGCTCGTTGCGGCGAGCAGGTCGGCCAGCGCATCGGCCCGATGAATGGCGACAAGAACTCCCTTGGGGACGCAGAAGGCCGAGCGCGGCGCGCAGCCATTTCTCCACGCCGCCCTGGTCCAGCACATGGGCCATGGCGCGGTCCGGGTCGGGCGAGGCCCGCGCCGCGCCAGGCGCAAGATAAGGCGGATTGGTGACGACCAGATCGGCCGCCTCGACCAAGCCTTCGGCCTTCCGCGCGGCGCCGTCGAACAGATCGGCCTCGACCACGCGGGCGCGCCCTTCCAGCTTGTTGAGCGGGATATTTTCCCGGGCCAGCGCCGCGGCGGCAGGGTTCTTTTCCAGCAGCGCGACCTGCGCTTCGGGATTCCACAACGCTAGAGCGAGGCCCACCGCGCCGACGCCCGCGCCGGCGTCCACGATCAGGCCGCCCGCGATTTTGGGCGCGGCGGCGGCGAGCAGGACCGCGTCGGCGCCGACGCGATGGCCGCGCGGCGGCTGGCGCAGGCGCAGGCTTCCGTCGAACAGGCCGTCGATTTCAGGTTTCGCGCAATTCACCGCCAAAGCCGGCCTCCCGCAACACGCGCCGGGCCTTGTCCGCCTCGTCGCCGGCGACGCAGACGCGACGTTGCAGGAAGCCGGCGGAGCCCTCGAGCACGCTCATGTGCTGATCGGCGACGAAATAATGGACGCCCGCCTCGCGTAGAACCGCCTCGACGGCGGAGATCAGGACGATGTCGTTGGTGCGGATCAATTCGATCATGATCGGGCCTGCAAGCGCTTCAAAAAGCATAGACTCGCGTGGAAAAGCCGGCAACAGGCGCGAGCGGAGCCCGTTGTCCCGTCCGCGACGAAAAAGCGGCTTTCCCTTTCCACCTCGCGGCACTATGGTCGCGTCCACCAATCGAGAGGAACGCGCTTTGGGTCTGGTCCTAGCTTTCGACGAAAAATCCGGCGATTCCGGTTTGGAGCGGCTCGTCGCCCTCGTCGCGCAGGATATGAACCGGGTCAACCAGACTATTCTCGCGCGCACCGGCTCCGATGTGGCGATGATCCCGGAAGTCGCCAATCATCTGATTTCCTCGGGCGGCAAGCGCCTGCGGCCGATGCTGGTGCTCGCCGCCGCCGGGCTCGCCGGCTACAAGGGCGAGGGGCACGTCAAACTCGCCGCGGCGGTCGAATTCATGCATACCGCAACGCTTCTGCATGACGATGTCGTGGACGAGAGCGACATGCGCCGCGGCAAGCTTGCGGCGCGTATGCTGTGGGGCAACGAAGCCAGCGTTCTCGTCGGCGATTTTCTGCTCGGCCAGGCCTTCCGCATGATGGTCGAGGTCGGCTCGCTCGCTTGTCTCGACGTGCTGTCGGTCGCCGCCACGGTGATCGCCGAAGGCGAGGTGATGCAGCTTTCCGCCGCCAAGGACACCCAGACCACCGAAGACGCCTATCTCGCGGTGATTCGCGCCAAGACGGCGGAACTGTTCGCCGCTGCGGCGGAAATCGGCCCGACGGTGACGAACCGCCCCAAGGCCGAGATCGAGGCCTGCCGCGCCTATGGCATGAATCTCGGCGTCGCCTTCCAGCTCATCGACGACGCCCTCGACTACGGCGGCCACGCGGCCAAGCTGGGCAAGAATGTCGGCGACGATTTCCGCGAGGGCAAGATCACTTTGCCGGTGGTTCTCTCGTTCCGGCGCGGGTCGGAAACCGAGCGCGCCTTCTGGAAGCGGGCGCTGGAAGAGGGCCAGATCGCCGACGGCGACCTCGAACATGCGCATTCACTGATGAAAAAGCATCGCGCCCTGGAAGATACGGTCGAGCGCGCCCGTCATTACGGTGCCATGGCCCGCGACGCCCTTGGCATTTTCAGCGACTCGCCCTGGAAAAAGGCGCTGCTCGACGCGGTCGATTTCTGCATCGCCCGCGCGCACTGAGGCAGATTTCGTTTACTGCACCGTTTCACTGTGGAGAGCGAGGTCGAGGCCTTCGGTCTCGGCGTCCGGGCTGACCCGCAAGCCGATCGTGAAAGCGATCAGTTTCAGAATGATCAGCGAGACGATGGCGTCATAGGCGGCGACAATGGCGACGCCGATGATCTGGTTCACGACTTGATGCGGGTTGCCTTCGATCCAGCCCGGCGTCCCGCCATATTGTGAAATGGCGAAAACGCCGGTCAGGATCGCGCCGGTGGCGCCGCCGACGCCGTGGACGCCGAAGCAATCCAAAGCGTCGTCATAGCCAAAGGCGGCCTTGAGGCGCGTCGCCGCGAGATAGCAGAAAACGCCGGCGACAGCGCCGATGACGAGCGCCCCCGCCGGACCGACGAAGCCGGACGCCGGCGTGATCGCGACCAGTCCGGCGACAGCGCCCGAACAGACGCCGACGAGGGTCGGTTTTTTCGCCACGATCCATTCGGCGAACATCCAAGCCAGACCGGCGGTCGCGGTGGCGATCTGAGTGACCGCCATGGCCATGCCCGCCTGCATTCCCGCGCTCACGGCCGAACCGGCGTTGAATCCGAACCAGCCGACCCACAAAAGCGAGGCGCCGATAAAAGTCAGCACGACGTTATGCGGCGGGCCGGCGTCCTGGCGGCGGCCGAGCATCAAGGCGCACATCAGGCCGGCGACGCCGGAATTGACGTGAACGACCGTGCCGCCGGCAAAATCCAGCACTTTGACAAAAGCGGAGTCGTTCGTGCTGTTGAGAAAACCGTCCGGGCCCCACACCCAGTGGGCGATCGGCGCATAAACGAAAACCGCCCACAGGCCGATGAACCACATCATCGCCGAGAATTTCATCCTTTCCGCGAAAGCGCCGGCGATGAGAGCCGGCGTGATGATGGCGAAAGTCATCTGGAAGCAGATATAGACGGTTTCGGGAATGGTCGGGGCCAGAGGATTGGGATTGCCGATCCCCTTGGCGGAATCGCTCAATATGCCCTGCAGGAAGGCGCGATCGAAGCCACCGACGAAAGGCGTTCCGGCGCGGAAGGCCAGGGAATAGGTGACGACGGTGAAGAGTACAGTGACCAGGCAGGTGATGACGAAACTGGTCATAACCGCGTCGCCGACATTTTTTTTGCGCACCAGGCCACCATAGAACAGGCCGAGGCCGGGCACGGTCATCATCAGAACCAGCGCCATCGACGTCAGCATCCAGGCCGTGTCGCCGGAATTGGGCGTGCAGTTGATCAAGGTCTTGGCGTCGCAGGCCGGCGGCGGGGCTGCAGCCTGCGCCGCCGCGCCGCCGGCCGAGATGAGAAGCGCGCCGGCCGCGAAAAGGCCGTGACGCAAGGTCGCTGACAGGTCCTGAACCGTTACGCCGCGCATCATCGTCGCCCCTCTCCAGCGAGGGCGAACGCCGACATGACCGGCGACGCCGCTACAGCGCCGCCTGGTCGGTTTCGCCCGTGCGAATGCGAAAAGCGCGCTCGACGTCGACGACAAAGATCTTGCCGTCGCCGATCTCACCGGTGCGCGCCGTATGCATGATCGTTTGGACCACCGCGTCCGCCCGGTCGGCGGGAACCGCAATTTCCACTTTCACTTTCGGGATTGTCTCAACCAGATATTCGGCGCCGCGGTAGATTTCCTTATGCCCCTTCTGCCGTCCGTAGCCCAAGACCTCCGAGACCGTCATGCCCGCGACCTGCTCCTTGGCCAGAGCCTCGTGCAGTTCGTCCAGTTTGAAGGGTTTGATGATGGCGATAATCAATTTCACGGCACCGCCTCCCCCTTTCCAGAGGTTGTGCTTGCTGTCCTGCCGCCCTACAACACTATCTATTCTGCTACGAAACACACAGATGTGCAATAAATTTAATCTAAAAAGAAAATAAGCACGAATTTATGCAGTAATGTCGTCCTCTTCCCTACAATACAAACTTTCATATGGCTAAGGCTTGGCGATCTATATTTCGGTCGCTCGCACCAAAAGCTCGTCGCGTTCGTGGCGCATCGCTTCTGTTTCGGGCGAGGGCGCGGCGAAAGCGTCGTCGCCCGGGGAAGCCGCTGCTTCTTGCTCGCGCAGTTGCCGGCGCCACAAAGCGGCATAGGCGCCGTCAAGCGCGAGCAGGCTTTCATGATTTCCGCGCTCGACCACCTTGCCCTCGTCTAGCACCAGGATTTCGTCGGCATGGACGATTGTCGACAGGCGATGGGCGATGACGATCGTCGTGCGCCCGCGCGCGGCTTCGTCCAGCGCCGCCTGAATGTCGCGCTCGGTCACGGTGTCGAGGGCGCTGGTCGCCTCGTCGAGCACCAGAATCGGCGGCGCCTTGAGGACGGTGCGGGCGATGGCGACACGCTGCTTCTCGCCGCCCGAGAGTTTCAGGCCCCGCTCGCCGACCTGGGCGTCATAGCCGCCGGGCGCGCTTTCGATGAAACGGTCGATCTGCGCGAGGCGGGCGGCCTCGCGCATCTCGGCCTCGCTCGCGTCGGGGCGGCCATAAAGAATGTTGTAGCGGATCGTGTCGTTGAACAGGACATTGTCCTGCGGCACCATGCCGAGCGCGCCGCGCAGCGAGGCCAGCGACACTTTCGTGATGTCCTGGCCGTCGATCAGGATGCGGCCCTGCTGGGGATCGAAAAAACGGAAAATCAGCCGCGAGATTGTCGATTTCCCGGCGCCGGAGGCGCCGACGAGCGCAAGGGTGCGGCCGGCGGGGACCTCGAAGCTGATTCCGCGCAAAATCAGCCGCGCCGGATCATAGGCGAAATGGACGTCCTCGAAGCGCAGCACGCCCTCCGTCACCTTGAGCGGCGGCGCATCGGGAGCCTCGGCGATCTCGTTGGGCTGTTTCAGGATCTCGAACATCATGTCGATGTCCAGGATCGCCTGCTTGGTCTCGCGATAGAGAGTGCCCATGAAATTGAGCGGTTGGTAAAGCTGGATCATCATGGCGTTGAGCATGACGAAATCGCCGATGCTGTCGCGTCCCGACACGATGCCGCCGATGCTGAGCGCCATCAGCGCGACCATGCCGAGGGTGAAGATGATGGCCTGGCCGAAATTGAGCACGGCGAGTGAGACATAGCTTTTCACGCTGTTGCGCTCATAGCGCGCCATGGAGCGGTCGTAGCGCGCGCTCTCACGCTCCTCGGCGCTGAAATATTTGACCGTCTCATAGTTCAGAAGCGAGTTGATCGCCTTGGAATTGGCGTCGGAATCGCTTTCGTTCATCGAGCGGCGGATGCCGATGCGCCATTGGGTGGCCAGACGCGTATAGGCGAGATAGGCGGCGATGGTCGCTGCCGTGATCGTCGCGTAGCGCCAGTCGAAATGAAACAGCATCACCGCGAAAACGAGGATGAACTCCAGCGCCGTCGGCAGGCCGTTGAGCGTGACCATGCGGGACAAAGTCTCGATGGCGTTGCGGCCGCGCTCCAGCACGCGGGTCAAGGCGCCCGTCTTGCGTTCGAGGTGAAAGCGCATCGGCAGGGCGTGCAGATGAACGAACACGTCCACGGCGAGGCGGCGCACCGCGTTCATCGCCACATCGGCGAAAACCGCGTCGCGCCCCTGGTTGAAGCCGGCCATGACGATGCGCAGGGCGCCATAGAGCAGGGTCAGCGCGACCGGGCCGGCGAGGGCGCCCGCGGGAATCGCGCCCTTTTTCATCGCCACCAGCGCGTCGATCGCCCATTTATAGGCGAAAGGCATGGCGATGGTCGCGAGCTTGGCGAGGATTATCAGGCCGAGGGCGAGGAAAACCCGGCGGCGCAGGTCCGGCCGCGCGGTCGGCCAGATATAGGGCCAGAGTTCGGCCAGGACCGCACCGAGTTCGTGCATTCCTGCCTTTGATCGGCGCCTGCCCGCCTCGGTTATGCATCGTCGCCTGCTTGCTCGGGAATTGTCCTGCCTCGCCATATAGGGCTTGTTCGCCGTCGCGCCAACGCGGCGCGTTTCAGGCCATGCGACGACGGCGCCAATCCAACAAGGCGTCGCGGAGGCGCTCGAACAGCCTTTCCGTCGCCGCCGCAGGGGCCAGCTTACGGTCGAGCGCCGGCTTTTCCAGAAAATGCCAGGACAGAACGGCGCAAACGAGCGTCAACGCCGCCGCGTAAATATTCAAAAACAGCAATGAAAGGCCGGGGACCAGGGCGATGAGCGTCTGCTGGATGGGAAAGGCGTAAATATAGACGCCATAGGAATAATCGCCGACGCGGTTATAGGCGCGGACCGGGCCCCCGAACAAATATGCGGCATGAAGAATAAGCGGGCCGAGCGTCGCCAGATAGACCGGAAGAAAGATTGTTGAGCTCAGCGAGGCTCCGGCGAGCGCGGCGGCCAAGGCGGCGAGACGAAAATAGGACAAATTGATCCGCGCCCGCCACATTTGCAGCGCCGCGCCATAGAAAAACATGAAGGTCGGGACCAGGGCGCCGGCGCGCGCGTGCTCGACGAAAAAAATCTTGACGACGACCGCCATCAGGACCAGCGCCGCCGCCGCCGTGCCAAAGCGGAAGGCGCCGCTCCTCCACGCTGGCCTCAATGCAAGCAAGACCCATCCGGCGGCGAGATATTCGTAAAGGCGCCATTCGATCGGCAAGCTCCACAGCGAGCCGTTCACCCCCGCGGTCAGCGGATTGCCCTCGAACAGTCCGGGCAGCAGGTAGCGCACGCCATTCACCAGAGTGGCGCAGCGCAGGACATAGTCATGGGTGATGGGCGACCGGAAAAATTCCACGGCCGGGAGGGTTCCGACCAACGGGCCGAGGGTGGCCACGGTGACCAGCAGCATGACCCAAAGGGCGGGGAAAATGCGCATCGCGCGCCCCCAGATATAGTCGAAAATATTGGCGCGCCCGAACAGGCTGCCGGTGACCAGGAAGCCGCTGGTGAAGAAAAAGACGTCGACCGCGACCGTGCCGGCGTCGAAAGCCCTGAGCGCGTCTTCGGACAGGGGAGCCGTCGCCCCCGAGAGCGCGCGGCTGTGCGCGAACAGCACCGAAAAAGCGGCGATGACGCGGACCAGGTCGAAATTATTGTCCCTTCCGCGCGTCTCACCCAGACAGATCATGTTTGACGGCCTCGTTCGGCTGGATCGTGGCGGTCTTACGGATTTGCGCGCCGATCGGCAAGCGTGGCCTTTCACCACGCTCCGCCGTCCCTGTCAGTCATGCAATCCCGGCGCGGCGGCCAGCGCCGGGATCACATGGGCGCGCGGGCGGCGGCGGCCGAATTCGCCCGTGAACGCCTTGCGCCAGATCGCCAGCGCCTCCTTTTCGCTCGCGGCGGTGACGAAGCGCGGCTCGGTGGTCGGCAGGCCGTCGCGGCCCCGGCAGGCCACGCAATAGAGATGGAGATGCTTGGGATTGGTCGCCTTGGCCTTGCGCAGGAAATCGGCGGCCTCGCAGACGGAATCCTGAAGATGGACGAGGGCCGATCGTTTCGGCTCATCGGCGGATTTCGATCGCCTCCGCCCACAGCGCGAGGCCCGCCGCCTCATAGAGGTCGCCGGCGAGTTTTCGCGCCCGGGCGAGCGGCATGGTCAGGCCCAAAACGCTCGACCCGCGCTTCTTGGGGGCTTCCTGTTTCTCGGCGGTTTCCTGCTTTTTGGCGGATTCCTGCGTTTTAGCGGCCTGGCGCATTTTCGGCGCCCGAGGTTTTTTGCGCGCCGGGCGCGCCGCGCTTTTCGATGTCTTGGTCTTTTTGGCCATGATGAATGGGCTCGGTGGGCGCCGTGTTGCGTTCGGGTCGGAGCGACTATGCCCTAAATCGCGCGCGCGAGGAAATCGGCGATCCTCTCGCCGGCCTGGGCGATCTGGACGATGCCGCTGTAATGGCCGTAAGGCCCGGAAAGCGTCGCGCGCTCGACCGCGACGCCCTGGCCGCGCAATGTCTCGCCGGAGGTCTCGACCCATTCGGGTCGGAACACCAGATCGTCCGGGGCGTAGATCAGCAGCGTCGGCGCCTTGATGCGCGCCATGCCCTCGGCGACGCTCGTCGCGCCCGCCCCCGCGCCGGGAACGAAGATCTGGTTGGCGCGCGCGAGATAAAGCATGTGATTGGCGTCGGCGAGCGGCGCCCGCGCCCGCACCGTTTCCTCGAGCGTTTTTTCGATCGCGAAGGGCGAAACGGCGATGTCGGCGGCGTCGGCGCCTTCCGCCAGGGCGCGCCCGCCGGCGCTCGCGGCCCAAGCGCTTTGCCGGCCGTGCAGGGTCATGGCCCGGATCGCCGCCTCCAGGCCGGCGCGCGGCGGCGCGCCCTTGTGATAGGCGCCGCCGCGCCAATCGGGGTCGAGCCGGATCGGCTGGGTCCATATCGACAGGGAGGCCGTCAGCCAGCCGGTGAAATGGGGCGAGGCGATCACAGGGATGATGCGCTCGACCAATTCAGGATAAGAGGCCGCCCATTCGAAGCTTTGGAGCCCGCCCATCGACGGCCCCATGACCGCGCGCAGCTTCGGAATTTCCAGCGCATCGATCAGGGCGCGCTGGACGCGGACGAAATCGGCGATGGCGACGGCCGGAAAGCCCAAGCCATAGGGTTTTCCCGTGTCAGGGTCGAGGCTTGCAGGCCCGGTGGTGATCACATCGGGGTCGTAGGCGTTGAAATTGACCAGAGTGTCCGAGGAAATGACGAAATAACGATTGGTGTCGACCGGCTTTCCGGGACCGATGATCGAATCCCAGTAGCCAGGCAGGGGGTCTTCCAGGCGGTAGCGGCCGGCGGCGTGGCTCGTGCCGGAAAAATAATGCGCGACCAGAATGGCGTTGTCGCGCGCCTCGTTCAGCGCGCCATAGGTCTCATAACCCACGGCGACATTGCGGATCGTCGCGCCGCCGATCGTGCGCAGCTCGGGCAGCTCGAAACGTTTTTTTGTCGTGAATAGCGGCTCCGCCATGTTTTTGTCCGGCGAGGAGGAGGCTCGAAGGCGCAATGCGGGCGAGAAAGGCGGGACCGGGCTAGATTTTCTCCGCGCCGAGCGCGCGTGTCGCGGCCTCGACCTGTTCCGCCGCCTCGTCGAGCGCGATCGCCGCGGCCGCCGCCCAATCCGCCTCGCGGCGGCGGCAATCCTCGGCCTCGGCCCGCGCCCTTTCCGCCGCCTCGGCCTCGACGGCGAGCTTTTTCCGGGCGGTGAACAGGTCGTCGGCGATGGTCAGCGCGGCCATGACCGTGATCCGCTGGTCGCCGATCTCGCCGAAAGAGCCGCGCAGCTCCGAGATCTTGGCGTCCACCACCAGGGCAAGCAATTCGATATGCGGCTCCTCGCCCTCGTCGCAGTTCATGCGATAGGTCCGCCCGGCGATGGTCACCACGGCCTGCGCCATTCACTGCTCCATGGAAAAAGAAGGGGTGTCCGGATCGTTCGTTCCGCCTTGCGCCGATCGCTCGCTGGGGTCTGAGGCGCTCGCTCCGGCCTGCGCCGACCGCTCGATGGGGTCTGATACGCTCGCTCCGGCCTGCGCCGACCGCTCGCTGGGGTCTGATACGCTCGCTCCGGCATGCGCCGACCGCTCGCTGGCGGAATCGGCGGCGAGCACGGCGCGCACCGCCGCCGCGGCGCGCCCGATCCGCTGCGCCGCCTCGACATTGGCGGTTTCGACGGCGCGCGCGCGACGCGCGGCGGCGTCGAGTTCGATGGCGAGCCGCGAGCGGTCGTCCTGGAGCGCTGAATATTCGGCGAGTTGGTCCGCCTGTTCGAGGGCGCGTTCGGCCCGCCGGCTGATCGCGGCTTCGAGCGCGTCGAAAGCGGCGCGCAGCCGCCGGCGCGCGGCGTCGAAATGCTCCCTCGCCTGGGCGGCGTCGGCGCGGCCAGCCGCCGCCGGGGCGGGCGCGGCGGCGTCGGGCGGGGGCTGTTCGTTCACGGTCGAGGACAAAGGACTGCTTTCGGCTCGCGACGCGCGCAAGGAGCGAGAACGGACGATCGCGACAATCTATCATTGTCGCGGCCGTCGCCAAGGGCCCGGGCCAAAAGGCCACAGGAAAAGAAGCTTCACTGGTCGCAGGCTTTTCCCTTCGCGGCAAATCGCC
The DNA here is from genome assembly GCA_963703385.1 of uncultured Pseudomonadota bacterium. Taxonomy (GTDB): domain Bacteria; phylum Pseudomonadota; class Alphaproteobacteria; order Rhizobiales; family Beijerinckiaceae; genus Rhodoblastus. Next base: position 3,492,494 of record OY969816.1, read on the forward strand.
GCAGGGGGCCGAAATTCCTTGCTCAGGCGCCCGGATCGCGGTTTGCGCGCGGCGCCTTCCCCGCGCAAACCAGTACGAAGGTCGAAGATTCGGCGTTCCCGCAGTTGCGTTGACCGCGCGAAACGGATTAAAGGGTCTGCCTAAAGCCGACGCTCAAAATGCGGCGGAATTCGAGGGAGCGGGAAAAGCTCCGTCTTTTGGATGGGATCAACCGAGGAGCGCATCGAAATGGCAGTCAAGGTTTTCATCAATGGTTTTGGCCGCATCGGCCGCAACATCCTGCGCGCCATCGTCGAATCCGGCCGCACGGACATCCAGGTCGTCGGCCTCAACGACCTCGGCTCGGTCGAAACCAACGCTCATCTGGTGCGTTATGATTCGGTCCACGGCCGCTTCCCCGGCGTGGTCAAGGTCGAAGGCGACATGATCGACGTCGGAACCGGCCCGATCAAGGTCACGGCGATCAAGGACCCCTCGCAGCTGCCGCTGGCCGAGCTCGGTGTCGACATCGCCATGGAATGCACCGGCATCTTCACCGCCCGCGACAAGGCCGCGACCCTGCTCGCCGCCGGCGCCAAGCGCGTTCTGGTCTCCGCCCCCTCCGACGGCGCCGACCTCACCGTCGTCTATGGCGTGAACCACGACAAGCTGACCAGGGATCATCTCGTCGTCTCCAACGCCTCCTGCACCACCAACTGCCTGTCGCCGGTCGCCAAGGTCCTCAACGACGCCATCGGCATCGAAAGGGGCATCATGACGACCATCCACTCCTACACCGGCGACCAGCCGACGCTCGACACCTTCCACAAGGATCTCTATCGCGCCCGCGCCGCCGCTCTGTCGATGATCCCGACTTCGACCGGCGCCGCCAAGGCGGTCGGCCTGGTCCTGCCGGAGCTCAAGGGCAAGCTCGACGGCTTCGCCATCCGCGTGCCGACCCCCAACGTCTCGGTCGTCGATCTCAAGTTCATCGCCAAGCGCGCGACCAGCAAGGACGAGATCAGCGCCGCGATCAAGGCGGCGGCCGACGGCGCGATGAAGGGCGTTCTCGGCTATACCAACGACAAGAACGTTTCCAGCGACTTCAACCACGACCCCCATTCCTCGATCTTCCACATGGATCAGACCAAGGTCCTGGACGGCGTCATGGTGTCGATCCTGTCCTGGTACGACAATGAATGGGGTTTTTCCAACCGCATGGCCGACACGGCCGTGGCCATGGCCAAGCTCATCTGAGCCTTCGGGGGCGCGCTCTATGGGCGCGCCCTTCCTTTTTGTGTGAGAAAATGGCGCGTTTGAGCGAAAACGCCAATCGTGCGCCGCCCTTGATCGAGCATGGTCGCCAGCCGCCTTTTCGCCCCGCTGGAGCCATGCCCCAGACCGACGAGAATCCCCATGTCCGGTTTTCGCACCCTCGATTCCGCTGAACTCAAGGGCAAGCGCGTGCTTGTCCGTGTCGACGTCAACGTGCCGATGGAAAAAGGCCGGGTCACCGACACGACCCGCCTCGAGCGCATCCTGCCGACCTTGAACGAAATTTCCCAGAAAGGCGGCAAGGTCATCATGCTGGCCCATTTCGGTCGGCCCAAGGGTGCGCCCAACCCCGATTTCTCCCTGAAGCCCGTGGCTGAAGCCATGGCCGGACTGGTCGGCAAGCCAGTCGGCTTCGCCGAGGATTGCATCGGCGAAAAGGCTGCCGCCGCGGTAACCAAAATGGCGGACGGCGATCTGCTGCTGCTGGAAAACACCCGCTTCCACAAAGGCGAGGAAAAGAACGATCCGACGCTGGTCGCACAAATGGCCGAACTCGGCGACGTCTATGTCAACGACGCCTTTTCCTCCGCCCATCGCGCCCATGCCTCGACCGAAGGCCTGGCGCATAAAATGCCGGCTTTTTGCGGCCGCGCCATGCAGGCGGAACTGGAAGCCCTGTCCAAGGCCCTGGATAATCCGGCCCGCCCGCTGGCGGCGGTGGTCGGCGGCGCCAAAGTCTCGACCAAGCTCGAGCTGCTGGGCAATCTGACCAAAAAGGTCGATTTCCTGATCATCGGCGGCGGCATGGCCAATACGTTCCTGGCCGCCCAGGGCAAGAAGGTCGGCAAGAGCCTGTGCGAGTATGAAATGCTCGACACCGCGCGCGAAATCCTGAAAGCCGCGACCGCCAACAAGTGCCAGATCGTTTTGCCGAGCGACGCGGTGGTCGCGACCGAGTTCAAGGCTCATGCGCCGTCGCATGTCGTGAGCGTCGATCATGTCGGCGAGGGCGAAATGATCCTCGACGCCGGCCCGCGTTCGGTGGCCGAGGTCGAGAACATCCTCGGCGCGATCAAGACCCTGGTGTGGAACGGACCCTTCGGCGCCTTCGAACTGGAGCCTTTCGACGCGGCGACCAACGCCGTGGCGCGGTCGGCGGCCCGCCTGACCGGGGAGGGCAAGCTGATCTCGGTGGCCGGCGGCGGCGACACGGTGGCGGCGCTCAATCACGCTGGCGTGGGCGAAAAATTCACCTATGTCTCGACGGCGGGCGGCGCCTTCCTCGAATGGCTGGAAGGCAAGGTTCTGCCGGGCGTCGAAGCCCTGCGCGCCTGAGATCGCAAAACGCCCGGGGTTTTAAAGCCTCGGGCGTGATTCTTTTCACTCCGGGAGGGAAACATGGCCCGCATCACGCTTCGCCAATTGCTCGACCACGCCGCCGAACACGATTATGGCGTGCCCGCCTTCAACATCAACAATATGGAACAGGCCCTGGCCATCATGGTCGCGGCCTCTGCTCTGGACGCGCCGGTCATCATCCAGGCCTCGCGCGGCGCCCGCCAATACGCCAATGACATCATGCTCAAGCACATGATGGACGCCCTGGTCGAAATCTATCCGGAGATTCCGATCTGCGTGCATCAGGACCACGGCAACAGCCCGGCGACCTGTTTCTCGGCCATGCAGGCCGGCTTCACCTCGGTGATGATGGACGGTTCGCTGAAAGAGGACGCCAAGACCCCCGGCGACTGGGACTATAACGTCAATGTCACCAAGTATGTGACCGACATGGCCCATCTCGGCGGCATTTCGGTCGAAGGCGAGTTCGGCGTGCTGGGCTCGCTCGAAACCGGCATGGGCGAGAAGGAAGACGGCCACGGCTTCGAGGGCAAGCTGTCGCATGACCAACTCGTCACCAATCCCGACGACGCGGTGAAATTCGTCAAGGCGACCAAGGTGGACGCGCTCGCCATCGCCATGGGCACCTCGCACGGGGCTTACAAGTTCTCCCGCAAGCCCGACGGCGCCATTCTGGCGATGAACGTCATTGAGGACATCCACCGGAAGATGCCCGGCCTGCATATGGTCATGCACGGCTCGTCCTCGGTGCCGCAGGATCTTCAGGACATCATCAACGCCTATGGCGGAAAAATGCCGCAGACCTGGGGCGTGCCGGTGGAAGAAATTCAACGCGGCATCAAGCACGGCGTGCGAAAAATCAATATCGACACCGACAACCGCATGGCGATCACCGGCGCGATCAGAAAAGTTCTCGCCGAACATCCGGCCGATTTCGACCCGCGCAAATATCTCAAGCCGGCGACCGAGGCCATGGCCAAGATCTGCCGGCAGCGCATGGAGGAATTCGGGACCGCCGGCCAGGCCTCGAAGATCAAGAAGGTATACACGCTGGCCGAAATGGCCAAGCGCTACGCCAAGGGCGAACTCGATCCCAAGACGGCGTGAACCGCGCCGGATTTGCTTCGAAAAGGGCCGCGGCTTGCCGCGGCCCTATTTTTGCCTTGAAATGCCGACACGCGGGGAGAGGGGCGCGCATTTTCGCGCGCCGCGTTGTTGCAAAAAGCCTCATGACCGACTTCATCAAACCCCGCCTCTATCTCATCACCCCGCCGGTCGCCGACGCTGAAAGCCTGGCGCCCGCGCTCAAAACCGCGCTGGGCGCGGGCGATGTCGCCTGCGTTCTTTTGCGTTTCTCCACTCCGGACGAGGGCGCGCGCAAAAAGATCGTCAAGGCGCTCAGCTCCCTGGTCCAGGGCGCCGGCGCGGCTTTGCTCGTGCCGGACGACGCGTTGCTCGCCGCGCGGGCCGGGGCGGACGGCGTTCATGTCGAGGGGCTTGGCGAGAATTTCACCGCCGCGCTCGAAAGCCTCAAGCCCGAGCGCATCGTCGGGATCGGGGCGCTGGCCAATCGCGACGAGGCGATGCGGGCGGGCGAGAGCGCCGTGGACTATCTGATGTTCGGCGCGCTCGATCCCGGCGGCGACAGCGCCGCCGCCATTCTGGAGCGCGCCTCCTGGTGGGCCGAGCTGTTCAACCTGCCCTGCGTCGCCGTCGCTCATCGGCCCGAAGATGTCGAGGCTTTGGCGCGTTCGGGCGCGGAATTCGTCGCGCTCGGCCCCGATTTTTTCGCCGATCCGCGCGGAATCGCCAGCGGCGTCGCGCAGGCGCAGGCGGCGCTCGATCGCGCGGAGGCCGAGGCTTGAGGCGCGTTTTCGTCGGAAGCGCGCTTTGCGCCGCCGCGCTGGTCGCGGCGGGTCCGACTTTCGCCGGCCTCAAGCCGGGCGAGCCCGATCTCGCCTATGGCGCCTACCAGCGCGGCTTTTTCCGCACCGCCTTCCAGGAGGCGATGAAGCGTGTCGAGGCCGATCCCCATGACGCCGCCGCGATGACCCTGATCGGCGAACTTTTCGCCGAGGGCGTCGGAGCGCCGTTCAATCTCGACGAAGCGATGAAATGGGACAAGCTTGCCGCCGAACAGGGCGACAGCAACGCGCAATATGCCCTCGCCAACGCTTATCTGAGCGGCAAGGGCGAACCCAAGGACGTGGCGGCGGCGCGGGCCTGGTTCGAAAAGGCCGCGGCGCAGGGCCACGCCGGCGCCTGGTTCAATCTCGGCGTCTTTGCGCTCGAGGGCAATGGCGTCGCCGCGAATTTTTCGCTAGCCGCAGAGGATTTCCGCCGTTCGGCCGACCTCGGCTTCCCCGACGCCGCCTATGCGCTGGCCCTGCTTTACCGCGAAGGCAAAGGCGTCCCCAAGGATCCGACCCAGGCCGCGCGCTGGCTGAAACGCGCTGCGGAAGAGGGTTATCTGGCGGCGGAAGTCGAATATGGCATAGCCTTGTTCAATGGCGACGGCGTTCCCGCCGATGAGCCTGGCGGGGCGAAATGGCTGCTGCGCGCCGCCAACCGCAACAACCCCATCGCCCAGGATCGCATCGCCCGCATGTATTTCGCCGGCCGTGGGCTGAGGCAGGACCGCGTCGAAGGGGCGAAATGGGCGATCCTCGCCGCCTCGGCGGGCCTGCACGACAACTGGCTCGACAATGAGTCCAACAAGCTGACGCCGGACGAGCGAAAAAAAGTCGAACGGGCGATCAAGACTTTTCTCGGCCGGTAGACAGTTCAGCGCCACATGCCGCGCATTCGCGCGGAAATGTCGAGCCGCGCCTGCGGGCGCGGGCCGGATGCGGCGCCCTCCGGTACGCGCGGCCATGCGACCTGCTCGAACAGGCCCGTGAGATCGTCCGGAATGAACCGGCTGCGCGCGGCGTAGACATGGCGGTCGCCGCGCGCGTGCTGGCCATGGGTGAAAAAGCGCTGCGGAACGACCAGATGCAATTGGTCGCGGGCGCGGGTCATCGCGACATAGAGCAGGCGGCGCTCCTCCTCGATCTCGGCGCTGGTTCCGGTCGCGAGATCGGACGGGATGCAGCCATCCACCACATTGAGCAGAAAAACCGATTTCCATTCCTGCCCCTTGGCGGAATGGATGGTCGAAAGGATCAAGAAATCTTCGTCGAGCAGGGGAACGCCGGCCTCGGCGCTGGTCGCATCGGGCGGATCGAGCGTCATTTCCGTCAAAAAACGCTCGCGCGAGGAAAAGGTCGCGGCGATCTGTTCGAGTTGGACCAGGTCGATCTGGCGGGTGGCGAAATCCTCGTGCAGGCGTTCGAGATGCGGCTCGTACCACGCGCGGGCGCGGGCGATTTCCGCCGGCCAGTCGGCGCCGCCCGCGACGTCGCGCAAGGCGGCGACGAAAGCCGGCCAGTCGTCGCCCGATTTTGCGGGCGCCGGCAGGGCGGCCAAAGCCGCGAGCGGGTCGCTGGCGCCGCCGATCTCGACGAGCGCGCGCCCGGCGGTCGAGGGGCCGACGCCCGGCAGGATTCTTAACAGCCGGAAGCCGGCGACCCGGTCGCGCGGGTTCTGGGCGAAGCGCAGCAAGGCGAGCATGTCCTTGACATGGGCGCTGTCCAAAAATTTCAGCCCGCCAAATTTGACGAAGGGAATATTGCGCCGGGTCAGCTCGATTTCGAGCGGGCCGCTGTGATGGGCGGCGCGGAACAGAACCGCCTGGGATTTGAGCGCCGCGCCATTCTCGCGCGCGCCAAGAACCTGTTCGACGATATAATTCGCCTGGTCGGCCTCGTCGCGCGCCACCACCAGAGCAGGGCGCTGGAGGCAAGCGCGGTCGGTCCACAGATTCTTGGTGAAACGCTCCCTGGCGTGGGAGATCACCGCATTGGCGGCAGCAAGAATCGGCTGGGTCGAGCGGTAATTGCGCTCCAGAGTCACGATTTCGGCGGGGGCTGAGAATTTGGTTGGAAAATCAAGGATATTTCGCACGTCCGCGGCGCGGAAGCCATAGATCGACTGGGCGTCGTCGCCGACCACCGTCAGGCCGCGCCCGTCGGGCTTGAGCCCGAGCAGGATGGACGCCTGGAGACGGTTGGTGTCCTGATATTCGTCGACCAGCACATGGTCGAACCGCCCGCCCAGTTCGGCGGCAAGCGAAGGTTCTTCCGCCATCCGCGCCCAATAGAGCAGCAGGTCGTCGTAATCGAGCACGTTCTGCGCCTGTTTGGCCTCGACATAAGCGGCGAACAGTTTTCGCAGTTCCTCGCTCCAGCCGGCGCACCAGGGAAAATGCCGCCCTAAAACCTGGTCGAGCGGCGCCTCCGAATTGACGGCGCGGGAATAAATGGCGAGGCAGGTCGATTTGGTCGGGAAACGTTTTTCGGTCTTGGAAAAGCCGAGGTCGTGGCGCGCGAGATTGAGCAGGTCGGCGCTGTCCTCGCGGTCATGGATGGTGAAATCCGGGTCGAGGCCGATCAGCGGCGCATGTTCGCGCAGCAGCCGCGCGCCGATGGAATGGAAGGTGCCCGCCCAGGTCAGGGCGTCGGTCAGAATCCCGCCCTTGGCGCCCAAAACTTCAGCGCAAATGCGCCGCACCCGCGCGGTCATTTCGCAAGCGGCGCGGCGCGAAAAGGTCATCAGCAGGATGCGGCGCGGATCGGCGCCCGAGGCGATGAGAAAGGCGACGCGATGGGCGAGTGTGTTGGTCTTGCCCGAGCCTGCGCCCGCAATGATCAGCAGCGGCCCGCCGGCCCGATATTCGGCCGCCCGGCGCTGCGCCTCATTGAGTTTGCCGAGAAAAGCGGCCTCGCCCAATCCCATCTCCGATCCCGCGAATCGTTTGCGCGCACTCGAACATATTACGAACGAAAAGCCGCATATCAATGCCCGGCGACGCGCATCTTGCCCCGGAACAGGACGTGGATGACCACCGAATAGACCAGGACGACCGGCAAGGCGACGACGCCCGCCCCCCAGAACATGAAGGAAAGCGACTGTTCAGGGGCCGCGGCGCTCGCCACCGTCACGCTATAGGGAATCATGTAGGGCCAGAAGGCCATGGCGAGAAAGCCGAAGGCGGCCAGGAAGAACAGGATGGCGAAGGCGAGGGGCAAGGCGTCGCGGCGTCGGGAGATGCCGATCAGCACGCCCCACAGGGCGAGGAGGCCGAGCAGGAAAAAGCCCGCCGCCCAGGGCCGCTCGATCAGCCGCGTCATGACGCCATGCGCCTGCATGACGGTGAGGAGCGAGGCGAGGAGCAGGAACATCGTCATAGCGATGGCGAGGAAGGGGGCGCGCGCGTAAGCCCAGTCGCGCAGGCGGGTCGGCGATTTCAGGATCATCCAGCCGGCGCCGAGAAGGGCGTAGCCGAACATCAGGCCGATTCCGGTGAGGACGGGCAGCGGGCGCAGCCAGTCGAAGGGGCCGCCGGCAAATTGGCCATTTTTCACCTGGACGCCGAGGATCATCGCGCCGACCGCCGCGCCCTGGACGAAGGCGGCGAGCGCCGACCCAATCCAGAAGCCGCCGCTCCACAGCCAGGAAGGACCGCCGCGCCCCCGGAATTCGAAAGCGACGCCCCGGAAGATCAGGCCGATCAGCAAGAGCAGGACCGGCAGGTAGAAAGCCGGCAGGAAGATCGCGTAAACCGCGGGAAAGGCGGCGAAAAGCGAGGCGCCGACGACGACCAGCCAGGTTTCGGCGCCGTCCCAGAACGGCGCGATCAGCCCCATCATTTCGCCGCGCAGATCGGGGTCGCGCGTCGCGCCGAACAACAGGCCGACGCCGAGGTCGAGCCCGTCGAGCACCACATAGGCGAGGATGGAAAAGGCGATCACGCCGGCCCAGAACAGGGCGAGAAAGGAAGGCGCGGCCTGGCTCATGTCGGCGGCGTTCATCGCGGCCTCTCCGCGTGGAAATCATAGCCGGCGGCGGCGCGCGTCCTTTTCGTCAGCCCGTCGCGGAACAGGCGGTGGAAATAGACCGCGCCAAAGCCGTAAATCAGGGCGTAGACCACAATGAAGGCGATCAGCGACGTCATGGCCTCCGGCGTCGAGAGCGAGGGCGTCACGGCGTCGCGCGTGCGCATCAGCCCATAGACGACCCAAGGCTGGCGGCCGACCTCGGCGGTGAACCAGCCGGCGATCACCGCGATGAAGCCGACGGGGAAGGAGACAAAAGTCAGCCGGAGGAACCAGCGCGCCTGTTCGAGCCCGCCGAGCGTGCGCAGGACCAGGCCAGTCCAGGACAAGGCGAGGATCGCGATCCCCAAGCCGAACATGATGCGGAAGGCGAAGAAGGGGACGACCACCGGCGGCCGGTCCTCGGCCGGGAAGGATTCGACGCCGACTTCCTTGGAGTCCCAGGTTCCGGTGGCGATGAAACTTCCGAGATCGGGAACGGTGATGGCGTAACGATTTTCGGCCTTGCGCGCGTCCGGCCAGCCGATCAGCACTTCCGAGGCCGGCTGTTCGTCATGCCAGCGCGCCTCGATCGCCGCGAATTTGGCCGGCTGGTGTTGGTGGACGATCTCGCCGGCGAGATGGCCGAGAACGATCTGCGCCGGGATCAGCACGGCGGCGAGGCCGAGGCCCCAGTCGAGCATGACATGGGATTCCTCCCAGGCTTCGCCCCGCAGGCGATGCCAGGCGCCGGTCGCGGCGACGCAGAGGCTGGTGGTGAGAAAGGCGCCGAGAAGCATGTGCGGCCAGCGGATGAGCTGGACGGGGCCGAGCAGGATGGTCTTCCAGTCCTCGGGAACGATCTTGCCGTCGACGATTCCGTGGCCGAGCGGAACCTGCATCCAGCTGTTGTTGCACATGATCCAGTAGGACGAGGCCATGGTGCCGAGCGCGACCATGCTGCAGGAGAAGAAATAGAACCAGCGCGGCGTGCGATCGCGGCCGAACAGCATGATGCCGAAAAAGGACGCCTCCAGCAGGAAGGCGGTGAAGGCCTCATAGCCGAGCAGCGGCCCCTGGATCGCGCCCGTGCGTTCCGACAAGGCGCTCCAGTTCGTCCCGAACTGGAAGGCCATGACAATTCCGCTGACCACGCCCATGGCGAAGGCCAGGGCGAAGACTTTCAGCCAGAAATCGAACAGACGGCGATAGACCGGCTGGCCGGTGGCGAGCGACATGGCTTCGACCACCGTGAGCCAGGCCGCAAGACCAATGGTGAAAGAGGGAAAAATGATGTGGAAACTGACCACGAAGGCGAACTGAATGCGCGACAGGAGAAGCGGGCCAAGTTCCATAAGGCGATTCCATTGGGGCGGGCCGGGGTCGGCGCCATGGTCCGACAGGCCAATGACGGCCTTGACCTTATCCGACCGCGCAGCGCGGCGGTCAAATGAATTTTCCGCCTGAGAACCGCTTGCCGCCACATCGAATTTCGCCTGGCGTCTTGCGCGCCGCCCCGCCGAAATGCTAGCGTCTTCTCAACGGGAGACCGGCTTTGGCGCGCGGGCTTGGAACGAGTGGGCGTGATGCATTGTGGCGGGCGTGGCTTGTGCGCCTGGCCGCGCTCGTCTTCCTGCTCCAGGGTTTTGGGCTTTTCGCCTCCGCGCCGCGCCCCTTGGCGATCGGCGACGCCGTCGCGGCGGCGCAGGGCATTGCCGCGCCCGGCTGTTTCCATCAGACGCGGAACGACGGCCGCGCGCACGGCGCGCCCGAATCCTGTCCGATGTGCCAGGCGCTGGGTTCTGCGCTTCCGGGCGCGCCGCCGCCCCTCATCGTGGTCCGCGCCGCCGCGCGCGTCATCCTGTTGGTTTCCCCTGCGGCGCAACGCCTGCCGCCGCGCGCGCAACCGCTGAGCACGCCGCCGGCGCGCGGTCCCCCAATTCTGGTCTGATCGGCGCCTCTGAGCGCTTTTTTTTGCTGGCGCCGCTTTTCGGCGCGCGCCTGACGCCGCATGCCGGCCATCAGACTTTACGAGACCAGGATGAAACCCACCCCGATCACGCGGGCGCCCCGCCGTGTGCGTAAAACCCGTGTCCTTGCCGCCTGCGCGGCTGTTTCGGCCATCGCCTTCCAGGCCCAGGCCCACACCATCGTCGGCGACCGCGTCTTCCCCGCGACGCTGACCATCGACGACCCCGGCGTCAACGACGAACTGGCGCTGCCGGTCTTCTCCTACATGCCTTCGGCCAATCCCGACGGTTCTCCCGGCTCGTTCAATTATTCCATGGGCTGGAACTATCAGAAGACGATCACCGCCGATCTCGCCTTCTCGATCGGCAACGAATTCAACTGGCAGACGCGCCCCAGCGCCCAGGGCTGGTCGGATATCACCACCCAGCTTCAATATGTGCCGTGGCAGGATGCGAAAGCCGAAGCGATCGTGTCGGTGGCCGTCGCTTACACCTTCGCCAACAGCGGAAGTCCGCAAAGCGCCTCGCTGCCGTCCGATCCCTTCTCCACCCTGACCTTCAACGTCTATGGCGGCAAGGGCTTCGGCGACGTGGAATCCGATTGGATCAAGCCCTTCGCGATCACCGGCGAATTCACCACCAATTTTCCGACGACCGCGACCAATGCCGACGGCAGCCTCAACCCCACGACGATAAGCTATGGCGCAAGCATTCAATACAGCCTGCTGTACATGAACTCTCATGTGGCGGAAGTGCCTGAATTGTTCCGCAACCTGATCCCGACCGTCGAAGCGATCTTCTCGACGCCGGTCGGCAATCTTTCGCCCAACATGCCCGGCCTGTTTCCGACCAATGTCACAACCGGCGTGGTCGGCCCGTCGGTCTATTACATCGGGAGATATTTCGAAGTCGGCGTGATGGCCCAGGCGCCGATCAACAAGGAAAGCGGCTCTCATTTCGGCGCGCTCGCGATCGTCGACATCTTCCTCGACGATCTCGCGCCGAACACCATCGGCAAACCATTGTTCGGACCGCCGCAGGCGCGCGGCTCTTATTGAGGAGGTTTACTCATGAAAATCCTGCGCATGTCCTTCGCCGTCGCCGCCTTTTTCGGCGCGGTCGCCTTCGCCGCGCCCGTCTGGGCGCACGCCTTTCTCGACCACGCCGTTCCTTCGGTCGGCTCCACCTCCCAGGGCGCGCCGAGCGAGCTGACCCTGAGCTTCACCCAGAACATCGTGCCCGCCTTTTCCGGCGTGTCCGTGACCTCGGCGGCCGGGGCTTCGATCCCTGCCGGCACGGCGCGGGTCGATCCGTCGGACCCGGCGACGCTTCATGTCTCCCTCGGACACAAACTCGCGCCGGGAACCTATTTCGTTCATTGGCATGTGGTTTCGGTGGACACCCATCACACCTCCGGAACCTACAAGTTCACAATCGCGCCGTGACATGGACGCTTCCGAAGGTTTTGCGATCCCGGCCCTGCTGCTGCTGACGCGCTGGATTCACTTCGCGTCGGTTTTTGCCCTGTTCGGGTCGGCCTTGTTCTGGACTTATACGCCGGGCGCCTTTCCAGGCGCCCGGCGGGCGAGCGATATTCTGCTGCGCCTCGCAGCGCCGGTCGCGGCCCTTTCGGGCCTCGGCTGGATCGCCGCGATCATCGCCAATATGGCCGGCGGCTTCGAAAAAATCGCCGATCCGCAAACCCTGTCCTTGTTCTTCACCCAGACCCAATTCGGTCCGGTGGTCGAAATCCGCCTCGCTCTCTTCGTCCTCGCGCTTGGCCTCGCCGCATGGCCGATGGCGGCGGACTCGCGGCGGCGGGCGATGATCCCGGTCGGCGCGGCGCTGCTGATCGATCAGGCCTGGCTCGGCCATGCCGCCGAAGGGTCCGGCGCAAAGGGCGCCTTGATGGTGGGCGTCTATGGCGTGCATGTGCTTGCCGGCGCCGCCTGGCTCGGCGGCCTGCCGCCGCTGCTGTTCGCCCTGCGGGAAACCCGCGGACAAGGCGACGATGAAACGCGCCGGCGGACGGTCGATCTTCTGTTGCGCTTTTCGGTCATCGCCATGCCGGCTGTCGCGCTGATCGTGGCCAGCGGCCTCGGCAATGTCGGCTTCCGCGTCGGCGCTTCGTTCCGGTGCACGTTCATGACCGATTACGGTTCTGTTTTGTGCGCCAAGGCGACTCTGGTCGTCGCCATGCTGGCGCTGGCCACTTACAATCGTTTCAGGGCGATGCCGCGCCTGCGGCTTGGTCCGGCGAACGAAAGGCAAAGCATTGGCCTTCAGAGGAGCGTGGCCTTCGAACTCGCGCTCGGCCTTTGTGTCCTCGCCGCCGCGGCGCTGCTGGGCGTGAGCCCGCCGCCGCAATGAGTTGCGTTATTATGTGAGCGCAAAAAAGAATTCGCGCGCCGATGTCGGACGCGCGCCAATGGGGAAGAGGAGCGGAAAAAACGAGCGTCGTGAAATCACCGTCGCCGCCGGCCCCTTTGGATCAGCCATAGGGCTTGAGGCCCTCGGCGACTGAATCGCCGATATGTTCGCGGGTGATGATTCCGACGACATTTTGCGCGCGCGGGCGAAGCTTGGCGGCGATCACCACCGCGGTGGAGGCGCGCCGGCGCGCCATATGCGAGACGATGTCGAACATAATGTCGCCTTCGTGCGCGATGACGAAATTTTTTTGCGCCATGTCGCCCACGCGCACGCCGGGATCGGCCTGTTCGACGCCGCAGTGCAATTCCATGTTCACCCTGATGACGCCGACCAGCCGCTCGCCTCGCGTCACCACGACATGTTTCATGCCGCCGGCATAAGCGGGATCGCGCAGGAAGGCGGAGAAATCGGCGTCGGCCGGCAGCAGAACGGGATCGCGCTGCATCACCTCGCCGGCGAGGCGCACCATGAACATGTTGGCGTGCAGGGCCTTGGGCACGAAATGGCCGCGTTTGACCAGCTTGATCGTGTATATGTCCTCGCGGCTGAGCAGGCGGCGCACGCCGAGCGCCAGGGCGACCGCCATGATCGTCGGCATGACGATATCGTAATCGCGGGTCATTTCGAACAGCATGGTGACGGCGGTCATGGCCGCGCCGGTGGCGCCGCCGACCATGGCCGCCATGCCGACAATGGCGCAGCTCGCCGGATCGGCGCCGATTGACGGCGCAAAATGATGAAAGAAGGCTCCGACGCTCGCCCCGAGCGTCGCGCCCATGAACAGGGATGGCGAAAAAATGCCGCCCGATCCGCCCGAGCCCAGGCTCGTCGTCGTCGCATAAAGTTTCGCGGCCATGAGCGCCAGCAGCAGCGCCGGCGCGGCCAAATCTTCCTTGAGGATCGCCTCGATGGCCGCATAGCCGACGCCCTCGACATAATAATGCCCGGCGAGGCGAAACAGGGAATAGAACAGCACGCCGACCGACGCCATGCCGATGGCGTGGCGCAGATAGCGATTGCCGATGCGCGCATATAAATCCTCGATGGCCGGCAGGCCACGGACGAAAGCGGCGGCGGCCAGGCCGGCGAGAACGCCGATGAGGCCGTAGATCAGAAGCTGCGACGCCGTGGCGGCGTGATCCGCCAGCAGATGGGCCGGCACATCGAAAGCCGGCCTGACGCCGAAAAAGATCCGGCCGATGAAAGTGGAGACGCCGGTCGCCAGCGCCACCGGCAGGAAGGTCCGGGCGCTCACCTCCGGCATCATCAGCTCGATCGCGAACATCACGCCGCCGATCGGGGTGTTGAAGGTGGCGGCGATGCCGGCCCCGGCCCCGGCGGCGACCAGGGTGATGCGCTGCCAGGTCGCCATGGGTACGATCTGCCCGATTGTCGAGCCGAGCGAGGCGCCGATCTGGATGATCGGACCCTCGCGGCCGATCGCCGCGCCGGAGCCGATCGATATGGCCGAGGCCAGCGATTTGATGGTGGCGACGATCGGCCTGATGCGCCCTTCGTTGTAATAAATGGCGTCCATCACTTCCGGCACGCCATGGCCGCGCGCCTCGGGCGCGAAGGTCTCCACCAGGAATGTGACGATCAGTCCGCCGACCACGGGGGAGAGAATGACGAAGGCGCCGAAGCGGCTTTCCGGGGTGAAGACATTGGCGTCATAAGAAAAAGCGAAGCGGCCGTGGAAGGCGATATTGTGGATGAGGCCGATGAGGTCGCGAAAGATCACCGCGCCGAAGCCGGCCCCGACGCCGATGACGACCCCGAGCAGGGAGAGCCGGAAGAGACCGATCCGCGCCGGCAGCCGAAACCTCATCTGTTCCCCTTCCTGCTCGCCGCGCGATCGGGCGCCACATTGGTCGCGGCAAGACAAAACCTAGAGCAGGATGGCGCGGCTGGGAAAGCGATTTTTGCCCCAAGTCGATGATCGGACAATGAAAAGGGACGACATCGCGCCGGCGTCGTCCCGGGTGACTCTGCCGGCCTAGGCAAAAGCCGAACAGCGCTCAGGTTGAGTTCGGCGGGGGCGCGGATTAGCTTGCCTGCTCCCACCTTTCCTCGGAGTCTCCCATGTCCACCTATGACGCCCCGATCCGCGACATGATTTTCGCCATGAAGACGGTCGGCGGTTTCGACCGGATCGCCGCTCTGCCCGGCAATGAGGAGGTTTCGGAAGACCTGGTCGAGGCCATTTTCGAGGAGGCGCGCAAATTCGCACGCGATGTTCTCGCGCCCCTCAATCATCCGGGCGACAAGCAGGGCTGCGTCTGCAAGGACGGCGTGGTGACCACGCCGGAGGGAATCAAACAGGCCTTCGCCGCCTTTCGCGAGAATGGCTGGCACGCCATGCCGGCGCCGCTCGACTATGGCGGGCAGGGCCTGCCGAGCCTGGTCTCGACGCCGGTGCTGGAAATGTGGACGGGGGCCAATCTCGCCTTTTCCTTGTGCCAGATGCTCACGCTCGGCGCCATCGCCGCCATCGACCATCACGGCTCTCAGGCCCAGAAGGACCTCTATCTGCCGAAAATGGTTGCGGGGACCTGGACCGGCACGATGAATCTCACCGAGCCGCAGGCGGGCTCGGACCTCGCCGCCGTGCGGACCAAGGCCGTTCCCGACGGCGATTTTTTTCGCCTTACCGGCACGAAAATCTTCATCACCTGGGGCGAGAACGATGTCGCCGAGAATATCATCCATATGGTGCTCGCCCGCCTGCCCGACGCGCCGCCCGGCGTGAAGGGCATTTCGCTGTTCATCGCGCCCAAATTCCTGGTCAACGCCGATGGCTCGCTCGGCGCCCGCAACGATCTGGTGTGCGCCTCGATCGAGCACAAGCTCGGCATCCACGGCAGCCCCACCGCGGTGATGTCCTTCGGCGACAAGGCCGGCGCGGTCGGTTATCTCGTCGGCGAGGCCAATCGCGGCCTCGAATATATGTTCACCATGATGAACCACGCCCGGCTGAACGTCGGGCTCGAGGGCGTGGCGATCGCCGAGCGCGCCTTCCAGCAGGCGCGCGATTACGCGTTTCAGCGCATCCAGGGCCGGCCGATCGGGGCCGAAAGCGGCGCGTCGATCGCTTATCATCCCGACGTCAAGCGCATGCTTCTCGACATGAAAGCGAAGGTCGAGGCGATGCGGGTTTTGGCTTATTTCACCGCCGGCCAGACGGATGTCGCCCATGCTTCGCCCGACCAGGGGGAAGCGGCGGCGGCGCAGGCGCTGGTCGATCTGCTGGTGCCGGTGGTGAAAGGCTGGTGCACCGAAAGCGCGGTCGAAATCGCCTCGACCGGGGTCCAGGTCCATGGCGGCATGGGGTTCATCGAGGAGACCGGCGCCGCCCAGCATTACCGTGACGCCCGCATCACCCCGATCTATGAGGGCACGACCGCGATCCAGGCCAACGATCTCGTCGGCCGGAAAATCGCGCGCGACAAGGGCGCGGCGGCCGAACGCCTGATCGAGGCGGTCCGCGCGACGGCGGCCGAACTCGAAACATCGTCGGACGCCGAGATCGTCACGCTCGGGCAGGCGCTGACCGCGCCGACGGCGCGGCTGCAATATGCGGTCGAATGGGTCGTGGCGAATCATGGCTCGGCGCCGGCGCAGACCGCCGCCGCAGGCGTTCCGCTCATCCATCAGTTCGGGATCACCATCGGCTTCTGGCTGCTGGCGCGACAGGCGGCGTGGGCGTCGGACCTTCGCAACGAAAACGGCGCTGACGCTTCTTTCCTGAACGGCAAGATTGCGCTCGCCAAACATTTCGCCGGCCATGTCCTGCCCCATGCCGAGGGCTTTTTCAGAGCCGCGACCGAAGGCTCGGCGAGCGTCGCGGCTTTCGACGCGGCGGGGATTTAACCCGCGTTTCTCGCATGGCGTCGGCCTGCGCCAGCCCGGGACGACGACGGGGCAGGAGAATGGCGAGAGGCCGATGCGCCGCATCGGCCATGCCGATTCTCCCGTGGCGCTTCGGCGGCATAAGCCAAAAACCCACGCTTTCGCGAGCGGCCCGCGAAGGAGCGCCATTTTAGATGAATTCTAATCTCTTTGTCATCGCTTGGTCTTGGGAATTTCCTTGATTAATGGTGGCGACGATCGGAAACCGGGTTGGGATCGTCACGGATGGGTCGGATGAAGTTGAACGGATTTTTTGGCGTCGCGGCATGTTCCCTGCTGGCGCTTTGCTGGAGCGGCGCGAATTTTGGGCGCGCTCTGGCCGCCGACCTGCCGAGCCAGAAGGAAGCGCCCGCGGCGCCGGTTGACCCCTGGAGCGGCTTTTATGTCGGCGGGCATTTCGGCTGGGCCTGGGGCGATTCGAGCTGGTCCGGCGCCGGCGCTTCGGGCTCGTTCGGCATCGCCCAGCCGCTCGATTCGTTTCAGGAATCCGGCAGCTTCCTCACCGGCGTCCAGGGCGGCTATAACTACCGCCTGCCTAACCATCTCATAGTCGGCGCAGAAATCGACGCGACTGCGCCAAGCTTTCCCGATCCCAACGGCCTGACGACCGGCGGCGTCTCGAATTTCCTCTCGCCCGCGATCGGCGCCGCCAGCTACAGCGAGAATGTTCTCGCCGCCGGAACCGCCCGCGCGCGCATCGGCTATGCGCCCGACAACTGGTTCTATTACGCTACCGCAGGCTTGGCCTGGACGCGCGACCAGCAAATCCTGACCCAGACGGCGAGCGGCGTGACCGACACGGTCGATATCTGGCGGTTCGGCTGGGCGGCGGGCGCGGGCGTCGAGACGCGGATCGCGGCCAACTGGACCGCCAAGCTCGAATATCTTTATACGGGTTATCCTGACAAGAGCAGCTATTTCCCGACGAACGGCCAGTCCCTCCGTTCGAATTGGGACGAGCAGGAGCTGCGCGCCGGCGTCAACTACCACTTCCCCGCGGACGGCGTCCCGACGGCGGATTCGCTGTCAGCGCTCGATTCCGACCGCGTGAATTTCCACGCCCAGAGCACTTTCGTCGAGCAGGCCTATCCGTCGTTCCACGCGCCTTACACGGGGCCGAACAGCCTTCCGGGAACCGGCGAGGGACGCGAGACTTTCGACCTCACGCTCTTCGCCGGCCTGCGCCTGTGGGACGGCGCGGAAGCCTGGGTCGATCCCGAACTCGACCAGGGTTTCGGTTTCGCCAACACCCATGGCGTCGCGGGCTTTCCCAGCGCGGAATCCTACAAGCTCGGCAGCGAATATCCCTACGGGCGCGTCCAGCGCTATTTCATTCGCCAGACCATCGATCTCGGCGGCGAAAGCCAGAAAGTGGACCCCGACCTCAACCAGTTCGCGGGAACCCAGACCTCGGACCGCATCGTGCTGACCGTGGGCAAATTCGCGATCGTCGATATTTTCGACACCAACAAATACGCCAACAACCCCAAGGGCGACTTCCTGAACTGGACGGTCATCAACGCCGGCAGCTTCGATTACGCGGGCGACGGCTGGGGTTATACTTATGGCGCCGCCGCCGAATATTATTTCAACCGCTGGACGATTCGCGGCGGCGTCTTCGACCTCTCGGTGACGCCGGCCGGCGGCGCGCTGAACGCTCTGGCCTATGGCGTCGATCCTACCTTCGACCAGTTCCAGATGGTGGGGGAAATCGAGGAGCGGCACGAGCTTTGGGGCCAGCCGGGCAAGATCAAGATCACCGGCTTCGTCGGCCGCGGCCGCGCCGGCGAGTATGACGAGGCGCTCGATCTCGCGGCGGCGACCGGCATAGACCCGAGCCTCGCGCTCGCCGACACCCGCCATTATGACAGCCGTCCCGGCGTCAGCGTCAATCTGGAGCAGCAGGTGAGCGAAAATGTCGGCGTCTTCGCGCGCGCCGGCTGGGCCAACGGCCAGATCGAGCCGTGGGATTTCACCGACGTCGACGGGACGGTGGAAGCAGGCGTCTCGGTTTCGGGCAAACCCTGGGGCCGGCCGGACGACACCTGGGGCCTGGCGGGCGTCATCAACGAGATTTCCGCCGCGCATGAGGCCTATCTCGACGCCGGCGGCCTTGGCATTCTGGTGGGCGACGGAATGCTTCCGAACGCCAGCACCGAGAAAATCATCGAGACTTATTACAATTACGCGCTGACGCCCTCGACGAAACTCGGCCTCGATTATCAGTTCATCGCCGATCCCGGATATAATACCCAGCGTGGCCCGGCGAACTTCTTCGCCGCGCGCGTCCACTGGCAGTTTTAGCTTTTTCGCTCACGCTGCGCCGGCGCCGTGGCGTTTTGGTCGACGCTTGCGCCTTCATGAAGATGTCACAAAGACAAAATACGGCAGAACCTCTGCATGGTTACGCCGCCAATCCCTCGGGAACTGATCTTGCCCGCGTCAAAACTCGAAAGTGCGTGTCTTAACCGTCACACAACGCTGAAAAATTCGCGCGGGGCTTGAAGGAGCGGCGCGCCCTTGAGCCCGCCGATAGACCTTTGCCGGCAAAGCCGGCATAAGGTCCGGGAGTCTCAAAAGCCTTTGGCCGCGCTCGCGCGGCGGCCATTGCCCCGCCGCAATTCACACCGGATCGGTCTGGCCATGGAACCGCGAAAGAGAGCGCAATGGGTTGACATCGGCGGGTTCATCGTCGTCGCCGTCGCGGCCTTCGTCGCTTATTATTATCTCGGCGGCAAGGACCGTTGGCCTTTCCGGCAGCCTTCCCCGCAAAAACTGCTCCCGGTCGCTTCAGCGCCCGGAGGCCCGCAAACCGTCGAGCTGACGGGCAAGCAGCTTGAGCTGGTCAAACTGGGCAAGGTCGAGACGCGCGCTTTTCGCATCGTCAAAACAGCCGTCGGCGCCGTCGATTTCGACCAGGATCGCTCGACCCAGGTCTCCACGCCCTATCAGGGGCGTGTTCTGGAGGTTTTCGTCAATCTGGGGGATCGGGTCAAAAGCGGCGATCCGCTGTTCACCATCGAAAGTCCCGATCTGATGAGCGCGGAAGCGACGCTGATCCAGACCGCAGGCGTTCTTGACCTCGCCAACGCCAATCTCGTCCGCTTGCGCGGCGCCGCCAAATTGGGCGGCACGGCGCAGAAGGACCTCGATCAGGCGATTTCAGATCAGAAAACGGCGGAGGGAAATTTCAAGGCCGCCCGGCTGGCGCTCGGCGTCTTCGGCAAGACCAACGACGAGATCGGCGCCATTGCCAAAGATCGCAAGGTCGATCCCGCCCTCATCATTCGCAGTCCGGCCGACGGCGTCGTCTCGGCGCGGATCGCCGCTCCGGGACTGTTGGTCCAGCCTGGAAATACGCCGCTGACCGTCAGCGACGATTCGGCCATGTGGTTGAATGCTTTTGTCGTCGAAGCCGACGCGCCGGCGATTTCGGTTGGCGACGCGGTCATCGCCCGCGTGCCCGCCGCGTCGGAGGCGCCGTTCACGGCCAAGGTATCGCGGGTCGCCCTCTCCGTCGATCCCGTCACCCACCGCCAGCTGGTGCGCATGGCGATCGACAACAAGGCGCGAACCTTGCGCGCCGGCATGATGGCGACTTTCGAGATCGCCGTCGCGCAGCCCGCGCTGTCGCCGAGCATTGCGGCGGCCGGCGTGGTGCGCGAGGGCGACGGCTCGATGACCGCATGGGTCCGGCAGGACCAGACCCATTTCGCGCAGCGCGTCGTCAAGGTCGGCGTCCAGCAGGACGGGCAGGATCAGATTCTCTCAGGCCTGAAAGACGGCGAGCCGGTGATCGTCGATGGCGCCGTCTTTGTCGACAATATGCTCAACGCCGGCCCGTCCGACTGATCTGCCAACTCCTTCCCTCCGGCAAGACCCGCCTCCGAGACCAGAACTTTGATCAAGGCCCTGCTCAATTTCAGTCTGACGCGACGCCCGATTGTCGTCCTGGGCGTGCTCGTCTTTCTGGCGACGGGCGTGGTCGCGTTCCGGCAGCTCAATATCGAAGCCTATCCCAATCCGGCGCCGGTCATTCTCGAGATCACCGCCCAGGCCGCCGGCCTCTCGGCGGAGGAGATGGAGAAATATTACACCATCCCGATCGAGCTCGGCCTTTATGTCACTCCCGGCGTCGTCAATATCCGCTCGACCTCGTTCTATGGCCTGAGCTTCGTCCGCGTGACCTTCAAATATGGCGTCGATTTCCATTTCGCTTACGCTCAGGCCGCGATCGCCCTCCAGCAGAATGTCTCGCTGCCCGGCAATCAGACGCCGCAAATCCAGCAGTCCAGCCTCACCGGCGAGGTCTTCCGCTATCAGATCGTCGGCCCCCCACATTTCGGACTGACCAATCTGCGCACCATCCAGGATTGGGTGGTGGCGCGCCGGCTGATGACCATTCCCGGCGTGGTCCAAGTCAATTCCTGGGGCGGCACCACCAAGGAATTCCAGGTCGATGTCGATCCGGCCAAGCTTGAAGCCTTCAATGTCAGCGTCCCGCAGATCGTCACCGCGCTCGGCGCCGCCAATATCAATGTCGGCGGCCGTGAGATCACCATCGGCCAGCAATCGGTCAACATTCGCGGCATCGGCCTGATCGACGACGGCGGCGACGACGACCTGACCAAGGGCGATCGCGTCACGGATATCGAGAATGTCGTCCTGGCGCAAAGCAGCGGCACGCCCGTTCTGGTCAAGGACGTCGGCAAGGTCAGCGTCGGTTTTGTGCCGCGGCTCGGCATCGCCGGGCGGGACAATCAGGACGACATCGTCGCCTCGATCGTGGTGATGGGCCGCACCGACCACACCAATGACGTCCTGCCCAAGATCAAGGAGATGGTGCAAAAAATCAATTCCGACGGAACCCTGCCGCCGGGGGTTCACGTCGTGCCCTTTTACGACCGGATGTCGCTGGTCGATGTGACCACGCATACGGTGACGGAGAATCTGGTTTTCGGCTGCCTGCTGGTTTTCTTCATCCAGTGGCTGTTTCTCGGCGACCTGCGCAGCGCGATCATTGTCGCCGCCAATATTCCCTTCGCTCTGTTCTTCGCCATCATGATCATGGTCGCGCAGGGACAGGACGCCAATCTGCTCTCGGTGGGCGCGGTCGATTTCGGCATCATCGTCGATTCCGCCGTGATCATCGTGGAAAACATCTTTCGCAATTTCCAGCTGCGCGGCAGTGACCGGCAGATGCTGCTCCAGCACCTTTCGGAAGGCTATTGGGGCGACGATCCGACGCGGCTTGGCGAGCGAGGCTTTACGGCGCGATGGACCAACCGCCTGCGCCTGATTCTGGTCAGCGTGCTTCAGGTGGACAAGGCGGTTTTCTTCACTGCCGCCATCACCGTCACCGCCTTCCTGCCGCTCTTCACCATGACCGGCGTCGAGGGCCAGATTTTCGGCCCCATGGCGCGCACTTACGCCTATGCCCTGACCGGCGCGCTCTTCACGGCCTTTACGGTCACGCCGGTCATGGCCTCGTTCATCCTGGCGGCGCGGGTCAAGGAGCATGAAACCGCCTTCGTTCACGCCATCAGGAAAGTCTACACGCCGGCGCTGCGCTTCGCCCTCGACAATGTCGGCGTCGTCTTGGGCGTCGGTCTGGTCTTCGTCCTGCTCAGCGCCGGGCTCGCGACGCGGCTCGGCAGCGAGTTTCTGCCGGCTCTGGAAGAGGGAAATTACTGGATTCACGCCAATCTGCCGCCATCTTTGTCGCTCGAAGACGGCAATGCGGTGACCAACAAGATCCGCCGCATCCTGCTCCGCCATCCCGAGATCCTTACGGTGGTGTCGCAGCACGGGCGCCCCGACAACGGCTCCGACGCCTCGCCTTTTTCCAATGTCGAGATTTTCGCGCCGCTAAAACCTTTCGACCAATGGCCGGCGGGGCTGACCAAGGACAAGCTGACCGATCGATTGAACAAGGAATTGACCGAAGCTCTGCCCGGTGTCGGCTTCAATTTCTCGCAATATATCCAGGACAATGTCGAAGAGGCGCTCTCGGGCGTCAAGGGCGAGAACGCTGTCAAGGTGGTGGGCCCGAACCTCAAGAAGCTTGAGGAGATCGCTGATCAGGTCCAGAGGGCGATCGCCAACGTGCGCGGCATTGCCGACCTCGGCGTATTCCATGTCCAAGGTCAGCCGAACCTTGACATCAAGATCGACCGCGCCAGGGCGGCGCGCTATGGCCTCAACGTCGGCGACGTCAATAATGTCATTCAGGCGGCGCTCGCCGGCGCGACGGCGACGACTGTGCTCGAAGGCGACCGGCAGTTCGCCCTGACCGTGCGCCTGCAACGCCAGGACCGTCTCGACATCGACGAGATCAGGAAGCTCAAGGTCGCCTACGCCAGCGGCAATGGCGCCCAGTTGTCCTATATTCCCTTGAGCGAACTCGCCGACATCGGCCTCGACACCGGCGCGTCCTTCATCTACCGCGACCTCGGCGCCCGCTACATTCCGGTGAAATTTTCGGTGCGCGGCCGCGACCTCGGCGGCACGGTGGCGGAAGCGCAGGAGAGGATCGCGAAAGAGGTCAAGCTCCCGACGGGCTATCGTCTCGAATGGTCGGGCGAATTCGAGGATCTCGAAAAAGCGCGCGCGCGTCTGCTGATAGTCATTCCCGCGACGATCTGCCTGATCATCGTGCTGCTGTTCGGCCTGTTCAATTCGATGCGCGACAGTCTGGTGGCGCTGGCGGGCATTCCTTTCGCGATCTGCGGCGGGATCATCGCGCTTTATATCTCCGGCCTGGCCTTCTCGATTTCGGCGGCGATCGGCTTCATCTCGCTGTTCGGCGTCTCGGCGATGGACGGCATCCTCAACATCACTTATTTCCGCGAATTGCGCCTGCGCGGCATGGACGTGGCGGAGGCGGTGTTCAGCGCCTCGGAGCAGCGCATGCGGCCGATGCTGATGACCGCGCTGTCCGCCGGCATCGGCCTGTTCCCGGCCGCGATTTCGAGCGGAATCGGCAGCCAGGTTCAGAAACCTCTGGCGACGGTGGTGGTCGGCGGCATGACCATCGGCCCGATCCTGCTTCTGGTGGTTGCGCCGGCCATCCGTAAAGTGTTCCTTGGCAGCGACGAATTCATCCGCAGGCGCCGCCCGACCGACCCGCCGGCCCTGCCGCCGGATGAATTGGCCGGCGGCCCGCCGCCGAGCGAAGGACCGGAGCGCGGAACATGACGACGATCCGTCGAGTGGCGCCGAAAAACGCGCTGGCCGCTCTCGCCGCGCTGGCCCTCGCCGGCTGCGCCGTCGGGCCGGATTTCGTCGCCCCGGCGTCGCCGCCCGCCGGCGGCTATACCGCGGAAAGGCTTGGCGCGACCTCGGGCGCCGCCACCCAGGGTGGGGCGTCGCAGCGGTTTGACGCCAACATGGACATTCCCGGCGAGTGGTGGAGGCTTTTCCACTCCAAGGCCCTCAACCGGCTGATCGAAACCGCGCTCGCCAATAATCACGACCTCAAGGCGGCGGAGGCCGGGCTCAAGGCGGCCAAGGAAGCCGTCGAGGCGCAGAAGGGGTTTTTCTATCCCACCGTCGCCGTCACGCCCAACGCCTATCGGCAGTTGCAGGCGACCGGCACTCTGGCGCCGACGCTCATCAGCAACCAGTCCTACTTCACGCTCTATACGCCGCAGGCGACGGTGTCCTATTCGCCCGACGTCTTCGGCCTCAACCGCCGCACGGTCGAGTCGCTCCAGGCTCAGGCCGACATGCAGAAATTCCAGACCGAAGCAGCCTATCTGACTCTCACCTCCAATGTCGTGGTCGGCGTGGTGCAGGAGGCCTCCTATCGTGGGCAGATCGCCGCGACCCAAAAGGCGGTCAAGGCGATGCGGGACCTGCTCGTCATCCTGCGCGAGGAGAAAAAACTGGGGCAGACGGCGGAAGCCGACGTCGCGCTTCAGGAGGCGGCGCTCGCCCAGGCCGAGAGCGCGCTTCCCGTCCTCGAAAAGCAACTGGCGCAGCAGCGCGACCTGCTCACCGCCCTGACCGGCGGCCTGCCGAGCGAGCCAGCGCCGGAAAGTTTCGAACTGGCGAGCCTGCATCTGCCGCAAAAGCTCCCGTTGAGCCTTCCCGCCAATCTGGTCTGGCAGCGCCCTGACGTGCGCGCGGCGGAGGAAAATCTTCATTCGGCTCAGTCGCTGGTCGGCGTCGCCTTGGCAAATCGTCTGCCCAATTTCACTTTGACCGCCGACGCCGGCTCGACCGCGACGACACTCGCTCAATTGTTCGTGCCCGGCAATAATTTCTGGACCTTCGGCGGCGAGCTCAGTCAGACCATTTTCGCCGGCGGAACCTTGATGCACAGGGAAGCCGCGGCGCAGGCCGCCGCCGTGCAGGCGGCCGAGCAATACAAGAGCGTGGTGGTCAATGCGATGCAGAATGTCGCGGATTCCCTGCGCGCGATCCAGCACGACGCCGACGCCTTGAAGGCCGCGTCCGCGGCGGCGGCGGCGGCCGCCAAGAGCCTGAAAATCGCGCAAGGCCAGCGCAAGCTCGGCATGGTGAGCAACGCCACGGTCCTGCTCGCCGAACAGACTTATCTCAACGCCGTGGTCGCGCGCGTCCAGGCCGAGGCGCTGCGCTATGCCGACACGGCGGCCCTGTTCCAGGCGCTCGGCGGCGGCTGGTGGAACCGGCCCCACGAGCTTGACCGCGTCGATAATGTCGCCCAGGCCAAGGTTCTGGACCTCAACCTCTATCCGGGCCCGCAACAGGCGGTGAAAGCGGAAGATTACAAGGTTTCGGCCCCCCATTAGAGCGTTTCCCGGCCATATTGGCGCAATCTGCCGAGGGGATTTCGCGCCGTGGCAAGGAGGGTGGCGACGGCCGTGTCGGGGACACGGCCGAGCCGGCCGACGCAGCGACGGCGCGAAAGCCCCCGGCCCGAAGGGTTCGCTTTCGGCGGACGCCCGGTGCGGCGTGCGCCTCGACCGCATCCCCGATGCGCTCTTCGGCGCGCGCCTGCCGGATCGTCTCCCCGAAAGCGAACAGATTGCGCCAATATGGCCGGGAAACGCTCTAGCATCCGCCAAGGCGCCACTCGGGTTTCAAGATCATCTTGGCCTCGCGGTGGGAAGCGTTTAAGAGAGCGGGTTCGTAAAACTTTTCCGTTCCACCGCTCCATCGGCGCGCGAGGGTCACGAGCTAAAGACATGAATCTTTCATCGCCCAATTCCCTGCGTCAGGGGCCCGACGCGCGCGGCCATTTCGGCATTTTCGGTGGCCGTTTCGTCGCCGAAACCCTGATGCCGCTGATCCTGTCGCTGGAAAAAGCCTATACGCAAGCGCGCCAGGACCCGGCTTATCAGGCCGAGTTGAACCATCTGCTCACCCATTATGTCGGAAGGCCGAGCCCGCTCTATTTCGCCGAGCGCATGACGGAAAAGCTCGGCGGCGCGAAGATTTATTTCAAGCGCGAGGAGCTGAACCACACCGGCGCGCACAAGATCAACAATGTGCTGGGCCAGATCCTGCTGGCGCTGCGCATGGGCAAGAAGCGCATCATTGCCGAGACGGGCGCCGGCCAGCATGGCGTCGCCACCGCCACCGCCTGCGCGCGCTTCGGCCTCGAATGCGTGGTCTATATGGGCGCGGTCGATGTCGAGCGGCAAAAGCCCAATGTTTTCCGCATGAACCTGCTCGGCGCCAAGGTGATTCCGGTCCAGTCCGGGGCGCGCACCCTCAAGGACGCCATGAACGAGGCCTTGCGCGACTGGGTCACCAATGTCGACAACACGTTTTACTGCATCGGCACCGCCGCCGGCCCCCATCCCTATCCGGCCATGGTGCGCGATTTCCAGTGCGTGATCGGCGACGAGACTCGCAAGCAGATGATGGAGCTTGAAGGCCGCCTGCCGGATTCGCTGTTCGCCTGTATCGGCGGCGGCTCCAACGCCATCGGCCTGTTCCATCCCTTCCTCGACGATCCTTCCGTCGAGATGTACGGGGTCGAGGCGGCGGGCTACGGCCTCAATGTGCCCAACGGCCATGCGGCCTCGCTCGCCGGCGGCCGTCCGGGCGTACTGCACGGCAACCGCACTTATCTGCTGATGGACGACGACGGCCAGATTCTCGAAGGCCATTCGATCTCGGCCGGGCTGGATTATCCCGGCATCGGCCCGGAACACGCCTGGCTCAAGGAAAACGGCCGGGTGGCCTATCTTTCCGCCACCGACAAGGAGGCGCTCGCCGCCTTCCAGCTCTGCTCGCAGCTCGAAGGCATCATCCCGGCGCTGGAGCCGGCCCACGCCTTGGCGAAAATCATCGAGATCGCGCCGAAGAAGCCGAAGGACCATCTGATGGTGCTTTGCCTGTCCGGACGCGGCGACAAGGACATTTTCACCGTCGCCGATCATCTCGGCGGGATGTGAGGCCGTTCAGGCTTCAGCGGCGGCGCGCAACGCCGCAATATCGAGTTTCGCCATCTCGCAGGCCGCCGCCATCACCCGTCCGCCGGTCGCGGGATCGCCGATCAGGCGCTTGAATTGCGCCGGAATGATCTGCCAGGTGACGCCGAAACGATCGGTGATCCAGCCGCAGCGCATCGGCATGCCGCCTTCGGCCAAGGCGTCCCAATAAAGATCGACCTCCGCCTGCGTTTCGCAGGAGATCAGCAAGGACATGGCCGGCGTCAGCGGGAATTCCTTGCCGCCATTGATCGCGATGATGTTCTGCCCGAACAACTCCATGGTCACGACGCGGGCGGCGCCCGCTACGCCACGCTCGCCTTCGCCGTAACGCGATATGTCGACGACCCGCGAATTGGGGAAAAGCCCGGCGTAAAAGGCCGTCGCTTCTTCCGCGCAGCCGTCGAACCACAGGCAGAGCGTGATTTTCTGGGACATTGTTCAGGATTTCGCCATATTGGCGTCGAGTTCTTCGGCTGTCCGGGAACAATCGACCATCCAGTGAATGCCGAAGCGATCAACCAACATGGCGAACTGCCGAGAGAAAAACGTTTCGCCCAGCGGCATGAAGAATTTTCCGCCCTCCGCCATTGCCGTGGCGACGCGCCGCGCCTCCTCCACGCTCTCGACCAAGATCGACACCCAAGACACGGGCGGCTGCGCGCCTTCGGGGCGGGGCTGGTTCATGTCGCCGCCCATCAGCCAGAAACCATCCTTTTCCAGAGCGACGTGCATGATCTTGTCGGGATCGACGTTCGGCGGCATCGGCACGCCAGCCGGAGCCTGGCTGAAACGAAGCTGGCGAATGATTTTCGCATTGAGGACCTTGGCGTAGAAGGCGAAGGCTTCGGCGCAATCGCCGTAAAACATGACATAGGGCGTGAATTTCATGAC
Source organism: uncultured Pseudomonadota bacterium (assembly GCA_963703385.1). Lineage (GTDB taxonomy): Bacteria > Pseudomonadota > Alphaproteobacteria > Rhizobiales > Beijerinckiaceae > Rhodoblastus. The sequence continues at coordinate 3,520,655 of OY969816.1, forward strand.
GGCCTCGCTTTAGCGCTTGACTAATTATATTGATATCAACATAATTGATTCATGTCAACTCAAGCCCCGTCGCGCCAAGTTCCCTCATTTGCTTTCGAGGCGACCCAGCATATCCGCGATGCGTGCCTCTGCCTTCATGTCCAGCGGGCGGCGCGGGTCCTCGCGCGCGCTTTCGACGACGCGTTGCGCCCGTGCGGCCTGACCAATGGCCAGTTCTCCCTGCTCAACGCCCTGAACCGCCCCGCGCCGCCGTCCATGGCGCCAGTCGCGGCCTTGCTGGCGATGGATCGCACGACCCTGACCGCCGCGCTCAAGCCGCTGGTCCGGCGCGGAACTCGTCATTGTCGAAGCCGATCCGGACGACCGGCGCAGCCGGCTGTTGCGGCTGACCAACGAGGGGCATCGCCGCCTCGCCCAAGCCGCGCCGCTGTGGGATCACGCTCATGCCGCCATCGAAGCCCGGCTTGGCCAGCAGGCGGAGGCGTTGCGGAAGGCGCTCGCCGCCCTGGCCTGAGCGAGCGAGTTTCCAAGGCCTCGCCATTGTGCTACGCCCACGCGCATGAAGGACCGTATTGAAAAACGTTTCGCCAAGGCGAAGGCCGAAGGCCGCGCTGCGCTCGTCACCTTTGTCATGGCCGGCGATCCCGACCCGGCTTTGTCGCTCGACATTCTCAAAACCCTGGCCAAGGCCGGCGCCGATGTCATCGAAGTCGGCATGCCCTTTTCCGATCCGATGGCGGACGGGCCCGCGATCCAGGCGGCGGGTCTGCGCGCGCTGCACGCCGGCATGACGCTGCATGGCGTGCTGAAGATCGTCGCCGATTTCCGCAAGGAGGACGCCGACACGCCGATCATCCTGATGGGCTATTACAACCCGATCTATGTCTATGGCGTGGACAGGTTCCTGGCCGACGCCAAGGCCGCCGGCGCCGATGGCATGATCGTGGTCGATCTGCCGCCGGAAGAGGACGAGGAACTTTGCCTGCCGGCGCTGAAAGTGGGCCTGAGCTTCATCCGGCTGGCGACCCCGACCACCGACGACGCCCGCCTGCCGGCGGTTCTCGCCAATACGTCGGGATTCGTTTATTATGTCTCGATCACCGGCATTACCGGCGCGGCCCGTCCCGATTATTCGCGCGTCGCCACGGCCGTGAAACGGATCAAGGGCCACACCGAACTGCCGGTCGCGGTCGGCTTCGGCGTCAAGGACGCGGAGGCGGCGCGCGAGATCGCCCAGAACGCCGATGGCGTGGTGGTGGGCTCGGCCCTGATCGACGCGCTGGCCAGAACGCTCGACGCCGAGGGACGCGGCGGGCCGGCGACGGTCGCGGCGGTCGGCAAACTGGCGGGCGAACTGGCGGCCGGCGTCGCGAGAGCAGCGGGCGAAAAAGCGGATGCCGGTTATTCGCTTGCGCGGGCCTTCGGTTCGCAAAAACGCTGCGAAAACAAAGGAATCTAGAGCCGTTGGCAATTCGACCAAATCGCCAACGGCTCTAGCGCCGCGAAGGAGCGCGCAATCCCATGAACTGGATTTCCAATGTCGTTCCGCCCAAGATCCGCTCGATGCTGAAGCGCGAGACGCCCGAGAATCTCTGGGTCAAATGTCCGGAAAGCGGCGCCCTGGTCTTCCACAAGGATCTGGAGGCCAATCTCTTTGTGGTGCCGGGCTCCGGCTATCACATGAAAATCCCGCCCAAGGCGCGCCTCGACGCTTTGTTCGACGACGGGCAATACGAGAATATCCCGGTCCCGGAAGTTCCCGCCGATCCGCTGAAATTCCGGGACGTCAAGCGCTACACCGACCGGCTCAAGGAAAATCGCGCCAAGACCGGCGCCTATGACGCGGTGACGCTCGCCGCCGGCGCTCTTCAGGGAATGCAGGTGACGGTCGCGGTGCAGGATTTCGAATTTCTGGGCGGCTCGCTCGGCATGGCGGCGGGCGAGGCCATCGTCGCCGGCATGTTCCGGGCGATCGAACAGCATACGCCTTTCATCATGTTCACCGCCTCGGGCGGCGCGCGCATGCAGGAGGGCATGTTCTCCCTGATGCAGATGCCGCGCACCACCGTGGCGGTCCAGCGCCTCAAGGCGGCAAAACTGCCCTATATCGTGGTGCTGACCAATCCCACCACCGGCGGCGTCACCGCCTCCTATGCCATGCTGGGCGACATTCACCTCGCCGAGCCGGGCGCGGTGATCGGCTTCGCCGGGGCGCGGGTGATCGAGCAGACCATCCGCGAACGCCTGCCGGAAGGTTTTCAGCGCGCGGAATATCTCCGCCAGCATGGCATGGTCGATCTGGTCGTTCCCCGCGCCGACATGCGGGAGACCCTGGGCCGGATCTGCCGCCTGCTGACCAAGGCGCCCCCGGCAGAGGCGGCTTGAACCTTTGGGCGTGACGACGAGTGACGCGCTGCTGGCGCGCCTGCTTGAGCTGCATCCCAAGCGGATCGACCTGTCTTTGGATCGGATCGAGCGCCTGCTCGCGACGCTCGGCGCTCCGCAACAGCGCCTGCCGCCGGTCGTCCATGTCGCCGGAACCAACGGCAAGGGCTCGACAATAGCTTTCATGCGGGCGATTCTCGAGGCCGCCGGCCTTGGCGTCCATGTCTACAGCTCGCCCCATCTCGTCGCCTTCCGCGAGCGCATCCGCCTTGCCGCGCCTGGCGGCGGCACGCTGGCGGAGGAAACAGTTCTTAGCGAAACGCTGGCGGAAATCGAGCAAGCCAACGGCGGGGCGCCCATCACTTTTTTCGAGGCGACCACGGCGGCGGCGCTGAAACTCTTTGCCGAGCGTCCGGCCGATTTCCTGCTGCTCGAAGTGGGCTTGGGCGGCCGGTTCGACGCCACCAATGTGATTCCGACGCCGGCCTGCGCCGTCATTACGCCGGTTTCGATCGACCATGTCGAATTTTTGGGCGAAACGCTCGAAAAGATCGCCTTCGAGAAGGCTGGAATCATCAAGCCGGGCGCGCCCGCAGTCGTCTCGGAACAGCCGAACGAGGTTTTGGCGGTGTTCGAGCGGCAGGCGGCGCGGCTGCGCGCGCCGCTGGTTGTTTATGGCCAGGATTTCCTGTGCCGCGCCGAACGGGGCCGCCTCGTCTACGAGGACCACAAGGGCCTGCTCGACCTGCCTTTGCCGCGCCTGCCCGGCCGCCACCAGATCGTCAACGCCGGGACCGCGATCGCCGCCTTGCGCCAATGCGCGCCGAACCTTGCGCTAGGGGCTTTCGAGCGCGGAATGGTTTCGGCGTCCTGGCCCGGACGGCTGCAGAATCTCGGACGCGGAAAACTGGCGGCGCTGGCGCCGGACGGCGCGGAGTTGTGGCTCGACGGCGGCCATAACGAGGCGGGCGGCAGGGTTCTGGCCGAGGCCATGGCCGATTTCGACGACAAGGCGCCGCGGCCGCTGGTCCTGCTCTATGGCGGCCTGCAGAACAAGGACGCCGCCGGCTTCCTGCGTCATTTCGCCGGTCTGGCGAAAGAAATTCTCGCCCTGCCGGTGCGCGGCGAACCGGCCGGTCGGGCGCCGGAGGAGATTGCGGGGATAGCCCGAGGCCTCGGGATGAAAGCGCAAAGCCGGCCCGGCGCCGAAGAGGCCTTGCGCGCTCTGGCCGAAAGAACATGGGCGGTCCCGCCGCGAATCCTGATCGCGGGCTCGCTCTATCTCGTCGGCGAAATTCTTGCCGCCAATGGGACGCCGCCCGAATGAGCCTCCCAGGCGTCACGGAAATGGGCTAAGGAGAGGCGCCCGCGCCAAGGAGCGGCCCGACCATGGATGCACAAGCGCCGGACCAGCAGACCGAAGCCCCCAAGGCGACGCCCGACGACATCGTCGTCCGGCCTTCGACCGACGCCGACGCCCCGGCGATGATCGCCATCTACACTAGCTATGTGACCCATGGACTCGCCCAGGGCGCGGAATTCGAGCCGATGCAGGCCGGCGACATCAAGCGCCGGCGCAAGAACATGCAGAAGCATCGTCTGCCGCATCTGGTGGCGCAACTGAACGGCGTGGTGATCGGCTATGCCTATGCCGTGCCCTTCCGCAAGCGCCCCGCCTATCGCTATTGCGTCAAACATTCGATCTATGTGCATGAAAATCATTTGCGCGCCGGCGCCGGGCGCAAGCTTCTTCCCGCCCTGATCGAGGCCTGCGCCAACGCCGGCTATCGGCAGATGATCGCCTATGTCGATTCGGAAAATCAGGCGTCGCTGAACCTGCATCAGGCCTGCGGCTTCCGCCGGGTCGCTTATCTGGAAGGCGTCGGCTTCCGTTTCGGGCGCTGGACCGACAGCGTGATGCTCCAACGCGCGCTGGGCGCGGGCGCCAGCGCGCCACCACCGGATTATGTCCCGATTTCACCCGTCGGCGTCGGCGACGTAAGTATGGAATCGGATTGAGCCGTCCGCCGCGATCTCGCGATAGACGCCCTGGATTTCCGCCTCGAATCCGGGGAAAAGATTGGCCGAGCGCTCGAAAATCTTGAGATAATCGAGCATGGGCCGCGCGCGCTCGTCGAGGATTTCGCCCGGCGCGATGGTGGCGATGCCCGGCGGATAGACCACCCAGAGCGTCGTCGCCATCTTGCCCTCGACCTGGTCGATCGGCAGGTAATGGACCTGGTTGCGGGTGAGTTTCTGCACGGCGTCCTGCGGGCGCATCGCCGGACGGGGCAGATGTTCCGGGCGGAACTGCCGGCGCTGGAGGTCGCTGACGTCGGCGTCGCGATAAAAAGCGTGCATTTCCTGGCAAAGGTCGCGCAGGCGCATGCCGGAATAGCGCTGGCGCCGCCGCGCCACGAATTCGGGAATGACTTCGTCCAGCGGCGCGTTCTGGTCGTGATAGGTCTTGAAGGCGACCAGCGCCGAGATCAGGGCGCCGGCCTTGCTCGAATTCCACCCCAGGCGTGAGCAGGAACAGCAGCGAATTGAGGTCGTTCTTTTCCGGCACGATGCGGTTTTCCCGCAAATATTGGGCGACGACCGGCGCCGGCACGCCATGGTCGAGATATTGGCCGCTGGCGCGGTCGAATCCCGGCGTGAGCAAGGTCAGCTTGCAGGGGTCGGTCAAGGCATAGTCGGAGTCGACATGGCGAAAGCCATGCCAGTTCGCGCCGGGCTCGAAGGTCCAGAACGCGGGATTGGCGACCAGATCGTCGGTCGGAACGTCCTCCCAGGCCATGCGGCCCTCGCCCGTCTCGACCACGTCGGCGACGAAAGGGTCGAAGAACCAGCCTTGAGCCTTGCCCTTGGCCTTTTCCCTGAATTCCTGACCGAGCGCCCGGATTTTCTTGCGGATTTCGACGCCAAGCCGGATCGTGTCGTCCCAAAGCACCTCGCCCGACTTGCCCTTCATCATCTGCGCGCCGACATCGAGCGAGGCGAACAGGGGATAGAAAGGCGAGGTCGAGGCGTGGACCAGAAAGGTCTCGTTGAAGCGGCGATGTTCGATGCGCCGCGCCTGTCCCTTGATGTGGCGGTCCTTGACGTGGATTTGCGAGGCCTGGGAAAAGCTCGCGAGCTGCTTGTGGGTCGACTGGGTGGCGATGATCCCCGGCGCGTCGGCGCCGAGGTCCTTGAGGCCCATGGCGAAGCGCCCGGCGAACAAGGGATGGAACTTCATGAAGCCGGCCCAGGCCTCGTCGAACAGAATGTAATCGCAAAGAGGGCCGATCTTCGCGAGGATGGTCTCGGCGCTGTAGATCGTGCCGTCATAGGAACATTGCTCGATCACCGCGACGCGGAAGGGCCGGTCCTTCTTCCAGGCGGTCTTGTCGGTCACCAGCGGATTGTCGCGGATTTTCCTGCGGACCTTTTTCTCGTCCAGCGCCTCGATGTCGATCGGCCCGATCAGGCCGAAGGCGTTGCGGTCGGTTTCGAGATAGATCGGGACGCCGCCGCCGAGCATCAGCGCGCCATGGTGGGCGGCCTTGTGGTTGTTGCGGTCGAACAGCACCAGATCGCCCGGCGCCACCAGCGCCGACAGCACGATCTTGTTGGAGGCCGAGGTGCCGTTGAGCACGAAATAGGTGCGCTCGGCCCCGAAGATTTTCGCCGCTTCCTTTTGCGCGCGCAAGGCCGGCCCCTCGTGGGTCAGCAGGTCGCCCAGCTCCAGCACCGAATTGTCGAGGTCGTCGCGAAAAATCGCCTCGCCGAGATGTTCGACGAAAATCCGGCCGATCGGGCTGCGGGAATAGAACACGCCGCCATTGTGGCCGGGGCAGGTCCAGAGCTGATTGCCTTCTTCCGCGTAATCGACCAGTTCGCCGAAGAACGGCGTCTTCATCGTCTCGGCATATTGCTTGAGCCGGCTGACGAGGTTCTTGGCGATGAATTCCGGGGTTTCCTCGGCGAGGAAGACATAGCCGTCGACATTGTCGAGCACGTCGATCGGCAGGTCCTCGAAGCGCTTGCGGCGCACCAGCAGAATGATCGGCATTTCCAGGCCGCGGCTGCGGACATAGGAGATCAGCCCCGCCGTCTTGCTGTTCATGCCCTTCTTGCCCCAGTCGACGATCATGCAGCCGATGGCGGCGTCGGTCTTGATCGCCAGTTCAGCGTCCTCGACCCTGCGGGCGCGCACCAGCTGGAAGCCGGATTTCTCGACCGCGGCGACGATCTGGCGCAGGCGTTCGCCCTCGAGTTCGTCGGGGTCGAAGGCCGGGGCGCAGAGCAGGAAGGTGAAGCGGCGGAAATAATCCATGGCGGTCCCGCGACAAGGAGCGATTCACGCGCCGATTTGACGCGAGGCCGTGACTTCTTTGATGAAATTTTCCGCCTTGCCAAGCCCGCGCGAGCGTTGGAGCGAAAATTAGTGGGTCGGAGCGCCCGCTCACAGGCCTTGCGCTGACACGACGCGGCGCCAGCCCAGCCGTTCGAAAACCTTGGCCGTCGTCGGGCGGATCACGCCGCCGAGGTCGAGGAGATAGAGCACGGCGGCGAAAACCGCAACGCCGGCGAAGGCGACCAGCACGAGGGCGAGGATCGGCGGACCGGCATGGCGCAACGGCCACATGGCGAAAAGGCTCGCCGCGCCGGCGAGCGCGATCGTTGCGACATCGCGGGCGCGTGGCCAATAGGCGCGCCAGGGCCAGGTCAGCGCGGTCATCAGGAAAAATCCGGCGGCGAGGCTCGCGGAATGGATCATCGCCAGATTCGCGATGGTCGTCGGAAAAGGGCCGAACCAGATCAGGCCGAGATCGAGCGCCGTCGTCGCCAGGGCCGCGACCAGGGCGAGGCTGGTGCGGTGTTCGAGCTGCGCGATTGGGTTGAGGCAGAACTGACCGACGCAGAACAGGGCGACGCCGGGCGCGAGAATCAGGCTCAGCGGCTCGAATGTGTCGCGGAATTTCGACGGCGCGACCACAGCGACGAAGGCGGGCAGGTTGGCCATGTAGCCAAGACACAGCAAGGTCAGGGCGGCAAGGATCAGGGCGCTGTTGCGGGCGACCTGCGCCGCCCCGGCTTCGGCCCCCGCCATCGCCCGGCGGTGCACGGCGACCTGGAACAGCAGGATATCGAGCGCCGCGCCGGCGGCCACGATCAGCCTGATGGTCATGTCGGTGGCGAGCGACAATTTGCCGGCCGCCGCGAAGTCGATATGCGCTGCGGCGAAGCCCCGATTGGCGAGCATGACCGCCTGATAGCAAATATTGGCGACGACGATCGGGGCGCCATAGCGCAGAAAAGCGGCGATCTGGCCCCGGCTCGCCTGCGGCAGGCGGCTGCGCGGATCGGCGGTCTGGCGCCACAGCGCGAAGGTCGAGATCAACACGCTCGCGGCGGCCATGGCCATGACCAGGGTTGGATCGCGGAAGAAATATCCGGTGCCGACCATCGAGGCGAAAGCGAGGACATTTTTCAGGATGATCAGGCTGCTGTAAGCGAGGTTATGAAAGCGGGCGCGCAGCAGGGCGGCGAAGAATTCGAAAAATCCGCTGGCGACGGCGAACAGAGCGGCGGCGCCGACCATGGTTCGGCCCATGCCGAAATCCTGGCCGAGCGCCAGGACTGCGGCGGCCAGAGCGAGGAGGATCAGCGCGCCGCCGAGATAGCCGGCGTTGAGAGTCGCGCGCAGCTTCGGGGCGGAGGCGCGGGTCTGCTCGTTGTAAAACCGCGTCGCGGAAAGGCGCAGCCAGTCGAAGACGAGCGTGCTGGTCAAGGTGGCGGCGGTGAAAGCGATCGAAAAATGTCCGTAGGCGCCCGGGCCAAGCGCCGCGGCGACGCACAGGCCGAGCACGAAATTGAGCCCGGCGTTGAGGATGAACGTCAGAATGATCAGCATATCGCGCTCGGGTGACGCGTGCGGCGCGCCGTTTTCGCCTTCTCCTGCTTCATCGCGCCACAATAGGCGCGCGCCGCTAGGAAAGGATTAAGCGCAACGCCGCGCGCGAAGCCGTCGCGCGCGCGCTTCAGCCATGCTTTACATTCCGCAAACGCGCCGCCGCCGGCGGCGCGGAACGCCGCGTTCCGTCTTTGGAATTCGGGGAAGATATTGCTAACATCCGCGCCTTCGCGAATCCGAGGATCGGAGTGCGGCCGTAATGAGCATGGTCAGAAAAATCGCCGTTCAGATGGACCCGATCGAACGGATCAATATCGCCGGCGATTCGACCTTCGCTCTGCTGCTGGAGGCGCAGGCGCGCGGGCATGAAATTCATTATTACACCCCCGACCGGCTGTCGTTGCGCGGCCGCGACGTCGTCGCTGTGGCGCAAGGATTGCGGGTGCGCGACGTCAAGGGCGATCATTTCGACCTCGGCCCGCCGCGCGAAATTTTTTTGCGCGACATGGACGTGGTCTTGCTGCGCCAGGACCCGCCCTTCGACTTGGCCTATATCACCTCGACCCATCTGCTCGAAATGATCGGCGGCCGGACCGTGGTGGTCAACGATCCCGCCGCCGTGCGCAACGCGCCGGAAAAACTTTTCGTGATGAACTTCCCCCAGTTGATGCCGCCGACCCTGATCACCCGCGACAAGGCGGCGATCGACGCCTTCCGCGCCGAGCACGGCGAGGTGGTGATGAAGCCGCTGCACGGCTATGGCGGCGCGGCGGTTTTTCGCCTGATGGCGCAGGACGCCAATTACGGCTCGCTTTTCGACCTGTTCGCGACGAGTTTTCGCGAGCAATGGGTGGTGCAGAAGTTCTTGCCGGCGGTGGCCAAAGGCGACAAGCGCATCATTCTGGTGGACGGCGCGCCGGCCGGCGCGGTCAACCGGGTGCCGGCGGAAAACGACATCCGCTCCAACATGGTGCGTGGCGGCGCGGCGGAAGCGGCCGACCTGACGCCGCGCGAGCGTGAAATCTGCGCGACCATCGGCCCGGAGCTGAAAAAACGCGGCCTGGTTTTCGTGGGCATAGACGTGATCGACGGTTTTCTCACCGAGATCAATGTCACTTCGCCGACCGGCATCCGCGCGGTCGAGCGCACCGGCGGACCGGATGTCGCGGCGGCGATCTGGGACGCCATCGTCAGCAGGGCCGCGGCGCTGGAGGCGGTGGGATGAGCCTTCACGCGGAGATCGCGACGCGGGAGACTCCAGCGCCGAAATGGACCGGCCCGCGCATGGAATTGCCGATGAAGGCCTTGTTCGACCGCGCCGCCGTCGAGGCGCGGATCGCGGCGTTGGCCGAGCGGCATTCCGGCGCGACGCCGGAATTCCGCAAGGGGGCGGTCGAGATTTTCGCCGAACTCCTTAGCCAATGGCCGCGCGATCGCGCGCGCCGCGCTCGAAAACAAGGGTACGGGCCTGGCCTGCGGCGCCCATCTGGCCTTTCTCGAAGACGAGATCATCCGCGCCATCCATTGCTGCGTGGTGAAACACATCCTGCCGACGAAGCCGCCCCATCGCCTGTGCGTGGTCGCGGTCGGCGGCTATGGGCGCGGCGCCCTGGCGCCGGGCTCGGACATCGATCTTCTCTTTCTCCTGCCGAGCGGCAAAAACGCGGCGGAGGAGAAAATGGTCGAGGCCATGCTTTATCTGCTGTGGGACTTGAAGCAGAAGATCGGCCACGCCACCCGCACGGTCGAGGAATCGCTGCGTCAGGCCAAGGCGGACATGACGATCCGCACCACTCTGCTTGAATGCCGTTACCTGCTGGGCGATCAAGCGCTGCTCGACAAGCTGCTTGTGCGTTTCGACCAGGAGATCGTGCGCCACACCGCGCCGGAATTCGTCGCCGCCAAGCTCGCCGAGCGCGATGCGCGGATTCGCCGGGCGGGCGCCTCGCGCTATCTGGTCGAGCCCAACGTCAAGGAGGGCAAGGGCGGCCTGCGCGACCTCAACACTCTGTTCTGGATCGCCAAATACGCCTACCGTGTCCAAGACGCGGAGGCTCTGGTCGGCGTCGGCCTGTTCACCGAGCAGGAATTGCGGCTGTTCCGCCGCTGCGAGGCTTTTCTGTGGAAAGTCCGCTGTTTCCTGCATTTCATCACCGACCATGCCGAAGAGCGTCTGAGCTTCGATTTGCAGCGCCAGATTGCGGCCGAGCTTGGCTTTGCCTCGCGCGACGGCCTGTCGGCGGTCGAGCGCTTCATGAAACTTTATTTCACGGTCGCCAAGAATGTCGGCGACCTGACCAATATCGTCTGCGCGGCGCTGGAGGAGCGCCAGACCAAGCCCAAGGCGGTGTTCGACCGTTTCGTCAGCAAATTTCGCCGCCGCGCCAAGCCGCGCGATCTCGGGCCCTTCGCCGTGGAGACCGGCCGTGTCACCGTGGCCTCGTCCGACACGTTCGCCAAGGACCCGGTCAATCTCATCCGCCTGTTTCACGTCGCGGCGCGCAACGAACTGCCGATCCATCCCGACGCGCTGCGGCTGGTGACCCAGTCCCTGCCCCGCATCAACGGCCGGCTGCGCGCCGACGCGGAAGCGAACCGGCTGTTCCTCGAAATCATGACCTCGCCGAAATCCTGCGAGCGCGCCCTGCGGCTGATGAACGAGGCGGGGGTGCTTGGCCGTTTCATTCTCGAATTCGGCCGCATCGTCTCGATGATGCAGTTCAACATGTATCATCACTATACGGTGGACGAGCATCTCTTGCGGGCGTTGGGCCAGCTCGGCGCGCTCGATCTTGGCGAATTGACCGAGGCGCTCCCGCTCGCCAGCTCGATCATGCCGACCATCAGCCATCGGCGGGCGCTCTATGTCGCGGTCCTGCTGCATGACATCGCCAAGGGCCGCAAGGAGGATCATTCCATCGCCGGCGCCGAAATCGCCCGCAAGCTCGGGCCGCGCCTCGGCCTGACCGCGGCGGAAACCGAGGCCGCCGCATGGCTGGTCGAATATCACCTCATCATGTCCAATACCGCGCAAGGCCGCGACCTTGCCGACCGGGGAACGATCGAGGAATTCGCCAAGGCCGTCCAGACCATCGAGCGGCTGAAAATGCTGCTGGTTCTCACCGTCTGCGACACACGCGCGGTCGGGCCGGGGGTATGGAACGGCTGGAAGGCCGAATTGCTGCGCACCATTTATTGGGAGACCGAGGTGGTGCTGGCGGGCGGCCATTCCTCGATGGACCGCAAGCGGCGGGTGGAGAAATCCCAAGCCGAACTGCGCGAAAAACTTCCCGGCTGGTCGGACCCCGAATTCACCGAATATGCGGCGCGGCATTATCCCGGTTACTGGCTCAAGGCCGATCTGCCGCACCGCATCGCCCACGCCCAGTTGCTGCACGCCACGGCCGCGGCGATGAAATCGTTGGCGACCGAGGTTGCGACCGACGCCTATCGCAGCGTCACGGAGATCACCGTCGTCGCTCCCGACCATCCGCGCCTGCTGTCGATCATCGCCGGCGCCTGCGCCGCCGCCGGCGCCAATATCGTGGACGCCCAGATCTTCACCACCGCCGACGGCCTGGCTTTGGACACGATCAGCGTGACGCGGGCCTTCGATCGCGACGAGGACGAGATGCGGCGCGGGCGGCGCATCGCTTTGGCGGTCGAACAGGCCTTGCGGGGCGAGATTCACCTCAGCGACGTGGTCGCGGCGCGGGCGGCCAAGGCCGTCGACCACGCGCGGACCTTCTCGATTCCGCCCGACGTGGTCATTGACAACAGCCAGTCGCATAGCTTCAGCGTCGTCGAAGTTTCCGGCCTCGACCGGCTAGGTCTGTTGTATGATCTGACCCGGGCCTTGTCCCGCCTCAATCTCAATATCGCCTCCGCCCATATCGTGACCTTCGGCGAAAAGGCGGTGGACACGTTCTATGTCAGCGACCTCACAGGCGCCAAAGTGACCAATCCGGCGCGTCAGGCGGCGCTGCGGCGCAATCTGCTGGAAGTGTTCGAGGGCGGAGGATAAGCTTGATTTTTGGCGCGTCTCGCCCGATATGCACGGCGAAGCGAAGAAAAGGCTAACTGATGAACGACGGCAAAAATTTGCAGAACGAAAATCTTTCGCCGGGCGCGGAGGCCGCGGTCTCCGCGCCCGGCGCCGACGCGGCCCCGGCACAGAACGACGCCGAGCGCGACGCCGCGGCGGTCCAGGCCTTGATTGCCGAAAACGCGAGCCTCAAGGACAAGGTGCTGCGCACGCTCGCGGAGATGGAAAATCTGCGCCGCCGCACCGAGAAGGAAGTCGCCGACGCCAAGGCCTATGGCGTGTCGAGCTTCGCGCGCGACATGCTGACCTTCGCCGACAATCTTCGCCGCGCGCTCGACAATGTGCCCGCGGAAGCGCGCGAGGGCGCCGATGCGGCGCTCAAGGCCTTTGTCGAGGGCATCGAGCTGACCGAACGCGATTTCCTCTCCCGTCTCGCCCGCCACGGCGTCCGCAAGCTCGAACCCAAGGGCCAGAAATTCGACCCGAATTTCCACGAGGCTTTGTACGAGGCGCATGACGAAAGCATCGCGCCCGGCGCGGTCGCCCACGTGGTCGAGGAAGGATTCGCCATCGGCGACCGGGTGCTGCGCCCGGCCAAGGTCGGCGTGGCCAAGGGCGGCGCCAAACCGAACTGATAAAGCCGAACTGATAAAGCCGAACGGATCCCATGCTGCTTCTGAAGCCCGGCCTGCGCCTTTACCAGACGGCGCTGGACCGGGCGGCGCAGGAGGCCTTGCGCGACGAATTGCGCGCGCTGCTGCGCGAAGCGCCGCTTTTCCGGCCGACCATGCCGCGCTCCGCAAAACCTTTTTCGGTCCGCATGAGCAATTGCGGACCGCTCGGCTGGGTCTCGGACCTTTCCGGCTATCGCTATCAGGCCCATCATCCTGAAACCGGCAGGCCCTGGCCGGCGATCCCCGACAGCCTTTTGGGGCTTTGGCGCGCTTTTGCCGCATGCGACCTCGCCCCCGACGCCTGCCTGATCAATTTTTATGACGAACGGGCGCGGATGGGCCCGCACCAGGATCGCGACGAAGCGGATTTTTCAGCGCCGATCCTCTCGGTTTCGCTGGGCGATTCCTGTGTCTTTCGCCATGGCGGCGACAACCGCCGCGATCCAAGCGCGACCCTCCGCCTCGACTCCGGCGACGTTGTGGTCTTCGGCGGCCCGGCGCGGCTGATGTTTCATGGCGTCGACCGCATCCTGCCCAAAACCTCGACCCTGCTCGATGAGCCCGGCCGGATCAACCTGACCCTGCGCCGGGCGAAATAAGGGCGGGCGCGCGGAGCCTTTGCGCCATCGCAAGGCTTTGGCCTGCGCGCCGGAGCAGACTGGTTCGACGATCGGGAGGCCCGATGGACGAGCGTATCGACCTATTTGACGAGGCGCAGCTGCCCGAGAAGCTGCGGCCGCTGCATTTTCTCATCCTGCGCGGCATGGGCCTGATCAATGGCTTCGCCCATCTGATCCTGGGGCTCGCGCTGGCGGCTTCCGTCCTGCTGTTCAGCTGGCTCTTCTTCAACGACGTCTTTGACGCCCTGCGTCACGACAATCTGGCGCAGGGCTTTCTCCACGGCCTCGGCACTTTGATGCTGCTGTGGACCGTGTCGGCGCTGATCACCGCGGAAATCCGCTACATGCAGGGCCATCCGCTGACCGTGGACACTTTCGTCGAGGTCACGATCGTCGTCGTCCTGCGCAAGCTCATCACCATGCCGGTGCAGTCGAACCTGCCGAGCCCGCAGGAATTCGTGCTGTGGGTGGGATCGGCCGTCATGCTCGGCGTCATGTATCTGATCGTCCGCTTTGCCCTCACCATCAGGGTGGAGGAGACGTCAGCCGCCCATGAAGCCGGCGCCGATATTGATCGTCATCGCCAGCACGGCGTTGTTGTAGAAAAAGGCGAGCACCCCATGGAGCGTCGCTAGCCGCCGCAGCCGCGAGCTGTCGATATTGACGTCGGCGGTCGCGCAGGCGACGCCGATCACATAGGAAAAATACAGGAAATCTGGATAATCCGGCCGAGTCACGCCGGGAAAGGTGAGGCCGCCGCTCCATTTGCCGTGGTCGTCCGCCTTGGCGACCTTGAAGAATTCATGGGCGTAATGCAGCGCGAAGGTCAGGTGCAGGAACAGCCAGGACGCCAGAATCGTCGCGATCGCCAGGGCGATATGCAATTCCTTGATGGGATGGAGCGATTTGCTGGCCGTGCCGAGCTGGGCGAAAATCGCGGCGAAGGAGACGGTCGCGGAAATCGCCGTGAGCGTCAGAATGGCATAACCGCCTTCGTCCTGCAGCGCCGCCCGGCGATGGATGTCGCGATCGCCCGAACGCGCGATCATCATGGCGACGGCGACGAGATAGCTCCAGACCGCCGCGTTCCAGCCCGCGAGCCCGCGCGTCACCGGCCGCCAGTCGCCCGGCAGAGCAAAGCCTACGACCACGCCCAGCGCCGCGCACAAAAAGAGGCGCGGCCGCGCCCGAATGATGCGCAGGGGTTTCAACAGGCGGCGCGGGGGCGTTGCGGTCACGGATTCAGGATTTTCGCGACACGGTGAAACGCGCGGCCTCGGCCAGCACGCCCGCGCTTTCGCCGAAGCCGCCGTCTTCGAGCGCGCGGATGGCCTCATCGGCCAAGGCGTCGCGGCGTTTGCGCGCCGCTTCGAGGCCCAGGGCGGCGACCAGCGTCGCCTTGTTGCGGTCGGCGTCCTTCCCGGCGCGTTTGCCCAAAGCCTGTTCGTCGCCTTCGGCGTCGAGAATGTCGTCGGCGACCTGGAAGGCCGCGCCGAGCGCCGCGCCATAGCGGCTGAGCGCCGCGGTCTGCTTGGCGTCGGCGCCGCCGATCCGTGCGCCGGCCTCGACCGCGAACAGCAGCAGCGCCCCGGTTTTCATCGACTGCATCAGGGCGACGAATTCCTTGGTGTGCGGCGTCCTGCTCTTTTCGGCCTCGAGATCGAGCGCCTGGCCGCCGACCATGCCGCCAAAACCCGCCGCGCGGGCGAGCATGAGAGTCAGATCGGCGCGCACCTTTGCCTCGGGATGGGCCCGCGCGTCGGCGATCACGTCGAAGGCGTAGGTCAACAGGCCGTCGCCGGCAAGAATGGCGGTGGCCTCATCGAAAGCCTTGTGGACGGTCGGGCGGCCGCGTCGCAGATCGTCGTCGTCCATGGCCGGCAGGTCGTCATGGATCAGCGAATAGCAATGAATCATTTCGAGCGCGCAAGCCGCGCGCAAAACACCCTCGCCTTCGACCCCGAACAGCCGCGCGGTCTCGACCACCAGGAAAGGCCGCAGCCTCTTGCCGCCGCCGAGCGCGCCATAGCGCATGGCTTCGAGCAGGCGTTCGGGGCGGGTTTTTTCGCCCGGCAGGAGATGGGGCTGGAGCAGCGCGTCGAGCATGGATTCGGTCGCCTCGGCGACGGCGACCAGCCGGGCGGCGAATTCTTGATGAGCCTTTCCAACCGACATGCCCTGATCCCCGCTTGAGGTAAAGATTCCGGGGATCGCTTGCCCGATACGGAAAGGCCGGTCAAGCCGCGCTTGCGACTCTTTTCGCGCTTGGCGCCGAGGGCGCAATTTCGCTTTGTCGGGAAGGACAGCCAACTTGTGAGTTGGTGCCCAGGAGAGGACTCGAACCTCCACGGCTTGCACCACTGGTACCTGAAACCAGCGCGTCTACCAATTCCGCCACCTGGGCCCGGCGCGTCTTCTACGGGGGCGCCGGGACGCTGTCAACACGATCCGGCGCGCGAAGTTCAAGAAAAGGTCACCCGCGCGGCGTCTGGCCTTCGAGCAATTCGATGGCCTTGGCCAAGGCCGCCAAATCCTGCGGGCGGGACAGGCGATGGTCGCCGTCCTTGATCAGAGTGATCGTCGCCGGGTCGGCGGCGAGGCTTTCCATCAGCCGCATGGAATGGCGCCAGGGCACATCCGCGTCGGCCATGCCCTGGAGGATCGCGACCGGGCAAAAGCTGCGGATTTCGCCGCCGAACAGGCCATTGGCCTTGCCGTCCTCAAACAGGGTTTTTGTCAGCGGATAGCCTTCGCCATAGGCGTCGGGAGGCCGCATCCAGGCGCCTTCGGTCTGAATCCTCGCGCGCACCTCGTCGGGCAGGCGCGGCCAGATCAGTTCTTGGGTAAAATCGACCGCCGGCGCGACCAAAACCATGCCGGCGAGCCGCGCGTTTTCGCCAAGTTCGGCCAGCGCGCGGGCGAGCAGAAGAGCGATCCAGCCGCCCATCGACGAGCCGACGACAATCTGCGGCCCCTCGGTCAACGCGCGAAAAATCGCGAGGGCCTGTTCCGCCCACCGGCCAATGGTTCCGTCGGCGAAGGCGCCTTCCGATTCGCCATGGCCGGAATAATCGAAGCGCAGACAGGCGCGGCCTTGCCTTTCAGCGAGCGCATCGAGGAATTCCGCCTTGGCGCCGCGCATGTCGGAGCGGAAGCCGCCAAGCCAGAACAGGCCGGGGGAATTTTCCCCCTTGCGGGCGAGAAAAGCGAGGCGCGGCGCGGAGGGGTTTGGAGCGAAAAAAGCGGCTGGCAAGGTCATTTGGCGATCGGTTCTGGTCGGGGGTAAGGTGCTTTGAACAATTCGTTTGTCAAGCGGGAGACAGCATGACGCCATGGGGCGCGGAGGGCGACATTGACGGTCAGGCCCTGTTCGGCCGCACGATCCTTCAGGTGGTTCCCGCGCTCGATGCGAGCGCCTCGGCCTGCGTCGAACTCGCGGCGAGCCTCGCCGACGCGGGGGCGCGGGCGCTGGTCGCCGGCCCGCCGGGGCCGCTCGCCAGCGAATTGCAGGCGCGCGGCGGCGTTTTCATTCCCTTCGCGGAGGCGACGCGCATTCCCTGGCAGGCTTGGCGCAGCCGGAGCCGCCTCGCCAAGCTCGCCCTGCGCGAGGGGGTGGAGCTGATCCACGTTCGCACCGGCGCCGACGTCCAAGGCGCTCTTCAGGCCGCGCGACAGGCGCGCGCGCCTCTGGTGGCCGATTTCGAGGCGGGACAGGACGCGGCCGCGCTCGAGGCGGATTCGATCCTGTTTTATTCGCGTGAGGAAATGGCGGCGGCGCTTGCCCGCCGTCCCGCGCTCGCGGCCAAGGCGGCTCGCGGCTTTCATGGCGTCGATCTCCGGGTTTTCTCGCCGGAGGCGGTCGATGCGGCGCGGGTGCGCCGCCTGCGTGAGGCCTTGGGCGTCAAGGCTCATGTGCGCCTCGTCGTCGCGCTTGGCCTGCCGGCGGAGCGCCGCCAGAGTTTTCTGGCGGCGGCGGCCCAGCTCAAGGCGAAGAATTTTTTCGCCAATGACGCGCAGGAAGCGCGTTTCGTCTGGCTGCGCGGCGAGGGCGAGACCGCCTCGCCGGCATTCGACGCCGAAGCGGCGCGGCTGGGGCTCGACGGCGCGGTGCTGCGACTCGATTGGCCCGACCGCGCCGCCGCTTGCCTCGCTGCGGCCCTGGTCATCGCGCCTTCGGGCGAATCGGCGCTTTGCGCCGAAGCCCAGGCGCTCGGCGCGCCGGTTGCGGTTTTGCAGCCCGCCGGCGCAGCGGGCGAGGCCGAGACGGTGCTGGCCCCGCCGCAGGTCGAGCCGGGATCGCGCACCGGCTGGCTGATTCCGCCGGGTCCGCCCGCCGGCCTGATTCGCGCCATCGAGGAGGCGCTGCGCCTCGGCGCGAGCGCGCGGGAAAATCTCGCCCATCGCGCCCGCGCCCACGCCCGGAGCTTTTCGACCGAACGGATGAACGCCATCGTCATGGCGGTCTATGCGCGTCATTTCGGCGTGGCCGAATAGGGTTGCTGCAGGAAATCGCGTTTTTTGCCCAAATGCGCCGTTGACTTTGCGCCGCTTTGTCTCGATCTTGGCGGCGGTTGGTCCTCGTGGTCTCGGTCGCGGGGATTTTTGCCGTAGCCGAAATACTTTCCTGAGTTCTGCAGCGGACCCAGGGCCGCGGCCGCCGCCACGAGTCTTTGCGCGCGCCCGACCCGGTCTTCCAGACCCTTGCCAAGGAGAACACGCCATTCGTCGTCCCATGAAAGCCCCCCCGGTTCCGCAAAAGGAGGGACCCCGCATCAACCGGGATATTCGCGTCCGCGAAGTGCAACTGATCGATGCCGAAGGCCAGAATCGCGGCGTCGTCGAAATTTTGGAAGCCTTGCGGCTGTCCGAGGAAGACGGGCTCGACCTGGTCGAGATCGTGCCCAACGCCAATCCACCGGTCTGCAAGATCCTCGATTACGGCAAATATCGTTTCAACGAGCAGAAAAAGGCCGCCGAGGCGCGCAAGAAGCAGAAGGTCGTCGAGCTCAAGGAGATCAAGCTCCGTCCCGGCATCGACGACCACGATTACGAGACCAAGATGAAGGCAGTGCGCCGCTTCTTCGAGGAGGGCGACAAGGTGAAATTCGTGCTGCGCTTCCGCGGCCGCGAAATGGCCCATCAGGAACTCGGCTTCAAGGTGCTCGAACGGGTGAAGGCGGAGACCGGGCCGATCGCCAAGATCGAACTGGAGCCGTCGATGGAAGGCCGCCAGATGATCATGATCCTGGCGCCGAAATAAGGCTCGCTTCGCCGCGCCGCTTGGGCAAGCGCCCGAGCCTGGCGTGGACGCTTCCGGCCTTGCGCTTCTTTGCGCGGCGGCGCTGTTTGCGCTTGCCAAATCCCGCTTTTTCCCCGTATAAGCCCGCCTTCGATCCGACCGGCGAGTAAAAGGGCTGCCGTGGCGGATTGTTTCGCTCGCAAGAGGGAAAGGCCTTCGGGCCAGACCGCGCGCTCCGCGCGCATCAACAATTCGAGAGAGCCAAATGCCCAAGTTGAAGACCAAATCCGGCGCGAAAAAGCGCTTCAAGATCACCGGCACAGGCAAGGTGGTCTACGCCCAGCGCGGCAAGCGCCACGGCATGATCAAGCGGACCAAGAAGCAGATTCGCAACCTTCGCGGCACCAATATCCTCTTCAAGACCGACGGGGATAACGTGAAGAAGTTCTTCCTGCCCAACGGCTGAATTCCAGCTCATCCGCTTTTCTGTTTTTTCGGAGATCATCCATGGCTCGCGTCAAACGCGGCGTCACCTCGCACGCCAAGCACAAGAAAGTTTTCAAGGCCGCCAAGGGCTTTTACGGCCGCCGCAAAAACACGATCCGCGCCGCCAAGGCGGCGGTCGACCGCTCGATGCAATATGCGACCCGCGACCGTCGCGCCAAGAAGCGCACCATGCGCGCCTTGTGGATCCAGCGCCTCAACGCCGCCGTGCGCGAATTCGGCCTGACCTACAGCCGCTTCATCGACGGCCTCGCCAAGGCCGGCGTCGAAGTGGACCGCAAGGTTCTCTCCGAACTGGCGATCAGCGAGCCGGACGCCTTCAAGGCCATCGTCGAAAAGGCCAAGGCGGCCCTGCCGGCGGCCGCTTAATCTTTTCGCGCCGACCGCGATGCGGCCGGCGCCCCTCGCAACGGCTCGGCCATAGCCCGGCGGGAGACGGGCGTCGCTTGACGCCCTTTGCCGTTCGTTCCTAGACCCGACCTGCGGTCGGTTCGAGTCTGCGCCTCTTCAAAGCCCGCCGGCGACGGCGGGCTTTTTTGCTTTGCAGCGCCAGTTTCGCATGGCATTACCCCTGCGACGCATTTCCTGGACCTTCTGATGTCTGATCTCAGTCAACTCGAAAACCAGACCCTCGCCGCAATCGATTCCGCCGCCGATGAAGCCGCGCTCGAAAATGTCCGGGTTGCGGCGCTCGGCAAGAAAGGCTCGATTTCCGCGCTCCTCGCCACGCTGGGAAAAATGTCGCCGGAGGAGCGCAGAAACCAGGGCGCCCGGATCAACGCGCTCAAGGACAAGGTCGCCGAAGCGCTCGGGCGCCGCAGAAGCGTGCTGAAGGAGGCGGCGCTCGCCGCGCGGCTGGCCAGCGAATCCCTCGACGTGACCCTGCCGACCCGGGCCACGGCGCTGGAGACCGGACGGATTCATCCCATTTCCCAGGTCATGGACGAATTGACCGCCATTTTCTCAGACATGGGCTTTTCCATCGCCGAAGGGCCGGACATCGAAAGCGACGACTTCAATTTCACCAAGCTGAATTTCCCGCCCGGCCATCCGGCGCGCGAAATGCAGGACACCTTCTTCTTCGACGCCAAGGCGGACGGGACGCGCAAATTGCTGCGCACCCATACGTCGCCGGTGCAGGTGCGCACCATGTTGAAGACCCCCCCGCCGATCCGGGTCATCTGCCCGGGGCGCGTCTATCGCTCCGATTTCGACCAGACTCATACGCCCATGTTCCATCAGGTCGAGGGTCTGGTGATCGACCGTCGGGCGCATATGGGCCATCTCAAATGGATGCTGGAGGAATTTCTGAAAGCCTTTTTCGAGGTGGAGCATGTGAAAATGCGCTTCCGGCCGAGCTTTTTCCCTTTCACCGAGCCTTCGGCCGAAGTGGACATCCAGTGCTCGCGCAAGGGCGGCGAAATGCGTTTCGGCGAGGGCGACGACTGGCTGGAGATTCTGGGCTGCGGCATGGTCCATCCCAATGTCCTGCGCAATTGCGGCCTCGATCCCGACGAATATCAGGGCTTCGCCTGGGGCGTCGGCATCGACCGCATCGCCATGCTGAAATATGGCATGAATGACCTGCGGGCCTTTTTCGAAGCCGACGCGCGCTGGCTGTCGCATTACGGTTTTAGGCCGCTCGACCTGCCGACCTTGGCGGGCGGGCTGTCGAGCTGAACTTTCGCCGCGCCGTCATTGCGAGCGCGAGCCGACGCAATCCACGCCTCCTTGGCCATGGCTTGCTTCGTCGCTTCGCTCCTCGCATTGACGGGCGCTCAAATCCGAGATCTACGCGATGAAATTCACCCTCTCCTGGCTGAAAGAGCATCTCGACACCGAGGCCTCGCTCGCAACAATCGTTGAAACCCTGACGAGGATCGGGCTTGAGGTCGAGCGCGTCGAAAATCCGGCCGAAACCCTCGGCGTGTTCAAGATCGCCGAAATTCTTTCGGCCGCGCCGCACCCCAACGCCGACCGGCTCCGGGTCTGTCAGGTCAGCACCGGGGAGGGCGCGCCGCTTCAGGTGGTCTGCGGCGCGCCCAACGCCCGCGCCGGGCTGAAAACGGTGTTCGCGCCGCCCGGCGCCTATATTCCGGCCAAGGATTTCACGCTCTCCAAGGGCGTCATCCGCGGCGTCGAATCCGCCGGCATGATGTGTTCGCCGGAAGAACTCGGCCTTGAAGGGGATTCTTCCGGCATTTTCGAGCTTGCGCCCGACGCCCCGGTCGGCGTGGCTTACGCGGCTTTCGCCGGGCTCGACGACCCTGTCATCGAGATCAACCTCACCCCCAACCGCGCGGACGCGGCGAGCGTTTACGGCATTGCGCGCGACCTCGCCGCCGCCGGTCTCGGCCGGCTGAAGGGCGCGACCGGCGCGCCGGTCGTCGGCAAATTCCCCTGTCCGGTCGGGGTGAACCTGGATTTCGCCCATGGCGACGCGCGGCTGGCGCCGCTCTTCGCCTTGCGGCTGGTGCGCGGCGTCAAAAACGGCCCAAGCCCGGAATGGCTGCAAAAAAGGCTGAAAAGCATCGGCCTGCGCCCGATCAACATTTTGGTGGACATCACCAATTTCCTCACCTTCGATCGCGGCCGTCCGCTCCATGTCTTCGACGCCAGCAAGGTCGCGGGCGATCTCGTGGTGCGCCGCGCCAAGGCCGGCGAAAGCCTGCTGGCGCTCGACGGACGGAGCTATGCGCTGGATGAAAACGCGGTAGTCATATCTGACCACAATGGCGTCGAATCGCTCGCCGGGATCATGGGCGGCGAGGCCTCGGGCTGCGGCGACGGCACGACCGACGTGCTGATCGAATCGGCCTTGTGGGACCCCAACAATATCGCCCACACCGGCCGAAAGCTCGGCATCGTCTCGGACGCGCGCTATCGCTTCGAGCGCGGCGTCGATCCCGCCTTCGTCCTGCCCGGCCTGGAGCTGGCGACCGAGCTTGTCCTGAACCTGTGCGGCGGCGAGCCGTCGGAAGTCGTCGTCGCCGGCCGCGTCCCGGCGCCAAAAGCCGGCATCGATTTCCCCTTGAGCGAGGTCGAGCGCCTGACCGGTCTGCGGCTCGACGCCAGCGAAATGGTCGGGGCGCTGGAAAAACTCGGCTTTTCGGTCGCCGGGCAGATTTCGAATTTCGGCCACGTCCATGTCCGCGCGCCGAGCTGGCGCCCGGACATCGAGGGCAAGGCCGACCTGGTCGAGGAAATCGTGCGGCTTGCCGGCCTCGACCGCATCGCCTCGGTTGCGCTTGCCCGCGACGGCGCGGTCGCGGGGCCGGTCCTGACCTTGTTGCAGCGGCGGGTGCGCGCCGCGCGCCGGGCGCTTGCCGCGCGCGGCATGGTCGAGGCGGTCACCTGGTCCTTCGTCGGCAAGGACGAGGCCAAAATTTTCGGCGGCGGCGCGCCGGAGCTTGCGCTGGCCAATCCGATCGCGGCCGATCTTTCCGACATGCGGCCGAGCCTGCTGCCCGGCCTCGTCAAGGGCGCCAAAGCCAATGCCGCGCGCGGATTCGGCGATGTCGCCCTGTTCGAGGTCGGCCAGATCTTCAGAACCGACGATGAAGTCGGCCAATATGCCGCCGCCGCCGGTTTGCGCCGGGGGACCGCAAAAGCTTGCGGAGCGGGGCGCCATTGGAGCGACAGGGCCGCCGCGGTCGATGTGTTCGACGCCAAGGCCGACGTTCTGGCGCTGCTGCCGACGCTGGGCCTTGCGGCGGGCGCCGTGCAGGTCGTCGCCGGCGGGCCGGATTTTCTGCATCCCGGCCGCTCCGCGAGCCTCCAGTTCGGCCCGCGCCATATCGTCGGCTGGTTCGGCGAGCTGCATCCGAAAATTCTGGAGGCGTTCGACGCGACCGGCCCGATCGTCGCCTTCGAACTGCTTCTCGACCTGCTGCCGCCGCCGAAGCCCAAGCCGACCAAGGCGCGGCCAAAGCTTGAACTGTCCGATTTCCAGCCGGTCGAGCGCGATTTCGCCTTCATCGTGGACAAGGATGTCAAGGCGGCCGACCTGATCAAGGCGGCTCAGGGCGCGGACCGGACTTTGATCGTGCAGGTCGGGGTGTTCGATCTCTATGAGGGGCCGGGCGTTCCCGAAGGCAAGAAGTCGATCGCCCTGAGCGTCACGCTCCAGCCGCGCGAAAAAACGCTGACCGACGCCGAAATCGAGGCGGTCGCGGGCAAGGTCGTCGCGGAGGCGGGCAAAAAGACCGGCGCCGTGCTGCGCGGCTGACTTGTCGCGCAGACTTCAGGGGGAGGAGATCATGGCGCAAGGATTCTGCTGGGTCGAACTGCTGACGAGCGATGTCGAGGCGGCGCAGGTTTTTTACGACGCCGTCTTCGGCTGGACCTGCGCGGCGCGCGGCCATGCGGGGCGGGACTATTGCGTGTTTTTCCACGAGGGCGATGCAACCGCCGGCCTGATGCTGCTCCCCGAGGAAGCCAAGGCGCAGGGCGCGCGGCCGTCCTGGTTCGGCTATATCGCGTCGCCCGACGTGGACGCCGACGCGGCGGGAATCGTCGCGGCGGGCGGCCGGGTGTTCCGGGCGCCGGAAACCTTGGAGACTATCGGCCGTTTCGCGGTTGTGGGCGATCCGCAAGGGGCGGCCTTCGCGCTCTGGGGCGGTCTGAGCGGAGTCAACGCGCTCGACCAGCCGCCCATGACCGTCGGCCATGTCGGCTGGCACGAGCTGTTCTGCGATGAGGTCGAACAGGCTTTCGCCTTCTATTCCGCCCGTTTCGGCTGGACCAGGGGCGAGACGCTGGATATCGCCCCGATGGGCGTCTATCAGCTGTTCGCGACCGGCGGCGCGCCGGTCGGCGGCATGATGAAGCGTCAGCCCGCAATTCCCCAGCCGTTCTGGAACCATTATTTCACCGTCGCCGCGCTTGACGCGACGTTGGAAAAGACAGCCAAAGCCGGCGGAAAGATCGTCCACGGGCCGGCCGAGGTTCCCGGCGGGGCCTGGATCGCACAATGTTTCGACCCCCAGGGCGCGTTTTTCTCGCTGGTCGCCGCCAAACGCTGATGGCTCGATTCGCGCTTGCCTTTCTGCTGCTTGCCGCCGCGCCGCTTTGCGCCAGGGCGGCCGGCGATCCCTGCGCCAGGTTCAAGGACGCCGACGCCTATAATTCCTGCCTCGCAGCGTCGGGACCATCGTTCCATGAAGGCCGCTTCAGAGCGGCGCCGCCAGCAGACGGCGCGCCACAAGCGGCGCGCCAAAAACATCGGCGCGGAACAGCGCATCGCACGGTCGCGTCGAAAAAAGGCGGCGAGCGCCATTCTCATGGCCGGGTGCGGATCACGATCTATCCCGGCCGATGAATGTTTTCATCAGTCGCCGAACGGATCCAGTTTGGCCAGCGCCGCCGAATCCGGGTATTCGGCGAATTCGACCACCAGACCGTCTCGGAAACGAAGAAAATCGCAGACGTCGACCGATATGGCCTGCCCCGTGCCGCGATTGCGCAATTTCGACGTGCGATGGACGGCGGCGCGGTCGCCGTCGATCACCAGTTCATGGATGGTCGAGCCGAGATTTTCATACATCGCCTCGATCGTCGCGATCATCTGTGCGGCAAGGGCCTTGCCGCGCGCGGGACGGGAAAAGGGATAGAGCGTCCACCCGCCGCGCACATCATAGAGGATGTCCTCGGCGGCATATTCGATGACGCCAGGCGTGTCGCCCTGCGCGCGCCGCTCGAAAATCGTGCGGATGCGATGTTCGATCAGTTCCCGGTCCAGAACCCCGAGCTTGCGCAACGAATCTTCGCTTTGCATTCAGCTCTCGCTCATGCGCGCCAATGCGGCGGCATCGGCGATTTCCGTGAGTTCGACCACCAGGCCGTCGCGGAACCGGATGAAATCGGCGATGTCAACCTCCGCGCTACTGCCGGTTCCGCGGTTTCGGATTGTCGAGGTGCGGCGCATCGCGACGCGGTCGCCGTCGATCACCAAGTCATGCACAACCGAACCGAGATTTTCGAACTGAACCGCGATCATCATCAGGGCTTCGGCCACGACTTTCTTGCCTTGAATCGGTTTCACGTAGGGGAAAGCCATCCAGTTTCCCCGGACATTGTAAACGATATCCTCGGCGGCAAAGTCGAGCATGGCGCGCAGTTCGCCCTTGGCGCGCAATTCGAGCAGCATGTGGAGGCGCTGCTCGATCAGTTCCCGGTCCACCTCGCCAAGTTTGCGCAGGGCTTGCTCGCTTTGCACCGATTTTTCCGATCTCAGGTCAGATGTAGCTCCGTGAAAAAATCATTACCCTTATCGTCGACAACAATAAAGGCCGGAAAGTCCTCGACCTCGATCTTCCAGATCGCCTCCATGCCGAGCTCGGGATATTCCACCAGTTCGACTCGTCTGATGCAATCCTGGGCGAGGCGCGCGGCCGGGCCGCCGATCGAGCCGAGATAGAAGCCGCCATGCTTCCTGCAGGCCGCGGTGACGGAGGAAGAGCGATTGCCCTTGGCCAGCATGACCATCGAGCCGCCGCGCGACTGGAACAGATCGACATAGGCGTCCATGCGCCCGGCCGTGGTCGGCCCGAACGAGCCCGAGGCATAGCCCGCCGGCGTCTTGGCCGGGCCGGCGTAATAGATCGGATGGTTCTTGAAATAATCGGGCATGGGCTCGCCCTGCTCCAGCCGCTCGCGCATTTTGGCGTGGGCGAGGTCGCGCGCGACAATGATCGTTCCGGTGAGCGACAGCCGGGTCTTGACCGGATATTTGGTCAAGGTCGCCAGAATGTCCTGCATCGGCCGGTCGAGGTCGATCCTGACCACCGGCCCGCCCAGCGCCGCCTCATCGACATGGGGCAGATATTTCGCGGGATCGTGCTCCAACTGCTCGATGAACACGCCGTCCCTGGTGATCTTGCCCAAAGCCTGACGGTCGGCCGAGCAGGACACGCCAATGCCGATCGGCAACGACGCGCCATGGCGCGGCAGGCGGATCACGCGCACGTCATGGCAGAAATATTTGCCGCCGAATTGCGCCCCCACGCCGAGGTCCTGGGTCAGCTTGTGGATTTCCGCCTCCAGATTGAGGTCGCGGAAGGCGTGGCCGTCCTCGCCGCCCTCGGTCGGCAGATTGTCGAGATAGCGCGCCGAGGCGAGTTTGACGGTTTTCAGGTTCAGCTCGGCGGACAGGCCGCCGATGACGATGGCGAGATGATAGGGCGGGCAGGCGGCGGTGCCGAGCCCCAGAATCTGCTTTTTCAGCACATCCAGCAGCCGGTCATGGGTCAGCATGGCGGGCGTTCCCTGGACCAGATAGGTCTTGTTGGCCGAGCCGCCGCCCTTGGCCATGAACAGGAATTTGTACGAATCCTCGCCGTCCTCGAAAATGTCGATCTGGGCGGGGAGATTGGTGCGGGTGTTCCGCTCCTCGAACATGGAAAGCGCCGCCAGCTGCGAATAGCGCAGGTTTTTCTTCTCATAGGCGTCCTTGACGCCCTGCGACAAAGCCGCCTCGTCGCCGCCCCTGGTGAAGACGCGGCGGCCCTTCTTGCCCATGATGATCGCGGTGCCGGTGTCCTGGCACATCGGCAGCACGCCGCCGGCCGCGATATTGGCGTTTTTCAACAGGTCGAAGGCGACGAATTTGTCGTTGGAGGTCGCTTCAGGATCGTCGAGGATTTTTCTCAAACTGGCGAGATGGCCGGGGCGCAAGAGGTGATTGATGTCGGCCATCGCGGTTTCCGCCAGCAGGCGCAAGGCCTCGGGCTCGACCACCACAATGTCCTCGCCTTCGAAATTTTTGACGCCCACGCCCTGATCGGAAATTTTCCGGTAGGGCGTCTCGTCTTTTCCGAGCGGGAAGAGGGGGGCGTAAGGAGTGGTCATCGCGGCGGTCCTGAATTTTTTCGCGGATGCGCCGGTTTACGCCTTTGCCTGAGGGCGTCCAAGAGCGGCGAAGGGATGAGGCGGGCCGCCGACGAAATCGCGCAATCGTTGAGCCAGCGCCGCCTCGTCCCGCGTTTCGCATTCCCAGATCGTCAGCAGCTCAAAGCCCATTTCGGCATAAGCCGTGCGATGTTTTTCGTCGCGCGCGCGGTTTCGCGCGATCTTCTTCTCCCAATAATCGGCATTGGCTTTCGGCAGGCGCGCGCCGCGCTTGCAGTCATGGCCGTGCCAGAAGCAGCCGTGAACGAAAATGACCTTTTTCCGGCCCAGGAAAGCAATGTCGGGCGCGCCGGGGAGGTCGCGGCGGTGGAGTCGGTAGCCGGGCGCAATGCCGCGAAGAATCCTGCGCACCACGCGCTCGGGCGTGGTGTCGCGCCCCTTGACCGCGCGCATGACATCGGATCGCTCCATCCTTCCCTGCCCATCCGACGCGAAAACGTTGTTGTTGTTTAGTATAATCGGTCTGGCCGTGATTTTCGGGAGGACCGATGCCGCCACTGCATTTTTTCCTCAGCCTGGTCCTGATCGCCGGCTTGGCCGAAACATGGCCATTAGCCGAAATTCTGACCTGGCCTTGGCGCTGGGCCGGCCTGGCGCCGATCCTCGCGGGCGTCTGGCTCAACTATGGCGCCGACCGCCTGATCCGGGAGCGCGGGACGACGATCAAGCCATTCGAGATTTCGACGGCGCTGATCACCGATGGCGCCTTCCGCACCAGCCGCAACCCGATCTATCTCGGCATGATCCTGATCCTGATCGGCGAAGCGCTGCTGTTCGGTCAGCTCTCGCCCTTCTTCGTCTGCGCCGCCTTCGCCGCACTGATGCATTTCCGCTTCGTCCTCGTGGAAGAACGGATTTTACGCGAAACGTTCGGCGAACGTTTCGACGCCTATTGCGCCCGGACTCGACGCTGGCTTTAGACGCCTTTGTCCTCGTCGGCCAAAGCGAGTCGCGCCGCTTCGGCGCCCGCCGCCATGGCCCCGGAAAACCCGCCCGATCCCGCGAAGGACGAGGCGAGATAGACGCCGGGCGCCGGGGTGCGCGGCGAACGTGGAATTCCAGCCCAAATCCCCTTTTCCGGCGGTTTCGGCGCGAAACCATAGACCGCGCCGTCCGGCGTATGAAGAAAATTGCGCATCGCGCGGGCGTTGACGAACAATCTTTCGACCACCGCGCCCGCGAAGCCGGGATAGTCGCGGTCGAGCGCCGCCTGGAAGGCGTCAAGCCAGCGTTCGCGCCGCGCCGCCTCCTGCCCCTCGGTCAGGGGCGTCCAGTTGGACAGGCGGTCGACCCCGACGACGCTCACCAGAATCGGGCCGTTTTCCGACAGACCGCTGTCGATCGCTCCATAATTGGCGACGCCGTATATCGGCAGCTTTCCAGTGGGGTCGTCGGCCAGCAGCGCGCCGGACCGGCTGACGTCGCGCAAATCTTTCGCCCAGGGCGGGAGGGCGATGGAGCCATATTCGGCGAGGCCGAATTGCGAAGGCGGGGCGTTGAGTCCGAAATAAGCGCTGAACAGCGAGATCGACAGCTCACGGCGACCATAGGCGGCGTCGAACGAAGCGCGCATTGAAGGATCGAGCATCGCGCCGAGGTCATGCGGACTGCAATTGGCGAAGACGAGCGGCGCCGCCAGCTTTTCCGCCGCGCCGGGATGTTTGGGATCGACATGGCTCACCAGGGCGGGTCGACCGCCTGCCATTTCGATATTTGTCGCCTGGCGGCCGAGCAGAACCGCGCCGCCCTCGCGCGTCACGACCTTGGCGAGCTTCATGGTGAGGACGCGGCCGCCGCCCTTGATGTAAACGCCGCCCGACTTGAGGAAACCGCCCTGGGCGATGGCGAAAAACGGCCACCACATCTTGCGCGGGTCGTCGGAAAAATAGGCGAGGTTCCCGGCCAAGGCGAATTTCGCCGCCTCGTCCGCGGCGAGCGTCCGCGCCAACACATCGTCGAGCGAGGCGCGCCAGTCGCCGACCAGCGAGCGCAATTCCGCCGCTCCGCGCAAGGTCGCGCCGAGCGATCGCTTGCGGCGGCCCAGATTCAGATCGGCGACGCCGTCGCGGAGGATCTCCATTCGGTCCAGCACGGCTTCCAGCGCCTTCGCGCTCGACGGGAATCGTTGCGCCAGGGCCTCGCGCGCGGCGGCGAAGCCCACCGGCAGCGTGAAAGGCGCGCCCACCGGCCCGCCGCGGATGGTGTAGAAGGGGTGGACCGGAACCCAATCGATCTCGTCGAGCAGGCCAAGATCGACCAGAATGTCGTGCTTGATGTCCGTCGGATCGCGGGGATCGGCGGTCTGATGCAGCGCCGGCTCTATGGTCAGCGCGCCCTTCCTGAAAACGGAAGCCGCGCCGCCGAGGCTGTGATTGCGCTCAAGGACGCAGACTCTCTTTCCGGCCTTGGTCAGCAAGGCCGCCGCGGTGAGGCCGCCCAGTCCCGAACCGATCACCACTGCGTCAAAGGAGGTTTCGCTCACGGGAGCCTCGCCGGCGTCGTTTCACGTCACGGCAAGGTGTACAGGCGGC
The DNA here is from genome assembly GCA_963703385.1 of uncultured Pseudomonadota bacterium. Lineage (GTDB taxonomy): Bacteria > Pseudomonadota > Alphaproteobacteria > Rhizobiales > Beijerinckiaceae > Rhodoblastus. Next base: position 3,550,463 of record OY969816.1, read on the forward strand.
GCGGGCGGGGGCGCATTGCGCCGCATCAAGTTGGGTCGAAAGATCAACCTTTCGGCGGCGGCAGCAGCAGCATCTTCTCGGTTTTGTGGGCGATCAGGCTTTTGGCCTTTTCCGCGACGAGCGCCAGAATCCAGGGCAGTTCGAGGGAGACCCGCACGCAATCGGGCAGGAAATCGAAGGCGCCCTTGAGCGAATGGCCCATGGTGGTGACGACGACATCCGCGTGCATGTCGTTGAATTCGACCTGAGCGAAGGAAAGCTGCTCGCCATATTTCGCCTGCATGGCCTCGATGCCGGCCTGGACCCGCCTTTTGGCCTCCTCGGCGCCCAGGCTGTGTTTCACGTCGACGCTGACAATCTGTCCCATTCCGCAGCTCCCGCTTCGCAAGGATCGGGAAGGAGGTAATGGCCTTCCGGCCAAAAAGCCAGCCGGGGCTCCAATGATTTGGCGCGAGGCTCAATCGTTCTGCAAAATCATGTTGCGCAGGATGGGATAGACCTGACTTTCCCATTTCCGCCCGCTGAACACGCCATAATGGCCGACGCCGGGCTGAAGGTGATGGCGCTTGCAGAAGGGTTTCAGATTGGGCGTGAGATCATGCGCCGCCATGGTCTGGCCGACCGCGCAAATATCGTCGCGCTCGCCCTCGACGGTGAGCAAAGCGGTGCGCCGGATCGCCTTCGGGTCCAGCTTGCGTCCGCGAAAGGTCATCCGCCCCAGTGGCAGCCGGTGCTCCTGGAACACCCATTGCACGGTTTCGAGATAGAATTCCGCCGTCAGGTCGAGCACCGCGAAATATTCGTCATAAAAGGCTTGGGTCTGGCTGGCCTTTTCCCGGTCGCCGCCGGCCAGATTGTGGAACATCTCGATATGCGCCCTGACGTGGCGGTCCATGTTCATCGCCATGAAGGCGGAGAGCTGGACGAAGCCGGGATAGACGCGCCGCCGCGCGCCCGTGAAGCACAAAGGCACGCGGGCGATCAGATTGCGTTCGAACCAGGAGATCGGCTTTTCCTTGGCGAGTTCGTTGACCTTGGTCGGGCTGATTCTCGTGTCGATCGGGCCCGCCATCAAGGTCATCGAGGCCGGCGCGGCCGGATTGTCGTCCTCGCCCATGATCGCGGCCGCCGCCAGCGCCTGGACGCAGGGCTGGCACACGGCGACGACATGAGCGCCGGGGCCGATCTTTTCAAGAAACTGGATGACATGGGCGACATGTTCGTCGAAGCCGAAGTCGCCCTCGGCGAGGCTGACGTCACGGGCGTTGCGCCAGTCGGTGATATAGACGTCGTGGTCGCGCAGCAGGGTCTGCACGGTCGAGCGCAGCAGGGTCGCGAAATGGCCCGACAGCGGCGCGATCACCAGGACGCGCGGCTGCGGGACCGCAATATCCTTCTTGAAATGAAGCAAGGCGGCGAACGGGGTGGAGGCCGCCTCTTCCTCGGTGACCGCGACCATTTCATCGCCGACCGCAACCGCCTTGATCCCATAAGGTGGGCAGACATGGGCGAGGCCGGCGCGGTCGATCATCTCATAGGCGGCCGAAAGATTGCGGATCAGGATATTTTCGTTGAAGGCGGGGAAAGGGCTGTTGAGAGCCTCCAGAGCGAGACGCGCGAAGGCCTTGACGGGCGCCATCAGATCCGAATGGCCTTGATAGGCTTGATAAAGCATCCCCGACGCACCGATCCCGTCTGGCCGCCCCTGAGAGGCGCCAAGAGTCAATTCGCTACAGCTACGATGGGAACATGCTCGCATAGAATTCGCGAAAGGTCTAAGCGCAAATGCCGCAGAAAAGACATTGCCGAAAAATCGTACTGATTCGACGGATTTCGCCTAAAAACGTGGCGCCGTGTCCAAAAAATGCGCGTTGCGGTCATGGCTGCACATGAGATAACTTGGAAGGGACCGGGAGCGTTCGATATGGCTAGGGCGGTACTGACCATAAGCAGCAAGAACTACTCGTCCTGGTCATTGCGCGGCTGGCTGTTGTGCAAGCTGGCGGGGCTCGATTTCGAGGAAAAGCGCCTGCCAATCGACGATCCCGACGCCCGCGCCGAACTTTTGTTGCTTTCGCCCTCCTTCCTGACACCGGCGCTCGACCATAATGGCCTGAATGTCTGGGACACGCTCGCCATGGCCGAATATCTCGCCGAGACCTTTCCCAAGGCCCTGATCCTGCCCAAAGACCTCGCGGCGCGCACCCACAACCGCTCGGTCTCGGGCGAAATGCACTCGGGTTTCGCCAATCTGCGCTCGGCTTTGCCGATGAACATCAAGGCGCATTTTCCCAATTTCCGGGTCTGGTCGGGCGCGAGGCCCGACATCGACCGGGTCTGCGCGATCTGGCGCGATTGTCTGAGCCGTTATGGCGGACCTTTCCTTTTCGGCAAACGCCCGACGCTCGCCGACGCCATGTTTGCGCCGGTATGTTCGCGTTTCGCGACCTACGATCTTACGCTCGATTCCGAATGCGCCGCCTACCGCGACCATATCCTCGGCTGGGCGCCGATGGTCGAATGGTCCGAAGCCGCCAAGAGCGAACCCGACGAAGTGGAAGAACTCGACGTGGAATTTTAATCCTCGCCCTCGGCCCAGCGGACCAGCAGGTTCTTGTCCGCCGCGTCGAGCGCAGGCGCCGCGCCCGGCGGCGGCATGGCGCGGGAAAAAACCGCCGCGCGCAAAATTTCTGCGCGATGTTTTTCGACATTGGGGCCCTGCGAGAAATCCAGCCCGCCCGCCGCATGGGCGAGACCGTCGATCCGCGGACGCGCCGCATGGCAGGGGACGCAGCGGGCGTCGATCACGGCTTGCGCCTGCGCGCCGTTGGGGCGCAGCGCCAGCGCGATCGCTCCGGCAGCGTCGCTCGCCTGCCGCTGGGCGGGCGGCCGGGCAGGCCATGAAATGGCGAAGGCGAGCAAAATGCTGGCGACCGCCGCCGCGCTCAGTTTCAGGTCCAGGCCGAGCCCGCGCAGATTTTTCAGCCAGACCCGCCGAATCAGGAAAAAGCCGGCGATGAGCAGGATGGCCGCGCCGCCGTTATGCGGCCCCGCGAACAGAAGCGGCGCGTGGCCCGACAGCATGAAGAAAATCGTCGGCAGGGCGAGATATTGATTATGGAGGGCGCGGGTTCCCGCTTGTCTGGCGTCCGCTTCATCGCCAGGCAGGCCGGCGCGCAAGGTTTTGAGCCGCCGCTTCTGCGCTGGCGCGATGATATGGGCGATATTGGCGGTCATGATCGTGGCGAGATGGGCGCCGATCAGCGGATAAGCCGCGCGCCCGGCGAAGACATGGGTCAGGATCAGGGCGAGGAAGGCGCAGAAGATGAACAGGCCCCACAGCAGCGCGTCGCCGCACAGGCCGCTTTTCTTGCAGAGCAGGTCATAAGCGAGCCAGCTCAGGGCCAGGGGCAGAATCGCGGCGGCGATGGCCGCCCAAGGCGCCGCGTCCCAAAGGGCCGGGTCGATCAGATAAAGTTTTGGCGCGGCGCAGAAGACCATCAACAGAAGCGCGAAGCCGCTCGCCCAGGTGGCATAGGTCTCCCATTTGAAATTGAGCGCCTTTTCACTGTCGTCGGCGTCGGTTGCTCGCGTCAGGCGGTAGCCGAGCCCGGCGTTCAGGAACAGGGTCTGGGGCGTCGGATCCTTGGCCCGGGCTTTCAGCGCCACATCGAGCTTCAGCAGCGCAAAAGCCGAGCCGACCCAGAGAATGGCGGCGACCGCATGGGCCCAGCGCATGATCTGGGTTGCGTCGTCCAGCGCGACGGCGAAGAAATCCATGGTGGCTCAGTCCTTTGCTTGTTGGCCGCGACGATACCATTGATAACAAACAAGGACGATGACGAAGGTGAAAAGCGCCCCGAACAGGACATCGGAAAGGTAGTGACCGCCGAACGCCATTCGCTCCACGGCGGTGTCGAGGGTGAAGATCGCCGCCGCGACGAGGGCGGCCGCGCGCGCCGGGGGCGGCGCCAGCAAGGCGGGGGCGAGGGTCCAGGCGGCGGTCGCGGCCTCGCCCGAAACGAAAGAGCAGTTATGACGGCATTGGCCGGAAAAGCTGTCAAAGGGCTGAAAGGCCCAGGGTCCGCCAAAGGCGAGCGTCTGTTCCGGGCGGGGCCGGTGCGATATTTCCTTGAGCACGCCATTGACCAGCAGGCCGGGGCCGAGCGCCAGCGTCGCCAGCAGAAAAACCACGGCCCGCCCGCTCGGCCCGCGCGCGATCCAACCCAAAAATTTCGCCAACGCCGCGATCAGCAGGGCGGCGAGCAGGACATAGGGGGCGTCGTAGAAGAAGCGGCGGAAAGCGGCGCCGACCGCGGTGCGGCCGACGAAATGACCGGAGCGGTAGAAAAGCGACGCCGCATCGAGATCGACTCGCGGCCACAGCGCGAACAGCGCGAAGAAAAATACCGCGCCGATGAAGAGAAAGATCAGGAGATGACGCGACACGGCGGTCCTTGCGGCTGGCGAACAATCCTGCTTTAGACGAAAATCGCGCCGCGCCTCAAGCGCCTCGAAGGAAAGGCCCGGATATGCCGGAAATGGATTTCTGGTACGAATTCGCCAGCACCTATTCCTATCTGGCGGCGATGCGCGCCGAGCCAATGGCGCGCGCCGCGGGCGTGAGCCTGCGCTGGCGTCCCTTCCTGCTCGGCCCGATTTTCGCGGCGCAGGGCTGGAACAACTCGCCCTTCAACATTTATCCCGCCAAGGGCCGCTATATGTGGCGCGACATGGAGCGGCTTTCCGCGCAGCGAGGGCTCGGGTTCGTGCGGCCCGACCCGTTCCCGCAGAACAGCCTGCTGGCCGCGCGGCTCGCTCTCGCGGTCCCGCAGGAAAAGCGCGCCGATTTCAGCCGGAGCGTCTTTCGCGCCGAATTCGCCGATGGCCGCGATATTTTTGACACGCGGATCCTCGCCGGGCTGCTTTCGGACCTTGGCCTTCCCGCCGAAGACCTGCTGGCGCAAGCGAAATCGGACGAGGTCAAGGCAAAACTTCGCGCCGAGACCGAGGCTGCGCAGTCGGCCGGTGTTTTCGGCGCGCCCGCCTTCGTGACGGCGGACGGCGAAACGTTCTGGGGCGACGACCGCTTCGAACAGGCGCTCGCCTGGGCGCGCAAAAAGGGCTGAATATGGGTCTTCTGCCAGAGCTGACGCAGGAAGAAATCGAGCGCTACGCCCGCCATATCGTGCTGCGCGACATCGGCGGCGCCGGCCAGCGCAGGCTCAAGGCGGCCAGGGTGGGCGTGGTCGGGGCCGGCGGGCTCGGCGCGCCGCTGCTGCTTTATCTGGCGGCGGCGGGCGTGGGCGAGATTCACCTGATCGACGACGACGTGGTGTCCGCCTCCAATCTCCAGCGTCAGGTTCTGTTCGGCGAACAAGACATCGGCCGGCCCAAGGTCGAGGCGGCGGCCGAGGTTTTGGCGAAGCTCAACCCGCATGTGCGCGTCGTCGGCCTTAAAACGCGCCTCGATGCGGGCAATGCGCGCGATTTGATCGACGAATGCGATGTCATCGCCGACGGCTGTGACAATTTCGACACCCGCTATGTCGTCTCGGACGCCTGTTTTTACGCAAAAAAGCCGCTGGTGACGGCGGCGGTCGGCCCATTCGACGGCTCGCTGACCACGCTGAAGCCCTATCAGACCGGCCCGGACGGTTTTCCAAATCCGACCTATCGCTGCCTGTTCCCCGAAAAGCCCCTGCCCGGCAGCCTGCCGACCTGCGCCGAGGTCGGGGTGCTGGGGGCGTTGACCGGCATGGTCGGCGCGCTGATGGCGCTCGAAGTCATTCGCGAGATCGTCGGCTTCGGCCAGTCGATGGTGGGACGGCTGGCCCTGTTCGATGTCATGACCATGCGCTTCGAGACCATTGCCTACGGCTGGGACGAGGACAATCCGCTCAGCGGCCGGGGAGCGGCGAAGTGCTGAATAGTTCAAGACAGACCTATGGCGCCCTGACAGGCGCCATATGACGGGGCCGATCTCAACCCGAAGGAGCCCTGGGGACGTGGCTCTGACCGTCTCGCCATTTCGCTTCAGCGCATTCCGCACCTGAACGATTGACACAACCACTTTCCTCATGAACTCTTTCGCGGTCGAGCCTCATGGAGGATGCGTTCCGTCCGAACTTTTAGCCGCGTCAGTCGGGACAGAGGTTGGAGGTTTTCATGACAACAGTAACCTGGAACGGCAGTGCTGGCGACGGGCTATGGGGCAGCGGCGGCAATTGGGTTGGCGGAAGCGCGCCGGTCAACACCGACGATGTGGTTCTGCCCACGTTGTCCTCTTCTTACACGGTGTCGTTGGATACGACAGAACCAGGCAGTGGGAGCTTCAATTCGCTGACCATCGACAACGGCGTTACCCTGCAACTGGGCGGAGGGACGCTGTCGGCGACCACCATAAGCCTCGCAGGCCTCGCGTTCCTGGCGGGCTACGGAACCGTCAACGGCGCGTTGAGCGCCGCCGGCCTCATCACTGCGACGGGCGGCGCCCTGACCTTCAATGGCGATGTCACAGGCACAACTGTGCTGGACATCGGCGCCAGCGCGACTCTCCTACTCAATGGCGCGTCAAATTCGGCGAGCCAGGCGACCTTCGCCGCCACTGGCGGAACCCTTGAGATTGGTGTCGGCGCTTCCCTCACGCTCACGAACGGATCAAGTCCTTTCGACGCCGCCGCCAATACGCTCAAGCTTGACGCTGGCGCCCAGTTCACCGACTCGGCCGGAATTACGCTGGACTCCAACGGTTCGATCACTGGGACCGGCACGATCAACGCCGTGATCAATGGCGGCGCCACGAGCGGCGGCGCTCTGATCGCGTCTGGCGGCACGCTGACGATCAACGGCGCGATCGACGCCTCGGGTTCGGCGTCGACATTGGAAATCGCCAGTGGTTCGAACTCTCGACCTCGCCGGCAACATCGGCGTCAACGGCACGATTCAGCCGACCCTTCAGTTTCTGGCGGGCGCTGGGATTTTCCAGGATACGGCGGTGGCGCAAGGAAGCGTCAACCTCGGAACGGTCAGCGGCTTCACTGGGAACGATCAGATTCAACTGCAAGCGTTCGGTTCCGGCGACCACGCGACGGTAAGCGGGGATACGCTCACGATTGACAACGCCGCCAGCACGCTGAGCCAAACCTACACTTTCTCCAGCACGGCGAACCTCGGTTGGTTCCAGCAGAACGGGTCGGTCGACGACCTGACCGCATGCTTCATGGCTGGCGCCTTGATCCGCACCCCGGACGGGGAGGCCGCGGTCGAGACGATGAAGGTTGGCGATCTTGTCGTCACCGCCTCGGGCGCGCTGCGGCCGCTGAAGTGGATCGGAAGTCGGGCCTATTCCGCGCGCTTCGCCGGCAACAATCGCGATCTCCTGCCGATCCGCTTCAAGGCGGGATCGCTCGCGGAGGGCGTCCCAACGCGCGACCTGCTGGTCTCGCCTAAACACGCCATGTTCCTCGACGGCGTGCTCATCCCGGCCGAGCATCTCGTCAATGGCGCGACCATCGTCCAGGAGCCGCCGGGCGAGGACATCCATTATTTCCACCTCGAACTGGAAACCCATGACGTCCTGATCGCGGAAGGCGCTTTTTCGGAAAGCTTTGTCGATGACGACAGCCGCAGCATGTTCCAGAACGCGCATGAATTCCGTGAACTTTATCCCGACGAGCGATCGAGAGAGGCGAGCTATTGCAAGCCGCGTGTCGAGCACGGTTTTGCGCTCGATCGCGTCCGCCGGCGCCTCGCCGCGCGGGCCGGGCTTGGCTTTCCCGCCGCGACGGACTTCGGCGCGCTGCTCGGCGCGGTCGAGCATTGCGACCACGAGGGTGCCTCGGGTTGGGCGCTCAACACCGCTTATCGGAACGCCCCGGTCTGCCTCGATGCGATCGTCGACGGCGCGTTCATGGGCTATGCCTATGCTGAAGCCGCAAGGGAAAAAGGCGGCTGGCGCTTCGACCTGCGCTTCCCCGTCGCCCTCGATCCGTCGCGCCGGCACGAGATCGAATTGCGGCGCTCGGCGGATGGCGTGTTGCTGGGCCGCCGCTTGATCCCCGCCATCGAGGCGGCCTGAGCCCGGCGGCATAGGTTGATCGCAAGCCGGCCGCGCAGCCACGGATCCGGGCGCGTTTTTTTCGACGCGCGTCAGGCGCTGTCGCTTCGCGACGGGACATTCGGTCTGTGACCGGTCTCCGCCCATCCGCTGCATCGATCGCTGGGAACCGAGCGTTGGATTTTCGATACGAGGAGCGGACGCGACCATAGATCGTCGTCGGACGCCCGTCTTTCGACGGGCTATGGCTGTGATGCCAGGGGCGCCCGCGAAAAAGTCGCGGGCAACGATTAAATCGCCGCGACCACGGCGATTTCGACCTTGTATTCGGGGGCGACCAGCTTGGCCTGGACCGTGGCGCGGGCGGGGGTCGCGCCTTCGACCACCCAGCTGTCCCAGGCCGCGTTCATCTCGGAGAAGGTCGAAATATCCGCGAGATAGATCGTCGCCATCATGATCTTGGTCTTGTCCGTGCCGGCCTCAGTGAGCAGGGCGTCGATCTGGGCCAAAACTTCCGCCGTCTGTTCGCGCACCGGCCGGCCGGCCGCCTTTTCGGCCACCTGGCCGGCGAGATAGACCAGATCGCCGCGAATCACGCCCTGGCTCATGCGCCTGCCGGGCTTCAATCTTTTCAGGTCGGACATGTCTGTTCCTTAAGCAAGGGAGGCTCAGGCGCCTTCCTTACACGCAAGTTTCAACACCCGCCATCCTTCGCTGTGGCGCTCGCATGGCCGGAAATGCGGTCGGTCAGAGGACGCCGACAGGGCAGGCGACGCCGCTTCCGCCCAGGCCGCAATAGCCTCCCGGAGTCTTGGCAAGATATTGCTGATGATAGGCTTCGGCAAAGTAAAATGCGCCCGCCGGACGTATTTCGGTGGCGATCGCGCCGAAGCCATGGGCTTCGAGCGCCTGCTGGTACAGAACTTTCGAGCTTTCCGCCGCCTTCTGCTGGGTGTCGTTGGTTGTATAAATCGCGGAACGATATTGCGTGCCGATGTCGTTGCCCTGCCGCATGCCCTGGGTCGGGTCGTGCGATTCCCAGAACAAGGCGAGCAGCCGCGCCAATTCGATTTGGGCCGGATCGTAGACGACCTGCACCGTTTCTGTATGGCCGGTCAGGCCGGAGCAAACCTCCTCATAGGTCGGATTCGGGGTCGAACCGCCGGCATAGCCGACCGCTGTCACGTAGACGCCTTCGCCCGCCTGCCAGAATTTGCGCTCCGCGCCCCAGAAACAGCCCATTCCGAACAGGATGCGCTGCAGGTCGGGCGGATAAGGCGGGGTCAGCTTGCGGCCGTTGACGAAATGGGTCGCGGCGGTCGGAATCGGATCGGAACGGCCGGGCAAGGCCTCGGCGGGGGTGGGGATTTCCAGCTTCTTTCGCGAGAACAGCATGACGCGCCTCCGGGACTGACGATGGATTTGGGGATCGAAACTGGAATTGGCGAGGTTTTTTGCGAATTTTCCCGTATAGATAGGCGGAAAAACACCTTCGGCTCATGAAACGGGACGATGGTGTCGGCGCCCATCTTAGATGTTTTGGCCGACTGACGCCGGCGGGCGCCCTTGCTTCCGACTGGTCGGAAAAAGGGCCAACGGAATGAGACATGGGGCTTGAATGGACTGGGACAAGCTGCGGGTTTTTCACGCCGTCGCCGCCGCCGGCTCCTTCACCCACGCCGGCGAGCCGCTGCATCTGAGCCAGTCGGCGGTCAGCCGCCAGATTGCCGCGCTCGAACACGATCTGAAAACACCCCTGTTCCATCGCCACGCGCGCGGGTTGCTGCTCACCGAACAGGGCGAAATCCTGTTCCGCACGGTGCAGGAAGTTTTCGGCAAGCTCGAAAGCGCGCGGGTGCGCCTGTCGGACGCCCGCGACAAGCCGCACGGCCTGCTCAGGGTCACCGCCAACACCGGCTTCGGCACAATCTGGCTGACGCCCCGTCTCGGCGAATTTCGCGAGCTTTATCCCGATATCGAGCTTGAGGTGATCCTGACCGACGACGAGCTCGATCTTTCGATGCGCGAGGCCGACGTGGCCTTGCGGCTGTGGGAGCCCAAACAAGGCGATCTCATTCGCCGCCGCCTGTTCACGCTGCATTATTCGGCTTTCGCCTCGCGCGCCTATCTCCGGCAATTCGGGACGCCCCGCCGCGTCGACGACCTCGACGCCCATCGCCTCGTCGCCTTCAGCGTGACCGGGCCGAATTATCTGCGCAATCTCAACATATTGCTCACCGCCGGCCGCGACGCCAGAAATCCCCGCAAGCCTGTGCTGTCGATCAACAATCTCTTCGCCCTCACCCGCGCGGTGGAACAGGGCGCGGGCGTCGGCGTGCTGCCGGATTACGCCGTCGCCGAGGATTCGTCGCTGACCCGGATCGATCTCGACGCGGACATGCCGGTGTTCGATTGCTGGCTGACCTACGCAGAAGAAATGAAATCGGTCGCGCGGGTTCAGGCCCTGCGCGATTTTCTCGTCGCCAACGCCCCGGCGTGGCGTCATTGAAGGAGGAATGGGATGATTCTGAACTCCACCATCACCTGCCCCCATTGCGGCCACCAGTCGCGCGAGGACATGCCGACCGACGCCTGCGTTCATTTCTATGAATGCAAAAGCTGCGGCGCGCTGCTCAAGCCCAAGGACGGCGATTGCTGCGTGTTCTGCTCCTACGGCGACACGCCCTGCCCGCCGGTTCAGGCGGCGGGTTCCGAAAGCAGTTGCTGCGGCTCGGCGGCGCGGGCGCGGTTCGGCAGCGAAGAGGAGGGCGGCGGCTGAAACAGCAGCACGCGCCGTCCTGGCTTGAGAAATTCGCGCCGCTCGCCCGGCTCGACGGCGAGGCGCGGAAAACCTTGGCGCGCCTGCCCGAACGGCGGGTCGAGCGCGGAAAGGAGCTTTTCGCGCCGGGCGCGGCCTGCCAGGGCTTTCTGGTGCTGCTCGAAGGCCGGGTCCGCGTCGGCGTCACGGCGGAAAACGGCCGCCGCCTGCTGCTCTATCGGGTGGCGCCGGGCGAGACCTGCGTCCAGACCACGCTGTGCCTGATGGGCGGGCTGGAATATAGCGCCGAGGGCGTCGCCGAGACCGACCTGCGCTTCGTTCTCGTCCCTCCGCCTTTGTTCGAGCGGCTTTTGCGCGAATCGCCGGATTTCGCCCATTTTGTCTTCGAGCGCTTCGGCGCGCGGCTGGCGGAAATGACCCGGCTGATCGAAACCATCGCCTTCCTGCGGGTGGACGCGCGGCTCGCCGCCGTCTTGCTCGCACGCGCCGATGTTCGGGGCGAGCTGACGGCGACCCATCAGGAGCTCGCGGAGGATATTGGCGCGGCGCGCGAGGTAGTGAGCCGCCAGCTCGCCGCGTTCCAGCGCTCCGGCCTGCTTCGTCTTGCACGCGGAAAAATAAGCCTGACCGATCGCGCGGGCCTCGCCGATCTCGCCTGTGTGATCTAGGTCACCGACTTTTTCGTAAAATCTCCCAAGTTCGTTTTCGACGTCCGCGACGTCGCTTCTCTTGCTGGATTCTAGGAGATTTCCATGACCGCCGATATCGGATCGATCGACCGCATCCTGCGCATCGTCGTCGGCCTCGTCCTCATCGCTCTGGTCTTCGTCGGCCCGAAAACGCCGTGGGGCTGGATCGGCGTGGTCCCGCTGCTCACCGGCCTGGTGCGCTTCTGTCCGGCCTATACGCTGCTTGGCCTGAACACCTGCTCGAGGAAATAAGCTAGAGCGTTTCCCGGCCATATTGGCGCAATCTGCCGAGGGGATTTCGCGCCGTGGCAAGGAGGGTGGCGACGGCCGTGTAGGGGACACGCGTCCGAAGTCGGCTGTTGCCGACTTCGGCAGACCATGCGCAAACCGGGAACACCCGGTTTGCGAGCCGGCCGACGCAGCGACGGCGCGAAAGCCCCCGGCCCCGCGAACCGGGATGTTTCCCGGTTCGCCAATCCAGGACGAGCCCAAGTCGGAAACATCCGACTTGGGCGGGGTTCGCTTTCGGCGGACGCCCGGCGCGGCGCGCGCCTCGACCGCATCCCCGATGCGCTCTTCGGCGCGCGCCTGCCGGATCGTCTCCCCGAAAGCGAACAGATTGCGCCAATATGGCCGGGAAACGCTCTAAACCACGTCGTCCGGGGCGAGGGCGCAGGCGCGGTCCGGGTCGATCTCGATCTGGACCGTGGCGTGGTTGATGCGGAATTTCTGCGCCAGATCGGCGGCGAGGTCGTGCAGGAAACAGTCGCCGGGATGGCCGCCGGGCATGACCAGATGGCAGGTCAGCGCGATTTCGGTGGTGCTCATCGGCCAGACGTGAAGATCGTGCAGTCCCGCGACGCCGGCCTGCCGGCTCAGAAAAACGCGAACCCGGTCCGGGTCGATATGGCCGGGCGCCGCCGACATCGACATGGCGAAGGCTTCGCGCAGCAGGCTCCAGGTTCCCCACAGGATCACGGCGTTGATCCCCAGGCTGACCACGGGGTCCAGCCAGAACCATCGCGTCAGCAGGATCAGCAGGCCGGCGACGACCACGCCGGCCGAAACAAAGGCGTCGGACGCCATGTGCAGGAAGGCGGCGCGCAGATTGATGTCGTCCTTGCCCGAGGCGAACAGCCAGGCGGTGACGCCATTGATGACGACGCCGAGGGCGGCCACGATCATGATGGTCTTGCCCGCCACCGGCTCCGGCGCGAGCAGGCGCAGAATCGCCTCCCAGGAGATCGCGCCGACCGCGACCACCAGGAAAAAGGCGTTGAACAGGGCGGCAAGGATCGATGAGCCGAGCAGGCCATAGGAAAAGCGCGGCGTCGGCGGGCGCTTGACCATTTCGCTGGCGAGCCACGCAAGGCCGAGGCCGAGCGCGTCGCTCAGGTTATGGCCGGCGTCGGCGAACAGAGCGGTGGAATTGCCGAGCACGCCAAAGACGACTTCGGCGACGATGAAGGCGAGATTGAGGGCGATGCCGATGGCGAAGGCGCGGCCGAAATTTTCGGGCGCGTGAACATGTCTCCCGTGATCCTGGCCGGCGTGATCGTGGTGGTCATGCCCGTGGTGGTCATGCCCGTGACGATCATGCCAATGATGGTGGGGGCCATGGTCGCCGCTCATTGGTCTCGCCTCCTCTCGCGGGCGGAAAATTTTCCCGGCGAGGCAATTTAAAGGGCTTGTCCCGCCGTCGCCTTGCCGCTATACACCCGCCCACGCCTCACCGCCACGCGGTTGGTCTTCCCAATGACTTGAAGAGGCGCAAATTGGGGCCATAGCTCAGTTGGGAGAGCGCTTCAATGGCATTGAAGAGGTCGTCGGTTCGATTCCGTCTGGCTCCACCAAATTGATCCCACCGAACATTCGTTCCGCGCGCGGCCTCCGGGGCGCGCGTCGCGCGTTTTTGACGTCGCGCCGGACCCGGCAAAAGGGGCGGCGCGACGCCCGATCGTCAACCTTGTTTTCAACTGGAACTTTACCGCGCGGTCACAAGTTGGAATCTAGATAGAGCCTCCGAGTTTTCAGTTCGTCTGGAGCCCGTTATGCGTCATTTCGCTCGTCTTTTTCTGATCTTCGCCGCGTTCCTGTTCGCCCCTGCGGCGATGGCGCGCACACAGATTTCGATCGACCTGTCGACGCAGCGGATGGAGGTGCAGACCGCCGATGGCCAAAACTATTCCTGGCCGATTTCATCCGCCCGCGCCGGCTATGTGACGCCGCGCGGGGTTTTCGCGCCAACTTCGCTGCAGGCGATGCATTATTCGAAAAAATATCATCATTCGCCGATGCCGCATTCGATTTTCTTCCATCGCGGCTACGCCATTCATGGGACATATGCGACGAGATGGCTGGGCCGTCCGGTATCGCATGGCTGCGTCCGCATTTCGCCGGCCAACGCCGCCACGCTTTATTCCCTGGTTCGCGCCGAAGGCGCCACGATCAAAATCACCGGCTCGCCGCCGCGCAGCCGTTCCTTCGCGCATCAATGGCGCGGTCACGGCCCCCATCACCTCTACGCATTCGCCCCGCATCACCGCCATGAAGCCGGCGCCGGGCGTTATCATGGCGACGATTACGGTTATGCTTATGCCGGAGGGGGCCATCACTCGCCTGCGCTCTCCTACGCGCCGGCCCCCCAAAACTCCAGCGCGACCGGCATTTTCGGCCTCATCCTGAACCGCTAGCTTCCCGTGACGCCGCCAGGGACGCGTCATAGCGCAGCTTCAGGAGAATGATCAGCATGTTCAACGCAATGGTGATGGCGTTGAACAGCACGATCGAGGGAGAGCCGAGCAGGACGCCATAGATCAGCCAGAGGGTGCAGCCCACGACGAAGGTGATCTGCGTGATGAGTGAGATCGACTTCGCGTCGCGGCTGCGCAGGATCTTGACCGCCTGCGGCGTCCAGCACAAGGTCGTCAGCGTCCCCGCGAGGAATCCGACGAGTTCGGTTTGTGGCGCCACGCCAATTCCCTTCGTTGATGAGGGCCGGGCGTCTCAAACGCCGCCGTAAAGCCGGGCCATGACCCGGGCGGTGTAATCCACCATGGGAATCACACGCGCATAATTCAGGCGCGTGGGACCGATCACGCCGAGAACGCCGACGATTCGGCGCTGGGGGTCGTGGAAGGGCGCCGCGATCATCGAGGAGCCCGACAAGGAAAACAACTTGTTTTCCGAACCGATGAAAATGCGCACCCCCTCGCCCTCTTCAGCGCGGGAAAGGAGGTCGATGACCTCGCTCTTGGTTTCGAGATCGTCGAACAGGAGGCGGATCCGTTCGAGATCGGCCATGGCCGTCAAATCCTCAAGCAGATTGGCCTGGCCGCGCACGATCAGGTTCTGGGCCGCGCCGGCGGGTCCCGCCCAGATCGCGAGCCCCGCGTCGACCAGCCGCGCCGTCAGCGCATCCAGTTCCGCCTGGGCCGCCAGGCGTGAAATCTCGATTTCGTCGCGCACCTGCGACAGGGTCAGGCCCCGGATGCGGGCGTTGAGATAATTGCCCGCCTCGATCAGCGCCGAGGCTGGAAGATCGGCGGGAACCGGCAGGATGCGGTTTTCGACCGAGCCGTCGTCGGACACCAGGATCGCCAGCGCCTTTTCCGGCTCGAGGCGCACGAATTCGATCTGCTTCAGGCGGCTGTTGTCCTTGCTGGTCAGCACGACGCAGGCGCCGCGGGTCAGGCCCGAGAGCAGCAGGCCGGCCTCCGATAGGGCCTCCTCCATGCTGCGTTCGCGCGAGACGGCGCTCAGTTGGGCCTCGATCCGGCCGCGCTCCAGTTCCGTCAGGTCGCCGATCTGCAGCAGGGAATCGACGAAAAAGCGCAGGCCGAGTTCGGTCGGCAGGCGTCCGGCGCTGGTGTGGGGCGAATAGACCAGCCCCAATTCCTCCAGATCCTGCATGACATTGCGCACCGAGGCCGGCGACAGCGGCAGGGTCAGGATGCGGGAGAGGTGGCGCGAGCCGACCGGCTCGCCGCTCGCGAGATAGCTCTCGACGATATTGCGGAAAATCTCGCGCGAACGGTCATTGAGACGCGAAAGCGCCCCCACGCCGGAGGCCAGGATTTCAGGATTTGCAGCCACGGGAAATATTTACGCGGCGCGCGCGACAATGCAAGGGGTTGCGGCCGCCAAAGCAAAAACCCCGCCGAGACGCTCGGCGGGGCGGAAAACAGGAAAAAAAGATATCAGGCCTGCTTGCTGAGCGCGGCCACCCGCGCGGAAAGGCGCGAAACCTTGCGGGAGGCGGTGTTCTTGTGAACGATGCCCTTTTGCGCGGCGCGCATCAGGATCGGCTCTGCTGCGGAAAGGGCGGTCTTGGCGGCGGCTTGGTCGCCGGAGCTGATCGCTTCCTCGACCTTGCGGATGAAAGTGCGCATCTTGCTGCGACGCTGCCGATTGACGTCGGTGCGGCGCGTGATTTGACGGACGGCCTTTTTAGCCGATTTGGTATTCGCCATGAGGATCCCCGGACGAAGGCGCGCGCCCGAACATCGTGACCGCGCCGCCTGAAAACGATGACGGCGCCTAAAAGCAGGCGCCGCGTATGCAGGGGCTTATAAGCGCGAAACGGGCGTTTCGTCAACGCGGGATTCGCGCTTCCGCCGCACAAGCCTTCATCTATTCTTGAAATGGGGCTGCCGCTTCTCGATGAAAGCCGTCATGCCTTCCTTCTGATCGAGGGTCGCGAAAGCGGCGTGAAAATTCCGCCGCTCGAATTTGACCCCCTCGGTCAGGGTCGATTCATAGGCCGAATTGATGCAATCCTTGATCTGCATGGTGATCGGCAGCGACATCGAGGCGATTTTTCGCGCGGTGTCGACCGCTTCGTCGATCAATCGATCGAGCGGCACGATGCGGGAGACCAGCCCTGCGCGTTCGGCTTCCTGCGCGTCCATCATCCGGCCGGTCAGGCACATTTCCATCGCCTTGGACTTGCCGACGAAGCGCGACAGGCGCTGGGTGCCGCCGGCGCCGGGCAGGATGCCGAGTTTCACTTCCGGCTGGCCGAATTTGGCGTTTTCGGCGGCCAGGATGAAATCGCACATCATGGCGAGTTCGCAGCCCCCGCCGAGCGCGAAGCCCGCGACGGCGGCGATCGCCGGCTTGCGAAAATAGGAAAGGCGTTCCCAGCTGCGAATCGTGTCGCTGAGATAGGCGTCCATGTAGGTCAGGAGCTGCAGCTCCTTGATGTCGGCGCCGGCGGCGAAGGCCTTTTCGGAGCCGGTGAGCACCAGGGCGCCGATTTCCGTGTCCATTTCGAACTCGTCCAGCGCGACGTTCAATTCCTGAATCAGGCGCGAATTCAACGCGTTCAGCGCCTTGGGGCGGTCCAACCGGATGATCCCGACCGCGCCGTCGCTTTCGACAATGATATTCTGATAGGACATGGCTCACCTGTGGCGGCGCGAGGACGCGCCGCGAAGAGGAACGCGGCTCACAGGCCGTCGAACAAGGCGGTCGAGAGATAGCGCTCGGCGAAAGACGGGATGATGATGACGATGTTCTTGCCTTCCGAACTGGGGCGCGCCGCCACCTGAAGCGCCGCCGCGACGGCCGCGCCGGAGGATATCCCGATCGGCGCGCCCTCGATCCGGGCGACCTCGCGCGCCGTCTCCATCGCCGTGGCGCTATCGATGGTCACCACTTCGTCGATCACGCGGGAATCGAGGATGGACGGGACGAAGCCGGCGCCTATGCCTTGAATCTTGTGCGGTCCGGGCTGTCCCCCGGACAGGACGGGCGATTCGGCGGGCTCGACCGCCACCATTTTCACAGCAGGCTTGCGCGCTTTCAGAACCTGGCCGACGCCGGTGATGGTGCCCCCGGTGCCGACGCCGGAAATGACGATATCGACTTCGCCATTGGTGTCGTTCCAGATTTCCTCGGCGGTGGTGCGGCGATGGATCTCGGGATTGGCCGGATTGTCGAATTGCGCGGGGGTGACGGCGCCGGGGGTCGAAGCGACCAGTTCCTCGGCTTTGGCGATCGCGCCCTTCATGCCTTGCGCCGCCGGCGTCAACACCAGTTCGGCGCCCAGCAGCGCGAGCATCTTGCGCCGCTCGATCGACATCGATTCCGGCATGACCAGGATGAGCCTGTAGCCGCGCGCCGCCGCCACGAAAGCCAAGGCGATGCCGGTATTGCCGGAGGTCGGCTCGATCAGCACGGATTTGCCGGGCGCGATCCTGCCCTCGGCTTCGAGCGCATCGATCATCGCCACGCCGATGCGGTCCTTCACCGAGGCGATCGGATTGAAGAATTCCAGCTTCGCCAACAGCTTCGCCTTGACGCCGCGCGACGCCGCGAGGCGATCGAATCGCACCAGCGGCGTGTCGCCGATGGTCTCGGGCATGGAATTGTAAATCCTGCCGCGCCCCGGCTTTTTCGCGGTTGTTTCCGGGCTGCTGGACTCGGTCATCGCATCGCTCCCTGCGGAGAATTTTTTGGACGCCGAACTTAACAAGCCTCCCTGGGCTTGTCGATGAAGGCGCTTTTCATCAATCCGTCGTGGCTCGCGCGCCGGGAGCGGGCGCAGCCGTCCGGCCGGTGGAGCCGAAGCCGCCCGCCCCGCGCGTGGTTTCGGAGAGCCCCTCGACCATGACCAGACGCGCCTGGATCGCCGGCGCGACCACCAGTTGCGCAATGCGGTCGCCGCGCCCGATCTCGAAAGGATTGGCGCCGAGATTGATCAGAATGACCCCGACCTCGCCGCGATAGTCGCTGTCGATCGTCCCCGGCGTGTTCAGCACGGTCACGCCATGTTTCAGCGCGAGGCCGGACCGAGGCCGGACCTGGGCCTCGAAACCTGGCGGAATTTCCAGCACCAGCCCGGTGGGAACCAGGCGCCTTTCGCCGGGTCGCAGGATTTCACGCATATCGGGCGCGAGCGCGGCGAGGAGATCGAGTCCGGCGGCCCCGCTGCTTTGATAGGACGGAAGCGGCAGGCCTTCCGCGTGAGGGAGCCTTTTGATCCGGATCTCCATTCAGCGCCCTTCCCGCCGCCGCAAAAGCTGAGCCGTCAGCTCGATCAATCTGGCCGCCGCCGCGTCCTTGCCCAGTTTCGGCCATGCGGTCTCGCCCTCCGGCGTGACGATGACCATGGTGTTCTCATCCCCGCCCATCACGCCGGCGGAAGAGCTGACGTCATTGGCGACGATCAGGTCGCAGCCCTTGCGCGCCAGCTTTTGCCGCGCGTGTTCGACCAGTTTTTCGGTTTCTGCGGCGAAGCCCACCACCAGGGCGGGCCGATTCCGGTCCTGCCGCGCGACATGGGCCAGAATGTCGGGATTTTCCAACAGTTTCAGCGCCGGCGGGCCTTTCTCGCCCTTCTTGATCTTTTCCGTATGATCCGGCGCGACGCGCCAGTCCGCGACCGCCGCGGCGGCGATGAAAATGTCGCAGGGCAGGGAGTCTTCGACCGCCGCCGCCATGTCCCGCGCGGTTTCGACGCGGAGAACGTGCACGCCCTCGGGCGAGGGAAGATTGACTGGACCGGAAACGAGCACGACTTGGGCCCCCGCCGCGTGGGCGGCGCGCGCGATGGCGTAGCCCTGCTTGCCGGACGAACGGTTGGCGATGAAGCGGACCGGGTCGATCGGCTCATGGGTCGGCCCGGCGGTGATGACCACCCGCTTTCCGGCCAGAATGCCGTTCAGGCTGCTTCCGCGCGCGAAAAATTCCTGGATGGCGTCAAATATTTCGGCGGGCTCGGCCATGCGGCCGAAGCCGAACTCGCCGCAGGCCATCGCGCCTTGATTGGGGCCGATGAATTTCATGCCATCGGCGGCGAGCTGCGCGCGATTGCGCCGCGTCGCCGGATGTTCCCACATCCGCACATTCATCGCCGGGGCGGCAAGGATCGGCTTGTCCGAGGCGAGCACAAGCGTCGAGGCGAGATCGTTGGCCAGGCCATGGGCGGCCTTGGCGAGCAGGTCGGCGGTCGCCGGGGCGACGACGACGAGATCGGCCGAGCGGCTCAGCTCGATATGGCCCATCTCGGTTTCGTCGGTCAGCGAAAACAGGTCCTGATACACCTTCTCGCCGCTCAAGGCGGCCAGCGACAGCGGCGTGACGAACTGCGCGCCCGCCTGGGTCAGGACGGTGCGGACGCCGATCGCGGCGCCGCGCAAAAGCCGGATGAGTTCGAGGCTCTTGTAGGCGGCGATACCGCCGCCGACGATGAGGAGAACGGAAGGAGTCTTGGTCGGCGCGGTCATGCGGAAAAATCCTCAACGCCAGAGCAGGTAAACAATGACGAGGCAGGCCACGACCAATCCATAGCGCGAAAAGCGATGGCTGGCGGCGTTGGCCCTGCCGATTTCCCTGACGGTCCGCGATTTCGAGGGCGATCCCGCGTTCCGCGATCGATTCCAGTTTCTCGGCCATCCGCCCGGCGCGCGCCAGCATGTCGGGCGTCTGGGTCGCAAGCTGGGTCAGCGCCGCGAGGCCGCGCCCCGCGTCGGCGACTTTTCCCCGCGGGCCCAGATTGTCCTCGATCCAGCTTTTGACCACCGGCTCGGCGGTGGACCACATGTCGAGCCGGGGGTCGAGCGAACGGGCGACGCCCTCGACCACCACCATGGTCTTTTGCAGCATGACCAGCTCGATCCGCGTCTGCATGTCGAACAAGGCGGTGATCTCGAACAGCAGGGTCAGGAGCTTGGCCATCGAGATTTCGTCGGCGCGGCGCGAATGGATCGGCTCGCCGACGGCGCGGATCGCCTGGGCGAAATCGGCGACGCGGTAATGCGCCGGCACATAGCCGGCCTCGAAATGAACCTCCGCCACCCGCTGGTAGTCCCGGGTGATGAACCCGTATAGGATTTCGGCGAGGAAGCGCCGCTCTTTCAGGCCGAGACGGCCCATGATGCCGAAATCGACCGCCGCCAGCCGCCCCTCGGCCGTCAGGAACAGATTGCCGGGATGCATGTCGGCGTGGAAAAAACCGTCGCGCACGGCATGGCGCAGGAAGGACTGGATCAGGACGCGGCCGAGATCGGGCAGATTCACGTTCGAACGCCGCAAGGCGTCGATATCGGACAAAGGCGCGCCCTTGATCCATTCGAGAGTCATGACCTCGCGCGCGCAGCGGTTCCAATCGACCTTGGGAACCAGAAAATCGTCGTCGCCATGGGTGTTTTCGGCGAATTCGGACGCCGCGGCGGCCTCGAGACGGAAATCCATTTCGATCTTGACCGAGCGGGCCAGGGTGTCGACCACGCCGACGGGATTGAGCCGGCGCGCCTCGGCGGAAAATCTTTCCGCCAGCCGCGCGGCGAAGAACATGTCGCCGAGATCGCGATGGAACCGCCGCTCGATTCCCGGACGAAGCACTTTCACCGCGACCGGCCGCGCGACCCCGCCCTCGACCACCGTGGCGCGATGGACCTGAGCGATCGAGGCCGCCGCGACCGGCTCGCTCAACTCGGCAAAAACTTCGCCGATCGGCCGCGCAAAAGCCCTTTCGATCACTCCCACCGCGACAGTGCGCGGAAAAGGCTCCATCTTGTCCTGAAGCCGTTCAAGCTCGCGCGCGACGGCGGCGCCCACCACGTCGGGACGCGTCGCCAGGCTTTGCCCGAGCTTGACGTAAGACGGCCCCAGCCGCGCGATGGCCGGCGCGATCCGCTCGACGCCGCCGTCGCGCCGCGCCACGAGACGGGCGAGCCACAAAGCCGGACGCGCCTCCGGCGGCAGGGACGCGGCGTCAATCCCGGAAAAAACACCTTCCCGCGCCAGGATGAAGCCGGCGCGGCCGAGACGAAGGACGTGGCCGATGGTCGCGAGCACGAAGGGCGCCGTCCGTTACAGTTTCCAGCCGGAATGAATGGCGACCACGCCGCCGGTCAGCCGCGTGTAATCGACGCGCTGGAAGCCGGCACGCTCGATCATCGCCGCGAAATCCCCGGGCCCGGGGAACTGGCGGATCGATTCGACCAGATAGCGATAGGGCGCGGCGTCGCCGGTGACCAGCCGCCCCATGGCGGGAATCATCGAGAAGGAATAGTTCTCATAAAGCCGCGCCAGCAGCGGGGCCTCGACATGGGAGAATTCCAGGCAAAGGAACCGCCCGCCGCGCTTGAGCACGCGGAAAGCCTCGGCCAGGGCGCGGTCGATGCGCGGCACGTTGCGTATGCCGAAGGCGATGGAATAGGCGTCGAATTCGCCGTCCGGCAGCGGCAATTCCTCGGCATTGGCCTCGACGAAGCGCAATTGCTTCTCAAGGCCCGCCTTTTTCGCCCTTTCCCGGCCGACCGCCAGCATGTCGGCATTGATGTCGAGAACGGTCACCTCAGTCCTCGGGCCGCCGGCGCGCGTGACCCGGAAGGCCACGTCGCCGGTGCCGCCGGCGACGTCCAGATGTTTGAATCCGCGCTTCGAGGGCTTGATCCTGGCGACCAGAACATCCTTCCACAGGCGGTGGAGGCCGGCCGACATCAGGTCGTTCATCACGTCATAGCGATGCGCGACCTTGTGGAACACATCGTCCACCAGTTGCTGTTTTTCATTGAGACGAACTTCCGAATAGCCAAAATGGGTGGTCGATTCGGCGTCCTGGTTCAAAGCCGCGTCCTGCCGCCGCGCGTCCTGCATCTGCCTGCTCCCAAAACTGGCGGACCATAGCGCGGCCGCCGGCCAATGGCTATCTATCGCGTCGAAGCCACGAATAGAAGGAAAGAAATGCCGGAACTCCCCGAAGTCGAGACCGTTCGGCGGGGACTGGCTCCGACCCTGGTCGGGGCGAGGATCGCGCGCGTCGAAACGCGCCGGCCCGATCTGCGCCTGCCCTTTCCCAAGAATTTCGCCAAAAACCTGCAAGGCCGCAGCATTAACGCGCTGAACCGGCGGGCGAAATATCTGATCGCCGCGCTCGACGACGGCGCCGCCTTGATCGCCCATCTCGGGATGAGCGGCTCCTTCCGCATCGAAGGCGCCGAGGTTTTGGGGAATTTCGCGGCGCCGCGCGGCAAAAATCCGGCGCATGACCATGTCGTCTTTCATCTCGACGACGCGGTAGTCATTTACAACGATCCGCGACGGTTCGGCTTCATGACCCTGGCCAAAATGGCGGAGCTCGACGCCTTGCCCTTTTTCGCCAAGCTCGGGGTCGAGCCTTTGTCCAATGATTTCAACGCTATGACCTTGGCGCGGCTGTTCATTGGGAAAAAGACCGCGCTCAAGGCGGCCTTGCTCGACCAGAGCCTGATCGCGGGGCTGGGCAATATTTATGTCTGCGAGGCCTTGCATCGCGCCGGCCTTGCGCCCGACCGTCCGGCGGGGGAAGTTGCGGAAAAGGAAAGCGCGGCCAATCGCCTCGCTCTGGCGATTCGCACGGTGCTGGAGGAAGCGATCGCCGCCGGCGGCTCGTCCCTGCGCGATCACCGGCAGGCCGACGGCTCGCTCGGCTATTTCCAGCACAATTTCCGCGTTTACGACCGGGAGGGCGCGCCTTGCCCCACGCCAAAATGCAAGGGATTGATCGAGCGGCGGGTCCAGAACGGCCGTTCGACCTTTTTCTGCCCGAAATGCCAGAAATGAAGACGGGAGAGTTTTCCACCCCATGAAGACCCCGGCTTTCGCCAACTTTCTGAAGGCTTTTCAACGCGAGCCGCGCGGGGAGGGCGATTGCCTTGTCGTGTGGCGCGGGGAGCGGGCCTTCCAGATTGCGGTCAAGCGCTCGATCAATGCGCGGCGGCTCACGCTGAGGATCAGCGGCGCGACCGGCGACATCGTCCTGACCATGCCGGCGCGGACCAGTTTTCGGCAGGCGCAGGACTTTGCCGAGCGCCATGCGGAATGGCTCGCCAACCGGCTCGCGCACATCCCGCGCCGCACGCCCTTCGCGCCAGGCGAAAAAATCCCGTTGCGCGGCGTCGAGCATGTCCTGCGCCATTGCCCGAATCCTGTCCGGCGCGCCGGCCCGGTCTGGGTCGAATGCGAGGAGCGGACGCCAGCGCTTTGCGCCAGCGGCGAATTCGCTCATTTCGAGCGGCGCATCGCCGATCATCTGCGGCGGGAGGCCCGCCGCGACATCGAACAGGCGGTGTTTCGCCACGCGGCGCGAACGGGGAAGCGCCCGGTCAGCCTCTCCTTGCGCGATACGTCGAGCCGCTGGGGCTCCTGCTCCGCCAAGGGCGCGCTGAATTTCTCATGGCGGCTGATTCTCGCCCCGCCTTTCGTTCTGGATTATCTCGCCGCGCATGAAACGGCGCATCTGCGCCACCACGACCATTCGGAAAAATTCTGGGCGCTGACCAAAAGCCTTTGTCCGAGAACCGCAGAGGCCGAGGCCTGGCTGAAGGCCCATGGCGCGCAATTGCACCGTTATGGACGCGCCGTCGTTCCGTCGATCAGCGGCGAATGAAGGTCAGATAGGCGGGGCGCCGGCCCTCGCGCAGGGCCTTGGCCTCGTAGCGCGTTTGAACCCAGCCTTCCCAGGGCGTCGTCCAGTCCTGGACGCTGCGCGCCGGCCAAAGGAAATCGGCCGAGCGCAGCACGCGCGCCAGGGTCCAGGCGGCGTAATCGTCAATATCGGTCGCGAAACGCAATTCGGCGCCCGGCCGCATGACCCGCGCGAGGCGCGAGAGCATGGCGTCGGACACGAAACGCCGCTCCTTGTGACGCCGCTTCGGCCAGGGATCGGGATAGAGAAGATAGGCGCCGGACAGGCAGTTTTCGGGGAGCCGGTCGATCAAGTCGCCGGCGTCGCCCGGATGGACGCGAATGTTTTCGAGTTTGAGCCGCTCGATTTCGACCAGCAGTTTGGCGACGCCGTTGATGAAAGGCTCGCAGCCGAAAAAGCCGCGCTTGGGATGATTCAGGGCGTCGGCGGCGAGGCGCTCGCCGCCGCCGAAGCCGATTTCAAGCCACAGATCGTCAGCGCGCTGGGGAAACAGGTCGAAAGGCGTCTCGAGGCGGCGGGACAGGTCGAGCCGCAAGCGCGGCAGCAAGGTTTCGACCAGCGCCGCTTGTTTAGGGCGAAGGGTCTTGCCCTTGCGCCGCCCGAAAACCCCGGCGTCGCGACGCGCGCGGCGGGGGGCGTGCTGTTCCGGGTCCGTCACCGGGACAAATTCAGGCGAAATGCGCCTTCAGCTTGTCCGCCAGATCGGTCTTTTCCCAAGAGAACCCGCCATCGGCGTCCGGGCTGCGGCCGAAATGGCCATAAGCCGATGTGCGCGCATAGATCGGGCGGTTGAGCTGGAGGTGTTCGCGAATGCCGCGCGGCGAAAGGCGGACGATCTTGAACAGGACCTCCTCCAGCGCCGCCTCGTCCACCTTGGCCGTGCCATGGGCGTCGACATAGATCGACAAAGGCTCGGACACGCCGATGGCGTAGGCGAGCTGGATGGTCACGCGGTCGGCCAGCCCCGCGGCCACGACATTCTTGGCCAGATAGCGCGCGGCGTAAGCCGCGGAACGGTCCACCTTGGTGGGATCCTTGCCGGAGAAGGCGCCGCCGCCATGGGGCGCGGCCCCACCATAAGTGTCCACAATGATCTTGCGGCCGGTGAGGCCAGTGTCGCCGTCCGGCCCGCCGATCACGAATTTGCCGGTCGGATTGACGTGCCAGACCGTCTCGCCGGAAATCCAGCCCTTGGGAAGGGCCGCGACAATATAGGGCTCGACGATCCTGCGGACGTCTTCGGAGGTCAGATCCTCGTCGACATGCTGGGTGGACAGCACGATCTGGGTGACGCCGACCGGACGGCCGTGGACATATTTCACCGTGACCTGGCTCTTGGCGTCCGGCCCGAGTTTGGCGGCGGCGCCGTCGCCGGCCTTGCGCGCGGCGGCGAGCGATTCGAGTATCTTGTGGGCGTAGTGCAGCGGCGCCGGCATGAGGTCGGCGGTTTCGTTGGACGCATAGCCGAACATGATGCCCTGGTCGCCCGCGCCTTCGTCCTTGTTGCCCGCGGCGTCCACGCCCTGGGCGATGTCCGCCGACTGGGCGTGGAGCAGGATTTCGATTTCGGCGGTGTCCCAATGGAATCCGGCCTGTTCGTAACCGATGTCCTTGATCGCGTCGCGCGCGACTTCCTCGATCCGCGCGTGTGAAATCGCCGGGCCGCGCACTTCGCCGGCGATCACGACGCGATTGGTCGTAACCAGGGTTTCCGCCGCCACGCGGATCTGCGACGAATCCACGCCCGCCTTCTGGCCTTCGCGGAAAAAGAGATCGACGATTTCATCGGAAATCCGGTCAGCGACCTTGTCCGGGTGCCCCTCGGACACTGATTCGCTGGTGAACAGGAAATCTTGACGGGCCACGACAGCTCTCCAATAGCAAAGGCGGGACGGTTGGACAGGCGCCGCGCCCGCTCGTCCGGGTCGGGCGGTCTGCTTCTTCATGGCCTGGCGCGCGCAAGGACGCATGCCATGAAGGGCGTTCGGCGAGGCTTGTCTATAGGGGCCGCGTTCGTTTCGTCAAGCGAAATCAGGATTATTGTTCTTTATATCGAACGGCGCGCCGCGCGTTATGACTTTTTTTCACTCTCGGCGAGAACATTGACCAGATCGACGATCTTCTTGCGCACTTTAGGATCCGAGATGCGCGCGAAGGCGCGGTTGAGGCTAAGCCCTTCCGAAGTCATGACAAAATCGTTGAAATAATTTTCGTGGGCTCCGGCCTCCGCCAGGCCGCCTTGCGCCGCGCCCTGGGAAACCGGAGCGCCCTTGAAGAAATAGGCCAGCGGCGTGTTCAGGGCTTGCGAAATCTGCTGGAGCCGGCTCGCGCTGATCCGGTTGGCGCCTTTCTCATATTTCTGGATCTGCTGAAAAGTCAGCCCCAAGGCTTCGCCGAGTTTCTCCTGGCTCATGCCCGTGAGCATGCGGCGCATCCGCACCCGGGCGCCGACATGTTTGTCGATAGGATTGGGAACCTTATTCACGAGCAGTACCCGCCTGTAAAATTTACAACCCTAGTTTGCACCAGGGCCTGACCTAAAGTCAAACCTTGCGTCGCCCGCTCAATGCGGCCAACAGCACAGAAATCCACAAGATGAGTGGCAAAAAAATCGGAAAACGCGAGAAAAGGGTCGGCGGAAGAGCTTTCGGCAACTCTCCGTCAATCACGGCCTCGACGCCCAGCGGCGCGAAAGCGACTGTGCGGCCATAGGGATCGATGATGGCGGAAATCCCGGTATTGGCGGCGCGAATCAACGGCAGGCCCTGCTCGATCGACCGCAAACGCGACTGGGCGAAGTGCTGATATGGCCCGGAGGTGATGCCAAACCAGCCGTCATTGGTGACATTCAGCAGCGCGCCGGGGCGCAAAGCCTGGGAATTGATCCGGCGCGCGACTTCATTGGGAAAAATCGCCTCGTAGCAGATCAGGGGCAGGAGCGGCGGCAGGCCGGGCGCGGTCAGAAGCCGCGACGAGCCGCCGGGAGTGAATCCGCCCGGAATGGCGACGAACTGGGTTATGCCGAGCCGCGATATGACATTGGCGAAGGGAAGATATTCGCCAAAGGGGACGAGATGGATCTTGTCGTAGCTCTCCTTGACCTCGCCCCCGGCGAACGCCTGGATCGAATTGAAATAGTCCGCCTTCCGCCCGTCCCGCTCGGCCCGCGCCGCGCCGGTGAACAGAATGGCGTTCTGCAGGCGCGAGGCGAGCAGCGCCAGGGCCGGGCCGTCCTCGGACAGGATGAAGGGAAAGGACAATTCCGGCCAGAACAGATCGGTGATATCGCCGATCCCGTTCCTGTCGGGCGAGGTCGCGCGGTCGGAAAGCGACAGGTATTGGTCGAGCAGCTCGGCCTTCCGGTCGGCGCGGAAATCGGCGATGGCGACATTGGGCTGGATGAGCCGCAAATGCGCGCCCTTGATTTCCCGTTCCGGCGCCGAAAGCCGGAAGGCCCCGAAAAGGCCGAGCAGGCCCAACAGGATCACTCCTCCCGCGGCCAGCGTCTTTCGGCCGTCCTGAAAAAACAGCGCAGGCGAGGCGAAGATCAGGATGGAGAGGATGGTCAGGCCGTAAAGCCCCCAGATCGACGCCGTCTGCGCCAGATGAAGGTTCCCGCCCAGGACCATGCCGAAATCGTTCCAGGGGAAGCCGGTCAGGACGGAGCCGCGCAGCCATTCGGAAAAACTCAAGGCGGTCGCGAGCGCGAAAATGCGTCGGGGGCTCGACGACCACAAAAGCCGCGCGAGAACGAATCCCAATGCGGTGAAAAAGGCCAGAAAGGCGGGAAGGCCGATGACGCCGAGCGGCAGGGCCCAGGCGAACTGGTCGCCATCGGCGAAAAAGGCGGCCTCGAGCCACCACAGGCCGGCGAGAAAATAGCCGAATCCCAGCCACCAGCCGGCTTCGCCGGCGCGCCGGAGACTCATCAAGAGCGAGCCGCCCGCCGAGCCGTCCAGCAGCCAGACCGAAAGGACCATGGGAATGGCGAAAGCCGGAAAGAAATTGACCGGCGCGAGCGCAAGCGCGCCGCAGGCGCCTCCCAGGAGAGCAATCAGGCGCCGCGGCCAACCGTCGGCGAGGAGGACATATTGGCTGAATGCGAACATCGGCTATCCCGACAGGGCGGAGGCGAGGAGTCGTGAATGGCGCCGGCGAGCTTAAGGCGATGTTTTCACGAATGCGAATGTCTTGCCGCGCGGCAGATGAGCTTTCCCCAGGCAAAGAGCGGCGTGGAAAGCTTACGAAATCACGCGGTGAGGGATTTCACG
Source organism: uncultured Pseudomonadota bacterium (assembly GCA_963703385.1). GTDB lineage: Bacteria > Pseudomonadota > Alphaproteobacteria > Rhizobiales > Beijerinckiaceae > Rhodoblastus. Next base: position 3,578,679 of record OY969816.1, read on the forward strand.
GGACGGGCTGTTCGCCTTGGGGCCCTGGGTCGGCGCCGGTCAGCCGCAACCTCAAACGCTTGACCCGGCGCGGGTCGGCGTCGACGATGTCGAATTCGAAGGCTCGGTCGGGACTTGCGACCACTTCGCCGCGAATCGGCACCCGGCCGGCGAAGGCGGCGGCCAGCCCCCCCAATGTGTCGACATCCTCGCGATCGCCCAGCCCGACCAGGTCGAGTCCGGTCTTCTCGGAGGCTTCTTCGAGGCCGACCCGGGCGTCGGCGAGGAAAATATCGGGACCGGCGGACTCGATCTTGGGGCTTTCGTCGAGATCGTGCTCGTCCTCGATGTCGCCGACGATCATCTCGACAATATCCTCGATCGAAACCAGCCCGTCGGTGCCGCCATATTCGTCGATGACCAGCGCCATATGGGTGCGGGTCGCCTGCATTTTCACCAGCAGGTCCAAAGCCGGCATCGAGGGCGGCGCGTAGAGCACCGATCTGAGAATGCCCGCCGCTTCGAGCGAGACTGTCAGATCGATCGCCAGCGAACGCCCGCCGCTCGAGGCCTCGTCCGCTTCCTTGTCAGGCTTCGTTTCCCCATTGGCGGCGACGAAATCGACGAAATCCCTGATGTGAACCATGCCGCGCGGATCGTCGAGCGTCTCGCCGATCACGGGCAGGCGGGAATGGCCGGCGGTGCGGAAAATCCCCAAAACCTCGCCAAGCGGCGCGTCGATCGGCGCCGAGATGATGTCGGCGCGCGGCACCATGACGTCGCTGACCCTGACCTCGTGCAGCCCCAGCACATTTTTCAGGATCGTCCGCTCCTGCAGACTGAAGGTGTCGGCGACCGAGGCGTCTTCCAGCGCGTCCTCGATATCGTCGCGGATCGAGGCGCCGCTCAAGCCGAACAGGGCGCGCAGACGATCCATCAGGGTCGCGCCCGGTTTGCCGGGACTTCGCTCGATCGGAGGCGAATCTTCCCTTTCGGGCTCAGGAGCGGGCATGGTCGTCGGGCTCGGATTGAAGAGGGTCGCCATAGGGATTGGCGACGCCTAAGCGCTGGAGAACGCGGATTTCCGTCGCTTCCATTTCCGAGGCGTCGGCCTCGGTCTGGTGATCGTAGCCGAGAAGATGAAGGAAACCGTGGACGATCATGTGACGGGCGTGATCGGCGAAGGATTTCCCCTGTTCCCCGGCCTCGCGGACAATGGTTTCATAGCCGAGCGCGATGTCGCCCAGCACCGGCGCGGGCTCCGGCAGGTCGGGACCGGGAAAGGACAGCACATTGGTCGGCTGGTCCTTGCCGCGAAAGTCCCGGTTCAGCGCGCGCATCCGCGCGTCGTCGCAAAACAGCAGGCTGACCTCGGCGCCCCCTCCCGGTTGTTCTTCCGATTCCCGCAAGGCGGCCTCCAAGCTCTGCGCCGCGAAGGCTTCGAGGTCGCCAAGTTCTTGCCATCTCGGATCTTCGACCGCGATTTCAATGGCGAGACTCACGGCGACCAATCCTTGTCGATATTCGAGCGGAGAACCACCTTTTCGCGCTCCGTTCGCGCCGCCGCCTCATAGGCGCCGACGATGCGCCGCACCAGGTCGTGGCGGACGACATCGGCTTCGGTCAAGGTCACGAGGCCGACGGCTTCGAGATTTTTCAGCAGGGCGATCGCTTCGCTGAGGCCCGATTTCTGGCCTGGGGGCAAGTCGGTCTGGGTCGGATCGCCGGTGACGATCATGCGCGAGCCCTCGCCAAGACGGGTCAGGAACATTTTCATCTGCATGGCGGTGGCGTTCTGCGCCTCGTCGAGCAGAACGCATGAATTGCTCAAGGTTCGCCCGCGCATAAAGGCGAGCGGGGCGACTTCGATCATGCCGGTCTGCATCCCGCGCTCGATGGTGCGCGGGTCCATGAAATCCTGGAGCGCGTCATAGATCGGACGCAGATAAGGATCGACTTTTTCGCGCATGTCGCCGGGCAAAAAACCCAGCCTTTCGCCGGCCTCGACGGCGGGGCGGGACAGGATCAGGCGCTCGACCACGCCCTGCTCCAGCAAGGACACGGCGTGGCCGACGGCGAGCCAGGTCTTGCCGGTGCCGGCCGGTCCCGCCGCGAAAACCAGCTCGAAGCGCTTCAATTCGCGAATATAGAGGTCCTGCGCCGCCGTCCGGGCGCGCACCGGCCCTTTCTTGCGCGTCGAAATCTGCTCGAAGGTCGAGCGCGGACCGGGACTTTCGCTGGGAAACAGATTGCCCTGCAAGGCGCATTCCTGGATCGCGCCATCGACATCGCCCATGGTCGCGGGATGGCCCGAGCGCGCCCGCGTCCAGAGAATCTGCAACACCCGCCGGGCGTGGCCCACCGCGTCGGGCTCGCCCTTGATGACGAGGTGATTGCCATTGGCGTTGAGCGAAACGTTGAGGCGCCGCTCGATGCGCGCGAGATTCTGGTCATATTGGCCGAAGATCAGCGAAGCGGTGCGGTTGTCCTCGAGGGTCAGTCCCGATTCCGCCTCCGCGCCATCCTCGGCCTTTTCCAGCGCCTCCTCGAATGCGGTCATGACGAGCGCGCCTCTTTCGCCAGACGGCCAAACAGCGAGTTCGAGCCGCATTCGACAATTTCGACCGCCGCGACCTTGCCGATCAGGCTGTCCGGCCCGTCGGCCTGAACCGCCTGGAGATAGGGGGTCTTGCCGGCGATCTGACCCGGTCGCCGGCCCGGCTTCTCGAACAGGACATCGACGGTCCGGCCGACCAGCGCCCGGTTGAAGGCCTGCCGTTGCGCCTCGACCAGTTCGCCGAGGCGGGCGAGGCGCTCGGCCTTGACCTCTTCCGCGACCTGATCCTCGCGCTCGGCGCCCGGCGTGCCGGGACGCGGCGAATATTTGAAATAGAAGGTCGAAGCGAAATCGACGGCGCGGATCAAGGCGAGCGTGGCCTCGAAATCCTCGTCGGTTTCGCCGGGAAAGCCGACGATGAAATCCGACGACAAGGCGATGTCCGGACGCGCCGCGCGAATTTTTGCCACCAGCCGCAGATAATCCTCGGCCCGGTGCTTGCGGTTCATCGCGGCGAGAATGCGATTCGAACCCGACTGCACCGGAAGATGCAAAAAAGGCATCAGTTTTGCGGATTCGCCATGGGCGCCAATGAGGTCATCCGTCATGTCGTTGGGATGGCTGGTGGTGTAGCGCAGGCGCGCCAGCCCCTCGACATTCGCCAAGCGCTCGATCAGCCGGGCCAGCGACCAGATTTCATCGCCCGCGCCCGGCCCATGAAAAGCGTTGACGTTCTGCCCGAGCAGAGTGATTTCGCGCACCCCGGCGCGGGTCAGCGCCTCGGCTTCCGCCACGATTTTTTCCACGTCGCGCGACGCCTCGGCGCCGCGCGTATAGGGCACGACGCAGAAGGAGCAGAATTTGTCGCAGCCCTCCTGGACCGTCAGGAAGGCGCTGACGCCGCGCGCCCTGATCTTGGCGTCGGAGGGCGGCGTCAGGTGATTGAATTTGTCGTCGACCGGAAAATCGGTGTCGATCACCGGCCCGTCCGCGGCCATGCGCACCAGCTCCGGCAGGCGATGATAGCTCTGCGGCCCGACCACGATATCCACCGCCCGCTGCTTGCGCAGGATTTCCCCGCCTTCGGCCTGGGCGACGCAGCCGGCGACGGCGATGCGCAGATCCTTGCCCTCGGCCCGGCGCTGCTGTTTGAGCCGCCGCAGCCGGCCCAGCTCGGAAAACACCTTTTCGGAGGCTTTTTCGCGGATATGGCAGGTGTTCAGAATGACCAGATCGGCGTCCTCAAGCGCGCCCGTCTCCGAAAAGCCGTCGGGCGCCAAGACATCCGCCATGCGCGCGGCGTCATAGACATTCATCTGGCAGCCAAAGGACTTGACGAGAAGTTTTTTGGCCGCCTTTTCGCCCTCGTGGGGTCGGGCAGGCGTCCAATCTTTCTGGACCGCGGCTGCTTCGGGATCGGAATTCAAATTTCCTCCGCGACATCGGAACGAGCTTGGGAATCGAGCTTGTCGAGCGCTGATCCTACGCCTTTCCGCCGTGAATTTCCCGAAATTTTATTTTCAAAGCCCAAACGCGCGATTCGCGCCTCGGCCAGAGCGCGCACCCTGTTCTCGGTCTCCAGCGCGATCGTCTTGCGGTCGCTGTCGGCGCGGAAAGCCAGCGGCGCGCCAAAGCGCACCAGACAATCGACCGGCGCTTCCTTCAGCAGCAGCCAGATATGCGGCGCGAGATCGGCGTCGCCGAACCAGGCCAAAGCGCGGCGGCGCTCCTCGTCCAGCGGCTTGCCCCTGGCGTGGGTGTAAATGATCGCGGCGGGCTGGATCGTCACCTCGGCGATGTCGGGGAAAAGACGCAAGGCTTCGCGCGCCGCCCCGAAATGCGACGCCTTGAAGCTCAGCACCCCCGCGCCGTCGGTCGAGGTGCCTTCGCCAAACAGCAGGACGTCCTCGCCGGCCACCATCTTTCGCGCCATCAGCGCATTCACCCGCGGCACATCGGCGCGGCTGTCCCGGCGCACGAAAATCGTGTCCTGAACCCTGGCGAAGGCGCCGAGAACCGGCCAGCCCGCGACCTCGCTCTTGGCGACGAAACAGGGCGTCTCCCGGCTCGCCAGCGCGAGAATGTCGCTCCATGACACGTGATTGGCGACGATCATGCGGGGCTTGGGGCCCAAAAGCTCGTCTCCCTCGAAACGAACGCGAAGCCCGAGCAGGGCGCAAATGGTGCGGGAAAAAAAGACCGGGATTCTTTGCGCCAGGACCCAGCGCTGGCGCCGCGCCAGGGCCTGAACCGGCGCGCCGACCGCATAAAAGCCCAAGAGGGCCAGCACCAGGAAAAATACTCGGAAATAAGGCATTCGCGCCGGTTAGGTCGATGTCATGACATATTTATGACCGCTCTCGCGGTTGGGTTCAGGACAAGGCGCGGCGCATGATCAAGGCGTCGCCGGCCTTGCCTTCGGCTTTCGCGTAATAGCTCCTGCGCCGGCCCTCGACGCTAAAGCCGAAACGGCGATAAAGCGCGAGCGCCGCCAAATTCGCTTCATCGACTTCAAGGAAGAGATTCTTGACGCGAAGCGCCGCCAGCCGCGCCAGATGGGCGGCGAGGAGCCGCTGTCCATGACCATGGCGACGGGAACTGGGCGCGACGACAATGGTCAGGACTTCAGCCTCGTCGGCCGCCCGGCGCGACAGAATGAAGGCGGCGAGGCTGGATTTGATGTCGATTCCATCCGCCGCGCAGGCCGGGTCGTTCAGCAAGGCCTCGAATTCCGCGACCGACCAGGGATGGGCGAAGCTCGTGCGGTGCAGGCCGGAGCAGGACGCCGCGTCGGCGACGCGAAGCAGGCGGGATGTGGCGGGCGCATTGCGCGAGCTGAAGAAAAATGGAGCCTTCATGGGCTTTTGAACGTCGTGGAGGGCCGTTTCGCCGGCTGGGCGTCGGGGGCTTTGAGATAGATCGGCCGCGCCGGCGCGTTGTCGGGCGAAGCCGCGAGACCCAGACGGGCGACGGCGAGAATATCTGGCGCCGGTGCGCCATTGGCGACGGCGATGTCCCCGCCAGTCAGGGCTGCTTCCTCGCGCAGCAGGACGGCGCCCGATCCCGCCGCGCGCACGCGGCCTCCGCCCAGCAGCCGGCAGGCGTCCTTCACCGCCAGAATCCGCGGCGAAGTGAGGATGTGGCCGCCCGGACCATAGGCGGAAAAATAGACATGGCCGCGCCGCGCGTCGATCGCCGCCGCGACAATGCCATCGGCGTCCCCCACCAGCAGCGGCGCGGCGAAAGCGGCAAGGGTCGAGACGCCGACGACATCGAGGCCTCTGGCGAGGGCGATGCCGCGCGCGGCGGCGACGCCGATCCGAATGCCGGTGAAGGAGCCCGGACCCACCGTCACGGCGACGCGATCGAGCGAGGCGAATCCGCCCTCGACCTGCGCCATGAGTTTTTCGATCATCGGCATCAGCGCCTCGGCGTGGCCTTTCTCCATGGCCACGGAGTTGAGCGCGACCGGCTCGCGCTCTCCCTCGTCGAGGACGCAAACGGAAACAGCCGGCAGAGCGGTGTCGATCGCGAGTATGCGCGTCACGCCAGCCGTTTCCTCTCGAGTGAAAGGCCCATGACAGGCTTCAGATCTGCTCGACCGCCGTCACTTCCGGCACGAAATGGCGGATCAGGTTCTCGACGCCGCGCTTGAGCGTCGCGGTCGAGGACGGGCAGCCGGAACAGGCGCCCTTCATCTTGAGATAGACCACGCCGTCCTTGAAGCCGCGGAACACGATGTCGCCGCCGTCCCCCGCCACGGCGGGACGGACGCGCGTTTCGAGCAGTTCCTTGACCGTGGACACGATTTCCGCGTCCTCGGGCGCGAAGAATTCGTCGTGCGACGGGTCCGCGCCGCCGGCGCCGGCGGCCAGCGTCGGCGCCCCCGAGGTGAAATGCTCCATGATGACGCCGAGAATGGCCGGCTTGAGATATTGCCAGTCGCCCGAAGACTTCGTGACCGAAATGAAATCGGGCCCGAAAAACACGCCGCTGATTTCGCCGATCCCGAAAATGGCGCTCGCCAGCGGCGAGGCTTCCGCCGCTTGCGCGCTCGGCATGTCGATGGGCGCGCCGTCGACAACGATGACGCCGGGAATGAATTTCAAGGTCGCGGGATTGGGCGTCGCTTCAGTCTGAATGAACATTCAAGCCTCCGATATCATCCGGTTCAAGGCCGGAGATGGTTCCTCTGGATAGATAAGCCTTTCGCCAGGAGAGTGAAAGGCCGAACAAATCCGCCCGCCGCTTAGAGCATTTTCGGTTCCTTGCGGATCGGAAGAATGCTCTAGCTCATTGTTTCAACGCATATTCTGGTCCAAAAAGTCTGCAACTTTTTGGGAATATGCTCTAACGAATGAAGCCGACAATATCCTTGACCTGGGACATGTTCGGCTCCGCGATGGCGCGCGCGCGCTTCGCTCCCTCACGCAGGATGGAGTCGATAAAAGCCGGATCGGCCTCAAGCCGCCGCATTTCGGCCCCGATCGGACCGAGCCGCGCCGCCGCGAGGTCGATCAGGGCCTGTTTGAAGGTCGAGAATTGCGCCCCGCCGAACTGCTGGAGGACGGCTTCCGGCGTCGTATCGCTCAAGGCCGCGAAAATTCCGATCAGATTTTCGGCCTCGGGACGCCCGCTCAAGCCTTCCCTGGCGGTGGGCAAAGGCTCGGGATCGGTTTTGGCTTTGCGCACTTTCTGCGCGATCGCGTCGGCGTCGTCGGACAGGTTGATGCGCGAGAATTCCGACGGATCGGATTTGGACATTTTCTTCGTCCCGTCGCGCAGGCTCATCACCCGCGCCGCCGGGCCCTGTATCAATGGCGCCGGCAAGGGGAAAAAGCCGTCCCCGTAGCCGTTGGCGGCGATCGATTCGGCGAAATCATTGTTGAATTTCTGCGCGATGTCGCGCGCGAGCTCGATATGCTGCTTCTGGTCCTCGCCGACCGGCACATGGGTCGCCTTGTAGAGCAGGATGTCCGCCGCCATCAGGGCCGGATAGGCGAACAGTCCGATCGAGGCGTTTTCGCGATCCTTGCCCGCCTTTTCCTTGAACTGGGTCATGCGATTGAGCCAGCCGATGCGCGCGACGCAGTTGAAGATCCAGGCCAGCTCGGCATGTTCGGGGATCTGGCTCTGACTGAAAATGATGTTCTTCGCCGGATCGACCCCGGAGGCGATATAGGCGGCGGCGATCCTGCGAATCGCCCGGCGCAGCTCTTTGGGGTTCTGCGGCACGGTGATCGCATGCAGATCGACCACGCAGAACAGGCACTCATGGGTCTTTTGCAGCGCGACGAATTTGACGATGGCGCCGAGATAATTGCCGAGATGGAGATTTCCGGTCGGCTGGATACCGGAAAAGACGCGTTCGGGGAAGGAGGTCATCGCGATCCGCCAGGGGGTGAAAGTTTGACGGTCTTATGGCCGCGCGCGAAATTCCTGGCAAGGGCGTTGGAAAAATCATCAATCGCCTGCGAACATCACAGGATGAAGCGGCTCAGATCGACATTGCGCGACAATTCCCCGACGCGCGCCTCGACATAGGGGCCATCGACCGTCACGACCAGGCCGGAATGGTCGGCCGCCGAAAAGCTGACGTCGTCCAGCACCCGCTCCATCACCGTCTGCAAGCGCCGCGCGCCGATATTCTCGACGCTCGAATTGACCTGAACCGCGACCCGCGCCAGGGTTTCGATGGCGTCCGGCGTGAAATCCAGCGTGACGCCCTCGGTCGCCAGCAGAGCGCAATATTGCTTGGTCAGGCTGGCCTCGGGCTGGGTCAGGATGCGCTTGAAGTCTTCTTCGTCGAGCGAGGACAATTCGACGCGAATGGGCAGACGGCCTTGCAGTTCGGGCAGAAGGTCGGACGGCTTGGCGACATGGAAGGCGCCCGAGGCGATGAACAGGATGTGATCCGTCTTCACCGCGCCATGCTTGGTCGCCACCGTCGTGCCCTCGATCAGGGGCAGCAGGTCGCGCTGCACCCCCTCGCGCGAAACGTCGCCGGCGCGGCCGTCGCGCGCGCAGATCTTGTCGATCTCGTCGAGGAAGACGATCCCGTTGTTTTCGACTTCGCGGATGGCCAGGCGCACGATCTCGTCCTGGTCGAGCAGCTTTTCGCTCTCCTCCGCCTCCAGCGGCTCGCGGGCGTCCCTGACCATCAGTTTCTGGCTCTTGGCGCGATTGGCCCTGCCGAAAATATCGCCCAGCGAAATCGCGCCGATCGAGGCGCCCGGCAGGTTGGGAAGCTCGAACATCGGCATGGACGAGGCGGAGGGCGAGGCGATCTCCACCTCGATTTCCTTGTCTTCCAGTTCGCCCGCCCGCAACTTGCGGCGGAAGGCGTCCCGCGTCGCGGCGCTGGCGTTGGCGCCGACCAGGGCGGTGACGATCCGCTCCTCCGCCGCAAGTTGCGCGCGCGCCGCGATATCCTTGCGCTTGGTTTCCTTGACCAAAACGATCCCGATCTCGACGAGGTCGCGCACGATCTGCTCGACATCCCGGCCGACATAGCCGACTTCGGTGAATTTGGTCGCCTCGACCTTGAGGAAGGGCGCATTGGCCAGCCGCGCGAGGCGGCGGGCGATTTCGGTCTTGCCGCAGCCGGTCGGCCCGATCAGCAGGATATTCTTGGGCAGAACCTCCTCGCGCATCACGCCTTCGAGGCGCAGGCGCCGCCAGCGATTGCGCAAGGCGATCGCCACCGCCCTTTTGGCGTCCTTCTGGCCGACGATATAGCGGTCCAGTTCGGAAACGATTTCGCGTGGAGAGAGCTCTGTCATGGGGCGGGCCCTGAAATATCGCTCCGTTCAGAGCGAATCGATGGTTTCGACGACGATATTGGTATTGGTGTAGACGCAGATGTCCGCCGCGATCTGGAGCGAGCGCCGGGCGATGGCCTCGGCGTCGAGCTCGGTGTCGATCAAGGCGCGCGCGGCGGCCAGCGCATAATTGCCGCCCGAGCCTATGCCCATGACGACGCCCTGCGCGGAAGGCTCGGGCTCGAGGACGTCGCCCGTGCCGGTGAGGACCAAAGCGGCGTTCCTGTCCGCCACCAGCATCATGGCCTCCAGCCGGCGAAGGTAGCGGTCGGTGCGCCAGTCCTTGGCGAGTTCGACGCAGGCGCGCAAAAGTTGCCCCGAATATTGCTCCAGCTTGGCCTCAAGCCTTTCCGACAAGGTGAAGGCGTCGGCGGTCGCGCCGGCGAAGCCGATGATCACCTGGCCCTTGCCGAGACGGCGCACCTTGCGGGCGTTGCCCTTGATGATGGTCTGGCCGAGGCTGACCTGTCCGTCCCCGGCGATCACCGTCTGGCCGCCCTTGCGCACCAGCACGATGGTGGTGGCGTGCATCGAGGGCGCGCCCGATTGGTCCGTCATGATTTTAAAAACCCGCAAAAACCCGTCTCGACCGACGGTTGCACCGCATCTATGGCCTGCCTGTGGCAATGACAAGCCTTTTGGGTATAGTGTCTCAGTTTGAAATCTGAGGAGCTTAACGCGCGCTCGCGGTGTCGCGCACTCGTATTATATGCCGAGCGCAAAGCAAGGTTATACCAAGTGGATAAAATCAAGATACCCCATGCCGATGCGGCCTTCGTCGATCGCTCTGGCGCGCCGCGAGAGATTCTTATTGTCGCAACGAAGTTGCCGCAACATTCGTCGGCGGAGCCGGAAGCGAACGCGCGGTACGAGATGTTGAAGGCGGTTGCGGCAACGGTCGCGGAACTGAACCTCCAAGGTTACGATATTCGTTGGTCGGACAGTGCAAATGCCGATCGGACCTAAAGGCGAGAATGGATTGGGCGTAGATTGCCGAAGCGATGGACGCTGACGCGCGAGCCCGAAGGCGCGGACCTTACAAAAAGGGCTTAATGGCGTGAGGAGCTATCAGGACTTTGTCGCTGTGGCGCTCCTTATTCTGGGAATAGGCGTCGTCTATCTATTTTTCTTCCGCGCTGAGCCCAAGCTCCCACCGGGGCCACCAGGTTGGGACGATCTAGTTCTTTGCTCTGAATTGACCTCGATCGACAGCAAAAAGACGCTCTCGTTGAATGAAGATTTTAGTGCGAGATTGAAAGATAGCTCGGGAACGGGCGACCCTGTATGGTCAGACGGCCGATGGGCATTGCTCAATGCCGGGCAGCGCGCCTACTCGATTGACATACCCGGAGCCGCCGGCAATTACATCGTCGTTTCGCCGCCCGATAGCGAAGGCTGCGTGTTCGCCGCCGGGTCCTTAAACCATGTCGATTTGCGGAGGAGCTGGTTTTCGATGCCGATCGAACCGCCGGAACCCGATCGCGACCCCTGATTTCAAACTGAGACATTGCCCTTTTGCGGTTAGAGTGGCGCGGGGAAGCGGCATTTGCTATGAGCCGTAGCGTTCGGCCACGCGACCGGCCGATTGTGGAAAAATTTTCGGCGCACGGGCCGGCCAGGCCACAATGGGACTGCAAATGACGCGACAGGCAGAGATCAAACGCAAGACCAAAGAGACGGATATTTCGGTCAAGCTGACGATTGACGGCAGCGGCGCGAGCAGGATTTCGACCGGAATCGGCTTTTTCGATCACATGCTCGACCAGTTGGCGCGCCATTCGCTGATGGACATCGAGATTGTCGCCAAGGGCGACCTGCACATCGATCAGCACCACACGGTGGAGGATGTCGGGATCGCTTTGGGCCAGGCCCTGAAACGCGCGGCGGGCGATTTTCGCGGCATCGTGCGCTACGCCGACGCCTATGCGCCGATGGACGAAACCTTGACCCGCGTCGCGATCGACGTGTCCGGCCGGCCGTTTCTGGTGTTTCGCACCGAAATCCCGCAGGCGAAAATCGGCGAGTTCGACACCGAGTTGGTGCGCGAGTTCTTCCAGGCTTTCGCCCAACACGCGGCGCTCACTTTGCATATCGAGACGCTTTATGGCGGCAACAGCCACCATATTGTCGAGTCCTGCTTCAAGGCGGTCGCGCGCGCGCTCGGCGCGGCGCTGGCGATCGACCCGCGGCAGAAGGAGCGCATTCCCTCCACCAAGGGAATGCTGTGAGGCCGCGAGGAATGGCCATGAATCTCTATGCGGTACTCCTCCCGGCCGATGGCGCCGCCGGCGACGCCCTGGAGCGCGCGATCTTTGTGAAGCAGGGTTTTTCGCCCGAGGCCTTTTGGCTGACTCCGCTCTGGGCGGCGCGCAGGAAATTGTGGGGCGCGCTCGGATCTTGGCTGGTCTGGGTCGCCGTCCTGGCCGGGCTCGCTTTGGCTTTCCGGCTTAACAGCGCGGTCGTCGCGCTTCTTTATCTGATTGGCGTCTTCGCCTTCGGACTGGAAGGCGACCGGCTGGAGCAGGCCCATCTCATGAAATCCGGATTCGCGTTGCAAGCCCTTGCCTTGGGCGCTTCCGGCGGCGAGGCGGAACAAGTTTTTTTTGAAGGACCCGCAAAAAACCTCCCTTCGCCGCCGCCCGATTCGGGCGAAGAGCCGGCGGCGGCGCCGGCGGCGCCGGGCGGGGTGGTCGACCTGCTGGGCCTTTTCCATCAGGGGAATTGACGAAGTGAAGGTCGCGATCATCGACTACGGCTCCGGCAACCTGCACTCGGCGGCCAAGGCCTTCGAGCGCGCCGCCCGCGACAGCGGCCTCGCCGCCGCGATCCAGGTCACCTCCGATCCCGAGACCGTCGCGCAAGCCGATCGCATCGTCCTGCCGGGCGTCGGCGCCTTTCCCGATTGCCGCGCCGGCCTGCTCGCCATCGACGGCATGGTCGCGGCGATCGAGGACGGCGTTCGGGGGAAAGGAAAACCTTTCCTCGGCATTTGCGTCGGCATGCAATTATTGGCCGAGCGCGGCTTGGAGCATCGCGAAACGCCCGGCCTCGGCTGGATCAGGGGAACGGTCACGGCCATCGCGCCAAAGGATCCAAAACTGAAAATTCCCCATATGGGCTGGAACAATCTCGCGCTTCGCCGCGCCCATCCGGTGTTCGACGGCGTGGCGACCGGGGAAGACGGCCAGAACGCCTATTTCGTCCATTCCTTCCATCTGGCGGCTTCAAACGATCATGACGTGATCGCCGTGACCGATTACGGCGGGGCGCTGACGGCGGCGGTGGGGCGCGACACCATCGTCGGCGTGCAGTTCCATCCCGAAAAAAGCCAGAACTTCGGCCTGCGGCTGATTTCCAATTTCCTGAGGTGGCGTCCGTGATCCTGTTTCCGGCAATCGATCTCAAGGGTGGGCAATGCGTCCGGCTGGTCCATGGCGACATGGCGCTCGCCACCGTCTTCAATGACGATCCCACCGCCCAGGCCCTGACTTTCGAGCGCCAGGGCTTCGAATATCTCCATGTGGTCGATCTCGACGGGGCTTTCGCCGGCAAGCCGATGAACGCGCAAGCCGTCGAAAAGGTTCTGGCGGCTCTGACCCGAATGCCGGTCCAGCTCGGCGGCGGCATCCGCGACATGCGCACCATCGACGGCTGGCTGGAAAAGGGCATGGCGCGGGTCATCATCGGCACCGCCGCCGTGCGTGATCCCGCTTTGGTGCGGGAGGCCGCCCGGCGTCATCCCGGCAAGATCGCCATCGGCGTCGACGCCCGCGACGGCCTTGTCGCGGTCGAGGGCTGGGCCAAATCGTCCCAGCTGACTGCGGTCGAGCTGGGCAGGAGGTTCGAGGACGCCGGCGTCGCCGCCATCATCTACACCGACATTTCCCGCGACGGCGTGCTGAAGGGCCTGAATATCGAGGCGACGCTCGCTCTGGCGAACGTTCTGGCCATTCCGGTGATCGCGTCCGGAGGCCTGGCGTCGATCGCCGATATCGAGCGGCTGCTGGAGCCCGACTGCGCGCGATTGGCCGGCGCCATCACCGGCCGGGCGCTTTACGACGGCCGGCTCGACCCCGAGCAGGCCCTAAAACTCATCAAGTCGCAACGCGGCGCCTGAGGGGAGGGTTCTTTGCTCAAAACTCGCGTAATTCCCTGCCTCGACGTGAAGGACAGCCGGGTGGTCAAAGGCGTCAATTTCGTCAATCTGCGCGACGCCGGCGACCCGGTCCAATGCGCCATCGCCTATGACGCCGCCGGGGCGGACGAATTGTGCTTTCTCGACATCACCGCCAGCCACGAGGAGCGCAATCTCCTGCTCGATGTCGTGCGCAGAACGGCGGAGGCCTGTTTCATGCCGTTGACCGTCGGCGGCGGCGTGCGCACGCTCGACGACATCCGCAATCTGCTGCTTGCCGGGGCCGACAAGGCCTCGATCATGACCGCCGCCGTGCACGACCGGGATTTCGTCCGCCGCGGGGCGGAGAAATTCGGCAGCCAGTGCATCGTCGTCGCCATCGACGCCAAGGCGATCGCGCCGGGACGATGGGAAGTCTTCACCCATGGCGGGCGCCGGCCGACCGGCATCGACGCGGTCGAATACGCGAGGCAAGTGGTCGCCTTGGGCGCGGGCGAAATTTTGCTGACCTCGATGGATCGCGACGGCGCGAAATCGGGCTTCGACATCGAATTGACGCGGGCCGTCTCCGACGCCGTCTCGGTTCCGGTCATCGCTTCGGGCGGGGTCGGGACGCTCGAACATCTGGTCGAAGGCGTGCGCGACGGCCGCGCCAGCGCCGTCCTGGCGGCGTCGATCTTTCATTTCGGCGAATATTCGATCGGCGAGGCCAAGGCCTATATGGCGAGAGCCGGGCTCCCGATGCGGCTCGATCCGCCGGACATCCAGGGCGCGGCAAGCCAATGACAGAATCCTTCACACTCCACGATCTCGCGGCGCTGATTGCGCAACGCGCGCAATCGACGGCCGATCAGTCCTATACCAAGAGCCTTCTGGCTTCGGGGACCGGCAGGATCGCGAAAAAATTCGGCGAAGAGGCCGTCGAGGCCGTCATAGCGGCGGTCGAGAAAGACCGGAACGCCTTGAAGCTGGAGGCCGCGGACGTTCTCTATCACCTATTGGTCTTGCTTCAAGACGGCGGCGTTTCGTTGCAAGATGTGATCGATGAACTGGCTTGGCGCACCCGCCAATCGGGGCATCAGGAAAAGGCGTCCCGAACGAGTTAGGGCGCCCTTTAGCCCTGGAGGCGGATTTGGCGGCGATCTTGGAGGCGTTGTTGACTGAAAGCGGCGGCCAGATCGGCGACAAGTCTGGTTCCAGCGAAGCCACCGGCCCCAATCTTTCTCCCTATCGTCATTTTTCCAGGGATGAATGGGCCAAGCTGCGCGCCGACACGCCTCTGACGCTGACCGTCGATGACCTCAAGCGGCTGCAGTCGCTCAACGATCCGATCTCGCTCGAAGAAGTCATCGCGATCTATTTGCCGCTGTCGCGCCTGCTGGCTCTTTACGTCGCGGCGACGCAAGGCCTGTTCAAGGCAACGCAGCGTTTTCTCGGGGCCGATGACGGCAAGGTCCCCTATATCATTGGCGTCGCGGGTTCGGTCGCGGTGGGCAAGTCGACCACGGCGCGCGTGCTCCAGGCCCTGCTGTCGCGCTGGCCGAACACGCCGAAAGTCGATCTGATCACGACCGACGGCTTCCTTCTGCCCAATGAGCAACTGGAAAGCCAGGATCTGATGGACCGCAAGGGCTTTCCCGAAAGCTACGACACCAACAAGCTCCTGCGATTCCTCTCCGACGTCAAAGCCGGCCGGAGCCATGTCGAGGGGCCGGTCTATTCGCACCTGACCTATGACGTCGTGTCGGGCCAGAAGGTCAGCGTCGACCGGCCGGACCTGTTGATCGTGGAAGGGGTGAATGTGCTGCTGCCCAACCGCTTGCCGCGCGACGGCAAGGAGACGCCTTTCGTCTCGGATTTCTTCGATTTCTCGGTCTATCTCGACGCCGACGAAGACCAGCTGGAAACGTGGTATGTCTCCCGTTTCATGCGGCTGCGCTCGACCGCCTTCCGCGACCCCCGGTCCTATTTCAGGAAATATGCCGATCTTTCGGACGAGGAGGCCGAGGCGACGGCGCGGAGCATCTGGAAGCGCATCAACCTGCGCAACCTGCATGAAAACATTCTGCCGACGCGCGCCCGCGCCAGCCTGATCTTGACCAAAGACGCCAGCCACCGCATTGAAACGGTGGCGTTGCGCAAATTATAGGCCTAGACCATTTTCAAGTTTCATGGAAACATGAAAATGGTCTAGATTCTTGTTTTAACGCGTATTCGCTGACGCGGCCCTTCGGGTCTTAACGCGAACCGGGTTCCACTTCGCTTGAACCGAAGGTCCGCGTTAGCGAATACGCTCTAGCCAACGGTCTGGAATGAAGTCTTCTTTTCCAGAACGGCGAGAACGCGCCGCAAGTCCGCGCCGCGTTTGAGAATCAGCCCGGTCTGGGCGACCACCATATAGGCGCCCTGTTTGCGCGCCGATTTCGGCTCCTTGACGATCCGGTAAAAGGCGGCCTCGCCGCTGCGCCGGAAGATCGAGAAAATCGCGCGCTGGGTCGAGAAATCGAGCGCATAGTCCCGCCAGATCCCCTGGGCGACCATCCGTCCGTAAACATCGAAGATCGCCTGCAACTCTCGCCGGTCGAAGCCGATGACCTCGTGAAGAAGCCCGCCGGGGGGCGGCGGACGAAAGGGATGGAGGGTGGCCTCGGACGGATTTTCGCTCAAGCACAGGCCCTTGCGCGGAAGAATCGCTTGATGATGATCGGTTTTTCACCCGAGGGCAAGGGTGCGGAATGGGAGGTAGTGTCTCAGTTTGAAATTAGTGCGGAAGCTTGTTCCAAAGGTCTTCGTGGGCGGCTGGGGCTGAGAAGCCAAATCCTGGGATTAAGCCCCTGTCGTTCGGATGGGCCTTTCGGTAAGCCGCTTCGAGATCGTTGGCCTCGGGCTGAGTCAAAATGAAGAAGCGATCCGCGATCCGTTTTTTTGAGTTTTCGACCAAAGGGGACAAGAGCACTAAGATGTAGAAAAGATCATCCCGAGTCTCCTTGGGGGAAATCAACCAAGCGTTTTTCGCGGACAGCCCTTTCACGTCTACCCAAAACAGTTTCGAACTAGGCGACCCGACCATAAGGTCGGCAACAGGGGTGTTGTTGCCCTGTGTGAATGAGACCGTGTAGCCGCGCCTGATCAATTCGGCCGCCGCCAAGAATTGCGTTGCCCATTGCGTCTGGCGCCCTTTGGCTGCGCCTTTCAGTTTAGCCATTTCTTGCCTCTAGGCCGCCTGCTTCTTGTAAGGACCGCGCGGTCCCGGCTTCGGCGCATCCGCGTCCATTGCTTCCACGATCTCTGCCCAATCCATGACGGTTTTCGAGAGGCCCGCAGCCATCGCAGGCGTAACCCGAAGCGTCTTGTGAATGCGAATCCAGTTGTACCAAACCGCGTAGATCGCGACCATATGCGCGTGGTTCTCGAACTTTTTCGAGAACGCATTGGTCAGGCGCGTAAAACGGCGGTTGTGCATCCGAACGGTCAAATTCTGGCGCTCGACATAAGAAGTCGAGACGTGCGCCAGATCGGGTTTACCTTCGATTGGCGTCTTTTTGATGCCCGTGCATTCGGCTGGCGAATAGCGGCCTTTGAAGGTCTCCGGCGCATTGCCGTACATCTTGACCAGCATCGCGTAATCAACATCGCAGCCGAACGCGCCTTCAACGGCCTCCAAATAAGCCTTATGGCCGTCGCTGGTAAGCTGGACGCGGTTGGCGAGGCGCGATGCCATATCTTCGATAAACCACTTGGCGCATTCGCCGTCGCGACCGCCGACAAAATGCGAAATGAGCAATTTCGTGTCCGCTTCAATCGCCGTCCAAGTCCAAGTGTCCCCCGCGCCGTCAATCGGGCTTTTCATTGCGGCGACATTCTTCTGCTTCGCGCCCGTGAAAGACCAAATCTCGTCAACCTGAACCTTGCTCGCCTTCACGCCGCGCACCTTGGCATCATGGAAGCCAGCGCAAAAGCGCCCGGCATCCACAAGAAGCTTAGAAACCGTGTTGATGCTGGTATCCGTCAGGCGCGAAACCGAGCGCATCGAAGCGCCTTCGCAGAGCATGGCGAGGATTTGGGCGCGCGTGGCAACAGGGAGCTTGTTCATGAAAATCATGATATGAACTTTCATGCTTAGCGTCAAGGATTAAGAGGGTAAATTCAGGATTGATTCAATCGACTTTAAGATTTATACATAAAAGTGCGTTTCGGGCAAATCCTTCAAGGGGTCCCTTTTTATGGATGCATATAGCCGCCTCCGGGCTTCAGCCACCGCGATGATCGTTCGCGACATCCCCCATCAATTTTGGTCTGATCTACGCGCACTGTCGATCATCGCTTATGCAGACGTCTTTGCTGAAGTTGATGCCGACCGGAACGTCATCGAATCTCAAAAGATTGATGACCTGTTGCAGCGCAGGCATTTTAAGATGGAAAAACTGGTTGTCGATCTCGCGATGCGGCACGGTCTTTCCCATTCGGTCACTGTGATCACGCAGAACAATCGGAGCCATGCTTATTTGTATGGCGGCGATGTCGGGATGACACAATCCTATGTCCAAGCTATCGGCTCCATGCCGCAGCCCGCGAGATTCCGTGAGAGGCTGGCTAATTCCATGGGGATTCCCCGTCTTGACTTGGGGGATGAGCCGGACGGCGCTTTCATCATGCCAAATCTGTATGGGGTGATCGCCCATAATCCCGTTGGCCGCCGCTTTCGCGCGGAAGATCAAAAACTTGGAATGGTCCAACTTTGCATTCCGGCCGTTGACTGCAAAGCTTGGGCGGCGGAAATCACTGTTGCAGAAATTATTGATTCGTATCCCGCCGCGACTGAGCGCGAAGCCCCGAAACGCTCTCTCGCTTGGAAAAAACAAAAAGGGGACACGGGAAAAGGAACGGGTGAAGGACAATGACCGGTCTTGCGCAGGGTTTTGTTGGCGCGCGCCTAACTGAGGCGCGAAAGGCGCGGGCAATCAGCGCCGTTGACCTGGCCGACTTGGTCGGCGTCAGTGTGCAGTCAATTTCAAAATACGAAAATGAGCACCAAAGCCCGAAACTCGACGTATTCCATAAGTTAGCGTCTCAGTTGAATTTTCCAACCGATTATTTCTTGCGCCCTATAACCACGATTGACGAACGGCCAATTTTCTGGCGCGCTCGGCTAACCGCTCCTCCTGCCTCTCGGGACCGTGCCGAAGTTAGGTTGGAGTGGATGAAGGAAATCGTAGATTACCTCGCCACTTTTTTCGATTTGCCTCCGCTCAGAATTCCGAAGTTTGAATTCCACGAAGATAGCTTCGCTGATTCTGATTTTATTGAAAACGTGGCAAGCGAAATCCGAAAGTTTTGGGATATTCGTCCTGGGCCGATGCCGGATACGATTGAGAAGCTGGAAACTAATGGAATTTTAGTTTCCCGCATCCATGTGCGCGCCGATAAATTGGATGCTTTCTCGCAGTGGTCAGACCGCTTCAACTTGCCTTTTGTCGTACTATCCCGTGATAAGGCGAGCGCATGTAGGCAGCGTTTCGATGTTTTACATGAGCTAGTTCATATTTGCTGCCATGCCAACATCCCGCAGAAGCGATTGAATGATCGTGCCTTTTACAAAGCTGTTGAAAAGCAGGCGGATAAAATTGCGTCGGCGATGCTGTTGCCAGCGCGCGACTTCACTAATGAGCTTTATGCGCCGTCTTTAGACAGTTTTTTGACGTTGAAAGAGCGTTGGGGTGCATCAGTCGCGGCGATGATTATGCGATGCAAAAACCTCGACATAATCGACGATGATGACGCGCGCCGCTTGTGGATTAATTATAACAGGCGCGGTTGGAGAGACGGAGAACCGCTAGATAGCCGCCTCAAAAAGGAAGAGCCACACCTCATCCGGCGTAGCTTTGAAATGCTAATGGAAGAGGGTGTTCAATCGCAGAGCGAAATATTGAAGGCTCTGCCATTCCCGGCTTCAGATTTAGAGGATTTAGCTGACCTTGAACCGGGAACGCTTTCAGGAAACGCGCAGTCTCGCGCAGCTCCCGTCCTAAAAGATGAGTTCCGAAAAGAAGACACGAACGTTGTCAGTATTTTTGGGAGGAAGGGCTAATCTTTAGCCCAACGCTTCGCCGCCGCCTTCTTGGCAACTTCCGCGCGCCGCTCCGGCGTCATGCTCTCGGCGCGTTTCTTCCCACCAGCGCGGCCAAGTTCGGCGGCGGCCTGGTTCTTGGTCGGCGCGGTGCCAAAATCCTCCGGCTCGTCACCAGTGGCGATTCTCATGACTTTGACGGCGTTGCCGATCACGTCGGCGGGGCGCTTTTCGCCTTTAGGGCCGCGAGGCATCTGCTATCCCTTTCCAATTCGCCAACGTCCCGGGTTTGTTCAACCAACTATCAACCTCCCCCCCATTATCAATTGCAGCCGCTGTAAATACATGGGCGAGCGCGCCTATCGCTTCCTGAGTTGTAACATCGCCGTCCGCGTGCCAAGTCAATATGGTCTTGAGCAGCTTATCGAGCTGTCTCTGGTCCTTTTCGGAAAGTTTGATCGCCATTATAAAATCTCCTGCTTTGCGCTAAGCATAGCACGGAAATGGGCGTTGGCGAGCGTCCGTCAAGGGCGTCGGATTTCAAACTGAGACACTACCGAATGGGAGGCTGTGGGTCAGTTTGAATTTCCGCTCACGACCCCTTGCTGCTGTGTCTTCAGTCGTCGCCAATCGAACGAATGACCCGCGCCGGACTTCCTCCAACAAGTGTATTGGGGGGAACGTCCTTGGTGACGACCGAACCCGCAGCCACAACCGAGTTTTCCCCTACCGTCACCCCGCCGACAATCGTTGCGCCAGCTGCGATCCAGACGTTTCTCTCAATCACGATGGGCTTTCCGATTGTGGCGGTGTGTCGCTGCGCAGGTTCAAGGGGATGCCCCGTCGTGATAATGCTCACGTTCGGTCCGATCATCACATCGTCCGCGATGGCGAGTCCCCCAAGGTCATAGAAAGTGCAGTTCTGATTTACGAAGACATTATGCCCGACGCGGATTTCGTCCCCGCCGGCAGTATAGAATGGCGGGATCAGTAAAAAGCTCTCATCTACCTGTTTACCGATGAGCTCGTTGAACAAGGCCCGAATTTCGTCCGCATCGTTGAACGTCAAACGGTTAAGTTTGGCGGTGAGCGCCATCGCTCGTTTGACGTTTGCCAACATGGCTGCTGATTCCGGCGTCCTGCTGTAAATGAGCTTGGTGCGATCGTCATTCGGCATTCGTTATTTTCCTCGGCCCACAGTTGAGCCTTCATTTCGGCATTCGAGGGCCGCATCGAGATTCGCTGAGTGTAGCCACGAGGCGGAAGGGCCGGAATCCACCCAATCCCGAAATTCAAACTGAGCCGCTACCGAATGGGGGCCGGGATCAGGCGGCGCGCGCCGCCGCGATGAAGGCGAGGATTTTTTCGACGCTCTTCCGGCCTGGCGCCGTCTCGACCCCGGAGGACACGTCGACGCCGGGGGCGCCGGTCAGGCGGATCGCCGCAGCGACGTTCTGCGGATCGAGCCCGCCCGAGAGCATCCAGTCCTGCTTCGCCAGACCGCGGGCGCCCTCCTGAAGCAGCGTCCAGTCGAAGCTGAGGCCGTTGCCGCCGGGAAGAACGGCGTCCTTCGGCGGCCTGGCGTCGAACAGCAGGCGGTCGGCGACCTTTTCATAAGCCGAGACGCGCGAAAAATCGCACCTTTCCGCAATGGCGAGCGCCTTGAGGATCGGCCGGCCAAAGGTTTTCCGCAAGGCCGCGACCCGTTCGGGTTTTTCCGCGCCGTGCAATTGCAGCCAGTCGGGCGCCAGGGCCTCGACAATCGCCGCGATGCGCGCGTTGTCGGCGTCGACCACAAGAGCGACCTTTTCCGCCCGGCCGCGCACCTGGGCCGACAGGCGGCGGGCCTGGTCGAGATCGAGATGGCGCGGGCTTTTCTCGAAAAAGACGAAGCCGACCATGTCGGCGCCGCCGGACAGGGCGGCTTCCAACGGCTCCGATTTTGTCAGGCCGCAGATCTTGACGATGGTGGCCATTTGGAATCAGGCGGCGCGGGTCGGAACGATGGCGGTCGAGGCGCGCGGCGAAAGGCGCAGTTCGGTGTTCTCGGCGCGCAATGTTTCATTCTCGCGGCGGAGATTTTCGAGCTGCGCCTTGGCGGCGCGCAACGCCTTGCGGTGCCGGCCTTGCTCCAGCCAGGTCAAGACCCAGCCAAAAATCAGGCCGACGATGACCGCGCCGATCATGATCCAATAAAGCGGCGCGGGGAACTGCGGCGAGGGCAGGTCGCCGCCGGTGATCGGATCGAAATGGAGGATGACTGTCTGCCGGTTGGCCATGAAAAAGGCCACCAGAATCAGGGCCAGAGGCGCGAGAACGAGAAGTTTCAGGAATCCGCGCATGGTTCGCCCCTTCGTCCGTCGGCAGCCGGCCGGCCCCGTTTCAGGCCTTTTGCTGTTCGTTAAGTCGTTCGCGCAATTCCTTGCCCGTCTTGAAGAACGGAACGAATTTTTCGGAGACCTCGACCTGATCGCCGGTGCGCGGATTGCGTCCGACGCGCGCGTCGCGCTTCTTGACCGAAAAGGCGCCGAAACCGCGCAGTTCGACGCGGTCGCCGCGCGTCAAGGCCTCGGTGACCTCGTCAAGAATGGCGTTCACGATGTTTTCGACATCGCGAAGATAAAGGTGGGGATTACGGTCGGCAATGCGTTGAACGAGTTCCGATTTGATCACTGAAGTCGCCCCGGTTCGGCGCGAAAAACGCGCCTGAATTGTTTTTTATTTTGGCGCGTCAACCTGCCAAATCGCCAGAAGCCCGTCAAGCGCCGAGGCGGCGCGGGCGTCCTCGGCCTTGCGCGCCAATTCCGCCGCCTGCGGATAGCCCATGGCCGCCAGCGCCCCGGTCGCCAGGCTGAACAGGCCCAGTCTGCCCTCGATGCCGGGCTTTTTCCAGTCGCGGATCGGCAGGTTCTTGGCCACGCCCTTTTGCTTCTCCAGCCAGGCCTTCGCCTCGTCCTCGCCGCCATTGGCGTCGACCAGTTTCAGGGCCAGGGCCTGGTGGCCGGTGAAGACGCGGCCGTCCGAAACCGCCGCCAGCTCCGCATCGGTCAAATTGCGACGGTCCTTCACCAGGCGCTTGAACCAGTCGTAGGAATCGACGACGAGGGAATTCATCGCCGCGCGGGCGGCGTCGCTGGTCGGATCGAAGAAGTTCGGCTCGTCCTTCAGCGGCGCGGATTTGAAAGTCTCGACCTTCACCCCGACATTATCGAGCAATTTCGAAAAATTCGGGAGTTGCAGCAGCACGCCGATCGAGCCGACCAGGGCGTTGTCGCTGGCGAAAATGCGGTTCGCGCCGAGCGCGACGACATAGCCGCCCGAGGCCCCCAGGCTGTCCACCACCGCGACGACCGGCTTTTTTTTCGCGACCTGGCGCAAGGCGTTGTAGATCCGCTCCGACCCGGTCACCGTGCCGCCGGGGCTGTCGACAGCGACGATCACGGCGCTCGCCCGCGATTCGCCGACTTCCTTGATCAGCTTGAGCGTGGCGCGGTCCCCCGCGATCAGCCCCTTGATCTCGATCCGCGCGATATGGGGCGTGAGATGGCTCTCTGCGCCGCCGAGCCGGCCGGCCGCGACGACGAGCGCGACGACGATCGCCGCCAGGGCGAACAAGCGCCAGAACGTGAGTTTGCGGCGCAATTGCCGCCGATCGAGCATGGATTCAACAGGCGTGGTTTGCGTCATGCGGGGCGCTCCAGTCGCTCCTGTTTAGGACGCCGCCCGCAAAAGCACAATGCGGCCCATGAAAATCATGAAAAAGCCCGGAAAAAGCCCCGCGCGAATTTTTTCGCGCGGGGCTCATCGGTTGACGCGAAAAGCTTACTTGGTCTCGCGGGCCTTGAGCGCGGCGCCCAAAATGTCGCCGAGCGAGGCGCCCGAGTCGGCCGAGCCGTACTGGGCGATGGCTTCCTTCTCTTCCGCCACTTCCAGCGCCTTGATCGACACAGCGACCTTGCGGGCCTTGCGGTCGAACAAAGTGACGCGGGCGTCCACCTTCTCGCCGACCGCGAAACGGTCGGGTCGCTGGTCGGCGCGGTCGCGCGCGAGTTCGTTGCGCTTGATGAAGGCCTGAAGGTCGGTGCCGACGATCTTCACCTCGACGCCGCCGTCCTTGACCTCGAGCACTTCGCAGGTGACGACCGCGCCCTTCTTCAGCTCGCCGTCCTCGCCGGCGGAGGCGGTCACGAAGGGGTCGCCGCCCAGCTGCTTGACGCCGAGCGAGATGCGCTCCTTCTCGACATCGACGTCGAGAACGCGGGCGCGCACGATGTCGCCCTTCTTGTAGTCCTCGATCGCCTGCTCGCCGGGGCGGTGCCAGTCGAGGTCGGAGAGATGGACCATGCCGTCCACGTCGCCGTCGAGGCCGATGAACAGGCCGAATTCGGTCTTGTTCTTGACTTCGCCCTCGACGTCCGAACCGACCGGATGCTTCTCGGCGAAGGCGTCCCAGGGATTCTGCAGGGTCTGCTTGAGGCCCAGCGAAATGCGGCGCTTGACGGAATCGACTTCCAGCACCTGCACGTCCACTTCCTGGCTGGTCGAGACGATCTTGCCGGGATGGACGTTCTTCTTGGTCCAGGACATTTCGGAGACGTGGATCAGGCCTTCGATGCCCGGCTCCAGCTCGACGAAGGCGCCGTAGTCGGTGATGTTGGTCACGCGGCCATGGAAGCGGGCGTTGATCGGGTATTTGGCCTCGATGCCCTGCCACGGATCGTCGAGCAGCTGCTTCATGCCCAGCGAGATGCGGTGGGTCTCGTGATTGATCTTGATGATCTTCACCTTCACCGTCTGGCCGATGGTGAGCACTTCGCTCGGATGGTTGACGCGGCGCCAGGCGATGTCGGTGACATGCAGCAGGCCGTCGATGCCGCCGAGGTCGACGAAGGCGCCGTAATCGGTGATGTTTTTCACCACGCCGTCGATCGTCACGCCCTCTTCGAGATTGGCGACGATTTCATGGCGCTGTTCGGCGCGGCTCTCTTCGAGCACGGTGCGGCGCGACACCACGATATTGCCGCGGCGGCGGTCCATTTTCAGGATCTGGAACGGCTGCGGCACGCCGAGCAGCGGCGTCACGTCACGGATCGGACGGATATCGACCTGCGAGCGCGGCAGGAAGGCCACGGCGCCGTCGAGATCGACGGTGAAGCCGCCCTTGACCTGATTGAAGATGACGCCTTCGACCTTCTCCGCGGCTTCAAAAGCCTTTTCGAGCTTGACCCAGCTCTCTTCGCGGCGCGCCTTGTCGCGCGAGATCACGGCTTCGCCGAGCGCGTTTTCGACGCGTTCGAGATAGACTTCGACTTCCTCGCCGACCTTCGGCGCGACGTCCCGGCCATGGCCGGTGAATTCCTTGAGCGGCACCCGGCCTTCGGTCTTGAGGCCGATGTCGATGACCGCGACATCCTTTTCGATGGCGACCACGCGGCCCTTGACCACGGAGCCTTCGAAAGCTTCGTTCTCGCCATAGGATTCGGCGAGCAGAGCGGCAAAATCATCACGCGTCGGGTTCATACCCACGTTGCTGGCAGAGGACATATTCTCTCCTGAAGCGCCCGATCGGGCGGCGCCGGTTGGGTTCGTGTTGCATCTGCTCCTAAACCGCCAGCGCGCATCTTGGTTCGATGCGCCTCACATAAAAGTGTCCGGCGCGGGCCGGCGGTCGGGAGCGGGTTTTTCGCGGAAAATTCCGCGAAGGCTGTCGGCTAGCAGCTTTCCCCGTTTCTGGCAAGGCGCCGCAAGGCTTTCCAAGCACCATAAGAGACCAAGCGCCATAAGAGACTAAGGGCGCCGTCGCGCGACGGCGCCCCCTGAACAAATTTTCAAAAGGATCAGCGCTCGTAGATGATGCGGGCGCGGATCGTGCCTTCGAGCGCCCGGATTTCGTCGAGGGCCTGTTCGCAATTCTGGTGCGAGCCGTCGGCCTCGATCACCACATAGCCGACGTCGCCGTCGGTCTGGAGATATTCCGAGGCGATGTTCATGCCGCGGCGGGAGAAAATGTCGTTCAGCTTGCTCAGCATGCCCGGCACATTGCGGTGGACGTGCATGTAGCGCGTGCCCTGCGGGCGCGGCGGCAGCTGGACTTCCGGGAAATTCACGGCGCCGAGCGTCGAGCCGATGTCGGAATAATCGATCAGCTTGCGCGCGACTTCCGCGCCGATCCGCTCCTGCGCCTCCTCGGTCGAGCCGCCGATATGGGGGGTGAGGATGACATTGTCGAGGCCCTGGAGCGGCGAGACGAATTTTTCCGCATTGCCCGCCGGCTCCTTGGGAAAGGTGTCCACCACCGCGCCGCGCAGATGCTTGTCCTTGAGCGCCTTCGCCAGCGCGTCCACGTCCACCGTGGTGCCGCGGGCGTTGTTGATGAAATAGGCGCCCTGTTTCATGGCGCGGAACTGGGCCTCGCCCATCATGTCCTTGGTCTGGGGCGTCTCTGGCACATGGAGGCTGACCACGTCCGACTGGGCCAGCAGCTCGTCGAGGGTCGCGCAGGGCTCGGCATTGCCATGGCGCAGCTTGTCGACCACGTCGAAATAGATCACCCGCATGCCCATGGCCTCGGCCAAAGTGGACAATTGGGCGCCGATATTGCCATAGCCGACGATGCCGAGCGTCTTGCCGCGCACTTCCGTGCTGTCGGTGGCGCTCTTGTCCCAGCCGCCGTGGTGGGCTTCGACCGAGCGCGGAAAAATGCGGCGCATCAGCATGACGATTTCGCCGATCGTCAGCTCCGCCACCGAGCGGGTGTTGGAGAAGGGCGCGTTGAAGACCGGGACGCCGCGGATGCGCGCGGAGGGCAAAGACACCTGATTGGTGCCGATGCAGAAGCAGCCGACCGCGATCAGACGGTCGGCGGCCGCGAAAACTTCTTCCTTGAGCTTGGTGCGCGAGCGGATGCCGACCATATGCACGCCCTGCAGCGCCTCGCGCAGAGCCGGGCCGTCCAGCGCCTTGGTCAGGCGGGTGACGTTCTCATAGCCGGCGGCGCGGAAAAGCTCGACGGCGCTCGGATGGATGCCTTCGAGCAGCAGGATCTTGATCTTGTCCTTGGGCAGCGACAATTTAACGGTCATCATTGGCTCCTGGGGCGTTTGCTCTTGGGGCGTTTGCTCTTGGGGCCGGCGCCGCGCGGGCGGGGCCCGGAGGCGGATGCCGGCGGTTCAAAAAAAATCGCCCGATCGCGAAAGCGGCTTGCGCCGTTCCCGCCGTCCGGGCCGGCCGTGCGGAAAGGTCAGAACGTCTTGGCCTTCAGCGGAATCGGTTGCGGGTCGCCGTTCTCGTCGCGGATGGAAAAGCGGTAGCGCCCGGTTTCATCGACATCGACCTGGTAGGACAGGCGGTCGATGACGCGGTTTTCGCGGTCGAAGGCGAGCACCTTGGGCCGCAAACTGGGGATTTCATCGGCCTCGATATAGATCGAGCTGCAGATGATGATCTGGTCGCCCGGCTGGCAGGTGCGCGCCGCGGCGCCGTTGAGAATGCAGCAGCGCGAGCCGCGCTCGCCGAGAATGACGTAAGTCGAGATGCGCGCGCCGGAATTCTTGTTCCAGATCTCGACGAATTCGAGCGGCAGGATCCCCGCTTCCTCGCAATGATCGGGGTCGAGCGTGATCGAGCCGTGATAGTCGATATTGGCGTCCGTCACGTGGATTCCGTGGAGTTTGGCGCCGACAACCTTACGCATTGACCGTCCCTGAAGCTGATGGAGCCTCATCCTCGCCGCGCTCATAACCGTTTTCGCGCGGAATCGCCAGCACGCCCTTCGTCGGGCGCTCAATCGGGCTGAAAGTCCAGCGCCACCCCATTGATGCAGTAGCGCAAAAAAGTCGGCGGTGGCCCGTCCTCGAAGACATGGCCGAGATGCCCGCCGCATTGGCTGCAATGGACCTCGGTGCGGACCATGAAATGACCGAGGTCGCGGCTGGTTTCGATCGCGCCGGGCAGGGGATCGAAAAAGCTTGGCCAGCCGGTGCCGCTTTCGAATTTCTGCTTGGAGCGGAACAGCTCCTGGCCGCAGCCGACGCAGCGGAACACGCCGGGGCGCTTTTCGTGGTTGAGCGCGCAGGAGCCCGGACGCTCGGTGCCATGGCCGCGCAGCACGTCATATTGCTCGGGCGTGAGCCTCGCGCGCCACTCGTCGTCGCTGCGCGTGACCGTGAAAACCTTCGACGTCATGGGAGCCTCCCGACGGAACAGGCTATAAATAGAGTTTTTCCGCGCTGCAACAAGCGGGCGGGACGACGGGCGCGTTGCCAGTTGCCGGGAAATCGGTCTAAACAGCCTGACGCCGTTGCGGGCCAGGTGGGGCCGGTAGCTCAATGGTTAGAGCCGGCCGCTCATAACGGTCTGGTTGCAGGTTCGAGTCCTGCCCGGCCCACCAATCGCTCATCTGTCCGACGCTTGCCGGCCCTTGGCGCAGCCGGCCGAGAGGGGCGAAAAATTTTCATCGCGCGCTTGCCCGGAAGCGATGTCGCCAGTATGTTCCGCCCCCAATGCCGGCCAGGCCGGAAATTGGGGCGTCGCCAAGCGGTAAGGCAGCGGATTTTGATTCCGCCATGCGGAGGTTCGAATCCTCCCGCCCCAGCCACACATTCCCAGGATCTCAGACAGACAGCCTCCCATGCGGAGACGCCCGCATTCCGTGGGCGTTTGCGGGGCGAGATTCGCGCCGGAGACCAGAGACCGGTAAAATGGAGTCTTCGGAGGCGGAAATTGACGCCCGGTCTCCAACCCCGATTTTCCAATCTCCGGAATTTGGCGGTCGCCGAGGTCGAGAGCGGTTCGCCTTTCGCGCAGACCGGTTCGCAATCGGGCCGACGACCGGCGCCGCCGCACGGCGGATGGCGCTTGGATGTCAGTGCGGATTGTCGGGTCAGGCGAACCCGAGCTGATTTTCCTGCTCGGCCCAGACTGTCGGCAGAGCCCGGGCGAGCCGGGTGACGGTCAGATCGGCGGGCGCTCGACCCTCAGTGATCGCCTCGATGATGCGCGGCGACAGATAAGCCAGCGGGGCCAGGAACCGGACATGCCGCTCGGCCAGGTTCTCGCGTTCGGAGATGGTCGAGAAATCGGTCGTTCGATCTGCGGTGATCGCATCGACCCATTGTCGCGACCTTGCAATCGCTGTCAGCAGCGCCGATCGGGTCGCCTCATCCATCGCGTCGCCGCCCGATGCCGCATGTGCGACCCCTTTCCGCAAGGGGAGATTTGGCGTGAACGGGATCGAAAGCAAGGGGGCATTTTCCGCTTCGCCTGGCTTGTCCTCATTATCGCCCTGGCGGAGCTTGATTGCTATATGATCCCGATGCACGACCGCCTTGGCGAGACGCTCTCGGATAAGCTCGCGATCGGATGCGTTTTGGTTCGCGTCGCAAGCCGCGCGTATGGAGTTGGCGATCATCAACTCGACATCGGGCGCGGAGACCCGGGCGACGGAGCCTGTTTCCGCTTTCTGGCCCTGCAACGATGCATGCGAGACATAATAGCGGTAGCGCACGCCCTTCTTGTTGGCGTGCGTCGGGGTCATGGGATTGTTTCGGTCATCGAAGATGCGGCCGGTGAGCAACGAAGGCGATGATGCTCTTATCGTCGATCGCTCGACGGTTTTTTCCTTGAGCAGTGCCTGCACGGCCTCAAACACATCCCGTTCGAGTATCGGTTCATGCTCGCCTTGATGAGTTTCCCCACGATAGACGACCTCCCCGATGTAAAAGCGGTTCTTGAGAAGATGGGCGAGCGGGCCGACCCGGTGACAGCCCGCGGCGACCGTTCGGCCGTTGGTCAATTGCCGCGGCTTCGGTTTAAGGTCTTCCGCATTGAGCGAGGCGGCGAGCTCCCTGACCGACCCAAGCTCCAGGTAGCTTTTGAAGATCTTGCGGACGAGGTTAGCCTCATCCGGCGCGACCTGCAGCTTTTTGTCGATGCTGCGGTAGCCGAGCGGGACCGGTCCTCCGACCC
Source organism: uncultured Pseudomonadota bacterium (assembly GCA_963703385.1). GTDB lineage: Bacteria > Pseudomonadota > Alphaproteobacteria > Rhizobiales > Beijerinckiaceae > Rhodoblastus. The sequence continues at coordinate 3,608,204 of OY969816.1, forward strand.
AAATGCCCTTGCGCTTGGACGCCGCGATCTTGTCCCGCACCCGTTCGCCAATGACCTCCCGCTCGAACTGGGCGAAGGACAGCAGCACATTCAGCGTCAGGCGGCCCATGCTCGAGGTCGTATTGAACGACTGGGTGACCGAGACGAACGACACATCGTGCTCGTCGAACAGTTCGACCAGCTTTGCGAAGTCGGCAAGAGACCGGGTCAGGCGGTCGACCTTATAGACAACGATGATATCGATCTTTTTGGCGCGAACCTGGTCGAGCAAAGACTGAAGCGCAGGGCGATCCAGCGAGGCGCCGGACAGCCCGCCGTCGTCAAAGTGGGCGGGAACCAAAGTCCAGCCTTCATGCGCTTGGCTCTTGATATAGGCCTCGCAGGCTTCGCGCTGGGCGTCGAGCGAGTTGAAGGCGAGATCGAGATTATGCTCGGTCGACTTGCGCGTGTAGATCGCGCAGCGCTGGCGCTTTGGAGCGACCTGCTTCATGGCGCGCGCTCCACGCCCGAGCCCGCGAGTACGGCCGACCGTCTTCCGCCCCTTCTGGCAGCGGTCTTCTGACTCTCGGGCGAGCCAGCCACTTCTGGCTGCATTTGGGCCTGTTTTGACCGCAGCCCAAAAAACCGTGGGCCGTTCCAGTTCGTCCCGGTGATTTTTCTCGCGATGGTCGAGAGACTGTCGAACGTGCGGCCCTGCCAGCAGAACCCACCCTGGACGACAAGCACTTCATGGACGACGCCTTGATGCTCCCGAATGATGACCGAGCCGACCTTGACCCGGCGCGGAGCCTCGACGCCCGGCTTGCCCAGGGAGCGAAGCAGGCGGGCTGTCGATGCGCCAATGTCGCCCAGCGCTGCGGCCTGCAGTCGGTAAGAGATCGCCCGCGCCAGCAGGTCCCTCGAAAACGCGGCGGGCGGATCCGAAGCTAACGTCTCCCGCCAGTAATTTCGCAGATGCTCGACGTTCATGGCGCCGATGCTGATGAGCGTTTCCGCGAGTGGCTCAGACGACGCGGGCGTCGGCTGAGCCTCGATCGTCGTGCGCGCCATGATCAGGCCGCTTCTGCTGCCGGCGCGGCGACGATCCGGTAGACCGAGGCCGATCCTTCCTCGCGCGTCCGCTCGATCGAGAAGCCACGCTTGCGAAGACCCGTCAACGCGGCGCGCGTGGTGTGCGGAAGCCAGCCGGTGGCTTCGACCAACGCGTCCAGGGTTACGCCCGTGCTGGCGCTGAGCATTTCGATCACCAGCGCCTGCTTGGTTCCAGCGCGGGGGGCAGCGTTTCGGTCTGCCGATCCTTTGGGGGAGCGATCGACCGGCCGCTTCTTCGCCATTGAGACGTCCTGCGTCTCCAATGGTTTGTTGTTCGAACGCGGCGCCTCCGCGGCCGCATCCTCGTCCACCCCGATGGCATTACGGCCGGCGCGAGTGATCACCAGACTGATCGGACGGTCGTCCTCGTCTTTCCGCCAGATCGGCATTCCGGGCTTGGATCGCGCCTCCCGCATCAGCTTGCGAGCGACCAGGCTCGAACCGACCTTCGAGGCGGCCGCCTTATTCATTTTCGCTGGCGCGATTGCGATCCCGTCGTCACGCGCCGCAGCGGCTGACAGCACAATCAGCTGGGTATCCGTGAGCTTTGCCATGATGTTTTCCTCGTGTGGCGACAACATCCGTTGTCACCAGCACGACCCCGCAGTGGCCCTGGGCCGGCGGGGCAGGAGCGCCACATGGCGGCGCGCTCCCACACTACCGCTCGGTTCGCGGCTGAAGTCCAGTCGGTATTTTCGAGGTATCTCATGAATGCTTGGCTGGGGAAGGCTCCAACAATCGAGGCATCATTCCATGCCGGGGGTATGAACCCATCTATGGCAAAGGTAACGTCTGGCCTCCGAAGGCAGAGGCTAAGGGTTCGAATCCCTTCGGGTACGCCAATTATTCCACAAAATTGAATTCATTTTGGTTTTATCTCCCTTGCGCCGAACAAAAGAGAGAACTTTTCCGATCGCCTGTTCAGTCTGCTTGCGAGGACGAAGCGGACAACAAGGCGTCATCGCGGCGAGGGCCGCCTCTGACCCTGGCTGTGTGAAAACGCGCGAGTCAGCTAGAATCCTTCCATTGAGAGCCGGGAGGATTCGATGGGTCGTTTCGTTGAGGGCGTCGACCGCTTGCAGCTGAGCCTCCTGCCCGAATGCCTTGAGGATTGGGTTGGCGAAGACAACTCCGTTCATGTGATCGAGGCCTTCGTCGACGCGCTCGACCTTCCGACGCTGGGCTTTTCGGGCGCGATCGCAAAGGCGACCGGTCGGCCCGCTTACCATCCGGCGGTGCTGTTGAAGCTCTACATTTACGGTTACCTCAACCGGGTCCAGTCGAGCCGCCGGCTGGAACGCGAGGCCGGGCGGAATGTCGAGTTGATGTGGCTGCTCGGCCGGCTGGCGCCCGATCACAAGACGATCGCCGATTTCCGCAAGGAAAACGGCGTGGCTTTGCGCAAAGTCTGCGCGCGGTTCGTGACCTTGTGCCGGACGATGGGCCTGCTGAATGGCGGCGCCGTCGTCATCGACGGCAGCAAGTTCAAGGCGGTCAACAACCGCGACCGCAACTTCACCCATGCGAAGATGGCGCGGCGCCTGGCTCAGATCGAAGAGAATATCGCCCGCTACCTCAGTCAGCTCGATAGCGCGGATCGTCAGGAGCCTTCGGACGAGATCGCGGCGAGGGTCGAGCACCTGAAGGAGAAGATCGCGGGCCTGCAACAGCAGATGCAGCACCTCGCAGCCCTCGATGCGCGCATGAAGGCCGAGCCCGACCAGCAAATATCTCTGACCGATCCCGACTCCCGCTCGATGGCGACCAGCGGTCGCGGCTCTGGGGTGGTCGGCTACAATGTTCAGGTCGCTGTCGAAAGCAACCACCACCTGATCGTCACGCATGAGGTGACGAATGTCGGCAACGACCACGCGCAATTGGCGCCGATGGCGAAGGCGGCAAAGGAGACTCTTGAAGTCGAAACGCTCGATGTGCTCGCGGATCGAGGCTATTTCGACGGCGAGCAGATCAAGGAGTGCGTCGAGGCCGGCGTGACCGTCACTTTGCCAAAGCCACAGACATCAGGCGCGACAGCGGATGGAAGGTTCGGCAAGCCGGACTTCGTCTATCTTCGCGATCAAGACGTCTATCGCTGTCCGGCCAACCAGTTGCTTCCCCATCACTCCACCGCGATCGAGAGGGGAATGGAACTGCGCCGCTATTGGTCGACGGCGGTCTGCTCATCCTGCAAGATCAGGAGCAAGTGCACGACCGGCAAGGAACGCCGGGTGACGCGCTGGGCGCACGAGCACTTGGTCGAGGACGTTCAACGTCGGCTCGACGCCAATCCGCGCGCCATGCGCACGCGCCGCGAGACCGTCGAACATCCCTTCGGCACGATCAAGGCGAGGATGGGCGCCACGCACTTCCTCATGAAACGGCTTCCCAACGTCGCCGCGGAAATGGCGCTGCACGTGCTCGCTTATAATCTGACCAGCGTGATGAATATCGTCGGAAGGCCGGCGCTGGTCGCAGCGATCCGGGCGGGATGAAGACCGGAAGTTACTCGAGTTAGTTGCGCCAATGTGCCCGCAAATTTGCGGACCGCCGCCAACCTATTCCGCAAAGATCCCGACACGAAACAACGAGCTGAAGACGGCCGCTTCAAAAAACGCTCTCGCCGCCAGCCCGCTCGGCGTTTTCACACAACCAAGACCCAAACCGGCCGGTCGCCGAACTCCCCGGCGGTGTGAATTGAAGGCTCAATGCGGTCATTTGTGGGCGAACGATCAAGGGGAAGATCCGCTAAGCAGGTTCCGTCCGCTTGACCAACGAAGTGCAGGATTGAGCGAGCGACGAGAATCCGCCGCTCGCACAGAAAATTATCGTCATTTCAATAAATTAAACGACAAGGCAAAAATTATTATTTCCAGCATAATGACCAAATTTGTGCCCCTGTTTTATCAGATTGAATTTGCCCAGCGACGTCACCGATAGACGTCGCGTCGCACCCTCCTCTCGGCGTCAGATCGCTCCGGCTTCCCGCGCGAGCGCCGCGGCCTGAGTGCGCTTGCGCGTGCCGAGTTTTTCGTAAATCCGCCGAAGATGGGTTTCGATGGTGTTTTCCGTCAGGAACAGATCGCGCGCGATTGCCTTGTTGGAATGTCCTTTCCATACTAGGCGCAGGATTTGCGTCTCTCGGCTGGTCAGGCGAAGCGCGACGCCCGCCCCCTCGCCGGGCGTCTCTCGGGAGCCTTTCAATTCCGAAGGCGCGGCGCGCGCGGTCAATTCGCGCAGCAAGGCGACAGCGCGGGGTTCGGCCGCGAGATCCGCCCGCGCGACGAGCGATTCCGTCACCCATGCGTCATCCGCCAATACCCTTGCCATGCCGCCGCCGGCGGCTCTCAAAACGGCGCTATTGAACGCCGCGTTGGCTTCGCTTCGACGACCAGCCAACTGGAGCATTTGCGCGTGCAGGAATTGTAGACGCAGCGCGCGCCGCCGACGGCCAGCCGCCTCGGCCAACCGCAACGCGGATTCAACGCGGGGCAATGTCTGCTCGCTCTGTTCCAGAACCAATTGCAGGCGCAACTCGGCGATCAGCGGGTCTTCGATTTCGTTGGCATGGAGGTTGAATTCGCCGAAACTGTTCCACAGCGCCGGGTCGCTGCCGGTGGCAAGCGCTCGGCGCGCGCCATCCACATCGCCGGATCGTAGCGCCACGTAAGATCGTTCCAGCCAGGCCGCCGCGCTCAGGCGTCGGATGCCGCGCCGCGCGCCGATTTCGCTCAGCTGAACCAATATCCCCTGGCCGGCGTCACGCCGTCCATGCAGGAAATGGAGCCTCGCCGCGATGCGATGCAGCAGAATCAAATGGTCGGGCAGGCCGATCTCGGCAACGATGGGCAGGTAATCGTCGACTAAAGCCTCGCAGGCGTCGAGATCGTTGGCTTCGTAGAGAAGCTCTGCAAGATACGTGGCGACCACAGCGCCCGCGCCGCCATATCTCTGACCTTCTGCAATCGCGCGGTTCATGGCGCCTTCCAGCGTCGTGCGCGCCGTGGCGAGACCGCCGAAATTGAATTCGATCGCGGCGGCGAAACAGGCGCTGTAGTTCAGAACGTAAAGCGCGCCAATCGGCTCGCAGGCCTCGCGGGCCTGCGTAAGATTGCGGTCGGCCTCGACCCAGCGGCCGAGCGCCATATTGCAGTAGGCGCTCGCGTTGCAGGCGAGCCCCGTGGTGAAGGCGCCGAAACAAGACGTTCCGGCGCGCATCGCCTGGACGGTCTCGAACAATTCTGGCGCCCGATCGGTCCATCCGAGAAGCATCAGGCGCATGGCCGCGAGTTCGTCGTCTTTTCCGGCCGCGGCCGCGTCCGATTGTTCGATGATCTCCATGAACCGCCTCGCGGCGCTGTAGCGGTGCGCGAATATGGCGGCGAAGGCGGCGGCCCGCAGCAGGCTCTGGGCGTCCGCGCACTTCGGCGTCCGGCAACATCTCGATGGCCCGCGCCGCCTCGGCTACACGGCCAGAGCGCACCATTCCCATCGCGCAGGACGCAAGCAGGTCCGCGGCGAGCGTCTGATCCTCCCCGGCGAACGCATGCGCCACCGCCTCGCTCATGAGCCCGTGGTTCGAGCACCACGAGGCCGCCCGTCGATGAAGGCCATGCAGCTCATCCCTGGAGTTGCGCCGCATTCGCGCGCGCAGGAAATCGGCAAACAACGGGTGATACCTATGCCAGCGCTGCTCGGAGTCGATCGGCGAGAGTAGCAGATTGCCGCGCACGATATCGGCGATCATTTCGCCGCTGTCGTTTCGTTCGAGTGCGGCGTCGCACATTTCAGCGCAGAACTCTCCGAGCGCCGCAGAGCGCAACAGAAAGTCGCGTTGCTGCGCCCGGCGGCTGTCGAGAACTTCCTGCGCCAGATATTCGGCGACGCTATCGGTCGAGCCGGAAAATGGCCTCAACCAGTCCTCGCCGCGGGCCGCTTTTGCCTTAAGCGTGAGGGCGGCGAGGTGTAGCGCGACCGGCCAGCCTTCGGTGCTCTGCTGCAACGCTTTGGACTCAATCGCGCCGAGGTTCTGGCGATCCAGGTACGAGCGGGTTTCGTCCGATGTGAACCGCAGATCGGACTGATCAAGCTCCAGAACGAGCCCGTGAGCGCGCATGCGGCCTAACGTCAATTGGAGCGACGTGCGGCACGCGACGACCATTTGATGGTTTGGACCGAGATTGGTCAGCAGGCGCTCTAGAAATTCAAGAACATCGCGATCGGCGACCAGTTCCAGGTCGTCCAGGAAGAGTGCGACTGCACGGTCGGAAAGCGAAATTCTGTCGAGCAGATCCGCCGCGAGGCCCTGCGTCGACTCCATCGCCCGCGCGCGCCCCGCAGAGGCGGACACCACGGACTGCGGCAGCGCCGCCTGTATTGCCGACATCAGCGATTGCAAAAAACGGCTCAGGTCGTTGTCGTCCTGCTCAAGCTTGAGCAAGACAGTTGCGATGCCGCGGGATTGATAACGCTTGCACGCTTGCTGCATCAGCGTGGACTTGCCGAAGCCGGCCGGCGCGCAGATCAGCTTGAGCGGAGCATCGCTCTCGTCGATGCGGGCAAGCAGCCGCTCGCGGGCAATCGCGAGTTGGGGCGCCCTGGGCGGCGAGAAGCGGGCGCCCTGGGCTCCGTTCGCCTGGCTGGTCTGGCTCGACGGCAACGGGTGCTCCCGATGGGATGCGGAGGCAGTGCGATGATGCGGCTGCGCTCTTTTCAAGTCAACGCGAGCAACCGCGCGCGACGTGATCCGTGACTGCCCGTTCACGGGTCTCCGTGATGTTTCGGCCGCCAGCCCGCGCGTAACGTTGATCCATATCCGGACCCGGCGAGGTTTCGGAAGCTTGGAGGAAACGGACATGGCCAAGGACGACATGGCGCTGCGGCAACCGCTGACGGCGGCGATCATCGGCACGGGATTCGGCGGCATCGGAATGGCGATCAAACTGCTCCAGGCCGGAATCACGGACTTCGTGATGCTGGAGAAATCCGACCGGATCGGCGGCACCTGGCGCGACAACACCTATCCCGGCGCGGCCTGCGACGTCCCTTCGCCGCTCTATTCCTTCTCGTTCGAACAGGATTTCGATTGGCCCCGCTTTTACTCCGGCCAGAACGATATTCACCGCTACCAGCTTCATTGCGTCGAAAAATACGGCGTGACGCCGTATGTGCGTTTTCATTCGGAAGTTCGTCGTGCGGATTTCGATGAGCAACTGGGGCTTTGGCGAATCGAAACGTCGCAGGGTGACGTTGTGCTCGCCCGCGTGCTCATTACGGCGACGGGCCAGCTCAACCGCCCCGCTTATCCCAAGATTCCCGGCCTGGAGACGTTCCGCGGCAAAGTCTTCCATTCATCGCGTTGGGACCATACTCATGACCTCTCTGGTCGACGGGTCGGCGTGATCGGCACGGGCGCGAGCGCAATTCAGTTCCTGGCGCACGTGGCCAAGCAGGCTGGTCAGGTGACCCTGTTCCAGCGCACGCCGCCTTATGTCCTTCCTAAGCCGGATCGCAGGATCACGGCGGCCGAGCACTGGCTGCATCGCAAGGCGCCTCCGCTGCGCAAGCTCGTGCGCGGGACGGTCTATTCCATTTTCGAGTCGCTGGGCGTTGGCCTGCTGAAATTCCGTCCCGTGCTCGCGCCGCTCAAGGCCGCCTGGGCCGCGCATTTGCGGCTCACGATCAAGGATCCCGCATTGCGCGCCAAATTGACGCCGGACTACCCGATCGGCTGCAAGCGCATTCTATTCGACAACACCTATTATCGCGCGCTGGCGAAGCCCAATGTCGGCGTCGAGACCGGCAGGATCAAGGAAATCGGCGACGACCATATCTTGACCGACGATGGCGTGACGCACGAGATCGACACGCTCATTCTCGGGACAGGCTTCGCCGCGTCGGGATTCCTTGCTCCGATGGAAATTCATGGCCGCGACGGGCGCGAATTGAGCGCCGCCTGGCGCGATGGCGCCGAGGCCTATCTCGGCGTGACCGTCAGCGGCTTCCCAAACCTGTTCGTGCTCTACGGGCCGAACACGAACCTCGGACACAATTCGATCGTCTACATGCTGGAAAGCCAGATCCAGTATGTCAAGGAAGCCATCGTTGGCCTGCGCGCCGCGCCGGGGGCATCGTTTGACGTGAAAGCGGACGTCCAGAGCGGCTTCAACACCCGCCTGCAACACGCCCTGCGCAACACCGTGTGGGCGGAGGGATGCAAGAGTTGGTACATCGCCGACAGCGGCAAGAACGTCAATAACTGGTCCGGCTTCACCTTTACCTATCGCCGGCTGACGCGCCGCTTCGACCTCGCCTCCTATCAGACCCTCGGCTCAAGCGCCGTCGCTTTGATCGAGGGAGACGCGCGCGACATCTCCGCGCAGCCGATGGAGCCCGCCAGTGCCTGATGCAGTGAGCAAAACGAACGAACAAAGGGAGGAAACTCATGTACGAATCCGTTCTTGCCAAAGTGGCCCGAGTTGCGGTTCGGGTCTGTCTCAAGCCCGCGCTACGGCCGACATTTTCCTGCTCTGCGCAGCGTCGCTGGGCGGACGCCGTGACCAGGACATTGAGCGTGCCGTTCGGCGTGCGCTTCTCGCGCCGGAGCCTGGCGGGCGTGCCGACGGAGGCGGCGCGACGCAAGGAGAATACGGGCGACGCGACGAACGCCGTGCTGTTCCTGCACGGCGGTGCGTTCATCATCGGGTCGCCGCGCAGCCACCGCAGCATCACCGGTCGCCTGGCCAGGTTCACAGGCGCTGACATATTCGTTCCAGACTATCGCCTCGCGCCAGAGCATCCGTTTCCCGCAGCGCTGGACGACGCGCTCGCGTGCTACCGCGCTTTGCTAGACATGGGCTACGCGCCCGAGCGGATCGCGGTCGCGGGCGATTCCGCGGGAGGCGGCCTTGCATTGTCGCTCTGCCTGCGTTTGCGCGCCGAACGCCTGCCGCAGCCCGCGTGCCTCGCGCTCATCTCGCCGTGGGCGGACCTCACCTTGACGCGACTGGCGCCGATCACGAATGACGCGCTGCTGCGTCCGGCCTGGCTCGCCCAGGGCGCGGACGCCTATCTACATGGGCGCTCCGCCGAGGATCCGCTCGTGTCTCCATTGTTTGCAGATCTCTCCGGACTGCCTAGGGTCATGATCGAGTCGGCGTCCGAGGAAATTCTCCGCGACGATTCCCGTCGCCTTGCCGGCGCGCTCGAAGCCTTAGACGTCCAGGTCCTCCATGTGGAATTTCCGCGCGTGTGGCACGACTTCCAGCTTTATGCCGGCATTGTCCCCGAAGCCACGCGGGCGATCGAGGAACTCGGACGTTTCATCCGCGGCGAAATGGCGCCGATCGGTCGAGATCGGCCGCAGACAAGCGGCGCTGGCGCGACAGTTCGAACGATCGCGGCGGGAGGAGCGATGTAACATTGAAATTGGTTGCCAGGGTCCCGATCGGCGTGGGGATCCAACGATGTCGACTTCGCCAGATACTCTGATAGTTATGCCTCACAGCCCAGGCGCGTTCATGTTCGTCCGTCGATGGTCATTAGGACCAGCCGACGCTGCGAATTTGCTGGCGGCAAGGAAGAAGGCGACCCTCTGCGCAACGTGAGCGTCGATCTCCGCATGCAGCGTCTCCAGGCTCTCTCCCTGCAAGGCCCGCATGAGCGGCGGCAGCAGGATCAAATCGGTGAAAATGCGCGCCGCAGCTGAGCAACGGTCCCCGCCTTCCGGCGTCAAAGGGCCAAGCTCGCCGCATTCCGCCACCTCGGCCAACAGTCGCGCCACGGTTTCGACCCCTCGCTGTCGCGCCATTCGCGACACGCTCGCCACAACCTCTGGAAAACGGCGCGTTTCGGCTATGGCCAGGCGGAACAATCCGACGAGTTCCTCTGTCAGAGTCTCGCGAATAATGGCGGCGCCGATGCTGGCGAGGCGCTCCTCGATCGTCGCGCCCGAGGGCCTGCGGCTGCTCAACCGCGCATTTGTGACGGCGATCCTGTGCGCGGTGACCGCGGCGAACAGAGCCTCCTTGCTGGGAAAGCGGGAATAGATCGTCGGCTTTCCAGAACGCGCGGTTTCGGCGATCAGCTCGATGCTGGCGCCGTCGAAGCCGCGTTCGAGAAAGATTTTTCCCGCCGCCTCAAGGATCCGCTCATCGACCTCGCCGGCACGCTCGAGCGGCGGCCGACCGCCCCTTATGCGCGCGCGCCGCAGGCGCCCTTTTTGTCGCCGCGGTTTTCGCTGCCGTATCCATTGTCATATCCTCGCGCTCCACCTGTCGCCGTGACTGACCCACCCTCGTGACTGCCGTTTATGGGGCCATCCTGCCTTTCGGTTCGGAACATGGCCTGTTGCCGGTTCGGCAGCCGATTGGTGAAGCCAGATCCGCTCGCCTTTCAGCGCGCATTGAGGCGCGCGACGACGATCGAAGCTGGAGGCGGCTCTGAGATTGTCATGGCGAAAGACTCCTCAGCGGATCACAGGGCGCGCAAGCGACCGAACAGGGAGACGTGCCGGGGCTGATCCTGTTTGTTGGATGCGACATTGATCGTGCAGGTCATGCCCGCGGCGAGGTCGACGCCTTCCGGAACCTGATCGATATGGATGCGCACGGGAATGCGCTGGGCAAGCCGGACCCATGAGAAAACGGGGTTGATGTTGGCCAGTCCCTTGCCGTCCGCCGCGCCGTTCTGGTCGGCGACGCCTCGGCTGATGCTTTCGACATGACCAACGACCGGTTTGTCGAACCCCATCAAAGCGGCGCTCGCCCGATCCCCGACATGGATGCCGGCGAGCTTGGTCTCTTCGAAATAGCCGGCGATCCAGAAAGAGTCGCTATCGACGATCGCGATATTGGCCGCGCCCTTGGTCGCATAATCTCCCACGCGCACCCGCAGATTGGTGATGTAGCCATTGACCGGCGCGCGCATGATGGTGCGTTCGAGATCGACCTTGGCCTTTTCGAGTTGCGCCATGGCTTCGGCCTGGGCGGCGCGCGCCATAGCCGCGGCGCCGCGATAGCGCTCGCGTTCCGCTTCGGACACCGTCGCGTTCGAGAGTTTTTCGCGTCGCTCGTCGTCCGAGGCCTTGACGGAAAGATCGTGTTTGCGCGTATCGAGCTGTGTCTGGGCGATCGCGACGTTCAGCCGATAGTCGGTCTGATCGATCGTATAGAGAATATCGCCCTTGTGGACGAAGGCATTGTCCGCAGCCTTGAGGGCAATGATCCGCCCGGAAATTTCCGGCGCGACCGACACGGTTTCTGCGCGGACGCGGCCGTCTCGCGTCCATGGCGCTTCCGCATAAAAGCGCCAGAGGTCGAACGCAGCTACGGCGCCGACAACCAGCAAGACGAGCGTCGCGCCGACGCGCAGGATGGTTTTGAACGCAATACGCATGAACTTTCTCCAAAAGTTTTCGAACTGACGGTCGCGCGGGCTTGGATCAGAAGATGCGGGCGACCGCCGCGAGAATGACCAGGAACAGGCCGGTTTCCGCCAGTTCCGGATGCCAGAACATGCGTTCGAGATTCGCGCGGATGATCAGCCAGCGGCAAGCCAGGAAAACGGCGAAAGCCGCCAGGTAATAACCGACGAGCGGGGTGAAATAGACGCCGTCTATCATGATGTCCTTGGGCATGACGGAAACCTCAAGCGGTTGGAAGTGGATGGATTGATGTCGTCATCAGCGAAGCGGCGTCGGCCAATGCCGCTGACGCTCGTATCAGGGCGACGCGCGCCGACGGCGCCGCATCGCGGCCAATTGCGACAAGCTCGTGCGCGACCTCGGTCAAACCATGGGCGTCGGCCCTGTCGGCCAATGCCTCTTGAAACAGATAGCGGGCGCTTTCCGGCGCCTCGGGAGATGTCAGCGCGTCGCGGGCGCGCTGAAGAGCCAGCGCCATCCTGGACTCGGCATAGGCATTTGCGAGCAACGCTTGCTCCTCCGGCGCCGTGGTGTCGAGGCGCGTCGCGAGCTGGATGAGTCGATGATAGATTCGGCTTTCGGTAAGCGCCCGGTTGCCCGCGGGCCGATTTCTTATCTGTGCGAGATCGTCGCGGATCGATAGCATCAGCCTTTCGGTTTCCGCGCGCAGGTTCGGAGGCAGGACCGCGCGATAAACGTAGGCCGCAAAAATGGCGCCGACGCTGGACACCAAGGCATTGTTGAATGCCGAGGCCGCGTTGAAGGTCATCGGGTTGGTCGGCGCCAGCGCCACCACGAAGAAAATTCGGAAGCCGCCGGCCACGCCAGCCAGGCGCGGGCTCGCCGTGGCGAGCAAGCTGGCGATGAGAAACGGCGCCACGCACATGGCCAGAAGCGGAAAGCCTTCCGCGCGGCTCAGCAGGAAGAACTGGCAGAAGATCGCCGCGACATCGCCCAAGATGACTCCGATCCCAAAAGCGATGCTGGCTTTGGCGGGATTGGGCAACAACGCCAGCAGGCTGCAAATGACGGCGACCGCCAGCGGCATTTGCGCGCCGTCGCTCCAGCCTGTCAGATAGCAAAAGGCCCCTGCGGCGATGACGCCGAGAAAGGCGCGAAATCCGTTGCGCAGAGCCGCGTTGACGTCGACGTGATAACCGATCGACGCGATCGTGCGCGCGGGGCGGTCTGAGATGAAGCCGTCAAGATCGAGCCTCACCGCTTCGATCTGTGTGATCAGCTCTTCGAGATTATCGAGAAGTTGCAGCGTCTCCAGGGCCGGCGACGGGCCTTGTTCGATGCGATCGGCGGCCAGCGCCAATTTTTCGCGCATCCCCGCAAAGGCCCCGGATGACGTATATTCGCCACGGCTTGCACGGTCGGCGACGCCATCGAGCGCCTCGCGCAGATCGGCGATGAGTTCGGGATCCCGGTTCAGGCTTTCCGGCGGCAGATCGGCGATCGCGCGCAGCGCCGTGATTGCGGCGATCAGAGCGGCGATGGCGCTGCGCAGAGCATTGGCCTGACGCGCGACGCGAGGCGATTCCGTCGCCGCGAATTCGATCAGGCTGTCGAGGCCGAGAATTCGGCCGGTGGCTTCGATAAAGCGCTGGTCGGGAATTTTCGCGGCCGAGCGATCCAACGTGTCATGCGCGAGGCCGAGCGCCAGCAGGATCGCGTCTCTCACGCGTGGGGCCAGATCGCGCCGGGCGCCGCCGGGCAGGAATATGCTGGTCACCACGCCGGCGCAGACGATGCCGACGGTGATGACGGCGACGCGGGCGATGGTGACGTCCCAGGCGTGCTCGGGCGCCTGAATTGTCGACATGCCGATCAGGGGGACGGTGTAGCCGGCGAGGACCGCGGCATAGGCGCGGAAATTGCGCAGCAAGGTCGCCAAAGCCGTGCATAATCCGACCCAGACAGCGATCGACAGGATGAAAAGTTCGGAATTCTGCCCGCATGTATCGACGAGAGCGAGGGCCACGCCGCCGCCGATAAAGGTTCCAAGCATCCGATAAAGGCTCTTGGAAAGAACCATGCCGCGCACTGGCGCGGCGACGATCAAAACCGTCACCATCGCGGATGAAGGACTGTCCAGTTGTAGCCAGAATGCGACGAACAGCGCCAGCAGAGCCGCAAAACTCGTCGTCAGCGCGAAATACCAGGCGCCGACGGGCGCCGACGGCAACGCCGACAGCAATTTCACAAACCGGCTCCGAAGCACCCGGAGACGTATTTTCGCCGTCCCGGAGGGCCGACTGGCCGCACCCGCCTGAAAAGCCAGCGCCTCCGTCATCACGCGGCCTCCGACTCGTTTGTTGCGTGGAGACGCGCTTCGATCCGGTTGAGAACGTCGATGCAGATATGAAACTCTTCGTCTGAAATTCCCGCCAGAAGGCGGGCGGCGAATTCGCCGGAAATTTCTTTCAGGCGGCGATAGACGCCGTGGCCGTCCTCGGTCAGGTGGATGGTCTTGGCCCGGCGGTCGGTGGGATCCTCGCGCCTTTCGATCAAGCGATGTGATTCGAGATCGTCGAGCAGGCGAACCAGCGACGGCCCTTCGATGGAGAGCGCGGCGGCAAGATCCTTTTGTCGGACACCATCGCCCAATCGTCCCAGCCAATACAAGGGGCGCCATTTCGAGGCGGTCAAATCGCCTTGCCGCTTGAACTCGATGTCGACGCGCTGACGCCAGGCGGTTCCGACGCGTGCGAGGCGAACGCCGAATTCCGATCGAACCAAATCTGATTTCACGTGCATCCCCGCTCTCCAATAGGAGGCTAATAGATAGCAGACTATCTAATAATGCGCTATCAATTTTTCAATGCCTTTGCAGAGGCTTGTTCCGACGTGGAATTTCCGGAGAGTCGCGCTTGGTCGGGGAGAGGAGTCGGCGTGGTTATAGGGCAACCTTGAACCAAGACTAAACCCGGACCCGTCAGGCAGGATCGATCAGGACGTTGATCTGGCTTAAAGTCGATTGCTCCGGTCTGTGATCTCATGAATCCCCTCATTTTTGCGTGACTCTAAAAAGCCCGAATTTGGGATTCTTCCGAGCGGCGTGACGGAGAATCTGCCGGTTGGGGAGAGCGATGCGCGCGCCGAAGGAGCGATTTGATTTTGTTCATGAATTTGTGAGCCGCGTCTTTGTTGACGACCTGCACGCCAAACGCATTCTGTCTTTGGCGAATGGGACGCTTGGAGTGATGACGGGGGCGGCTCTCGCGGTTAGCCTGATCGGACAGGCGTTGGCGACGGCGCGCGGACTGATCGCGAAGTCGGCGATCAAGCAGGTCGACCGGCTGCTGAGCAACGCGGGCGTGGCTCCTTGGGAGTTGTTCGGGTCGTGGGTTCCCGAAGTCGTTGGAGCGCGGCGCGACATCGTCGTGGCGATGGACTGGACGGATTTCGATCCCGACAATCAGTCCACGCTCGCGCTGCATCTCGTCACGCGCCACGGAAGAGCCACGCCGCTGCTTTGGCTGACCGTCGACAAGGACGAATTGAAGGACCAGCGCAACGATTTCGAGGATTTGTGCCTGTCCCGGCTGAAGGCGCTGCTGCCCGAGGGCGTGACGGCGACGATTCTGGCCGATCGCGGCTTTGGCGATATCAAACTATTCGAATTCCTGGGCAGCCTTGGCTTTCAATATGTCATCCGCTTTCGCGGCAACATCCACGTCAGCGCAGCCGATGGCGAAACCCGGTTGGCCGCCGATTGGGTCGGCAAGGGCGGGCGAGCGCGAAAACTGCGCGACGCCGAAGTGTCCGCCGCCCGCCAAAGGGTTGGGGCGGTCGTATGCGTGAAGGCCGCGGGCATGAAGGAGGCCTGGCATCTGGCCGCCAGCGGCGGCGCGCTCTCCGCGCCGCAGATCATCAAGCTTTATTCCAAACGCTGGACCATCGAGCCCAGCTTTCGAGACAGCAAGGATTTGCGCTTTGGAATGGGCATGAACGCGCTGAGGATCGACGATCCGCAACGCCGCGACCGCCTCTTGCTCCTCAACGCCTTCGCCATCCTGCTGCTGACGCTCTTGGGCGCCGCCGGCGAAAGCCTCGGAATGGACCGGCAACTGAGAACCAGCACCGTCAAGCGCCGCGTCCATTCCCTTTTCCGACAAGGCTGCCTGCTCTATGACCTGATCCCCAACATGCCGGAGAAGAGAACTCCGGCCCCTCATCGAGCGATACCAGGATCTCCTACGCCAAAGCTCTGCTTTCTCCGACGCTTTCGGGGTCATTTAAAATGAGGGGATACGTGAGGGCTGTGATAAGAAGCCATACTTTGTGATTGAGCTTAGAATCAAAGCCGCACACGGGAGATGTTGCGATGGCTAACGTCCAAGCTCTCGAAATCCAAATTCCTCACGAACTCGTCCAATATTGGGGATGGTTCTTGGCGTTCGGGATCGGGTTGGTAGTCTTGGGTGCCGTCGCCGTTGCTCGGGCTATTACAGCCACCGTTGTCTCGATGCTGTTCTTCGGATGGCTGCTGCTGATCGCTTCTGGTATCGAAGTCGCCCAAGCCGTTATGGTTGGGCATTGGGCAGGCTTCTTTCACCATTTGCTGGCGGCGATCCTCTTCGGGGTAACGGGCCTGCTGCTGGTGACGCGACCGCTACTCAGCGCCGAGGGCTTGACCTTCGTCATGGCTATATTCTTCCTGGTCGGAGGGCTGTTTGAACTAAGCGGTTCGCTTCTTGTTGCTCTCCCAGGCTGGGGGTGGCAGGCGGTGGACGGGATCATCACGATTGTCCTTGGCGCCCTGGTTCTTGCGCAGTGGCCCGCCTCAGGACTTTGGGTGATCGGGCTTTTCATCGGCATTGACCTGATTTTCTATGGCCTCACCTGGATCTCGCTGGCGCTCGGGTTGCGCACGGCATGAGGTTGGGCGCAGTTCGCCGATGATGGTGGAAGCAGATACAGTTGGTTCGCAAGACATAGCTGAAGGCAACCAGAAGGAGGCCTCAATGGTAATGCCACTCTCTGAACAACTCGCCAAAATGTCAGTGCAGGCGAAAAAGGCCGAAGATGACTTCGCCGCAGCGAAGAAAGAGACCCATGACGAGATGATGGTTCGCCGTGAGCATTTGCGGATCGTTACGACGCAGTCGGTTGAAAAGCTAAAGCAGGATGTGAAGTCTGCCGGCAACGCTATTTCAAGCGACTTCAGTGCACTTCAAGCAAAGGTTTCCGCCGATGGCGAAACGCTCAAGGCGAATGTCAAACGTTGGAAGAAGGACCTCGACGCCAAGCGCGCCGAGAACTGGGCGGACGAGATGGAATGGGAAGCCAGCATGGCGATCGAATACGCCATCTCCGCGGTCGAACAGGCGAAGCTCGCAGCGATAGACGCCGCCATAGCTCGCCAGGAGGCTGTAGACGCGAGGAAGGGCTGACAACTCCGGGAAAGCTTGGGTAATCTGCGATCCTGTCGGCACGCTGGCGTACGATGGCGCGTGGGTTACCGAAAAGGCGTTCCAACGCGCCGGGGTCGCTGATCTCCTCGAGGTTCCGGCTGGTTACGGCTTCTTTCGAGCGCCTATAAGTTTGCGCAGCGCCGACAAAATGCTGACCCCGAGCGCAAGCGTTCCGCCGATATCATTGATACGCTCGCCGGCGGCTCCGACCATTTGGGCGAGTCCCTGAGTGTCGGCAGCAGTGGTCTCAAGAGCGGCGGATTCTAGTTCCGAGAGCGCGGTCAACTCGGGCGAGACCGGTTCGCGTAGTGCGTAGACCAGCAGCACCGCTGCGAATGCGAAATAGATCCCGGCGACGACTAATATCGCGGGGACATCGCCCAATGGCGCACGGATCGCAAGAAACAAGGCGATCGTCGCTAAACCCGCAGAAACGATGAATGCCGAGACGGCCAAAGCTCCGGCGATTGCGCGACGTATCAGGAGTTGGGCGAGCAGTTGGCGACGCAAAAACGCGACGCGCGCATAAAGTTTTGCAGAAGTGAACGTTGACATCGGATACAATCTCCCATCGATGGAACACAGGCGGTTATCGAGTCCGCCGCCCTATGACGAGGCCGATGGCGAGGCCAACGCCGAACGCGCTGATTGCGGTCAGTCGCGGATATTTGTCGATCTCTCCCGCGAACTCCTCGAGCGTTGCGTTTACGGCGGCAAAAAATGCCTCGACTTCAGCCTGTTCGTTTTCACCCTCGCGCGTTGTTTCCTCGATCGGCTGTGCACTGTTATCGTGCGACTGTCTAGATACACGTTTTCTTTCGATCTCGGCTCGCAATCGTGTTATCTCGTCTTGTAAACTCATTGGATCCTCCCGGGCGAGCGCTAATTCACTAGAAGCTTCGCGATGTGATGCTTGGCTTGCAGGTCATGGAGCCTTTTTTGGCTTTCGGACCCATGACGATGCATAGTTCCTGCCTTTCGATGTCTACAAGCGCCAAAAAACCATGGCGGTGGGTTGCCGTCGAGCGATCGCATGACGTTTGCGTGTTCGTCAATGGTCGTTGACTTTAGCGTGATTGCCGGACGTTTTCAGCTTCGGATTTCGGAATCCGAGCCTAGGCGAGATACGAGATAAAGGGCGGGGAGGAACAGGCGCGTCAGCACGGCGCCGGCGATAATACCGCGCCGAGCAGTCATTGCCGGCCGCGCCTGCGACCGTCGGTCAAAGGCGTATTTTGTTGAAAAAGTCGATTGCAAGCTGATCTGTGCCGTGATTCCATTCAGATACTGGATCATTGATGGTGATCGGTATGATGGGACGACAGCAGAACGATCAAGCGAAGTTCTTTTATGAGTTTTGCCTGGAGGACCGGGTTCCAGCCACTCATCTGCTGCGCAAAATTGATCGGTTTGTCGATCTGCGCGAACTGCGAGCGCATCTCGCTCCTTTTTACAGCAATCTTGGTCGCCCATCCGTCGATCCCGAACTCATGATCCGCATGCTGATCGTCGGCTATTGCTTCGGCATCCGCTCGGAACGGCGGCTTTGCGAGGAGGTCGGCCTCAATCTCGCCTATCGATGGTTCTGCGGGCTTGGCCTGGAGGACCGCATTCCCGACCATTCCACCTTTTCCAAGGCGCGGCATGGCCGGTTCCGCGAAAGCGACGCCTTCCGTCATGTGTTCGAGACCGTCGTTCGGCGCGCCATGGCGGAAGGGCTCGTAGGCGGCGAGGGCTTCGCCGTCGATGCGAGCATGATTACTGCGGACGCCAACAAGCAACGCTCGACAGCGAGTTCGGAAGATTTTGATTGGCAGGCGCTTGCGGCGTCACGGCGGTCGGTGCGCGAGTATCTCGATACGCTGGATGACGCGGCCTGGGGCGCCGCCAGCGAGGTTGCGCCGAAATTCATCTCGCGATCCGATCCCGCGGCGCAATGGACAGCCATCTACAAGGGCCATGCCTTTTTCGCTTACGCCAACAATTATTTGATCGATCTGAAGGCCTCGATCATTCTCGATGTCGAAGCGACACGCGCCATTCGGCAAGCGGAAGTCGGCGCGGCCAAAACCATGATCGACCGGACCGAAGAGCGCTTCGGATTGAAGCCGCAGCGGTTGGCCGGCGACACAAATTACGGTTCAGCGGCAATCCTCGGCTGGATGGTCGAAGAAAAATCCATCGAACCGCATGTCGCGCTTTGGGAGAAAGGCGAACGGACAGACGGGACGTTTAGTCGATCCGACTTCGCCTTCGACGCCGCTTCGGATACGTACCAATGCCCCGGCGGCAAGACCCTTCAGCAATACCGTAGGCCGTTCAAGATTCCGCGGGCCGGCGTCACCAAAGAAAATACGAGGCTCTACCGCGCGACCCAGCGCGATTGCGGCGCCTGCGCGCTCAAGGAAAAATGCTGCCCCGGCCAGCCCCACCGCAAGATTCCCAGAAGCATCCATGAAGCGGCGCGCGACGTGGTGCGGCGTCTTGCCGGAACGCCGGAATATTTGCGATCTCGCCGAGAGCGGAAAAAAATCGAGATGCTGTTTGCACACCTCAAACGCATTCTCAAACTCAACCGGCTGTGATTGCGCGGACCCTGCGGCGCAAGAGATGAGTTCATGCTCGCAGCCATCGCGCAGAACTTGCGAAAGCTGGCCAAACTCGCCAGCCGGCCGCCTCCCGATGGCGGATTGGAAGCAATTGCATAACGCGAAAGGAGCCAAAACACTCTCAAACACCACACCACAACAAAAATAGCGGCTCATCAGCCGCCAGACAGCCCACGTGCTGATGCGCAGCCACGCTGCTGCCGCCAAACTCAACGACTTCTTCAACAGAATCCGCCGGTGGCGGCCATTGCCGACAGACGGGAACCGGCTGGTTCTGTTGAAAAACTCTTTTTTGGCCACTGATCAAAATTTTGCAGCCCCTTGGAGCCAGCAATATAAAAAAGATGAGGGGGATGAGCCGATTGCACGAAAAATCCACCGAAAACGCCCGTAGCCGATTCCAGAAGGCATTGAACGAGAAAAGTCACGCCTCATCGAATTTGGCGGGATTTTTAAAGCACCCAATTTTTCGAGTTTTTCAACATCGGGTAATGGTTGGCGGCTCCTCTTCGGAAATCCGATAGGGTTTCCGAACAGAAAGAGGAGGCTGATCATGGAATATTTTGCTGGTCTGGACGTCTCGATGGAGGAGACGCACATCTGCGTCGTGGACCGAGACGGCGGCGTCGTCCACGAGACCAGGGTTGCTTCCACGCCGGCCGACATCGACGCGGCGCTGATGGAAGCGCCGGCATGTCAGCGGGTCGTATTCGAGACCGGGCGGATGGCGCCGATGCTCTATCACGGCCTGGTCCAACGAGGCGTGCCCGTGGTCTGCGTCGAGAGCCGGCAGGCCTATCAGGCGCTAAAGTCTCTTGCGACCCACAAGACCGACCGCAATGATGCGCGCGGCCTGGCGCAGCTGGCGCGCACCGGTTTCTTCAAGCCGGTGCATGTGAAGTCTCTCGCCGCCCACGCCATTCGCGCGCTGATTATCGCCCGCAAGAAGCTCGTCGGCCAGCGCGTCACGCTGGAGAACCAGATCCGCGGCCTGGCCGTCGCGTTCGGCATCCGCCCGGTCTCGAATACGACCCGCTGACATGCCGGCGCTTCCATCAGCGCCGCGTCGATGTCGGCCGGCGTGGAAGCAACCCTGGTCTCGTGGACGACGCCGCCGTCTCGGTCCACGACGCAGATGTGCGTCTCCTCCATCGAGACGTCCAGACCAGCAAAATATTCCATGATCAGCCTCCTCTTTCTGTTCGGAAACCCTATCGGATTTCCGAAGAGGAGCCGCCAACCATTACCCGATGTTGAAAAACTCGGCGGTTTTGTGATTGCGCTCCCGCTGGAGGCATTTTTTCAAGGTTTGAGGGATTGCCCCTTCGCTTTGACGGCCCTGAAGGGCGCCTTATCGGCGGGCTATGCCGCCACTGCTTCCATTGGTGGCATCCCCGGCCGCAATCGAGCGAGCCGTCGCAGATTTTGCGCGGTCGCGGCGAGCAGGAACTCGTCTTTCGCGCCGCATGGGCCACGCAGGCGCAAGCGCCCGAGCCGCAGGATGCGCTTGAGATGGGCAAACAACATCTCGACCTTCTTCCGTCGCCGACAGGCCGCTTCATATTCAGGCGTCCCAACGAGCGCCCGAGCGACGTCGCGGGCATCTTCGTCCACATCGCGAGGAATCTTCCGCGCCACCGCATTCGGGCAGCACCTCGCTTTGAGTTCGCAGACGTCGCAATCCATTTTGCTGGCGCGGTAACGGCGCGTGCCGTCAGCTGCGATGCCGGTGCGCGGAACGGCGTAGGTGCGCCGGAACTGGACCAATTCCTTGCCCGCCGGACAGGTGTAACGGTCCGCTTCGGGATCGAACGTGAAGTCGGCGCGCGAGAATGTGCCGTCGGTGCGCGCTGAATGGTCAAAGACCGGAATATGCGGCGTAATCTGCTTCTGCTTGACGAGCCAGGCGAGGTTTTGGGCCGTGCCATAAGCGGTATCGGCGGCCAGATAACCAGGCTTGAGGCCGAAGCGATCCTCGGTTCGATCTAGCATTGTTTGGGCGGCTCCAACCTCCGCCTGGCGAATGGAGCGTGTGGCTTCGACATCGACGATCACGCCATGATCGGTGTCGATCAAATAATTGGTCGAGTAGGCGAAGAAGGCATGCCCCTTGTGCGCGCCGGTCCACTGCGCCGCTGGATCCGACCGCGCGATGAACTTCGGCGTCACCGGCGAAGCCGCGCCGAACGCTGCGTCGTCGAGCGTCGCGAGATATTCGCGCGTGGCGCGGCTGGCCTCATCCGTGATCTCATCCACGTTCCAGTCGCCGCTTCGCACCGACCGTTGCTTGTTGGCGTCGGCTGCTATCAGGCTGGCGTCAACGGCAAACCCATCGGCGCCGACCAGGCCTTCGGCCATGCAACGTGCGACAACGGTCTCGAATAGATGGCGCAGAACATTGCTCTCACGAAAGCGGCCATGCCGGTTCTTCGAAAAGGACGAATGATCGGGGACTTTGCCATCGAGGCCGAGACGGCAGAACTAGCGATAGGCGAGATTGAGATGGACCTCGTCGCACAGGCGGCGCTCCGAGCGGATGCCCATGCAATAGCCGATGAGCAGCATGCGGATCATCAGTTCCGGATCAACCGAGGGCCGGCCGGTGCTGCTGTAGAAAGGCTTCAGCCCGTTCCGAACGTCTTCAAGGTCAAGATGCCGGTCGATACCCCGGAGCTGATGGTCGTCGGGCACGTGGTCGTCGAGGCAGAAATCGTAAAACAACCTCGCCGCCGCCGCTTGAACGCCCATCATCGCCGCATCCCCCGCCAAATCAGCAAGAGAAGTGAATCACGGCGTCGGCGCCCGATCAATCAATGGCCGAGTTTTTCAACAGAATCCGCCAGCAGCGGACCCTCGATCTCATCGTTGCATTGCCCGGGCTGTAAAGACATGAACAGAGCTGCGCGCTGGACGCTCTCAGGGCCGCGTAAGACGCCGCACTGCGTCCCACTTCAATATTTTGATCCGCGTGACCTCACGTGATAAGCTGCCTCGAAATATCATCGCTCACACGCGTATTCCATTTAAAATCAGATTGACGTGGGTTCCTATATACGCTGCCTCATCAACACTTAAGCTGTCTTCAACAATAAGTTTAAGGAGTGCAAGAGTTACTGTAGGGGCGATTATGATACGAGCGCTTTCTTTCCCGATAGATTGTTTGAATTCGCCGCAAGAGATACCACTTTCTAACAACTCGTCGACTAACCGCAGAACAGGTACCACAAATTCGTGATAATGGGCGTCGGCGAGGCTAGGAAAAGTTTTGCTCTCCGCGACTATAAAACGAAGAATCTCACGCACTGCTCGTTCACTAAAGCAGCGCCGACAAACAAATTCGAGAAGTGAGCGAATTTTATCTGAACACGTTCCATCTGTATTTATAATAAGTGTATCCGCTCCGTCTCGAATTCCATCTAAATAATGAGTGACCATTTCTTGAAATAGTTTTTCCTTGGTATCAAAATATACGTAAATTGTGCCCTTGGTAACGCCAGCCAAGGCAGCAACGTCCTCCAACCGCGTTGCCGCATAACCGTGCGCCGAGAACGCCTCCAGAGCAGCGGCCAAAATTTCTCCTGGCCTCTCCTCCTTTCGCCGCCTCCGTCTATCCATCAGGTCGTCGCTCCAATCTTCAAGGCTGATTAACTTATCAGTCAATAATACCTAAACCGTTTCCAACAGATTGACAAACCTTTTTGGCGACAGGGGATGGATGCGGATCTACCTCCACATTCCGGTAGCAGCAGTTGCTATTGGGTCTTGGGGCCCGCAGCTTCGAAGCGCCCCATAAATCAGCCCGGCTACAACGCCTCGAAAAGCAGCAGGACCATTTCCAATCGTATCTCCGATCATTCATTCGCACGGATGCAGTCCGCGCCCCGCCCAAACCGATTTATTCTGCCCCATCAGCGGCCGGGGGATCGAGCGCCAGGCCAATGTCGGTCGGCATGTCCGAGCCGCCGACGTGATCCCGTGACGCGGCCCCACCGAACGGGCGCTAATCTCACGGCCCAAGCGGGCTGGCTGGCTGGGGCCGACGGCCTATGCGATGATGGGTTTATTAACGCCGGCGCGGCGCTCACACGCCTGTTCCTCTCCGCCCCTCTATCTCGCGCGGGTTCGGATCCGAAATCCGAGGCTGAAAACCTCCGGCGATCACGCTAAAGTCAATGGCCAATGAGGAACACGCAAACGTCATGCGATCATTCGACGGCAAGCCATCGCCATGGTTTTTTGGCGCCTCTGCCAAGATCGAAAGGCAGGAACAATGCATTGTCATGAGTCCGGAAGACACAAAAGGATCCATGATCTGGAAGCCAAGCATCCCATCGTGACACTTCTGCCGAACTGAGGCTCGCCCGGGAGGTTCCAATGAATTTGCAAGACGAGATAACACGCTTACGAGCCGAGATCGAAAGCAAGCGTGTATATAGAAAGTCGCGCGACAACAGCGCGCAGTCGCTCGACGAACCGGTGCCCAAAAGCGAAACTGAACAGGCTGAAGTCGAGGCGTTTTTTGCCGCCGTGAACGCAACACTTGAGGAGTTCGCGGGAGAGATCGACAAATATCCGCGACTGACCGCAATCGGCGCGTTCGGCGTTGGTCTTGCGATCGGCCTCGTCATAGGGCGGCGGACTCGATAAACGCCTGTGTTCCATCGATGGGAGATCGTATCCGATGTCAACATTCACTTCTGCAAAACTTTATGCGCGGGTCGCCTTTTTGCGTCGCCAACTGCTCGCCCAACTTCTGATACGTCGCGCAATCGCCGGTGCTTTGGCCGTCTCGGCGTTCATTGTTTCTGCGGGTTTGGCGACGATCGCCTTGTTTCTTGCGATCCGGGCGCCATTGGGCGATGTCCCCGCGATATTGCTCGTCGCCGGGGTCTATTTCGTACTCGCTGCGGCGCTGCTGGTCTATGCACTGCGCGAACCGGTCTCGCCCGAGCTGACCGCGCTCTCGGAAATGGAAACCGCCGCTCTTGAGACCGCTGCTGCAGACACCCAAGGACTCGCTCAAATGGTCGGAGCCGCCGGCGAACGTATCAATGATATCGGCGGAACCCTTGCCCTCGGGGTCAGCATCTTGTCGGCGCTACGCAAACTAATAGGCGCTCGAAAGGCGCCGTGATCAATCGGAACCCCGAGGTCATAGATGATGGCGACGATCATTGAAAAGTCTGGCGTGTTTCGGCGGCGGTTGCGATGGCGCGCGACCGCCGTTGGGGCCCTTTTTTTGTTTTCGGGCTGCGCGCCTTACGCCGAAAGGACCGATTTGCCCTTGCGAACCAACGATGGTGAATTACGCGCTGAACAGCACGTCCTCGTCGCGACGACTCGAAATCGGATGGACCAGCCGGGCGTCTATTTCGGAACGGATCGTGCAGCGAAAACAGATTATGCCGAGGTGTTCGTCTCCACGCCGCCCGCCCAAACGGCGGTCGCAATGCAAATCACCCAGCCGCCGCCTGACGATTCGCCTGGAAGCTTCACCA
This sequence comes from uncultured Pseudomonadota bacterium, assembly GCA_963703385.1. Classification (GTDB taxonomy): domain Bacteria; phylum Pseudomonadota; class Alphaproteobacteria; order Rhizobiales; family Beijerinckiaceae; genus Rhodoblastus. The sequence continues at coordinate 3,633,246 of OY969816.1, forward strand.
TCCGCAGCGCGAACTATCTTTCCGACGAGGACGCATTTCTCCTCAAATTGAACGCTGAACTTCGCCGTCTCCCGCAAGGTCGCCGGCAGATCCTTCTGTATATTCACGGCTTTAACACGATCTTCTCGGACGCCGTCCTCCGCTCTGCTCAGCTCAGCTATGATGTGAAATTGCCCAATGTTCCGGTCGTGTTCAGTTGGGCGTCAAGAGGCGACATTTTCGATTATGCCTACGACAACAATAGCGCCATGGTTGCTCGAGCCGCGCTCGGTCGCTTCCTCATCTTGCTGGAAAGAAGCGATGCAGAGAAAATAAACGTTGTCGCGCATTCCTTGGGAAATATGCTTTTTGCCGAGTCATTGGTTCAATTGAAGTTGCGGGCGGGACCGCCGAAGAAACACAAAATCGGTTTAATTTTCTTAGCTTCTCCGGATATAGATTATGATGTATTCAAGTCCCAGCTCACGCAATTAGGGCGGCCAGAGGTGCCATATTTTATTCTCCTATCGAAGGATGACCAGGCGCTCGGTCTTTCGACCGCAATTGCGGGAGGCCGGCCTCGGCTTGGCGACTATGCCAACCCCAAAGAACTCACCTCTCTCGGCGCAACGGTGATCGACGCGACGGACATTGCGGCGCAGGATCCCGCGCACCATGACAAATATGCCCGGATCGCTCAAATCGCGCCCCAGCTGATCCAGGCTTTTGGTCATTCGTCGCCAACGCATTCGGCACGATGGGCGCAGTCGACGCCAGCGATTGCCTTAGGCGGCGCCATGCTCCAGATTTACTCAGGGCGCTGAGTTCCGAAACCTTGGGATCGCCTGCGAATTCACCGACGCTCGTGATGTGGTCGATCTTGTCTGCTGGCGCTCAACCGCTGAATATAACGCTGCGAAACCGGCGCAAGGCGAAAACGAAATAGAGGCTGCCGATCACCGCTGTCGCCAAGACCTCCGGCCAGACGATCGCGGCGTCGGCGCCACGATAAAGCACGTCCTGGGCGAAAATAACGAAATGCGGAGTCGGGCTTATGATCTTCATCAGGTATTGCAGCCACACGGGCATGCTTTCGAGCGGCGTCGTGGCGCCGGAAAGCAGCATCATCACCAGCAGGACCGGGATCGACAGCAGGCCGAACTGGGCCATGGTGGCGGCGACGGTCCCCAACGCGATGCCGAGCGAGGCGACGGTGAACACATAAAAGCACGAGCCGACCAAAAACAGGACAATCGATCCTGCGATCGGCACCTGCAGCCACCATTGCACCACGAAAAGCAACGACAGGCCGGTCGCCAGCAAGACGACGAGGCCATTAGCCAGAATCTTGGCGAGCATGATCTCGATCGGGACGACCGGCATGACGAGGAGATGCTCGACCGTGCCCTGCTCACGCTCACGGATCAGGGCGGCGCCGGTCAGCATCACGGTGATCATGGTGAGATTGCTGATGATCTGCATCACCGAGGTGAACCAGCTCGACTTGAAATTCGGATTGAATTTTGCGCGCGTCACCACCTTGATGGGCAAGCCTGACAATCCTTCGCGGCCGGCAACGAAAGCCGTTACGTAATTGATGATGACGTTCTGGATGTACGTCATGCCGTTGAAGGCCTGTGCGGCCGCGGTGGCGTCGACGTCGATCTGAACGGAAGGCTGCCGCCCAGCAAGAATATCTTCCTGGAATCTTGGAGGAATCTCGATGACGTAAATGAAACGTTGCGCGTTCATCGCCGGGTCGATTTCGGACGCCGAAATTTCGACCGCCGGCTTGAAAGTCGGCGGCGTGAGGCCATCGGCAATGCGCCGGGACAGATCGGAATGATCTTCATCGACGATGGCGACGGAGAGATTTGTCGCCTCGGTCGAGGCGCCGGTGGCGGCGGCGTGGATCGCAATCGTGAACGAAAACGCGACAAGCGCCAGCATGATCGGGTCGGCGACGATGCTCCGCAATTCCTTGATCGTCAGCCGGAAAACGTTGGCGGCGTGTCGCATGAGCCTTCCGAACCAGGGACCGCCCGGCCGGCTGGCCGTCGTTTCCTGGCGCGGCGCCGATTGCTCTCGTGAATCCGCCGGCCGGTTCGCAAACGACATCTCACCTCTCCTGCTTCTGTAAGAGAGCATGCGCGGCAACCAGATAGCCGATCGAGAAGAGGCAGAGGACCAGCCCATAGCGCCAGAGCTCGGAATAGCCCAGACCCTTGGTGAAGGCGCCGACGCTGATCGGCTGAAACCAGGCCGCAGGGAACATCAGTCCGATGACCCTGCCCGAGCCGGTAAGGGAGGACACCGGAACGAGCAGGCCTGAAAAGTTCACCACGGGAATGACGGCGAGAACGGTGGTGGCGAAGACCGCAGCGACCTGAGTTCGGGTGACGGTCGAAATGAGCTGCCCGAAACCGCAGGTCGAGAGGACATAGAGCAAAGCCCCGAATGTGAGGGCTCCGAAAGACCCCTTGACCGGAACGTTGAAAACGAAAAGCGCCATCAGCACGAGGAGCGCGAAGGCCAGCATCCCGACGACGACATAGGGGAACTGCTTGCCCAGAAGGAATTCCAGCTTGCTGATGGGCGTCGACCGGAAATTGGCGATGGAGCCGGTCTCCACCTCCCGGACAATGCTTATGGTCGACATGATGGCGGGGATCAGAACCAGCATCGCCACAATGACGCTCGGAACCATGGAGAAGACGCTCTTGAACGCCTGGTTGTAGCGGAAGCGATTTTCGATGTTGACGCTCCCCAGATACACGTTAGACGCCGCGTTGGGGCCAAGGCGCTCCACAAGCAGATCCTGCGCATAACGCAGCAGAATGCCGGTGACATAACCGTTCGTGGTCTCGCCCCGGAACGGCATGGCGCCGTCGATCCAGAAGGCGGCCTCGGGCGGATGCAGGCCCGCGAGATCGCGGCCGAAGCCGGCTGGAATTTCAATGGCGACAGCCAGTTCGCCGCGCTGCATGCGTTGCTGGAGTTCGGCGGAAGAGCTGATCGGAGGCTGCTCGGAGAAATAATGGGACCCGGAAAAGCTTTCGAGCAATCTGCGGCTTTCCGGCGTCTGGTCCTGATCGAAGGCCGCATATTTCAGGTTCTCGACATCGAAGGTGATGCCATAGCCCATGGCCAGCATCAGGATGGCGGGGCCGACGAACGCGAAGGCCAGGCGGATCGGATCGCGCAGAAGCTCCATCGCTTCGCGCCGGGCATAGGCCCACAGCCGTCCGGGATCGAACCGGCTCGACCAAGGCGATCGGCGCGGCTCGACGGCGACGACCTTCGGGGCCTCCGCTGGTTGCGGCGCGGGTTCGGGCTGCTTTTTTTCCTCGGTTCCAGCCGCTTCTTCCAGATAGGAGATGAAGGCGTCCTCCAGAGTTGCGCTGCCGCGCTCCTTCACAAGCTCCTTCGGGGCGCCAACGCCAAGCACGCGGCCCTGGTGCATCAGCGAGATGCGGTCGCACCGCTCGGCCTCGTTCATGAAGTGGGTCGAGAGAAAGATCGTCACCCCATCATCGCGCGAGAGATCGATCAGCGTGCGCCAGAAGGCGTCACGGGCGACGGGATCGACGCCCGACGTCGGCTCGTCGAGAATGAGCATCGACGGCCGATGGAGTACGGCCACGGCTAACTGCAACCTCTGCTTCACGCCAAGGGGCAGGCTCTCCGGCTTGGCGCCCGCGTCTTCTTTCAGGTCGAAACGCTCCAGCAATTCTAGGATTCGACCTTCGACCTCGCCCGACGGAAGATGATAGAGTTGCGCGTGCAGTTCGAGGTTCTCCCGCACGGCGAGTTCGCTATAAAGCGAGAAGGCCTGCGACATATAGCCGACGTTCTGGCGCGCCTCCATGTCGTCGGCCGCCATCGGCTTGCCGAACAACTTGGCCGAGCCTTCGCTGACCGGCAGCAGCCCGGTCAGCATTTTCATGGTCGTGGTTTTGCCGCAGCCGTTCGAACCGAGGAAGCCGAAAATCTCGCCGCGTCCGATGCGGAAGTTCACATGGTCGACGGCGACGAAGTCGCCAAAACGGCGCGTCAGCCCCTCCGCCTCGATCGCCGGCGTGTTGTCGTCGCCTTCCACGCGCGGCGGCACGACGACTTCCTTGTGCTGGGCGCGCTTTTCCGGGGGAAGCAAGGCGATGAAGGCGTCGTCGAGCGTGGTCTTGTTGGCCTGGGCGAGGATCTCCTTCGGCGCGCCATGCGCCATGACCTTGCCATCGTCCATTGCGGCGAGCCAGTCGAAACGGCCCGCCTCGTCCATGTAGGCGGTGGCGACGATCACGCTCATGCTGGGGCGACGGGCGCGGATGGAATCGATCAGCTCCCAGAATTGCCGGCGTGAGAGCGGGTCGACGCCGGTGGTGGGCTCGTCGAGAATGAGAAGATCGGGATCGTGCATCAGCGAGCAGCAGAGGCTGACCTTCTGCTTCATGCCGCCCGACAGCTTGCCGCATGGCCGGTCCCCGAAGGGATCGAGCCCCGTCGCTTTCAGGAGTTCGTCGATGCGCGCGCGACGCTCGGCCGCGCCCTGGCCGAACAGGCGGCCGAAGAAGTCGATATTGTCGAAAACGCTGAGCGTCGGATAGAGATTGCGGCCCAGGCCCTGTGGCATATAGGCGATGCGTCCATAGCTGGCCCGGCGATGACTTTCCTCCGCCATGTTTCCGTCGAGAACGAGGACATTGCCCGTCTGAATCTTCCGGACGCCGGCAATGAGGGCGAGCAACGTGGATTTGCCGACGCCGTCGGGTCCGATCAGTCCCGCCATGCATTGGGCGGGAACATCGAGCGACAAGTCGTTGAGCGCGAGCGTCTTCCCGTAGCGGTGGGTTACGCCCTCGATTCTGGCGACGACGGGGGTGGTCACTGGGGTAGCTTCACAACAAGTTCGCCGGGCCAGGGAATCTTGGGATCGACACGGACGAAGCCGAGCCCCCGGACGCCGGTCTTCACTTCGCGGTGATACTTGCTTAGAAGCTGAGGATCGGCCTGGAGCTTGACACGGAACATCAGCTTTTCACGCTCCTCGGCGGTCTCAACGCTCTTCGGCGTGAATTGGGCCTCGGTCGCGACGAAGCTGATCTTGGCCGGGAAAACATATTCGGGAACGGGATCAAGGATCACGCGGGCGTCGTCGCCAAGCGCGAGATTGCCGGCCTCCTTGGCCGGCAGGTAGATCGTCATGTAAACGTCGTTCAGATCGAGGATCGTGAGAATCCGCTGCCCTGCGGCGACGACTTCGCCGGCGCGCGCAAGCCGGTATTGCACGCGGCCGCTTCTCGGCGAAACCAGCGTCAGATCGACAAGCATGGACTGAAACTGTTCGACATTGGCCTGGGCTGTGCTGATCTGGGAAATCGCCTCGTCGCGCTCGCTGTTTGCCGCGTTGAGGGCTGCGTCCGCCGCCTGAAATCGATTGCGCCGCTGATCCAGAACCTGCTGCGTGATAAATCCCTTGTCGATTAGAGCCTTCGCACGCTCAAAATCCGTTTTGGCGAAATCCAGATCGCTTTTGCGCTGGACGATCAACGCCTGCGCCTCGGCCAAGGCTTGCTTCGCCTTCAGGAGTTGTGCCTGGGCGCCGCGAAGCTCCGCTTCCGTTTCGGGCGATGAGATAACGGCGACGACCTGTCCGGCCGTCACCTCGTCGCCCTCATCCACGTTGACGGTCGCCAGCCGGCCTGGATATTTGGCCGCGACATCGACTTCCGTGGCCTCGATGCGGCCATTGGTTTTCACGACGCCGTCAGGCATATCATGGCCGCGCAGGCGATTGATCAGCGTCTCAATGGCCTTGTGGACGTCCTCGACAAGGTTTTTCTGGTTCGACTTGGCATAAGCCTTGCCGATCGAGAAGCCTTGGTTCGAAAAGCCAGGCGACAAGACAAACGCCAATCCAACCATCGATATCAGAGCGGCTCGCAGCGCAATGGCGCCCGTCCATCGGCCAAACCGCTTGCCGCCAAGACGGCTAAAGCTTCGCGCGGGCATGTTTGGTCCTTTCCGGCTACTCGGGCCGCATTGCAGACAATTTACACGCTTGCCGTTCCATGGCTCACATTTTCAGTTCCAAACGATGGAGGGCGACGCATGGATCGCCATCGGCCGCGGCGCTTTGCCGAAGTCGCGCCGCGGCGCTCGCCGCGGCGAGCGTCCCGGCGCACCGGGAAGGACTGCTTGGGGCATGATCCAGGTCCTATTTCAGCGCGGCGCCAATTCGCTTGAAGGCGTCCCTGAGTTCGCTGCCCAAGATCTCCACCGCTTCGCCAACGTCCTTGCCGGATTTTTCGAGCTGCGCTCGCGCCGAAAAGGCTTCCCATTTTGCTTCCACCCGACTCCAGTCGTCCAGCAATTCTTTCGAACCCAGGTGAATCCTCAGGCTGATCTCGTCGCGTTTCTGCTGAAGTTCAGAGATAAGTTCGTCCACCTTTGACATGTCCGATCCTCCCGCATGATCGCCAGTATGGCCGCGCGATCGGCTAACCGCAACCGAACTAAATCGCATCGCAATGACGAACGCACGCCGGGCTAACATCCCAAACGCATTGGCGTTCAGCGCCGTGCAGTGGAGCACAATCCGCCAGATTCATCAATCATGATTGGTTAATCATTTTGGCTTTCGCGGAAGCTTCAGGAGGCAAGCGCAAAAAAAAATGAAGGATCGGCCTCAACGTGAGTTTTTCCCGGCGAAGTCTCTATGTCTTCACCCATTCGGCTTCAGGATTGCCCGACCCGGACGCCCCGCTGCGACGTGTGCAAAGGCATGCGCTGCGTCCTCAAAACGCCCAGAAAAGCCGATCGGCAGAGAAATGAGGCGCGACACCAACATCTCGCGAAGCGCCAATAATGCCTCGCGATCCGCCTTGTAGACTGTCCAACGGTAGCGGGCATTGGGGGCCCGCAAAGCGGCTTGACGACGCATACGGAAGTTATCCGAAAGGGATCTCGCGACGCCTCCTATGAGACCAGATTCGTCGAAATTCGATAAGAGCGGATGGCAGGTTGTCGCCGCGCCCAGCGCCGTTTTTTTGAGGTGCGCGACCATATCTTCCTCATCCTTCCATGCGCCGAAATTGAGCGTGAAGTCATAACGCTCGGGAATTTGGTCTATCGATGTGGTGAGTCTGTCGACGATTGTTGTGGCGCCAAGTCGCCGACAGGTTTCGACGTTGCCTGTGCTGCAAACCGCCGTCACGCGCGCGCCCCAACTGACCAATAGTTGAAGAGATATTTGGCCGATGCCTCCAGAAGCGCCGTTGACAAGCACGTCGCGGCCACGGGCCGATTCGCGGTTCAAACCGATTGACCGTAACGCGAGCCAGAGGGTGGTAAACGAATAGGGCAGTGTCGCCAGTTCCTCGCCCGCATATCCATCGATCACCAGTGTGATAAGGCCTTCATCGACATTGATATGGCTCGCGTGCGCCCCTTGCGGTCCTGTCGGCAGGGATCCCATGACGACATCGCCAATCCTTACGGATCCGACGTCGGCGCCAAGAGCGATGACGCGCCCGACCACGTCATTGCCGAGCACGATCGGGAAACATCCCGCGCCCTTGAGGCCCAATAGGCGTCTCCCATAACCGGCGGCCCTCTTCACATCGATGGGGTTGACTGAAGTTGCGCTCACCTCAACCTGCGCCTGCGCGCTCTTTGGGGGAGGCATGGTTCTCCGAACCAGCGCCAGATCCGGCGGGGTCGATGGAGCCCTGCATTCCAGGAAAACAGCTTCTGTCATCAAGCGAGCTCTATGAAAGGCATACAATTTTCAACGCCGCGTTCATGTTGATCGGCGGAAAGGCCGGAAGCCGGCCTTCTCGCCAAAAGTCCCGGCATTGCTTTCCGCCGGACCAAATTGTCATCCGCTCCGACGCCCAATTCGGCTCTGTTATGGCGCAGACGACGAACTCGCTCCGTCGAGAATTGCATCGGAGTGGAACTTCGCACTTGAAAAGGCGTCAGTTGGCTCGGCCCCAAGTAAAGCTCTTGCAGATCAAACCGCCGAGCACGCATCCGGCAGTGGTCAACGTCCCTCCAAAAAGAGACATCTTGCCCGAATAGGTCCTGCCGTCGTCGGGATTGAAGGCCGAACCGCGCCATTGGTTTTCGCCAGCTGGCTTCAGGTCGTAGAAGACGCGCTGGCCGATATGCGCAGGCGAGCCCTTGTCCCTGAGCCAGACCACGGCGCCGCACAGGCCGCTGCCGCAGGGCGAGAATTTCACCTTTGTCTTGCCGTCCAAACGCAGCCAAGCGCCTGTGGCGTCGCCAGCCGAGGCGGCGCCGCCGGAAACCACGATCACGGCCGCAGCCAAAACGAATGCTTTGAGTTTTGGCATAAACCCTCCCTTTCCGACTTGTGGTCGACCTGACGGCGTCCCGCGCGTTCGCATGTCGTGACGGCGTCTTGAACCGCGTCGATCATCGGATCCGCCATTTCTTGCGCTCACCGGTCTGACGCGCTCTTGCGTTTGCGCTGGAACGTACCTCACTCAACTTGGTTAAATGGCGGCGGTGGACGTTATGGTCGGCGCGCCAGAGCCCGGATCTTTCATATATGATTAGTTTATCATATATGATATAATTATCAATACGGTTTGTTTGGATCTGGTTTTCGTTAAACTTTAAAGAACGCGCGTCGCTCGGTGGCGGCGCCCAACACCAGGAGGCGATTCGATACGGCCATGCAGAAAAAAGATGCCATCACCCTGCCCGACCCCGCGCTGCTGGGCGTTCCATTGTTCTGGCCGCTCCTGGCCACCCACAAGATGGCGCAGGACGGCCTGGATCTCTTCGTTCACAATGCGAAGGCTCTCCACGAAGGCGTAAAAATCTTCGAAGAATTACGCCCGCAGCTTGCGACGCCCAACGAGCCCAGGCTCGATCTGCGGACAATGACCTTGCGCGACTATGGCCGGCCATCGCAGCTCCCGACGCTCGTCGATGCGCCATACGCCGGGCATTCCGCGATGATCGCGGACTATCGCGAAGGGCAAAGCCTTGTCACCACCTTGCTCGACAATGGCGTCAGCCATGTCGCGCTCACCGACTGGAAGTCGGCGACCGATGACATGAAGGATTTCGATATCGACAATTACCTGGCCGACATGGTCGTCGCGATCGACGATCTTGGCGGGAAGGTCAATCTCGTGGGCTTGTGTCAGGGCGGCTGGATGTCGGCCATGATCGCCGCGCGCTTCCCGGATAAGGTCAACTCTCTGGTGCTCGCGGGCTCGCCGATCGATACCGAGGCGGGCGACGGCCCGTTGAAACATATCGTCCAACTGGCGCCTCCGCGCTTTTACGAGGATCTCGTCGCGGCGGGCGGCGGAAGGATGCGCGGCGAGGCCATGCTGCAGGGATGGAAAAACATGAACCCGGCCCAGCACTTCTTGCGCGAACCTGCCGAGCTTCTCTTGCACATCGACGATCCTGATTATGTCAAGAAAACGGAATTGTTCGCGAGCTGGTACGAGCATCCTCTCGACCTTCCCGGGCGCTGGTATCTCCAGGCGATCAATCAGTTGTTCAAGGAAAACCGCTTCTGGAAAGGTGAATTTGTCGGCCTTGGACGCCAGCTGAACCTGAAAAACATCGTCTGCCCGACATTTCTGCTCGCCGGAGAAAGCGACGACATCACCACGCCCGAGCAAGTGCTTGACGCCGAAAAGCGCATCGGGGCGCCGAAAGACAAAATTGTCTCGCGGATCGCGCCTGGCGGCCATATCGGACTGTTCATGGGCGCAAGGACGCTTAAGGAGACCTGGCCGGACATCGCCCGCTGGATCGCGTCGCAATAATCGTCGTAAGAAAGCCCGCCGCAATGCGGCGAACTCACAATGGGCGCGGCGCGTATCAATATTTTGCGATGAGCGGCGCGGGCTTGTCGAAGTGCATATTAAATGTCGCCGAGACCATGTTCACGCTGGTCGAGGCGGCGCCGACGAAAGGAACGCCGACATAGCCGATGTTGCCGGGCAAAATGTTGATCGGCGCGTTGGGGGTAAAGACATGCGCATAGGCGAAATCGACCGACATTTGCGGATTGATCTGGTAACTGGCGCCGACGCCAAGATAGGTACGGTCGGCGTCGGGCAGGCTGACCTGGCGGATCGCATCGTAAATCGGCGACTGCTCCCACTCCACGCCGGCGCGCAAGGTGAGCTTGTCGTTGAGCCGGTAGTCCAAGCCGCCGCTGATGAGGAAGCCGTTGCGGTAATCGAAGACAAGCGGCAGGCCAGGAACGCCGTCGACATAGGCGACCGTCTGGCTGAACTTGCTCCAATCGGTCCACTGATAGGTCAGGCCGAGGGTCAGATCATTGGTGAGCTGCTGGCGCAGACCGACGTTGAGCTGGTCGGGCAGCATCAGACCCACGTGCATCGGGTGCACGCCCTCCATGATCGGACCTGACAAGCCCGGGATGGCCGGAATGCCCAAGACCTGCAAACTTCCTGATTCCCGCACAAACATTTGTGAGCGGTAGCCCACGCCGATCTCGGTTCCCGCTATGGGCTTAAGCGTGAAGCCGACCTTATACGCCGCACCCATGTCGTCGCCATCGAGGTCGAGCCAACTTCCCGGCGCGAGCGGCGAAATATCCTTGCTCAGACGGGCGCGGACATAGCCGATTTCAACGCCCGCGCCGAACGACAGCATGTCGTTGACCTTGTAGGCCAACATCGGAGTGCCGATCACCGAAAATACTGATGTCACTTGGCCATCGTAGGCGGCCCAATATTGCGGCTTGACGTCCGTCACCAAGCCGAAAGGCGCGCCAACCTCGAGACCCACCCAGAGCTGGTTGTTGATCTGATATAACCCCTGGCCGGCCGGAACGAGGCGGCCGCCGTTGCCGATGTCGTTGGTGTTGCCAAAGACAGGGGATTTCACGGTAATGTCGGGATCGATATAGGTAAAGGTCTGCGAACCCCAGGCACCGGAAAAATCCGTCATCGTCGCCGGGTTGAACACCATCGAACCGACGCCCGCGCCGCCCGCAGCCGCGCCGGCCATGGCATTGCCGGTCGAAATGGCGTTATATTCATTTAAGCCGAAAGCGCCGGCCTGCGCGGTCGCGATCGCGGCGACTGAGACCGTCACGGTCAGAGCAAGAAGACCTGCTGCTTTTGCAAATGCTTTCATCGTTTTCCGTTCCCCGAGAGTCCAGTTGGGCGTCCCTCGCCGGTGTGGACCGAGCAGACGCCAGGTTGTCACGATTCCCATTTTATCTGCGGCTGTGCGCCACGCAGTTTTTCAATTCCATCCTCCCCATCGACGCTCCCGGCGCCTCCGTCATTCCGGCGCGTAAGCCGCGCTCATTGTTGACAATTCGATCAGTTGAGAATGAAACCGGTGCGCATGTGGGAACAGGTTGAAAATGGCCAGAGAAAAGTGTTGCAGCGTCATTCCGGCAATGAGGTTCTCTTTCCCGCGCATTGTGACGAAAAAACAACACCGGAAGGAACAGTTTGAGCCTCATTCCGGCTTGACCCGACAGTTCCACCGGTCGCGCCACGAGACACGCTTTCGATATTCCGCCGGCGTTTCCGCAGTCCAACGCTTGAACGCCTTGCAGAAATTCGAAACATCGGAAAATCCAAGCCGAACTCCGACGTCATCGACACTCATTCCTGTATTGCCGAGAAGCTCCTTGGCAAGGCGGGTGCGAACATCGTCGATGACGTCCTGGCAACTGAGACTGCATTCGGCAAATCTTCGCGCCAACGTGCGCGGCGACAATCCGAGTCGCGCCGCCAATTCCTGAACGGTCGGGAAGCAGCCCGCGGACCCGCTTTTGAAACATTCCATTCGAATCGCGCGTACGATCGCCGGCTCGCCCGATTCCAGCGTCTCGAGGAGGCCTTCGCAGATTTTGCGACTGATCCTTTCCGACAGGAGGCTCGCGTTGGGGCAAGGCTTGGCAAGCTCATGGCAGGCAATGTGAAATTCCAGCACGTCGGTTTCGAAGTCGACGGGGCATCCGAACAGATCCGTGTAGGCGCTTGCATGGGACGGCGCCGGATAAGGCAGTTTTACCCGCATTGGCTTGAAAGGACGTTGCAGGACCAGACTTGCAACGCGTTGCATGGTGCTGAAGGCGAATTCGGCTGCAAGCGGCAAGGCCTCATGAAGGCCAAACACGTCGTGGGCCTCGACGACGCCGACATTTCGGTCAATGCGCAGCCCTCGTTCGAGGACCGAGCCCGCCAAACGACTATGCGACAGGCCGAAGTGGAGCGCTTTTTCGAGCGTCGGACAAGAGGCGAGGGCGAAACCGTACAAGCCGAGATCGTGGAGCCGATGCCGCTGTCCGGCGCGCAGGCCAACGCACGAATCGCGCGTCAGACGATGAATGTTGTGAAAAAACTCAACTTTTTGTCGATAGGAAATGCGGGATTCCGGATCGTCGAGAGACGACGGCGTGAGGCCGATCGGCGCAAGAAAGTCCTCGCGATTGAATCCCTGCATCGCCATTTCGTCGCAAAGGACAAAAAGGCCAATCGTTGTGATGAGAACGTTGTCATAGGCGCTGCTGGCCGCTGGTTTCGTAGGCCGGACACGTCCGCGCCCAGGATGGGATGTTTTCTTTGCGCGTCTGCTCTCCCCCATGGCGTGGCCTCCCCGACAGCGCGCCTCAGGCCGCCGCAAGGCGAATTTCGCCCAGGTAGGCGCTCTCCCCGAGTTGGCAACTGCGTTGCGCGACGCCGTGAGGATGTCGGATTTCGATCGAATAGGATCCGCCGCCTTCCGGCAGGCGTTCGAAGCGAAAATCTCCGAAAGCGTCTGTCTTCGTCTGCGCGATTTCGGCGCCAGCCTGGATCAACGTCACCGTGGCGGCCACGACGCATTCGACGACGCCATCGATCGTCGCGCTCACGCTCCCGCCGATGAAGCAGGTTTCCCAGCGGTCGAGGTTGCGATACCAGACGCGGGGCGCAGCGCCGAGCTTTTCATGCAGCCGTCGGAGTCCCTCGCGCGCCGCCTTGTCCCGCATGGCGCGGTCGTCGATCTTGACCGCCTCGAAAACATCGGTCGGGCAGACCTGCTGACACCGCGGATAAGACCAGCCCGCGTCCAGCAAATGGGCGTCGAAAATCCAGGTCTGCGGGACTTGCTGTTCTTCATTCCAAACGATCGCCCCATAAGGGCAGGATTTGACGATATCCTTGCGACCGCGGGCCTTTTCGGGATCGATGACAACGATCCCATCCTGCCGTTTTATGATCGCGTCACCGCCGGCCTTCTTGCACGGGGGATTGTCGCAGTGGTTGCACATCACCGGCAGATAAATAGTCTCCACCAACGGCGCGGCGCCTTGGGCGCGGCGCCGAATGCGTATCGGGCTGGGCGCTTGCGCCGAGGCCGGCGCCGAATAGCCGGGAAAGTCGTTGCCGACATGCTCGTCCCGGTCGGCGATGACGCAATTGTAGCAGTTCATGCACCGGCCGACATTGATGATCAGATTCCACTTGCTCATGGCCGTCCCTCACGCTGCGCGGCTGGTCTTGAACGCCTCGGCGTTATGCCACTTCTCCACTTGCACCAGGCAGGAATTGGGGGCCATGCTGTGCGTGCCTCTGGTTTGCGGCCGGTCAGGGGTGAGGATGTTCAAACAGCCGCCGATCTCGACTGTCTCCCCGCCGAATTCGATCAGCTGGAATTCTGCGCTCGCCTCATAGGACTTGACGACGCCCGGCATGACCATCGGCGAAACATCTGCCGCGCAGATCACCGCGCCACGGTCGTTGAATATTTTCACAAGGTCACGATGGCCAATGCCTCTCGCCTCGGCGTCGGCCGGGTTGAGCCGCAGCAGCCAAAATCTGTGGCCGGCGATCAGGGCGCGATGATCCTCGACCTGATTGACGGCGCTGTTTTTTCCATCGTTGTAAGTGTGGAAGCTGTAACGGCTGTGCGTGGCGATCATTTGCAGCGGAAAGCGCTCGACCAGTTCAGTTGCGCGCAGCCCTTCCCACGAGGGTAGATAGCAGTTGACCGCCGGGCGGTCGGGATTGTCCGCCGTATGGCGCTTGAACAGTTCGGGGACGAATTCCAGTTTGCCGCTCGGCGTTTGCAGGCCTTTGCCGAATTCTTCCGCATATTGGCTGGGCAGCGGCGCAGGCTCCGGGATATCTTTTTTTCGCCCTTCCGCATACCAGCGCATGTCGGGGACGGGAACCTCGCCCGGTGGAACGACGAAATAGCCCTTCCGGCAAAAATCCTTCCAGGAGACGTGCTTGGGCAGGTCGGAGGAATCGAAGACGCGCTTGGCCCAGTCGAGATCGCGCCCGCCTTCGGCGAACATGGATCCAAGTCCGAGCCTGGCCAGAATGGCGCAGAAAATGTCGTAGTCGGATCGCGATTCGCCCAAGGGCTCTATGCACTTGTGCTGCAGGGTGATGACGCGATGGTTGAGGAGGCTGTAGCTGTGCACCGCATAGCCTCCAGCATTGCACCATTCGCCGATGTCAAAGCGCTCCAAGGACGTGCAGGCCGGCAGGATGACGTCGGCGAACTGCGCTTCGCCTTCCATCCAGATCGACTGATTGACCACGAATTCGATGCTCTCGTGCCGATAGGCCTCCACCCATCGGCCCGATTTGGTCACGGTGCTGAATGACGATCCGCCGTAGCGGTAAATCATGTGGATCGGCGAATAACCCGGCATGGGATAGGTGAAGGGCGCGAATTGCGCTTCCTGGGACATTCCGTCCCACAGGTAGCCGGTGGCGCGCCCGTTGATGATGGCGTCGGGCAATTGCTGGCGCGGAACCATCTGCCTGACATGATTCAGGGTCAGGACATGAGGCATGCGCTGATAATTGTGGACCGCGTTTCCGGTCCACAGCAGGTCGCCGGAAATGCCGCCGTCCGCATAGCCTGGAAAGTAGAAATAAGGATCGATGGGGGCGCCCATCTGGGCGCTGCCAAAATTGACGCCCGGCTTGCCCCAGCCTTGCATGGCCATCATCATGATCATGCTGCGGGCCCATTGCTGGCCGGTCGCGCCGCGGCCCGCGCCGCCAAATCCCGCGCCGGACATCCCGATCGCGAGATGGACCTTCCTTCCGCCCCATTTGCGCGCCAAAGCGCGCACGTCCTTGGCCGGGACGCCGGTCTCCTCCTCCTGCCATTCGGGCGTCTTGGGAATCCCATCCGTTTCGCCCAGCAGATAGGTTTTCCACTCGTCGAAGCCGGTCGTGCGCGTCGCGACGTAATCCTTGTCGTACAGACCTTCGACCGCCCAGACATACATTATGGCGATCGCCAGAGCAGCGTCGGTCTGCGGCCGGATGGGAATCCATCGTCCGCCAATCAATTGGGCGGTGGCGCTGAAATGCGGGTCGATATGAACGAATTCGATTCCGAGCTCCCTGGCCCAAAGGCGATGCTGGGTGCCTTCGAATCCCGCGTAAGCGCCATTGGTGCTTTCCGGATCGCAGGACCAGAAGACGATCATTTCCGCTTCCTTCAGGCAATCCACCATCGTGCCGCCGCCGGCCGGCACGCCGACGCGCATCGAATTGCCGAAATGATGCATGGCGCCCCAGTACCAGCCCTCCCAGGAATCAGGATTGGCCACGACCCGGGTAAAGCCAATCAGATTGGCGAACCGCATGAGCGAGCTGAGATAATAGCCGACGTTGCCCCACTGGTGATGCGACGACATCGGAAAGGCGATGGCGCCGGGGCCATGGACCCGCTTTTGCCGATTGATCTCCTTGGCGACGATGTCGAGCGCTTCATCCCAGCTGATCCGGACATAGTCAGACTTGCCCCGGTTCTGCGGATTCCTTTCGCCGTCGGGATCGAAATCGACCCGCTTCATCGGGTAGAGAATCCGCTTGTCTGAATAGACCTGCGATTTCAGCGACAAGGCGTGCGGCGCAACCAGGCCGCTCCGTTTAGGGCGGAATCTCCGGCCACACGCCTCGATCTCCCAGCTCGGCGCGTCCGCGTCGTCGAAATCGATCGGCGTGGTCCGCAGAATCTTGCCGTCCTTCACATACACGAATATTGGGCCGCCATTGGTGCAGGAGGTGTAACGGCGACTGCCGTCAGGCATTTTCATGCCCATTTCCAGTGCGACGGTCTGGCTCATGTTCAAGGTCTGAGTGAACCAGAGGAGAAGCTCGTCATAACCGCTGGTGACGACCTTGAAATTTTTGGCGGCGTGAATGATCTCGCCCTGATCGGGACCCGGCATGAGGAAAACCAGAGCGGTGTAGACATCCTGGAAAGCCAGGGCGACATCGGCTTTGGCGCGCGCGCCGGGCTGGGAAAACACCTTGCCGCCGCGGATCGCCAATGTCGCGCCTATGCTTTCATCAGCCAGCCCGAACCAGGCCGTGAGGTCCTTCTCTGCCAGCCGTCGCCGAAATTCAGGATGCCGCTTGGCGGTGAACTCCAGCATTTTCGGCAGGACGAACAGAATTATTTTGAGGAGTTGCCGCTTCATTCTTCAACCCGCACAGGACTGGCATGAGAAAAAGGGACGCCTTCACGGGGAGAAGACGCGAAGGCGCCCAGCCCACGGCCGGCGAGGTCAAGGACAGCGCGGCCGTGGGCGTTGCTTGCGCTGAAATCGAGAACCGACCGAACCGGTTCAAAGTCCCGGAAAAGCCGGCCCCCATTGCAGAAGCGTGCTGCGACCGAACGGGTATTTCAGAATCGGGTTGGCGCTGTTGACGAGGTCTCCGTCGACGAAATGCTCGACATGGAACCCTGCGGGGTCGGTCCAGTAATCGAAGATCTGGCTGCCGTGAAAATGCCGACCAACCCCCCAACGATGCTTGTAACCTTTATCAAGCATGAACATGTGCCCCGTGCCGACATCGTCGAAATCGCGGCACTCAAAAGACACGTGGTCGACGCCTGCGGCTGGAGCGCCGACAATGGCTACTGTGTGGTGGTCAGTCCATCTCTCGCCCCGATCGAGATGCATGAATGACGCCATAACCTTCGTTTCATCATCCGGCGCGTGGATCAGCTCCGAAGGCTTCGTGCCGACATTGTCGCAATACCACGAGATGAGCTTCTCGGGATCGGTGGTGAACAGCGCGACATGCCCCAGGCGCTGAACATGGGAGGGGCCGTATTCCGAACGCTGGAATTTTCCAAGCCGGTTCTTGCCGTAAGCATCGTTCCAAACGATGGGGGAGCCATGCGATGGGATCGACGTCAGCCTTTCGGCCCCGAACACGAACTCCAGACGACGGCCGTCAGGATCGCTCGCCACAACCATCGAACCGCCGCCGGGATGCGGGCACGAAGTGATTTCCGAATTGAACCGCTTGGAAAGCGTCTCTAGCGCCTCGCGGTCGGCGACCCGGAATCCCATGCCGACGAAGGCCGATTCCCCTGGCGACGTCACATAGGAAAAAGGCGCGTCCCCATAGCTGCGGAGGTAAATTCGGTCGCCCCGTCGCTCCAGGTCGATCAGGCCGTAGTCGAGCATGAACCGGCGCGCCTCTTCGGGGTCCGGGTGGTGAAAAACGACGTATTCGATGTCCTCGATGAGCATTGCGACCTCCCATCGCTTTGCTGTTGGCGGCAAGCCGGGGCTCTTGCCCCCTGCGCATCGCGCGAGCCGACGATCTTCCATTGCCGCCGCTTTCGCCCGCAAATGATGTTTGACACGAAACTGATGATTATGTCAATAATGATTTTATCATCGAATTACGATGACGCCGTCGATGGGCAAAGCGTCACGCTCAAGGGACGCAACCCAGGGCGTTTTGATGCGGGGAGGATGAACATGGCTGAATTCAATGGGAAAACGTCGCAAATCGGGGCGGACGGCAAAGCGGGCGGGGCTCCCGCCAACACGAATTCGCCAGCGCGGAAATCACTGCCGCTGGCCAACGCCCTTCGCCTGACGACGCCGCAACCGGCGCGCAACCCCAATCCAGCGACCAAGGCGACGTCACTCGCCTATATGATTTTCGAACGTCCCGATCTCGATCTCGCCGAAAAATTCCTGACCGACTTCGGCCTGCGGACCGCCCAAAAGACCCCTGACCTCTTGCTCATGAGGGGAACGGATTCCGCGCCTTATTGCTATGTCGCCTTGCGCGGGCCAACGGCCAGCTTCCTCGGCCTTGCTTTCACCGTCGCCTCGCTCGATGATCTCCACAAGCTCGCCGCCTTACCCGAATCGTCTCCGGTCAAAGACATCGACTGGCCTGGCGGCGGCAAGCGCGTCAGGATGACGGACCCGGCAGGCCTGCGCGTCGATGTGGTCTGGGGACAAACGCCGGCAGAGCGCCTGCCGCATCGCGCCGCGATCAAGATGAACGAGCCAGAAAATCTCATCCGAGTCGACGGAACGCAAAGGTTGCCGCCCACGCCGCCGGAAATCATCAAGCTCGGCCATCTGCAGATGGGCGCGCCCAATTTTCAGGAGGTCAGCGCCTGGTACACGGGGCGGCTAGGCCTCGTTCCCAGCGACATATGCGTGCTCCCCGATGGCTCGCCGGGTGCATGCTTCTTTCGCCTCGATCTCGGCGACAAGCCCGCCGACCATCATACCCTGGCGCTGTCGATCCACTTCATGACCGACTATGGCCATAGCGCCTATGAGGTTGTTGACGCCGACGCCGTCGGCATGGGCCAGCGCGTGCTGGACAAGAAAGGCTGGCGCCACGCCTGGGGCATTGGCCGGCACATTCTCGGCAGCCAGATCTTTGATTATTGGGAGGACCCCTGGGGCGCCAAACACGAGCATTATTGCGACGGCGACGTCTTTACCGCCGCGCAGCCGGCCGAAATCCACGCCCTCAGCCGTGAGGCCATGGCCCAGTGGGGACCAGCCATGCCCAAGCGGTTCACGCGGCCAGAAATCAATCTCGGCAGCCTCAAGGCGCTCGTCCGCAATCTGCGGGCCTATAACGACCTGTCGGTCAAAAAGCTCATCACCCTGCTGAAACTCGTTGCTTGATTGGAGCCGCGCGCTTCGTGGGCCACCGCGTCCTCAAACTTTCCTGGAGTCCCCAATGGCCATCAATGTTGTGCGTTTCAATCATCAGGGCGCGATCGGCTGGGGCCTGTTGCGCGACGGGCGGATCATCCCCGTTCCCGGCGACTACCCGACCACCCGCGACTTCGTCGCCCACAATGCGCCCGATTCGCTGCGCGCGCTGCAGGACGAAGGTTTCGATCCTGCAAGCGTCGAAATTCTGTCGCCGGTCACCCAAAATCAGCAGTTCATCTGCCAGGGCGCGAATTACCGGCAGCATATGATCGAGTTGGGGATGGATCCCGACGCGAAAAAATTCAACATGATCTTCACAAAGGCCTCGAGCTGCATCGCGCCAGCCAACTCGCCCGTGATCAAGCCGTCGCATGTCCAGTTTCTCGACTACGAAATCGAGTTGGGACTGGTCCTCAAAAAAGACGTGACTCAGAAAGTCGTTGTGACCGATGCAAACCTTGGCGACTTTATCGTCGGCCTTGTCATCGTCAATGATTATTCTGCGCGCGATATCCAGATCCCGCAGATGCAGTTTTACAAGGGAAAGAGTTATCGGACCTTCGGTCCGGTGGGGCCTTATCTGTGCCTACTCGACCAGGCCGACATCCCGGAAATCCGCAAGCTCGACCTTGTGCTGACGGTCAACGGCCAGGTCCGGCAGAAAGACTCGACGGCGAACCTGGTGTTCAAGCCGGCGGAGACATTGACCGAATTGTCGGGCCTGCAGGATCTCCAAGCGGGCGACCTGATCGCGACCGGCACGCCGGCCGGATGCGCATTGACCATTCCCTCACCCTTCCTTCAGAAACTCGCCGCCTTGGCGCCTGATGCGACCAAGTGGAAAATCTTCATGCAGATGCAGACGAAACGTCCCAAATATCTGAAAGTCGGCGACGTGGTCGAAGCGCGCATCTCCAATGGGTCTGGCAGCGTCGATCTAGGCGTTCAGCGCAACGTGGTGACAGGGGAAGGCAAATGAAGCCGGTCGCCAATCTCGCTGAGATTGTAAAAATCGAGACCTCCGGCGCGTTCGATACGCTTCCCGAAAGCACTTACGACCTGATCTGTCGCAGCGCAGAGGTCTGGCCTGACAAGACGGCGATTTCGTTTTTTCTGTCTGCCGATCGATTCGCCGACGCCGAGCGCTGGACTTACGGCCAGCTCATTGCGCGCGTGAGGCAGATGGCGAATGCGTTCCACGCGCTCGGCGTTGGCAAGGATGACGTTATCGCAGTCGTCCTGCCGAACCTGCCCGAAGGCCATTTTGCGCTTTGGGGCGGCGAAGCAGCCGGAATTGTCGCCGTGTTCAATCCGCTGCTCGAACCGCCGACGCTCGCGTCGCTCATCGCCTCGGTCAAGGCCAAGGTTCTCGTCACCCTCGCGCCCATTCCGCAATTCGATCTTTTCGCTCGGCTCCTGCCCGAACTGAAGGGCGCCGCCACGCTCGAGCATGTCGTTCTCGTCAACATGGCGGACCATCTCCCAGGGCCCGATCAGAGCGCTTTTCGAGAGCAGATTTCTGCCAGCGCTTCACGCCTTCTGAACGGGTCCGGCGCGAGGATGCAGCCACATGACTTCGCCGGACTGTTGGATGCGCAGGAGACTGGCCGACTGGTCAGCGGCCGGCGGATTTCCGCGAGCGACCGGTCGTCGATGTTCTGCACCGGCGGCACGACCGGCCTGCCGAAGATCGCCGTCCGCCGGCATGGCAATGAAGTCGCCAACGCCTATGCGGTGGGACAGTTTTTGGGTGATGCGCTTTCCGCTTCGTCAACCTTCTTCTGCGGCCTGCCGCTTTTTCACGTCAACGGGGTGATCGTGACCGGTCTCGTTCCGTTCGTTCGAGGCAGCCACGTCGTGATCGGAACGCCGCAAGGCTATCGCGGCGAAGGGCTCATCGCGCGGTTCTGGGAAATCGTCGAACATTACAAGATCAATTTCTTCAGCGCCGTGCCGACGCTCTATTCGGCCTTGATGCAGGTTCCAGTCCGCCAGCGCGATATCTCCTCGCTGACCTACGGATTTTGCGGCGCCGCGCCGATGCCGGTCGAGGTTTTCCGCGCCTTCGAGCGCACGACTAGGCTGCAAATTCTTCGAGGGCTACGGCCTCACCGAGGCGTGTTGCGTCAGCAGCATCAATCCGCCTGCCGGCGAAAAGCGCGTCGGCTCTATCGGCTTGCGCCTGCCGGGCCAAGAAATGAAGGCCGTTGTGCTCGACGACAAAGGCGCCTATCAGCGCGATGGCGCGGTCGACGAGGTCGGCCTTCTGGTCGTTTCCGGACCGAACGTCTTCGAAGGCTATTTTTCCAAAGCGCATAACCAAGGTCTATGGATCGATCTCAGTGACGGCAAGCGTTGGCTCAACACCGGCGATCTCGGCCGCCAGGACAAGGACGGCTATTTCTGGCTGACGGGCCGGAAAAAAGAGCTGATCATTCGCGGCGGGCACAACATCGATCCCGCAACGATCGAGGAGTCCTTGCACCAGCACCCCGACGTCGAACTCGTCGCCGCGATCGGCCGGCCGGACGCCTATGCCGGTGAATTGCCGATCGCTTATGTGCAGTTGAAGCCTGGCGCCGTGGTCACGCCGGATGTTCTGGCCGAGTTCGCTAGATCGCAGATCGGCGAACGGGCGGCGGTCCCCAAGTTTGTTCGCATCGTCCCGCAAATTCCCGTGACCCCCGTCGGCAAGATCTTCAAGCCGGCTCTGAAGCGGCTCGAAATTGTGGACGCCATCTCTTCCGCGCTCCGGGAGGCGCGTCTCGACGACTGCGAGGTAAGCGTGGCCGAGGTCCCCGAAAGAGGCGTCATCGTCTTGGTCGGCGTCCCGAAGGGGGGAGACGACGCGGCGGTCCGCCAAGTGCTCGGAACGTTTTCCTATCCTTTTACAATTGAAAAAGCTAGTTAGGCCAATTCGAATGGTTGCGAGCGCCGAGGTCGCGATCGCCGTGGAATGCGGAGCAAGTGGATGCCCGATGCCGTAACAGAAAACGTTCGCCCGAATCGGATGAGCCGGCAGAAGCAGAAGACACGGAAGGCGCTTGTCGGCGCCGCTCTTTCGGTCATGGCGCGCAAGGGAACCGAGGCCGCGACGATCGCCGACATCACGGAAGCAGCTGACGTCGGATTCGGTTCGTTTTACAATCATTTCACATCGAAGGAGGAAATCCTCGGCGTTGTGACGGAAGAGTTGCTGGAAAGCATTGGAGAATCGATCGATACAGCGACAAAAAATATTCCAGATCCATCGGAGCTATTCGCGACGGCGATCCGCCTGTTCATAACAATTCTGATATCCAAGCCCGAATGGGCGCAATTCATCATTCGCATCAGCGCGACGCCCAACTATCGACAATATGGGATTTTCCGGCGGCTCTTTCGCGATATCGGGAGTGTCGCCAAATGTCCCGATTGCAATATCGCAGATCCAGGAACAATCAATTTCGCCGTTGGCGGCGCGATGCTGTTCATGGTCATCGCATTGCTCGAAGGAGATTTGCCCTCCGAGAATGCGCCCAAGCGCATTGCCGCCGCTGCGTTGCGGATAATCGGGCAAAAAGAAGAGACCATCGCCAAATTGATTTCGCGGCCTTTGCCGAAAATGCCTCAAATCTCTTTTGGAAATTGAGTGAACGCGCGGGCTGTTCAAGGTCTTGGTCCGCGAAGCCAAAAGAATGCAGGTCCTGTAAAGCTGCGCAAGGATGTTTCATACGATCGGATCGCGTTGCGCGGTTCGAACTTGAGGAGGCAGGCCTACAGCTTTTCGGTGGCCGGACAATCGACAGTCGCGGGACGGCGCGGGTTCAAATTAGCAATTATGCTCCTTTGGTCAAACAGCGCGACTGTGTTCGAGGCGTCGATACCGCAACGCTGCGTCGCTCTACGCCATGATGTTCAAGCCGCCGTCGACATATATGGTGCTCCCGGTCAAATGGCGGGCGTAGGGGCTGGCCAGGAAGGCGCAGGTGAAGCCGACATCGGTGATATCCACCAGCTCCCCAAGTGGCGCCCGCTCCACCGCTTCGTTGAGCATCAGATCGAAGTCCTTGAGCCCCGACGCCGCCCTTGTCTTCAGCGGTCCCGGGGAAATGGCGTGTACGCGAACGCCCTGCGGTCCCAATTCGAAGGCCAGGTAGCGACAGGCGGCTTCCAGCGCCGCCTTCACCGGCCCCATGACATTGTAATTTGGCACCACTTCATTGGCGCCGTGGCAGCTCATCGCGAACATCGCGCCGCCCTCGGTCATCAGCGGCGCGGCAAGCTTAGCCATGCGGATGAAGGAATGACATGAAATATCCATCGCCGTTGCAAAGCCGGCAGCCGAGCAATCGACGAGGCCGCCCTGCAAGTCCTCCCTGGGCGCGAAAGCGACGGAATGAACCAGGATGTCGAGCCGTCCCCATTGATGGGTGATTGCATCGAACAGTGCTGCGAGTTGTCCTGGCTCGACTCACATCCAGAGGCATGAAGATCGGCGTCTCCAACTGTACCGCGAGCGGCTCAACGTATGGTTTCGATTTCTCATTGAGATAGGTGATGGCCAGATCGGCTTCGAGTTCACGGAACGCCCTCACGCAGCCATAAGCGATCGAGCTTTCACTGGCGACGCCAACGACAAGCGCTTTCTTACCCTTGAGGAGGGGACGTGGGATTTCGACGGCCATGATGCGGGTCTCCTGTTCAGGCTTTGCTGGCAATTCGACTCGTATGCCGCGCGATCATCAGCTCTTCATCGGTGGGAATGACCCAGGTCGGTATCTTGCTGCGCGCCCCGCTGATGCGCGGACCGCCGGCGGCATTTGCAGAGGGATCGAGTTCCACCCCGAGCCAAGCGGCCGCCTGGCAGATCCGTTCCCGAATTTCCGGCGCGTGCTCGCCTATGCCAGCGGTGAACACCAAAGCGTCGAGTCCGCCGAGCGCGGCGCTTAGTGACCCCAATTCCCGGCCGATGCGATAGACAAATAATTGCACCGCGAACTTTGCCCGGGCGTCGCAGGAAGCCAAAAGGGTCCGCATATCGCTGGAGACTCCCGACACGCCAAGCAGGCCGGACTGCCGATAGAGCAGATTTTCGATCGCGCGGGCGTCCGTCTTCAATTCGTCGAGCAGGTAAAGCACGACGCCTGGATCGAGGGCGCCGCTTCGCGTTCCCATCGGGAGTCCATCCACCGCGCTGAATCCCATCGTGCTGGCGACGCTCTTGCCGGCGTGGATCGCGCACATGCTGGCCCCATTGCCCAAATGCAGGACCACCGTGCGGCCAGCCGCGGCGGCGGGATCGACACGTGGCAGGACGGAGGCAATATACTCGTAGGAGAGGCCGTGGAAGCCATACCGCCGCACGCCTCGCTCGGTAATCTCGGGCGGCAGAGCGAAAGCTTGAGCTGCATCGGGCTGGCTGCGATGGAAGGCGGTGTCGAAACAGGCCACTTGCGGCAGTTCTGGCCGGTTCGCCATCAGCAGGCGGATCGGCGCGAGATTATGCGGCTGGTGCAGCGGCGCCCAGGGAATGAATTGCGCTAGCCGGTCGACGATTTGAGCGGTCAGCAGCACGGGTTCGGCGTAGTCGATTCCGCCATGCACGATTCGGTGCCCGACGGCGGCGAGCCGGTGACCGCCATGATGTTCGCTCAGGAAGGCGGCCAAAAACGTGACTGCGCCATCATGGCCAAGGTTTTCGCCGTCCGCCCATTGACGCTCGCCGACGACGGCGCCCGCCGTGTCTTTTGCCGTGAATCGCGGCGAAGTGTAGAGACCCTCGATTTGCCCATTCAGCAACAAGTCGAGGGTTTCGCCCTGTTCGAGAAACACCGAGAACTTGATGCTCGACGACCCGGCGTTGACCACGAGAATGGCGTCGCTCATTCCGCCACCGCCTTTGTCACTTGTTCCCGCCGCGCCTGCGCGACCAGAGCCGCTACCGCGCATGACGCCAGGCGCGCAATGGTCGAATCGGCGCGGCTGGTGAGGATGATCGGCAATCGGGCGCCGAGCACAATGCCGGCCGCATCCGCCCCAGCCATGAAGGTCAGGCTTTTGGCGAGCATATTGCCTGCCTCCAGGTCGGGCGCCACCATAATGTCGGCCCGTCCCGCCACTGGCGAATCGATCTTCTTGATTCGGGCCGCGGACAGGTCGATGGCGTTGTCCAGCGCCAGCGGGCCGTCCAGCATGCCGCCGGTGATCTGCCCGCGATCGGCCATCTTGCACAGGGCGGCGGCTTCCACGGTCGACGGGACCTTGGAATTGACCGTCTCCATGGCGGAGAGGATCGCCACTTTCGGCTGTTCAAGGCCGAGCGCCCGCGCGAGATCTATCGCGTTCTGGACGATGTGCATCTTGTCGTCCAGCGTCGGGAAAATGTTGATCGCGGCGTCGGTGATGATGATCGGCCGATCCAGGTCCGGAACGTCCAGAATAAAGGCATGGCTGATACGCCGCTCAGTGCGGAGGCCGGTTGCGGACCGCACCACTGCGGCCATTAACTCGTCGGTGTGCAGGCTGCCTTTCATCAGCATCTCGGCCCTGCCCTCGCGCGCCAGTTGAACCGCCAGTTCGGCGGCAGCGTGGCTGTGGGGAGCGTCGACGATTTCGTAACCCGACAGGTCAAGCGACAACTGCGCCGCAACGGCTTCAATCCTCGCTTTGGATCCAACCAGGATCGGCTGCAGAATTCCAAGTTCGGCCGCGTCCACTGCACCCTTCAGCGAGCTTTCGTCGCACGGATGGGCCACAGCGGTCGGGATAGGCGTCATGCCCTTGCACCGGGCGATCAGCTGTTCGTACTTCTCGTGCTTGCGATCCATAAGTTTGTTCCTCATTTCGACGCTGACGAACGAACCTTTATGGCGACCGGTCTCGCTGTATCGACAGCCTCGAACAGCCTTTCGATTTGAGCCAACCGTTCCGCGCGTTCGCCGGTCAATTCGCCGGACGCCGATATTACCTGACGGATCGCGTCGAGCATTCTCACGCGTTCCTCGACATTGGCTGGGAGCATCTTCGGAATAGCGGCCAGAGCGCCGTCTCGATCCAGTAGCAGTGTGAAGAATTGCTCGCGTAATATCTGCTTGAACTCCGTTAGAGTTAGCCCGCTATACCCTGCACGCATTTGGCGCAACAAGTTAAAGGCTCGTTCATCCACGCCGGGACCAGCCATGCCGATATAGACCATGCTGCGGATCGTCGCCTCGCGAAGCCCGCCTTCGGCAAGATTGGCTTTAATCTCGGCGATACGTTGCTGGATCAACGCGATCCGTTCCGGCTCCATGCCGGGGCGCCGGCGCGGGGGCTCGTCCGAGGCGCCAAGGCCGACCATGGCTTGCAGCAGCGGCGAACCGTAAATCGCGAGGAACATCTGCTCAGCGCTGCGATCCCGCAGATCGCGCCAACCATCGAGAGCTGCGATAATTCCATCCGAAACCATGGCTTGCCATGCGATGAGAGGATTGTCGCTCGAGACGGGCCGCCGCTGTTGGCGAACCTGCTCGGCAAGATGGCCAATCGGTTTCATAAAAGGATTGCTGTCCGAAAACAGCTCGAATGGCAGTTCGGTGGGATTGAGCTTATGCAGCCATTCCGCACTTTGGTCAGTCGCCAAGGCCCGGATGAAAGGCTGAACGAGTCTTCGATACAGGCCGAGATTGATCTCCGACACCCGCCGCGCGGCGGCGAAGCGGCGCTCGTTTTCGGGACTCGGCTGGACGATGGTCCGAACGTCGGCAAGGGTCCTCGGCTCGAAGCGCACGACCCAGTCGCCAGTGACCAATTCCGGGTTTGTCGTCTCGGCGGTCTTGCGCGTCATGACCGCCTCATAGAGGCCCGGCGGCAGGACGTCGATCAGATCGATATTGGAAGCAAACTCCTGATGCTCTTTTGTGGCCACGCCGCCCGAGACGAAAATGCCGAGATGACCGATGCTTTCATGGATCGCATAGACAATGGTCTGACCGTTGGCGCGAAGGTCGTCGTCCTTCTCGTAAAGATCGACGATCCAGCCGAGCGCCTGTTGCGGCGGGGTGATGTTGTCGCCTTTGGAGCAGAAACAGATGATCGGCGAGCTGATATTGCGCAGATCGATCCGGACGCCGTCAGTGGTGACGATTTCGGCCGTCGCCAGTCGGTTGCCGACGAAAAGTTTGTCGACGATCCATTGCATTTCCTCGGCGTTGAGTTTGACGTGGCCGCCCCAATATTTCTCGAACTCGAGGAAACGAGGCCCCTCGGTGTCAACCTTCGACCAGACGCTATAGTTCTTTGTCCATAAGGTATTGGCAGGGTTGAGATTTTCGAAGTTTTCGACCAGATAGGCGCCGTCGAACTTGCCAAGACCCAGATCGCCGGTGAGCGCGGTGAGCCAGCTGCCGCCGAGCACTCCGCCGCTGTAGCGCATCGAATTCTTGCCTTCAATGCCGGCCCAGTAAGATAGCGGCGATCCGGGAATGATGATCGGCCCGAACAGTTCCGGCCGCGTCGCCGCCACCATCATCACCGCCCAGCCAGCTTGGCAATTGCCGATCACACAGGGCTTTCCTTCGGCGTCGGGGTGCAGCTCGATGACTTTTTCAAGGAACACCGCTTCGGCCCGCATGATGTCTTCGATCGTCTGCCCCGGCAGTGGGTCGGGAGTGAAACCGACGAAATAGCAGGGATGCCCTGCCCGCATCGCCACGCCAAGTTCGCTGTCGGCCTTGAAACCGCCGATTCCCGGTCCATGGCCGGCGCGCGGATCGAAAACGACAAATGGACGCATCTTCAGGTCGATCGTCACCCCTTCCGGCGGTTTGATGCGAACCAGACCGTAATTGACGGGGCGCGCGAGCGTTCGACCGTCGAGCACCAACTCCGCATCGAAGTTGAGAACGTTCGGAACAGCCTTCGCCTTTTGGGCGTAATATTGGTCGCTGCGCTGGCGCAGTATGTCCCAAAACAAAATTGTGCGCTGCGCCGAGTCGACAACATATTCATCGACCGGTCCCCATGCCTGGAGCGCCGCGTTCATCAATGTAAGGGGTTGCGCGCCATCCGATGCTTTTGTCGGAAGGACGCCGTTCGTTTCGTTGCTGGAAGATTTCGACATGTGAGCACCTCAATCATGGCGGTGAGCGCAAGGTTTTTTCGGCCGAAAGCGCGGCGTCAACGGCCCCAGACCAGCGACAATTCGGCGTCGCCCGGAAAGCCGTCGGGAAAGCTCACGATCCGCGCGGAGAGCGCGAAACCGAGCGGCCGCAATTCCTTGTCCCATCGCTGGTAGAATTCCGCCGCCTTGCCGCGCAGGGTTGTCGGCCAGTTCGGATCGGGGAGATTGATCGCCCGACCGTTGTCCGAGCAAAGAGCCGCCGGGAAGGTCAGGGCCGGAACGCTCGATTCCCCGAGGTTCGCCGCCTCGCGCGCCTGCGCCACGAGATGGGCGAATTCGGCGTTGGTATAGGGCGCCGCCAGGAGCTCCCTGACCTGTTCGTCGCGCTTCTCGTTCTGTTCCCGCTTCGCCTCCTCCTTCATCACCGACTTGCTGCGTTCGAAGGCGGCCTCAGCCTCCTTCAGGCTCGCGGCGGTGACGGGGCCCTCTGGCTCTTTGGCAGGCTCAGCCGGCGGCGGCGGTGGCGGCGCCGCCGGCCGCAGTTTCGCCAGCGCGGTTCGAATGTCCTCGCGCAAGGCTTCGAGCGCTTCCACCGTCGCCGGCTTCGTCCCCTGGCGTTCGCTGGGCGCGAAGGAGCGCAGCAGATCGGCGCGGGTAATGACGCCGATGAGTTTGTCCAGCTGCGTGACAAGGATGCGCTTGACCCTGTGCTCCGTCATCAGGTCGGCGACTTTAGTGATCGATGCGTCCTGATCGACGCAGAGCGCAGGCTTGGACATGATCTGGCCGACCGTGTCGCCCTCGCGCTCCAGCGCGTCGAGATAGTCAGCGGCGATGTCTTGCCCGCCGGACAGGATGGTCCCCCAGGCTTCGCGCTGCCTGCCGCGCGTAATCTCGTTGGAAAAGCGGAAATCGGCTTCGCTGACGACGCCGAGCGGCCGGCCCTCGTGATCGACCACCGGCAGGCCCGTGATATGGCGGCGCAACATTGTCTCCGCCGCCGTGCGGGCCGTGTCCTCCGGCCCGACGGTGAGGACCGGAGAGGTCATCACGTCACTGGCGCGCTTGCCCTCGATGGAAGAAATGATATCCGACATGGCGGGCTCCTTTTGTGCGAATGGAATCTGGTTTCATTTCCAATCCGAGCGCAGGCGTTGAGCCTGAACATTCCGTGCGGGGATTGACCGACATCGCCTAACCCTCGCCATCGTGAGCGAGCTCCGTGAATCGCGGGCCGCGATAGTGTTGCAGGAACATGCGGACGGTCTCGTCGATCAACTCGTCCTCGGGAACGGGCAGACTTTCGCGCCCCATCATCCTGGGCCACAGCGTGAACTCGTTCAGCGCTCCCATGAACTGATGAGCTGCCAGAGCTGCATTGCGGCAGTTCAGGATTCCCATGGCGGTCAGGTGCGCGAGATAGCGCACCAAGCGGTCAGTCTGAGGATCCATAACTGCCGCGAAACTCTCGGCGATCCAGGGAAACTGGCGGGAATCGACCATCACCATGCGAAGAAAGCCGACGTATTCGGAATGTCTGTGGAGCTGCAGAATCGTGCCCGCGACCAGCCGGAGCACCTCCTCCACGTCGCCTTGGGTTTCAACGCCGGGCGGGAAGGCGCCCTCGAGCTGAGCAGACGCCCCGTTGAGCATTTCCCGGAAGATTTCTTCCTTGCTGGCGAACTGGTTGTAAAGGGTCCGGCGCGCCACGCCAGCGTCCTCGGCCAACTCGTCCATGCTGACGGAGCCATAGCCGCGCTCGAAGAACAGACGCTCGGCGGCCTCGACGATGGCCTCTCGCGCTTCCCCTCGACGCACCTTCGAGCCTTCCTTTCCTGATCCATTGCGAAATTCCATGCGCGTTCCCTCTTGCACTAATTGGTGCAATATCATATACTGCATTGTATAGTGCATTGCAAGGGCGGGGTTCACGACCGAGTCCGCCAAGCCATTCCAGTCCGCCCGCGCCGGCGGAACGTGACGCCGAAAAAGTTCGAAAGGCATCGCCAATGTCCAGGATTTGGATCGCCGCAGCAGCCTTGATCGCCGTAACCATCGCGGGCTGCAAAAAGGAAGCGCCGCCGCCTCCGGAGGCCCGGCCCATCCGGACAATCACCATCGAACGCGCCGCCACGGGCGAGCCCGTCTCGCTGACCGGCCAGGTCCGCGCAAAAGACAACGAGAGCCTCGCCTTTCGCATCGATGGACGTCTGATCGAGCGGCCGGTCCATGTTGGCGACGAGTTGAAGGCGGGCCAACTCGTGGGACGCCTCAACCCGCAGGACCAGTTGAATGCGCTCCACATGGCGGAGGCCCAGCTCTCGGCGGCCAAAGCGCGGCTGACCGAGGCGCAAAAAACTTTCGCACGCCAGCAGGAGCTTATGAAAGGCGGGTGGACGCCCCGCGCCCAGTTTGACAACGCCCAGCAGGCGCTCCTCTCCGCTCAGGCCATGGTCGACACCAATAACGCCCAGCTGCAAGAAGCGCATGAGCAAATGGGCTACGCGGAGCTGTTCGCCGACGCCCCGGGCGTGGTCACCGAGGTTGGCCCCGAACCGGGCGAAGTGATCCATGCCGGGCAGACGATAGCGAAAGTGGCGCGCAAGGGCGGACGCGACGCCGTCTTCGACGTGCCCGAGCAGCTCATTCGGACAGGCCCGCGCGACCCCGTGGTGGAGATCGCCCTGACGAACGATCCTGCCGTGAAAGCGACGGGCCGCGTCAGGGAAGTGTCGCCCCAGGCCGATCCGGCCACAAGAACCTTCGAGGTCAAGGTCGGCCTGATCCATCCTCCGGAGGCCATGCAACTAGGCTCCACCGTCACTGGCCGCATCCGTCTGGCCGCGCCCGAAGGCGTGGAGGTTCCCGCTACCGCGATGACCGAAGCCGATGGACGTCCCGCAGTGTGGGTCGTCGATCCTCAAAAGCTCATCGTGTCGCTGCGCAAGGTGAAGGTCCTGCGTTATGACGCGACGAGCGTCGTCATCTCGCAGGGACTCGAACGAGGCGACGTCGTGGCGACCGCCGGCGCGCAGTTGCTGCGGCCAGGCCAGCATGTCCGGTTGCTGGAGGCCGCCCAATGAGCCGCTTCAACCTCTCCGAATGGGCGATCAGGCATCGTTCCCTTGTCACCTATTTCATGCTCATCATCGTGGTCGCGGGCGTCTTTTCCTATCTGCGGCTCGGGCGGAACGAAGATCCGGATTTCACCGTCAAGACCATGGTGGTCCGGGCCATCTGGCCGGGCGCCACTGTCAGCGACACGCTTGAACAGGTCACGGACCGGATCGAGAGCAAGCTTCAGGAAACGCCGGACCTCGATTACCTGAAAAGTTACACGACCGCGGGCGAGACGACGATCTTCGTCAGCCTGAAGGACTCTACGCCCCCGTCCAAGGTGCCGGATATCTGGTATCAGGTGCGCAAGAAGGTGGGCGACATCCGCAACACCTTGCCGCAAGGGATCGTCGGCCCCGGTTTCAACGACGAGTTCGGCGACACTTACGGCATCGTCTATGGCTTTACCGCCGACGGATTCACGCAGCAGGAGCTGAGGGACTATGTAACCGAGGTCCGCAAGCAGCTCCTCCAGCTGCCGGACGTCTCGAAGATCGACATTCTCGGCGCGCAGGACGAGCGTTTTTATGTGGAGTTTTCGACCGCGCGGCTGGCGGGCCTCGGCATCGACCGCGCCGCGCTGATCGCGGCCTTGCAGGCCCAGAACGCCGTCACCCCCGCCGGCACAGTGCAGACCGACGCCGAGAAAATCCTTGTCCGTGTCTCCGGCGCGTTCCGCTCCGTAAAGGACATCCTCGCCGTCAATTTCGTCGCGAAGGGACGGATCATTCCGCTGCGGGACATCGCAAATGTGACGCGTGGCCCTGCCGACCCCGCGCAGCCGATGTTCCGCGTCAATGGAAAGGAGGGAATCGGGCTCGCCATCTCCATGCGCAGCGGCGGCGACGTCCTCGCCTTGGGGCGCAACGTCGCTCACGCGATGAAGGAAATCACCACGAACCTGCCGGTCGGGATCGAACCGACGCTCGTCGCCGACCAGCCGGTGACCGTCGAACATGCGGTGGACGATTTTATGGAGGCCCTGTGGGAGGCCATCGCCATCGTCCTTGCGGTCAGCCTGATCAGCCTTGGCCTGCGCGCCGGCGCCGTGGTCGCGGTCTCGATTCCGCTCGTCCTCGCCGCGGTGTTCGCGGTGATGATGATTTCCGGCATCGGCTTTCAGCGAATCTCGTTGGGCGCGCTGATCATCGCGCTCGGCCTGCTGGTCGATGACGCCATGATCACCATCGAGTCCATGGTCACGCGGCTGGAACGCGGCGACGAGAAGGAGCAAGCCGCGGCCTTCGCCTATGCATCGACCGCATATCCGAGGCTCACCGGCACGCTCGTCACGGTCTCGGCTTTCGTGCCCATCGGCTTCGCGCGCAGCGCCGCGGGTGAATACACCTATTCGATCTTTGCCGTCGTCGCCATCGCGCTGATCGCGTCCTGGATGGTCGCGGCTCTGTTCGCGCCGTTGCTCGGCGTCTGGATGCTCAAGAAGCCCAAGGCGGCGCACGGGGAGGAGTACGGCCCGGTCATGCGCTTGTTCCGCCGTTTCCTCAGGGCGGCGATGCGGGCTCGCTGGGCGACGATCGCCGTCACCCTGGCCATGTTTGCGGCCGCCCTTTATGGAATGCGCCTGGTTCCGCAGCAGTTCTTTCCGGCTTCGGACCGGCCCGAACTGCTGGTCGACCTGCAATTGCCCGAGAACGCCTCGATCTATGCGACGCATCACGTCGCGGCCCAACTGGACAAACTCCTGGCGGGCGATCAGGACGTGGACCATTGGAGCACTTATGTCGGGCAGGGCGCGGTGCGCTTCTACCTGCCTCTCAATGTCCAGCTCCCCAATGATTTCTTCGCCCAGGCCGTGGTGGTCACCAAAGGGCTGCGACAGCGCGAGCGCGTAAAGGCGAGGTTGGAGCAAGCGCTTGCGGCCGATTTCCCCAGCGTCGTCGGTCGCGTCTACCCGCTGGAGCTCGGCCCCCCGGTGGGATGGCCGCTCCAATATCGGGTCAGCGGACCCGAGCCGGAAAAGGTGCGGGCGATTGCTTTCCGGGTCGCGGACATCATCGGAACCGAACCCCGCGCCCGCAACATCAACTACAATTGGATGGAGCCGGCGCGCACGATGAGGATCCGGGTCGACCAGGACCAGGCGCGCCTCCTCGGTCTGAGCTCCCAGGCTCTGGCCACGGCTGTGAACGCGGCAATGACCGGCGTCACCGCCACCCAGGTGCGTAGCGGGATCTATCTCGTCGATGTGCTGGTCAGGGCCTCCGTCGAGCAGCGCATGACCCCCACGACGATCCGGACGCTTCAGGTTCCGCTGCCGAACGGGCAGAGCGTTCCCCTGAGCCAGATCGCCTCCATCGATTATGGCCAGGAATATCCCATCGTTTGGCGCCGGGACCGAAGGCCGACGGTGACGGTGCAGGCCGATCTCGCGCCCGGAACGCAAGCCGCGACCGTGGTGGAGACATTGACGCCGAAGATCGCCGCTTTCTCGGAGAGCCTGCCAAGCGGCTACAAAATCGCCGTCGGCGGAACGGTTGAGGAGAGCGCCAAGGCGCAAATTTCTGTCGCCAAGGTCCTGCCGCTGATGCTTTTTCTGATGCTCACGGTGCTGATGGTTCAACTTCAGAGCTTCAACAGCCTGTTGCTGGTGCTCAGCGTGGCCCCGCTGGGATTTATCGGCGTCGTCGCGGCCCTCCTGCTCTCCGGCAAGCCGCTCGGCTTCGTGGCGATCCTGGGCGTGCTTGCGCTGATGGGCATGATTGTCCGCAACTCGGTGATCCTCATCGACCGGATCAACCAGGAAAAGGCTCTGGGGCTCGAGCCATGGGACGCGGTCATCGAGGCCACGTCACACCGCTTCCGTCCGATTTTGCTCACCGCGTCCGCGGCGACGCTCGGCATGGTCCCGATCGCGCCGACCGTCTTCTGGGGTCCAATGGCCTACGCCATCATGGGCGGCCTGGCAATCGCGACGGTCCTGACCCTCATTTTCCTGCCGGCGCTCTATGTGGCCTGGTTCCGAATCAAAAGCCCTCCCGCGGACGCCAAACAAGACGCAGCTGTCGAAGAGCCGGCGGCGGCCAAGGTTTGACTTGGGACAATAGATCGAGAGACACCCAATGCTTAGGCGGTTCATCGGACACAATAGCGAACCGTCGCCTGAGGGCGCTTCGCAACGTCCTTCGGCTCACGACCGGGAGCGCGCCCGCCGAAAGGCAGGGGTTCGAGGGAGCGGAATAGATGCGACGGAATTCCTGGAGGCGACATGCACATCGAACCGACAGTCATTTTGAGCCCGGTTTCAGCGCTCCTGGGGGCCCTCATCGGCGGCGGCGCCTCGGTGGCGACCGCCGTCTATACGCAGCGCTACCAGGATCGCTTGCAGCGCATTTCAGCAGAACTCTCGAAAAGGGAGACTGTTTATGCCGATTTCGTGCTCAACGCGTCGAAATTGCTTCTCAATGCTTACACACTTGACGAACTCGAGCTGACCGCCGACGCGCAGCGCCTCATCGGCCTCATCAACCGAATGAGGCTCTTTGCGCCGCACGATGTCATCGCCGGAGCAGAAGCGGTGCTGAGAGCCATCGTCGAGATCTCACTGAAGCCGAGCGTTGAACTCCGGCAACTTGCCAAAGAAGCATTATCCAAGAGTCTCGACCCCGATCCGCTTCTGGCGTTCAGTTCGATATGCAGAGCCGACCTGGACAATATCCATCAAACGGCTGTGTGACGTGGCTGCACG
This sequence comes from uncultured Pseudomonadota bacterium, assembly GCA_963703385.1. Classification (GTDB taxonomy): domain Bacteria; phylum Pseudomonadota; class Alphaproteobacteria; order Rhizobiales; family Beijerinckiaceae; genus Rhodoblastus. The sequence goes on from OY969816.1 coordinate 3,668,121, forward strand.
AGGCGATGGCGTTCATTCGATGGTCCTGGAGGCCACGTGATGGTCGAAATAAAGACAACCGAAGGCCAACGAATTAGTGGCTTTTCCGGCCCAGCTGATAAAGTCCGGCTTCTACCATCGATCGGCACACCAGACGAAATCGACGGACGGCCGGTTCGGGTCAGATTGGATCGTGCGACTGCGATAACGATTGCCCGTTATCAGGCCTATAGCAGTCCGTCGCTGCTGGACCGGGTTGCGCCATTTGCGGCTCTAGCCAAGCCCGGTTCCGCCGCATGTCCAGAACCGCCGTTTCATTCAGATCGACGATGTAAGCCAAGGCCGAAAATTGCGCGGGTCAGCGATACCGCCGCTTTTCGGACTTGGATTCCGCCTTGCGCCCTTTGCGCGCCGCATAGCGGGCATCGCGTTCGGCTCTCTTTTCGATTTCAAGCAGGGCTTTGGCCTGAATCGCTGCCTCCGCCTCAAGCTGAAGCCGGGCAGCTTCGACGATGCTGTCCGCCTCTCGCGCCTCTTCGTCGGCTTTCAAATGAGCCTGCAGCGCCGCATGTTTTTCGGCTTTCTGACGGGCCCGCTCATCAGCCTCGGCGCGCAAACGGGCGTCCCGTTCGGCGGCCCGCGCCTCGCGCGCCGCGGCGATTTCCCGACGCTGGGCCTCGCGCTCGATAACGACGGGATCGTCGGCGGGGGGCCGCGCCTTGAATTTTTCCAGCAGAGCGTTTTTGGCCTCAGCCGTGGATTTCTGTCTGTCCTGAAAGCTCGCGCCTTTGAAAGCCGGCATCCTTATCCTGTTCTGATGGAGATTTGGAATGTAACGTGTATGCGTCACAGGAGGGGGCGTCAAATTTTTCCGCGCCGTGAAAACGGCCCTTGCGGTTAAGTTGCGGCGTCTTGCCTCGCCGCAACCAATTCGTCACAGACCTACCTGCTCTGAGATGCTGAGCGCGTCGTCCACCTCGATGCCGAGATAGCGGACGGTGCTCTCCAACTTCGTGTGTCCGACAGCGAACTCCTGACCCTTACGCTAATGTCCTATTTCGGCCAATCGCCCATTTCATGGCCGATCAATATGGAAATCGGCGATCTCGGTCCGCTCGCGCCAGCAGGCGGAGAATTGTTCCGGTTCCGGCGATACGATGTTCTGCTCGAAAAAGGCTGGCTAAGAGAAGCGCTTGGCGTCGAGATGGAAGCGGCGTTGATCGCGCGGCTGCGTCCCATGGACGATCCAAGAAATATGCCGCTCCTTTTCGAATTGGCCCGGAACGCCGCCGAGCGACAAGTCCGACCGGAACATTTGCGTTTCGTGGATTCCAGCGTGAAGCGCAACGGTTAGCCTTCGGGACGGACGTCCCGATATTCCTCCCACAGGATTCATCATCGTGACGCCGGGGCGCTTCAGTTCGCGCGCCAAATTCGCCCAGTCCGGCTCAATCCTGCGCCGCGCGCCGGCGCGACGCCGGCGCGGCCGAAAAGCTGACGCTCCAGCGCGTCGTCGCAGATGTCGTCCCGCAATGGCCATTGCAGCCCCGCCGCCGTCGCCCGCTTGAGATTGTCCTGGATCGTGCTGCGCGCCACGCCCAGACGCCGACCGATCTCGCGACCGCTCACCCCGTCGTGGTGAAGCCGTAACAAATGTCGCAATTGTCGCATGCTCAGTTCCCGCTTCGCCGGCATTCCCATCTCCCCGTCGCTCATCGACGAGGCAGGAGTGCCGCAGTTGCTGACCTGCGGGGAGCAAACTTTGAGAGCCGAAAATCCGGCTCAGGTGGCCGGCTTCATTTCGGAATGGCGGACGGCTTCAAATCGGCACGGTGGCCGGCATCAAATCGGAATCCGTGGCCGGATTGGATCGGAATTCGCAAGCTGCAAATCGCTGAGGAGGCTCGTCCGGTCGCCGAAATACCGCGCCAGCCGAGTTCGATTTGACGTATCGATCAGCGCCTGACCCCCTCACTGATCTGAGTCTTCTTGCTCCCGTCGGGCGGCAACCATGCTGAAGGTCTCTCCGGTTTCGGCAAGAACGGCGTCGTCGCCGGTCAGCGCCTGGTAGCGGCTGATGATGACGTCGACATAGAGCGGATCGAGCTCGATCCCGCGACAGACGCGGCCGGTGTTGTGGGCGGCGATCAGGGTCGAGCCTGAACCGAGGAAGGGGTCGATGACGGTCTCGGCCCGGTTGGTCAGATCCAGCAGCGCGTCTTCCAGCATGGCGGTGGGTTTGACGGTCGGGTGGTCCTGCAGGCCGCGGCGAGAGTCGGAACCGAGAGAGGACGCGCCCGGATAGATCCAGACGTTAGAGCGCCAACGACCTTTGCGACCAAGTTCGACATTGTTGACGTGCGGCGCGACGCCTTTCTTGAACAGCGGCAGCAGCTCGTGTTGCGAGCGGTAGAGGCTCCCCATGCCGGCGTTGGTCTTCGTCCAAACCACGAGATTGAGCGGCGTCAGGGCCGATTGGGTCGCGGCGGCGTGAACGATCGGGTAGCCGCGCCAGTCGATGAAGGTCGCCATGATCGCCCCATCGGCGAGCACAGGAAGGAACGCGTTCATCCAGGCGAGGTTGAAGGCGAGATACTCGGCCTCGCTCATTTCGCCAGACGCCATGGCAAACTCACGATGGTCGCCGCGGCTGACGTTGCCGCCGATAGCCACATTGTATGGCTCATCGGTCAGAAGGAGCCGCGCCGGCGGGTCATCCCGCACGAGCCTTGCGACAACTTCCGGGTCGCGGGCGTCGCCGCAAATGACGCGGTGCGGGCCGAGGATAAATATGTCGCCGGCCTTCGAGATCGGCGTAGCGCCGGGCGCCGCCTCGAGCGGTCCGGTCTCAAGGCCTTCGGCTTCGTCCCCGAGCAGGATGTGGTCGATCTCGGCGGGAGCAAAGCCCGAGATTTCGATCGGCGCGTCGACGACGATCAATTGCTCGAACTCGATCTTCAAGGCGTCGAGATCCCACTGGCCTTTCTCAGCGAGGCGGTTGACGGCCAGCCGCAGCACCCGCTGTTCGTCACGGCCGAGATGCCCGACGCGGATGCAGGGCGCGCGTTCGAGGCCGAGCTGGCCGGCGGCGGCGTAGCGGATCTCGCCGTCGATCAGTTCGCCGTCGGAGCCGATCAGCAGAGGATCGCAGAAGCCTAGCCTCGCAATCGACGTTGCAACCTCACGCACATGAACGGGGTCGAGCCGGCGGACTTTGGTCGGAGACGGCCGCAAGTCGCTCAATCGCAAGTACTCAAGCATCAGCGCGGGCAAAAGGTCGTTCCGACGTGGGGCTGGGCTCGCAACTTGAGATGCGGCCGTCAGCTGCATACGGCGTCGGCGGCCCCTGGTCTGCAGCTGTCGGCCGAGGGTTGTCGGGGGTTCTAAGTCTTTGGCGCGATCGCTCATAGCTGGCCTCTTGGTCTGGTCGGTAGTGTTCGTGGCGGGAGCGTGATTTTTCAGGCCTCCGCCGTTGCTTCGGTTCGCGTGGATCGCCTCCGGGATTTGACGCGGGCTGGCGCGGAGCTTTTGCCGCTCGCGCTGAGCTAGCGGGGAAAGACGGGCCATCGCGGATATCCGAAACTTCCAGGGGAAAGCGGTCTCTCCCGCGCACGCCGAAGCAATTCGTCCGATATGATCATGGGCGGTCTCGCGTTCTGGTCGATGAGAGCCTGGCTAACCGAGTCGCATTGGTCGTCGTGACGGGCGCCGGGAAAGGCGAACAGTTCTGCTTCGAAATCGGCGAGCCATGGCGCACGGCGCGGCAGCAGGACCTGCCCCGCCTCGAACTGCGCCGAGGCGACGGCCATGCGGCTAACCTTGTCCCGCTCCGGCTTGATGGCGATGACTCCAGAAACCTTTCGCTTCAGTTCCTGCACGAGCGAAGTTCCCGACCCGGCGTCCTCGATAAGCACGCGCCGCGCCTTGAATTTTGCAGCAATCGTCATCGCCGCCGCCTTGAGCGCTGGATAGTCGAGACGCGCGCGATAGACGTCGATGAGATAGAACTGGCGACTGCGGGTCAAAATCCAGGTCGTACAGACGGAAAAGTCGTTTTCCGGGCCGCCCTTGCTCGCCGTATCCCAACTCTGAAAGGTCATCAGGCGCTCGCCTTCGGGCGGAAGCTCTTCGTAGCGGCGAACCCAGGCTCGCTTGATCATCGCCCCGCCCGGCGGGGCTGGAGCCTGCTGGTATTGGGCTGAAAACGCGTCGCTTCCAAGCTGTTGCCGGAGGGTTTCGAGAACCCAGAGCGGTTCCCGCCCCGACGACAGGACGTCCCCGGCCTTGCGGTGGTGGACTTCCGTCGCCGTGAGCGGAATGTCGGCGTCGATTTCAGCGATCGCCGGCAGGTTCAGCACCGTCCAGTCGTCGGAGAGCGAGAGGACGAAGCCCGAGAGGTCGTCGACGTGGACGCGCTGCATGACGATCACGATCGCCCCGGTGCGTTTGTCGTCGAGCCGCGACATCAGGGTGGTCCGGAACCATTCGTTGGCCGCGCTGCGCCTCGCCTCGGACAAAGCGTCTTCCGGCTTCAGCGGATCGTCGATCACCAGAAGCTGAGCTCCGCGGCCGGTCAAGGTTCCGCCGACCGACGTCGCCAACCGGAAGCCGCGTTCCGTCGGCTCGATCTCGGTTTCGGAATCCTTCCTGCCGATGCGTGCGGCCGGGAATAGCTCCCGGAACCAGCGTGCCTCCATGAGCGTGCGAAAGTCATTGGCGTGTTTCCGGGCGAGGTCTCCGGAGTAGGACACGCAGATGATCCTTCGCGTCGGATCGTGGCCGAGCAGGAACGCCGGGAAGGCGACGGACGCCATGATCGATTTGAGCGACCTCGGCGGCAGGTTGACGATCAACCGGCGGGTGTCGCCATGCCGGACGGGCTCGAGCTGCCAGCCGATCGCCTTCAAATGCCATCCCGGAACAAAGGCCTGGCCCGGCGCGAGCGTTGCGAACGCTTTTTCGACGAAAGCGTTGAAATTACAGCGCAGCAGCGCACGCAGCAATCGGGCGTCAGCGTCGGCCGCCATGCTTCGCCTCGTTGGCGGTTTCGGGGACGGTCTCCTGCGGATTGGACACGTCGAGATCGGGCAGATAGCGCCGCAGGATCGCGATATCCTCGGCCGCCATCTCGTCACGACAGACGCCGGCCTGTGCGCTCTCACCATAGCGCTCGGTCAACTGCAGAAGAAGGCGCAGGGCGCGTGCGTCGCCGCGCGAAGCCTCACCGGCAGCCCGCAGGAGAATCGCTTCAAGCCGGGGGATGCGCCGTGTCCGTCCATTTTCGGTGACGGCCACCTTCTGTCCGACGATCTTGCGGATAATGTCGGAGAGCGATATGACGCCTGTCGGGCGCCCGCGGGGATTGCCGCTGTGGCCGGGCTTGAACCGGCTATGTTTCGGGGGACGCCGATAGCCGATGGAGTCAGTCGCATCGGCGGCGGCGGCGCTGTCGACGTCCGCCGGGTCAGTCTGCTCCGGGCGGGCTTGCCGGCGTGGTGGTGATTCTTCGGCCATTTGACGCTCCATGATTCGATTTGCGCAAATCCGAACACGAAACGGCGGCGCCGGTCCAAGATACTAATTCAGCGGGGTGCGGACGGCTGCGAAGTTGGCCTTCAGTTGGGCCAGAATTGCCAAAGTCGGCCGGCTTATCGCTGCTTCGCTTTGAGGCGACGCCTGGCCGGCACAGGGTTGAAGTCCGGGTCGTCGAATTCTTCGCGCGTCGCCCGAGTTCGAACTGTCGGTGAAATCTTCGTCGTCAGGAGACCAGGTGAAGGCGACAGAGCCAAAGATTGATTGCGACTCGAGAAAATACTCGTGCGCAGCGGAAGCCAGGGTGAGCTTCGGGCCACGCGAAACCGCGACGCGGCGCCAGACGGCTTTGGCGATCCGCGCAACCTCCACACGTCCAGACAAATCGCCGGCGAGGCAAAACCGAAGAAGCTCCTGTATGAACAAAAGCCCCTCAAACGGCGGGCGGTCTTCGAACAGCCGGCTCGAAAGATTGGTCCCGTTCATCGCGTCGTGGACGACTTGCGCGTTGGCGAGAAACGCCTCTGTTTCAAGACGCGGATCGGCTAGCCGGCGCAGGGCCCGAGAAAACTCCGTGCTCTGCTTCGAGGTCGCGGCCCGGACGCGACCTTCTTCGACGATCATTGCCGCCAACATTCCCGCCCGGTTGGGGTCATATCCGAGCTTGATGAGAAACTTCGCGTAACCCTTGTCCTTGGGATGCTTCAGACCGCGACCGATCCTGATCTCGGCGTCATCATCTGGGCTCTCGGGCCGATCGCATTCGGGGCGCACCGTCTTCAAGTGCAGTTTCACGAACTCCGGGTCGGGGATCGCGATCCGTCGTTCCTGGCCGTCGATCGCTCCGCTCGCCTCGGTTTTCCCCCGGCTTTCGGCAATTCGATCCGGCCCTGTTGGCCGTGTGGAAGAACACTTCACCAAAACAGAATACACCAAATGACCCAAGAACACCAAAAGAACATCAATCCGAATGCGCCAACTATGTTCGGCGATCAGTCGCGTGAAGCGGCTGTCCTGAAATTCAGGGGCGATCCCCTGTTCGGCGCTCGCATAATCCCTGCTCGTGCAATTTAATTCCCTGTTTTGCTTAGTAGGGAATTGTTATGCAACTCTTTGTTACAACACATGAATTTTAAGCTTAAACCGGCCCGCGCACCCCTCTTTTGAGACAATTTCCCTGTTATTTTCCCTGTTAGCAGGGAATTTGTACCCCAGACCGGTTCGAGCGGCACTACGTCGTCAGCCAAGACTTTTCGCCTCGCGCCCGATCCTCGGTAATTCCTGGGCCGATGGCCCCGAGGTGAGCCGGGGCGGGTCCGTTTGGAAGCGATGGGGCTCGGCTCGCCGGATTTTTTAATGACCTGTTCATGTGGCGTCAGGCCGGCGCTGTCATTCGCCCAAGGCGCAGGACGTCAAACGCATTGCAGGCGCTGAAAAAAGCCTTCAAGCTTGGGCCTTCGACCGAGGTTCCGACATGCGCCTGCAAGACCCGCGGCCGTCCCGGGAAGGCGGCGGCCTTTTTGCCGACCTTTATGAACTGACGATGATGCGGGCCTATGCCGCGCTCGGCATGGAGGCCGAGGCCGTTTTCAGCCTGTTTGTCCGCAATTTGCCGAAAGGGCGCAATTTTCTCATCGCCTGCGGGCTCGACGAGCTCCTCGACGACATCGAGCGTTTTCATTTTTCGTCGGAGGATATTCTCTATCTTCGCACGCTAAAACTTTTTCCCGACGATTTTCTCGAACATCTTCGCCGGTTCCGCTTCGCCGGCGACATTTTCGCGCTGCCCGAGGGGACGCCGTTTTTCGTCAATGAACCAATTCTGGAAGTCCGCGCGCCGATCGGTCAGGCGCAGGCGCTGGAGACCTTGATCCTCAACCGCATCGGCCTGCAAACCATGCTCGCATCGAAAGCCTGGCGCGTGGTGACGGCGGCCGGCGGGCGGCAGGTGGTGGATTTCGGCGCGCGCCGCGCCCAGGGGGGCGACGCCGCCGTTCACGGCGCCCGCGCCTTCGCGATCGCCGGGGTCAAGGCGACCTCGCTGCTCGCCGCGGGGGCGCGCTACAAGCTCCCCGCGGCGGGAACCATGGCCCATAGTTTTGTCGAAGCTTGTTCCAGCGAGGAGGAGGCTTTCGCTGCTTTTTCCGCGCTTTTCCCGCGGACAATTCTGCTGGTGGACACCTACGACACGCTTCAGGGCGTGCGCAACGCCATCGCGGTCGCGCGAAAACTTGGGCCGGACCGGCGGCCGATGGGCGTCCGGCTCGATTCCGGCGACCTGCTCTCCCTGTCGCGGGACGCACGCGCTCTGTTGGACGCGGCGGGCCTGCATGACATGGAGATCGTCGCCAGCGGCGGCCTCGACGAGACGAAGATCGACGCCCTGGTCAAGGCCGGCGCGCCCATCGATATGTTCGGAATCGGAACCGACATGAGCGTCTCGGGGGACGCGCCTTCGCTCGATATTTCGTACAAACTCACGGAATATGCCGGCGCCGGCCGCATGAAGCTCTCCGCGGGGAAGATGACTTTGCCCGGCCGCAAGCAGGTTTTTCGGCGCGAAGCCGGCGGCGTGGCGACGGGTGACGTCATCGCCCGCGCCGACGAAAGCCTGCCGGGAACGCCGCTGCTCGCGCCGGTCATGCGCGGCGGCAGGCGGATCGCGCCGCCGGCCGATCTCCCGGTTCTGCGGGCGGCGGCAGAGCAAGCGATCGCCGCGCTGCCGCCGGAAATCCGCGCCCTCGGCGCGGCGTCCACACCTTTTCCGGTCGCGATTTCCCCGCGCCTCGAAGCCGATGCCCAAATCTTGCGCGCCCGCCTGACGCGCGCCCAAAAATCCGCCTCGCCGGCGGCTTCCTAGATTTTGTCTTTGGACCTTTCGCCGCTTTCGGCAATAATCCGCGCCGCGGAGGGCGTCCCGATGACGACAGGCGACCGGATGAACTGGATGTGGTCGGAGGCGATGGCCATTTTTGCGCGCGCCGAGCGGTTGCGCGACGCGCCGCCCGCGCGACGGATGGCGCGAAGCGCGACCTGGGAGCCCGCCGTCGACATCTTCGAAACCGATGCGGAAGTGCTGGTTTCGCTCGCGCTGCCCGGCGTTCGCGAAGAGGACGTGGAGGCAGCGATCGAAGACGACCAGCTTGTCGTGCGTGGCCGGCGCGGCTTTCCGCCGCATTTGCGCGCGGCTTTCGTTCATCGCCTCGAACTCCCCCGCGGCGCCTTCGAACGGCGCATCCCCTTGCCCGCCGGCCGTTATGGCGCCGTTGTCCGCGTCATTCGCGATGGGTGTCTGATCGTCAGCCTGCGCAAGCCTGTCTGAGGAGGCTGAAAATGGCCACCGAATCCGAGCCGAACGAGGCCGCCGTCGAAGCCGAGCCAAAGTCCGGCCAACCGAGCGCGGCCGCGCCCGAGGAACTGATCGTCCTGCCGGTGCGCGACGCCGTCCTGATGCCGGGCGCGATCATGCCGATCGTGATCGGGCGCGAGATTTCGATCGCCGCCGCGCAACAGGCGGTGCGCGAAGAACGCCAGATCGGCCTGCTGATGCAGCGCGATCCCAAGCTGGCGGAGCCGACCGCGCTCGACCTGCACCGCACCGGGACCGTGGCCAGCATTCTGCGCTACATGAACGCCCCGGACGGCGCCCATCATGTCGTTCTGCAGGGCGAGCAGCGCTTCCGGGCGACCGACTTCGTGAAGGCGCGCCCGGTCATCGTCGCGCGCGTCGAACGCTTCGCCGAGCCGGACTCGCTCACGCCCGAGATCGAGGCGCGGTTCCGCTTCCTGCAGCAGGAGGCGCTCGAAGCCTTCCGCCTCATGCCGCAGACGCCGAAGGAGCTGATCGACGCGGTGGAGGCGATTCCAACGCCCGGCGCGCTGGCCGACATGGTCGCCATGTATCTCGACATCAGCGCCGACACCCGCCAGGATTTGCTCGAAACCTTCGATATTGCGACGCGCATCGACAAGGTGACCAAACTCCTCGACGAGCGGCTGCATGTGCTGCGGCTGACTCAGGAGATCGGCCAGCAGACCAAGGCGGCCTTCGACGAGCGGCAGCGCGAGGCGATCTTGCGCGAGCAGATGGCGGCGATCCAGCGCCAGTTGGGCGAGGGCGACACGCGCGGCGAGGAAGCCCGCGAGATCGGCGAAAAGATCGCGAAGGCAGGCATGCCTCCGGAGGTCGAGACTCAGGCGCGCAAGGAGCTGGCGCGTTACCAGCGCATGCCCGAAGGCGCCGCCGAGGCTGGGCCGCTGCGTGACTATCTCGACTGGCTGACCGAACTGCCCTGGGCCTTGCCCGAACCCAAGCCGATCGACATCGCCGAGGCGCGCCGCATTCTCGACGCCGATCATTTCGGGCTGGAAAAAATCAAGCAGCGCATCGTCGAATATCTTGCCGTGCGCAAGCTCGCGCCCAGCGGCAAGGCGCCGATCCTTTGTTTCGCCGGCCCGCCCGGCGTCGGCAAGACCTCGCTGGGCCAGTCGATCGCACGCGCCCTTGGCCGCAGTTTCGTGCGCGCAAGCCTGGGCGGCGTCCACGACGAGGCGGAAATCCGCGGCCACCGCCGCACCTATGTCGGCGCGATGCCGGGCAATATCATCCAGGCGATGCGCAAGGCCGGCTCGCGCGATTGCGTGATGATGCTCGACGAAATCGACAAGATGGGCGCCGGAATCCAGGGCGACCCGGCGGCGGCCATGCTCGAAGTGCTCGACCCCGAGCAGAACTCGACTTTCCGAGACAATTATCTCGGCCTGCCCTTCGATCTCTCCCACGTCGTCTTCATCGCCACCGCCAATATGCTCGACACCATTCCCGCCGCGTTGCGCGACCGCATGGAGATCATCACCCTCGCCGGCTATACCGAGGACGAGAAATTCGAGATCGCGCGGCGCTATCTCGTGGCGCGCCAGCTTGCGGCCAATGGCCTGAAGCCCGAACAGGCCAGAATCGAGGACGAGGCGCTGAAGCGCATCATCCGCGATTACACCCGGGAAGCCGGCGTGCGCGGCCTCGAGCGCCAGATCGGCCGGGCGCTCCGCCACGCCGCGGTGAAGATCGCCGAAGGCGGCGCGGAGCATGTCGGGATCGCGGCCGACGATCTGGCGGCGATGCTGGGGCCGGCCTTGTTCGAGAACGAGACGGCGATGCGGACCAGCGTGCCGGGCGTCGCGACCGGCCTCGCCTGGACGCCGGTCGGCGGCGACATATTGTTCGTCGAGGCGGCGCGCGCGCCGGGCAAGGGCGGGCTGATCCTCACCGGCCAACTCGGCGATGTGATGCGCGAGAGCGCCCAGGCCGCCTTGACCCTGGTCAGGAGCCAGGCGGCGTCGTTCGGCGTTGCGCCGGATATTTTCGAGAAGACCGACATCCATATCCATGTGCCGGCGGGCGCGACGCCGAAGGACGGCCCGAGCGCCGGCGTCGCCATGTTCATCGCGCTCGTCTCGCTGCTCAGCGACCGCACGGTGCGCAGCGACACGGCGATGACTGGCGAAATTTCTCTGCGCGGCCTGGTGCTGCCGGTGGGGGGGATCAAGGAAAAAGTGACCGCTGCGGCGCGCGCGGGGCTCAAGCGCGTGATGCTGCCGGCGCGCAACCGCCGGGACTATGACGACATTCCCGAAGACGCGCGGAAGAGTCTCGAATTCGTCTGGCTGGAGCGGGTCGAGGAGGCCATCGCGGCGGCGTTTGAAGCGAAGGCCGCGCCGGAAGCCGCTCACGCCGCCAGCTGAACGCCCGCCCGCGCCAGTTCGTCGAGCGCGGCCGCCCCGCCTTCGGGCGTCACCGGCGCTGTCGCCGAGGTGACGAGCACGGTCGGGAAACCGGCGGCCGCGCTGTCCAGCGCCGTCGCCCTGACGCAAAAATCGAGCGCGAGCCCGCACACCCAGACGCGCTTGACGCCGCGGCGGCGCAGGTCATCCGCGAGGCTGCTGTGATCGAAGGCCGAATATTGTTCCAAATCCGGACGGTCGGCTTTGCTGGCGATCAGCGCGTCGGGCGGAAGCCGCAGGTCGCGATGGAACGCCGCGCCGGTTTCGTGCTGCACGCAATGGCGCGGCCACGGCCCGCCTTGCTGGACGAAACTGATGTGATTCGGCGGGTGCCAGTCGCGCTGCGCGACGATCAGGGCGCCTGCGCGCTCCGCCTCCTCAATCAACGCATTGACGCGCGGCAGGATGGCGTCGCTGCCCGCAACCGGCAAAGCCCCGTCGGGAAAAAAATCGTTCTGAACATCGACGATCAGCAGAACATCGCCTGCGCCGATCTTTTCGCCGCCGATCATGAAATCGCCCTCGGATGTTAAATGTCCCATTCGCCGAGAGGTTTCAATGAGCCATGAAAACGGCAATGGGCGCTGCGGCAAGAATCGTTCGCGTCGCGCCGCCGAGAACCAGCGCGGTCACGCGCCAATGGCCACAGCCGCGATGACGAGAAGGTCGGAATGCCGCGACAGCGTCCGGGTAAAGCCGCAAAACCGCATGTCGCCGAGCCCAGGGTCCGTATTTTTACTGACCTGGCCGAGACTCGCATCGCCGCGCATAAAGTCCAATATTGTCGTTCGACGACCAATCGGCGGCCGTGCGGAATTTCTGATATGTTGATCACGATTTCTTCGCCGCCCGCTCTTCGTCCGACTATATGAGGCCAGAACATGCAAACGCCGCCGGAAATCGCCTTCCATCATTTCGAGCCGACCGAGGCCGTTCGCGCCGAGGTCGCCAAACAGGTCGAACGACTCGAAAGGTTTTCCGACCGGATCACCTCGTGCCGCCTGAAGGTCAGCAAGACCGCGCGACATCAACAGGGCGACCTTTTTCAGGTCGCCTTGCGGATCGCCATGCCGGGCCACAAGGATGTTGTCGTGGACAGAGCCCCTGGCGACGCGCCCGAGCATGAGCACGCCCTGGTCGCCATACGTGACGCCTTCGACGCCGCGATCCGCCAGATCGAGGACGCCATGCGCGATCTGCGCGGCGAGGTGAAGGCGCATGGAGCGCCGGCGCATGGAAAGGTGGCCCGCTTCCTGGCCGGCGAGGATTGCGGCTTCATCGAAACGCCGGACGGCCGTGAAGTCTATTTCCACCGCAATTCGGTGGTGGACGGCGATTTCGACAAGCTCGAGACCGGCGCCGAAGTGCGCTTCGTCGAAGAGCTTGGCGAGAAAGGGGCGCAGGCGAGCGCCGTCCATGTCGTCGGCAAGCATCATATCCTGTGACGCTCGCAGCCTGAATCGAGGAGGCGGATCATGAAGCTCGGCTCAAGCGCCTTTCACGACGGCCAGGACATTCCGCGGCCCTATAGTTGCGATGGCGAAAATCTTTCGCCGCCTCTGGCGTGGAGCGGCGCCCCGGCGGCGACGCAGAGTTTCGCTCTGCTCTGCGACGATCCCGACGCCCCGCGCAGGACATGGCGGCACTGGGCCGTCTACGACCTCCCGCCAGATTGCTCGGGCCTGCTCGAAGGCGCCGGAAAAAGGGGCCGCCGGTCGGAACTCAAACAGGCGGTGAACGATTTCGGCGAGGAAGGCTATGGCGGCCCCTGTCCGCCGCACGGCCATGGGACACATCATTACCATTTCCGTGTGCTGGCGCTTGCGACAGCCAGCCTGAACCTGCGCCACGACGCGAGCTGTCGCGATGTCGAACAGGCTGTGCATGGCCATGTTCTGGCCGAAGCGACGCTCATCGGCCATTACCGGCGATGAATCGCGCGCCCAAAAAGCCAGCTCCGCCTGAAAAAGTCGCCAACCAGGACATCGCGCGGGCCTTCGACGAGGTCGCGGACCTGCTCGATCTGGAGAACGACAATCCGTTCCGCATTCGCGCCTACCGCAATGCGGCGCGGACCTTACGTGGCGCGAGGCAAGAAGTCGCCGACATGATCGCGCGCGGCGGCGACCCGGACGACCTTCCCGGCATTGGCAAGGATCTGGCGGCGCAGATCGCCGAAATGGTCGCGAGCGGGCATTTGTCGCGGCTCGATCGGCTGCGTCCCGAGGTTCCCGCGCTCGCGCTCGCGCTCAGCCATGTCCCGGGAATCGGCCCGCGCCGGGCGATGGATCTTTGCCAAGGCCTCAAAGACCGGCCGCAGACGCTCGACGACGTCCTCGCGGCCGCTCGCGCCGGAAAGGTGCAGGCTCTGCCGGGTTTCGGACGCTTGAGCGAGCAGAAGCTCGCCGAAAAACTGGAGGCGGAGCAGAAACGCCAAAAACGCTTTACCTGGGCGAGCGTTCGGCCCTATGCCGAGGCGCTCCTCAAACGCCTGCGCGCCGAACCGTCGGTCGAGATGGCTGAAATCGCCGGCAGTTTTCGCAGACGGAAGGAAACGGTCGGCGATCTCGACCTGATTGCGGCCTCCGAGACGCCGGCGCGGGTCACCAAAAACCTTGTCGCGGCGCCGGATGTCGATCGCGTCCTCGCCGAAGGACCGACAAAGGCCAGCGTGGTCCTGAAAAGCGGCGTCCAGGTCGATCTGCGCGCCGTGCCGCGCGAAAGCTTCGGCGCGGCCCTGCTCTATTTCACCGGATCGAAGGCGCATAACATCGCCCTGCGGCGGATGGCGCAGCAGCGCGGGCTGAAGATCAACGAATATGGCGTCTTTCGCGGCGAACAGCGCGTGGCGGGCGCGGACGAAGCCTCGATCTACCGGCTGTTCGGCCTCGACGAGATCCCGCCCGAACTGCGCGAGGACAGCGGCGAGATCGACGCCGCCGCGCGCCGCGCCCTTCCGCGCCTGGTCGAGATCAAGGACATCAGGGGCGACCTGCATGTCCACACCAGCGCCAGCGACGGCGCGAATTCCCTGAGCGCGATGGCGCAAGCCGCGCGGGCGCGCGGCCTCGACTATATCGCCGTCACCGACCATTCCCCGCGGATGCGGATCGCGCATGGATTGGACCGGGACAGGCTTCTCGCGCAGATCGACGCCGTCGACCGGTTCAACGAGGAAAATCGAGGGTTTACCGTGCTCAAGGGCGTGGAGGTCGATATTTTGCCGGACGGGCGGCTCGATCTCGAAGACCACCTTCTTTCCCGGCTCGATCTGGTCGTCGCCGCCATTCATTCCGATTTGGGTCTGCCGCGCGACAAACAGACGGACCGCGTGCTGCGGGCGCTCGACAACCGCTTCGTCTTCATTCTCGCCCATCCCACCTGCGGCCTGCTCCTGCAACGCGCGCCGATCGAACTCGACATGGCGCGGGTGCTGCGCGCGGCCCGGGCGCGCGGCTGCTGCCTTGAAGTCAACGGCCAGCCCGACCGGCTCGATCTGAACGACGCGCAGTGCCGCATGGCGAAAAGCGAAGGCGTCCGCCTGAGCCTCGACTCCGACGCCCACCGCACAAGTGATTTCGCCAATTTGGAGCTCGCGGTCGCGCAGGCGCGGCGCGGCTGGCTGGAAGCGGACGATATTGTCAATACGATGCCTGTCGCCAAGCTGAAAAATTTGATCGCGGCGTCGCGCTGATATGGAAGGAAAGAACAAATGACCACTCTGGCCGTCGTCGCTCCGCCCCTGCGCAGGCTATTCTCACGTCTCGATTTCGCGCCCCGTCCGCTGCAGAAAAGCTTGTCCGACCTGCTGGCGATCTGGGAGGAGCTGCGCGGCGCCTCGGTCGCGCCCGACCTGACGCGGGCGGAACAATCGGCGCCCGCCAACGCCTTCGTCTTCGAAGGCGACGAGGACGGGCGGGATTTTCTTTTGCGCCGCGCGTCCCTTGGCCTCGAACGCCTGACCGGTCTCGGCCTGGCGGGCGAGCGTTTGAGCGCCTCGCCCGACCTTCGCCACGCCGCGAGGCTGCGGCGATTGTTCCAGACCGTCGTGACCGCTGGAGAGCCGGTTCTGGCTGAATTTTCGGCCGAAGGTCTCGACGACGCGAGCCTTGTCGTCGATCTTCTCGCGGCGCCTCTGGCTGATTCCAAGGGCCGGACCATCGGGATTCTCGGCGGCTGCGAAACGCGCCGCTCGCTTGGCGGCGAGGCGCGGCGCTTCCATCACGCGGCGCGCATGGACGAACCCGTGATCTTCGCGCTGGGCCGGATGGCCGAGCTGGCCGATAAGGTCGCGCATCGGCTCGGGACCGTCGTTTCGGCGCATGAAGAGCGCCGATTCGAGGACGGCGAGCACAAGATCAGGCCCCTGGCCGGCGTCCGCAACCGCGATGTTTATGTCTTCGCCGATCTCGCGTCCTCCGGCGGCGAGAGCGTCAACGACAAGCTGTGCAAGCTGTTGTTCTTCGTCGGGGCGCTCAAGCAATCGGCGGCCGCTCGGGTCACTGTCGTCGCGCCCTATCTCTGTTATGGCCGCAAGGAGCGCCAGACCAAGCCGCGCGATCCGGTCACCACGCGCTATCTCGCCCAGATGTTCGAGGCGGTCGGCTGCGATGGCGTCGTCACCGCCGCCGCGCACGACCTGGCGGCGTTCCAGAACGCTTTCCGGCGCGAAACTGAACATCTCGACCTTCATGCGCTGTTCGCCCGCGCGCTCGCGCCGCATCTCCAGGGCAAGCAGGTCGCGGTGGTCTCGCCCGATCCCGGCGGCGAGAAACGCGCGGAGCTGTTTCGTGAAATGCTGGAGCGCATCCTTGGCGCGCCCGTGGCCAAGGCGCTGGTGGACAAGAAGCGCAGCATGGGCAAGGTGACCGGCGAAACTTTCGCCGGCGACGTCGCCGGACGAACCGCAATCATCGTCGACGACATGATCAGCACCGGCGGAACGATGACGCGCGCGGCGCAAGCCTGCCGCCGCAACGGCGCGACCGAGGTGATGGCTTTGGCCGCCCATGGATTGTTCAGCGCCGGCGCCGAAAATTTTCTGCACGATCCGTCGATCGACCGGATCTGGATCGCCGACAGCCTTCCGCCGCCGGTTTTGGTCAATGAAGCGATCGTCGGGGGGCGGCTGCGCATCGTCGAAACCTCGGGATTGCTGGCCGACGTCGTCCATGCGCTTCACGCGGGCGGATCGGTCAACGAACTGCTCGAACACGCCGTCAGCCCGTTCCCGGACTCGGCGGGCTGACGCCCCATCGGTCGAGCCCCTGCTCGGCCATGGCCATGTAACGCGTGGCCAAGGGCTCCCATTTCTCCGGCTGACGCGGCGCTGGATCGAGCAGGTGCGCGAGCGAGAGGCGCATGCGCAACAGGCCCTTGCGGGCGAAATGGAGATGGAACAGGCGTTGCGGCGGCGCTTCGCCCATTTCGCGCATGATCCTCGCCAAGAGGTCCGGCCCCAAGGTCGGCGCGCCGAGCAGTTCGCATTCCAGGCCAAGATAGGCGATTTCCTCGACGGGATCGACCAGGCGCAGATCGGCGCTGAATTCGAGGCAATCGAAAATGTCGACGCCGTCGGTGAAGCAAATGTGCTCGGGGCGCAGATCGCCGTGCCCATCGACCAGCCGGCGCTGTTCCGCCCGCGACTCCAGCAGCGTTCTGGCGTCGCCCAGCGCGGCGTCCATCCGATCGAGAACAACGGGAACCCGCCCATGGTCCACGGCGAAACGCCGACGCGTCAGCAGCGACCGATTCTCGGCCTGCTCATTGCGCAAGCGTTCGACATAGGCGGGTCCGGAAATCTTTCCGGGCGTCGCGCCGCGAAAGAAGACCGCAAGTCTGGAAGCGAGACGTTCGGCCTTTTTCTCTTCGAGCGGGCCCGACGCGAGCAATCGGTCGAGCATCAGCTCCTCGGGCAGTCGCCGCATCTCGACCAGCCATTCGACCGCTTCTCCCTCGCCGCCGAGCCTCAGGCCGGCTGACGGCGTGAGCGTCAGCGGCGTCACGCCCAGATAGACGTCCGGGGCCAGACGCCGGTTAAGCGTCGCCTCGGCGAGGCAATTCGCCTTGCGGGCCGCCAGAGTCGTGAAGTCCTGGAATGGCCGTTCGACCGGTTTCTTGAGCTTGTAAACCCGGTCGCCGGCAAGAAAGACAAAGGACATATGGGTTTCGACGATTTGGACGGTCTCCGCGACCAGGCCGTGAACCGATGGGTCGCTCAGGAACCGGACCTTCTCCGCGAGGCTGACCTGCCTTTCGCGGACGCTCTCGGCGCTTGCTTCCGAAACTTTCACAGTCAAGGCGCGAACTCCGGCGTCGAAACGCGGCATTCTCTTCCGCCTGACGCCATAGGGCAAGCGCGCTCGGCGCAAGGTTGCGGCGAGCCGGCGCGCCTGGAAAGCAAACGGGCCAGCCCGCATTTCTCACACGGGGCCGACCTGCGTTGCGATTTCGACGAGTCGAACGCAAGGAGGGCGGCGAAAAGCGTATGGCGTCATACGGTTGAGCCGCCCGACGTAGCGGGCGGCCGTTGAAATGCAACCCGGAGGGCCAGCTGAAGACGCCGACAGTGTGCGTCGAACGGCTTGGCCGATGTAGCGCATCGGCCTGCGCCATTCTCCTCCTCTGTCGGCGTCTTGAGCTGGCGCAGGACGACCCCGTGTGAGAAATGCGGGCTAGAAGACCGGCTCGTTCGGGAATGCGCGCTCCGGCTTCTCCTCCGGAATTTCGGTCATGGTCGCCTCGGTCAGCAGCAGCGTTCCGGCGACCGATACGGCGTTTTCCAGGGCGACGCGAACGACCTTGGTCGGGTCGATGATGCCAGCCTCGATCAGATTGACATATTGTTTCCGGCCGGCGTCGAAGCCCTCGACGCCGTCGCCCGCCAACATCCGCGCCACCACGACGCCGCCGTCCGCCGCCGAGTTTTCCGCGATCTGCCGCGCGGGCGCCTCCAGCGCGCGCTTGAGGATTTGCACGCCGGTCCGCTCGTCCCCCTCGCATTTCGCTTCTTCCTGCGTGAGCGCCTCCAGGCAGCGCAAAAGGGCGAGCCCGCCGCCGGGAACCACGCCCTCCGCCACGGCGGCCTTGGTCGCGCTGATGGCGTCGTCGAGCGCCTCCTTTTTCGCCTTCATCTCGGACTCGACCGGCGCCCCGACGCGGATGACCGCGACGCCGCCGCTCAGTTTGGCCAACCTTTCCTGCAGCTTTTCGCGGTCGTAATCGCTGGTCGTGCTGTCGATTTCGCTCCTGATCTGCGCGATGCGGGCGTCGATCCGCGCGCGGTCGCCCGCGCCGCCGATGATCGTCGTCTTGTCCTTGTCGATCACGACGCGCTTGGCGCCGCCAAGCTGGGCGAGCCCGACCATCTCCAGCTTCAGCCCGACCTCTTCGGAGATCACCACCGCGCCGGTCAGGCTCGCAATATCCTCGAGCATCGCCTTCTGGCGATCGCCGAAGCCGGGCGCCTTGACCGCGCAGCTCTTCAACCCGCCGCGCAAATGATTGACGACCAGGGTCGCCAAGGCGTCGCCTTCCACCTCTTCGGCGATGACCAGCAGCGGCCGGCCGGATTTGATGACCTCGTCCAGCAGTGGCAGCAAATCCTTGAGCACCGAAATCTTTCGCGCGGCGATCAGGATCGACGCGTCTTCGAGAACCGCTTCCATCTTTTCAGGATTGGTCACGAAATAATGCGACAGGAAGCCACGATCGAACTGCATGCCTTCGACGACGTCGAGACTGGTCTCGATGGTTTTCGACTCTTCGACCGTGATGGCGCCGTCGCCGCCGACCTTGTCCATGGCCTGGGCCACAAATTCGCCGATCGCCTCGTCATTATGCGCGGAAATCGCCGCCACCTGCGCCTTTTCCTTGCGGGTGCTCACGGGGCGCGAAAAGCTTCGTAAGCTCTCGATGGCCCGCTTCGTCGCCCTGTCGAGCCCGCGCTTGATGTCGATTGCGCTGGCGCCCGCGACGACATTGCGCACGCCGTCGGCGAAAATCGCATGGGCGAGGATGGTCGCGGTGCTGGTGCCGTCGCCGACCATTTCGCTCGTCTTGTCCGCCGCCTGTCGCATCATCCGGGCGCCGAGATTTTCTTCGGGGTCCTTCAGGTCGAATTCCTTGGCGATGGTGACGCCGTCGTTGCAGACGAGCGGGGCGCCCCATTTCCGCTCGATCAAAACCGCCTTGGAGCGCGGCCCCAAGGTCACACGCACGGCGTCGGCGAGTTGGGTCGCGCCGCGCAGGATTTTTTCGCGGGCGGCGGAGCCGAAAAGAACCTGTTTATGCGGCATGGCGCGTCCTCACTTGTGAAATCGCAGATCGAAGGGACAGACGTCCGGCGCGCCTTCCGGCGGGGCGCAGGCCAGCGGTGACCGGGAACTTGACGAAGGTCTTGCGCTCTCGCCCTGCGCCAGGCCGCGACGCGTCGCAGGCGACCGACTCGTCGGGAAGGATTCAGTCGATCCATCTGATTTCCGGGGGATTCCGAGCAACAGGCGCGGCCGGGTTTTTCGGATGGCCGACGATGATCGGCGCGACCGCGACCCACTCGCTGGGAAGGCCCAGGATCGCCTTGCCTTCCTTGGTGTTGAGATAGCCCTGGGCAAAGCCGATCCAGCACGAGCCGAGCCCGGCGGCATAGGCCGCCAGCATAAGGTTTTCGGCGGCGAGCGCGCAGTCTTCGACAATCCAGGGGCCTTGCGCTTTTCCCGAAATCAGGACCAGCGCCGGCGCGTGATAGAAGATTTGATAATTCGGGTCGCTGAGGCGCTTCCGGAAGTGATCGGAATGAGGATTGCCTGCCATCGTCGCAATCATATGCGCCTTGGCGCCGTCCGAAATCCGGTTGAGCGCCGATTGATTGCGGACGACCGTGAATGTCCATGGCTGATCATTCACGGCGTTGGGCGCCAGCACGGCCGCCTGGATAAGATCGCCGATAACCTTTGGACCGACGGGCTCGCCCGTATAGTCGCGCACCGAATGGCGCCCGGAAATCGCCTGAGTCATGTCCATCGTGAAGCCCTCCGGTCTCGCGCGAGTTCCTTCATAGCGGCGACCGGACTCCGGCGCGTTGACGATGATCAACCTCAGGCCAGCCGATCACGAATGTTTGATCCTCGACGGCGCCTTCGCGCAACCGATCGCGCATCGCAAGGATCAAGCCGGGTTCCGGCCGGGGATCATGCTCAAGGCAGGAAATTCTTGCGCGCTCATTCATCCGACCCTGATAAAGGATTGATGTCGCGCCTGCGCTTATGACCCCGAAACCATGCCCCGCCATTTCGATCCCCAACTCGTCAACGATCGCTTCGGCGACGCCGGGCTTTATGTCGATCTTGTCTTCCAGCGGCGGGCGATCCTTTTCGATCTCGGCGATCATGCCAATGTCGCGCCGCGAAAACTTTTGCGCGTCAATGACGTTTTCGTCACCCATCGCCACATGGACCATTTCGCCGGCTTCAACTCCCTGCTCCGCCTTCTGATCGGCAGGGAAAAATTGCTGCGCATCTATGGCCCGCCGGGCATGATCGATGCGGTCGAGCACAAGCTGAAGGCCTATACGTGGAATCTCGTCGAGGGCTACGACGGCAATCTCACCCTTCGCGTCATCGATGTCGATGAGACGGGCCTCATGTCCGCGGCCGAGTTTCAGGGCCGATCGCGTTTCGTCCGGGCCGATTGCCAAACTCCTCAATATGAAAATGGCGTTTTGACCCGGGAGTCGGACTTTTCCGTTCGCGCTTCCATGCTGGACCACGGCATGCCCGTTCTCGGCTTCGCCCTCGAAGAACGGGTGGAAATCAACATCCTGCGCAACAAGCTCGAAAGCCTGGGCCTTGCGGTGGGGCCGTGGCTGCGCGTCCTCAAAGACGCGGTCCTTGGCGAGGCTGACGACGACGCGCCGATAAAAGTCGCCTGGCTCGACGGCGCCGGCGGGCGCCCCGCGACTCTGCCGCTCGGCCTGCTCAGGCGGCAGATCCTGAAAGCCGGGCCCGGCCGCAAGATCGCCTATGTCGTGGACTGCGCCTTCACCGCGGAAAACCAGGAAAAGATCGTCGCCTTGGCCCGCAATGCCGACATCCTCTTCATCGAGGCGACGTTTCTCGACGCGGATTTCGCCGTCGCCGCGGCCCGGCGCCATCTCACCGCGCGCCAGGCCGGCTGGCTCGGCCGCAAGGCCGGCGCCAAGCGCCTCGTCACCCTGCACCACTCGCCCCGTTACAAGGGGCAAGGCGACCTGCTGACGGAGGAGGCGCAATGCGCTTTTCTCAACCGGTGAAACCCCAGGGACGAAGCCGCGTGATCGTTCATCCCCTGGCGCAGATCAGCGGCCTGTCGATCATGGGGCGGCGCCTTGCTTGTCGGGCTTGGCCGCGGGCGGAAAACGCGCCAGCGTCTCGACCACTTCCTCGTCGGATGTCTGGCTGAAATCGGAATAATAAAGTCCGATCGCTTCGAGATATTCGTAATCTTCCAGACAGATCACCTGGTCCGCCTCGCCCTGCAGCGCCCTCAGCGTCTCGGAGGCGGCGACCGGCGTCGCCAGAATGAGCTTCTTCGGCCCGCGCATACGGGTCGCGCGCAGAGCCGCCTTCATTGTTGCGCCGGTGGCGATCCCGTCGTCGACGACCATTACGACCCGGCCCTTCACCTCGACGCGTGGGCGCTCGCCCAGATATCGACGGCGACGCCGGACGATTTCCGCGAGCTCCAATGCGCAGATCCGGTTGAATTCGGCTTCGCCGACCATCGCTGCGAGGATGACGTCCTCATTGCGAACGATGATCGGAGCGGCGCCGTCGACCACCGCGCCCATCGCCAGCTCCGGCTGGATCGGCGCGCCGATCTTGCGCACCAGCACCAGATCGAGCGGCGCGTGCAAGCGGGCGGCGATTTCGGCCGCCACCGGGACGCCGCCGCGCGGCAAGGCGAGAACGACGGGATCCTGGCCCGCAAATTCCTTGAGGGCGGCGGCAAGTTTTTTTCCTGCGTCGGATCTGTCCCTGAACGGCATGGCGGCCCCCATCGAAACCATGCGCCGCACGACCCCCACGCCCTCGACGCATCCGGTCTGCAATGCTAGCGCAGGCGGGATCGTCTCGCCAGCGGCGCTACGGCCCGTCTTCATCATTGCTCGCAGTTTTGTTGGACCCGCGGACGCGACCGAGGCTATATTTCGGCCGGCCGGGCTGTCGCGTCCATGTTTCACCGGCGCTGGAAGAGGCCAATGACCACGATCCTGCAGTCCCCGCCGCCGACGAACGCCGCCCCGCTGCCGACGCGCGACACCGGGCTTACAGCCTTGGCGCTGATTTCCGGCTATTACCGCGTCGCCGCCGAGCCCGCGCAATTGCGCCATCAGCTGGCGCTGACGGGCCGCGTGGCGGAAGCGGACGATCTCGTGCGCGCCTCCCAAATGCTGGGGCTGAAATCTCGGGTCGCCCGCAACGCCCAGCCCGAGCGTTTCGCCGCCCTGCCGCTGCCGGCGATCATCGGCCTCGCGGACGGCTCCTTCGCCGTGCTCGCGGCGGGGTCGAGCAAGGAGCGGCTGCGGCTGATCGACCCGGTCGATCATACGGTTCGGGAGGGGAGCGCGGAAGAAATCGCGGCGCTGTCCTCCGGCGAGATCGTTCTCGTCACCCGCCGCCTCGGCGGCGCCGGCGCCGATCCCAACACTTTCGGCTTCCAATGGTTTCTGCCGTCGCTGCTGCGCTATCGCCGGCCTTTGGCGCAGGTGATCGCCGCCTCGCTCTTCATCCAGATCTTCGCTCTGGCGACGCCGATCTTCTTCCAGCTCGTCGTCGACAAGGTGCTGGTGCACAAGGGCATGTCGACGCTGATCGTTTTGATCATCGGCATGGTCACGCTCGGCCTGTTCGAGTCGATCCTGCAATTCCTGCGCGCCTATACCTTGACCCACACCACCAACCGCATCGACGTTGAGCTTGGGCGGCGCCTCTTCCATCACCTGTTCCGGCTGCCGCTCGCCTATTTCGAGACCAGGCCCGCCGGCCAGACGGTGGCGCGCGTGCGCGAGCTTGAAACGGTGCGCGGCTTTCTTACCGGACAGGGCCTGACTTCGCTGCTCGACCTGGTGTTCACGGTGGTCTTCTTCATCGTGATGTTCATCTATTCAGTCGAGCTTTCGCTGGTCGTGCTGGCGACCATCCCCGTCTATCTGCTCATCGCCACCCTGATCCGGCCCTTCCTGCGCGAACAGATCAACGAGAAATTCAATCGCGGCGCGCAATCGCAGCAATTTTTGGTCGAATCGATCGTCGGCGCCCAGACGCTCAAGGCGGCGAGCGTCGAGCCGATGATGCAGGCGCAATGGGAGGAGCGGCTCGCCGCCTATGTCCGCACCTCCTTCGATGTCGGGGTGCTCGGCGCCCTTGGCCAGAACCTGATCCAATATGTCAGCAAGGTCACAACGGCCCTGATCCTGTTCTTCGGCGCCAAGGCGGTGATCGCGGGCTCGATGACCGTCGGCGAGCTGATCGCCTTCAACATGATCGCGAGCCAGGTTGTGCAGCCGATTTTGCGCCTCTCGCAATTGTGGCAGGATTTCCAGCAGGTGCAGGTATCGGTGGCGCGGCTGGGCGACATTCTCAACGCCCCGCCCGAGCCGACGCCGCAGAGCTTCCTCACCATGCCGCCGCTGCGCGGCGCTGTCGAATTGCGCGGCGTGACCATGCGCTACCGGCCGGATGCGCCCGAAGCCCTGCGCAATGTCAGCCTGTCGATCGCGCCGGGCGAGGTGATCGGCATCGTCGGCCAGTCGGGCTCGGGAAAATCGACCCTGACCAAGCTGGTCCAGCGCCTTTATGCCCCGCAGACCGGGCAGGTCATGATCGACGGCGTCGACGCCGCCCAACTCGACCCGGGCTGGCTGCGGCGCCAGATCGGCGTCGTGCTCCAGGAAAACCTGCTGTTCAACCGCACACTCCACGAGAACATCGCGCTCGCCGATCCGGCCATGGCGCGCGCGCTGGTGATGCAGGCCGCGCGCCTCGCCGGCGCCGACGAATTCATCGCCCGGCTCCCGCAGGGCTATGACACTTTGATCGAGGAACGCGGCGCCAATCTGTCGGGCGGCCAGCGCCAGCGCATCGCCATCGCCCGCGCTCTGGTGACCAATCCGCGCATTCTCATCTTCGACGAGGCGACCTCGGCGCTGGATTACGAAAGCGAGCGGACCATCCAGAACAACATGAGCGCCATCACCCGCGGACGCACCACCATCATCATCGCCCATCGTCTGGCGGCTCTGCGTCCCTGCACACGGATCGTCGGCATGGACTCCGGCGAGATCGTCGAAATCGGGACGCACGCCGAACTTCTCGCGCGCGGCGGCCTCTACGCCAGGCTTTGGCAATTGCAATCCGACCAGTCGAGGGCAGGCGCATGAACGAGAGAGCCGAGCCGCCGAAGACCCCCGAACCCGAAAAGGCCAAGCCGGCCGCGCCGCCGACATCGGGCGTTCAGGGGCGCGACCGCGAATTTTTGCCCGCCGCGCTGGAGATTCTGGAGACGCCGCCGGCGCCGGCGCCGGTCGCCTTCATGCTGACGATCTGCGCGGTCTTTTTGATCGCCCTGGTCTGGTCCGTCTTCGGACGGCTCGACGTTTACGCCGTCGCGCCGGGCAAGGTGGAGGTCGTCGGCCACGCCAAGGTGATCGAGCCGCTCGATCCCGGCCGGGTCATCGCGATCGATGCCGCGGACGGCGCGCGGGTCAAGGCTGGCGATCTGCTGATCGAACTCGATCCGGCGGAGGCGCTTGCCGATGAGAAGGCCGCCAATGACGCCATGTATTCCAATTTGGCGGAAGTCGCGCGCCGCAATTTCGCGGTCGCCGCCGTGCGGGCGATGAAGCAGAAATTCGAAGCGAAGCAGGACGACCAAGCGACGGCGAGTGAGTTTTCCTCGCTCGAATCGATCGCGGCCGACGCCGACCAGAATTTGCGCTTTGCGGATGCGATCCCGCAATTCATCCGCGCCCGTGAGCTTGCGGTGCTGCGCGCCGATCTCGATCAGCTCGCCGACAGCCTTGCCGATCTCGACAAGCAGAGGGCGCAGAAAAAGGCGACGCGGAAGCGCCTCGACATGAGCATCGCCTTCCAGGTCTCGCTGATCGACACCCTGACCCAATTGCTCAAGACGCGCCAGGAAGCGATCGACCTGCATGTCGGCACCAAGATCAATCTTTACGACGCCCGGCAGCAGCTCGAGCGATCCCAGTCGTCGCTGGCCTCCGATCAGGGCCAGCTGATCGAGACCGACGCCGCGCTCGCCGAATTGGAGGGCCAGAAGACCAAATTGGTGGCGCAATTCATCGCCGATAACCAGAACAAGGCCTCGGACGCCGCGCGCAAGGCCGACGAGGCCCACGAAAGCGCCGCCAAGGCCGAGGCGCGGCTGGCCCGCACCCGGCTTTATGCGCCGATCGACGGCGTCGTCCAGCAACTGGCGGTCACCACCGTCGGCCAGGTCGTCACCACCGGCCAGCAGCTGATGACGATTTCGCCCCGCGGCGGCCGTCTCCAGGTCGAAGCCCTGGTGCCCAATATCGACATCGGCTTCGTCAAGCTCGGCCAGGCGGCGTCGGTCAAGGTGGACGCCTTTCCCTTCACCCGCTTCGGCGTCCTTCACGGCAAGGTCGTTTCGATCGCTCCCGAGGCGGTGGACGAACAGACCGCCAAGCGCGCCCTGGCCAATGTCACCGCCGGCGCCAACTCCGCCACCGCGCAGTCCTCCGGCGCGCCGGGCCAGC
Source organism: uncultured Pseudomonadota bacterium (assembly GCA_963703385.1). GTDB lineage: Bacteria > Pseudomonadota > Alphaproteobacteria > Rhizobiales > Beijerinckiaceae > Rhodoblastus. The sequence goes on from OY969816.1 coordinate 3,694,192, forward strand.
CCGACGTGTTCGTCTTTCCCGTCACCATCGCCCTCGACGAGGCCACGATCAGGGTCGGCGACGCCGATATCCCGATCGCGCCGGGCATGACCACGACGGTCGAAATCAAGACACAGGACCGCCGCGTGATCGATTATCTTCTGTCGCCGCTGGCGAAGATCTCGTCCGAGGCGTTCCGCGAAAGGTGAGGCCTGGCATTACCCTGCGCCGAAAAATCGGCGCCAACCGAGCCTTCGGGACCCATAGCCCGTCGCTTGCGACGGGCGTCCATGCGGACGCCCTTCGGCCCGTCGCTTGCGACGGGCGTGTCGCTAGCTCGTTGTCGACCTCATCGAAGCCGAAACCATAAAGCTCATTTTCAATCTCTACCGTTTGGGTGACGGCAAATCCGGTCCGGATAGCGTCAAGGCTATCGCCGATATGCTCGACCAGCGCGGCACTCGCACCCGGAGCGGCGGTGTTTCAGGTTTTCTCGCCGTCGGCGCGGCCGGCGTCGAGCGAGACCGATTTGACCTGGGCATAGACCTTCTGGCCCGGCGCGAAGCCCAGCTCGTCCCATGACTTCCGCGTCATGCGCGCCAGAAGACGCGCGCCCGCGCCGCTCTCGCCGAGCGCGACCGCCGCCATAACCTCGACCGCGTCGAGCGGTTTCATCGCCGTGATCCGCGCCGGGAGGACGTTGAGGATCGAACTTCGGCCCGGCGCTTCGCGCGCCAGGCTGACCGCGCTGGCGAAAATATGCACGCGCCGCGTCTCGCCGACGCAAGCCGCCGGCGCCGGGGCGAGCACGCGGCCGCCGGCCAAGGCGACGGCGATCAGGCCATATTGCGCGTCGACGGCCTCGATCACGCCTTTCAGGCTCACCGCCGCCTCGCGCGAGCGCGCCAGCGGCGAGGCCGGATCGCTCTGCACGTCGGCCAGCGCGCCGGCGCCGACGACGCGGCCTTGTTCGATCAGAACGATGTGATCGGCCAGACGCTCGACCTCGGCGAGGTCGTGGCTGATATAGACGATGGGCAGCGCGAAACGATCGCGCAAGCTTTCGATGAAGGGCAGGATTTCGGCCTTGGCGCCACGGTCGAGCCCCGACAACGGCTCATCCATCAGCAGCAGTCTGGGCTGGGTGAGCAGAGCGCGGCCGATGGCGACGCGCTGGCGCTCGCCGCCCGAGAGATGGCGCGGCGAACGGTCGAGCAGCGCGCGAAGGCCGAGCAGCTCGACGACCTCGTCGAAATCGACGCGAAGGCGGTCGGACGTTTTTTCCTTCGGCGCCCCGAACAGCAGGTTCTTGCGCACCGAAAGATGGGGGAAAAGGCTTGCCTCCTGAAAGACATAGCCGAGCGGGCGCCGGTGTGTCGGCAAAAAAGTCCGGTTCGGCTCCTGCCACACATCGCCGTCAAGCGCGAAAAAACCGTCCGTCACCCGGTTCAGTCCGGCGATGCAGCGCAGAATCGTGGTCTTGCCGCAGCCCGAAGGCCCGAACAGCGCGGTGACGCCCTGGGCCGGCGCCTCGAAAGCGGCGTCGAGGCTAAAATTGCCGAATGCGCCGCGAAAGCGGGCGCGGATCGCATTTCCGTCCGTCACTTGAGCCTCGCGAACAGCTTTTCGCTCAGAATCATGGCGAGGATCACGACAAAGGCGAAGCCCACCATGCCGGCGGCCAAAAAATTGGCCTCGCGCCATTGCATGGTCTCGACGAAATCGAAAATGGCGGTGGACAGCACCCGGGTGTGGCCGGGAATATTGCCGCCGATCATCAGCACCACGCCGAATTCGCCGATGGTGTGGGCGAAGCCGAGCACCGCGCCCGAGAGCAGGCCGGGACTCGCCAGCGGCAAGGCGACCGCCCAGAAAGCCCGCCAGGGCGAGGCGCGCAGGGTGGCGGCGGCTTCGAGCGGCCGGTCGCCGACCGCCTTGAAAGCGTTGCGGATCGGCTGGACCACGAAAGGCAGGCCCGCCACGACCGAGCCGATGACCAGGCCGGTGAAGGTGAAGGCCAGAGTGCGCGCGCCCCACAGGCCGGCGAGAGCCCCGCCGGGACCGTCGGGTCCGAGCAGGATCAGAAGATAGAAGCCGAGCACGGTCGGCGGCAGAACCATCGGCAGGGCGACGACGGCCGCGACGACCTCCTTCCAACGGGATCTCGAGCGCGCCAGCCACCAGGCGAGCGGCGTCGCGACGACCAGCAGGGCAAGAGTCGTGACGCTGGCCAGCGCCAGAGTCAGGCGAACCGGCCCAATAATGTTGTGCAGCGCGTCCATCGTCTTTCAGGGCAGAGCATAGCCGAAGCGTTCGACGATCGCGCGCGCCTCCGGCCCTTGGAGGAAGCTAAGAAAGGCTTTTGCCGCTTCGTCATGCTCGGCGCGTTTCAGCAGCACGGCGTCCTGGCGGATCGGCGCATGGAGCTTGGCCGGGACGACCCAGCGCGTTCCCTCGTTCACCCGATACAGCTGCGACAGCGCGATGAAGCCGGCCTCGGCGTTTTTGGTGTCGATGAACTCGAAAGCCTGGGCGATGCTGGTCCCCTGAACGATCTTCGGCTCAAGCTTGTCATAGACGCCGAGCGCCTTCATCGTTTCGATCGCCGCGGCCCCATAGGGCGCGGAGTTCGGATTGGCGATCGAAAGTTTCGAAAAAGCGCCGCTTTTGAGCGCTTCCTCGCCCTTGGACACGTCGATCACCTTGCTCCATAGCACGAGCTTGCCGATGGCGTAAGTGAAGCGGCTGCCGGCGACGCCGAAACCGTTCTCGACCGCGCTTTTCGGGCGCTCTTCGTCCGCCGAGAGCAGGATCTGGAACGGCGCGCCGTGGGTGATCTGGCTATAGAAAACCCCCGAGGCGCCGAAGCTCAGCAGCGCGTCGTTTCCGGTCTTCTGCTCGAACAGCGCCGCGATTTCCTTGGCCGGCTCGGTGAAATTGGCGGCGACGGCGACCTGAACCCGCGCCGCCTCCGCGCGAAGCGCGAGCAGCGACAACAGCCCGCCAACGACAAGCGCCTTCAATCTCATGAAATCCCTCCGCGAAATCCTGGCGCCCGATCAGGCGTTCAGAAGGTGAAGCGCGCGCCGACTACCGGGGCCCAGTTGGTGTAATAATTATAGCCGCTCGCCAGGCCGCCGTTGACAGCGGAGACTTCCAGGCCGCCATAGGCGTCGAACCTTTTGGTGAAGTGATAATCGACAAAGGCCGACGCGACGTCGAGCGTGCCCGAGCATTCCCCAGGCTTGGCGCTTTGGGTCGTGGCGGTGGCGCAGGTGGCGACCACCGTCGGGCTGCCAAACTGGTTCTGGTAGGTGTGGTAATAGCCCACGGTGAAATCGGTTTTCGGATCATAGGCGTATTTCACGCCCACCCATACGGTTTGCAGGACCCTGGCGTGATAATAGTTGTCGTTGTTGACCTGGCTCAGGAGATAACCGCCCTCGTCATTGTCGGCGCCAATGCCGAGATTGTCCTTCGGATTTTGCAGAACCTCGTTGTCAAATCCCGCGAAGAACTTGAACTGATTCCAGGTATATTTCACGCCGATCGCCGCGCCGGCATCGTCGGAAATGTTGGCCTGCAGGGTGTTGAGATTATTGCCTGTGGAAACCACCGTCTGGCCCAGAGTATTGACAAAGGTGCTCGAGGTGAGCTGGGCCGCGCTCAGCGGCGAATTGCCGCCGGCCATGACCACCGCCTGGTGGTAGAAACCGACCACGCCATCGATGTCGAAACCGCCGTAGCTGCCGCCCAGCGTGAGCTGGCCGGCGTCGTTGTGCGGCGTGTAGCAGGTCTGCGGCGTGCCGGACGGGGAGGTGAGCGTTCCCAGATAATTGCAGCCGGCCGTTCCGTCTTCGAACTTGTACATGGCGCCGAAGCGAACCGGGCCATAAGTCACGCGATATTTGAGCGAATCGTCCCAGCGGGCGTCCTCGGTGGCCCCAAGACCCTGGAGAAGCTGGCCGTTATAGGCGATCGGCGAGAAGGCGTAGGCGCCGGCGGCCGGATCGTATTCGACCATCAAATCGGTGCTGAAAGGCCGGTGGCGCCCGACGGTCAGCTGGCCGAATTCCGGCGACGCAAGACCGACATAGAGCTGGTCATTGAAAGGCTGACCGCCGCGGCCGCCGTCGCCGCTGAACGAATAGGCGGAGCGCGGCAGGCCCTGGTTGGAGACCATCGTGCCCGGCATATTGGCCAACTGGCCCGATTGCGGATTGATGCCGGTGGAGGCCATGAACACGCCGGCAAGCCCCGGCAGCAACTCTTCCTCGCCCTTCACGCCGAGCGTCGTCTGCGACAGATTGTTCTGCGCAATCCCCCAATAGGGGTGATTGGTGAATTTGTTGACGAGGGATTCGCCCTCGTAGTTCTGGCCGTTTTCCGGCAGGCCGTGGCTGACATAGCCGACGCCGGCGTCGATCGTTCCGAAAATGGTGATGCCGCAGAAGGTCAGCGGGCCGTCCAAGTTCAGCGGGGCGCAGCCCGCCGGACCCTTGAGGCTGGGGAGATCGGCCACGAAGCTGGTCGTCGCCGGGCGGGCGGCGGGCTGACGGGCCATTTCCGCCTGTTCCCTGGCCTGCTGCTTCTCAATTCTGTTGAGGCGCTTCTCGAGCGCGGCGTTCTGCTTTGTCAGCGCCGCCGACTGCGCCTTGAGAGCCGCGATTTCGTCCGCCGTCGCCGCCAAAGCGGGCGCGACCGCCACTGCGATCACGGACGCCGCGACCGCGGCCAGCAAGGCTTTCTTGCGCATTTTATCCTCCATTGCGGCTCCACACGACCATCCGCGGGGATCGACACATGCGGTAAATCGGTTACATTACCGATTGCACGTATCTTGCAGATCACCGAGTTGTTAGCGATGATGGAGCGCGTCGTAAAGACCTTGAATTTCGTAAAATATACTCATGTCCGTTTTTTTTGCGCAATGTAACAATTTTGCCACATGAAATCGCCCAACGGCGTTTGTTATGAGGGTTGAAGACGATGGCCGGTCTTGCCGGCCAAGCCATCAAGCCGGCGATCATCCCAGCCTGAGGAGGCGCTGAAACCGCTCCCTGACTTCCACACCTTGACGGACGCGGCCGTCACGGGTCGGGCGGCGCCGGAACTTCATTCGGGCCGTCTAAAACCACGTCGCTTTTCCGACAGAAATTGCGTCGATGCCGACATGATCGACGCCCTGCGCCCGCCAAATGTCATTGCACGCCAGCGTTCCCGGCTGGCGCGATCCTTGCTGAGCTTCGACAAAGCGTCACCGCCGATCGAGGGCGCGAGGAGGCCTTATGAATTTTGACATCACGCCGAAAGCGGAACGTTTCATCCGCCTGATGCTTCTGGTCGACGGCGGCCCGGGCGCCGGCTTTCGTCTGGCGGTCAAGCCGGGCGGCTGCGCCGGCCTTTCGGCCGAGATGGAGGTCAAGGCGCAGCCGGAGCCTGGCGACGCCGTGGTCGAACGCAATGGACTGCGTCTGTTCCTGCCGGCGGAAAGCCGGATGCTGCTCGAAGGCGTCACCATCGATTTTGCCGACAACGCCGCGAAATCGGGATTGGTCTTCCACGATCCGAAGGGGGCGACCTGCTCCAGCCACACGCCGGCCTTCGGCTGAAAGGCTCAGCAGATGGATTTTCCGCGTCTGCCCAAATTCGATGTCGGCCAAAAAGTGCGCGTCCTCGCCGACCTGCTCAACGACGGCTCCTTTCCCGACGCGCCGCCGAACGCGCTGCTCGCGCCGGCGGGCGCGGTCGGGGAGATCGTCAAGGCCGGAATGATGGTCGAGGCCGAGACCCCGATTTATCTGGTCGAGTTTGAACAATCGCGCGTGATCGGCTGCCTGGAGGAGGAGATCGTCGCGCTGGGCGAGCGCAGCCTCGCCGGCGTGATGAGGGACTGAGGCGGGGCCATGACGATAGCGGAACGCGATCTGATGGAGATCGACAGAATTCTTGGCGATCCGCAGGCGGGCGGCCAGGTTTTGTCGCTGTTGCGCAGGGCTCTGCCGCACCTCGCCTTCGCGCGCTGCGACGCCTCGGACATCGAGGACGAGCCCGGTCGGCTCACTCCGCGCTTCGACCTGCATTTTTTCGACAACAGCGATCATTGCATGAAGATCGTCGCGTCGGCCGAAACGGCGACGGGCGTGATTCTGGCGCAGCTGAGCAGACCCAGGACCATTGCATGACCGATGAAAGTTTCGAGCTGCCGCAAGTCTATGAGCGGCATGTTTTCGCCTGTTTCACCCAGCGTCCGCCGGGCCATCCGCGCGGCTCCTGCGGCGCGGCCGGCGCGCAAGCCTTGTGGGACCGGCTTGGCCGGCGAATCGAGGCCGAGGGCGGCGGCGTCATCGGCTTCACGCCCGCCGGCTGCCTGGGCTTTTGCAGCGCAGGCCCGCTGATGGTGGTTTATCCGGAAGGCGTCTGGTACAGGCCGCAGACCGCCGCCGATGTCGATGAGATTCTTGACAACCACCTGAAACAGGGTCGGCTGGTCGAGCGGCTGGCGATGGTCCTCAAGCGATGAGAGCCGCGACCGTCACTTGACCGCGACCATGACGTTCGACGCCTTAATCACCGCATAAGCCTCTTCGCCGACTTTCAATCCAAGTTCGTCCACCAACTCGTTGGTGATCGAAGCCGTAACGATCACGCCGTTCACGTCGATGCGCACATGGGCGGTGGTCGCGCCTTTTTTGACTTCGACAATCTTGCCGGGCAGGATGTTGCGGGCGGAGAGTTTCATCATCGTTGCTCCCATTGGCTGCCGCCAATTCAAACTTGGCCGCCGCAGGCTAGGCCCCGTGCAACGCCTCCCGCAAGATCAAAAAACAGGCAGAAAGCGGCGCCAATCCGTCAATGATCGACCGGGAGCAGCCCGCCGGATTGATGCGCGGCGATCCATTTCTTCAGCTCGGCGACATGTTCGTTTTCCTCCTTCACGAATTCCGCCGCCAGGACCATGATTTCGGGATCGTCGGTCGTGTCCAGCACCGACTGGTAATAAGCCAGGCCGGCCTGTTCGGCGGCAAGCGCGATCTCCAGCGCCTCCTCGCGCCCGATCATCGGGTCGGCGGCCCAGATGGCCGCGCGTTCCGGACTTTCGAGATCGGGCCAGGTAAAATCTCCCGGCTTTATCTCCGGAATTTCACGAAAGCCCGCGCGGGCGCGGGCGTCGGCGAGATGCAGGGTCGAATAATGCGACAGACGGCGGAACAATTTGCCGACCTCGCGATTGCCGCAACAGTCCATGGCGTCGGCCAGTTCGCCGAAGCGATCGGCCGCCTCCTTTTCGAGATGGATCGCATAGGCCAGGAATTCCTCGACCGAGTTCATCGCCTTTTTCCTTCTTGTCGATGAGGCGCGCGGGAGCCGCCATTGGCCGGCTCGGCTTCAAACGTCCGAGTCCGGCGTCGTCAGCCGAATTTGAACAGGACGCCGTAACCGCCGCGCGGATAGTTCCACACGATGTCGCCGGCCGGCTCGCACAGCACCCGGCAGGTGCCGCATTCCATGCAGCCGTCGGCGGCGATTTCGACCTGGCCCAGTTCGTTCTGCGTGTAGCAGCCGGCCGGGCAGATCGTGGTCAGGGCCAGCAGATTGGCTGACGGCGTCTTGTGCTCGGCGATGGAAATATGCGGCTTGCCGGAATCGACGACATAGCGGTTCTGATAGAGCTTTTCCTCGACCCTCTGGAATTCCTGCGCCATATTGCCCTCCATCATTGGGTTGAATTCGGCGCATATTCCCGAAAAGTGGTCTCAGGTTTCGGACCAGAATATGCGCAAAACAAAAACTATCGCCAGGCTAGGGCGAGCCGCACGGCGTCGCCGATCACGCCAAGCCCGCGCGCCTTGCGCACCGTCCGGAACGTGTCCTTTTCCTTCTCGATCTTCGGGGTTCCGTCGACGCGGACGAAATTCTCCATCGCCTTGGAGACGAGCTGCGGATAGGTGAGGAACAGGTTTTGCGCCTGAGTATGCAGCAAGGCTGGCATGTCCTTGTGCTTGCGCAGGTCCTTCATGACAAAGCTGTCGTCCAGATATTTCTTATAGAGCGACAGGTTCTCGGCGGTCATCGGCTCGCGCCGCGACTTGATCTGGAAGATCGCCTCGCCGGCCAGCCGTCCCGAGGTCATGGCGAGGTTGGAGCCTTCGCGGTGCACGGCGTTGTTGAGGCCGGCGGCGTCGCCGCAGATCACCCAGCCGTCGCCGAAAAGCTGCGGCACCGCCCGGTAGCCGCCTTCCGGGATCAGATGGGCGGCATATTCCTTGACTTCCGAGCCCTCGATCAGCGGCGCGACGGACGGATGCTTCTTGAAGGCGTCGAGCAGTTCGGCGGGCGAAGTCTTGTTTTCGGCGAAATCCGAAACCAGGCAGCCGATGCCGACCGAAATGCTTTCCTTGTTGGTATAGATGAAGCCCATGCCGGCCATTCCCCTGGAAATTGTGCCGGCGGCCTCGATCACCGCGCCTTCGTTGCCCTTGAGGTTGAAGCGCTGCTCGATGACCTCCGGCGGCAAAAAATGCATTTCCTTGACCGCCAGCGCGACATGGGCGGGCTTGGGTGTTTCGCGCAGGCCGGCGCGGGCGCCGAGCAACCCGTTGACGCCTTCGGCCAGCACCACCACGTCGGCATGGACCGGGCCGCCGCTGCGGTCGGTGCGCACGCCGACAACCTTGCCATAGGCGTCCTGGATCAGTTCGAGCGCCGTGGTTTCACTGAGCAGGATCGAGCCCTTGGCCTGCGCCTGGCGGGCGAACCAGCGGTCGAATTGCGAGCGGATGATCGTGTAGCGGTTGGGCCGCTCCTCGTTGAAATCGTCTGACCGGTAATGCATGCCGGTATGCGATTTGTCGGTCATGAACCAGAAGCGCTGTTCGATCAGGTGCCGCTCCAGCGGCGCCTCCTCGCGGAAGTCGGGAATGATCTTCTCCAACATGTCGGCATAAAGGATGCCGCCCTGGACATTCTTCGAGCCGGGATATTCGCCGCGCTCCAGTTGCAGCACTTTTAAGCCACGCGAGGCCATCGTCAGAGCGGCGGCGTTGCCGGCGTGGCCGGCGCCGATGACGATCGCATCGAACTTTTCGTCGATCATTGTCTGTCTCCTCTCGCATAGTCCCGGAAAGTTGCAGACTTTTCGGATCAGAATATGCGCATAAGCGCGGACGTCAGCCCGCCAGCCGGTCCTTGGAATGGGGCGAAAGGCGTTGGCGGAAGGCTTCCGTCAGCGCTGGCAGGAAACGCATGGCGTCACTGGTGATGCCGATATGGGCGAAGTCGAAGATCGGCGCGTTCTTGTCGGTGTTGATGGCGACGATCAGATCGGCGCCCTCGACGCCGACACGATGCTGGATCGCGCCGGAAACGCCCGCGGCGATATAAAGCTTCGGCCGGATGGTCTTGCCGGTCTGGCCGATCTGCCTTTCGGCCGGAACCCAGCCCTTCTGGACCAGCGGGCGCGAGCAGCCGAATTCGGCGCCGAGCGTCTTGGCGAGATTGCGCACCAGCTGGAAGTTTTCGGCGTTCTGCAGTCCCATGCCGCCGGCGATCACCACATCGGCGAAGGCGAGATTGCTCTTGTTGGAATCGCGGTCCGGCAGGAAGCGCAGGATTTTCGTGATGATGTTGGTTTCGTCGAGATCGGGCGCGAAGGGGACGATGCGACCCTCGCGGCCCTCGACGCGCTGCGGCATGCGCATCACGCGCGGCCGGATCGTCGCCATCTGCGGACGATAGTTCAGCGTATAGATCGTGCACAGCAGCGAGCCGCCGAAGGTCGGACGGGTCGCGGCGAGCGACTTGTCGTCGTCCACATTCAGTTCGGTGCAGTCCGCGGTCAGGCCTGTCAGAAGGGTGGTGGCGACCGAGCCGGCGAGATCGCGGCCGAGCGTGGTCGCGCCGAGCAGCAGGATTTCCGGCTTGTGCGCATTGACCAGATCGGTCAACGCCTTCGAATAAGGCTCATTGCGATAGTCGGCCAGCGTCGGGTGTTCGACCAGATAGACCAGGTCGGCGCCATAGGCCAAGCTTTCCTTGGCCGCCCGTCTGACCTCGTCGCCCGGCGCGCCAAGCACGGCGGCGGCGAGTTCGACGCCGAGCTTGTCGGCCAGCTTGCGGCCCTCGCCCAGCAGTTCGAACGAAACGGGGTGAACGACTCCCCGCTCCATCTCGACAAAAACCCAGACATGTTTGTAGTCGCGGAACTTTTCCGGCAACTCCTTCTTCATCGAGGCGCGGCCGCCGGCGGCCGGCGCGGGCTTCTGGTCGGACATTTTTCTCTCCTTGAGCATATTCCCGAAAAGTTGCAGACTTTTCGGACCGGAATATGCGTTGAAACCTGAGCATATTCCCGAAAAGTTGCAGACTTTTCTGATCAGAATATGCGTTAAAACAATAAGCTAGTTGCGTTTCCGGCGAGCCGGAAACGCAACTAGAATCCGGCGGCGAGTTTGGTCATGTCGGCTTCGAGCGACGACGTATGGGCGAAAATCGCCTCGATCGTCGCCTCGGCCATGTCCTTCGGCGTCTTGTTGGCGGCAAGGTCGATCTGCGCCGCCTTTTCCGCGCGGGGAGGCGGCGCGAAGACGCGTTTCACCACCGTCGGCGAGCCGCGCAGCCCGCATTGGGTCACATCCTCGATCCCGGCGTCCCTGGCGCTCCAGGTGATCACGTCGGCACGCGCGGCGCGCAAGGCGTCCTCGATCCGGCCGCGCCGCACGACATTGGAGCCTTCGAGCATGGTGATGAGGCAGGGCAGCCTGGTCTTGAGGATCTGCACGCCGCCTTCCGAGCGCCGCTCGATGGTGATCGAACGGTCCTCGAGATCGAGTTCCGAAACGGCGGAGACATAGGTGAGCTGCAGCAGGTCGAGGCGCTTGGCGACGCCGGGGCCGACCTGGGCGGTGTCGCCGTCGATGGTCTGCTTGCCGGCGAAGACGAGGTCCGGCGCCCCAAAAGTCTCGCCGATCTTGCGGATCGCCTGGGCGAGGGCGAAGGAGGTGGCCAGGGTGTCGGAGCCGGCGAAGAAGCGGTCGGTCAGCAGCACGGCGCGGTTGGCGCCGATGGTCAGCGCCTTGCGCAGCGAATCCGCCGCCATGGGCGGGCCCATGGTCAGGACGGTCACCTCGCCGCCGAACTTGTCGCGCAAGCGCAGGGCTTCTTCGAGCGAGAACAGATCATAGGGATTGATGATCGTCGGCACGCCCTGCCGCATGATCGTATTGGTCACCGGATGGACGCGGATCTGCGCCGAATCCGGCACCTGCTTGATACAGACCACACTATGCATCGCGCGTCTCCGTTTACGTCTCGCCCTTGGCGCAATGGCGTCGCAAGCTCCGTACCAGACCTTAACCCATTGACTTGTCGTTATTATTTTTCTTGAGGCTCGCCTTGTCGCGTCCGTCTTTGATCTCTCGTGTCGGCAAAGCGACAAAGACGTCAGAGCGTGAGGTCGGAGAGCGGCACGAAGGCGCGGGCGCTCTTTTTGGCCGCGTTGGGATCGCGGTCCTTCAGCACCTTGAACAGCCGCGTCTCGATCGGCGATCTAGTCTCGAATTCCGCATAGGCCGTGCGAAGGGCGGCGCGGCAGCTTTCGACGATCGCCGCGTCGTCGCCCGTCTCGTCGATCGAGTTCGAGCAATTGTCCCATCCGCTTCAGAATGTGGAGACGGCTCACCGCAACCACTTTCGGGTCGTAGTCCACCTCGAGCGTGGCGAAGAATTCCTCCGCCGAGCTCAAGCCTTTCAGTTTTTCGACGATCAAGCTCATGTCACGCTCCTATTGTTTGAAAGTTTCGCCGGGTTCGGCCTCGCCGGCGCCGGCCGGACGCAGGCCGCATCGCATTTCCGACAGGCGCACTTCGAGAAAATTCACCCGGTCGATCAGATAGGACAGGGCTTCGCCGACCGGGTCCGGCATCAGATGATGTTCGAGGTCGACGCGGCCGCCGGCCAGAATGCGACGTTGATCCTGGCTGCGCACGATGCGGCCGGGAATGCCGACGACGGTCGCGCCGGGCGGAACCTCTTCGACCACGACCGAATTGGCGCCGATGCGGGCGCCCTTGCCGATCCGGATCGGCCCGAGGATTTTCGCGCCCGCGCCGCAGAGCACGCCGTCCTCCAGCGTCGGGTGGCGCTTGCCCTCGGTCCAGGAGACGCCGCCAAGCGTCACGCCATGGTAGAGCGTCACATCGGCGCCGATTTCGGCGGTGGCGCCGATCACGACGCCGGCGCCATGGTCGATGAACAGGCGCGGGCCGATGGTCGCGGCGGGGTGGATGTCGATATTGGTGGCGAGGCGCGACGACCAAGACAGGAAACGCGCCGCGAAGCGGAAGCCCCGCCGCCACAGCCAATTGGCCAGCCGGTGATGGATGACGGCGTGGACGCCGGGATAGGTCAGCAGGATTTCGAGTTTTCCGCGCGCGGCGGGGTCGCGGCTGGCGACGCAGGCGACGTCCTCGCGCATCCGGGCGAAAATGGCGCGAAGGCCCGGGCCGCTCATGCGTCCTCGCTTTGGCGCATTTCCTGCGCCTCGCGCGCCAACCGCAGCACCGTGCGTTCCGGCAGCGGGGCCTTGGCGATTTGCGCCAGCAGCTTGATCTTCCTCAGCACGGCGGCGGCGGTTTCGGCGTCGAGATCGAGCCCGGCCGGCGCGCAGACAGCGCGCAGCGCCGCCGCGCCGGAATGTTTGCCGATCACCATTTTATGGGCGCGTCCGAGCAAGGCCGGGTCGAGGCCCTGATAAGTGCGCACGTCGGCCAGCAGGCCGGCGACATGGATGCCGGATTCATGGGTGAAAATATCCGCGCCGACGATGCTTTTCGCGCGGGGAATGATTTCGTTTGCGGCGCGCGCGACGAGATGCGCCAGGGCGCCGAGCTTTCGCGGCGCGACTCCGGTCGTCAGCGCGCCGCTGCGCTCTAGCGCGACGCAGACCTCCTCCAGCGGCGCATTGCCGGCGCGCTCGCCCAATCCCAGCATGGTCACGCTGGCGTGGCGCGCGCCGGCGCGGATCGCGGCCAAGCTATTGGCGGTGGCGAGGCCCAGATCGTCATGGCCGTGGAATTCGATTTCGAGGCCGGTTTCGTCGCGCAAAGCCTTGATCGCGTCGTAGGTCGCGAAAGGATCGAGGACGCCGAGGGTATCGGCGAAACGCAGGCGGAAGGCCCCGGCCTTTTCCGCCGCGCGGGCGACGAGGCCGATGTCGCGGATTTCGGCGCGCGAGGAATCCTCGCCGCCGAGCGCGACCTCAAGCCCCTTGTCGCGGGCGTAGCAAACCATGCGGGCGACGCGCGCCGCCGTCTCCTCCGGACCGCATTTCAGCTTCACCTGCATCTGCAGGCGCGACATGGGGGCGGAAATATTGACCCGGCGCAGGCCGGCCGCTAGGGCCGCGTCGATGTCGGCCTGGTGGAGGCGGCACCAGGCCATCACATGCGCGTCGGGGCAGGCTTCCGCGACGGCGGCCATGGCCTCGAGCTCGCCGCCGCCCATCGCGGCGGCGCCAGCCTCGATCTCGTCGACGCCGGCCGCCGCCAGAGCGCGGCCGATGGCGACCTTCTCCGCCTGGGTGAAGGCGACGCCGGGCGCCTGCTCGCCGTCGCGCAGGGTGGTGTCGTTGATGAAAACGCGGCCGGTTTCGGTCATGGCGAGCTCACGCGTAGACGGGCTTGAAGTCCTTGGCTTCCTTCTGCGCGCCGGCCCAGAACGGTGAGAGCGCGCGCAGGCGTTCGATGATCCCCGGCAGGACCTCGATGACGCGGACCACTTCGTCTTCGGTCGTGTCGCGCGACAGCGAGAAGCGGATCGAGCCATGGGCGGCGGTGAAGGGAATGTTCATCGCGCGCAGCACATGGCTCGGCTCCAGCGAGCCGGAGGTGCAGGCGGAGCCCGACGAGGCCGCGATCCCGGCGCGATTGAGATGCAGCAGGATCGCTTCGCCCTCGACATATTCGAAGGCGATATTGGCCGTGTTCGGCAGGCGGTCATGGGGATCGCCATTGGCGAAACAATTGGGCACGGCGGCGAGCACGCCCTTTTCGAGCTGGTCGCGCAGGGCTTTTACGCGCGTGTTCTCTTCCGCCATGTGCTGGCCGGCGAGTTCGCAGGCGAGGCCGAGCGCGACAATGCCCGGCGCGTTTTCGGTGCCGGCGCGGCGTCCGCGCTCCTGATGGCCGCCGCGCATCAGCGGCTTGAAGCGCGAGCCGCGCTTGACATAAAGCGCGCCGACGCCCTTCGGCCCATGCAGCTTGTGGCCGGACAGCGACAGCATGTCGATGGACGAGTCTTTGAGCGAGATCGGAACCTTGCCCACCGCCTGAACGGCGTCGGTGTGGAACAGGGCGCCGGCTTGCCTCGCGAGATCGGCCAGGCCCTCGATGGGGAAGATCGTGCCGGTTTCGTTGTTCGCCCACATCAAGGTGACGAGCGCGACGCGTGGCGACAAGGCGGCGCGAAAAGCTTCGAGATCGAGCCGGCCGAAGGAATCCACGCCGATATAATGGACCTTGGCGCGGCCGATCTTCTCCAGATGCTGGCAGACGGAAAGAATCGCCGGATGCTCGACCTTGCTGGTGATGATCTCGTCGCGGTCGGGCAGGCATTCCATCGCCGAGAGAATGGCGGTGGAATCGGATTCCGTGCCGCCCGAGGTGAAGACGATCTCGTGGTCGAATTCGGCGCCGAGCAGGGTCTGCACCCGTTTGCGCGCCTGGCGCAGGGCGCCCGTGACCTGCGCCCCGAATTCGTGGATCGACGAGGCGTTGCCGAAATACTCCGTGAAAAAAGGCAGCATGGCTTCGACCACGCGCGGATCGACCTTGGTGGTGGCGTTGTTGTCGAGATAGGCCGTACTCATGATGCGTGTCCTCAATGGGTTTTGGCGGGGATGACCCGCACGGCTGAGCCGAGCTTGGCGGAGAGCCGCTCCTGGATGCCGTTGACGGTCATGCTCGCCGCCTGGCAGCCGACGCAGGCCCCGGAAAGCTTGACCATGACATTCGCGCCATCGACGTCGATCAATTCGCAATCGCCGCCGTCCTTCATCAGCAGCGGGCGGATTTCCTCGATCGCTTCTTCGATCAGGCGAATGCGCTGGAGATTGGTCAGCGGTTTTGGCGGCGGCGCCAGCGGCGAAATCTGCACAGGCGCGGGTTGCGGCTCGGGCGCGGTCGGCTTGGGCGTAAGCGCCGGGGCCTCGGCCTTCGCCGCCGCCTTCGCGGCTTGCGCGCTCTTCTTGAGGACGACCGGATCGGCGCCGCCGATTTGATAGGCTTCGGCTTGCGCCAGCACGCCTTCCGCGACCATCTCGGCATTGACCTTGCCCAGCACGCTTTCCAGCGCGTCGAAACAGGTCAGGCAGCCGCCGCCGGCCTTGGTATAGGCGGTGACCGCCTCGATCGTGGTCAAGCGGTTCATGCGCACGGCGCGTTCGATCATGCCCTCGTCGACGCCGAAACATTTGCAGACCAGCGCGCCTTCCTCGTGGTCGTCATGCCAGGTCTCGCCGCGAAAATTGGCCACGGCCGCCTGAAGCGCCTCATAGCCCATCACCGAGCAATGCATCTTTTCCGGCGGCAGACCGCCGAGGAAATCGGCGATGTCCTGGTTGGAGAGGTTCAGCGCCTCCTCGATGGTCTTGCCGATGACCAGTTCGGTCAAAGCGGAAGACGAGGCGATGGCCGAGCCGCAGCCGAAGGTCTGGAACCTGGCCTCCAGGATGACCTGGCTGACCGGATCGACCTTCAACATGAGTTTCAGCGCGTCGCCGCACGAAATGGCGCCCACTTCGCCGACGGCGTTGGCGTCATCGAGGACGCCGGCGTTCTTCGGGTTGAAGAAATAGTCCTTGACCTTGTCGGTATAGTCCCACATGCCGCGTTCTCCGGAGATTTAGCGTTTTCAAGCGAAGTCCATGCCGGTTCGCGTGAAGAAAACGCGTTAAAACATCAACTTGGAGCCCCGATCCGATTTGATCGGATCGGGACAGGTTTTAGCCGAACGACTTGCCGCACGAGCATTTCGACGCCGCGTTGGGGTTGTCGAAGACAAAGCCCGAGCTTTCCAGGCTGGTGACGAAATCGACCGTCATGCCAAAGACATGGCCCTGCGAGAGATCGTCGATGAAGACCTTGACGCCGTCGGTCTCGATCACGGCGTCGCCTTCGCGCGCCTGGCGCTCCAGGCCCATCAGATATTTGTAGCCGGCGCAGCCCCCGGCCTCGACCATGATGCGGAGACCTTCGGCCGGGGTCGTCGCGTTGGACAGGGCGGTCTTGACGGCGGAAATGGCGTTTGGCGTCAGCGTGATCATGATTCGAACTCCATCCGAGCGAGACATGCGGATGACGGAGCAACCCCTGTGCCAGAGTTCAATAAGCTGATTTATATAGGAAAAATAGCTTCGTCGCTGTCTGGTTCGCGACAATGGTCAGGGATGCGACAATGATCCTGACATATTTTCGCGCTTGTTCCGGGCGAGCAGGCTTTCGCCGTCCTCGGGGCCGAAACAAGCGTCGAAATCGTCGCACTCGCGACAGCTCGGCGCTGTGCAGAGATGGAAGCCCTCCATTTCGCACAAGGAACGGTAGAAGAATTTCTTCCACTTCATGTTGTTGACGTTGCGCGCCGCGAGCTTGGGGAATGTCTCGCGCAGCAGCCGACTCAGCGCGGCGCGGTCCGGCAGACCAAGATCCTGCCAGAGATGGTTGGGCTGCATGGCGCGGCGGGTCACCATCCGCGCCAGCCAGTAGCAATCGCGGCCCTCGTCGGCGCGATGCGCGTCGAGCAGGGCCAGCAGCATTTCTTCCTCATCGTCCAGAACAACATTGCCGCGCGCCAAACGCGCGATCGCCGCCGCGTCGGGCGCCGGGCGCCAACGGGCGGCCAGCGCGACGAGATCGCCGCGAGCGAGGCCGATGGTCTGCGAAATGTCGAGGCTCTTCGCCTCCGCCTCCCGCGCGGCCATGGCCCAGATGCAGGCGAAACATTGGGCGAGGAAAGGGGAGGCGTCGGCCATGGCGTCAGGCCGCGATCTGGTCGGCGGCAACATGGGTCTGGCAGTTCTTGGGGCAGACGCGGGCGCAGGCGCCGCAGCCGATGCAAGCGTCGGCATTGTCCACCATCATGATCTTGCGGTTGAGTTCGCCGTCGAAATCGTCGTCGTCGTCGTCTTCGGTCGCCGCGCCAAGCACATTGCTCGATTCGTCGACGCCGTAGAGATGCATCACGTCGCGCGAACAGACCTTGTAGCAACGGCCGCAGCCGATGCAGGTCTCGCCGTTGATCCGGGTGAGATAGACCGGCGTCCAGTCGGCGCCGCCGCGCGTCTTGAAGATCGTCATCACGCTTGCTCCAGCTGCTTCAATTTTTTGCGCGCGGCGTCGAGCGCTGCATAGGCGTCGACCACGTCCCGCGCGGCTTGCGGCGCAGTGGCCCAGTTCGCGGGAAGCTCCTCGGAAAAATCATGCAGATTCATCTTCGCCGTCGTGGCGCGGGCGGAGAGTTTTTTGATTTCGGCCTTCAGGGTCTCGACGTCTGACATCGCGATCTCCGGTCAGGGGTTGGCGACTTCGGGATGGGCTTCAATTTCGGCGACGGCCTGGGCGACATATTTCTCGCCCTCCACCGCCAGCTTCGTGAGGCTTTCGAAGCCGAAACGATGGACGTCGCGCAGATGGCGCGACAGAACGATGAGTTTTCCCGCGATCAGCACCAGTCGCCCAAAACCTTCGTGGCTCATCTTCATCATCGGCCCAGCGATGACGCCGGTCTGTTTCTCCACCGCCAGACCGACGGCGGTGTAGAATTGTTCGATCCGCCACAACACGTCGGGGTCGGGATCGCCGATGATCGGAATCTCGCGCCGCTGCTCCTTGGTGACGATGAATTCGGCCAGCAGTTGCGCGTCGTTCTTGCGCTCCCAGGCGCCATGCGCATCCTGGGCGCGCATCAGCAGGATCAGCGATTTGGCGTAGGGGCGCTGCAGAGCGGCGGCGTCTTCGGCATTGATGTCTTGCACGGCGACCATTTGGCGTCCTTTCAGACCGGCTCTTCGAGGAAGGATGGCTTCGGCGCGAAGCCGGCTTCCGCCAGCGCCTTGCGCAGCCAGGGCGGCGGCGCGCCGTTCAGCATCGTCCGGGTGCGCTCCAGCACGGTTTCGATCGGCTGCGGCTGCGGCATCTTGATCGGGTGAATTTTGGCCGCCACCACCCTGGCGGCGGAGGGCCCGCCGATGGCGAGGCAGAACAGCAGATGGCAGCCTTTCAGCGCATCGACCTTGGCGCCGATCTTGTCGTCGCCTTCCTGCTTGTGGCTGCCGCTCTCGTCCGAAACATCGTCGAAGGCGCAGGCCTCGACGAAGCGCCAGTCTTCCGTCGTCACGTCATAGACGGCGAAGCGCGTGGCCGAGCCGAAATGGGCGTTGAGAGCCTTCATGTCGCTGGTCGCAATGGCGACGCGCACGGCGGGCTGGCCCGAGGGCTTGGGGGCGGGCTCGTTATCGACGAGGCTGAAGCGGGCGGCGCTCATGCGCGCATCTCCTTTTGTCGCGGCAGGAAGGGATTGAGGGAGTCCGGCGTGACCGGGTGAGGCGCGGCCTGGACAAGATTGGCGATCTCGAAAATCGCCTGACGGGTTCCGTCATAGAGCGCGGCGCGGCGGTAGGCGGCGCCGAGTCGGTCGAAAACCGGGAAGCCGATGCGCAGATGCGGCACATGCAGGCGCTCCGCCGCCTGCCTGCCGTGGCTGTGGGTGGCGATCAGGTCGGCATTTTTCGCGCGCGTCTCGAGATCGCCGAGATCGCCGACCACGACTTCGCGCGCCGGAACCTGGGCGAGCGCCGGCGAGCCGGCGGTCGTGGTGACGGCGGCGGAAATTTCCGCGCCGAGATCGTGCATCAGCCGGGTCGTCGCCAGCAGCAGGTCGGGTTCGGCGGCGACCGCCATTTTCCTGCCGGCGAAGAAGAAATGACCGTCAAGCATGGCGTCGACCAGCCGCGTCCGCTCGCGCCGCAGCCGCGGCGGAACCGGGCGATGGCCGAGATGCGACAGCTCGACGCACAGCCGGTCGCAGGCCTCGATGCCGGTCAGATGGTCGAATTGCAGCGTCGGGACGCCGGTTCGCTGTTCCAGCGCCTGCCCGGGCGCGCGCATATGTTCGCCGATGACCAGGGTCGCTTCCGACCGGCCCATGGCGGCGATCTGTTCGACCGTGACGCCGCCGCGCGCCGTCGCCCGCCAATCCTCCGTCACCGTGCCGTCCAGCGAACAGGAGAGGTCGGGCAGGATGATCGGCGTCAGGCCGAAACTTTCGATCGTCTCGCGCAGGGCCTCGACATCGGCCGGCGAGAGATGCAGTCCGGCCAGCACATTGATCTGGCCTTTGACGGGCGTGGCCTGGGGTTCCGGCGCAAGCCCCTCGATGGTCGCCGTCACCGCCTTGGCCCAGCCTTCCTCCATCGCGCCGGAGAAATCCGGCGTCGAGGCGAAGACCACTTCCGTGCCTTGGAGTTCTTGCGCGCGCCGGGCGCGGATCAGGCGCAGGTCGCCCAAAAAGTCCTCGCCGCGGGTTTCGGTCAGAGCGGTGGAGCAGATGCCGATGAAGCGCGGATTCATGCGCTTCTTGAGGTTGAGCAGGGCTTCTTCAACGTGATCCGCGCCGCCGACGATGGTCGAAACCTCGTTCATCGCGGTGGTCTGGAGCGGAATCATTTCCTTGAAATGGCGCACCAGCAGCACCAGAGCGAAAGCCGTGCAACCTTGCGAACCATGGAACAGCGGAACCGCGCCGTCCACGCCGAGCCAGGCCAGGGCGGCCCCAAGCGGCGCGGAATTCTTGAGCGGATTGGTCGAGAGGGATTTCGCGATGGGAGCAACGGCGTTCATGCTTCAGCACTCCTCGAAATCCTGGGCTTCCGTCTCGGCGAAGGCCTTGCGGAACCGGGCGACATGTCGGGGGTCGATTGCGGAGTCCTGCGCCGCGAGCGCGCCGCTTTCGTCCCAGGGCGCTGGCGCGCGGACTTTCGCCCAGACGGGATTGTTGATGGTGGCGTCGAGCTTTTTCACCAGCTCGACCATGCCGTCATAGCCGGCGAAGGGATCGTGCCGCTCCTGGTTGATGTCGAGCCAGGGCGTGCGGGCTTTCAGGGCGATGAACTGGGTGCGTCCGCCCGACAGCATGATGTCGGCCTTGCCCTCCTTGAGGAAGGCGTACATGTCGCGCGGCGCCATGTTTTCCAGCACATGCGGATCGTCGCCGAGCAGCTGCTTGATGCGCTGCTTGTCCTCGGGCGTCGCCTTGCGCAGCGACGTGTCGACGATCTCGACGCCGACCTCCATCAAGGCGGAGACGACCGACCAGGATTTGACGCCGCCGGTATAGAGCAGCACGCGCTTACCCTTGAGCCGCTCGCGATAAGGCTTGAGACGCTCCCAGACGCGCGCCTCTTCCTGCGCGATCAGGCTTTCCGTGCGGGCGATGAGGTCGCCTGGCGCGCCCTGTTGCACGAGGAGGCCGGCGATGTTGCGCAGGGCGTCCGACGTGTCCGAGACGCCGTAGAAGGAGCCATCGAAAAAAGGAATGCCCCAGCGCTCCTCCATCTTGCGCGCCAGATTGATGAGGGCCGCCGAGCAGACCATCATGTTGACTTTGGCGCGGTGCGCGGAGGCGACTTCGGAAAAACGCGCGTCGCCGGTGATGCAGCAGTGGACGCGGATCCCGAGCTTGTCGAACAGCGGCTTCACCTGCCAGAACTCGCCGGCGAGGTTATATTCGCCGAGAATGTTGATGTCGGTCGGCGTGGAGATTGTTGGCTCCATCGTGCCGATCACGTGGTCGTAAAGTGTCTCGCCGGCGAGTTTGTTGCCGAGGTTCTTCGACCCGGCGAAGCCCGGCGCGTTGACCGGAATGACCCGAGTCCCGAGCTTTTCCGAAGCATGCCGGCAGACGGACTCGATATCGTCGCCGATCAGCGACGTGACGCAGGTGGTGTAGACGAAGACGGCGGGCGGCCGATGCGCCTTCACCACCTCCTGAATGGCCTTCCACAGCTTCTTCTCGCCATTGCCCATGACGATGTCGAGTTCCGACAGGTCGGTGGTGAAGGAGGTGCGGTAGAGCAGCGGGCCGGAGGAGGCGGCGTGGCGATTGTCCCAGCTGTTGCCCTCGCAGGCCAGCGGACCGTGGACGAGATGGGCGGCGTCGACGATCGGCTGAAGCACGATCTTGGCCCCGTCGAAGGCGCAGCCGCCGGCCGCCGCCCCCGGCGTCAGCGGCTTGGAGCAGCCTTTCTTGCGCTCCTTGTCGCTCTTCTTGAGATTCTTGTCGCAAGCCGGCTCGTTGAAGACTTCCTGAACTTTTTTGGAAAGTTCCGACATGTCCGAACCTCGCTGGCCTGAGTGAATTGTCGGATGTCCGACACGGCCGCCCGACATGGCGGCCTTGCCGAGAGGCGGTGCAATCGCCGTGCCGGCGAGCATGATCCCAAAAAGTGGTTCCCGGTTTTTGGAAAAGCTCATGCTCAAAGGGAAAGCAGGGCCGGCCTGGGCCGGCCCTGATGGAGCGCGTCAGCGCGTCAAGTCGTAGGAATAGTCGGTGACGCCGGGGACGATGGTCTCGCGGTCGAGCGTGTCGAACACCTTGTCGAGCAGGGTGACCAGCACGCGCAAGCCGCCCTGGTAGCCCCACACCGGGAAGCGGTGGTGGTGGTGCCGGTCGAAGATCGGGAAGGTGAGGCGGATCAGCGGGATTCCGGTGTCGCGCTCGAGATATTTGGCATAGGAGCTGCCGACGATGAAATCGGTCGGCTCGGTCGCCAGCAGCGAGCGCAGGTGCCACAGGTCCTTGCCCGCCCAGATCTGCGCCTTGGCGCCGAAGGGAGAGGAGGCCAGAAGCTCCTTCATCTGCTCGGCCCATTTCGTCGTGCCGTTGGTCGCCAGGCAATGGGTCGGCTCACCGCCGGTTTCCATCACGAAGCGGGCCATGGCGTAGACGAAGTCCGGATCGCCGTAGATCGCATATTTCTTGCCGTGCAGCAGGGCCTGGCTGTCGGCCATGGCGTCGATCAGACGGCCGCGCTCCTTCTCGATTTCCGCCGGGATTTCCTTGCCCGAAAGCTCGGAAATCTTCATCAGAAGCTCGTCGGTGGCGCCGATTCCCAGCGGATAGTGGAAGGAAGCGGTGTCCTGGCCGAATTCCGCGCAATAATCCAGCGTCTTGCGCGTGCACCATTGCTGGAGCGAGATCGTCGCCTTGGCGTTCAGCGCCGGCGCGATGTCGGCGATCTTGGTGCCGCCGTCATACATGCGGAACTCGCCGTCGGCGGGGGTGTCGTACTGGTCGGCGGCGTCGGACAGAATCTTGTAATCGACGCCCATCAGGTCGAGGATGCGCTTCAATTCGCGATTGTTGCCGACGACATAGCCGTCGAAGCCGGGGATGATGTTGATCTGTTCGCCGGCTTCGCGGGTCTTGCCCTTCCAGAAGCTTTCCAGAATGCCCTTCATCATGTTGTCGTAGCCGTCGACATGGCTGCCGACGAAGGCGGGCGTATGGGCGAAGGGAACCGAATAATCCTCCGGGATCGAGTTCTTCTTGCGGGCGTTTTCGATGAAGGAATGCAGGTCGTCACCGATGACTTCCGCCATGCAGGTGGTGGAGACGGCGATCATTTTCGGGCTGTACAGCGAATAAGTGTTCGCCAGGCCGTCGATCATGTTGTTGAGGCCGCCGAACACCGCAGCGTCTTCGGTCATCGACGAGGAGACCGCGGAGGACGGCTCCTTGAAGTGGCGCGACAGATGCGAGCGGTAATAGGCGACGCAGCCCTGCGAGCCATGCACGAAGGACATGGTCTTCTCGAAGCCGGCGGCGGCGAAGACCGCGCCGAGCGGCTGGCAGGCCTTGGCCGGATTCACCACCAGGGCGCCGCGGGCGAGGTTCTTCTCGCGATATTCCCAGGTCTTGGTCCAGTCGGCGACTTCCTGGACCTTGGCGGCCTCGGGCATGCATTCGAATTCGGCCTTCTTGCGCGCCAGCATGTCCTGGTATTCGGGTTCGCGGAACAGCGGGGCGTGGTCGAGAACTTTTTCGGCGGATTGGGGCATCGTTTTTCTCCATTTCAGACAAGGCAGCGCCATACGGCTGCCCTTGCGAGGGAGTCGGGATCGCTTTCAGGATTTGGAAGCCGGCCGCCTTCGGCGGCCGGGAAATCATTCGGCGGCGGCCAGCGTCGGGGCGGGTTCGCTCTTCTTCTTCCACGGCGCCTTCATCAGGCCCCAGACCGGGTTGTTGATGGCCAGATCCATGTCGCGGGCGAAGATGGCGAAGCCGTCATAGCCGTGATAGGGGCCGGAATAGTCCCAGCTGTGCATCTGACGGAATGGAATGCCCATCTTCTGCACCGGGTATTTTTCCTTGATGCCCGAGCCGACGAGATCGGGACGGATTTTCTCGATGAACTTTTCCAGCTCGTAGCCCGTCACGTCGTCATAGATCAGCGTGCCGTCCTTCACATAATGGCCGGTGCGCTGGTAGTCGTCGCCATGGCCGAATTCGTAGCCGGTGCCGACGACCTCCATGCCGAGGTCTTCGTAAGCGGTGATGACATGGCGCGGGCGCAGGCCGCCGACATAGAGCATCACGGTCTTGCCCTTCAGCCGCGGGCCATACTTTTCCTTCACGGAATCGACCAGCGGCTTGTATTTGGCGATGACCTCTTCCGCCTTGGCCTCGATTTCGGGACCGAAATGCTTGGCGATCTTGCGCAAGCTGGCCTCGATCTGCGAGGGGCCGAAGAAATTGTACTCCAGCCAGGCCACGCCATACTTCTCTTCCATGTGGCGGCAGATGTAGTTCATCGACCGGTAGCAATGGATCAGGTTGAGCTTGGCCCTGGGCGCGCGCTCGATTTCGGCGAGCGTGGCGTCGCCGGACCAGTTGCCGACCACACGCAGGCCGATTTCCTCCAGCAGGATGCGGGAGGCCCAGGCGTCGCCGCCGATATTGTAGTCGCCGATGACGCTGACGTCATAGGGAGAGGTTTCGAAGCCCGAAAGGTCGGTTTGGGTCGCGCCGCCCTTGTTGTCGAACACCCAGTCGCGCACCGCGTCATTGGCCAGATGGTGGCCGAGCGATTGCGACACGCCGCGGAAGCCTTCGCAACGCACGGGAACGATGGTCTTGCCGGATTCCTTGGCCTTCTTCTTGGAGACGGCTTCGATATCGTCGCCGATCAGGCCGATCGGGCATTCGGACTGGATCGAAATGCCCTTGGCGAGCGGAAAGAGGGTGTTGATCTCGTCGATCACCTTTTCCAGCTTCTTGTCGCCGCCGAACACGATGTCGCGTTCCTGGAAGTCGGAGGTGAACTGCATGGTGACGAACGTGTCAATTCCGGTCTTGCCGATGTAGTAATTGCGGCGCTGCGACCAGGAATATTGTCCGCAGCCGACCGGGCCGTGGCTGATATGGACCATGTCCTTGATCGGGCCCCAGACTACGCCTTTCGAGCCGGCATAGGCGCAGCCGCGAATGGTCATCACGCCGGGAACCGACTTAATGTTCGACTTGACGTCGCATTCGGTCAGCGGCTTGCCTTCGTCGCCGATTTCGTCGGTGTTCTTGGCGACGTTGAGGTGCTTCCTGCGGCGCTTGGCGAACTTGTCCGGATAGGCCGTGAGGACCTCCGTGATGAGTTCTTCCATCTTGGCGCCGTCATTCTTGTCATCGAGGCTCATGGCTTTCTCCTGCTAGAGCATATTCCCAAAAAGTTGCAGACTTTTTGGATAAGAATATGCGCTAAAACAATGAATTAGAGACTTCTTCCGATTCCGAAGGAACGGAAAAGGCTCTAAGGCTTAGGCCGGCCCCGCCTGAGCGGGGCCGGGCGGGAGCGGCGCGACTTACTGCGCGGCGGCGGCCTTGGCGGCTTCCTTGGCGGCCAGCTCGGCGAGCTGCTGCTCTTCGGTCTTCATGATGCCGAAATCGAGCAGCATTTCTTCCAGCTCTTCCATGGTGATCGGGGTCGGGATGATGCCCTTGCCGGAATTGTTGTGGATCTTGTTGGCGAGCTGGCGATATTCCTCGGCCTGTTTGGAATCCGGGGCATATTCGATGACCGTCTGGCGGCGCAGCTCGGCGTGCTGGACGATATTGTCGCGCGGCACGAAATGGATCAGCGTGCAGCCGAGGCGCGCGGCCAGAGCTTCCGCCAATTCCAGCTCCTTGTCGGTCTGGCGTTCGTTGCAGATCAGGCCGCCGAGGCGCACGCCGCCCGAATGGGCGTATTTCAGAATGCCCTTGGCGATATTGTTGGCGGCGTAAAGCGCCATCATCTCGCCGGACATGACGATGTAGATTTCCTGCGCCTTGTTCTCGCGGATCGGCATGGCGAAGCCGCCGCAGACCACGTCGCCGAGCACGTCGTAGGACACATAGTCCACGTCGTCATAGGCGCCGTTTTCTTCGAGAAAATTGATGGCGGTGATGACGCCGCGGCCGGCGCAGCCGACGCCCGGCTCCGGACCGCCGGATTCCGTGCACCTGATGTCCTTGTAGCCGACCTTCATGACCTGTTCGAGTTCGAGATCCTCGACCGAACCGGCTTCGGCGGCGAGGCTCAGGACGGTGTCCTGCATTTTGGCGTTGAGGATCAGGCGGGTCGAATCCGCCTTGGGATCGCAGCCGACGATGAGGATTTTCTGACCGAGCTCGGCGAGCGCGGCCAGGGTGTTCTGCGAGGTGGTGGACTTGCCGATGCCGCCTTTTCCGTAAAAGGCGATCTGACGGAGCTTAGCCATTGAGTGTCTCCGGTTGCGGATGGAACTGAAGAGCGAACAATGCCTTCGCTCTGGCCCAAGGGTCGCAACCGCCGTGCCAGATCGCGGTGGCGATAAAATACAATTTGAAATCAATAAGATAAGACTTGCGGCCTGAATGCGGCCGGTTCGACGCTCGTGTCGCGACTGCAACAAACCCGACACGTTTGAAGCCCGGCGCCAGGGCTCGGCGGCGAAAATGGCAGGAAAATCCTGTGGAACGGGCCTTGCAGCGTTTCCCGGTCCATCCGGACCAAGGAGCCAAAAATGCCTAATGTCACCTTTTCGTCGCCATTGCTGCACAAGGACGTGACCGTCTATGCGGTCGCGGGCGACACCAAGACCATCCTCGCCGTGGCCGAGGCCAACAGGATTCCGATCCCGTTCGAATGCAAGGACGGAAATTGCGGCTCGTGCCTGGTCGAGGTCATCACCCTCACCGGCAAGACCATGGGCTCGCTGCTGACCGACAAGGAGAAGGATCTGCTCAAGTCGCTCGGCAAGATCACCGCCGAGGACATTCGCCGCGCCGAACTCGAGGATATCGCGCCGCGCTGGCGCTCCGCCTGCCAATACATCGTCCGCGACCAGGACATTCTGGTGAAGTTTTCGGGCGCGCCGGGCAGCGCTTGAGGCGATATGAAAAAGCCCCCGGTTCGCGCTGGCGCCGGGGGTCGATCCGTTGGGGAATCCCTTCTCCCCTTGCGGGAGAAGGTGGATCGCGCCGAAGGCGCGAGACGGATGAGGGGGAAACCCTCAACGACGGAGTTGGGCGCCATCCCCCTCATCCGGCGCCATAGCCCGTCGAAAGACGGGCGTCGTTCGACGCCCTATGTCGCCACCTTCTCCCGCAAGGGGAGAAGGAGCGCTCACGCCAATTTGTCGACCAGCTCCGCCAGCGGCGCCTTCACGACAATCATGTTCAGCTCGCGCAGGAATTTTTCCTCGTTGCGCGTCAATTTGTCGGGGCCGATAAGAATGTAATTCGTCCCGGCGGAATATTTCGTGATCTGCCGCGCATAGGTGCGCAGCATCTGGTCGTAAAAGCGGCAACCGATGAAGACGAAGCCGCGCGTCGCGCGGATTTTCTTCACGGCGGCCGGGATCGGCGTCTGGATGTCGATCTCGGTCAGTACTTCGACATAGTCGGAATCGGCGACGAGAAAATTCTTCGCCGGAACCACGCCGCCGTGCGGCTTGTAGAGCAGGGTTCCGCCCGCCGCTGCGTCGCCGGCGATTTCCGCGCCGGACGGGTCATAGGATTTGTGCCAGATGTCGGAAAATTCCAACGCGCGCGAAATACCTTGAATCTCGCGCCAGTCCGCGCGTCCGGCCAGCGCCTGGCGCATCGCGGAATCATACCAGACATCGACGATCAGCGGCAGGTTTTTGAGCTTCGCCAGGGCGCGGTGCAGCGGCGTCGGCTCGGCAGGTTTCGCAAAAATATCCGCCATGAAGGCGGTGAGCGTCTTGCGGTGGCGGCGCTGTTCGATGAATTGCGCCACGCCCCACATGTTGGTGCGGATGCGCCCCGGCGCCGGGGCGCGCAGATGCAGCGCGGCGGCGACGGCTTCCGGCGTCGTCGGCGCCTCGCTCTTGACGTCGGAAGCGGCGAAAACGCCGGGGCCGACATAGGGGATCAGCGCGCCTTCCTTAAGGCCGGCGGCGATTTCATCGATCAGCCAGCCGGGCTCCGGCAGGCTGGCGGAGACGGGGAGGGTGGGCTCAAGCATCGGCCGATTCCAGCTTTTTCGCTTCGACCGTCACCGGCAGCTTGGTGTCCGCCGGCAGGTCGGGAAGGAGCAGAATCCAGCCGTTCTTCAGCGTGATCTTGCCGCCCCAGATCGGATCGCGCTCGGTCGAGACGATCGCCTCTTCGAGGTCCTTTTTCGGCACATAGGCTGACAGGCCTTTCGGCGTGGAGCGGATCATGACCTTCATGGCGTAGCGCCTTTCTGTGGGGTAAGAGGCTCGCAGGGCTTCAGCTCCTTGCCGCGCATCCCGACGATGGTTCCGCGCTCGACCCATTCGACCGCGTAAATGTAGAATTGCTGGAGGAATGTGCCGATGTCGCGCACATAGCCGACATCGCCCTTGCGCACGATGATCTCGCCGATGTCCTTGAGCGGATAGGTGCCGTCGTTGCGGATATGTTTGAGCGACACCACCTTGGCGCCCGGCATGTAAACGGGATCGTCGAAGATTTCGACCGTCTGTTCGCGTCCCACGCCCATATCAGTCCTCCTCCATTTCAGCTCTCCTCTTGGGCGAGGCGGCTTCGCGCCGTTTCGGCGACCGCCTCGTCGGGGTCGTTCCTCAGCCGGGCGATAAGGTCGAGCGGCGCGCGTTCGGCCACGACATGACGGACGCGCAGATCCGGATCGGCCGCGAACAGGATCAGGGCGGCCGGGGCGATGCGCTGCGCCGCCTCGCGCCGCACCAGCGGATCGGGGTCGCCGGACAGCGCCGCCAGCCTTTCGACCGGCAGGCGCCGCGCCACGGTCCGGCGCACCTCCGGCTCCGGATCGTCGATCTTGATCGGCAGCAGGGCCGGATCGAGACGCCGGGCGACGGTGAGCCGCACGTAATAATCCTCGTCCTGCGCCATGGCCAAAAGCTCGGCGCCTTCGAGCCGCATGGCGCAGGCGATGCGCACCTTGCGGTCGCGGTCCCGCCGCATGTCCTTGACCCGCGCCAGCGGCAGCCGCATGGCCACCATGGCGCGGACTTCGGCCTCCTTGTCCGACATCAGGCGGGCGATCTCGAACAGGGAGGCATGTTTGGCGGCCAGAGTCCGCACCTCGAAATAGGGATGGTCGAGGTAGCGGCCGGCCAGTCCCGGATTGCCCGAGAAAAACTTGTCGATGCGCCTGGCGCGCACGTCGCGCACGCAGACGCGCCCCAGCACGCAGCGGCCGAGCGCCCGCATCTCCTGATGCGGACAGTCCTCGCAGGAAAAGGCGCGACCGGTCCAGTCCGTCGCCTGTTCCGGCGCGCAGCAGCCGTTCGCCGCCTCTGCCATCGTGCGCCCGACTAGGCGGGCACGCAGGTCTTCGGCACCGGGCAGACCTCGACGCATTGCGGCTTGTCGAAGCTGCCTTCGCATTCGGTGCATTTTTTCGGATCGATGATATAGGTGTCGCCCTTCATCCTGATCGCGGCGTTGGGGCATTCGAATTCGCAGGCGCCGCAGACGGTGCATTGCGAAACGATGATCTTGTAAGCCATGGGATTGCTCCATTTTTTTTACTTTCGCGGCCGCAAGAGGCCGGGAAATGGGTTGAAATCAGGCCGTCAGCGCGATTTCGGCTTCGCCGAATTTCTCGCGATAGGCTTCCGCCAGCGAGGTCTCGATATATTCGAAGGCCCATTTGTCGCTGGCCTCTATGCCGGCGGCTTTCAGCATGTCCTTGGGGCAGTCGCCGATCCTGGCGCACAGCACGAAGGAGACGCCATCCAGCGCTGCGATCACGCCATCCAGCGTCGCGTCTTCGCCAAAGCCGCCGAGGCAATATTGCTCGACCTTGCGATGACCGACGAAGGCGATGCCCCTGGCCCCGACTTCGTAAACCTGGAACTCCCTGGCGTGGCCGAAATGCTCGTTGACGCGGCCGCCGCCCTTGGTCGCCACGGCGAAAAGCAGGCTCTGGTCGGCCGCCGCCTTGACCTCCTCAATGGCGGCGGCTTTGGCCGCGACATGGTCGCCGCGCTCCCTGGCGACGATTTCGCGATAGGCCTCGCGCTTGGACGGGTCGTAGGCGACCTCCTCGGGGAGTTGGTCGAGGGTGAACTCCTGGCCGCGATCCTCGCCGAGCAGGCCGACCGCGTCGGCGCGGCACTGGCGGCAATGGCGCATCAGCTTGGCGCCCCCTTCCAGCTTGTCCTGCAGCGCCTTCAGCTCCATCGCGGTGGGGCCGCGCTGGCCGGTCAGGCCGAAATGCGTGCCATGGGCGGGGTCGGAGATCAGCGGCATGACATTGTGCAGGAAGGCGCCGCGCGCCTTCACCCACTTGTTCACTTCGACCAGATGCTCGTCATTGATCCCCGGGATCATGACGGAATTGACCTTGGTCAGAACGCCTCGCGCGGAAAGCATTTCGAGGCCGAGCATCTGGCGCTCGTGCAGGATCTGCGAGGCCTCGACGCCGAACCAGCGTTTGTTCTGGTAGTAGATCCACGGATAGATCTTGGCGCCGATCTCGGGATCGACCATGTTGATGGTGATCGTCACATGATCGACATTCATCGCCGCCAGTTCGTCGACATGATCCGGCAAGGCGAGGCCATTGGTGGAGATGCAGAGCTTGACGTCGGGAATGTCCTTGGAGATCTCGGCAAAAGTCGCCTTGGACTTGCGCCAGTCGTAGCAGGCGTCGCCCGGCCCGGCGATGCCGAGCACGGAAAGCTGCGGCACCTCGTTGGCCACGGCGACCACTTTTCGCCGCGCCTGATCGGGGGTGAGCTTTTCCGAAACCACGCCGGGACGGCTCTCGTTGGCGCAATCATATTTGCGGTTGCAGTAATGGCACTGGATGTTGCAGGCCGGCGCGACGGCGACATGCATGCGCGCGAAATAATGATGCGCCTCTTCCGAATAGCAGGGGTGGTCCTTGATCTTCTCCCAGACATCCGCCGCCATATCGGACGGCTTGTCCGAGGAGCCGCATGAGGATGAGGAGCATCCGCCGCCGGAGAGCTTGGCGCGCATCGATTCAAGGTCGATCGGCTGCAATTGGTCGAGAGAAAGCATGATCGCCTCCGCTAAAGTTCGGGAGGGTTTCGCAAGCCCCGTGCCAGAGCAGGGCGCCCGGTTTTCCGGGCCTTTTTTCGAGGGGGCGCCGGACATGGCCATCGGCGTGTCGCTCATGCGACATGATTTGTCGGAGAGACTCTCTCTTGCGCGTTCCCTCGAAAAGATGTCGTTTGGCGCATTGAGAAAATAAAGCATGAGCAGCGCAGCGCAAAAAAAAGCGATCGAGAATTACCGCACCCACCTCGCCCGGCGCGGTTCACCTCCGTCAATTCGTTGATCTCTGTCAGTCAGTAAAAGGTGTTTCAGAAACGCGAATAGGAACTTTGCCACCGATAAGCGACCGCGCATACTCCACTTGTGGTTGTTGGTTCTTGCTTGGGCCAACGACAATTCGCTTTATCGGCAGTTCGACGTTTAATGACGAGAATAGCGCAATATGCGTTTTGCTTCCGGGAAAATCGTGAAGCTCCTTAAAGGGAGGGATCCCCGCGAAGTCCTCAGATTTGCCGTGTTTTTCCATCATGGCCCTGGAATGAGGCAACGCGAGAATTCGTAACTCGCGCTCCTCGCTGAACCCTCGATGCTTAAACGCCGTGGCCGCATTCAAGAAGGGACCAACGAAAGCGTCTCGAATGACGGTCTCTCCGCGCATTGCGGAAACGATCATATTGCCTGTTTCGTCTATCAAACTGGAAAAATGCTTGTCCAGAAGCGCGAACTCATCAAGGTATATGGCAGGCATCAAGTCTAACGATAACCAATAATGAGCTTTCCATTCTTGAGCCAATAGCCCGTCTAAAGCAACAGAATCAAAAACAAGTGCGAATCGACCGTCATCGCCGCCATACCCACGCCACTGGCTTAACAAGCCATTTTCGCGTTCGTATTCTTGGTCTCGTGAGTGACTGCAAAACGAGCAGATGAACGGCTGAGCCACCGCCGCGTTGCCATGAAATAAAATATCCAAGTGATCGTCAACAAAGCGTTCAGCCAGAGCGCGGGCTGAACTTTGAACACCACCGCATCTGTCAATAGCGCTTTTCGCTTTTCGTGAGATCCTCTGTTGTCTCACAATCTCTTTCTTCGCCCTGTCCTCGATTGCCCTCGCCAAGGGATCCCGAAGCATTTTCATTTCAAGGCGGTCATTCAGTTCAGCGAAATGGGTCGCCCAAAGTGTGTTGCTTTCCCAAATTCCTTTCAAACCGGCTCGGTTAGTGTAGTGGTGCAATTCCGGGTTCGCTTGAAGCAATTCGGTGTTGGAAATCCACGGACCAATATTGACCATTGAAACCTCGCACGGTGCGAATCAATGCGAAGTCTCCATTAAGCCAATCGCTTCCGCAACGCGTTCGAGGCGCGGTTGCCCTACCCATCACAGCTGCTTGATGTCGATATCCTGCTTGCGCAGGGCGTAACCGATCTGGCGCGGGGTGAGGCCGAGCAGGCGGGCGGCCTTGGCCTGCACCCAGCCGGTCTTCTCCATCGCCTCGATCAGGATTTCGCGCTCCGATTTCACCGGCTTGCCGACCGGGCAGCCGTCGGGCGCCGGACAAGCGGCCGGCGCCGCCGATTGGGGGACATAGATCGGCAGTTCGTCCGCCGGCGCCGGATGCGGCCGCGCGAGCGGCGCGGCGGCGACGGGCGTGGCGTGGCCTTTCCACAAAGTCGCCGACAGGCAGGAGCCCTGGGCGCAGGAGAGGTCGCCAGGCTGGATTTCCGATCCCGCCGCCAAGGCGGCGGTGCGGCGCACGCAATTCTCCAGCTCGCGCACATTGCCGGGGAAGGCGCATTGGCCGAGCAGATCCAGCGTCCTGGCGGAAAAAGACATTTTCCGGCCGTTCTCCTGTGAGAACTGCTCTAGGAACCGTCGCGCCAGGATTGCAATGTCGCCCGGCCTTTCCCGCAAGGGAGGCGCGAGCAGGGTCACGACATTGATGCGGTAATAGAGGTCGGCGCGGAAGGCGCCGCTCGCCACCGCCTGTTCGAGATTGCGGTTGGTGGCGCAGACGATGCGCACATCGACCTTGATCGTCTTGGCGCCGCCGACGCGCTCCAGTTCGCCCTCCTGCAGCACGCGCAGCAGTTTGGCCTGGAACGAGGCGGAGATCTCGCCGATCTCGTCGAGGAAGAGCGTGCCGCCATTGGCCAGTTCGAAACGGCCGATGCGCTGGCCCACGGCGCCGGTGAAGGAGCCTTTTTCATGGCCGAACAATTCCGATTCGATTAGGCTTTCCGGCAAGGCGGCGCAATTGACCTTGACGAAGGGCCCCTTGCGGCGCGGCGAATGGTCGTGGATGGCGCGGGCGATCAATTCCTTGCCGGTGCCCGTCTCGCCCCGGATCAGGACGGTGGCGTTGGAGCGGGCCGCCGCCTCGACGCGGCCCATCAGCATCTGCATCAGCGGGCTGTCGCCAAGAATCGCGTCGGATTTCGCGCGCGGGCGAGGCGGCGCGGCGGGCGCGCTGCCGCTGCGCGCTTCCGACAGCGCCTTTTGCAGCCGATGCTGTTCGCCGATCAGCCGGTCGCGGTCGCGCGTCACCAATTCGTGCATGCGCATCGCCTGTCCCACCAGATTGGCCACCATGGTCAACAGGCGCACGTCGTCCTCGAGGCGGAAATTGAAAGTCCCGGTCCATTCGCGATCGACCGTAAGCGTGCCGCGCGCATGGCCGTCCACCTTGATCGGCACGCCGATGAAGCTGACAATCGTCATCGGCGGCAGCATGTAGCGATAGGCCGAGCCGGTGAAATAGGGATGGGCGGCGATATTTTGGATCACCAGCGGCATGCCGGTGGCGACGATATGGTCGATGACTTTCTGCGGCAGCAGGGATTTTGGGTTCTCTTTTGGGCTCTCTTTGGGATCCTCCTTGGCGCCCTCGCTAGTGGTCGCGCCGGTCGAGGCGGCGATTTCCGGCTCGCCCTGGGGGTCGAGCGCCAGAATCGATCCGCGCCGCATCTGCATGAAGGAGGAGAGCACGCCGATCACCGCGCCAAGCGAGCGCTCGAGCGGCTGCGGCGCGGTGAGGATTTTCGAAATCTCGTAGATCCCGGCCAAGGCTATGTCCTTGTACGCCGGGGAATGGACGACGCGTTGCTGTGCATGGGTCATGGCGGCTCCTTAATCGCCGCGCGCGAGATCGCCCTCGCCTGGATGCGGCTGGCTTCAGCCGGCTTGCGCCTTTCTTCGCGACCGCTGGCTGGACGCGGTCCATAAAAAGGAGGCCCGAAGGGCTGCTCCCGAGGGCGCTTATCGCCGCCATCTCATTGGGAAAAATGTACAATGTCGGACATGCGACGTAAACTTCAACAATTAGGCAGATCGCCCAAAGAATGGCGTATTCAGCCTGTGCATTTTTTTGAGCGCACAAAAATCAATCATTCGATTCTATAATTTTGTGCAGCTTTACTCGGATGACTTACGCTTAAGCATAACCTGAACATCGCGTGGCGGAGCGAAATAGGGCGCCGAGGTCACCAGGATTTCGGCGCCGGCCTGCGAAAAAGCGGCGGCGTTGGCGGCGGTGATCCCGCCCGCGGCGGCGAGGCGCGGCGGCTTCGGCAGGGCGCGCAGAGCTTCAGCGAGGCGGGCGATTTCCTCTTGCGCGAATTTTTCCGCCTGGATCACGTCGAAGCCGGCACGGGCGGCGGCGACGCCCTCGTCGAGAGTCTCGACCTCGATCGCCAGCATCTTTTCCGGCGCGGCTCGGCGCAGGCGGGCCGCCATTTCCATGAGCGTCTCGCCTTCGAGAAAAGCGCGATGTTCGGGAAAGACCAGAATCGTTTCGGACAGGCCAAGCCGGTGCATGGTCGCGCCGCCGGCGCGGACGGCGGCGACGGCGAACGCCTTGGCGCCGGAGCTGTTCTTGCGCGTGCAGGCGACCACCACGCCCGGCGCGGCCTCGACAATTTCCCTCGCGCAGGTCGCGACGCCGGACCAGATTTCGATCAGCGTCTGGGCGACTTTCCAACCGCGCAACAGGCCGGCGGCCGGCCCCCGCGCCGAAAGAATGTGCGCGCCGGGCGCAAGAACCGCGCCCGAGGCGGCTGCGATTTCGACGGTCGCGCCCGCCAGCTCCAACAGGCAGGCCGCCTCCTCGACCACAGCGGCGACCATCTCCGAACGGGCCTCAAAACGCATCAGGCCAGGACCGTTCAGTTCCAGCGCCTCGGTGGTCAGATCGCCGTAGGGCGCGTCTTCGAACAGAAGCGCCTCCAGAGCGGCGCGGGGAAGGCAGAGCGCCATGGCGACTCCAGCGCAATATCAGATTTCGGCGGTCTGGCGCGCGGCGGCGCGGCTTTCGATCGCCCTGGCTTTGACGGCGAGACGCACGGCTTCGGCGATCATCCGGCCACGCGCGTCCACTCCCGTCCATTGCGCCCGCCGGCCGCGTCCGTCAACCTCGAACAGCTTGACGCCGGCCGGAATCATCGTCTCGTCGCGCGCCAGGCCCCGCAGGATTCCATCCATGGGCGCCCGCACGGCCGCGCCGTCGAGATGGCCGACGACATAGCCGCGAAAGGCGCGCATGCCGATATCGAGCGGCGTGCGCCAGAGCCCCGCACGGTCCGTATAGACGAAACGCTCGCCGCCGACGCCGCCGAGCAATCGCGGCTTGCCGTCGGCCGCACAGGTTTCGCCGAATTCGACCAGCCCTCCGGTTCGATCTGGCCGCGTCTCCACCGCTATGTCGCAGTTCTCGCCGACAATGAAATTCGGGCCGAGGCCGATGGCCAGCCGCACGTAATGGCGGTAATCCGGCGTGACGCGGTTTTTCTGCATGCGCGCGTCGACCAGCACGTCGATCGGCCGCAAGGCGAGCAGATCGGACAAATGCATTGTCGTCACCGCGACGCATTTGTCGCGCATCGACGCGGACGCCAGCTGCAAAGCCGTATCGACCCGAACGCCGTCGACGCCGTCGACCCGCGCCCGGTCGCCATAGAGCGCGTCATGGAAGGCCATGCCGCGTCGGATCGTCGGCGGAAAGGGATCGTGGCTCATCGCCACGGCATAACGGGCGCGCGCCAGCCGCGCGGCAATTGCGGAGGCGATCTCATTGGCGCCAAGCACCACCGCGAATTTGCGCGCCGTCGGCGCGTAGAGCGCGCAAAAATCTAACTGATCCATCGCCGGCTCCTCTTGGCCGGCTCGGTTCAAGCAAATGTCGGGCCGTACGGGCGATCTTGAAAAGCGCGATCCTAACCGCGCATGGCGACGCCTGGCGTCATGCGCCGCCTGAACCGACGGCAGCCTCTGTCGCCGGCATCTGCAGCGGCGTCGGTATGACCCGACAGAATCACGAACAGGCTGCGCCAGCGTCGACAGAATGACCGCCCCCGGAATATCGAGAGACCCTTGTGGCGTCCGGCCGGATTTCGCGGCAGGTCGATCCGGAAAGATCATCATTTGGTCCGGCAATGTCGGGACATGGTGCGCCATTGCCGTCAATCCGTTCACCGCCCTGCCACCGAAACAATCCTTCGCTCACGATCCGCATTCGTCGTCAAACGGCCACAGGTCCACGCCCACGCACGTCTGCGAGGTCGATAATTCGGAACTCCGTTGTTGCCTATATGGCGCCTCGATGAAAATTCGTATCGTCAGACGCTGTTGTAAGTCATTGATTCTAATGGCGCACCCGAAGGGATTCGAACCCCTGGCCTCTGCCTTCGGAGGGCAGCGCTCTATCCAGCTGAGCTACGGGTGCTTCGCGACCTGTTTAGCCGATGGCCTGCGCTTCGGCAAAGCAAATTTGCGCTGCCTTCCGGCGCCTTAACCTCCCGCCTTGAACCTCCCGCCTCGATCCGCCCGCCCTGAACCTCCCTCTTGGGGCGGCGCGGGGCTTGGCTTATAAAAGCTTTCCGTCGCACGAACGCGGCTCCCTTGAATTGATGCGCATGACCGACGCTCCCCGCTCCCTCGTTCCCGGCGACCATGTCTTTCTCGTCGATGGCTCGAATTTCATCTTTCGCGCTTTTTTCCAGTCGATCCGCCAGGACCGAAAATATAATTACCGCGCCGACCAGCTCCCGACCGGCGCGGTGCGGCTGTTCTGCGCCAAATTGCTGCAATTCGTCCGCGACGGGGCGGCGGGGGTCCATCCGACCCATCTCGCCATCATCTTCGACAAGAGCGAGAATTCCTTCCGCAAGGAAATCTACCCCGCCTACAAGGCCAATCGCGCCGAGCCGCCAGAAGATCTTGTTCCCCAGTTTCCCCTGTTTCGCGCCGCGGTGCGCGCCTTCGGCCTGGAGCCGGTGGAGCAGGATGTCTACGAGGCCGACGACCTGATCGCCACCTATGCGAAACAGGCCAATGAGGCCGGCGCCGACGTGACCATCATTTCCGCCGACAAGGATCTGATGCAGCTCGTGCGCCCCGGCGTCTCCATGTATGACCCGGCGTCGGGCGAGCGCGAGGAGCGCAGGATCGGCCGCGATGAGGTCATCGCCTATTTCGGCGCGCCGCCGGAAAAAGTGGTGGACATTCAGGCTCTGGCCGGCGATTCGACCGACAACGTGCCCGGCGCGCCCGGCATTGGCGTAAAAACCGCCGCCCAGCTCGTCAATGAATATGGCGATCTCGACACATTGATCGCCCGCGCCGGCGAGATCAAACAGAACAAGCGCCGCGAGACCCTGACCGACCGGCAAGTGATCGAAAAAGTGCGCCTGTCCAAAAAGCTGGTGCGGCTGGTCGATGACGTGGAGGTCAAGACGCCGCTGGAAGACCTGCGCCTCCATCAGCCTGACGGCGAGACCCTGGTCGCCTTCCTCAAGGCGATGGAGTTCACCACCATCACCCGCCGGGTTGGTGATTTGTTCGACGTCGATGTCGCGGCCGTCGATCCCGATCCCGCTTTTGTCGGCGCCAATGGCTGGCGCGGCCGCGACGGCGAGGTCGTCCCGCCGGCGTCCGAAGAGACGGAAAAGGCGCCCGCGCCGCGCGCAGACGCGCCGGCGCTGACGCCCGAAGCTTTAGCTGAGGCCCGCGCCGAAAAAGCCATGGCGACTCCGGTGGAGCGCAATCAATATGTCTGCATTTCCTCAGCAGAGGAGCTGAAGCCGTGGATTTCCCAGGCCTTCGACGCAGGCTTCGTCTGTTTCGACACCGAAACCGATTCGCTCGATCCGATGCAGGCCAATCTGGTCGGCGTTTCGCTGGCGCTGGCGCCCAACCGCGCCTGCTATATCCCGCTCGGTCACCGGACGCCGGGGTCGCAAGACCTGTTCGGCGGCGGCGATCTGGCGCCAGGCCAGCTCGCCTTAAGCGAAACGCTCGACCTGCTGCGCCCGCTCCTGACCGCGCCCGGCGTGGTGAAAATCGCGCAGAACGTCAAATATGACTGGCTGGTGCTTTCCCAGCACGGGATCGCGGTCGCGCCAGTCGAGGACACGATGCTGGCCTCCTATGCGCTCGACGCCGGGCTCAACGGCCACGGCATGGACGAATTGTCGGTCAAATATCTCGGCCACAAGCCGATCGCCTTCAACGAGGTCGCCGGCCAGGGCAAGAGTTTTGTCGGTTTCGCCCGTGTTCCGCTCGACAAGGCGACCGAATATTCGGCGGAAGACGCCGACGTGACCCTGCGCCTGTGGGAGGTGCTGCGGCCCCGCCTCGCCGCCGAGGCCATGACCAATGTTTACGAGACGCTGGAGCGGCCGATGGCGGTCGTGCTGGCGCGCATGGAGCAGCGCGGGATTTGCGTCGACCGCGCCATCCTGTCGCGGCTTTCCGGCGAATTCGCTCAGGACATGGCGCGGCTGGAGGCGGAAATCCAGCAGCTTTCCGGCGAGAATTTCAACCCCGGCTCGCCCAAGCAGCTGGGCGATATCTTGTTCGGCAAATTCGGCCTGCCGGGGGCTAAGAAAACCGCGACGGGGGCGTGGTCCACTTCGGCGAGCGTCCTGGACGATCTCGCCGAACAGGGCAACGAGCTTGCCGCGCGGGTGCTGGACTGGCGCCAGGTCCAGAAACTGCGCTCGACCTATGCCGAGGCCCTGCCGCGCTTCGTCAATCCGCGCACCGGTCGGGTTCATACCTCCTACGCCCTGGCGGCGACCTCGACCGGGCGGCTGTCCTCGTCCGAGCCCAATCTGCAAAACATTCCAGTGCGCAACGAGGCCGGGCGAAAAATCCGCCGCGCCTTCATCGCCGGCCCCGGCCAAAAGCTGATTTCGGCGGATTATTCCCAGATCGAGCTGCGCCTGCTCGCCGATGTCGCCGATATTCCACAGCTCAAACAGGCATTTGCCGAGGGTAAGGACATTCACGCGCTGACGGCGTCGGAGATTTTCGGCGTGCCGGTCGAGGGCATGCCGGCGGAAATCCGCCGCCGCGCCAAGGCGATCAATTTCGGCATCATCTATGGCATTTCGGCCTTCGGCCTCGCCAACCAGCTCGGAATTTCGCGCGAGGAGGCGGGCGCCTTCATAAAACTCTATTTCGAGCGTTTTCCCGGCATACGCGCCTATATGGACGTCACCAAGAAACGCTGCCGCGACCAAGGCTATGTGACCACATTGTTCGGCCGCAAATGCCATTATCCGCGCATCGCTTCGAGCAACGCCTCGGAACGCGCCTTCAACGAGCGCGCCGCGATCAACGCGCCGCTGCAAGGATCGGCGGCCGACATCATCCGCCGCGCCATGATCCGCATGGACGCTGCGCTGGCGCGGGCGAAGCTCAACGCGCGAATGCTGCTGCAGGTCCATGACGAACTGGTGTTCGAGGCGCCGGAGTCAGAGGTCGAGGCGACCATCAAAGTGGTGCGCGAGGTGATGGAGCAGGCGGCGGAGCCCGCCGTGCGGCTTTCGGTTCCCCTGCTGGTCGATGCGCGCGCGGCCGGCAATTGGGACGAAGCGCATTAAAGGGGTTTGGACAAAAAAATCCGCGCCGCGCCGGGCGGAAAATTTTCGATCCGTCCCGCGACGGCAAAACCCTGGGCGCGGTAAAAACGTTCGGCGGCGGGGCTGAAGGTGTCGAGGTAGAGGCCAACGCAATTCGTCTCACGCGCGAAAACCTCGGCCTCGGCGAGCAAAGCGCGGCCGACGCCTTG
Source organism: uncultured Pseudomonadota bacterium (assembly GCA_963703385.1). GTDB lineage: Bacteria > Pseudomonadota > Alphaproteobacteria > Rhizobiales > Beijerinckiaceae > Rhodoblastus. The sequence continues at coordinate 3,733,809 of OY969816.1, forward strand.
GCCGCGCCAATCGGGCGCGACGAAGAATTGCGCGACATAGAGCCAGCGCCAATGGATCACGCCGTTGATCCCGCCGATCCAGCCGCCCGAACCGTCATGCGCAGCGAGCGCGAAAGGACTCTCGTCGCGCGAGCCAAATTCGGCGGCGACCTCCTCGGCCAGACGCGCTGCGGTCGCGGCGCCCGCGCCTGATCCCGCCTGGCGCGCGATGCGAAAAAATTTGGGTTCCCGCACGATTTGGGTCATTGATCCCGGAATGAAAAAGATCTTGCGTTTTGCCTTGTCAGTCTGGCTCCTGGCGCCGATTGGCGCAAGCGCGGCGCCGGATTGCGCCGCGCCGGTTTCGGTCGCCGCGCCGCTCGATGGTCCCGTGCAGCCGGCGAGCCGGGTGAAGGACTTGCGTGTCACGCTGCAAAGCTGCCGCCGTCGGGACGGCCAAGCGGATGGCCCAGCGGCTCAAGAGGTTCTGGCGACCCGGACTTTTGGCGTGGATGGCGAGGATCTGTTTCTGGCGGTGGACCCGGAAAGGCTGACCACGCGACTGGAGCGCGCCGCCTGCTGGACCTGCGCGCCGACCACGCCCGAGGCTCAAGCGCAGACCCGTTTTATGCGCGCTTTGGACCAGTTCTCGAAGGCGCCGGGCAAGAAACTTCCGGCGGGCGCGACCTGGCTCGACAATGCGGGGCTGACCCATGGACGCGATGGGACTGGACGCGATGGGGCTGGACGCGGCGGCGCTTTTCTGACCGGCGACCTTTGCCCGTCGCATCGCCCGCTCGACCGCCCCTTTCTGAAGTCGCTCGAAGGCGGCGGCGCCGCGACCCCGATCGCGCTCGCGATTAGCGGGCTATGGATCAGGCAGCACGCGGACGATTTTCTCTGGCTGCGGCGCGAGAAGGCGCAAGGCCGGCTCGACATCGCCTTCGTCAACCATTCCTTCCACCATCCCTACCGTCCGGGACTGGCCGACGCCCAAAATTATCTGCTCATGCCGGGCGTGGACATGAAGGAGGAAATTCTGGCGGTCGAGCGGCTGCTGATCGCCAATGGCGAAGCCCCCAGCGTCTTTTTCCGCTTTCCGGGGCTGATTTCCGACCGCGCCACGATGGACGCCGTGCGCGAGGCCTTCCTCATCCCCCTGGGCGCGCAATCCTGGCTTGCCTTGACGCCGGTCGCGCCGCAAGGCGCGATCCTCCTGGTGCATCCCAATGGCAACGAGCCTTTCGGCCTGAATGTTTTCGAGCGCCTGCGTCGCGCCGGAAAACTGCCGGCGCCCTACCGCCCGATCAGCGAAGCGCCATAAAAAAGGACCCGCGCCAGGCGGATCCTTTCCGTTTCCATCCCCAGAGCTGGATCAGCCGCACACCACGATCTTCCTTTTTTTCGCGCCTTGCGCGGATTTGTCGCCAATCAGGCGATTGTCGGCGATCGCATGCGGGTTGGACTGGCATTGATCGACGCGCGGCTCCTGCTGCGCCGATTGTTCATCTGGCGCGAAATACTGGGTCGGCAAGGCGCTCTGCTCCAGGGCGGCGGCAACGACGATCGGCGCCGGATTGTGGCGCGCGGCGACTTTCGGCTCCGTGGCATGGGCGGCGGCAAAAGCCACACCCGAGGCCAAACCAAGAACCAGGCCAAAACGGAGCATTTGCCGTTCCAAACCCTGCATGGCCAACCTTCCCTGAATACGAGCCTTTGGCGTTACAACGCCGAAGCTGGACAAAAGTTTCAAAAAAATTTCGCCGTGGTCTATTTGCAACACTTTTTTAACTATTATGCTCGCGGCGACCCGAATCGGCGAGGGCCGGAGCAGGCGAGTGACGCCACACGACGCTGTTAAAATCATAGGGAAAGCGAATCCGGCCATTCAGGCGCACGGCTGGATAATGATTTGCGACGACCATGCGGCGCGCCTCCTCGACCATTCAGCCAATCTTGCCGAGTTGTTCCCGGCGCGCGCGGGCGGCTTTTTCGGCCTTGCCTTGCGTGACCTTGTCGGTTCGGCGACCGCCCATCTTCTGCGCAACGGTCTTTCGCGCGCGGGGGACGCGCCGCGGCCCACGCTGTTGCCGCGCCAGCCCGTAGCCGGCCTTCCCGGCCTGTTCGATTTCGTGGTCCATGCGGTGGGCGAGCTGACGATCATCGAATTCGAGACCGCCGGCGAAGCCGATCCGTTCGCGCTGGACCGCGTCCGCGCCCTGATCGACCGGCTGGCGCAGGCGCAGGCGCAGGGCCTGAACCGGCTGATGACCGTGGCGGCGCGGCTCATCCAGGCCATGCTGCAATGGGATTGCGCCACCATCCTGCGGCTAGACCGCGACGGCCCGCGCGTTCTCGCCCAGCACAAGCGGCTGAACTGGCCGGACGCCGAGGCCAACGCGAGTCTATGCGCCGATTTTCCGGAACAGGCGCGGACGGATCTCCGCGCGGCGCGGTTGCGCTTTGTCGCCGACATCGTCGCCGCGCCGGTTGGCCTGGCTGGCGACAGCCGGCCGGACCTCGGCATGGCTTTTCTGCGCGCCGCAAGCCGGGACGAAATTTCGCACGCTCGCGCCGCGGGTTTCACCGCGCTGCTGGCGCTGCCGATTCGGGTCGAAGGCGCGTTATGGGGCGTTTTGCTCGCCCATGACCGCGCCGCGCGAAACATGACGATCGACGAACGCGCGGTCTTCGACCTGTTCGGCGATTATTTCTCGCTGTCGGTCGAGGCGGCGCTGGCGCGCGAGGCCGCCGACGAATTCCGCCGCCGGCACGCGCTCTGACACGAAGTCCGCTTGAGATAAGGCGGCGGCGCCGCAGCACTTCTTGTATTTCTTGCCCGATCCGCAGGGGCAGGGGTCGTTGCGGCCCGGTTGCGGCCCGCGCACGAGGGTCTCGCCCTTGATCGGCAATTCCCTGGCGAAGCGCCAAAAACCCTCGCCGTCGCGCTGGAACAGCGAGCGCTCGCGATGGGCAAGCTTCTTGCCGTCGCGGTTGAAATGGGCGGTGAAGGTCACCGTGCCGGTCGAATCGCTGGTCCCGCCGCCTTCGGTCGCGACAACATCGAGGCCAAGCCATTCCGACTTCTTCGCCCAGTCGCTGGTTGCGGCGCGGTCGAAATCGTGGCGCTGGTCCTCGGCGAGGCTCTCGAAAAGATAATCGATATTGGCGGTCGCGAAGGCGCTGTAGCGCGAGCGCATCAGGGCTTCCGCCGTCGGCGGGTTTTTCTCGCGGGCGAGATAGGGGCCACAGCAGGCGGAAAAGGCCAGCTTGTCTTGCGCGCCGGCGCGGCAGGGGCAGATTTCCTCGGTCATGACGCGGCTTTTAGCCGATTTCGCGCGTCATGCAATCACGAGAACGGGCCGGACGGCTCATTTCGTCGTGTTGAAGGAGTCGGTCGGCAAAGCGCCATAGGGAGACGGCGCGGCGGCCGGCTGCATGGCGGGCGGTTCGGGCGCCGCGGGCTGTTGCGGCGCGGCGGGAGCCTCGGGCGCCGGCGACGGGGCGGTTCCGGCGGCGGGTTGCTCCGGCGCGGGCTTGGTCTGGCCCTGTTTCCGAATCGGCCGGTGGTATAAACCGAGCTTGGCGGCCTCGGCCTGGTCGACGCATTTGTTTTTCGACTTCCAGAAAAACTGGCCGCGCGGGCATTGCATCGCGGAGCCGGGCGCCGCGAAAGCGAAGACGAGGCCCGAGGCCGCGGCCAGGGTCCAAAGGCGGCGGCGATGCGTCGCGGAAGGATAAAAAGCTTGTCTCATTCGCTCCGGAACCAATTAAACTAGAGCTTGTCGCAATTCGACGTGACCTAAATGTGGCCGCTTCGTCAACCGATTCGCGTCGCCCGCTCTTGCCTTTTCGCCGCGCGGGCCGCATAGGGCGCGTCAAATCCCGCCTTACCGAAAGCGAGCTTGTCCCATGGGTTTCAAATGCGGCATCGTCGGCCTGCCCAATGTCGGCAAGTCGACCTTGTTCAACGCGCTGACGCAGACCGCCGCGGCCCAGGCCGCCAATTATCCCTTCTGCACGATCGAGCCCAATGTCGGCGACGTCGCGGTGCCGGATGAGCGCCTCGACGGGCTCGCGAAAATCGCCGGCTCCAGGGAGATCATCCCGACCCGGCTGACCTTCGTCGATATCGCCGGATTGGTGCGCGGCGCCTCCAGGGGCGAAGGCCTCGGCAACCAGTTTCTCGGCAATATCCGCGAATGCGACGCCATCGCCCATGTCGTGCGCTGCTTCGAGGACGGCGACGTCACCCATGTCGAAGGCGGGGTCGATCCGATCCGCGACATCGAGACGGTCGAGACCGAGCTGATGCTGGCCGACCTCGAATTCACTCGAAAAACGTGTGGTCAATCTGGAAAAGAAGGCGCGCGGCGGCGACAAGGAATCGAAAGAGCTGTTCGGCCTCGTCGACCGCTGTCTGGTCCTGTTGCGCGAGGGCAAGCCGGCGCGCATGGCGGAAATTTCGGCCGACGAGCGCCGGACCTTCGCCCAGCTCGGCCTGCTGTCGTCCAAGCCCGTGCTCTATGTCTGCAATGTCGAGGAAGCCTCCGCCGACCAGGGCAACGACTTTTCCCGACAGGTCTTTGCGCGGGCGGAAGAGGAGGGCGAGGTGGCGGTGGTGGTCTCGGCCCAGATCGAAAGCGAGATCGCGGTCATGTCGGTCGAGGACCAGAAGGATTTTCTCGAAGCCGTGGGGCTTCAGGAGCCCGGCCTCAATCGCGTGATCCGCGCGGGCTATGACCTCCTTCATCTGATCACTTATTTCACCGTCGGCCCCAAGGAGGCGCGGGCCTGGACCATCGAAAAGGGAACCAGGGCGCCGGCGGCGGCGGGCGTGATCCACAGCGATTTCGAAAAGGGTTTCATTCGCGCCGAAACCGTCGCTTTCGAGGATTATGTCGCCTGCAAGGGCGAGGCGGGCGCGCGCGAGGCCGGGAAATTCCGGCTTGAGGGCAAGGATTACACGGTGGCGGACGGAGACGTGCTCCATTTCCGCTTCGCCAACTGACGCTTTTTTCGGCGATCCGCCAAAAGGCCGCGGCGCGAAAATCGAACGATTTTCGCGCCGGTGAAATTTACGCCGGAGGGATTGGGGTCAGCCCTCTTCGTCAGTCTCGATGTCGCCGTCGATCAGGTCGGCCACGTCGTCGCTGTCTTCCTCTTCCTCCTCAAGGAAGGTGTCGTCCGCGGCGTCGTCGCCGAGATCGACATCGTCTTCGACCACGGCGGCGGCCTTGTCGTCGCCGGCTTCGGCGTCTTCAAGCGAGACCAGTTCCGGCCCCGCCTCGGGCGGCTCGGATTCTTGGTCGTGCGCCGCCGCGGCGCGGGCCGCCGCGCGGGCGACAACCGGCGGCTGGAAGGTCGCGCCGCATTTCGGGCAGAGAGCGGGATCGCGGTTGAGATCGAAGAATTTCGCGCCGCAATTCTGACACTGCCTTTTGCTGCCGAGTTCCGGTTTCGCCACGTTTTCTGTCCCCTTGATCATTTTCCGCCAGCGGGCTCGACGGTCGAGACCTGTCGAGAGCCATCGGACGGTGGGGTTATTCGGGTGGCGATGCGCTGTCAATCGGTTTCGACACGGAAAACGCGTTCTTTGGCGCGGCTTCGGCCGGGACGCGCCGCCCTCAACGCTCCAGTTCGGAATCCCAGTACAGGAAATCGTTCCAGGTCTTGTGCAATTCGCTGTTGGCCTGAGGCAGCCGGCGCGCAATCAGGTCCAGCTGATAGGGCGTCGGCTCGAAGGGCGCGCGCTTCAATTTCAGTCCGGCTTTTTTCGCGGTCATGTCGGCCTTGAGCAGATTGTCGCGCTGGCAGCAGGTCACGATATTGGTCCAGGTCGTCGCGCCGCCCCTGGAGCGGGGGGTGACGTGATCGAAGGTCAGATCCCTGGCCAGGCTCTTCGCGCCGCAATATTGGCAGGTGAATTCGTCGCGCAGGAAGACATGATAGCGGGTAAAGGCGATGGTCTTGCGCCGGTGATAGGTTTTGAGCGCGACGACGGAGGGGACCTCGAAGGATTGGTTGGCGGAGCGCACGACCACGTCTTCATAGCTCGCGACCGGATGGACCCGGCCCTTGATCAGCGCGACCAGGGCGTCCTGCCAGCTCCAGATCGACAGGGGCGCCCAGCTTACCGGCTGCATGTCGGCATTGAGGACAAGGGTGCGCAGATTGGCGACGGCGGCGTTCATGCCCGCCCCCGCGAAGCCGGCGCGAATTGCAAGCGCGCGCCCTCGCTGACGCGGCATCCGGAGAGAGAAACGACCTGTCGGGGCGCGGCGCCGGAGCCCGCCGTTTCCGCATCGAACGCCACAGGGCGCCTATGCAGAAACGCGGCGGTCACGCCGCCCTCCCTTTCCTGCGATGCGCAGGCGGAAGGGTCAGATCCGACGTCAAGCGGGCGGCTCCGGGCGGATGCCGCCGCAAATGTTCCAGCCGAGCGTGACCCTTCATTGGCCATCTCCAGGAAAACGACTCAAAACGCGCGCGCGAGCCGATTTTCACGCGCGGATAATCTATATGCCGGATGACGCCCTTGTGAAGACGCCTCCGGTCTTTTTCACAACACCGGCATTTTATCGCGTCGGGATCGGGGTTCCGCTGCGATAGTCATAGAAGCCGCGCTGGGTTTTCCGGCCGAGCCAGCCCGCCTCGACATATTTCACCAGCAGGGGACAGGGCCGGTATTTCGAATTGGCGAGGCCTTCATGCAGGACCTGCATGATCGACAGGCAGGTGTCGAGGCCGATGAAATCGGCGAGCTGCAGGGGTCCCATCGGATGGTTGGCGCCCAGGCGCATGGCGGTGTCGATGGCGTCGACCGTCCCGACGCCCTCATAGAGCGTATAGATCGCCTCGTTGATCATCGGCAGCAGGATGCGGTTGACGATGAAGGCGGGGAAGTCCTCCGACACCGTCACCGTCTTGTGCAGCGCCTCGATATAGGTCCGGGCGGCCGCGAAGGTTTCGTCGTCGGTCGCAATGCCGCGAATCAGCTCGACGAGCTGCATCCGGGGCACCGGATTCATGAAATGTATGCCGATGAAGCGATTCGGCCGGTTGGTCGTCGCGGCGAGGCGGGTGATCGAGATCGACGACGTATTGGTCGCGATGATCGCCCCTTCCTTGAGCGGCAGGCAGACTTCCGACAGGATCTTGCGCTTGACCTCTTCATCCTCGGTCGCGGCCTCGATGACGAGATCGCAGGTGGCGAGATCCTCGAAGGTCTTGGCGGGCTTGATCCGGGCGAGCGCCGTCGCCATGTCGGCCGCCGTCATGGCGTCGCGCTCGACCAGGCGGGCGAGGTTCGCTTCGACCTTGCCGATCGCCGAGTGAATCCGGCTTTCGGAAATGTCGTTCAACAGGACGTCGTAGCCGCCCGACGCGCTGACCTGCGAGATCCCGCTGCCCATCTGGCCCGCTCCGACCACGCCGATTTTACGAATTTCGAAAGTCATGACCTTTTCCCGAACGGCGTGAGTAGCCGGCGGCGATCATAAGCCACAATCGCCGCCGGCGCATTGATTTTATTTGCCGATCTTCGCGAGCTCTTCCTTCAGTTCAGGCAGGGCGGCGTAGAGATCGGCGACGAGGCCGTAATCGGCGACCTGGAAAATCGGGGCCTCTTCGTCCTTGTTGATGGCGACGATGACCTTGGAATCCTTCATGCCGGCGAGATGCTGGATCGCGCCCGAAATGCCGACCGCGATGTAAAGCTCGGCGCCACCACCTTGCCGGTCTGCCCGACCTGCCAGTCGTTCGGCGCATAGCCCGCGTCGACGGCGGCGCGCGAGGCGCCCATGGCCGCGCCGAGCTTGTCGGCGATCGGCTCGATATAGGTCTTGAAATTCTCGGCGTTCTGCATCGCGCGGCCGCCGGAAATGATGATTTTCGCCGAGGTCAGCTCCGGGCGGTCCGACACCGCCAGGGCCTCGCTCTTGAACGCTGACAGGCCGGAGTTGGCGGGCGGGTTGACCGCCTCGACCGGGGCCGAACCGCCTTCTCCGGTCGCTGCAAAGGCCGAGGTCCGCACGGTGACGACCTTTTTGGCGTCGCTCGCCTGAACCGTCTGGACGGCGTTGCCGGCATAGATCGGCCGCTCGAACGTGTCGGGCGAAATCACTTTGGTGATTTCCGACACCTGCGCGACATCGAGCAGCGCCGCGACGCGCGGCAGCACATTCTTGCCGGTCGAGGTCGCCGGCGCGACGATCGCGTCATAATTGGCGGCGAGCGAGACGATGAGATCGGCGAGAGGCTCGGCCATGCCATGGGAAAAGGCGTCGCCGGAAACGGTCAGCACCTTTTCGACTCCCGCGAGTTTTGACGCGGCTTGCGCCGCGTCTCCGCCGCCGGCCACCAGAACATGAACAGGGCCGCCGAGCGCCGCAGCGGCGGTCAAGGCCTTGGCGGTGGCGTCGTTGAGATGGCCGTTATGCACTTCGGCAAGGAGAAGAGTGGTCATGACAGCGCCCCCGCATCTTTCAGTTTCGCCACCAGCTCGGCGACCGAGCTCACTTTGACGCCGGCCTTGCGGGTCGGCGGCTCCGCGGTCTTGAGCACTTTCAGACGCGGCGTGACGTCGACGCCGTAATCCGCCGGCGTCTTTTCGGCGATCGGCTTCTTCTTGGCCTTCATGATATTGGGCAGCGAGGCGTAGCGCGGCTCATTGAGGCGCAGGTCGGTGGTGACCACCGCCGGCGTCTTCAAGGTCACGGTCTGCAAGCCGCCATCGACCTCGCGGGTGACGTCGACGGAGCCGTCGGCGAGTTCGAGCTTGGAGGCGAAAGAGCCTTGGCCCCAGCCAAGGAGAGCGGCGAGCATCTGGCCGGTCTGGTTGGAATCGTCGTCGATCGCCTGCTTGCCGAGAATGATCAGGCCGGGCTGCTCCTCGACCGCGACGGCCTTGAGGATCTTGGCGACGGCCAGGGGTTCGACGCTCTCGTCGGTCTTGACCAGCACGCCGCGGTCGGCGCCCATGGCGAGGCCGGTGCGCAAGGTCTCGGTCGCCTGCTGCGGGCCGATCGAGACGACGACGATCTCAGTCGCCTTGCCGGCTTCCTTCAGCCGCAGCGCCTCTTCGACGGCGATTTCGTCGAACGGGTTCATCGACATTTTGACATTGGCGAGTTCGACGCCGGTCCCGTCCGTCTTCACCCTGATCTTGACATTGTAATCGACAACCCGCTTCACGGGCACGAGGATTTTCATCGGCTACGGCCTCCAGCAGCCCGTCGACGACCGCGCCGGAAACGGGCGTTATGCGTTCGCCTGAAAAGAGCAAGGCGTGGGGACGCCGGCCGGCTCCAGGCGCAGGGTGACAATTGAACCATCTGGTAGTCGCCGCATTGCAGCAAGTCAACGGCGCCGCCGTAATGACTCCGACCAAGATCCGCCCAGGCTAGCGGTTCTGTCCCGGCTTCCACAGAATGTCGCCGGCGCCGTCATGATTGGCGATCCGCGCGGCGACGAAAAGGAAGTCGGAAAGGCGGTTGATGAAATGCAGGGCGGGCTCGCCCACGCTCTCGCCCGAGGCGGCCAGCGCGACCATTCGCCGCTCGGCGCGGCGGGAAATGGCGCGGGCGAGATGCAGCGCCGCCGCCGCGGCGGAGCCGCCGGGCAGGACGAAAGAACGAAGCGGGCTCAGGCGGGCGTTCAGCGCGTCGATCTCCTGCTCCAGCCGGACGACCTGGGTGGGCGCGATTCGCAAGGGCTCATAGCCGAGCGGTTTTTCGGACGGAGGCGTCGCCAGATCGGCGCCAAGGTCGAACAGGTCGTTCTGGATGCGCTCCAGCATGGCGTCGAGTTCGGGCATGGCGGCGGTGGACAGGCGCGCCAGGCCGACGGCGGAATTGGCTTCGTCCACGTCGCCATAGGCTTCGACGCGCGCGTCGCATTTGGCGCGTCTCTCGCCACTGGCGAGGCCGGTCGAGCCGTCGTCGCCGGTCCTGGTGTAAATCTTGTTCAGTTTGACCATGAAGACGCTGCTTTCTCAGGTTTTCAAAGGCGCGACAGCAAACCGGGCCGCGCCAGAAGGTAAATGGGACTATTTGCCCATCTTGCGAAAACCCCGCCGCGGTTCCGCTCAATCGGGCCTGATCAGGCGTTCGAGATAATCGAGTTCCTCGCGGGCGCGGTTGGGGTCGGCAAGGCGGCGGCGCAATTCTTCGAGCACCTTGCGCGCCCGTTGCGTCGCTGTCGCGTCGACGCCTTGCTGATGGCTGGCGTTGCCGGCGGATCCCTCGCTCTCCCGGCCCTGGTAGCCCCGGCCGCCTTGCCGTTTCTCGCCGTCCTCGCCGTTCCCTTCGGCCTGGGCCGCCGCTTCGGCCGCGCCCTTGCGCAATCCTTCCAGGGCGCGGCCCTGCGCGCTCAGGGCGGAGGCGTTGTCGCCGTTGCGCAGCGCGTTTCGCGCCTGTTTCATCGCGTCCTCGGCCTCGGAAAGGCCGTCGGATTTTGCGCCCTCTGCGCCTTCCGCCCGTCCCTTGAGGGAATCGAGCTTCTGGCGCAATTGCTGCTGACGTTGCGCGAGTTCGTCCTGGGACGCTTGTCCCTGTCCTTCTTGTCCCTGTCCTTCTTGGCCCTGCGCCGCTTCGCCTTGCTGTCCCGCGCCGGAAGGCTGCTCGCCGGGCTGCTGGCCTTCGGACGGGTTCTGGTTCGCGCGGGCTCGCGCAAAAGTGTCGTCGCGCAGTTTTTGCTGCTCGCGCATCAGATTGTCGATGTCGCGCATCGTGCGGCGGGCGCCCGCGGCCTGCGAAGGACGCGCGTTGCGCAAGTTTTCGAGCATGTCCTGGACGCGGTCGAGCATGCGCATCGCGGCGTCCTTGTCCCCTTCGCGCGCGGCTTCCGCCATGCGGTCGAGCATGGATTTGAAATCCTTTGGCGTGACCTGATGGCTGTCGCCATGACCCGTGTCATGCGCCTGACCCTGTTTCGCCGCCCTTTCCTGCATCGCGGCAAGATAATGATCGAGCGCCTTTTGCAAACGTGCCGTCAGCCGTGCGATTTCCTCGTTCGAGGCGCCGTTCCTGAGCGCGTCGCGCAGGGCTTGCTCCGCCGCCTTGAGGTCGCGTTCGGCTTGCGGGACGTCGCCTTCCTCGACGTGCAGGGCCATGTCCCACAGCAGATCGACCACCGCGACAAGATCGGCGTCGTTGCCGGCGTGGCGTAGCGAGTCATGGACGACGCGAAGTCCGAGATAGACGCCGAGATCGGGGGTGAAAATTTCCGGCGACAGCATCAGCGCGTCGATCGCCGTCAGCACCTTGTCTTTTTGCCAGGCGTCGAGGGCGAGGATTCGCCTTTGCTCGACCAGCGCCAGCGCCAGCGGGTTGGTGAAAATTTTTCCTGGCAGGACAACATGGCTGATGACGGCCTGGCCTTCATTGCCCGCGTCGTCATGAACGGTCAGCGTCAAATCGACCGGCGCGCCGGCATAGGGGCTGTCGCTCCAGTCGAGCGTGGTCGCGCCCTCGCCCAAACCGCCGGGACCCGCCGGCAGCTCCAGCGATCCACGGGGCGGCTGGACGAGCGGGTGGGCCGTCGCGGAGGTTTCCGCCAAGGGTTTGGCGAAGGGTTTGGCGAAGGGTTTGGCGAAGGGTTTGGCGAAGGGTTTGGCGAAGGCTTCGGCGTCATGCGCGCCATAATCGTCCTCGATCCGATAGCGCAACTCGAACGAGCCATGAAGATTGACTTTCGGCGCGGCGGTCGGGGTGATTTTTGGCGGCAGGTCGGGAATCGCCGTCAAGGTCACACTGGCGATTTCGCTGTGACCGAGCCCCAGCCGCAGCCGCCCGTCGCCGAGCAGTTGGAAGCGCCGCTCCGTGGAGGTTTCGTCGTGAGTCGCCGCCGGCTTCAAGGCCGCGACGCCGCCCTGGACGGCGACGCGCAGGTTTGTCGCGTTGACAGCGCGCACGATGATGGCGGAGCCGACCGGCGCGGAAATCCTGGCGTTGTTTTTCAGCGGCAGGACGATCGGCGGGCGTCCCGTATAGGACGGCGGATCGATCCAGGCGTCGATGCGCGAAGGAGCGCTTGCTGCCGTCTGGAGCCGCCAGTCGAAGGCGGCGGCGAGTCGCGCATATTTCTCCGGTCCCGCGATGAAACCTGTCACCAACAGGGCGAGCGCGGCCAGGGCGCCAAAGGCGTAGGGGTCTTCGCGCCACAGGCGGGGCGCGGGCGCGACCGGCCGCAGCCGGACGGCGCGCCGGGCCGCGCGTCGCTGGTGGAGCCGCCACAGGCCTTGCGTGCGCGCGTCCCCGTCATTGGCCAGATGGTCGGCCAGAGCGGCGGCGGGCGCCGCCGGGTCGCCGGCGTCCAACGCGTCCCGCGCTTCTCCGACGCGCGGCCAGGAAAAGCCTCGCAGACGGTAAAGCGCCATGGCCAGCGCGACGAACAGCGCCGAAACGCCGAGAAGGCGCGCGAAAGACGGGGCGCCCAGCCACAGCCCGGTCCAGCTCAGCGCGACGAAAAAGGCGATGACGATCGCGGCGGGGAGCAGGGCGCGGGCAAGGCGCTCGAAGGCGAGCGCGCCCCGGGCCAAAAACTCCAGGCGGCGCGGTCGCGCCTCCCGCCAATCCGCGCTTCCGGCGCGGAGCGCCTCCCACAAAACCAGAAAAAAGTCCTTCACACGCCGGCGCCTCGATTGACCGGGAAAGATTTCGCGCCGAAGGGAGGCTTCATGTCAACCAGGGCGGAACTTTGTCGAGGCCGATCAAAAGGTCGTAATCGCCGCGCGGCCGGATCACCGCGTGTTTTTCGCCCTCGACCATGATTTCGGGAACCAGCAGGCGCGAATTATAGGTGCCGGCCTGAACGGCGCCATAGGCGCCCGCCGACATCACCGCCAGCAGGTCGCCGGGCTTCGGTTCGGGCAGATCGCAGTTCCGGGCGAGAAAATCCCCGGTTTCGCAGACCGGGCCGACGAGATCGGCAGTGATGCGCCTGGCGTTTTCGCTCCGAACGACGACCGGGAAAATGTCGTGATGCGCTTCATAGAGCGTCGGGCGGACCAGATCGTTCATCGCCGCGTCCACGATGATGAAATTTTTCGCCGCGCCATGTTTCACATAAATCACGCAGGTCACCAATATCCCGGCGTTGCCGACGATCAGCCGGCCCGGCTCGAAGATCAGCTTTGTCGCCAAAGGCTTGATGTGGCGGCGCACGATTTCGGCATAGAGCTGGGGATGATAGCTCGCCGGGTCGTCGCGCTCGGAATAGGGAATGCCGAGGCCCCCGCCGAGATCGACGTGATGGATGGAATGGCCGTCGGCGCGCAATTGCCGGACGAAATCGGCCAGCAACGCGAAGGCGTTGTCGAAAGGCGCGAGATCGGTGATCTGCGAGCCGATATGCATGTCCACGCCGGCGATCTCGATTCCGGGTAGTTTCCCGGCCCGTGCATAAACCTCGCGGGCGACCAAAATGGGGATGCCGAACTTGTTTTCCGATTTTCCGGTCGAGATCTTGGCGTGGGTCCTGGCGTCGACGTCCGGATTGACGCGAAGCGCAATTTTGGCGGTCTGTCCGCGCGCGGAGGCGATCTGTGAGATGCGCTCCAGTTCGGGCTCGGATTCGACATTGAAACAGAGGATGCCATAGTCGAGCGCCAGCGCGATCTCGCGGTCGGTCTTGCCGACGCCGGAAAAGGTGACGCGAGGACCCGGAACTTTTGCCGCTTGCGCCCGGCGCAATTCACCCTCGGACACGACGTCCATGCCGGCGCCAAGGCGAGCGAGCAGGCTCAGCACCGCCTGGTTGGAATTGGCCTTCATCGCGTAGCAGACCAAGGCGTCGAAATCGCTCATCGCCTGCGAGAAGACCTGGAAATGCCGGCGGATGGTCGCCGCGCTGTAGCAATAGAAGGGCGTTTCGACAACCTGAGCCAGATCGGGCAGGGCGACGCCCTCGGCATGCAGCACGCCGTCGCGATATTCGAAATAATGCATCCCGGAGCCTAGAGAAGGAAGTCGAAGGGCGTCGGCGTCGTCGGCGCGCCGGCTTTCAGGGATTTGCTGTCGAGGCCGGTCGGCAGGTTCTTTTTCGGCGGCGCGTTCGGATTGTTTTTATCCGCTGGCGTTTGAGCGGCGGTGGAATCGATCGGCACCGGCGGGCCGCGCCGGCCGCAGCCGTCGAGCAGAAGCGCGCCCGAAAGGGCCGCCGCCAGCAACGCCGTCTTGAAGAGGCTGTGACAGTTCAATGGCGCTGCTCCCGAAATATGCGCGATCGGCGCGGACTATAGCCGAGGGTCCGGTCGGAATTCCAGCTGATCAAGGCGTTTTCCCGCTGTTCAGGCGCTCGCGCCACGCCCCCGCCTGCGCGCGGACATTGTCCGGCGCCGCGCCGCCGTAGCTCAAGCGGCTGCGCACCGAATTCTCGACCCCCAGAACCTCGAAAACCGCCGTGGTGATCGCCGGCTCGACCGCCTGCATCTGGTCGAGCGCGAGCTGTTCCAGCTCGACCCCCTTGTCGGCGGCGAGCGCGACAATGCGGCCGGTGACGTGATGGGCCTGGCGGAAGGGCATGCCGAGGGTGCGCACCAGCCAGTCGGCGAGATCGGTGGCGGTGGAAAAACCCGAACCTGCCGCCGCCTTCATCCTTTCGAGACGCGGCGTCATGTCGCGGACCATGCCGGCCATGGCGGCGATGCAGAGCGACAGCGACTGGAGCGAATCGAAACAGCCTTCCTTGTCTTCCTGCATGTCCTTCGAATAGGCGAGCGGCAGGCCCTTCATGACGATCAGCAGCCCGGCGAGATCGCCGATGATGCGGCCCGACTTGCCGCGCACCAGTTCGGCGGCGTCCGGATTGCGCTTCTGCGGCATGATCGAGGAGCCGGTGGTGAAACTGTCCGACAGGCTGACGAAGCCGAATTGCGGCGTCGTCCACAGCACGATTTCCTCGGCGAAACGCGACAGATGGGTCGCCGCGATCGCCGCCGCCGCAAGCGTTTCGAGCACGAAATCGCGATCCGAGACGCTGTCGAGCGAATTGGCGGTCGGCCGGTCGAAGCCGAGCGCGCGCGCCGTCATCGCGCGGTCGATGGGGAAAGAGGTTCCGGCGAGCGCGGCGGCGCCGAGCGGACATTGGTTGAGCCGGGCGCGGGCGTCGCGGAAACGGCCGCGGTCGCGCGAGATCATCTCGACATAGGCGAGCAGATGATGGCCGAAGGTCACAGGCTGGGCGGATTGCAGATGGGTGAAGCCCGGCATGACCGCGTCGGCGTATTTTTCAGCCTTTTCGACCAAGGCGGTCTGGAGGTCGCGCAACTGGCCATCGAGTTCGTCGATCGTTTCGCGGACCCAGAGCTTGAAATCGACCGCGACTTGATCGTTGCGCGAACGCGCGGTATGCAGCCGCCCCGCCGCCGGGCCGATTTTTTCGGCGAGCCGCGATTCGACATTCATGTGAATGTCTTCCAGGGCGCGGGAAAAGTTGAAGCCGCCGGCCTCGATTTCGGCGCCGACCTCGTCTAAACCCCTAAAAATGGCGTCGGCGTCCGCCTGGGACACGATGCCCGTCGCGGCCAGCATGGCCACATGCGCCTTGGAGCCGGCGATGTCCTGTCGGGCGAGGCGATAATCGAAACCGATGGAGGCGTTGATCTCCTCCATGATGGCGTCGGGGCCGCTGGTGAAACGGCCGCCCCACATCTGATTGCTCATGACCGCTCCACGACGACGTCAAAGGTTGGAGGCCAAGGATGAATGACGAGCAAAACCCGCCGGTTCAGGCCACGCCCGCGCAGATGCGCGCCATCGCCCGCCGGCTGATCCTGCCGCATGTCTTTCTTGTCGCGGCGCTGGTCGCCGCGAGCTTGTGGTTCGTCCTATACGTGATGAAAGGGGCCGGGAGCAAGGAAGCCGCCATCCAACCGGCGCAATGTCCGGTCTCGACCGCGCTGGCGCAGAAACTCGCGCCGCTCGCCAGGGGCGAGCTGGCGGCCCTCGTCGTCCGCGCCCATCCCAAGCCGATGGAAAATCTCGAGTTCGAGCATGACGGCGCCGCGACCAATGTCGCCGCCTTCAGGGGCCGGACGATTCTCCTGAATTTCTGGGCCACCTGGTGCGCGCCCTGCCGCGAGGAAATGCCAGGCCTCGACCGCCTTCAGGGCCTTGCCGGCAATCCATCCTTCAGCGTCGTCGCGGTCAATATGGATACCGCGCGGCTCGACCGGCCTCAAAAATTTCTTCAGGAAACCGGGGTGAAGAAACTCGGTTTCTATGCCGATCCGAAAGGAAAAGCCCTTCAGGTGTTGCAGCAGGCCGGCAAACTGGTCGGCCTGCCGACGACTTTTTTGATCGGGCCGGATGGCTGCGTGATCGGCGCCATGGCCGGCCCCGCCAAATGGGATGGCGCCGACGCCCAGGCCCTGGCCCGGGCGGCGGCGCAGCAATGAGTCATTGCTGCGGGCGCGGGTCCTTGACCGGAACGCCCGCGGCCTTGAGCTGGTCCATCAGTTCGCCGGACTGGAAAAGCTCGCGCACGATGTCGGCGCCGCCGACCAGTTCGCCCTTGATATAAAGCTGCGGGATGGTCGGCCAATTGGCGTAGCGCTTCACGCCCTCGCGGACGTCGGGGTCTTCGAGCACATTCACGCCCTTGTAGGGCACTTCCAGGAAGCTAAGGATTTTCGCGACCTGACCGGAAAAGCCGCATTGCGGGAAATTCGGCGTGCCCTTCATGAAAAGCACGACGTCGTTGTCCGTCAGGTCCCGCTTGATGCGGTCGATGGCGTTGGAGAGCATGGCGTCTGACATGGTTTTTCCTTTCACACGGAGGTCAAGGCTCCGCGATGGAACATAATTAAGCTGGGTCGCGTCGCCGTTCAAGCCGTTTACGGCGTCGCGGTCTCCAGCGCCAAAGCGTGAAGCGCGCCGCCGACCTGTCCGCCGAGCGCCTCATAGACCAGCTGATGCTGGCGCACGCGGCTCAAGCCCCGGAAGGTCTCCGAGACCACCCGAGCGCTATAATGATCGCCGTCGCCGGCAAGGTCGGTGATGAGGATTTCGGCGTCAGGCAGGGCCTTCTTGATCATGCGCTCGATTTCAGAGGCTTCCATGGGCATGGGCGGTTCCTTTGGGCGGTTCCTTGATGGGTTGAAGAGGTCCATCGCTTAGATAGTTACGCAGCCCTGCCTCCGCCAGCCATATAGGCCGGCATCCAGCCTTCATGGGCTTCACGCAGATCCCGCACCAGAACAGGCGTCGCCGCGCCAAGGCGCAGGCTGTCGCCGCCGGTCGCGCCGATCAGCGCCGCCGGCAAGCTCGCCTGCGCGGCCCGGCGCAGAATCTCGTCGGCCTTGTCCTTTGCCGCGACAACCAGGTAACGCCCCTGGTCCTCGCCGAACCAGGCCGCCGCATGGTCGCCGCCGGGCGCGGAAACCGTCGCGCCGACTCCACCGGCCATCGCCATTTCGGCGAGCGCGACGGCGAGGCCGCCGTCCGACAGGTCGTGGACGGCGCTGACCATCCGGTCGCCGATCAGCGCGCGGACGAAATCGCCATGAGCCTTTTCCTTTGCAAGATCGACCGGCGGCGGCGCGCCTTCCTCGCGGCCGAGGATTTCCCGCAAATAAATGGATTGGCCGAGCCAGCCCTCGCCCGCGCCGACCAGCAGGATTTTCTCGGCCGCGCCGCGGAAGGCGAGGCCGACGCTGTTGTTCACGTCAGCCACGAGGCCGACGCCGCCGATCGCCGGGGTCGGCAGGATGCCCTTGCCCTGGGTCTCGTTATACAAAGAGACATTGCCGGAAACGATGGGGAAATCGAGCGCCCGGCAGGCTTCGCCGACGCCGTCGAGACAGGCGACGAACTGCCCCATGATTTCCGGCTTTTCCGGATTGCCGAAATTGAGATTGTCGGTGAGCGCCAAAGGCATGCCGCCGACGGCGGTGATATTGCGCCAGGCTTCCGCCACCGCCTGTTTACCGCCTTCGAACGGATCGGCGTAGCAATAGCGCGGCGTGACGTCGGTGGTCAGCGCCAGCCCCTTCGGGCCGTCCGCGATCCGCACCACGGCGGCGTCGCCGCCCGGCGGCTGGATGGAATTGCCCAGGATCAGATGGTCATATTGCTCCCAGACCCAGCGTTTGGAGGCGAGATCGGGACAGGCGACCATTTTCATCAGCGCCGCGTCGAGCGCGAGCGGCGCCGGCAGGCTCGCCGAATCGAGTTTTTGCGGCTTGACCGGCGCGACATGGGGCCGGTCGTAAAGCGGCGCTTCGTCGCCCAACTCCTTGATCGGCAGATCGGCCTTGACCTCGCCCCGATGCTTGATCACGAAACGCAAAGTGTCGGTGGTCTTGCCGATGACGGCGAAGTCGAGCCCCCATTTGCGGAAGATCGCCTCGGCTTCTTCCTCCTTTTCGGGGTCAAGCACCATGAGCATGCGCTCCTGGCTCTCCGAGAGCATCATTTCATAAGCGGTCATGCCCGGTTCGCGACAGGGCACGAGGTCGAGATCGAGCTCCACGCCGAGATTGCCCTTGGCGCCCATTTCGACCGCCGAACTGGTCAGGCCCGCCGCGCCCATGTCCTGAATGGCGACGACGCAGCCCTTGGCCATGATCTCTAAGCAGGCTTCGAGCAGAAGCTTTTCCGAGAAAGGATCGCCGACCTGGACCGTGGGGCGTTTCTCGTCGGAATTCTCGTCGAATTCGGCGGAAGCCATGGTCGCGCCATGGATGCCGTCGCGCCCGGTCTTGGAGCCGAGATAGACGATGGGGCGGCCGACGCCGGTGGCGGCGGCGTAGAAAATCTCATTGGACCGCGCGAGGCCCACGGCCATGGCGTTGACCAGGATGTTGCCGTCGTAACTCGCGTGGAACGCGGTCGAGCCGCCGACCGTCGGCACGCCGAAACTATTGCCATAGCCGCCGATGCCGGCGACCACGCCGGAGACCAGATGGCGGGTCTTGGGATGGTCGATCGAGCCGAAGCGCAGCAGGTTGAGGCAGGCGATCGGCCGCGCCCCCATGGTGAAAACGTCGCGCAAAATCCCGCCGACGCCGGTCGCCGCGCCCTGATAGGGCTCGATATAGGACGGGTGGTTGTGGCTCTCCATCTTGAAGATGCAGGCCTGCCCGTCGCCGATGTCGATCACGCCGGCGTTCTCGCCCGGTCCCTGAATGACCCACGGCGCCTTGGTCGGCAATTTCTTCAGGTGAAGCCGCGACGACTTGTAGGAACAATGCTCGTTCCACATCGCCGAGAAAATGCCCAGCTCGGTGAAGGTCGGCGCGCGGCCGATCAGATCGAGAATGCGCCGATATTCGTCCGGCTTGAGGCCGTGCTGGGCGGCGAGTTCCGGCGTGATCGCCGGCTCATGGGATTGGGTCTGAGCGGTCAAGGAATCCGGCCCTTCGAGGAAATGCGCCAACGCATCGCGGGCCAGCCGCGACAGGGCATGGCCGGTTGGATAATGGCTCGCGCGCGACTTGGCAAGAATAGAGGGCGCTGGGACCGAACTGTGCTATTTATGCAACATCCGGCGGGAGATATATCAACAGAATGCAATGTTTTGATCCATGTCAAGCCGAATGAGCTACAAAGCCGTCAGTTTCAACCCGCGCCCTGGACGCCGAGACGGCTAACCTAAGGCCACAGCTTTTCGAGACTGGAATGACCCCGATGAAAAACAACTTTCGCATTGCTTTCGCCGCCGCTCTGCTGAGCGCCGTCGCCCTCCCGGCCTTCGCCGCCGACCTCCCCTCGACCAAGGAAGCGCCGATTGCGCCGGTCGATGATTCCTTCATGCCGTTCATGATCCGCGTCGGCGCCCTCGGCGTGCTGCCGGACGGCTCTGGCTCCACGCTGAACGGCTTCGCGCCGGTGGGACTCTATAACGCGCGGCTCACGGATAACGTGGTTCCGGAAATCGACCTGAACTATTTCATCACCAAGAACTGGGCGGTCGAGGCGATCTGCTGCTTCGCGCACACGACCCTTGAAGCTGCGATCGCGCCCGGCGGCAACAGGCTCAATATCGCCAATACGACCGCCTTCCCGCCGACCGTCACGCTGCAGTATCACTTCGCCCTCGGCCAGTTCGACCCCTATGTCGGCATTGGCGCGAATTATACCTGGGGCTTCTGGACCCAGTCCTGGCTGACCAATGATCTGCTGAAGAGTGGCAACGGCATCAATGTCCATGGCGCCGCGGGCATCGACTTCGACATGGGCTTCGACTACTACCTGACCCGCCACTGGGTCGTGAACCTCGACGCCAAGTACCTGCCGCTGACGATGGACGCCAATGTGCTCGGCGTGCAGAACGCCGCCCATATCAACGTCGATCCGTGGCTGGTTCGTCTGGCCATCGGCTATCGCTTCGGCCTCGCCGATCTGGGCCTTGGCGCGCCGGTTGTCGCGAAATACTGATCCTTGCGGCTTCGCCGTTTGGGAAGAGCCCGGTCGAAAGACCGGGCTTTTTCCTTGTCGAAGGAGAGGTGTTGACGCGCGGCGGACGAGCGAACTTCGGCGGATCGCGATTCCGTGCGCAAGAATCCGTCCGCGGTTCAAGAAATCTTCAGGTCGCGGCGCTTCGGCGCGTCGCGCGCAAATCCTGCGGACGAGGGTCCGTCGTCGGAAGAAACCGGCGGTTTTGGCGTTCAGGCCGCCCGGGTCAGGCTTTCGAACATGCCGCGCCCGTCAATGCCGCCGACCAGGGGGTCGATCAGGTTTTCCGGATGGGGCATCATGCCCAGGACATTGAATTTTTCGGAATAGATCCCGGCAATGTCGTTGGTCGAGCCGTTGGGATTGGCGGCGCCGCCGACCTTGCCGCTGGCGTCGCAATAACGGAAGGCCACCCGGCCCTCGCCTTCCAGGCGCTCGATCATCTCCGCCTCGGCCTCGTAATTGCCCTCGCCATGGGCGATGGCGACGTCGATCGCCTGATGCAGATCATAGGCGCGGGTAAAGGCGGTGTCGTTGCGCTCGACGCGCAAATGCTGGCGCTTGCAGACGAAGCGCAGGTCGCGGTTGCGCATCAGCACCCCCGGCAACAGGCCGCTTTCGCACAGAATCTGGAAGCCGTTGCAGATGCCGAGGACCAGGCCGCCGCGCGCGGCGTGGCGGCGCACCGCCTCCATGATATGGGCGCGGCCGGCGATGGCGCCGCAGCGCAGATAGTCGCCATAGCTGAAGCCGCCGGGCAGGACCACCAGGTCGGTTCCAGCTGGCAGATCGAAATCCGCGTGCCAGACGATGGAAGTCTGCGCGCCGGCCTGGCGCAGCGCGCGCGCCGCGTCGCCCTCGCGATTCGATCCAGGGAACAGCACAACGGCTGCTTTCATCGCGCTCTCCCGAGTTTGTTCAGAGAATCGCGTCAGAGCAGTTCGACGCGATAATTTTCGACGACCGTATTGGCCAGAAGCTTTTCGCTGGCGGCGACCAGAGCCGCCTTGGCGGCTTCCGCGTCCGATCCTTCGACCTCGATCTCGAAAACCTTGCCCTGGCGCACCGAGGCGATTCCTTCGACGCCCAGCGAATGCAGGGCGCCTTCGATCGCCTTGCCCTGCGGGTCCAGGACGCCGTTTTTCAAAGTGACGGTGACGCGCGCCTTCATGGCCGGGCTTTCCTTTTTGCGCAATCGCCTTCGGCCAATCGACTTTTGGGGCCGATCGATTAAAGGGGCGGATGGATTACTGCACCAGCTTGGGGCCGCCGGAAATCGGCTTTTCGTTTTCCTGCATGATGCCGAGCCGGCGAGCGACTTCGGAATAGGCCTCGACCAGGCCGCCGAGATCGCGGCGGAAACGGTCCTTGTCGAGTTTGTCGTTGGACTTGATGTCCCACAGGCGGCAGGAATCGGGGGAAATCTCGTCGGCGACGACGATGCGCATCATGTCGCCTTCCCACAGCCTTCCGCATTCCATCTTGAAATCGACGAGGCGGATGCCGACGCCGAGGAACAGACCGGTCAGGAAATCGTTGACCCGAATCGCCAGCGCCATGATGTCGTCGATTTCCTGCGGCGTCGCCCAGCCGAAGGCGGTGATGTGCTCCTCCGAAACCATCGGATCGTTGAGCGCGTCGTTCTTGTAATAGAACTCGATGATCGAGCGTGGCAGTTGCGAGCCTTCCTCGATGCCGAGCCGCTGCGAAAGCGATCCGGCGGCGACATTGCGCACGACGACTTCGAGCGGAATGATCTCGACTTCGCGGATCAATTGTTCGCGCATGTTGAGGCGGCGGATGAAATGGGTCGGAACGCCGATATCGTTCAGATTCTGGAAGATATATTCCGAAATCCGGTT
The DNA here is from genome assembly GCA_963703385.1 of uncultured Pseudomonadota bacterium. Taxonomy (GTDB): domain Bacteria; phylum Pseudomonadota; class Alphaproteobacteria; order Rhizobiales; family Beijerinckiaceae; genus Rhodoblastus. The sequence goes on from OY969816.1 coordinate 3,756,049, forward strand.
GTTCAGGACGCCCTTGCCGTCGATCACTTCATGCTTCTTGGCGTTGAAAGCGGTCGCGTCGTCCTTGAAATGCTGGACCAGGGTTCCAGGCTCCGGGCCCTCGTAGAGCACCTTGCCCTTGCCTTCGTATATGCGGCGGCGCCGATTCATGGGAAACAACCGAATTTCGAGACAATCCACGGACGCCTGGCCTTCCGCCGGGCGTCCAGCGATTCTGGCGCGCGGCTTCGACGCCTTGGGCCATATTTATCGAGGTTCGTAGCCCGTTCCGCGCCTTTATACAACCTGTTTCGGTCGATCGGTCCCGTCGGACATGGAAAATCCTTGGCCACCGCCTTAGGTAGGACCCGCCGATCGGCCGACGAAGGCTAGGCGCGCCCATCGCGAGGTTATATATAAGCGCCACGTCAGGCTTCGAAATGCGAAGGAGTTTCATATGTCCGAATTCGACAAGCGCGAAGAATCCTTCGAAATGAAATTTGCACATGACGAGGAACTTCGTTTCAAGGCCCTCGCCCTCGCCCACAAGATGCTGGGTCTCTGGGCCGCCGAGAAACTCGGCAAGTCGGGGGCGGAAGCCGAGGCCTATGCCAAGTCTCTGGTCGAGCACGATCTGGCGGCGCATGACAAGGCCGGCGTGCTCGGCCGGATTCACAAGGATTTCGCCGCTGCGGGCGTCGCCCAGTCGGAGCATCAGATCGCGCGCCGTTTCGAGGAATTCCGGGCCGCCGCGGAAAAGGCGGTCAAGAGCTGACGCCTGGTTCGGCGTGCGGCCGGCTTGAATCCGAAGCGTTCGCCGGCGCCGGCGAAAAATTCTTGACCTTTTCCTGCTAGTTTTTCGCCATGGCGAAAAATGCGGCGCAGGGCGCGCCTGGACCCGATCAACTCGTCTTTCCGGGCGCCGAGGCACGGCTGGCGGCGGAGGCCAGGGCTTGGCTGCGCCGTCTCGCCGGGGTTCGGCGCGCCTCACCCCTGACCATCGCGGCCTATGCGCGCGACGTGAGGCAATTTTTTGCCTTCCTCCGCGAGCAACGCGAAGCGCCGCCCGATTTCGCAACGCTCGTCGCGTTAAAACCCGCCGATATTCGCGCCTTTCTCGCCCGCCGCCGCGCGGACGGCGTCGCCTCCCGTTCTTTGCTGCGGCAGTTAGCCGCGCTGCGCTCCTTTGCCCATCATCTGGCGCGCGAGAATCTGGCCCGCGTCGATGCGCTCGGCAAGGTCCGTTCGCCCAAGGCGGCCCGCGTCCTGCCCAAGGCGCTGCCCGCCGAATCGGCCCGCGAAATGGCGAGGGGCGAGGCGGACGACTCGCATCGCGCGCCCTGGATTCTGGCGCGCGACGCCGCCGTGCTCGCCTTGCTTTACGGCGCGGGCCTGCGCATCGCCGAAGCCCTTTCGATCCGGCGCGGCGACGCGCCGGTCGGCGCGGTCGAGAGCCTGACCATCGTCGGCAAGGGCGGGAAGGCGCGCGCCGTTCCGGTGATCCTGCCGGCGCGAAAGGCGATCGAGACCTATCTGGAGCTTTGTCCGCATCGTCTCGCCAAGGACGGACCGCTATTCGTCGGCGCACGGGGCGGCCCGCTCTCGCCGCGCGTCGTCCAGCTGACGGTCGAACGCCTGCGCGGCGCGCTTGGCTTGCCCGAATCCGCCACGCCTCATGCCTTGCGGCACTCTTTCGCCACCCATCTGCTCAGCCGCGGCGGCGATTTGCGCTCGATCCAGGAATTGCTCGGCCACGCCAGCCTATCCACCACCCAGATTTATACCGCCGTGGACAAGTCGCGGCTGTTCGAAGTTTTTCGCGCGGCCCATCCGCGCGCCGGATAAGTCCTAGTCTCCGAAAGCGCTATGGAAGGCCGCGGCGGCCTGTTCCGCATAACGCCGCGCCAGATAGGCCTCGTTGAGCACGCCAAGGGGGGCCTTGGTGTTTGGGTCGAGCACCGCGAGCTGGTCGGTTTCGGTCTGGTCGAACAAGGCCATCGCCGACCTGGCGTCCATCTCAGGGACCAGCCAGACATGTTTTTGCAGCGCCAGTTCCCCGATCTGTCCGGTGATGCGGCGGGCCCGCGCGTGGGCTTCGGCGAGATTGACCAATCCCGCATAGCGCCCGGCCGGATCGAGCAGGACCACGAAATGCGCCGAACCCAAGGGGTGGCGGGCGCAAAATTCCTCGATGTCGAGCGAATCAGGCGCGGTCGGCGTGTCGCGCCGCATCAGCTTGCCGACCTTGAGATCGTGAATCCAGCCGATGTCATTGGCGCTGCGAATGTTTTCGCCGCGCAGATGCAGCCGCCAGGTCGAGAAGGAATAGCCGAAGGTCGCGCGCACCAGCAGGCTGGCGACGACGGAGGCCGCGACCACCCCGGCGGTGACCGAAAAATCTGAGGTGTTTTCGAGCACGATGAAGGACATGGTCAGCGGCCCGCCGACGATGGCGACCCCGAGCGTGGCCATTCCCGCCAAAGCGCAGACGGTTGGATCGGGCGCGATCGCCGGAAGCCAGGCCGCGACGGCGAGGCCATAGATCTTGCCGATCAGCGCGCCCATGAACAGCGAGGCGAAGAAAAGGCCGCCGCGAAAGCCGGTCGCGAGCGAAATCAGCGCGGCGGCCAGTTTCAGGAGCAGGAGCGCGGCGAGCAGCGCCAGCGGAAAATCATGGGCGACGTCCAGGCCGAGCGCGCCATGGCCGGCTCCAAGAATTTGCGGGGTGAACACAGCGAGGGCCGCGACGGCGGCTCCGCCGAGGACCGGCCGCGCCCAGACGGGAATCGGCGTGGCCTGGACGAAGCGTTCGGACACGCCGGACAGACGCATCGCGGTCACGCCGATCGCGACCGAAAATATGGCAATGCCCAGTAGAACCGGAAAATTCGCAAGCTTGAGCGCGGCGACGGGGGGCGTCTCGATCTGATAGGGCGCGCCGGCCAGAAGCCGGGTGAAGAGCACGCCGACGATCGAGCCGGTAAAGACCGGCCCGGCGGAGGCTATCGAATAATTGCCGAGGACGAGTTCGAAGGCGTAAAAGGCGCCGGCGAGCGGCGCGCCAAAAGCGCCGCCGATCGCGGCGGCCGCGCCGGCCCCGACCAAAAGGCGCAGATCGCCGCGCCGCAGGCGCAATTTCTGACCGAGAAAAGACCCCAGCCCCGCGCCGATCTGGGCGTAGCCGGACTCCAGCCCGACCGACGCGCCGCTGGAATTGGAAATCACGGTCTGAAGGCTGACGACGACGCTTTCGCGCAACGACATCCGGCCGCCGCGCAGGGCGTTGGCCTCGATCGGGTCCACCGGGCTGCGAATGCCCTTGCGCAAGCGATAGGCCTCGATCAGTCCAAGGATCAGCCCGCCGACCATCAAAGCCGAGAAAGCCGCCAAGGGGGCGACATGGTCGGTGGCGCTGAGACGCACGTCGAAGTCGAGATCGAAGACCAGGACGTGGCTGAGCATCGCCGCCTTGGTCATCACGGTGACGGCGGCGGAAGCGGCGACTCCGATCAGGGCGGAGAGCAAAACCAGCGCCAGTTCATGCGACCGAATCAGGGCGCGCAGGCGCCTGACGACCCTGGCCATGCCGAAATGTTTTTTCGCCAATTGGTCGGTTCCGCCGGCATCGCCCATTCCGTTGCTCCGGATCGCGCCCGCGCTTGCGGAGCCAAGGCGACTAGATTTGCCAAAGCGGCGCGAAAAAGCAAAGGCCCGGAAGCCCGGGCCTGAGCGAGACGATGTTTCCGTCGCGCCGTCGGTCAGCTGTGGATCGATCGCTTCTCGACGGCGAGCGCCGCTTCCTTGACCGCTTCCGACATGGTCGGGTGGGCGTGGCAGGTGCGGGCGAGGTCTTCGGACGAGCCGCCGAATTCCATCAGGACGGCGGCCTCGTGGATCATTTCTCCGGCGCCATGGCCAAGAATATGGACGCCGAGGACGCGATCGGTCGTGGCGTCGGCCAGGACTTTCACAAAACCGTCGGTCTGGCGCATGGCGCGGGCGCGGCCATTGGCGGTGAAGGGAAATTTGCCGCTGCGATAGGCCACGCCCTTGGCCTTGAGCTCTTCCTCGGTCGCGCCGACGCTGGCGATTTCCGGGGAAGTATAAACGACGCCCGGAATCACTTGGTAATTCACATGGCCGTGCTGTCCGGCGAGGATTTCGGCGACGGCGACGCCCTCGTCCTCGGCCTTGTGGGCCAGCATCGGCCCGGGGGCCACGTCGCCGATGGCGTAGACGCCGGGGACATTGGTCTGGAAGTGGTCATCTATGACCACCTGGCCGCGCTCCATCATGACGCCGAGCGCCTCCAGGCCGAGGCCCTGGGTAAAGGGGCGCCGGCCGATGGCGACCAGCACTATATCGGCGTCAAGGGTGCTGGCTTCGCCGCCGGCGACCGGCTCGACCGTCACTTTGGCCGCGTTCTTGGCGGTCTCGACCTTGGCGACCTTGGAGCCGAGCAGGATTTTCACGCCCTGCTTTTCCAGCAGGCGCTGGAACTGTTTTGCGGTTTCGAGGTCCATGCCCGGCAGGATGCGGTCCAAAAATTCGACCACCGTGACCTCGGCGCCGAGCCGGCGCCAGACGGAACCCAGTTCGAGGCCGATCACCCCGCCCCCGACCACGATCATCTTTGCCGGAACTTTCGAAAACTCCAGCGCGCCGGTCGAGGAGACCACGATCTTTTCGTCGATGGTCACGCCGGGCAGATTGGCGACATCGGAGCCGGTGGCGATGACGATGTTTTTCGTTTCGAGAACCTGCTTCGAGCCGTCCCCGGCGGTCACCTCGACCTTGCCGGCGGCGGGAATCGACCCCGTTCCGTGGAAGGCGTCGATCTTGTTCTTCTTGAGCAGGAAGGCGACGCCATTGACATTGGCGCCGACCGTCTCGTCCTTGTGCTTCATCATCGCGGCAAGGTCGAGCTTCGGCTTGCCGACATTGATTCCGAGGGCGCCAAGGCCATGGGCGGCCTCCTCGAACATTTCGGAGGCATGGAGCAGGGCTTTTGAGGGAATGCAGCCGATGTTGAGGCAGGTCCCGCCGTGGGTCCTGCGCTTTTCGACTATGGCGGTCTTGAGGCCGAGCTGGGCGGCGCGGATGGCGCAGACATAGCCGCCGGGGCCGGAGCCGATGACAATGAGATCGTAGGACATGGGTGACTCCGCGGAGAAGCGCCGGATCAAAGATCGAGAACGAGACGCGCCGGATCCTCCAGGGCTTCCTTGACGCGCACCAAAAAAGTCACCGCCTCCTTGCCGTCGACGATGCGGTGATCGTAGGACAGCGCGAGATACATCATCGGGCGGATTTCGATCTTGCCGGCGACGACGACCGGGCGCTCCTGGATCTTGTGCATGCCGAGAATGCCGGACTGCGGCGCGTTGAGGATCGGCGTGGACATCAGCGAGCCATAGACGCCGCCGTTGGAAATGGTGAAGGTGCCGCCCTGCATCTCCTCGATCTTGAGCTGTCCGTCGCGGGCGCGCTTGCCGAAATCGGCGATCGTCTTCTCGATTCCGGCGATCGAAAGTTTTTCCGCGTCGCGCACAACCGGAACAACGAGGCCTTTGGCGGTGCCCACCGCCACGCCGACATGGCAGAAATTCTTGTAGATGATGTCGGTCCCGTCGATCTCGGCGTTGACCGCTGGGATTTCCTTGAGCGCATGGGTGCAGGCCTTCACGAAGAAGCCCATGAAGCCGAGCTTCACGCCGTGCTTTTTCTCGAACAGGTCCTTGTACTGGGCGCGCAGGCTCATCAGCGCCTGCATGTCCACTTCGTTGAAAGTGGTCAGCATGGCGGCGGCGCTCTGCGCTTCCTTGAGGCGCCGCGCGATGGTCTGGCGCAGCTTGGTCATTTTCACGCGTTCCTCGCGCGCGGCGTCGCCGGCGGAGGACGGCGCGCGGACGGCGGCGGGAACGGCGGGCGCGGCGGCCGGCGGCAAGATTTGGGCAGCGCCGGCAAAGGCGAGCACGTCGCCCTTCAGCGCCTGGCCGCGCTTGCCCGAACCCGGCACGTCGCGGACATCGACGCCCAGATCGGCGGCGTTCTTGGCGGCGGCGGGCGATGGTGGCGGCGCGGCGGGCGCGGGCGCCAAAACCTTGGCGACGGCCTCGGCCGGCGCGGCGGCCGGGACGGCCACGGCCGTCGCGCCGCCTTCGGCGATATGGCCCAGCAGCGCGCCGGGCGCGACGGTCTCGCCGTCCTTGGCGACGATCTCCGCCAGGGCGCCGGCCGCGGGCGCGTTGACTTCCAGCGTGACCTTGTCGGTTTCCAGCTCCAGCAAAGGCTCGTCGGCCTTCACGGCGTCGCCGGGCTTTTTGAACCAGCGGCCGATGGTGGCTTCGGTGACGGATTCGCCGAGGGTGGGAACGCGGATTTCTGTCGACATCGGGATCACATCCGCCGCCTGCGCGGCTCATCGAGGGGAAGGAAGGGCTCCGGCAGGCGCCGCCGAAGCCCGTGGCGCAGAGAAGTTCAGCTTGCGAAGGCGTCGTCGAGGAAGGATTTGAGCTGGGCGAGGTGACGCGCCATGGTGCCGGCGGCGGTCGCCGCCGAGGCGGGCCGGCCGACATAGCGCGCCCGCTTGTTGTTGCAGCCGGCCTGGTTGAGCACCCATTCGAGATAGGGCTCGACGAAGAACCAGGCCCCCATGTTCTTGGGTTCTTCCTGGCACCACACCACATCGGCCTTTTTCCAGCGTTGGAAGCGCAGGACGAGCGCCTTCAGCGGCATCGGATACAGCTGCTCGACGCGCAGCAGATAGACATCGTCTATGCCGCGCTTCTCGCGCTCCTCGTAAAGGTCGTAATAGACCTTGCCGCTGCACAGGACCACGCGGCGGATCTTGTCGTCCTTGACCAGCTTGATCGCCTCGTTGGGCTCGGTTTCAGCATGGTCCGAGAGCAGGCGCCGGAAATGGCCTTCGCCGTAAAACTCGTCGAGCTTCGACACCGCGCGCTTGTGGCGCAGCAGCGATTTCGGCGTCATCAGCACCAGAGGCTTGCGGATCTCGCGCTTGAGTTGGCGGCGCAGGATGTGGAAATAATTCGACGGGCTGGTGCAGTTCGCCACCTGCATATTGTCTTCGGCGCAAAGTTGCAGATAGCGCTCCAGGCGCGCCGAGGAATGTTCCGGGCCCTGGCCCTCATAGCCATGCGGCAGGAGGCAGGTGAGGCCGGACATGCGCAGCCATTTGCGCTCGCCCGAGGAAATGAACTGGTCGAACAGGACCTGGGCGCCATTGGCGAAATCGCCGAATTGCGCCTCCCACAAGACCAGAGCGTCGGGCTCGGCCAGCGAATAGCCATATTCGAAGCCGAGCACCGCTTCTTCCGAGAGCATCGAATTGATGACCTCGTAATGGCCCTGGCCCTCGGAAATATGGTTCAGCGGAATGAAGCGCGACTCGTTCACCTGGTCGATCAGCACCGAATGACGTTGGGAGAAAGTGCCGCGCTCGCAATCCTGGCCGGAAAGCCGCACGCGGTAGCCTTCATCGAGAAGCGAGGCGAAGGCCAAAGCCTCGGCGGTCGCCCAGTCGATCCCCTCGCCGGTTTCGATCGCCTTGCGGCGGTTGTCGAGGAAGCGCTGGATCGTCTTGTGGAGGTGGAAACTGTCCGGGATCTTGCACAGCTGTTCGCCGTAGTCGCGCAGTTTTCTCAACTCTATGGCGGTCTTGCCGCGCCGCGGGTTGTCCTGCTCCGCCGATGGGACGGATTTCAGGGCGGACCAGCGGCCGTCGAGCCAGTCGGCCTTGTTCGGCTTGTAGGCCTGGCTCGCCTCATATTCGGCGTCGAGGCGGGTGCGCCAGTCGGCCTTCATCTTCTCGACTTCGCCCTGGGTGACCAGGCCCTCGGCGATCAGCTTTTCGCTATACAGTTCGAGCGTCGACCGGTGCGCCCGGATCTTCTTGTACATCAGCGGCTGGGTGAAGGACGGTTCGTCGCCCTCGTTGTGGCCGAAGCGGCGGTAGCACCACATGTCGATGACGACGGGATTCTGGAATTTCTGCCGGAACTCGGTCGCGACCTTGGCGCAGAAGGTCACGGCTTCCGGGTCGTCGCCGTTGCAATGGAGAATGGGCGCTCCCACGGTTTTCGCCACGTCGGACGGATAGGGCGAGGAGCGCGAATAGCGCGGATAGGTGGTGAAGCCGATCTGGTTGTTGATGATGAAATGGATCGAGCCGCCGGTCTTGTGGCCTTTGAGGCCGGACAGGCCGAAACATTCCGCCACCACGCCCTGACCGGCGAAAGCGGCGTCGCCATGGATCAAGAGCGGCATGACCGGCCGGCCGTCATCGAGAGCGCGGTCAAGGTGCTGGTCGAGCTTGGCGCGCACCTTGCCCAGCACGACGGGATCGACGATCTCGAGATGCGAGGGATTGGCGGTCAGCGACAGATGCACATTGTTATTGTCGAATTCGCGGTCGGACGAGGCCCCGAGGTGGTATTTCACGTCGCCGGAGCCTTCGACCTCCTCCGGCATGAAGGAGCCGCCCTTGAATTCGTTGAACAAGGCGCGATGCGGCTTGCCCATGACCTGGCACAGCACGTTCAGGCGGCCGCGATGGGCCATGCCCAGCACGATTTCCTTGGCGCCCAGCGCGCCACCGCGCTTGATGATCTGCTCCAGCGCCGGAATCATCGATTCGCCGCCGTCGAGGCCGAAGCGCTTGGTGCCGGTATAGCGAATGTCGATGAACTTCTCGAAGCCGTCCGCCTCGACCAGCTTCTGCAGGATGGCGCGCTTGCCCTCCCTGGTGAAGGAGACTTCCTTGGCCGGCCCTTCGATGCGCTCCTGGATCCAGGCTTTTTCCGCCGGGTCGGAAATATGCATGAATTCCCAGCCGATGGTCGAGCAATAGGTGCGGCGCAGGATCGCCAGCATCTCGCGGATGCTGGCGTATTCCAGGCCGAGAACGCCGTCGATGAAGATCTTGCGGTCGTAGTCGGCTTCGGTGAAGCCGTAGCTCGCCGGATGCAGCTCCTCGTGGTCCTTCTTCGGATCGAGCCCGAGCGGATCGAGATTGGCGTGGAGATGGCCGCGGATGCGGTAGGCGCGGATCATCATGATCGCGCGCACCGAATCATGGGTGGCGCGGCGGACGTCGGCGGGAGAAATTTCGCCCTTGCCCTCCTGCGCCGCCTTGCCCTTGATCTTGTCGGCGATGGCCTTGTCGTCGGCCGGCCACTGGCCGTCGAGCGCGGCGACCAGATCGCCCTGCGGCGGAGTCGGCCAGTTGGGCTTCGTCCACGACGCGCCCCGGGCGTTGGCCGCGACCGACTGGTCGTCGTCGTTCAAGGCGGCGAAGAATTCGCGCCATTCGGGATCGACCCCGGCGGGGTTCGCCTTGTAGGCGGCGTAGAGCTGCTCGATATAGGCGGCGTTGCCGCCAAACAGGAAGGACGAATCCGCGAAAGCGGCGTTCTGCGGCGAACGTCCCGTTCCGCCGCCGCCATTGGCTCCATTGCTGTCTTGACGCGCCATCTCGATGTCCTTGTCACTCCGCGCGGCCGACTGCTGCGGCGCTCGCGGACCTGAGAATTTCCTGCCCCGTCGCGGCGCGGGCTTGAAGGCGCCCGCGCCCGACGGATCAATGGCCTTTCAGCACCTCGACCAGGGTCGAACCCAGCCGCGCCGGCGAGGGCGAAACGCGGACGCCCGCCGCCTCCATCGCCGCGATCTTGTCCTCGGCCCCGCCCTTGCCGCCGGAGATGATGGCGCCGGCATGGCCCATGCGGCGCCCCGGGGGCGCGGTGCGGCCGGCGATGAAGCCGACGGTCGGTTTCTTGCGGCCGCGCCTGGCCTCGTCGGCGATGAACCGGGCGGCGTCCTCTTCCGCCGCGCCGCCGATCTCGCCGATCATGATGATCGATTCGGTCTTGTCGTCGGCGAGGAACAATTCCAGCATGTCGATGAATTCCGCGCCCTTGACCGGGTCGCCGCCGATGCCGACCGCCGTGGTCTGGCCAAGCCCCGCCCGCGTGGTCTGGAACACCGCTTCATAGGTCAAGGTTCCCGAGCGCGACACGATTCCGACATTGCCGGGCTGGAAAATATTGCCGGGCATGATGCCGATCTTGCATTCGCCCGCGGTCATGACGCCGGGGCAGTTCGGCCCGACCAGGCGCGATTTCGAGCCCGAGAGCGCGCGCTTCACCTTGATCATGTCCTGGACCGGAATGCCTTCGGTGATGCAGACGATCAGCGCGACATCCGCCGCGATCGCCTCGCAGATGGCGTCGGCCGCGCCCGCCGGCGGCACATAGATCACCGAGGCGTCGGCCTGCGTGGCCTCGCGGGCCTCGGAAACCGTGTCGAACACCGGCAGGCCGATATGGGTCGAGCCGCCCTTGCCCGGCGAAACGCCGCCGACCACCCTGGTGCCGCAATAGGCGAGGGCCTGTTCGGAGTGGAACGTGCCGTTCTTGCCGGTGAAGCCCTGAACGATGATCCTGGTGTTGTTGTCGATCAGGATGGACATTACGCGGCCTCCTTCACGGCCTTGACGATTTTCTGGGCGGCGTCGTCGAGATCGTCCGCCGGAATGACATTGAGGCCCGATGCGCTGATGATGGTCTTGCCGAGCTCGACATTGGTGCCCTCCAGGCGCACCACCAGCGGAACCTGGAGGCCGACTTCCTTCACCGCCGCGATCACGCCTTCCGCGATCACGTCGCAGCGCATGATGCCGCCGAAAATATTGACCAGAATGCCCTTCACATTCGGGTCGGCGGTGATGATCTTGAAGGCCGCCGTGACCTTCTCCCTGCTGGCGCCGCCGCCGACATCGAGGAAATTGGCGGGCTCCATGCCGTAGAGCTTGATGATGTCCATGGTCGCCATGGCGAGGCCGGCGCCATTGACCATGCAGCCGATCGTTCCGTCGAGCGTGATATAGGACAGGTCGTGTTTCGACGCCTCGATCTCCTTGGCGTCCTCTTCCGTCTCGTCGCGCAGAGCCGCGATGTCGGGATGGCGGAACAGCGCGTTGGAGTCGAACGACACCTTGGCGTCGAGGCATTTCAGCTCGTCCCGGCGGGTGACGATCAGCGGGTTGATCTCGAGCATCGCCATGTCCTTGGCGACGAAGGCCCGGTACAGATTGGCGACCAGCTTCTCCGCCTGCTTGGCGAGATCGCCGGAAAGGCCGAGCGCCTTGGCGACGGTGCGGCCGTGGTGCGGCATGATCCCGGTGGCGGGATCGACCGAGAAGGTCTTGATCTTTTCCGGCGTCGCATGGGCGACGTCCTCGATGTTCATGCCGCCTTCGGTCGAAACGACGAAGGCGACGCGCGAGGTCGCACGATCGACCAGAGCCGAGAGATAGAACTCCGCCGCTATGTCCGAGCCTTCCTCGATATAGAGGCGATTGACCTGCTTGCCGGCCGGGCCGGTCTGAGCGGTCACCAGCGTGTGGCCGAGCATCTGCCGGGCGTTGAGCTTGACCTCGTCGACGGACCTGGCGAGGCGAACGCCGCCCTTGTCGCCCGCCGCCGCCTGCTTGAACCTGCCCTTGCCGCGGCCGCCGGCGTGAATCTGGGACTTGACCACCCAAAGCGGGCCGCCAAGCTCCTTCGCGGCGGCCTCCGCCTCTTCGGCCTTGAACACGGCCACGCCGCGCGAGACCGGAACTCCAAAGTCCTTGAGAACGGCTTTGGCCTGATACTCATGAATATTCATCGGCAATCCTCGTGAGAAAGCATTTTCCGCGCGCTCGCTCTCGGCGGGCGCGCGGCCTGATCGTTGCGGCCGGTCAGGCGAGGGCCGGATTGATCTTCTTGCAGGCCTCGATCAGAGTTTGAACCGAGACCACCGACTTGTCGAACATCGCCCGCTCATTGGCGTCGAAATCGACCTCGACGATCTTCTCGACGCCCTTCGCGCCGATCAAAGCCGGCACGCCGACATAGGTGTCCTTCACGCCATAGGGGCCGTTGAGATAAGCGGCGACCGGCATGACGCGCTTCTGGTCCTTGAGATAAGCTTCGGCCATGGCGATGCCGGAAGCCGCCGGGGCATAGAAGGCCGAGCCGGTCTTGAGCAGGCCGACGATTTCGCCGCCGCCCTTGCGGGTGCGTTCGAGCAAAGCGTCGAGCTTTTCCTGGGTCAGCCAGCCGGACTTCACCAGTTCCGGCAGCGGCACGCCGCCGACGGTCGCATAGCGCACCAGCGGAACCATGTCGTCGCCATGGCCGCCCAGGGTCATGGCGTGAATGTCCTGGACCGAGACGCCGGTGGCCTCGGCGAGGAAATAACGGAAGCGGGCGGAATCGAGCACGCCGGCCATGCCGACCACCATATGGGCAGGCAGGCCGGACGACTTCTGCAGCGCCCAGACCATGGCGTCGAGCGGATTGGTGATGCAGATGACGAAGGCGTCAGGGGCGTTCTCCATGATGCCGGCGCCGACCGACTCCATGACCTTGAGATTGAAGCCGAGCAGGTCGTCGCGGCTCATGCCCGGCTTGCGCGGCACGCCGGCGGTGACGATGACGACGTCGGCGCCGGCGATCGCAGCGTAATCGTTGACGCCCGCGATCCTGGCGTCGAAGCCTTCGACCGGCGAGGATTCGGCGATGTCGAGGCCCTTGCCCTGGGGCGTGCCCTCGGCAATGTCGAAGAGGACGATGTCGCCGAGTTCCTTGAGCCCGGCCAAATGGGCCAGCGTTCCGCCGATCTGTCCGGCCCCGATCAGAGCAATCTTGTTACGCGCCATGGGTTGTCGTCCTCATCTCAACCAATCGTCGGCCCGTCGCGGCTTGTGGCGCGGCGACGGGATTTCCGGCAGCCCGGAGTTGCGACCGCGTTGTGCCCCGATCCTCGAGGCCTTTCAAGTCGTGAGAAAGGCTAAGTCCCTGACGTTATTGTGATCGCGCCAAAAAAACGGCCGGCCGAGCTGCTCGGAAAACATCAATTATATCAAATGGTTAAATTTGAGGCGAGATTTTGCGCCGCACAGGGGAGGCGCAATTTCAGCCAAGTGACAAATTACAAAAAATGTCATGCGTCAAAATCAGGATCGCCATAGGTCAGGCTGCGCTGGATCACCGCAATGGCGCGGCTGGCGCGAAAATCCATGTCCGCAGCCGAAACATCCTTGTCCAGGGCGATCGAAACCGGATGAACGAAGCGATGTGCGAGGTCGAAGACCATGGCCATCGCCCGGCGCCGGTCCTGAATGCGGAAGGCGCCGGACCCGATCCCTTCCTCGACGATGGCCTGGATCTCGCCCTGAACCCGGTTGCGATGCCGCCGGGCGAGCCCGTCGCCCTTCTCGAAAGCCTCGCAAAGAAGCCGGAACAGGACCGGGTCGCCGTCGCGCTTCTGGCGATAGGCGTTCTGCAGGGCGGTCAGCGCCCGCTCCAGCTTGTCACAGGCCGGGTCCGGACCCTGGACGATGATATGGAGCTGTTGCTCCAGAGGCTTGAGCCACAGCAGGGTGACCGCGTCGAACAAGGCCTGCTTGGAGGGGAAATAGCGATAGACATTGGCGTGGGACATGCCGGCGGCTTCGGCTATGCCGACAATGGTCGCGCGCCGCGGACCGAACGCGCGCAGATGGGCGCAGGCAAACTCCAGAATTCTCTGGTCGGCGGTCGGCTCGCTCGCGTTCTGGCGAAGATTTTGGCGAAGGCTCATGTCTCGACAATGCCGGTGATCTCGCCGCTGACTTCTTCGCCGCGGCCATGCGGCAGGGCCATATATTCCACGGAGCCCATTTCCTTCAGGCGCGAGATTGTGCGCGCGAATTCGAAAGCTTCATAGCCCTTGTCGGCGGGATAGATTTTTTCCGGCTCGACCTCGGCCGAGGCGATCAGCTTGACGCGCTGATCGTACAGGGCGTCGATGAGATTGATCAATCTCTTCGCCTCATTGCGCTGGTCGGGATCGATCGCCCGGATATTGTCGATAAAGAGCACATGGAAATATTCGGCGATGGCGACGAAATCGGCGCCGCCCAGCGGTTTTTTGCATAAATCTTCATAGTCGAAACGCGCCACGTGGCCCGCCGCCTGCGGTGCCGCCACGTCGTGCCCCATCACCGACAGGTGGAACGGCTCGCCTTTCTCCACACCGGTCAAGGACAGAAACGCCCGGTCCAAAGCGGCGCGCGCCGCTGCGTTGGCGGGGGTCAGATAGACCGGGGCGCCGCTGAGTTTTTCGAGCCGGAAATCGGTGCGCGCCTCGAGCCTGACCACCTCCATACGATCGTCAATCATGTCGATGAAGGGCAGGAACAGGGCGCGGTTCAGGCCGTCCTTGTAAAGCTCGTCCGGCTCGACATTGGAGGTCGCGACAATGGTGAGGCCGCAGGCCCACAAAGCCCGGAACAGCCGGCCGAGGATCATCGCGTCGGCAATGTCGGTCACGGCGAATTCGTCGAAGCACAGCAGCCCCGTTTCACCGCATAGTCCTTCGGCGACCGGCGCGATCGGGTCGTCGCCCTTGACCAGTCCGACCTTTCTTTTCTGCCGCCAGGCGAAAATGCGCCTGTGAACCTCGGCCATGAAGGCGTGGAAATGAATCCTGTGCTTTTTCTCGATCTCGACGGAGTCGTAAAACAGGTCCATCAGCATGGTCTTGCCGCGCCCGACCGGGCCCCAGATGTAGAGGCCCTGCGCCGACGGCTCGCTGGCGTTGCGCGCGCCGAACAGCCAGCCGAGCGCGCTGGATTTTTTCGCCAGCCGGCGCTGGTTCAGGGCAAGGCTCAAGGCGTCGAGTTTCCGGATCACCGCCGCCTGCGCGCCGTCGCGTTCGATCCGTCCTTGCGCGACAAGCTGATTATATTCGACGATGATCGAGCGGCGCGAAGGGTCCATTGCCTGTTCCGGAACTGCCCCGGGAGGTAAGGGCGCGCCCCCGCGCCTGACAAGCTATCCTTTCGCTCAAGAACCCGCGCGAGGCTTGTGGCCGGGCCTTGATCAGCCTACGATCAGGGCGCTGTGATAAAAATGGTCAAAATACGAGGAAACGCCATGGCGAAGACCCGCCCGCCCGAGGGGCCGACCGAGAATGAACCGCCCAAGCGCCGCCCGAAGCCGCTCGATCTTCCGGGCGAGAACGGGGACATTTCGGCCTTGCTGCGGCAGGCGGCGGGCGCCCAGCGCCTCGCCGAGGAGCGGCTGCTCGCCGATCTCGGGGTGACGCCGCCGCAACTGGCGGCCCTGTCCCTGATCGGCGCCCGTCCCGGCCTGCTCGCCGCCGATCTCGCCCGCAAGGCCAAGCTGACGCCGCAGACGGTCTCGCTCATCGTCGCCAATCTGCGCCGCGCCGGTTTTGTGCGCGAGGAGGACGTCGCGGCGGGCGCGGCCTCAAGGGCGCGGCCGCTGGTGGTCACGCCGGAGGGCGAGAAAATCCTGCGCCTGGGCCGGGAAAGGACGGCGGCCGCGAGCGCAAAACTCATCGAAGGCCTTCGCCCGAAGCGGGAAAAGGTTTTGCGCCGCTGGCTTGCGGCCATCGTCGCCGGCCTGCCTCTGCCGGGCGCGGCGCTCGACGCGGACGAATTATAGGCCGCCGAGCTTGCGGATCGCCCGCCAATGTTCGGGCGAGACCGGCTGGACCGACAGCCGGCTCATCCTGAGCAGGGCCATGTCGGCGAAACGCGGGTCGGCCTTGATTTCATTCAGGGTGATCGGCCGCTTCAGCGGTTCGACCGCGCGAACGTCGACCATGCCGAACTTGCCGCTGGCGTCGGTCGGGTCGGGATGGAAGGTTTTGATCACCTCGACAATGCCGACGATCTCCTTGCCGACATTGGAGTGGTAGAAAAAGGCCAGATCGCCGCGTTTCATCGCCATCAATTGCTGCTTGGCGAGATGATTGCGCACGCCGGTCCAGCCCGTTCCCTCGGCGCCGCTGGCGACCATCTGATCCCAGGACCAGGACTCGGGCTCGCTCTTGACCAGCCAATAGGATTTCTTGCCGCTCATGCCAGATAAGCCCCGAGAACCGGCTTGAAAGGGCGCAATTCGACCGAGGCGAACAGGCCGGCCCTGGCATAGGGGTCGTTCTGCAGGAAAGCCCTCGCGGACTCCTCGTTGGGGCAATCGAGAACCAGCATCGAGCCGCAGGGCTGGCCGGCCGAGTCGAGAAAGGGGCCGGCGAGCTTCACCACTTCGGGTTTATCGCCGAGGAAGGCGAGGTGAGCGGGGCGGTTTTCGAGCCTGGTCGCAAGGGAATTCGGCTTATCGAGGCAGAGGGCGACGAAATGCATGACCCCATCCGGAATTTTTTTCGCGGCGAAGGAATTTTCGCGCCAGATGGTTGCATGAGTGACGCGGCGAATTCAACCGCCGCGAGGCGGGCGTCAGCTCTCGGCTTTAAACGGCCGGCTCATCAGGGCGTCGATCGCCGCGCCGACATCGATCCTGTTTTCCAGGATCGCCGTCACCGCTTCGGCGA
Organism: uncultured Pseudomonadota bacterium; assembly: GCA_963703385.1. GTDB lineage: Bacteria > Pseudomonadota > Alphaproteobacteria > Rhizobiales > Beijerinckiaceae > Rhodoblastus. The sequence continues at coordinate 3,772,441 of OY969816.1, forward strand.
TCGGCATTTCCACCCCGAGCCCGCGCGCCTTGTCGACCAGGATTCGGGCGGTCAAGGCGCCTTCGCTCAATTTGCCGTGGCCCGCCGACTGGGGCGCCTCGCCCTGGCCCAGCGCAAAACCCAAAGCGTAATTGCGCGATTGCGGCGAGGAACAGGTCAAGGCGAGGTCGCCAAGTCCCGACAGGCCCATGATCGTTTCGGGCCGCGCGCCCTGCGCGGTGGCGAAACGCATCAGTTCCGCGAAGCCGCGCGCAAGCAAGGCGGCATGGGCGCTGGCGCCGAGTTTTTTGCCGATGACCACGCCGCATGCGATCGCCAGCACATTTTTCGCCGCCCCGCCGATCTCGACCCCGATCAGATCGCTCGACCGGTAAAGCCTGAAATGGCGCGCGGCGAGGCGCGCGCACAGCTTTTCCGCGAGATCGCCGCGTTCGGCGGCCAGGGTCACGGCGGTCGGCAGGCCGCGCGCGAGATCGATGGCGAAGCTCGGGCCGGACAGAGCGGCGGCGGCCTGGCCGGGGATGACGTCGGCCAGCACTTGATGCATGTACAGGCCGGTTTCGCGCTCGATGCCCTTGGCGCAATTCACCACAGCCGAGCGAGGACGCAAATGGCCGCGCAAAACTTGAGCGGTGGCGCGGAAATTCTGCGCCGGGACCACGGAGAGCACATGGTGGGCCTCAGCGACGCAGGCGATGTCGGCGACGGGCTCGACTTCTGGCGCCAAGGCGACGCCGGGCAGGCGCCTGTCGTTGCGCCGATCCCGGCGCATGGCTTCGACATGGGCGGGATCGTGCGCCCAGAGCCAGACCCTGGCGTGGGCGCCCGCCGCCATATTGGCCAGCGCCGTGCCCCAGGCGCCGGCGCCGAGCACGGCGAGTGTCGCGGTTTTGGTCATCGCGTCGGGTCCGTATTGTCGCGCCGCGCCCAAAGCGTTTCGAAACGTCGCGTAAAGGCGCCCGCCGCCTGCGGGCTGTCGATGATGACAATGTCATTGTCCTGGCGCCTTTCGCCGGACCACGAGAAATTGGCCGACCCCGTGCGCAGCCAGCGCCCGTCGATCGCATAGGCCTTCAAATGCATCAGGTCGTTCTGCTCGGCCTTGATCCGCGCCTGCACGCTGGGCTGGTTCACCAGCGCGATCACATTTTCGTTCCTGCCGCCGATGCGCCGGAACTGTTCGGGGTCGAAATAAATCCGGATTTTGACGCCCCGGCTCGCCGCCGCCGACAAGGCTTCGATCACCCGCTCGTCGCTCAGCACGTAAGCCGTCATGTCGATGGTCCGCCGCGCCTGCGCGATGAGATTGGGATCGAGCGACTCGAATCCCGGCGCCGGCCCGTAAGCGACTCGCACCGGCGCGGCGATCGGCGACTGCGGCTCGAGAAAGGGTTTGGGGGCCTCGATGGCGACGACCAGGGCGCCGGCGAGAAGAAGATATTTGAGCGCGCGCAAAAAAAACCTCACGCCTTGCCGTGCCAGCGGGGGTCTTGCCTGGCGTCGAGCGGCCAGCGCGGCCGCGCGGCGAAATCCATGCCGTCGGTCAGGCCGAGGCGGAAGCGCTCCAGCCCCGCCCAGCCGATCATCGCGCCATTGTCCGAGCACAGGTTCGGCGGCGGCAGGGCCAGCCGCAACCCGGCTTCCGCGCAGAGCCGGCCCAGCGCCCGGCGGATCGCGCCATTGGCGGCGACGCCGCCCGCCCCGACCAGCGCCGTCGGCGGGGTGGGCGAATCGGCGAGCAGGCGCAGCGCGGCGCGGCAGCGGTCCACGATTACGTCCACGGCCGCCGCCTGGAAGGAGGCGCAGAGATCCGCGACATCGGTCCGGGTCAAGGGCGCGATTCGTTCCGCCTCCTGCCGCACCGCCGTCTTGAGGCCGGAGAAGGAAAAGTCGGGATTGCGCCGCCCGGCCATCGGCCGTGGCAAGTCGAAACGGCCCGGGTCGCCGCCGAGCGCCGCCTGTTCGACGCGCGGGCCGCCGGGATAGGGCAGGCCGAGCAGTTTGGCCGCCTTGTCGAACGCCTCGCCGACGGCGTCGTCCACCGTCGAGCCGAGCCTTTGATAGTCGCCGACGCCGTGGACCGCGACCAACTGGCTGTGGCCGCCCGAGACCAGCAGCAGCAGATAGGGGAATTCGATATTTTCGGTCAGGCGCGGCGTCAGCGCATGGGCTTCGAGATGGTTGACCGCGATGAACGGTTTTTGCGCGGCCAGCGCGATCGCCTTGCCGGTGGTCAGTCCGACCATCACCCCGCCGATCAGGCCCGGGCCGCCGGCGGCGGCTATGGCGTCGAGATCCTCGATGCGGCAGTCGGCCTCGGCCAGGGCGCGGCGAATCAGCGGGTCGAGCGCCTCGACATGGGCGCGCGCCGCGATTTCCGGGACCACTCCGCCGAAGGCGGCGTGTTCGGCGATCTGGCTCAGCACGCAATTGGAGAGAATTTTTCCGCGCCCGCGCGAATCGGCTTCGACCACCGCCGCCGCGGTTTCGTCGCAGGTGCTTTCAATGCCCAGAACGCGAAGACTGGCCCACATGCGGTCGCTCCCGGCGCCGCTTTCTTCGCGGCGCGCTTTTCCCTATAGTCCGCCGCCCGAAGGTTTGGAAACGACTTTGAAAACGACACGGAGCGAAATTTTGGCGCCTTGGATGAAAATCGGCACCCGCGGCAGTCCCCTGGCCCTGGCCCAGGCCCGTGAAACCCGTCGCCGCCTCGCCCTGGTCCATGGCGCGCCGGAAGAGCATTTCGAAATCGTGATCATCAAGACCAGCGGCGACATGATCCAGGACCGGCCGCTGAGCGAAGTCGGGGGCAAGGGCCTGTTCACCCGCGAGCTGGACCTGGCCCAGCTCGACGGCGCGATCGACATCGCCGTCCATTCGGCCAAGGATCTGCCGACCGAGTTGCCCGAGGGTCTGGTCGTGGCCGGCTATCTGCCGCGCGAGGACGTGCGCGACGCCTTCATCGGCCGCGAGGCCAAGACCTTGATGGATTTGCCCCAGGGCGCCCGGGTCGGCTCGGCGTCCCTGCGCCGGCAGGCGATGATTCGCCGGCTTCGCCCCGACTTGCAAGTCGAATTGCTGCGCGGCAATGTCCAGACCCGGCTGCGCAAGGTGGAAAGCGGCGAATTCGCCGCCACCCTGCTGGCTTTTGCCGGCCTGAAGCGGCTGGGCCTTGCCGAGCAGGCGACCTCGATCCTGCCGCTCGACTTGTTTCCGCCGGCCTGCGGCCAGGGCGCCATCGCCATCACCGCGCGCGCCGAAGACGCCCGGATTCTCGCCGATCTCGCTCCGATTTGCGACCACGAAACCGGGGTTGCGCTGGCGGCGGAGCGGGCTTTTCTCCGTGTGCTCGACGGCTCCTGCCGCACGCCGATCGCCGGCCACGCCGTGGTCGCCGGCGATCACGTGAGCTTTTATGGAATCGTCCTGCGCAAGGACGGCTCCGAAGCTTTCGACGCCCGCGCCGAAGGCCTGGCCAAGGACGCCGCCGCCCTGGGCGAAAGCGCCGCGCGGAAAATTCTCGAAGCGGCGCCCGCCGACCTGCTGCATTTCTGACCGCGATGCGCGTCCTGGTCACCCGACCCCCCGACCCGGCGGCGCGGACCGCGAAACGGCTCGCCGCTTTGGGTCACGAGGCATGGATCGCGCCGGCGCTGGAGATTTTTCCAACCGGCGCGCGGCTTCCGGACGGGCCTTTCGACCTGGTCCTCGCCACCAGCGCCCAGGCTTTTGCGGGATGGACGGCGCCGCAGACCCTTCAAGGCGTCGCCGCCGCCTGCGTCGGCGAAAAGACCGCCCAAGCCGCGCGCGCCGCCGGCTTTGACGTCAAATGGGCCGCGCCGCGCGCCGAGGCCTTGGCCGAATGGCTTATCGACGGAAAAAAACCCGGCGCCGCGCTCTATCTGGCGGGCCGCGAGCGCAAGCCTTTACTGGAGCAGCGTCTTCGCGGCGCAGGCTGGCGGCTCGAAGTCGTCGAAACCTATGACGCCCGGCCCGTCGCCGTCTGGCCGGAGGAGGTCGTCGCGGCTTTGCGCGGCGGGCGGATCGACGCCGTTCTGCATTATTCTCCGCGCAGCGCCGGCGCGGCTCTGGCCCTGATCGGCGACAGCGCCGCCCTTTTGTCGCATTTCTGCCTTTCCCCGGAGGTCGCCGATATCTGCCGGGAAGGCGCGCCGGGGACAAGAATTTTCATCGCTTCTCAACCCGACGAAGAGGCGTTAATGAGCTTGCTCGGCTCGGTCGAGTCGCGCCGTGGAGATCGAACCGCATGAGAAAAGCCCTCGCTTTTTCCCCCTTTCTTGTCGTCGCGGCCTTGTCTGTTGTCGGGGTCTTGGGGGCGCCGGCTGCTTTTGCCGCGCAATTCCCCTTCGGTCTGTGGCGGGTCGCCGACGGCACGGCGGTCATTCGCGTCACGCCTTGCGGGGGCGGCGTCTGCGGCGCGGTCGCCGCCGCGCCCAAGCCCGAGCCGGGCGAGAAATCCGCCGTCGGCCAAAAAATTCTCCTGAACCTTCGCCGCTCCGGCAATGTCTGGAAGGGGCGGATCTTCAATCTCGACAACGGCAAGATCTACGACGGCGAAATCTCGCAGGGCGCGGACGCCAATCATTTGCAGGTCCAGGGCTGCCTTCCCGGCGGCGGGCTTTGCGGCGGCGAAACCTGGAAACGTGCGCGCTGACGGCGCTCTTTCCCGGTTATTTCGGCTGCGTTGACAAGCCGGCGCGGCGCTTCTATCTCTCGCGCGCCGGATTCCCGGCTTTTCGCGCTTTCGCGCCGCTTCCGTCAAAAAATCGTCGCGGTTGCAGGGAACAAGGCGCGGCGTCTTGTTTCTCGCGCGGCGGCTCCCGAAATAGGGGCGGCGCATTTCGCCGGCCGCGACTTTGATCGCCGGCGTACAGGGATCGCGGGGCAGGGGCGCCGCGCTGAAAGGTCGATTTCGATGCTGGGGAACCTTGCGAAGAAGATTTTTGGCACCGCCAACGATCGCAGGTTGAAGACCTATCGGCCCCTGGTCGACGCCATCAACGCGCTGGAGCCGGAACTCGCGGCTCTGTCCGACGAGGCCCTGCGCGCCCGCACCGAGGAATTCCGTGCGGAAGTCGCCGCCGGCAAGAGCGTCGACGATCTGCTTGTTCCCGCCTTCGCCACGGTGCGCGAGGCCGCCAAGCGCGCCTACGGCCAGCGTCATTTCGATGTCCAGCTCATCGGCGGCATGGTGCTGCACGAGGGCTCGATCGCCGAAATGAAGACCGGCGAAGGCAAGACGCTGGTCGCCACGCTCGCCTGCTATCTCAACGCGCTCGCCGGCAAGGGCGTCCATGTCGTGACCGTCAACGACTATCTCGCCCGCCGCGACTCCGAGAACATGGGCCGCATCTATAATTTCCTCGGCATGAGCGTCGGCGTCATCGTCCATGGGATCGAGGACGACGAGCGCGCCCAGGCCTATGCCGCCGACATCACCTATGGCACCAACAACGAATTCGGCTTCGATTATTTGCGCGACAATATGAAATATGAGCTGAACCAGATGGTTCAGCGCGGCCATTTCTTCGCCGTCGTCGACGAGGTCGATTCGATCCTGATCGACGAGGCGCGCACGCCGCTGATCATTTCCGGCCCCTCGGACGACAAGTCGGACCTTTACAACGCCGTCGACAAGCTGATCCCCCGCCTCGCTCCGGGCGATTTCGAGCTCGACGAGAAGCAGCGCAGCGTCAATCTCACCGACGACGGCAACGAGAGGGTCGAGCAATGGCTGCGCGAGGCGGGCCTCCTGACCGAGGGCTCGCTCTACGAATCCGCCAATGTGACCCTGGTCCACCACGTCAACCAGGCCCTGCGCGCCCATAAATTGTTCCATCGCGACAAGGATTACATCGTCCGCAACGACGAAGTGGTGATCATCGACGAATTCACCGGCCGCATGATGCCGGGCCGGCGCTATTCGGAAGGCCAGCATCAGGCCCTCGAAGCCAAGGAAGGCCAGACCGTCCAGCCGGAAAACGTGACGCTCGCCTCGATCACCTTCCAGAATTATTTCCGCCTCTACAAGAAACTCGCCGGCATGACCGGCACGGCGGCGACCGAGGCCAACGAATTCGCCGAAATCTACAAGCTCGACGTGGTCGAGATCCCGACCAACCTCCCGGTGGCGCGCCTCGACGCCGACGACGAGGTCTATCGCAGCTCGGCGGAAAAGCTTTCGGCCATCGTCGACGAAATCGAGCGCGCCAACGCCAAGTTCCAGCCCTCGCTGGTCGGCACGACCTCGATCGAGAAATCCGAGCAGCTTGCCGATTTTCTCACGGCCAAGGGTTACAAGATGATCGATTTCGGCGCGCCCGGCGCGCTGGACAAGCTCTACGCCTCCGCCCGCTCCGGCAAGCCGTCGAAGAATTTCGCCGTGCTCAACGCCCGCTTCCACGAGCAGGAAGCCTATATCGTCGCCGAGGCCGGCGTCCCGGGCGCCATCACCGTCGCCACCAATATGGCCGGCCGCGGCACCGACATTCAGCTCGGCGGCAATGTCGACATGCGCCTCAAGCAGGAATGCGCCGGGCTCGAAGGCGAGGCGCGCGAGGCCCGCGACAAGGCGATCCGCGCGGAAGTCGCGGAATTCAAGCAGAAGGCTCTTGCCGCGGGCGGGCTCTATATCATCGGCACCGAGCGCCATGAAAGCCGGCGCATCGACAATCAGCTGCGCGGCCGTTCGGGCCGCCAGGGCGACCCCGGGCAGTCGAAATTCTTCCTGTCGCTTCAGGACGACCTGATGCGCATTTTCGGCTCGGACCGCATGGACGCCATGCTCACCAAGCTCGGCCTGAAAGAGGGCGAGGCCATCATCCATCCCTGGATCAACAAGGCGTTGGAAAAGGCCCAGCAGAAGGTCGAGGCCCGCAATTTCGACATGCGCAAGAACGTGTTGAAATTCGACAATGTGATGAACGACCAGCGCAAGGTGGTGTTCGAACAGCGCCGCGAAATGATGGCGCAGGATTCGCTCGAAGAGATCATCGCGGAAATGCGCCACGGCGTGGTGGACGACCTCGTCGGGCGCCATGTGCCGCATGACGCCTATCCCGAGGCCTGGGGCATCGCCGGCCTCGCCGAGGAGGTCCAGAACCAGCTCAATATCGCGCCACCGCTCGCCGATTGGGCCAAGCAGGAAGGCATAGGCGACGAAGAGCTGCGCGAAAAGCTGATCGCCGCTTCCGACGAGGCCTATGCGGCGCGCGAAAAGATGAATTCGCCGGACCTCACCCGCTATATCGAAAAGCAGGTGCTGCTCCAGACGCTCGACCATCTGTGGCGGGAGCATCTGGTCGTGCTCGATCATCTGCGGCAGGTCATCGGCTGGCGCGGCCTGGCCCAGCGCGATCCGCTCAACGAATATCAATCCGAGGCCTTTGAGCTTTTCAACGCCCTCATCACCCAGTTGCGCGAGGCGGTCACGGCGCAGCTCATGCGCATCGAGGTCGTTCCCGAACGCCCCGCCGAGCCGCAATTGCCGCCAATGCACGCGATGCATCTCGATCCCACCACCGGCCAGGACGAACTGGCTTTCGCCGATATCAACGCCCGGATCGAAGCCGGCGAATTTTCGCCGGTCGCGCTTGGCGTCTCCGAGCCGACGCCGTCGCGCGACCCGAACGATCCGGCGAGCTGGGGCCGGGTCGGCCGCAACGAACCCTGCCCCTGCGGTTCGGGAAAGAAATACAAGCACTGCCACGGCGCCTTGGCCTGAGCACGTCCCGAGAGCAGCGTGCGAAAAAGTGGACGCCGGTTTTTCGCAAAAAACGCTGTGGAAACAAAGGACTCTACCGCAGCGTGCGAAAAAGTGGATGCCGGTTTTCGCTTGCGCGGGCCTTCGGTTCGCAAAAACGCTGCGGAAACAAAGGGCTCTTGAGCCTCGCCCGACGCCGGGAGCGACAGGATGAGCGAGCGCCAAGCGGAACATTGCGCCCGCCTCGCCGAGGTGCTGGTCCCGGTCGCGGTGGACCAGCCCTATTCTTATTCTATCCCGGATGGAATGGCTTTGTCGGAAGGCGATTTCGTAAAAATTTCACTCGGCTCGCGCGCGCAGATCGGCGTGGTCTGGGCCTTGCGGCGCGGCTCATCCGACAAGCTCAAGCCCGTCATCGAGCGGCTGGACCTGCCGCCGCTTGCGGGAAAATTCCGCGCCCTGCTCGATTGGGTCGCCGCCTGGACCATGGCCCCGCGCGGCATGGTCCTGCGCATGGCGACACGGGCGGCGGAAGACGCGGAAGACGAACCTTTGCGCATCGCGGTGCGCGCCACCGGCGCGCTCCCCAAACGACCGACCCCGACGCGCGCCCGGGTGCTGGCGGCGCTTGTCGGCGATCTTGCCACGACCAGGAGCGAACTTGCCCGTCTCGCCGGGGTCTCGACCGGGGTGGTGGACGCGCTGATCGACGATGGCGCGCTGGAGGCCATCGCTCTGCCGCCGGAAACGCCCGGCGGAAGGCCCGACCCCGATTTTTGCGCGCCCCTCCTCTCGCCGGCGCAGGAAAAGGCGGCGCTGGACTTACGCGCAGCGGTGGCGTCGCGGGCGTTCAAGCCGGTCCTGCTGGAGGGCGTCACCGGCTCGGGCAAGACCGAAGTCTATTTCGAGGCTTTGGCGCAGGCCCTGACGGACGGCGGCCAGGCCTTGATCCTGATGCCGGAAATCGCCCTTACGGCGCAGTTTCTCGAACGTTTCACCAGGAGATTCGGCCAGCCGCCGGCCGAATGGCATTCCGGCCTGTCGGAGCGCCGCCGAGCGCGCATCTGGCGCGGCGCCGCGGAAGGCGAGGTCAGGGCGGTGGCGGGCGCGCGCTCGGCTCTGTTCCTGCCCTTCAAGGATTTGCGGCTGATCGTGGTCGATGAGGAGCACGAGGCGGCCTACAAGCAGGAGGACGGCGTGATCTATCACGCCCGCGACATGGCGGTGGTGCGCGCCAAGCGCGAATCCTGCGCCATTGCGCTCGCCTCCGCGACCCCCTCGATCGAGACGCGCGAAAACGCCCGCCAGGGGCGCTATGGCTGGCTGAGGCTCCAAAACCGTTTCGCCGGACGGGCCTTGCCCAAAATCGAGGCGATCGACCTGCGACGTGAAGGTTTTTCACGAGGCAGGTGGATTGCGCCGCGCCTGGTTGAGGCGATGCGACAAAATTTCACACGCCATGAACAGGCGCTGCTTTTCCTCAACCGGCGCGGCTATGCGCCGCTGACCCTGTGCCGCGCCTGCGGTCACCGCTTCCAGTGCCCGAACTGCTCGGCCTGGCTGGTCGAGCACCGCGCGCGCCGCGCCCTGGTCTGCCACCATTGCGGCCATGTCGAGCGCCGACCGGACAAATGCCCGGCCTGCGGAACCGAGGAGTCGCTCATTGCCTGTGGCCCGGGGGTCGAACGCCTCGCGGAGGAGGCCGCCGAGCTTTTCCCCGAGGCGCGCCTGCTTGTGCTGTCCTCGGACATGCCGGGCGGAACGCAAAGGATGCGAGCCGAATTGCAGGCGGTGGAGAATCGCGAATTCGATCTGGTCATCGGCACCCAGCTCGTCGCCAAGGGCCATCATTTCCCGCATCTGACTTTGGTCGGCGTGGTGGACGCGGACATCGGGCTGGCGAACGGCGATCCGCGCGCCGCCGAGCGGACGTTTCAGCTGCTCAATCAGGTGGCGGGCCGGGCCGGGCGCGGAGAGCGGCCGGGGCGCGCCTTGCTGCAGACATTTCAACCCGATCACCCGGTGCTCCGGGCGTTGTTGTCCGGCGATGTCGAGCGCTTTTACCGCGAGGAGACCGAGGTCCGCCGCGCCGGCGGCCTGCCGCCCTTCGGCCGGCTCGCCGCAGTCGTCGTTTCGGCGGCGGACCGGACGGCCGCCGAGTTTTTCGCCCGCGAACTGGCGCGCGCCGCCCATCGGGTTCAGGCCGAGGCCGACGGGCCGGCCGCGCAGATCGTCATTCTCGGTCCGGCTGAGGCCCCGATCGCGGTGCTGCGCGGCAGGAGCCGGTTCCGCCTGCTGGTCAAGGCCCCGCGCGCCGCCGACCTGCAAGCCTTTTTACGCGACGTTCTGGCGCGTGCTGCCAAACCGAAGGGCGGCGTGCGCGTCGCGGTGGACATCGATCCGCAGAATTTCCTGTGAAAACTGCCCGAGGAATTTTCCGCCGATCGTCTTTTAGTACAAGTCCCGCATGATTTTTTCGCGTTTCACCGACATGTCGCCGCAAATCCATACTTTCGTTCATGCCTCGGCGGGATGGTCAGGGTTGCGCGGGCTGGCGCCCTATGTTACGGAGGCCGCGCCTTTCGGGGAGCCGCGCTTTGCCGCTCTCCGTCCCAGACAATTCAGCCCTTCGACAAGATGTGGCGACTGCCGCCGGACCGTTCGAGGGGGATGGTCGATCAATCTCGAAGGGACTTTTCCGCGTGGCTGACGTCGACGACTCACACAATTCCGCGGCCAATCCGACCTCCGGCGTCGCGGAACGCTATGCCCAGGCCCTTTTTTCCCTTGCCCAGGAACAGAACGTCACCGACGCCGTCGCCGACGCGCTGGGCAATTTCGCGGAGATGATCGAGCAAAGCGCCGATCTCGAGCGCCTCGTCCTCAGCCCGGTCTTTTCCGCCGAGGACCAGCTCAAGGCCGTTTCCGCCCTTCTCGACAATTATGGCTTTGGCGGAATCACCGCCAATTTCATCAAGCTGGTCGCCTCGAAGCGCCGGCTGTTCGTGCTTCCCGACATGATCCGCGCCTTCCAGGCGCTGAACGACAAGGCCAAGGGCGTGACCCGCGCCGACGTCACCGTCGCCGCGCCTTTGTCGCCCCATCATGGCGCCGCGCTCGAACAGGCGCTGCGCGAGGTTTCGGGCGGCAAGACCGTCAAGGTCAACGTCAATGTCGATCCCTCGATCATTGGCGGCATCGTCGTCAAACTCGGCTCGCGCATGGTCGACGCCTCGTTGAAGACCAAGCTCAATTCGCTCCGTACACGTATGAAAGAGGTCGGCTGATGGAAATCCGCGCCGCAGAAATTTCGGCGATCCTGAAAAACGAGATCGCGAATTTCGGTAATGAAGCCCAGATCACGGAAGTCGGCCAGGTCCTGTCCGTCGGCGACGGCATCGCCCGCGTCTATGGCCTCGACAATGTCCAGGCCGGCGAAATGGTCGAGTTCGCGAATGGCATCCGCGGCATGGCGCTGAATCTCGAAGCCGACAATGTCGGCATCGTGATCTTCGGCTCCGACCGCGACATCAAGGAAGGCCAGACCGTCAAGCGCACCGGCGCCATCGTGGACGTGCCGGTCGGCAAGGAAATGCTCGGCCGGGTCGTGGACGCCCTCGGCAATCCGATCGACGGCAAGGGCCCGATCAACGCCACCCAGCGCTCGCGCGTGGACGTGAAGGCCCCCGGCATCATTCCGCGCAAGTCGGTCCATGAGCCGATGGCGACCGGCCTCAAGGCGATCGACGCCCTGATCCCGATCGGCCGCGGCCAGCGCGAGCTGATCATCGGCGACCGCCAGACCGGCAAGACTGCGGTCGCGCTCGACACCATTCTCAACCAGAAGGCGCTCAACGCCGAGGGCGCGCCGGAGAGCCAGAAGCTTTACTGCGTCTATGTCGCGGTCGGCCAGAAGCGCTCCACCGTCGCCCAGTTCGTGAAGGTGCTCGAAGAGCAGGGCGCGCTCGAATATTCGATCATCGTCGCCGCCACCGCCTCCGATCCGGCCCCGATGCAATTCCTGGCGCCTTTCGCCGGCGCCACCATGGGCGAGTTCTTCCGCGACAACGGCATGCACGCGCTGATCGTCTACGACGACCTGACCAAGCAGGCGGTCGCCTATCGCCAGATGTCGCTGCTGCTGCGCCGCCCGCCGGGCCGCGAAGCCTATCCCGGCGACGTGTTCTATCTCCACTCCCGCCTGCTGGAGCGCGCCGCCAAGCTCAACGAGGACAATGGCGCCGGCTCGATGACCGCCCTGCCGGTGATCGAAACCCAGGCCAACGACGTTTCGGCCTATATCCCGACCAATGTGATCTCGATCACCGACGGTCAGATCTTCCTCGAAACCGACCTGTTCTATCAGGGCGTCCGTCCGGCGGTGAACGTCGGCCTCTCGGTGTCGCGCGTCGGCTCCTCGGCCCAGACCAAGGCGATGAAGAAGGTCGCGGGCAAGATCAAGGGCGAGCTCGCCCAATATCGCGAAATGGCCGCCTTCGCCCAGTTCGGCTCGGATCTCGACGCCACCACCCAGCGCCTGCTGAACCGCGGCGCGCGCCTGACCGAACTGCTCAAGCAGGCGCAGTTCTCGCCGCTGAAGATGGAAGAGCAGGTCTGCGTGATCTATTCCGGCGTCAACGGCTATCTCGACGCCTTGCCGGTCAATCGGATCAAGGCTTACGAGGACGGGCTGCTGGCGCTGCTGCGCACGAGCCATGGCGACATTCTCGAAGCGATCCGTTCCTCCAAGGATCTCTCGGACGATACGGCCGGCCAGCTGAAGGCGGTCGTCGAAGGCTACACCAAGTCCTTCGCCTGATCATCAACCGGGTCCGCCGTCATCGCGATGGCGGGCTCGCCTCCTGGAACGCTCCCGACTCGCAAATCGATGGAGGGAGCGGCAGCCGCTCGGATCGAACCATGGCCTCGTTGAAGGACCTCCGCACGCGCATCGCCTCGGTCAAGGCGACGCAAAAGATCACCAAGGCGATGCAGATGGTCGCCGCCGCGAAATTGCGCCGCGCCCAGTCGGCGGTCGAGGCGGCGCGTCCCTATGCCGAGCGCATGGGGACGGTGCTGACCAATCTCGCCTCGGGCTTCGAGCCCGGCGCCGGCCCCGCCTTGCTCGCCGGAAACGGCAGGAGCGAGACCCATCTTCTGGTCGTCGCCACCGCCGAGCGCGGTCTTTGCGGCGGCTTCAACACCTCCATCGTCCGCCTGGCGCGCGAACAGACGCTGGCGTTGCAGGCCGAAGGCAAGACCGTCAAGATTCTGTGCATCGGCAAGAAGGGCTACGATCAGCTTCGCCGCCAGTTCGAAAAGCAGATCGTCGATCTGATCGACCTGCGCGCTTTGCGCCAGATCGGCTTCGAAAACGCCGATCCGATCGGCAAGAAAATCATCAAGATGTTCGAACAGGACGAATTCGACGTCGCGACCCTGTTCTATTCCAAATTCCGCTCGGTCATTCAGCAAATTCCGACGGCGCAACGGCTGATCCCGGCGGAAATTCCGGCCGGCGTCGCCGCGGTGTGTTACGAATTTGAGCCCGACCAGGACGATATTCTGGCGGTCCTGCTGCCGCGCAACATTTCCGTGCAGATTTTCCGCGCCCTGCTGGAAAACGCCGCGTCGGAACAGGGCGCCCGCATGAGCGCCATGGACAACGCCACACGCAATGCGGGCGAAATGATCAAGAAGCAGACGACGATCTACAACCGGTCGCGTCAGGCGATGATCACCAAGGAACTGATCGAAATCATCTCGGGCGCCGAAGCGCTCTGACCGTCATACAGAATGTGAGGACGAAAAATGGCTGATCTTCCCCATGGCCACGTCACCCAGGTCATCGGCGCCGTCGTCGACGTCAAGTTCGAAGGCCACCTGCCGGAAATCCTGAACGCGTTGGAGACGACCAACAACGGCCAGCGTCTGGTGCTCGAAGTCGCCCAGCATCTCGGTGAGAACTCGGTGCGCTGCATCGCCATGGACGTGTCCGAAGGTCTGGTGCGCGGCCAGCCGGTGCGCGACACCGGCGCCCCGATCGCCGTTCCCGTCGGCGACGGCACCCTCGGCCGCATCATCAACGTCATCGGCGAGCCGGTCGACGAAGCCGGTCCCGTGCCGAACGAAGGCCTGCGCGCCATCCACCAGCCGGCCCCGTCCTATGCCGAACAGGCGACCGAGGCCCAGATCCTCGAAACCGGCATCAAGGTCGTGGACCTGCTGGCGCCTTACGCCAAGGGCGGCAAGATCGGCCTGTTCGGCGGCGCGGGCGTCGGCAAGACCGTGCTGATCATGGAGCTGATCAACAATATCGCCAAGGCGCACGGCGGCTATTCGGTGTTCGCCGGCGTCGGCGAGCGCACCCGCGAAGGCAACGACCTCTATCACGAGATGATCGAGGGCGGCGTCAACAAGGACCCCAAGGAAAACAACGGCTCCACTGCGGGCTCCAAATGCGCCCTCGTTTACGGCCAGATGAACGAGCCCCCGGGCGCCCGCGCCCGCGTCGCGCTGACCGGTCTGACCGTCGCCGAACATTTCCGCGACAAGGGCCAGGACGTGCTGTTCTTCGTCGACAACATCTTCCGCTTCACCCAGGCGGGCTCGGAAGTGTCGGCGCTGCTCGGCCGCATCCCCTCGGCGGTGGGCTATCAGCCGACCCTCGCGACCGACATGGGCATGCTGCAGGAGCGCATCACCACCACCACCAAGGGTTCGATCACCTCGGTGCAGGCGATCTACGTTCCTGCGGACGATCTGACCGACCCGGCGCCGGCCACCTCCTTCGCCCATCTGGACGCCACGACGGTGTTGTCCCGCTCGATCGCGGAAAAAGGCATTTATCCGGCGGTCGATCCGCTCGAACTCGACCTCGCGCATGCTTTCCCCGCTGATCGTCGGCGAAGAGCATTACGACATCGCGCGAAAGGTGCAATCCACCTTGCAGCGTTACAAGTCGCTGCAGGACATCATCGCCATTCTCGGCATGGACGAATTGTCGGAAGAGGACAAGCTGGTCGTCGCTCGCGCGCGTAAAATCGAGCGCTTCCTGTCGCAGCCCTTCCATGTCGCGGAAGTGTTCACCGGCTCGCCGGGCAAGCTGGTCTCGCTTGCCGACACGATCAAGGGTTTTAAAGGCTTGGTCGAGGGTCAGTACGACCATCTGCCGGAAGCGGCCTTCTACATGGTCGGCTCGATCGAGGAAGCCGTCGAGAAGGCGCAGAAGCTCGCGGCTCAGGCGGCCTGATAGCAGGCCCTAAGGGGTCGGCGTGGGCGCAAGCCCAGGTTGGAGAGTGTGATGACGACTTTTCACTTCGAGCTGGTTTCGCCGGAAAAGCTGCTGTTTTCGGGTGAAGTCGAGTCGGTGGTCGTGCCGGGCGTCGAAGGCCAGTTCACGGTCCTGAAGGATCATGCCCCGGTCATGTCCATCCTCAAGGCGGGGATCGTCGAAATCTTCCCGACCGCCAACAGGGCGCCGGAAAGGCTCGTCGTGAGCGGCGGTTTCGCCGATGTCGCGGCGAGCGGCCTGACCCTTCTCGCCGATCAGGCGACGCCGCTGGAGCAGTTCGACACGACGCAGCTCGCGCAGGAAATCAGGGACGCCGAGGAAGATCTCGCCGACGCCAAGACGGACGAGGAGATGAAGGTCGCGTCGGAAAAACTCGACCAGCTCAACGAGCTGAAGGCCGTGATCGGGGTGTAAGGCTCAAGGCAGAGATTTTGGAACGCGCCTGTCCTGCGACAGGCGCTTTTTCATGTGCGCCCAGCATGGGCGCATTCTTGTGGGTGGAAGTCCCACCGTAAGCTGGTCACGGCAAACGAAGTGAAGCGCAACTGCGGAAGGGTGACCGACCGTGGGGAGGAAGCGTGGATCGAAGCTGCGGGCCGATGAACAAGAACCGGATAGAAGGCGCTGCCGACCAGGGCGAGCGGGCATGAAACCGCGAAGCTCTCGTGATCAAAGGGAAGCGGCGTAAATCCGGCGGTCGCGCAGTGAAGGAATGCGCTCTTACCTGGGGAGGTCTCGCCTCACGCCTGAAAGGGCGACGGTGTCGAGCCGGAGCGAGAAGTCAGCAGAGGTCGTAGTAGTTGGTGGGAGACCGCTGGCGAAGGGCCGAACGAGGGAAAGTGTTCGACGCCGTGTCGATGCGGAGCACATTGCATCAGATGCCTGTGCAAACAGGGCGGTCCGGGACAGCGGGCGGTGAAGCCGCGCGCGAACTCGAACAGCGATGAAGTGCTCGGCCCGCGACATGAGACGGGCGACACAGGGTCGGGGCTGCTACAAGCGGCTCTGACGCGGGAGAACCTGCAACAGGCTTGGAAACGGGTGCGGTCCAACAAAGGGGCGGCCGGTGTTGACGGTCTGAATATCGACCAGACCGCCGAATATCTGCGCGCCGCATGGCCCACGATCCGCGAACAATTGTTGTCAGGCAGGTACCGGCCGATGCCGGTGCGACGGGTGACGATCCCGAAACCTGATGGCGGCGAGCGTGAGCTTGGCATCCCGACGGTGACGGATCGGCTGATCCAGCAGGCGTTGCTACAAGTCCTGCAACCCATCCTTGACCCAAGCTTCAGCAAACACAGCTACGGTTTCCGTCCTGGTCGAAGCGCGCATGACGCCGTACTCGCGGCGCAATCATACGTGCAATCGGGCCGGCAAATCGTGGTGGATGTGGACCTGGAGAAATTCTTCGATCGGGTCAATCACGACATCCTCATCGACCGCCTGCGAAAGCGGATCGTGGACGCCGGTGTCATCCGGTTGGTCCGGGTCTACTTGCACAGCGGGATCATGGCGGATGGCGTGATCCTGGAGCGCGCGAAAGGAACTCCGCAAGGAGGGCCGCTCTCGCCGCTGCTGGCGAATGTCCTGCTCGATGAGGTGGACAAGGAGTTGGAGCGTCGAGGCCATTACTTCGTGCGCTATGCCGACGACGCGAACGTCTATGTTCGTAGCCGGAAAGCGGGCGAACGGGTGATGGCGCTGCTTCGACGGCTGTATGGCGCACTGCGTCTCACGGTCAACGAAGCCAAAAGCGCGGTGGCGAGCGTGTTTGGCCGCAAGTTCCTAGGCTACAGCTTCTGGACGGCCCCAGGGGGCGCGGTCAAGCGAGGGGTCGCCGCCAAGCCGATGGCGACGTTCAAACAACGCATCCGGCAACTCACCCGCCGCTCAGGCGGGCGCGGCATGCAGGATGTGGTGGACCGCTTACGGACTTACGTCCTGGGATGGAAGGCTTACTTCCGATTGGCGCAAACACCGAAGGTCTGGCTAAAACTGGATCAATGGATGCGCCACCGGCTGCGGGCCATCCAGCTTAAGCAGTGGAAACGCGGCAAGACCATGCACCAAGAACTGCTGGCGCTCGGAGCCAAACCCAACGTGGCGCGAACAATCGCGGCAAACAGCCGCCGCTGGTGGCGCAACAGTGGGCTCCTCCTTAACGCCGTGCTGACTCTGCAATGGTTGGACAAGCTGGGGATGCCCCGTCTCTCCTAACCTCAATCCCTCGAACCGCCCGGTGCGGACCCGCATGCCGGGTGGTGTGGCAGGGGTGCGATCCGACAGGATCGCCCTCTATGCCTATTTCAAAATCTGAAATAATATCCCGGTCTGGTTTTCCAGCCGAGCGCAAGCATGCAGGCGGCGTGTTCGGGCGTCGGGCTTTGCGCATAGCCGTAAAGGTCGCCCTCGGGCATGGTGGCGATCTTGTCCAGATAGGCGTTGCGGAACGGATCGAATCTGGCGCAATCATAGAGAGCCCTGCGCAGGGACCGCTCCGGCGTCCGCGCGTCTTCGGGCAGGAAGATCGAGGCGGGGACGGTGGCCGGCGCCACGAAATTGCATCCGCTCAAGGTTGCGCCGAGCAGCAGGGGCGCCAGCAGAATTGTCTTCATTCCGGCGCCTGTTCCCGTCGTTTCGCGCGATCACCCCGGCGGACGCTCCAGCGCGATCAGGTAATTCACGTCCATGTCGCCCGAGAGCCGCCATTGGTCGGAAATTGGGTGATAGACCATTCCGGCGCGGTCGATTTCCTTGAGCCCGCAGCTCTCCAGCGGCTTCAAGATTTCATATGGCCGCAGAAACTTGCGCCAATCATGCGTGCCAGGTTCGACCCAGCGCAGGACATATTCGGCGCCGACAATGGCGAGGGCGTAACTCTTCAGGGTGCGGTTGAGCGTGGCGCCGACAAACAGCCCGCCCGGCCGCACCAGCGCGGCGGCGGCGGCCAGAAACCCTTTCACATCGGCGACATGCTCCAGCACTTCCATGGCGAGCACGGCGTCGAAGGTTTCGCCGGAACGGCTGAGCGCCTCGACCGTCGCCGGCCGGTAGTCGATCTCAAGGTCCCCGACCGCGGCGTGGCGGCGGGCGGCGGCGATATTCTCGTCCGAGGGGTCTGCGCCCGTCACTTGCGCGCCCAAAACGGCGAGCAATTCGGACAGCAGGCCGCCGCCGCAGCCAAGGTCCATGACCCGCAATCCGCGGAGCGGCTTTTCGGCCTTGCGGTCGCGCGGCTTGGTCCCGTCGGGGAAATGGGCGCAGAAAAGGTTGCGCAAATAAAGCACGCGCGTGGGGTTGATCTGGTGGAGGGCGCGCTGCGGCCCGTTGGGATCCCACCAGGCGTCGCCGAGCCTGGCGAATCGCGCCAGTTCGTCCTGATCGACGCTGCCGGCCGCTTCGCCATGAAATTCCACCATGTCGCGCTCCAAACTTTTCCTTCACACGTTGACACAATCCATGCGCCCCGTCATGTATAGCCGCCCCGCGCCGACGGCGCGAGTTTTCAGTCTTTTGCGCGCGAAACAGCGAAGGAAAAGGCTCGAAGGCCGAGGCGGCGCCTCCGGGTCCCGCGGCGGCGTGTCCGGAAAATGATCGAGAGAGCGGTTTCAGGCTGATATGGCGCGTCTGGTGATGAAATTTGGCGGCACTTCGGTCGCCAATGTCGAACAAATCCGTAATGTGGCGCGCCAAGTGAAGCGCGAGATCGACGAGGGCCACGAGGTCGCGGTCGTCGTCTCGGCCATGTCCGGCAAGACCAACGAACTGGTCGGCTGGGTCAACGAGGCCAACCAGCTTTTCGACCCGCGCGAATATGACGCCGTGGTCGCCTCCGGCGAACAGGTCACCTCCGGCCTGCTCGCCATCGTCCTTCAGCAAATGGGCATGGCGGCCCGCTCCTGGCAGGGCTGGCAAATTCCGATCGAAACCAATGGCGCCCATCGCTCGGCGCGCATCGCCCGCATCGACGGCGCCGGATTGATCGAGGGCTTCGGGCGCCGGCAAGTCGCCGTGATCGCCGGCTTCCAGGGCGTCGATCCGGCGACCGGCCGGGTGTCCACGCTCGGGCGCGGCGGCTCGGACACCAGCGCCGTCGCGATCGCGGCGGCGATCCATGCCGATCGCTGCGACATTTACACCGATGTCGACGGCGTCTACACCACCGACCCGCGCATCGTTCCCAAGGCGCGGCGGCTTGACAGGATCGCCTTCGAGGAAATGCTGGAGATGGCGTCGCTGGGGGCCAAGGTGCTTCAGGTGCGCTCCGTCGAAATGGCGATGGTTTACGGGGTCAAGACCTTCGTGCGGTCGTCGTTCGACGATCCGGCCAACCCTCAGCCCGGCACGCTGATTTGCAACGAGGAGGATATTGTGGAAGAGCAGGTCGTCACCGGAATCGCCTTTTCCAAGGATGAGGCGCAGCTCACCTTGCGCAAGGTGGCGGACAAGCCGGGCGTCGCGGCGGCGATCTTCCAGCCCCTCGCCCAGGCCAATATCAACGTCGACATGATCATCCAGGTGGTCTCGGACGACGCCCGGACGACCGACATCACCTTCACCGTCCCCACCGCCGAATTCGAGCGCGCCCGCGCGATCCTCGAAAAGGCCAAGGACGAGATCGGCTATTCGACGCTCCAGGCTTCGACCGATGTGGTGAAGATTTCGGCGATTGGCGTGGGCATGCGCAGCCATACCGGCGTCGCCGCCGACGCCTTCCGCGCCTTGGCCGAGAAGGGGATCAATATTCGCGCGATCACCACCTCCGAGATCAAGTTCTCGGTCCTGATCGACGCCGCCTATACCGAGCTTGCGGTGCGCACGCTGCATTCGCTCTACGGCCTGGACAAGGCCTGACACGAATTCCGGATGAATCATTCGGAAACCGGATGAAACCGTGGACTGGCCGCGGCGCTTGACGGGAAATCGTCGTCAGCGGGAGAAATAGCGGCTAAAATCGTTCCGCGGCTCGAATCAATCCTGCTCGCGGCCCGCGTCTTGCTTCGCTTCGGGATGCGGACGACGGGCGGCGGGCGGCTCGTTAAATTCAGCAGGGGCGGACGCAAGGCGCGCCGTCCAAGTCAGGAAAAAGTCATGCGCGGCGCTTTGGGCGGACCTCGTCTGCTTCTTCGCCGGCTTCGCGAGGTCATGGCGGAGCCGGTGAACGCGCAGGCGCGTCTCGACCGGATCGTCATCCATATCGCCGCCAACATGGTCGCCGAAGTCTGTTCGGTCTATGTGGCGCGCTCGGACGGCAAGCTCGAGCTTTACGCGACCGAGGGCCTCAATCGCGAGGCGGTCCACCTCACCACCATGACCACCGGCGAGGGCCTCGTCGGCCTGATCGCCGAGAAGGCCGAGCCTCTGGCGCTCGCCGACGCCCAGGCCCATCCGGCCTTCTCCTACCGGCCGGAAACCGGCGAGGAAATCTATCAATCCTTCCTCGGCGTGCCGATCCTGCGCGGCGGCAATACCCTGGGCGTCCTGGTCGTCCAGAACCGGGCGCGGCGCACCTATTCCGAGGAAGAGGTCGAGGCGCTCCAGACCACGGCCATGCTGCTGGCCGAGATGATCGCCTCGGGCGAATTGCAGTCGCTCGCCCAACCCGGCCAGAGTTTCACGCTGCAGAAGCCGATGGCGCTTTCGGGCGTCCCGCTTTGCGACGGCGTCGGTCTCGGCCATGTGGTGCTGCACGAGCCGCGCGTCGTCGTCAAACAGCTCGTCGCCGAGGATCCCCAGGCCGAAATGCGCCGTCTGGAACAGGCCATCCAGGCGATGCGCGAGCACATCGACCAATTGGTCGCGCGCGGCGACCGCTATGGCGTGGGCGAACATCGCGACGTACTGGAAACCGTGCGCATGTTCGCCAACGACCGCGGCTGGCTGCGCCGGCTGCGCGAGGCGCTGGAATCGGGCCTGACCGCCGAGGCCGCGGTCGAGCGGGTCCAGAATGACGCGCGCGCCAAATTGCAGCGCCAGACCGATCCTTACCTGCGCGAGCGTCTCCACGATCTCGACGACATCGCCAATCGTCTGTTGCGGCATTTGACCGGCCAGGGACCGGCGCATGGCGGCGCGCTGCCGCCCAATTCGATCCTGGTCGCGCGCAACATGGGGCCGGCGGCGCTGCTCGAATATGACCGCAACAATCTGCGCGGCCTCGTGCTCGAGGACGGCGGGCCAACCAGCCATGTCGCGATCATCGCCCGCGCGCTCGGCCTGCCCGCGATCGGCGAAGTCCCGAACATCACCGATCTGGTCGAGACCGGCGACGCCATCATCGTGGACGGCGGCTCGGGCGAAGCGCAATTGCGTCCGCCGCCGGATGTGGAAACGGCTTATGGCGAAAAGGCGCGTGTGCGCGCGCGGCGCCAGGAGCAATATCACAAGCTGCGCGATACGCCGACGGTAACCCGCGACGGGGTCGAAATCGGCCTGCACATGAACGCGGGCCTGCTGATCGATTGCGAACACGCCGAGGAAGTCGGCGCCGGATCGATCGGCCTGTTCCGCACCGAATTGCAGTTCATGGTGGCGCAAAGCTTTCCGCGCCTGTCCGAGCAATATAACCTTTACCGCAAGGTCATCGAGGCCGCCGGCGGACGGGCGGTGACCTTCCGCACGCTCGACATCGGCTCGGACAAGGTCCTCCCCTATATGGCCAAGGTCGAGGAAGAAAATCCCGCGCTCGGCTGGCGCGCGATCAGGATCGGGCTCGATCGTCCCGGATTGCTGCGGATGCAGCTGCGCGCCATGCTGCGGGCCGGCGCCGGACGCGACATGCGCATCATGTTCCCGATGATCGCGACCACCTGCGAATTCACCCAGGCCAAGGGGATCGTCGCGCGCGAAACCGAATTCCTGCGCCGCCATTGTTATGAATTGCCGGCCGCCCTGCATTTGGGGGCGATGGTGGAAGTTCCGTCGCTGCTCTGGCAGCTCGACGAAATTTGCGCGGCGGCCGATTTTCTGTCGGTCGGCTCGAACGATCTCACCCAGTATCTGTTCGCCGCGGATCGCGACAACAAGCGCGTTTCCGCGCGTTTCGACACTTTGTCGCCGGCAAACTTAAGGGCGCTGAAGGCGATCGTCGACGCGGGCGGCCGCCATGGCAAACCGGTCAGCCTGTGTGGGGAAATGGGCGGCAGGCCGCTGGAGGCGCTGGCGTTGGCGGCGATCGGCTACCGTCACCTGTCGATGAACGCCTCGGCCATCGGCCCGGTGCGGGCGGCCATGCTGGCGGTCGATCTGAAGGCGACGCGCGATTTCCTCATGCCGATGATCGACAGGCCCGACGACTGCCGTTCGATCCGGCAGGAGCTTCACACTTTTGCGGAAAACAACGGCGTCCCGCTCTAGCCTGGCTTCGCCGCCCCCCCGCCGCCGTTTCACGGCGTCTTGCCCTTGCCGGTTCATCGCCATGGTTCCCGCCGAAAAACTCGATCTCATCCTCCGCCGCCATGAGGAAATCGGCGATCGCCTGGCCGAAGGCGTGGAGTCCTCGGCATTTTCCGCCCTTTCCCGCGAACTGGCCGAACTCGAGCCGGTCGCGCGGGCAATCCGCGCCTTTCGCGCGCTGGAGACGGAGATCGCCGATCTCGAAAAAATGGCGGCCGACCCCCAGACCGACGCCGAAATGCAGGCTTTGGCCGAGGAGGAGCTTCCCGCGCTGAAAAACCGCCGGGCTCAGGCCGAGCACGACCTGCGGCTTGCCTTGCTGCCGCGAGACGCGGCGGACGAAAAAAGCGCGATCCTGGAAATCCGCGCCGGGACCGGCGGCGACGAGGCGGCGCTGTTCGCCGGCGATCTTTTCCGCATGTATCAGCGTTACGCCGAGCGGCGCGGCTGGACCATGGAGCTGATTTCGGCGAGCGAAGGAACGGCGGGCGGTTTCAAGGAGATCATCGCCCATGTGCGCGGCAAGGGCGTGTTCGCGCGGCTGAAATTCGAAAGCGGAGCCCATCGCGTCCAGCGCGTGCCGACGACCGAGACGCAGGGGCGCATCCATACTTCGGCGGCGACGGTGGCGGTGCTGCCCGAGGCGGAAGAAGTCGATCTCGCCATCAACGAGGCCGATCTGCGCATCGACACCATGCGCGCCGGCGGCGCCGGCGGCCAGCACGTCAACAAGACCAAATCGGCCATCCGCATCACCCATCTTCTCTCAGGGATCGTGGTGATGATGCAGGAGGAGCGCTCGCAGCACCGCAACAAGGCCAAGGCCATGGACGTGCTGCGGTCGCGGCTGTTCGACATGGAGCGGCGGAAGCTCGCCGACGCGCGCGCGGCCGATCGCAAAGCCCAAGTCGGCTCCGGCGACCGCTCCGAGCGCATCCGCACCTATAATTTCCCGCAAGGCAGGGTCACGGACCACCGCATCAACCTGACGCTCTACAAGATCGACAAGGTGATGGAGGGCGAAGCGCTGGACGAGATTCTCGATCCGCTGATCGCCGATCATCAGGCCCGGTTGCTGGCGGAAAACGAGGAGAGCGCGGCATGAGCGATCCGCGCGGGTTTCTTGGCTGGTTTCCGGGGCCGTGGGCGCTCTGGGCGCTGCTTTCGGCGGCTTTCGCCGCCTTGACCGCGATCTTCGCCAAGGTCGGCGTCGCCGGCGTCGATTCCGATCTCGCCACTCTGGCGCGCACCCTGGTCGTGGCTGTGGCGCTGGCGCTCCTGCTTGCCGCGACCGGCCGCCTCCATCTGACGGCGCTGCCGCCGAAGACATGGACCTTCCTCGTTCTTTCCGGGCTGGCGACGGGGGCGTCCTGGCTGTGCTATTTCCGCGCCCTGAAACTTGGCGAGGCGAGCCAGGTCGCGCCGATCGACAAGCTCAGCGTCGTGCTGGTCGCGTTGTTCGGCGCGGCGTTCCTCGGCGAAAGGCTCTCCACGGTCAATTGGTTCGGCGTCGCCCTGATCGCGACTGGCGCGCTGCTGGTGGCCGTCCGCTAAAAAAGAATAATGAAATCGTTTTTTCAGGCCTTTATGGTCGCATGCTGTCCGCGCGGCGCCGGTCGTCGTCCGTGTGCGCCGCTTGAAGTTTCGGGGAACAGATGAACAAAATCATTCCGGTGATCATGTGCGGCGGCGCGGGCACGCGGGTCTGGCCGGCCTCGCGCGAGACCATGCCGAAACAATTCATCCCCCTGCTCGGGAAATCCTCGACTTTTCAGGAAACCTTGCTCCGCCTCGACGCGGAAATTTTCGCGGAGCCCGCGATCGTCACCAATCACGATTACCGTTTCCTCGTCCAGGAGCAGATGAAGGAGATCGGGGTTTCCGGCGAGATCGTGCTGGAGCCGGAGCGCCGCGATTCCGCCGCCGCCGTGGCGGTCGCCTGCGAGCTGGCGAGCCGGCGTTCCCCCGACGCCGTCGTCGCGGTCTTCGCCGCCGATCACGCCGTGCGCGATGTCGAGGCCTTTCGCGCTTTGTGCCGCGCGGCGGGCGAAGCGGCGGCGAAGGGCTATATCGTGACGCTTGGAATCAAGCCCACCCATCCGGCGACGGGCTATGGCTATATCCGCCCCGGCGCGCTGGTCGTCCCGGAATCCGGCGTGGCCAAGGTCGAGGCCTTTGTCGAAAAGCCCGACCTTCAGACCGCCGAACGCTACATCGCGGAGGGCTATCTCTGGAATTCCGGCAATTTCTTCTTCCGCGCCGATGTCATGCGCGGCGAATTGCAGGCTTTTGCGCCGGAAATCGCGGCGGCCGCCGCAGAGGCCTTCGCCAAGGCCGAACGCGACCTCGGCTTTTTGGCGCTCGACAGGGAAGCGTTCGGTCGTGCGCCGAAAACCTCGATCGATTATGCGGTGATGGAGCGAACAAGGCACGCCGCCGTCATTCCCGCCGACATCGGCTGGTCCGACGTGGGCAATTGGCAGGCGGTGTGGGAGCTGTCCGAGCGCGACGAGCGCGGCAATTCGGTGCGCGGCCAGGGTGTGGCGATGGACGCGAAAAACGTCCATATCCGCTCGGATCATGGCCTGACGGCGGTGCTCGGCGTCAATGACGTGATCGTGGTCACGACCGACGACGCCGTCCTGGTGCTGGGCGCGCAGCACGGCGACAAGGTCAAGCAACTGGTCGACGAGCTGAAGCGCCGCAAGCTCAAGGAGGCGCAGGAGCATCGCCGCGTCTATCGTCCCTGGGGCTATTACCAGTGGATCGACGGCGGCGAGCGTCATCAGGTCAAGAGGATCGTGGTCAAGCCCGGCCACAGATTGTCATTGCAGAAACATTTTCACCGCGCCGAACATTGGATCGTGGTGCGCGGCTCCGCCGAAGTCACCCGCGACAATGAAGTCAGGATGATCCATGAAAACGAGTCGATCTATCTGCCGATCGGCTCGGTCCATCGCCTCGTCAATCCGGGTAAGATCGATCTCGAACTGATCGAGGTCCAGACCGGCTCCTATCTCGGCGAGGACGACATCGTTCGGCTTGAGGACGCCTATCACCGCTCCTGAATTTCTGGTCTTTCCGCCGCTTTCGTCCCGCGAGGGCGGCCCCGCCGCGAGCAGAGCCATGTTTCCGAAACCCGTCGCCGCCCTCACGCCCAACACGTTTGAATATGAGCGCCTGCCGCTGGTGAAACCCACCGGCTTTCGCGAATATGACGCGCGCTGGCTGTTCGGTTCGGAGCTCAATCTGATGGGCGTGCAGGCCTTGGGCCTCGGGCTGGCGGCTCTGCTGCACGAGATGGGGGTCAAGCCGCGCCTGGCCACCGGCCACGACTACCGCTCCTATTCGGTCTCGATCAAGCAGGCCCTGATCTGCGGCCTGATGGCGGGCGGGGTCGAGGTGGTGGACATCGGCCTCGCTCTGTCGCCCATGGCCTATTTCGCCCAGTTCGCCTTGGACTGTCCGGCGGTCGCCATGGTCACCGCCTCGCATAACGACAATGGCTGGACCGGGGTGAAAATGGGCGCCCAGCGCCCGGTGACTTTTGGGCCGGATGAAATGGCGCGTTTGCGCGACATCGTGCTCGAAGGCCGGTTCGAGCCGCGCGCCGGCGGCGCCTACCAGTTCGTCGAGGATTTCGGAAAAACCTATCTCGACGATCTCGCCAGCCACACCAGACTGACGCGCAAGCTGAAAGTGGTCGCGGCCTGCGGCAACGGCACGGCGGGGGCCTTCGCGCCGGCGCTGCTGGAGCGGCTGGGCTGCGAGGTGATCCCGCTCGACGTGGCCCCGGACTATAATTTCCCGCGCTACAATCCCAATCCCGAAGATCTCGAAATGCTGCACGCCATGGCCGACAAGGTGCGCGAGACCGGCGCCGATGTCGGCTTGGGCTTCGACGGCGACGGCGACCGCTGCGGCGTGGTCGACAATCGCGGCGAGGAAATATTCGCCGACAAGATCGGCGTCATGCTCGCCCGCGACCTCTCGAAACTCCATCCGGGCGCGACCTTCGTGGTCGACGTCAAATCCACCGGGCTGTTCGCCAGCGATCCCGCGCTGAAGGCCCAAGGCGTCAAGGTCGATTACTGGAAGACCGGCCATTCCTATATCAAGCGCCGGGTCGCCGACCTGAACGCCCTGGCGGGCTTCGAGAAATCCGGCCATTTCTTTTTCAACGCGCCGGTCGGGCGCGGCTATGACGACGGCCTGCTGACGGCGGTCCATGTTCTGGAAATGCTCGACCGCAATCAGCCTAAGTCGATGGCCGAGCTTTACGCCGATCTGCCGAAAACCTGGGGTTCGCCGACCATGTCGCCGCATTGCGCCGACGAAGTGAAATATGGCGTGGTCGAAAGGGTCGTCGCCCGTTTCAGGGCGATGCAGGAAAGGGGCGAAAAGCTCATCGGCCAGAACATCGAAAACCTCGTCACGGTCAATGGCGTGCGGGTGACGGTGGAGGACGGCGCCTGGGGGCTGGTGCGCGCCTCGTCCAACAAGCCGGAGCTGGTGGTGGTGGTCGAAAGCCCGAACTCGGAGGCACAGTTGCACGCCATGTTCGTGGCGGTGGACGCGATTCTGCGCGAAAATCCCGAAGTCGGTGCCTATAACCAGACGATCTGATCGGGCGGGCGGAACGGCCGCTTCGCCGCTTTGGCCCGCGCGCAATTCACGGCGGGGGACGACGCAAGGCGGAGGCGTGAGCCTTGTCACCCCTCGGCCTTCGGCTCCGGCGTCAGGCGCAAAAGCGTGATCCGGTTGCGCTGCTTGCGCAGCACCTCGAAGCGGAAGCCATGAAAAGTGAATTTCTGCCCCTGTTCGGGAATGGCGCGGGCTTCGTGGATGACCAGGCCGGCTATTGTTGTGGCTTCCTCGTCCGGCAAATCCCAGGCCATGACCCGGTTGAGGTCGCGGATCGGGGCCGAGCCCTCGACGATCACCGAGCCGTCGGCCTGCCGGCGCACGCCGACGACGGCGACATCGTGCTCGTCGCGGATGTCGCCGACGATTTCTTCTAAAATGTCTTCCAGCGTCACCAGGCCCTGCACGTCGCCATATTCGTCGACCACCAGAGCGGAATGGGTCTTGCGCTTGCGAAAGGCCTGAAGCTGGGCTTCGAGCGTGGTGGTGTCGGGCACGAACCACGGCTCGTGCATGATCGGCTGGAGCTGGATTTTCGACGCGTCGCCATTGGCGTCGCTCAAGGCGCGCAGCAGGTCCTTGGTGTGCAGCACGCCGACGATGTTGTCGGCGGACTCGCGCCACAAGGGCACGCGGGTGAAAGGCAAGGCGACCACTTCGCGCACGATGTCGGCGACCGGCGCATCGGCGTCGAGCGCAGTCATTTTGGTGCGATGGACCATGACGTCGGAGACGGTCAGCTCCTTGAGGTCGAGCAGGCCGCCGAACATGTCGCGGTCGGCGCGGGCGACGCCGCCTTCCCGGTGCATCAGATCGACCGCGCTTTTCAGCTCTTCCTCCGGGGAGAGCAGGGGATGTTTCTGGTCGAGCCGCAGGCCGAACAGAAAAAGCGCTCCGCGCACCAGGTGCTCGACCATGAACAGGATGGGGCCGAAGATCACGACGAAAAAGGCGACGACGCGCGCCACGATCAGCGACGTGCGGTCGGGATAATTGATCGCCACCGTCTTGGGCAGGACTTCGGCGAAGATCAGCAGCACGACGGTCATGGCGGCGGTGGCGTAGATCGCGCCCCTTTCGCCGACCATGGCGACCAGAACCGCGGTGAGCAGGGCCGAGGCGCCGATATTGAACAAGGTGTTGCCGAGCAGCATGGCGCCGATCAGCCGGTCGCGCCCCGCCAGCAGCCGGTTGACGATGGCCGCGCGCGGGTCGCCCTGTTTTTCGAGCGCATGCATGCGCGCCCGCGAGGCGGCGGTCATCGCGGTTTCCGAGCCGGAAAACAGCGCCGAAAGCAGGATGAAGACCACCAGGAGCGCGCCGGCGACCCAGAGATTGATGGACGAAGCTCCGCCCTCGCCGTGCATGATTTTCACGCTCCAGCGCGCAACTCGTGTTCGAGGAAGGCGCGCACGGCCTCCGGCTCGACATTCCTGGCGATGAAGCTCGCGCCGATGTCGCGGGCGAGGATGAAGGTCAAGGCGCCGCGCTTCACTTTCTTGTCCTGGCTCATGGCCTCGACAATGTCCTCGGCGGTCGCGTTCCAGCCGGCGATGTCGCGGATGCGGCTGGGCAGGCCGACGGCGCGCAGATGCGCCTCGACCCGTTCGGCGGCGTGAGCCGGGCAAAAACCGGCGCGGACCGAATAGCGGAAGGCGCAGGCCATGCCGATGGCGACGCCCTCGCCATGGACGAGGCGTTGGCCATCGTAGCCGACGAGCTTTTCCAGGGCGTGCCCAAAGGTGTGGCCGAGATTGAGCAAAGCGCGGTCGCCCTGTTCGGTCTCGTCGCGGGCGACCACGGCGGCCTTGGATTCGCAGCTCACCGCAATGGCGTGGCTCAATTCGGGGCCGCGTGCGAACACCGCCTGCCAGTGCTTTTCGAGCCAGGCGAAGAAATCCGGCCGGTCGATCAGGCCATATTTGACGACTTCCGCATAGCCGGCGGCGAATTCGCGCGGCGGCAAGGTGGCGAGGCTGTCGGTGTCGGCGAGCACCAGCGCCGGCTGATGGAAGGCGCCGATCAGATTCTTGCCCTGGCGGGAATTGACGCCGGTCTTGCCGCCGACGCTCGAATCGACCTGCGCGAGCAAGGTCGTCGGAATCTGGATGAAGCCCATGCCCCGGCGCAGGCTCGCGGCGACGAAGCCGGTGAGGTCGCCGATGACGCCGCCCCCGAGCGCGATCAGGAAATCGCCGCGCTCGATCTTCGCCGCCAGCGCCGCCTCGCAGAGCTGTTCGTAATGGGCGTAATCTTTTGTCGTTTCTCCGGCCGGCAGCACGATCTGGCCATGGCGAATGCCGGCGGCGTCGAGACTGGCCTGAAGGGGGCTGAGCCACAGAGGCGCGACATTGGAATCGGTGACGATGAAGGCGCTGGCGCCGGGCGCGAGCCGGGCGAGCCTTTCGCCGGCATGGGCGATCAGCGCCGGTCCGATCAATATGTCATAGGAACGATCGCCGAGGGCGACGTGAACGCCGGTCGAGGCGGGGGGCAAAGCGTGAGCGGTCATTTCGGGGGAGAATTCTCCTTGTTTGGCCAAAAGTGCTTCGAGCGCGGCGAGGATTTCCTCGATGATGACCTCGTGCGGCGCGTCGCGCGAAAGAATTTTCACATCGGCCTCGGCATAGACCGGATAGCGCTCCTCGATCAGGCGGCGCATCACGCGCTCCGGGTCGGGGCCTTGCAGCAGCGGACGGGTCGGCCTCTTGCGCACCCGGCGCATCAGCACGTCGAAATCGGCCTTGAGCCAGATCGAGACGGCGCGGCCGCGGATCAGCGCGCGCGTCTGCGGCTGGATGAAGGAGCCGCCGCCGGTGGCGATGACCCGCTCGCCCTCGCCGATCAGCCGGGCGAGCACGCGGCGCTCGCCGTCGCGGAAATAGGCCTCGCCATGATGAGCGAAGATTTCCGTGACGGTCAGGCGATGGGCGGCTTCGATCTCGTGATCCGAATCGACGAAGGGCAAGCCAAGCCGGTGCGCCAGTCTCTTGCCGATCGCGGTCTTGCCCGAGCCCATCATGCCGACGAGGACCAGCGGGCGGCCGGCCAGGCGGGCGACGATCGCCCGGGCGCGCTGGTCGCGCGGCGCAGGCGCGTGCTCCTGCTGATGAACGATGGCTTGATCCCTCATGATCGGCATGTACTATCACGTCGCGCGCGCAAATTGTATCTGGCTTTCGGCTTGCCAGTCCGGGCGTGCGGAAAAGCCCGATCCCGCGGCGCGGAGAGATTCATGCCCAGCCTGTTGCGCTTTCTCTTTGTCATCGGCCTGCTGGCGGGCGCGGCTTTCATCGGCATGGCGGCGCTGGTCACCTTCGTCGAGCCGCAGCCACGCGAAATGAGCCAGCCACTGCCGGCGGACGTTCTCAACAAATGACGGACGGCGGCAAAATGACGGGCTCCGCCGGCTGGACCTCGCGCGCCGCGGTGACGGATTTTCTCGCCATGCTCGCCGCCGAGCGCGGCGCCGCGAAAAACACGCTCGACGCCTATTCCCGCGACCTCGGCGACTATCTGCTGGCGCTCGCCCGGCGCAAACGCGATCCCTTCGGCGCAACCAGCCAGGACATCCGGGATTATCTCGCCGATCTCGCCGGGGCCGGGCTCAAGCCGTCGTCCTCGGCGCGCAAGC
Organism: uncultured Pseudomonadota bacterium; assembly: GCA_963703385.1. GTDB lineage: Bacteria > Pseudomonadota > Alphaproteobacteria > Rhizobiales > Beijerinckiaceae > Rhodoblastus. The sequence goes on from OY969816.1 coordinate 3,803,134, forward strand.
TGTCCGCGATCCGCCAGTTTCATCGTTTCCTTTCGACCGAGGAGCGCCGGCCCGACGATCCCGCGATTCTGCTCGAAGGCCCGCGCCAGGGCCGGCGCCTGCCCAAGATTCTCTCGGTCGAGGAAGTGGACGCGATTCTGCGGGTCTGCCGCGAGGGGCTGGACGATCCGGCGCGGCCGCCCGAGGAGCGGCTGAAGGCCCGGCGCGCCGCCTGCCTGGTCGAAGTGCTCTACGCCTCGGGCCTGCGCGTCTCGGAGCTGGTCGCCTTGCCTTTGGCGGCGGCGAAACAGGCCGAAAAAACGCATCGGCAGGGCGGCGGCTTTCTGACCATCAAGGGCAAGGGCGGGCGAGAGCGGCTGGCGCCCCTCACAGCGCCGGCCCGCGAGGCGATCGCCGCTTTTCGCCGCCAATTGCTTGAGCTTCATCCGGAGGCGGCGAAACAGAAATGGCTGTTTCCCTCGATCGGCGAGAGTGGCCATCTGACCCGCCAGGTTTTCGCGCGGGAATTGAAATTTTTGGCCGCCGCCGCAGGCGTTTCGCCGAAAAGAGTCAGCCCGCACGTCCTGCGCCACGCCTTCGCCAGCCATTTGCTGCAAAACGGCGCCGATCTGCGCATCGTCCAGGAACTTTTGGGCCACGCCGACATCGCCACGACGCAAATCTACACCCATGTTCTGGACGAGCGGCTGAAGGCGATGGTGCGCGATCTTCATCCCCTCAACGACGAGGAGTGACCGCAGCGCTCGGCGGTTCAAGCTTTCCGGCCGTCCTTGCGCTCCAGCAGAAAAACCGCCTGTTCCCCAAAAAGATTCCACGCCCACCACGGCGCGTTGACCCGGATCTGCGCGCCGCTGCTGTTCATCGCCACGGCGCGGACGATCCGCGCGTCCACCAGTTCCACCAGCTGGACGAAATCGCGAATGGTGCAGAAGTGGATGTTGGGCGTGTCGTACCAGGCGTAGGACAGGTTTTCGGTGATCGGCATGCGCCCGCGCAGGCCGAGCTGCCAGCGCACGCGCCAATGGCCGAAATTGGGGAAGGAGACGATGGCGCGCTTGCCGATGCGCATCATCTGCTCCAGCACCTTGCGCGGATTGCGGGTGGCCTGGAGCGTCTGGGACAGGATGACGTAATCGAAACCGTCGTCGGGATAATCGGCGAGATCGACGTCGGCGTCGCCCTGGATCACCGAAAGGCCCTTGGCGACGCAATCGTTGACGCCTTTCTGGGAAATCTCGACGCCGCGCGCGTCCACATTCTTGGTCTCGGCGAGGAGCCGCAGCAATTCGCCGTCGCCGCAGCCGACATCGAGCACCCGGGCGCCGTTTTCGACCATGCCGGCCACGAGCAGGAGATCGATCCGGGTCGTCTCGGTCCGGTTCACGCGCTGGCGCCCTCCGTTTCGGCGAGGCCGCGCGCTTTCGCCGCCCCGCGCAGGAAGCCGCGCGTGGTGGCGACAAAATCGGGCTCTTCCAGCAGGAAGGCGTCATGGCCCTTGTCGGTCTCGATCTCGACGAAGGAGACCGGCGCGCCGCCGGCGTTCAAGGCATGGACGATGGCGCGCGATTCGGCGGTGGTGTAAAGCCAGTCCGAGGTGAAGGCGACGACGCAGAAGCGCGTCCGCGACCCCTGGAAGGCGCGGGCGAGCGAGTCGCCGTAATCCTGCGCCAGGTCGAAATAATCGCAGGCGCGGGTGACATAGAGATAGGAATTGGCGTCAAAGCGGTCGACGAAGGTCGAGCCCTGATGGCGCAGATAATTCTCGACCTGGAAATCGGCGTCGAAGGAAAAGGTCGGCTCGGCGCGGTCCTGCAATTTGCGGCCGAATTTGCGCTGCAAGGCCTCTTCCGAAAGATAGGTGATATGGGCGGCCATGCGCGCCACCCCCAGGCCTTTGACCGGCCGCACGCCCTGTTCGATATAGCGCCCGCCGCGCCAGTCCGGGTCGGCCATGATCGCCTGACGCCCGACCTCGTGAAAGGCGATGTTCTGCGAGGAATGGCGCGCCGCGGTGGCGATCGGCATGGCGGAAAACACCCGCTCCGGATAGAGCGCCGCCCACTGCAGCACCTGCATGCCGCCCATGGAGCCGCCGGCGACGCAGAACAGGGTCTCGATGCCGAGCCGGTCGATCAGCATGGCCTGCGCGCGCACCATATCGGCGATGGTGACCATCGGCAGGTCGAGACCATAAGGCTTTCCGGTCGCCGGATTGACCGAGGCCGGCCCGGTGGTGCCCATGCAGCCGCCGAGCACGTTGGCGCAGATGATGAAGAATTTGTCGGTGTCGAAAGGCTTTTGGGGACCGACCAAAGCCGACCACCAGCCGGGTTTGCCGGTCAGCGGATGGACATTGGCGACATGCTGGTCGCCGGTCAGCGCATGGCACAGCAGGATGGCGTTGGACTTGTCGGCGTTCAGTTCGCCATAGGTCTGGTAGGCGATGGCGAAGGGCTTCAGCGACACGCCCGCGCTCATGGCAAGCGCCTGCGCTCCGTCGAACACGGCGATCTGGCTATGGGGCTGCGCCGCTTCGGCCTGACTGGGATGGGGCTCGGGAGACGTGTCGTTCACGGGCGGTTGTTCGATTTTCCGAACGGATCGTTTGTTATATAGAAGCGTCTTTCTGGCCAAGTCAAGGAAAGGCCGCGCGGCGTTTGCTTGCGCGCGCGCGCCGTTTATAGAAGAGGCCAGCCCAACGACGCCGCTGCGCCTTTGAGATGATGATCGAGCCCATGACCAAACCCTCCGCTCTGGAATCCCTGGCCGAACTGCGCTCGGAAATCGATCGGATCGACGGCGAAATGCACGAGCTTCTGATCGAGAGGGGTGGGATCATCGACCGGCTGATCGCGGTCAAGGCGCGCCAGGGCGGCGGCTCCGCGTTCCGGCCCGGCCGTGAGGCGGACATGATGCGGGTTATCGCCGCGCGCCATCGCGGTCGGCTGCCGCTCGACACGGTCGAGAGCATCTGGCGGGTGATCATTTCGACCTTCACTTTCGTCCAGTCGCCCTATGCCGTTCATGCTGACATGTCGGGCGGCGATGCGGCGATGCGCGATTCGGCGCGGTTTCATTTCGGCTTCACCGTGCCGCTCGTCGGCCATGCGAGCCCGCGGGAGACGGTCGCGGCGGTCGCGGCCTCGGGGCAGGCGGAGGGCGTGGGCGACCTTGGCATGCTGCGCGCCGGCTGGCGCGAGGGCGAGGCGCGATGGTGGGAGAGCCTCGCCGGCGAGGGCGCGCCCAAGATCATCGCCCGCCTGCCGTTCGTCGAACGGCCGGACCATCCTGCCGGAATGCCGGTCTTCATCATTTCCAACCCCCTGGCCGAAGCGGCGGCGCGCGATGTCGCGCTGTTTTCCGCGCAATGGGCTGGCCAGGGGCCCGACGACAAGGCTTTGAAAGCCCTGGGCTGCGAATGTCTGGCGCGCCAAGCGGCGGCCGGCGGCGTTTCCCTTCTGGCTTCGGCGCCGGGAAACTGGGATGAAACGCGGTTCCGCGCCGCCTTCGCGCCGGCCCCCCACGATGTGGCCTGGCTCGGCAGCCACGCCGAACGTTTCGCCCTGGCCTGAGGCCGGCCGTACGAATAGCGAATAAATCGTTCGGTATTGGTATTCCGCTGGCGTTTCCGTGGGAATTGCGCAGCGATCTTGCGGAAACTTGATCAGTAGAGCGGCTGAAGTTTTTGCGGCAGGCGGAAGGGGCCGATGAAGACCTGACCGTTGGCGAGAGTGAGGGGCAGACGAAGCGCATTAGTCTCGCCCTTGGCGCCCTTGCCCGGCCCGAGGAGGGCGCCGAGGAGATTTTGCGTCTGGGCGGAGGAGTTTGGCACGCCAAAGCGCACCAGCAGCGCGCCGGCGCCCTGCGCGACAAGGTTGAGGCGCCCGGAAACGCGATGGCTGTCATCGATCGACAGCGCGCCGTCGACCCGCAAGGACATATCGCCGGCCTGCCATTGCAACTTCTCGATGGTGAGCGAGCCGGGCTTCCTGCGCCAGTCCTCCAGCGCGGCGCGCCAATCCTCGCCGAGGCGCGGCGCCGGCGCAATGTCCCCGGAAGCCGCAAAATGGCCGGACCCCGCGCTGTTCAGCAGCGCCTGAAGGGCCGGCGCAGTCACCCCGTCGCCGGACAACTCGTAATGCAGGGACGAGGGAGCGTCTGGATCGCCATGGCGGCCGGCGGAAGCCGCCAGTTTCTGGATATTTACCGCGACGCCGGCCCCGGGCGATTCGGGGCGCCAATCGAAAGCCGCCGCGTCGAGGCGAATTTGCCGCACGCCGGACAAGCCCCAGACGGCGTCGAGCGTCGCGCCATCGTGGCGGATCTTGGCGAAAGGCGACCCGTCCGCCTTCCGGATGACGATCGGGCTCGAAAGGGTCAGGACGACGTGATTGGGCGAGATCAGGCTGGCGACGCCCTGCGCGTCCTCGACGCCCACGTAAAACAGGCCGGCGCCGAAGCGCAGGGGCGCGGTAAGTTCGTGGCAGCCCAGCTTGAGACGGAAGGGGAATCCGGTGGTGTGGCTGCTGTTGCAAAGTTCGGCGAGCGACTTTCCGCTAACCAGGGGTTGGTTGACGTAATAGCCGAGCCGGTTCGCGGCGTAAAACCAGAATTCGCCGACGCCGAAGGAGAGCAGGACGATCGAAGCGATGACGACGGAGCGGCGCGTGAGGGCCATGCGGAAAATCCCGGCTTCGCGCCGGAGAAAGCCGGCGAATCGGCGGCCATCCTAAAGCAAAAGTGAAGCGAGACGAGCAAGCCCGCGAAAAAGTCATGCGGCGAGCCGCCGCGCGGGCTCCAGGTCGCTTAAGATCGCGGCGCGCGCCTCGGGCGTTTCCGCCAGCAGATGGACATGCCATTCGCAGGCGCCGCAGGCGCGCGCCCGCGTCGTCCAGAAGGCGAAATCGTCATCGCCCGGGTTCGGCGCGAAGACGAAGGCGATCCGGCTTTGAACGCCGTCGCGCCGCACGGCGGCGACCACGGCGCGGCTGTTGTCGAAAACCGGCGGCGCTCCGACGGCATAGACCGAGCAGATATAACGCCGTCCCGAGGCCCCAAGCCAGCTGTGGAACAGTTTTTCCAGTCCGGTGCGCCACAGGCTGGCCAGAGGGCGGTTGTCGCGGCAGCGGGCGGCAAGCGGAAGCGGAAGCGAAAAGCTATCCATGATCCGACCTCAATTTAGGAACGTCACGCAAACAAAATAAGAACAAATGAAGATCGATGTCAAGATGTCGCCGGCGCGGACTTTTCCTTTTTGGCAAGATTGGCCGCGAGGCTGGGGTCGGCGGCCAGGGCTTCGGCGATCAGCCGGCCGGAGGCGGCCTCGATGCGCTGCTGAAGGGTCTGCGCGAATTCAGCCAACGGCAGGTCGGCCGGGATCGCGGGCAGGAACTCGATCACACTGGTTCCGGGATGGCGCCGCAGGGAGCGGCGCGGCCAGAACAGGCCGGAGTTGAGCGCCACCGGCACGCAGGGCGCATGGGCGGCGGCATAAAGATGGTTGACCCCGTTCTTGTAGCGCGGCGTCGCGCCGGCCGGGCGGCGCGTGCCTTCGGGAAAGATGAAAATGGCGCGCCCCTCCGCGATCGCCTTGCCCGCGAGCGTGATGAGACGGCTCATCGCGGCCGAGCGGCTGGCGCGGTTGATGGCGATCTGGTTGCTGAGCACAAGATATTGCCCGAAAAGCGGAATGAAGGTCAGCTCGCGCTTGAGAATATAGGTGAAATCCTTGACCTGGGTCACGAGCGCGAGCGTCTCCAGGGCCGACTGATGTTTGGAGGCGATGATGCAGCCTTGCGGCTGGATATTTTCGACTCCCCGATATTCGACTTTCACGCCGCAGATCAGGTCGAGCAGCCACAGGCTGGCGCGGGCCCAGGCGCGCGCCAGCTCCAGAATCGCCTTGCGGCCGAACAACATGGTCGGCAGGCCGCCGATCGCGAAAACCGCCGTGCACAGATAGAAGGCGACGTTGAACAGCAGGGAGCGCAGGAAAATCATGGCGCTCCTTGTGCCGGAGGCGCGGCCAAAAGAAAAGCCCCCGGCAGGCATTCCCGGCGTCCCTCGCACGAAAACCCGGCTTCGTCAGCTCGACGCCACGAAAAACGAGCGCAAGGCGCGAAAGACGATGGCGCGCGACATCAGGCCGGCGATCAGCGCCGCCCCCAACGAGATCGCCACGATGACGCCGAGCCCGGTCCAGCCCAACGAGAAGGAGCCGAACAAGGCTTCGGCCTGTTCGCCGCCGGCGCTCGCCATCCAGTGCCGCGACAGCAAGCCGAGAAGCAGGAAGGTCGCGATCGCCGCCCCGCCGCCGACCGCCCCGCCGCGCAGGCCGAGCCGCAGGAAATGGAACTGGAACTGCCGGGCGATGAAGCCGTCGGCGGCGCCGACGAAATGCAGGGCCTCGATGATCTCGCGATTGCCCGCCATCGCCCCCCGCGTGGCGAAGCCGACGGCAAGCGCCATGGCGGTCAGCATCAGCACGAAAATCGCCGCCGCCCCGCCGACCACGACTTGCGCCATCGTCCCGAGCCGCTCCATCCAGGCGCCGTGATCGTCGAGGACCGCATTGGGCAGGGCGGCGTCGAGCGCGGCGCGCAGTCCCGCGGCGGCGAGCGGCTTGCTCGGGTCGCGCCGGACCACGATCAGGCGCGGAACCGGCAGCTGGCCGAGGTCGAGCCCGGCGCCGAGCCAGGGCGCGAGCAGATCCTCCGCTTCCTTCAAGGTGAAGGGGCGCGCCTCTGCGACGCCGGGGAAGGCGGCGGCGATTTTCGCCGCTTTCGCCACGTCGGTTTCGATGTCCCGGTTGGGGCGCGGCATAAGCTGGATCGTCATTTCCAGCCCGACTTCGCCGCGCCATTGGCGCGAGGCGTCGGCGAGCACAATGGCGAAACCGGCGGTCATGGCGGCAAGGAAGGTCATTATGGCGATGACGATCGCCAGCGATTTTCCGGCCACGGTTTCCGCAGGCACCAGCGGGGTCTGGCTCCAGGCGTCGCTGAGGTCCACCGTTTCGATCGGCGCGCGCGTCTGTCCTGAATCGGAGGAGAAGGTCATCCGGCGCTCATTCGTAAATATGCAGGCGGCCGTCGCCGAGCACAAGCCGCCGCGCGCCGTCGAACTGGTCCATCAGCGCGAGGTCGTGGGTGGCGATGACGACCGACGTGCCCGATTTGTGCAGTTCCAGAAAGAGTCGCATCAGCCGGCGCGCCAGCGTGGGATCGACGTTGCCGGTCGGCTCGTCGGCCAGCAGCAATTGCGGACGCATGATCAAGGCGCGGGCGATTGCCGCGCGCTGCTTTTCGCCGCCCGAAAGCACCGGTGGAAAGACATGCATCCGATCGCCGAGGCCGACCCAGCCCAGAAGCTCCATGACTTCGGCGCGATAGCTCGCCTCCGCGCGCTCCTGCACGCGCAAGGGCAGGGCGACGTTCTGATAGGTGGTCAGATGGTCGAGCAGCCGGAAATCCTGGAAAACCACCCCGACCCTGCGGCGCAAGGCGGTGATCTCCGTCTTGTCGAGCGCTTGCGAATCCTTGCCGAACAGGGTGATGAGGCCGCGCGTCGGCGGCATGGCGAGCAGGATCAGCCGCTGCAGGGTGGTCTTGCCGGCGCCTGACGGGCCGGTGAGGAACTGGAACGAGCGCGGCTGGATGTCGAAACTGATGTCGCGCAAAATTTCCGCGCCCATGCCATATCGCAAGCCGACATTTTCGAACCGGACCAAAGAACGCTCCCTTTCTGATCCCACCATGGATCAGGCGCAAGCGGCGGGCGGAAAGAAGCGAATCGCTCGCCCTTAACTCCACTTTAACTATAGCGGCACGATTTTGAATTGCGATCAACCGCGCAGTCTCGTCCCCAGCCAGGGCGTCCTCATGCCTTCAGCCTCCTCATTTTCGCCGATCGAGGATCGAGCCTTCGACTTGGCCCTTCGCCGGCGCGAGGCCGCGAGCCTTGGCCCAGACGCCTCGGACCGCCGCGCCCAGGTCTTTTCGCACGCCGCCGCTCAAGCCGCCATCCGGTCTCCGAGCCGCCCGCCGAGCCGCGCGCCAAGCCGCGCGGCAAGACGCACGCCTTGGCCGCTGGCCTGGCTTTTCGCCGGCTTCGGCGCCTGGGCGCTGCTCATCGGCGCCCGCGCGCAGATCGCGCGCCTCGCGCCCGCGGCGGCGCCGCTCTATGCCGCGCTCGGCCTCAATGTGAACCTCACGCGCATGGGCCTGGACCATGTGGCCTCGCGGCTTGATTATGAGGACGGCCGTCAGATCCTGATCGTCGAGGGCGAGATCCGAAATCTCGCCTCGTCGCCGCGCGTCGCGCCGCGCATGAGGCTCTCGGTGCTCGACGCAGGAGGCCGGGAAATCTACCACTGGATCGCCGCGCCGCCCAAAGCCTGGCTGGCGGCGGGCGAAACGGCGGATTTCCGCGCCCGGCTTGCCGCGCCGCCGAAGGAGGGCCACAAGGTCCGCGTGCGTTTCGCTGGAGGGCCGGGCGCCTCGGCCGCGCCGTGGTGAGCGACGGGCCGGCGACCGTCCTGTTCGACGAGGCGTCGCTTGCCGCCCGCGTCGAGCATATGGCGCGGGAGATAGCAGGCGCGGGTCCGCGCGACCTGATCGCGATCCCGATCATGACCGGCGCCTTCGTCTTCGCCGCCGATCTGCTCCGCGCCCTTCATCGCGCCGGCCTCGCGCCGGAAGTCGATTTTCTTCAGGTCGCCAGCTATGGCGCGGGAAGGGAATCCTCGGGCCGGATGGAGTTGATGCGCGAGCTTCGGGCGCAGGTCGAGGACCGCGACGTGCTGCTGATCGACGATATTCTCGAGACCGGCCGGACGCTCGCCTTCGCGCAGAAGCTGCTGATCGAGCGCGGCGCGCGGCGGGTGATGATCGCGGCGCTGCTAGAAAAGCCGCACCGACGAGAAATCGAGGTTCACGCCGATTTCGTCGGCTTCTCCTGCCCGGACCGTTTCGTCGTCGGCTATGGCATGGATCACGCCGGCCGCTACCGCGAATTGCCTTACGTGGGCGTGATCGAGGGCTTTTGAGCGTCGTCAGCCGACGAGTTCGCTGTGCCCTACCGCTTCCCGGAAGAGGTCGAGCGCACGGTCGAGTCCGTCGCGAATCCATCCGGCCTCGGGCGGGATCGTCAAAGTCTCGATCGCCGCGACGAAGCGGGCTGCGAGCCGGCGGCCCTCGTTTCCCGGCGTTTTCAGTTCCCACATCATGCTGGCCGAACAGGGCGTTTTGATTGTGCAGCCCAAGGGCGCGTTGATGTAATAATCGCGAAAATTCCGCGTTCTGGCGAAGGACGAGGCGATGATGTGATCCTTCATGCCAAGGATGACGTCGCCATGACAGACCCATGCGGCCACGCCGTAATTATTGGTGTGATAACGATAGGTGAACGGGCAGGGCCGGCCGACGACGCTCGCGACCGGAAATTGTGGAAGAACGAAGGTCACATTGTCGATCCACAAACGCACCAGCGGAAAGACCACAACATCCATCTGATCCAGCGGCAGCCTGGCCAGCGCCGACAGCGCGGGCGAAAACCAGTCGTCGTCGTCATGAAAAAAAACGAGGGCGTCGCCTTGTTCCGGACCGCGATGGCGAAAGGTCTCGAAAGCGACGCGGCGGGCGTTCGGAATCCGCGCCAGCATCATGTCGGCGATCTGTTTGAGCCGGGCGCGGCAGGTGAAGAAATCGACCGCATAGCTCTCGTTCCACAGATCGATCAGCGCGAAGAGATCTTTCGGGAAGCCGGGAACGGTCGGGTCGGGCTGAAACCGCTCGGGGTCAATCTCTCGCCCCGCGCGAAAGTCGGCGGCGAGCGCGGCCCAATCGGGCGATTGGCGGGTCACCAGAACCAGACGATGAGTTTGGTCTGTCGCCGAAGAAGCCGGAAAAGCGGTTTCTCGTGTCGGTCGATCCATAGCCGCCACCGGGCTCCTTGATTTTCGAAAAATTGTTCCGCGGAAAAGCCGTTTCCTTTCTACGAGGAATTGGGTCCGGCGCGAAGGTCGCCGGCGGGAGGGATCAAGTCAATCCTCTCCGTCTTCGCCGAACGGATAAACGGCTTCGATCCGGTAGGGTCCGCCGCCGACCGAATCGCGCGAGGAATAAAGCACGAAACGTTGCGCGTCGAAGGCCAGCGCCAGCGGATAGGCCCGCTCCGCGAGCCATGCGCCGACGGCGCTCGCAGAGACGCCGCGCAGCCGCGCCAGAGTCACATGGGGCGCGAATTTCCGGGCCTCGGGGGCAAGGCCGTTGCGGCGGGCGATGGTCTCGTGGGCGCCCTGGAGCCGCATCAGCAGCGGGTCGGATTTCACCCGCGCATAAAGCGCGCGGGGCGAGCGGCCGCCGAACACCCCGATTTCATCGAACTCCAGGCGCAGGGACGCGTCGCCGGACAAAGTTTCGGTCTCGGTGAGATCGTCGGCGAGGGCTTGCGCGACCCGCGCGTCCAAATCGCCGAAAAAGCGCAGGGTCGCGTGATATTCCTGCGGCTCGATCCAGCGCGCGCCATGCAGCCCGCCGCGGAAAAAGGCGAGCTGGGCCGCAATGTCCGGCGGGATTTCGAAAGCGGTGAACAATCTGGGCAAGGGCGGTCCGATCAGTTTTTCTTCAACCCGTCGAGCCAGGCGACGATTGTGGGAAGAATTCCGGCGACCATCACGTCCACGCCCTTGGGGTTGGGATGCAGGCCGTCGGGCAATTGCAGGTCGGGATGGCCGGCGACGCCTTCGAGAAAGAAGGGATAGAGCGGCGCCTGATATTTTTGCGCCAGCGCCTTGTAAAGCGGCTCGAACCGGGCGGCGTAAGGCCCGCCGAGATTGGGCGCCGCGCGCATGCCTCCGATCAGGAAGGGAATCGTGCGCTCCCGCAGCCGCGTCAAAATGGCGTCGATATTTTTTTCGGTCTGTTGCGGGTCGAGGCCGCGCAGCATGTCATTGGCGCCGATCTCGACGATCGCGGCGTCGGCGGCGTCGCCGAGCGTCCAGTCGAGCCGCGCCAGCAGCCCGGCCGACGTGTCGCCCGAGACGCCCCCATTCACGATTTCGACGTCGAAGCCCCTGGCCTTCAGCGCCGCCTGGAGCCGGACCGGAAAGGCCGCGTCGGCGGGAAGGCCATAGCCGGCGGTCAGGCTGTCGCCGAGCGCGACGATCCGCAAGGGCCGCGCGCCCGCCGCTTGGCTCAGGGCGAAAAGCAGCGCCAGCGCCGCGAAAAAAATTTGGCGAACGGAGAGGCGGAGCCCATATGGTGCGAAGCCGGCCAAGCCTGCCGGCGCCAAAGAACGGGTCGTCATCGCGGCCTTCGTCGAAAGTTTCTGCATGTTCGATCCCGCCATAAGACTGGAAAATGTCAATCTCGCATTGGGCGGCGGCGAAGCCCGGACGGAAATCCTGAAAAATATCGGTCTCGAAGTCGGGCGGGGGGAGACGGTCGCTCTGCTCGGGCCGTCCGGTTCGGGCAAATCGACCCTGCTGATGACCATGGCCGGACTGGAGGCTCCCGATTCGGGCGCCGTCTGGGTCGCGGGGCGGCGCCTCGACAAGATGAGCGAGGACCAGCTGGCGCGCTTCCGCGGCGCCCATATTGGCGTGGTCTTCCAGGCTTTTCACCTGATCCAGACTCTGACCGCGCTCGAAAATGTCGCGATCCCGCTGGAGCTGGCCGGCCAAGCCGACCCTTTTTCGCGCGCGAACGCCGCGCTGCAACAGGTTGGTCTTGAGGATCGCCTGAAACATTATCCGGCGCAGATGTCGGGCGGCGAGCAGCAGCGCGTGGCGCTGGCCCGGGCGCTGGTCGCCAATCCGTCGCTCCTGCTCGCCGACGAGCCCACCGGCAATCTCGACCAGAGCGTGGGCGCGGAGATCATCGAACTGATTTTTGCGCTGAACCGCGCCCACGGCGCGACTCTCATGCTGGTCACCCACGACGAGGCGCTGGCGCGCCGCTGCCATCGCATCGTCCGCTTGCGCAACGGGCGGATCGAAAGCGACCGGGTTGTTGTCGCGGCGGGTCGTGAACATGCCGGCGTCTGACCTGTCGCGCCCCATTGCGCCAAGGCCCATTGCCGCGCAACGGGCCCTGGCGCGTTTCGCGTTGCGCGACCTGCGCGGGTCTTTGCGTTTTTACGGCGTGTTCATCGCCGCTCTGGTCCTTGGCGTCATGGCCATTGTCGGGGTGGATGCGACGGCGCGCGCCTTTCGTGACGGGCTGGCCCAGCAGGGCGCGGTCCTGCTCGGCGGCGATCTCGCCTTCAGCCGCGCCTTTGGCGCGCCAAGCGAGCAACAGAGGGCTTTTCTCGACCAGCACGGCAAGGTCAGCCAGATCGTTTTCTTGCGCGCCATGGCCCGGCGCCAGCATGGCTCTGACGACGCGCTCGCCTCCGCCCTGGTCGAGGTGAAGGCGGTCGATTCGGCCTATCCCCTGACCGGCGCCGTCAGGACCGAACCGCCTTTGCCGCCCGGACAAAGCTTTTTCGCCGAGCTCGCGGAAAAAGACGGCGCCTTCGGACTTTTCGCCGACCGGACGCTCGGCGCGCGGCTGAACGTGAAGATCGGCGATGCGATCGAGATCGGCGCGGCCCGTTTCATCCTGGAGGGTTGGCTGGCGAGCGAGCCGGATTCGGTCGGACTCATCGGCTTCGGTCCGCGGGTGATCGTCAGCGACGCCGCGTTGAAGGCGACCGGGCTGATCATGCCGGGCTCCGTGGCGCGCCTGTCCTTGCGCCTGCTGCTCCCGCCAGAAAAAGCGAGCGATTCCGATGTTGTGACGGTCAAAAAAGATTTTATCGCCGCATTTCCCGATTCCGGCTTTGAAATCCGTAGCCGCGCCGAGCCCTCGCCGCAGCTTTCGCGCAATGTCGAACGATTCGCCCAGTTCCTGTCGCTGATCGGCCTGACCGCTCTGGTCAGCGGCGGGATCGGGGTGGGCAATTCGATCCGCGGCCTGATCGACCGCAAGCGCAAGAACTCTCGCCATTTTGAAAGCGCTCGGCGCGAGCGGCGGCGAGGCGGCGCGCTTCGTCCTGTTCCAGGCCCTGACGGTCGCCGCCGCCAGTTCGCTGATCGGGGCGGGGCTTGGCCTCGCTTTGCCGGGGCTGCTCGCCAAAATCCTGGGCGCGTCGCTGCCTTTTCCGCTCGCGCCGCAACTCGATTGGCGCGACGCTTTTGCCGGCGTGATTTTCGGCCTTCTGACGGCGCTCGCTTTCGCCGCCACGCCGTTGGAGCGCGCGCGCGCCCTGCCGGCGACGACGCTGTTGCGCGAGACGGCTGTGGGCGACATCGGCCCGCTGGGGCGGCGCGGCCGTCTGGCGGCGGCGCTTTCGGCCGCCGCCCTGTTCGGCTTCGCGCTGGTGGTCGGCGCCGACAAACGCCTCACCGCCGAATTCGGCGCGGCCGTTCTGATCAGTTTCGCTTTGCTCTATGGCGTGGCGCGGGCGATCATGGCCTGGGCCCGCCGCGCCCCCCATTCAAGAAATTTGTCCTTGCGCCTCGCCGTGGCCAATCTCCACCGGCCGGGCGCGTTGACGCCCTCCTTCCTGATTTCGCTCGGCCTCGGCGTCACCCTGCTGACCGCTTTGGTCGGGGTCGAGCGCAACCTGCGCGCCGAAATCGGCGGCTCGGTCCCCAAGCAGGCGCCGAGCTTTTTCTTCTTCGACATCCAGGCGGCGCAGGCCCCCGCTTTCGAGGCTTTTCTGCGCAAGGAGGCGCCCAACGGCGTCGTGGCCGTCGCGCCCATGCTGCGCGGGCGCATTGTCGAGGTGAACGGGATTCCCGCCGAGCAGGTCAAGGCCGGGGACAAGGCGCGCTGGGCGCTGGAGGGCGACCGCGGGATCACTTTTTCCGATCGCGCGCCCGACGGGTCGCGCCTTGTCGCGGGCGAATGGTGGCCGAAGAATTATTCAGGCCCGCCGCTGGTCTCGATGGAAACCGGCGTTGCGCAGGGCCTCGGCGTGAAGATCGGCGACACGATCACCGTCAATGTGCTCGGCCGGACGCTGACGGCGCGCGTCGCCAGCCTGCGCAAGGTGAACTGGGGCAGTTTTGGCATCAATTTCGTGATGGTCTTTTCGCCCAATTCCTTCGCCGGGGCGCCGTTCGCCCGCCTGATGACCCTGGGCCTGCCCGAGCGCCCTGCGCCGGCGCGCGAAGCGGCGCTGCTCGCCGACGCCGCGAAAAATTTTCCCGCGGTCGCCGGCGTGTCGCTGCGCGAGACCCTGGCGACGGTCGACGGCCTGCTGGGAAAATTGTCGGTCGCGATCCAATCGGCGGCCTCGCTCGCCTTCGTGGTTTCGGCGCTGGTGCTGGCGGGGGCGCTGGCGGCGGGGCGGCGGGCGCGGATTTACGAGGCGGTGGTGCTGAAGGTTCTGGGCGCGACGCGCGGCCGGCTGCTTGGCGCCCTGGCGCTGGAATTCGCCCTGCTCGGCCTGGCGACCGCCGGCTTCGGCGTGGCGGCGGGTTCGCTGGTCGCGGCGCTGGTCGCGCGCCAGCTGCTCGATCTCGAGTTCCGTTTTTTCCCGGCGCAGGCTTTTGGCGTCGCGCTCGGCGCGATCGCCTTCGCTCTGGTCATCGGGCTGATCGGAACCTGGCGGGTTTTGGGCGAAAAGCCCGCGCGGCGCCTGCGCGAAGAATGACCAAAATGTAATGTGAAGCTTAGTCCGGGGTAAGTCGCCCCGCCTTGTCTTTTCGCGGCTTCGCCGTCATATTCTGAACAGCCGCGCCGCCCGCGGATTGTCCGTGGCGGGGTTTCCCTGTGGCAGTCGTGAGGAATCCATGTCCAACTTTGACCGCAACGCCGCTCCCTGGAGCCGGGGCTATGCCCGGACGGGAGCCGATGTAGATCAAGGTCTGCGGGCTTTCATGCTCGGCGTCTATAACCACATGTCGATCGGCTTGGCGCTGACCGGCGTGTTCGCGCTCGGCGTCAACATGCTGGCGGTTTCCGCGCTGCCAACACAATATCATATCGGCTCGCATCTTTATCTGACCAGTTTCGGCGCCGCGCTCTATATGAGCCCGCTGCGCTGGGTGGTGATCTTCGCGCCGCTCGCCTTCGTCCTGTTCTTCTCGTTCAAGATCAACACAATGGCGGCCTCCTCGGCGCGCAACCTGTTCTACGCCTATGCGGCGGTGATGGGCGTGTCGATTTCGTCGATCCTGCTGATCTATACCGGCGCGTCCGTTGCGCGGGCCTTTTTCATCACGGCGGCGGATTTCGGCGCGCTGAGCCTCTATGGCTACACCACCAAGCGCAGCCTGTCGGCGATGGGCTCGTTCCTGATGATGGGCCTGTTCGGCCTGATCATCGCCATGGTGGTGAATCTGTTCATGCACAGCGGGCCGTTCCAGATGGCCCTGTCGATCCTGGCGGTGCTGATCTTCTCCGGCCTCACCGCCTATGACACCCAGGCGATCAAGTCGATGTATCTCGAATCCGACGGCTACGAGATCGCCACCAAGAAGTCGGTCAACGGGGCGCTTATGCTCTATCTCGACTTCATCAACATCTTCATGTCGCTGGTGCAGCTCACCGGCCAGCGCAACGACTGACCGGACGCGTTCCGCGAAAAACCCCGCGCAAGCGGGGTTTTTTGTTGGCTGTTCGGGATCGGGGCGGGTTTTCCGATCCACTTTGATCATTTTTCGTCGGCTCGATATTTTTCAGCCCTGCGATCCGGGGTAAAATCGAGGGGACAGGGGAGCGCCGCCATGACCGCCACGCCGGAATCTCAAGCCAGGACGAGGGCGTTCGCCCGCGTTCTCGGCCCCTATCTGGTCATTGTCCCCGGCATCATTGTCGTGAGGCTGCCCGAGGTCGCCCCACTGGCTGCCGCCTTCTTCGCCAATCCGGCGTTGGTTTTTATCATCGGCGCCTTGATGATGTTCGGCGGAATCTTCGTGATCGCCAACCACCAGGTCTGGCGCGGCGCCTCGGCGATCCTGATCTCGCTGTTTGGCTGGATTCTGGCCTTGCGCGGTCTGGCGCTGCTGGTGGCGCCGCAGATGTACGAGCGGGCGACGATCGCCTCGGAGGGCGCCTTGCCGCTGGTCCGGCTTGGCTTCGGCCTGATCGTCCTCGCCGGCCTCAAGCTCACCTACGACGGATGGGTCGCAAGGCCGCCGGCGGAGCGATGAGGCTGGCCCGCCTCACACGTCCAGATTCGCCACGTTCAGCGCATTGTCCTGGATGAACTCTCGCCGCGGTTCGACCACGTCGCCCATCAGTTTCACAAAAATGTCCTCGGCCTCGTCGCCTTCCTTGATCCTGACCTGCAACAGCGAGCGGGCGTTGCGGTCGAGCGTGGTTGTCCACAGCTGTTCGGGGTTCATCTCGCCCAGGCCTTTGTAGCGCTGCTGGGTGACGCCCTTGCCGCCGGCGGCGAGGACGGCGTCGAGCAGGGAGGTCGGGCCGATGATCCGGCTTTCCTCGCTCTTGCGCAGCAGCAGGGCGGGCGCGCCATAAACCTGACGAAGATTGGCGCCGCGCTCGTCGAGCCGGCGCGCTTCCGCCGAGGCGAGCAGGCCGGCGTCGAGCGTGACCGCCTGTTTCACCCCGCGCAGGGTGCGGGTGACGACGAAGCCGCCGTTTTCGACCCGTCCTTCCCAGCCGCGCTCGATGTCATCGGCCAGCGCATCAAGCCGCGCCGCGATTTCCCGCGCGCGCGCCGCCGCCTCGTCGTCGCCCAACGTCGAGACCGGCTTGAGCGCGCCGACGATCGCCGCCTGTTCGACCACGCAACGGTTGTAGCGGTTGTGCAACTGGCCAAGAACGTTGCGGACCAGCCGCGCTTCCTCGACCAAAGCGCGCAGGTCGGCGCCGGCGCGGACCTCGCCGCCGGCGAGCCGCAGCGCCGCGCTGTCGACGCCATTTTCGATCAGATAATCATCCATCGCCTTTTCGTCCTTGAGATATTGCTCGGAGGACCCGCGCTTGACCTTAAACAGCGGCGGCTGGGCGATGTAGAGATAGCCGTTCTCGATCAGCGGCCGCATCTGGCGATAGAAGAAAGTGAGCAGGAGGGTGCGGATATGCGAGCCGTCCACATCCGCGTCGGTCATCACGATGATCTTGTGATAGCGCAGCTTTTCGAGATTGAACTCGTCATGGCCGATGCCGGCGCCGAGCGCGGTGATCAGCGTACCGATCTGCTCGCTCGACAGCATCTTGTCGAAGCGCGCCCGCTCGACATTGAGAATTTTTCCGCGCAACGGCAGGACCGCCTGATATTCCCGCGCGCGGCCCTGTTTGGCGGAGCCGCCCGCCGAATCGCCCTCGACGATGAAAAGCTCGGCCTTGGCCGGGTCGCGCTCCTGGCAATCGGCGAGCTTGCCCGGCAGATTGGCGATATCGAGCGCGCCCTTGCGGCGCGTCAGTTCGCGGGCCTTGCGCGCCGCCTCGCGCGCCGAGGCCGCCTCGACCACCTTGCCGACCACGGTCCTGGCCTCGCCGGGATTTTCCTCCAGCCATTGGCCCAAAAACTCGTTGACGATCCCCTCGACCACCGGGCGCACCTCGGACGAAACCAGCTTGTCCTTGGTCTGCGAGGAGAATTTGGGGTCCGGCGCTTTCACCGAGACGACGCAGGTCAGGCCTTCGCGGCAATCGTCGCCGGAAAGCTCCACCTTTTCCTTCTTGGTCAGGCCCGACCTTTCGGCGTAACCGGTGATCTGGCGGGTCAGCGCGGCGCGGAAGCCGGCGAGATGCGTGCCGCCGTCGCGCTGCGGGATGTTGTTGGTGAAGACCAGCACGTTCTCGTGATAGGAATCGTTCCACCACAGCGCGACTTCCAAGCTGACGCCGTCGCGCTCGCCGCGTATAAGCACCGGCTTGCCGATCAGCGGGCTCTTGGCGCGGTCGAGATAGCGCACGAACGCTTCCAGCCCGCCCTCATAGAACAGGTCTTCGGTCCTGGTTTCGGCGTGGCGGGCGTCGGTCAGGACGATGTGGACGCCGGAATTGAGGAAGGCGAGTTCGCGCAGCCGGTGCTCGATGGTCGCATAATCGAATTCGGTGTGGGAAAAGGTTTTTGGGCTCGGCAGGAAGGTCACCGAGGTTCCGCGTTTGGGCTTGCCGTCGACCGTCGGCGCGCTGCCGACCACTTCCAGCGGGGCGACCGCCTCGCCATCGGCGAAATGGATTTCATGCTCCAGCCCGTCGCGCCAGATGCGCAGATCGAGCGTCGAGGACAAAGCGTTGACCACCGAGACGCCGACGCCGTGCAGGCCGCCGGAAACCTTATAAGAGTTCTGGTCGAATTTCCCGCCCGCGTGGAGCTGGGTCATGATGACCTCGGCCGCCGAGACGCCTTCCTCAGGGTGGAGGCCGGTGGGGACGCCGCGCCCGTTGTCGGTGACCGTGCAGGAGCCGTCGGCGTTGAGCGTCACCGTGACGAGGGTGGCGTGGCCGGCGAGCGCCTCGTCGATGGCGTTGTCCACCACCTCATAGACCATGTGATGGAGGCCGGAGCCGTCGTCGGTGTCGCCGATATACATGCCGGGACGCTTGCGCACCGCGTCCAGTCCCCGCAAAACCTTGATCGATCCGGCCCCATATTCCTCGTTGTTCGGCTCCGGCGCGGTGTCCTTGGCGGCAGTCAAAGCGATGGTCCCTCGATCGATCATGGCGCGCGAAGATGATTCGCGCGCGCGGCATCATAGCGGAAAATGTGGAGAAACAGCGGGAAAAGGCGCTACAGCGAGCGCGGCGCCGGGCTGATGACCGCAGTCGCGCCATGGTTGATCTGCACCACCGCGAGGGCGCGCTCGTTGCCGCCGTCGGCGTGGAAGCGGAACACGCCGTCGGCGCCGTTGAAGCCGGTCGGATTGGTCAGAACGTCGTCGCTATAGGCGCGCGGCCCTTGAGTGCGGGCGAGCGCGGCGGCGAGCGAAACCGAATCATAGGCGAGCGTCGCCACGCGGGTCGGATCGGAGCCGAATTTGGCGCGATAGCGCTGGGCGAAGGCGACGAAGCCGGCATTGTCCGGCGTGGCGAACCACGCGCCCTGCAAGGCCGGCAGGCTGAGCACGCGGGGGTCGTTCCACAGGCCCGTGCCGAGGATCTGGACTTTTCTGGAATCGAGCCCGGCGCCGGTCAGCGCCTGCGCCACCTCCGGCATGGCCGCCGCCTGTTCGGGAATGAACAGGCTGTCGATCTGGGGGCCGAGCGCCGCCACATTGGCGACCGAGGTTTTGACCGCGCCGGGCTTGTAGCGCTCGATCAGCGCGACGCGCAGGCCGCGCCGCGCCGCCGCCTGCTGCAGGGCGGCGGTCGCGACATTGGCGTAATCGTTCTCCGGCGCGAGAACGGCGATCGATTTCTTGCCCTGGCCGGCCGCGTAATCGACGATCCGGTCGACATAGCCTTCGACCAGGAACGACAGGAGATAGACGCCGCGCGAGGCGATCGAAAGGTCGGTCGAAAAAGCGATGATCGGCTTGCCGGCGGGACGGGCGACACCGGTCGCGGCGCGAACGTCGGCGGCGAACAGGGGGCCGAGGATCAGCGCCGCCCCTTCGCCGATCGCTCCTTGCGCGGCGTCGCGGGCGCCGTCCGGAGTCGAACGGTCGTCCTTGACGATCACGGTAATGTCGTTCGCTCCCGAATCCTGGATCGCCAGTTCGGCCGCGTTGCGCATCGACAGTCCGACGGCGCTCTGGCCCGCGCCCTGGGTGAGGGGCAGAATCAGCGCAACCTTGGTCGGGCCATTGCCGAAAGTCGCCGCGTCCGGCGCCGGGGCTGCGGGCGGCGGCGCGGCGGGCTGATCCGAAGGGCCGAGCCCCGTGGTCGAGCAGGCGGACAAGGTTGCCGCGCCGCCGAGCAAAGCCGCGCGCAGGAAGAAACGCCGGCCGGCGGCGAAATGAGTTTTAGCCATGCGCAATTCGCTCTCTCGCCCCACCGCCCGCGCCGCAGCGCCGCAATGACGTTTCAGCCCGCGAAATCTTGGGCTTTGTCTTAAGGCAAATGTAGCGCTTCTGGCAACATCGCGCGAGGCGCGGCCGCTGCGCGCCATCGGTCCACGCCTTGCGGACGGGCGCGCGTTTCGCTATAACGCGTTCTATAAACAGAACAAAAGTAAGTTTTATCGAACGAAAGGCGCGCCGATGGCGCATGTGGCGCCTTCCTCCCCTCCAAATCCCGCCTCTTTTGTCGCCTTCGGCCTGCGGGCCGAGGCCGAGCCGATCGCGCCGGGCCTCCATGTCGTGGCCACGCCGATCGGCAATTTGCGCGACATCACCCTGCGCGCGCTGGCGACGCTCGCCGCCGCCGACGCGGTGATCGCCGAGGACACCCGCGTCAGCCGCACGCTGCTCGCCCATTACGGCATAGCGACCCCGCTCGTCGCCTATCACGAGCATAATGCCGAGGCGATGCGGCCGGTCCTGCTGGCGCGGCTGAAGAAGGGCGAAAGGCTGGCGCTGATCTCCGACGCCGGCACGCCTCTGGTGTCCGATCCCGGCTTCAAGCTGGTCGGCGAGGCGCTGGCCGCCGGCGTGCCGGTGACTTCGGCGCCCGGCCCGTCGTCGGTGCTCGCCGGCCTCGTCGTCGCCGGCCTGCCGACCGACCGTTTCTTTTTCGAGGGTTTTTTGCCGGCCAAAAGCGGCGCCCGGCGCGCGCGGATCGCGCAGCTCGCCGCCATTCCCGGCACCTTGGTCTTTTTCGAATCGCCCCGGCGCCTGGCCGAGACTCTTGGCGATCTCGCCGCCGTGCTGGGGCCGCGCGAGGCGGCGGTCGCGCGAGAACTGACCAAGCATTTCGAATCGGTGCGGCGCGGCGGTCTCGACGCGCTCGCGGCGGATTACCAGCGCGAGGGGCCGCCCAAGGGCGAGATCGTCCTGCTGGTGGCGCCGCCCGGGGAAGACGCGCCGGCGCTTGCCGGCCCCGCGCTTGACGAAAAAATCCGCGCCGCTTTGGAAAAATTCTCGCTCAAGGATGCGGCGAGCGTCGTCGCCGCCGAAACCGGCCAGCCGCGCCGCAAGGTTTACGCGAGGGCGCTGGAATTGTCCGGCGGGGCGAAAGGCGCATGAACCGGCGCGTCGCGGCGCGCGTCTTCGGCCTGCGCGCCGAGGCGCTGGCCGCCTTCTGGCTCCGGCTGAAAGGTTTTCGTGTCCTGGCGCGCAATTATTCCGCCGCCAGTGGCGAGATCGACCTGATCGCCCGGCGCGGCGGGCTGGTGGTCTTTGTCGAGGTCAAGGCGCGGCCGTCCTTCGAGGCGGCGCAGGTCGCGATCGACGCGCGCAAGATCGCGCGGATTTCCCGCGCCGTCCGCGTCTGGCTCGCTGCCCATCCCTGGGCGATGGGCTGCGCCCTGCGCGGCGACGCGGTTCTGGTCGCGCCGGGGCGCCTGCCCCGCCATCAACCGGGGGCCTTCGAACTCGACCTGATCGCGTGATTCCTTTTTTTCGCGCGGCTCTAGCCTTTTGGGTTTTTTGCCTGTATGAGACCCGCTCTTGAATTTTTCCGCGCGCTTTCGCGGCCGTCTCCGGCCAGCGGCGCGGCCGGACCGGAGTTTTCAAATGGCTGTTCCGAAGAGAAAAACCTCGCCGATGAAGCGCGGCTTCCGCCGCTCGGCCGACGCCCTCGCCGCCCCGACCTATGTCGAGGACAAGGACTCGGGCGAACTGCGCCGTCCGCACCACGTCGACCTCAAGACCGGCATGTACAAGGGCCGTCAGGTGCTCAAGGTCAAGTCTCAGGAAGACTGAGCTTTCGGCGTTTCGCCGATCAAGGGCCGGCCTCGCGCCGGCCCTTTTTATTGGGATCACGCTCGCTCTGGCCTACGCCAAAAGCTCGCGAGTTTTGCTGGCGCTCGCTCTGGCGTGCGCCAACCGCTCGCGAGTTTTGCTGGCGCTCGCTCTGGCGTGCGCCAACCGCTCGCGGGTCTTGCTGGCGCTCGCTCTGGCATGCGCCAACCGCTCGCGCGCGGGTTATTCATCCGGCAGGACATCCGGCACGAGCATCCGGCGCAGCGGGATCTGCTTGCGGAATTTCAGGTCGAGGGCGTCATAATATTTCTCGATCAGGCTCACGAACTCCACCCCGTCGACCAGTTTCAGATTGCCCTTGGTGCGGCCGAACTCCAGCGCGGCGGCGGTATAGCCGCCGGTGGTGATGAAAATGCCGACGTCGCGATCATGGATCATGGCGTAAAAGGCCTTTACGAGGTCCGGCCCGATCTTGCCGTCATGAGCCTTGACCTGGATTTTCCGGTATTAGGTAGCAAGTTCACCAAGCGGGAAATGGCGGGATTTGCCGGGATTTCGTAAAATCTCGGCATGGCCGATCCGCACGTCATAACCGCCCTTCGCGACAAGCAGCGCGCGATTCAAGGCGCGATCATTTCCTATGAGCGGGCGCTGGAAACCGCCCGGCGCGACCTTGCCAACGTCAACGCCGTCCTGGCCATGTACGGGCGCGAGATAGACCCGGAAGGCGCCCATGCGCATATGAGCTTCGCCAAGGTCTTTGCCCGTGGCGAAATCTTCGCGATTTGCAAAAAGGCGCTGGACGCGGCGCCGGATGGACTCGATACGCGCCAGCTCGCCGTCATCCTACTCCAAGCCAAGGGCCTGGACGCCGACGACCACATCATGCGCCGGAACGTCGCCTACAACATCGTCCAGATCATGGGGAACCGTCTGAAACGCGGCTCGGTCGCCAGCAACGGAAAGCAAAACGGCGTCAGGATGTGGCGGCTTCCTTGACCGAGCATACGCAGTGGGTGAGCAACGCGTTGCGGGTCTTGAAAGAGCGCGCATTTGTCAGCGCGGCGCAAGGCGCATCAGGGAATATGATTTGGGGAACGGTCGGAATGGCTCGTATGCCGAAAATGTGATTCGATAGGGGAAAACTGATTTGTCAATCGTGCCATGGAAAATTTGTATTTCTAATATCATTTAGATATCATGACGCACCGCGAAGCAGGGGAAGTCGCATGTCTGCGATCCATCAGATAGTTAAGATTGAGGCCCGTGTGCAGTGGGTGACGTTTTCGAGCCCCACCTCGAAGCGGATCATCGGCGTATGCGACATGCTCAATCTGAGCCTTGAGGCGGATTCTCAGGAAGAATTGCGGAGCTTAATTCCCGAGACCATGAATCTTCTAATGGTTGATCTGCTTCAAGATAACGAACTAGACCAGTTTTTGCGTGAAAAAGGTTGGCGCGCTACCAACATACCCGTGCAGAACGACAGCGATGTTCAGTTCAATGTCCCATTCGAACTCATCGCTGCTGGGGGTAATGGTGATTCCGCACGACGCCCTTGTTAACGCGCTGAGGTCATTAAATTTCACATTTAAACGGCAGGCGGATAGAGTTGAAATTTATAAGAAACGTGGCAGCACGTTGCGCGTAGATATTCGCCGTCACGACCTGCATGACGACCAATACACTAGAATAAAACTTCATCAAGCTGGGATGCAGGCGGGTGAAATAGAGAAGTTTATTGCTTCCGTGAACTGCAAAAGGCATTAGGCTTCGATATATCTCTGCCAATAACCCTTCCATTGGCGCGAAACCGGATGCGCCAACGAAGCGGCAGCGATCATAAGGAACTGCTCGCCATTGCTGACGCGGCGGTGGTCTTCACGCCAAGCCATTTCGCGAGAGTAGGCTGAAAGGTACGGGCCGGCGATATGGTGATGGATACCGATTTCCGAGCGACGGACGCGGGAAAAGAAGCTTTCGGCCTGATTGGTGCAAGCGCCTTCATCTGAATAAGCCCATTCGTGATTGATGCGCTTGGTCAGGTAGCGGGCGTGCAAGCGATCCCAATGGGTCGCTTCGTCGGCGTGAACCGTGGCGCCGGCGGCGATGCGGCTTTCCAACATAGGAAGCGCCTCGGCTTCGCTCTTGAACACATGGGGAAGCGTGCGGCCGTTGCGCTCGCGCATGATGACGACGACGCGGCGCTTGCCGGTCTGATTGATCGCAAGGCGACGGTCGCGGCGGTTTTCTTTGTAATTCGAGGGCTTGGAATAGCCGCCAAAATACGCACCGTCGATTTCGACCGTGCCGGAAGCCTTCATGGTTTCGATTTCCGCCGACATGGCTTCGCGGATTTTGTGAGCCATGACGTAGGCGGTCTTGTATTGCACGTCGAGATCGCGAGAGAGCGCCAGGGCGGACTTGCCCTTCACCTCGTTGACGAAGATCGCAATGGCGAGAAGATAGATCGAGATCGGGAGCTTGCGGGAAGCGAAGATCGTCCCCGAGGTGACGCTGTATTGATGGTCACAGCTTTTGCATTTGAAAAGCTGGCGCGTCTTGTAGGCGTAGCAGGCGATGCAGCCGCAGCGCGGGCAAATCGGCTCGCCTTCGGTTTCGGCCCAACGGATTTGCTTGAAAGCGTCGCGGGCTTCCTCTTCGGACATGCGCGCAACCCGAGCGAGGCTCAGGCTCCTTGCATGTTTTGAGAGAAGGAAATGCTGCGACATGGCTTGCTGACGTTCCGCGTTTTCCGCTTATGTCAGCTTTTATATATGACATTAGAGCTGGTGTCAACTTAAAAATATGACCTTGACGAAAAACGCCGTTATCATTATTTTCAGAGGATGACACCTGCTCAATGTCGCGCCGCTCGCGCATGGCTTCAAATTTCGCAAGATGACTTGGCGAAAGCCGCGAGCGTCGGTGTTTCGACTGTTCGGGACTTTGAGATTGGGAAACGGGCGCCCATAGCGGCAACTCTAGCTGCAATGCGCAGCTATCTTGAGGCGCAGGGCATTCGATTTGTTTTTGCCAATGACGGCGAACAGACCAAGGCATCGGGGATCACCTACGCCAAGCCTGAGAAGCCAACGGCGTACTAGACGGAATTGGCTGTTTCTGATAGAAACAGGTGGACTAGGAGGGGGTCGGACCCTCGGGAGCAACCGTGGATAGGGGAGCGCCCAGCACCGGCTCTAGCCCAGTGAAAACCGGCGGCTTACCGCCGGCATAGTCGTCGTAAGCCAATCAAGGCCGTCACTTCTTCCTTCGCGGGGCAGAGTGGCGGCCTTTTCTTTTCCTTGCCCCGATAGCGTCGGCTCTGCCGCTGCGGGGCTCAAACTGCTGTCATTCGATTCTCCGTAGACCGATAATACGATATTTCGTGTTGTCGTCAACGGACGTAACAAGAAAAAGTTTGACATTAAGGCGGCGGGTCTGGCATAAGTGTTGTGGATGACTTTTTATGGTCAGGAGCGACCAATGTCAGACATCGGCAATGCGGGCGTGGAAGCCGCTCATACGGAGGGGCGCAAACGCTTTAGGTCTGAAATCGAGTTTCCTTACGCTGATTTAGAATCGGCTATCGAGCTTGCGCAAACCATTCATGCAAAAGCGGGAAGTTCATGTGAAGTGGACGAGCTGGCCGCGTGGATGGGCCAAACGGCATCTGGCGGAACTTTCAGAACCCGCATCGGCGCGGCTCGAATGTTCGGCTTAATTGATAAAACGCAAAATCAAGCGACCTTAACTCAGTTAGGCCGTGACGCGCTCAACGGATCGGGAGTTGAAAGAACGTCCCGCATAGCTGCGTTTTTGAACGTTGAGCTATTCGGCCGAATGTACGACCAATATAAAGGCAATGCGCTCCCGCCGCCTCCGGCGATTGAACGCCACATGGAACAGCTTGGCGTATCCCCGAAGCAAAAAGAACGGGCGCGACAAACCTTTATAAAATCAGCGCAATATGCTGGTTTTATCGACCAAGCCACGGGAAGGTTTGTCAAGCCTGGGATCACTAACAAGGACGACGGCAATCCGGCGCCAAAATCAGACAAGAGCAGTTCTGGCGGCGGTGGAGGGGGCAGCGATGATAATCCAGAGATTGATCCCATCATTAAGGGATTATTGGCGCGCTTGCCAAAAACGGGAGCGGTTTGGCCGGAGGCAGAGCGAAAGTTGTGGCTCGACCTTTTAGCCGGCAGTTTCAAATTGATTTACAAAGACGAGGCTCAATAGCCAGCATTTGCCATCAACAAAAAGGCCGCTCTAAGCGGCCCTTGCATTCACGCGGCTTCGGCCTCGGCCAACGGCGGAACATTCCTCCAACATGATCGCCACATGTTACGCGCGTAACATTCGCCCATGACCAAAATCAGAACCGGGCGTGAACAAACGAGAACATGGCCGTTTGGTGAGCTTGCTACCTAATACCGGGATTTTCAGGATCGGCGGCTCGATTCCCAGTTCGTCGCGATGGGCGACGACATCGATCCCCTCGTCGCGCACCGCACGGGTGGCGTGGGCGTTATAGCCCATGGCCCGGAACAGGTCGGCCACGAAAGGCTCAAGCGGAAAGCCTTTCAGATCGGTCTTGATCTTCTTGGAGATGAAATCCCTGGTGGTCTCGGCGATGTCGCGCGCCACCCGGACCTGGGTTTCGTCATCGGTCGGGCTCGCCGAGCCGGCGGGGCCGGCGTCGGAGGGCGGCTCGAAACGGCGGATGAATTCGCCGGCGAAGTTGCGCACCTCGAACAGGGTCAGCACCGAACCCAGTTCGTAGAGCGCGCCCTGCGAAAAGACATCGCGGCTGAGCGAGGCCTGCCAGCGCACGCCGCGCCGGTGAGGAAAGTCGGGATTGCCCGAGCGGTCGTAGAAATAGGGCGTCGAAACCTCGCCCCACATCAAGGTGCGGTCGAGCTTGCGCGGATAGATCACGCGGTCGCCGATCTTCATTTCGTGAACGAAACGGAACAGCTGGCCGGCCTGGATCGGCACCGCGCCCGGCTTGGTTTCGCTTGTGGTTCGCGTGAAAACGTCCTTGAAGGCGGCGCGCTGGGCGGGCAGCGCGCTCAAATCCTCATTGGCGTCGCGAAAGCTGACCGCGATCTGCCCATTTTCGATGAACAAAGGGTCGGCCTCGCTGTCGCCGCCGGCGCGGACCGCCCAGACCCGAAACCTCATCCTTGGAGACCCGAAAAAAAGACGGACGGATCAGCTCCAACCGTCGGATCAGTCTAACTCAGTCTTTTTTGCGGCGAAATCAACCGGCAGGTTGTGGCGAGGATGCCGGATGGCTGAAGTCGCCGGTCAGACCATTCAGACCATGTATTGGCCGCCGTTGACGCTGAGCGTCGAGCCGGTGACGAAGCCGGCGTCGTCGGAAACCAGGAACACCACCGCGCGGGCGATTTCCTCCGGCTCGCCGAGGCGTCCGACCGGGATATGGGGGAGGATCGCCTTTTCGACCACCGCGGGGTCGATCGCCTTGACCATTTCGGTGGCGATATAGCCGGGACAGATGGCGTTGACGGTGATGCCGGCGCGCGCGCCTTCCTGAGCCAACGACTTGACGAAGCCGATGTCGCCGGCCTTGGCGGCGGAATAATTGGCCTGACCCATCTGGCCCTTCTGGCCGTTGACCGAGGAAATGCAGACGACGCGGCCGAATTTGCGGGCGCGCATGCCCTCCCAGACCGGGCGCGTCATGTTGAACAGGGAATTCAGATTGGTGTTGATGACCGCGTACCATTGCTCCTTGGTCATCTTGTGGAACATGCCGTCCTTGGTGATGCCGGCGTTGTTGACCAGGATCTCGACCGGACCGAGATCGGCCTCGACCTTGGCGATTCCCGCCGCGCAGGCGTCATAGTCGGACACGTCCCATTTGTAGACATGGATGCCGGTCTCGGCGTTGAAAGCCTTGGCGGCTTCGTCATTGCCGGCATAGGTCGCCGCGACCTTGTGGCCCGCCGCTTTGAGGGCCCTGGAAATGGCCGCGCCGATGCCGCGCGTGCCGCCGGTGACGAGTGCGACTCGAGACATGTTTTTCCCCTTCGGATTTTTTCTGTTGAGAAGAAAAAGCGCCGGCCGTTGGGCGGCCGGCGCTCATTGGTGAAAAAGGGCTCAACGCTCGACGGCGAGCGCGACGCCCATGCCGCCGCCGATGCACAAGGTGGCGAGACCCTTCTTGGCGTCGCGCTTGAGCATTTCATGCAGCAGGGTGATGAGCACCCGCGCGCCCGAAGCGCCGATCGGGTGGCCGATCGCGATGGCGCCGCCATTGACGTTCACCTTGGCGACGTCCCAGCCGAGCTCCTTGTTGACCGAGATCGCCTGGGCGGCGAAGGCCTCGTTGGCTTCGATCAGGTCGAGGTCCTGGATGTTCCAGCCGGCCTTGGCGAGCGCCTTGCGGCTGGACGGGATCGGGCCGGTGCCCATCAGCGCCGGATCGACGCCGGCGGTCGCCCAGGAGGCGATGCGGGCGAGGGGAGTGAGGCCGCGCCGCGCGGCTTCGGCCGCGCTCATCAGGACCACGGCGCCAGCGCCGTCGTTGATGCCCGAGGCGTTGCCGGCCGTCACCGTGCCGTCCTTGCTGAAGGCCGGACGCAATTTGGCGAGCGCGTCATAGGTCACGCCGTCGCGGATGAATTCGTCGGTGTCGACGACGATGTCGCCCTTCTTGGTCTTGATCGTGTACGGAACGATCTCGTCCTTGAAGCGGCCGGATTTTTTCGCGGCTTCCGCCTTGTTCTGCGACGCGACGGCGAAGTGGTCCTGCTCCTCGCGGGTGATCTGGTACTTGGTGGCGATGTTCTCCGCGGTCGCGCCCATGTGATAGCCGTGGAAGGCGTCCGTCAGGCCGTCCTTGAGCATGGTGTCGATCAGTTTCAATTCGCCCATTTTCACGCCGGAACGAAGATAGGCCGCGTGCTGGGACTGCGACATGCTTTCCATGCCGCCCGCCACGATGACATTGGCGTCGCCGTTGACGATCTGTTGCAGCCCGAGCGCGACCGTACGCAGGCCCGAGCCGCAGAGCTGGTTGATGCCGAAGGCGGTTTTCTCATCGGGAATTCCGGCGGCCCGCGCCGCCTGGCGCGCCGGGTTCTGGCCCTCGCCGGCGGCGAGAATCTGGCCGAGGATGACTTCGTCCACGTCGGCGGCGGCGACGGACGCGCGCTCCAGCGCGGCCTTGACGGCGGCGGCGCCGAGTTCATGGGCCAGCACATTGGCGAAAACCCCGTTGAACGAGCCCACGGCAGTGCGCGCGGCGGAAACGATCACGACATCGGTCGACATGGAAAATCCTCCGGAACTTGGCCCGCCGCCCTTTTGGCGCGGCCCGCATGGCTTAGTCAGGTTGGCGACATGGGCGTTAGTTTGACCATTTCCACTTGGGCGCGGTCAAGGCGCCAGGAGCGCCGCGTCATGGTCATTTGGTTGTAGATCATTCGGGAATGACGGGTTGATGAAGAAGTCGCTTTGTCTTTGGCGCCGCCAAGGTTATCGTCATGCGATCCGGGCGCGCGGGCGGGAGACCCGCGCCCGTGGAAGGGCGGGCCGGCGGCGCGGCAGTCGTCGCGCATGGGAACGAAAATGACGAACGAGAAGCAACCCGTCACGATCAAGAAATATGCCAACCGGCGCCTCTACAATACCGGCGCCAGCGCTTATGTGACGCTCGAAGACCTGGCTGGGATGGTGAAGAACGGCGAGGATTTCGTCGTTTTCGACGCCAAGAGCGGCGAAGAAATCACCCGCTCCGTCCTGGCGCAGATCATTTTCGAGCAGGAAGGCAAGACCGGGCAGAACCTGCTGCCGATCCGGTTCCTGCGCCAGCTGATCCGCTTCTATGGCGACAGCATGCAGATGTTCGTGCCGAGCTATCTCGAATTTTCGATCGAGCGGCTGACCAAGGACAGCCAGAAGTTTCGCGATCAGTTCGAGGCGGCGTTGAGCGCCAATCCGCTCGCCGGCCCGTCGCGCCAGATGTTCCAGTCGATGGAGGAGCAGGCGCGCAAGAACATGGCGATGTTCCGCGAGGCGCTCGAGATGTTCTCGCCTTTTGGCGCGGCGGTGGCCGATGGCGCCAAACCGCGGGCGCCGGCCCAGCCGTCGAGCGAACTGGACGAGATGCGGGCGCAGCTTGCCGAGATGCAAAAGCGCATTGACGGGCTGGTCAAGAAAGAATGAAGGCAGAGACGCCCATTGTTCTGGCGTGAAAGCGAATCCGAGCCGGTTCGGCTCTACCGGGTCTTGCGCGACATGGCGCAGGACAAGCTGTCGCGCGGCGCGACGGCGGGCGTCGATTCCCGCTATGTCGCTTTTTCGCGCGGCTGCGGCGGCGGCCCGAGCTTTGTCGTTCGCGAGGAGGAGGGCGACGGAAGCTGCCGCGCTTACGCCATTCTCGCGACCTACGTGTCGAGCGGCGTCGAGGAGTTGAGCTTTCCCTCGCCGGCCGAAGCCCTGGCCTTCGTCGCGCGCGCGGTCGAGGCCCTGCGTCGCGGCTGAAATTCAGCCATCGGCTGAGGGAGAGCGGCCAGTCGGCAAGGTGGCCGCGGCGAAAAAGTCGCCCTGGAGATAATCGACGCCCCAATCGCGCAGCATGTCGGCGGTGTCCTTGTCCTCGACCCATTCCGCCACCACCGGGATGCCGACATGGCGCGCCAGGTCGATCAAGGTGCGCACGAAAAACCGGTCGTCCTCCGACCGCGCCATGTTCTGCACGAAAGCGCCGTCGATCTTCACCATATCGAAATCGAAACGCCGCAGGTTCTTGAACGAGGTATGGCCGGCGCCGAAGTCGTCCATGACGACCTTGGCCCCGAACTGCTTGAGGCCAGAGACCACCTTGATGGTCGCCTCGACGTCTTCGATGGCGCAGGTTTCGGTGAGTTCGATGGTCAATCGGCGGACGAGATCCGGATCGGGGTCGAGCAGAACGCGCAGGCGCGCGAAGAAATCGGGTTCATGCAGGGTTTGGCCCGAAACATTCACGGCGATCCGCATCTCGGGATGTTCCGCAAGCTTTTTCAGGGCGAGTTCGAGCACGCGTTGATCGATCATCTGGATCAATCCCGACTTCTCCGCCGTCGGCAGGACGCTGGCCGGGGCGACCAGGGAGCCGTCGGGACGGCGCAGACGCATCAAGGCCTCGTAAAGCTCCACTTCGCCGGTCGCGGCGCGGACCAGAGGCTGAAGCGCGATGCGGATTCGGTCTTCGTTCAGCGCGGAGACGATTTCGTCCGATATTTTCAACGCCCGCATCCGCAAGTCTTCGCGCGCCAGCGAGGGTTCATAAAGCATGAAACGCGCCGCGCCGGGCTGGCGGGCGAGATCCAGCGCCTCCTCGGCGTGCTGGAACAGAACATGCGCCGCCCGGCCGTTGCGTGGCGCGACGGCGCCGCCGATGCGCAATGAAACCGGGGCCGGTCCGGCGCTGGTCTCGAACGGCGTCGTGGCGGCGGCTTCGATCAGCCGTTCGGCCACAGCGCTCAATTCTTCGGTGTCGGCATTTTGCACGATCAGCCCGAACTTGTTGCCGGCGTAGCGGGCGAGAAGATCGCGCTCGCGGCAGTTGGCCCGCAGCAGCTTGGCGAGGCTGGCGATCACCTGGTCGGCGACATCGTAGCCATAGGTGCGGTTGAGCATGAACAGATTGTCCACGCTCACCAGCAGAGCGCCGAAGGATTGCTTGTGCTTGGCCGCGGCGGCAAAGAAATGGCTGGTCTGTTCCAGCAGGCTCGCGCGGTTCAGCGCGCCGGTCAGCAGGTCGAAGCGGGACGTGAAGGCGAACTGCCGCTGTTGTCGGTAACGGTCGGTGATGACGCGGATCAGACCGTGAGCGCGCGCCGGGCGCCCATTCGGCCCTGCAAACCAGCGTCCCGTATCCTCGATCCAGACGGTCGCGTCGCGGGAACTGTCAGGAGGAATGACGCCATAACAGATCTGGAATGGGACGCCCTTGCCCTCATCCACGGCGGTCGAGCGCGCGATCGCCTCGTAAGGCGAACTTTCGCTGTCGTGGGACAGGCATTCGGCATAGCCGCGACCGGTCGAGAGAGCGTCGATGTTCTGGAAGCCGAACACCGATTCGACTTTCGGGCCCCATGTGATCCGGTCGAATTGCAGATCCCAATCATAGACGACCTGCCCGATGGAATCGAGAATGGCGCGCGGATCGGGCGTGCTGCCGGGATCCTGGGCTCCATCCGGCGCGGTCGCCGCTGTCTCGCCGCTCTGCGCGAGGGGCGCCGACGCCGCGCGCGCGGACAACGCCCGTTCGACGGGCGGCGGGAGGGCGAACAGGCCGGCCGGCTCCTCGCGACGTTCGATCGCCGGTTCGGAGCCGCGATCCCCCTTCCCGGCGACTTTCCCTGGGGGAACCGCGAAATAGCGAAGTTGCACGGGCGCGTTTCCAAAAACAGCGGAGGGTCAATTCCAATTCCGCTGAATCTGCGTCGAAGCTGTTAATTCCGCGTTTATGTTGCGACTAGAAACAATTCTTCCGCTCGCGCAGAATCGTGAAGGCCTCGACCGGATCCGCGTCATCCAGGCCCAGCGCCTTCTGGAGTTGCGGATTGGCGGCGCGCAGGAAGGGATTGGTCTCACATTCCCTCGCGATGGTGGTCGGCAGCGTGAAAGCGCCGCGCGCGCGCAAGGCGGCGACTTCCTGGATTCGTTCGTGGAGGAGGACGTTCTCCGGATCGACGGCGAGCGCGAATTTCGCATTGGCTTCGGTATATTCGTGGCCGCAATAAACCTGGGTCTCGCCGGGCAGTTTGGCGAGCCGCATCACGGTCTCGTGCATCATCGGCATCGTCCCCTCCATCACCCGGCCGCAGCCGAGCGAGAACAAGGTGTCGCCAACCACCACCGCGTCGTCATCCCGGAAAAAATAAGCGAGATGACCCAAAGTGTGGCCGGGGATTTCCCATACCTGCGCGCCGCTTTCGCCGAGATTGACGACATCCCCTTCGCCAACCGCGAGGTCGAGCGGCGGAAGACGCTGTTGGTCCTTGCGCGCCCCGACGACGCGCGCCTGGGGGAAACGGGCCTTCAGCTCGGCCACCGCGCCGATGTGATCGTAATGGTGGTGAGTGATCCAGATGTCGGTCAGACTCCAGCCTTTTTCGGCGAGCGCCTCCAGAATCGGCTCGGCCTCGGGCGCGTCGAGCGCTGCGGTGGCCCCCGAGGCTGGGTCATGGGCGAGGAGGCCGAAATTGTCCGTCAGGCAAAGGAATTGGTGAAATTCGACCGCCATATCGCGCTCCTGGTTCGATCGGGTTCGCGCATGAGGTCCATCAGTTGGCCGCGAACCGCGCCATGGCCTCCCAGTTTGGCCGGCTCGCGCTTGCTTGCAAAGCGATTTTCGCCGATCTTGGCGCATGGCGCTCGATGTCACCGATTTGCGGAGCTTTTACGGCTCGCCGCTGGGCGAGACGGCGCGCCGGTTCGTCGGCGCGATCCTGACCCGCCGCTGGGATTCTGTCGCGGGCCTCTCGATTGCCGGCCTCGGTTACGCCACGCCTTATCTCGAAATGTTCCGCGACCACCCCTTGCGCCTGATCGCGATGATGCCGGCGGAGCAGGGCGTCGTGAATTGGCCCGCTTCGGGTCCGTCGTCCTCCACGCTCATCGACGATTCGATGCTGCCGCTGCCCGACTCCTGCATCGACCGGATGCTGCTGGCGCACGCCCTGGAAAACGCTGAACATCCGCGCGAGCTGCTTTCGGAGGTCTGGCGGGTGCTGACGCCGGGCGGCCGGCTGATCGTCGTCGCGCCGAACCGCTCCGGCCTCTGGGCGCGGCTCGACACCACGCCTTTCGGCCACGGCCGTCCCTATTCGCGCGGCCAACTGATGGACCTCATGCGCGAATCGCTGTTTTCGCCGATCTATTGGAGCGACGCGCTCTATACCCCGCCGGTTCAGCGCGCGGGCTGGCTGAAATTCGCGCCGGCGGTCGAGCGGGTCAGCGGGAAATTGTCTCTGCCGGGCGCCGGCGTCATCGTGGTCGAGGCGACCAAACAGCTCTATCGGCTGGTCGGCGCCAGGCGTTCGCGGCGCGGCCTACCGGAACTCGCTCCAGCCCTGGCGCCGGCGCTTACGCCGCGTCCATTCGGGCTCGGCCCGCCGCGCGGCGCCGCGCGGTCCAGCGACGCGAAGGGCGGCTGGAGCCGATTGCGCTTCGGTCGAATCGCGAAGGGCTCTAACGTTCTTTGTTTTCGCAGCGTTTTTGCGAAAACCGGCATCCACTTTTCCGCACGCTGTTCGCCGCGCCGGATATCTACTGCCCGGCGACGCGCGCCGCGGTCGGGGCCTTGGCCATCAGACTGTTGATCTGGTCCCGTTCGCGCTCGAACAGCGGGAGGTTCTGGCTGTCGAGTTGCCGGGTGCGCGCCAGTTTCACCCTCATCGGATCGACATAATGGCCGTTGACGATGACCTCGTAATGAAGGTGCGGACCCGTCGCGAGGCCGCTCGCGCCGAGATAGCCGACGATCTGGCCCTGCTGGACATGGGCGCTCTCAATAATGCCGCGGCCGAAGCGCGACATGTGATTGTAGGTGGTGACATAGCCATTGGCGTGCGCGATTTCGACGCGGCGGCCGTAGCCGGCGTCCCAGCCCGCCTTTTCGACGACGCCGTTGCCCGCGGCGAAAATCGGCGTGCCGATCGGCGCGGCCCAGTCCACCCCGTTGTGCGGGCGGGTGTAATGGAGGATCGGATGGTAGCGCATGCCGAAGCCGGACGTGAATTCGCCGGTCGCCATTGGTTTGCGCAGCAGGAACTTGCGCGTCGAACGGCCGTCTGGGCCGTAGAAATCGACGTTCTTGTCGTCAGGCGAATCGAACCGGTAATAGCGGTAAGTCTCGCCGCGCGCGCTGATCGAGGCGTAGAGCAGTTCGGCGTGGCCGGCGTTCGCCGCGTCGCCGTCGTCATAAAAGGCGTCGACCGAATCGCCGGGGGAGACGGCGCGCTGGAAATCGACGTCATTGGCGAAGATTCGCACCATCTGGTCGATGATCGGGCGCGGGATGTCCTGTTTCAGCGCGGTTTCGTAAAATGAGTTGTAAAGGCGCATGGCGCTCGCATCGTCGTCGCCTTCGTCGGAATCGTCCTCGCCCGCCAGCCGCTGCGGCTTCGCTTCTTCGACTGGCGCGTTGGCGAGCAATTGATAACGCCCGTCGTCGGCGAGCGCCATCGAAGCCTTCAGTCTGTCTCCATCATAAACGCTCAGACGCGCGAGGATCGGGCCCTCGCCTTGTTCGGCGTCCGCGAAGGACAATTTGATGCGCCGCCCTTCGGCGAACAGAGTTGAGAAATTCGTCCCGGCGAAGCCGGTCTTCACTTTGGCTATGACGTCCTTGTCCAGACCAGCGCCTGCCAGAACGTCATCGACGGTCTGTCCGTGGGCGACGGTGATCAGCCGTTGGTTGTCGAGCGGCGAATGATCCGGGTCCGAAGCCGGATTGGCGCCGCGCGGCGCCAGGGTCACATTTTCCGGCACCATCCGCACTTCGATGGCCGAAAACGGCGAATTGACCGTGGAATTGGCGACGACGCCCAGGCCGAGATCCGGCCCGCCCGCTTCAAGGCCGGCGCGGCTCGTGCGCATCAGCAGCAGTTGCGGCGGCAACGGCAATGGCGGCGCCGCGCCGGCGCTCTGGGCGTTCTTGACCGTTTCGGCGATCTGGTCGCGCACCTCTTCGGTCGAAAGCGTCGCGCTCTGCGCGGCGAGCGAAACCGCGTAAAGGTCGCCCGAGGTGAAGCTGACGTCCGCGTCCTGTTCGACGGGCGGCGGTTCGGCGGCGTCCGGCGGAGGGTTGCGGGAATCGGCCAGCAACTGGAGCGGGTTGAAATCCGGCACGTCGCTGGCCAGTCCCGCTTCCGCCTGGGTCAATGTAGTGGAGACCCGCGTGAAAACATGGGTCTTCATTACCTCTTTGTCGCCCGCCTCGATCGCGATCGGCGCTTTGAAGGTCTGTTTGGCGGCGACGATATCGACGGCCTTGAGCAGGCGATCGCCTTTTTTTGGATTGACGCCGGAATCTTCCGGCTGCCCGCGCCGCGCCAGGATCGCGCGGGTCGGCGCCTCGGCGAAATAAGCCTGGCGGTCGAAAGCCGCGTAAATCGTCCCGCCGAGCAGGCTCGCGCCGATCAGGCCGGTGAGAGTCGTTCCCGCCAGCCAACGCGGCGAAACCCGGTGTTGCCGCTCCATGCCAAGCCGATCGCCCTCGGCGACGATCGGCGGCTCCACGCCGATCGCGGCAAACAGCGATCCGCGCTTGCCGGATCGATAGGGTCGGAGAGCGCCTAAGGCAACGGATCGCAAGGTCGAACAGGACTCCAGGGAAGAACGAGACAGGAGATAGACCCAGATGGCGTTCTATCTCGCCAAGCGGCCGGCCCGAAAAGGTTTTTTGAGATAGACTCCGGAAAAATGGCTCAAATGGGGCGGGCGCGGACAAGGCCGCATGCGCCCTATGTGCGTAATGAACTGAAACTCCTTCGAAATCCAAAAAAATTTGGTTCCGCCCAAAAACGTGCTTGACCTGTGATGATGGTGGGTTTTATAAGCCGGACATCGACGGCGTCGTCGCGGGTATGAAGCGACGGGGCGCTGGCGCGTCTCCATATGAGCCTTGAGGGGTTCGCTGGCGGGTTTTGCCAGGGTGGTTTCGCGTTGCCGAAGATTTAGGTTGAAGCCTGAGGGCGGATGGCTTAGTTTATTCGGCCTTGCTGTTTGACAATTGAATCGGAAGAAAGAGAAACGTGGACGGCGGAAGTCCCTGCGGATCAAGGCTTTGCGGTCTTGATTGCGTGAGGAACCAACCGACGGTCACGTATTTTCAAGTTCATCGCGATCTTTTAGAGCCGTGAGGTTTTTTTGGATCGGGTGTGCTTGGGACTCGTCGACAAACTGCATTCCTGCTCGGAGTGATCCGAGATTCGGGTGCAGGTTTTATGACAGTGACTAGTCGGGATAAATTCTCATACAACTTGAGAGTTTGATCCTGGCTCAGAACGAACGCTGGCGGCAGGCCTAACACATGCAAGTCGAACGCTCGTAGCAATACGAGAGTGGCAGACGGGTGCGGAACACGTGGGAACATACCCTTTGGTTTGGAATAACTC
Organism: uncultured Pseudomonadota bacterium; assembly: GCA_963703385.1. GTDB lineage: Bacteria > Pseudomonadota > Alphaproteobacteria > Rhizobiales > Beijerinckiaceae > Rhodoblastus. Next base: position 3,839,992 of record OY969816.1, read on the forward strand.
AGGGAAACTTGAGCTAATACCGGATAAGCCCGTAAGGGGAAAGATTTATCGCCGAAGGATTGGCCCGCGTCCGATTAGCTAGTTGGTGAGGTAATGGCTCACCAAGGCGACGATCGGTAGCTGGTCTGAGAGGATGATCAGCCACATTGGGACTGAGACACGGCCCAAACTCCTACGGGAGGCAGCAGTGGGGAATATTGGACAATGGGCGCAAGCCTGATCCAGCCATGCCGCGTGAGTGATGACGGCCTTAGGGTTGTAAAGCTCTTTCACCCACGACGATAATGACGGTAGTGGGAGAAGAAGCCCCGGCTAACTTCGTGCCAGCAGCCGCGGTAATACGAAGGGGGCTAGCGTTGTTCGGATTTACTGGGCGTAAAGCGCGCGTAGGCGGATCTTTAAGTCAGGGGTGAAATGCCGGAGCTCAACTTCGGAACTGCCTTTGATACTGGAGATCTTGAGTTCGGGAGAGGTGAGTGGAACTGCGAGTGTAGAGGTGAAATTCGTAGATATTCGCAAGAACACCAGTGGCGAAGGCGGCTCACTGGCCCGATACTGACGCTGAGGCGCGAAAGCGTGGGGAGCAAACAGGATTAGATACCCTGGTAGTCCACGCCGTAAACGATGGATGCTAGCCGTTAGGCAGCTTGCTGCTTAGTGGCGCAGCTAACGCTTTAAGCATCCCGCCTGGGGAGTACGGTCGCAAGATTAAAACTCAAAGGAATTGACGGGGGCCCGCACAAGCGGTGGAGCATGTGGTTTAATTCGAAGCAACGCGCAGAACCTTACCAGCTTTTGACATGCCCTGGACGGATAGCAGAGATGTTATCTTCTCTTCGGAGCCGGGGACACAGGTGCTGCATGGCTGTCGTCAGCTCGTGTCGTGAGATGTTGGGTTAAGTCCCGCAACGAGCGCAACCCACGTCCTTAGTTGCCATCATTCAGTTGGGCACTCTAGGGAGACTGCCGGTGATAAGCCGCGAGGAAGGTGTGGATGACGTCAAGTCCTCATGGCCCTTACAGGCTGGGCTACACACGTGCTACAATGGCGGTGACAATGGGAGGCGAAGGGGCGACCCTTAGCAAATCTCAAAAATCCGTCTCAGTTCGGATTGTACTCTGCAACTCGAGTGCATGAAGGTGGAATCGCTAGTAATCGCAGATCAGAACGCTGCGGTGAATACGTTCCCGGGCCTTGTACACACCGCCCGTCACACCATGGGAGTTGGCTTTACCCGAAGGCGTTTCGCTAACCAGCCAAGGAAACTTGATTGGAGGCAGGCGACCACGGTAGGGTCAGCGACTGGGGTGAAGTCGTAACAAGGTAGCCGTAGGGGAACCTGCGGCTGGATCACCTCCTTTCTAAGGATGCTTCTCCAGGTTGGCTTGCCAATCTACTGAAGCTCTTTAAGAACCAACGGTCTAGTCGGACCGATTCACGGCGGGACGCCGCCGTCTTCGTCTCTCTTTCTTCCCTTAAGGACGAGCTCTTTTTTGTTTTGTCCCCTCGCAACGGCTCGGCGTCGCGTTCGCTCCTAGCAAAACCTTTGGTTTTGCGGGTGGCCAACTGGCCCGCTTTCTGTTCGGGATGGGTCAAGCTCGGGCTTGTAGCTCAGTTGGTTAGAGCGCGCGCTTGATAAGCGTGAGGTCGGAGGTTCAAGTCCTCCCAGGCCCACCATTCTTATTAAGTGTCCCTCGCATCAGCTCGGCGTCGCATTCGCTCCTAGCAAAACCTTTGGTTTTGCGGCGCCAACGACGTTGATTTAGCGATGATCCTTCGGGATTAGCTCAGGCGAACCGCAAGGTTCGCTGGGCCCGAACGGGCCGCCGAGCTGACGCGAGGGCCTTCTCTATCGCAAGATGGGGCCATAGCTCAGTTGGGAGAGCGCGTGCTTTGCAAGCATGAGGTCGTCGGTTCGATCCCGTCTGGCTCCACCAGACTTTGATCGGGCGAGCCTCCGGCTCGCATCCCTCGCATCAGCTCGGCGCCGCAGTCGCGGCTAGCAAAACCTTCGGTTTTGCGTTGGTCGCCGCCGCCGATAAGCAGAGCCCTTCGTCCTTAAACGTCAGTTTCGCTGAGGCTTTTCGATCGAGAAGCTTGGCGGGTTATCTTACATTGTGAAGAGGAAACGCATCCGATCTAACCGGTCGCAAGATTGGTTGGAGCGATTGTCACAGTGGGCGCGGCTTGACCGCGGCGCTCTCGGGTGCGTTCGAAGCAAGAAATGGTCTTTTCGATCGTCGTCCTGCTGTTTCGTAAGAGACAGCAATCATTTTGAACTCTGCCGAGGGTTTTGAAAAATGGTGGGCGTCGATAATGAGAGCAATCAAGTGTCATAAGGGCGTTCGGTGGATGCCTTGGCGCTGAGAGGCGATGAAGGACGTGGTACGCTGCGATAAGCCTTGGGGAGCCGCGAACAGGCTTTGATCCGAGGATTTCCGAATGGGGAAACCCACCTTCGATTCCTGTTATTCCAAAAGGTTTTGGAACCGCGCACAGCGGGGACAG